>NZ_AUFF01000030.1 GCF_000426365.1 Arenimonas composti TR7-09 = DSM 18010 | reverse complement strand
GCTCCCGGTCAGCGCGTTGCGGAGCGGCTTAACTCGGGCGTTAGGCCTCCAGAGATGACTTCTTGTCCCAACTGCCAGAAGCAAACTAGCGCAATCAAGTTGGCGTTTACCGGACTTGGTTTTCCAGCTGCTTGCCGCAACTGCAACTCCCAACTCTCTTTGCCCGCTCATTGGCAGCACGCGCTCGCCGTTGCTGCAATACTTCTGTTCGCCTTCGGTGCAGCTGTGAGCGTGAAGCAGAGGACTTACTTCGGGTTTCTACCGTTCCTAGTCGCTTTGGCTGTCCTTTGTATTGCGGTTGCGAATGTAGTGCGGCCAATTGTGTTTCGTCCCCGCCAGTCAGTCTTGGCGTGGCTGGGTCTGATAGTCTTTGTTTGCGCAGGCGTGGTGGCAATCCACGCCTTGCCTAACTGATCATTCAAGCCGACGCCTTCGGCGCGGCTTAACTCGGGCGTTAGCAGCTCAGGGGAGTGTTTCGTTTGCGGACAAACTACGTATTGATCGACTACGAGAACGTCCAGCCCGCGGCACTCGCTGCGTTAGAAAAGGAGCACTTCAAGATTCTGGTCTTTGTCGGTGCGAGTCAGACCAAGGTCAACTATGAAATCGCGGATTCATTGCAGCGCTTGGGACCAAAGGCGAGCTACATAAAGATCTCCGGCAACGGCCCGAACGCGCTCGACTTCCACATCGCGTACTACATCGGCCAGCTGGCGGCAGCGGACAAAGACGGGTTCTTTCACATCATTTCGAAAGACACGGGATTTGACCCACTGATCGCACACCTAAAGACTAAGAAGATCTACGCTTGCCGCTCCCGTGATGTTAGTGACATGCCGATCGTCAAGGCGGCAAACTCAAAAAGTCCCACTGAGAAAATTGAGGTCATAGTTGCAAACCTCAAACAGCGGGGACCATCCAAGCCGCGGACCGTCAAGACTCTCACCAGCACCATAAGCTCGCTCTTCCAGAAAGCTCTACCTGAGGAAGAGCTAGGCGCATTGCTTAAATCGCTACAGAAGCAAGGGTACGTAGCGGTCAATGGAACCAAAGTCAGCTACTCACTTCCCGAGTAGCGCTGCTAACAATTCATGTATGGACTCCCCATTTCAACAGGGCACCAGCTGATCGAGTCGTCGGAAGCGGATCGGTTGCAGTCGTGTATTCGGCCTT
>NZ_AUFF01000029.1 GCF_000426365.1 Arenimonas composti TR7-09 = DSM 18010 | reverse complement strand
GTTGCCGCTTCGGCTCCCGGTCAGCGCGTTGCGGAGCGGCTTAACTCGGGCGTTATGCGCGCAGGTTCATCTTCTTTGTAGGGGCGTAGCGGGTCGCAGCACGTCGCCTTTTCGGATCGCGTCGCAAGGCACAGCCGGCTTCGGCAAGCGCGTCGTTCGCGCCGCTGACTCCATGAAGATCGTCGGCGTTCATCGGCGGCGCCAAGGTTTCTGCGGGTCAGGGCCACCGGCGCCGGTTGTCGTCGGTAAACCAGGCTGAGGCCGGGCTCCCGATTGGCCTGCAAGGGAATCTCAGGTTGCAGCATCGCTTCGCCGGTTCTAGGCTGCTGCATAACTCATCGTTCAAGCCGACGCCTTCGGCGCGGCTTAACTCAGGCGTTAGATTGCCATGGATGTCGACGTGAAGATCAAGCAAATCGCACTGTTGGCCTTTAGCGCTGCGCTTGGCGCATCAATGAGCGGATACCTCGTCTGGAGAAGTGCTGCTAACGAGCACAAACGGCTGATGCGAATTGAGATCAACAACGGATACATAAACTCGCTTGATGGCGTTTCTACGGGGAGGAACATGCATTTCTCCCTCCGCGATTTTCAAGAATCTGTCGATAAGTGCCTCGCGAATTCGGCGGAGCTTTCAGCCAGAAATTCGCTCCCGAATGGTTCTTTCTCGCTCGAGGGGTGGAAGGAATTCGTCGATGGTGGAGTCATTGGTTACGCAGCTGTCAAAGCGTTCGGGGACGGCAGTCCGGTCTACGCTTGCATTTTTGATTCTGCAGGCAACCTTCAAGAGACTCGCCTTGTGCTCCCCGTTCCATCGCAAGAGCAGAATTTGTTTCGCTCCATTAAAAAGCTTTCTTTTCTGGAGGTCGACTTCTAGAGCATCTAACTGTTCATTCAAGCCGACGCCTTCGGCGCGGCTTAACTCAGGCGTTATGCCTCATGAGCAACTCCCCGACAGCCAAAGTCCTGTTCCGCGTCCCAGACAATGATGGCGGTGCGACTGTCGAGACACTTTGGGCCATCCCGCTCGGAGACGACCGCTACAAACTGGATAACTCTCCCTTCTATGCATACGGCGTCTCGTGGCAGGACACTGTCCTTGCGCCCACTGACGCACAAGAAGGGTTGCCCACGTTCCAATCCGTTGTCGCAAAGTCGGGCAATCGCACGGTACGGGTCATCTTTGACCCGCCCGTTTCTCCGGGCAACGCCTCGGATCAAGTTCTTCAGGGTTTGGTCGCGCTCGGCTGCAGCTATGAAGGCGCCAACCCTAAGTACATGTCGGTAAATATTCCGCCTGGGGTGGAGTTGCAAGCAGTGCGCGCGTACCTTGTCCAGCACCAGGCTCAGTGGGAGCATGCGGACCCAACCTATGAGTCACTGTTCCCGGATGAGGCATAACAATTCATGTATGGACTCCCCATTTCAACAGGGCACCAGC
>NZ_AUFF01000028.1 GCF_000426365.1 Arenimonas composti TR7-09 = DSM 18010 | reverse complement strand
CGCTCCCGATCTCACCCGAAGTTTGAACTCCTGGCGAAGCGACGAAGGCGCAGATAGCAACGAAAGCCCGAGCGGTCTGCTCTTTGCGGCCTAACAGGCTGTTGAATTTCGCCCCGGCGCGAGCAAAATCTTCACCAAGACACCGGTTTTCAAGGCCATTTCACGGGTTCCGATAGCTTTGATCGTCGCCTCGAAAGGCCATTTGGCGCGTTTCGGGCGCAGCTCGCCCGTCAGCGCGCTCACGAAGTCGCTCCAGCGGCGATCAGCTTCGGCAACCGAACGAGGTTGCTCGCCGCCATCGCGAACTGGAAGAGGGCGTCGACGCGAACCAGACCGCGCTGCTTCACCTGGCGCAACCCGGCCGCCGACTTGATCCAGCCGAAGTGGGTTTCGATCCACGCGCGGATCTTCAGGCTCTTGTCGTAGCCGGCGTGCCGTGTCGTGCGCCCGTCGATCGCACTGCGGCGGTTGCTGTCGTTCTGTGCCACATGCGGCGTGATACCGGCCTTGCGGCACCCGGCGACGAAGTCCGCCGTGCCGTAGGCCTTGTCCGCCGCCAGCGTTCGTCGCTTACGTCCCTTCAGGGACTTGAGCAGAGTCAGTGCCGACTCGCGTTCGCCGAATCCGGTCGCGCGGCTCACGCAGGCCGCGCGCACCAGGCCGTTGCGATGCTCCATCAGCACGTGCCCCTGGTAACTGAGCTGGGCACCGGTGTTGCCTTTGCGGAACAGCCGCGAATCGGGGTCCGACTTCGATTCGTGGGTGTCGTTCCGGCGCTCCTTTCCCTTGAAATCCGCCGGCGCGTTGCGCAGGCCACCCTTCCTGTCCGGCGGCTCGTCCTTCGGCCGGAAACTCTTCTGCGAGGCCCACGCCTGCAACAGCGTGCCGTCGACCGAGAAGTGCTCGTCCGACATCAGGTCCTTCTGCTGCGCCAACCGGACCACTTCCTTCAAGAACTCGGCGGCGACCGACTCCTCGTTCAGCCGATCGCGGTTCTTCGAGAACACCGAGTGGTCCCACACGGCGTCGTCGATCGCGATGCCGACGAACCACCGGAACAGCAGGTTGTAGCGCAACTGCTCCATCAGCATTCGCTCGCTGCGCAGCGAGTAGAACAGCTGCAGGAGCTGCGCCCGCAGCAGCTTCTCGGGCGGAATCGAGTGGCGGCCCGTATCGGCATACAGCGTGTCGAACAGACCGCTCATCCGCCGAAGCGCCTGATCGGTCAGCTCCCGGATCGCGCGCAGCGGGTGATCCTCAGGGACGAAATCATCCAGCTTCGCGGTCGTGAACAGTGATTCCTGCGTGATATCGGCGCCGCGCATCAGCTACCCGTGGCCTGCGAAATGTCAGGATCGGTATCGCAAGCCGACGCCCGGAGAGCAAGTCCTGACGGGGGTGAATTTCAACAAGCTGCTAACGCCCGAGTTAAGCCGCTCCGCAACGCGCTGACCGGGAGCCGAAGCGGCAACACCCGCCGATCACTTGAACGAAGCCCGACGAGCGGAGTC
>NZ_AUFF01000027.1 GCF_000426365.1 Arenimonas composti TR7-09 = DSM 18010 | reverse complement strand
TCGGCTCCCGGTCAGCGCGTTGCGGAGCGGCTTAACTCGGGCGTTAGGCCGCTATGAGCAGACCTTCGTTCTTGATATTTGGAGCGGTCTTCTTCGCCGCCATGGGCGCATTCCTGTACTTCACCATCAAGTCCAATCGCTACGCCAGAGACTTCGATCGAGTGGAGATGGGACAGTCTGAGAATGAAGTGGTCAATCTTATGGGGCCACCGAGTCATCGGGAGGGATCTGGAGAGATCTACTCAAGGTATGCGAGCACGCCCTGCATGAGAAGATGCCGAGCGCGAATTTGGTGGGAGGCTCCGATCCTGAAAGGCATCGAGGCATGGTCGGTTGAGCTGGACCAAGACGGTAGAGCGATACAAAAGGATCATTGGGTTTCGCCCTAGGCGCGGCCTAACCAACCATTCAAGCCGACGCCTTCGGCGCGGCTTAACTTAAGCGTTATGCGCGCAGGTTCATCTTCTTTGTAGGGGCGTAGCCGGTCGCAACACGTCGCCTTTTCGGATCGCGTCGCAAGGCAAAGCCGGCTTCGGCAAGCGCGTCGTTCGCGCCGCTGGCTCCATGAAGATCGTCGGCGTTCATTGGCGGCGCCAAGGTTTCTGCGGGTCAGGGTCACCGGCGCCGGTTGTCGTCGGTAAACCAGGCTGAGGCCGGGCTCCCGATTGGCCTGCAAGGGAATCCCAGGTTGCAGCATCGCTTCGCCGGTTCTAGGCTGCTGCATAACTCATCGTTCAAGCCGACGCCTTCGGCGCGGCTTAACTCAGGCGTTAGCTGTGCCCATGACTCCACAGGCGGCCGAAGTACTAAAGAAGCTTCAATCCAAGGTCCGCCCCGCTGCTGTTGCGCAGGTGGGCGGCTTTCGGCCACCCGACGATCCCGTCACCTCTTGGTTCTGCAAAGCCGTCGCTTTGCCAGACGAGCCTCTTCCCGTATGGAGAGGCGAGCCGATGTTTCCGCTCTTGCAAGTTCGGGTGGACGAGCTGTCAGTGGTCCCCCAGCCGCTGGAAGGGATCGAGCTGCTGGTGCTTTACCAGAATCGGCACGAGCATCCGTTCGATCGCCCCCATGGCGAAGGTTGGCTCATCCGCGAATACGCCAGCCTCGCTGGCCTTGTCCCCGTCCAAGCGGATACGGGCCGATTCCGACCCTTTCCCGTTGCCTGGAGTCGTGTGGAAGACGATGCGCCTGGCTGGGAAGATGCCTGGGAAATCGTTGACCTAGACCCGGTGAACGAAGATGACGAGGCGAGCGAGGCCTTTTTCAGCTCCTTCTCGCGCTACGGCGGAACCAAGTTCGGCGGCTACCCCACTGAAATCCAGCACGGCGTCGGGCTGGAAAATTTTGTGTTTCAGGTGGCCTCGGAAGAAAAGGTCGGCTGGATGTGGGCGGATAATGGGCGCGGCTACTTCTTCCGATCACCTTCGGGCGTATGGAACTGGTCGTGTCAGTTCTACTAAGCACAGCTAACAATTCGTCCAAGCCGACGCCGCTTCGCGGCGCGGCTTAACTCAGGTGTTAGGCCGCGAAGAGCAGACCACTTGGTCGTTCGTTGCAACGTGCGACTCCGTGGCTTCGCCAAGCGCTCGAACTTCGGGCGAGTAAACGAGCGCGCTGGGGTTCACGCCCGGCGGGCATCTGGTCTTCGGCAG
>NZ_AUFF01000026.1 GCF_000426365.1 Arenimonas composti TR7-09 = DSM 18010 | reverse complement strand
CGCCTGATCGAGACCAACGAGCTCGCGCCGGTGATCTTCGACCGGGTCAACGCGCTGCTGACCCGCAAGGGCCTGATGTAATGACCCAGAGATTTCCTGCTCAGGTGTAACCTCAACGAGGAAACACTGATGAGCGCGGTAATGGAAGAAGAGATCAAGCGCTGGACGGCCCGCCGGAAGGCGGCGCTGGTGATGGAGATCATCCAGGGGCGGACGACGGTGGCCGAGGCGAGCCGGCAGCACGACCTGACTCCTGCCGAAGTCGAGGACTGGGTCGACCAGGCCAAGGCCGGCATGGAGAACGCCCTGAAGGCCAAGCCGGAAGACATCCGCGAGCAGTACGAGCGTCAGCTCAAGGACCTGCAGGAAGCGTACGGCGAGGCGATGCTGGAGCTTCGCGCCCGAAAAAAATTGCAGTCCCTGTTGGGCAAGGACGAGACGTGATCGCGTCGGTCCGGCAGGGACTCAAGGACGATGGGTACGAGGTGTCGATCAGCCAGCTGTGCCGCTGGTTCGAGGTGCCGCGGCGGACGGTGTACTACAAGCCGACGAAGTCGGCGCCGGTGGTGAAGCCGGAGCTGGCCGAGCCGATCAAGGCGTTGATCGAGGCCGAGCCGTCCTTCGGGTACCGCACCGTGGCCGGCCTGCTCGACATGAACAAGAACACGGTCCAGCGGATCTTCCAGCTCCAAGGCTGGCAGGTCCGGAAGCGTGCGGTGGGCCATCGGCCGCGGGTCGAGGTCCTGCCGTCGGTCGCGCAGGCGCCGGACGCGCGCTGGGCCACCGACCTGTGCCGCGTGTGGGGCGGCCGCGACGGTTGGCTGACGCTGGCGCTGGTGATGGATTGCTGCACGCGGCAGGTCCTGGGCTGGCAGCTGTCACGCAGCGGCAAGGCCACGACGGCCGCGGCGGCGCTGGAGCAGGCGCTGATCACCCGCTACGGCGCACTGGCACGCGTACCGGTCCCGTTCCTGCTGCGCTCCGACAACGGACTTGTGTTCACGAGCCGCGTTTACACCCGCCTGGTCCGCAGCTACGGGTTGAAGCAGGAGTTCATCACGCCGCACTGCCCGCAGCAGAACGGCATGGTCGAGCGCCTGATCCGGACCCTGAAAGAGCAGTGCGTGCATCGCCACCGCTTCGAAAACCAGCGACACGCGCTGCGGGTGGTCGCCGACTGGATCCAGTTCTACAACCACCGACGCCCGCACCAGGCGCTCGGCATGAAGACACCCGCCGAGGCTTACGCTTTAGCGGCCTGACCTGTGCAGGAACCGGTGGGTCATTACACTGATGCTCAAGCGCGGCAGCATCGTCGACGCGACGATCATCGCGGCGCCGTCGTCGACGAAGAACAGCGACGGCGAACGCGACCCGGAGATGCACCAGACGAAGAAGGGCAACCCGTGGTACTTCGGCATGAAGGCGCACATCGGCGTCGATACCGATTCCGGGTTCGTCCACACGGTGGTGACGACGCCGGCGAACGAGGCCGACATCGAAGTCGTCGATCAGCTGCTGCACGGAAAGGAAGCGATCATCCACGCCGACGCCGGCTACACCGGCGCCGACAAGCGGGTCGTGCGCAAGAACGTGACGTGGCAGATCGCCGCCAGGCGCGGCAAGCTCAAGGCATTGCCGGAAAGCAGGGAGAAGAATCGCCTGCTGAAGATCGAA
>NZ_AUFF01000025.1 GCF_000426365.1 Arenimonas composti TR7-09 = DSM 18010 | reverse complement strand
AAGGCCGAATACACGACTGCAACCGATCCGCTTCCGACGACTCGATCAGCTGGTGCCCTGTTGAAATGGGGAGTCCATACACGAATTGTTAGGCGCGACGCACGCCGCTAGTTCTGCCGTCTGCATGCTTGACTGAACGCGAGAATGACACCAACCAACAGAATCAAGCCGCCCGCAAGCTGAAACCCACCATTTGCAGTGTAGGTTCCAACGACAAGGACGAGCAGACCTGCGACAAGCAGGGCGAAGGTGCTGGGTGTGATCTGCTTGAGGTTCATGTATGTCCTCTGGCGGATTGGATTGCTACCGATACAAGCGCCTAACGCCCGAGTTAAGCCGCGCCGAAGGCGTCGGCTTGAATGATTAGTTAGCTCTCGCCTGCAAGAGCCGCTCGATCTTTGTCAATGACGAAAGCGCCTTCTTCTGCGACGAGGTACGGTACCAGCGAATTGCGCCGCATTCGAGTAGGTGCCTCAAGACTTCGCAGCAGTCTAGCGGGCACTCCACGAGAATGATTCGCTCGATACTCCAAGTCTTGTGGTTGAAGTGAGTGAATTCATCGCGCAGCTCGTCGAGCGCCTGCATCGCTCTCTCTTGCTTGGCGTCGTCCGATAGTGGAACAACTCCAGTTCGAAGATTTTCCCGGACTCTCGCCTTCGAATAGAGCCCTAAGAAGTTGTCCATGTATGGGCTTGGGAAATCGTGATCTCCGTTGAAAGCGGCCAGCATCTTCCGCGCTACGCCCGGCTTTTGTACGAGAACAGAATTGTCGTTGTTAAGCGCGAGAACTAGGGCGCCTTGAATTGCTGAGTGCAGCCCCAAAACGGTCCATTTCCAGTAGTGCGGTTTGCGGTCTACGAGCGTCAGGAAGTCCGCAGTAGCAGCGATGGATTGGACGGCGTCGAACTCCGCGTCGATTGTCCAGTACGCGCGCTGCGACATAAGAGAGCTAACGCCTAAGTTGAGCCGAATTGCAGCGCGTAGCTGGCCACATGGCAAGCTCTTTCTGCCATGTGGACGGCGGAGCGATGCAATTTCGGCTTGAACGCACTGTTAGGCCCCAACTCCGGAAAGGAAGTCTCGCCAGTCCACAAGAACACTAGCTGCAAGATCGGCTTTTTGCTTCCGTGATGGCAGGCCCATGCGCTCATCTGCAATGCGCTGCAGGTGCTCCGATATGTCGGTCTCACTGGCACCCGAGCGGAGCAAGGAGTACGTCAGCCCCACATAGCCCTCGTACTCGTCCCTGGCTTGAGGCACGCCAGACACCTGGATCGGGTCCCAGATGTAGTGAAGCACCTCGCTAACGATGCGTAGGAGCTGCTGATCTTGAGCGTCCATCGAGGTTGCCATTGGGGCCTAACGCCCGAGTTAAGCCGCGCCGAAGGCGTCGGCTTGAATGATTAGTTAGGTGCCAAGCAACGAGGCCTGCACCACGGAAGCGTTGCCGAACTCTATGCCAGGGATACGAGTTGCGGAAGCGCCAGACTGTAGGCCGGCAGGAAGCTGCGAAGTGCGCACGGGAATTGTCGGTACTGCTGCGAGCTCGTAGCCGCCAATAGAGCCGCTCGATGTGCGGTGAGCGTCCGACCAGTCATATGCGAAGAGGCCCCGCTCGGCGAAGGCCACGAAGCTATCTGGTCTCGGCACGGCCATGACCCGGGTCGCTTCACAGATTGCTGGAAGGCGGAGTACATCTGCCTCGGCAGATTCGATCGATGCAAGCGCCGACTTGGGCACCGGCCCTTGGCCGGCAGTGGTAAAAACCGCAACCTGCCCAAGCCCATCTATCGCGAGCCACGCGGCGTCAATCCCATCAAGCTCGCCGAATGTCGCCATTGGCACCTAACGCCTGAGTTAAGCCGCGTGC
>NZ_AUFF01000024.1 GCF_000426365.1 Arenimonas composti TR7-09 = DSM 18010 | reverse complement strand
GGCGGGAGTGCGCGCACACGCTCTCATGGGGTGGGAAGTAGCGAGGTTCGTGGCGACGGTCCGTCGACGTGCGTCGAGGCCGAAGCGGATTGAGGTTATATGATCAAGCCGCACGGATCATTAGTACTGGTCAGCTCAACAGGTTGCCCTGCTTACACACCCAGCCTATCAACCACCTGGTCTTGATGGTTCCTTCAGGGGGCTTGTGCCCCGGGAGATCTCATCTTGAGGCGCGCTTCCCGCTTAGATGCTTTCAGCGGTTATCGCTTCCGACCATAGCTACCCGGCCGTGCCATTGGCATGACAACCGGAACACCAGGGGGTCGTCCACTCCGGTCCTCTCGTACTAGGAGCAGCCCCTCTCAAATCTCCAACGCCCACGACAGATAGGGACCGAACTGTCTCACGACGTTCTGAACCCAGCTCGCGTACCACTTTAAATGGCGAACAGCCATACCCTTGGGACCGACTACAGCCCCAGGATGTGATGAGCCGACATCGAGGTGCCAAACACCGCCGTCGATATGAACTCTTGGGCGGTATCAGCCTGTTATCCCCGGAGTACCTTTTATCCGTTGAGCGATGGCCCTTCCATACAGAACCACCGGATCACTAAGACCTACTTTCGTACCTGCTTGATCCGTCGATCTTGCAGTCAAGCACGCTTATGCCTTTGCACACAGTGCGCGATGTCCGACCGCGCTGAGCGTACCTTCGTGCTCCTCCGTTACTCTTTGGGAGGAGACCGCCCCAGTCAAACTACCCACCATACATGGTCCCCGACCCGGATAACGGGCCCAGGTTAGAACGTCAAGCACATCAGGGTGGTATTTCAAGGATGGCTCCATGCGAACTGGCGTCCGCACTTCGCAGCCTCCCACCTATCCTACACAGACGAACTCAACGTTCAATGTAAAGCTGTAGTAAAGGTTCACGGGGTCTTTCCGTCTTGCCGCGGGAACGCTGCATCTTCACAGCGATTTCAATTTCACTGAGTCTTGGGTGGAGACAGCGCCGCTGTCGTTACGCCATTCGTGCAGGTCGGAACTTACCCGACAAGGAATTTCGCTACCTTAGGACCGTTATAGTTACGGCCGCCGTTTACCGGGGCTTCGATCAAGAGCTTCGCCTTGCGGCTGACCCCATCAATTAACCTTCCGGCACCGGGCAGGCGTCACACCCTATACGTCCACTTTCGTGTTTGCAGAGTGCTGTGTTTTTGATAAACAGTCGCAGCGGCCTGGTTTCTGCGGCCCGCCGGGGCTCAGCCACGCATGTGGCCACCCTGGTGGGCGCACCTTCTCCCGAAGTTACGGTGCCATGTTGCCTAGTTCCTTCACCCAAGTTCTCTCAAGCGCCTGAGAATTCTCATCCTGCCCACCTGTGTCGGTTTACGGTACGGTCTGCGTGACCTGAAGCTTAGAGGCTTTTCCTGGAAGCGTGGTATCAGTGACTTCGCCCGATAGGGCTCGTCTCGGTGCTCGGCATAAAGAGACGCGGATTTGCCTGCGCCTCATGCCTACCGCCTTTCCCCGGGACAACCAACGCCCGGTACACCTAACCTTCTCCGTCCCCCCATCGCAGTCACGCGAGGTGCTGGAATATTAACCAGCTTCCCATCGACTACACCTTTCGGTCTCGCCTTAGGGGCCGACTCACCCTGCGCCGATTAACGTTGCGCAAGGAAACCTTGGGCTTTCGGCGTGCGGGCTTTTCACCCGCATTATCGTTACTCATGTCAGCATTCGCACTTCCGATACCTCCAGCAGACCTTACGATCCACCTTCAACGGCTTACGGAACGCTCCTCTACCGCGCATCACCGAAGTGATGCACCCCAAGCTTCGGTATACCGCTTAGCCCCGTTAAATCTTCCGCGCAGGCCGACTCGACCAGTGAGCTATTACGCTTTCTTTAAAGGATGGCTGCTTCTAAGCCAACCTCCTGGCTGTCTGTGCCTTCCCACATCGTTTTCCACTGAGCGGTAATTTGGGGACCTTAGCTGTGGGTCTGGGTTGTTTCCCTTTTCACGACGGACGTTAGC
>NZ_AUFF01000023.1 GCF_000426365.1 Arenimonas composti TR7-09 = DSM 18010 | reverse complement strand
CGCGACCTGAAGCCCGCGACCGACGTCGACCACACCTACATCTACCTCGGCGGCAGCCTGGTGGCGAAGCGCACGATCCCGGTCGGCGGCGGCACCGCGGTGATCGAGTACCAGCACACCGATGCGCTCGGTTCGCCGATCGCGGTGACGAACCACAACGGCACCGCGGTCAGCTACAACCGGCAGACGGCCTACGGCGAGCCGGCGGACGGATCATGGGAGAGCGGGCCGGGGTTCACCGGGCATGTCGCCGATGCAGGCTCGCGGCTCGTGTACATGCAGCAACGGTACTACGATCCTTCTATCGGCCGATTCATCTCGCGAGATCCCGTGCCTTCGGATCATGGGTCTAACTTTGCCAGATATACGTATGCTAGAGCGAACCCTATTTCGCACGTTGATCCGGACGGCAGATTCGCGGTTCCGTGGCACGGAATTCTTACCTATGTCGCTGCTCGCAGGTCAGGCCTTTCGCTTTTCGCGAGTATCCGACATGCGTTTCGTGCCATGCACGCGGATTTCGAGGCGGGGTCGCAAGACGTAACGCCGGTAGCCGCGGCAATCCATGCCATGCGAGTAGCTGGCCAAGATGTCGGGAATGCTGAGCGCCTGAATTCCAGGCTCGTTCACGACGCGATTTCGAGAGGGGATCTGGGTCTCGCTGCACACGCTGTTCAAGACCGACACGCTGGGGGTCATCATGGATTTGCGGAGTGGAATGGATTTCGCGAGATGGGCTTTATCGAATCGCTGAAACACCTGCTTCGGGACATC
Organism: Arenimonas composti TR7-09 = DSM 18010; assembly: GCF_000426365.1. Classification (GTDB taxonomy): domain Bacteria; phylum Pseudomonadota; class Gammaproteobacteria; order Xanthomonadales; family Xanthomonadaceae; genus Arenimonas; species Arenimonas composti. The sequence goes on along the minus strand of NZ_AUFF01000023.1, from coordinate 1,243 downwards.
TTCCCCAAGAAACAAGAACTTTCAGACGCCTTGAGGGATACGGAGGAAGTGTTTGACGCTGCTTCGGAGGACTCAAGTCAGGGCGATGGGCGGAATGCATCGATGGCAACTGACCTACCTTGGAAATCAGGCCAGTGCGGACCGTCTTTGGTGGTCGGGTGCAATAGCTGGACATCGCCTCTCCCCACAAATGAGCCCCATATCACTCCGGTACGGAGGCAATGACATGCGCATCAGTGGTCTCAGACTAATGCTTCTCGCGCCCGCCATTGTTGCGGCGAGTTTCAATACGAAGGCCAACGAGGCGAGTCGGCCTTCCCCAGACTTGATCGGGGAGGGCACGAAAGAGGCCGTAATTGTGGGCTTCGAGTGGGTCGACATCGAGCCTGACCGAATTCTTCTTATTAGGAGTGGGGGGGCTCGCTGCGCCGTCCGTTTCGTCGAAGTGAACGTGGAGCGAATCGGCCAGGCAGGAGTGCTGCAGACAATCAGCGTCAAGAGTCATGCGGTTGCCGAGGTCTTCGTCCCCAGCGCGAGCCCTGCATCCGGCTCAGAGCGAGGGCGATTCAGTCGCGACACGTTGAGCTTCGACGGGATGGCTGGGATCGGCCGCCTCGCAGTGCATCGGGGAGACACCGCGTTCTCATGCGACGGAGTTTCTGTGCGGTGGATTCCGCCATCGGGTGTCATGTTTCGACGACGGAATTCTCGTGTCGAGGTCGCGCCGACCGCATGGAGGTCCTTCGACCAAGTTGATTGGGCCGACCCAAGACTCGAATGGCACGCCTTGGACGAGTCATCGACGCGGCCCATGCGGCGCATCCCATACGTGAACCTTCCTGGGCACTGAGAAGCCTGGACTCGCGTGCTCGCCTGAACAGCCGCGTGGGATGCGGGGTGCGCGTGGGTTGTGGGGTGCTCGTCTCACGCATGGCAAGGAAGTCGATGCTATCGACTGGACTACCGAATACGGCTACACCGCCAACGGCCACCCGGCCAGCCTGGAGTACGCCGACGGCCACGTCGTCGCCTACGCACCCAACGCCCTCGGCCAGCCGACCCAGGCCGGCGCCTACGCGACCGGCGTGCAGTACTTCCCGAACGGCGCGATCAGGCAGTTCAGCTACGGCAACGGCATCATCCACGTGCTGACCCAGAACCCACGCGGCCTGCCGGAGACCAGCGTCGACACCGGCGGCATCGACGTGCTCGACGACACCTACCTTTACGATCGCAATGGCAA
>NZ_AUFF01000022.1 GCF_000426365.1 Arenimonas composti TR7-09 = DSM 18010 | reverse complement strand
GAGGCCGTTTGGCGACGCGGGGGGAGTCCATTTCATCATTCAAGCCGACGCCGCTTCGCGGCGCGGCTTAACTCAGGTGTTAGGCGTCATGAACGACCTCCTGTCACGCATCCGAGCACGCTTCGCTCGCAACACATCAACACCAACCGGAGCTGAGCTCGGGCGTGGCTTCGTGTATGTGCCACACGACGAGGAAGGGTCTATGGCGATCGCCGAACCACAGTTGATCGTCGGCCGATTCACCGACGAACCGCCCTGGATAGTGGTAGATCACGACACGACTTCCGGCATCGTTGCCAAGTGGCCGGGACGTCTCTGGGAAGTAGAGATACTCCGAAAAGCTCTTCAACAACCTCTGCCGTATGCCAAATACACTCGCGCGACGGCGGTACGGGTGCTGCGTGAGTTGCCTCTGGAGCGATTGTTTGAGCACGGCGGATCGGAGATCGCGCAGCTACTCAATAGAACTGGCACCTTGTCTGAGGCTCAAGCCACGAAGCTGAGCAATGGGCTGAGCAAAGAGGCCGCCATCGCGCACGATGCAGTTTGGGATCGTTGGCTCCAGGTCGCTGAGCCAGCATCCCCATACATCGGACAGTCGCACGTAGGCACGCTGGCCATCGGCTCTCGATCGCCCCGTTCGCCTGCGGGCAATGCGCCATCCATCTTGTGCTCCGTGCTAAGCAAGCGTGCGCGCAGCCTTTGTGGAGTTGCTGCCTTCGTGGCCGATGGGGAAGATGAGACGTTCGCTACGCCCTGGAGTGGGGCTTTTCAGGCGCTGTTGCACGCGGTACTCGGATACGGTGCCACTCCAGCGCTTCTTCGTGAGCAAGAACGAGAGCAGCTCACTCGAGCCTACCAAGTGGCAGTCAGCGATGACGCCTAACCCTTCGCTCGAGCGGACCTCCACCGGCAAGGCACTTGGGCCGCGAGGCGTTGTGGTTCATCATCCGCCTCGCGGCCCAAGCGCCTCACCGGCGGCGGCCGCTCAGCTCAAACGTTAGACCTGCATGAGCCTTCCTGCCGACATTGAGAGATTCCTCGCGCGAAGCTTTCCGCCCGACGAGTTGGAGCACGCGGTTCAGCTCCTCGGTCACGCGCGGATCCACGACGGCACTGCGCCCAATGCGCGCCTCCTGAGGTGCGCTGCATTTGCCAGTCGCGGCAAGCTCAAGAACCTTGAGCGCCTTGCCTCGCAGCTGGCAGTCGACTGGAGGGATGTGATCATGGCTGGCGAGTACGAGCTACAGGGCAAGGAAACGGTACGAGTCCGCGACCTCAGCATGCCGCTGCAGGTCTAACCACTCATTCAAGCCGACGCCTTCGGCGCGGCTTAACTCAGGCGTTAGGCGGCGCTCAAACAGGGGGAACGTGCCATGGGCTCCAGATTTGCCGCAGACCAGAAAAACGCTTACCCGTCTCTCATTGCCGCACTGTGTGAGCGCGACGCGTATACCAGAGGGCACTGCGACCGCGTGTGTTTGCTGGCCGTGGAAATGGGTCGGGCGTTTGACCTAGCCGATCCGGCGCTGGATTCATTGCGAATCGCGAGCCAGCTACACGACGTGGGAAAGATTGGCGTGCGTGACAATGTTCTTCTAAAGCCTGGAAAGCTACAGCCAGGTGAGTGGGAGGAGATGAAAGCCCACTCCATCCACGGCGAGCGAATTATTAAGGAAACATTCCTGCTCAACAAGCTCGATGTCGCTTCAATCGTAAGACACCACCATGAAGCATTCGACGGAAGTGGCTATCCTGACGGTCTAGCTGGAACAATGATTCCGCTGAGTTGCCGGATTCTATTGGTCGTCGACGCATACGACGCAATGACCAGCGGGAGGCCATATCACCATCCCAGATCACACATCGAGGCTATGACTATTCTGGAAAGTGAGGTGGGCACTAAGCTTGATCCGGAATGCTTTGAAATGTTTTCGGGCGTTATCGCGCGCAACCCGGATTCCCACGTTTCAGGGCTATGATCCGGCGTGCGCCGCCTAACAATTCGTGTATGGACTCCCCAGTTCAACAACGCACCAGCTGATCGAGTCGACGGAGGAGGATCGGTTGCAGTCGTGTATTCGGCCTTCGGGTAAGCGCGGCGCGCTCGGGCCATCATGAATATCCGCGGGTCGGGGCCTATCGTTCAAAGCGG
>NZ_AUFF01000021.1 GCF_000426365.1 Arenimonas composti TR7-09 = DSM 18010 | reverse complement strand
TCCGCGTCGCCGAAGCTCATCTGGTCCATCGATCGCGCCCTTGTCCGCTTCGCGCAATCTCAGCACACTTCGGGCGACTTGTTCAGACCTTCCTTAGGCAGGCACTGCGGTGCAATGCCGCGGCGGTGATCGTGTCGCACAACCACCCGTCGGGCGAGGTGGAGCCGTCGGCGGCGGATCGGGCGGTGACGACGCGGCTGAAGCAGGCGTTGGGGCTGGTCGACATCCGGCTGCTAGACCATGTTGTCGTGGCGGGGCAGGAGAGCCTCAGCATGGCGTCGCGGGGGCTTGCCTAGGCGGAATGCAGACAGGGGGCCTAACGGCTCCCTGTCTGCGCCCAATTCCAGTTTCTTTTTCGGAAGAATTGGAGAGATGCGTCGAGGTATCGATCACTCGTCTGGGGGATTAGCGGTTTCGCTCGAATTTCGACCATCGTCGAACGATCGTTTGACAGATCGAAATCTCCTTTCCGTCTTGCCCCAGAAGAATCCGGCGACGCGTGCGGCTTCGTGAATGACAGGGCGGTCGCGCCCTTCTCGTGAGGTGGCGCGCTTTTTGCGCCATGCTGCTACGCGTTCTGGGGCGACGTGGATCACAAGATCAATAAATGCGCTTACGAGTCCGACCAACAACGCTAGGCCGAAAGCCGCGTGGAGCCAGAGTTCGATTTCATTCCGGCGGGACTGGCGGTGCTCGGACACGCGTTTCGCTTGTTCCATTGCAGCCATGGCCTCGCCGCAGCGCAAGGAGTCCGTTCCGTAGGGTCCGAAGTTCTTGCAGTCGGCAAATATCCGCTCTTCGCATTGCTGCCGACTGATCGGCTCGCGAAGTTCCCTCGCTGCTCCGACGCATTGAGTGACTGCTGCGGCCGAAGGTTTGTAGAAATCACGGAGCTCTAGAGTCGCACTCTCGTGACCCCGCCGCATGTAGGCTGCGGATGCAATCCAGCCCATTGCGATGACTGCAATAAGCAGTGCGTGTCGATAACGCTTCTTCATGGGTCGGCTCTGGCCCTGGTATGCCCGTTGCGTCGCAAGCAGCATCATTGAAAATCGGTCTTGTGTCCGGTCCGGAACTGGATTCGCAGTGTTCTAAGCTCTCGACAATTCCTTATCAGCCTACGTTAGAGGCTGGACTATGGCCAGCGCGCTCGTCTGAAACTTTGATGATCTTGCGCAATGGCTCATCCGTCAGGAGCACAGGGTCGAAGGAGAAGATGTGCTCAAGTGGCGCATCATGGCATCGACCAATCAGCCGGTCCGAAAATGCGAGGCCACCTTCGTCCAAGTCAACCTCGGCCGCGCAGATCGGGCAGTGACCCCAATGACGAACGATAGAGAAGACCCGCGATGTGTCGGCACGAGTTTCATCGCGCATGGTCCGCAACTGCCCATGCAACTCGTCGGTCGCGAGAAAGCCAACGCCAGCGAGCGTCACGCGCTCCTTCGGCAATCGCCACATCGGCTTGGAGAGCATCCAAAGGCAGACGGTGAATGCAACCGACGCGCCGAAGAGGGCAAGGTCGGCCGTGGTCACCGGGCGGCCCCTGGACCATGAGACGTAAATCGCGAGCCAAACGAGAGCGACCAGCAGGAAATTGAGAATCGTCGAGCCGACCAAGAGGTAGCCCCGCCACGATCGCATCGGAAAGGGGTGGGTGCCCAGGAAGAGGCGAACCCACCAGGCCGCCTTGGCGGGGTCGATGCGATAGCGGAGCAATCCGGAAGGATCCCCCGGTCCTTCTTCGTCAAGCTCGGCCGGCTCCTGAACCAATCGCTCCAGGGCGAAGCTGAACTGGGTTTGCAGGTTCCGTCCGCCCCCGGTGCGTACGACCAGCTCAGGTACCCACTCGCACTGCCGATCCGCGCAGAGCTGGCTGACCCGCGCCTGCCGAGCCGCCCACCAGCGCTTGACCTCGCCACCCTTCAGGGGCGTCGTCGCGCCCGTCTCCGCCCCTTCCCTGGACAGCCTGCCGAGATCGGTGAGGGTGCTCGAATCCTTCTCCGGTGGCGGCTGCCCGCGGGCCACGGCGTCCAGCGTCGCCTCCAGGAGCTGTCTCAGCGCGCTCGGGATCCGCTGCCGGCCGCCTTCCAGGTCGAGCCAGGACCGCGTCACCTCGAGCGCGAAAACCTGCGGATTCCCGGTTTCCACCGGTTTCGATCTGTTTTGGGTCATGCCGCCGATCCGAGTCTCGCTTTCCCACCAGACGAGGAAAGCCCGATGGACACCTTCCCAGAGCCCTTCACCCTGAGCAATCCGTCGGCCGGTACGCCGACCGCCCGCCGCGGCTTCCGCGTCCCTTTCGGCCTACGCGAGGGCCGGGTATGGGCACCCGGCGAGGTCGCGAAAGGGCTGGGCTGCGGCTGCGTCTGTCCGGCCTGCCACGCGCCCCTGATCGCCAAGGCGCAGACCAGCCGGCGCCGCCGACCCCATTTCGCGCACCTGACCGACACCCACTGCGAGACCGGCCGGGAGACCGGGATCCACCTGCGTGCCAAGCAGCTGATCGTCGAGCGCGCCGAACTTCTCACCCCGGCGTGGAACGGCGATCGGCTCGACATGCCCAACCCGGCCCAGGCGCGTGATGACGAAGGCCGGATCCACGTCGGCTCCCGGGTCGACTTCCCGGCCATGCAGCGGCGACTGGCCGACGTCGAGGCGGAACGGCAGATCGGGGGCTTCCGTCCCGACCTCGTCGCCCAAGACGACGATGGCGAGCTATTGATCGAAATCCGGGTGACCCACGCCGTTGATGACGCTAAGGAAGGTCTGAACAACTCCAGGAAAGCGGTTTGATCGACAACCGGAAGCGCGGTGACTCTCTGTGACCCATCCGCATCAACGCAGAGTCGGTCAAATTCGCATCGAAGGCTCATTTGCAGCCCGATTTCGCGTCATTCCTGCTCGATTACGCATACTTCGGGCGCAACTTGCC
>NZ_AUFF01000020.1 GCF_000426365.1 Arenimonas composti TR7-09 = DSM 18010 | reverse complement strand
ACGATGCTCAGCTCGCAGCCGCAGGGCTGCGACTGAGGAAGCACGACAACACGATGAACCGACGGCCCCGTTCGCGGGGCCGTCGTTCGATGGCGCGTCGTCGCGGGGGGCGGCGGGCGATCCGGATACTTCGCAAGGGGACAATCGATGCGTACGAAACCACTGATGCTGGCCATCGCCCTGGGCCTCGGCCTGGCCATGCCCGGCCTGCAGGCCAGGCCGGCCCCGGAAGCCCCGCAGACGCAGGTGCAGGACCTCCCGCTCTGGCTGGTCGTGTTCGACGAGCCGGGCGCGGCGGCCTTCCGCGGCTTCCCCGCCTCCGACCGCCTGCGTCCGGCGCTCGCCGCCACCAGCCCGGCCGCCACCGGTGCCCGCAAGTACGACGCCGCGTCGCCGGAAGCCCGCAGCTACCTCGGCTACCTCGATGAGCTGCGCCGGCTGCGCCTCGGCGATGCCGCGGCGGCGGTGGGTCGCCCGCTGCAGGCGCACTACGTCTACCGGCATGCGCTGAACGCGGTGGCGGTGCGGATCAGTGCCGAGGAAGCGGCGGTGATCGCGGGCTTGCCGGGCATCCGCGCGGTCCGCCCCGACTTCGCCTACGCACCGGAAAGCGATCGCAGCGCCGCCTGGGTCAATGCCGACGACGTCTGGAACGGCAACGTCCCGGGCGTGCCGGCACGGCGAGGTGCCGGCGCCATCGTCGGCGTCGTCGACGGCGGCATCAACCGCAGCCACACGGCCTTTTCCGGCGCCGGCATCACCAACCCGCGGGGTGCCGGCAACTTCCTCGGCTGGTGCAGCACCAATCCGAGCGCCTGCAACGGCAAGGTGATCGGCCTGTACGACTTCATCGCCTCGGGCACCGGCATGGCCGACCCGTCCGCGGATGCCAGCCACGGCACCCACGTCGCCAGCATCGCGGTCGGCGCGCAGTGGCTGACGTACAGCGGCATCGCGCCCGACGCCAGCCTCGTGCACTACCGCGGCTGCTGCACCAGCACCGCACTGCTGAAGTCGATCGACCAGGGCGTGGCCGACGGCGTCGATGTCATCACGATGTCGATCGGCGGCGAACAGTTGCAGGATCCGTGGACCGGTGTCGCCAGTGCCGGCTATTACGACGACGCCGAAGCCTTCCTCGCGGCGCGCGAGGCCGGCATCGTGGTCGTGAAGTCGGCCGGCAACCAGGGCGCCGGCGCGGGCACGATCACCTATCCCGGCAATTCGCCGTGGATGATCGCGGTCGCTGCCGCCAGCCACGACCGCTACGGCACCGCCAACGGGGACCGCATCGCCACGTGGAGCAGCCGCGGCCCGTCGGTGCCTTTCGGCGTGATCAAGCCCGACATCACCGCGCCCGGCGTCGACATCGACGCCGCCGGCACCAGCGGCCTGGCCTCGGTCGCGCGCATGTCCGGCACCTCGATGGCCGCGCCGCAGGTCGCCGGCGCCGCCGCCGTGCTGATCTCGATCGATCCGTCGCGCACGCCGGACCAGGTCGTGTCGGCGCTGATGCTCACCGCCAGGCCCACCGCGAAGACCGGCCCGATCACCGCCGCCGATCCGCATACCCGTGGCGCCGGCGTGCTCGACGTCGCCCGCGCCGCGCGGGCCGGGCTGTATCTGGCGGTGCCGCCGAACGCCTTCCGCAATGCGCGCGCGAACGACTGGACCGGCGGCGCCCAGAACCTGAACCTGCCGAGCCTGAGCCACGCCGCCTGCTTCCGCAGCTGCTCGCTGACGCGCACCTTCACCCGCATGCCGGGTTCGCCGGCCTCGACCTACAACGTTTCGGTGACGATGGAGGATCCGCAGGCGACGCTGACGCCGAGCCTGACTTCGTTCGTCGCCTCGAACGGCGGTACCGCGATCACCTTCAGCATCGACGTCGACGATCCGGCCCTGGTCGACCGCTGGCTCTACGGCACCGTCACCCTGACGAGCACCGCCGGCGACGGCAGCCCCGAACTGCGGCTGCCGGTGGCGATCTATGCGAGCCCGTTCTCGAGCGAGGCCGCCGCCGCCGCACTGGCGCCGATCGCGCGCACGGTCGACAGCGAGCGCGGCTTCTTCGACATCGACGTCTCCGGCATGGTGCCGTTCACCGACGCGCGCTTCGCGACGACCGATCTGGTGGCGCCGGTGGTGACCACGCAGACGATCCCGGCCGACCCGACCACCAATCCCTACGACAATCCGGCGCAGAACTACGTGCGCCTGGTGCCGGTGCCGATCGATGCTTCCGGCGCGCCGTTCCTGGTCGAGGCATCGACCAGTGCCGCCAATCCGGACATCGACCTCTACGTCGGGTTCGACACCAACGGCAACGGCCTGCCGGACGCCGGCGAGGAACTCTGCGATTCGATCTCGACCGGCTCGAACGAGAGCTGCACGGTCGAGCTGACGACCGGCGCAACGGCCGGCAACGTCTGGGTGATGGTGCAGAACTACAGCGGCCCGGGCACCAACGTGACCGTGCGCACGCTCGGGCTTTCGACGGTCGCCTCCGACGCGCCGACGCTGGTGGCGACCGGGCCGGGGCGGGTGCCCGAAGGGGCGCCGTTCAAGCTGCGCGTCGCCTGGGACGATCCGGGCTTCGTTGCCGGCGCGGAGCGCTACGGCTATCTGATCACCCGCACCGCCGCGGGTGGCAATCCGATCTTCACCAGGCTCCGCCTCACCCGTTCCGGCACCGGCGTCGTCCCGTACGCACTGGCGCCTGCGGCCGCACGCACGGTGTTCCTGCCGGCCGGCGGCGCGCACGATCGCCTGTACTTCGACGTGCCACCGGGCGTGACGAAGATGACGCTGCGCACGAGCAACGGCAGCGGCTCGGTGTCGCTGTACGCGGCGCGGATCGACCAGCCGGCGGGTCCGGCCGTCGCCGCGGCGCCGCCGCGTGGTTCGGCCTCGCATTCGGCGACCGGCGCCGGTGCGAACCAGACGATCGTGATCAACAACCCGGCCGCCGGCCGCTGGTACGTGACGCCGGTGAACACCGGCGGCGGCACCGCCAAGGTCGACGTCAGCGCGACGATCGACACCGCTTCCGGCGTGCCGGCGCTGCGGCGGGGTTCGTACTTCAACCCGAGCCGCGGCGGCCACGGCTTCTTCGTGTATCCGTCCGGCAGCGACCTGGCCCTGCTCTGGTACACCTACCTGCAGGACGGCACGCCGACCTGGTACTACGCGCAGGCGGCGGCGCCGGGCAGCCACCAGGTGTGGA
>NZ_AUFF01000019.1 GCF_000426365.1 Arenimonas composti TR7-09 = DSM 18010 | reverse complement strand
CCCGCCGTGTGTCTCCCGCATAGTCTGTCCTGGTATTCGGAGTTTGCCATGGTTTGGTAAGTCACAATGACCCCCTAGCCATAACAGTGCTCTACCCCCAGGAAGATTCGTGCGAGGCGCTACCTAAATAGCTTTCGAGGAGAACCAGCTATCTCCGGGTTCGATTAGCTTTTCACTCCTAGCCACACCTCATCCCCTACCTTTGCAACGGGAGTGGGTTCGGGCCTCCAGTCGGTGTTACCCGACCTTCACCCTGGGCATGGCTAGATCACCCGGTTTCGGGTCTATTGCCTGCGACTATGCGCCCTGTTCAGACTCGGTTTCCCTTCGCCTCCCCTATACGGTTAAGCTCGCCACAGACAATAAGTCGCTGACCCATTATACAAAAGGTACGCAGTCACCCCACGAAGGGGCTCCCACTGCTTGTACGCACACGGTTTCAGGTTCTATTTCACTCCCCTCTCCGGGGTTCTTTTCGCCTTTCCCTCACGGTACTGGTTCGCTATCGGTCGGTCAGGAGTATTTAGCCTTGGAGGATGGTCCCCCCATGTTCAGACAGGGTTTCACGTGCCCCGCCTTACTCATCATCATCTGCGTGGCCCTTTCGCATACAGGGCTGTCACCTTCTATGGCCACCCTTTCCAGGGCGTTTTGCTAGAACCATGCAGACTTCAGGGCTGGTCCCCGTTCGCTCGTCACTACTGGGGGAATCTCGGTTGATTTCTTTTCCTCCGGTTACTGAGATATTTCAGTTCACCGGGTTCGCTTCCAGCACCTATGGATTCAGTGCTGGATACTGCCGAAGCAGTGGGTTTCCCCATTCGGACATCTCCGGGTCAATGTCTGTTGCCGACTCGCCGGAGCTTTTCGCAGGCTGCCACGTCCTTCATCGCCTCTGACCGCCAAGGCATCCACCGTGTGCGCTTGTTCGCTTGACCATATAACCCCAAGTCGCCTCGGAGCCATCGTTTTCGCAAACAGTTCAACGATTTACTCAAATAAAGACTCCCGCAGGAGTCTCGCCTTAGCCTCTACGACACGTTCGATGAGACAGTCGTCTCAAACGCTCGCTACTTCCCATGTTTTCAAAGAACAGGACCGGCCCTCGGCCAGCCCGATCAATACGTGTGTGCGCTGTCATTCCACTGTGCCGGCTCCTGGTGGAGCCAGTCGGGATCGAACCGACGACCCCCTGCTTGCAAAGCAGGTGCTCTCCCAGCTGAGCTATGGCCCCGTGAGAAGTACCTTCCGACGGGCGGACGGTGTGGTGGGTCTAGGAGGACTCGAACCTCCGACCTCACCCTTATCAGGGGTGCGCTCTAACCACCTGAGCTACAGACCCAGGCCGGATCCACGGTGTGGAATGCAGGAAACTTGTGCGGACGCCTGACGAGCAAGAACTCGTCATGCTCAAAAGGAGGTGATCCAGCCGCACCTTCCGATACGGCTACCTTGTTACGACTTCACCCCAGTCATCGGCCACACCGTGGCAAGCGCCCCCCTTGCGGTTAAGCTACCTGCTTCTGGTGCAGCAAACTCCCATGGTGTGACGGGCGGTGTGTACAAGGCCCGGGAACGTATTCACCGCAGCAATGCTGATCTGCGATTACTAGCGATTCCGACTTCACGGAGTCGAGTTGCAGACTCCGATCCGGACTAGGATGGGGTTTCTGGGATTGGCTCCGCCTCGCGGCCTCGCGACCCTCTGTCCCCACCATTGTAGTACGTGTGTAGCCCTGGCCGTAAGGGCCATGATGACTTGACGTCATCCCCACCTTCCTCCGGTTTGTCACCGGCAGTCTCCTTAGAGTTCCCACCCGAGGTGCTGGCAACTAAGGACAAGGGTTGCGCTCGTTGCGGGACTTAACCCAACATCTCACGACACGAGCTGACGACAGCCATGCAGCACCTGTCTCACGGTTCCCGAAGGCACACCCCGATCTCTCAGGGCTTCCGTGGATGTCAAGGCCAGGTAAGGTTCTGCGCGTTGCATCGAATTAAACCACATACTCCACCGCTTGTGCGGGCCCCCGTCAATTCCTTTGAGTTTCAGTCTTGCGACCGTACTCCCCAGGCGGCGGACTTAACGCGTTAGCTTCGACACTGAGCTCCTGATTGAGCCCAACGTCCAGTCCGCATCGTTTAGGGCGTGGACTACCAGGGTATCTAATCCTGTTTGCTCCCCACGCTTTCGTGCCTCAGTGTCAGTGCTGGTCCAGGTGGCCGCCTTCGCCACAGATGTTCCTCCCGATCTCTACGCATTTCACTGCTACACCGGGAATTCCACCACCCTCTACCGCACTCTAGTCCGCCAGTATCCACCGCCATTCCCAGGTTGAGCCCGGGGCTTTCACGGCAGACTTAACGAACCACCTACGCACGCTTTACGCCCAGTAATTCCGAGTAACGCTTGCACCCTTCGTATTACCGCGGCTGCTGGCACGAAGTTAGCCGGTGCTTATTCTTTGGGTACCGTCAGAACCACGGGGTATTAACCCACGGCTTTTCTTCCCCAACAAAAGTGCTTTACAACCCGAAGGCCTTCTTCACACACGCGGCATGGCTGGATCAGGCTTGCGCCCATTGTCCAATATTCCCCACTGCTGCCTCCCGTAGGAGTCTGGACCGTGTCTCAGTTCCAGTGTGGCTGATCATCCTCTCAGACCAGCTACCGATCGTCGCCTTGGTGGGCCTTTACCCCGCCAACTAGCTAATCGGACATCGGCTCATCCAATCGCGCAAGGCCTTGCGGTCCCCTGCTTTCACCCTCAGGTCGTATGCGGTATTAGCGTAAGTTTCCCTACGTTATCCCCCACGACTGGGCAGATTCCGATGTGTTCCTCACCCGTCCGCCGCTCGCCGGCATCCCGAAGGACCCGCTGCCGCTCGACTTGCATGTGTTAGGCCTGCCGCCAGCGTTCACTCTGAGCCAGGATCAAACTCTTCAGTTGAAGTTTCTAGCTTCTCCTGCAGATGTCCGACCAGGCTTCACGTCGCTTGCATAGCAATACAACTAAAAGCTTGTTTGGCTAGACGTCTGCAAGTAATGGACTCGTCCATCACCCGCCAGGCGCCCGCACAAATTTCCTGCGCACACTGTCAAAGATCGTTCGCGTCGCGGGCCGTTTCGGTCTCCGCGTTCCGCCGGACATCTCGTCCGACCGAGCCGCACATCTTACAGCACTTTCCGGGAACGTCAACACCCTGTTCACCGCTTCCTGCCGCCCCCGCCGCGGCACGCCGCTGCAAGGGGCGCGAAGAATAGCCCTGACCCGCCGTTTTGCAAAGGGGGAATCGCGCGGTCGTGTTCAGCG
>NZ_AUFF01000018.1 GCF_000426365.1 Arenimonas composti TR7-09 = DSM 18010 | reverse complement strand
GCCCGAAGTGTGCTGAGATTGCGCGAAGCGGACAAGGGCGCGATCGATGGACCAGATGAGCTTCGGCGACGCGGAATACGCTGCCAAGAAGAAGATAGGTTGGCATTGAGGCCTAACGCTTGAATTAAGCCGCGCCGCAAAGCGGCGTCGGCTTGAATGAATTGTTATGTTGCAGCTAGTAGGCGCCGATTATCCGTTGGAACGCACTATCCCTACCAATATTGGGAATCTGCTGATCTGTAGCTGCGATGATCGCGTTCATTGCGGCCTTCGTGACCTGGTTGGTTGTGAGGGGCAATGCTGCCTGAACCACAGAGCGATAGTTCGGCGCACATGAACGCAAAGAAAGTCGTGCTGCAAACTCCCTATCTGTCGGCAGCTTTACAAGCTCCTTAAATTCCTCTTCAGTGAAGCGACTGATCATTGCGTCGTAATGGGGAACGGCCATTCCTGATACGCCGTAGCCATTGCCGATTTTTGCCATAATCAGCGTCTTGACGTAGCTGCGCCTTATGGCTTCAGGAATGCGACCGGTAGTAGGCACATAACCAAGAAGGCTCTTGGCGTGCGCAGGTTCGTTATAGAAGTTATTGAACGCACTGTGCGCGTTGTAAAGCGCCGACACCCGCTCAGCCATCTCTACGGCCAGTGTGTCGGGAGGGAGATACCCGAGCCCCTCAATGCCCGTCAAGAACTCGTTGGCAGCCGTACGACGCGAAACCTCGCCGTTTGCGGCGAATGTAGAGAAGCGAAGGCCGCACTCGTATCTGGCGTCCTCTGGAGCTAGTTCCCAGCACTTACGCGCGATGAGCCGGATGTTCGACTTAACCTGAGTAGTTGCATTGTCTGCGGTATACATCCCAAAGAGCGTTCTAAGTAGCGATCTGACAATATCGGCAGGCAAATGCTCCATCCCTGACCGAATGTGCTGCGCGTCCTGCTCCGAGAGGTTTGAGTTTCGAATGCTATTGAGGAACCGCTTTACCTCAATTGCTGAAGCCTCCGGCTCTCTCGCGATGACTTCTCTAATGCATGTCTCTAGCCAGGAGATTAGCTGCAAGCCACTAAGATCATTCTGATTTGGGTGCGCAGCACTGGCCCAGTTACGCATGTCCCGAATGTAGTCGAGATGGCGATAACCGATGTCAGACAAGATCCCCGTCAGATGGCAACCACGGATCAGTTCCCATTCTTCGATCTTTGTTAGGTCGCTCTCATCGCGTAATTTCGCGCGCCGGGATGGATCAGTAACTACGCTGTCATAGAAGTAGTCGAGGTCAAATCTAGCGACCTTCCTTCTAAGATGAACCACTGTCTCGTCCCAAACAAAGTTTAGGGCGGCATCAAAAAGTCCGGCACCGCACGCCGCGATGAACTTTGACAAGTACAGCGCGTCCCCTCGCTTCGCATGGTCAATCAGCGCGATGACGTCGGGAAGATTGGCTATTACGCGTTGTCGTTCAGCGGTAGGAACGAGAACATTCTGAGTGGGCAGGCCAAGCTCACCCAAGTAGCTGACTAGGGCACCCGTGAACTGATCGACGCGCTCAACGACTTGAGTTTGACTTTGGACGATGGTGGGTACCGACATTGCTCCCCCTGCAACATAACGCCCGAGTTAAGCCGCGCCGAAGGCGTCGGCTTGAATGATTGGTTAGAACCGAACAACGTCCACCGTGGGGCCTAGGGATATGCCGTCCACTTCCGTCACTAGATCTGCCAAGCGTATCGCATCGTCCAAGGACTCTTCTGGGCCGTGTGATGCCGTGAGCATGAAGTAGGGGTTGCTCCCGTCTCCGACGCAAAGCTCGTCAACAATTTCCTCAATGCGCGCTGCGTCGGCTCCGATGACTCCAATGTATTTAACGCCCTCTGCGATCCACTTCGAGACCAGAGCATCTAGCTCAGGTCTATAGCCGGAGAGCGATTGAAGGACAAGCTTGCCAGGTGCTGACATCGGTTCTAACGCCTGAGTTAACCCGCGAAGCGAAGCGGCGTCGGCTTGGACGAATTGTTAGGTTGTGGGCCTAGCAAATTCGCACCGAGTAATAGTGATCGTCGGGTAGCAGCATAAGCGATGATGTCGGCTGCAGCTCCCGAGTCGTGTCTTTCGGCAGAAGTGGAGTGGCGGCACCCGGCAGAGTGAAGCGGTAATAGTGAAAAACAAGCGTTAGCAATGCAGCCATTGCATTCAATGCATTCTTGAGCGTGGCCTCCTGAAAGAACGCATTGCGCTCATGCTTGACATTATTGTGGCTTCGCCACCAGTCAGGGTTCGTTGCCGAAGCCCAGTTAGACCACGGTGTGAGTTGCAGGCCGTAGCGGGGCACGAAGACCTGCATGGCTGGTAGATCCGGAATGTTGCTGGTGAGCACCTGGCGGTACTGGTCGATGTTGTTGCGCGGTGCAGGCGGGTCGAGTTGCTGGCAGAGAAGCTTTGCGACCACGTCCACCTCGGAGGACGCTGCAAGCAGCAGGTGAGCAAACTCCACCGAATACGTCTGCATGTTGTCATTGCAGAACTCGACGTATCTGGAGGCCAGCTCCAGGTCGTGCTCTAACGCTAGGAAGTAGTTCCAATGGACTTTGCCGGATGTCGCAATAATCGCCATAGCTTCCCCGCAACCTAACGACCGTGTTCAGCCGCCGCGCGGCGGAAGCCAATGCTACTGCGACACCGCCTCATCCGCGCGGTCGGCTGCAACACTTAGTTAGGCCTCCGCAGCTAGCGCCACCTGTACACCATCGTCGTTGTCAAAGTTAAGAAGGACGAAGTAGAGGAAGTTGCTTGGAAGGAGCCGAACCTCGAAGCTTCGAAGCAACGACTGCAAGAGCAACGCCTTGCGGTTCAGTGCCCGCAGCTCGCTTTCGACGTCAATTGCCGCTGCGTACCAGTTCCTCGCATGCAGGAAGCGACTCGCCTGCTCATAGGTAGTGATCGCTCCTTCCTTTGTGAGGCAGTCATAGCTCGGATACCTCATGGTGGTCTCGTCTTCAAACTCAAACGGACCGGGAAAGAAGTCGGGATTCAACCGCTCGATGTCACGAAAGATGAGTCGAGCATTCCAATCTGACGCGAAGCCCTCTCGCACCTTCTCATAGTCAGCACGATTCGCCGCAATGGATGCGATTGCGACTAGCTCGATGCACTTTCGAATGGACAGCGCAACGCATTCCAGATCGTACTCAGTGGCGGCTCGCACCTGGAGCTCTACGTCCATCAAGTGTCTTATGCGAAGAATGCGATCGCGTGCCGCCTCCATACAGTTGCGATAGGGCCGCATCTGTTCGACAAGATGCTGCGGGACAGACTTCATGAGTGGCCTAACGCCTGAGTTAAGCCGCGCCGCGAAGCGGCGTCGGCTTGAACGAACTGTTAGCGCTCATCCGACGAATCTCTCTCACGCCGTAGCATGCCGACTGCCGCACTACTGAAGACAAGATCCTGTGCCGTTGGAGTTAGGTTTCTTACTGTCCGTGACCACTCCGCAAGAAGTGCGTTCTCACTGTGAGCTGCCAAAGAAATCACCCATGCCTCATTCCAGTCATCGTCAGAGTTAATGGCAACAAGAACTGCGCTCGGTCCTTGGCGCGCGACCCGAAACTCCTCTGGCATCGCCTCAATCCACTCTCCATCCTCAAGCAACACGAGGACCCGCGCGGTCTCGCCTTTGAGGTGAACTTGAAGCTCAAGGTCATCCTGAACAATGTCCCAGACGTACGGCCTCCTAATAGTGAGGCGGCCCCTCCACGATCCGTCCAGCAGGGCGTCACTCGCGTCTACCGATGCAGATGCAAATTCCGATCTTGCTGGCCTTGTCCCCGCGCACCCAACGAGTAGAACCATTGTGGCCATAAGGACAAGCGCATTGCGTCTACGATGATGCATGTTGAACGCTAACGCCCGAGTTAAGCCGCGCCGCGAAGCGGCGTCGGCTTGAATGATGAAATGGACTCCCCCCGCGTCGCCAAACGGCCTC
>NZ_AUFF01000017.1 GCF_000426365.1 Arenimonas composti TR7-09 = DSM 18010 | reverse complement strand
CGCCTCAGCGAAATCCAGGATCCGCTGGGGACGACGCTGTTCACGCTGTCCTATGACAGCAGGGGCAACCAGACCCGGCGCACGATCAACGGCCTGCACGACAACTACACGTTCGACAAGGCCAATCGCCTGACCGCGACATCGATCCGCGAGAACGGCGTATCGGTCGTCAGCAGCTACCTGTACGACGGACTGGGAAGGCGCGTACGCGAGACGCGCGGGCAGGCGACGTACTCGGGTTACAACCAGGCCGGGCAACTGCTGCACCAGCGCGACCTGAAGCCGGCGACCGACGTCGACCACACCTACATCTACCTCGGCGGCAGCCTGGTGGCGAAGCGCACGATCCCGGTCGGCGGCGGCACGGCGGTGATCGAGTACCAGCACACCGATGCGCTGGGCTCGCCCATCGCCACCACGAACGACACCGGCACTGCGGTCAGCTACAACAGGCAGACCGCCTACGGCGAGCCGGCGGACGGATCATGGGAGAACGGGCCGGGGTTCACCGGCCACGTCGTGGATGCGGGGTCACGGCTCGTGTACATGCAGCAGCGCTACTACGATCCGGCAATAGGTCGCTTCATCTCAGCCGATCCAATCTATACCGAAATGACAAGCGGCGGGTTCTTCTCGCGGTACAACTACAGTGGAAGCAACCCACTCAAGTTTAAGGATCCTGACGGTCGCGCAGTCAAGTGTGTCGGCGGCGTCTGCACGATGACCGCGGATACATTCGATCCGCAGAAGTCTAACGGCAAGACGTTAGACGTGACACCTGAAATGCGGGAAGGAGCGGAGAAGTCAAAGCACAGGACTAGGTCCGATGGAAACCGCGAGTTGTCTCATTATCTTGTCCAGACAGATTCAGGAGAGGTCAGGGCGTATTACCCGACAAATGCCGAAACAAGAGTCAGAAGGGCGCGAGGCGGAACAGTAGTGGGAACAGACAGGCCAGAAGGCGCTGTGGCGATTGTCCACGGGCACAATGAGCGTGGTGAGCGGAAATCCGACGGGTTCGTTGACAAGCCCGAATTGAACGAAGGCTACGGCGATACTGAGGGGCTTCTATACGATCTGCCAGTAGCGACGATCTACAGAGGTCAGGTCGCGTGGCACACGATTAGAGGAGGCCAGCTAGTTTTTGAGTTTCCTGAGGGGTCGGCCACCCCCACTCAGATTGACCAGCTCCAGATAAATCTCAACAATCAGCAGTTACTTTTCCAAGACCCATGAACGCGACTAGAGGCTCTGCGATGTTTCTGGCTGCAATGTTTGCAGTGGCATGTGCGCAACTTCCCTCAGGCGAGAGAGCGTACCTGCCGTCGGAGTTGAACGCGAATCCCACAGCCTTCGATGGCCGGCCCGTACGAGTCCTGGGTTTGGTCAGGGCATCTGACCATGGCCATTCGATCTACGAATCGCTGGCAATGGAGGAAGAGTTCATGCGGCGATGGAACAATGGCGACTTCGATCCGAAGGCGTTCGCGGGATACTGTTTGACGATAATCAATCCCGAGATCTTGATCGTCAATCCGGAGGTCTTCGATCGCCAGACAATGGAACTATCGGGCACCTTCTACGCTGAGTACCTTGCGAAGGGCGACTACGATTTCGGAGCGTGCCACGCCAGGACCGGGCTGCTCATTGATGAGCAAGAGATCGCGGCGAGATTCCCAGGTATTGAAGTTCCCGCGGACTAAGGAAGGTCTGAACAACTCCAGGAAAGCGGTTTGATCGATAACCGGTAGCGCGGTGCCTCTCTGTGATCCATCTGCATCATCTCAAGGTCGGTCAAATTCGCATCGAAGGCGCATTTTCAGTCCGCTTTTGCTTCAGCTGTTCTACTCGCTGCGCAGCGAGCGGATGCTGATGGAGCAGCTGCGCTACAACCTGCTGTTCCGTTGGTTCGTCGGCCTCGCGATCGACGACGCAGTCTGGGACCACTCGGTGTTCTCGAAGAATCGTGACCGCCTGAACGAGGAAGCGGTTGCCGCCGAGTTCCTGAAGGAAGTGGTCCGGCTCGCGCAGCAGAAGAACCTGATGTCGGACGAGCACTTCTCGGTCGACGGCACGCTTCTGCAGGCGTGGGCCTCGCAGAAGAGCTTTCGGTCGAAGGACGAGCCGCCGGACAGGAAGGGTGGCCTGCGCAACGCGCCGCCTGATTTCAAGGGAGAAGAGCGCCGGAACGACACCCACGAATCGAAGTCGGATCCCGATTCGCGGCTGTTCCGCAAAGGCAACACCGGCGCCCAGCTCAGCTACCAGGGGCACGTGCTGATGGAGCATCGCAACGGACTGGTGCGTGCCGCCTGCGTCAGTCGCGCGACCGGGCATGGTGAGCGCGAGTCGGCGCTGTCGCTGCTCAAGTCCTTGAAGGGCAATAAGCGACGAACGGTGGCGGCGGACAAGGCCTACGACACGGCGGACTTCGTCGCCGCGTGCCGCAAGGTCGGTGTCACGCCGCATGTGGCGCAGAACGACAGCAACCGCCGCAGCGCGATCGACGGCCGCACGACGCGGCACGCCGGTTACGACAAGAGCCTGAAGATCCGCGCCTGGATCGAAACCCACTTCGGCTGGATCAAGTCGGCGGCCGGGTTGCGCCAGGTCAAGCAGCGCGGTCTGGTTCGCGTCGACGCCCTCTTCCAGTTCGCGATGGCGGCGAGCAACCTCGTCAGATTGCCGAAGTTGATCGCCGCTGGAGCGAGTGCGTGAGCGCGCTGACGGGCGAGTTGCGCCTGAAATGCGCGAAATGGTGTTCCGAAACGCTGATCGAGGTCGTCGGAGCCCGCGAAACCCCTTGAAAATGGGTGTTCCGGCGCGGTTTCACTCGCCTCGGTGCGAAATTCAACAGGCTGCTAGGGCTATTGTCGAAATCCTCCAGTCTCATTCTGAGTAAAGGGGGTGGTTATGCAGATCTTCTTAAGTCAAGTTACATTCGATTCCGACCTGCAGCTGCTTGCGGTGATCGGATCAGCAGCCACACTCCTGGCCGGCGTGAAGTTCGTTGTTTGGCGCGTGAGGAATCGTCGTGGCCTGAAGTGGCGATTTCTGGATGGTTCGCTGCAGGATGTGCCGCACTTTCAGCGAAGGGACTGGGTATTGATTGCCGCAACAATCCTACTGGCAATCGCATTCTTTTCCGTGGCGGTCTTCGAGGTCCGAGCCGAGAGAGATTCTGCGACAAGGGATACGGTCGAACCGACTAAATCCCGTTCCGATTGAGAACGCCACTGATCAGTTCTGTCCGGTTGACGGACTCGGGCACAACCAGGTCTGGGAAATCGCTGTACCAGCGCGACCTGAAGCCGGCGACCGACGTCGACCACACCTACATCTACCTCGGCGGCAGCCTGGTCGCGAAGCGCACGGTCCCGGTCGGCGGCGGTACGGCGGTGATCGAGTACCAGCACACCGATGCGCTCGGCTCGCCGATCGCGGTGACGAACCACAACGGCACCGCGGTCAGCTACAACCGGCAGACGGCCTACGGCGAGCCGGCGGATCATGGGAGAGCGGGCCGGGGTTCACCGGGCATGTCGTGGATGCGGGGTCACGGCTCGTGTACATGCAGCAGCGCTATTACGACCCCACGATCGGAAGGTTTCTGTCAGTCGACCCGGTTACGACAAACGCGACTAACGGGGACAGTTTTTCTCGCTTTCACTATGGAGGGAATAATCCCCATCGTTACGTCGATCCGGACGGGCGCCTTCCCATAGTCCCTGCGATTGTTCTGGCCAGAATGGGGTTAGGCGCTACAGTCGGAGCAGCCGTGGAAGTCGGATGGCAGATGGGAATTGATGAGAAAGACTGGAATGAGATCGACTGGATGGACGTCAAGATCTCTGCTGGGATCGGTGCCCTGGTTCCGGGCTACGGCAGTTTCGCTTTCCGCGGAATAGGTGCAAGGAACGTCATTACCTATAGTCGGCGTGCTGTCGGTCACCTAAGATCCCAATCGGCGAGAACTGTGGCGAAAGTGAGAAAGTTCGCACGCGCGATCGGGCGTCATCAACAACGGATTGCCAGCGAAGGCCTTCAGGTGCTTCGGACTGGTGTCTTGGCGACATCAGGAGGGGCGTTGAATCGCGTACTCCAGCGAGCTAATGATCAGGGTGAGGAAAAGTCTGCATCGAGTGCTCCGCGTGAGGAAAGGCGGAAAGAGTGATGGAGAATGGAATTTACGCCCTCCGGATTTGCATCTGGATCGCGACGATCTATCTCGTCTCGGGTCCACTCCGAAAGCTTCGCGTGTCTCATGGAGAAGACGTCTACCTTTGGACATCACTAGGAGTATTGGCTGTCGGCTTTACTGCCGGATTTCTGCTCGCAGTTCTTGTCAGAAAGATCTGGAAAAGGTAGGTGGCGGTTCACCGTTTGATCGCACCGCAGCGGCACCGTCGACCATACGAAGATTTTCCGACCCGTACCGGGAGAGGGTAATGATGGCGATTACCGACACCGGAGAGACTGACCTGAAGAAGCATTTCATCCCGATGGAAGAGAACAACAACCGCGACACACTCGGGATGAGCTCTCAAGGGCCAGTGACCATTCCCGGCCGGGTTGTTGCGATGGGGCATCCACATCCGAGCAGTGGCGCGAGTGTTCGGCCGATGCCCGACGATGCAGCGTACGTGGAGCAGGGATATCCAATGTACGTCTACATGGGAAAACGGGTTGGAGTGCTTGAGTCATCGGGAGGGACGTTTCATTTCCGGATGGTCAAGGGAACGTTGACCGTAGATGAAGTGAAACTCGTCGTCGAAGGCCTTGATGATCTCTAAAGTCTTGCCATTGGTGCTTTTTGCGGGAGCAGGTTGTGCATCGCAACCTGCTGATCAGCCGCATTCCTCAATTCCGCTTGAGATCGCGATTGCCGAAGGTGAGGAGGCAATAGGTACTCCGATAGTAGACACTGCGTATCTTGTAATGTCATTTCATGACATCAAAGCCTGTGTCGATTCGACGGAGTCGAGATGTATGCGAACGAGACCAACGAAAGGCATGCGTGCCAAGCTGGAGGCTTACAATCGTGTCGAAGTTCGCTTCCAAGGTCACATCGAATTGGCGCCGAGCATGCCGATTCAGGTCTGTGGGGACGGATGCCTACGCCCACTCATTGTCATTGACGAGGCCGAAGACGCGCTGAGCATTTTGACTCGTACCAGGATGGGCCTCGAACATCGGCAGAACCCCGTGATCGACACGTTCAGACCGCCGGATCAATCGGGCGCCTTGGAGTTGCGCGCATTGGGGGTCGGATTCTTTACCGGGACTCTCCCTCTCCTCGACGTGTGGACTGAAAACCCCACGAAAGCCGGGTTCGACAGATTGGAATGGTTGACCAAAATCATCCGTACACGAAGTGATGATCTCGGGACCTTGGACGTTGAGGTTGATGTTGATGTTGCGATTATCGACCCGTCCATTGCCGGTGAAGGAAGGGCTGTTGTCTGCATTTGTAGACGCGAAGAATGCCCGATTGATTCGATTCAGCAGAACGTCATGGATCAATCAGTAAGAGATTCATCTTACTGTTTACCTGCGGTTCGCGGCGCGGCTGGTTGGCGACTCGACACGGCATTCCTTGAAGCATTCCAGTAGGGCAGGCCACCTTTCATTACACGTCTTCAGCTCCTCTCGACGCCTTCCCCCGTCTTTGCGATCGCTGCGACGCGCGTCCGCCGCAGACACTCGCCGACCGCCGGTCCCTCGAGGCCTGCGGCGAGCGCGTCGGCAGCGGTCACGGCGCAGGCGGCGTGCATCGCCAGCAGCAGCGGGCGCGACGGGTACCCGGCTGTCAAACGACACCCAGGGAGAGGCTGAGCGAACCTCCTACTCTGACGAAGATGGATCAGTGAAGGTCTGTGGGCCGACGAGTACGCAAACATGTCCGTGACCGCGAGATGGTTGGCAGCGACGATGATTGCATTGGGTGCGAATGCGAGCCCTGGTCCTGGGGCTCAGATAGCGGATCGGGTTCGCGACGAAGCGGGTCGAGTGGAGTTCATTGAGTTGCGTTACTTTATGAACTCGCATGGGCCGAGCGTCGTCGAAGCGTCCGTCCAGGAGCCAGGCGTCTTGATTCGAAGAAGATGTGGCGGTGATTGCGCCGCAGCTCTTGAGCGCGTTCTTTAGCATCTTGCCAATGCCTTGCCGACGCGATGCACCGGGGAGAAGGTAGATGCGATCCTGGAGGTCGGACGCTACCGGATGGTTTATCTCCACTCTGGTCGCGAGATTCGAATCGGCGAGCAATGCATGTTCAATGGGGAAAGTGTCGAGAAGATTGTCAAGGATGCCGACTTCATTTTCGGGTGACTAGGTCGTTCCAGTGATGATTCCGCAGTTTCCGACGGCTTGTGCTCATAGACGCGTCCCGGGGCCGTGAATCGCCCCGGGGCCTCTGGACATCTGGTCGTGCCGGCCGCCGCGGATCGGTATCTACACTCCGGGCTCGAGCCCACGGCCAGGAGCGCGACACTCGGGGGCGTCCGTCGCGCGCCACCTCGCGGCGCGCGACGCCCCGATCAGGTCACCAGATCCGCACCCGGTTCTCCCCATCCCGCACCATCCGGTCGCCGGTCTTGCAGCCGAACGCGGTCGCGAAGGCCTCGAGGTTCGACGGCGCGCCGATCGCGCGGAACATGCCCGGCGAGTGCGGCCCGACGGTGATCTGCTGGCGCAGCTGGGCATCGGTGAAGGCGATGCGCCACACCGTCGCCCAGTTCATGAAGAAGCGCTGGTCCTGGCTGTAACCGTCGAGCATCGGATCCTGGAAACCGTCGCCCTGCGCCGCCTTCATCGCCGCGTACGACACGGTGACGCCGCCGAGGTCGGCGATGTTCTCGCCCAGGCCCAGGCGGCCGTTGACGAACAGGCCCGGCAGCGCCTCGTAGCCGCTGTACTGGTCGGCGAGCAGGGTCGCGGCGGCCTCGAACTTCGCGCGGTCCTCGTCGGTCCACCAGTCGGCCATGTTGCCGGCGGCGTCGAACTTGCTGCCCTGGTCGTCGAAGCCGTGCAGCATCTCGTGGCCGATCACCGCGCCGATGCCGCCGTAGTTCAGCGCGTCGTCGGCATTCGGGTCGAAGAACGGTGGCTGCAGGATCGCCGCCGGGAACACGATTTCGTTGGCGGTGGCGCGGTAATAGGCGTTCACCGTCTGCGGGCTCATGCCCCATTCGCTGCGGTCGACCGGCTTGCCGATCTTGTCGAGCATGAAGCGGGTATTGAAGCGCGCCGCCGCCATCGCGTTGCCGGCGTAACCGGCCGCCGGGTCGATGCTCAGACCGCTCCAGTCGCGCCACTTGTCCGGGTAACCCACCTTCGGGGTGAACGACGACCACTTCTCGAGCGCGCGCGCCTTCGTCTCGTCGCTCATCCAGTCGAGGTTCTCCAGCCGCGACTTCAGCGCCGTCATCAGGTTGCCGACCAGTTCCTCCATCTTCGCCTTCGACTCCGGCGGGAACGCCTGCGCGACGTAGATCTGCCCGAAGCCTTCGCCCATCGCGCCGTTGAGCGCGCCGAGCACGCGCTTCCAGCGCTCCTGCATCTGCTCCTGGCCGGCGAGCTGCTTGCGGTAGAACTCGAAGTTCGCCTGTTCGAACGCGGCCGGCAGGTACGCCGCGGCGCCGTCGATCTGGCGGAAGCGCAGCCACGTCTGCCAGGTCTCGAGCGGCACGTCGGCCAGCATCGCGTCGAACTCCTTGAAGAAACCCGGCGTGGCCAGCGAGAACTTCTCCGGCGCGTCGACGTCGAGCGCGGCGAAGAACTGCGTCCACGAGAAGTTGGGCGTCTCCGCGTCGGCCTCGGCGAGCGTGACCGGGCGGTAGCGCTTCGCCGGGTCGCGCATCTCGACGCGGCCCAGCGAGGCCTTCGCCAGCCGCGTCTCGAAATCGAGCACCTGCTGCGCCTGTGCCTTCGCGTCCTCCGGCGAGGCGCCGGCCAGCGTCAGCATCTTCTCGACGTAGGCGAGGAAGCCGGCGCGGGCGGCGATGTAGTCCTCGCGGTCTTCCAGGTAGTAGGCGCGCTCGGGCAGCGACAGCCCGCCCTGGATCGCGTAGGCGATGTTGGTCGTGGAGTCGTCGTAGTCGGCCATCGCGAAGAAGCCGAACAGCGGGCCGCGGCCCTCGGCGTAGGCGCGGCCCAGCCACGCCGGGAGGTCGGCGGTCGACTGCAGCGCGGCGATCGAATCGAGTTCGGCCTGGATCGGCGCGAGGCCCGCGGCCTCGATCGCGGCCTCGTCCATGCCGGCGGCGAAGAAGTCGCCGACCTTCTGCTCCATCGTGCCGGCGGCCCAGTCGCCCGCGGCGGCGGCGCGCGCCAGTTCGTGCTGCACCTGCAGCGAACGCTCGCCGAGCGCGGCGAACGCGCCCCACGTCGTGCGGTCGGCCGGCACCGGGTTGGCGGCGAGCCAGCGCGAATTGACGAAGCCGTTGAAGTCGTCGCAGGCATCGATCGCCGGGTCGAGGTCGGCGGCGGAGAACGCGATCGGCTGCTGCGCGACCTTCGCCAGGTCGATCCGCAGCGCGGCAGGTTGCGCGGCGGCGCTGGACGCGTCCGGGTCGGCCGCGTCCTGGCAGGCGGAGAGGGCGAGGGCAGTCGCGAGCGACAGCGCGAGTGGCGTGAGACGAAGCGTCATCTGGGGCATCCCGATCGGAAGTGGGCCCCGAGGGTAGGGGGTTTCAGCGGGAGGCGGGTAGGTCGGAGGTCATGGCGCCAGTAAGGAGGAACGAGAAACGAGGAACGAGCAACGAGAGAGGGGGCGGCTTCGGGTCGTCGCGTCGCAGGTCGACGTCGGGTCTTTGACCGGGTTTCGTCGGTACGGTACGGTGCCGTACAAGGAGGACCGCCATGACCGCCATCGCCGACCGTCTCGACCTGCGCCTGAGCGTCGAGGACAAGAACCGCCTGCGTCGCGCTGCCGAACTGCACGGCCTGCCGGTGGCCACCTTCGTGCGCGAAGCCGCCCTGCGCGAAGCCGAGAGCACCATCGCCCACCCGCCCAAGGCCCGTCGCGGCAGCCTGGCCACGCGCCTGCGCGGCCGCGCGACGGCGCGGATGGGCACCGACGAGATCATGAAGCTGACCCGTGGCGACTGATGCCCCCGCCGCGAGGTCGCCTGCGGGCAGGCGCGTGCTGGTGGACGCCAACGTCCTGCTGGACGTGCTGACGGACGATCCGGACTGGTACGAATGGTCGGCGGCGCAGCTGGATGCCTGCGCCGGCGGGAGCGAACTGTGCATCAACCCGATCGTCTACGCGGAGGTTTCGGTCGGATTCGAGCGTATCGAGGAGCTCGACGCCGCCCTGCCGGCCGATGCGTTCACCCGGCTGGAGCTGCCGTGGGAGGCCGGGTTCCTGGCCGGCAAGGTGTTCCTCCACTACCGCCGCGCCCGGGGTGCGCGGACGTCGCCACTGCCGGACTTCTACATCGGCGCCCATGCCGCGATCGAAGGCATGGCGCTGCTGACGCGGGATGCGAAACGCTACCGCACGTACTATCCGAAGCTTGAACTCATCTGCCCGTAACCCGGGCCATCCCAGCCGATGCCGCATCGGCACGATCCACCAGGGGACTGCAATGCCGGAGCTGTACTTCAAGGGTAAAGAATTCGGCGCTTCAGACCAGATCAGTGGATTGGTCAGACGCCTTCCGGCGTTCCAGTAGTCGGATATGAGAAGCCAAAGCTGACCATTTACCCTTTCTCTCCTATACATTCGCCTACGAAGCCATGAAATTAGTTGCGGATTTCCGAAGAGTTCAGATCTCCAAGACGTCAGACTCCGAAGTGTTCTTTCAGCAGGCCTGTATCGTCGATGATGAAGGTCGAATCTTGACCGCGTTTGATGATTTGACCTCCGCCTTGGAGATTGATTTCCAAAGGCCCGAATTTGTCGATCTCTTTCTTGATGCTATCGACAAGGCATTGGATAGGACACGCGTGTGGCAGGGAAACTGTTTTTCCATAGAGGCCGACTCTAATTTCCTTTACATTGAGAACTGCGACCAAGAGACTTTTTCCGGGCCGTTCAAGATCACGGGGGTGGTCGAGTTGATGAAGGTATGGAGAGAGTTCTTAAGGACATCGCGTCCTTTGGAACACGCCATAAGATCTGATGATCTAGTTGTCAAGTAATACAGCTACAGCCGCGCCTTCGCCTACATCTGCGAGGTTCATCATCCAGCGCAAGGACACTTACTGGGATGACGACGCCGACCAGTGGCTGCAGGGCCGCGAGGAAACCGGGCCGAAGCTGCAGGACATCGCCCCGCACCTGATCAGCCAAGCCGACTTGGACGCGCTGGGCCGCAACACCATCAACGGCGTGCGCGGGCGCGGGGTACGACCTGCGCGACAACTACCTCATCACCTATGCAGCCGGCGAGCAGGTTGCTACCAAGGCCAGGCCAGGAAGCTCAACGTGCTCGGCCAGCTCACCAGCTTCAGCAACACGACGATGGGCCGCGGCACGGTGTGAATCGATAAGTGGCCTCAGTAGTTTGAACAACTGAGGCCGGTCCGATAAGTGGTCGCCTGTCGGTCAAGCTGCTACCAGCCCTTTGGAAACTCCTTTTGAATCGAGAACCGCCTGTCTGAGCCACGTCACAGAATGCCGCCGCGCTCCAGGTCCCGGATGATATTTCCCGCCATCTCACGAGTGGTGTGTAAGCGTCCGGTGACATCACCTTCCTGACCCAGCCCCCTTCATGTTCCGCTTCGCGCCCGACGTGATCAGGAGCATGCGATGGCGGACAAACGAGCGGTTTGGACGAAGCGGATCAACGCCTGGGAGCGTAGCGGCCTTTCCCTATAACTTCGTCGACCCGGACGGGAGGAGGTTCGAAACAGTTGACGGGACCCCACCGGACTTCCTCGGAAACGTTGCGAAGGCGTTTAGACATCTCGACTCCCATGGGCGAGGAGGAAGTGTCGGATACGTTCACGGAAGGTCGGAGGTGATCAGGATCGTCCCTGCGGAAGATCGTACTGACGTTACCCGGAATCGCTTCGACGCGAGGACGAACACGATCTACTGGGCCGACAAAGCCGGACTAGGGAAGGTCTGAACAACTCCAGGAAAGCGGTTTGATCGACAACCGGTAGCGCGGTGACTCTCTGTGATCAATCCGCATCACCGCAAAGCCGGTCAAATTCGCATCGAAAGCTGATTTCCAGCCCGATTTCGCGTCATTCCTGCTCGATTACGCATACTTCGGGCGCAACTT
>NZ_AUFF01000016.1 GCF_000426365.1 Arenimonas composti TR7-09 = DSM 18010 | reverse complement strand
CGCCGAACTATCGCTCTGTGGTTCAGGCAGCATTGCCCCTCACAACCAACCAGGTCACGAAGGCCGCAATGAACGCGATCATCGCAGCTACAGATCAGCAGATTCCCAATATTGGTAGGGATAGTGCGTTCCAACGGATAATCGGCGCCTACTAGCTGCAACATAACAATTCATTCAAGCCGACGCCGCTTTGCGGCGCGGCTTAATTCAAGCGTTAGGCCTCAATGCCAACCTATCTTCTTCTTGGCAGCGTATTCCGCGTCGCCGAAGCTCATCTGGTCCATCGATCGCGCCCTTGTCCGCTTCGCGCAATCTCAGCACACTTCGGGCGACTTGTTCAGACCTTCCTTGGCGATCATGTCCGACTACGACGTGCAATGGCGGGCGATCTTCTCCAGGCAGACGCGGGGCACGATCTTCCTGCTACTGCACATCCTGCTGGTTCCCGTAGGGGTGTATCTGGTTGGGTGGTTCCTCGCCAGAACAAGCGGGAAGGATCCCGTCTGGTTCTATGTGGCAGGATTCGCATACTTCATCTTTGGCCTCATCCACATCGTCGTCCGTTACAACGCGTTCCGGTGCCCTCGTTGCAATGGGAAGGTCAAGGCCTGGAATCGCTACAACTCTCCATCCATCCCCGTGCCCTGCCCGAAATGTGGCCTGGTGAGACCGCTGATATCCCCATGAGCGCTCACTCTTTCAAGCTGAGACCGCAGATGGCCAATCATTCACGCGTGGTCGTTTTCGCCTGGTACGATTCCGAGCAATGGGACGAGTTGAAACGCGTCGCCGCGGATAGTGGGAATCTGGACGAGTCCTTCGCAGACTGGTGCGCGAACGCGCTTCGAGCCGAACGTGAGATCCAAGCGGCAGGTCATTCCGTCATGAGGCTTCTTGTGAACGTGGCTGAGCTCGAGGCCTGGTGTCGGGATCAGGGCGTTGCCAACACCTCCTCCGCGAGGGCCCAGTACGTCGCGCAACTCGCTTCCAGGGCGGCCGGCGGTGAGGGCTAGTCATTCAATCCCCCGACTTGGGCGCGGCTTGACGCAAGTGTCAGCATCGTGGAAGCCGGATGGCCGTCATAGCCGGCGCCTTTTGAGCCGCGTCCGCGCCATCCTCCGGAAACACACGGACGCCCTGGATCCGGTGCAGCTCGCCTACTCGGACGCGTTGCCGAATCCAGCTGCGATTTCTACCGAACTCGGGCCGGAGGGCGTCGCGGAGCTCTTCATGGAAATCGCCGGCGTCGCCGACGAGCGTGCCCTGCGGGAACGGGAAGGCTGCACGGACCACGACCTGCTCGACGATTACTGGCGCGAAATGAGCCGGCTCGCGAGCCTGATCCCCTGGCTCGCAAGGCGCTATCCGGTGCCGGTGCTGGCGGGCCTCGCGCATCCGAACCGGGCCGTGCGGTTGCATGTGGCGGGTGCGATCGAGCGGGTTCCGTTCCGCCCGGCGCCCCGGCGCTGCGACGGGCGCTCGAGCGGGAGTCGGACGACCCGACGCGCCGCGTGATCGCCGATGCCGTCGCGTCCTGCGCGTCGAACACGCGATGCCTGCGGGAGCTGTTCGACAGGGCCGTGGGTCGTCCCGTTCGCCGGAGGGCGCCGTGATCCTCGATCAGAACGATCCCGGCGCGCCTCGTGCGGGTGTCCGGTGCACGGGTTAGGCTGGACGCATCCTTGGTCCACGGGGTTTGGGATGAAGACGATTACGGTACGGCTCGGTGCGCGCAGCGAGGCGAGTGCATGACCAACGATTCCGGCATCCGCGACGACACCCGCGCACCGGTCGTGCTGCGCCCCGGCGAGGGCCGCCACTACGCGATGGGCGGGATGTCGGCGGTGTTCAAGGCCGACGAGGGCGAAACGGGCAGCGCCTACTCGATCTCGGAATGGTGGCTGGAGCCCGACACCGCCGGACCCGGTGCGCATGCCCATCCGGAGGACGACGCCTTCTACGTGCTCGAGGGCACGATGAGCTTCCTGATCGGCGACACCTGGATCGAGTGTCCGGCGGGTTCGTTCGTGCTGGCGCCGGCCGGGGTGACCCACGACTTCCGCAACGGCGGCGCCGTGCGGGCCGGCATGCTCAACCTGTCCGCACCCGGCGGCTTCGAACGCAACATGGGAATGATCGTCGACTGGTTCGCGAAGCAACCGCCCGGGAAGGTGAGCCCCCGGCGGGGACGTACCCCGTAAGAATTTTCCGACGGGGTACGTCCCCGAGACGCCGAGACGAAGCGAGTATGGACAGCGAACCAGGCGAGACCGGCGGGAAATTCGGCAACGACGTGGAACCCGACGACAGCGGGCGGGTTTTCCTCGCGAGCGTGTGGCTGCTCGCCGGTGCCGGCCTGATCTACGTGGCGCTGGCAGGTTCGCCTGCGCTGCTGGCGATGCCGGGCCTGGATCGGCGCTCCGGCGCGCTGCTGCTGGCGCCGCTGATCCTCGTCGGCATCGCGGCCATCGCGGTGTCCGCCGCGCTGTTCCTGCGCTGGCGGCATGCCCGCTACCTCGTCGCCGCCGTCACCTGGCCGGGCACCGTTCTCTTCGCCTGGGCGCTGGTCTGGTGCGTGATCGGATTGCTGGCCGCGCCCGGCAGCGAAACCGTCGTAGCGTCGGTGGTGCCGCTGCTCGGCCTGCTGCTGATGGCGCGTACACGCCGGCTCGCTCGGGCGCTGGCGGTTGCCGGCGCGCCCGGCCCGGCGGCGCCGGTGTCTCCGGATGCGGCGCCGGAGCACGTCGTCGTGCTCGAGGCCAGCTCCAGCGTTGAGGGCGCGCCGCGCGAATACCGCTGGATCGCCGAGCACCTGCCCGGCGGCGAAGTCACGCGCCAGGCCCTCGTGCAGCGCGGGGACCGCGTCTACGACCGCTTCGACGTCGTGCTGCCGGACGGTACGACGCACCGCGTCTTCTTCGACATCACCGCGTATTCCGGCAAGTGAGCCCGACCGCGCCCGCCGGCAGCGAGGTGACGCCGTCGCCGGACGGCCGCTTCGCGGTATGGGCGACGCCGTGGGAAGCGGCGGCCTCGCAATGGGTCTACCACCCGCGCCTCGTCGTCGTCGCCACCGGCGAAACCTTGTGGGCGCCGGCCGACAACCGCTGGTCGCTCGAACGCGCGACGTGGGAATCGGATTCGCAGGTACGGCTGTCGCTCCGGCGTTTTCCCGGGAACCCGCGGCGGCCGTTCGTCGAGGCCACGGTGGACTGCGTCGCGGGCATCGCCGCCGTCGGGGAAGCGCCGGCCGAACCGCTGACCACCCTCGGGCAGCGACTCGCTGACGCCTGGGAGATGCGATGAACCTCACCCGCGTCGCCCGTGCATTCGCCGCCGCGTCCCTGGCCCTAAGATGCGGTCATCGCCAGCCGGCGCGCCCCGCGCCGATTCCGCGGCGAGACGCACGGAGGGATCCATGAGCCGGACGACTGTTTTCGCGGCGGCGATCGCGCTGGCCGTAGCGCTGGCGGTATCGCTGGCCGGATGCTCGCATGCGACGGCCGGGGGAGCGCCGCGTGCCGATACCGGCACCGGCGACGATGGCGACGCCGCTGCGCTGCCGCCCTTCATCGTCGACCTGATCGCGCGGATGGAAGCGGCGCCGCCGGCCAATCCGCCAGCCTCGATCCACCGCTACGACTACCGCGGCGACACCGTCTACTACGTGCCGCCGCGCTGCTGCGATGTGCCGAGCGCCCTGTATTCGGCAACGGGCGAGCGGATCTGCAGCCCGGACGGCGGCTTCACCGGCCGCGGCGACGGCAAGTGTCCCGACTTCCTCGACACCCGCTCGGCCGGGACCCTCATCTGGGCGGATGGGAGGCAGCGCTGATGTTCTTCGCCTATCTGAAGGTGCCGCTGGCGCAGGCGAGTGGCGAGGCCGCCGACGCGCTGCACCGCACCCTCGACGGCGAGCTGGCCGCCACCGGCGCCGGCACGCTGCTCGGCTGGGGCACGTCGCTGCCCTCGGCCGATGCGCGCGAGGACGACCCGGGCTGCTTCCACCGCATCGACATCGGCCTGCGCGAACCGGCCGCGCTCGAGGCGCTGCGGCCGGCGCTGCTGGGGCTGGGGCTGGCCGAGGGCACGCGGCTGCACTTCAACGTCGACGGCGTCGCGATGCACCAGACCCTGGCCGGCGACGGCTGGGGCGCAGCCGTGAAAACCCGGGACGTACACCGTTAAAACCCGGGACGTACACCGTTAAGCTGGCTTGACGGTGTACGTCCCAACCCCCGAGGTCGCATGGATCCGATCGCCACCTGGCATGCCATCGCCGAGCGCCGTGATCCCGCCGGCCTCGCCGACCTGCTCGCCGACGACGTGGTCTTCCTCTCGCCGGTCGTGCACACGCCCCAGCACGGCCGGGCCATCACCAGCGCCTACCTCGCCGCGGCCCTGCAGGTCTTCGGCAACGCCAGCTTCCGCTACGTGCGCGAGATCGTCGGCGAGCGCGACGCGATGCTCGAGTTCGAGACCGCGATCGACGGCGTGCTCGTCAACGGCGTCGACATCCTGAAGTGGAACGCCGACGGCCGCGTGGTCGAGTTCAAGGTGATGGTGCGCCCGCTGAAGGCGGTCACCCTGATCCACGAGAAGATGGCCGCAATGCTGGCGGCGGCGAAGCGCCCCTGAGCCAGGCCGTGCGCCGCAGCATCCGCCTTCCGGCCGCCCGCGTGGACGACCCGGTCGAACGCCTCCGCGTGGCCCGCCGCGGCCTGGTCCGCACCTATCTGCTGCACCTCGGCTGGTTCCTGGTGATGTGCTGCTTCGTCGCGTTCCGCTGGGCCGTTCGAGTCCGGCCTGGTGCTGCCGCTGCACAACCTGCTGATCGCCAACCGCCTGCTGGCGCTGGCGGCGCTGCGCGCGAAGCGGCGGGCCGGCCCGGCGTAGACTGCCGGCGGCGCCCGGGGAGACGCGCGCATGGAACGATCGGCGATCAACTCCTATACCGCCGCGGGCGGCTTCCTCGGCCTGCTGTTCGGCCTGTGGGTCGCGAATGCCGGCGTCGGCGCCGGAAGACTGGAGTGGCGCCGCCACTTTGCCCGGTGGCAGCCCGGTGCGGGCCGGCTGCGGCGGTGTGACCCGACCCGCTACGATCGCCGCATCCGAACTCCCGAGATCGCCATGACCGACCCTTACAACAGCGCTCCCGCCGCCGCCACCGCGCAGGGCCTGACCGATGCGATGGTGACCACCGCGCTCGAACTGCCCGGCTATCGGGTCGTGCGCAATCTCGGCATCGTCCGCGGTCTGACCGTGCGTTCGCGCTCGGTGGTCGGCAACTTCATCGGCGGCCTGCAGACGCTGTTCGGCGGCAACATCACGATCTACACCGAACTGTGCGAGCAGGCGCGCCACGAGACCTACCGCGAGATGCTGATGCACGCGCGCCAGCTCGGCGCCAACGCGATCATCGCGGTGCGCTACGACGCCACCGAACTGATGGCCGGGCTCACCGAGGTGCTTTGCTACGGCACCGCGGTCGTGGTCCGGCCGCACCCGGATTCCTGAGGCGGCGGGCGGCACGATGGTCGTGATCGACCACGCCCCGCACGCCTGGTTCCTGCTGCGCGATGGCGACGGCTGGACCCGGACGAGGCCGCCGACGTCGCTGCGCACGGACGTGTCGCCGCCGCAGCGCTCGCCGGCGAGATTGCCGGGTCGCCGCGGAAGTACGCGCCGCGCCATGGGGGTGCGGCACTGGCCGCGGACGTGGAAATGGCGATCCGGGCCTGGCGGAGGAATCGATGAAGCGTTACGTGGCCTTCCTGCGCGGCGTGAGCCCGATGAACTGCCGGATGCCGGCGCTGAGGCAGGCCTTCGAGGCCGCCGGCTTCGGCGATGTGCGCACGCTGCTGTCGAGCGGCAACGTCGCCTTCAGTGCGCGGTCCGCCTCGATCGTGAAGCTGCAGCAGGCCTGCGAGGCGACGATGGCCGAACACCTCGGGCGCTGCTTCCAGGCCTTCGTCCGGCCCTCGGAACACCTGCAGGCGCTGCTCGCGCGCGACCCGTTCGCAGCGTTCCCGCTGCCGGCGGACGCGAAGAAGGTGATCACCTTCCTGCACCGGGCCCCGGCGACGACGCCGGAACTTCCGCTCCGCCAGGGCCAGGCGGCGATCCTGGGCATCGCCGGCACCGAGGTATTCTCGGCCTACGTGCCCGACGAGCGCGGGCCGGTGTTCATGGCCCAGCTCGAGAAGACCTTCGGCAAGGACATCACCACCCGCACGCTGGATACGGTGCGCAAGTGCGCGGCGGCCTGAGGCCGCTGCGGAAGGAGACATCGCCATGAGAACCCTCGTCGTCGTGCTGCCCCTGCTGCTCGCCGCCGGCTGCGCCTCGTCGCCGCGCACGCATCAGGTCGTGGAGATCCCGGTGTCCTGCGCCGGCACCGCCACGGCCGTCGACTGCCTGCGGACGGCCAGCGAACTCTGCGGAGAACGCGGCTACACGCTGCACGACGCCGACGGCCGTGAGGTCACGCTGGCCGATCTCCGCCATCGCCCGGGCGTCGCCCGCTGCAGGCGGTAGCGGGCTCGTTGTGAGCCTCAGTCGAGGCTGTGGTCGGAATCGCCGAGGCCGCCGCCACCGCCGGCTTCCAGCGTACGCACGCGCTTGGCGTCGCGGCGCGCCTCGCTGAACTTGCGGATCGACTCGCGGATGCGTGCGGCATCCTTCAGCCAGGTCAGGTGCACTTCCGGCGTCGAGGCGTCGGTGGTGAACAGGACGACCTCGCCGCAGCCGAACAGGCGCTGCCAGAAAGGCTGCTCGAGCCGGGTGTCGCGGACGCGGTAGAGCTCGAGGTCCTCGGTGACGCGGTTGAACACGCCGCGCCGCACCAGCAGGCGTTCGGTCGTCAGCGTGTAGACGGTGTTGCGCGTCACCAGCCAGCGCCAGAGCGCCCACGGGATCGTGACGATGCCGAGCCACCAGCCGAGGTTCTGCACCTGTGACGGGGTGCCGGTCCATTCGACGCGTTCTTCGCTGCTCATGCGGGTGTCCGTTCAGGGCGGCAACAGGGCGGGCAGGGCGTCGAGGTCGACGTTGCCGCCGCTGAGTATGAGGCCGACGCGGCGGCCGGCGAAGCGCTCGCGGTGGCGCAGCACCGCGGCCAGCACGGTGGCGCCCGAGGGTTCGACCAGCTGTTTCGTGCGCGCCAGCAGCAGGCGCATCGCCGCCCGCACCTCGGCATCGCCGACCAGCAGTGCCTCGACGCCGTACGCGCGCATCGCCGCCAGGTTCACCGCGCCGACGGTGCCGCGCAGGCCGTCGCAGATCGTATCCGGCACGAAGTCGGTGACGTGGCTACCGTCGCGCAGCGAGGCGAAGGTTTCGGCGGCGCCTTCCGGTTCGGCGCCGAATACCGCGATGCCGGGCTGGCGCGCCGTCGCGGCGATCGCGCTGCCGCTGATCAGGCCGCCGCCGCCGATCGGGGTGACCAGTGCATCGAGCGGGCCGGCTTCGGCGAGCAGTTCGAGCGCCGCGGTGCCCTGGCCGGCCATCACGAAGGGATCGGTGTAGGGATGCACGAGGCGCGCGCCCGTTTCCGCCTGCACGCGCGCGGCGGTGGCTTCACGTGCGGCGATGGTCGGCGCGCAACGGTGCAGCACGGCGCCGTAGGCGGCGATCGCGGCGAGCTTCGAGGCCACTGCGCCCTCGGGCACCACGACATGCGCCGGAATGCCGCGCAGCTTCGCCGCCAGCGCCAGCGCGGCGCCATGGTTGCCGGACGAATGGGTGACGACGCCGCGGGCGGCGACGTCGTCGGGCAGGGCCATCACCGCATTGGTGGCGCCGCGGAACTTGAAGGCGCCCGTGCGCTGCAGGTGCTCGCACTTCAGGAACAGCTCGGCGCCGGCGAGCTCGTCCAGCGATCGCGAGCGCAGCACCGGCGTGCGGTGCGCGAACGGGGCGATGCGCGCGGCGGCGGCGAGGATGTCCGCGGGCGCGGGGTAAGTGGCGGACGTCATGAAGGTCCTTCGACAGATCGCGTGCTAGCCTAGCAAACGTTTGAAAACCCCCGGAAAACCGCGTCGATGAGCCCCCCCCGCGCGGATGGTTTCGTCCATCTCGAAGACTACGCACCGCCGGCCTGGCGGATCCCGCATGCCGAACTGGCGTTCGACCTCGAGCGCGAGGCGACCGTCGTCGAGGCGACGCTGCGCCTCGAGCCCGATCCCGGGCAGCCCGGTCACGCGGTCGTGCTCGATGGTGAGGAGCTCGAACTGCTCGACATCGAAGCCGACGGCGCGCCGCTGCCGGCCGACCGCTGGGATTACGACGGCCGCCACCTGCGCATCGACGGTTTCGCGTCGGCGTTCACCCTGCGCACGCGCGCGCGCATCCGGCCCGCCGACAACACCCGCCTCGAGGGCCTGTACACCAGCGGCCCGCTGCTGCTGACCCAGTGCGAGGCCGAGGGCTTCCGCCGCATCACCTTCTTCGCCGACCGCCCGGACGTGATGCCGACCTGGCGGATCGTGCTGCGCGCCGACCGTGCCGCCTTCCCGGTGCTGCTGGCGAACGGCAATCCGGCCGGCACGCGGGAACTCGACGGCGGCCGCCACGAGGCGACGTGGGAGAACCCGCATCCGACGCCCTGCTACCTGTTCGCGATCGCCGCCGGGCAGCTGCGGCGGGTCACGCACACGCTGCGCACCGCCGAAGGCCGCGAGGTCGAGCTCAACGTCTGGGCGCAGGGTGACGATGTCGTACGCTGCCATTACGCCCTGGGCGCGGTCGAACGCGCGCTGCGCTGGGACGAGCAGCGCTTCGGCCGCTGCTACGACCTCGAGGTGTTCAATGTCGTCGCCGCCCAGGATTTCACGATGGGGGCGATGGAGAACAAGGGCCTGAACATCTTCAACGCGCGCTACATCCTGGCCGACGAGGAAAGCGCGACCGACGAGGATTTCCTCGCGATCGAGTCGGTGGTCGCGCACGAATACCTGCACAACTGGTCGGGCAACCGGGTGACGCTGCGCGACTGGTTCCAGCTGTCGCTGAAGGAAGGCCTCACCGTCTTCCGCGACACCGAGTTCAGCGCCGACCTGCATTCGCGCGCACTCAAGCGCATCGAGGTGGTGCGGCTGCTGCGTGCGCGCCAGTTCGCCGAGGATGCCGGTGCGCTGGCGCATGCGGTGCGGCCGGACCGCTATCGCGAAATCAGCAACTTCTACACGCTGACGATCTACGAGAAGGGCGCCGAGGTCGTGCGCGTGCTGCAGGCGCTGGTCGGCGAGGAGGCGTTCCGCGCCGGCATGGACCGCTATTTCGCCGACAACGACGGCCGCGCGGCGACCATCGAGGACTTCCTCGCCGCGCACGCCGCCGCCAGCGGGAGCGACCTCTCGGACTTCGCGCGCTGGTATGCGCAGGCCGGTACGCCGGAGCTGTGGATCACCGCCGACTACGACGAGGCCAGCGGCGACTACACGCTGCAGGTCGACCAGCACACGCCGCCGACGCCGGGGCAGGCGCACAAGGAAGCGCTGCCGATGCCGCTGCGCTTCGTGCTGTTCGCGCCGGACGGCGGCGTGATCGACGCGGCGCCGGAGACCGATGCGCCGGCGCTGCCCGGGGGTGGCGTCGCGCTGACGCAGGCGACGCATGTGCTGCGCTGGCGCGGGCTGCGCGCGCGGCCGCTGCCGGCCTTCAACCAGGGCTTCGCGGCGCCGGTGAAGCTGCGCTTCGAATACGACGCCGCCGATCTCGCGGCGCTGGCGCGTTTCGAATCCGATCCCTTCAACCGCTGGGACCTGCTGCAGCGGCTCGCGAGCGGCGCGCTGCTGCACACGCTCGATCCCGAGCAGGCGACGGTGGCGCTCGGTGACGCGCTCGGGGCGCTGCTCGACGACGACGCCGCGGACCCGGCCTTCGTCGCCGAATGCCTGGCGCTGCCGGACTTCGACACCCTGGCCGAGGCCTGCGACGTGGTCGACGTCGACGAACTCGTGGCCCGCCGCGAGTCGCTGCTCGACCGCCTGGCCGAAGAACACGTCGAGCGCCTGCAGCGGCGCTACGAGAGCCTGGCCGCCGCCGCCGGCGACGGCCTGACGGCGCCGGCGATGGCGGCGCGGGCGCTGCGCAACGCCTGCCTGGCCTGGCTGACCCGGCTCGACCCGGAGGCGACGCTGGCGCAGGCGCAGTTCGCGACGGCGACGACGATGACGGCGCGGCTGGGTGCGCTGCGTTGCCTGGTGCATTTCGAGGCGCCGGGGGCCGCCGCGGCGCTCGCGGAGTTCCGCACGCGCTGGGCCGCCGATCCGCTGGTCACCGACAAGTGGATCGCCTGCTTGGCGTCGCGACCGCATCCCGACACGCTGGACGACATCGGCGAACTGCTGGCTTCGTCGTGGTGGCTGCCGACGAATCCGAACCGCGTGCGCGCGGTGGTCGGGACGTTCTCGCGTGCCAATCCGCTGGGTTTCCATCGTCGCGACGGCGCCGGCTACCGCTTCGTGGCCGCTCAGGTCGAGAAGCTCGACGGCATCAACCCGCAGGTCGCGGCGCGCCTGCTCGGCGCCTTCGAGACCTGGCGCAAGCTCGCCGAGCCGCTGCGCCATCAGGCCCGCCTGGCGCTGGCTTCGCTGCAGGGCCGCCTGCACTCCGGCGACACCCGCGACCTCCTGCAGCGATTGCTCGACGACGCCTGACAGCCGGGCTTAACAACCGGGGTCAGATTCCTTCGTTAAGGCTGGTGGAGCTTGCCTTAACGAAGGAATCTGACCCCGGTTGTTAACGCTTCTGGCCGAGGAGGCTGGTGGCGGCGGAGCCGAGCACGACCGCGCCGGCGCCGGCCAGGCCGATCACGCCGATCCGTTCCGCGGCGATCGCCGCCGGCCACAGCGCATGCACGAGCGCGGCGAAGCCGAGGCAGAGCAGCGGCGTCAGCGCCAGCACCGCCGACACCCGCGAGGCCTGCCAGTGCGCCAGCGCCTCGGCGAACGCGCCGTAGGCGACCAGGGTGTTGAGCGCGCAGAACAGCAGCAGGCCCCAGTGCAGGCCGTCGAGGCGCAGCAATGCCGCCGGCGCCGCGAACGGCAGCAGCACGATGCTGGCGACGACGTAGATCGCCACCAGGATCGCCGGCGACGACAGCCGCAGCAGCAACTGCTTCTGCGCCAGCGCGTACACCGCCCAGACGATCGCCGCGGCGATCACCAGCAGCGAGCCGAGCAGGTAATGGCCACCGGCCTCGCCCGGCAGGCGCAGCTGTTCGACGAAGAACATCGCCAGCCCGCCGACGATCAGCGCCAGCCCGGTCCACTGCCAGCGGTTGAAGGCCTCGGCGAACACCACGACGCCGCCGAGCGCCATCAGCAGCGGCGCCAGCTGGATCAGCAGCTGCGCGTTGGCCGGCGAGGTGTACTGCACGCCGAGCAGATAGAGCACGTAGTTGGCGATCAGCCCCGCCGCCGCGATCGCGAGCAGCCACCACTGCCGGCGCGCCAGGTCGCGGAAGCCGCCGAGACCGCCGCGCGCGCCCAGCCACGCCAGCATGATCCCGGCCGCGAACACGAAGCGGAACCAGGTCAGCGTGTAGGCATCGACCTGCTGCAGGGTGATCTTCAGCGCCACCGGCAGCGTCGCCCAGCAGGCGGCGGTGACGAGCGCGAGCAGCAGGCCGAATCGCCAGCGGCCGGAGGCCTGGTGCAGGGACATGCGCGGAGGGTCGTGCGGAAAGGGTGCGTAGGATGGCAGGCTTCACGCAGGACCGGCACCACGACGCACATAAAGTTAAGGACGGATTCACTGCATGCGGCCGACAGTGGCCGCAGACCCCGGGGGGATCGACGCCATGATTCGACGCCTGCTCGCCGCCGCTGCCGCTGCCGGTCTTCTCGCCGGTTGCGCGACCTACGACACCGGTCGCGGCTACGGTTATTACGACGATCCGTACTACTCGGGCTATTACGGCGACGGGTACTACGACGATGGCTATTACGACGACGAGTACGGCTGGTTCGACGACCGCTACGGCTACTACGACGGTTATTCCCTCTACGGCGCGCTGCCGATCTGGGGCCTCGACCGCTACCGCTGCGACCGCCGCTGGGGTTTCTACAACTCCTACGACTGTTCGCCGTACTGGAGCTCGTACTACGGCTCGCCGTTCGCGAGCTGGAGTCTGGGCTGGGGCGGCAGCTGGGGCTGGGGCAGCTACGGCCACTGGACGCCCTGGTACGACCCGTTCTACTGGAGCGGCCGTCCGCGTCCGCCGCGTCCGCGCCCGCCGGACCGCGACGACGTGGTGAAGCCGCCTTACCCGGAGCGCGACCTGCCGCGCCCTGGCCATCCGATCCGCCAGGTGCCCGGCGAATACGTCCGTCCGGCGCCGCCGCGCGACCGTGGCCCCACCGGGCCGGTGCAGCGGCCGATCGACGGCCCGGCGACGCCGATGCCGAAGCCGCTCGGCCGCGGCCGTGGCGGCGATGCGAAGCCGTCGCCGGAGCCCGGCTCGCGTCCGCCGGCGCCGCGCCCGCGCCAGCCGGATACCGGCGCGCCGCCGGGTCGTCCCGGGGTCGTGCGTCCGCGCCAGCCGGAGAATCCGCCGCCGGTGACGCGCCCGCGCCAGCCCGACACCGGCGTGCCGCCGGGTCGTTCCGGTGTCGTGCGTCCCCGCCAGCCGGAGAATCCGCCGCCGGTCATCCGGCCGTCGGAGCCGAGCCAGCGTCCGAGCCCGATGCCGCGCAGCGAGCCGCGTCCCACGCCGACGCCGCGCTACGAGCCGCGCAGCGAGCCGCGTCCGGCACCGACGCCGCGCTACGAGCCGCGCAGCGAGCCGCGTCCGGCACCGACGCCGCG
>NZ_AUFF01000015.1 GCF_000426365.1 Arenimonas composti TR7-09 = DSM 18010 | reverse complement strand
GCCCCGATCGCGATGGACGAGGGCCTGCGCTTCGCGATCCGCGAGGGTGGCCGCACCGTCGGCGCCGGCGTGGTTGCCAAGGTCATCAAGTAAGCTGTTTCGCCCGTCCGGCGCCAGCCGGTCGGGCGCGGGAATGGCGGGCCGGCAGCGGTCCGCCATCGCCCGTTGAAGGATTGCCAATGCGTCAGTAGCTCAACTGGCAGAGCAGCGGTCTCCAAAACCGCAGGTTGTAGGTTCGAGTCCTACCTGGCGCGCCACTCACGGCGCCGCGGTCCCCGGGCCGCGCGCCCTGCACCGGCTCCCGCCGGAACAGAGCCGAATGAACACGAAGGTCGAACAACCGGAACAGGCGTCGAGCGCCGCCGACGTCGTCAAGTACGTCGTCGCGGGTTTGCTGGTCGTCGCCAGCCTGTGGGCCTACACCTACGCGCTGCAGAGCTGGCCGGCGCCGCTGCGCGGCCTGCTGGTGGCGGCGGCGGTGGCTGCGGCCGGCTTCGTGTTCTCGCTGACGGCGAAGGGTCGCGGTGTCCGCGAGTTCTTCAGCGAGTCGATGTTCGAGCTGCGCAAGGTCGTCTGGCCGACGCGCCAGGAAGCGATGCGGACGACCTGGGTGATCCTGGTCGTGGTCACCATCGTCAGCCTGCTGCTCGCCGGCTTCGATTTCATCATCGCCGAGCTGGTCAAGCTCGTGCTCGGCTGATCAAGGAGTAACAAGTGGCCAAGCGCTGGTACGTCGTCCATGCCTACTCGGGCTTCGAGCACCAGGTGCAGCGCGCGCTGGAAACGCGCATCGCGCGCGCCGGGATGCAGGACAAGTTCGGGCAGGTACTGGTCCCGACCGAGGAGGTCGTGGAGATGCGCGGCGGCCAGAAGCGCAAGTCCGAGCGCAAGTTCTTCCCGGGCTACGTGCTCGTGCAGATCGAGACCAGCGAGGACAACGGCATTCCGCGCATCGACGACGAGAGCTGGCACCTGATCAAGGAGACCCCGAAGGTCATGGGCTTCATCGGCGGAACCGCCGAGCGCCCGCTCCCGATCAAGGACAGCGAGGCCGACGTGATCCTGCGCCGCGTCCAGGACGGCGCCGAGAAGCCGCGTCCGAAGGTGCTGTTCGAGCCGGGCGAGATGGTGCGCGTGATCGACGGTCCGTTCATCGAGTTCAACGGCGTCGTCGAGGAAGTCAATTACGAGAAGAGCCGCCTGCGTCTGGCGGTGCTGATCTTCGGCCGGTCCACCTCGGTGGAGCTGGAGTTCGGCCAGGTCGAGAAGGCCTGACGCACGATTCATACGTGAAGCCGGGGCACGAACCCACCCGGCACGATGGGGAGCCTGACAACAGGCGCTTGCACCCGGAGAGAGAGAAATGGCCAAGAAAGTAGTTGGTTACATCAAGCTGCAGGTGAAGGCCGGTCAGGCCAACCCCTCGCCGCCGGTCGGTCCCGCGCTGGGTCAGCGCGGCCTGAACATCATGGAGTTCTGCAAGGCGTTCAACGCCGCCACGGCCAAGCTCGAGCCGGGCCTGCCGACGCCGGTGATCATCACCGCGTACTCCGACCGCACGTTCACCTTCGTCACCAAGAGCACGCCGGCGACGGTGCTGCTGAAGAAGGCCGCGGGCATCACCTCGGGCTCCAAGCGCCCGAACACCGACAAGGTCGGCAAGGTCACCCGCGCGCAGCTCGAGGACATCGCCAAGGCGAAGGAACCCGACCTGACGGCGGCTGATCTGGACGCCGCGGTGCGCACCATCGCCGGTAGCGCCCGCAGCATGGGTCTCGTGGTGGAGGGCTGAGGACATGGCGAAGATTTCGAAGCGATACAAGGCCCTGCAGTCCCTGGTCACCCCGGGCAAGGCCTACAGCCTCGACGAGGCGCTGAAGATCATCCAGGCGAACTCGAAGACGAAGTTCGTCGAGTCGATCGACGTGGCCGTGCGCCTCGGCGTCGACGCGCGCAAGTCCGACCAGCAGGTGCGCGGCTCGACCGTGCTGCCGGCCGGTACCGGCAAGTCGGTCCGCGTGGCGGTGTTCTGCCCGGCGGGCGCCAAGGCCGACGAGGCCCTGGCCGCCGGTGCCGACGTCGTCGGCATGGACGACCTGGCCGAGAAGATGCTCGGCGGCGACCTGAACTACGACGTCGTCATCGCCACCCCGGACGCGATGCGCGTGGTCGGCAAGCTCGGCCAGGTGCTGGGTCCGCGCGGCCTGATGCCGAACCCGAAGGTCGGCACCGTGTCCCCGGACGCCGCCGGCGCCGTGCGCAATGCGAAGGCGGGCCAGGTGCGTTACCGCACCGACAAGGCGGGCATCATCCACTGCACCATCGGCAAGGCGAGCTTCGAGGCCGAGGCCCTGAAGAACAACCTGCACGCGCTGCTCGGCGACCTGGTGAAGGCCAAGCCGGCCGCCGCGAAGGGCCAGTACCTGCAGAAGATCTCGCTGAGCTCGACGATGGGCGTCGGCGTGGTCGTCGACCAGTCGACGCTGTCGCTGGCGAAGTAACACGTCGCCGGCCGGGGTCGTCGCCCCGGCCGGAATCGAATTGAAGGCGGCGTCGCGGGGAGGTTTTCCGCGGTGCTTCCATCAAAGACCGCAGGTGCGGTCAGCGCGTGACGACGTCGGGCACGGATGCACGACTGGCAGGGATTCGCCGTCGCCACAAGCGGGATCGCTTAATCCGCACTTCGCATGAAGTCGGGCCTGCGCAGATGGTGCCGCCTCCCGGAATTCTCTGGATAGGCCACCACCGGGACGCCCTGGCGTCCCCGATGCCGACGGAACGGCATCGCCTCACACCGCCCGCGGCAGGAGCCGCCGGCGGACGTTCAACTGGAGGAGTGCTAATGGCTCTCAAACTGTCCCAAAAGCAGGAAGTCGTCGCGGAGCTGGCGGATGTCGCCGGCAAGGCGCACTCCCTGGTCGCCGCCGAGTACGCCGGCGTCACGGTCTCGCAGATGACCGCGATGCGGAAGAAGGCGCGCGAGACCGGCGTGTACCTGAAGGTCGTGAAGAACACGCTGGCCACCCGCGCCGTCGCCGGTACGGAGTTCGAAGGCACCAGGGACGCGCTCGTCGGTCCGCTGCTGTACGCGTTCTCGATGGAAGACCCCGGCGCTGCCGGTCGCCTGATCAAGGAGTTCGCCAAGGGCAACGACAAGCTGCAGGCCAAGGTCGTGTCGATCGGCGGCAAGCATCTCGATGGTTCCCACCTCGACGTGCTGGCCTCGCTGCCGACCCGCGAGCAGGCGCTGGCGATGCTGGCGCGCGTGCTGGCCGAGCCGGCCGCGATGTTCGCCCGTGCGGTCAAGGCCATCGCCGACAAGCAGGGTGGTGGCGAAGAAGCCGCTCCCGCCGAGGCTGCGGCCGAAACCGCCTGATCGCCGAACTTCCGCAACCAAACATCCAGACAATTACCCGAGGTAGATAACAATGTCCCTTTCCAACGAGCAGATCGTCGAAGCCATCGCCGGCAAGACCCTGATGGAAGTGATGGAGCTGGTGAAGGCCATCGAAGAGAAGTTCGGCGTCTCCGCCGCCGCTCCGGTCGCCGTGGCCGCCGGCCCGGTCGCCGCTGGTCCGGCCGCCGAGGAGCAGACCGAGTTCACCGTCGTGCTGAAGTCGGCCGGCGACAAGAAGGTCGAGGTCATCAAGGCCGTCCGCGCCATCACCGGCCTGGGCCTGAAGGAAGCCAAGGACCTCACCGAGGCCGGCGGCATCGTCAAGGAAGGCGTGTCGAAGGACGACGCGGCGAAGTTCAAGAAGGACCTCGAGGCGGCTGGCGCCACCGTCGAGCTCAAGTAATACCGCCATTGGGTCGCCGGACGGTATTGGCGACGCACCGGGGCCGGGGGCGAAAGCTCCCGGCCTTTGGCCGTTCCTGACGGATCGGCCGGA
Source organism: Arenimonas composti TR7-09 = DSM 18010 (assembly GCF_000426365.1). Taxonomy (GTDB): domain Bacteria; phylum Pseudomonadota; class Gammaproteobacteria; order Xanthomonadales; family Xanthomonadaceae; genus Arenimonas; species Arenimonas composti. Next base: position 11,951 of record NZ_AUFF01000015.1, on the reverse strand, counting down.
AATGGAAATACCCACGCTTTGAGTGGCCAGTCGGAAGTAGCGGGAGAGGGCGTGCTGGTGCCGGCAATACCAGCGACTTCCCACTGGCAATTCGATGTTCCCCCCGGGCCGCGGACGCGCGGACCCCTGTCACGAGGCGATCGCCAAAAATGACGTACTCCTTCACCGAAAAGAAGCGAATCCGCAAGGACTTCGGCAAGCGCCGCGCCGTCCTTGACGTTCCGTACCTGCTCGCGATCCAGATGGACTCGTACCGCGAGTTCCTGCAGGAGAGCACGGACGAGAAGAAGCGCGAGGACCGCGGCCTGCACGCCGCCCTCAAGTCGGTGTTCCCGATCGTCAGCTACTCCGGCAATGCCGCGCTGGAGTACGTCAGCTACAAGCTCGGCGAGCCGCCGTTCGACGAGCGCGAGTGCCGCAACCGCGGCCTGACCTTCGGCGCCCCGCTGCGCGTGACCGTGCGCCTGGTCATCTACGACCGCGAGTCGTCGACCAAGGCGATCAAGTACGTGAAGGAGCAGGAGGTCTACATGGGCGAGCTGCCCCTGATGACCGACAACGGCACCTTCATCGTCAACGGCACCGAGCGCGTCATCGTCTCGCAGCTGCACCGTTCGCCGGGCGTGTTCTTCGACCACGACCGTGGCAAGACGCACAGCTCGGGCAAGCTGCTCTACAGCGCCCGCATCATTCCGTACCGCGGCTCCTGGCTGGACTTCGAGTTCGACCCGAAGGACGCCGTGTTCACCCGCATCGACCGTCGCCGCAAGCTGCCGGTGACGATCCTGCTGCGCGCGCTGGGCTACAACAACGAAGAGATCCTCAAGCAGTTCTTCGAGGTCAACACCTTCCACATCGCCAAGCAGGACGGCGTCGAGCTCGAGCTCGTCCCCGAACGCCTGCGCGGCGAGACCCTGAACTTCGACCTCGTGGTCGGCGGCAAGGTCATCGTCGAGGCCGGCAAGCGCATCACCGCGCGCCACGTCAAGGAACTCGAGCGCGCCAACGTGCAGACGCTGGCGGTGCCGGACGAGTACCTGACGGGCCGCATCCTGTCGCACGACGTCGTCGACACGAAGACTGGCGAGCTGCTGGCGGCCGCGAACGAAGAGCTCAACGAGGCGAACGTCGCCAAGCTGCGCAAGGCCGGCGTCGACGTGATCGGCACCCTGTGGGTGAACGACCTCGACCGCGGCCCGTACATCTCCAACACCCTGCGCATCGACCCGACCAAGACCCAGCTCGAGGCCCTGGTCGAGATCTACCGCATGATGCGTCCGGGCGAGCCGCCGACGAAGGACGCCGCGCAGAACCTGTTCTACAACCTGTTCTTCACCTTCGAGCGCTACGACCTGTCGGGCGTCGGCCGGATGAAGTTCAACCGCCGCGTCGGCCGCAAGGAAGTCACCGGTGCGCCGGTGCTGTACGACTGGAAGTACTTCGGCGACCGCAGCGACGAGACCGCGAAGAACCTGGTCAAGGAACTCGGCCGGACCTCCGACATCCTCGACGTCATCAAGACCCTGACCGAGATCCGCAACGGTCGCGGCGTCGTCGACGACATCGACCACCTGGGCAACCGCCGCGTGCGTTCGGTCGGCGAGATGGCCGAGAACGTGTTCCGCGTCGGCCTGGTGCGCGTCGAGCGCGCCGTGAAGGAGCGCCTGTCGCTGGCCGAGTCCGACGGCCTGACCCCGCAGGATCTGATCAACGCCAAGCCGGTGGCCGCCGCGATCAAGGAGTTTTTCGGCTCGTCGCAGCTGTCGCAGTTCATGGACCAGAACAACCCGCTGTCCGAGGTGACGCACAAGCGTCGCGTCTCGGCGCTGGGCCCGGGTGGCCTGACCCGCGAGCGCGCCGGCTTCGAGGTGCGCGACGTGCACCCGACCCACTACGGCCGCGTCTGCACCATCGAGACCCCTGAAGGCCCGAACATCGGCCTGATCAACTCGCTGGCGGTCTACGCCCGCTCGAACAAGTACGGCTTCCTCGAGACGCCGTACCGCAAGGTCGTGGACGGCAAGGTCACCGACCAGGTCGAGTTCCTGTCGGCCATCGAGGAGCACGAGTTCTCGATCGCGCAGGCGAACGCCGAGCTCAACAAGGACGGCAGCTTCCAGGCGCCGTTCGTACCGTGCCGCTACCAGGCCGAAACGCTGCTCAAGCCGCCGAGCGAGATCCAGTACATGGACGTCTCGCCGATGCAGTCGGTGTCGGTCGCGGCGGCGCTGGTGCCGTTCATCGAGCACGACGACGCCAACCGCGCGCTGATGGGCGCCAACATGCAGCGCCAGGCGGTACCGACGCTGCGCGCCGAGAAGCCGCTGGTCGGTACCGGCATCGAGCGCGCCGTGGCGCGCGACTCGGGTGTCACCGTGAACGCCCGCCGCGGCGGCGTGATCGACCAGGTCGACGCCGGCCGCATCGTGGTGCGCGTCGACGAGGCCGAGATGACCGACAACGACGCCGGCGTCGACATCTACACCCTGGTGAAGTACACGCGCTCGAACCAGAACACCTGCATCAACCAGACCCCGCTGGTGAACGTCGGTGACCGCGTCGCCCGCGGCGACGTGCTCGCGGACGGCCCGTCCACCGACATCGGCGAGCTGGCGCTGGGCCAGAACATGCTGGTCGCGTTCATGCCGTGGAACGGCTACAACTTCGAGGACTCGATCCTGCTGTCGGAGCGCGTCGTCGAACAGGACCGCTACACGACGATCCACATCGAGGAACTGACCTGCGTCGCCCGCGACACCAAGCTGGGGCCGGAGGAGATCACCGCCGACATCCCGAACGTGTCCGAGCAGGCGCTCGGCCGCCTCGACGAGTCCGGCGTGGTCTACATCGGCGCCGAGGTGCGTGCCGGCGACATCCTGGTCGGCAAGGTCACGCCGAAGGGCGAGAGCCAGCTGACCCCGGAAGAGAAGCTGCTGCGCGCGATCTTCGGCGAGAAGGCTTCCGACGTTAAGGACAGCTCGCTGCGCGTTCCGCCGGGCATGGACGGCACCGTCATCGACGTGCAGGTCTTCACCCGCGACGGCATCGAGAAGGACAAGCGCGCGCGCCAGATCGAGGAAAGCGAGATCAAGCGCGTCAAGAAGGACTTCGACGACCAGTTCCGCATCCTCGAGGGCGCGATCTTCTCGCGTCTGCGTGGCGCGCTGATCGGCAAGGTCGCCAACGGCGGTCCGGACGGCCTGAAGAAGGGCACCGCGATCACCGCCGAGTACCTGGACGGCCTGAAGAAGTCCGACTGGTTCTCGATCCGCATGAAGGACGAGGACGCGGCCGAGCTGATCGAGAAGGCGCAGAAGCAGATCGAGGCGCACGAGAAGGAGTTCGAGAAGCGCTTCCAGGACAAGCGCGCCAAGATCACCCAGGGCGACGACCTCGCCCCGGGCGTGCTGAAGATGGTCAAGGTCTTCCTGGCCGTGAAGCGCCGCATCCAGCCGGGCGACAAGATGGCCGGCCGCCACGGCAACAAGGGTGTCGTCTCGACCATCGTTCCGGTCCAGGACATGCCCTACATGGCGAACGGCGAGACCGTCGACATCGTGCTGAACCCGCTGGGCGTGCCGAGCCGAATGAACATCGGCCAGGTGCTCGAGGTGCATCTGGGCTGGGCCGCCAAGGGCCTGGGCCAGAAGATCCAGCGCATGCTCGAGGCGCAGGAGAAGGTCGCCGAGCTGCGCAAGTTCCTCGACCAGATCTACAACCACGACAAGAAGCTGGCCGGCGAGCGCGTCGATCTGTCGCAGCTGGACGACAACGAGTTGCTGCGCCTGGCGCAGAACCTCACCGGCGGCGTGCCGATGGCCACCCCGGTGTTCGACGGTGCGGCCGAGGCCGAGATCAAGACGATGCTGGCGCTGGCGGACCTGCCGTCGAGCGGTCAGACGACCCTGTTCGACGGCCGTACCGGCGAATCCTTCGACCGCCCGGTCACCGTCGGCTACATGCACATGCTCAAGCTCAACCACCTCGTCGACGACAAGATGCACGCGCGTTCGACCGGTCCGTACTCGCTCGTCACCCAGCAGCCGCTGGGCGGCAAGGCGCAGTTCGGCGGCCAGCGCTTCGGCGAGATGGAAGTCTGGGCGCTGGAAGCCTACGGCGCGGCCTACACCCTGCAGGAAATGCTGACGGTGAAGTCCGACGACGTGCAGGGCCGCAACCAGATGTACAAGAACATCGTCGACGGCGAGCACGAGATGACCGCCGGCATGCCGGAATCCTTCAACGTCCTCGTGAAGGAAATCCGCTCGCTCGCGATCAACATCGAGCTGGAAGAGCAGTGATCCGGCGCCGGGAACAGGAGACTACCCAATGAAAGACTTGCTCAATCTGTTCAACCAGCAGCGCCAGTCGCTCGACTTCGACGGCATCAAGATCGGGCTGGCTTCGCCGGACCTGATCCGCAGCTGGTCCTTCGGTGAAGTGAAGAAGCCGGAGACGATCAACTACCGCACCTTCAAGCCTGAACGCGATGGCCTGTTCTGCGCCGCGATCTTCGGTCCGATCAAGGACTACGAGTGCCTGTGCGGCAAGTACAAGCGCATGAAGCACCGCGGCGTGGTCTGCGAGAAGTGCGGCACCGAGGTCACCCTGGCCAAGGTCCGTCGCGAGCGCATGGGCCACATCGAGCTCGCCAGCCCGACCGCGCACATCTGGTTCCTGAAGTCGCTGCCGTCGCGCATCGGCCTGATGCTGGACATGACCCTGCGCGACATCGAACGCATCCTGTACTTCGAGGCCTACGTGGTCATCGAGCCGGGCCTGACCACGCTCGACCGTGGCCAGCTGCTGACCGAGGAGCAGTTCCTGCAGGCGCGCCAGGAGCACGGTGACGACTTCGACGCCCTGATGGGCGCCGAGGCGGTCTACCAGCTGCTGCGCACGATCGACCTCAACGCCGAGCTGCTGCGCCTGAAGGAAGAGATCGCCTCGACGAACTCCGAGACGAAGCTCAAGCGCCTCACCAAGCGCATCAAGCTGATGGAGGCCTTCATCGAGTCGGGCAACCGTCCGGAGTGGATGGTCATGACCGTCCTGCCGGTGCTGCCGCCGGACCTGCGTCCGCTGGTTCCGCTGGACGGCGGCCGCTTCGCGACCTCCGACCTGAACGACCTGTACCGCCGCGTCATCAACCGCAACAACCGCCTCAAGCGCCTGCTCGAGCTCAATGCGCCGGACATCATCGTGCGCAACGAGAAGCGCATGCTGCAGGAGTCGGTGGACGCGCTGATGGACAACGGCCGCCGCGGCCGCGCCATCACCGGCACCAACAAGCGCCCGCTGAAGTCGCTGGCCGACATGATCAAGGGCAAGCAGGGCCGCTTCCGCCAGAACCTGCTCGGCAAGCGCGTCGACTACTCCGGCCGTTCGGTCATCGTGGTCGGCCCGTACCTGAAGCTGCACCAGTGCGGCCTGCCGAAGAAGATGGCGCTCGAGCTGTTCAAGCCCTTCATCTTCGCGAAGCTGCAGCGCCGTGGCCTGGCCACGACGATCAAGGCCGCCAAGAAGCTGGTCGAGCGCGAGGAAGCCGAGGTCTGGGACATCCTGGAAGAGGTGATCCGCGAGCACCCGGTGCTGCTGAACCGTGCGCCGACGCTGCACCGCCTCGGCATCCAGGCGTTCGAGCCGGTGCTGATCGAGGGCAAGGCCATCCAGCTGCACCCGCTGGTCTGCACCGCGTTCAACGCCGACTTCGACGGTGACCAGATGGCCGTGCACGTCCCGCTGAGCCTCGAGGCCCAGCTGGAAGCGCGCGCGCTGATGATGTCGTCGAACAACATCCTGTCGCCGGCGAACGGCGAGCCGATCATCGTGCCGACCCAGGACGTCGTGCTCGGCCTGTACTACATGACCCGCGCGCTCGAGAACAAGCGGGGCGAGGGCATGGCGTTCGCGAACGTCGCCGAGGCCAAGCGCGCCTACGACAACCGCGTCGTCGAGCTGCACGCCAAGGTCAAGGTGCGCCTGCCGGTCTCCGAGACCGATGCCGAGGGCAACCGCACCCGCCGCAACGTGGTCGTGGACACCACCGTCGGCCGCGCGCTGCTCGCCGAGATCCTGCCGGACGGCCTGCCGTTCGACCTGGTCAACACCGAGCTGAACAAGAAGGCGATCAGCCGCCTGATCAACACCTGCTACCGCCAGCTGGGCCTGAAGGCCACGGTGATCTTCGCCGACCAGCTGATGTACACCGGCTTCAGCTTCGCCACCCGTGCGGGCGTGTCGATCGGCATCGACGACATGATCATCCCGGACGAGAAGAAGTCGATCCTGGCCGAGGCCGAGTCGGAAGTGCTGGAGATCCAGGAGCAGTACCAGAGCGGTCTGGTCACCGCCGGCGAGCGCTACAACAAGGTCGTCGACATCTGGTCGCGCACGAACGAGCGCGTGGCCAAGGCGATGATGGAAGCGATCGGCACCGAGAAGGTGCAGAACGCCAAGGGCGAGACCATCGACCAGAAGTCGATGAACTCGGTCTACATCATGGCCGACTCCGGCGCCCGTGGTTCGCAGGCGCAGATCCGTCAGCTCGCCGGTATGCGCGGCCTGATGGCGCGTCCGGACGGCTCGATCATCGAGACGCCGATCACCGCGAACTTCCGCGAGGGCCTGAACGTCCTGCAGTACTTCATCTCGACCCACGGCGCCCGCAAGGGCCTCGCGGATACCGCGCTGAAGACCGCGAACTCGGGTTACCTGACCCGTCGCCTCGTCGACGTGGCGCAGGACGTGGTCGTCACCGAGTCCGACTGCGGCACGGTCCACGGCCTCACCATGACCCCGATCGTCGAGGGCGGTGACGTGGTCGAGCCGCTGCGCGACCGCGTGCTGGGCCGCATCGTGGCCGAGGACGTGTTCCTGCCGGGCAACGACGAGGATCCGATCGTCACCCGCAACACCCTGCTCGACGAGTCGTGGGTCGACCGCCTGGAAGGCGCCGGCGTGCAGTCGATCAAGGTGCGCTCGGCGATCACCTGCGAAAGTGCGTTCGGCATCTGCGCCCACTGCTACGGCCGTGACCTGGCGCGTGGCCACATCGTCAACCACGGCGAGGCCGTGGGCGTCGTGGCCGCGCAGTCGATCGGCGAGCCGGGCACCCAGCTGACGATGCGTACGTTCCACATCGGCGGCGCGGCGTCGCGTGCGGCGGCGGTGGACAACATCACCGTCAAGACCACCGGTACCGTCAAGTTCAACAACCTCAAGCACGTCCAGCACGCGAACGGCCACCTGGTGGCGGTGTCGCGCTCGGGCGAGCTCTCGGTGCTGGACAACCACGGCCGCGAGCGCGAGCGCTACAAGCTGCCGTACGGCGCGGTGATCAACGTCAAGGACGGCGACGACGTCAAGGCCGGCAAGACGGTCGCGACCTGGGATCCGCACAACCACCCGATCGTGTCGGAAGTGGCGGGCTTCGTGCGCTTCGTCGACTTCGTCGACGGCGTCACCGTCATCGAGAAGACCGACGAGCAGACCGGCCTGGCCTCGCGCGAGATCACCGATCCGAAGCGTCGCGGCTCGCAGGGCAAGGACCTGCGCCCGATCGTCCGCATCGTCGACGCCAACGGCAAGGACCTGAACATCCCGGGCACCGACCTGCCGGCGCAGTACCTGCTGCCGCCGCGCTCGATCGTGAACCTGCAGGACGGCGACGCGGTCGGCGTCGGCGACGTGGTCACGAAGGTGCCGCAGGAAGCGTCGAAGACCCGCGACATCACCGGTGGTCTGCCGCGCGTCGCCGACCTGTTCGAAGCGCGCAAGCCGAAGGATCCGGCGATCCTCGCCGAGGTGTCGGGCATCATCAGCTTCGGCAAGGACACCAAGGGCAAGCAGCGCCTGATCATCAAGGACGCCGACGGCAACGAGCACGAAGAGCTCATCCCGAAGTACCGCCAGGTCATCGTCTACGAAGGCGAGCACATCGCCAAGGGCGAGACCGTGGTCGACGGCGAGCCGAACCCGCAGGACATCCTGCGTCTGCTCGGTGTCGAGCCGCTGGCGGCTTACCTGGTCAAGGAAATCCAGGACGTCTACCGCCTGCAGGGCGTCAAGATCAACGACAAGCACATCGAGGTGATCATTCGCCAGATGCTGCGCAAGGTCGAGATCACCGACGGCGGCGACTCGCGCTGGATGGCCGGGGAGCAGGCCGAGCGCCTGCGCGTGGTCGAGGAGAACGAGAAGCTGAAGGCGCGGGGCGAGATCCCGGCGAAGGTCGATCCGGTCCTGCTGGGCATCACCAAGGCCTCGCTGGCGACCGAGTCGTTCATCTCCGCGGCCTCCTTCCAGGAGACCACCCGCGTGCTGACCGAGGCGGCCGTCCGCGGCACCCGCGACAGCTTGCGCGGCCTGAAGGAGAACGTTATCGTCGGCCGCCTCATTCCGGCGGGTACCGGCCTGGCGTATCACACCAAGCGCAGGCAGGCGGCCCAGCCCGAGCTGTCCGATTCCGAACTGGAGACCCTGCGGGCCGTCACGGCCGCGAACGAAAGCACCGAAGAAGCCGGCTCCGACGGCTGATCAAAACGACGCGGCAGGTCAGTCACCCTGCCCACATCCGGAAAGAGGGAACAGGAAGTTCCCTCGTGTCCGGTTCAAGGACGATGGAAACCCAAACGGCGCCCCCGCCGCGTGTTGACGGGCGCGTTTAACGCGAAGTAAACTCCCGCTTCTCGGTGGGCCGGTTTCCGGCCCGCCTTGTTTTTCATCCAGGATCCCTACGAATGGCGACGATCAACCAGCTGGTGCGCAAGCCGCGGCAGCCGAACACCTTCAAGAGCGCCTCTCCGGCGCTGGAAAACTGCCCGCAGCGCCGTGGCGTGTGCACCCGCGTGTACACCACGACCCCGAAGAAGCCGAACTCGGCCCTCCGCAAGGTCGCCAAGGTGCGCCTGACGAACGGTTTCGAGGTCATCTCCTACATCGGCGGCGAAGGCCACAACCTGCAGGAGCACTCGGTCGTGCTGATCCGCGGCGGCCGCGTCAAGGACCTCCCGGGCGTGCGCTACCACACCGTGCGAGGCTCGCTCGACGCCGCCGGCGTCACCAAGCGTCGCCAGAGCCGTTCGAAGTACGGCGCCAAGCGTCCGAAGTCCTGATTCGCGCGGAATCCCGCAGCGAACGACCCATCTCAAGCACATTTAGGCAAGCATCATGTCCCGTAAAGGTTCTCCCGGTACCCGCTCGATCCTTCCGGATCCCAAGCACGGAAGCGAAGTCGTCGCGCGCTTCATCAACATGGTCATGAAGTCCGGCAAGAAGTCGATCGCCGAGAAGATCGTCTACGGCGCGATGGACGTCATCGGCGAGAAGAACAGCGAGCCGCTGGCGCTGGTCGAGAAGGCGCTGGGCAACGTCGCCCCGGCGGTCGAGGTCAAGTCCCGCCGCGTCGGCGGTGCGACCTACCAGGTGCCGGTCGAAGTCCGTTCCTCCCGCCGCATGGCGCTGGCGATGCGCTGGGTGATCGAGTCGGCGCGCAAGCGCGGCGAGAACACCATGCCGCGCAAGCTGGCCGCCGAGCTGCTGGACGCGTCGGAAAACCGTGGCGGCGCCGTCAAGAAGCGCGAAGAGACGCACCGCATGGCCGAGGCCAACAAGGCCTTCTCGCACTACCGCTGGTAATCGAAGCCACCGCGTAGCGAAACCGCCCCTGGCGCCCGGCGCCGGGCGGCACCCCACCGAGGAATTCCCGTGGCACGCACTACCCCGATCGAGCGTTACCGCAACTTCGGCATCATGGCCCACATCGATGCCGGCAAGACCACCACGTCCGAGCGCATCCTGTTCTACACCGGCAAGAGCCACAAGATCGGCGAGGTGCACGACGGCGCCGCGACGATGGACTGGATGGAGCAGGAGCAGGAGCGCGGCATCACCATCCAGTCCGCCGCCACCACGGCGTTCTGGAAGGGCATGGACAAGACCTTCCCCGAGCACCGCTTCAACATCATCGACACCCCCGGGCACGTCGACTTCACGATCGAAGTCGAGCGTTCGCTGCGCGTGCTCGACGGCGCGGTGTTCGTGCTGTGTGCGGTCGGCGGCGTGCAGCCGCAGTCGGAGACGGTGTGGCGCCAGGCCAACAAGTACCACGTGCCGCGCATCGCGTTCGTCAACAAGATGGACCGCACCGGCGCCAACTTCTTCAAGGTCCGTGACCAGCTGAAGGCGCGCCTGGGCGCGACCCCGGTTCCGATGCAGGTGCCGATCGGCGCCGAAGACGGTTTCGAGGGCGTGGTCGACCTGCTGAAGATGAAGGCCATCCACTGGGATGCCGCCACGCAGGGCCTGAGCTTCGAGTACCGCGACATTCCGGCCGACCTGGCCGATGCCGCAGCCGAGGCGCGCTCGTTCATGATCGAGTCCGCGGCCGAGGCCAGCGAAGAGCTCATGAACAAGTACCTCGAGGACGGCGAGCTGTCCGAGGAAGAGGTCATCGAGGGCCTTCGCATCCGCACGCTCAACACCGAGATCGTGCCGATGTTCTGCGGCAGCGCGTTCAAGAACAAGGGCGTGCAGGCGATGCTCGACGGCGTCGTCAAGCTGCTGCCGTCGCCGGTCGACGTGCCGGCCGTGCGCGGCGTCGACGTCGACGACGAGACCAAGGAGCTGAGCCGCGAGTCGAGCGACAAGGCGCCGTTCTCGGCGCTCGCGTTCAAGATCATGACCGACCCGTTCGTCGGTTCGCTGACCTTCTTCCGCGTCTACTCGGGCACGCTGAATGCCGGCGACCAGGTGTTCAATTCGGTCAAGGGCAAGAAGGAGCGCATCGGCCGCCTGCTGCAGATGCACTCCAACCAGCGCGACGAGATCAAGGAAGTGCTGGCGGGCGACATCGCCGCGGCCGTGGGCCTGAAGGACGTCACCACCGGCGACACGCTGTGCGCGCAGGACGCGCCGATCGTGCTCGAGCGGATGACGTTCCCGGAGCCGGTGATCTCGATGGCGGTCGAGCCGAAGACCAAGTCCGACCAGGAGAAGATGGGTATCGCCCTGGGCCGCCTGGCGCAGGAAGACCCCTCGTTCCGCGTCAAGACCGACGAGGAGTCGGGCCAGACGATCATCTCCGGCATGGGCGAGCTGCACCTCGACATCATCGTCGACCGCATGAAGCGCGAGTTCAACGTCGAGGCGAACGTCGGCAAGCCGCAGGTCGCGTACCGCGAGACGATCCGCAAGGCGATCAAGCAGGAAGGCAAGTTCGTGCGCCAGTCGGGCGGTCGCGGCCAGTACGGCCACATCGTCATCGAGATGGAGCCGCAGGAGCGCGGCGGCGGCTTCTCGTTCGAGAACGCCATCGTCGGCGGCGTGGTTCCGAAGGAATACGTCGTCGCGGCCGGCAAGGGCATCGAGGACGCCATGAAGAACGGCGTGTTGGCCGGCTTCCCGGTGGTCGACATCAAGATCAAGGCGGTCGACGGCTCGTTCCACGACGTCGACTCCAACGAAATGGCGTTCAAGGTCGCCGGCTCGATGGCGTTCAAGGAAGGTTTCCAGAAGGCCAACCCGGTGCTGCTCGAGCCGATCATGAAGGTCGAGGTCGTGACGCCGGAGGACTACATGGGTGACGTGATGGGCGACCTCAGCCGTCGTCGCGGCATCCTGCAGGGCTCGGACGACACCCCGTCCGGCAAGGTGATCAACGCGATGGTGCCGCTGGGCGAGATGTTCGGCTACGCGACCTCCATGCGTTCGATGACCCAGGGCCGCGCCACCTTCACGATGGAATTCGACCACTACGCCGAGGCGCCGGCCAACATCGCCGAGCAGGTCATCAAGAAGTCCTGACCTCGCAGTCAACGAATCTAGAATCAAGGAAGCAGAGACATGTCCAAGGGTAAGTTCGAGCGCACCAAGCCGCACGTGAACGTCGGCACCATCGGTCACGTCGACCACGGCAAGACCACGCTGACCGCGGCGCTGACGAAGATCGG
>NZ_AUFF01000014.1 GCF_000426365.1 Arenimonas composti TR7-09 = DSM 18010 | reverse complement strand
TCCGTTGCCTTGTCGGTCTTCGGAGGCATTCCCCGCGGCTCCGCCGCGGTGCGCCCGCAGGGCGCCAGGAGATGCTTCCGAAGTACCGGCAATCGGCGGAGCGATTCGAACCGGGCGGCGACGTCCTGGCCGCGTTCGGCCCGGCACACGACCGAGGTTCCCCTCGAGGCGCGATTCCCGGACCTCGAAGGACGGGACGCACGCACACCGCGACGAATGTTCCGCGGTCACCGCTGGCTGGCCCGCTACATGTCGCGGCTGCCGATCGCCACGAACGGCGGTTCGTCCGCACTCGCGCAGGAAACGCATCGGGCTTCGCAGGATGCGGGCGCCCGGGCTGCCGGTTCCCGAACCGCGGCAGACAACCGGACCCGGCCTCCGCGCAGGGCACGAGTCTTTTCCGAGCCACGCGGAGGAAAAGAGCTCGTGTCCTGCGCGGAGGCCGGGCCCGCGTACTCAGCGCGCGCGGAGTTCCCAGCAGCGGTGGATGCGGGGATTGCGGGCGAAATCGGGATCGATCGTGGCGGCGGAGATCTCGACCGCATCGGCGAATTCCGCGACGGCGGCCGCATCGAAACGGAACTTGCGGAAATTGTTCGAGAACAGCAGCACCCCACCCGGCGCCAGCCGCGCCACCGCCGCGCGCAGCAGGCGCACGTGGTCGCGCTGGGTGTCGAAATCGGCGGCGCGCGCCGAGTTCGAGAAGGTCGGCGGGTCGCAGAAGATCAGCGCGTAGCGGCCGCGGTCCGCTTCCAGCCAGGCCAGCGCGTCGGCCTGCACGAGCCGGTGCTGGCGGCCGGTGGCGCCGTTGAGCGCGAGGTTGCGCGCCGCCCATTCCAGATAGGTCGCCGACAGGTCGACGCTGGTGGTCGCCGCCGCGCCACCGACCGCCGCCTGCACGCTGGCGGCGCCGGTGTAGCAGAACAGGTTCAGCACCTGCTTGCCGGCGGCCTCGGCAGCGATGCGCCGGCGCACCGGGCGGTGGTCGAGGAACAGGCCGGTGTCGAGGTAGTCGAACAGGTTCACCTGCAGGCGCGCGGCGCCCTCGCGCACGACGAAGAATTCGTCGCGGCGATCCATGCGCCCGTATTTGCTGCCGCCCTTGCCGCGGGCGCGGGTCTTGATCGCGACCTGGCCCGGCGGCACCGCGAAGACCTCGCGCACGGCGTCGAGCAGTTCACCGAAGCGGCGACGGGTGTCGGCTTCCGGGATCGTCTTCGGCGCCTCGTATTCCTGCACGTGCACGAAGGTGCGCGCGTCGCCGCCGTCCTCGGTGTAGACGTCGACCGCGGCACTGTATTCGGGCAGGTCGGCGTCGTAGGCGCGCCAGCAGCCGACGCCGGCGCGATCGCGCCAGCTGCGCGCGTTGCGCAGGTTCTTGCGCAGGCGGTTGGCGACCATCGTCGCGCCTTCCGACAAGGGCCGCGGTTCGCGCGGTGCACGCTCGGGCACGCGCACCGGGTCGATCACCACGAGGCTGGTCTCGATCGCGCCGTTGAACAGCACGTAGCGCTTCTGCGCGCGCAGGCCGGTGGCGCGCGCGAGTTCGTCGGAGCCGCAGAGCAGCACCGCGCGCCAGTCCGGCACCGCCCGCTGCAGCGCGTCGCCGAGCTCGCGATAGAGCGCCGGGTCGGCGCTCAGGCGCAGGTCGTAAGGCGGGTTGCAGGCGACCAGTCCCGACGCCGGTCCCGGCGCCTGCAGCGCGCTCACCGGTGCGCGTTCGAAGCGGATGACGTCGGCGACGCCCGCCCGCGCCGCGTTGGCGGCCGCTGCCTGCAGCGCGCGCGGGTCGATGTCGGCGCCGGAGAACACCGGTCGCAGGGCGGCGCGCCCGGTCTCCGCGCGCGCGCGCGCCTCGGCCTCGATACGCGACCAGCGTTCCTCGTCGAAACCGCGCCAGCGGCTCGGCAGCGCGCCGGCCAGCCGACGCAGGCCGGGCGCTTCGTCGGCGGCCATCAGCGCGCCTTCGATCAGCAGGGTGCCGCTACCGCACATCGGGTCGAGCAGGCCGCCGCCGTCGGCGTGGATGGCCGGCCAGCGACCGCGCATCAGCATCGCGGCCGCGAGGTTTTCCTTCAGCGGTGCCTCGCCCTGCTCGCTGCGCCAGCCGCGCCGGTGCAGCGGGCCGCCGCCGAGGTCGACCGACAGCAGCGCCCTGCCCTTGCGCACGACCAGGCCGAGGCGCAGCTCCGGCGCCGCGGTATCGACCGAGGGGCGGCTGCCGTGGGCGGCGCGCATGCGGTCGACGATCGCGTCCTTGCTGCGCTGGGCGGCGTAGCGCTCATGCGTGAGGCCGGGTCCGGAGACGTGCGCATCGATGGCGAGGGTGCCGTCGGCGGCCAGGTGGTCGGGCCAGGGCAGCGCGTGCACGCCCTGGTAGAGCTCGTTCTCGTCGCGGCAGTCGAATTCGGCCAGCGGCCACAGTACGCGGCTGGCCAGGCGCGAATACATGACCGCGCGCAGCGCGACCTCGAGCGCGGCACCGGTGTCGGCGCATTCGACATTGGCGCCGGCGAGCGCGGCGGTGGCCCGGCCGGCGCCGAGCGCCACCAGTTCGTCGGCGAGCAGGTATTCCAGGCCTTTCGCGCAGGCCGCGAAGAACCTCACGTTTCCAGCATCTGCAGGAAGCGCGCGAATTCCTCCGCGCAGTACTCGACATGGGCGGCGAGCCGGTGGCTGTCCGGGACCAGCGTGAGGTGATCGTGCCGGCGCTGCGCCCAGCGGGCGACGTCCATCGCCGGAATCAGCTCGTCCTGCCAGCCGTGGATCACGCGGGTCGGCACCATCGCCGCCTTCAGGTAATGCGGCGGCACTTCCAGCAGCACCGGCGGCGCCATCAGGAACAGGCCGGCCACCGGCACCTCGCGCGACACGTGCGCGGAGATGAAGGCGCCCATGCTCGAACCGGCGAGCACGAGCGGTCGGCGGGTATTCGCATGCGCGCGGGCACCGAGCCGCAGGATGCGCGCGCGCACGTCGCCGAGCGGGCCTTCGCCGTCGAGGTCGCGGTAGTCGGGGCGCTCGTGGGTCCAGCCGCGCGCGGACGCGGCCTTCGCGAGCGCGGCCGCCTTGGTGGCGTCCGGACCGCTGTCGAGGCCGTGCGAGATGATGACGTGCCCGGTCATGCGACCACCTCCAGCGCTTGCAGGGAATCGCCGACCGCGAAGTGCCCGCCTTCGACGATGCGCGCGCACAGACCGCCATGGCCGCGCATCGCGTTGTAGCCGCCGGGGCCGAGGGCCTCCTCCATGCGCGCGCACGGATCGCAGTCGCCGGTGCCTTCGAGGACGACACCGCCGATGCGGAAGCGGCGCCCCTTCAGCGCCACCAGCGGCAGCCGGGACACGACGACGTTGCGGCGCAGCAGCGCCGGCGCGACCTCGGCATGGCCGGACAGCGCGGCGATCACCGGCAGGTGTTCCGACTGGATCAGGGTGACGCCGCGCTTGCCGCTGGCGCTGGCATAGCGGTCGCCGACGAGGCCGCGGCCGGCGATCGCCTCGACCGAATCGAGTTCACGCATCGCCCGGCCACGTGCGTGACGCACGCCGATCCAGCGCACCGTGCCGGCGCGGGGCAGCTTGCCGAGCAGCGCGGCGAGGGCGGAATCGGGGTTCGGCGCGGCCATCGCGGGACTCCGGAAAACAGGGCCGATGTTAGCATGCGGCCATGTCGCCGGAGCCCGCGCCGCCGCCCCCGATCCAGCACTGGCCACTGCCCTGCGAGGGCCTGCTGACGCCGCGCGCCACCCCGTCGATCGACCTCGTCGTGATCCATTGCACCGAACTGCCCGACCTCGCCATGGCCCGCGAGTACGGCGAGCGCGTGCTCTACGCCAGCGGCACCGGCAACAGCGGCCACTACTACGTCGACCGCGACGGCAGCATCCACCGCTTCGTCGACCCCGCCCGCATCGCCCATCACACGCGCGGCCACAACGAGCGCTCGCTCGGCATCGAACTGGTCAACACCGGCCGTTACCCGGATTGGCTCGATTCCCGCCACCAGGCCATGGACGAGCCCTACCCCGCCGCGCAGATCGACGCCCTGGTGGCGCTGCTGCGCTGGTTGACCGCGGAATTCCCGAACCTGCGCCGCATCGCCGGGCACGAGGATCTGGACACGACGCAGGTGACGGCGAGTGACGATCCGACGAGGCGGGTGGCACGCAAGCGCGACCCCGGGCCGATGTTCCCGTGGGCGGAGGTGCTGGCGCGGGTCGGGCTGGAGCGAGTGGAGCGTCGCGAGGAGTGAGTGGGAGGCGAACGCGCGCTTCGCGCCCGCCTCTCTTGCGAGCCGGCGCCGGCGGTCCGCGCGGTATCATCCGGGGCCCCAGTCCGCCGCTCCCGCCATGACCTCACCGATCGTCGCCGAACTCGTCGACCTGCTGCGCCTCGAGCGGCTCGAGGACAACCTGTTCCGCGGCCAGAGCCGCGACATCGGCACCAAGTACGTGTTCGGCGGGCAGGTGCTCGGGCAGGCGCTGGCGGCGGCGCAGTGCACGGTCGCCGAAGACCGCCACGTGCATTCGATCCATGCGTATTTCCTGCGCGCCGGCGACGTCGAGCACCCGATCGTCTACGACGTCGACCGCTCGCGGGACGGCAAGAGCTTCTCGGTGCGCCGCGTCACCGCGATCCAGCACGGGCAGCCGATCTTCGTATTCGCGTCGTCGTTCCAGGAGCCGGAGCCGGGCAACGAGCACCAGCTGTCGATGCCGGAAGTGCCGGCGCCCGAGGACATCGAGCCGATGCCGGCGCCGACGCCCGAACAGCTGGCCTCGCTGCCGCCGAAGGCGCAGCGCTGGCTCAGCCGGATGGGGCCGTTCGAGATCCGCCCGGTGTA
Organism: Arenimonas composti TR7-09 = DSM 18010; assembly: GCF_000426365.1. Classification (GTDB taxonomy): domain Bacteria; phylum Pseudomonadota; class Gammaproteobacteria; order Xanthomonadales; family Xanthomonadaceae; genus Arenimonas; species Arenimonas composti. Next base: position 24,186 of record NZ_AUFF01000014.1, on the reverse strand, counting down.
TCCGCGCGACGAGCTGAAGCCACCGAAGCGCCCGCCCTACCAGCACGTCTGGTTCCGGCTGTCGGCGCCGGTCGGCGATTCGCCGGTGCTGCACCAGGCGTTGCTGGCCTACGCCTCCGACTTCCACCTGCTCGGCACCGCGACCTTCCCGCACGGCATCAGCTACTACCAGCCGAACGTGCAGATGGCCTCGCTCGACCATGCGATGTGGTTCCACCGCCCCTTCCGTGCCGACGACTGGCTGCTGTATTCGCTCGACAGCCCGAGTGCCTCCGGCGCCCGCGGCCTGGCCCGCGGGCAGATCTTCAGCCGCGACGGCCGCCTGGTGGCCTCGACGGCGCAGGAAGGCCTGATCCGGGTGGTCGCCGACCGCGGAGGCGCGGGCTGATGCGCCAGGTATTCACCTCGCCGCGGCTGGAGAACGTCGAGGGCGTGCAGAAGCTGCTCGAGGACGCCGGCATCGCCACCAAGATCAGCCAGGGCCGCAGCTGGAAGGGCAACAGCCGCCGCGAGTTCAGCTACACCGCGAAGAACCACGACGCCGGGCAGCAGCCGGCGCTGTGGGTGCTGCGCCCGGACGACTTCAAGCGCGCCCGCGAGCTGCTGCACGAAGGTGGCCTGCTCGAGGCGACGCGCAAGGAGTCCTACCTGCCGGAGAACCTGCAGTTCCGCGAGCCGGCGGCGAACGACCCTGCCAGGCGCATCTCGCGGATCCGCATGGCCCTGCTGGCGGCGGTCGCGGTCGCCTTCGCGGTGATGATGGCGCGGATCTATTTCGGCTGAGGCGGTCACATCCGCCGCCGTCGCCCGTCCAGACCGGGAAAGCCAACGCGCCAGGAGTTCCCGTGAACGCCGACGTCCTCGAATCGATCATCGCCAGCCAGTTGCCGGCCGCCACCGCCGGCGACACTGCCGCCTATTCGCGGATCGTCGCCGCGACCCAGCGGATGGTGACCAGCATCGCGCTGGCGATCGTGCGCGACGCGCCGGCCAGCGAGGACATCGCCCAGGAGGCCTTCCTCAAGGCCTGGCAGAACCTGCATCGGCTCGAGAACCCGGCCAGCTTCCTGCCCTGGCTGCGGCAGATCACCCGCAACCTCTCCCGTGACCACCTGCGCGCTGCGACGCTGCGCGCCAATCCGGCCAGCATCGACGTGGACGAGGTGATCGCCTCGGTGGCCGACCCGAGCCCCTGCCCGGCCGAACTGGCCGCCGACGAACAGGAGCAGGCGGTCGCCGCGGCGGTGATCGACGCCCTGCCCGACGAGAGCCGCGAAGTCCTGTTGCTGTACTACCGCGAAGGCCGCAGTTCGCGTCAGGTGGCTGCCCTGCTCGGCCTGCAGGACGCGGCGGTGCGCAAGCGCCTGTCGCGCGCCCGCGAACGCATCCGCGAGGAACTGCTGAACCGCCTCGGCGATTTCGCGAAGGCGACGGCGCCCGGCGTCGCCTTCACCACGGCGGTCACCCTCGCACTGGCCGGCGTGTCGCCGCCGGCGGCCGCGGCCACCGCCTTCGGCGCCGGCGTGCTCGGCGGCGCCAAGGGCCTGACCAAGCTGGGCGTCGGCGCGTTCGGCTTCGCCGCCCTCGGCATCGCCGGCGGCCTGGCCGGCGTCTGGTTCGGCATCCGCAAGTGGCTGCGCGCCCCGTTCGACGACCGCGAGAAGCGCGAGCTCACCCTCTACGGCGCCACGATGTCGGCGCTGGTGATCGTCTTCGCCGTCGGCATCGTCTGGATGGCGAAGCTGCCGGGCTGGCTGCCGCACCTGCTGTTCTCGCTGGCGTACATGGCCGGAATCGGCTGGGGCTGCTCGGTGTGGCTGCCGCGGATCCTCTCCCGCCGCCAGGCCGCCGAACGCGCCCGCGATCCGGTCGCGGCGGCCGATGCGGAGCGCAGGGCCCGGCGCCGCCAGCGCATAGGTTTCATCGCCGGCTACGGCCTCGCCACCCTCGGCCTGCTCCTCGGCCTCTTCTACAGCGGCCGCCTGTAACCCTGCCTGCGGCCGGCGTCGCTCTCGGCCGCTGCGACCGCAGCCGGTGACGTCGCCGGCGGTGCCGCACTGCGCAGGGGCTGGGCTTGTCCCGCGGTCGCGCATGCGCCATCCATGCGCGCTCACGCGCCCGGACGCGCTACATCGTGTGGGTGGGTTTGTCGGCTTCGAGGGTGCCGGCGAGGAAGGTCTCGATCTTGCCCTTGACCTGCTCGGCCTCGGCCGTTTCCGCGAACTGCACGCCGATGCCGGCGGTGCGGTTGCCCTGGGCGCCGGCGGGAGTGATCCAGATGACCTTGCCGGCGACCGGCAGGCGCTCCTTCTCCTCCATCAGCGACAGCAGGATGAAGACCTCGTCGCCGAGGGAATACCGCTTCGGGGTCGGCACGAAGATGCCGCCGCCCTTCACGAAGGGCATGTAGGCGTTGTACAGCGACGCCTTGTCCTTGATCGCCAGGGAAAGGATGCCCTGTCTCGCGCCTGCGCCACCGCCGATCATCGTCCTGCTCCCCCTGCGGATTCCTCGAAGTAGCCACGCCACTCCAGCAACAGCCCGGCCAGGACCAGGTCGTGCCGCAGTGCGGGCGCCGGCAGCTGCTCGCGCAGCCGGTTGAGCCGGTCGTACCAGTCGCCGAGCTTCTGGAAATCGCCCGGCATGGTCAAGCCCGGCGCCTTGCGGCCGGCGAGCTGGTGGGCGACGGCATCGTGCACGAGCTCGGCGGCGAAGCGCAGGCGCAGTCCCGCCCGCGGGTCCGCCAGCCAGGCGGCGGCGAGCTCGACCGGCGAGCGGCGGCCGCCGGCGAGCGCGTTCAGCGCCGCCAGCACGTCGGCGCGCAGCGCCAGCGCATCGTTCGCCAGCCAGTCGGCGGCGACACCGGGATGACCGCGGGCGGCATCCAGCGCCGGCCCGGGATCGGCGAAGCCGGCCGCCCGCAGCCAGGCTTCGGCCTCGGCGCGCAGCGGGATGCGGAACTCGAGCTTCTGGCAGCGGCTGCGGATGGTGGCGGCGAGCCGGCCGGGCTGGTCGCTGACCAGGATCAGATAGCGGTCGCGCGACGGTTCCTCGAGGGTCTTCAGCAGCGCGTTGGCGGCCGCCGTGTTCATCGCTTCCGCCGGGCAGACGATCGCGACCTGGGCGCCGCCCGCCTGCGGCGTCAGCGAGAACCATTCGGCGAGTGCGCGCACCTGGTCGACGATGATCTCGCTGCGGAAGTTGCCGGTCTGGGCGAGGCCGAAGCTGATCTCGTGGAGATCGGGATGGGTACCGGCACGGAACAGGCGGCAGCCGCGGCACTCGCCGCAGGCGAATCCGTCGGCGCCGGGCTTCGCGCACAGCAGGCGCATCGCCAGCCGGCGCGCGACCTCGCGCTTGCCCATCGCCGGCGCGCCGCCGAGCAGCAGCGCGTGCCCGAGCTGCTGCGCCTCCAGCGCGGTGACCACGCGCAGGTAGATGCGCTGCTGCCAGGGTGCGAGGGGCGCGTCCGAGAACGGCAGCGCCGCGACGGAGCCAGGCGGGGCGAGGCCTTCGCCGGTCCCGTCGGGATTGCGCGCACGCGCACTCATGCCCGGCTCCGCAGCCACCCGGCGAGCGCCGCGCGCACGTCGGCCATCACCGCTTCGACCGGACGCGAGGCGTCGATCACCCGGAAGCGCGCGGGTTCGGCGGCGGCGCGCGCGAGGTAGGCGGCGCGGACACGCTCGAAGAATTCGCCGCGTTCGGCCTCGATGCGGTCGAGCTCGCCACCGCGCGAACGCACGCGCTGCAGGCCTTCGGCGACGCCGATGTCGAGCAGGATCGTCAGATCGGGGCGGATGCCCGCCGCGCGACGTTCCAGTTCGGCGATCCAGCCGCTGTCGAGGCCGCGGCCGCCGCCCTGGTAGGCGAAGCTGGCGTCGGTGAAGCGGTCGGAGACGACGGCCTGCCCACGCGCCAGCGCCGGCAGGATCAGTTCGCGCACGAGTTGCGCACGGGCGGCGAACATCAGCAGCAGTTCGGCCTCGGGCAAGGTCGCCAGCGCCGGGTCGAGCAACAGCGTACGCAGGCCCTCACCGAGCGGGGTTCCGCCGGGCTCGCGGGTCGCGACGACCGCGTAGCCGGCTTCCTGCAAGCCTTCGCGCAGCGCCGCCAGGGCAGTCGACTTGCCGGCACCCTCGCCGCCCTCGAGGCTGACGAAGACGCCACGGCGAATGGCTTCGCCTCCGCTCATCGGCAGCGCCTGCGCTGGTGGCAGTCGACGGCGCGGTTGTGTTCGGCGAGCGTCGCCGAGAACACGTGGCTGCCGTCGCCGCGGGACACGAAGTACAGGGCGTCGCCGTCGGCCGGCTTCGCCGCCGCCCGCAGCGCCTCGCGACCGGGCATCGCGATCGGCGTCGGCGGCAGGCCGGTGCGGGTATAGGTATTGAACGGCGTGTCGGTCTCGAGGTCGCGCCGGCGCAGATTGCCGTCGAAGCTGCTGCCGAGGCCGTAGATCACCGTCGGGTCGGTCTGCAGCTTCATGCCGAGCTTCAGCCGGCGCGCGAACACGCCGGCGATCGCCGGGCGCTCGTCGGCGCGGCCGGTTTCCTTCTCGACGATCGAGGCGAGGATCAGCAGCTGGTCGGCGTCGACCAGCGGCGTCGCCGGGTCGCGCTGCGCCCAGCTCTCCTCGACCGCCTTGTCCATCGCGTGCAGGGCGCGGCGCAGCACGTCGATGTCGCGCTGGCCGCGGGTGTAGTGATAGGTCTCGGGCAGGAAGCGACCTTCCGCCGGCATGCCTTCGCGGCCGAGTTCGGCCATCAGCGCGGCATCGTCGAGTTCCGGCAGCGTCTGCACCAGCGACTCGTCGGCGGCGAGCGCGGCGCGCAGGTCGCGCATGTTCCAGCCGGGCACGATCGTGAAGCGGTAATGGATCACCCGGCCCTTCTCGAGTTTCCCGAGCAGCTCGCGCGGGGTGATGCCGTGCGGAATCGCGTAATCGCCGACCTGAAGCCGGGCCGTCACCTGCATCTCGTGCGCCAGCGCCTGCCATTCCAGGTCGTGGCCCGCGCGCACGCCGAGCTCGCGCAGCTTGCGCAGCACGTCGCGGAAACCGTCGCCGGATTCCACGACGAGGACGCGCTCGGCGCCGGCGAGCGCGATCGGGGTGTCGGCGAAGCCCTGGTAGCGCTGCCAGAACCAGCCGCCGACGGCGACCGCCGCCAGCAGGGCCAGCGCCAGCAGCGCCTGCAGTGCCCGCCACGATGACTTCTTCGGCAAACCGCGCTCCTTCAGGCGAACGCCGGTTCGGCGCGGGCGAGCGTGCGGCGCAGGTCGAGCAGCGCCGGATGCGCGGTCCAGCGACGGCCGGCGAGTGATCCGACCGGAAGGATACCCCGCACCGCATTGCACAGGAAAACCGCGTCGGCGGCTTCCAGCGCGGCCGGCGACAGCGGCGCGATCTCGACGTCGGCATTCTCCCGCACCCAGGCGCGGGCGATGCCGGCGACGCCGCAGGCGTTCACCGGAGGCGTGCGCCAGCGGCCGTCGATCCGCGCGAACACGTTCGCGGCGGTGGCGCAGATCACGTCGCCGGCGGCGTCACGCAGCAGGCCTTCGTGGATGCCCGGGGCCGACCACTCGGCGCGCGCCAGCACCTGCTCGAGCCGGTTGAGGTGCTTGATCCCGGCCAGCGCCGGCTGCGCCGCCAGCCGCAGCGCGCACCAGCGCAGGGCGAGCGCCGGCGGTGGCGGCGGCGGCGGCGGGAACAGCGCCAGCACGAGCGTGGGTTCGGCGCCCGGGTCGGGCGCGTAACCGCGGCCGCCGGCGCCACGGCCGAGGATCAGCTTGAGCACGGCGTCGGCCGGCGCGGCTGCGAGCAGCTCGTCGATCGCCGCGTCGAGGAACCCTGCGTCCGGCGCCGCGAACCCGAGACGCGCGGCACCTTCCTGCAGACGGCGCAGGTGCGCTTCGCGCCAAACGACGCGGCCCGCATGCACGCGCGCCGTGGTGAACAGGCCGTCGCCGTAGGCCAGCGCGCGCTCGCCGGGACCGAGCGCCGCCAGCGGGGCGTGGCCGCTGTAGATGCGGCTCGCGAGCGCGGTCATGCGCTGGCTCCGGCGCGGCTCATCCGGCCAGCCCCAGCGCGCGCAGCCAGCCGCGGGCCTTGGCGCGGGTCTCGTCCAGTTCCCGCGCGGCATCGGAGTCGACGACGATGCCGGCGCCGGTGCGCAGTTCGAGCGTGTCGCCGTGCAGCCAGGCGCTGCGGATCAGGATGTTCAGGTCGAGATCGCCGTCGTCGCCGAGCCAGCCGAGCGCACCGGTATAGGCGCCGCGGCCGACCCCCTCGAGCTCGGCGATGATCTCCATGCAGCGCACTTTCGGCGCGCCGGTGATCGTGCCGCCGGGGAATACCGCCGCGATCACCTGCCCCGGCGTCGTCCCGGCGCGCAGCTCGCCGACGACATTGCTGACGATGTGGTGCACGTGCGCATAGCTCTCGACGCCCATCAGCTCGTCGACGCGCACGCTGCCGGGCACGCAGACGCGGCCGAGGTCGTTGCGCTCGAGGTCGATCAGCATCACGTGTTCGGCGCGTTCCTTCGGATTGCCGACGAGGTCGCGGATGCGCGCCGCATCGTCGTCACCGGGGAAGCGCGGGCGGGTGCCGGCGATCGGCCGCGTCTCGACGCGGGAGCCGCGCACCGACACCAGCCGCTCCGGCGACGAGCTCAGCAGCGCCCAGTCGGCAAGCCGCAGCAGGCCGGCGAACGGCGCGGGGTTCGCGGCGCGCAGGCGGGTGTACAGCGCCGCCGGATCCGGCGCGGTATCGAAGCGCGCATGCCAGGCGCGCGACAGGTTCACCTGGAACACGTCGCCAGCGCGCAGGTAGTCGTGGATCGCGGCGACGCCGTCGGTGAAGCGCTGCGGCGGGTCCTCGACGAGGGCGGGCACCGGCAGGGTCACGACCGGCGGCGGCTCGGCCACGAGCGCCGCGGCTGCCGCAACCACCGCATCGAAGGTCCCGCGCGCAGCGTCTTCGCCGACCAGCAGGACCCGGCCATCGCGGCGATCGCGCAGCACCGCGACCGGGCAACGCCGGGCCAGCGCCACCGGCAGCGGCGCCGGCGCCGGCGGCAGGCGCAGCGTCGGCTCGACCTGGCCCGCGAGTTCGTAGGCGAGGAACAGCGCCCAGCCGGCGCGGAACGGCAGCGCCGCGGCATCCCCGCCCGCATCGGGCGCCGCCGATCGGTGCTCCGCCCAGGCGGCGTCGAGCGTGTCGAGGAAACCGCCGGCGACGGCCACGCCGTCGCGGCGGGTGACGCCGTCCGCGTCGAGCCGCAGCAACGGACCGTTGGCGCAAAGCAGCATGTCCCAGCGGGCGCCGGCGCCGGCGGCGGCACTCTCCAGCAGCAGTGGAAAGGCGTCGGGCGCCGACGCCTGCAGGCGCAGCAGGTCGAGCGCCGGCGGCAGCGCGCGGATCAGCATGCGGCCGGGTCGGCGCGCGTGCTCAGACGCGACGGAACACCAGCGTGCCGTTGGTGCCGCCGAAGCCGAAGCCGTTCGACACCGCGACGTCGATCTGCTGCTCGCGGGCGGTGTTCGGCACGTAGTCGAGGTCGCAGCCCTCGCCCGGTTCGTCGAGGTTGATCGTCGGCGGAATCACGCCGGTGTGCAGCGCCATCACGGTGAAGATCGCCTCGACGCCGCCGGCGGCACCGAGCAGGTGGCCGGTCATCGACTTGGTCGAACTGACCATCGTGCGGTAGGCGTGCTCGCCGAGCGCGCGCTTGATCGCCAGCGTCTCGGCGAGGTCGCCGAGCGGCGTCGAGGTGCCGTGCGCGTTGAGGTAGCCGATCTGCTCGGCGGTGACGCCGGCGTCCTTGAACGCCGACGCCATGCAGCGCGCCGGGCCTTCGCCGTTCTCGCTCGGCGCGGTCATGTGGTAGGCGTCGGAGCTGGCGCCGAAACCGGCGAGTTCGGCGTAGATGCGGGCGCCACGCGCCTTCGCGTGTTCGTATTCCTCGAGGATCAGGATGCCGGCGCCGTCGCCGAGCACGAAGCCGTCGCGGTCCTTGTCCCAGGGGCGCGAGGCCTTCGCCGGTTCGTCGTTGCGGGTGGACATCGCCTTCATCGAGCAGAAGCCGGCGACCGAGGTCGGCGTGCAGCCGTGCTCGGCGCCACCGGCGACCATCACGTCGGCATCGCCGTACTGGATCATGCGCATCGCCATGCCGATCGAGTGGTTCGAGGTCGCGCAGGCGGACACCGCGGAGAAGTTCGGCCCCTTCAGGCCCTTCATGATGCTCAGCTGGCCCGGCAGCATGTTGATGATCGTGCTCGGCACGTAGAACGGCGACACCTTGCGCGGACCGCCCTCGTGCAGCGCGACCGCGCTGTCCTCGATGCCGCGCACGCCGCCGATGCCGGCGCCGACCAGGGCGCCGATGCGCTCGGCGTTGCCCTCGGTGACCTCCAGCCCGGAATCATCGAGCGCCTGCAGGCAGGCGGCGATGCCGTAGTGGATGAACGGGTCCATCTTCTTGACGTCCTTGGGCGACAGGAACGCCTTCGGATCGAAGTCGCGCACTTCGCCGGCGATGCGGGTCGCATAGGCGGAGGCGTCGAAATGGGTGATCGGGCCGATGCCGCAGCGGCCGGCGGTGATGCTGTCCCAGGCGGCCGCCAGGGTGTTGCCGACGGGCGAGACGATGCCCATGCCGGTGACGACGACGCGACGTTGGCTCATTGCGGAACTCCGTGGTCTCGTGGGGCGTGCGCCGGCGCGGAGGATGCGCCGGCGTATCGCCGCGACGCCGGAAACGCGCAGGGCCGCGCAAGCGCGGCCCCGGCGTTACGGCAAGCGTGCCGACCCGTGGTCGGATCAGGCCTTGACGTGGGCCTTGATGTAGTCGATGGCCTGCTGCACCGAGGTGATCTTCTCGGCTTCCTCGTCCGGGATCTCGCACTCGAACTCTTCCTCGAGGGCCATGACCAGCTCGACGGTGTCGAGCGAGTCGGCGCCCAGATCGTCGACGAACGAAGCGTTGACGGTGACTTCCTCTTCCTTGACGCCCAACTGCTCGACGACGATTTTCTTGACGCGTTCTTCGATGCTGCTCATGGATCGGTCTCCTCCCGGAGGGGATGTTTGCGGGCGCATTGTATGCGAATGCCGGCAGCGGCGGGCGCCGATGGGCCGCGGCCTGGGATGGGGGCGGGGATTCTAGCTCGAAACCCCGTCCCGACAAGGTTCACGGCATGTACATGCCGCCGTTGACGTGCAGGGTCTCGCCGGTGATGTAGCTCGCTCCCGGGCCGGCCAGGAAGGCCACCGCCTCGGCGATGTCCGCCGGCTCGCCGAGGCGGCCGAGGGCGATCTGGTCGGCCAGCGCCTTCTTCGATTCCTCCGGCAGGTCCTTCGTCATGTCGGTGGCGATGAAGCCGGGCGCGACCACGTTGACGGTGACGCCGCGGCTGCCGATCTCCTTCGCCAGCGACTTGCTGAAGGCGATGATGCCGGCCTTCGCCGCCGCGTAGTTGGCCTGGCCGGCATTGCCGGTGACGCCGATGACCGAGGCGATGTTGATGATGCGGCCCCTGCGCGCCTTCATCATCCCGCGCATCACCGCCTTGCTGGTGCGAAAGACGCTGCTGAGGTTGGTGTCGAGGATGGCCTGCCAGTCCTCGTCCTTCATGCGCAGCAGCAGGTTGTCGCGGGTGATGCCGGCGTTGTTCACCAGGATCGTCACCGGGCCGAATTCCTTCGCGATGCCGTCGACCAGCGCCTCGATCTGGGCGCCGTCGGCGACGTCGAGGCGGCGGCCATGACCGCCGCGCGCCGCCAGGCGCTCGCCGATCGCGGCGGCGCCGGCATCGGTGGTCGCGGTGCCGATGACCGTGGCCCCGAGCGCGGCCAGCCTGTCGGCGATCGCCGCACCGATGCCGCGGCTCGCGCCGGTGACCAGCGCCACCTCACCCTTCAGCACCTCACTCATCACCTTCTCCCCTGTTTCGATACGCCTGCAACGGGCTTCAGTTCTTCCATTCCGCGAGCGCGGCGTCGAAGTCGGATGGCGCGCCGAGGGCACGCACGTCGAGCGACTTGTCGATGCGCTTCACGAGGCCGGCGAGCACCTTGCCCGGCCCGCATTCGGCGACGCGGCCGACGCCCTTCCCGGCCAGTGCCTGCACGCAGCCGGTCCACTGCACCGGCAGGTAGAGCTGGCGCACGAGCGCATCGCGGATCGCCTGCACGCCTTCGTGCACTTCGGCATCGACGTTCTGCACCACCGGCAGCGAAGGTTCGCGCCAGGACATCGCCGACATCACCTCGCACAGGCGATTGGCCGCCTCGCGCATCAGCGGCGTGTGCGAAGGCACCGACACCGCGAGTTTCACCGCCTTGCGCACGCCCCGCGCCGACAGCTCGGCGAGCGCGCGGTCGACCGCGCCGGCGTGGCCGCCGATGACGATCTGGCCGGGCGAGTTGTAGTTCGCAGGCACCACGACCTCGTCGCCGGAGACCGAGGCGCAGACCTCCTCGACCAGCGCGTCTTCCGCGCCGAGCACGGCCGCCATCGCGCCGGTGCCGGCCGGCACCGCCTGCTGCATCAGCCGGCCCCGTTCGCGGACCAGCTTCGCGGCGTCGCCGAGACCGATCGCACCGGCGGCGACCAGGGCGGCGTATTCACCGAGGCTGTGGCCGGCGAGCACGGCCGGATGCTCGCCGCCGGCCGCGAGCCATGCGCGCCAGACGCCGACCCCGGCCGCGAGCAGGGCCGGCTGGGTGAACTCGGTCTGATTCAGCCGCTCTTCCTCGCCGGGCTGCGCCAGCGCCCACAGGTCGACACCGGCACCTTCCGAGGCTTCCGCGAAGGCCTCGCGCACCGCCGCGTGCTGCGCGGCCAGCTCGGCGAGCATGCCCGGCGCCTGCGAACCCTGGCCGGGGAAGACGAACGCGAGGGAGGAACTCATCGAAGGACGCTCGGGCGAATGGGACGCGGGATGATACGCGAGCCCCCCGACCCGGCGTCTGTACGCCCGGGTAGGGTCAGACGAGCACCATCGCCAGCACCATCAGCGCGTCCGCCACCGCCCGCGAACGCCTGCCGAAGTGCCGCGCGATCGGCGGCACCCACCACAGGCGTCGCACCACCCGGCGGACCTCCTCGCGCACCGCCGGCGACTCGCGCACGAGTTCGTCGTGCAGCAGCGCCGCGAGCGCCTGCGGCTGGTCCTCGAGGAAGCGCGCGGTCGACTGCACGAAGAACAGGATGTCGCGCGCCTTCGCGGCCCGCCGCGGCATCACGGTCGCCGGGTCCTCCTCGAAATCGATGAAGCCGATGCGGTCGCCGGCGACGACCATGTTGCGGGCGAAGGCCTGGCTGACCCAGACGCCGCGGGCGTGCAGCTCGGCGATCGCGGCGAGGCCGCGGGCGATCAGTTCGCGCCGCCGCAGCGGGCAAGGCTCGCGGCGGCAGGCCGCGGCCAGGGTCTCGCCGAGGTCGGAGAGCACCAGGTGGCGCGGGCCGGCATCGAGGACTTCGGGCACGGTGACGCCGCGCGTGGCGAGCCGGCGGATCATCCGCTGCTCGTTGCGGCAGGCGGCCTCCGGCGAGGCCGGCGGCGGGGGAATCAGCGGGGCGAGTCCGAGGGCACGGGCGAAGAGACGCAACGCGGCGAGCCGGAAACGGCGTCCGCCGTCCCGGTAGGCCTTGCGCCACACGCTCGCTGTGCCGACGTACTCGCGGAGAACGTCGGTTTCAGCCATGCCCCTCAGTAACGGATAAGGGCGGAACCCCAGGTAAACCCGCCCCCGAAGGCTTCCAGCAGCAGCAGCTGGCCGCGTTCGACCTTGCCCGAACGCACCGCTTCGTCCAGCGCCAGCGGCACCGAACCGGCCGAGGTGTTGCCATGCCGGTCGACCGTGACGATCACGCGGTCCATCGGCATCTGCAGGCGCTTGGCCGTGGCCTCGATGATGCGCAGGTTGGCCTGGTGCGGGATCAGCCAGTCGAGGTCGGACTTGTCGAGGCCGTTCGCCGCCAGGGTCTCGTCGACGACCGCGTCGAGGGCCTTCACCGCGTGCTTGAAGACCTCGTTGCCGGTCATCAGCACGCGCACGCCGGCGTTCTTCTCCTCCGGCCTGAAGCCCGCGGAGACGCCGACCGGGTTGTACAGCAGCTCCTTCTTGCCGCCGTCGGCGTGCAGGTGGGTCGACAGGATGCCGGCCTCGGTGTCGGCCTTCAGCACCACCGCACCGGCGCCGTCGCCGAACAGCACGCAGGTGCCGCGGTCGGACCAGTCGAGCATGCGCGTCAGCGTTTCGGCGCCGACGACCAGCACCGTCTTCTTCGAGCCCGCGCGGATGAAATTGTCGGCGACGCTCAGCGCATAGATGAAGCCGGAGCAGGCCGCGTTGACGTCGAAGGCCGCGCAGCCGTTGGCACCGAGGCGGTGCTGCAGCAGGCAGGCGGTCGACGGGAAGATGATGTCCGGCGTCGTGGTGCCGACGACGATCATGTCGAGCTCGGCGGCGGTGACGCCGGCGGCTTCCATCGCGCGGCGAGCGGCGAGTTCGGCCAGGGTGCTGGTGGTCTCGCCCTCACCGGCGACATGGCGCTGGCGGATGCCGGTGCGGGTCGCGATCCACTCGTCGCTGGTGTCGACCATCTTCTCGAGGTCGGCATTCGTGACGATCTTCTCCGGCAGGGCACTGCCGGTACCGGCGATACGCGAAAAAACGGCCATTCGCACATTCCTGGCTGGGGACGGCCGGGGCACGGCGCGGCGTGCGGCGGCGTCGGAAACGCGAACGGCGGGACTGGGCCCGCCGCATTCAACTGCTGCAGTTTCCCGGCCGATGGGGCGCCCTGGGCGCCCCGCCGGACGGCAGTGCGCGTCAGTCCTCGACGGCGACGTCGGACTTGGTCGCGATCACCTTGCGGCCACGGTAGTAGCCGTCCTTGGTCACATGGTGGCGCAGGTGCGTCTCGCCCGAGGTCGGGTCGGTCGCCAGCTGCTTGGCGGTGAGGGCGTCGTGCGAGCGGCGCTGGCCGCGGCGGGACGGGGAAACGCGGGACTTCTGGACGGCCATGGGTGTGTCTCCAACTACTTCTTCGTGTCCTTCAGCGCGGCGAGCGCGGCGAAGGGGTTCGGTCTGACTTCTTCCTCGACGGCGGCCGGCCATTCGGCCTGCACCTCCACCGAGCGTGGATCGATCGGTACCACCGGCACCGCGAGGATCAGTTCGTCCTCGATCAGGCCGGCCGGGTCCAGCGCGCCGTCGGGGCCGGGCTGGATCGGCTCCATGCCTTCCGGCAGCGCCGCCTCCTGCGCCTCGTCGGTCACCAGGCCGAGGCGCTGGACGACACTGACCGGCAGCAGGAAGCGTTCCAGCGACCGCTGGCACACCAGTGGCAGTTCCGCCTCGGCGCGGACCTCGACGAAGGGCACGTCGAGCGCGTCCCGGCCGAATTCCAGCGTGAAACGGCAGTCACCGTCGGTGTCCGCGAGGGTGCCGGCCAGCCGGGACATTCCCGACAGCGGCAGGCTGCCTTCGAACTGACGCCTGGCCGCGACCATGCGCCAGGCATCGAGCACAGGGGGCAAGGGCGCGGACATAAGCGCGGAATGATAGGTGTCGGCCCCTTTCATGTCAAACCTAACTGCCCGTGCCGGCTGGGGTTTGCCGTGCCCGCGCGCGCGCGGCAGACTGCCGCCCTGCCCTGCGGAACCGGCGATGATCACCCTTCTTGTCGCGGCCCTCGCCGTCGTCCTGGCGTCGATTTTCCTTCTGGTCTGGCTGATCGCGCGCGGACGCCGCCGCGAGAACAGCCTGCGCCACCTGCTCGACCTGGCCGACCGGATGCAGTCCCTGCTCGACCGCAGCCAGGAGCGGATGCTGGCGATGCAGAGCGTGGTCGGGCGCATGCCGGCCGACATCACCGCGGTCGCGCTGGCCTCGCTCGACGGCCCGCTGCCGATCCGCGAGGCCAAGCGCGACGTGCTGCAGCACCGCCTGTGGATCCAGCAGCACGGCGCCAGCGCGAGCCAGCGCGAGCTGGACGAAGCCTGCGGCGCCCTGGAGCGGGCGCACGCCCTGCTGGCGGCCCGGCTCGACGAACTCGAACGCACCGGCGCCGAACTGGCCGAGGCCACCGCCGCCAGCGTCGAGGCGGCACGGCGCGAGCCGCCGACCCTGCGCCGAGATCCGGACCAGGCATGACGACACTGGTGCTGGCCTCGACCTCGCCCTACCGGCGCGAGCTGCTCGCCCGGCTGGGGCTGGCGTTCACCGCCGCGGCGCCGCGGGTCGACGAGACACCACGGCCGGGCGAGTCGGCCGCCGCGCTCGTACGCCGGCTCGCCGCGGCGAAGGCCGCTGCCGTCGCGGGCCAGCAACCCGGCGCCTGCGTGATCGGCTCCGACCAGGCGGCGCTGCGCGACGGCGTCGTGCTCGGCAAGGCCGGCAGCCGTGAAGGCGCGATCGCCCAGCTGACGGCGGCCAGCGGCCGCGAGGTCGCGTTCCATACCGCCTGGTGCGTGCTCGCCGCGGACGGCCGCCGCCGCGAGGGCGTCGACATCACCCGCGTGCGTTTCCGCGCCCTCGCCGCCGACGAGATCGCCCGCTACGTCGATGCCGAGCGGCCCTGGGACTGCGCCGGCAGCTTCAAGTGCGAAGGCCTCGGCATCAGCCTGTTCGAGGCGATCGAAAGCCAGGACCCGACCGCCCTGATCGGCCTGCCGCTGATCGCGGTGGCCGCGGCCCTGCGCGCGGCCGGCTACGCGGTGCCCTGAGTCAGGCTTCCGGCCCGGGCGGGGCGCGGATGCCTCGTCAGCGTTCGATCCGCAGCACCTGTTCCGGCCAGTCCTCGATCCGGCCGTCGCCGCCGTGCAGGCGCAGGCCCAGCCAGTAGCGGCCCGGCGCCAGCACGGCGGTGTCGAGTTCGGCGCGGAAGCCCACACCCGGGTCCTCGCCGGCATCGCCGCGGCCCCAGTAGGCGAGCACGTCCGGGCGCGGATTGCCGTAGTCGGCGCGCGCCACCGGCACGCCGTCGATCAGGACCTCGACCGCCGCCAGCCGTTCGCCGGGACGCCAGGCCCAGCCCTCCACGGCCAGGCGCCCGCCGACCGCCGAACCGGGCGCCGGTGCGTCGATCCAGGCCAGTGCCGGCAGTCGACAGCCGGCCGCGGCGCCGGCCCCCGGCGCGCCATCAGTCGCGGCAGGCCCAGCGGGCAGCGACCACAGCAGGAAGCGCTTGCGGCCGCGGTCGACCGCGACGATCCGCGGCGGCGCCGCCAGCCCGGTGCGGGCGCAGAGCGCGTCGTAGCCGCGCAGACGATCCTTCAGCGGCCGCGCGGTGTCCTCGACGACCAGCAACACCGACACCTCGCCCCAGCCGCTCCGCCCGGGCGTCGCCAGGTCCCACAGCGCCAGCTGCGCCGCGCGGCCGTGCTTGCCGTTGCGCGGATGCGGCAGCACCGCGATGTCGTCGCGGCCGAGTGCCAACGACAGCTGGGCGCCGAGCAGGAAGTTGTCGGCGACGACACGGCTGCCGGCCGGCATCGCCGCGAGTTCGGCGCGGACCGCGGCGGCGGCCTCGTCCCAGCCCGCGAACTCGTCGGCCCATGCCGGCGTCGCAGCCAGTTCCGCGCGCGCCGCCGGCGAGGTTTGCAGGCCGGCATACGCGAACAACGCGGCGGTGCCGATCGCGGCGAGCCCGAAAACGGCGCGGCGCACCCACGGCCGCCAGCCGGCGAGCACCGCGGGGGCCGCGACGGTGAGCAGCAGCCAGCCGGCCAGCGGCCAATGGAAACTCACCCGTTCGCGATCGGCGAAGAACGCCAGCACGCCCCAGCCCAGGGTCGCGACCGCGCCGGTGCCGGCCAGCAGGGCCCAGTGGGCGGCGGCGTGGCGCTGCCGCCAGGCGCGGGCGAGCGTCGCCAGCAGCAGCACGCACAACGGTGGCGTCAGCAACACCGCCTGCACTGGCAGCCAGGCCAGACCCGCGGCCTGCGCCTGCCACGGGTGCCGGTCGACGAACTGGAAGGCGACACCGGCCCCGGCATGCGCGAGGTTCCAGCCCAGCAGCGGCGCCCATCCGGCGATCCCGGCGGCGAGTGCGGCCAGGATCGCCGGCCGGCGCAGCAGGTCACGACCGGTCGGCGCCATCAGCAGGCCGGCGGCACCGGCGACGATGACCGCCGCGAAGCGGTAATGCGCCAGCGCCCCGAGCGCCAGCGCGAAGGCCAGTTGCAGCGTCGCCACGCGATCCCGGGCATCGCGGAGCAGGCGCGCGACCGCATCGACGCAGAGCAGCGCGGCGAACAGCAGCGGTACGTCCGGCAGCGCCAGCACGCCGGCCGTCGCCGCCAGCGGCAGCAGCAATGCGAGCGTGCCCGCCTGCCAGCCGGCCTCGTTGCCGAACCAGCGCGCGGCGATGCGCACGACCAGCCACGGCAGCAGCGCGCCGAGCAACAGGAAGGGCAGACGGATCGCGAAGATGCCGTCGCCGGCGAGTTCGCTGCCGGCGCGCGCGAGCCATGCGGTCAAGGCCGGCACGTCGGAGTACGCCCACGCGAGGTGGCGCGATTCCTGCGCGTAGAAGGCTTCGTCGCCGAAGGCCGGCAGCCTCGCCGCGAGCCACGCCTTCGCGGCGAGCAGCACGCACCACAGCGCGAGAAAGCGGGCACGCGCCGGATTCACGCTCATGCAGGTATCCGTGAAGGTTATGCTGACGGCGAATTCGCCGGGGAACAGGGACATGCCCGATCAGGCTGCGGACGCCGCCATCGTAACCGACCGCCTGCTGCAGGCCGCTGCCGATGCGATGGCGCAGGTCAACCGCCTCGTGCTCGGCAAGCAGCGCGAGATCCGCCTGACGTTCACGACCCTGCTCGCCGGTGGTCACCTGCTGATCGAGGACCTGCCCGGTCTCGGCAAGACCACGCTGGCGCGCTCGATGGCGGCGACGCTGGGGCTCGACTTCCAGCGCGTGCAGTTCACGTCCGACCTGCTGCCGGCCGACATCCTCGGCGTGTCGATCTTCGAGCCGGAAACACGCGCGTTCCGCTTCCACGAGGGACCGGTGTTCACCCAGCTGCTGCTCGCCGACGAGATCAACCGGGCGCCGCCGCGCACGCAGAGTGCGCTGCTCGAGGCGATGGCCGAACACCAGGTGAGCGTCGACGGCATCACGCACACGCTGCCGCAGCCGTTCTTCGTGGTCGCGACCCAGAATCCGGTGGACCTCGCCGGCACCTTCCCGCTGCCGGATTCGCAGATGGACCGCTTCCTGCTGCGCCTGCGCCTGGGTTATCCGGATGCCGGTGCCGAGCGCGAGATGCTGGCCGGCCAGGACCGCCGCGACCTGATCGCGCAGAGCCTGCCGCGGCTGAGCAGCGGCGACGTGCTGGCGCTGCGCGCCGCGGTCGAACGCGTGCATGCCAGCGAGGCGCTGGTGGCCTACGTACAGGCGCTGCTGCAGGAGAGCCGCCGGCACCCGGGGGTGCAGGTCGGGCTGTCGCCGCGCGCCGGCCTCGGCCTGCTGCGCGGGGCCCGCGCGTATGCCCTGCTCGCCGGCCGCCGGCACGTGCTGCCGGAGGACGTGCAGGCGCTGTTCGCGCACGTCGCAGCGCACCGGCTGGTGGCGGAATCGGAAGCCGAAGGTCGGGACACGCTCGCCGAACGCATCCTGGCCGCGGTGGCGGTGGACTGACACATGCGGCGGCCGCCCGACCTCGTCGAGCGCCTCAGCGAGCGCCTGTCGCGCCTGCCCCTGGTGCAGCCGCGGCGCGGGGAAGCGCTGCCGGTCGCGATCGGGCGCAAGCGCATCTACATCCTGCCGACCGGCTTCGGGCTGTTCCTGGCGACGATGCTGGCGACGATGATCCTCGGCGGCCTGAACTACAACAACAACCCGGCCCTGCTGCTGGCGTTCCTGATCGCCGCGGTGTCCTTCAACAGTCTCGTGCAGGCGCACCTGACGCTTTCCGGCAGCCGGCTGACGTCGCTGCACGCGGAACCGGTGCATGCCGGCCAGCCGCTGGCGATGCGGCTCACCTTCGAGGCGCAGGGGCGCCGGCACCGCGAGGGGCTGGAACTGCGCAGCGGCGACGACGAGGTGTTCTTCGCGCTGCCACCGGGCGAACGGGTCGAGGTGACCCTGGCGCTGCCGACCCGTCGCCGCGGCTGGATCGCTCCGGGAAGGCTGCGGCTCTCGACCGTGCGGCCCTTCGGACTGGCGCGGGCATGGTCCTGGCTGCAGCCGCAGCGCCCACTGCTCGTCTACCCGGCCGCCGAGGCCGAGGCGGTGCCGTTGCCGGACAGCGGCGGCGACGGCCAGTCGCGGCGCAGCCGCACCCACGGCGAGCAGCCGCTGCACCTGCGCGACTACCGCCCCGGCGATGCCCAGCGGCAGATCGCGTGGAAGGCGTCGGCACGCGCCGACCGCCTACTGGTGCGTGAATACGAGTCCAGCGCCGCCCGCGAGGTCGAACTCGACTGGTTCGCGCTCACCACGCTGACGCACGAGCAGCGGATCCGCCGGCTCACCCGCTGGGTGCTGGAGGCCGAACGCCAGGCGATCCGCTACCGCCTGCGCCTGCCCGGCCAGGCGATCGGTCCCGGCCGCGGCGCCGACCACCGTCATGCCTGCCTGCGCGCGCTCGCGCTGCTGCCCGATGGCTGACGACCTGCCACTGCCGATCCGCCGCCAGGTCCTGCTCGCCGCCGGCCTCTGCCTGCTGCCGCTGCTGACCCAGGTGCAGCCGGCGCTCGCGGTGGGCCTGGCCGCGCTTGCGCTGGTGACGATGGCGGCGCGCCGCCGCTTGCCTTCACCGGCGCGGTTCCTGCTGCTGATGATGCTCGGCGCGATCGTGCTGGTGGTGCACGACTTCGGCATCGGCCGCGACACCGGCAGCGCCGGCCTCGCCGCCCTGCTGGCGGTCAAGCCGCTGGAAACGCATCGCCTGCGCGATGCGCACAGCCTGCTCGGCTTTTCGCTGTTCGCGCCGTTCGCGGCCTTCCTGCAGGACCAGGGGCCGCTGGTACTGGCGCTGGCGGTGCCGGCGGTGCTGTGCGTGCTGGTCGCGCTGGCGGCGCTGGCCGAACCGCCGGGCACCGCTGCCAGCCGCGGCCGCGCCCGCGCGGTGACCGTCGGCAAGGCCCTGCTGGTGGCGCTGCCACTGGCGATGGCGGCGTTCTGGCTGTTCCCGCGCCTGGGCACGCCGCTGTGGGGCATGCCGGAGAACGCCCTCGGCCGCGGCGGCCTGTCCGACGGCATGCGTCCGGACCAGTGGGTGGACCTGTTCGCGAACGACGCGCCGGTCGCGCGCATCACGTTCGACGACGCCGAGCCGAGTCCGGCGGAGCGCTACTGGCGGGCACGCGTGCTGTGGGACTTCGACGGCTCGCGCTGGAGCCGCGGCGCGGCGCCACCGGCGCAGGGCGGCGCGGCGGTCGAGGCGGCGTCGCCGCCGATCGCCTACCACGTGTCGCTCGAACCGACCGACATGAGCTACCTGCTGAGTCTCGACCTGCCGCTGCAAGCGCCGCCGGGCGACCAGCTGGCAGCCGACCTGACGATCAGCAGCGACCAGCCGGTGTCGCAGCTGCGCGGTTACCGGCTGCGTTCGGACCCGCTCGCGCGGCACGGCCTGGCGCTGTCGCGCGCCGAGCGCCGCGCGGCACTGGCGCTGCCGCCGGGACGCAATCCGCGCACCGCGGCACTCGCGAAGCGCTGGCGTGAGGAGCTCGGGACCGACGACGACGCCTTCGTGCAGCGGGCACTGGACTGGATCAACGACGACTTCGCCTATTCGCTGACGGTGCCGCCGAGCGGCCGCCACGGCAGCGACGAATTCCTTTTCGACAGCCAGGTCGGCTTCTGCCAGCACTTCAGTTCGGCGTTCGCGAACCTGATGCGTGCCGGCGGGATTCCGGCGCGGGTCGTGCTCGGCTACGTCGGCGGTTACCGCAACCGTTACGGCAACTACTGGATCGTGCGCCGGATGGATGCGCACGCATGGACCGAAGTCTGGCTGGAAGGGCGCGGCTGGGTGCGCGTCGACCCTACCGCCGCGGTGGCACCGGAGCGCATCTTCGACACCGTCGAGGACCTGGCGCGCAGCTCGGCGCTGCTGCCCGAGGCGCTGTCGCCGATGCTCGATTTCGGCGACTGGCTGCGCCGCGGCTGGAACGATTTCGTGGTCGCCTTCGACGCCCGCCGGCAGGCCAGCCTGCTGCGCCCGCTGGGCGTAGACCAGGCGAGCGGCCTGCAGCTCGGCGTCGCCTTCGCGGTCGGTGCCGGACTGGCGCTGGCGCTGACGCTGTGGCTGCAGATGCGCGGGCAACCGCCGAGCCGCGATCCGCTGGAACGCGCCTGGCTGCGCTTCACCCGCCGGCTGGCGCGCGCCGGGCTGGCGAAGGCGCCGTCGGAACCGGCGGCGAGTTTCGGTGCGCGCGCCGCCGCGGCCCTGCCCGACCAGGCCGGAACCGTGACCGACCTGACCGGCCGCTATGTCGCGTGGCGCTACGCCGGTGACGCACTGGATGCCGAGGCGAAGGCCCGCCTGGCCGCCGAACTGCGCGGCTGGCAGCCGGCGCGCCCGCGCCGCTGAGACCTCAGCCCGGCGGCCAGGCCAGCGCGCGGCCGGCGAGCAGGTGCAGGTGGATGTGGAAGACGGTCTGGCCGCCGTCGTGATTGCAGTTCATGACGACGCGGTAGCCGTTCTCGGCGAAGCCGGCGCGCTTGGCCCAGGCGGCAGCGGCGATCACCAGCCGGCCGACCACTTCCGCGTCACCCTCGCCGAGGTCGTTGAGCGTCGCCACCGGACGCTTCGGAATGAACAGCACGTGCACCGGCGCCTGCGGATTGATGTCGCGGAAGGCGAGCACATGCTCGTCCTCGTAGACGATGTCGGCGGGGATTTCGCGGGCGATGATACGGTCGAAGATCGTGGCCATGGCCTAACCTCAGTCGGAGATCCGGGTGCGCGACGTGAACGCGTGCGCGAGGGTGCCGCGGTCGACGTATTCGAGTTCGCCGCCGAGCGGCACGCCGTGCGCGAGCCGGCTCGACGGCACCTGGTTCGCGCGGGCGAGCTGCCCCAGATAGTGCGCCGTGGCCTCGCCCTCGACGGTCGGGTTGGTCGCGACGATCAGTTCGCGCACCTCGCCTTCGGCCAGCCGCGCGGCCAGCTGCTCGAGGCCGAGCTCGCGCGGGCCGATGCCGTCGAGCGGGGAAAGCCGGCCCTGCAGCACGAAATACAGGCCGCGGTAGCCGGTCGCGGTTTCGATCGCCAGGCGATCGGCCGGCGACTCGATCGCACACAGCAGGCTGCGGTCGCGGGCGCCGCTGGCGCACAGCGGGCACACGGGCGTCTCGCTGAAGTCACGGCATTGTTCGCAGTGACCGATGCGCTCGATGGCCTCGGCGAGCACGGCGGCCAGCCGGCCGGCGCCGTCGCGGTCGCGCTCCAGCACGTGGTAGGCCATGCGCTGCGCCGACTTGCGGCCGACGCCGGGCAGGCAGCGCAGCGCCTCGATCAGCTGTTCGAGCAGCGGCGCCGTGCTCACGGGCCGTGCCGGCTCAGAACAGGCCCGGGATCTTCATGCCGGGCGGGATCGGCATGCCGGCGGTGGCCGCCGACATGCGCTTCTCGGCCTCGGCATTGGCCTTGTTCACCGCGTCGTTGAAGGCGGCGGTGACCAGGTCCTCGAGCATCTCGGCGTCGGCGAGCACCGACGGGTCGATGCGCACGCCACGGCATTCCATCTTGCCGGTCAGGTTGACCTTGACCATGCCGCCGCCGGCCTGGCCCTGCACTTCGACGTTCGCCAGCTCTTCCTGCGCACGCTTCATGTTCTCCTGCATGCGCTGGGCCTGCTGCATCAGTTGCGCGATGTTTCCTCGCATTACGGCTTCCTCGGGTCAGTGGTCGTCCAGCGGACGGATGGATTCGGGTACGACGCTGCCGCCGTCGCGGACCAGGGCGGCGACGACCGGGTCGGTCAGGAAGGCCTGTTCGGCGTCGTTGCGGCGGGCGTCGCGTTCGCGCTCGGTGCGCGCATGCAGGGTTTCGCCGGCCGCGCGTGCGGAGGCGAAGCGGATCCGCGGCGGCGCGCCGAGCTCGGCGGCCAGCGCGTCGGCGAGCTGACGGACGATGCGCTCGCTGCGCAGGTGGTCGAAATCGTCCGGCAGCGAGAGTTCGAGCACGTCGCCGTTGTGTGCGCAGAAGGCGCAGTGGCTGGCCAGCTCGCGCACCGGACCCTTGAGGCCGGCGTTGGCGACCAGGTCCAGCCAGGCCTCGACATCCGCGATCCGGCGCCCGGGGACGGTCACCGCTGGGGATGGCGCGGCGGGCGGAGGCGCGGGCATCGCGGGAACCGCCGGACGTTCGACGCCGTGTGCGGCTGCGGTCGAATGCCCGACAGCGGGCGGCGTTGCAGTCACCGGACTGCGCGCCGGGGTCGGGCCCGCCGTCGCGGTGGCGGCCGGGGTCGCGCCGCCGCCGGCGGGACCGGTCACGTTGGCCGCCGCGCGGCCGCCGCCGGAGCTGCCGGCCACGCCCGCCGGCCGGAACGCCAGCATGCGCAGCAGGCTCATCTCGAAGCCGGTACGCGGGCTCGGCGCCAGGCCGAGGTCACGGCGTCCGGTCACCGCCATCTGGTACCAGAGCTGCACGAGTTCCGGCGCCAGGCGGCCGGCCAGCGCGGCGGCATCGACGCCTTCGCCGTCACTCGCCACGGTACCGGGTACCAGCTGCTGCAGCTGGACCTGGTGCAGCGCGGTCGCGAGGTCGTCGAGCAGGTGGCCGTAGTCCGGCGAATACGCCGCCAGCTCCTCGACCCGCGCCAGCAGCGCGGCGCCGTCGCCGTCGGCCAGCGCCGCGAGCAAGCCCCCGACCTGGCCGCGGTCGACGGTGCCGAGCATCGCGTTGACCGCCGGCTCGTCGAGCCGGCCGCCGGTGTAGGCGATCGCCTGGTCGAGCAGGGAAAGGCCGTCGCGCAGGCTGCCGTCGGCGGCGCGCGCCAGCAGCGCGATCGCGCCGTCCTCGGCGGCGATGCCCTCGGCGTCGAGGATCCTGCGCATCTGCCCGCGGATCTGCGCCGGCTCGAGCCGACGCAGGTTGAACTGCAGGCAGCGCGACAGCACCGTCACCGGCAACTTCTGCGGGTCGGTGGTCGCGAGCAGGAACTTCACGTGCCCCGGCGGCTCCTCCAGCGTCTTCAACAGCGCGTTGAAGGCCGACTTCGACAGCATGTGCACTTCGTCGATCAGGTAGACCTTGGTGCGGCCGCGCGCCGGCATGTACTGGGCGCTGTCGATCAGGTCGCGGACGTTGTCGACGCCGGTGTTGCTGGCGGCATCGATCTCCAGCAGGTCGACGAAGCGGCCGGCGTCGATGTCCACGCAGGCGCCGCATTCGCCGCAGGGCTCGGCGCCGCTGCCACGCTCGCAGTTCAGCGACTTGGCGAAGATGCGCGCGATCGTCGTCTTGCCGACGCCGCGGGTACCGGTGAACAGGAAGGCGTGGTGCACCCGGCCGGTGTCCAGCGCATTGGTCAGCGCCCGCACGACGTGCTCCTGCCCCACCAGTTCGGCGAAGCGGCGCGGGCGCCATTTGCGGGCGAGGACGAGATAGGACATGGGGATCTACGGCAGGGAGAACGGCCGGGCCATTGTGCCAACCGCCCCGCCCCCCGGCCAGCACGACGCGGCCGCGCTTGTCCACGCTCGCCGCCACCGGTAGACTTTCCGGCTCGCTTCAACCGGTGTTCTCTGCGGAGAGATGTCCGAGTGGTTGAAGGAGCACGCCTGGAAAGTGTGTATACGGCTAAACCCCGTATCGAGGGTTCGAATCCCTCTCTCTCCGCCATCTTCACGTCGCCCGGCCTCGCCGGGTGATCCCCGGACCGCCCAGGCGGCGCCCGGACGCTTCAATGGTGGCCCCGTCGGCCTCCCGCGACGCCAGGTCGAAAACTCCGCCAGGGCCGGAAGGCAGCAACGGTATCGACTGATGCGGGTGCCGGGACAAGCCGGCGGGGCCACCGCCTTTTTTTGGCGAAGCCAAAAAGGCGCCCACGATTCCGCTCCGGCTTCGCCTCCGCGAAATCGCGGGTCCCTGTCTTCACTCCCAATCCCCCGTGCCTTCGGCGCGCCCCAGCGTTGTTCCGCATTCGCGGAACAACCCCACGATTCCGCCTGCGGCGAAATCGCGGGCCCCGGGCTCATC
>NZ_AUFF01000013.1 GCF_000426365.1 Arenimonas composti TR7-09 = DSM 18010 | reverse complement strand
GCTGGTCTCCGGCAGCCCGCGTGCGTTCTGGGTCAGCACGTGGATGATCCCGTTGCCGTAGCTGAACTGCCTGATCGCGCCGTTCGGGAAGTACTGCACCCCGGTCGCGTAGGTGCCGGCCTGGGTCGGCTGGCCGAGTGCGTTCGGCGCGTAGTTCACGACGTGGCCGTCGGCGTACTCCAGGCTGGCCGGGTGGCCGTTGGCGGTGTAGCCGTATTCGGTCGTCCAGTCGATCGCGTCGACGCCGCTCAGGCGTTCGCTGACCAGCAGGCGGCGGCGGTTGTACGCGTATTCCTGCACGACGCTGCCGGCGGTGATCGTCTCGGGCAGGCCATCGAGCGTGTAGGTCGTGGCGACGTCGGTGGTGCCGGCCGGGTAGTCGACCAGCGTCAGCCGGTTCATTGCGTCATACGTCCGCGTGGTGACATCGGTCGTCCAGCCGCCGCCGGGGACCCAGCCGCAGGCGCTGTCGGTGCTGCTGCCGCACTGGTAGCTGGCGGAAAGATTTCCCGCGAGGTCGTAGTCGAAGTAGGTCATCCGCTCCTCGGGCGACCAGCGGCGCTCGAGCAGGCCCTGTTCGTTGTAGCGGTAGGTGCGGTCGACCGAGGTCGTCGTGCCGTCCCAGGCGCCGTAGCGGCGCACGCGGTCCGTGCGGCCGAGGGCATCGCGGCGGATTTCGGTGCGCACGCCCAGCGGCGCCAGGATCTCCTCCGGCATCGAGGTGTCGGGCTGGTCCCAGGCGAAGTAGCGGGTGGTGGTCTGCTTGCCGCGGGGGTTGGTGACCCGGATCTCGAACCCGGCAAGGTACTCCGTCAGCGTGATCAGGCGGTTGTGGTCCGGCAGCGCCGGGTTGTTCTCCTCCCAGTCCTGAAGCACGCGGGTGGTGCGGCCCAGGGCATCGTATTCGGTGCGGACGCCGTCGGTGAAGCTGGCGAGGCTGGCCGCGGTCGCGCGCGGGTAGGCACTGAACACCGGGCGGCCGCTGTCGTCGTAGACCGTCGCGTTGAAGCGCTGGGTGCCGGTCGGATTCGCGGTGTCGTACTCGCGGGTCAGCACCGGCCGCCAGAGCGCGTCGAACCACGTCACCTTGCGGCCGTTGCCGGTGGCGACCGTCCGCCGCCAGGTGCCGGCCGGCAGGCCGTACTCGGTGGACGTCGTGCGCACGAAGTCCAGCGTCGTCGTGTTCCAGGCGACGCTGTCGCCGGTCGGGTAGGCAATGCTGGCCAGCAAGCCCCGCGCGTCGTACGTGTAGTTCGTCGCCCAGCCGTTCTGGTCGGTGATGCGGGTGATCTGCCCGAGCGGATTCACCAGCGCCGCGTGGTCGGTGCCGTCCGGGTAGTCGATCGCGCGCGGCACGCCGCGGTACCAGTCCGACAAGGTCGTGAGGTTGTCGTTGCCGTCCTTCACCGTGTGCAGCTCGCCATTGGCGTACCAGGTCAGGGTCTGCTGCACGTCCGGCGCGACGTTGGTGACCAGGTGCGGCCAGAAGCTCTGGTGCGGCAGCAGCGAGGCCGTGTGATAGCTCGTTTCGGCAGTGACCAGGCCGAGGTCCACATTGGTCGAACGGGCGCCCAGCCCGACCACCCATTTCGACGCCGTGTTGCTGTCGTCCAGATAGTCGGTGAGGTCGGTCCGGGAGAACCCGAGGCTGCTGTGGCGCGTGACGCGGGTCGGCAGCGCGAAGCGGTCGAAGTCCTCGATCTCGTTGGTGAAGGTCTCGCCCTGCTGGTGGATGACCGCCTTCACCTGCGGACGGTGGTACTCGTTGGGATAGCTGTCGCCGTTGCCGCGATGGCCCGAGCCCCAGCGCGCCATGTAATCGGGGGTGTCCACCCGGGTCAGGTCGTAAGTGAACACGGTCGCGCGCAGGGCATTGGTCGCATTGCCGTTCGCGTCGGCGGTGGGCGCCGGGCGCCCGACGGCACGGTGACGACGCTGGCACCGCTGCCGGGGCCGGAGGACGAGGACGGCTTCACGCTCGCGGCCGGCAGCGGCCTGGGCGTGTCGCGGGTCCTTGGGCCGGAGGCGTTCGCGCACGCCGGCAACTACACGCTGCGGGTGCGGCACGGGTCGGTGGTGTCGGCGGCGGTCGAGGTCGATATCGGAGAGTGAGCGTCGGGGACTCTGCTCGATCCGGCCGAACGAAAAGATCTGCCGTCAGACATCCGAGCCTCATCGTCTCCATCGCCCGCAGCCAGGGCCGGACGAACCTCGCCGGAGCCCGTACAGCGCGGCCTCCCACTCGTTACTCGTTACTCTCCACTCGTTCCTCGCCCCCATGACCTCCGGGCTATGCTGCCCCCACCCGACCGGCGGAGAATCGGGACGCCCGGCCGCCGGCCGGCCCCTTTCCCGTATCGAACGGCCCGCCCGGGCCTGGAGTGTCTCGTGAACCGAATCCTCAAGCCCCTCGGCCTCGCCGTCGCGATCGCCGCCGTCCTGACCGGCTGCCCGGCCAAGGAAGATCCCGCCGCGGTCGCCGCCGCGCCGGCCGATGCCGCGCCGACGGTCACCGCGACCACCCCGAGCATTTCCTTCAGTGCCGCCGACGTCGATCCGTCCGTCGACGTCTGCACCGACCTCAACGCGCACGTCAACGGCAAGTGGCTGGCCGCCAACCCGGTGCCGGGCGACCGCACGACCTGGGGCAGCTTCGAGTCGCTGGCCGAGCGTTCGCTGGAGATCCAGCACCAGCTCGCCGAGCAGCTCGGCGCCCGCAGCGACGCCACCGGCACCGCCAAGCTGATCGGCGACGTCTGGGCGACCGGCATGGACGAGGCGGCGATCGAGGCCGCCGGCATCGCCCCGCTGTCGCCGATCCTCGACGAGATCGCCAGCCTGGACGGCGCGGAGTCCATCGCCGGCTTCCTGCGCAGCCAGTACGCCAAGGGCAACGGCTACGTGTTCGGCTTCGGCGCCGAGGCCGACTTCGCCGATTCGTCGATGAACATCGCCTACGCCACCCAGGCCGGCCTCGGCCTGCCCGACAAGGGCTACTACTTCGACGCCGACAAGGCGGCGATCCGCGAGGCCTACGTCGCCCATATCGCCCGCATCCTCGAGCTCTCCGGCAGCAGCGCCGAGGAAGCCGCGGCGCAGGCGCAGCAGGTGATGGCGTTCGAGACCCGCCTCGCCGAAGCCTCGAACTCCAGCGAGGAGCTGTCGCGCGACATCGGCCTGTACTACAACCCGGTGAGCGTCGCCGACGCCGACGCGATGACGCCGAACTTCCCGTGGAGCGACTTCTTCGCGTCGCAGGGCCTCGAGGCCCCGGCGAAGTTCTCGCTGGCGCAGCCGCAGTTCCACCAGGCCGTGAACGCGATGCTGGCCGACGTGCCGGTCGAGACCTGGCAGGCCTACCTGCGCTTCAAGACCGTCGACGGCGCCGCGCCGTTCCTGTCGAGCGCCTTCGTGCAGGCCAACTTCGAGTTCTACGGCAAGACCCTCAACGGCCAGCAGGAACTGCAGGCGCGCTGGAAGCGCGTGCTCAACACCATCAACGGCCAGATGGGCGAGGCGCTGGGCCAGGAATACGTGCGCGTGGCCTTCTCGCCGGAAGCCAAGGAACGCATGCAGCAGCTGGTCGCCAATCTCAGCGCGGCGCTGAAAGCGCGGCTCGAGAACCTGGCGTGGATGAGCGACGAGACCCGCGCCCAGGCGCTGGAGAAGTGGGCCGCGTTCACCCCGAAGATCGGCTACCCGGACAAGTGGCGTGACTGGAGCGGCCTCGAGACCAGCCGCACCAGCTATCTCGCGAACGTGATCGCCGCCAACGAGTTCAACTACCGCTGGAACATCGCCAAGATCGGCAAGCCGGTCGACCGCAGCGAATGGGGCATGAGCCCGCAGACGGTCAACGCCTACTACAACCCGCTGGCCAACGAGATCGTGTTCCCGGCGGCGATCCTGCAGCCGCCGTTCTTCGACGTGAACGCCGACGACGCCCTGAACTACGGCGGCATCGGCGCGGTGATCGGCCACGAGATGATGCACGGCTACGACGACCAGGGCGCCCGCTTCAACGCCGCCGGCAACATGGTGAACTGGTGGACCGAGGCCGACGCCGCCGGCTTCAAGGAGCGCACCGGCCAGCTCGTGCGCCAGTTCGACGAGTACCGCTCGATCGACGACCTGCCGGTCAACGGCAACCTGACCCTCGGCGAGAACATCGCCGACCTCGGCGGCCTCGCGATCGCCTACGACGCCCTACAGCGCGAGCTGGAGAACAAGCGTGTCGGCGAGATCGACGGCTACACCCCGGACCAGCGCTTCTTCCTGAACTGGGCCACCGTGTGGCGCCGCAACTACGCGCCGGAGAACCTGCGCGTGCGCCTGGTCACCGACCCGCACGCCCCGGGCAACTTCCGCGCGATCGGCGCCCCGTCGAACATGCCGCAGTTCGCCGCCGCCTTCGGCTGCGAGGCCGGCAGCGCGATGGTGCGCGACGGCGAGAGCGCGGTGCGGATCTGGTAACTCGTCGCTCCGTTCGACTTCTTCGGCGGCCCGGGGAGACTCGGGCCGCTGTTTTTTGGAGGAACGAGTGGAGAGTAACGAGTAACGAGTGGGGGCTCGCTGGCTGCGCCAGCGGGGGCGTGGCTTGTGGGCCGTGGTGGGTCGAGGGGAATTCGTACCATTCGGCGCGCGGCTTGCTCATTCGCGCCGTTGTGCGGTTCCGGCATCGTCGATCACATGCACTATCGTGACGCGATCATCTGGCAGAAGGCCTTCGACCTGGCCGAAACGTGCTATCGGCTGGCGGCATCGCTCCCGCCTTTCGAGCGATACGGCCTGCGCGCGCAGTTGACGCGCGCCGCGGTTTCGGTGGTGTCGAACATCGCGGAAGGCTGGACGCGGGAGTCGCGGCGCGACAAGGCGAACTTCCTGGCGATCGCGCAGGGTTCGCTCGCCGAACTTCACACCCAATTGCTCCTCGCCATTCGCCTGGGTTGGCTGCATGAAGCGAGCACGCCGTCGGCCCTCGGCCTTGTCGACGAAACCAGTCGTCTGCTGACGACCTACCGTCGCCGCCTGCGCGACTGAATCGCCGCCCTGCCCTTCCCGGGCCCCGCCCGGGCGCCTTCACTCGTTACTCGTTGCTCTCCACTCGTTACTCGCTTCACCGCCGGAGGGCTAGAATCCCGACCCCACCGCCTCCGTCCCGACCCCCGATGCCCAAAGCCCGCCTCGCTGCCGCCCTGCTCCTGACCCTCGCCACCGGTGCCGTCGCGGCGCAGCGGGCGCCGGCGCCGCCGGCGGCGTGCACGGACTTCTACGGTCACGTCAATGCGGGCTGGCTGGCGGCGAATCCGCTGCCGGCGGGGACCGAGCGCTACAGCCGCTGGAACCAGCTGAATGCGGCCGGGATGGCGCAGCGGGACCAGATCCTCAACGGCACGACGGCGCCGGAAGGTGCGGCGGTGGGGGCGGAACTGGCGGATTTCTTCGCCAGCGCCCAGGACGAGGCGGCGATCGAGGCCGCCGGGATCAAGCCGCTGCAGCCGTTGCTGGCGATCGTCGACCGCATCCGCCGCACCCGCGACATCGGCCCGGCGATCGCCGCGCTGCACGCTGCCGGCTTCCCGGTGCTGGTCGACGTGAAGGTGCTGCGCGACGTCACTGGCCGCCCCTACGCGCAGCTGGCGCCCGGCGGCATCGGCCTGCCGGATGCCGCCTTCTACACGGCCGCCGACGCCGAGGCGGCGACGATCCGCCAGCAGTACGGGCAGGCGCTCGGCGCCTGGCTGCGCCAGCTCGGCGCGCCGGAGGCGCAGTTGCCGGCGCAGACCGCGCAGGTGGCGACCATCGAGCTGCAGCTGGCGCAGGCCACCGCGACCGGCACCCCGTTCCAGATCCTGGCGATCGACGAGGCGCAGAAGGTCGCCGGCGGTTTCGACCTGCGCGCGCTGCTGCAGGCGCACGGGCTGCGTGCCGACTACGTGGCGATCGCCGGTCCGGCCTTCCTGACCACGGTCGACCGCCTGATCAAGACGCTGCCGCCGGAACAGTGGAAGGTGTACCTGCGGGCGCAGATCGCCCGCGACCTGGCGCCGGCGCTCGGCCGCGGTTTCCGCGAGCCGTGGCTGCAGCTCTACGACGCCCAGCTCTCGGGCCAGGACCAGTCGACGCCGCGGGTCGTGCGTGCGCGCCAGTTGCTCGAGGCGCATGTGCCGGAGCTGCTCGACGCCGTGTACGTCGAACGCTTCCTGCCGCTGCCGCGCCAGCAGCGCGGCCGCGAGATCGCCGAGGCGGTGCGCACCGCCGCCGTCGCCGCGGTCGGCAATGCGACGTGGCTCAGCGAGGAAGGCCGCGCCCGCGCTGCCGAGCGCCTGCGCACGATGAACATCCAGGTCGGCCGCGACCTGCCGCAGAACGTGTTCGCCGAGCTGAAGTTCGAGCGCGACGACTTCGTCGGCAACGTGCTGCACCTGCGCCGCTGGCTGATGAAGTACGCGCCGGTGCGCGCGCAGTTCGCGTGGCCGGCCGAACAGTGGCAGCCGCTGGTGGCGCTGATGCCGGCCGAGAACCGCCTGGTCGTTACCGCCGCCGCGCTGCAGACGCCGCTGCTCGACGACAGCGGCAATGCCGCCGGCTACGGCGGTCTCGGTGCGCTGATCGCGCAGCAGATGATGATCGGCCTCACCGGCTTCGAAGGCGCCGATGCCGCCGCCTGGAACCAGCGCGTCACCCCGCTGCTGGCGCAGTACGGCGCCTATTCCGCCGCCGGCGGCGCGACCAAGGTCAATGCCACCCGCAGCTTCGTGCAGAACCAGGCCGACCTCGCCGGCGTCGAGATCGCCTGGGCGGCGCTGAACGCGCAGGGGCCGGTGAGCCCGGCCGACGCACAGGCGTTCTTCGCCGGCTGGGCGGCGATCTGGGCGCGCCAGGACGAGCCGACCGCGCTCGCCCGCGCCCAGGCCACGACCGACCACGCGCCGCCGAAGTGGCGGGTCAACGGGCCGCTGTCGAACCTGCCCGCCTTCGCCGAGGCCTATGGCTGCAGGGCCGGCCAGGCGATGGTGCGGCCGCCGGCGCAACAGGTCGCGCTGTGGCGCTGAGATGAACGCGTTCGCTCCCGGCCAGCGCTGGTTCTCCAGCGCCGAGCCCGAACTCGGCTTGGGCACGGTGTTGCGGCTCGCGGGCCGCCAGGTGCAGATCGTCTTCACCGGCAGCGGCGTCGTGCGCATGTACGCGCTCGGCTCGGCGCCGCTGCTGCGGGCGGTGTTCCGCCCCGGCGAGCGCGTGCGCATCGGCGGCGAGGAGCTCGTCGTCGAGCAGGCCGAACTGCGCGAGACGCTGATCCACTACCACGCCGGCGGCCGCGTGCACGCCGAAGGCGAGCTGGATGCCGAGCAGCCGGTGTCGCAGGCCGATTCGCGGCTGCTGTCGGGCCGCGTCGACCGCAACGACCAGTTCGAATTCCGCCGCGAGTGCCTGCAGCGCCGCGCCGACGCGCGCGCGCATCCGGGCTGGGGCGTGCTCGGCGCCCGCATCGACCTGATCCCGCACCAGCTGCGGGTCGCGGCGATGGCGGCCGAACGGCGGCCGCCGCGGCTGCTGCTCGCCGACGAGGTGGGCCTGGGCAAGACGATCGAGGCCTGCCTGATCGCCGCCCAGCAACTCGCCAGCGGCCGCGCGCGGCGGGTGCTGGTGCTGGTGCCGGAATCGCTGGTCAACCAGTGGTTCGTCGAGCTGCTGCGTCGCTTCAACCTGGCGTTCGCGATCTTCGACGAGGAGCGCTGCGAGTCGCTGGAACTCACCGAGCCGAAAGCCAACCCGTTCGAGGACGACCAGTGCGTGATCGCCTCGGTCGACTGGCTGGCCTCGCACGACAAGCGCGCGAAGCAGGCGCTGGCCGCCGGCTGGGACCTGCTGCTGGTCGACGAGGCGCACCACCTGGTGTGGACGCCGGAATTCGTCAGTCCGGGTTATGCCCTGGTCGAGGCGCTGAGCCGGCGCACGCCGGGCCTGCTGCTGCTGACCGCGACCCCGGAACAGCTCGGCCTCGGCGGCCATTTCGCCCGCCTGCGCCTGCTCGACCCGGCGCGCTACACCGATCTCGAGGCCTTCCGCGCCGAGTCCGCCCGCTATGTCGAACTGTCGGCGCTGGCCGGGCGGCTCGCCGGCGGCGAAGCGCTGACCGCGCAGGACGTGCAGGACCTGGCGGCCCTGTTCGGCGACGACGGCGAGACGCTGGCGCAGCGGCTCGTGCACATCGCCGGCGGCGACGGCGCCGACGACGACGTCCGCGACCGCAGCGCGCGCGAGGCGCTGCTCGCCGACCTCGTCGACCGCCACGGCACCGGCCGGGTGATGGTGCGCAACCGCCGCGCCACCGGCGACGACGACGGCGCCCTCGCCGGGGTCGGCGGCTTCCCGCGCCGACTCGTCGACCTGCAGTCGCTGCCGGCGCCGGAGGACCCGACCGTGCTCGGCCGCCTGCGCGCCGAGTTCGCGCACGACACCGGCGAGACCGACGACGAACCGGCGCACGACTTCGCCCGCGATCCGCGCACCGACTGGCTGCTGGCCCTGCTCGAGGCCATCGCCCCGGCGAAGGCGCTGCTGCTGTGCCGCTCGCGCGCCAAGGTGCAGGCCCTCGAGGAAGCCCTGCGCCTGCGCAGCGGCATCGCCGTCGCCCGCTTCCACGAAGACATGAACCTGCTGCAGCGCGACCGCAACGCCGCCTACTTCGCCGATCCGGAAGGCGCGCGCCTGCTGGTCGCCAGCGAGATCGGCGCCGAGGGCCGCAACTTCCAGTTCGCCCAGCACCTGATCTTCTGGGACCTGCCGCTGCATCCGGACATGTTGGAACAGCGCATCGGCCGCCTCGACCGCATCGGCCAGCGCGGCGATGTGCACCTGCATGTGGCCGCGGTCGAGGGCAGCGCCCAGGAAGTGCTGCTGCGCTGGCTGCACGAAGGCCTGGACGCGTTCCGCAACGTGCTCGCCGACGGCCGCGAGCTGCTGCGCGCGTTCGCCGCCGAACTGCTGCAGCTGGCCGCGACCGATGCCGAGGCGCGCGAACCGGCGCTGTCGGAACTGATCGCGCGCAGCCGCGCGAAGCACGCCGAACTGGCGCGGATCATCGCCGAGGGCCGCGACCGCCTGCTCGAACTCGGCAGCCGCCGCGCCGGCGACGACGCCCTGCTGCGGGCGCTGCGCGACGACGATGCGCATGCGGCGATGGACGACTTCCCGCTGCGCCTGCTCGAGGCCTTCGGCGTGCACCACGAGCCGCTGTCTTCGGGGATGTGGCTGCTGGATCCCGAGCACCTGACCGTCGACGGCTTCGAGGAACTCAAGTCCGGGCCTCGCCAGGCCACCCTGCAGCGCGAACTCGCGCTGTCCCGCGACGACCTGCTCTACCTGCGCGACGACCACCCGCTGCTGCTGTCGGCGCTCGACCTGCTGCTGTCGGGCGAGACCGGCAATGCCGCCCTGCTGGTCGACGACGCGCTGCCGCCGCGCACGGTGATCCTGGAAGCGCTACACGTGCTCGAATGCGTCGCCCCGCCGGGGCTGGACATCGCCCGCTGGCTGCCGCCGGCGCCGGTCGCGGTCGCGATCGACACGAAGCTGCAGCGCCGCCCCGACTTCGCGCCCGGCGAACGCGCACGCCACCGCGCCGGCGACCGCGTGTTCGACCTCGGCCCGCAGCGCAAGGTGCTCGCGGCGCTGGTGCCGCCGATGCTCGAGGCGGCCCGCGCCGCTGCCGCCGAAGCCGCGGCCGCGCGCATCGACACCGCGCTGGCGGCCGCGCGCACGGCGCTCGACGCGGGCGTCGCCCGCCTGCGCGCCCTCGCCCGCGTCAATCCGGGCGTGCGCACCGAGGAGATCGCCGCGCTCGAGGCCGAGCGCGAGGCCGTGCTCGCGGCGATTCCGACGGCGCGGCCGCGGCTGGATGCGTTGCGGCTGGTGGCGAGTCCGGATTTCCTGCAGTTCAGGAGGTAGGGATCGCGGCTGAAGCCGCTCCTACAAGCCGCTCCTACGATCTCGATCAGTTCACGGAGCGCAGGTTCGGGCGCTTCGGGCCGCGCGGGCGGAACGGCGGCTGGCCGCGCCAATAGCGGATGTGCAGCCACGCGGCGAGCATGCCGCCGAGGAAGCCGACGTGGGCGACGCCGTTGATCGAGCCGAAGATGCCGAACAGCAGTTCGAGCGCGGTGAACACCGCGACCAGCACCCACATCTTCATCGGGATCGGCGGGATCAACAGCATC
Organism: Arenimonas composti TR7-09 = DSM 18010; assembly: GCF_000426365.1. GTDB lineage: Bacteria > Pseudomonadota > Gammaproteobacteria > Xanthomonadales > Xanthomonadaceae > Arenimonas > Arenimonas composti. Next base: position 46,469 of record NZ_AUFF01000013.1, on the reverse strand, counting down.
ACGCGCCGGTTCGGATCGAGATACGCGCAGGCGAACAGGATGCCGTACATCACCGCGCTGGCACCGGTGACCGGATGGAACGGCGTCCAGCCGGCGCGCACGCAGATCGACAGCACCAGCAGCTCGATGATGCCGCCACCGATCACGACCGCGAGCAGGAACAGGCCGTAACGCCGTTCGCCCCAGGTCGCTTCCAGTGCGGAACCGAAGAAGAACAGGGTCAGGCCGACGAACAGCACGCCACCGACGCCGGGGTTGTAGAGCACGTGCGTGAGCAGCTGCCACGGCATGAACGACGGCAGCGCCTGGCCGCTGTCGACCCCGAACACCCAGTCCCCGAGCGGCCACATGACCATCTGCACCAGGATCGATGGCGGCAGCGCATAGGGCAGGATCAGCATCGCCGCGACCGCCCAGAGCAGTTTCATCGTCAGCGGGGGGATCGGGGGCATGGGTGGGGCCTTGCGGGAGGTCGGGATAGTTTGCCCGAAGCCGTGGGAACAGAAGCGAGAAATGAGAAACGAGGAACGAGAAACGAGTGAAGGCCCGCGCCTTGTGGCGCGGACGCGCGCTTGCGCGCGTTGGATCGATCGCGGCTGAAGCCGCTCCTACTCGTTTCTCGTTCCTCGTTTCTCGTTTCTGTCCTCACGGCTTCCAGAGCAGTTCGTCGAGCGTCGCCGCCGCGCGCTGTCCCCGCACCCTCCCCGCTTCGACCGCCACGCCCTCGGCGCGCAGCCGCTGCACCTGTTCGTCATAGCCTTCGCTGCCGGGCGGAAAGGCGATGCGGCCGTCGCTGCGCAGCACGCGGTGCCAGGGCAGTCCGGGGTCGCCGCCCTCGGCGAGGATGCGGGCGACCAGGCGGGCACGCCCGGGCAGGCCGGCGCGACGGGCGATCTCGCCATAACCGGCGACCGCGCCGGCCGGCACCGCGCGCACGGCGGCGAGGATCGCGGCGCGGGAATCGCGGCCTTTCGGCGGGGTCGGCTGGCGTGGCATGCGGTTAGAATAGCGACCCGCGAACGCCCGACGATGCCGCCATGCAGAACTTCGAGTCGATCCGCAGCTTCCTCCAGGGCAAGTACAAGCTCACCGCGAGCGAGCCCTACCTCGTCTGCGTGCAGCTTTCGCTCAACGGCGGCAAGCGCCACCAGAGCATCTTCCTGTCGGAACTGGTCGGCGAGGACGAGCGTCCGTACCTGCGCGTCAGCACGGTGATCGCGCCGATGACGGGCATCGATGCGCGCAGGATGCTGTCCTTCAACTGGCAGAGCCGGGTCGGCTATCTCGCGCTCGGCGAACTCGATTCGGTGCCCTATCTGCAGCTCTGCGAGAACCGTCCCTACGACACCCTGACGGCCGCCGAGATCGACCGTCTCGTGCTCGAGATCGGCGGCCTCGGCGACCAGATGGAGAAGATGCTCTCCGCCGGCGGCGACCTCCTCTGACCCCACCCGCCCCCTTGTAGGAGCGGCTTCAGCCGCGATCGCTGTTGCCTGCCGGCAGCGGTAACGCGCGCCTGCCGTCCCGCTCGCGCATCAGGTCGCGCGCCCCGGGCGCCACCGGCAGCCGCCACAGTTCGATCACCCCGAGCGCCGCCTCGGGTTCGCCGCCGATCGCCGGCAGCGCGGCATCGAGCGACGGGGTCAGCCCCGGCCGCAGGCTGAGGTGGGTGAAACCGAACTCCACGAACAGCGCCGACCAGGCCGCGGCTGAGCCATCTTCCGCAGCCGCGGTGATCGCCGCCGCGAGTTCGAGGTCGTAGCGCGAGCCGGCGAAGGCACGGCCGCCGAATTCGGCGATCGCCGGCTCCGGGCCGACGACCAGCAGGCGCACGTCGTCGCGGCCCTGCAGCAGCGGTCCGAGCATGCGTTCGGGCAGGAAGTCCCGGTGGATTCCGACGACGCCGCCGTCGCGCGGGTCGAGCAGCCGCTTCACCGCGCCGGCGCGCCAGATCCACGAGCCGTTGGCGAAGAAGGCCAGGTTCGCCACCAGCACCAGGCCCAGCATCGCCATTCCGGCGCGGCCACCGGCCAGCGCCCGGGTTCCCGCGACCAGGGCCGGCACCAGCAGCAGGCTGGCCGGCAGCGCGTAGCGTGCGTACTGCATCGGCAGCATCGCCAGCACCCAGGCGGCGATCGCCGCCAGCGCCAGCGCGCGCGTCCGCCGCATGGCCAGCGCGGCGACGGCGCCGCCGGCGAGCACGACCGGCAGGAAGCCGGCACCGCCGGGGAAGGCTTCGACATAGCGGTCGGTCTCGAAGGCGATCCGCCACGGCAGATCCGGGCCGAAGCCGACGAGCCAGCGCCGGTCCAGACCGCTGCCGCCGGCGATCGCATTCGGGAACACGTCGTTGAACAGCGGCAGCAGCGGGTTACCGCTCAGCCCCCACGCGAAGACGTAGCTGGACCCACCCACCAGCAGCAGCACGCCCAGGCCGGCCGGCAGCCACCGCCACGGCAGGCGGCGCGCGGCCACCGCGAGCCACCAGCTCGCCAGCGGCAGTGCCAGCAGCACATTGCTGGCCTTGATGGTCATCAGGCCACCGGCGAGCACCGCCAGCGCGAACAGCCGGCGGCGCTCGCCTTCGCCGCCGTCGCCGCATCCGCCGCGCTCTCCCGGCGGCACCGCGAGCTGCAGCGCGATCGCCATCGCCAGCACAGCGGACGGCAGTTCGGCCTGCATGCCGCCGACCAGCCACAGCAGCGTCGGCACCGAGGCGATCAGCGCCACCCCGGCGAAGCCACCGGCGGCGTCCTCGCCGACCGCGCGCACGAGCCGGAAGCCGAGCGTCGCCAGCAGCAGCAGCCAGAGCGCATTGAGGGCGCCCCGCCCTTCGCCGCCGGCGAGCACCTGCACGACGCCGTGCAACACGTCCCCGCCCCACGGCGCCAGCGCCCACATCTGCGACTGCGCGTCGAAGCGGTAGGCGCCGAGTTGCTGCAGCTGCGCCGGCAGCGCCAGGTGATAGACGACGTCGTCGAATTCCAGGGTCGGCAGCCAGGCCGCCGTGCTCAGCAGGCCCAGTGTGGCGATCGCCACGGTCGCCGCGCCGGGCGCGGCATCGACCGCCACCCGCCAGCCGCCCGTCAGCGCACGCGCCTCGGTCGCGAGCAGGCGCCAGCGCCAGCCGGCCAGCGCCAGCAGCAGCGGCCAGTACACGATCGCCCGGTGCACCGGCAGCGCCAGCAGCCAGCCGAGCGCGCCCGCGACCAGCGCCAGCCCGACCGCGATCCGCAACTCCGGCGGCCGCCGCGGCAGCAGTGCATGCCCGAGCACCAGCGCCGCCGCGGCCAGAACCACGGTGGCCAGCACCGGCAGCGGCCCGGCGAAAACCAGCAGCAGCGCGCCCCAGCCGATCGCGAGCAGGTCGGCGGCCCGCTGCCGCAGCGCCCGCGCAGCCACGGCCGCCAGGCCCAGCGGCAGCAGCCAGAGGGCCAGCGTCTGCGCCAGCGGCCTGGGCAGCAGGTGGGCGAGGATCGGCGTCGCCAGCAGGCCGGCGAGGAACAGCAGCGGCCCGGCGGCGAGCAGCACCGCCCGCGCGGAGGGCGCCGTGAGGGCCCGGCTCAGGCCCAGCCGAGCGCGCGCAGGCCGCGGAACATCAGCCATGCGATCAGGCCGGCCGCCGGAATCGTCAGGATCCACGCCCAGACGATGCGCTCGATGACCCGCAGCTTCAGCGCCCGTGGGTTCTTCGCGAAGCCCACGCCCATGATCGCCGTCGAGATGCTGTGGGTGGTCGACACCGGCATGCCGAAATGCGCCGCCAGCGACAGCACCGTCGCCGAGCTGGTCTCGGCCGCGAAGCCGTGGATCGGGTGCAGCTTCACCATCTTGTGGCCGAGCGTCTTGATGATGCGCCAGCCGCCGGCGGCGGTACCGGCGGCCATCACCAGCGCGCAGGTGACGATGATCCAGGTGGCGATGCCGTCCCCTTCGCCCGGATGCAGGAACGCGAGCCAGGCCGGCAGGTCGTCGAGCGTGCCCGCCGCCTCGGCGCCGATCAGGGCCAGCGCGATGATGCCCATCGTCTTCTGGGCGTCGTTGGTGCCGTGCGCCCAGCCCATGTAGGCGGCGCTGACGATCTGCGCCTTGCCGAAAAGCGCGTTGACCCAGCGCGGGCGCGAGATCCGTGCCAGCCAGCCACCGGCCCCGTTCATCGAGCTGATCACCGCCATCAGCCCGCCCATCACCACCAGGCCGAGCACGAAGCCGATCGCCGGCGAGGTGACCATCGGCACCAGCACCTTCCACAGGATGCCCTTGGACTGGGTCCAGGTCTCGGCGGTCTGCGACCAGATCAGGGCGTTGAGGTCATTGCCACCGGCGGCCAGGCCGGCGCCGACCAGGCCACCGATCAACGCATGGCTGGACGAGGACGGCAGGCCGAAGAACCAGGTGATCAGGTTCCAGACGATGCCGCCTGCCAGCGCGCAGATGATCAGCTGCGAGCTGATCTCGACGACCTGGGCGTCGAGGATGCCCTCGGAGATGGTCTTGGCGACGGCGGTACCCATCAGGGCGCCGACCAGGTTCATCGACGCCGCCAGCATCACCGCCTGGGTCGGGGTCAGCACCTTGGTCGCCACCACCGTCGCGATCGAGTTCGCGGTGTCGTGGAAGCCGTTGATGTACTCGAACACCAGCGCCGTCAGGATGACGACCAGCACCAGGAGCAGCGCGGTCGACATGGCTCAGGCGTTCTTCAGGACGATCTGGTAGATCACGTTGCCGGCGTCGCGGCAGCGGTCGATGGCCTTCTCGAGGATCTCGAACAGGTCCTTCAGGATCAGGTAGCGCATCGGGTCGGTCTCGGCCGAATAGGCTTCCCGGTACAGCTCGAGGATCAGCCGGTCGGCCTCGGCCTCGATCGCCTGCAGCTTGTCGTTCAGCGCCTTGGTGGTCTCCAGCGCCATGCCCTTGCGCAGCAGGCCGACCATCTCCTCGAGCACGGCGCAGGCGCGCTCGAGCATCGCCGCACGCGGCACGAAGTCGACGTCGCCGACGCGTTCATGCGCGAAGGCATAGCGTTCGGCGAACTTCTCGATCACTTTCGGGATCTTGTAGAGGACATTGCTCAGCGCCTCGATGTCCTCGCGCTCCATCGCGGTCACGAAGGTGTTGACCAGCTCCTCGCTGATCTGCGCCGCGAGGTTCTTCTCGCGCTGGCGGGCCAGCTTGAACTTCTCCAGCGAACGCTGGGCCGGCGGCGTCGCCAGCAGCTCCCCGAGGGCGCGCGCGCTCTCGCGGGCGGCAGCGGCGCTGGCCTCCAGGAGGCCGTAGAACTTGTCGCCTTTGCCGAAGATGGTTTGCAGGGAAAACATGCGCGCGATCCTGTGACTGGCCGGTGGCCCGGCCCCGGGGGGCGCAAGTTTAACCCGTCCGGCTTCGCCCACGGCGAGTCACGACCGGGGTGAAGAGCGCCCTGTGGCATAGTTCACGCCCTGCCATTCCCCCTTTCGGAGACCCCGGTCGGCTCTGCCGGCGCCCATGACCCTGGAACTTTCGATCGTCCTGCTGCTGATCCTGATCAACGGCTTCTTCGCGATGTCGGAGATGTCCGTCGTCACGTCCCGCAAGCCGAAACTGCGCCAGCTGGCCCAGCAGAGCCGCCGCGCGAGGACCGCGCTGGAACTGGCCGAACACCCGGAGCGCCTGCTCTCGACCGTGCAGGTCGGCATCACCTCGATCGGCATCCTGACCGGCATCTTCGGCGGCGAGAGCATCGGCAACCGCATCGCCGCCTGGCTGGAACGTTTCCCGGTGGGCGACGCCCTGCAGGCCTGGCTGGCCGGCCTCGGTTTCGAGGTCGACGTCAACCAGGCCCTCGGCACCAGCGCCGCGGTCGCGATCATCACCTACTTCTCGATCATCCTCGGCGAACTGGTGCCCAAGCGCATCGCCCTGCTGGCGCCGGAGAAGATCGCCGGCGGCGTCGCGCTGCCGCTGTCCTGGGTAGCGCGGATCGCCAGCCCCTTCGTCTGGCTGCTGAGCCTGAGCACGCGCACGATCCTGCGCGTGCTGGGCCTGAACCGCACCGCCGCCGGCCAGGTCTCGGAAGAGGAAATCCGCCTGCTGGTCGCCGAGAGCACCGAGCAGGGCGTCATCGAGGCCGACGAGCAGCGGATGATCAACCGCGTGCTCCGCCTCGGCGACCGCAGCACCGCCGGCCTGATGACGCCGCGCACCCGCATCGTCTGGCTCGATGCCGCCGCCGACATCGAGGAGAACCTCGCGGCGATGCGCGAGACCCCGTACGCCCGCTACCCGGTCTACCGCGGCAGCGACACCGACGTGCTCGGCATCCTCGAGGTGAAGTCGCTGACCGGCCTGATCGCCCGCGGCGAGGAGAAGCCCGACCTGTTCCGCGAGCTGCGCCCGGCGCTGTTCGTGTCCGAATCGACCCACGCCCTGAAGCTGCTGGAGATCTTCCGCGAGGAACAGCAGACCCTGGCCCTGGTCGTCGACGAGTACGGCGACATCCAGGGCATGGTCTCGGCCAACGACCTGTTCGACGCGGTGCTCGGCCGGGTGCAGACCAGCGAGGAGGACGCCGCCAGCGGCGACGGCCTGGTCGTGACCCGCGCCGACGGCTCCTTCCTCGTCGACGGCCGCCTGTCGACCGAGGAACTGCGCGAGCTGCTGGCGCTGGAGGCGCTGCCGGGCGAGGACGAACACGACTATCACACCGCCGCCGGCATGGTGATCGCCCGGTTCGGCCGCATCCCCCATGCGGGCGAAAGCTTCGACTGGAGTGGCTGGCGTATGGAAGTGGTCGACCTCGACGGTGCGCGCATCGACAAGCTGCTGGTCTCCCGGCTGCCGGCGGAAGCGGCCGCGTAGGCGGCGGCGATGGAACTCAGCACGCGCGCCCTGATCGAGGACGTCGCCGGCCACGAGGGCGACGCCGATTTCACGATCGGCGACCTGCTCGACCGCTTCAGCGAACGCGCCTTCGGCGTCTTCCTGCTGATCGTGCTGCTGCCGGCCTTCGTGCCGCTGCCGATCGGCGCCGGCGCGATCAGCGGCCCGCTGGTGTCGCTGATCGGCGTGCAGCTGATGCTGCAGATGGAGCACCCGTGGGTCGCCGGCTTCATCGCCCGCCGGCCGCTGTCGCGGCGCTTCATGCAGAGCTTCCAGAAACGCACCGCGCGCGTGCTGGGCTGGCTCGAGAAGCTGACCCACCCGCGCACCCGGGTGCTGATCGATCACCCGCTCGCGCGCGCCTTCACCGGTCTGCTGCTGGTCCTGCTCGGCGTCCTGCTGGCGCTGCCGCTGCCCGCCACCAACTACCCCTTCGGTTTCGTCCTGCTCTTCTACTGCATCGCGCTGATCGAGCGGGACGGGCGGATGATGGCCATCGCGTGGGCGCTCGGCATCGCCGAACTCATCGTCGTAGCCCTGATGTCCGGCACCATCGCCACCCTGGTCGCCGACTTCTTCTGACGCGCTTCGCGCGCCCCGCGCCGGATGCTGTCGTCGCCGGCCTCGGGCGCGCCGACCAACAGCTTTTTTTCCTCCTCGTTGCTCGGAAAAAAGCTGTTGGCCGTCACGCCCCGGCCGTGACACGGCGCCGGCGGTTGCGGTGATCGCGTGCGGATGACGTGGGGAGATCAGGCCGGCGATGGTGTTCGGGGGTCCCTCGTCGGGGAGGTTGCGGCGCGGCGTTGTGGGGGAAGCGCGGGGACGCATGCGACGACACGCGCGTGGCGCGGGCGCGCGCGATCGGGATTGCTCGTCGCTCGCGACGCTTCTGGCTCGCGGGCGATGGTCGTGCCGGGGATCCTGCGCGGCTTTGCCTTGCAGGGTCCGGTCGGCGATGGAAACCGGGCGGACGCGGCGCGACGGCTGAAAGTTTTTTTCCGAGCCGCGAGGAGGAAAAAAAGATTTCAGTCGCGCGCCCAGGCCGGCGGCGTACGCCACCGCGCGGCCGGCAACCTACTCGGCGAAGTTGCGCAGGATCTCCGGCGCGGGCATCGGGCGGCCGAGCCAGAAGCCCTGGCCCTGGTCGCAGCCGCGCTCGCGCAGGACCTCGTACTGCCCCTCGGCCTCGATGCCTTCCGCGACGACCGTGATGCCGAGCGAATGCGCCATCGCGATGATCGCCGAGGTCAACGCGAGATCGTCGGGATCGCGCAGCACGTCGGCGACGAAACTGCGGTCGATCTTGACCCCGTCGACCGGCACGCGGCGCAGGTGGCTGAGGCCGGAGAAGCCGGTGCCGAAGTCGTCGAGCCAGACCTTGACGCCGGTCGCGCGCAGCCGCGACAGCAGGGCGCTGGCCTGCACCTCGTCGCCGAGCACGGCGGTCTCGGTGAGTTCCAGGTGCAGCTGTTCCGCCAGCAGGCCGGTCGCGCGGAGGGCGCTGGCGACGACGTCGGGGAGGTCGCCGGTGCGCAGCTGCCGCGGCGAGATGTTGACCGACACGAAGGGCTTCTCCTGGCCCGGCTGCGACCAGCTCGCGGCGTCGCGGCAGGCCTGCTGCAGCACGTTGCGGCCGAGCGCCTCGATCAGGCCGCTCTGCTCGGCGACCTCGATGAACACCGACGGCGGCACCACGCCCAGGCGCGGGTGGTCCCAGCGGCACAGCGCCTCGGCGCCCATCAGGCGGCCGTCGGCGAGGCGGAAGATCGGCTGGTAATGCACGCTCAGTTCGCCGCGTTCCCAGGCGCCGCGCAGCTCCTCCTCGAGGCGGACACGGCGTTCGACCGCCTGGTCCATCGCCTTGCTGTAAAAGCGGTAACAGCCCTTGCCGGCCAGCTTCGCCTGGTACATCGCGATGTCGGCGTTCTTCAGCAGCTGCCCGGCCGAGGTCGCGTCGAACGGGAACAGGGTGATGCCGACCGAGGCGCCCAGGAAGACCTGGCGCCCGTGCAGCAGCAGCGGCCGCTGGATCTCCTCGATCAGTTCCTCGGCCAGGCGACCGGAGGCACTGCGGATGTCCTCGGCGAGGTAGAGCACGATGAACTCGTCGCCGCCGAACCGGGCGATCTCGGCCGTGTTGCCGCCGATGCGCTCGACCGCCAGGCGGATGCGCATCGCCAGCTGCCCGAGCACGTCGTCGCCGGCCTCGTGGCCGAGGGTGTCGTTGACGCGCTTGAAGTCGTCGAGGTCGACGAACAGCAGCGCCAGCTCGCCGCTGCTGGCCTGCATCGTCAGCAGGCGCTCGTCGAGGCTCTCGCGGAAGGCCAGGCGGTTGGCCAGGCCGGTCAGCGAATCGGTATAGGCCATGCGGCGGATGTCGCGGTCGTGCCGCGCCACCGCCTCGCTCATCCGCGCGAAGGCGCGCACCAGCTCGCCGATCTCGTCGCGGCGGTCGGAATGCACGTCGACCTCGGCATAGCGCCCCTGCTCGATGCGCGCGGCGGCCTCGGCCAGGCCGGTGATCGGCTGGACGATGCGCCGCTGCAACAGCGCGGTGGCGCCGAGCCCCAGCAACACCAGGCAGCCGAGCAGGAGCAGCAGGCCGACCAGGTGTTCGTTGCTCGCCGCCTGCAGGCGCTGCGCCAGCGGCTCGAGCACGTCGCGCTCGCGGGCCGTGGCGTTGTCGCGCGACAGGCCGACGCGTACGCCGCCGATGCGCTGGCCGCCGATGCGGATCGGTGCCGCGACGTCGAGCAGCTTGCTGCTCCACTGCGCATGCACGCCGTCGGCGTTCAGCGCCTCGAAGGCCATCGGGTCGGACATCGGCTGGCCGAAGGCCGGTATGTCGCCGGAACCGTCGTGCACGACCTGGCCGTCGGCGTCGTGGATGATCACGTAGACGACGTCGGGCTGGCGCAGCGTCGCCCGCGCCAGTTCGCCGAGCGTCGCCAGGTCCATGTAGTACATCGGGTTCGTCGCGGCGTCGGCGAGCTGGCTCGACAGCGTCTGGCCGCGGCCGAGCAGGCCCTCGCGGGTCAGTTCGCGCACGGCGCCGGCGCTGAGCTCGCGGGCATCGGCATTGCTGCGCTTCTCGTGCCACCACAGGCCGGCGAACAGGGCCGTCACCAGCAGCAGGATCGCCGCCATCAGCAGCAGCATCTCGCCACGCAGGCCCAGCCTCGGCGCGCCCTTCATTCCAGCGCCTCGCGGACGCGGCGGGAGCCGCGCCGCAGCTGGTCGAGGGCGGCGTCGGTGGAGGCGTCGCTCTCGTAGAAGCCGGTGGTGCGGAAGAACTGGCGCAGCGCCTCGCGCGCCTGCGGGTCGCTGCTGGCGCCGAGCAGCACCTCGCGCAGGCGTTCGGCCACCCGCGGGTCCATGCCGCCGGCGACGATCTCCATCGCCCGCGGCACCGGTTCGCTGGTGTGGATGATCACGAGGTCGCGGCGGAAGGCTTCCGACATCCGCTGCAGCGATTCCCAGTCCTGGTCGCTGAAGCCACCGGCGTCGACCAGGCGGGTGTGCACCCAGGCCGCGAGGTTGGTGTCGGTGTTGGCGAACACGTAGCCGACGCTGCCCGGATCCGCGCCTTCCATCGGCGACACCATCAGGCTCATCGGCAGGCCGCGTTCGAGCAGGTCCATCGCCGGCACCACGTAGGCACTGGTCGAGGCCGGCGACTGGAAGGCGATCGTGCGTCCGAGCAGCTGGCCGATGTCGGTGATGCCGGAATCGCGGCGGGTGAAGATCACGCTGCGGTATTCGCGCGAGCCGGAGCGTTCGGTCAGCAGCAGCGGCCGGGCGCCGGCGCGGTCGACCAGCAGCAGCCCCATCGCCGGCGTCTCGGTGACCCAGTCGACCTTGCCGCGGCGCAGGTAGCTCATCATCTGCTGCGGGTCGCGGGCCATCAGCACGCGGCCCTCGCGGATACCGACGGACTCCATGCGCGGCACCACGTAATCGAGCAGCGGTTGCAGCTGTTCGTGGTGCTGGCGCGGGTCGTCGCTGATGCGGCCGAGCACCAGCACCCCATCGGCGGCCGACGCCGGCAGCGCCGCCGCCATCGCGAGGAGGAGGCACAGCCGGCGGATCGCGCCTCGGAAGAGGCCGGAATTGCGCGGGGTCACGAGGGCGGGGGGAACTCGTACGGGACGCGGCTACTGTATTCGCCGCGTGAAAACCGCGCTAGCCGCCCTCGCCTTCGCCGGCGAGCCGGGCCATGCGCTCGGTGTCGGCGAGGATGCCGTGCAGGATGCGCAGCTCACGGCGGTCCGGCGCCGCGCGCAGGTAGAGCCGGCGCAGCCGCGCCATCACCCGGTCCGGCGACTTGCCCTTGTGGAAGTCGATCGCGTCCAGGGCCGCGTGCAGGTGGCGGAAATAGCGCTCGAGCTCGTCGATGGTCGCCGGCGGCTCCTCGTCCTCGCCGGGCGGGGCCACCGGCACCGGCGCGATCGTCGCGAGGCCCTCGCCGACCGGCGCCAGCGCCGCCAGCCGCAGCTCGTAAGCCAGGACCTGCACGGCGGCCGCCAGGTTCAGGGAGCTGTAGTCCGGATTCGTCGGGATCGTCACCGTCGCGTGGCAGCGCTGCAGTTCTTGGTTCTCCAGGCCGGTGCGCTCACGGCCGAAGACCAGGGCCACCGGACCACGGGCAGCCGCGGCGACCAGGGCCGCGGCCGCCCCGCGCGGCCCGTGCTCGGGCAGCGGCACGTGGCGACGGCGGGCGCTGGTGCCGATCACGAGGTGGCAACCGGCCAGCGCGGCATCGAGGTCGGACTGCACCCGGGCCGCGTCCAGTACGTCGTCGGCCCCGGCCGCCAGGGCCACGGCCTCGGGGTGTGGGAAACGCTCCGGCGTGACCAGGTGCAGCTCGGACAGGCCCATGGTCTTCATCGCCCGCGCCGCCGAGCCGATGTTGCCGGGGTGCTGGGTGCCGACCAGGACGATGCGGACCCGCGGCAGCGTTCCGTCCGGATCGGTATTCATGCTTTCGCGGGTTCCGCTCACGGGTGACCTGCTATCCTTGCGCGGCGCCGGCTCGACCGGCCCTTCGTTCTTCATCCAATCCAGCGGTCATCCGGACGGGCCCATGCAAAAACCTGTCGTCAACGTCATGGTCAAGGCGGCCCGTGCTGCCGGCAACCTGATCCTGCGCCACGTCGGCAAGCTCGACGCGCTGAACGTCTTCGAGAAGTCGAAGCAGGACTACGCCAGCGAAGTCGACGCCTCGGCCGAGGCCGAGATCATACGCGAGCTGCGCCGCGCCTTCCCCGAGTACGGGATCCTCGCCGAGGAATCCGGGGCGATGGGCAAGGGCCGCTACACCTTCGTGATCGATCCGCTGGACGGCACCTCGAATTTCCTGCGCGGCTTCCCGCATTTCTGCGTGTCGATCGCCGTCGTCGAGAACGGCGAGCCGATCCACGGCGTGATCTTCGACCCGCTGCGCAACGAGCTGTTCACCGCCTCGCGCGGTTCCGGCGCCCTGCTCAACGACAAGAAGCTCCGCATCGGCGAGCGCAAGGACCTCAAGGGCGCGATGCTGGTCACCGGCTTCCCGCCGCGTGAGCGTGCGCGACTGGCGCCGCAGCTGGCGGCGATCGAGGCCCTGCTCGCCGAGGCCGAGGACGTGCGCCGCACCGGTTCGGCCGCGCTGGACCTGGCCTACGTGGCCTGCGGCCGGGTCGACGGGTATTTCGAGGCCGGGGTGAAGCCCTGGGACATCGCCGCCGGCATGCTGATCGTGCGCGAGGCCGGCGGGCGGGTCTGCGATTTCCTCGGGCGCAGCGAGCGGCTGCTCACGACCGGCGCCTCGACGCAGATCGTCGCCGGCAATCTCAAGCTCTCCGACGCGCTCCAGAAGTCCCTCACCGCTTCCGGCTACACCGCGGCCTTCTCCGTCTGATTCCCGCTTTCGCGCTTTGCGGTCTGGAGCGGGTGCGGGGCGTCCCCGCGCCGCCCGCGCGAACCGCAAGCTTTTTTCCTCCGCGTGGCTCGGAAAAAACTTGCGGCCCGCACGGTCGCCGCGGCCGGATCTCCTCGCCGCTCCAGAGGCGCGCAGCGCGCGCGTGCTGCAGGCGGAACCCGTAGCGGTGTCGGGCTGCGCCCGGCGCCCCTGTGACCATCCGGAAATGGCGGCGGCCCCGACTTGCTGCCTGCGTTCGCCGCTGCTCTGGCGTGAGAAGCGGGGCTGCGGCTTCGGGGCCGGGAACTTCATTCGGATCACGACTCGTGGAGTGCCGAGCCGAACGCGGCCGATGGCGCGGGCTTGCTGGGGTCGGCCGTTTCGCTGCGGCGTCGGTCTTCGGATGCCGGGCGGCGCGCGCCGGTTGATGCGGCCCGGCTTCTACGTCGTTGCCGAAGCCCGACAACGGGCGGAGCAGGATCGCGGCGAACACCGGCGCCGCGTCCGCGTTCGGCTCGGCACCCGCCGGGTCGTGAGCCGGAACTGGTTCCCGGTGACGAAGCCGGGCGAGCACGCTTCCGCGCCGACGACTGCAGGCGCGACGCCGCTACGAAGATCCGGAAAGACGCCCGCCGAATCAATCGACCCGACGCGTCGAAGCTGAACCCGCCCGCGCCAGGCAAAAGCCGGCGAAAGCATTTCCCCCGGCGCCGACGTGCAACGAGCCCGGCCTCCGCGCAGGACACGAGTCTTTTCCGAGCCGCGAGGAGGAAAAGAGCTCGTGCCCTGCGCGGAGGCCGGGCCGATGAACCAACAATGCGCCGAGGGAAACGCTTACGGGCGGCGGGCGAGTTCGGCGTCGAGGTCGGCGCGGGCCTTGGGCAGGAGGTCCTGCTTGGTGACACCGAGCGCCAGCAGCAGCGGACAGGCGACGAGGATCGAGGAGAGCGTGCCGATCACGATGCCGATCATCTGCGACTCCGCCATGCCGGTCAGCGAATTGCCGCCGTACAGATAGAGCGCGAGCACCGTCAGGAAGGCGACGAACGAGGTGATCACCGTACGCGACAGCGTCTGGTTGATCGAGCGGTTCAGCACTTCCTTCGGCTCGAGCTTGCTGAGCAGGCGGAAGTTCTCGCGCACGCGGTCGAAGACCACGATCTTGTCGTTGATCGAGAAGCCCATCACCGACAGCACGCCGGCGAGCACGGTCAGGTCGAACTCGTGCTGGCTGAACGCGAACCAGCCACAGACCAGGGCGATGTCGCCGAGGGTCGAGACCACCGCCGCGACCGCGAACTTGAACTCGAAGCGGATCGCGATGTACGCGAGGAAGCCCAGCGCCACGAACACGGCGGCGTAGATGCCGTTGAGCGCCAGCTCGTTGCCGATCTGCGGACCGACGAAGTCGCTGCGCACGACCTTGCCCGGATTATCCGCGGTCTGTGCGACCGCGAGGATCGCGGCGCCGACCTTCTCGCTCGCGGGCGCCGATTCCAGCGGGCGCTCGTCGTCGGTTTCCGGCGGCTGCAGGCGGATCACGAGGTCGTCGCCGGCGCCGAAGGTCTGCACGATCGGGCTGGAGTAGCCGGCGGCCTCGAGGCGCTCGCGCACGCCCTCGACGTCGGCGGGCTTCTCGAACGCGATCTCGACGACGGTGCCGCCGGTGAAGTCCAGCGCGTAGTTGAAGCCCTTCGTCGCCAGGCCGACGAAGGCGACCAGCACGAGCACGAAGAAGATCGCCATCGCCGGCTTGCTCGCCGACATGAACTTGATGTTGCTGTTGGACGGGAACAGTTCCACGTTCGCTCCTGCAGTTCCGTCAGATCGCCAGGCCGGTCAGCTTGCGCCGACGGCCGTAGATCAGGGTGGCGATGCCGCGCGACACCGAGACCGCGGTGTACATCGAGGTCAGGATGCCGATGATCAGGGTGACGCCGAAGCCGCGGATCGGGCCCGAGCCGAACACCGCCATCGCCAGGCCGGCGAGCAGCGCGGTGACGTTGGCGTCGGCGATCGTGCCGGAGGCCTTGTCGTAGCCGTTGACGATGCTCGTCAGCGGTGTCATGCCGTTGCGCAGCTCTTCGCGTATGCGTTCGTTGATCAGCACGTTGGCGTCGACCGACATGCCGACGGTCAGGGCGATGCCGGCGAGGCCGGGCAATGTCAGGGTCGCGCCGATCACCGACATCACCGCGATCACCATCAGCAGGTTCAGCAGCAGCGCCAGGTTGGTGACGATGCCGAACATCTTGTAGTAGATCAGGAAGAAGATCAGCACGAAGCCGAACGACCAGAACACCGCGGTGAGGCCGCGCTCGATGTTCTCGGCGCCGAGGCTCGGGCCGATGATGCGTTCCTCGATGATCACCATCGGCGCCGCCAGCGAACCGGCCTTCAGCAGCATCGCCAGTTCGGTCGCCTCGGTCATGCTGTCGAGGCCGGTGGTCTGGAAGTTCTTGCCGAACACGCCGATCAGGCGGGCGGCGTTGATGACCTCGGCCTCGGTGCGCGAGGTGATCACTTCCTCGCCGTTCACGACCCGCACTTCCGGGATCGTCTCGATGTAGACCGCCGCCATCTGCTGGCCGACGTGGTCGCGGGTATGCGCCAGCATGCGGTTGCCGCCGGCGTTGTTGAGTTCGATCGCGACCGACGGGGTGCCGCTCTGGCCGTCGTACTGCGAGGTGGCGTTGACCAGCTGGTCGCCGGAGACGATGACGCGCGACGACAGCAGGATCGGAATGCGGCTGCCGTCCGGCGCGCGCTGGCGCATGTAGTAGAGCCTGGCGCCCGGCGGGATAACGCCGGTGCGCGCGGCTTCCATCGCCTGCACGCCCTCGGCGACCACATGCCGGTATTCGAGGGTCGCGGTGGCGCCGATCATGCGGCGGGCCCCGGTGGTGTCCTGCACGCCGGGCAGCTGCACGACGATGCGATCCTCGCCCTGGCGCTGGATCACCTGCTCGCCGACGCCGAGGGCGTTGATGCGGTTGTCGAGCGTCGTGCGGTTCTGCTCGATCGCGTCGCTCATGATCTGGTCGATCAGCGCCGGCGGCATCGTCGCGACGATGCGGCCCGGCTGCGCGGTGCTGGTCTCGACGACCAGTTCCGGCACCTCGCGCCCGAGCGCGGCGCGGACGCGGTCCGTGCTCTCGTTCTCGCCGAGCTGGACCACCACGCCGTTCCCGTTGCGGGCGACGCTCTGGTAGGAGTAGCCGCCGGAACGCAGCAGCGCCGAGATCTCCTCGACGAAGCCGTTGGCGCGCTTCTCGATCGCCGCCTCGCGGTCGACCTGCAGCAGGAAGTGCACGCCACCCTGCAGGTCCAGACCCATCGACATCGGCTTGCCGCCGAGCGAGTCGAGCCACGACGGCACCGTCGAGGCCAGGCTCAGCGCGACCGTGAACTCGTCGCCGAGGGCGGCGTCGATCGCGTCCTTGGCCTTCGTCTGCGATTCGGCGTCGGCGACCCGCACCAGTACCTTGTCGTCCTCGATCGCGATGTCGGTCGTCGCGACCTGCGCCGCCGTCAGTGCGGAGCGTACCCGCTCCACGGTGCCGGCGTCGGCGGTGCCCCGGTTCAGCGCGACCTGCACCGCAGGTTCCTTCGGATACAGGTTGGGCAGCGAGTACAGGGCCGACAGCGCGATCACGATCGCGGCGACCACGTATTTCCAGGTGGAGTACTGAAGCATGGGCGACAACCGGTAGCGGCCCGGTCAGGGCCGAGGGTGGATCGGATGGGGGTGGCTCAGGCGGCCTTCAACGTGCCCTTCGGCAGCACCGCCGAAACGGCGCCGCGCTGGACCTTGATCGCGACCTTTTCGGCGACCTCGACGGTGACAAAGTCGTCGCCCACATCGGTGATGCGCCCGGCGATGCCGCCGGTGGTCAGGATCTCGTCGCCCTTCGCGAGCTTGGAGACCATCTCGCGATGCTCCTTCGCGCGCTTGCTCTGCGGGCGGATGATCATGAAGTACATCAGCACGAAGATGATGATCAGCGGCGCGAAGCCCAGCAGGCCACCACCGGGCGGGGTGCCGGCGGCCGGGGCGGCGGCGGCGGGGGAAATCAGGAAATCGAGCAAACTCATGGACTTGCACTTCCCAAGGCGACAACAAGCGGGCAAGTATGCCACACCCCCGCCCACTCGCCCGGGCCCCTCGCCTGTCCCACCCAGGCCTGCGGCTACGTCGCCCAGGCCCGGTTTTCTGCGGCGCGCCGGGGACCGACCCACATCAGCGCCCGCGACGGGCGTCGCCCGATGCGTTGGCGGCGCCTCTGCGGACCCGCCCCATGCCGGCGACCGGGGCGTCACGGCGGCGATCGCGCCAGCCAGCGGTGACCGCGGTGCTTTCGATGCAGGAAGGGTGCGTCCCGTCCCTGGAGGTACGGGAATCGCGCCACGAGCGGAGCCTCGATCATGTGCCGGGCCGAACTGCGCCGCCGCCCCCTCCCCCCGCTCCGCCGCTTGCCAGTCCTTCGGCCACGGTCGCGCGCCTGCGGCGCGGCGCGGCGCCGCCGCGCGCGTTACGGGTCCGAAGACCGACGCCGCAACGAAGCCGCGAAGGTCGCGGACGCCGGCGCCTCCGGCCACGTTCGGCCCGGCACACGCCGAGTCGTGATCCGGATGAGGTTCCCGGCGGCGATGTCCGGGACGCCCGCTCACCGCGATGCAGGCTCCGCGGTCACCGCTGGCTGGCCCGATCGCCGCCGTGGCAGCCCGGTCGCCGGCAGGGGGTGTGTCCGCGAACACGCCGCCAACGCATCGGGCTTCGCTCGTCGCGGGCGCTGACGCCGGTCGATCCCCGGCCCGCCGCCCGGCCAATCGGCCCCGTCCTCCGCGAAGGCCACGAGTTTTTTCTGAGCCGCGCGGAGGAAAAAAGCTCGTGACCTTCGCGGAGGCCGGGGCGACCTACCCGCGCAGGCCGGGGCGACGTACCCGCGCAGGCCGGGCGACGTACCCGCGGAGGCCGGGGCAGCGCGAGCGGCTAGCCGGAGCCCGTCGCGCGCGTGGCGTGGAACGCGGCGCGGAACTCGGCGAAGGTGCCGGCGTCGATCGCGGCGCGGATGTCGCGCATGAGCTGCTGGTAGTGGTGCAGGTTGTGGATCGTGGCGAGCATCGACCCGAGCATCTCGTTGCAGCGGTCGAGATGGCGCAGATAGGACCGCGAATAGCCGCTGCGGCAGGTGTAGCAGGTGCAGCCCTCCTCGATCGGGCGCAGGTCGTGCTCGTACTTCGCGTTGCGGATGCGCACCTGGCCACCGCGCACGAAGTAATGGCCGTTGCGGGCGTTGCGCGTCGGCATCACGCAGTCGAACATGTCGATGCCGCGCGCGACCGCCTCGACGATGTCCTCGGGCTTGCCGACACCCATGAGGTAGCGCGGCCGGTCGGCCGGCAGCTGCGGGCACAGGGCCTCGAGCGTCGCCTCGCGTTCTTCGGCCGGTTCGCCGACGGCGAGGCCGCCGACCGCATAGCCGTCGAAGCCGATGTCGATCAGTCCGGCCGCCGAGCGCGCGCGCAGGTCGTGATGGGTGCCGCCCTGGACGATCCCGAACAGCGCGGCGTCGTTGCCTTCGTGGGCACGCTTGCTGCGCCCGGCCCAGCGCAGGCTGAGTTCCATCGACTTCTTCGCGACCTCGTGCGTGGCCGGATACGGCGTGCACTCGTCGAAGATCATCACGATGTCGGAGTCGAGCGCGCGCTGCACCTGCATGCTCACTTCCGGCGACAGGAAGACGCGGCTGCCGTCGGTCGGCGCCGCGAAGGCGACGCCCTCCTCGGTGATCTTCCGCATCTTCGCCAGTGACCAGACCTGGAAACCGCCGCTGTCGGTGAGGATCGGCCCGTTCCACTTGCAGAAGCCGTGCAGGCCGCCGTGCGCCGCGATCACTTCGATGCCGGGGCGCAGCCACAGGTGGAAGGTGTTGCCGAGGATGATCTCGGCGCCGGTGTCGCGCACCGATTCCGGCAGCATCGCCTTCACCGTGCCGTAGGTGCCGACCGGCATGAACGCCGGCGTCTCCACGGTGCCGCGCGGGAACGTCAGCCGGCCGCGGCGGGCGGCGCCGTCCGTGCCCAGCAGCGCGAATGCCATCCGGCTCATCGCGATCCTCCCGTTGTAGGAGCGCCTTCAGGCGCGATGCCGTTTCGCGAACCGTCCATCGCGCCTGAAGGCGCTCCTACAGGAGGAACAGGGGCGGCGGGGGGAAACAGCAGCATCGCGTCGCCGTAGCTGAAGAAGCGGTAGCGCTCGCGCACCGCGTGCGCATAGGCGGCGAGGATGCGCTCGCGGCCGGCGAAGGCGGACACCAGCATCAGCAGGGTGCTCTCGGGAAGGTGGAAGTTGGTCAGCAGCGCATCGATGCTGCGCACGCGCTGGCCGGGGAAGATGAAGATGCGGGTCTCGCCGGCGAAGGGCTTGAGCACGCCGTCGCGCATCGCCGTTTCCAGCGCGCGCACGACGGTGGTGCCGACGGCGATCACGCGGCCGCCGGCGGCACGGATCTTCGCGACCTGGGCGCAGAGTTCGGCGCCGACGTTCAGCCATTCGGCGTGCATCACATGCTCGTGCACCGATTCGGCACGCATCGGCTGGAAGGTGCCGGCGCCGACATGCAGGGTCACATGCCCGAATTCGACACCGCGCGCGCGCAGCGCTTCCAGCAGCGGCGCATCGAAATGCAGGCCGGCGGTCGGCGCGGCGACGGCGCCGCTGTGGCGCGCGAACAGGGTCTGGTAGCGCTCGCGGTCGGCGTCCTCCGCCTCGCGCTCGATGTAGGGCGGCAGCGGCAGCCGGCCGGCGCGCTGCAGCAGTTCCTCGAGCGGCTCGGCGGTGTCGAAGCGCAGACGGTAGAACTCGCCCTCGCGGCCGAGCACCTCGATCGCCGTGCCCTCGTCGAGCACGATGCGGCCACCGGCCTTCGGCGACTTGCTCGCGCGCACCTGGGCGATGACCTCGTGGCCGCCGAGCAGGCGATCGATCATCACCTCGACCCGGCCACCACTCTCCTTGGCGCCGTGCAGCCGCGCCGGGATCACCCGGGTGTCGTTGAAAACGAGCAAATCGCCCGGGCGCAGGTAATCCGGCAGGTCGCGCACCTGCCGGTCCGCATACGGTGGCGCGTCCGGCCCGACCACCAGCATGCGCGCCGCCGAACGCTCGGGCAGCGGCTGCTGCGCGATCAGTTCCTGCGGCAGGTCGTAGCGGAAATCGCTCTTCTTCACGGAATGCGGCCGGTTCGGGGGGCGCATTATCGCGGAAAGCGTAGTTCGTAGTTCGTACGAGGTACGAGGTAGTCAGAAGCCCGCCGCTGCTGCCTTTCCTGCCTCGTACCTCGTACGAACCACGAACTGCCCGTCAAAGCCATCCACGCGCACGGGCGGTCCGGTACGCCTCGATCCGGTTGCCGGCGCCGAGCTTGCCGATCGCTTCCGAGAGGTAATTGCGCACGGTGCCCTGCGACAGGTGCAGGCGCTGGGCGATGTCGGCGCTCTTCATGCCTTCGCCGGCCAGGCGCAGCACCTGGCGTTCGCGTTCGCTGAGCGGGTCCTCCTCGCCCCAGGCGGCGACCGCGAGCTGCGGGTCGATCGCGCGGCCGCCGGCGTGCACGTTGCGCAGCGCCGCCGCCAGCTGCGCCGCCGGCGCATCCTTCAGCAGGTAGCCGCGCACGCCGGCGTCCAGGGCGCGGCGCAGATAGCCGGCGCGGGCGAAGGTGGTCAGTACGACGACGCGGGTCGGCAGGTCGACATCGCGCAGCTTCAGCGCGAGGTCGAGGCCGGTCATGCCGGGCATCTCGATGTCGGTGACCAGCAGGTCGGGCCGGTGCGCGGTGAGCGCCTGCCAGGCGGCGTCGCCATCGCCGGCCTCGGCGACGATCTGCAGGTCGCCCTCGAGGCCCAGCAGGGCGGCCAGGGCGCCACGCACCATCGCCTGGTCCTCGGCGAGCACGATGCGGATCACGACGGCTTTCCTACGGGGTCCGTCCCCGTTCCTACGGGGTACGTCCCCGAGGCAAGGGTCAGCGCCGTCGGCGGCAGACGCAGCAGCAGCCGGGTGCCGCCGCCCGGCGGGCTGTCGATTTCGAGGGCGCCCCCCAGCGCGGCGAGCCGTTCGCCCATTCCGGCGAGACCGTTGCCGGCCCGGCCGACGCCGCCGCGGCCGTCATCGGCGATGGCCAGACGCATACCCCCGGCGTCGGCGCGCAGTTCGACTTCGACGCGGCGCGCACCCGCATGCCGGATCACGTTCGTCACCGCCTCGCGCAATGCCATCGCCAGCGTGGACTCCACCGCGGCCGGAAGCTCCACCGGGGCCAGCTGCTGGTCGAGGCGGATCTCGGCCGACAGCAGCGCCAGCCGCGCCGCCGCCAGCTCGGCCTGCAGCCCGGCCGCGCGGATGCCGACCACCGCCTCGCGGACCTGCGCCAGCGCCTGCCGCGCCACCGTTTCGACCTCGCCGATCTGCCGGCGCGCCGCGTCCGGATCGGGCCCGACCAGACGGCCGGCGAGCTCGCACTTCAGCGCGACCACCGACAGCGTGTGCCCGAGCAGGTCGTGCAGGTCGCGGCCGATGCGTTCGCGCTCGGCCAGCGCCGCCAGCCGCGCGACCTCCTCCTGGCTCAGCTTGAGCTCGGCATTCCTGCGCGTGCGATCGCGTTCGACCAGCACGCCGACCAGCACCAGGCTCGCGATCACCGAGATCATCACGATGTAGCCCAGCGCGAGGCCGAGGTTCGGCATCACGAATACGAACTCGGCCGCCGTCGCCGCCAGCAGCGCGATCGCCAGCGCGACCGCGGTGCGCGGCCGCAGCACGACGCCGGCCATCGCCACCGCGTAGATCACGAAGGTGTTGCCGCCGGGATTGAGCGGGATCAGCGCGAAGCCGAGCGCGGCGACCACCGCGATCAGTCCGCGCCAGCGCACCGGGTCGCGATGGAACGCCACGAACATCGGCACGAACAGCGCGACCGCGAGCAGACTGGTCCACAGCGCCCGCGCCGGATGCTGCGGCCAGAAGAACAGCGGCAGGAACACGAACACCAGGTAGGCGAGCTCGATCGCCGGGCGATGCGCCGGCGGCGCCGGCTTCTCGGTGCTCAGGCGGGCGGTCATGCGGGTCCTGCGGGGCACGGGAGTCGGCGCGACCTTAGCGGATTTCCACTGATTTCGCGGGCCTCATGGCCGGCCCTCACTTCGCGCGCAGCCGCAGCGCGGCCAGCGACAGGAACAGCAGCGCGGTCGCCAGCAGCACGCCGGCGTGCAGGCCGTAGTCCACGTCCTGGGCCTGGCCGACGACCCCGAGCGCCATCCGGCCGAGGTGCCAGGCCGGCCAGACCAGCGCGAGCTTCTGCACGAAGGCCGGGAACACGAACAGCGGCATCCACAGCCCCGACAGCAGCGCCATCGGCAGGTAGACCAGGTTGACGATCGCGACCGAGGCCTCGCCCTTCGCCAGCGTGCCGATGAACAGCCCGAGCGCGCAGAACGGCAGCGTGCCGAGCAGCAGCACGGCGAGCAGCTTCAGCCACTGTGCCGCGCTCAGTTCGACGCCCCCGAACGCGGTCGCGCACAGCGCCAGCAGCCCCGTGACGACGGCACCGAAGGCCATGCTCATCGCGAATTTGGCGACGAAGTAGGCCGAAACCGGCATCGGCGACACCCGCTTGAGCTCGAGCCAGCCCTGCTGCCGCTCGATCGCGAGGCCGACGCCGAAGCCGAACAGGGCCGGACCGATCACGCCGAAGGCGCCGTAGGTCGCCATCAGGTAGGCGGCCTTGTGCAGCCCGCCCCACTCGCCCGGCACCAGCACCGCGAACACCAGGTAGAAGATCACCGGAAAACACAGCGTCGGCAGCGCGAACGCCGGCTGCCGCAGCACCTTCAGGAATTCGTACCAGGCCTCGAGCAGGTGGATGCGCAGCAGCGAAGGGCGGCCGGCGCCGGCCGGGATGACAAGGGTCGTGGCGTTCATGCGCTCACCTCGTCGTGGCGTGCGGCGGGTGCCGCGGTCAGGTGCAGGAAGGCGTCCTCGAGGCTCTGCTGGCGGACTTCCAGGCCGTGCAGCTGCGGATCGGCGGCGAACCAGCGGCGCAGCAGCGCCTCGACATCGTCGCAGCTCACGTCGAGGCGGCCGTCATCGCCGATGGCGACCGTCCGCACGCCGTCCCAGGCGCGCAGATCTTCCGGCGCCAGCGCGCTGAATCCGTGCACGCGGCGGGCGCTCGCCCGCGCCTTCAGCGCCGCCGGGCTGTCGTCGGCGAGCACCCGGCCACCGGCCATCAACACGATGCGGTCGGCCAGCGCATCGGCCTCCTCGAGGTAGTGCGTGGTCAGCACGATCGCGGTACCGCCGGCGCGCAGCGCACGCAGCACCTGCCAGAAGGCGCGGCGCGCCTCGACGTCCAGTCCGGTCGTGGGCTCGTCGACGAACAGCAGCGGCGGCCGGCCGCAGATCGCCAGCGCGAACTGCACGCGCCGCTGCTGGCCGCCCGACAGCGCGCCGTAGCGCCGCTTCGCCAGCGCTTCTAGCCCCGCCAGGGCCAGGGTTTCGGCGAGCGGCCGCGGATCGCCGTAATAGCTCGAGAACAGCCGCACGTGCTCGTCGACGCGCAGCGTGTCCGGCAGCTGCGTGTCCTGCAGCATCACGCCGATGCCGCGGCGCGCGAGCGGGTCGCGCGGGTCGCGACCGAACAGTTCGGCCTTACCCTCGTCGCAGCCGATGCGGCCGGTCAGCAGGCCGAGCGCGGTGGTCTTGCCGGCACCGTTGGCGCCGAGCACCGCCAGCACCTCGCCGGCGCGCACCTCCAGCCCGACGCCGTCGAGCGCCCGCACCGCCCCGTAACGTTTGCCGGCCCCGCGCAGTGCGGCCAGCGGCATCGATCGATCCATCCCGTTCATGTGCCACCTCCTGGCCGCGCACTCTCGGCTTCGGCGGCTTTCGCGGTCAGTGGATGCCGTCACGGGTTCGCGTGACATTCGTCAGGCGCCCCTCGCCCCGCCCCCCCGAGGATGGTAGAATCGGCCGCAAGTCGTTGATTTCACTACACAGAGCGCGAGCCGACTGCGCTTGCGCCACTGCGGCTCGCGCCGCTCCCGGAGACCCGCCATGACCCTGATCGACCAGCTCAAGCCCCTGCGTTCGCACGCGGGCAAGATCCGCACTTCCGGCCTCGACGACGCCACCGTGCGGCGCCTCGGCGAGCGCTTCCCAGACCTGCGCGACGCCGTCGCCGCCGCGGTCGAGGCGCATGCGCGCATCGCCGGCGAGTTCGCCGAACTGCTGGAGCTCGACGAGCAGGCGCAGATCGAGGCGGTGCAGGCGGGCTTCGTGAACTTCTATCCGGACGATGCGGTGAACCCGTACGTCGCGCTGGCGGCGCGAGGCCCCTGGGTGATCACGCTGAAGGGCGCGGTACTGCACGACTCGGGTGGCTACGGCATGCTCGGCTTCGGGCACACGCCGGCGCCGGTGCTCGCCGCGATGGCGGCGCCGCAGGTGATGGCGAACGTGATGACCCCGTCGCTGTCGCAGCTGCGCTTCGACCGCGCGATGCGCGCCGAGATCGGCCACAGCCGCGGCGGCTGCCCCTACGAGCGCTTCATGGCGCTGAACTCGGGCTCGGAGGCGGTGTCGCTGGCCGCCCGCATCGTCGACATCAACGCCAAGGCGATGACCGAGGCGGGCGCCCGCCACGCCGGCCGCAGCGTCAAGCGCCTCGCGGTGAAGGGCGCCTTCCACGGCCGTACCGAGCGCCCGGCGATCTATTCCGATTCCACCCGCAAGGCCTACCTGGACCACCTCGCCAGCTTCCGCGACGAGACCAGCCTGCTGACCGTCGAGCCCTACTCGCTCGAACAGCTGCGCCAGGTGTTCGCCGATGCCGATGCCAACGGCTGGTTCATCGAGGCCATGTTCCTCGAGCCGGTGATGGGCGAAGGCGATCCGGGCCGGGCGGTGCCGGTCGAGTTCTATGCGCTCGCGCGCGAACTGACGAAGGCGCACGGTAGCCTGCTGCTTGTCGACTCGATCCAGGCCGGCCTGCGCGCGCACGGCGTGCTGTCGGTGATCGACTACCCGGGCTTCGAGGGCATGGAAGCGCCGGACCTGGAGACCTATTCGAAGGCGCTCAACGGCGGCCAGTACCCGCTCAGCGTGGTCGCCGCGACCCCGCGCGCCGCGGCGATCTACCGCAAGGGCGTCTACGGCAACACGATGACCGGCAACCCGCGCGCACTCGACATCGCCGCGACGGTGCTCGGCCAGCTGACGCCGGAGCTGCGCAGCAACATCCGCGAGCGTGGCCGCCAGTTCGTGCAGCGCCTGCTGGCGCTGAAGGACGAGCTCGGCGGGCTGATCACCAAGGTGCAGGGCACCGGCCTGCTGTTCAGCTGCGAACTCGACCCCGGTTTCAAGTGCTACGGCAGCGACTCGATCGAGGAGTACATGCGCGAGCGCGGCATCGGCGTGATCCACGGCGGCACCAACTCGCTGCGCTTCACCCCGCACTTCGCGGTGACCGAAGAGGAAGTCGAGCTGGTGATCGCGGCGGTCCGCACTGCGCTGCGCGAAGGCCCGCGCAAGACCCGGGCCGAGGCGGCCTGAAACGCTGAAAATCCTGCCGGGCGGCCCTGCCGGGGCCGCCTGAAACTCGGCGTTGTCTTTTTCCCGGCCCGGTGCGTCAATAGGCGGCGACGCCGGAATCGGCCGGCGGCACCGAACCAGGGGAACACCAGATGAAACGTTGGCTCATCGCCGCGGCGCTGGCCGCGGTGTGCACGTCCGCGACGGCCGCCGAGCTTCGCATCCGCAACCAGTCGCTGTGGGACATCCACTACCTGTACCTGTCCTCGACGAACGACCCGAACTGGGGTCCGGACCAGCTGGAAAGCGACATCCTCGAGGCCGGCGGCACCCTGCGCCTGCACGGCGTGTCCTGCGGCAACTACGACATCAAGCTGATCGACGAAGACAGCGACGTCTGCGAAATGCGCAACGTGCGCCTCTGCGGCGACAAGGTCTGGACCATCACGAGCGAAGCCCTGCTCGAGTGCCAGAACCGCCGCTGATCGCTTCGGCGTGGCGTGACTCGGAGCCCGGGGAAACCCGGGCTCTTTCTTTTCCAGCCGCGCTCCGTTCGCTTCAAAGCCCGGCGGCGCGCCGCCACAGCATCCGCGTGAACAGCGGCAGGCGGTCGGCGAGTCCCAGGGCGTGGCCCCGCAGCAGCACCGGCAGCATCGCGTCGCTGCTGAAGATGCGGTTGATGCCGTCGAAGGCGTGCGCGGCGGCGGTGTTCTCACTGCGGCGGCTGCGTTCCCAGCGCGCCAGCCGGTGCGCGGCGGCGAAATCGCTGCCGCGGTCGCGGGCATCGCGCCAGGTCGTGCGCAGTGCGGCGACGTCGCGCAGGCCGAGGTTGACGCCCTGCCCGGCCAGCGGATGCACGACGTGGGCGGCGTCGCCGGCGAGCACCACGCGGCCGGCGACGTAGTCCTTCGCCAGCTGCCGGCGCAGCGGGAACGCCGCCCGCGCCGATACCGACGTGACCTCGCCGAGGCGGGCGTCGAAGGCGCGGGTCAGCTCGCGCAGGAAGCCCGCCTCGTCGATCGCGAGCAGGCGCTCGGCCTCGGCGTCCGGCAGCGACCAGACGATCGAACAGCGGCCGTCGGCGAACGGCAGGAAGGCGAGCGGGCCACCCGGCAGGAAGCGTTGCCAGGCCGTGTCCCCGTGCGGCCGTTCGGTGCCGACGAAGGCGACGAGGCCGCGCTGGCCGTAGTCGTGGCGATCGACCGCGAAACCAGCGAGTTCGCGCACCCGCGAAGCGGCACCGTCGGCGCCGAGCACCAGGCGCGCGCGCAGGCGCTGGCCGCCGGCGAGTTCGACATCGACGCCCTCGGCATCCTGGGTGATTCCCGCCAGGCGTTCCGGGCACAGCCGCTGCAGCCGCGCTTCCTGCCCGGCCGCGGCCCAGAGGCGGTCGACCAGCAGGCCGTTCTCGACGATGTGGCCGAGCTGCGGCGCGCCGAACGCATCCGCGGAGAAGACCAGTTCGCCGCCACCGGCGGCGTCCCAGACGCGCATCGTCCGGTAGGCCTGGGCGCGGGCGGCGAGCACCTGCGGCCAGACGCCGAGGTCGGCCAGCAGCGCGGCATTGTCGGGCGCGAAAGCGAATACCCGCAGGTCGGGGTCGGAGGCCGACCACGGCTTCGGCGGGTGCGCCTCGACCAGCGCGACCTCGAGGCCGTCGCGCGCGGCGGCCAATGCCGCCGTCGTTCCGACCACGCCGGCGCCGATCACCACCAGGTCGAGCGGGCGGCGGCGGCTCATCGGCCCGCTCCGCGCGCGAGCGCCGGCACCTGCCCGCGGTAGCCCATCGCGCCGGCGGCGAGCGCCGCGCCGAGCCCGGGCACGCTGCCGAGCGCGGCCAGGCCGAGCGAGCGCAGCACGTGCATCGCCGGCGCCGGGTTCGCGGTGGCGCGCGCCAGGCCGTCGCTGAACGCGAGCGTGCGTTGGCGGTCCTCGCGGCGGTGGGCCTCGTGCTGCTGCAGCACCTCGGCGCGGCCGGGATCGGCACGCGCGGGATCCTGCGCCGCCAGTGCCTCGGCCAGGGTCAGGGCATCGCGCAGGCCGAGGTTGAAGCCCTGGGCGCCGATCGGATGCAGGGTCTGCGCGGCATTGCCGACCAGCACGAAGCGCGGCGCCGTCAGCCGTTCGGCGATGACGGCGACCAGCGGGTGCGCGCTGCGGGTGCCCACGCGGCGGATGCGGCCGGCGCGCCAGCCGAAGCGCTGCTGGAAATAGTCGGCGTAGGCGTCGTCGCCCATCGCCCGCACGCGCCCGGCGTCCTGGCTGGCGACGCCGCAGATCGCGCCGTAGTGGCCGCCGTGCATCGGCAGCAGCGCCACCGGCCCCTGTTCGCTGAAGCGCTCCCAGGCGCTGCCGTCGGGCGCGCGGTCGGCGACCAGGCTGCAGACGAACAAGGTCTGGCCGTAATCGTGTTCACGGGCGTCGATGCGGTGCGCGGCCCGCGCCAGCGACCGGCTGCCGTCGGCGGCGACCAGCAGGCGGCAGCGCAAGGTGGTCAGCGCACCGTCGCGTTCGATGTCGACTTCCGGCAGATCGGCCGACGGCCGCACCGCGACGACCTTCGCCGGCCGGTAACGGCCGAGCCCGGACACCTGCGCGACCCGCGCCTCGAGCGCGGCGCCGAGCTCGCGCGCGAGCACGACGCCGCCGAAGTGTTCGTGACCGAAGGCGGCCGCGTCCAGGCGCACGCTGCCGAAATCGCCGGCGCGGCTGACGTGGATGCGGCGGATCGGCGCCGGCGGCGTCGCCAGCCGCGGCAGCACGTCGAGCGCCGACAGCGCGTTCAGGCTCGCCTGCGCCAGCGCCAGCTTGCGCTCGTCGAAGCCGGGCGCACCGGTGGCCGGCTGGCTCGCCTCGACCTGGGCGACGTCGCGACCGCTGCCGTCGAGGGCACACACCAGCGCACTGCCGACCAGACCGCCACCGAGGACCAGGATGTCGTGCACGCGCGCGTCTTTCATCGTGCCGATGATAGCCGCCCACGCGTCGGCTAGAATGCCGGCCTGCCTCACGGAAGCCCCCACATGACCCGAGCGACCCGTTCCCGCCTGGCCGTCTTCACCGCGCTCGCGCTGGTGATGGCGGCGACCCGCCTGCACCACTTCGGCATCGTCCCGGACGCCTCCTGGGCGGTGTTCTTCGCTGCCGGCTTCTGGCTGCGCGACAGCCTGCGCTGGGCCTTCCCGGCGCTGATGGCGGTGGCGGTGCTGGTCGACTGGGCGGTGATCGGCAGCGCCGGCATTCCGTTCTGGAGCCACTACTGCGTGTCGCCCGGCTACTGGTTCCTGATCCCGGCGCACTTCAGCCTGTGGGCCGCCGGCAGCTACGTGCGCCGGCACGCCGAACCGCTGCGCTGGCGCACCGCGATGATCGCGCTGCCGGCGGTGGTGGCCAGCGCCACCGTCTGCCATTTCCTCGCGCAGGGCGGCTTCTACTGGCTGAGCAGCGTCGTCGCCGAGCCGACCGTCGCCGGCTGGGCGGCGAACTTCGGCCACTGGTATCCGCACTACCTCGGCGTGACGGTCGCCTATGTCGGCATCGCCGCGATGGTCCACGTGGCCGCGATGAAGCTGCTGCCGCGCGGCGTCGCCGAGACCGCGGCGCGCTGAGCCGATGGGCAACCGCCTGTCGAAGATCTACACGCGCACCGGCGACGACGGCAGCACCGGCCTCGGTGACGGCAGCCGGGTCGGCAAGGACTCGCCGCGCGTCGCCGCCTACGGCACCGTCGACGAGGCGAACTCGGCGATCGGCATCGTGCTCGCGAACGACCTCCCCGACGACGTGCGCGACCTGCTGGTCGCCGTGCAGCACCAGTTGTTCGACCTCGGCGGCGAGCTGTGCATCCCCGGCCACGCGGCGATCACCGCGGCCGACGTCGATCACCTGGAACGGCAGCTCGACCGCTTCAACGCCGACCTGCCGCCGCTGAAGGAATTCATCCTCCCCGGCGGTGGCGCCGCCGCCGCGCATTGCCACCTCGCCCGCACGATCTGCCGCCGCGCCGAGCGCGAGACGGTCGCGCTGTCGCGCCTGGAAGCCGTGCGCCCGGAAGCGATTCGCTACCTCAACCGCCTTTCCGACCTGCTGTTCGTCCTCGCCCGTGTCCTCGCCCGCGCCAGTGGTGCCGGGGAAGTGACGTGGAAGCACGAGCGCCGCCGGACTCCGTGACAGATGCCCAAGGTCCGCCTGCTCTCCCTCAGCCTCGCCCTCGCGCTCGCCGGCAACGCACGAGCCGACGACGTGCCGTCCGCGGGCGACGACTGGGCGCTGTGCCCCGCGGCGGAAACGCTGCCGCTGTTCCAGCCGCTGGCGACGGGCCCGGCGCCGGTGTCGAACAAGGTCGACATCGACGCCAGCGACTTCGTCTACGAGGAGAACCGCACCACCGCCCGCGGCGCCGTCGAACTGCGCCAGCAGGATCGCTGGCTGGGCACCGAGGAGCTGGTCTACCACCACGACAGCGAGACCTTCGAGAGCGCCGGCGAGGTGAAGTACCAGGACCGCCGGATGCGCTTCCTCGCCGGCGACGTGCACGGCAACCAGGCCGAGGATTCGCTGCGCCTGCGCGACGTGCAGTACCAGTTCAACGACCAGCTCGGCAACGGCCGCGCCGACGTCGCCACCGTGCAGGGCGAGGTCGGCCGCCTCGAAGGCGCGACCTATTCGACCTGCCCGCCCGGGCAGCGGCAGTGGGAATTCAGCGCCGGCAGCATCGAGGTCGACCAGGCCTCCGGCATGGGCACCGCGCGCGACGCCACCGTGCGCCTCGGCGGCGTGCCGGTGCTGTGGCTGCCCTACCTGCGCTTCCCGACCGACGAGCGCCGGCGCACCGGCCTGCTGGCGCCGAACCTCGGCTGGAACGACGACGACGGCCTGAAGTACGAGCAGCCGATCTACCTGAACCTGGCGCCGAACTACGACGCGACCCTGACGCCGCGCCTGTACGGCCGCCGCGGCCTGATGATCGGCGGCGAATTCCGCTACCTGCTGCCGCGCCACCATGGCGAGGTCGAGGCGCTGTGGCTGCCCGACGACCGCCGCGCCGACCGCGACCGCGGCCTGTTCCGCTGGCGCCACTTCTCGTCGCTCGACGCGCACTGGTACGCCAGCGCCGACCTCAACCACGTCAGCGACGACGAATACTTCGAGGACTTCGGCGATTCGCTGTCGGCGACCTCGGTGTCCCTGCTCAACAGCCGCGCCGGCCTGTACGGCCGCGGCCTCGGCTGGCACCTGAGCCTGGAAGCGCAGGACTGGCAGATCACCTCGCCGTGGCTGGCCCCGGGCGCCGAGCCCTACCGGGAGCTGCCGGCGCTGCGCGGCGCGTGGACGCGGCCGCTGCACGACTGGCTGGAG
The DNA here is from genome assembly GCF_000426365.1 of Arenimonas composti TR7-09 = DSM 18010. GTDB lineage: Bacteria > Pseudomonadota > Gammaproteobacteria > Xanthomonadales > Xanthomonadaceae > Arenimonas > Arenimonas composti. Next base: position 15,759 of record NZ_AUFF01000013.1, on the reverse strand, counting down.
GTCGGCCTGCGCGGCGAGGCGGTGCGCTTCGACCACGACACCCTCGCCGACGGTACCCGCGTCGACCTGCAGCCCTTCCTGCGGCTGCCGTTCGGCGGCCCGGCCTGGTACGCGATGCCGGAATTCTCGTGGCGCTATACCCATTATTCGCTCGACCGCGCGCTGGTGCCGCCGGGCGGCGACGACAGCCCGAGCCGCAGCCTGCCGGTGATGAGCCTGGACGCCGGCGCCTTCTTCGAGCGCGAGTTCCAGTGGCGCGGCGAAGGCGTGGTGCAAACCCTCGAGCCGCGGCTGTTCTACCTGTACGCGCCGTACCGCGAGCAGGACCACCTGCCGCTGTTCGACACCCAGCCGCTGACCCTGTCCTGGCCCGGCCTGTTCCGCAGCAACCGCTTCAGCGGCGGCGACCGCCAGGCCGATGCCGACCAGGTGACCGTCGCCCTGACCAGCCGCGTCCTCGGCGCCGCCGACGGGCGCGAGTGGCTCAGCGCCAGCATCGGCCGCGTGCACTACTTCACGCCGCCGCGGGTGACGATCCCGGGCGCCCCGGCACTGTCGGACGAGGGCTCGGCCTGGGTCGTCGAGGCCAGCCTGTCGCCTTCGGGGAACTGGAACCTCGGCCTGGCCCACCAGTGGGACCCGGACGGCGAGCGCACCCCGCTGTCGGCCGTCCGCGGCCAGTGGCGCTTCGGCGACGGCGGTCTGGTGAACGCCTCCTACCGCTACCGCGAGGACCTGGTCGAGCAGACCGACCTGTCCTTCGTGCTGCCGGTGAGCCAGCAGTGGAGCGTGCTCGGCCGCTGGAACTGGTCGCTGCGCGACCACGCCAGCCTGGAGTCCCTGCTCGGCGTCGAATGGCGCAGCTGCTGCGTCGCCCTGCGGGTGGTGGCGCGCGAATACGTCCGTGAATTCACCGGCGAACAGCGCACCGGGATCTACATCGAGCTGCAGCTGAACGGCATCGGCGGGCTCGGCCGCGACACGGTCCGCCTGCTCGATGATGCTATCCTCGACTACTCCCGCTATTCCCGCTGAACCCCATCGCGCCGCCCCCGGCGCCGGAGCGTCCGACCGCATGAAAGCCGTTCTGCAATCCGCCCTGGCCGGGCTCCTGATCCTGTGCTGCGCACTCGCCCCGGCGGCGGCGCAGACGACCACCCTCGACGGCATCGTCGCCGTCGTCGACGAAGACGTGATCCTGCGCAGCGAACTCGACCGCGCGGTCGACAACATCATGGCCCGCTACGCCGACAACCCGCAGCAGCTGCCGCCGCGGCCGGTGCTCGAGCGCCAGGTGCTCGACAGCCTCGTGCTGATGCGCCTGCAACTGGCGCGGGCACAGGAATCCGGCGTGCGCGTCGCCGACGCCGAACTGGCCCAGGCCGCCCTCAGCGTCGCCCAGCGCAACCAGATGACCCCGGACCAGCTGCGCATGCGCCTGGCCCAGGACGGCATCCCGTACGAGGAGTTCCTCTCCAGCCTGCGCGACGAGATGACCATCGAGCGCATGCGCCAGAGTTACGTGCGCAGCCGCGTGCAGGTCAGCGAGACCGAGATCGACCAGCTGCTGTCGGTGCGCGACGTCGGCGGCACCGAGGTGCAGCTGGCGAACCTGCTGGTGGCGCTGCCGGACGGCGCGACCCCGGACCAGATCGCCACCGCCAAGCGCAAGATCGACGGCATCGTCGAACTGCTGCGCAAGGGCGAGATGGACTTCGCCGCCGCGGCGATCCGCTACTCCGACGCCCCGAACGCGCTCGACGGCGGCGACCTCGGCTGGCGCTCCTACGACGCCCTGCCGCCGGCCTTCGCGCCGCTGATCCAGTCGATGCAGCCGGGCCAGACCAGCGAACCGATCCGCGGCCCGAGCGGCTTCCAGCTGATCCATGTCGCCGGCACCCGCGAGCCGGGCCGGCAGACCATCCAGGAATACAGCGCGCACGGCCTGCTGATCCGCGTCACCCCGACCCTCAACGACGAGGCCGCGCGGCAGAAGGCGCAGGAACTGCGCGACCGCATCGCCAACGGCGAGGACTTCGCGGCGATCGCCAAGGCCGAGTCCGACGACACGCTGAGCCGCGGCGATGGCGGCAACATGGGCTGGTTCCCGGTCAATGCCTGGGGCACCGCGGTCGCGGCCCAGCTGCAGGCGCTGCCGGACGGCGGCCTGTCGCAGCCCTTCCGCAGCGACGTCGGCTGGCACGTGATCCGCCGCGACGGCGTGCGCGAGGCCGACGTCACCGAGCAGAACCGCCGCAACCAGGCGCGCGAGATCATCGCCCAGCGCAAGGCGGAGGAAGAGTTCGACCGCTTCCTGCGGCAGATGCGCTCCGAGGCCTATTTCGAAAGCCGCCTCGAGGCGCCGGCCGCGCCGGCGACGCCGCCCGCGGGCTGAGTGATGCGCCCGCGCCTGGCCCTGGTTCCCGGGGAACCGGCCGGCGTCGGCCCCGAACTCTGCGTCCGGCTGGCCCAGCAGCCGCCGGACGCCGACCTGGTCGCCTTCGCCGACCCCGCCACCCTGACCGCCGCCGCCGAGGCGCTGCGACTGCCGCTGAAACTGCTGTCCCCGGGCGAGCACGCCGGCCCCGGCGAGCTGGTGGTGAAGCCGGTGCCGCAGGCGACGCCGGTACGCTTTGGCCACGCGGATCCCGCCAACGCCGCCGCGGTCATCGGCGCCCTGCGCGAAGCCGGCGCCGCCTGCCTGCGCGGCGAGTTCCATGGCCTGGTCACCGGGCCGGTGAACAAGGCCAGCATCAATGCCGGCGGCATCGCCTATACCGGCACCACCGAACTGCTGGCCCGCCAGGCCGGGGTCGAGGTGGTGATGATGCTGGCGAACCCGACGTTGTGGGTCGCGCTCGCGACCACCCACCTGCCGCTGCGCGAGGTGCCGGACGCGATCACCCGGCCGCAGCTGACCCGGGTCATCCGCATCATCGACGCCGCGCTGCGCCGTGACTTCGGGCTGGCGCTGCCGCGCATCGCCGTGCTCGGCCTGAATCCGCATGCCGGCGAGCAGGGCCACCTGGGCCGCGAGGAGATCGAGGTGATCGAGCCGGTGATCGCGGCGCTGCGCGCCGACGGCCTGCGCCTGAGTGGCCCCTTCCCCGCCGACACCGCCTTCCTGCGCCCGCGCCTGGCGCAGTGCGACGTGGTGCTGGCGATGTACCACGACCAGGGCCTGCCGGTGCTCAAGCACGCCGGTTTCGAGGACGCGGTGAACCTGACGCTCGGCCTGCCCTACCCGCGCGTCGCGGTCGACCACGGCACCGCGCTGGAACTGGCCGGCCGCGGCGACGCCGATCCGTCGAGCCTGATCGCCGCCGCGGCCCTGTGCACCCAGCTCGCGCAGCGCCGCGTCGCCAGTTCGCCCCCCGTAGGAGCGCCTTCAGGCGCGATGCTCTTGAACGGCATCGCGCCTGCCGGCGCCAGGAGCATCGCGCCTGAAGGCGCCCACGGCATCGCGCCTGAAGGCGCTCCTACGGGATGGCCGGAAGGAGGAAGGCGCTGATGTCCGGGTTCAAGGCGCCACCGAAAAAGAACCTCGGTCAGCACTTCCTCGCCGACCGCAGCTATGTCGAGCGCATCGTGCTGGCGGTGAATCCGCAGCCGGGCGAGCGCCTGGTCGAGATCGGACCCGGCCAGGGCGCGATCACCTTCCCGCTGCTGCGCAAGCACGGCGAGCTGACGGTGATCGAGTTCGACCGCGACCTGATCACCCCGCTGATGGAGGCCTCGGAAGGCGTCGGCCGGCTGACGGTGATCCACAAGGACGTGCTGCAGGTCGACTTCACGAAGCTCGCCGGCGACGAGGGTGCGCTGCGCCTGGTCGGCAACCTGCCCTACAACATCTCCTCGCCGATCCTGTTCCACGCGCTGGAACACGCGGCGGTGGTGCGCGACATGCACTTCATGCTGCAGAAGGAAGTGGTCGACCGCATGGCCGCCGGCCCGGGCAGCAAGGTCTACGGCCGGCTCGGGGTGATGCTGCAGGCCTATTGCCGGGTCGAGGCGCTGTTCGACGTGCCGCCGGGGGCGTTCCGGCCGCCGCCGAAGGTGGATTCGGCGGTCGTGCGGCTGGTGCCGAAGGCGGCCGACAGCGTCGGCATCGCCGACCACGCGCTGTTCGCGCGCGTCGTCCGCGACGCCTTCGGCCAGCGTCGCAAGACCATCCGCAACGCGCTGCAGCAGGTCTGCGACGCCGCCGCGATCACCGCTGCCGGCCTGCGCCCGGAGGCACGCGCCGAGCAGCTCGAGGTCGCGGAGTTCGTGCAGCTGGCCAATCACCTCGCCGCGACGCGACCACGCGACGGAGCCGACTAGAATGGCCGGCATGGACGCCCCCACCTACGCGATCGAAGTCACCGCCGCGAGCCGCTATCTCGAGGATCAGTCGGTCCCGGAGGACGGCCGCTACGTGTTCGCCTACACGATCCGCATCACCAACACCGGCGACGTCGCGGCGCAGCTGCTGGCGCGGCACTGGATCATCACCGACGGCGACGGCGGCGTGCAGGAAGTCGAGGGCGAGGGCGTCATCGGCGAACAGCCGCACCTGCAGCCGGGCGAGCACTTCGAGTACACCTCCGGCGCGGTGCTGTCCACGCCCCTCGGCACGATGCACGGCAGCTACCGGATGCTGGCCGACGACGGCCACCGCTTCGAGGCGCCGATAGCGCCGTTCACCCTGACCATTCCGCGGACGCTGCACTGATGGCGACCTACGCGATCGGCGACGTCCAGGGCTGTTACGAGGCGCTGCAGCGCTTGCTCGAGAAGCTCCGCTTCGACCCCGCCGCCGACCGCCTGTGGTTCTGCGGCGACCTGGTCAACCGCGGCGGTCAGTCGCTGGAAACGCTGCGGCTGGTGCATTCGCTGGCCGCGCACAGCACCGTCGTGCTCGGCAACCACGACCTGTCGCTGCTGGCGATCTCGGCCCGCCGCGAGGGCGAGAAGCGCAAGGTCAACCCGGACCTGCAGCGCGTGCTGTTCGCCGACGACGCCGACACCCTGATCGGCTGGTTGCGCCGGCAGCCGCTGCTGCACGTCGACCGCCAGCTCGGCTTCGCGATGGTGCATGCCGGGCTGGCGCCGAAGTGGACGCTGGCGATCGCCGAACAGCGCGCCCGCGAGGTCGAGGAGAAGCTGCGTTCGGACGCCTTCTTCAAGCTGGTCAAGAACATGTACGGCGACAAGCCGGCGTGGTCGCCGAAGCTCACCGGCGTCGACCGCTGGCGGGCGATCATCAACGTGTTCACGCGGCTGCGTTACTGCACGCCCTCCGGGCGCATCGGCTTCGAGGACAAGGGCCGGCCCGGCACGCAGAAGCCCGGCATGTACCCGTGGTTCGAAGTGCCGGGCCACGCCCCGCGCGAGCTTCCCGTGGTCTGCGGGCACTGGTCGACGCTCGGCCTGTTCATGGGCCTGGGCATCTACGCGATCGACACCGGCGCGGTCTGGGGCGGCCAGCTCACGGCCCTGGAACTCGGCCCGGAGCTGCGCCTGCACCAGGTCACCGGCCGCGCCGTGGCGGCGGAACGCAAGACCGGCTGAGGCCGGCAACATGCCGCGCGTCGGCTGGAACCCGGGAAAACGGCCTTCCCGCCGCCATGGTGACCATAATGGCGACGTGAAACCGCTGCCCTGGAGGTGCCGCCCGTGATCCGCTCCGCCCTGTCCCCGTCCCTGCTCGCCGTCGCCCTGCTGGCCGTTTCCGCGAGCGGGCCCGTCGTCGCCCAGGCCGCGCCGCTGCCGTCGATGGCCGAACTGCCGGCGGCGCTCGCGCCCGGCAAGCAGGTGCTGGTCGCCCGCCAGCTCGGCCTGACCTCGGCCGAGGAAGCCGACTTCTGGCCGGTCTACGACAACTACCAGACCGCGGTGCGGGAGCTGCGCGAGAAGCGCATGCAGCTGGTCGCCGAGATCGCCGCCGCCGATGCGAAGCGCCTGGACCAGATCGCCCAGGAACTGGTGCAGATCGAGATCGACGAGGCCGACCTGCAGAAGCAGGTGCGCAGCCGTCTGCGCAACCGCGTCGAGGCGGGGAAGCTCGTGCGCTACCTGCTGCTCGAACAGATGGTCTCCGCGCTGGAGCGCAACGCCGCCTACTGACGGGGCGCTCAGGCGCGCGCGTAGTCGACGAATTCGAACGAGAACGGATGGCGGTCGTCGGCCGGATGCGGCGTGCGCGCGCTCACCGCCCATGCCGCCGGATCGAAGGCCGGGAAGAAGGCATCGGCGCCTTCGACCGCGGTGTCGACATGGGTCAGGAACATGCGCGTGGCGCGCGGCAGTGCCAGTGCGTAGACCTCGCCGCCGCCGATCACCATCAGCGGCGCACCGGCGACCGCGGCGATCGCCGCATCGAGCGAAGCCACCGCTTCCATGCCCGGCAACGGCGCCGCGGCGGCGCGGGTCAGCACCAGGTTGCGCCGTCCCGGCAAGGCGCGTCCGAGTGATTCGGCGGTCCTGCGCCCCATCAGCACCGGATGCCCGAGGGTCAGCGCCTTGAAGCGCTTCAGGTCGTCCGGGAGGTGCCAGGGCATCGCGTTGCCGCGGCCGATCGCGCGATTGCGGTCGAGCGCGGCGACCAGGACCAGCATCGTCAGACCGCCACCGGCGCCTTGATCGCCGGGTGCGGGTCGTAACCATGGATGGCGATGTCGTCGAAGCCCATCGTGAACAGGTCCGTCGCCGCCGCCTTCAGTTCCAGCCGCGGCAGCGGTCGCGGCGCGCGCGTGAGCTGCTCGCGCGCCTGTTCGAAATGGTTCGAATACAGGTGCGCGTCGCCCAGCGTGTGCACGAAGTCGCCGACGCCGAGCCCGCAGTGGCGCGCCACCATGTGCGTCAGCAGCGCATAGCTGGCGATGTTGAAGGGCACGCCGAGGAAGATGTCGGCGCTGCGCTGGTAGAGCTGGCAGCTCAGCTCGCCGTCGGCGACGTAGAACTGGAACAGCGCATGGCAGGGTTGCAGCGCCATCGCCGGCAGCTCGGCGACGTTCCAGGCGCTGACCACCAGCCGGCGCGAATCCGGATTGCGCTTCAGCTCCTCGATCACGTTCTTCAGCTGGTCGATCTCGCGGCCGTCCGGGCCGCTCCAGCGCCGCCACTGCTTGCCGTAGACCGGACCGAGCTCGCCGTTTTCGTCCGCCCACTCGTCCCAGATCGTGACCTTGTTCTCGCGCAGGTAGCCGATGTTGGTGTCGCCGCGCAGGAACCACAGCAGCTCGTGGATGATCGAGCGCAGGTGCAGTTTCTTGGTGGTGACCAGCGGGAAACCTTCGCGCAGGTCGAAGCGCATCTGCCAGCCGAACACCGAACGGGTGCCGGTACCGGTACGGTCGGCCTTCTCCGCGCCGTGTTCGAGCACGTGCCGCAACAGGTCGAGATACTGGCGCATCAGCCCGCCGCCTTGGCCGCGTCCGCGGCGGGTTGCGGTGGCACCACCGGCAGGGTCGGCGCCGAGCGCGACAGCCACAGCAGCACCGCGCCGACCGCCAGCAGCGGCAGCGACAGCACCTGGCCCATCGTCAGCCAGCCGAAGGCGAGATAACCGATGTCGGCGTCGGGCACGCGCACGAACTCCACCAGGAAGCGGAACAGGCCGTAGAGGATCGCGAACAGTCCGGCGACCGCGTAGCGCGGCCGCGGCCGCCGCGAATACCACAGCAGCACGACCGCCATCACCAGGCCCTCGAGCGCGGCCTGGTAGAGCTGCGACGGATGCCGGGCATAAGCGTCGAGCGCGCCGCTGGCATGCGCCTCGCGCAGCGCGTCCAGCGGCATGCCGTACCAGGGTTGCGGCAGCGCGGCCGGGAACACGACGCCCCAGTCGCCACCGGTCGGCTTGCCCCAGAGCTCGCCGCCGATGAAATTGCCGAGGCGGCCGAAGCCGAGTCCGGCCGGCACCAGCGGCGCCAGGAAGTCCATCGTGTCGAAGTAATGCAGCCGGCGCTTGCGCGACCACAGCCAGGCACCGGCCATCACCCCGAGCAGGCCGCCGTGGAAACTCATGCCGCCTTCGTTGATCTTCAGCACGTACAGCGGATCGGCGAGCGCGTGCTCCATGCCGTAGAACAGTACGTAGCCGAGGCGTCCACCGACGATCACGCCGAGCATGCCGTGGAAGATCAGGTCGCCGAAGCCTTCCTCGTCGACCCCGGGGAGTCGCCCGGCGCGGACGCGGCGGTTGCCCCACCACAGCGCGAATCCGAAGCCCAGCACGTACATGATCCCGTACCAGTGGATGCCGTACGGCCAGAAAGGCAGGCGGACGGCAAGGGGGTCGATCGCGTGCAGCCAGGTCATGCGCGCTCCGCGCGGCGGGAATGCGACCGATTATCCCCGACCACCCCGCTTCCGGGCCACCGTCGGGCAACGAGCACCACCGGCGAGGTTTTCGACAACGGATTCGCCCGGATCACCGCGGACAAGGCCGACGAAGGGTTTCGCGAAGTCGTGCGGCGGACCTCGTGAAGCCGCTCATCGGCATTGATCCGTGTGATCCGTTGTCGATGCCGTTCAGTCGACCGGAGCCGCGGCGGCGGCGGTGGCTTCGCGGTGGAGGGTGGCGGCGAAGTCGGTCGTCAGGGCGGCGTCGATCGCGTCCCAGGCCGGGCGGATCGACGGGTCGGTGTCGTAGCCCTCGACGACCAGCTGCGGCCGGCGGCCGCCGGGCAGCAGCATGAAGTGGAACGGATGCGCCGGATGGTCGGCCGGGGTCGTGATCACCACGCTGCGACCGTCGCTACAGGCGTAGATCAACCAGGTGCTGCCGCCGAAATCGCGCCGGGCGGGGCCGGTCTTGCACTCGAGCGTGCCGCGGGCCGCGGGAGAGGCGCCGGGCGCGGGCGCCGGGCGGTCGCAGGCCGCGAGCAGGGTCGCGGCGAGGAGGGTCGGGATCATGCGCATCTTCGTTCTCCGGCACATCCCTGTAGGAGCGCCTTCAGGCGCGATGCTATTCCCGAAAACAACGGCATCGCGCCTGAAGGCGCTCCTACAGGGGTTTCCGGCGTTTCTTGCGGCCGGCAAGGATGTTCAGGGTCTCGACGCCGGCCGAGAAGGCCATCGCGAAGTACAGGAACTTGCGGTCGATGTGGAATTCGAAGCCGTCGGCGATCAGCGCGACGCCGACCAGGATGATGAAGCTCAGCGCCAGCATCTTGACCGTCGGGTGGCGGTCGATGAAGTCGCCGATCGGGTTCGCCGCGAAGATCATGATCGCCACCGCGATCAGGATCGCGCCGACCATCACCCAGCGGTTGTCGACCATGCCGACCGCGGTGATCACCGAGTCGAGCGAGAACACGATGTCGATGATCGCGATCTGCGCGATCACGAAGCCGAACACCGCCGAGGGTTTGGTGCCGATGTCCTCTTCCTCGCCGCGGCCTTCGACCGAGTCGTGGATCTCCATCGTGCCCTTGACCAGCAGGAACAGGCCGCCGGCGATCAGCACCAGGTCGCGCACCGAGAAATCCATGCCGAACAGGCTGAACAGGTTGTTCTGCATGCTGGCCAGGAAGGCCAGTGACAGCAGCAGCATGATGCGGGTGACGCAGGCCAGCGCGAGGCCGAATCGGCGCGCCTTCGGCCGCTTCTCCGGCGGCAGCTTGCTGACCGCGATCGAGATGAACACCAGGTTGTCGATGCCGAGAACGATCTCGAGCGTCGACAGCGTCAGCAGTGCCAGCCAGATCTCGGTGCTGAAAATCCAATCCATCGTCCGAATGCCTCAGGAGTGCAGCCAGCGGGGCAGCAGGATCAGCGCCCAGCAGGCCAATACGTTGATGTCGGCCAGGAACACGGCCGCCGAACCCATGTCCTTCGCGCGGCCGGCGAGTTCGTGGTGTTCGCGACCGGCGCGGTCCACCGTCGCCTCGATCGCCGAGTTGATCACCTCGACCACCAGCACCAGCAGCATCGAGCCGACCAGGATCGCCCGCTCGACGCCGTCCTGGCCCAGCCACAGGGCCAGCGGCAGCAGCACGGCCAGCAGGTAGACCTCGAGCCGGAACGACGACTCGACCTGCCAGGTCGCCTTCAGGCCCTGCATCGACCAGACGAAGGCTTTCCAGGCGCGAAAGGGACTGCGCGGCGCGTGACTGCCCGAACTGTCCGCCATGTCAGGCCATCCCGGCGACACGGGCGTCGGCGGCGCGGCGCGACGGACGGGGCGGGACTTCGGGCATCACGGGACGGCTCGGTGGCGGAACCGCGGCATTCTGCCACATCCGCCGCCCCCCCCCGGAACCGGGACCCCGGCCCTTGCCCGAGCGGCAGCGGAAACGCACCATCCTCCGGGACCGGCGATGCCGGCTTCGTCGTTCGCAGGGAGTCGCCATGCACCAGTGGTTCTTCAGCTACAACGGCCAGTCCACGGGCCCGCTGGACCAGGCCCAGGCCGTCGCCCAGGCCGCGCGCAATCCCAACGGCTTCTGCTGGCGCGAGGGTTTCGCGGAGTGGATCCCGATCGCCGCCTGCGCCGAGCTGCGCCCGGCCGGGGCGCCGATGCCGGCACCGGTGGCGCCGCCGCGGCCGCCGGCAGGCGTGCCCGCGCGCGCGGACGTCATCGACTACACGATCCACGGCGAGGACATGCAATTCGTCGAGATCGAGCTCGATCCCGGCGAAAGCGCCGTCGCCGAGGCCGGGGCCATGATGTACAAGGACGCGGTCGTAGGCATGGAGACGATCTTCGGCGACGGCAACCAGAACGACAGCGGCGGCTTCATGGGCAAGCTGGTCGGCGCCGGCAAGCGCCTGCTGACCGGCGAAAGCCTGTTCACGACCGTGTTCTCGCATACCGGCGCGAGCGGCAAGGCGAAGGTCGCGTTCGCCGCGCCCTATCCCGGCACGATCGTGCCGATGACGCTGGGCAACTACGGCGGCACGATCATCGCCCAGAAGGACAGCTTCCTCTGCGCCGCGCGCGGGGTGCAGATCGGCATCTTCTTCCAGAAGAAGGTGATGACCGCGCTGTTCGGCGGCGAGGGTTTCATCATGCAGAAGCTCACCGGCGACGGCCTGGTCTTCGTGCACGCGGGCGGCACGATCATGGAACGCGAGCTGGCGCCCGGCGAGCGCCTCGACGTCGACACCGGCTGCATCGTCGCGATGACCAGCACGGTGAACTTCGACGTCAAGCCGGTCGGTGGGGTGAAGTCGATGCTGTTCGGCGGCGAGGGCGTGTTCCTCGCGACCGTCACCGGACCGGGCAAGGTCTGGATCCAGTCGCTGCCGTTCTCGCGGATGGCCGGGCGCATGATGCAGGCCGCCTACCAGCAGGGCGGCAGCCGCGGCGAGGGTTCGGTGCTCGGCGGGCTCGGCGGCATCCTGTCGGGCGACCGCAGCTTCTGAGGGGTGCGCAACTTCCTCACCGATCCACCGCCGGGCAGCGAACCGATGCCGCCGGGATTCGAGTGGATCTTCATCGTCACCTACGTCTTCGGCGCCGTGTTCCTGCATGCGCTGATCGTGCTGAACGTCCTCGCCGCGCGCGGCCTTCCCGAACGCCGGCGACGCGCGCTCTGCATCGTCGCGGCGGCGGTGAACTGCCTGCAGGTCCCGTTCGGCAGCGTGCTCGGCGTGCTCACTTTGATCGTGCTGACGAAGCCCGGGGTCAGGGACGCCTTCGACTGAGCGGGTGCCGGGGGCGCGGCTTCCCTGCCGGCCGCTGCGCGGCGCGCAGGAGCCGGCGGAAGGTCGGGCATTCGAAGTGGTTCGGGGCCGGGCAGCGCGCGGCGTGACGCAGGCCGTCGCGCAGGGCGCCGAGGCGGGCGATCGTCGCGTCGAGTTCGTCGGCTTTCGCCGCGAGTCTGGTCCGGTCGATCGCGGGCTGGCGGCCGCCGGCGAACATCGCGGCGATCTCGTCGAGGCTGAAGCCGGCCGAGCGCCCCAGCGACACCAGCGCCAGCCGCTCGAGTACGTCCGCCGCGAACACGCGGCGCAGGCCGGCGCGGCCGACCGCGCGGATCAGGCCCTTGGCCTCGTAATGGCGCAGCGTCGACGCCGGCAATCCGGAGCGTTGCGCGACCGTCGCGATATCCATGCCGATTCCCCTTGACCTCAAGTCGACTTGAAGTGCGATCGTGCGCTCGCCGCCCCGCCGGGGCAATCACGGAGCGAACGATGGACCTGCTGCTGCACACCGCCGCCGTCGGCATCGGCGCCACCGCGACGATGGATGCCTGGACCTGGGCCCGTCGGTGGCTGTTCGCGGTCCCGGCGCCGGACTACGCCCTGGTCGGGCGCTGGCTGGGGCATTTCCGCCGTGGGGTGTTCCGCCACGACGCGATCGCGCGCGCGACGCCGCTCCGGCACGAGGCCGTGCTCGGCTGGGGCCTGCACTACGTCACCGGCGTCGCCTTCGCGACCCTGCCCGTCGCCGTCGCGGGCACCGGCTGGCTGGCGGCGCCGACCCTGCTTCCGGCGCTCGCGGCCGGTGTCGCCACGGTGCTCGCGCCCTTCCTGCTGCTGCAGCCCGGGCTCGGCGCCGGCCTGTTCGCGCGCCGCACGCCGCGGCCGTGGCACGCGCGCCTGCACAGCCTCGGCAACCACGCCGTCTTCGGCCTGGGCCTCTACCTCGCCGCGACCGCCCTCCAACTCACCCGATGAACACCAGGAGTTACCGATGAAGATTCCGCAACGTCACGCCCCGATCCTGTTCGCCGCCCTGCTGTCGGCGATCATGGTCGCGATCGTCTCCGCGTTCGTGATCGCGACGAACCAGGGCATCACCGCCGGTTTCGCCTACCGCTGGGCGCGTGCCTGCGCGACCACGTGGCCGGTGGCATTTCCGACCGTGCTGGTCGTGGCGCCGCTGGTGCGCCGGGTCGTCGCCCGGTTCACTGCCTGAGGTATTCAGGGCGCCGCGAAGTCCACGGCGACCGCATTGCGGCCGCCATGCTTGGCGCGGTACAGCGCCTGGTCGGCGCCCTGCACCAGCCCGTCCGGCGCCGGCGCCTGCGGCGGTGGCCGGGTGGCGACGCCGAGGCTGATCGTGACGACCCCGCGCAGTGGATTGCCCTGGTGCGGGATCGCCAGCGCCTCGACGCGCGCACGCAGCCGCTCGGCGAGGGCATGGGCGGTCGCGGCATCGGTGCGTGGCAGCAGCACCGCGAATTCCTCGCCGCCGTAGCGCGCGACCAGCGCATCCTCGACCTCGACACCGGTCGCCAGCGCTTCCGCGACCTGCTGCAGGCAATGATCGCCGGCGACATGGCCGTAGAGGTCGTTGTAGGACTTGAACCAGTCGATATCGCCCATCAGCAGCGACAGCGGTTCGCCGTGGTGCAGCGCGTGCTGCCACAGGCGCTCGATCGCGGCGTCGAAGGCGCGACGGTTGCCGAGCCCGGTCAGGCCGTCGGTGGTCGACAGCGCGCGCAGCCGGTCCTGCGCCTTCTGCAGTTCGCCGAGATGGGCGGCGAGGTCCTCGTTCATCCGCGCCAGCCGGTCGGCGGCGCGCCGCTGCCGCAGCAGGCCGACGGTGAATACGACGATGAGCAGCAGCACCAGGCCGCTGATCGCCAGCGCGAACGCGCGGTACCGCGCCAGCGTCGCCAGCCATTCGTGCGCGTTCACGTCCATGCCGAGCACGGCGACGATCTCGCCTTCGCCGTCGCGCACCGGTGCCAGGCCGGTGACCCAGTAGCCCCAGCGGTCGCGCGAGGGCGGCTCCACCGCCGGCACCCCGCTCTCCCAGACACCGAGGATCTGCGCCGACGGACCGTCGTAGCGGTCGCCCGGCGCCGAATAGTCCGCGGAGCCGGGGTCCTCGGCATCGGCGAGGAAGACCAGGGTGCCGTCGCGATCGCGACGCATCAGGTAGACGAAGCGGAAATCCGGATTGACGGCGCGGGCGCGGCGCAGTTCGTCGCGCACCGCCGCCAGCATCGCGGTGCCGGTATCGGCGCGGGTGCCGCGCAAGTCGCCGATGCGCTCGCCGTCGAGCACCGCGGCGAGGGTGCGCGCGAGCGCGATGACGCGTTCGCGCTCGAGGCGCTCGCCCTTGGCCACCACCCACTGGGTGAAGAAGACCGCCGCCAGCGCCGCGGCGACGAACAGCGCCGCACCGGCGAGCAGCGGTCGGCGCAGCGAGGGGGGCGGGCGATTGGTGGGTTCGGGCATGAGCGAAGTCTAGCCGCGGCGCGGCAGCCGCGTTCGCCGAGGGGCCCGCCGCCGAGCCGCTCAGTCGGCGGCGGCCTCGGGCGCCGCGAAGCCGCCGCCGTAGATGCCGCTGCGGTCGAAGCAGCAGACCTTGCGCTTGCCGTGGGCGAGCATGTCCATCGCCGCGGCGATGCGCTTCGCGCGGGTCTCGGCCCTTTTCGCCAGCACGATCCAGTCGATCCAGTCGCGCCGGTGGGCGGCCTTCAGGCCGGTCCAGGCGGCGCGCACGTCGGCGGTGGTTGCGGCGAGCGCGGCGGCGAGGTCGTCCGGCACCTCCGGCTCCGGTTCGTCGGCGGCCGGCGCGACCACGACCTCCACGGTGTCGCCGGGGCCGACGCCGCCGGCGGCGAGCAGCGCGGCGTCCACCTTCAGCCAGTGCCCGCCCTGTCCGTCCGGCGGCAGTGGTGCATGCAGGCGTGCGCCGGCGAGCGTGCCCTCGACGCCGACGGTGCCGCGGCTCGGCAACGCCTCGCTGGCCGCGGCGGGCAGGCGCAGGAATGCCCAGTCGGCGTGTTCGGGTTCGGCCGGGCGTCGCAGCACGGCGGTGAAGGTGATCGGGTCGCGGGATTTCCGTTTCGCCATTGGTCCACCTCGGTCTGGGAGACGCATCGTCAACGACCGGAACCAGTATCAACCCTTGGTCGTTCATCGTTGTCCACCGGCTCCCCGGCGGTGACCTGGTCGCACTCGAGCAGCAAAAGCGCAGCATATCGCGCGTTCCTTGCACCGCCGACAGTCGATCGCCGGCGTAGTCGATAAAGCTCAGCAGCAGACGGAGGAGATCGCAACTCGCTGCCAGCTGTGGCGTAGAAACGTGAACACGATGGACTGCACGCGGTGAACGTGAAAGCCAATCCGTTCGCGTCGGGAAACCAGCCACTGCGCTCCGAGAGCCGAGGCAGCCGAGTCACGTGCGCACTCACATGAATCATTGCTACCTGGCGTTCGTCCGCTGCTTCGGGGGCGGATCGCGCCGCGGTCGCGGAGAACACGAACGGCCGCAGCATCGCCGACATCGCTGCGCACGGATCATCTCCGCGCCCGCGGGGACCACCGGAAGCGGTGGACGTGGACGACGCTAACGACCGGATCATCCCAGCGCCAGCGGGGAACACCTGCGCGACCTGGTGGAGGCGCCGGCGCGAGGCGGATCACCCCCACGCCCGCGGGGAACACCCCTGCGTGTGCATCGTGAAGTCCTTGCCGGACCCCGCGCTCGCGGGGAACACCCGACGACGATCGCGATCGGCACGAGCCAGACCGGATCATCTCTGCGCTCGCGGCGAACACCTCCGCATGGTGACCCGAATCCTGCCGGCGGCCGGATCATCCCCGCGCTCGCGGGGAACACAAGTCGTGCCAGGTGGCGAGCTGCTCGTTCCACGGATCATCCCAGCGCTCGCGGGGAACACATGCCGGAGTTCGGCTGGCCGCTGCCGCCATTCGAATCATCCCCGCGCTCGCGGGGGACACGGCCGCGCCTGGTGCGTGCGCCGCTACCACCACGAATCATCCCCGCGCTCGCGGGGAACACCCTGATCCCGGAGAGACGACATGACCACCGTTCGGATCATCCCCGCGCTCGCGGGGAACACC
>NZ_AUFF01000012.1 GCF_000426365.1 Arenimonas composti TR7-09 = DSM 18010 | reverse complement strand
CACTTGAACGAAGCCCGACGAGCGGAGTCGGCTTGAACGATTAGTTAGGCCGCCGCACCGTCTGGAGCCACGCAACAACGAACACCCACGCCGCAAAGACTGCCCCAGATCGCCGCGAACTCCAAGCAAGCTGCAGCCGAAGCCGAACCAACCGGGCGCGCCCGACGATGCGAGCGAATTTGCCGAAGAGAACCATCCGAAGCCAGAGCGCTGGCCTACGCTGGCCAGCGGCCAGCGCGAACGAACTCTTTCCCGAAGCATCTAGCCGAAGACCCGATGCCCGTCGGGCGAAAAACCCTCAGCGCGCTCCTGATCTCACCCGAAGCGCGAATGCCTGGCGAAGCGGCGAACGATCAAACGGCAACGAGCGCCAAGCGATCCGCTCTTAGCGGCCTAACGCCTGAGTTAAGCCGCGCCGAAGGCGTCGGCTTGAATGATTAGTTAGGCCTCAGTGCTTCCACTTGGCCCGCTGCTCGGTCCGAAACTGACGTGCCGCCTCAACTCCGCCCGCGGCCCGAGCTGCATGGTCTGCCTTGTTGCAACTGCCGCAGTACGAGCGATTCTCCTTGCCGCCGTAGGCGAACTCGGTCAGCGGGAAGCTCTTGCCGCAGATAGAGCACGACTTTCGCGCGTCGCTGGTCATGGGTTGCACCGAATCGCGTACATGAGGCCTAACGCCTAGTAGGCCTCGAGAACGAGGCGTTGCGCCGTATGGTCACGCCCGGTCCGGGTCCGGTCAAGCGAAGTCCTACCCGGAATCAATCGCTTGTCCGATGGTGCCCGTGGTGCGCTGCGGCGCAGTGTCGGCGTTATGGCGCGATGGCGAGGTCTAGTTCGATATTCGAGCAGCGACGGGGAATATTCCGGCGGCGCCGGCACCGCGCGCAGTGAGCGGAAGCCAACCGGTTCCCGGCCCGCTCCCCGCCTGATGGACGAAGTTCGCCGGGTGCTGCGGGTGAAGCACTACAGCCTGCGCACCGAGCAGGCCTACGCCGGCTGGATCCTGCGCTTCATCCGCGCCAACGGCCGCCGCCATCCGCGCGAGCTCGGCCAGCGCGAGGTCGAAGCTTTCCTGTCGCTGCTGGCGGTGCGCGGCAAGGTCGCGGCGAGCACGCAGAACCAGGCGCTGTCGGCGCTGCTCTTCCTCTATCGCGAGGTGCTGCGGGTCGAGCTGCCGTGGATGGAGAACGTGATCCGCGCGAAGCGTCCGGCGCGGTTGCCGACGGTGCTGTCGCGCGACGAGGTGGGGCGATTGCTCGCGGCGATGGACGGCCGGCCATGGCTGGTCGCCAGCCTGCTCTACGGCAGCGGCATGCGCTTGATGGAGGCGCTGCGGCTGCGGGTGAAGGACCTGGATTTCGCCCGCGGCGAAATCACCGTGCGCGACGGCAAGGGTGGGCGTGATCGGCGCACGATCCTGCCGGCATCGCTGGTGGCACCGCTGCAGCGCGAACTCGAACGCACCCTCGCGCTGCACGCCGCCGACCTGCGCGAAGGTCTCGGCCGCGTCTGGCTGCCTCACGCGCTGGCGCGCAAGTATCCGAATGCCGACGCGGCGCCGGGCTGGCAGTACGTGTTCGCCGCCGAACGCCGAGCCATGGATCCGCGCGACGGCATCGAGCGCCGGCACCACTACGGCGACGAGGCGCTGGCACGGGCGCTGAGGGCCGCCGCGGTGCGTGTCGGCATCGCCAAGCCGGTCAGCGCGCACGCGCTGAGGCATTCGTTCGCGACCCATCTGCTCGAGTCCGGCTACGACATCCGCACGGTGCAGGAACTGCTCGGCCACAAGGACGTTGCGACCACGCAGATCTACACGCACGTGCTCGGCCGCGGCGCGAATGCGGTGCGCAGCCCGCTGGATGGCGCGCGCTAGCGCTTCGCCGGCGCCGCGGGTTTCTTCGCCGATGTCGCCGCCTTCTTCGCGGCGACCTTCTTCGCGGCGACCTTCTTCGCGGCGACCTTCTTCGCCGCCTTCTTCGCCGCGACCTTCTTCGCCGCCTTCGGCCGCTTCGGCTTCGGCGGCGGCACCGCCGCCAGCGTCGCCAGCAGCAGGCCGCGCAGCCTTTCGCTGTCGTCAAGCCATTCGTCGGCGACCGGATGATCCTTCGCGCCCGGGTACGGCGGCCGCTTCGGCAGTCCGGCGCACAGTGCCGCGGTCGCGATGGTGGGTTTCACGAACAGGCTGTCGTCGCAGGCGAAGGCGACCACGGTGTCGTCGATGTACAGGCCGTATTCGCCGAACATGCGCTTCCAGCTCAGGCGGGCGCCGAGACCGGCCTGCTCGGCGACGTATTCGATGAAGGAGGGATCGGTGGCCATCGTCGGTTCCGGGTGGCGTCGTGCGCTCATTTCACCCAGGGGTGGACGCGCCGGCTCAGGCGCCTGGCGTTCGCCGGCGGACCGGGATGCGCGCGGCGTCGAAGGTCGCCAGTTCGCTGCCGCCCTCGCGCAGCGGGGCGCCGTCGGCCGGGCCCCAGGCCATCGCGGTGATCACTTCCCAGGTGCTGGGCAGCACGCCGTCGCGGCGCAGCGCCTCGTAATGGGCGGTGACGCGGTGAAGGCGTGCGCGGCCGCCGAGGCCGCGCGGGCGGTCGCTGCGGGCATCGGCGGCGCCGATCGTGCGCAGTTCCTGCATCAGCGCGCGCAGGTCGGGATAGGTCAGCGTGAAGTGGTCGCGCTCGAGCACCGGATCGCGGAAGCCGGCGGCGACCAGCGCATCGCCGATCGCCTGGATCGGCGCGAACGGCGACAGCGGCGGCACCGCGCCCGCGGCGCGATAGGCATCGCCGAGTTCGTGCAGGGTGTCGGGGCCGAAGGTCGTGAACAGCAGCAGGCCGTCGGGGCGCAGCGCGCGACGGAACTCGCGCAGTGCCGACGGCAGGTCGTCGACCCATTGCAGGCAGAGGCTGGAGAAGAGCACGTCGGCGCTGCGGTCGGCGAAGGGCAGCCGCGAGACGTCGGCGCAGACCCGCTTCACCGGCCGCCAGAACCGGGTGTGTTTCGGCACCTCGCGCAGCATCGGCAGCGCGGCGTCGACGGCGATCACCTCGGCCTTCGGCCAGCGCTTCTTCATCGCGCCGGCGGCGCGGCCCGGGCCGCTGCCGAGGTCGAGCACGCGCTGGGGTTCCGGCCGGCGCGCGACCTCGAGCACCGCCAGCTGGTCCAGCAGCCGCGCTTCGACTTCGCGCTGCAGCGCCGCGGTCGCCGCGTAGGCGGGCGCGGCGCGGCCGAAGGCACGGCGCAGGCGGCGGCGGTCGAACACGCCGGCCATCAGCGGCAGTCCGCGGCGAAGTCGGCGATCGCGTCGGCGACGACGTCGGCGTGGGTCAGGAAGGGCGCGTGCCCGGCGCGTTCGACCTCGACGAAACGGCCGCCCGGCACCGCCGCCGCGGCGGCGTGCATCGCCTCCGGGTGCACGACGCGGTCGCGGCGGCCGGCGATCCACAGCGAGGGCACGGCGAGCGCCGGCAGTTCGGCGCGCAGGTCGCTGCCGGCGAGCACCGCGAGGCCGTCGGACAGCGCGCCCGGCGCCGGCTCGCCGTGCGCGAACACGGTCGCGCGCAGCATCCGCAGTTCCTCGCGCACGTGTTCGCTGCCGTGCACTTCCAGGGCCAGGAAGCGGTCGACGGTGCCGCGCCAGTCGGCGGCGAGGTGGCGGGCGAAACCGGCGAAGACCTCCGGGTCCATGCCGGCCGGCCAGTCGTCGGCGCGCACGAAACGCGGGCTCGCGGCCAGCATCACCAGCCCGCGCGCGTTCGCGGCACCGCTGGCGACGGCGTGCAGGGCCACCAGGCCGCCGAGCGACCAGCCGAGCCAGATCGCTCCTCCGGGCACGACGTCGGCGGCGGCCCGCGCGGCGGCGTCGAGATCCAGCGGCACACCCGCGCCGGCGCTGCGGCCATGTCCCGGCAGGTCGAGCAGGTGCAGGGTGAACTGCGACGACAGCCGGTCCACCAGCGGCGCGAACACGCCGGCGTGCATCGCCCAGCCGTGCAGCAGCACCAGGTCCGGCCCGGCGCCGACGATGTCGTGGTGCAGGCTCACGGACCGCGCGTGCGCATCGGCCACGCGCCGGAACGCGCGCCCTCGTGATGCTCCGGACTCATGCGGACACCGGATCCGGCGACGCCTTCAGCGCCTCGACCAGCGCCGCGAGCAGTGCATCGACATCGCGATCGGTGTGGTCGCAGGTGAGCGTGATGCGCAGCCGCGCCTGGCCTTCCGGCACCGTCGGCGGGCGGATCGCGCCGACGAGGAAGCCGGCCTGTTCCAGCGCCTTCGCCACCGCCAGTGCGCGCGGATTGGCGCCGAGGATCAGCGGCTGGATCGGCGTCGTCGACGCCTGCAGCGGCAGCCCGTGCGCGGCGGCGCCACGACGGAAACGCGCGACCAGCATCGCCAGTTTCGCGCGCCGCCACGATTCGCCGCGGATCAGCTTCAGCGACGCGCGCATCGCCGCGGCGAGCGCCGGCGCCGGCGCGGTCGAGAACAGGTACGGGCGCGCGCTCTCGGCGATGTGGCCGACCAGCGCCGCGCTGCCGAGCAGCACCGCGCCCTGGCCACCGAAGGCCTTGCCCAGCGGCACGAGCAGCAGCGGCACCTCGCGCGCGCCGAGCCCGGCGACCGCCAGCGAGCCGCGCCCTTCCGGGCCGAGCACGCCGATGCCGTGGGCGTCGTCGACGTACAGCAGTGCGTCCTGGGCGCGCGCGACCAGGGCCAGCTCGGCGAGCGGCGCGAGGTCGCCGTCCATGCTGAACACGCCGTCGGTCGCCAGCACCGCGGCGCCGTCTCGGCGCGCCAGCAGCTGGCGCATCGCCGCTTCCGGATCGGCATGCGGATAGCGCTTGAGTTCGCAGCCGGCCAGGCGCGCGCCGTCGATCAGGCAGGCGTGGTTGAGCTTGTCCTGCACGCACACGTCGCCGTCGCCGAGCAGGGCGGGCAGCACGGCGAGATTGGCCTGGTAGCCGCCGGGGAAATACAGCGCGCGCTCGTAGCCGAGCCACTCGGCCATCTCGCGCTCGAAGGCGGCGTGTTCGCGGTGGAAACCGCTGACGCCCGGCGAGCCGGTGCTGCCGACGCCATGCCACGCCGCCGCTTCCTGCAGCGCGCTGACGACGTCGAGGTGCTGGCTCAGGCCGAGGTAGTCGTTGCCGCAGAAGGAGACCAGCTGGCGGCCGCCGACGAGCACGCGCGCGCCTTCGCGCGCCTCGATCTCGCGGCGCACGCGCACGGCCGACTTCGCCACCCGCTCGGCGCGGGCGGCGGCGATGCGATCGGAGATCCGCACCCGCGCCATGTCAGGCCACGCACCCGCTCACACGCGCCCCCGTAGGAGCGCCTTCAGGCGCGATGCTCTCCTCGATATCCGCATGTACCGTGCGGCTGATCGCGCCTGAAGGCGCTCCTACAGGGGGAGAGGCCATCGGCCGCAGGCCGAGCCGCGCGAACAAGGCCTGATCGGCGGCGACATCCGGATTCCCCGTCGTCAGCAGCTTCTCGCCGTAGAAGATGGAATTCGCGCCGGCGACGAAACACATCGCCTGCAGCTCCTCGCTCATCTCCTGGCGGCCGGCGCTCAGCCGCACCATCGAGGCCGGCATCATGATCCGCGCCACCGCGATCGTGCGCACGAACTCGAACGGATCCAGCAGCGTGGTGCCGGCGAGCGGCGTGCCCTCGACCTGCACGAGGCGGTTGATCGGCACCGAATCCGGATGCGCCGGCAGGTTCGCCAGCGCCTGCAGCAGGCCGGCGCGCTGCGCGCGCGTCTCCCCCATGCCGACGATGCCGCCGCAGCAGGTCTTCATGCCGGCGTCCCGCACTTCCGCCAACGTGTCCAGGCGGTCCTGGTATTCGCGGGTGTGGATGATCTCGCCGTAGAACTCCGGCGCGGTGTCGAGGTTGTGGTTGTAGTAGTCCAGGCCGGCCGACTTCAGTGCCTTCGCCTGTTCGCCGCTGAGCATGCCGAGCGTCGCGCAGGTCTCCAGGCCGAGCGCCTTCACCTCGCGGATCATCGCGGCGACCTTCGGGATGTCGCGGTCCTTCGGGCTGCGCCAGGCGGCACCCATGCAGAAGCGCGAGGCGCCGGCGGCCTTGGCGGCGCGGGCCTTCTCGAGCACCGCCTCGGTGCTCATCAGCTTCGTCGCCTCCACGCCGGTGTGGTAGCGCGCCGCCTGCGGGCAGTAGCTGCAGTCCTCCGGGCAGCCGCCGGTCTTCACGCTGAGCAGGGTCGAGACCTGGACCTCGGCCGGGTCGAAGTGTTCACGGTGCACCGTGGCGGCGCGGAACAGCAGTTCCGGGAACGGCAGCTCGAACAGCGCGAGCACTTCCTCGCGGGTCCAGTCGTGGCGGATCGGCGCCGGCGTGGCGCAAAGGCTGACAGCAGGCATCGTCGAATCCTGACGGCGCGGGGGCGGCGGAGTGCGGCAGTCTGTTGGCCATGCCGGACCCTGTCAACCGAACTGCGGCGGGCCGGGTTGACGGTCTCGCGGCCCTGTTCGGGCGCCTGCGGCGGGGCTGGCCGGCCCTGCTCTGGCCGCCCTGCTGCGTGGTCTGTGGTGGGCCGGGCGCGGGTGGGCGCGACCTGTGTGCGGAGTGCGTGGCGGCGCTGCCGTGGAACATCGGGGCGTGTCCGCGCTGTGCGCTGCCGATGACGCCACAGGCCGGGCCGGATAAGTACTCCGACCCCGGTTTTTCCCCCCGCTTCTGCCCCGACTGCCGCGAGTCGCCGCCACCGTTCGCGCGCACCGTCGCCGCCTGCCGCTACGGCTTCCCGCTCGACCGCCTGCTGCCGCGCTTCAAGTTCCACGCCGATCTGGCCGCCGGGCGGCTCGCGGCGCAGCTGCTCGGCGATGCGGTGGCGGCCGCCGATGCCGCCGGCGCCGTCGGGGCGTTCGAGGCGGTCGGGGCGGTCGCGGCCGGACCGGTCCTGCCGCCGCCGGTGCTGGTGCCGCTGCCGCTGCACACCGCCCGCCTGCGCGAGCGCGGCTACGACCAGGCCCTGGAACTGGCGCGGCCGCTGGCCCGCCGCTTCGGCCTGCTGCTACGCGCCGACCTGCTGCGGCGGGTCCGCGCCACCGCTCCGCAGACCGGCCTGCATGCCGGCGAGCGCCGGCGCAACCTGGCCGGGGCCTTCGTGGTCCGGCCGGGGCCGCTGCCGCCGCGGGTCGTGCTGGTCGATGACGTGATGACCACCGGCGCCTCGCTCGGCGAGGCCGCGGCGACCCTGCGCGCGGCCGGGGTCGCGCAGGTCGAGGTGTGGGTGGTGGCGCGGGCGCTGCCGCCGGGCGCGGCAGGCGCGTCAGACGCGGGAGGCGCGGTTCAGAGCGCGTAGTGGGCGGCGAAGCCGGCGAACACCGCCATGCCGACCCACTGGTTCGACAGGAAGGCCTCGAAGCACTCGGCGCGGCCGCGGCCACGGGCGATCCAGAACTGCCGCAGCACCAGCACCGCGGCGATGCCGAGCGCGAGCCAGTAATAGATGCCGAGGTCGGCGCGGCCGGCGAGCAGGCCCATCGTCAGCAGGAAGCCGCCGAACAGCACGCCCTGGGCGATGAGGTCGGCGTCGCCGAACAGGATCGCCGTCGACTTCGCGCCGATCTTCAGGTCGTCCTCGCGGTCGACCATCGCGTACCAGGTGTCGTAGCCGGTGGTCCACAGCAGGTTGCCGAGGAACAGCAGCCAGGCGATCGCCGGCACCTCGCCGCGCACCGCCGCGAAGGCCATCGGGATGCCCCAGCCGAAGGCGAGGCCCAGGTAGACCTGCGGCAGGTAGGTCCAGCGCTTCAGGAACGGATAGCTCGCCGCGAGGATCACCGCGATCACGCTCAGGTAGACGGTGAGGCGGTTGGTCAGCAGCACCAGCGCGAACGCGACCCCCATCATCGCCGCGAACAACGCCAGCGCCTCGCGCGGGCTGGCCTCGCCGGTGGCGAGCGGGCGCGACTTCGTGCGCTCGACGTGCGGGTCGAGCCAGCGATCGGCGTAGTCGTTGATCACGCAGCCGGCGGAACGGGTGAGCCAGACGCCGGCAGTGAAGATGGCCAGGGTCGACAGCGGCGGCAGGCCTTCGGCGGCCAGCCACAGCGCCCACCACGTCGGCCAGAGCAGCAGCAGGGTGCCGACCGGGCGGTCGCCGCGCACCAGCCGCCACCACACCGGCAACCGCGACTTCAGCGTGAGGGTTGAAAAACCGGGGTCGGAATACATTTCCGGGAATGTTACTCCGACCCCGGTTTTTGCAAGGAGATGGGCATGTCCGCAGCACAGGGTTCCACCGGCAATGTGATCGCCGCGATCTGCAGCCTGTTCGTGCCCGGCCTCGGCCAGCTGGTGCAGGGGCGGGTGCTGTCGGCGCTGTTCTGGTTCCTGCTGGCCTGTGTCGTCGGAGCGGTCGTGTTCCTGTTCTCGCTCGGGCTGTTCGGCGGCTTCGGCTGGCTGCTCGTGTCGATCCTTTCCTGCATCGACGCGGCCCGTTACCGGCGCTGAGGTTGCGGGTATACTCCCCGGCCCGGATCCGGCCCCGCCGTTTCCGCGGTTCCCAAAGCGCCCGTAGCTCAGCCGGATAGAGTAGTGGCTTCCGAAGCCATTGGTCGGGGGTTCGAATCCCTCCGGGCGCGCCATCCCCCTTCCGTAACAGTGCCGCGCACGGTTAATTTTGCTTAACGGTGCCCGACACCGTTACGCCCCGGTGCCCGACACCGTTTCTCACCCAGGGATGGCCAATGAACCGACGCTTCGCCCTCGCCGTTTTCCTACCGATCCTCGCCGCCTGCAGCCAGGGCAGCGCCGCTGCCGGCGCCGGTCCGCAGGGCCGCTTCGGCTGCACGCAATCGGTCTACGACAGCGGCAGCGGCATGTACCAGTTCCAGCCGCGCGGCTATGTCGAGTTCAGCGGCGGTGGCTACGTCTACCGCGGCTTCGAGAATCCGAGCGAGGGCCGCATCGAAGCCGGCGCGAACGGCGCGGTCACCCTGCGCGGTGGCTACCTCGACGGCGGCGAGTTCGTGCCGATGGACGACCGCCCCGGCCAGTACACGCTGACCACGCCGGGTTTCCGCTGGTCCTGCAAGGCCTGAACCGCAAAAGAAAACGGTGCCGGGGACGGGATCCTTCCCGTCCCCGACACCGTCGTCTGCTTAACGGTGTACGTCCCGCTTAACGGGGTACGTCCCGGTTCAGCGGCCGTCGCCGTCGAAGTCGCCCGGCAGGGCGCGCTCGATGTGGTGCCAGCCGTCGCGCACGGCGCCCTTGGCTTCGTTCCAGCCCAGGCGCGAGTTCGCCTTGGTCTTGTCCCAGCCGCGCTCGAGATCGCTCTCGACCGACTCGAACGACTTGCCGCGGTACTGGCCGTAGGTGTCGTAGCCGTAGCGGTAGGCCGGCTCGTAGTCGTCCCAGGTGGCGTCCGCGCGGTAGTACGGGGTCGACGCGTAGTTGTTGCGCCAGTGCTCGGTGTACTCGGTCGGGTTGACCGCCTCGGCGATCGAGTCGCCGGCCTTCGCACCGACCACACCACCGACCGCGGCGCCGACCAGGCTGCCGACCGGACCGGCCGCGGCACCGACCGCCGCGCCAGCCAGCGCGCCGCCGACCGCACCCGTGCCTGCACCGATGCTGTGATCCTTCTTGACGTCCTTCATTTGGGTGTCCTCGTTCGTGGGGTAACCCGCGCCACGACGGCAGCGGGGACGCCACGATGCGAAGGCCGGGTTGGACGGCGCGTGAGGGACGCGGGCCCGGCGGGAAATTTTTTCGCGGTCAGCCCGCGGCCTTGCGCGCGTCGAGGATCAGCTGCGCGATCGCCGCGTCGCCCTGCTCGATCAGTTCGACCGGCGTGTAGCGGAAACCGCTGAGCACCATCGCCTCGCCGACGCACCACTCGCGCTGTTCCTTCGTGAGCGCCGCCGCGCGGGTGGCGACCGCGGCGAGGTGTTCGGGCGACGGCATCGGATCCGCCGGCGCCTGGCGCGGCGCCGAAGCCGAACCGCCGCCGCCAGCGCTACCACCACCGCCGGTGCCGCCCCGCGCGGCCTCGGCCTTCAGCCATTCGAGGCGCGCGAGTGCGACGCCGAGGCGGTCGCCGCCGTCCTTCAGTGCCGGCACCGCGGAAGCCAGCGCGCCGAGGATCGCGTCCCGTTCGGTTTCGAGCTGCTGCTGCAGCTTCGCCTGCGCCTCGAACTGGGCGCGCAGCTGGGCGACCTGCTGCTCGAGCTGGACGATCTCGGTGCTCGGGTCGACCAGGGTCTTCGCACCGAGCAGGCGCATCACCTTGTCGCTGAGGCGGGCGTGGATCGCCGGATCGCTGAACTTCAGGTCGCGCGCGGCGGTCTGCCAGGCCAGTGCGACCTGGCTGACGGTCTGCACCTTGTCGCCGAGGTGGGCGACGCCCTCGGCCGGCGGCTCGAGCTCGACGTCCTGCGGATCCTGCGCATTCGCGACCGCCTGGATCGCGAGGTCGAGGCGCTCGCAGATTTCCGACTTCTGGAAATCGCGCATCGCCTTGCGCAGCTCGATACGGCAGTCGATCAGCAGGTTGCGGAGATCCTTCATGCGGCGATTCTAGCGAGCGGGCGGGATCACCCGGTAGCCGCGGGCGGCCAGCTGGGCCAGCCAGCCGTCGGCATCGACCGCCTCGGCCATCGCCACCACCGCGAAGGATTGCGGGTGCTCGCGCAGGGCCTTCTCGGCGTCGGCGAGCCAGGTGGCCTCGATGCGCTGCGGCAGGTCGGCGAGACCGGCGCGTTCGGCCAGGGCGCCGGAGGTGAAGAGCGCGCCGCAGGCTTCGCCGGTCTGCGTCCAGGTCAGCGACTGCAGGGTGGCCATGTCGCCGATCGCCCACGCATTGGCGCGCGCGGCGAATGTGCCGAGGTCGTTCTCGACCTGGTCGAGCATGCGCCGGAAGCAGTCGACGTCGCCCAGCGGCGTCTGCTGGAACTCGCGGAGCAGTTTTTTGGCTTCGGGGATCACCGCCGCGATCGTCGAGCGCTGCACCGGCACCCGGTGGCGGCGCGCGGCGCGGTCGACGACCTTGCCGACGATGTCGTCGTAGGACAGGCCGCTGCGTTCGATCGCGCGCTGCTGCAGTTCGCTGCCGGCGACGATCGGCCGCCGCTTCTCGATGCCGCGGTCGCGGCCGATCCACTGCGCCTTCAGCCGCTGCCAGCGTGCGTAGTCGGCGGCCGGCAGCACGTCCTGCAGGCTCCGGCCGTCGGGGTTGTTGCGTGCGCGCATCGCCCGCGGGATCAGGAAGACGCCGCCGAACCAGGCGTCGCCAGCGCTGACCTCGGCGCGCGGCGGCAGCAGCACCACGCCGGACTCGGCGATGCGGCGTTCGATCGCCAGCGAATTCCACGCCATCCGCGCCGGCAGCGGCGACACCCGTGCCAGCACCAGCATGCGGTTGCCGTTCGCCGCCTCGACCGTCCAGAGGCCCGGGCCGGGCTGCACGCCGACGACGACCTCGGGCAGTTCGACCGGCGGCGGGTCCGGCTCGGCGGTGGCGGCGCGTGCGGCGGCAGCGGCGGCGCTGGCGGTGGCGGCGGTGGCGGCGAGAACGAGGGGCATCGCCACGGAGGCGAGCAGCGTGGCGAGGCGTCGGGTCATGCAATCGGCTCCGGAGCCCTCAGCGGGCGAGCAGGAAGTTCAGCAGATTGTTCTGGAACCACGGGTTGACCGTCAGCTGGTCGTGCTGTTCGCAGAGGAACAGGCTCTGGGCGATCGGAAAAACGCCGGACGGGCGCCCGAACACTTCCGGCAGGTCGCGGCCGAGCATCGAGTCGCGGGTCACCAGGCCGTCGCCCGGGAGCAGCAGCAGGCGTTCGTAGTCGACGCCGTCGATCCGGGAGTGCACTTCGTTCGGGCGGATCACCAGGCGCTCGCGGCCGTCGGGGCCGATGTCGAGCACCGCGCGTCCCGGCGTCGGCGCGCAGTCGCCGCCGAACACCGCGACCTCGACGCCGTTGCCGCGCACCGGCGCATTGATCGCTTCCTGGAACCGGCGTGCGCGCTCGAGGTTGCGCACGAAATGCGCCTGCAGCTCGGCCATGCGCAGTTCGCCGGTCTCGCGGTCGGGGGCCTGCGCGAGCACGCGCGCCTCGACCTCCGGCGAGAACACGCCCCAGCGGCGCAGGCGCCAGGTGTCGGCCGACCAGAAGTCGAACGCGAGCGGCTTGCCCGCGCGCGAGAACACCACCTGCGCCTGCGGGTGCGGCAGGGTCTCGAACGGGGTCGCGAAGGTCACCAGCACCTCGACCGGCACCGTGCGCAGGCCGACGGCGACCCCACGCTGCAGGCGCTCGAGGCTGGTCACCGCGCCGAGGCTGGGCGAGCCGAGCATGACGACGCGACGGACGCGGTGGGCGCCTTCGTCCCAGTTGCTGAAGTCGCCGCTCGACAGCACGTCGTTCGGGCCGTAGCGCAGGTAGTAGTTGGCGATCAGGCCGCCGTTGCTGTGCGCGATGATGTCGACCGGCAGGTCGGGGTCGCCGTAGTCGTGGCGGATCGCGTCGATCAGGGCGTGCAGGCGGCGCACCGCATCCAGGTTCTCCTTGCGCCAGTCGTACAGCAACACGTAGTAGCGACGGCGGTCGGCATCGCCCTGCACCGGCTGCCCGGGTTCGGCGCGGCGGAAGCGGCCGGCCTTCTCGAGCGTGTCCACGAGCGCCCGGTAGTAGTCCACCCGTGCCAGGCCGATGCCGTAGAACAGGTCGCCGGGCACGAGGCCGCCGCCGCGGGCCTCGGCTTCCTTCATGCGTGCGAGGTCGCGATAATCGCTGAAGGCGAGCGCGCCGAGCGAGCCCGGCCAGAATTCGCGGCCGGTATCGCGCTCGACGAGGGTCGAGCCCATCAGGCCGTGGATCAGGATCACCGGCGGCTGCCGGGTGTTCGCGACGTCGGCTTCGTAGAGGCGGGCGAGGTCGGGACGCGCGGGCGTGGTCGCGCACCCCGAAAGCACGCCCAGCGCCAGCACGGCGGCCAGCGCGCGGAGGAATCGGGTCATGGCGGTGAGTTTCGCATGCGGGGGTCGCGGACCGTATGGGCCGATCGTCGCGCCGGGGGCGGCGCGGGCTGGAGTCGGGTGGGGATCGAAGAGGAGGCGTTCGCATGCGGATCCGCAGAGCCGGGGGCGTCGGTGCCGCGGCGCATGTCTGCCCGGTGGCGGCGCGACGTTTGCCCGTACCCGGGCCGCGCGGTTCGCCGCGCGGTTCGCCGCGCTGATGGCCGCGCTGATGGCCGGCATGGCGATGCCGGCGTTCGCGGTCGAGTCCTGGCACTGCCGCAACGACCTCGAGATCCGCTGCGGCGGCGGCAGCTGCGCGGTGGCCGGCGAAGGCGAATCCACCCCGCTTAGCGTGGCCTTCGCCGACGACGGCGCGATCAGCGTCTGCGCCTACACCGGCTGCTGGGACGGCCGCGGCCGCGCCGACGGCGACGACCGCTACCTCACCGTCAGCGCCCGCGGACTGCCATTCTCGACCGCGCCCGAAGACGCGCCGCGGCCGGCGGACGTGGCCGTGCTGCTCGACCGGGAGACCTCGGTGGCCCTGCTGCACGCCGACGGCTTCGCCCTGCCCCTGCACTGCGTCGGGGTAGGGGACGGGGGTAGGGGACGTACCCCGTCCTCGGGGACGTACCCCGTCCTCCATGACAGGACGCCCGACGGCTGACACCGTAGCTTCGGACCGAAGGGGTACGTCCCCGAGGACGCGTCCCCGATTCCCCCGCTCAGGCGGCGACCGCCTCCAGCCGCGGCCAGTCGGTGTAGCCCTTCGCGTCGGCGCTGTAGAGGGTCGCCGGGTCGAGCGCGGCCAGCGGGGCGCCGGCGCGCAGGCGGGTCGGCAGGTCGGGATTGGCGACGAAGGGCGCGCCGAACGCGACGATGTCGGCCACACCACGCGCCAGCACGTCCTCCGCCTTCGCCGCGTCGTAGCCGCCGTTGACGATCAGCAGGCCCGGGAAGCGCGCGCGCACCGCGTCGAGCAGCTCGCCGGCGACGGTGCCGCCGCCCAGGTGCAGGTAGCCGATGTCGCGGGCGGCGAGCGCGGCGACGGTGTCGAGGAATTCCCCGCGCTCGCCGTCGAAGCCCGCTTCCAGGTCGTTGTAGCCGTTGAACGGGCTCAGCCGCACGCCGACGCGTTCGGCGCCGACCGCCGCGATCGTCGCGTCGACGACCTCGAGCAGGTAGCGGCGGCGGTTGTCGGCGCTGCCGCCGTAAGCGTCGTCCCGGCGATTGCTGCGCGGGTTCAGGAACTGGTTGAGCAGGTAGCCGTTGGCGGCGTGCAGCTCGACGCCGTCGACGCCGGCCGCCACCAGGCGCGCGGCGGACGCGGCGAATTCGTCGCGGACCCGCGCCAGGTCGGCCGCGTCCATCGCCTTCGGCAGCGGGTGCGGCTGCATGCCGGCGGTGTCGGTCCAGATCTCGCCGGCGGCGGCGACCGCGGACGGTGCGATCACCGCGCTGCCGGCCGGCAGGTTGGCCGGGTGGGCGATGCGGCCGGTGTGCATCAGCTGGATGAAGAACTTCGCGCCGCCGGCCTGTACCGCGGCCGCGACCGCGGCCCAGCCGACGAGCTGTTCGGCGCTGAAGGCACCCGGTTCGCGGGCATAGCCGAGGCCGTCCGGCGACGGCGAGGTGCCTTCGCTGATGATCAGGCCGGCCTCATTGCGCTGGCCGTAATAGGTCGCCATCAGCGCGTTGGGGACGTTGCCGAGCGCGCGGGAGCGGGTCATCGGCGCCATCGCGATGCGGTTCTTCAGGCGCAGGGCGGGACTCGAAAGCGGGGTATACAGGGCATTCATGGACGGGGCTCCGGGGAGGGTGGACCAGTCTTGGCCCCTGGGCGCTTCTGCAACAAGCTGCGCCGCCGGCAATCCATCGTTGTCGTGGTGGAACGCCGGATGATTAGCCGGGGCTCACGGGCGCCGGGTTAGGCTGCCTACCAACCCGACTTCCGGAGCCTTCACGATGACCCCGCTGCGCCTGCCCCTGCTGCTGCTCGCCACCGCAATGAGCCTCGGCGCCTGTGCCTCGGGCCCGGCCGAGCCGCCGCCCGCCGATTCCGCCCCCGCCCCCGCCCCCGTCCCCGAACCGGAGCCGACGCCGATGCCCCGCGCCGAAGACAAACCCGAACCCGCCCCCGCCACCCCGTCGGTCTGCGATTCCGGCCCGGCGGCCTGGGCCGTCGGCCTGTTGCTGGATACCAACCTGATCGAACGCATCCGCGTCGCGACCGGCAGCGAAGGCGTGCGCGTGCTGAAGCCGGGAATGATGGCGACGATGGATTACCGCGAGGATCGGGTGAACATCGACGTCGACGGCGACGACCGCGTGCTGCGCGTGCGCTGCGGCTGAAGATCGACGGCTTAACCGTGCCACGCACCGTTAACCCGGATTAACGGTGCGCGGCACACTTCAGGCAGGCGGCACGCCTCAGGCGCCGCGCTGCAGCTCCGCCAGCACCCGCGGCAGCTCGGCGGCGTTGTGGGCGTGGTCACGCAGGAAGTCGGCGAGCGTCGGCGCCGCCGCCGGCGCGACCTGGGCTTCGACCACGGCGAGCGGATTCGCGGGATCGTCGTTCGCCGCACTCGGCCACGGCGCGGCGCCGCGCTCGATCGCGATCAGCCGCGAGAGCACCCGCACGATGTCGTCGTTGTCACGTCCCTGTGCCGCCATCGCCGCCTCCTGCCGTTCGGTCCGGCGCGCAGCCTACGCAGCGGCGATGCAAATCACGTGATGGCGGCTATGCCTTCGCTTAACGGTGTACGTCCCACGGGTACACTGCGGCGATGATTCCGAACGACATCCTGCGCAGCCTGCGCTTCATGCTCGACCTCGGCGATGCCCACGTCGCCGACATCGCCCACCTCTCGGACCCGGCGCTCGCGATCTCGCGCGAGGACGTGCAGGCCTGGCTGAAGAAGGAGGACGAGCCCGGCTACGCGCCGATGCCGGACCGTGTGCTCGCGCATTTCCTCGACGGCCTGATCGTGCACCTGCGCGGCCGCGACGACAGCCGGCCGCCGCGCCCGGTCGAGCCGCGCGTGGACAACAACCTGGTGCTGAAGAAGCTGCGCGTCGCCTTCGCGATGCAGGACGTCGACGTCGCCCGCTGCTTCGCGGACGCCGGTTTCCCGGTCACCAAGCCCGAGCTGTCGGCGCTCTTCCGCGCCCCGGGCCACAAGAACTACCGGCCCTGCGGCGACCAGATGCTGCGCAACTTCCTGCGCGGACTCACGCTGAAACTAAGGCGCTAGGCTGGACCTTGCCATGATGTCGGGGCCCACGCTCCCGCCATCCCGCAGGAGGCCCGCATGAACCCCGTCCCGCCACGCCCGACGCCGACCCGCCCGACCTCATCCCGGCCGACGCCAAGCCGCCGCCACGCGCCCCGCCCGGAACTCGCCGATGCCCGTCGCGAGGGCCTGCACGACATCGGCGAGGCGGCCGCCGCCAGCGGAGTCAGCGCGCGCATGATCCGCCACTACGAGGCGACCGGGCTGATCCCGCCGGCCGCGCGCAGCTTCGCCAACTACCGCCTCTACAGCGATGCCGACGTGCACCGCCTGCGCTTCATCCAGCGCGCCCGCCGCCTCGGCTTCCCGATCGCGCAGATCGCCACCCTGCTCGCGCTGTGGAACGACACCGGCCGCGCCAGTTGCGACGTCAAGCGACTCGCCGAGCAGCACGCCGCCGAACTCGCCGGACGCATCGCCGAACTGCAGTCGATGCAGCGCACCCTGGTCGAACTGGCGGAACGATGCGGCGGCGACGCGCGACCCGACTGCCCGATCCTCGATGACCTGGCCGGAAGCGCCTCCACTCGCTCGCGGCGCAAGTAGTGTCTAATGGCCCCCCATCACCCCCGGACCGTGCAAGTTGCCCGATTCCGATCTCCGGACATTGCTGCGGGAAAGCACGCGGGCGCGGCACGCCCGTGTCGATGCGCTGTTCGGGGAGGGCTTCACGGGTCGTGAAGGTTACGCCGCCTATCTGCTCGGGATGCGGGCGCTGCTGAGCCTGCTGCTTCCTCGGCTGCCGGAACTGGCCCCGCTGCTGCCGCTGCTCGAGGACGATCTGCGGAGCATCGCGGCGGATTCCGTGGTCGATACCGAGACCTTCGCCGCCGATGCGATCGAGACGACGGCGCCGACCCTGCCGGACAGCGAGGCCCAGCGCCTGGGCTGGCGTTACGTGATCCACGGCTCCTCGCTCGGCGCCCGCGTACTGCAGCGCCAGGCCGCCGCGCTCGGCGCCAGTCCGGACCACGGCGCCCGTTTCCTCGCCGCGCACGCACAGGGCGATGGCTGGCGGGCGCTCTTCGCCGCCTTGACCGGTTCCACCGCGCCGCCTGCCGAGGTCGCGGCGGTGCTCGCCGCCGCCGACGCGGCCTTCGCCGCGGCCGAAGCCGCTTTTCGCCGCGCCATTGCGGCCATGTCCCGAGGAGTCCCGGCATGAGCCGAAGCCCCCGCCCGAAGAAGCCGCCGGTCGACTGCGCCGACGAGCCGATCCACCTCTCCGGCGCGATCCAGCCGCATGGCTGGCTGCTGAGCTGCGATCCGGCCGACTGGACCATCCGCCACCTCTCCGCGAACGTCGCCGACCTGTTCGAACTCGAGCCCGACGAACTGCTCGGCAGCTCGCTGCGCGAACACATCGACGGCGAACTGGTCGACGCCCTCGCCACGGCACTGCCGACGATGGAGCCGGGCCTGGCCGCGCGCTTCGTCGCCGCCGGCAACCTCGGCCCGACCGGCCGCTACTGCGACCTGACCGCGCACGTGCAGCAGGGCCTGGTGCACGTCGAGATCGAGGCGAACGCGCCGGCGCGCAGCCACGCGCCGCCGGTGATCGACGCCCAGCGGATGATCGCCGGCATCGCCCAGCTCGAGGTCGGCGAGGCGCTGTTCGAACGCGCCGCCGCGCTGGTGCGCGAACTCACCGGCTACGACCGGGTGATGGTCTACCGCTTCCGCGACGACGACGCCGGCGAGGTGGTCGCCGAGGCGCGTGCCGACGACGTCGAGCCCTACCTCGGCCTGCGCTTCCCGGCGACCGACATCCCGGCGCAGGCGCGCCGGCTGTACCTCTACAACCGCGTGCGGGTGATCCCCGACGGCAGCTACCGGCCGGTGCCGATCCTGCCGGCGGCGAAGCCGCCGCTGGACCTGAGCCAGCACGTGCTGCGCAGCGTGTCGCCGGTGCATCTGGAATACCTGGCGAACATGGGCGTCACCGCGTCGATGTCGATTTCGATCATCACCGGCGCCCGGCTATGGGGCCTGTTCGCCTGCCATCACCGCAATCCGCGGCGGGTACCGGCGGCGCTGCGCGCGATCGCCGACCTGTTCGGCATGTACGTGTCGATGCGCGTCACCGGCCGCCTGCAGGACCTGGCGCTGCAGCGCAGCGAGGCCGCGAACCGCCTCGCCGACCGCCTGCGCGCACGCCTGGGCGAAGGCGGAACGCCGCACGCCGCGATCACCGCCGAACTGCCGGCCGTCGTCGAACTGCTGCGCGGCGATGGCGCCCTGCTGGTGCACGGTGACGGCATGACGGCCGCCGGCACCACGCCACCCGAAGCGCTGCTGCCGGCGCTGAGCGCGCGCGCCGCGACGGCCGGCGGGGTGGTCGCCGATGACGCCGCCGAGGCCTGGCTGGCGGAACCCGCGGCTGCGGCCGGGATCGCCGGCGTGCTGACGATCCCGCTCGGCGAACGCGGTGATGCGCTGCACGTGTTCCGCCGCGAGCAGGTCGAGGACGTCAGCTGGGCCGGCGAGCCGCACAAGGCCCTGATCGCGACCGACGACGGCACCCGACTGGCGCCGCGCCGCAGTTTCCGCACTTGGCGCGAGACCGTGCGCGGCCGCTGCCTGGCCTGGAGCGGCGACGACCGCGATGCCGCCGCCCGCGTGCAGCGCCTGCTCGCCGACGTCGCGCGCCAGCGCGAAGCCGACGCCTGAGCCGCTATCCTCGGGCGGATCGTTCACCGCCGAGGTTCCGCATGACCATCCGCACCCCGCGCCTGCGTGCGCTCGCCGTCGCACTGCTGCTCGCCGTTCCGGCCTTCACTGCCAGCACCGTCGTCGCCGTCGCCCACGACCACGCCGCCGCGGCGCCGTCCGGACCGCTCGACGCCGACCAGCGCGAGGCGATCCTGGCGCAGACGCGCATGCTGCGGCTGGCGCCCGACCTGGCGACGCTGGGCCCGGGGGAGCAGGCGGCGCTGCCGCACCTGCTCGCCGCCGGCGAGATCGTGCAGCAGCTCTACGAGCTGCAGGTGCACCCGCATGCCGCCGCCGCACGGGCGCGGATCGCGGCGTTGCCGGCGGGCCCCGGGCGCGAGCAGGCCGAAACCCTCTACCGCCTGTTCAAGGGTCCGGTGGCGACGACGCTCGACAACACCCGGATGCGCTTCGTCGACGTGCCGGCGAACACCCCGGCGAAAGGTTTCTACCCGGCCGACCTCGGCCGCGCCGAACTCGACGCCTTCATCGCCGCGAATCCGCAGCGCCGCGACGAACTGCTCGGCGAGCGCACGGTGATCCGTCGCGCGACCGCTGCCCAGCTCGACACCGACCTGGCGACGCTGGCGAAGTATCCGGCGCTCGACGTGCTGCACCCGGGCCTGCGCACGCGTCTCGAGGCCCTGCGCGCGGCGGCGGCTTCCGCGCGCGATGGCGGCCGCGGCAGCCTCTACGGCCTGCCGTATTCGCTGGCCTGGCCGGCGGAGACGATGGCGATCCATGACCACCTGATGCGCGCCGCCGAGGCGGTGCAGGCCGACGACCGCGAATTCGCCGGCTACCTGCGCGCCCGCGCCCGCGACCTGCTCGCCGACGATTACGAAGCCGGCGACGCGATCTGGGTCACCGCGCGCTTCCGCCACCTCAACGCCCAGATCGGCGCCTACGAGACCTACGACGACGAGCTGCTCGGCGTGCGTGCCTCGTGGTCGATGTCGATCCTGGTCCGCCGCGACGCCGAATCCGATGCGGTGGCCGGCGCCCTCGGCGGCCTGCAGACGATCCACGATGCGCTGCCGGTCGACTACGAACGCGAGGTGCGCGCGAAGATCCCGGTCGGCGTCTACGACGTCGTCGCCGACTTCGGCCAGTCGCGCGGCGGCAACACCGCCAGCATCCTGCCGAACGATCCGCTGCACGCGGCGCGCTACGGCCGCACGATCCTGATGCGCGACAACATCATGAGGCACCCGGAAGTGCAGGACATCGCGGCGGCGACCTGGGCGGCGGCGATCGATCCGGCGCATGCCGATGACCTGCAGCCCGAAGGTTCGGTGCAGCGCACGCTGTGGCACGAGATCGGCCACTACCTCGGCGTCGACCGCAGTCGCGACGGCCGCGTGCTCGGCGATTCGCTGCAGGACGCCGCCGACCTGCTCGAGGAGATGAAGGCGGACCTGGTGTCGCTGCATGCGATCCCGCGCCTGCAGGCCGACGGCTATTACAGCGCGGACGATGCGCGCGCGGTCTATGCCTCCGGCATCCTGCGCGTGCTGCAGCGGAACAAGCCGCGCCGCGACCAGCCCTACCAGACGATGCAGCTGATGCAGTGGAACTGGTTCCTCGACCGCGGCGTGCTCGCCTTCGACCCGGCGACCCAGCACATGCGCATCGATTACGCGAAGTACCCGGCGGCGGTGGAATCGCTGCTGCGCGAGGTGCTCGAAGTGCAGGCCGCCGGCGACCGCCAGCGCGCCGAAGCCTTCATCAGGACGTGGACGACCTGGGATCCGGCCCTGCACGAACCGGTGTCGCAGGCGGTGCGCGCGGCCCTGCCTTACCGCTACGCCCTGTACCACTACGCCGCGCTGGGCGAGTGAGTCAGAGCCTCAGATCCCGCGGCACCTCCATCCTCCGCATCGCCGGCACGTCGGCGCCGCCGGTGTTGCCTTCCGGCACCCACACCCGCGAGAACAGCGCCGCGGCGACGATGCGCGCGAGTTGGCCGAGGACCTCGCGGCGATCGCGGCGCGACCAGCCGATCGCCAGCATCCCGAGGTGGCTGCGCACGTGCGGAATCGTCCAGCGCTGGCCGATGATGTGCGCGCGTTCCAGATGCCGGAACGCGCGCGCCAGGTCGCCGGCCGCCCGCGCGTCCGCCGCCGCCTGCCACTCGGCGGCGAACGCGGCGCGGCGCGCGGACGGCATGCGCAGGCTCACTCGTCGCCGCCGCAGCCGCACGGGGCGCAGTCGCAGCAGCGGCAGTCGCCGCAGGTGCAGTCGCCACAGGCGCAGCAGGGGCAGGGCGTGGTGGCGGTGTCTTCGATCGTGCTCACGGGGTTCTCCTGGACGGCGGAATGCCGTGGCGTGAGGCTCGGGGCTGACACCGTGGCAAGGTCAAGACGTAGTTCGTAGTCCGTAAGAGGTGGTTCGTAGTCGCGACGCCGGAATCCGGGGACGGACGAAAAGCACTGGGCGCGGCTGCCGGCGCTGCCTAGCCTCACCGGGACCCCACGCGCCTCGGAGGACCCATGAACGTTTCCGCTTTCGACGACTTCGGCAGCACGGCGCCCGGCGCGCGCGCGTCGCGCTCGCGCGGGCTGGCGCTCGGGCTGGCGATCGCCCTGGGGCTCGCCGCATCGGCGGCCGCGGTCGCGGCCGATGCCGCCGCTTCCGCCGACCACGTGGCCGTCGCCTCCGCAGCCGCTGCCTCGCCGGCCGCCGCGCCCCTCACCGCCTGGCCGGCGAACGCGATCAAGCGCTACATGTTCTCGGCCGACGACCTCGCCGCGGTACAGGCACGCTTCGTGGCGATGGGCGCCGCGGCGGACTTCGCGGTGGAGGCGCCGCCAAGCGGTGGCACCCGTTTCTTCACGATCACCGGCCGCAGCGGCAACGTGAACCGCTTCGCGCTCGAACAGGACGGCGACGGCAAGCTGCACGCCTACGCCGTGCGCCTGCGTCCGCAGCACCCGGTGGTCGCGCTGCCCTACCGCGAACAGGAAGTGGTGTTCGCGACCCCGACGCCGGGCGTCGCCCCGGTCGGCACGCTGACGTATCCGATGGGCCCCGGCCCGTTCCCGGCGGTGGTGCTGGTCGCCGGCACCGGCCCGCACACGCGCGGCGTCGGTCTCACCGGCGGCGAGGTACACCCCGGCTCGACCACCGACGACTACGCCAGTGACGCGCTGGCAGCGGTGCGGTTCCTGCGGATGCAGCCGTTCGTCGACGGCGGCCGGGTCGGCCTCGCCGGTCACAGCGAGGGCGGCATCATCGCGGCGATGGTCGCGGCGGACGCGCCGGAAGACGTCGCCTTCATCGTGTTGCTCGGCGGCACCGGCCTGCCCGGTATCGACAACAAGAGCCTGCAGGATGCCGCGCTGCGCCGCGCCGAGGGCATGGACGAGGCGCTGATCGCGATGAACCGCGACCAGGAGCGCGAGCTGCTGGAGATCGCCGCCGGCCCGCTCGACCACGATGCCGCGCTCGCGGCGATGCACGCGGCCACCGCCGCGTTGCCCGAGGACGTGCGCACGACGCTGGAACTGCCCGCCGACGGGCTGCCGGACGAGGCCTTCGAGTGGATGCTGTCGCCGTGGTACCGCCGCTTCCTCGCACTCGACCCGCGCGCCTACCTGCGCGAAGTGAAGGTGCCGGTGCTGGCGCTGATCGGCAGCAAGGACCTGCAGGTGCCGCCGGCCGAGAACCTGGCGGAGCTGCGGCGCGTACTCGCCGGCAATCCGCGCGCCGAGGTGCGCGAGCTGCCCGGCCTGAACCACAACTTCCAGACCGCGAACACCGGCTCGCCGGCGGAGTACTTCGCGATCGAGGAGACCTTCTCGCGGTCCGCGCTGGAACTGATGACCGAGTGGATGCGCGGGGCGACGCTTTCCGACGAGTAATCAGTCGCCCCTGTGGGAGCGGCTTCAGCCGCGATGCCCTTCCTGCAGGTCGGGAGGGAAGCAAGGGATCGCGGCTGAAGCCGCTCCTACACTATCTCGTACCTCGTACGAACTACGAACTAGGCCACGACCGCCTGCTCCAGCGCCGCGATGTCGATCTTCCGCATCGTCATCATCGCGGCGAAGGCCTTCGCGGCCGTCTCGCCGCCGGCGGTGGTGAACTCGATCAGGCGCTTCGGGGTGATCTGCCAGGACAGGCCGTAGCGGTCCTTGCACCAGCCGCACATCGATTCTTCGCCGCCGGCGTCGACGAGCGCATGCCAGATGCGGTCGGTTTCGGCCTGGTCGTCGGTGGCGACCTGGAAGCTGACCGCCTCGCTGAAGCGGAACTGCGGGCCGCCGCGCAGCAGGATGAAGCGCGTGCCGAGGATCTCGACGTCAACGGTGAGCAAGCCGGGGTCGGAGTACATTTGCGCTGCCGTGACCCGGAGTAACGGCCCCCGGAATGTACTCCGACCCCGGTTTCCGACCGCGGTTTCTGTGCGTGGAGGTGTCGATGGCCAGGATCCTTTCCCCGGTGCTGGCGACGGTGCTCGCGTCGGCGCTGGTGCTCGCCGGCTGCGGCGAAACGGTCGCCGATCAGGTCGCGGAACTGCGCCCGCAGGTGCAGCAGGTGTTCGAGCGCATCGCCGCGCTGGAACCGGCGGTGCGCGCCGCCGCGCCGGTGCGCAGCGACGGCTTCGGCACGACGCACGCGCGGACCGTGCAGAGCTGCGCGGAGTACCTGCCGGCCGACGCGGGCACCCTGCACCGCGGCGCGCCGCTGATCATGGGCGAATGCGCGCGTGCCGAGTACGTGTTCGTGCTGCGCGTGCATCGCGAGCTGGCGCCGTCGGTCGGCGCCGACCGCGACTTCAGCCCGGGCGCGTTCGACGGCGACGTGCTGCTGTTCCGCCTCGCCGACGCTGCCCTGCTCGGCGGCTTCCGGGTGACCGCCGCCAGCAGCGACCGGGTGCAGATTCCCACCGACGCCGGCGGCAACGCCGTCGGCGCCGACGACCGACTGCGCAACGACCTGTCCGCGAACGTCTTCGTGGCGATCGACGACCGCCTGCGCGAGCTGATCCCCGGCGTGCATCCGGAGACGCGCTGATGCCCGGCTGGCTCTGGGTCGGTCTCGGCGGCGCGCTCGGCGCGATCGCGCGCTACGGCGTGTCGCTGGCGCTGGCCGGCAGCGCCGCGCGCTTCCCGTGGCCGACCTTCGCGGTGAACGTGCTCGGCTGCCTGCTGATCGGCCTGGTCGCCGGCGTGCTGGCGCGGGCGCCCGACGGCGACACCTTGCGGCTGTTCGTGGTCACCGGCGTGCTGGGCGGATTCACGACCTTCTCGGCCTTCGGGCTGGAGACGCTGACGCTGATGCGCCGCGGCGACGCCGCGCTGGCGGCGGTGTATGTGCTCGGCAGCGTGGGGGT
Source organism: Arenimonas composti TR7-09 = DSM 18010 (assembly GCF_000426365.1). Classification (GTDB taxonomy): domain Bacteria; phylum Pseudomonadota; class Gammaproteobacteria; order Xanthomonadales; family Xanthomonadaceae; genus Arenimonas; species Arenimonas composti. Next base: position 39,563 of record NZ_AUFF01000012.1, on the reverse strand, counting down.
GTGCCTGTTCGCGGTGTGGCTCGGCAGCCGGCTCGCGGAATAACGGTGTCAGAGACAGTTACTCCGGCGGTGTCGCGTCGGCCAAGGCCGTCGGCGGTAACTGTCTCTGACACCGTTATTCCCGTCAGAATGAGCCCGTCCGCACGGCGCCATCGGTCTCGTAGCGGCTCATCACCACCCCGGTGTTCGACACCGCCGACGACACCAGCCGCAGTTCCGTCGCCGTCGCCCCCGGCTCGAACAGCCGCTTGCCGCCGCCGAGCACGACCGGGAACGTCCACACGTTGAACTCGTCGATCAAGCCGGCGCGCTGCAGCGGCTGGATGATCGTGCCGCTGCCGATGATCTGCAGGTCGGGGCCATCGGCGGCCTTCAGCGCCCGCACCGCCTCCACCAGCTCGCCGCGCAGCAGCGTCGCGTTGTTCCAGGCCACCGACGCCAGCGTGCGCGACGCCACGTGCTTGCGTACCGCGTTGAGCGTGCGCGCCGTCGGGTCGTCGGCGGGCTGGTTCGGCCAGTAGCCGGCGAAGATGTCGTAGGTGCGCCGGCCCAGCAGCAGTTCGCGGCCGGCGGCGTCGAAACCGGCGGCGCCCGCATCCATCGTTTCGTCCCAGTGCGGGAAGGTCCAGCCGCCGTGCGCGAAGCCGCCGTCGCGGTCTTCGTCGGGCCCGCCGGGGGCCTGCATCACGCCGTCGAGGGACACGAAGGTGGAGGCGATCAGGCGGCGCATGGGCAACTCCTCGTTGGGCGATTCCGCGAGGGTATCGATCTTGGTCGGATGGCGCAGGCCGTCAGAGCAGCCGCGTTCCGGGCGCCACCTCGCCGTCGGGCACGCACAGCCACACGTGCCCGTCGGCATCGTGGAAGCCGGTGACCAGGCATTCCGAGCGCAGCGGCCCGATCTGCTTCGGCGGGAAGTTCACGACGCCGACGACCAGCCGCCCGACCAGCGATTCCGGCGTGTAGTGGTCGGTGATCTGCGCGCTCGACTTGCGCATGCCGATCTCCGGGCCGAAGTCGACGTGCAGGATGTAGGCGGGCTTGCGCGCATCCGGGAAAACGCGCGCCTCGAGCACGCGGCCGACGCGCAGTTCGACCCGGGTGAAGTCGTCCCAGGTGATGGTGTTGGTCATGGTGGCTCCTTGACAACTGGGCTTAACAACCGGGGTCGGATTCCTTCGTTAAGACGGGCGGCGCCCGTCTTAACGAAGGAATCCGACCCCAGTTGTTAACCCCACTTGCTAAATCTGGTCCAGCGGCAGCCGCAGGTACCTGACGCCATTGGCAACAGGGGGCGGCAGTTCGCCAGCGCGGATGTTCGCCTGCAGCGCCGGCAGGATCAGCTTCGGCACCGGCAGCGCGGCATCGCGGGTGGTGCGTAGCGCGACGTAGGCGTCCTCGCCGGCGCCGCCACCGACGTGGATGTTGCGCGCGCGCTGCTCGGCCACCGTCGTCATCGCCTGCACGGTGTGCGTCTGCGACGGGTAGTCGTGGCACAGGAACAGTCGCGTCTCCGGCGGCAGTTCCAGCAGCCGGCGCAGCGAGGTGTACAGCGTGCGCGCATCGGCGCCGGGGAAATCGGCGCGGGCGGTGCCGGTCTCGGGCGCGAACAGGGTGTCGCCGACGAAGACCGCATCGCCGACCTGGTAGCTGACGCCGTCCGAGGTATGCCCCGGCGTGCCCAGCACCCGCGCCCGCAGCGCGCCGATCGCGAAAGTGTCGCCGTCGTCGAACAACCGGTCGAACTGGCGGCCGTCGGTCGCGAAGTCGTCTTCGAGCCCGAACAGCGTCTTGAAGCGTTCCTGCACCGCGGTGATGCCGCGGCCGATCGCCACCTTCGCGCCGGTACGCCGCTTCAGGAAGGCGGCGGCGCTGAGGTGGTCGGCGTGGGCATGCGTCTCCAGCACCCAGTCCAGGCTCAGCCGGTGTTCGCCGAGGAAGGCCAGCACCTGCTCGGCCGAGGCGGTCGAGGTGCGCCCGGACGCGACATCGAAATCCAGCACCGGGTCGACCACCGCCGCGCGGCCGCAGATCCGGTCGTAGACCACGTGGGTGAAGGTGAAAGTCGCCGGGTCGTGGAAGCTGTGTACCAGTGGCGTCATGGGCGCAGAACCGGGGTCGGAGTACATTCCCGGGCAATTTACTCCGACCCCGGCCGCCGGGAATGTACTCCGACCCCGGTTTTGACCAACTTCGCCCCGCCATGAAGTTCATCCGCAGCCGCGACTTCACCGCCGACCGCGCCTGGGGCGCGCTCGACATCGCAGAGATCGACGGCGCCAGCGTGCGCCTGCACTGGACCGACCAGCCCTACCGCTGGCACGTCAACGACGGCGAGGAAGTGTTCGTCGTGCTCGACGGCCGCGTCGAGATGCGCTGGCGCGATGCCGATGGCGACGGCGAACACTGCCGCATCCTCGAGCCCGGCGACCTCTTCCACGCCGATGTCGGCACCGAGCACGTCGCGCATCCGATCGGCGCGGCACGGGTGCTCGTCGTGGAGCGCAAGGGCAGCGTCTAGAAAGGTTGCCGCCGTTCCCGCAGCCAGCGCCGGTCGGCAGAGCGCGGTCAGCGCCTCAGGAACCGTCGCCCGGCACCGGCGCCAGCCACTCGATCCGCTCGACGTGCACGTCCTCGAACACCCCATCGGCATCGGCGAACACGACCACCCCGAAGCCACGCTTGCCGACCGGCGACTCCCAGATCCACCAGGTGCAGGTGATCGCCTGCCGCGACGCCGCGTCGACGCAGTCCTCGCTGGAGGTCGCGACCGGCAGATCCCACGCGCGCACCGGCTTGCCGCGCCAGGTCGCGATGATGCCGTCGGCGATCACCTTCGGGTCGAGCTCATCGGCGCTGCGCAGGTCATTGCGGCCGAGCTGCCAGGCGATCGCCTGCCAGGGCGCTGCGCAGCCGCAGGCGATCGGTGCCCAGACCGTGGCGGCGCCGGCGAGCGAGCCGGCGAGCAGCAGCGGCAGTGTTCCGATGAGTGTCCGGATGTTCCCCATTGCCGTGATCCCCTTCTGTCGGTCGACGGGAGCGGAACGCGCAGCGGCGTTCACGGCTCGGCGGTCAACTGTATATCGACGCGGCAGGGCGCGGCGCCCATCAGCACGTCCAGAACACCCGCTTCTCCAGTTCGATGACGTGCGCGCCGTCGCTGCAGCCGCCGACATCGCGGCGAAGGCGGTCGCTGTCCTCGTGGCCGATGATCCACCGCTTCGCGACGGGGTGCCACATCAGCCTGCCCTCGTCGATCACGCCGGCAGGGAACGGGTTCGCGGCCTGCGGGTTATCGACGATCACGTGACTACCGTCGATGCGCACGCGCAGGCGGAGGCTGGGCATGTCGGGGTGTTCGGCGTAGCGGTGTTCGAAGTCGTGGGTGCCGGAGGCGAGGGGTGGCGGTGGATCGCCGCAGCGATGACGCACGATCTCCTCGCCAGGAACGCTGGCACGATCGATCAGCCGGCGGCCGTCGTGGGCGAGCTCGAAGGACCTCGCCGCCAGCCAGGTTTCGCCCTCGCCGGAGAGCTCGGCGATCAGCGCGAGTTGATCGCCTCGGACGACCACCGCGCGGAGCGGCCCGGCGCTTTCCCAGAAGGCGATGCGGTCGGGCGCAATGTCGAGCCGAAGGTCGTCGGCGCCCGGGTCCGCGCAGGCCGCGGGGCTGCCGGCCCAGCGGCCGACGAAAGCCGCGGGCACCGTGGTGGCGGCGTCGTGTGCCTGCGCCGGTAGCGTCATCAGGGCCGCCAGGATCAGGACTGCCTTCATCGCGATCTCCGAATGCCCGGGCCGCGCCGGAGGCGACGGCAGGATCCTCGGCATGGCTTCTTGACGGTGTACGTCCCGATTAACGGTGTACGTCCCGGATCCGGGTGTAGTACTCGCGCTGCGCGGAGTCGGGGGATTCGGAGTCGGCGCCGCCACTGTACGTCCACATCAGGTCCGGGGCCTCGAAGTGGTAGACGACGACCTGCTCCTCACCCGTCTGCGCCTGCGGCTGCCGGGTGACCACGACCCTGCGGGTGCAGTGCACGAGCTCGTAGCGCCAGGCGAGTTCGGTGGCCTCCATCGGCACCTGCACCTCCCCGATCGCCAGCGTCCACGCATCGATGCGGGCGGTGATGGTGTCGGCGCCGATCTCCAGCACGGCGCGGCCGCTCATTTCCCGCACCATCCCCTTGAGCTCGGCATTCATCTGCAGGTGGCGGTCGATCCAGGCCATCGTGCGCTCGCGGTCGGACTGCCAGCGGCCTTCGAGAACCGGGCATTCGTCCGCCGGAACGCGTTCGGGCAGCGGCGTCGGTGGCGGTTCGCTGCCCGCATGCGCCGTGACCGGGCTGGCAGAGAGCAGCAGCGCGAGCGGAATCGCCCGCAGGAAGCCGATCCACAGTGCGTGGCCGGACAGCGGCGCGGCGCAAGTCGCTTCGACGTCGGCGACGGTGATCGCGATCTGGCGGGCGCGCGAAAGGGCCGGCGTTACCGGGGTCGGCATGACACGAGCTCCGTGGCCAGCGTGATGTGGTGCGACTCGAGAATCCTGAAATCCTCCGCTGCGATCTCGTCGGCCGTGCGCGTTTCGGTGACCTCGGCCGGCTCGCCCTGCTCGCCCTCCCAGCATGCGAACACCTCGAGCCGGGCGCCCGCATCCTGCATGTCGCGGATCAGCTGCGCGAGCTGGACTCGATTCGCCTGCTTCGACGCGATGTCGTCGCCGGGCTCCTTCAGGAATCCGCAGCCGCAGCCTTGATGCGAGGCGACGTAGTACACGTGCGGCAGCAACACCTGCCGGCGAATGGGATCGTCGTCGCCGACCCGGCGCAGGTGCACCGACGGCAGCGCGGGGTCGCCGTGCCGTTCGCGCGGAACGGCGATGGTGCTGGCCAGGTAGACGGCGAGGCACATTCGGGGTTTTCCGTCGGGGATGCGGGAACTGTAGGCGCCGGTACCGCACCGGTCGAGGCCCGCCGGCCAGCGCCGCACTGACCCGATCCGGCGTCCGGATTCGTCGGAACCCCGTCCTTGCGGCCACGCCCGCGCCGGACCAGCATCGCCACATGGCCGCTCCCCGCCCGCGCAGCATCGGTTTCCTCGGTTATCCGGGCATCACCGCGCTCGACCTGACCGGGCCGCTGGAGGCCTTCGCGACCGCGAACGCGCTGCTGCCCGGCGAAGGCCGGGAAGGCGGCGCGACACCGCGGCCGTACCGGCTGCTCGTGCTGGGAGTCGATGGAAAGTCCGCCTTCGCCTCGGAGCCGGGCCTGCGCCTGCAGCCCGATTGCGCGATGGCGGCAGCACCGGCGCTCGACACCGTGATCGTGCCCGGCGGTGCCGGCCTGCGCGAGCCGCGCCGGCTGCGCGCCGCCGCCGGCTGGCTGCGTACGCGGCAGCGCGCGACCCGCCGCATCGCTTCGGTGTGCACCGGTGCCTGGGCGCTGGCCGAGGCCGGCCTGCTCGACGGCCGGCGCGCGACGACGCACTGGCGCTTCGCGGCCGAACTGGCGGCGCGCTATCCGGCTGTCGACGTCGACGCCGACGCGATCTGGATCCGCGCCGGCCGCTGCTACACGTCCGCCGGCGTCACCGCCGGCATCGACCTCGCGCTGGCGCTGATCGAGCAGGACCACGGCCCGCGCCTGGCGCTGGCGGTCGCGCGCGAGCTGGTCGTGCACGTGCGCCGCGCCGGCGGCCAGCGCCAGTACTCCGAACGCCTGGCGTTCCAGGGCGGCAGCGCCGGCCGGCTGGCCGAACTGCGCGAGTGGATGCTCACGAACCTCGCCGGCGACCTGTCGGTGGAACGGCTCGCCGAACGCTGCCATGTGAGCCCGCGGCAACTGACGCGGCGTTTCCGCGATGCGCTCGGGATCACGCCCGCCGCCTGCGTCGAACGGCTGCGGGTCGAGGAGGCCGGCGAACGCCTGCTCGCCGGCGCCGGCATCGACGCGGTCGCCGCCGCGGTGGGCTTTCGCAGCACCGACGTGTTCCGCCGCGCCTTCGAACGCCACTATGGCGTGCCGCCGTCGTCGTTCCGTGCCCGCTTCGCGGCGACCACGCCGCCCTGATCCGAGGAGATCGCGATGTCCCTGCGCCTGTTGGTCTTCGTGCTGTCGCTCGCGGCCGGAACGCAGGCGACGGCGCAGGCGCCGGATTTCGGCGGCGTCGATGCGCTCGCGGAACGCGCGGTCGCCGACGGCAGCACGCCCTCGCTGGTCGTCGCGGTGGCGCGCGACGGCGAGGTGCTGTACGCCCGCGGCTTCGGGTTCGCCGACGTCGAGGCAGGAACACCGGCGACGCCGGACACCGCCTTCCCGCTGGCCTCGCTGACCAAGCCGCTGACCGCGACCGCGGTGATGGCGGTCGTGCAGCGCAAGGGCCTGGATCTCGACACCCCCGTGATGGCGAACATGCCGGAACACGCGCACGCGCCGGTCTTCGTGTTCCGCGACGCCGCCGGCCACGCGCGCGACGTCAGCCTGCGCCAACTGCTGGGGCACACCGCCGGCCTCGCCACCTATGCGCGCATCCACTACGGCGACGCGCGCCCCGGGCCGCCGTTGATGGCGCAGTTCGCGCGTTACGGCACCCTGGTGGCGACGCCGGGCCGCGTCGCCGAGTACGCGAACCTCGGCTACGGCCTGCTCGGCGAATTCGTGGCGATCCACGCCCGCCGCGACTTCGCCGACGCGATGGCGGCCGAAGTGTTCGCGCCACTCGCGATGACGAACAGCTTCATCGGCGAACCGGAACCCGGCCGCGACGCCGCCGTGCGCTACGGCAGCGACGGCGCCCGCCTGCCGCCGCTGCACAACGACACCCCCGGCGCCGGCAACGGCTGGGCCAGCGCCCGCGACCTGCTGCGCTTCGCCGACTTCCACCTGCGCGGCGGCGAGGGTCCCCGGCTCGATCGCGCGACGGTCGCGCGCATGCAGCAGGTCGCCGACCCCGGCGCCTTCCAGCACGTCTATGGCGACGCCGCCTACGGCCTCGGCTGGTACCTGCGCCGCACCGGCGACGGCCGCCGCGAGGTCTGGCACGAAGGCGGCATGCCCGGCGCCAGCAGCCTGCTGCGGCTGGATCCGGAGCACGGCATCGCGATCGTCGTGCTCGCCAACCGCAGCGACGTCAACGCACTCACGCAGGCGCTCGCCGATGCGGCGCTGGTCGCGCTGCTGCCGGCGGCGCAGGCGGAGGCGCTGGTGCCGGTGGCGGCGTATGCGCCGTTCACCGGCCAGGACGGCTTCCCGGGCCGCTGGCGCGGCGAGGTCCACGTCGACGGCCGCGCGCTGCCGGCCTCGCTCGAGCTGCGCGCCGACGGCAGCGGTGCGCTGGCCCTGCCCGGTGCCGACGGCGAGGACTTCACCGCCGAATTCGGCGCGATGGTCAATGGCGACATCTTCATCGCCGCCCTGCCCGGGCGGCTGCCCGCGCGCGATCTTGCCGCGGGCGAAACGCCGCTGCTGCTGCTCAAGCTGGTGCGCAGCGGCGATCGGCTCGACGGGGCGGTGGTGGCGTATGCGTCGCCGGCGCGGCTGGACCACCTGCTGCCGTTCGCGATCGTGCTGCGCCGCGACGATTAGCCGGAAGTCTTGTCGCGCTTCGCGGAGCAGGTTCGCCGCGCAGGGTCTTCACCCGGTCGCAATGGCGGGTCAGTGCATCGCCCCGGGCGCGACCGCACCACCCGCCGCCTTCTCCGCCGCCCGCTCTTCCCGCTCCGCCTCGAGCTGGTCCAGGTACGCGTCGAGGGTCTTGCCCTCGGCCTCGGCCTCGGCGGTGGCGGCGTCGCGCAGCTGGGTCGACATCGTCAGCCGCACGGCATCGCCGGCGCCGTCGCGCAGCGCGGCGATGTGGCGGAGCATCGCCAGCACCATCGCCGCGCTGTCGGTGCGCGCGGCCGGCTTGCCGTTGAGCACGAGCACCCACTCGTCGCCCTTGCGCACCGCGCCGCCGAAGACCGCGCCGCTGCCGTCGGCGATGTGCGCGTGTTCGACCAGCGGCCGTCCGCGCGGCGCGGCCTTCTCTCTCCGCTTGCGGGCGTCGCGGCGGGCCTTGGAAGTGATCGACATGGGCGTTTCCTCGATGCGGTGCGGCGGGCCGCGATGGCCGCCATGGTGGCTAGGATTCGCCGTCGCGGCGATCACCTGCGTGAACATCGCCAGCGCGGCCGGCCTTCGCAGCGGCGACCGGCAGCCGCGCCCAGGCGAAGCCGCAGACCACGAGCGCGGCGAAAAGGCCGCCGAAGATGAATTCCGGTAGCGGCCCCATGTCGCGCATCAGCCCGTCGACGCCGCCGGCCTGCAGCGCGGCGGCGAGCAGCAGCAGCACCGGCACCAGCCAGATCGCCTCCAGCACCAGGGTCGTCTTCGGGAAGCGCAGCGCGAGCCCCAGGAACAGCGCCTGCAGGGCCAGCATCGGCCAGGCGACGAGCGCGTAGAAGGCTCCCCGCGGATCGCTGGCGAGCGCGATGGACGGCAGCGCGAGCAGGACGAGGGTGGTCAGCGCCGCGACGCAGGGGCGGGTCGGCATCGGCTCATCTCGGGCAACGTCCGGTCACGACCGGATGAATAACACGCCGCCGCCAGGGACGCGGGTAACGTGGGGATCGCCGTCGAGGTCGATGACGTTCCGGTGAACCGGCCAATGGTGAGGTCCAGGGAGCGCATCCGGAGGCATCCACCGGCGGTCGCGGATCGTTCCCACGCCCCCGTGCGCGTTCTGCGAGGGGAACCCGATACCCTGGCGCGCGGCCGGTGAACTGCGGCCTTTCTCACCACCGCCGCCGCATGCGGCAGCGCAACGGCGAACACGCGCTGCGTCGCGACGTGGCTGCGCACATGCGGGATCACGAAGCGATGGCCCAGGATGCGCGCGCGTTCCAGGTGCCTGGACGCGCCCGCCAGGTCACCGTGGAAAGGTCAACCGTGGCGGATCAGCCGGCGGCGACGGCGCGGTCGAGCGCGGCGATGTCGATCTTCCGCATCGTCATCATCGCGCCGAACGCGCGCGCGGCCGTCTCGCCGCCGGCATTGATCAGTTCGGTGAGGCGGCGCGGCGTGATCTGCCAGCTCAGGCCGTAGCGGTCCTTGCACCAGCCGCAGTCGGATTCCTGGCCGCCGGTGTCGACGATCGCGCTCCACAGCCGGTCCGTTTCCGCCTGGTCGTCGATGGCGACCTGGAAACTCACGGCTTCGGTGAACGGGAACTGCGGCCCGCCGCGCAGCAGCAGGAACGGCTGGCCGAGGACGAGGTCGTCGGGCGCCGCGGGCACGTCGCGGTGGTCGACGCCGATCAGCGCGCGGTAGTCGCCGGCGCGGCAGGTGTCCCGGCCCGCGGGCGGGAGGGTCGAGACGGCCGCGGGCTTCGCGCCGGCGACGGGCGCGGCGGGTTCCGCGGGTGGCGCAGGTTCCGTGGGCGCGGCGGGTTCCGCGGGGCGCGGGCGATCGGCGGGTGGCGCGGACGCGGAGGGCACCGGCGCCGCGCACCCGCCGGCGGAAAGCGTCGCGAACGCGAGGAATGGCGGAATCAGGCGCATGGCGGAATCCTCCACGCCGCGCGTGAACCGGGCGTTTCCCGGTGCGGACCCGTTCGCCGGCACTGTATGCGCGACGACGACGGCGGTTCCACAGCGCGTGCTCGGGCATCCGCGCCGCGAGCTGCGAGCGCCGCGTACGTCGGGGCTCGCCCGGGACTGTACTCCCACCGGTTCCGCGCGGACACGCGGGTCGGGAGAGCCGTCGCGCGGTGCGTGTTGACCCCGCTCGAACGCGTGTGCAACGGTCGAGGCCCGCCCGGGTCCGACGCGGCCGCCGGCCGGGCGGCCACGCGACGGGGGAACCGATGACACGTGCAGCGCGGCCTTTCGATGGCCTGGCGATCTTCTTCCTGCTGGCGACGACGCTCGGCCAGGCGGTGGCGACCCCGCCGCGGCCCGATCCCGCGGCCGATGCACGCATCCAGCGCATCGCGTCCGCGCTGCCCGCGGTCACCGACGGCGAACGCCGCCTGCAGCTGTCGCTCGAACAATGGATGCAGGCGCTCGGCGTGCCCGGCGTCGGCATCGCGGTGATCGACGACTACCGCATCGCCTGGATCCGGAGCTACGGCGTCGGCCGCACCGGCCCGGAGGAATCGCCGGTGACGTCGCGCACGCTCTTCCAGGCCGCCTCGATCGCCAAGCCGGTGACGGCGCTGGCGGTGCTGCGCGAAGTCGACGCCGGGCGCATGGACCTCGACGCCGGCATCGGCGACTACCTGCGGTCGTGGACGCTTCCGGCGCCGGAGCCGGGGGCCGGTGCCGGGGGCGACGTGACGCTGCGCCGGCTGCTCGCGCACGCCGGCGGCATCACGCCCGGCGGTTTCGCCGGCTACGGGCCGGACGAAGCGCTGCCCACGCTCGTCGACGTGCTCGCCGGCACGGCGCCGGCCAACAACCCGCCGGCGCGGGTGCTGACGCCGCCGGGCACGGAGGTCGCGTACAGCGGTCTGGGCTACACGCTGCTGCAGCTCGCGCTGGAAGACGAGCTGCGACGCCCCTTCGCCGACATCGTGCACGACACCGTGCTGGCGCCGCTGGGCCTGCACGACAGCACGTTCGCGCTGCCGCTGCCGGAGGGAATGCGCGCCCGCGCCGCGCACGGGCACACCGGTACCGGCACACCGCTCGAAGGCGGCTGGCGCCGGCATCCGGAACTGGCGGCCGCCGGCCTGTGGACGACACCGACCGACCTGGCGACGCTGGTCATCGACATCGCGAAAGCACGACGCGGCGACAGCGGCCACCTGCTGGCGCCGGCCACCGCGCACGCGGCGCTGGCGCCGCAGAACGACGGAACCGGACTGGGCTTCGTCGTCCGCGACGGCGACGCCCACGGCTACTTCGCCCACTCCGGCGGCAACGCCGGCTACTTCGCGCATTTCGAGATGCTGGCCGATACCGGCGACGGCATCGTCGTCATGACCAACGCGGACGGCGGGCACGCGCTCGTGCCCCTGCTGATCGCCGCGGTGGCGAACGAGTACGACTGGCCGCTGTGCGATCGCCGCGAGGTCGCCGGCGCGCGCGCCGAACGGGTGTTCGCGCGCTACGACCTGCTGGCGAACCGGCGCGTCGCGATCGAACTGGCGCCGGAGGCGCTGGCCCACTACGTCGGTCGCTACCGGCTGACGCCGGCGCTGGTGTTCGACATCACGCTCGTCGACGGCCAGCTGCACCTGCGCCTCGGCGACCAGCCGCGATTCCCGCTGTTCGCCGAGACGCCGTCGAAGTTCTTCCTCGAAGCCGTCGACGCGCAGATCAGCTTCGTCGCCGACGCGTCCGGCCGGGTGACCGGACTGGTGCTGCACCAGGGCGGCCGCGACCAGCCGGCGCCGCGAATCGACGACTAGGACGGGCGCCGTTCGGCGAGGCGTTCCTCGCGCTCGGCCGCGAGCTGCGCCAGGTACTCGTCGAGCGTCTTGCCGTCTTCCGCGGCTTCGGTGGTGGCGGCGTCGCGCAGCTGCGTCGACAGCGTCAGCCGCACCGCGTCGCCGGCGCCTTCGCGCAGGCTCGCGACGTGCTTCAGCATCGCCAGCACCATCGCCGCGCTGTCGGTGCGCGCCGCGGGCTTGCCGCCGAGCACCAGCACCCACGCGCCGGCGCGGCACACGGCACCGCCGAAGACCGCGCCACGGCCGTCGACGAGGTGCGCGTGTTCGGTGGGCGGACGCTGGGCGGGCGCGGACTTCGCGTTCTTCCGGCGGGCGTCGCGGCGGGATTTGGAGTGGATCGACATCGGGGTTCCCACGAATCAGCGGCGCACCGCGATGCCGCCATGGTGCCCGGGAATCGACGGCCCGGCGAACTCCGGAAGCTGGGATGTCGGCGGCGGCGCCGTCGATGACACGGACGTCGCGCCGCGCGAGGGGCGGCGCACGCGGCGCTCACGCCCCGCCGACATCTCCGCGCGCACTGTCCGCCGGCACTACGACGCCATGTCGTAACGGCCACTCAGCCGCGCCACGCTTCCGCCCACCCACCCCGCACTGAGCCTCGCTGTCCTGCCTCGCGGCAGGACCACGGCTACGGCCGCTCCGGTCCGCGCGTTCCGCGGCACCGCACCCTGAGGCAACCCATGAAGAACCCGTCCAGCACTTCCGTTCCGAACGCCGTCACCCCGCCGGTCGCACCCGCCGCGAACCCGGGTGTGCCGACCCTGCTGCAGAACGCGGCATCGAACGGCTCGTTCAAGACCTTCGGCCGCGCCGTCGAGCAGGCCGGCCTCACCGAGACGCTCTCCGCGCCCGGCCCGTTCACCGTGTTCGCGCCGACCGACGCGGCCTTCGAGCAGCTGCCTGCCGGCAAGCTCGAGTTCCTGTTCCAGCCGGAGAACAAGCCGGAGCTGGCGGCGCTGATCAACGGCCACCTGCTGCGCGGCCGCAAGGGCGTCGCCGAAATCGGCAAGTGGCCGTCGGCGAAGATGATCGGTGGCGGCACCACGCCGGTCACGACGGTGGACGGCAAGCTCGCCGTCGGCCGCGCACGGATCACGGTCGCCGACATCGACTCGAGCAACGGCTACCTGCACGGCATCGACAAGGTCAATCTGCCGACCAGGCAGTAATCGTTCCCGCGCGTGCGGTACCGGAACGGCGGCGCCTCGGGCGCCGCCGTTTCGTCATGCGGCGTGGGGCAGCCGCACCGAAAAGACCGTTTCCCCGTCCGCCGACGTGGCCCCGATCTCGCCCCCGTGCGCGCGGGCGATCTCGCGGGCGATGAACAGGCCGAGCCCCAGGCTGCCGTCGGGGCCACGCGCGTGCGCGCCAGGCCCGCGCCGGAGCGGACTGAACAGCGCATCGAGGTTGTCCGTCGCGATCGCCGGCCCGTCGTTGGCCACCTCGAAGCGGACCCCTTCGGCGTCGTCGACGACCGCGACGCGGATCGTCGACCCCGGGTCGCCGTACTTCGCGGCGTTCTCCAGCAGGTTGCCGAGCAACTGCTGCAGCCGCGGCGCGTCCCATGTGCCCTGCGTCGACCCCGACGTCGCCAGTTCGAAACGGCGGCCCGGATGGGCGGCGCGCTGCACCTCCACTTCGTCGGAGAACACGACCGCGAGGTCGGCCGGTGCCGGCCGGATCGCGATGCCCAGGCCGAAGTTGCTGCGGTTGAAGTCGACCAGGTCGTCCAGCAGCACGCGCATCCGCTCGCCGCTGCGGAGCAGCCGTGACGACGCGACGGCGACGGCCCCGCCGGCATCGATCGCGTCGAGGGTCCGGGCGGTCATCAGGATCGCCTGCAGCGGCCCGCGCATGTCGTGCCCGAGCATGCCCAGCAGCAGGTTCCGCGAGCGTTCGACCTGGGCGTCGAAGAACTGGATCGACTCGGCCAGCGCCTGGTCGACCGCCTCGTTGAAGCGGACCATGTCCTCCACGTGCAGCGCCTCGCCGCCGCCGTGGTCGGCCCAGAGCCGCAGCACGCTCGCGCGCAACGCGCGGTATTCGGACGCCAGTTCCTCGATGTCGAAGGCGCTGCCGGCGCGCAGGGTCGCGTGCGTCTGCGCGGCCGTCTCCGGCGCGGCGGGATCGGCCGGGGCCCGGCCCATCGATTTCTCGCTCTGTTCCTCGCGTGTCTGCGGGGTCCGCAGGTCGCGGGCGATGGCCAGCAGGATCTCCCTGGCGTGGTCGCGGAGCGCCAGCGACGTCATGCCTTTCGCGTGCAGCCGCGTCGTGGCGAACGCCTCCCAGCGGACGAGGATGCGTTCCATGTCGTGGTGGATGAAGTCGGCCAGGCGCATGCGTGAGGGTCCCCGGGGCGCCGTCGGGAAGCGGGCCTGGCGGCCACTATGGACCCTCCGGAGCGCGGCCGGAGAGATGACGGCGGCGGACGCGCGTGCGGGTTGCCCAGGACGGGATCCAACCCTACCGGCGTCTCACGGCGTGAGACGTTCGCGCGTTGCAATCACGGCATGACTCCGCCGCCCGCCAGTTCCCTCGCCCGCCTCGACGCCCGCACCCTCGCGATGGTGCCGTCCGCCGATCCCCTCGCCCCCGGCACTGTGCTGGCGCGCGGCTCGCGGCAGCTGACGACGCGGCTGCAGTCCAAATACGGCGACCGCATCACCGGCGCCCTCCACGTGCCGGGGAGGGAGGGCGTGTACGCGCCCTTCCCGGCCGACCTCCCCCCGAAGCTGGCCGACGCGCTGCGCGCCCGCGGGGTGTCCCAGCTGTACAGCCACCAGGCCGAGGCCTGGACCGCGGCGCGGCGCGGGGAGCACGTCTGCGTCGTCACGCCGACCGCGTCGGGCAAGACGCTCTGCTACACGCTGCCGGTCGTCGCCGGCGCGATGGAGGCGAACGCAAAGGCCCTGTACCTGTTCCCGACGAAGGCGCTGGCGCAGGACCAGGTCGCCGAACTCCTCGAACTCAACCGCGCCGGCGACCTCGGCCTGCGCGCCTGCACCTTCGACGGCGACACCCCCGGCGACGCGCGGCAGGCGGTGCGGCTGCACGGCGACATCGTCGTCAGCAACCCGGACATGCTGCACCAGGGCATCCTGCCGCACCACACGAAGTGGGCGCAGTTCTTCGAGAACCTGAAGTACGTCGTCATCGACGAGATCCACACCTACCGCGGCGTGTTCGGCTCGCACCTGGTGAACGTGCTGCGGCGGCTGAAGCGCGTCGCCGCGTTCTACGGCGCGCAGCCGCAGTTCATCCTGTGCAGCGCGACGATCGGCAACCCGCAGCAGCACGCCGAGGCGGTGATCGAGGCGCCGGTGACGGCGATTACTCGGTCAGGAGCTCCATCCGGCGACAAGACGGTGCTGCTGTGGAACCCGCCGGTGGTGAACCCGGACCTCGGGCTGCGCGCGTCGGCGCGCTCGCAGAGCAACCGCATCGCCCGGCTGGCGATCAAGGCGGGGCTGAAGACGCTGGTGTTCGCGCAGTCGCGGACGATGGTCGAGGTGCTGACCAAATACCTGAAGGACGTGTTCGACCACGACCCGCGCAAGCCGCCGCGCATCCGCGCCTACCGCGGCGGCTACCTGCCGACCGAGCGGCGCGAGGTCGAGAAGGCGATGCGCGCGGGCAACATCGACGGCATCGTCTCGACCTCGGCGCTGGAGCTGGGCGTCGACATCGGCGCGCTCGATGTGGTCGTGCTCAACGGCTATCCGGGCTCGATCGCCGCGACCTGGCAGCGGCTCGGCCGCGCCGGGCGGCGGCAGCAACCGGCGCTGGGCGTGGTGGTGGCGTCGTCGGATCCGCTGGACCAGTACCTGGTGCGGCATCCGGAGTCCTTCGAGGGCGCGCCGCCCGAACACGCGCGCCTGCACGCCGACCAGCCGTTGATCCTGCTCGACCACATCCGCTGCGCGGCCTTCGAGCTGCCGTTCATCGCCGGCGACACCTTCGGGCCGGTGGATCCGTCGCCGTTCCTGGAAGTACTCGGCGAGAGCGGCGTGCTGCACGGCGAGGGCGGGCGCTGGGACTGGATCGCCGATTCGTATCCGGCCAATGCGGTGTCGCTGCGTTCGGTGGCCGACGGCAATTTCGTCGTCGTCGACCGCAGCGACGGGCAGCAGAAGATCATCGCCGAGGTCGACTACTCCGCCGCCGCACTGACGCTGTACGAGGGCGCGATCCACATGGTGCAGAGCACGCCGTTCCAGGTGGAGCGGCTGGACTGGGAGGGCCGCAAGGCCTACGTGACGCGCACGCATGTCGACTACTACACCGACGCGATCGACTACACCAAGCTGAAGGTGCTGGAGAAGTTCGACGGCTGCGTGGCCGGCGCCGGCACCGCGCATCACGGCGAGGTGCATGTGGTGCGGCGGGTGAGCGGCTACAAGAAGATCCGCTACTACACGCACGAGAACATCGGCTACGGGCCGGTGAACCTGCCGGACCAGGAACTGCACACGACCGCGGTGTGGTGGCAGTTGCCGCAGGGGGTGCTCGAGGGCGCGTTCGTGTCGCGGCAGGACGCGCTGGACGGTTTCCTCGGCGCGGCGCACGTGCTGCACCTGGTGGCGACACTGGCGGTGATGGCGGAGGGGCGCGACCTGCAGAAATCGGTCGGTTCCGGCGACGGGGCGTGGACCGCGCACACCGACGGCCGCGGCCGCGGGCAGCTGCGCGGTGCCGGCGCCGAAGCGGAGAACCCGCTGGTCGCCGAGCGCTTCACGCCCACCGTGTACCTGTACGACAACTACCCCGGCGGCATCGGCCAGAGCGAGCCGCTGTGGCGGCGCCAGGCCGAGATCGTGCTGCGCGCGCGCGAGCTCGTGGAAGCCTGCGACTGCAAGGCCGGCTGCCCCGCCTGCGTCGGCCCGGTGCTGGCAGCCGATGAAGCCGACGCTCCGGCCCCCACCCCTGTAGGAGCGCCTTCAGGCGCGAAGCTTTCCATCGGCGACGCCCGAGCCCGCCCCTCCCCCAAATCCCTCGCCCTCCAGGTCCTCGCCCTCCTCTCCACCGCCGACGCATGAGCGCCCTCGCCCAACGCCTCGCCCGCCTGCGCGCGCAGGCCGGGACCGCGCCCCCTGTGGGAGCGCCTTCAGGCGCGAAGCCCTTGCCGGATCCGGCGGAAAGCGGGAAGAGCTTCGCGCCTGAAGGCGCTCCTACAGGGGCAAGACCGGCGGTACCGGACGAGATCCGGCGCCTGCTCGGCATCCGCCTGCGCGCGAACCTGCCGAACGCGCTGCCGGCGCGCCCCCGCCGCCCGCCGGACCGCACGCTCCCCGGCGACGAGATCGCGCCCGGCCTGCGCTACCTCGAATCGCACCACGCGCCGCCGCCGCTGCCGCCGCGCCTGGACTGCTCGTTCGCGAAGGACTTCGCCGAAATCGAGGCGGCACACGTGCTCGCGTTCGACACCGAGACCACCGGCCTCGCCGGCGGCACCGGCACCCGCGCGTTCATGATCGGCGCCGCCGACGTGGTCGACGGCCGCCTGCGCGTGCGCCAGCTGCTGACCACCACGCTCGCCGCCGAGCCCGCGATGCTGCGCACCTTCGCCGGCTGGCTGCAGGAATCGACCGTGCTGCTGAGCTACAACGGCCGCTGCTACGACGCGCCGCTGCTGAAGACCCGCTACCGGCTGGCGCGACTGCCGTGCCCGATCACGCCACTGGCCCACCTCGACCTGCTGCACCCGGCGCGCCGGCGCTGGCGCGGCGTCTGGGAGAACTGCCGGCTGGCGACGATCGAACGCCGCGTGCTGCAGGTGCTGCGCGAGGACGACCTGCCCGGCAGCGAGGCCCCGCGCGCCTGGCGCGAGTACCTGCAGGGCGGCGACGCCACCGACCTGCGCCGCGTGCTGCAGCACAACCACACCGACGTGCGGTCGCTGGTGGCGCTGCTCGCGCACCTCGCCGCGCTCACACCCGCCCGACGCGGCCCGCGCGACGATGCCGCCATGACCACCAGCGACCAGCCCTGCGTCCTCGACGTCGCCGAACTCGCGGCGCTGCGCGCGCTGTCGCGTGGCGACGAGGCGGCGGTGCCGCACGCGGTGTTCGAGACGCTGGCCGCGAAGGGCATGCTCGGCCCCGACGGCGCGCTGACGCCGGCCGGACGGCACGCGATCGATGTGAACCAGGCGCCGACGGTGCCGGGCGTGGACAACTGATCGCGAGTTCGTAGTTCGTACGAGGTACGAGGTAGTGGGGCGCGGTTCTGCCACACTTGCGCGATGGCGGAGCCGTTCAAGAACCTGCTGAGTCCCGAACTCGTGCGCGTCGCGGGTGCGCATCTTTCCCGCGCGTGGCCGGGGTTCGACCGCGCGCGCTTCGAGGCGCATGCCCTCGACGGGCTCGAGGCGCTCGAGATGAAGGCGCGGGCGATGCACATCGCCGACGCGTTCGAGGCGACGCTGCCGGACGACTTCGACCACGCGGCGACGGTCATCGAAGCCAGCCTCGCGCCCGCGCCGGCGCCGGATGACGACAGCCTCGGCTTCCGCACCACCGACGCCGGCCTCGCCGGCTGGATCGGCTGGCCGCTCGGCGAGTTCATCGCCCGCCGCGGCGTGGCGTCGGAGGCGCACGCGCGCCGCGCCCTCGTGGCGCTGCACGCGCTGACGCAGCGCTTCAGCGGCGAGTTCGCGATCCGCCCGCTGATCGTCGCGTACCCGGACCTGGTCTTCGCGACGCTGCAGCGCTGGACGGTGGACCCGTCGGCGCACGTGCGCCGCCTCGCCAGCGAAGGCAGCCGCCCGCGCCTGCCGTGGGGCCTGCAGCTGAAGGCGCTGATCGCCGACCCGACGCCGACGGAGCCGATCCTGCGCGCGCTGGTCGACGACCCCAGCGCCTACGTGCGCCGCAGCGTCGCCAACCACCTCAACGACATCGCCCGAGACCACCCGCAGCGCGTCGTCGACTGGCTCGCCGAGTTCCTCCCCGACGCCCAGCCGCCGCGCCGCGCGCTGCTGAAACACGCCAGCCGCACCCTGCTCAAGCACGGCCACCGCCCGACGCTCGCCGCGTGGGGACTCGGCGGCCGCTACACCGGCGCCGCGACGCTGGCGATCACGCCGGCCGAAGTCGCGATCGGCGATGCCGTCGAACTCGAACTGCACCTCCGCGCGAAAGCGACCCGCAGCCAGGTCCTCGCGATCGACCTGATCGTGCACTTTCCGCGCCCCGGCGGCGCGACCCGAAAGGTCTTCAAGGGCTGGACGTTCCGCCTCGCCGGCCGCGACGCGCGCACGCTGCGGCGGAAGCTGTCGCTGCGGCCGGTCACGACGCGGAGGATGCATGCGGGGGCGGCCAGCGTCGAAGTGCAAGTGAATGGGGACGTCGTGGCGGAAGGCGGATTCCTGATCCTGAGTTCGTAGTTCGTACGAGGTACGAGGTAGGGAAGGCGGACCGGGCTTCGGGGTGGTTTCGCAGGCGTGCGCGGCCGCGTGCTGGCAGGCTGCAGGGTATGGAACGGTCGCTCGTTTATGCGAAATCTGTCGTCTGGGCGAAGTCGATGCGGCTCGCGCAGCTCGTGCTGCTGCTTTCGCGGCGGTTGCCGCGCGACGAGCGGTTCGGGATCCGCAGTCAGCTGACGCGCGCGGCGACGTCGGTGCCGAGCAACATCGCCGAGGGCTGGGTTCGCGAGTCCCGGCGCGAGAAGGTGCAGTTCCTCGCGATCGCCCACGGCTCGCTGGCCGAACTGCACACCCAGCTGCTGCTCTGCTGCCGCATCCAGTGGCTCGATCCGCAGGAGACGGAACCCGCCTTCGCCCTCGCCGACGAAATCGGACGGATGCTCACCGCCCTCCGCCGCAAATGGAGCACCTCAGAGAAGGCCGGCACCGAGCCCGACCCTCCGCCTCCATCTACCCGCTTGCCGGCCTCCACGGACGAGTGAGCCACCCCACCCACGCCGCCTACCTCGTACCTCGTACGAACTACGAACTAAGCATCACCAGTCCGTCGGCCTATAGTCCTTCAGAAACTGCCCCCAAACATGCCGCCCCGTATTGGCGCCATCGATGATCGGATCGACGATCCGCGCCGCGCCGTCGACGATGTCGAGCGGCGGGTGGAAGCGTTCCTCGCGCTGCTTGCGCTCGGCGATCTCGACGGGGTCCTCGTCGGTGATCCAGCCGGTGTCGACGGCATTCATGTGGATGCCGTCGTTGAAGTAATCGGCGGCGGACGTGCGCGTCATCATGTTCAGCGCCGCCTTCGCCATGTTGGTGTGCGGGTGCCGCGTCGTCTTGAAGTTGCGGTAGAACTGCCCCTCCATCGCGGACACGTTGACGATGTGCTTGTCGCGCTCGGGCGTGCGCAGCATCAGCGGCTTCAGGCGCGCGTTGAGGATGAAGGGCGCGACCGCGTTCACCAGCTGCACTTCCAGCAGCTCGACGCTCGACACCTCGTGCATCAGCAGGCGCCAGGAATTGCGGCCGCGCAGGTCGACCTGCTGGCGGTCCTGGTCGAGCCGGCCTTCCGGGAACAGATGCGCCTGGCCGAGCAGTTCCTCGGCCAGCAGCGGCACCTGCGAGAGTTCGGCGGCGCGGGTGATGCCGGGCGCGGCGGCGAGGTTCGCCAGCGCGGTCGGGTCGACGCCGGGCAGCATCTCGACCGCACGCAGGCCCTCGTAGGCACCGAGCAGGCCGCGCACGTGTTCGGGCATGTCGGCCTGGGCCGCGCGCTCGAGCGCCATCATGTGCGCATAGAACTGCGGCGGGCGGCGCACGGTCTGGCAGGCGTTGTTGACGATGTAGTCGAGCCGCGATTCCTTCGCCAGCAGCAGCTCGCAGAAGGCCTCGACGCTCGGCGTGTGGCGGAGGTCGAGGCCGTGGATCTCGAGCCGGTGGCCCCATTCGGCGAAGTCGGGTTCCTCGGCGTAGCGCTGGGCGCTGTCGCGCGGGAAACGGGTGGTGACGATCAGCCGGCAGCCGGCGCGCAGCAGCTTGATGCCGGCCTGGTAGCCGATCTTCACCCGGCCGCCGGTCAGCAGCGCGACGCGGCCACGCAGGTCGGCGGTTTCGGTGCGCTTGATGAAGTTGAAGTCACCGCACTCCACGCACATCTGGTCGTAGAAGGGATGCAGGCGCGTGTACTTGCGCTTGCAGACGTAGCAGTGGCGCGGCTCGAGCGCCTCGCGAGGCGCCGGTTCGTCGCCGGCGATGTGCACGTCGCCGCCGACGAACTCGCCCGAGCCGGCCGCGGTGAAACCGCCCGGCGGCAGGTAGTTCGGTGTCGTGAACACCGGCCGCCGGCGCAGTTCGCGGATGCCGGTTCGATCGAGGATCGCCTCCTCGGCCGCGATCTTCGCCGCCGCCGCCTCGCGCGCCCTCGCCTTGCGGTTCTTCCGGTAGGCCTCGGGATCCGGGTTGTGGAAACGCCCGACCGCCGCCTGCAGCTGCTTCTGCACCTCGCGCGGCAGGGCTTCGAAGGCGCTGCGGTCGGCGGCAATCTCGTT
Source organism: Arenimonas composti TR7-09 = DSM 18010 (assembly GCF_000426365.1). Classification (GTDB taxonomy): domain Bacteria; phylum Pseudomonadota; class Gammaproteobacteria; order Xanthomonadales; family Xanthomonadaceae; genus Arenimonas; species Arenimonas composti. Next base: position 18,665 of record NZ_AUFF01000012.1, on the reverse strand, counting down.
CAGCAGATCGGCGGCGGCGGCGAGGCGGGCGGTGAGGTCGTTCGGGTCTGCGGACACGGCGGGCGGGGCGCGGGAGGGGGCGCGAATGCTACAGGACGGGGTGGGGGTAGGCGGTGGGGGAGGCCGCGCTTTGCGCGGGCAGGGAGAATCGCGGCTGAAGCCGCTCCTACAGCGGAGCGCCTTGGGTGGTCAGGGATGGTCGAAGGAGTGCTGCGAGGCCGCCGGCACGAACACCTCGCCCACCCGGCGGTCGGCGTCGTGCGCGGTCTCGCGGTCGAGCGCGGCCGGCGGCAGTTCGGCGGTCGCGGCCGGGTCGCGCTCGAGGTTGGCCCAGATCAGGCCGTCGGCATCGGGCTGCGGCGGGTTCGGCGCGTACATGAACTGTGGGCCGACCATGCCGGCCATGCGCTCGTTGTAGTCGGCGGCGGCGCGCTTCAGGGCGTCCGTGTTGACCGTCCAGTCGATCGTGACGGTGTCACCGACCTCGATCTCCGGGTCGTCGCGGTGTTCGGCGACGACGGTGGCGACGATCGTCGTGCGCCGGTGCGTGTCGCCGTCGCGCTGGAAGTGCTCGACGATCTGCACCACCGGCCGCAGCTGCACCTGCACCGGTGCGCCCTTCGTGAACTCCGCGGGATTGATCGCAGCCTGCGCAGCCAGCGGCAGCGTGAGCCAGGACAGCAGGGTCAGGCGTCGCAGCATGGGGTGTTCCTCTCGAAGTGAGGCGAAGTCATTGCACGCAGATTCCGCAGATTCAGGGGATCACTGCGGATCAGGCGTCACTCTGGTGGGCTCGGGCGGGGTCGGCAATCCGTCGGGTCGGCGTACGGATCGTCGTCGGCTTTCGATCTGCGTCCATCCGCTCTGATCCGCGAAATCCGCGTTCCTCCCGGCGCACCGTCCGCAAGTCCGGTTCAGCGCACGCGCACGTGCAGCGACTTGTTCTGGCCGTCGCCGCGTTCCTGCACCTCGAACCAGTCGGGGCGGGCGCGGATCAGGTCGCTGAGCTTGCGGTGGCCGTAGAGGCGGGTGTCGAAGTCCGGCCGCAGCTTGTTGAGGTAGCTGCCGACCGCGCCGAGGTGGGCCCAGCCCTGGTCGTCGCCGCATTCGTCGATCGCCTGTTCGAGCAGCGCGCGCGGGATCGGCAGCGGCGCCGACGGCTCCGGCGACGGCGCGTCGAGCACGGTCTGCTCGCTGAGCGCCGCCGGTTTCGCCGCGGCCGCCGCGATGTCGCCGACGCTGCCGGGCTTCACCGGGCCGCCCTGGGGCTGGGTCTTCTGTGCCGGCTTCTTCGCCGCCTTGCTCGCCTTCGCGGGCTTGCCGGCCGGCTTCGCCTCCGCTCTGGCGTCCTGCTTCGCGGGCTCGGGCCTGCCGCCGTCGCCCTTCGGCTTCGCGGCGGCGCCGGAAGCCGCGCGCGGGCGCAGGACTTCTGTGTAAATGAACTTGTCGCAGGCCTGCACGAAGGCATCCGGCGTCTTGCGCTCGCCGAAGCCGTAGACCTTCAGGCCTTCCTCGCGCAGGCGCTGGGCGAGGCGGGTGAAGTCGCTGTCGCTGCTGACCAGGCAGAAGCCGTCGAAACGGCGGGTGTACATCAGGTCCATCGCGTCGATGATCAGCGACGAGTCGGTGGCGTTCTTGCCGCTGGTGTAGGCGAACTGCTGCATCGGCTGGATCGAGTGGTCGAGCAGCACCGATTTCCAGCCCTGCAGGCGCTGCGAGGTGAAGTCGCCGTAGATCCGCTTCACCGAGGCGACGCCGTAGCGCGCGACTTCGGCGAGCAGGCCGTCGATCACCGCCGGCTGGGCGTTGTCGGCGTCGATCAGCACGGCCAGGCGGCAGGCGTCGTCGTCGGATTCGTTGCGGTTCTTCATGGTTTCGGCTCCTCGAAAAGGTCGCCCTGCGCTTCCTCGATGCGCCAGGACTCGGCGGCGGCGGCTTGCGCGCGGCGGATCATCGCGACGACCGCCGCATCGGCATTGATGAACTCCAGCTCGACTTCTGGATGTCCGGCGGCGAAGACGCGGAAGATCTCGTCGGCGAATCCCTGGCCGATCGCCGTCACCGCCGCGAAGTCGAACACGACGATGCGGAAGCGGTCCACCCGCTGCAGCACGCGCCGGGCCTGCGAGCGCGACACCAGGTTCCCGTCGCCAAGACCGGCCATGCGCACCGGCACGATCGTGCGCGCGAACGAATAGTCTTCGGGCCCGCTCGAGAAGCGCGCGAAGACCCCGGCGCAGGTGCGCCGGCTGTCGTCCGCGATCTCCATCACCACGGTGGTGCCTTCGCTGCCGTCGTCATCGTCGAACAACACGTCCTCGGGATGGCGGTGGTCGTGGTCGAAGCTCAGCCCGCCCGACAGGATCATGAAGTGGTCGAACACCCGCGAGGTGAAGAACACGCCCTCGCCGGAATGGCGGCGCGGGTCGGTCGTGAGCTTGCCCTTGGCGAGCTCGAGCAGGGCGAGCCGCTCGTCGGGCAGGGCGAGGTGGCGGCTGATCTTGCGGAAGATGCCGACGCCGTCGTCCTGCACGGTGATCGCCACGCGTCCCGGCTCGAGGTCGACGCTCGTCACCAGCCGGCGGCCCCCGGAATGGTCGACCACGTTGTTGACCATTTCGGTGAAGCCGTAATGGCAGATGTCGTAGACGTTGCGCGGAAGCCCGGCGAGCAGCGGTGCCAGCTGATGCTCCCAGAGCACGTGTTCCTCGGCGCCGGCGACCGCGCGCGTGAACGAATGCCGCCGGCGCGGGCCATGGCGGTACGACGGCCGGGTGGGGTTGTCGTCGCGCGCCAGGAAGCCGGCGTCGATCAGCGCATCGACGCGTGCCAGCACCTGCGGGCGGCTCAGCCCCAACGCATTCATGACGACCCGCACCAGGTCGCGCGGATGCGCGCCGACCGCGGCCAGCAGGGCGCTGTCGATTTCGTGGCGGCGGCTGGGGCGGGCCATGCGCGGATTGTATGCCCGTGCGTCGTGATTGACAGGTTATCGGCGATGGATTGTCAGGTTATCCCGCTCCCCGGCCCCCGGCCGGAGACGCCTCCGCGGGGCGTCAGGTAGGCTGGGCCGCCTTCGAGGGAGGAGCCCGATGACCGCACCCGACCGCTACCGCCTGTATTCCGACGCCGATCTGGATGCGGTGATCGACGACATGGCGCGGCAGACCGTCGCCCTGCTCGACCCGACCCCGACCGTGCTGCTCGGCATGCTGCGCCGCGGTGCCCCGCTCGCCGACCGGCTGCTGGCGCGGGTGCGCGTGCACGCCCCCTGGGCCGAGATCACCCGCCTCGACCTGAAGGTGAAGCGCTACGCCGACAACCTCGAACTGCTGCACCCGGAAACCGCGCTCGAGGCGCCGGCCGAGTGCAACCTGCTCGGCCGCCGCGTGATCGTCGTCGACGACGTCCTCTACCAGGGCTATTCGCTGTTCCGCGTTTTCGAATGGCTGGCCACCCAGAAGCCCGCCGCGGTGCACGCCGCCGTGCTGGTCGACCGCCAGCGCCACCGCCTGCCGGTGCATGCCGACATCGTCGGCATCACCCTGAAGATCGCGCCGGGCGACGTGATCGAATGCAATGTGCCGCCGTACGAGGGGGACTTCGCGGTGGATCTATGGCGACCAACAGGAGGTAGTAGGTAGGAGGTAAGAGGTAGTCCAGCCGTGCGAGCGGGGAGTCTCGTCGGGAAAGCGCATGCCCGGCAGCGCGTCGTACCGCCCAATACCTCTTACCTCCTACCTCCTACCTCCTGAATAAAGGTCGATGATCTCCTCGACCCCATCCCGGCAAACATCGCAGAACGCGTCGTGGCGGGTGAACATAAGGCATTGTAGCTGCGGCCGGAAATAGCCGGTGGCCTGGTAGTTCGCGCCTTCGAAGGCACCGACGACGCTGCGGTTGGCATGCGGGTCGAACAGCGCGTCGATGAAGGCCTGCTCGCGGCGGAACAGTTCGCTCATTTCCGCTTCCGGCCGGCGCTCGGCGCGGATGCGCGCGCGTTCGGCCTGGTTCTCGCGCTGGAAGGCCTCGAATTCGGCCTTCGGCCAGTCCGTCGGCAACGCCGTGCCCGGCGTCAGCAGTTCCCGCCATTTCAGCGTCGCCGGGTCGGTGTTCGCGGTGGCGTTCGGTTCCCAGGGTTCGGGCCGTTCGCCGGGCGCCGCGTGGTCGTAGGCGACCGGCGAAGTGTAGTACTCGTCGGCGAGGCCGGCGAAGTGGTGGCCGAACTCGTGCACGAACAGGTAGTCGGCCCAGTCGCTGTCGGCTGCGGCGGTGCTGAACATGCCGAAGATGCCGCCGCCGCCGTAGGTCTCGCTGTTGAAGATGATCTCGACGAACTCGTACGGCGCGTACTGCGCCAGCTCGCGCCACGCGCGGTTGTCGACGCTCAGCGCGTAGCGTTCGCTGCCGAAGATGTCGTAGCGCAGGCCGGTGGCGCTGGCGCGGTGCAGGCCGGTGGACGGCCGGCTGACGCCGCTCTCGGGCACCGGCACGGTCAGTGCCCAGACGTTGAAGTCGTCGCGGCGCTCGCGGAACGGCGAGACCGTGAACAGGTGGGCGACCATGCGCCGCGCGTCGGCCTCGAACGCGTCGAGCTCGTCGGCCGCATAGCCGTCACCGAGGATCAGCAGGTCGACCTTGTGCGCGGAATCGCCGCTGTGGTGGATCGCGATCGGCCGTGCCGGGGCCGGCGCGAGCACGCGCTCGACGTCGGGGGCGTCGGGGTCGACGCGCAGGCTCCAGACCTGTTTCCAGCCGTTGGTCTCGTCGCGGGCGTGGACGCGCAGTTCCACCGGGCCGTCGGGGCGCGGGAAGCGCAGCGATTCCTGGAAGCTGCGCGCGGTGGCCTTAGCCTCGTCGGTCGACTGCCACTCGCCGAAGATCGTGCTGTAGCCGCGCGAATACAGCACCGCGCCGCTGTCGGGGTCGACGACCTCGAACAGGTTCATGCCGCGGTTGCTGTCGTCGATCGGCCGGTCGGGATTGCCCGGCCAGGGCAGCGGCTCGATCACCACCCGTTCGAGCGCATAGTGCTCGCGGGTGGCGTCGCCGCCGTGCTGCAGGTCGACGCGCAGCGTCGCCGGCGCCGCGCCCGATGCTAGGCACGGCAGGGCGAGCAGGAAAATCAGCAGGGCAAGGCGCATGGCGGCTCTGGTTCGGTCTGGTCCGAACCAGGAGCATAAATCGGCGGACGAGCGCGGAGTGACACGGACGAGCACGGACAAAGCTGTCGATTGTTGCCGCGGATCCGCCCTATTCGTGCGATCCGTGCTCGTCCGTGTTCATCCGTGTTCCGCTTGTGGAGCCTTCAAAACCCTAGGCGAGCGCCTCGCCGCCGACCTCGACCGTGAGCGCCGCGACGACGGCATTCCACAGCTCCTGGCCGGCATCGATGACCAGCAGGATCTGCCCGGCCTCGACGCGGTCGTGGTAGGCGCGGCGGACGTCGGCCTCGTCGTGGCCGGCGAGCGCGGGGAACCAGTTCGCCAGGTTGTCGCCGAGCTGGGCCAGCAAGCCGGCGCCGGCGACGCTGACGCCGAGGGTAGGCACGGTGACCGCGCTCAGGCCGTTGAGCACGCCGCTGAGGCGGCTGGTTTCCTGCATCAGCGGCTCGGGATCGAGCTGCAGTTCGATGTCGTGGCGGGCGACGACCGCGAGATCGGCATCGTCGACACCGACCCGGCGCGCGACCTCCAGCGCGGTTTCCAGCATCGCCGCCGACGGCAGCACGTAGACGTGGCGATTCTTCATGGCTCCCCCCCTGCGCAGACAGCGTGACGGTGCCGGGCACCGTTATCCCGAGCTTAACGGTGCCGGGCACCGTTATCCCGCGATAACCGTGCGCGGCACCGTTACGGTCGTGGTTACTGGACGACGAGGGCGTCGGCGACGACGTTCTTGACGCCCGAGGTGGTGCGGGCGATCTCGATCGCGGCGGTGCGGGCCTCGGCGGTCTCGACGGTACCGGTCAGGGTCACGACCTGGTTCTCGGTGTCGACGTCGATGTCCAGGCCCTTGACGCGCGCATCGGCCAGCAGCTGCGCCTTCACCTTGCTGGTGATCCAGGCGTCGCCACCCGGCGGGGTACCGTCGACGTCACCGTCGACATCGAGGTCCGGGTTGTTGCCTTCCTCGTCGACGCCGTCGGTGGCATCGGCGACGGCCTCGCGTACGGCGCCCGAGGCGGTGGCGGAGTTCGCGGCGATGCGCTCGGCGCTGCCGTCGGCGGCCACGACCAGCTCGTTCTTGATCAGCACGACGTTGTCGACGGTGTTCGCCAGTTCGGTCGCGGCGTCCTTCGCGGCCTGGGTGTCGGCGCCACCGGTCATCGTGACGATGCCGTTGTAGGTGTCGACGTTGATGTCGAAGCCCTCGGTGCGGCTGTCGGCGAGCAGCTTGGCCTTCAGCGCGGCGGTGATCGCGGCATCGGTGGCGACCTGGCTGGCGCTGCGCTCGGCGCGATCGGTCACGTTGTCGTCCTGCGCGAACGCCGACGGGGCGCCGAAGCCGAGGGCCAGGGCGGTGGCGAGCATCGAAGCCTTCAGGGTCATGCGGTTCATGGCGTTACTCCTTTCGTGGGGGATGGGTCGGCAGGCCGGGCCCGCGAACCTGGGCGCCAGCCTCCGCATCCGCCTGCGAGACGCCGTGAAGTCCTTGTCGGCCGCGCGTGACGACGGCCCGCAAACCCGCGCCCGGCAAGGAAAAACCGGGGTCGGAGTACATTCAGGAAGGCGGCACGTGCGCTGCCGCTGCGAGGCTCAGCGCCGGCCCCAGAGGCCGCTGACGTCCAGCTCGATGCCTTCGAAGCCCGCCGGCACGGCCGTGTCGAGCGTCGGCGCGCAGCCCTCGCGCTCGCCGCGGGCCTTGGCGCGCGCGAGTTGGCGCACGAAATCGGCGAAGCCCTCGGACGCTTCGCCGGCGGATCCGTCCACGTGGATCGTCGCGGACGCACAGCCGCCGGTATTGCGCACGTCGATCAGCGGCGCGATCGCGTGCACCGCCATGTCGGCGAAGGCCGCGAAGGTGGCGGCGTCGATGTGTTCCTGCCGCGCGCTGATGCGCAGCTTGAAGGCGTAGAGCTGGCGGTGGAACAGGTAGGACACCGAGAGGATCGGCTCGCCCGCGCGCGTCATCGTCACCGGCTGCCGGCGACCGCGGTCGGGGTCGTTGACCGCCAGCTCGGCCTCGACCTCCTCGATCGCGGCGATCGCGATGTCCCCGGACTCCGCGCCGTCACGCGGTTCCACCGCGTCGTTCCCTGCGTCGTTCCCTGCGTCGTTCGCCGCCTCGTTCGCTGCTTCGGCCTGCTTCACCGGCGTCACGACATGGAAATCGGTCTCCTCGCCGAACACCAGGTCCTCGTAGGTACCTCCGGCCGCGACATCCTCGAGTTCCCGGCGCATCGCCAGCGCGAGCTGGCCGACCACGTCGACGCCTTCCTGGCGGCCGTGCGGATAGACGAAGACCGACACCAGCACGTCCGGATGGTCGCCGTGCCGGTAGCTGAAGCCGACGCCCAGCTCCGGCCGACCCTCGAAGTCCTGCGCCTTGGTGAGACGCCAGCCGGCCACCCGCGCGGGGGCCAGCACCAGGCTGCGCTCGATGAAAGGGCGCTCCGGCTCACCGGCGTGCGCCGGGACGAGGGACGCCGCCGCGAGCAGGCCGGCGATCAGGGCGGTGCGGATCCGGGACGTCGGCATCGAAGGTTCCTGGCAGGCGGCGAGCCGCGGGTGGATGGCTGAACGCACGACGACGCCCGCCGGGGTTGCTCAGTTCACCGCGAGATCGACGCAATGCCGCTGTCCGTGCACCAGCGGCTCGACCAGGTACTGGCCGCGCTCGGCGAGCACGCGGTCGCGGATCGCCGGCAGCGCCTGCAGCGGCGGCAGGTCGCGGGCGTAGGGCGAATAGTCGATGTCGACCGCCACGTGCAGCCGCGACGCCCCGAGCGCGACGTGCAGCGCGACCTGGTGCACCGTCTCCAGCCGCACCGCTTCGCGCACGACCGCCTGGCAGATGCGGTAGACGGTGGTGCGGGTGTCGTCGTCGAGCGCGTCGAGGGGGCCTTCGAAGCGGGTTTCGAAACCGACGCCGGCATCGTCGAGCATGTCGCGCAGCGGGCCGTTCTCGAGCGCGTGGCGCAGGCCGTGGCTGTCGAGCATCGGTGGCCGCAGCTGGCGCAGCGCGCGGCGCAGGCTGTCCTGGATCTCGCGCACCTGCTCGCGCAGCGACTCCAGCAGGCGCGTGACCTGCTCGTCGCGGGTGTCGCGGAAGGCCAGGCTGATGCGGGTGCCGAGCGCGTGGATCGCATGCCCGAGCTCGTAATCGAGTTCGGCCGCGAGTTCGCGCTGGCCCTGCTCCTCGACGCGCACCAGGCGCTGGCTGATCTGCCGCAATTCCTCGGCCAGGCCGGCCAGTTCGTCGTTCTTGGTCGCCAGCTCGCGATGACGTTCCGCGAGGATCGCGTGGCTCTCGCGCAGCGCCGTGCTGGCGGCGCCGAGCACCAGCGCGCCGGCGCCGACCACGATCAGCACCAGCTGCAGCATCGACACGCTGATCGTCAGCACCGCGGTGCCGGCGACCACCTGCACGACGCCGCCGAGCAGGGACGTGCCGATCGCCGCGCCCTCCCAGCCGTGCCGGAAGCCGAGGAAGAACAGCGGCGCGAAGGCCAGCAGCAGCACGTAATCGGCGAGCCGCCCATAGGCCTGCAGCAGCAGGCAGACCGTCAGGCCGCCGAGCACGGTCGCGGCGATGTCGCGCCAGAAGCCGGGGCGCCGCCGCTCCGGCAGCCCGTGCACCAGCACCAGCACCAGCGGCGCCAGCACGAGCTGGCCGATCAGGTCGCCGTAGAGGAAGGCGAACATGCTGACCAGGGTGTCGGCGGCGTTCATCGGCACCGTGACCAGGAAGGTCCACAGCAGCGGCGACACCGCGGCCGCGGCGATCAGGCCGGTCAGCAGCAGCACGATCATCCGCCCCGGGCCGTCGATCGCCGGCGCCGGCTCCGGGCCGCGCATCACCCGCACCGCGGTCGCGTAGACGAACCACGGCAGCACGCAGACCGCGACGAAGGTCCACGTCGACGGCGAGTAGCCGAGCACCAGGGTCTTGATCAGCTGGCCGCCGACCTCGGCCGCGGCGAGCCAGCCCCAGCGCCGGGTCGGCACCAGCCACAGCAGGGCCAGGCGCAGCCCGGCCGGCAGGAACCAGAGTTGCCCGGACAGGCGCTCGAGCACCAGCCAGGCCAGCAGCACGACGCCCGCAACCAGGAGCCAGCGCCGCCAGTCGCCCGTCGCCGCCACCTGCAACTTCATCAGCGCATCCCGCGCCATCCGGTCCCGATCCCGACGTCCCCGTGTCCGGCCAGCATGCCCCTCCGGACTCCCGCGCGTGAAGTGCTGCGCACGCGCCTTCCTTGCCCGGGACGGGGCCGATATAATCCCGGCTTTCGTTTCCAGGGCCCTGGCCCGTGGCCGGGGAGCAAACTGTGCGTAATCACGATCTGGTATTCCTCAAGCACTTCTCGCAGGTGATCGGCTTTCTGGTCGCCCTCACCATCGCGCTGATCGTGCTGGCGTGGTTCCTGAACGACACGCCGGCCGAGCCGAACCCGGCCCGCGAGGCCGCGACCGCCGCGCGCCTGCGCCCGGTCGGCGACGTCTTCGCCGGTGCCACCGGTGCCGCCGCGCAGGCGGCCGCCCAGGCCGCGGCGCGCGAGGCGGCGGCCGGCCAGGTCGCCTACGACGGCACCCTCGACGGCTCGGTGATCTACAGCGCCCTCTGCAGCGCCTGCCATACCTCGGGCGCCGCCGGCGCGCCGAAGCTGGTCCGTGGCGAGTGGGCCGCGCGCATCGCCCAGGGCGTGGACACCCTGCACAAGCACGCGATCGAAGGCTTCCAGGGCAACGCCGGCCTGATGCCGGCCAAGGGCGGCAACCCGGCCCTGACCGACGAGCAGGTGATCGCCACGGTCGACTGGATGCTCGACAACCTGCAGTGAGCTTCGGCGCCCGCCGGGCGCGAACGCACTATGCTGGGCACTGCCCGGCCCACGACGCCGCCTCCGGGCGGCGTCGTCCTTTCCGGGCCCTGCCCGAACCCCGATGAGCGCCCGAACGGAGGCCGTGATGCGTCGTTCCCCCCTGTTCGTCCTCGGCCTGCTGCTGGCCGGCTGCAGCGGCCCGGAAGGCGAAGCGCCAGCGCCGCTGCCCGCCAGTGCGGTCCCGGCCGCCCCCGCCGCGCCGACCGGGCCGGCACGCCCGGCGACGATCGCCGCGCTGCAGGGCACCGGCGCGCGCAGCGCCTATGTCGGCGAGTACGCGGTGGTCGAAGGCGTCGTCACCGGCCCCTTCCTCGGCGGCCTCGGCGGCGTCTTCATCCAGTCGCTGCAGGACGACGGCAACCCGGCGACCTCCGAAGGCCTGTGGCTGCCGCGGCCGGAGAACGCCGAACCGCGCCTGCGCGCCGGCGACCACGTGCGCGCCACCGGCACCGTCGCCGAGATCGGCGAGGGCGACGCGACCCTCACCGCGCTCGCCGATGCCCAGGTCGAGGTGCTGGCGCAGGGCGTCGCCTTCCAGCCGCTGAAACTGGAGGCGCCGCCGGCCGACTGGGAAGCGCTCGAGGGCATGCGCGTGCGCATCGAGATCGGCCTGGACGTGGTCGGCCTGGAAAGCCTCGGCCGCTTCGGCGAACTCGCCGTCGCCTTCGACGGCCCGGTGTACGTCCCCACCGAACTGTCGGCGCCCGCCGGCGCCGGCGCGATCGCGGCGCAGAACGCCGCCCGCACGATCCGTCTCGACGACGGCAGCAGCCGCCGCGATCCGGACGCGCTCTGGTACCTGCCGGCGAAGCCGGGCGATGTCGCCCCGCTGCGCGCCGGCAGCCGGATCACCGGCATCGAGGGCGTCGTCGACCAGCGCTTCGGCGGCTGGCGCATCCAGCTCACCGACAAGCTCGGCGCGGTGTCCCAGGCCGACCGGCCGGCGCCGCCGCAGGTGCCGGGCGACCTGCGCATCGCCAGCCTGAACGTGCTGAACCTGTTCAATGGCGACGGCCGCGGCGGCGCCTTCGAGGAAGGCCGCGGCGCCCGCAATGCCGGCGAGTACCAGCGCCAGCAGAAGAAGCTGGTCGCGCTGGCGCAGGGCCTGGATGCCGACATCATCGGCCTGATGGAGATCGAGAACGACGGCTTCGGGCCGGAATCGGCGATCGCCCAGTTCGTCGCCGCGCTCAATGCCGCCGGGCCGCATTCGGACTGGCGCTTCGTCGATGCCGGCGCCGGTCCCGGCGAGGACATGATCCGGGTCGCGCTGGTCTACCGCGGCGAGCGCGTGGCGCCGGTCGGCGACCCCCAGACGCTGCTCACCGGCCCGTTCGCCGGACGCAGCCGGGCACCGCTGCTGCAGGCGTTCCGCGCCGGTAGCGGCCCGGTGTTCGCGGTGGCGGTGAACCACTTCAAGTCGAAGGGCGGCTGCGACGAGGCCCGCGGCGACGACGTCGACCGCAACGACGGCCAGGGCTGCTGGAACGACACCCGCCAGGCCTCGGCACGCGCGCTGCACATGTGGCTCGAGGAGAACCCGACCGGCGCCAGCCCGGTCGGCACGGTGGTGATCGGCGACCTCAACGCCTATTCGGAAGAGGACCCGGTGCGCCTGCTGCGCAACTTCGGCTGGCGCGACGCCTTCGCGCTGGTGCCGCCGACCGGCGGCGAGCGGCCGTATTCGTTCATCTACGGCGGCCAGCGCGGCCGCCTCGACCACGCGCTGCTGCGCGGCGTGCTCAGCGAACGGCTGCGCGGCGTCGCGTACTGGAACGTCAACGCCGCCGAAGCCGATCTGTTCGACTACCGTACCGAACGCCCGGGTACGCCCGGCCCGTGGCGGGCCTCGGACCACGACCCGGTGCTGCTCGGCTTCGACCTGCGCGACGAGGGTTAAGATCCGCGCATGAGCATTCCCGCGTTCCCGGACGAATCCGGCCCGCTGTACCTCGCCGGTCCGGCGGGTCGCCTCGAGCTGATGGTCGACCTGCCCGAGCCGGGCACCGAGCGTGCCGGCGTGGCCGTGATCTGCCATCCGAATCCGCCGGATGGCGGCACCCTGCACAACAAGGTCGTGACGATGACCGGGCGCGCGCTCAACGAGCTCGGGCTGGCGGTGGTGCGCTTCAACTTCCGCGGCGTCGGCCAGTCGGAGGGCAGCTTCGACCAGGGCCGCGGCGAGGTGCTCGACCTGCTCGCGGTCACCGACTGGGTGCGCAGGCAACGCCCCGACGACCAGCTCTGGCTGGCCGGGTTCTCGTTCGGCAGCTGGGTCGCGTTGCAGGGCGCACGCCAGGTGCCGGTGAAGCAGATGATCTCGATCGCGCCGCCGGTCGGCCTGCGCGCCTTCGACGGCGTGCTGCCGCCGCCCTGCCCGTGGCTGGTGGTGATGGGCGAGGCCGACGACATCGTCGACCCGCAGAAGGTCTACGACTGGATCGATTCGCTGCCGCAGAAGCCCGCGCTGGTGCGCATGCCCGACACCGGCCACTTCTTCCACCGCCGGTTGATGGACCTGCGCGGGGCGATCAAGAACGGCGTCCGCCGGAATCTGCCACCGCCGCGTAAGTCCTGAGTCCGGAGTGACGGCCGCCGCCCACACGCTGCCTTCCGGCCGCTATGCCGCCGGTGTCGCCGCCGGGCGCTGGCAGGACGATCCGGCGCAGCGCGCGGCGCTGCAGGAACTCGACCGCATCGCCCGCGAACTGCGCGCGGGGACGGCCCGCGCCGGCGGCTGGCGGCGCTGGTTCGGCGGCGGCGCGCCCACGCCGGTGCGCGGTCTGTACCTCTGGGGCGGGGTCGGCCGCGGCAAGACCCTGCTCGAGGACCTGCTGGTCGAATCGGTGGCCGGCGTGCCGCACCAGCGCTGGCATTTCCACCGCTTCATGGCGGCGACGCACGAGCGCCTGCGGGCGCTGCCGGCCGGCACCGCCGACACCGTCGCGGTGGTCGCCGACGCCTGGGCCGACGAGCTGCGGCTGCTGGTGCTCGACGAATTCCTGGTCGCCGACATCGCCGACGCGATGATCCTCGGCCGCCTGCTCGAGCGCCTGTTCGCGCGCGGCGTGACCCTGGCGACGACCTCGAACACCGCGCCGGAGAACCTCTACCGCGACGGCCTGCAGCGCGCCCGCTTCCTGCCGGCGATCGCGCTGCTGCAGCGGCACTGCGCGGTGCACGAGCTGGTCAGCAGCACCGATTACCGGCTGCGCCAGCTGACGCGCGCGGCGACCTACGTCAGCCCGCTCGGGTCCGCCGCCGAGGCGGCGATGGCCGCGCACTGGCAGCGGCTGAGCGCGGACGTACCTTCCGAGCCGGGACCGCTGCTGCTCAACGGCCGGCCGGTGCCGGTGCGCGGGCTGGCGGAAGGCCTGGTGTGGTTCGATTTCGGGCCGATCTGCGAGGGCCCGCGCGCGGCGGCCGATTACATCGAACTGGCGACCGACTTCCACACGGTGCTGGTGTCGGGCGTGCCGCTGTTCGACGGCCGCAACGACAACGCCGCACGCCGCTTCGTGCACCTGGTCGACGAGCTCTACGACCGCGGCGTGAACCTGCTGCTCAGCGCCGCCGCCGAACCGGAATGGCTCTACACCGACGGCAAGCTGGTGCAGGAGTTCGAGCGCACCGCCTCGCGCCTGATCGAGATGCGCAGCCACGACTACCTGGCGGGTGGGCACGTGCGAAAACCGGGGTCGGAGTACTTTTCCGCCCCCGATCACGATGCCGGCGAAGGCGCATCCGGCGGAAACGTAGCCTGACCCCGGTGTCTCCCCCCATGCCGAAGGAAAAGTACTCCGACCCCGGTTTCTGGCTCGCGCTCGCGGCGTTCGCGCTGACCCTCGCGGCGTTCTGGCCCGGCTACCTGAGCTGGGATTCCGCCTACCAGTGGGCGCAGGCGCGCGGCGCGGTGCCGCTGGACCCGGCGCATCCGCCGGTGATGGTGCGCACGTGGATCGCGCTGCGCGCGCTGCTGCCGGATCCGGGCGGGGTGTTCGCCGTGCAGGCGACGCTGTGGTGGGCGGCGGTGGCGCTGTTCGCGCACGCGCTCGGCGGCAGCGCGTGGCGGCGCGGGTTCACGGTGCTGCTGCTCGGCGCCTGGCCGCCGCTGCTGGCGCTGCTGCCGCACCTGTGGAAGGACGTCTGGATGACGGCGCTGTTCGCGCTCGCGCTGGCCTGTTTGGCGATGGAGCTGCGCGGCGGCCGCCGGATCGCCTGGCTGGCGGCGGCGCTGCTGGCGCTCGCCGCCGGCATCGCCTTCCGTTCGAACGCGATCACCGCGGCCTTGCCGCTGCTGGCGTGGATCGGCTGGCGCGCCACCGGTGACGGCCGCAGCACGCCGTCGGCGCTGAGCAGCGGCAACTCGCGCCGCCGCGCGACGCGGCAGCATCTGCTGCGTGCCGGTGCCGCGACCATGGTCGCCGGCATCGTCGCGGTCGGCGGCGCCGCGCTCGCGAACTTCAGCACCGCGAAACCGATGCCGGTGTGGCCGGCGATCGCGCTGTGGGACATGGCCGCGGTGTCGATCGAGGCCGACGAACTGCTGTTCCCGTCCGACTGGATCGAGCCGACCCTGACCGTCGCCGACCTGCGCCGCGACTTCGACCCGTCGGTGAACGTGCCGAGCTTCGTCGGCGGCCAGCTGCGCCTGAACTTCTACTACGACTACACGCCCGCGCAGTACGCCGAACTCCGCGACGCCTGGCTGGCGCTGCCGCGCGAACATCCCCGCGCCTATTTCGCCCACCGCGCACGCGTGTCGGCCTTCCTGTTCGGGCTGCGCCAGGCGGAACACGCCGACGGCCTGGTGCTGTCGCCGGACATCACCGCCTTCGCCGACAACCCGCCGCTGCAGCGCAACGACGGCGCGCTGAACCGCTGGCTGCAGCCGAAGCTGTCAGCGCTGGTCGACACGCCGGTGTTCGCCGGCTGGGTCTACCTGCTGCTGGCGGCGGGGCTGGTGCTGCGCTGGCTGTGGCGGCGCGACGGCGGTTTCGGCGCGCTGTCCGGCATCACCGCGCTGTCGTCGTTGGCGCTGGCGGCGCCGCTCGTGCTGGCGGCGCCCAGTTCCGACTTCCGCTATCTGATGTGGAGCGTCGCGGCGAGCCTGTTCGCGCTCGCGCTGACCGCCGGGAAGAGTTCGTAGTTCGTAGTGCGTAGTTCGTACGAGGTACGAACTACGAACTGGTTAAGATTCCGCCGTCATCCAGGAGCCACGCGATGCGCCCGTTCCTCGCCGCCAGCCTCGCCGCGCTGATCTCCCTGCCCGCCGCCGCACTTCCTCCGGAACGTCTGGACCAGCTCGCCGAAGCGGTGCGCGCCGACGTCGTCAGCTGGCGCCGCGATTTCCACCGGAATCCGGAGCTCGGCAACCAGGAAACCCGCACCGCCGCGAAGATCGCCGCGCATCTGCGCGCGCTCGGGCTCGAGGACGTGCGCACCGGCCTCGGCCCGACCGGCGTCAGCGCGATCCTGCGTGGCCGCCGCGCCGGCCCGCGCATCGCGATCCGCGCCGACATGGACGCGCTGCCGGTCACCGAGACCACCGGCCTGCCTTTCGCCTCGACCGTGCGCGCCGACTACCGCGGCCAGCCGGTCGGGGTGATGCACGCCTGCGGCCACGATGCGCATGTGGCGATGCTGATGGGCGTCGCGCAGGCGCTGGCGGCGGTGAAGGACGAACTGCGCGGCGAGGTGATGTTCGTCTTCCAGCCGGCGGAGGAAGGACCGCCGCAGGTCGGCGAGGTCTTCGGCGCCCGCCGCATGCTCGACGAGGGCCTGTTCGCGCGGTTCGAACCCCACGCGGTCTACGGCCTGCACGTGTGGTCGTCGCTGCCGGCCGGCCAGGTCGGCGTGCGCAGCGGCCCGGCGATGGCCGCCGCCGACGAGTGGACGCTGGTGCTGCGCGGCAAGCAGACGCATGGCTCGAAGCCCTGGGACGGCGTCGACCCGATCAGCGTCGCGGCGCAGGTGCAGCTCGGCTGGCAGGGCATCCTCGCGCGCCAGGTCGACATCACCCGCTCGCCGGTCGTGCTGACCACCGGCGCGATCGACGGTGGCGTGCGCTTCAACATCATCCCCGACCGCGTCGACATGACCGGTACGCTGCGCACGTTCGACCCGCAGGTGCGGGCCGACGTGATCGCACGCATGCAGCGCATCGCCGACCACTTCGCGGCCGCGTCGGGCGCCGAGGCCGAGCTGCGCGTCGTCGAGAACGCGCCGGTCACCGCGAACGACCCCGCGCTGGCGGCGCGCGCGATCGCCTCGCTGCGCCGCGGGCTCGGCGACGATGCGGTGGTCGAGATGCCGTTGCTCACGGTCGCCGAGGATTTCTCGCAGTACGCCACGGTGGCGCCGACCTTCTTCTTCTTCGTCGGCAGCACCGGGGGCGGCGTCGACCCCGCGACCGCGCCGGCCAACCACTCCCCGCAGTTCCTGCTCGACGAAGCCGCGCTGCACACCGGCGTGCGCGCGATGCTCCAGCTCGCCACCGACCACCTCGCTTCGCCCTGACCTCATTGCTGCCACGACAGGGCAGGAGCATTCACAACGGATCAAGGCCGATAAGAGCCGATCTTCAATTGGCTTGATCCGCTGTTTCGGCTTTGATCCGTTGTGATCAACTTCTTCGTGCGCGACCGTGGCAAAGAGTTCGGGCCCCAGTCCGCGGTGTAGGATCGGTGCGGCGATGACCCAGGGGAGTGCCGTGATGCGCAAGACGATGCTGGCTGCCGTGTTGGCGGCGCTGTTGCCGATGTCCGTGCAGGCGGCCGATGCCGACGTGGAGGCGCTGGCGGCGGCGGTCGACGCGAAGGTCCAGGCATGGCGGCGTGATATCCACCAGCATCCGGAGCTCGGCAACCGGGAGATCCGCACGGCAGCGCTCGTCGCCGAGCACCTGCGCGCGCTCGGGCTCGAGGACGTGCGCACCGGCATCGCCACCACCGGCGTCACCGCGGTGCTGCGCGGCGGCAAGCCCGGCCCGCGCATCGCCATCCGCGCCGACATGGACGCGCTGCCGGTCACCGAACGCAGCGGGCTGCCGTTCGCGTCGCGGGCGACCGCCGAGTTCCGCGGCGAGACCGTCGGCGTGATGCACGCCTGCGGCCACGACGCCCACACCGGCATCCTGATGGGCGTCGCCGAGGCGCTCGCGTCGATGAAGGCCGAACTGCCGGGCGAGATCCTCTTCATCTTCCAGCCCGCCGAGGAAGGCCCGCCGGACGGCGAGGAAGGCGGCGCCGAGGAGATGCTCGCGCAGGGCATCTTCGAGCGCTTCCGGCCGGAGGCGGTGTTCGGGCTGCACGTGTTCAGCACCTTGAACGCCGGCCAGGTGGGCTGGCGCAGCGGCCCGGCGATGGCGGCGAGCGACCGCTTCAACATCGTCGTGAAGGGGCGGCAGACGCACGGCTCGCGGCCGTGGGGCGGCGTCGATCCGATCGTCGCGGCGGCGGACCTGATCGGCAGCGCGCAGACGATCGTGTCGCGGCGGCAGAACATCTCCAAGCAGCCGGTGGTCGTGAGCTTCGGCGCGATCAAGGGCGGCATCCGCTACAACATCATCCCCGACGAAGTGGAGCTGGTCGGCACGATCCGCACGTTCGACGAGGACATGCGCGCGGCGGTGTTCGCCGACCTGCGCAACGTCGCCGAGCACGTGGCGGCGGCGCACGGCGCGTCGGTGGTCGCGAACATCCCCGACACCAAGGGCAATCCGGTCACCGTCAACCACCCGGCGCTGACCGCGCGCGCGGTGCCGAGCCTGGAACGCGCCGTCGGCGCCGCGAACGTCGTCGAGATGGACCTCAACATGGGCGCCGAGGACTTCTCGTTCTACGCGCGCGAAGTGCCCGGGTTCTTCTTCTTCGTCGGCGCCACGCCACGCGGCACCGATCCGGTCACCGCGCCGTCGAATCACTCGCCGGAGTTCTTCCTCGACGAGGAGGCGCTCAAGGTCGGTACGCGGGCGATGCTGCAGGTGGTGCTGGACTATCAGCGCATGGGCGAGTGATCAATCTGGTGCGCGGCCTGCTGCGCGACTATGGCGTCGTCATTCCCAACGGCGCGGCGAAAGTGGCGCCGGCCGCCCGCGATGCGTTGGAGGACGGCGAGAACGAGGAGCCGTTTCCGCAGCGGACGTCATCTGGCTGCCTGGCTCGGACTGGTGCCGCGCGAGCATTCGTCCGGCCAGCACAGAAGGCTCGGAAAGATCACCAAACGCGGCGACGGCTATCTACGCACGCTGCTGATCCACGGTGGCCGCGCCATCCTGAGATCGGCAGCGATGCGACGACGGGCCGGTCGCGAACTCGAACCGCTGCAGGCCTGGGCACTCGATGTGCAGCAGCGCCAGGGACACAACAAGGCCGCCGTGGCGGTCGCCAACAAGCTGGCACGACGCCTGTGGGCGATCGATCGACACGGCGCCGCGTTCGATCCGAAGCACATCAGCCGCAAGCCCTGAACCGGTTCACCGCCAGGAGTGCACCACGATCCGAGTCATGACGAAGGGTTCGGTCCCCGGGTCGGGCAAGGCCGATAACAATTCCGGCTCGCGAAGCCGCTTTGAACGATAGGCCCCGACCCGCGGATATTCATGATGGCCCGAGCGCGC
>NZ_AUFF01000011.1 GCF_000426365.1 Arenimonas composti TR7-09 = DSM 18010 | reverse complement strand
GTGTGTAAGCAGGGCAACCTGTTGAGCTGACCAGTACTAATGATCCGTGCGGCTTGATCATATAACCTCAATCCGCTTCGGCCTCGACGCACGTCGACGGACCGTCGCCACGAACCTCGCTACTTCCCACCCCATGAGAGCGTGTGCGCGCACTCCCGCCAGACCACCGGCCGGAAACTCCGCGACCCTCCACCCTCTCCCTGGCGACCATAGCGCTGTGGAACCACCCGATCCCATCCCGAACTCGGAAGTGAAACGCAGCTGCGCCAATGGTAGTGTGGCCTAAGCCATGCAAGAGTAGGTCATCGCCAGGGGCTCTACCCCTAAAACCCCCGCCTATCGGCGGGGGTTTTTCTTTGCGCCGCAGAAAACCGCGGGTG
Organism: Arenimonas composti TR7-09 = DSM 18010; assembly: GCF_000426365.1. GTDB lineage: Bacteria > Pseudomonadota > Gammaproteobacteria > Xanthomonadales > Xanthomonadaceae > Arenimonas > Arenimonas composti. Next base: position 65,657 of record NZ_AUFF01000011.1, on the reverse strand, counting down.
CTACGGGCCGGCGCTGGCTGTGGTGTCGTCGGCGGCAACTCCGCAGCGGAGCGACCAGGCAGCTTCATGAATCCGTCGTGCATATGCGCACCCCCGTCACTGCCGCCGCGCATGGCGACGAGTCCTCGGGAATTTGCTAAACAGTCGACCATCCAGTTCGCCGGTGCCGACCATGTCGAGTTTCCCGCTCCGCCCCAACCGGCGAGGCGCTTCCCGCCTCGCGCTTTGTTTCGCCGCGGTCCTGATGACGGGCGCCGCCGAGGCGGCGATCGAACGGCATGGGCCCGCGTTCGCCCCGGTGTCCGCGGCCGCTGGCGGCGCGAATGGCCCGGTTCCCGGCGTCCAGGGGCGAACGCCGATCCGCCTGGACCGGGCCGCGCTGGAAGCCGCCGTTCGCGCTGGCGAACTCGAGCTGCCCTCCTCTGGTGCGACGCCACTCGTCGCGCATGATCTGGCGATGCGTGTCCGCGCCGATGGTCTGAGGGTGATCACCGGCCGCGTCGATACCCGTTTCGGGCCGCAGAGTGTGGTGCTGACGATCGGCGACGACGTCGCCTTCGGCACCATTCCGCAGTTCGAGGGCCCGGCTCTGCGTCTCGAAACCCGTCGGGGCGTGACCGCCCTCGTCGAGGGAGACGACGATCTGCCGGTGTTCGCGACGCCGACTCCGGACTTCGCGCTACCACCGGCTCCGACGCCCGAGGGGCGCGCGCAGCGGCGCCGGCAGGAGCAGGCTGCTGCCGCTGAAGGGTCGAGTCCGGCCGCGCCCGGCGATCCGGTGATCGACGTCGTGGTCGTCTACACGCCGATCCTCGTGCAGCTGTGGGGCTCGGTAGAGGCCGTGCACGCCCGCATTGCCCACCTCGAGGAAATCACCAACCAGTCCTACCTCGACAGCGACGTTCGTCAGAACGTGCGCGTCGTCGCCCGGCACATGGTCGACTACACGGTCAACAACGACAACGACGACGCCCTGTACGAGCTCACCGGCGCCGTCGTGGGGAAGCCCGAGTCGCTGCCGATCCGCAAGGAGGTGCTGCGCCTGCGTGACCTCTACGGTGCCGACCTCGTCGCCATGCTGCGCAATTTCGACCGCAGCTCGCAGAACAGCTGTGGCGTCGCCTGGCTCGCCGGCACAGGGGGATCCGCATTCACCGGAGACTGGGGCTTCTCCGTGACCTCGGACCACGGCTTCGCGAACGACAACTGCGGCGACTGGACGTTCGCGCACGAGCTCGGACACAACATGGGCTCGCATCACGACATGGAGACCGCCGACGGCGAGCCCGGGGCCTACGCCTACTCGCACGGCTTCCGCCGCACGCTGTCGCCGAGCGAGGGTTTCGCGACGATCATGGCCTACGACACCGGCCCGCAGGTGCGCATCGGCCGCTGGTCGAGTCCGCTGCACGGCGACTGCATGGGCCAGGTCTGCGGCAATGCCGCCGACGCCGACAACGTGCGCAGCCTCAACAACACGCGGACGATGGTCGCAGGCATCACACCCTCGTTGCCGTCGACGACGCTGCCGGAACTTTCGATCGGCGACACCAGCGTCGTCGAAGGCAACTCCGGCCAAGTCGATGCCCGCTTCGTGATCTCGCTGTCGAAGCCGAGCGCGACGCCGGTGACGGTCCAGCTCGCCACCATGTTCGGCAGTGCGATCGGCGCCGATTTCGTGCAGCAGACCGCCACGGTCACGATTTCCCCGGGCCAGACCAGCGTCACCCATGTCGTGAAGGTGCGCGGCGACACTGCGGTGGAAGTCGACGAGTATTTCGCACTCAATGCGATCTCGGCGACCGGCGCCCGTATCGTCGACGGCCAGGGCATCGCCAGGATCATCAACGACGAACCGACGCCGACGCTGTCGATGGACGACGCCACCGTCGACGAGGGCAACAGCGGCCGTCGCAACGCGGAGTTCCTCGTCCGCCTGTCGGCGCCGTCGGCGATGCCGGTCATGTTCGATTTCCACACGCACGAATACGCGCCCGGCCCGACCGCGGCGACCGCCGGCGTCGACTACGAGCTGGCGGAGTTCACCGACGTCACGATTCCGGCGGGAGCGACCTCCGTGCGGGTGTCGGTGCCCGTGCTCGGCGACACCACCGTCGAGGAGGACGAGCGCTTCTACGTGATGATCAACAATGTGCGAGGTGCCGCCGTCGGAGATGTGTTCGCGGTCGGCCGCATCCGCAACGACGACGGCGTACCTGCGCGGCCGGTCATCTCGATCGCGGGCGCGGACGTGGTCGAAGGCAATGCCGGCACGAAGACCGTCACGCTGCCGGTGACGCTGTCGGCACCGTCGACGGAGACCGTGTTGTTCACCGCGGTCAGCAGCAACGGCACCGCAACCGCGGGCAGCGACTACGACCAGGTCGCGTTCAATGGCCAGATTCCCGCCGGGCAGACCAGCGCCAGCGTCAGCGTGACGATTCGCGGTGACACGGTGGCCGAGCCCGACGAGACGTTCAGCGTCGCGCTGGTCAACATCGCGGGGGCGCGGCTCAGCGGTGGCAGTGCGGTCGTGCGCATCCTCGACGACGACGGCGGGACGCCGGTGCCGCTGCTGGTGCCGCGCGACGACCACGCGGTCGTGCTCATGAACTCGCCGGGCGCCACGCTGGACGTCCTCGCCAACGACGTCCTCACCGCCTCGCGCTTCGCGACCGGCAGTCTGGCGCTGAGCGTGGCACCGGCGCGTGGCACCGCGACGATCGACACCCGCGGCACCGCGAGCGCCGCCGACGACCGCATCGTCTACAGGCCGAACACCGATGTCGCGACGGACGACAGCTTCGTCTACCGCCTGTGCGAGAGCGAGGGCCGCTGCGCCACCGCGACCGTGACCCTCGTCGTGCGACCGCATGTCGGCGTCAGCGTCGGCAGCGATACCGGTGCGGGCTTCGCGGACATCGCCCTGGGCGGCATGCCTGCGATGCCCGACGCACAGTTCGCCGCCCGCGGCATCTTCGGATTGCCTCCGGTCGAGGTCGAACTGTCGGCGGATCCGACGCCGGAATCACCCTGGGATCTCGACGGCAACGGCACTTACGTCGCCGTCCATCCGGTGAACGCCGGCCACGATCGCCGCGTGCTCGTCGATGCGCGTTCACTCGACGCCGGCGACGTCGACGTGTATCTCGGCATCGACCTCGACGACGACGGTGTCGCGGAGCCGGGCGAAGTCCGCTGCACCGCCGCGACCGCCACCGCCGTCGAGCGTTGCGAGATGGCGATCGCCGACGGCGACCGCGCGTGGTGGCTGATGCTGCACGCGCGTGGTCCGGCGCAGCGGGCACGGGTCGAGGGTTTCGTCTACAGCGATGTCGCCGCGCGCAACGGCCCGGCCGTGGCCGCGACCGGCCCCGGCAGGCTCGCGGCCGGCGAGAGCTTCCCGGTGCGCGTGTTGTGGAATCGCCCGGAGCAGGCCGCCGGAGAGGCGGTGTACGCGATGCTCGAGATCGGCCATCCCGAAGGGGTGTCGCCGGTGCTCGTGCCGGTGCGGATCGAGCGCGCGGTCATCGCCGCGACCCCGTTGGCGCTGGAAGAGCGCGAGCAGCGGCTGCAACTGGTGCCGGGCGTTCGCCAGGACCGCCTGTACATCGACATTCCGCCCGGCACAGCGGCGCTCGACTTCACGGTGATGGCGCCGGATGGGCGTTTCGACCTGACCCTGATGCGCGTCTCCGACGGCTGGTCGTCCCCGCACATCGCGCCGGCGCCGGTGAGCGGTGCGCAGCAGTATCGCTGGGAGAACCAGGCCGGCGCCGTCTCGATGGCGATCGGCGATCCGACCGCCGGGCGCTGGTACCTCGTCGTCGACAACCGCAGTGCCCAGGCGCACGAGATCACCGTCAGCGCGTCCGTCATCGGCAGCGGCATCGCGCCTGCGCCGCGCGGCAGCTGGTTCAATCCCGACCGCGGCGGCCACGGCCTGCTGCTGTACCCGGCCGGCGGCGACTGGGCGGGCCTCTGGTACACCTATTTCCAGGACGGCAGTGCCACCTGGTACTACCTGCAGGGCCCGGCGCCCACCGGCAACGGCGTCTGGACAGGCGGCCTCTACCGCGCGGCCTGGAACGGCAGCAGCCACCGCCTGACCGCCGTCGGCCAGGCGTTCGTCACGCCGACCGCCGACGGCATGGTCTTCAGCTACCTGCTCGACGGCGAGTACGGCTCCGAGCGCCTGCAGCCGCTGGGCTGGGGCTGCCCGACGCTGGCCGGGGCGCCGCTCGACGTCAGCTCGCACTGGTTCAACCCGGCCCGTGCCGGCACCGGTTACAGCGTGCAGATGTGGGAGAACTACGAGTTCTACGCCGCCTTCGTCTACGACGGCCGCGGCGTGCCGCGCTTCCTCACTGCCGAAGCGGCACCGTTCGCCGGCGCCGATGCGGTGATGGCGCTGGAGCAGCTGCGTGGCTTCTGTCCGCTGTGCGAGCGCAGCGGTGCGCCGGCCCGCTTCGACGTCGGCAACCTGCGCCGGCGCTTCTCCGGCGGCAGCTTCGCGGAGATCGAACTCGACGCGATCTGGACCGACGGGGTGCCCGGGGCATGGACCGCCGACGAGCCGGTCGAGCCGCTCGGTGGCCCGAGCTCGCTGCAGGGTTGCCTGCCGCCCTGAAACGTCGCCGCGGCGGCGTGGCACCGCCGCGGCTCCCCCGATGAGCGGCGCTGTCGGCGCCGCCATCGGCAGGGCCCGCCAACGCCTTCCGCGACTTGTCCCGGCCAGACCCGGGAGGCTATAATTTTGCGCCTTCCGCGGGGGCCTTCGGGTTCCAGCCTTTCGGATCCATCGTGTCCAACTCCCTGGCCTCCGGCCGCCGTATCGCCCGCAGGGCCGCCTTGCTGCAACTGGCTGCAGGCGTGCTGGCGGCGATGGTCGCGGGCCTGGTCAGGGACATGGACGCAGCGGCCGGCGCCCTCTCGGGTGCGACGGCCGCGGCACTGGGGACGGAGGCGATGGCCAGGGTGGCCCTCGGCGGCGGGATCCAGCCGGCGCGCGTGATCCATCTGCGCATGGCCGTCGGGATGTTGCTGAAGTGGCTGCTGGTGATCGTCGTGCTCTACCTGGCGATCGTTCCCTGGCGGTTGCCGCCGCTGGCCGTTCTTTCCGGCCTGGTGGTGGCGATGCTGGTGTTCCCGCTGGCGCACTTGCCGGCTCGTAGTGGCGAACAGAAGACAAGGTGACGAGTGAGCGCTGAATCCGGAACCGGTGGTGTCACCGGCTACATCAAGCATCACCTCCATCACGCCCAGTGGAATTTCGGCGACGGGGCGTTCTGGACGATCAACGTCGACTCGGTGGCGTTCCTGCTGCTCGCGGCCGTCGTGTTCCTCACGATCTTCCTGAGCACCGCGCGCAAGGCGACGCCGGGCGTGCCGGGCAAGCTGCAGTGCGCGGTCGAGATGTTCGTCACCGGCATCGACGGTCTCGTCAAGGAAACCTTCCACGGCCGCAGCGCCTACATCGCGCCGCTGGCGGTGACGATCTTCGCGCTCGTGTTCCTGATGAACTTCATGGACATGATCCCGGTCGACTGGCTGCCGGCCCTGTGGGGCAAGGGCGCCGAACTCTCCGGCCACGATCCGGAGCACGCCTACCTGCGCGTCGTGCCGACCGCCGACCTCAACACGACCCTGGGCATGTCGCTGGGCGTGTTCTTCCTGATCCACTGGTTCGGCCTGAAGCACAAGGGCCTGGGCCTGTTCGTCGCCGAGGCGTTCACCGCGCCGTTCCACGCCGAGGGCGTCGTCGGCAAGATCCTGCTGGCGCCGGCCAACCTGCTGCTGCGCGTGATCGAGGAACTGGTCCGCCCGCTGAGCCTGAGCCTGCGACTGTTCGGCAACATGTACGCCGGCGAGCTGATCTTCATCCTGATCGCGGTGATGACGCTCGGCGGCGCCGTCAACGAGGCGATGACCTGGATGATGGCGCCGGTGCAGTTCGTCGCCGGCTTCGTGTGGACCGCGTTCCACATCCTGGTCATCACGCTGCAGGCCTTCATCTTCATGATGCTCACCGTCGTCTACCTGTCGATGGCGAGCGAGAAGCACTGATCCACCGTTTTTCCTTCGTTCCACCCTCAACCTTCCAACACAGCGTCAGACGGAGAGCAACATGCAGAACATCAACCTTATCGCCGACGTGATGAGCATGACGGTCATCGCGGCGGGCCTGCTGATCGGCCTCGGCGCGCTGGGCACCGCGATCGGCTTCGCGATCCTCGGCGGCAAGTTCCTGGAAGGCGCCGCGCGTCAGCCGGAGCTGACCCCGATGCTGCAGACCAAGATGTTCATCGTCGCCGGCCTGCTGGACGCCGTGCCGATCATCGGCGTCGCCATCGCCCTGCTGCTGATCTTCGCCAACCCGTTCCTGGCCACCCTCGGCGGCTGATCCGCCCCTCGGTGAGCACCGGCCTGCCGGCGGCGCGAGCCGCCGGCGCACAGGAGTAGGACATGGATATCAATTTCACCCTGGTCGTCCAGGGCATCGCGTTCTTCGCGGTCGCCTGGGTGGTGATGAAGTTCGGCTGGCCGCACATCATGGCGGCGATCGAACAGCGTCAGCAGCAGATCGCCGAAGGCCTCGCCGCCGCCGACCGCGCCCGCAAGGAACTCGCGCAGGGCGAGGAGAAGGTCGCCGAGGAACTGCGCCAGGCGCGCACCAAGGCCAACGAGATCATCGAGCAGGCGCATGCCCGCGCGAACCAGATCGTCGACCAGGCGAAGGCCGAGGCGATCGCCGAAGCCGCGCGCCAGAAGGCGCTCGCCGAGGCCGAGATCGTCGCCGCCGCGAACCGCGCCAAGGAAGACCTGCGTCGCCAGGTGTCCGCGCTCGCGGTCGCCGGCGCCGAGAAGCTGATCCGCAAGGAGATCGACGGCAACGCCCACAAGGCGCTGCTGGACGAGCTCGCCGCCGAGATCTGATCCGACATGAGCCAGGCCCTGACCCTCGCCCGTCCCTACGCCCGTGCCGCTTTCGCGCTGGCGAAGGAAGCCTCCCGCCTGCCGCAGTGGTCGCAGATGCTCGGCTTCGCCGCGCAGGCCGCGGCGGTGCCGGGCGTGCAGAGCGCGATCGGCAACCCGATGTCGCAGGACGAGCAGCTCGTCGAGCTGCTGCTGCCGCCGGGTGAACCCGATCCGCAGTTCTGCGACTTCCTCGCGGTGCTCGCCGAAAACGGCCGCCTGCCGCTGCTGCCGGAGATCGCCGGCCTGTTCGACGAACTGCGCGCGGAAGCCGAGCGTGTCGTCAAGGCCACGGTGACCTCGGCGCAGCCGCTCGACGGTGCCGCGCTGGAGCAGCTGCGCGCCTCGCTGCGCCGCCGCTTCGGCCAGGACGTCGAAGTCGCCACCGCGGTCGATCCGGCGCTGATCGGCGGCGCGGTGATCGACGCCGGCGACGTGGTCATCGACGGCTCGCTCCGCACCAAGCTGGCGCGCCTCGGCGCGGCGCTCGCGAACTGATCCTCACGTTTTTCCTTCGAACCAAGCGCCGGCGCGAGCCGGACGATCCAGGGACATCCCCATGCAGACGCTCAACCCGTCCGAAATCAGCGAACTGATCAAGGCCCGCATCGAAAAGGTCAAGCTGGCCGCCGAGGCCCGCAACGAAGGCACCGTGACTTCGGTGTCCGACGGCATCGTGCGCATCCACGGCCTGGCCGACGTGATGCAGGGCGAAATGATCGAGCTGCCGAACGCCACCTACGCGCTGGCGCTGAACCTGGAGCGCGACTCGGTCGGCGCCGTGGTCCTGGGCGACTACGAGCACCTGCGCGAGGGCGACGTGGCCAAGACCACCGGCCGCATCCTCGAAGTGCCGGTCGGTCCGGAGCTGCTGGGCCGCGTCGTCAACGCGCTCGGCGAGCCGATCGACGGCAAGGGCCCGATCAACGCCTCGCTGACCGCGCCGGTCGAGAAGGTCGCGCCGGGCGTCATCGCCCGCAAGTCCGTCTCGCAGCCGGTGCAGACCGGTTACAAGTCCGTCGACTCGATGATCCCGATCGGCCGCGGCCAGCGCGAGCTGATCATCGGCGACCGCCAGACCGGCAAGACCGCCCTGGCCGTCGACGCCGTGATCAACCAGAAGTCGACCGGCGTGAAGTGCATCTACGTCGCGATCGGCCAGAAGGCCTCGACCATCGCCAACATCGTCCGCCGCCTCGAGGCGAACGGCGCGCTGGCGCACACCATCGTCGTCGCCGCCACCGCTTCCGAGTCGGCCGCGATGCAGTACATCAGCGCCTACTCGGGCTGCACGATGGGCGAGTACTTCCGCGACCGCGGCGAAGACGCGCTGATCGTCTACGACGACCTGTCCAAGCAGGCCGTGGCCTACCGCCAGATCTCGCTGCTGCTGCGCCGCCCGCCGGGCCGCGAAGCCTACCCGGGCGACGTGTTCTACCTGCACTCGCGCCTGCTCGAGCGCGCCGCGCGCGTCAATGAGGAGTACGTCGAGAAGTTCACCAACGGCGCCGTGAAGGGCAAGACCGGCTCGCTGACCGCGCTGCCGATCATCGAGACCCAGGCCGGTGACGTCTCGGCGTTCGTGCCGACCAACGTGATCTCGATCACCGACGGCCAGATCTTCCTCGAGACCGACCTGTTCAACGCCGGTATCCGCCCTGCCGTGAACGCCGGCATCTCGGTGTCGCGCGTCGGTGGCGCCGCGCAGACGAACATCATGAAGAAGCTCTCGGGCGGCATCCGTATCGCCCTGGCGCAGTACCGCGAGCTGGCGGCCTTCGCGCAGTTCGCCTCCGACCTCGACGAGGCGACCCGCAAGCAGCTCGAGCGCGGCCAGCGCGTCACCGAGCTGATGAAGCAGAAGCAGTACGCGCCGATGAACATCGCGCAGATGGCGATCTCGATCTACGCCGCGAACGAGGGCTACCTCGACGACGTGCCGCTGAACAAGATCCTCGCGTTCGAAGCCGGCCTGCACGCGCACCTGAGCAACACCCAGGGCGCGCTCGAGCAGAAGATCGTCGACAGCGGCGCCTGGGACAAGGACATCGAGGCGTCGTTCAAGCAGATCATCTCCGAGTACAAGGCCACCGGCAGCTGGTGATCGATCATGTAGGAGCGGCTTGAGCCGCGATTTGGCGCCTTCAGAAGAGCATCGCGCCTGAAGGCGCTCCTACGAGAGCAGCGTAAGGAAGGAACATGGCAGGCGGCAGGGAAATCAAGTCCAAGATCAAGAGCGTGCAGAACACCCGCAAGGTGACGCGCGCGCTCGAGATGGTCTCCGCTTCGAAGATCCGCAAGGCGCAGGACCGCATGAAGCAGTCGCGCCCGTACGCGCGCCTCATGCGTCAGGTGATCGGCCACGTCGCGAAGGCGAACTCCGAGTACGTGCATCCGTTCCTGGCCGCGCGCGAGCAGGTCAAGCGCGTCGGCTACGTCATCGTCTCGACCGACCGCGGCCTCGCCGGCGGCCTGAACTCGGTGATGTTCCGCAAGATCATCGCCGACATGCGCGCCTGGCAGGAGAAGGGCGCCGAGATCGACGTGGTCTGCATCGGCCAGAAGGCCACGGTGTTCTTCCGTCGCCTGCAGCTGAACCTGCTGGCCTCGGTGACCCACCTCGGCGAGAAGCCGGAGCTGTCCAAGCTGGTCGGCGTCGTCAAGGTGATGCTCGACGGTTACGCCGAGGGCCGCGTCGACCGCGTGTTCCTGGCGTACAACGACTTCGTCAACACGATGAGCCAGAAGCCGACGCTGGACCAGCTGCTGCCGCTGCCGGCCTCCGAGTCGCTCGAGTCGCGCCACGACTGGGACTACCTGTACGAGCCGGACGCGCAGACCGTGCTCGACCACGTGCTGACGCGCTACGTCGAATCGCTGGTCTACCAGGCGGTGCTCGAGAACCTCGCCTCCGAACACGCGGCGCGCATGGTGGCGATGAAGGCCGCCTCCGACAACGCGACGAAACTGATCGGCACGCTGAACCTGATCTACAACAAGGCGCGGCAGGCCGCGATCACCCAGGAAATCTCCGAGATCGTCGGCGGCGCCGCCGCCGTCTAAGAAAATGTAGGAGCGGCTTCAGCCGCGATCGCTCTTTCGCGCGAACCGTTCAACCAGAATCGCTTTCCAGAGGAAACCACCATGAGTCAGGGCAAGATCGTTCAGATCATCGGCGCCGTCGTCGACGTCGAGTTCGCGCGCGCCGACGTGCCGAAGATTTACGACGCACTGAAGGTGCAGGGCACGGAGATCACCCTCGAGGTCCAGCAGCAGCTGGGCGACGGCGTCGTGCGCACCATCGCCCTCGGCTCGACCGACGGCCTGAAGCGCAACCTGGTCGCCGAGAACACCGGCCGCGCCATCTCGGTGCCGGTCGGCCTCGGCACCCTGGGCCGCATCATGGACGTGCTCGGCAACCCGATCGACGAAGTCGGCCCGGTGAAGGCCGACACCACGTGGGAAATCCACCGCGCCGCCCCGTCCTACGAGGACCAGGCCTCGACCACCGAGCTGCTCGAGACCGGCATCAAGGTCATCGACCTGATGTGCCCGTTCGCGAAGGGCGGCAAGGTCGGCCTGTTCGGCGGCGCCGGCGTCGGCAAGACCGTCAACATGATGGAGCTGATCAACAACATCGCGACCGAGCACTCGGGCCTGTCGGTGTTCGCGGGCGTCGGCGAGCGTACCCGTGAGGGCAACGACTTCTATCACGAGATGCAGGAGTCGGGCGTCGTCAACGTCGCCGAGCCGGAGAAGTCGAAGGTGGCGATGGTGTACGGCCAGATGAACGAGCCGCCGGGCAACCGCCTGCGCGTCGCGCTGACCGGCCTGACGATGGCCGAGTACTTCCGCGACGAGGGCCGTGACGTGCTGCTGTTCGTCGACAACATCTACCGCTACACACTGGCCGGTACCGAAGTGTCGGCGCTGCTGGGCCGCATGCCGTCGGCCGTCGGTTACCAGCCGACCCTGGCCGAGGAAATGGGCGTCCTGCAGGAGCGCATCACCTCGACCAAGACCGGCTCGATCACCTCGATCCAGGCCGTGTACGTGCCCGCGGACGACCTGACCGACCCGTCGCCGGCGACCACCTTCGCCCACCTCGACGCCACCGTCGTGCTGTCGCGAAACATCGCCTCGCTGGGTATCTACCCGGCCGTCGACCCGCTGGACTCGACCTCGCGCCAGCTGGACCCGAACGTGATCGGCAACGAGCACTACGACACCGCCCGCCGCGTGCAGTCCACGCTGCAGAAGTACAAGGAGCTCAAGGACATCATCGCGATCCTGGGCATGGACGAGCTGTCGGAAGACGACAAGCTGGCGGTGTCGCGCGCCCGCAAGATCGAGCGCTTCTTCTCGCAGCCGTTCACCGTGGCCGAGGTCTTCACCGGCGCCAAGGGCAAGTACGTGTCGCTGAAGGAGACGATCCGCGGCTTCAAGATGATCTGCGACGGCGAGTGCGATTCGCTGCCGGAGCAGGCCTTCTACATGGTCGGCGGCATCGACGAAGCCTTCGAGAAGGCCAAGAAGCTGCAGGCCGCGGCCTGATCCCGGCGTAGGGAGTAAGAGATGGCATCCACGATCCGTTGCGACATCGTCAGCGCCGAGGAAGAGATCTTCCAGGGCGACGTGCAGATGGTCGTCGCCACCGGCGAGATGGGCGAGCTCGGCATCGCGCCGCGGCACGCCCCGCTGATCACCCGCCTGAAGCCGGGCAATGTCCGGCTGACGCTGGCGAACGGCGAGGAGCTGGTGATCTACGTGTCCGGCGGCATCCTCGAGGTGCAGCCGCAGGTCGTGACGGTGCTCACCGACACCGCGATCCGCGGCACCGACCTCGACGAGGCGGCCGTGCTCAAGGCCAAGGAAGAGGCCGAGCGCATCCTCGCCGGCCGCGGCGAAGCCCAGGACCTCGCCGAGGCGCAGCAGCGGCTCATCGAGACCCAGGCGCAGCTGCAGGCGCTCGCCCATCTCAAGCGCAGCCTCAAGCACTGAGGCTTCGCCGCCGGCGTCGACCGGCTCCGCAACCAGAAACGCCGACCTCCGGGTCGGCGTTTTCTCTGGCGGATCCGCTACCCCCCTCCTGCGGTCGCCTGCCTCCTGCTCCGGAACACCCAGTAGCGCAGCACCAGGAAACTGACGCCGGCCAGCACACCCTCGACGAAGGGCTTGGCCAGCCACGACCAGTGCAGGCCGAACGCGTCCGCTGCCTTCGCCACCAGCAGCGTGCTGGCGGCGGTCAGCGTCGTCCAGCTGATCACGAAGCGCAGCAGCGCGCGACCGTGCAGGTGATGGCCCTGGGCATCGGCGAAGGTCCAGCGCCCGTGCGCCCAGAACCCCAGCGACACGCCGGCGAGCCGGCCGGCGATGTTCGCCACCACGACCGGCGTCCCCAACGCGCTCGCGGCGATGTAGACCAGCGAATCGAGGCCCAGCTGCGCGAAGCCGACGACCAGGAAGCGGAGAAACTGGCGCGGCAGTGCGGGCGAGGGTGAAGTCACGCGCGGATGCTAGCAGCGCCGCGCTGCAGCGCCGATACTTGCGGCCGGAGGAATCCCATGTCCCGTCATTCCCTGCACGTCATCGTCCTCGCCGCCGGCGAGGGCAAGCGCATGAAGTCGTCCGTCCCGAAGGTGCTGCAGAAGGTCGCCGGCCGGCCGATGCTCGCCCACGTCGTCGCCAGCGCCCGCGCGCTCGGCGCCGCCGGCATCCACATCGTCTACGGCCACGGCGGCGACCAGGTGCGCGCCGCGTTCGCCGACGACGCCACGCTGCACTGGGCGCACCAGGCCGAACAGCTCGGCACCGGCCATGCGGTGCTGCAGGCGATGCCGGCGGTACCCGAGAACGGCGTGGTGCTGGTGATGTACGCCGACGTGCCGCTGATCGGCGTCGACACGCTGCAGGGACTGCTGGAGGCCGGCCGCGAGGGCCCGGCCGTGCTCGCCGACACCCTCGCCGATCCGACCGGCTACGGCCGCGTGATCGTCGACGGCAACGGCGACGTGCAGCAGATCGTCGAGCAGAAGGACGCCAGCGAACAGCAGCGCGCGGTGAAGCTGGTCAACACCGGCATCGTCGTCGCCCCGGCCGCCGACCTGCGCCGCTGGCTCGCCCGCCTCGGCAACGACAATGCCCAGGGCGAGTACTACCTCACCGACATCTTCGCGATGGCGCGCGCCGACGGCCGTCCGGCGAAGGTCGCGCTGTGCCGGCATTCCGGCGAGGCCGAAGGCGCCAACGATCCGCTGCAGCTCGCGCGTCTCGAGCGCATGTACCAGCGTCGCGTCGCCGAGGGCCTGATGCGCGAGGGGGTGCGCCTCGCCGACCCCGCGCGCTTCGACGTCCGCGGCGACGTGACCGTCGGGCGGGACGTCGAGATCGACGTCGACGTGATCCTCGAAGGCCGCGTTCGCCTCGCCGACGGCGTGCGCATCGGTCCGTTCTGCCGCCTCAGGGATGTCGACCTGGGGCCCGGCACGGTCGTCGCCGCGCACTGCGACCTCGACGGCGTGATCGCCGACGGTGCCGCGACGATCGGCCCGTTCGCGCGTCTGCGGCCGGGCACCGGCCTCGCCGACGGCGTGCACGTCGGCAACTTCGTCGAGACCAAGAACACCCGCCTCGGCCGCGGCAGCAAGGCCAACCACCTCACCTACCTCGGCGACGCCGAGATCGGCGCCGCGGTGAACGTCGGCGCCGGCACGATCACCTGCAACTACGACGGCGTGAACAAGTGGAAGACGACGATCGGCGACGGCGCCTTCATCGGCTCCAACTCGTCGCTGGTCGCGCCGGTGACGATCGGCGAAGGCGCGACGATCGGCGCCGGTTCGGTGATCACGAAGACCGCGCCGGACGGCATGCTCAGCGTCGCGCGCGGCCGGCAGGTGACGATCGAAGGCTGGAAGCGCCCGGCGAAGAGCGATCGCGGCTGAAGCCGCTCCTACAGGGGCAGCGGCAGCGACATCACCACCACCAGGCCACCGCCCTCGCGGTTGGCGAGGCCGATCCGGCCGCCGTGCGCCTCGGCGATCTCACGCGCCAGCGCCAGGCCGAGGCCGGTGCCGCTGCGCTTCGTGGAGTAGAAGGGCACGAGCGCGTTCTCGAGCACCGCGTCGCTCATGCCGGTGCCGCGGTCCATCACCTCGATGCGCAGCAGGCCTGGCTGGCGGCGCACGCGCAGCGTCACGGCCTCCGGCGCCGAGCCGGATTCGTGGGCGTTCTTCAGCAGGTTCAGCAGCGCCTGTTCCATCTGCGCCTGGTCGAGGCGGGAGGGCTCGTCGGGCAGCTCGCCGTCGACCACGAACTCCACCTGGCTGCGCAGCCGGTCGACGAACAGTGGCCACGCCACCGGCTCCAGCCGCGGCGTCGGCAACTTCGCGAAACGCGCGTAGCCGCGGATGAAACCCTCGAGGTGGCGGGCGCGTTCCTCGATCGTCGCGAAGATCGCCTCCAGCCGCGCGGTCTGGCCGCGCCGGGTCAGTTCGGCGCCGGAATGCGCCAGCGAAGCGACCGGCGCCAGCGAGTTGTTGAGCTCGTGGCTGATCACCCGGATCACCTTCTTCCAGGTCTGCACTTCCTGCCGCCGCAGTTCGCTGGTCAGGTGGCGCAGCAGCAGCAGTTCGTGCGGCCGGCCGTTGAGCCGGAAGGCGCGGCGGGCGAGGTGGAACACTTCCTCCTCGTCGCCTTCGCCGACCGCGAACAGGCCGTCGCCACCGCGCTGCACCGCCTCGCGCAGCGGCACCGCGGCCGCCGCGAGCAGCGTTTCCAGCGCCAGTCCCTCGAGCTTGCGGCCGCCGTTGAGCAGGCGCCGCGCGGCCAGGTTGCCGTAGACCACGTGGCCGCCGTCGCCGACGAGCAGCATCGCCACCGGCGTGTTCTGCACCATCGTGTCGAGCAGCAGCTCGCGCTGCACCAGCGACAACCGCTGTTCGCGCAGCACGCCGCCGAGTTCGTTGTGGGCGTCGACGAGGTCGCCGAGCTCGTCGCGGTGTTTCCAGCGCAGGCCGAAACCGAAGTCGCCGTCGCGGTAGCTCAGCGCGGTGCCGGCCAGCGCCCGGAACAGCGACAGCGCCGGCGCCACCGCCCGCCGCGCCAGCAGCAGCGACAGCGGCAGGCAGACGATCAGCGCGATGCACGCGGCCAGCAGCACGCTGTCGAAGAAGTGGTCGAACAGCAGCGTCAGCGTGACCGCCAGCACCGACACGCCGGCACAGACCAGGGCGATGTGGCCGGCGATCGATCGGCGCGGTGCCACGCGGTCAGGGCCGGGCGATGCCCAGCCGCTCCATGCGCCGGTACAGCGCCTGCCGGCTCAGGCCGAGCTCCGCCGCCGCCTGCGCGACGACGCCACCGGCGCGCGCCAGCGCCTGCTCGATGACTTCGCGGTCGGGTTCGGCGTCGCCGTTGCCGGCGATCGTGCCGGCCGGATTCGCCGGCGGCGGCAGGCCGAGGTCGCCGGCGCCGATGCGTTCGCCGGCGGCCAGCAGCGCCGCGCGCTGCATCACGTTCTTCAGCTCGCGCACGTTGCCCGGCCACGGATGCCGCAGCAATGCCGACGCGGCGTCGTCGCCGAGGCTGCGGCCGGGCGGCAGGAAGCGCGCCGCCAGCGGCAGGATGTCACGCGGCCGCTCGGCCAGCGGCGGCAGCGCGATCTCGATGACGTTGAGCCGGTAGTAGAGATCCTCGCGGAAGCTGCCGGCGCGGATCATCCCGGACAGGTCGGCATTGGTCGCGCTGATCACCCGCACCTTGACCTGCTTCTCGCGGTTCGAGCCGAGGCGCGCGAAGCGGCCGGTCTCGAGCACGCGCAGCAGCTTCATCTGCCCGGCCGGCGGCAGGTTGCCGATTTCGTCGAGGAACAGGGTGCCGCCGTCGGCAGCCTCGAACTTGCCCTCGCGTGCCTTGCCGGCCCCGGTATAGGCGCCGGCCTCGGCGCCGAAGAGCTCGGCTTCGATCAGCTCACTCGGCAGCGCGCCGCAGTTGAGCGTCACGAACGGACCTTCGCGCACCAGCGAGTTGGCCTGCACGATCTCGGCGATCTTCTCCTTGCCGGCGCCGTTCGGGCCGGTGATCAGCACCGGCACGTCGGAACGCGCGACCTGGCAGGCCAGGCTCAGCACCCGCTCCATCGCCGGGTCGGCCCAGACGAGCCCGCGCAGGTCGTATTTCGCCTCGAGGGCGTGCCGCTGCCGGCGTTCGCTGCGGGCACGTTCGCCGAGCGCGCGGGTGGCCTGGCCGAGCTCGAGCAGGTTGGCGACCGCGGCGAGCAGCTTGCGATCGTCCCAGGGTTTGGCGAGGTAGTCGGCGGCGCCCGCGCGCACCAGGTCGACCGCCGATTCCAGATGCGTCCACGCCGTCATCAGGATCACCGGCAGGTCCGGACGCAGCGCGCGGATCTCGCGGAACAGCGCCTGGCCTTCCTCGCCGGAGGTGGTGTCGGCGGTGAAGTTCATGTCCTGGATCACCAGGTCGACCGCCTCGTCGCGGAGGAGGGCCAGGCCCTCCTCCGGCGAGGTCGCGCAGAGCGTGCGCAGGTCGTGCAGCGAGAACAGGATTTCCAGCGCGGTGCCGACCGTCGGGTTGTCGTCGATCACCAGGATCGTGGCGTTGCTCGCTGCGCGCATGCGGTTAGCCTAACTCAGGCCGTGCGCGTGGCGGTCGCCGGCGGCACCGCGGCGGCGCGCCAGGCGGGGCCCGCGACCGCGAGCAGGCCGAGCACCCACATCGCCACCATCGTGACGCCGAGATAGGCGACCGGCAGGCGCGGGATCTCCAGCTCGCCGACCAGGAAGTTGTTCAGCGCCAGCGCCAGGCCGAGGCCGACGACGATGCCGCCGGTGGTGATCAGCACGTTCTCGACCAGGAAGTAGCGCAGGATGTCGTGCTTCATCGCCCCGAGGGCGCGGCGCACGCCGATCTGCTTGCGGCGCTGGTTCACCCACAGGCTGGCCATGCCGACGATGCCGCTGGCGGTGATCATCAGCAGGAACACCGTGACCGCGATCAGCAGCCCGGCCATCAGGTTCTCGCCGGAGTAACGGCTCTCGCGGGCTTCGGCGAAGGTGCGGCGGTTGAGCAGCACACGGTCGTTGCGCAGCGCCAGCAGCGCTTCCTCGACGGCCGTCATCGCCCGGTCCTGCTGGCCGGGCTCGGTGCGGACCGCGTAGCGGGTGAACGGGTCCAGGTAGTGGATCGGACCGATCATGCTGCTCTCCGCGCGGTCGCTCGCCGGCGCGCTCGGGCTCTGCAGTTTCTCGACCACGCCGACGATGCGCACCGCGGACGCGTCCGGGCTGTTGCCCAGGTAGAACGTGCGGCCGGCGAAGCTGGTCTCGCCCGGGAACAGCGCCTCGCCGAGCGCGCGGGTGACGATCACGACGTCCGGGTTGCGACGTTCGACCGCCGGGTTGTACTCGATGTACTCCTCCGGGGTGAAGTTGCGGCCCTCGATCAGGTTCAGGCCGAACACGTCGACGACCGACTCGCCCTGGCCGTCGAAATAGAACGTGGCGCTGACCGAGCTTTCGGTCTGCCCGCGCTCGGCGACCAGGCCGCCCCAGTTCCAGCTCGACTGGCCGAGCGGGATCTGGTTCACCCAGGTCGCCGAGACGACGCCCGGCACGGCCCGGATGGCCTCGAGGTCGCGCCGCTGCATTTCCTTGATGTCGCTGATCTGGCGGTGCGGATAGAAGCGGATCTCGCTGAGGTTCCGCTCGTCGGCGCCGGTCGGGCGCGCGGCGGTCGCGAGGCGGTCGCGGATGATGTACAGCGCGTTGCAGACGATGGCCAGCGTCAGCGCCACCTGCGCCGCGATCAGCAGCGGCGCGGTCTTGTTGCGCATCATCGCGGAGATGATCGGACGGATTTCCATGGCGTTCCTCACTGGCTCTTGAGTTGCAGGGCGGGCACCACCTGGCAGGCGCGCCAGGTCGGCAGCAGGCCGGCGAGCAGGCTGGCGGCGATCGACAGCGCGACGGCGGTGCCGAGCATCGCGCCGTCGATCCGGGTGACCAGGGCGATGCTTTCGTCGAGCGCGCGGATGTAGGCGAGCGCGCCGAAGGTCAGGCCGAGGCCGACGCCGGCGCCGACCAGGCCGATCACGCCGGCTTCGGTCAGGTACTGGGTGAACACGTCGCGGCGGGTCGCGCCGAGCGCGCGGCGCACGCCGATCTCGCCGGGGCGGGCGCTGAACTTCGCGAGCAGCAGGCCGACGGTGTTCACCAGGCACACCAGCAGGAAGGCGAAGGCCAGCCAGGTCGAGGTGCGGGTGTCGTCGCTGACCACCTCGTTGAAGTCCAGCCACTCCATGACGTCGTACAGGCGGAAGTTGACCGGGCGCGTATAGCGGCCGAGTGCCTTCTGCTCGTTGATGTAAGCGTTCAGGTAGTCGGCGTACTCCTGCCGCTTCGACGCGCTCTCGAGTTCGACCCAGTACTGGATCCACACGCACTCGGAAGCGACCAGGCCCTGAAAGCCGGGGCCGGACTCGCTGCTGCAGTCGATGCTGCCGTTGACCTGCAGCTCGCGGTTCACCGCGGTGCGGAACGGCATGTACACGTCCTCGGACTCCGAGAACGAGCTGTTGCCGATCAGGCGGTAGAACTTCGGCACGGGGTTCCAGGTGTCGACGACGCCGATCACCTGGTAGTCGACGTCGGAGATGCGGATCGTCTGCCCGACCGCGTTCACGCCGGCGCCGAACACGCGCTCCGACAGCTCGCGGCCGATGACCACGACGGCGGCGCCGCGGCGGTCGTCGTCGGCGCTCCAGGCCTGGCCGTGCAGGAAGGGCACGTCGAACATCGCGAAGAAGTCGCGACCGACGGCGACGCCGCTGCTGAAGAACGGCGGCAGGTCGGCGCGTCCGGAGTCGATCGCCGGGCCGATGCCGTACAGCGGCGTCTGCAGCGCGCCCTTCGCCTGGTCCCACAGGTTGACGGCGTCGGTGTGGCTGACCTGGCGCGGCGGCTCGCCGCTGCCGTCGAGCTCCTCGCCGGGACCGTTGTCGAGCAGCGGCACGAACAGGCGGTCGGACTTGCCCGGGATCGGGTTGCCGGACATGCCGTGCAGCAGGGTCAGGGTCGTCATGCTGGCGGCGACGCCGACCGACAGCGTCAGCACCATCAGGATCGTCAGCACCGGATTGCGGCGCAGGCTGCGGAAGCCCAGGCCGAGGTAGTAGGTGAACATGTCGACCTCCTCAGGCGCGCGGGCCGGGCTCGGCGCCGGCTTCGGCACGGGTGGCGGCGACCGCGGCGGCGAGGCTGCGCGCGGTTTCGTGGGTCAGGTCGGACACCTGGCCGTCGATGATGTGCACGTTGCGGTGCGCGCGCGCGGCGAGCTCCGGGTCGTGCGTGACCATCAGGATCGTGGTGCCGCCGGCGTTGATCTCCTCGAGCAGTTCCATGACGCCGCGCGCCATCTGCGTGTCCAGGTTGCCGGTCGGTTCGTCGGCGAGCAGGACCTTCGGCGAACCGGCGAGCGCGCGCGCGATCGCCACGCGCTGCTGCTGGCCACCGGACAGCTCGGCCGGGTAGTGCTTCATGCGCGAGGCCAGGCCGACCTGGGCCAGCGCTTCCTCGATGCGCTTGCGGCGCTCGGCGGCGCCGAAGCCGCGGTAGCGCAGCGGCACGTCGACGTTGTCGAACAGGTTCAGGTCGGGGATCAGGTTGAAGCCCTGGAAGATGAAGCCGAGCTTCTCGTTGCGCAGCCGCGAGCGCTTGCCGTCGTCCAGGCCGCGGACGTCGACGCCGTCGAGCCAGTACTCGCCGCCGCTGAACTCCTCGAGCAGGCCGGCGATGTTGAGGAAGGTCGTCTTGCCGGAGCCGGACGGGCCGGTGACCGCGACGAACTCGCCTTCCTTGACGTGGATGTCGAAGCCACGCAGCGCGTGCGTCTCGATCATGTGGGTGCGGTAGACCTTGCTCAGGTTGTTCATGCGCAGCATGGCGGCGTCCTTCTCGGGGCGTGGGGCGTGGGTCGGGGAGGGATCATTCGTTGACCGAGACGCGCTCGGCGTCGCGGAAGTTGTCGGTGCCGGCGATCACGACGCGGTCGCCCGGCTGCAGGCCGGCGCTGACCTCGACCGCGGAAACGCTGGTGGCGCCGAGGGTGATCGGCGTGCGCACGGCGACGTCGCCGTCCATCACGTAGGCGAAGCGGCCGCCGTGCGCCTCGACGAACGGACCGCGGGTCACCATGACCACGTCGGGACGTTCCTCGAACAGCACCCGCGCCGAGACGCGCTGGTTCTGGCGCAGGCCCGGCGGCTGCTCGCCGTCGAAGCGCACGCGTGCCAGTACCTGGTTGCTCACGACCTCGGGCGAAATCGCCGATATCTTGCCGGTCGCGTTGACGGCGCCGATGCGCACTTCCGCGGACATGCCCAGGCCGAGGTCTTCGGCATAGGTCTCCGGAATCGCCAGCTCGACCTCCAGCTGCGACAGGTCGACCACCGTCATCAGCGGCGCGTTCTGCGCGACCACCGCGCGGTCGACGATGTTCAGCGTGCCGATGATGCCGTCGACCGGCGCGCGCACGTTCAGCTCGTCGACGCGGCGCTCGATGTCGGCGAACACCAGGCGCTGGCGCGCCAGCAGCTGCTCCTGCGTGCGCAGCGCCAGTTCGACGTCGCGCGATTCCAGGCCGGAAGCGGTCGCCGCGTGCTTCGCGCGGATCTCGGCGCTGGCCATCGCGTCGCGGGCGCGCAGCAGGTCGACCTCGGGGATCGCGCCGAGTTCGTAGCCACGCTCGGCGCGCTGCAGGTCGCGGCTGGCGGCCAGGCGCACGACCTCGGCGTCGTCGGCCTCGCGGCGGGCGAGCAGGCTGGCCTTCTGCGCGAGGATGCGCTGGCGGGCGACCTCGGCCTCCATCTGCACGAGGGTGGCGCGCTCGCGCTCGAGTTCGTTCTGCAGGTCCGGCGAATCGATCACCGCCATCACGTCGCCGCGCTTCACGGTGTCGCCGGCCTGGATCTTCAGGGCGACGGTGCCGCCGGCCGGGGCGTACAGGGTCGGGCTGACGGCGGCGACGACGCGGCCGTTGACCGCGGCGTCGCGCACGAGGGTACCGCGGGTCACCTCGGCGAAGCGCAGGCGCTCGCCGGACACCGAGCGCGCGCTGTCCAGCCAGCCCGACATCGCCCAGCCGAGCAGCAGCACGCCGACGATGCCGGCGGAGGCGAACACGACGGGGCGGCGGCTGCGCGGCGCGGCGGCCGGCTGGATGCTGCGGTCCTGGGCGGAGGTGTCGCGAATCATGGTCTTCCCTGCGGGTGGAGGCGTCCGGGGCCTACGATGCAGGACCCGTGCCAACCGCAAGGCATTGAAATGAAAGGGCAACTCGGCTGGGGATGGGCGTCCGCCGGCGTCCGGCGGACGTCCGCGGCGCACTGGAGCAGGGCGTCGGTCCGGATTCCCGTAAACTCCGTCCGATCGTTACAGGGGAAAGCCCAGACCTATGTGCGGAATCGTCGGAATCAGCGCCCAGCGCAACATCGTCCACCACCTGATCCAGGGCCTCGCCTCGCTCGAGTACCGCGGCTACGACTCGGCCGGCGTGGCGATGGTCGCCGCCGACGGCATCGCCCGCATCCGCGCGAAGGGCAAGGTGCGCGACCTGCAGGCGCTGCAGGTCGAGACCGGCCTCGACGGCCACTGCGGCATCGCCCACACCCGCTGGGCGACCCACGGCGTGCCCAGCGAGATCAATGCCCACCCGCACGTGTCCGGGCACGTCAGCGTCGTCCACAACGGCATCATCGAGAACCACGCGCCGCTGCGCGAGGAGCTGCGCGCCGAGGGCTACGAGTTCGTGTCGCAGACCGACACCGAGGTGATCGCGCATCTGGTCGAACGCGCCCAGCGCGGCGGCCTGTCCCTGCTGCAGGCGGTGCAGGACACCGTGAAGCGCCTGCACGGCGCCTACGCGATCGCGGTCGTCTCCTCGCGCGAACCCGACGTGGTGATCGGCGCGCGCTACGGCGCCCCGCTGATCGCCGGCCTCGGCGAGGGCGAGCAGTACCTGGCCTCGGACGTGCACGCGCTGCTGCCGCTGACCCGCCGCTTCATCTATCTCGAGGAAGGCGACGTCGTCGAGGTCCGCCGCGACAGCCTGCGCGTGTTCGACGTCGGCGGCGCCGAGGTGCAGCGCGAGGTCAAGGAATCGCACTTCAACGCCGATGCCGTCGAGCGCGGCGAGTTCGCCCATTACATGCTCAAGGAGATCCACGAGCAGCCGCAGGCGGTCGCCGACACCCTCGAGGGCCGCATCGCCGGCGGCAAGGTGCTGACGCAGATCTTCGGCGTCGACGCCGAGCAGCTGCTGGCGCAGACGCGCGCGGTGCACATCATCGCCTGCGGCACGAGCTATCACGCCGGCCTGGTCGCGCGTTACTGGATCGAGCAGCTGGCCGGCGTGCCGTGCACGACCGAGATCGCCAGCGAATACCGCTACCGCGATCCGGTGGTCCAGGACGGCACCCTGTTCCTGACGATTTCGCAGTCCGGCGAGACCGCCGACACGCTGGCGGCGCTGAAGCTCGCGAAGGAAAAGGGCTATCACGCGCAGTTCGCCGTCTGCAACGTGCCGGAATCGTCGATCGTGCGCGAGTCGAAGCTGGTGCTGATGACCCGCGCCGGCCCGGAGATCGGCGTCGCGTCGACGAAGGCCTTCACCACGCAGCTGGTCGCGCTGGCGCTGTTCGCGCTCGAGCTCGGCCGCGCCAAGGGTCTCGATGGCGAGCGTTACGCCGACGGCGTGCGCCAGCTCGAACACCTGCCGGCGCTGATCGTCGAGACGCTGAAGCTCGACGACGAGATCCGCGAGCTCGCCGAGGCCTTCGCCAGCAAGCAGGACGCGCTGTTCCTCGGCCGCGGCACGCACTGGCCGGTGGCGATGGAAGGCGCGCTCAAGCTCAAGGAGATCAGCTACATCCACGCCGAGGCCTACGCCGCCGGCGAACTCAAGCACGGACCGCTGGCGCTGGTCGACGACAGCATGCCGGTGATCGCGGTGATGCCGAACGACCGCCTGATCGACAAGCTGAAGTCCAACCTCGAGGAAGTGCGCGCCCGCGGCGGCAAGCTCTACGCCTTCGTCGACGAGACGGTCGCGCACGGGCTCGACGCCGCGCGCGTGGTCGTGCTGCCGGCGGCCGGCGAGATCGCCGCGCCGGTGGTGTCGACGATTCCGCTGCAGCTGCTGGCCTACCACGTCGCCGTGCTGCGCGGCACCGACGTCGACCAGCCGCGCAATCTGGCGAAGTCCGTCACCGTCGAGTGAGCGGCGCCGCGCCGGCCGCGGCGACGGCCGCGGGTGGCACAATGGCGCCCCTGCTTCGAGGCCCGCCCATGCGCATCTGTGTCTACGCCGCCTCCAGCGCCCGCGTCGCGCCGGAATTCCACCAGGCCGCCCGCGAACTCGGCGAGGCGCTCGCGCTCGCCCATTGCAGCGTCGTCTACGGCGGCGGTTCGCAGGGGCTGATGGGCTCACTTGCCGACGGCGCCCTGGCGGCCGGCGGCGAGGTGATCGGCATCCTGCCGCGCTTCATGGCCGACCTCGAATGGGGCCACCCGGGCCTGACCCACCTCGAACTCGTCGAGGACATGCGCGAGCGCAAGCACAGGCTGCTGACCGATTCCGACGCGGTGATCGCGCTTCCGGGCGGTTGCGGCACGCTCGAGGAACTGTTCGAGGCGATCACCCTCAAGCGCCTGGGCATCTACTTCAACCCGATCGTGCTGCTGAACGTGCGCGGGTTCTACGCGCCGCTGCAGGGCTTCATGGAACAGGTGATCGCCGAGCGCTTCATGAATCCGGAGCACGCGGCGATGTGGGCGCTGGTCGACCGCGTCGAGGACGTGCTGCCGACGATCCGCGCGACCCCGAAGTGGCGCGAGGACGCCCGCAACTACGCGGTCGTGCGCTAGGACTCAGCCCGGCTCGCCGGCGGCTTCCGGCTGGTACAGCACCTTCTCGACGCGCATCCGCGTCGTGCGGCCGCCGGGCAGCGGCCATTCGATCGCCTGGCCGGCGGTGAGGCCGAGCAGGGCGGCACCGACCGGCGCCAGCACCGAGACCTTGCCGGTCGCGGCATCGGCCTCGTTCGGGAAGACCAGGCGAACGGTCTGCGAATTGCCGGCGTCGTCGACGCAGACGACCTGCGAGTTCATCGTGACCACGTCGGCCGGCAGCGCGTCCGGCGTGCGCACGTCGGCGCGCACCAGCTCCGCCTCCAGCGCCTCGGCGACCGGCCCGGTGGCGTTTTCCAGCATCGACTCCAGGCGCGGCAGGTCGCGGGTGGACAGGATGATCGGCGGCAGCGTGGACATCTCGGGTCTCCGGAAAAGCAGCGAGGCGCGGGGGGCCGCGCCTCGCAGGTGATATCGATTTGTCCGCATCGTCGCGCTTGCCGGCGGCCGGGTCAACCTCGCCCGGGAGGTGTGTTCAGGCGGGTTCAGTCCGCCTCGCCGCGGCCTTCGCCGGGGGCGTCGAGGCCGTCTTCGGCGTCGCCGTCATCGAAGCCGTCGCCACCACGATCGGCGTCGTCGTCGCCGGCATCGTCGTCGCGCACCTCGCGGGCGTATTCGACCGTGGTCACCGCGCCCGGCACCGGCTTGCGCTTGTTCTTCGGCAACGGCAGTTTCGCCACTTCCTCGGTGGCCGCGGCGACCAGGGCATTGCGGCGTTCTTCCGGGATCTCCTGCCAGTGGCAGCCCATGATCGCGCCCTCGAGCGCGTACAGCAGGTTCAGGCTCGGCTTGAAGCCGGCGCGCTTGACGCGCACGTACGCGGCCAGCGAACCGGCGGCGACCAGGTCCTCGTGGGTGCGGATGCCGGTCTGGCGCAGCCACGCCGCCGACTTCGGTCCGATGTTGCGCAGCTTGGTGCCGGAATCCATCGTCACTCTCCCTGCGGCGCGGACGCCGCCTGCATCGATTCGAGGAAGGCCGCGGCGATCGCCTCGAGACCGTGCTGGTCATCGGCGTCGAAGCGGTCCGGGATCGGGCTGTCGAGGTCGAACACGCCGACCAGGGTCTCGTCGAGGTACAGCGGTACCACCAGTTCCGAGCGCGAGGCGGCGTCGCAGGCGATGTGGCCCGGGAAGGCATGCACGTCGGCGACCCGCTGCGTTTCGCGGGTCGTCGCGGCCTTGCCGCAGACGCCGCGGCCGAGGGCGATGCGCACGCAGGCCGGGCGGCCCTGGAAAGGCCCGACGACGAGTTCGCGGCCGTCGAAGAAATAGAAGCCGACCCAGTTCAGGTCCGGCAGCGCGTGGAACACCAGCGACGACAGGTTCGCGGCGTTGGCGATGCGGTCCGGCTCGCCGTGCATCAGGCCGCGGGCCTGTTCGAGCAGTTGCGCGTATCGGGCGGGCTTGTCGCCGCTCAGGGCTTCGGCATGGAACATCGGCGTCGGCGGATTGCGGGGGAGGGGCAGTGTAGCAGCGGGGGTCGGTAGACTCGTCGGTGTGGTGGGGGTGGTGCGGGAAGGGCATCGCGCCTGGAGGCGATCCTACGGAGTCTGGGGGTTCGATGAAGCTGGATGAGCTACCGCGCGAGGACGGGTTCCGGCTGCGCGGGCAGTCGGTGACGCGGCTCGAGACCTTCGTCGACGCCGCGTTCGCGTTCGCGCTGACCCTGCTGGTGATCGCCGGCGACGAGCTGCCGGGGAGTTTCGCCGAACTGCGCGAGGCGCTGAAACGTACGCCGGTGTTCGTCGCCTGCTTCGTGCTGATCGCGATGTTCTGGGCGGCGCACAACCGCTGGAGCCGGCGCTTCGGGCTCGAGGATGCGCGGGCGACCGTGCTCAGCATGGCCTTCGTGCTGGTGGTGATGATCTACGTGTATCCGCTGCGCATCGTGATCGCGAGCGGCCTGCATCTGCTGACCGGCGGCTGGGTGCCGGCGGACATGAGTTTCTCGTCGCAGGACATGATGGTCGACCTGCAGACGGCTTTCATCGTCTACGGGCTCGGCTTCAGTGCACTCGCCGGCCTGCTGTGGCTGCTGAACCGGCATGCGCTGGCGCGCGCGGACGCGCTGCAGCTCGACGCGCTCGAGCGGCACGGCACCCGGGTCGAGATGACGATCCAGGGCATCCTCGCCGGTACCGGCCTGATCAGCGTGCTGATCGCCGGCTGGCTGCTGCGCTATCCGTCGCCGCAGGCCGCGCCGGTGACGGCGGGCCTGCCGATGTTCGTCTACATGCTGCTGGGCGTCGCCATTCCGGCCTACGTGGTGGGCGCCGAGCGGCGCCTGCGCCGGCGGCAGGCGGAAGGGGAGGCGGGGTGAGCGCGGTCTACGTCACCGGCACCGACACCGGCGCCGGCAAGTCCGTCGCCAGTGTCGCGCTGCTGCATGCGCTGCGCCGCGAGGGCGCGCGCGCGGTCGGCATGAAGCCGGTGGCCAGCGGCTGCATCGCGACCGCCGACGGCCTGCGCAACGAAGATGCGCTGGCGCTGCAGGCGGCCAGTGATCCACGCCCGGACTACGCGCTGGTCAACCCCTATGCGCTGCCCGAAGCCACGGCGCCGCAGATCGCCGCCCGCCTCGCCGGCGTGGTGCCGAAGCTGCTGCCGCTGGTCGCCGCCTTCCACGAGCTCGCCGCCGGCGCCGACCACGTCGTCGTCGAGGGCGTCGGCGGCTGGCTGGCGCCGCTCGGCGACCACCCGGACGGCCGCCCCTTCGAGCAGTCGGAACTCGTGCGCGCGCTGCAGCTGCCGGTGGTGCTGGTCGTCGGCCTGCGTCTGGGCTGCCTCAGCCATGCCCGCCTCACCGCGGCCGCGGTCCTGGCCGACGGCTGCCGCCTCGCCGGCTGGATCGGCAATGCGGTGGAGCCGCCGGGGCGATTCCATGCCGACTATCTGCAGCTGCTGACGGCGGCGCTGCCGGCCCCGTGCCTGGGCGTGCTGCCGTGGTCACCGGAGGCCGCGCCGAAGCTCGACAGGCTCCCGACGGGCTTTCCCGGAACCTGAACGGCAGCTTCATCGCGGCATCCGGGCGTGGCCTCCAGGCCGGTCATCGCCCTTCCGGGCCTTGACTTGCGCAGCGTCGTGAAGAAAATGAGTGACCGTTCATTCACCGCCGTGCCCGGCCCGCTGCCCGGCTCGCCCCATTCGAGATCTCCGATGGCCCGTCTCCGACTCCTTGCTCCGGCGCTGGCCGGCTGCCTGCTCGTTTCCGCCTGTGGTGGTGAACCCGAAGCGCCGCCGTCGCCGCCGCCGCCGGCCGTCACCGTCGTCACCCTGAAGGCGCAGCCGGTGTCGCTGACCCGCGAACTCGCCGGCCGCACCGTACCAGTGCTGGTGGCCGAGGTCCGCCCGCAGGCGACCGGCATCGTCGAGCGCCGCCTGTTCGAGGAAGGCAGCGTCGTGGCCGCCGGGCAGCCGCTGTACCAGCTCGACGACGCCAGCTACCGCGCCGCCGCCGACACCGCCCGCGCCAACCTGGCGCGCGCCGAGGCGACCGCGGAATCGGCCCGCCTGGCCGCCGTGCGTTCGACCCGCCTGGTCGGCAGCAACCTCGTCAGCGCCCAGGACAACGAGACGGTGCAGGCCGCCGCCGCTGCCGCCGCCGCCGAAGTCGCCGCCGCGCGCGCCTCGCTGCGCGCCGCCGAGGTCAACCTCGGCTACACCCGCATCGTCGCCCCGATCGGCGGCCGCATCGGCAAGTCCAGCGTCACCCCGGGCGCCCTCGTGACCGCCAACCAGGAAGCGCCGCTGGCGACGATCCAGCAGCTCGACACCGTCTACGTCGACCTGACCCAGTCCAGCAGCGAATGGCTGCAGCTGCGCCGCGAGATCGAGGCCGGCCGGCTGTCGCAGGACGGCGCCGTGCCGGTGCGCATCCTGCTCGAGGACGGCAGCGAATACGCGCACGCCGGCCAGCTCGAGTTCGCCGACGTCACCGTCGACCCGGGCACCGGCAGCTACGCGCTGCGCGTGCGCGTGCCGAACCCGGACAACCTGCTGCTGCCCGGCATGTACGTGCGCGCGGCGGTGGCGATGGGCCAGCGCCAGGACGGCATCCTCGCGCCGCAGCAGGGCATCAGCCGCGATCCGAAGGGCAATGCCACCGCGCTGGTCGTGAACGCCGAAGGCATCGTCGAGGCGCGCACCGTCGTCGCCAGCCGCACGGTCGGCGACCAGTGGCTGATCGAATCCGGCCTGCAGGCCGGCGACCGGGTGATCGTCGAGGGCCTGCAGAAGGTGCAGCCGGGCGCCCCGGCCACCGCAGTCGAGCGCGGCAGCGAGGCGGCGCCGGCGGTCGAGGCCGGCACGCCCGCGCCGACGGAGGGCTGACCGATGCTCGCCCGCTTCTTCATCGATCGCCCGATCTTCGCGTGGGTGATCGCGATCATCGTGATGCTGGCCGGCGCGCTGGCGCTGACCCGGCTGCCGATCTCGCGCTACCCGACGATCGCGCCGCCGTCGGTGACGATCAACGCCTCCTACCCCGGCGCGTCCGCGCAGGCGGTCGAGAACTCGGTGACGCAGATCATCGAGCAGGCGATGACCGGCCTCGACGGCCTCGACTACATGTCGTCGACCAGCGATTCGAACGGTTCCGTTTCGGTGACGCTGACCTTCAAGTCCGGCACCGATCCGGACATCGCCCAGGTGCAGGTGCAGAACAAGCTGCAGCTGGCGACCGCACTGCTGCCACAGATCGTGCAGCAGCAGGGCATCGGCGTGAACAAGGCCAGCGCCGGCTTCCTGCTCGTGCTCGGCTTCGTCAGCGAAGACGGCTCGATGGACCGCAACGACATCAGCGACTACGTGTCGTCGACGATCGTCGATCCGCTGAGCCGTGTACCTGGGGTCGGCGGCGTGCAGGTGTTCGGCGGCAAGTACGCGATGCGCATCTGGCTCGACCCGGGCAAGCTCAACACCTACCGGCTGACCCCGAGCGAGGTGATCGCGGCGATCCAGGCGCAGAACGCCCAGGTCGCGATCGGCCAGCTCGGCGGCACCCCGGCGATCGACGGCCAGCAGATCAACGCCACGATCACCGGCAACGACCGCCTGCAGACGCCGGAGCAGTTCCGCGACATCGTGATCCGCAGCAACAGCGACGGCTCCGTGCTGCGGCTCGGCGACATCGCCCGCGTCGAACTCGGCTCGGAAGCCTACGGCGTGGTCAGCCGTTACAACGGCAAGCCGGCGTCCGGCGTCGCCGTGATGATGGCCACCGGCGCCAATGCGCTGCAGACCGCCGACGGCGTGCAGGCGCTGATGGAGCAGCTGCGCCCGACCTTCCCGGCGGGCCTGAAGGTCGTCACCCCGTTCGACACCACCCCGTTCGTGCGCGTCTCGATCCACGAGGTCGTGAAGACCCTGCTCGAGGCGGTGGTGCTGGTGTTCTGCGTGATCTTCCTGTTCCTGCAGAACTTCCGCGCGACGCTGATCCCGACGATCGCGGTGCCGGTGGTGCTGCTGGGCACGCTCGGCGTGCTGCTGGCGTTCGGGTTCTCGATCAACATGCTGACGATGTTCGCGATGGTGCTCGCGATCGGCCTGCTGGTCGACGACGCGATCGTCGTCGTCGAGAACGTCGAGCGCGTGATGAGCGAGGAGGGCCTGAGCCCCGTCGAGGCCACGCGCAAGTCGATGGACCAGATCACCGGCGCCCTCGTCGGCATCGGCCTGGTGCTGGCGGCGGTGTTCGTGCCGATGGGCTTCCTCGAAGGCTCCACCGGCGTCATCTACCGCCAGTTCACCGCGACCATCGTCTCGGCGATGGCGCTGTCGGTGCTGGTCGCGATCGTGCTGACGCCGGCGCTGTGCGCGACGATGCTCAAGCCGCTGAAGAAGGGCGAACACCACGGCGAGACCGGCTTCTTCGGCTGGTTCAACCGCACGTTCGACACCGGCAAGCGCCGTTACCAGGGCGCGGTCGGCGGCATCCTCAAGCGCAGCGGCCGCTTCCTCGTGCTGTTCGTCGCGCTGGCGATCGCGATGGGCTGGATCTACAAGTCGGTGCCGTCGTCGTTCCTGCCGGACGAGGACCAGGGCGTGCTGTTCACGATCATCCAGACCCCGGTCGGCGCCACCCAGGAGCGCACCGCCAACGTCATGCAGCTGGTCGAGGACCACTACATGAAGAACGAGGCCGAGCACATCGAGTCGGTGTTCGCGGTGCAGGGCTTCAGCTTCGCCGGCAGCGGCCAGAACAACGCGATGGTGTTCGTGAAGCTGAAGGAGTGGGACGAGCGCACGACGCCGGAGTCCAGCGTCGAGGCGATCCTCGGCCGCGCCTGGGGCGCGTTCGCGCCGATCCGCGACGCGATGGTGTTCCCGGTGGCGCCGCCGCCGGTGATGGAGCTCGGCACCTCCGGCGGCTTCAACCTCTACCTGCAGGACGTCACCGGCCAGGGCCACGAGGCGCTGATGGCGGCGCGCAACCAGCTGCTCGGCGCCGCCGCGCAGCGCCCGCTGGTACTGCAGGGCGTGCGCCCTAACGGCCAGGAGGACACGCCGCAGTTCCGCATCGACGT
Organism: Arenimonas composti TR7-09 = DSM 18010; assembly: GCF_000426365.1. Lineage (GTDB taxonomy): Bacteria > Pseudomonadota > Gammaproteobacteria > Xanthomonadales > Xanthomonadaceae > Arenimonas > Arenimonas composti. Next base: position 35,174 of record NZ_AUFF01000011.1, on the reverse strand, counting down.
CGACACCGAGCGCGCGGAAGCGCTGGGCGTGTCGATCGCCGAGATCAACGCGACGCTGTCGGTCGCCTGGGGCGGACGCTACGTCGACGACTTCATCGACCGCGGCCGCGTCAAGCGCGTGTACGTGCAGGCCGACGCGCCGTTCCGCATGGTGCCGGAGGACTTCTCGCAGTGGTACGTGCGCAGCCGCGCCGGCGAGATGGTGCCGTTCACCGCGTTCGCGACCACGCACTGGGAATACGGTTCGCCGCGCCTGGAGCGCTACAACGGCGTGCCGGCGGTCAACCTCACCGGCGAGCCGGCGCCCGGCGTGAGTTCCGGTGCGGCGATGGCGGAGATGGAGCGGCTGGCCGCCGAGCTGCCGCAGGGCTTCTCGCTGCAGTGGAGCGGCGCGTCGTACCAGGAACGCGTGGCCGACGCGCAGACGCCGATCCTGTACGCGCTGTCGCTGCTGATCGTGTTCCTGTGCCTGGCGGCGCTGTACGAAAGCTGGTCGATCCCGACGTCGGTGCTGCTGGTGGTGCCGCTGGGCATCCTCGGCGCGGTGCTGTTCACCTGGCTGCGCGGGCTCGAGCGCGACGTCTACTTCCAGGTCGGCCTGCTCACCACCGTCGGCCTGTCGAGCAAGAACGCGGTGCTGATCATCGAGTTCGCGAAGGCGAACGTCGAGAAGGGCATGGGCCTGGTCGAGGCGACGCTCGCCGCGATCGGCGACCGCCTGCGGCCGATCCTGATGACCTCGATCGCGTTCGGCTTCGGCGTGCTGCCGCTGGCGATCGCCACCGGCGCCGGTTCGGGTGCGCAGAAGGCGATCGGCACCGGCGTGATCGGCGGCATGCTGTTCGGCACCTTCCTCGGCATCTTCTTCATCCCGCTGTTCTTCGTGACGGTGCGCCGGCTGGTGGCCCGTCGGGAGCACGCGGCGTGAGCGGGCCACGCGGGCCGCAGCGGTTGTCGGCGCCGGTGCCGGCGCGCAGCGGCTCGCGCGCCGAGGCGCAGCGCGCGCGCATCCTCGAGGCGGCGCGCCGCTGCTTCTCGGAGCGCGGCTTCCACGGCGCCGGCATGGCGGCGATCGCCGAGACCGCCGGCGTCAGCCAGGGGCTGATCTACCGCTACTTCGCCAGCAAGGCGGAGATCATCCGCGAGATCACCGACTCGCAGCGCGAGGGCCGCAACGAGGTCCTCGGCCGGCTAGCCGACTGCGGGGAACTGGTGGACCTGCTGCTCGAAGCGATCGACGCCCGCCGCCGCGGCAGCGGCGCGCCGGTGGAGTTCGACCCGGCGCTGTTCCTCGAGGTCAGCGCCGAGGCCACCCGCGACCCCGACATCGCGGCGATGGTGTCGAGCCAGGAACAGGACATGCAGGCGGACTTCGCGGCGCTCGTCGCGCGGACCGCGGCGGCGAAGGGCAGGACCCTCGACCCGCGCGCGCTGCAGCAGCGGACGATGCTGCTGCGCTGCCTGATCGACGGCGTGGTGGTCTATGCGATCCGCGATCCCGCCGCCGACCGCGCCGAACTGCGCGCGGCACTGCAGGACGGGCTCGTCGCGCTGGGCCTCTAGCGCGGGCCGCGGTAGCGGCAGCCGGAGGTGCAGGTCTCGTGCACGACGACCTCCGACAGCGCCGGCAAGTCCGGTTTCAGCCGATCCCAGATCCAGCGCGCGAGGTTTTCGCTGGTCGGGTTGTCGAGGCCTTCGACCTCGTTGAGGTAGTGGTGGTCGAGCTGCTCGTACAGCGGCGCGAACACCGCCTTGATGTCGCCGAAATCCATGATCCAGCCGCTGTGCGGATCCGGTTCGCCGGCCACGTGCAGCTCGACCGCGAACGAATGCCCGTGCAGGCGCGCGCACTTGTGCCCCGGCGGCACGTTCGGCAGGCGGTGCGCCGCCTCGATGCGGAAGACCTTGAAGATGTCCATGGGGGCGGCGTCGGAGTGAACGGGGCGGAATTGTACTCCGGCCCTGCATCGAGCCGGCCTCAGCGCGGCGCGACGTAGCCGCCGCGCAGCCCGCGCGAGAACACCAGCTGCCAGAGCTGCAGGTGGCGCACGCGGAACCCGGCGATGCTCGCGGCGAGATAGAACCGCCACATGCGCCGGAAGCGCTCGTCGTAGCGCGCCGGCAGCCGCGGCCAGGCGGCCTCGATGTTGGCGCGCCAGGCCAGCAGCGTGCGCTCGTAGTCGGGGCCGAAGCCGTGCCAGTCCTCGAGCACGAGCCGGCCTTCGCCCGGGCTTTCCGCGGCGGCCGCGATCTGGCTCGCCGAAGGCAGCATCGAGTTGGGGAAGATGTAGCGGGCGATCCACGGGTCGGTGCGGTTCGCGGCGGCGTTGCGGCCGATCGTGTGCAGCAGGCTCAGGCCGTCGGCGGCGAGGCAGCGGTCGAGCATCGCGAAATAGGCGCCGTAGTTGCGCACGCCGACGTGCTCGAACATGCCGATCGAGCAGATGCGGTCGAAACGCTCGCGCAGGTCGCGGTAGTCCTGCAGGCGGATCTCCACCGGCAGGCCGCGGCAGAGTTCGCGGGCGTAGGCCGCCTGTTCCTCCGAGATGGTGATCCCGACCCCGGCGACGCCGTGGCGCTCGGCGGCGTAACGGAGCATCTCGCCCCAGCCGCATCCGACGTCGAGCAGACGCAGGCCCGGGCGCAGCTGCAGCTTGCGGCAGACCAGGTCGAGCTTGGCTTCCTGGGCCGCGTCGAGCCCGTGGGCGTCGCGCCAGTAGCCGCAGCTGTAGACCATGCGCCGGCCGAGCATCGCCGCGTACAGGTCGTTGCCGAGGTCGTAGTGGCGGCGGCCGACCTCCCACGCCCGCCGCCGCGACTGCAGGTTCAGCAGCGCCGCCTGCACGCCGGCCACGAGGTCGGCCCAGCCGCGCACGCGTTCATGCAGGCGCGCCTCGAGCAGGCGGGCGAGCATGCCGTCGAGGTCGTCGCAATCCCAGCCGCCGTCCATGTAGCTCTCGCCGAGGCCGAGCGAGCCCTGGGCGAGCACGCGCGCCGGCACGGCCGGATCGTGCAGGCGAAGGTCGTGGGGGCGCCGGCCGTTCACGGTGATGCCGGCCTCGGCGAGCAGCGCGCGGAACCGCCCGTCGACCCGGGCCGAACGGCGTGCGGTTTCCGGCTTGTGCAGGCCCGCATGCATGGCGTGAAGGTCGCGCGGCGGGTGTCAAGAAGGCGAGAAGCGGGCGCGGCAATGCCATTCTCGGGATCGGGACGGGCCGGCCTGCAGGATGGGCGCATGGATCTGTTCGCCGGCCAGCCGCAAACCATCGTCGCCGACGACGAAGGCGGTATCCGCTATTTCCCGGATGTGGTCGCGGCCGATGTCGCCGCCCGGTGGTTCGCGGTGCTGCACGACGGCGTCGCCTGGGAATCGGTGCAGCGGCCGATGTACGAGCGGATCGTCGACGTGCCGCGCCTGCTCGCGCGCCACGACCTCGACCGGCTGCCGGCGCCGCTGGCGACGGTGGTCGCGGAAATGGCGGCGGTGGTGCGATCGCGCGCGCCGGCGCCCTACACGTCGCTCGGGCTCAACCTGTACCGCGACGGCCGCGACAGCGTGGCGATGCACGGCGACAAGCTGCACACGATCGTCGACGGCCAGCCGATCGCGCTGCTGTCGCTCGGCGCCGCGCGCAGGATGCTGGTGAAGTCGAAACGGCCGGGCAGCCGCGCCATCGCGATCGACCTGCAGCCCGGAAGCCTGCTGGTGATGAGCCACTTCTCGCAGCGCACGCACGAACACGGGATCCCGAAGACACGATCCGCGGCGGGGCCGCGGATCAGTGCCGTCTTCCGATGCCGCAGATAGGGGCGTCAGGGCACCGCGGGCAGCACGACCACCTCGCCCCAGCCCAGCGCGCGGATACCGGCTTCGATCTGCTTCAGGTCGCCGATGACGACCCAGGTCAGCCCGTCCGGCTTCACCGTCGCCGCGGCGGCGGCGTTCAAGGCTTCCGGTGTCAGCGTGGCGATGTTGGCGGCGTAGTCGTCGTAATAGGCCGGGTCGCGGCCGGTGTTGACGATGTCGGTCGCCGCGGCGACGAGGGAATCCAGCGTTTCGAAGCGGCCGGGCAGGCGCGCGACCTGGCTGCGCAGGATGCTCTCGAACTCTTCGCCGGCGATCGGCCGCGCACCGGCCACGCCCTCGATCTCGCGCAGCACCTCGCGCATCGAGTCGACAGTGCGGTCGGTCTGCACCGGGGCGAACACCGCGAACGTGCGCTGCCCGCGGCTGCCGCTGACGAAGCCGGAAGCGCCGTAGGACCAGTGCTTCTCGAGACGCAGGTTGCGGTTGAGGCGCGAGGTGGCCATGCCGCCGAAATTGCGGATCACCGTCTCCAGCGCGAGGTCCTCCGGCGCGCCCGGGGCCGAGGTCACGTGCGCGGCGGCGATCACCGACTGCGGCGCGCCCGGCTTGTCGACCAGGTAGATCCGGCCGCCGGCGGCGGGATTGCCGGCCGCGGCCGGCTTGGACGGTGCGGCGCCGCCGCGCCAGTCGCCGAAGCTCGCCTCGAGCGCCGGCAGCAGCGCGTCCATCGTGATGTCGCCGGCGATGATCAGCGTCGTGTTCGCCGGCACGAACCACTGCTGGTGCCAGGCCGCGAGCGCGGCGCGGTCCAGCCCGGCGACCGCGGTCTCGGTGCCGAGGCCGCCACCCGGCTGCGCATACGGGCTGCCTTCGGCGTAGAGCAGGGTCGGCAGCAGGCGGTTCGCGGCGGCGCCCGGGTTGGCCCGGCTCTGGCCGATCATCGCCAGCTGCTGTTCGCGCTGCAGGTCGACCATGTCGTCGGGGAAGGCGGGATTGCGGGCGACATCGGCGAGCAGGTCCAGCGAGGCGCGCAGGTTGGCCGGCAGTGCGGTCATGCGCACGAAGGACTGGTCGAGGCTGTTGCCGACGCCGAGGGTGGCGCCGAGGGCGTCGCGGTCGTCGGCGATGCGGAACGCGTCGCGGCGGGTGGTGCCCTTCAGCAGCAGGTTCAGCGCCATCGTCGCGGTGCCCGGGGCGGCCGCCGGGTCGGCGGCGGTGCCGGCGTCGGTGACGAGGGCGATGTTCAGCAGCGGCGTCGAATGCCGCTCGAGCAGCACCACGTCGATGCCGTTGCCGAGGGTCGCGCGCTGCACGTCGGGGAAGTCGACGGCGGGCGCGTCGGCGAGCGCCGGCAGCACGCTGCGGTCGACGTCACCGGCGACCGCGCGCAGCGGCGGGAACGGATCGACCTGCAGCGTGTAGCTCGGCTTGCGCAGCCACGCGGCGGCGGTCGCGCGCACGCTTTCCGGCGTCGCCGCACTGAAGTTGCGGAAGCGCTGCAGGTAGCCGTCGGCGCTGCCGAGGTAGGTCATGCTCTGGGCGAGCACGTCGGAGCGGCCGCCGAAGCCGCCGAGGCGTTCGGTGCCGCGGACGAAACCCGACACCTCGCGGGCACGGGCGCGGTCGAGTTCGGCGCGCGTCGGCGCCCGGGTCAGTGCCGCCTCGAGCACCGCGTCGAGTTCCGCCTCGACGACCGCCGGGTCGACGCCCGGCTTCACGTCGGCCGTGACCATGAACAGACCGGAAAGCTCACTGGCCATGATCGACGCGGACACCCGGGTCGCATTGCCGCTGCCGTAGACGAGGGCGCGGTCGAGCGGCGAGCTTTCGCTGCCCGACAGCACTTCCGCGAACAGTTCGAGATCGTGGGCCTCGCGGTCGCCGAACGGCGGCACGTGCCAGGTGCGGTAGATGCGCGTCTGCGGGACGCGGTCCTGCATGCGGTCGCGGATGTCGGCGTCGAGCTCGGGCACCCAGCGTTCCTGGCGCGCCACCGGCACGCCGGGGGCGATGCCGCCGAAATACCTCGTCACCAGTTCCTTCGCGCGCTCGACGGTGATGTCGCCGGCGAGCACCAGCACCGCATTGTTCGGGCCGTACCAGTCGGCGTACCAGCGGCGGATGTCGTCCATCGTCGCCGCCTGCAGGTCTTCCATGCTGCCGATCGTCGACCAGCTGTAGGGATGCGAGTACGGATACATGGTTTCGACCAGGCGGCCGAAGACGCGGCCGTAGGGCGCGTTCTCGCCCTGGCGCTTCTCGTTCTGCACGACGCCGCGCTCGCGTTCGAGCATGTCGTCGCTGAGGTTGCCGGCGAGGAAGCCCATGCGGTCGGCTTCCAGGTACAGCGTGCGCTCCAGTGCCGACACCGGCACGTCCTCGAAGAAGTTGGTGCGGTCGCCGTTGGTGGTGCCGTTGCGGTTGTTGGCGCCGAGGTCGTCCATCGCCTCGCGGAAACCGTGCGGGTAGTTCTCGCTGCCGTTGAAGAAGAAGTGCTCGAACAGGTGCGCGAAGCCGGTGCGGCCGCGCTGCTCGTTGCGCGAGCCGACGTGGTACCAGACGTTGACGCCGACCAGCGGCACGCTGTGGTCGCTGTGCACGATCACGGTCAGGCCGTTCGGCAGCACGAAGGTCTCGTGCGCGATGCGCAGCGATTCGATGTCGATCGGCGCGACCGCGGCGACGGCGGAACCGGAGCGCGGCGAATTCGCGGCGGTGGCGGTGGAAACGGCATTGGGCAGCAGCGCGGCGAGCGCGGCCGCCAGGACGAGACGACGCATCATGGGTTCCCCGGTGGCGAAATCGGGCCCCAGATTACGTTCCGCCGCCGCCCGGGCAACCCTGCCGTAAGTCTTTGACACCCCGGGTTAACAACTGGGGTCAGATTCCTTCGTTAAGACCTGCGGCTTCGGTCTTAACGAAGGAATCTGACCCCAGTTGTTAAGCCCGGTTGTAAGTCACACGGGCACGCGGGCGCCGATCAGGATCATCCGCACCATCTCGATCAGCTGCTCGATCAGCTCGGGGTCGCGGTCGGCCGGGCTGTCCATCGCCGAAGCGCCCATCGCGAAGGCCAGGCGGGTGATCGCCTTCGAGGCCAGGGCCGGCTCGTGGACGACCCCGCGCTTGCGGGCGGCGAGCCGGATCAGGTCGGCGCGCAGTTCGTCCTCGAAAAAGCTCAGCTCGCGGTCGACCGCCTGCTTGAAGGCGTCCGAACCGACCGTGCCCTCGCGCAGCAGCACGTGCAGCAGCTTGTCGTCGGCGCGCACCTGCTCGAAGAAGGCCTCGACCGAGCCGCGGACGATGCCCTCGCCCGACGTCGCCCGCCGCCGCGCCGCACCGACGATCCGCCGCAGCGACTGCCCGGCGAGGTCGATCAGCGCCACCGCCAGCTCGTCGATGTCGCGGAAGTGGCGGTAGAAGCTGTTCGGGGCGATACCGGCCTCGCGTGCGACCTCGCGCAGGCTCAGGCTGGAGACGCTGCGATGCGGGCCGAGCAGGCGCAGCGCCGCCGCCAGCAGGTCGTCGCGGGAGATGCCGCGCACGCGGGTGGGCGGCGCGTCCGGCGGGCCATCGGGTACATGGGCGGACGGGGGAACGACGATGGGCACGTCGGTTTCCTGAACGGGAGGCCGGCATCATACCCCCTGTCGATATACACCTGTATACACATCTGTATTTCCATCTGTATAGTCGCCAGCCATGCCCCCCGTCCCGCAGTCGCGCCCGCCGGCGCCGAACCGTCCCGCCCCGTCGCGCCGTCGACGCCTGCTCGGCGCGCTGGTGCCGCCGGGCTTCTTCGACTTCTGGGCCGGCCACGTCAGCAAGACCCTCAGTTTCGAACGCCCGCTCGCGCGCATCGTCGCGGTCGAGCGCGCGTCCGCCGACGCCGTGACCCTGGTGCTGCGCGCGAACCGCCACTGGCAGGGCTGCGCCCCGGGCCAGCACGTGAGCATCGGCGCCGAAGTCGACGGTCGCCGCGTGCACCGCAGCTATTCCCCGAGCGTCATCGACCCGCGCCGCCGCCTGCTGGCGATCACCGTGAAGACGATCGACGGCGGCCTGCTCAGCGGCCACCTGGCGACCCGGGCGAAGCGCGGCGACGTCCTCGAGATCGGCCAGGCCTACGGCGCGATGACGCTGCCGGAGGATCCGAGCCTGCCGGTGCTGCTGCTCGCCGCCGGCTCCGGCATCACCCCGCTGATGGCGATGCTGCGCACCCTGGCCCGCCGCGAGGTGCCGACGCTGGCGACGCTGCTGTACTGGAGCCGGCGCCGCGACCAGCTCTGCTACGTCGACGAACTGCGCGCGCTCGCCGCCAGCGTTCCCGGCCTGCGCGTGCGCTTCCTGCTGACCGGCGAGGCCGCGACCGCCGCCGACGAGGGCGAAGGCCGGCTCGACACCGAGCTGCTCGCCACGCATGTGCCCGACCTCGCCCTGCGGCACGTGTACGCCTGCGGCCCCGGTGGTTTCGTCGACCGCGCTCGCGCCGTCGCCGCCGCCGACGCGGCCGCGTTCCAGGCCGAGGCCTTCACCCTGCCCGACGTGGCGCCGGCCACCGGCGGCAAGGTCGAGGTCCGCCTCGCGCGTTCCGGCCGCAGCGTCCAGGTCGAACGCGGCGTACCGCTGCTGGCCGCGCTGGAAGCGCAGGGCATCAAGCATCCGAACGCCTGCCGCATGGGCCTGTGCAATACCTGCGCCTGCGGCAAGCGCGCCGGCACCACCCGCCACCTGATCGACGGCCTCGTCGACAGCGAAGCCGCCAGCGCGCTGCGCATCTGCGTCAGCGCCGCGCTCACCGACATCGAACTGGACCTGTGATGGCTGCGAAGAAACCCAACCGCGTTCTCGGCGCCACCGAACTCGAGGCCTTCGGCCGCGAACTCGACGACCTGCGCACGCGCACGGTCGCCAGCCTCGGCCAGCGCGACGCCGACTACATCCGCAAGGTGGTGCGTGCCGTGCGCTACACCGGATTCGCCGGCCGCGCGCTGCTGATGGTCGCGGCGATCGGCGGCGCTTTCGTGCCGTGGCTGCTGTGGCCGGCGGCGATCCTCGGCGTCATCGCGCTGGCGTGGTCGAAGATCGTCGAGAACATGGAAGTCGGCCACAACGTCATCCACGGCCAGTACGACTGGATGCGCGACCCGCACCTCGACGGCAAGACCTACGAGTGGGACATCGTCGCCACCAGCCAGCACTGGCGCCGCACGCACAACTTCCAGCACCACACCTGGACCAACGTGCGCGGCATGGACGACGACATCGGCTACGGCCTGCTGCGCATCTTCCCGGAGCAGAAGTGGAAGCCGTTCCATCTGGCGCAGCCGCTGGTCGCGATCGTGTTCGCGATCCTGTTCGAGTGGGGCGTGGCGCTGCAGGACGTGCGCCTGGGCCGCGTCTTCGCCGGCCGCATGCGCAAGAAGCAGTTCGTCGCGAAGGCCGCGCCGGTCGCGCGCAAGGCGGCGCGGCAGATGCTCAAGGACTACGTGCTGTTCCCGGCGTTGGCCGGACCGTTCTTCCTGACCGTGCTGCTCGGCAACGTCGCCGCCAACGTCATCCGCAACATCTGGACCTACGTGGTGATCTTCTGCGGCCACTTCACCGCCGACGCCGAGACCTTCCCGAAGGAATCGGTGCGCAACGAGACCCGCGGCCACTGGTACCTGCGCCAGCTGCGCGGCTCGGCGAACATCGGCGGCGGCAGGGTCATGAACTTCATGACCGGCAACCTCAGCCACCAGATCGAGCACCACTTCTACCCGGACGTGCCGGCCAACCGCTACGCCGAGATGGCGGTGGAAGTGCGCAGGATCTGCGAGAAGTACGGCCAGCACTACGACACCGGCTCGCTGCCGCGGCAGTTCGGGCAGGTGATCTGGCGCATCGTCCGCCACGCCTGGCCGAGCCGGGTGCGGGCGCAGGTCCCGCAGGCCGCCTGAGCCCCCTTCTGTAGGATCGCCCTGTAGGAGCGGCTTCTGCCGCGATTCCCGGCAGCGTTCTCACCCCGATCGCGCCTGAAGGCGCTCCTGCGGGGTGGGGGGGTCAGAGCTTCAGGCTTTCGTCGAGGTCGAAGGACTCGTCCTCCGGCGCCGTCTGCCACTCCTGCAGCATCACGTGCGCCAGGTCCGCCTCGCCGTCCTCGACGGCGACACGGATGCGGCCATCCGCGGTCTCGCCGGGCAGGGCGGCCTCGCGGCCGAGCACGTGCGCGGCGATGCCGGCGCTGGTCAGCAGGTCCTGCACGAGCTGGGCGTCGAGCAGGCTGTCGGCGGTGTAGATGGCGATCATTTCTCCGGTACTCGCGACGACCGCCCGATGGCGGCCTTCGGATGGGCATTAGCGGCCCTGGGGACGCCGGAAACCGTGACGCGCTTCACATTTCTCGCCGGTTTCGGGTGCAATGGCGCCGATGCCCTGACGAACGGTGACAGCATCGCTGTCGCCGCCGGGGTCGGGCAGGCTTCGCGGAGCGTACGGGGGACTTCAGATGATTCCGCTGTCACACCAGGACCGGATCGCCGGCGGCCTGCTCGGCCTGCTGGTCGGCGACGCCCTCGGCGTCCCCTACGAATTCCACCCGCCGGGCGGATTGCCGCCGCCGGAGCAGCTCGAGATGCGGCCGCCGGCGGGGTTCCGCCGTGCCCACCCCAGCGTGCCGCCGGGCACCTGGAGCGACGACGGTGCCCAGGCCCTGGTCCTGCTCGACAGCCTGCTCGAGAACGACGGCCTCGACATCGACGACCTCGCCTCCGGCCTGTGCCGCTGGCGACACGGCGGCTTCTGCGCGGTCGGCGGCCACGTGTTCGACATCGGTATCCAGACCGCGGCGGCGCTCGATGCGGTCGCGCGCGGGGTGCCGGCGGCGCAGTCCGGCCCCGCCGGTGAGCGCGACAACGGCAACGGTTCGCTGATGCGGGTGCTGCCGCTGGCGTTGTGGCACCGCGGCGACGATGCCGACCTGGCGCGGTCGGCGGCGCGGCAGTCGCTGCCGACCCATGGGCATCCCCGCGCGCAGCTGGCCTGCGCGATGTACTGCCTGTGGGCGCGCGCCGAGCTCGCCGGCGAGACCGACGCCTGGGAAGCCGCCGAAGTCCGCCTGCGCGCCTTCGCTCCGGACCTCGACCTGCGCGGCGACGAACTCGAGCGCGTCCTCGACCCCGACAACGCCGCCCGCGCCGCCGGCAGCGGCTACGTCGTCGACTGCCTGTGGTCCGCCCGCCGCGCCGTCGACGACAGCAAGGACTACGAAGCCTGCGTCCGCCGCGCGATCGCCTTCGGCCACGACACCGACACCACCGCCGCGGTCGCCGGCGGCATCGCCGGTATCCGCTACGGCGCCACCGGCATCCCGGAGCGCTGGCGCGAGCACCTGCGCGGCGCGTCGATCCTCGCGCCGCTGCTCGATGCGCTGCTGGTTGGGAGCGAGTAACGAGCGAAGAGTAACGAGCAACGAGTGAAGGCCCGCGCTTCGCGCGACGAGCCGGTCGCTCCCGCTCGTTACTCTTGACTCGTTACTCTTCGCTCGTTACTCGCCTTTTCCGCGATAATCGCCGGCTTCGAACGACGAGCCGACGCCCGCCATGAACACGCTGCACCGCAAGCCGCTGCCCGGTACCGACCTCGACTTCTTCGACGCCCGCGCGGCGGTCGAGGCGCTGCGGCCGGGGGCGTGGGAGACGCTGCCCTATGTCTCGCGCGTGCTCGCGGAGAACCTGGTGCGGCGCTGCGATCCGGCGACGCTCGACGCGTCGCTGCTGCAGCTCGTGGAGCGCCGCCGCGACCTCGATTTCCCCTGGTTCCCGGCGCGCGTGGTCTGCCACGACATCCTCGGCCAGACCGCGCTGGTCGACCTCGCCGGCCTGCGCGACGCGATCGCCGACCAGGGCGGCGACCCGGCGCAGGTCAATCCGGTGGTGCCGGTGCAGCTGATCGTCGACCACTCGCTGGCGGTCGAGCATGCCGGTTTCGAGCAGGACGCGCTCGCGAAGAACCGCGCGATCGAGGATCGCCGCAACGACGACCGCTTCCACTTCATCGAGTGGACCCGGCACGCGTTCGAGAACGTCGACGTGATCCCGCCGGGCAACGGGATCATGCACCAGATCAACCTGGAGCGGATGTCGCCGGTGATCGGCGTGGATGCGGACGGCGTCGCGTATCCGGACACCTGCGTCGGCACCGACAGCCACACGCCGCATGTCGACGCGCTGGGCGTGATCGCGATCGGCGTCGGCGGCCTCGAGGCCGAGAACGTGATGCTCGGCCGCGCTTCGTGGATGCGCCTGCCCGACATCGTCGCGGTGGAGCTCACCGGCCGCCCGCAGCCGGGCATCACCGCCACCGACATCGTGCTGACGCTGACCCAGTTCCTGCGCGCGCAGAAGGTCGTCGGCGCCTGGCTCGAGTTCCGCGGCGAAGGCGCGGCGGCGCTGACGCTGGGCGACCGCGCGACGATCAGCAACATGGCGCCCGAATACGGCGCCACCGCGGCGATGTTCGCGATCGACGACCGCACGCTCGACTACCTGCGCCTGACCGGCCGCGACGACACCCAGGTCGCGCTGGTCGAGACCTATGCGAAGACCGCCGGCCTCTGGGCCGACCAGCTGGCGAACGCGCAGTACGAGCGCACGCTGCACTTCGACCTCTCGAGCGTCGTGCGCACGATGGCCGGGCCGTCGAATCCGCACGCGCGCGTCGCCACCAGCGAACTCGCCGCGAAGGGCATCGCCGGCGACCTCGCCGCCGCGCGCGCGCCGGAAGCGGAAGGGCTGATGCCCGACGGCGCGGTGATCATCGCCGCGATCACCAGCTGCACGAATACCAGCAACCCGCGCAACGTGATCGCCGCCGGTCTGCTGGCGCGCAATGCCAACCGCGAAGGCCTGCTGCGCAAGCCCTGGGTGAAGTCCTCGCTGGCGCCGGGTTCGAAGGCGGTGGCGCTGTACCTCGAGGAAGCGGGGCTGAAGTCGGAGCTCGAGCAGCTCGGCTTCGGCATCGTCGCCTTCGCCTGCACCACCTGCAACGGCATGAGCGGCGCGCTCGACCCGAAGATCCAGCAGGAAATCGTCGATCGCGACCTGTACGCGACAGCCGTGCTCAGCGGCAACCGCAACTTCGACGGCCGCATCCATCCGTATGCGAAGCAGGCCTTCCTGGCCTCGCCGCCGCTGGTCGTCGCCTACGCGATCGCCGGCACCATCCGCTTCGACATCGAGCGCGATGCCCTCGGCCACCGCGCCGACGGCAGCCCGATCCTGCTGAAGGACGTGTGGCCCAGCGATGCCGAGATCGATGCGATCGTCGCCGCCGCGGTGAAGCCCGAGCATTTCACGGCCGTCTACAAGCCGATGTTCGCGAAGCGCGCCGGCAGCGGCGAGGCGGTGCAGCCGCTGTACGACTGGCGCCCGCAGAGCACCTACATCCGCCGCCCGCCGTACTGGGAGGGAGCGCTCGCCGGCGAGCGCAGGCTGCGCGGCATGCGCCCGCTGGCGATCCTCGGCGACAACATCACCACCGACCACCTCTCGCCGTCGAACGCGATCCTCGCCAGCAGCGCGGCCGGTGAATACCTCGCGCGCATGGGCCTGCCGGAAGAGGACTTCAATTCCTACGCCACCCATCGCGGCGACCACCTGACCGCGCAGCGCGCGACCTTCGCCAACCCGAAGCTGTTCAACGAGATGGTGCGCAACGACGACGGCAGCGTGCGCCAGGGCTCGCTGGCGCGCATCGAGCCGGAAGGCCGGGTGACGCGCATGTGGGAAGCGATCGAGACCTATATGGAGCGCGGCCAGCCGCTGATCATCGTCGCCGGCGGCGACTACGGCCAGGGCAGTTCGCGCGACTGGGCGGCGAAGGGCGTGCGCCTGGCCGGCGTCGAGGTCATCGTCGCCGAAGGCTTCGAGCGCATCCACCGCACCAACCTGATCGGCATGGGCGTGCTGCCGCTGGAGTTCCTGCCCGGCACCACCCGGCTGACGCTCGGCCTCGACGGCAGCGAGACCTACGACGTCATCGGCGAGCGCGCGCCCGGCGCCCAGCTCACCCTGGTCGTGAACCGCCGCGACGGCAGCACGGTGCACGTGCCGGTGCGCTGCCGCCTCGACAGCGACGAGGAAGTGTCGATCTACGAGGCCGGCGGCGTGCTGCAGCGCTTCGCGCAGGATTTCCTCGAGGCGGCGCGGGGCGCATGAGCATCGGCGAGGGCGCGCTGCCGGCGCGGTCCGCGCCGGTACTGTCCGGCGCGTCGCGCGCGTTGTTCGCGGCCGCCGTGATCCTCGGCGTCGCCTACATCGCCGCGATCCCGCTGCAGCCGTGGCCCGGCAGCTGGCTGCTGAAGCCGCTGCCGATGCTGCTCTACGCCGCGCTGATGTGGCGGACGTTCGAAGGCGCGACCGGACGCTGGCTGGCGCTCGGCTACGGCGCCGCCGCGGCCGGCGATGTCTTCCTCGACTACGGCGCCCGCGACGGCCTGTTCCGGCAGGCGCTGGCGGCCTTCCTCGTCAACCAGATCGCGTTCCTCGTCGCCTTCGCGACGCTCGGATCGGGACGGCCGTGGCGGCTCGCGCGCGCGCTGCCGGCGGTCGCGTACAGCCTGCTGCTCGCCGTCTGGCTGGTGCCGAAGGCCGGCCCGCTGATGCCGCCTGTCGCGATCTATCTCGCGTGTCTGCTGGCGATGGTCGTGATGGCCTGCCGCGTCGAACCCGCGCCGCGCCTGCTGTGGCTCGGCGCGATGCTGTTCCTGCTCGCCGACTCGCTGATCGGCGTAAACAAGTTCGCGGCGCCGTTCCCGCACGCGGTGCTGGTCATCGTCACGCTGTACTTCAGCGGGCAGACGCTGATCGCGCTGGGGTTGGTGCGGTGGGCGCGTCGCGAGCCGGCCGACCGGGACCCGTGCTAGAGTTGCGTCGCAATTGCGACGCAACCGGAGGCTCCGATGAAAACCGCCACCCTGCCGTCCCTTCGCGTGGAGCCCGAACTTCGCCAGGCGGCGGAATCCGTGCTCCAGCAGGGCGAGAGCCTGTCCGGCCTGATGGAGAAATCCCTGCGCGACGAAGTGAACCGGCGCCGCAACCAGGCCGAGTTCATCGCCCGCGGGCTGGCAGCGCGTGAGGACTCCCGGCAGACCGGCGCGTACTTCACCGTGGACGAATCGCTGGCGCGTCTCGACGCGATCCTCACCGCGCACGCTCCCGCCGGGCGGTGAGTTTCCAGGTCCGCATCGCCAGGGCCGCGCAGGAGGACCTGGAACGCCTGCTGGACTTCCTCGCCCGCGTCGATCAACGCGCGGCATGTCGCGCTCGCGCAGCGATCGAGCGGGGCTACGGCCTGCTCGCCGACATGCCCTTCGCCTGCCGCAAGGCGGACCCGGCCGATCCCCTGCTGCGCGAACTGGTGATTCCCTTCGGCGGCGCGGGCTATGTGCTGCTGTTCGAGATCACCGACGCCGGCACCGTGACCGTGCTCGCCGTGCGCCACCAGCGCGAAGACGACTACCACTGAGCGCGGCACGCCCGCCCTTCCCACCCCGACCGTGAACCCATGACGACCACGCACCGACCCCAGCTCCGCATCCCCGCCACCTACCTGCGCGGCGGCACCTCGAAGGGCGTGTTCTTCCGCCTGCAGGACCTGCCGGAAGGGGCGCGCGTGCCGGGCCCGGCGCGTGACGCGCTGCTGATGCGGGTGATCGGCTCGCCGGACCCCTACGGCAAGCACACCGACGGCATGGGCGGGGCGACCTCGAGCACGAGCAAGTGCGTGATCATCTCGCCGCCGTCGGTGCCCGATCACGACGTCGACTACCTCTACGGCCAGGTCGCGATCGACAGCGCCTTCGTCGACTGGTCGGGCAACTGCGGCAACCTCAGCACCGCGGTCGGGCCGTTCGCGATCGCCAACGGCTTCATCGATCCGTCGCGGCTGCCGCGTGACGGCGTGTTTCCGGTGCGCATCTGGCAGGCGAACATCGGCAAGACCATCGTCTGCCACGTGCCGATCCGCGACGGCCAGGTACAGGAAACCGGCGATTTCGAGCTCGACGGCGTCACCTTCCCGGCGGCGGAGATCGTGCTCGAGTTCATCGATCCGTCCGACGACGGGGAAGGCGAGGGTGGGGCGATGTTCCCGACCGGAAGCCTCGTCGACACCCTCGAGGTGCCCGGTATCGGCGCGTTCGAAGTGACGATGATCAGCGCCGGCATCCCGACCGTATTCCTCGATGCCGAGGCGCTCGGCTACCGCGGCGACGAGCTGCAGCCGGCGATCAACGAGGATCGCGCGGCGCTGCAGAAGCTCGAGACGATCCGCGCCCACGCCGCCGTGCGCATGGGCCTGATCGCCGACGTCGCCGAGGCCGCGAAGCGCCAGCACACGCCGAAGCTCGCCTTCGTGTCGCCACCGCGCGACTACCTCAGCAGCAGCGGCAAGGCGATCGCCGCCGGCGACATCGACCTCAACGTGCGCGCGCTGTCGATGGGCAAGCTGCACCACGCGATGATGGGCACCTGCGCGGTGGCGATCGCGACCGCGGCGGCGGTGCCCGGCACCGTCGTCAACCGCGCGGCCGGCGGCGGCGCCCGCGAGGTCGTGCGTTTCGGCCATCCGAGCGGGACCCTGCGCGTCGGCGCCGACGTCGCCCAGATCGACGGCCAGTGGCAGGTGCGCAAGGCGGTGATGAGCCGCAGCGCCCGCGTCCTCATGGAAGGCCACATCCGCATCCCACCGCCCTCCCCCCTGTAGGAGCGGCTTCAGCCGCGAACAACCCACACCCGGCGTAAATTCCCCGAACCGGCATAGGGCTCGCCGGCCCGGAGGGGACATGCACGAAGCCAGACAACCACGCCGGCGCCGCCGGCACGTCCTCGGCGAATTCCTCGTCGTGATGCTCGGCGTGCTGGCCGCGCTGATCCTCGAACAGGGCGTGCTCGACTGGCAGGAACGCTCACGGCTCGCGGCGACGCGTGCCACGCTCGACAGCGAGATCGCCGACGCGGCCTCGCTGTTCCTGGTCCGCGCGCAGGTGTCGCCCTGCATCGAGAAGCGGCTCGACGAGATCGAGTCCGCGCTCGCCGCCGCGTCGCCGCCGCGGCTCGGCGACGTCGGCCGCCCGCCCTACCTGTTCTCCAGCCGCGGCGCCTGGAGCGGCGCCGCGCCGGAACTGCTGTCGCGCCACCACGGCCCCGAACTCGCGCGCACCTATGGCGAGGTCTACCAGGGCATCGCCGAATACAACGCGCTGTCGCAGCGCGAGCAGGAACTGTGGACGCTGCTGCGTACGCTCGCCTGGGCGCCGGAGCCGGACGCCGCCGAACGCCTCTGGCGCCTGCGCGAGGCGGTGGCGGGCGCCCGCAACGCCAATCTGCTGCTGACCGCGATCGCGCAGCAGATGAACGAGCGCGTCGCCGCCCTGCAGGGCCGCCTGCCGGCTGCCGTGCTCGATGCCGCGACCCTGCCGGTCTGTCGGCCGCTGGCGCCATGAGCCGAACCAGCGACTCGCACCCGCTGCGCATCGCCGAAGTGAAGGCCGGTGCCGGCCTCGTCGGCGTGTCCTTCTGCCCGGGCAAGGTGCAGCCCGACGGCGCCAGCGGGCCGTGGGCGCGCGACCTGGCGACCGATTTCGCGGCGATCCGCGACTGGGGCGCGGCGCAGGTGCTGACGCTGATCGAGGACCACGAGTTCGTCGCGCTGCGGGTACAGCGGCTGGGCGAGGAGGTGGACGCGGCCGGAATGCGCTGGTTCCCGCTGCCGATCACCGACCAGTCCACCCCGGACCACCGCTTCCTCTCCCGCTGGCCGGCGGTCGCGCGCGAGGTCGTGCCCGGCCTGCGCGACGGCGGCCGCGTGTTCGTGCATTGCAAGGGCGGGCTGGGCCGCGCCGGCACGGTGGCGGCGTGGCTGGCGCGGCATCTCGAACCCGCACTCGCCGCCGGCGCGGCGATCGCGCGCGTGCGGGCGGCGCGCAGCCGCTTCGCGGTCGAGACGCCGGCACAGGCGGCGTGGGTCGGCGAGGTGGCGCCGGTCTGGCCGGCGAAGGACGCGGGCGCGAAGGCGCGCGGATGCGAGTCGTGTTATCGCGCCACGACCTATCGCGTGAACACGACGCCGACGATCGACCTGCGGATCGGCGTGCACAGCCAGGCGCTGCGGGACCTGCATGCACGGCGCGGCGTCGATTCGTCGGTATTCATCACCGCCTGGAACCCGTTCGGCGACGACCGGCCGCTGGAATGGAACGCGCGGGCGCTGGACCATCTGCGCCGCCACCTGCGCGGGTCGGGCCTCGGGTTCGAAGAGGGCGCGGGCGTTCCCGACGGCAGCGGCCGCGTGCCGGAGCAGAGCCTGCTCGTGCCCGGCCCGGACCGCGCCGCGGCGGCGAACCTGTGCGCGGCATTCGCGCAGAACGCGGTGGTGTACTGCGGGCCGGATGCGGTCCCGGAACTGCTGTGGAACCCGCTGTTCGCGGTGGCGGACGCGCGCGGCTAGCGGTCGAGCCGGCGCCGGCCGCGCGCGCGGCCGTCAGTCATGCACATAGGGATAGGCCACGGCACCGAAGGGGTCGTCCTCGAGCTCGACCAGCAGCGCGACGACCACCGGCACGATCACCCGCAGGATCTGCACGCCGTCGTTGAGCTGGGCGCGGTTGGCGCTGCTGCCGCAGGTCGCGCCGCCGTGCACGAGCTGGTTGCGCAGCACGTGCAGGCGGTCGAGCACGATCGACAGCAGCACCGCCGTGCGCTTCTCCAGCAGCGCCTGCAGCGCCAACTTGCGCGCCTTCGCGAACTTCTCCTCCCAGGCGCCGCTGCCGTCGTGGTCGCGCAGCGCGCGCCAGTAGGGTGCGAAGACGAAGCGGTTCTCGATGAGTGTGCGCACCGGCCCGGTGAACTGGCGGAAGAGCGCGTCCTGCAGCCGACCCTCGCGGTCGAGGTCGACGATGCGCTCGACGAAGGCCCGGGTCTGCTCGCGTTCGCCGTGCTCGAAACCGAACTCGCTGGCGTAGGCGGCGTTGAAGGCGATCCACAGGAACAGGAATTCGGCATCCGGGTCGCCCGAGATGCGCTCGGCGGCGGTGAGCCAGCTGATCGCGCGGTGCACCCGGACCCGCAGCGACTCGGGCTGCGTGGCGCGGCGATGGCGGTGGCGGAGCCTGAGCTCGGCGATTTTCGGCATGCGTCCCCCCGAACGCTGAAGCCCCATGCTAACGGGGACGTACCCCGTAGGAAAAAGCTGACGGGGTACGTCCCCGGTCTCAGGCGGTGCGACGGCGGTGGGGGAGGCTGTCGATCCGCCATCCGAGGGGAACCGCCATGACCGACCGCAGCCACATCACGATCCTGCTCGACCGCACGGGTTCGATGCAGGACATCCGCGCCGACGTCGTCGGCGGCTTCAACGCCTTCCTCGCCGCCCAGCAGGCCTTGCCCGGCCAGGCGACGCTCACCCTGGTCCAGTTCGACTCCCAGGATCCCTACGAGGTGATCCACGCCGCCGCGCCGCTGGCCACCGTCGCGCCGCTGACGCTCGAGCAGTACGTACCGCGCGCCTCGACGCCGCTCTACGACGCGATGGGCCGCGGCATCCTCGACCTCGAACTGCGGCTGGCGCGGCTGCCGGAGGCGGAACGCCCGCGGCAGGTCATCTTCGTCGTCGTCACCGACGGCATGGAGAACGCCAGCCGGGAGTTCCGCCGCGACCGCGTCATGGCGCTGATCGAGGCCAAGAAGAAGCTCGGCTGGGACTTCGTGTTCCTGAGCGCCGACCTCGGCGCTTTCGCCGACGCCGGCGACCTCGGCGTCGTCTACGAATCGCGGCTGGCCTTCAGCAAGTCGGCCCGCGGCAGCGAGCGCGCCTGGGCGGCGGCCTCGGACAAGATCGGCCGGCGCCGCGGTGGTGCCGCCGCGGTCGTCTTCGACGACCAGGACCGCCAGGCCGGCGACGACACCGCTTGACGGTGTCGGGTACCGTTGAGTGGATCCGACCGTGCCCGACACCCTTACCGCCACGATGACGACTCCCCCGGTCCCTGGCCGCCTGATCGTGCTGCGCGCCAGCCGCCTCGAGGCCTTGCTGGCGCCGCTCGACGAGCTGTTGCGCAGCCAGGCGCCGGCCTCGCCGCTGCAGCCGCAGACGGTGGTGGCCGCGCACCCGGGCATGCGCCAGTGGCTGGCCGGGGCGCTGGCCAGGCACCGCGGTCGCGAAGACATCGTCGCCAACCTGGATATCGTGCTGCCGTCGACCTTCCTCGACGGCCTGGCCCGTGAGGTGCTCGGTACCGAGGCGACCTCGCACCAGGCCTGGCGTCGCGAGACCCTGCGCTGGCACCTGCACGCCCTGCTCGCCGAGCCCGGGGACCCGGTGCTCGAAGCCGCGCTCGCCGACGACCACGACGGCCTGCGCCGCTTCCAGCTCGCCGACCGCCTCGCGCGCATCCACGGCCAGTACATGGCCTACCGCCCGGACTGGCTGCGCGCCTGGGCGGCGGGCCGCAGCGCCTTCGCCGAGGAAGGTTTCCATCCGGGCCTGTGGCGCCGCCTGTACCGTCGCCTGCGCCCGCACCCGCACCGCGGCGAGCAGCTCGAGGCGCTGCGCAGGAAACTGGAGCAGGGCGCACCGCCGGCGCTGCCCGACGACCCGCTGCACGTCTTCGGCCTGAGCCACCTGGCGCCGGCGGAGCTGGAGGTGTTCGCGGCGCTGGCGCGCTGGCGGCCGGTGGTCTTCCACGTGCCCGATCCCTGCCGCGAATACTGGATGGGCCTGCGTGGCGAACGCGAACGCCTGCGCCAGCTCGCCGAAGCGCCCTACAGCGAGGAGAGCGAGGCGCTCCTGCTCGAACAGGACCACCCGCTGCTCGCCGCCTGGGGCCGGCTCGGCCAGCACTTCCTGCTGCAGCTGCAGGAGCTGCCGATCGACCTCGACCTGCGCAACCACCACGACCAGCGCGACGACGCGCCGAAGCATCTGCTGGACCGGCTGCAGGAAAGCATCCGCCGCCTCGAGCCGGCGCTCGCCGCGGACGATCCGCGCGCGCCGGCCGAGCGCCGCGCCGATCCCTCGCTGCGCGTGCACCGCTGCCATACCCGCCTGCGCGAACTCGAGGTGCTGCGCGACGCCCTGCTGCAGGCGCGTGTCGACGACCCGACGATCGAACCCGCCGACATCGTCGTGATGGCGCCCGACATCCGCGCCTACGTGCCGCTGCTGCCGGTGGTGTTCGGCCCGGCCGGCGATCCGGCGCAGCCGCTGCCCTGGCATCTCGCCGACGTCGCCGTCGCCGACACCTCGCCGCTGCTCGCCGCGTTCCGCCGCGTGCTGGCGCTGCCGGTGTCGCGGGCGACGGCGCCGGAACTCGTCGACCTGCTGGCGCAGCCCGATGTCGCCCGCCGCCTCGGCCTGGACGAGGACGCGATCGCGACGCTGGCGCGCCGGCTCGGCGACGCCCGCGCCGCGTGGGCGCTCGATCCCGGATTCCGCGCCGCCTTCGGCGTGCCGGCGCGCGAGGAACACACCCTGGCCTGGGCGATGGACCGGCTGGTGTCGGCCTTCGTGCACGGCGACGAGGACGCGGTCACCGTGCACGCGCTCGCCGACGGCAGCGAAATCGCATCCGTGCCGGCGGTCGCTGCCGGTGGCGCGCCGGGCCTGGCCGCGCTCGACCATCTGCTGCAGCAGCTCGCGGCGATGCGCGCCGATGCCGCCGCCGCGCTGCGCGCGAAGGACTGGGCGGCGCGGCTGCAGGAGCGCCTCGATGCGCTGATCGCGCCGGATCCTGCCGACGACGGCTCGCGCACGGCGATGGAAACCCTGCGCGGCATCCTGCACGCGCTCGCCGCCGAACCGGAAGACGCCGGCGAGAATCCGCCGCTGTCCTACGCGGTGGTGCGGCGCTGGATCGAGGAGAAGCTCGATGCGCTGTCGGCGCGCCAGCGTTTCCTCGCCGGCGGCATGACGGTCTGCGGCATGGTGCCGCAGCGCGCGATTCCCTTCCGCATCGTCGCCGTGCTCGGCCTCGACGAAGGCGAGTTCCCGCGCAACGACGTCGACGCCGGTCTCGACCCGATCCGTCGCCCTGGCCTGCGCCGCCTCGGCGACCGCGACACCCGCAGCGACGACCGCTACCTCTTCCTCGAAACCGTGATGTCGGCGCGCGACCGCCTGCATCTGAGCTGGCGCGGCCGCGACGCGAAGGACGACAGCCTGCGCAATCCGGCGGCGCCACTGGTCGAACTGATGGCGGCGCTGCCTCCGCCGCCGAAGCCTGCCGCGGGCGGCGTCACGCCGCCGCCGGACTGGCGCGTCGATCATCCGCTGCAGCCCTTCGACGCGCGCTATTACGCGGAGGGCGGCGACCCGCGCCTCTACACCTTCGCGGCCGGCTGGAGCGGGGTGGGCAAGGGCGGTGCCGCGCCGGAAGCTGCGGGTGCCGGTGCCGGTGCCGGTGCCGACGTTGCGGCGCCGCCGGCGCACGACGGCGATGCGCCGGTGCACCTGCAGCTCGACGAGCTGCGCCAGCGCTTCCGCGACCCGGCGAAGGCGCGGCTGGCGCGTGACCTGCGCGCCCGCCTCGACGGCCTCGAGGAGGAGGCGCTGGCCGAGGACGAACCGCTGGAGGAAACGCTGGCGCCGCTCGACCGCGCCGCCCGCGGCCTGCTGCTCGCGGCGCTGCGCGATCCGGCCCGCCGCATCGACCCGTCGCCGCCGCGGCATCTCGTGCGCGGCGGCGTGCTGCCGGCCGGCCGACTCGGCGAACGCGCTTGGGCCGGCGAGGTCGAGAGGGCGCAGATCCTTCTCGCCGCGATCGAAGAGCGACCGGAAACCACCAGCCTGTTCAGCCCCGTGCTCGCGGACGAGTTCGCGGACGCGCCGCTGCGCCGCGACTTCGGTCGCTACCGCATCGACGGCCGGCCGTCGGGCGTGCACGAACGCGACGGCATCGCGTGGGTCTTCGCGGCCTTCCCGCATGTGGATCGCGAACACGATCTCGGCTTCGGCGAACGCCTGCCGCTGTTCCTGGTCTGGGCGCTGCTGCGGCTGGCGCCGGAGAACGCCGAGCGGCGGGTGCGCCTGTGCCTGCTGCTGAAGCATTCGGCGCGCGCGCGTGGCGAGCGCTACCCGTGGCAGCGGGCGATCGCCGAATGGGACGAGGCGTGGGTCCACGCCGACGCGGACCTGCGCAAGCTCCTGTCCGGCGCGCTCGAGCAGCACGTGTCCACGCTGCTCGAGCACGCGGTCGCGCCGCCGCCGACGTGGTTCCCGCGCACCGCCTCCGCCGTCGTCACCGGTCGCGACGCGGAGGAGGCGTGGCAGCAGGAGCGCGCGTACACGCCGGGCTACGCACGCCTGCTCGGACGTGGGCTGGGATTCGCGGAAGGCAGCGGCGAGGAGGCTGCGCTGCGGCTGCGCGCGCGCCGGCTCGCCGAGGCGATCCTGTGGCCGCTGACGGCGGAAGAGGAGGGCGCATGAGCGCGCCCGCGCCGCCGATCCGCGTGCGGCACTGGCGGGAGCTGCCGCTGGATGCCGGCGGTCGTTCGCTGGTCGAGGCCAGTGCCGGCACCGGCAAGACCTGGACGATCGGCGTGCTCTACCTGCGCCTGCTGCTGGAATCGTCGCCGGCGCTGCGGGTCGAGCAGATCGTCGTCACCACCTTCACCGATGCCGCCGCGCAGGAGCTGCGCGAGCGGCTGCGGACACGGTTGACGACGACGGCGGCGGCCGCCGCCGCCGCGCCCCCCGCTGTAGGAGCGCCTTCAGGCGCGATGTCGAAAGGCATCGCGGCTGAAGCCGCTCCTACGGGGGAGCAGAAGGCGGACGACGTGGCCTGGCTGCACGCGCGCTGGGCCGACGAGCCCACCCGCCGCGAGGACCTGCGCCGGCTGCGCCTGGCCCTCGCCGACTTCGACCGCGCGCCGATCGGCACCCTGCACGGCGTCTGCCGGCGGATCCTCGCCGAGCATCCGCTCGAGGGCGGCGGCGATTTCGAGCCGGGCGCACCGACCTCCGGCGAGGCGTTGCTCGATGAGCTCGCGCGTGACGCGTGGCGCGTGCTGCACCAGGGCGACGGCGACGACGGCGATCCGTTCGAGGCCGCCGGCATCGCCAGGCCGAGCCTGCATCAGTTCACCCGCACGCTTCGCGAGGTGCTGCGTCCCGGCGTGCGCATCGACGCCGACGGCGAGTTGCTCGACGACCTGCGCGCGGACACGCCGGCGGACTTCGCCGGGCGCGTGCACGCGCTGCTCGCCGACCGGGCGTTGTTCCAGTCGCGCAAGACCGCGCTCGCCAACGCGCTGCGCGGTTTCGCCGACTTCCTGTGCGGCGACGATGCGGCGCTGAAGGACAGTGCGCCCGAGCATCTGCGCCGCTTCGACGTCGCCGACCAGATCGCGCCGGCGCGGCAGCAGGCCTTCATCGCCGAACCGTTGATCGTCGAACTCCGCGCCCGCTTCGCCCGCTACGAGGCGGCGCTGTGCCGCCCGCGCCTGCGCTTCTGGAAGGCGCAGCAGGAACAGGCCGAACGCTGGCGCGGCGAGCGCCTGGCGGCGCGCGGGCAGACGACCTTCGACGAGATGGTGCGGCAGGCGCATGCGGCGATCGTCGCGCGGCCGCTGCTGGCCGACGCGCTGTTCGCGGACTGGCCGGTGGCGCTGGTCGACGAGTTCCAGGACACCGACGCGCTGCAGTACGGCATCCTCGACCGCGTCTATCGCGAGGCGGACGGCAGCAAGCGCGGGCGGCTGGTGATGATCGGCGACCCGAAGCAGGCGATCTACGGCTTCCGCGGCGGCGATCCGCTCGCCTACCGGCGCGCCCGCAGCCACGCCGACCACGCGCTGACGCTCGCCACCAACCACCGCTCCAGCCGCGCCTGCGTCGACGCGGTGAACGCCTTCTTCGAACACGCCGGTCCGGCGCTCGGGCGCAGTCCGGGCTGCGACATCGTCGTCGAGCCGGTGCTGGCCAGCGGCCGCGCCGACGCGACGCCGCTGACGATCGACGGCGTCGCGGTCACCCGTCCGCTGGTGCTGCACCATCAAACCGACGACCCCGGCAGCGCGCCCGCCCGCCGGCGCGCGGCGCTGACCGCCTGCGCGCGGCAGATCGCGACGATGCTCGCCGACGGCCGGCACGCGCTCGGCGGCGTCCCGCTGGCGCCGGGCGACATCGCGGTGCTGCTGCCGCGCAACAGCGACATCGTCGCGCTGCGGGCCCTGCTGCAGGCCCGCGGCGTGCCCTGCGTCGGCGGCGCCCGCGACAGCGTGTTCGCCGGCGACTGGGCCTTCGAGCTGCACGTCGTGCTGCAGGCCCTGCTGGCCGACGACGACGACGGCGCCCTGCGCGCGGCGATGCTGACCGGGCTGTGGGGCGCCGGCATCGCGGAGGTCGCCGCGCTGGACCAGGATGCCGCCGCCTGGCAGGCCGCCGCCGAACGCCGGCGCGAACTGCGCGCGACCTGGCAGCGGCGCGGCGTGCTCGCGGTGGTCATGCAGCTGGCCGAAGCGGCAGCGGGCCGCCTGCTCGCCGGCCCGAGCGGCGAACGCGACCTGACCGACCTGCGCCATCTCGGCGAACTGCTGCAGCAGCACGCCGCCGAAGTCGCCGGGCCGCGCGAACTGCTGGCCTGGTTCGCCGCCCAGCGCGACGGCGACGGCGGCGACGACGATGCCGCCGACGAACGCCAGCTGCGCATCGAATCCGATGCCCGCCGGGTGCAGCTGCTGACCCTGCACAAGAGCAAGGGCCTGGAGTTCCCGATCGTGTTCCTGCCGCTGTCGTGGGCGCACGAGGCGCAGCGGGCCTCGCCGCCGTGGCTGGTCGCTCACGACGACGAACCCGGCCGGCGGCTGTCGTATGCCCCGGACGACCATGCGCGCGCCTGCCGCGACGGCCAGGACGAGCGCTTCCGCACGCTGTACGTCGCGCTGACCCGCGCGGTGCACGCCTGCCATGTCTACACGCTGCCGCCGGACCGCCCGGCGAACGCGCGGGCGAAGAGCCCGAAGGTCGATCCCGACCGCTCGCCGCTCGACGCGATGGTGCAGACGCTGCTGACCGTCGAGCGCGCGCGCCTGCCCTGCATCGAATGGCGCGACGGCTGGCCGCGCGACGAAGCCCGCCTGGCCGCCGACCCGAGCCTGACCGCGCCCCGCCGCGCCCGCGTGCTGCCGCCACCGCCGCCGCCGCGGATGCGCCTGAGCTTCTCGGCCCTGGTCGGTGCCGCCCGCGCCGGCGTCGAGGAAGCGCCGGCCGACGACGAGGCGCTGGCCGCTGAGGTGATCGTCGCGACGGCGATGCCGGCGCCGGATGCGATCGCGCCGGATCCGCTGGCGCCGGCCGCGGAAGAACCGCATCCGGCCCTGCTCGCGCTCGCCGGCAGCCGCGGCACCGCGTTCGGCAACGCGCTGCACGCGGTATTCGAGGACCGCGCCTTCGATCGCCCGCTGCGCGAGCAGGCCGGCATGATCGCCGGCGCGCTGGCGAAGGCCGGCGTCGCCGCGACGATGCCGCTGCCGGAACTGGCGGCGCGCCTGGGCGAGCGTCTCGACGGCGCGCTCGCCGCCGAACTGGCGCCGGGGCTGCGCCTCGGCGAGGTGCCGGCGACGGCGCAGCGCGCCGAGATGAGCTTCCATTTCCCGCTCGACGACGTCCGCGTCGACGCCCTGCGCGCGGCCTGCGCCCGGCACGGCGAGCCGGACCTGCTGCCGCCGTTGTCGCTGTCGCGCCTGCGCGGGCTGATGACCGGCGCGATCGACCTCGTGTTCGAGCACGCCGACCGCTGGTACGTGCTCGACTACAAGGGCAACTGGCTCGGCGAACGCCTGTCGGATTACCAGGGCGCGGCGCTGCGCGCGACGATGGACCACGCGCACTACCGCCTGCAGGCGCTGGTCTACACGGTCGCGCTGCGCCGGCTGCTGCGGCAGCGGCTGCCGGGTTTCGATCCGGCCCGCCACCTCGGCGGCTACGTCTACCTGTTCGTGCGCGCCGCCGGCCTGGCGCCGGGGGCCGGCGTCTTCGCCGAACGTTTCGAGGACGCCCTCGTCGCCGCGGTCGACGCCGCGTTCGCCGCTCGCGTGGAGGAGCCGGCATGAGCCACCTGCGCTACGACGCCCGCCCCCCGCGACGGCTGCCCGAAGACGGCCTGCGGCCCGAGCAGTGGGCGCTGGCGCGCACGCTGGCGCGCTGGGTCGAGGCGCACGGCGGCTCGCCGCGGCTGGCGACACTGGCCGCGCGCGCCGCGCTCGCCGAACAGGACGGCGATACCGCGCTGCAGCTGGACGACGAGGCCCGCGCAGCGGTCGCCGGCGAGCCGCTGGTCGGCGACGGCGCCACGACGACGCCGTTCGTGCTCGACGCCGGCGGCCGTTTCGCGCTGTGGCGCAACTTCGCGCACGAGCGCGAGATCGCCGGTCTCGTCGCCGCCCGCCGCGCCGCGGCGGCGCCGCTGCCGCTGGCCGCCGAGGTGCTCGCGTCGCTGTTCCCCGGCGGCGACCCCGCGCGCGAGGGCGCCCAGCGCGCCGCCGTCGACGCGGTCGGCGGCCGCCGGCTGTTCGTGCTGACCGGCGGCCCCGGCACCGGCAAGACGACGACGGTGCTGCGCATGCTGCTGCGCCTGTTGCGCGACGACATCGCCGCCGCCGACGGCATCGCGGTCGCGGCGCCGACCGGCAAGGCGGCGCAGCGCCTCGTGCAGTCGCTGCGCCAGGAATCGGCGCGCCTGCGCGACCAGCTGCCGGCGGACTGGGCGCGCCTGCTCGACGCGCTGCCGGTCGCCGAGGCGTCGACCGTGCATCGCCTGCTCGGGTGGTCGCCGCGCCGCGGGCTGTACGGGCGCGGGCCGGACTCGCCGGTCGAGGCCGGCGTGGTGGTGATCGACGAGGCCTCGATGCTCGACCTCGGCCAGCTGCGCGCGCTGCTGCGGGCGCTGAAGCCGACCGCGACCCTGGTGCTGGTCGGCGACGCCGACCAGCTCGATTCGGTCGGCGCCGGCGCGGTCTTCGGCGACCTGGTGGCGGTGCTCGCCGCCGCGGGCGCGCCGGATCTGGTACGCCTGCGCCACAGCTTCCGCGCCGACGCCCGCCTGGTCGGCGTCAACGAAGCGGTGCGCGACGGTGATCCCGCCGCGCTCGCGGCCGCGATCGCCGCCGCCGGCGGGCAGGCGCAGCGCCGCCCGGTCGCCGATCCGCCGGCGCTGCAGCGCGAACTGCGCGCCTGGATCGCGAGCCTCGCCGCCGACGGCCCGCCACCGCCGCTGCCGGCCGGAGCGGAGGCCGCGGCACACGCGGCGGGCACGCGATTGCGCGCACTCGCCGCCCGCCAGCTGCTGTGCGCGCTGCGCGACGGCCCCTTCGGCACCGTCGCCACGAACGCGGCGATCGAAGCGGGCCTGCGCCGGCACTGGGCCTTGCCGGTGGACGCCGGCTGGTATCCCGGCCGGGTCGTGATGGTCACCCGCAACGACTACGGCCTGCGCCTGTTCAACGGCGACATCGGCCTCTGCCTCGCCGATGCCGACGGCAGCCTGCGGGTCTGGTTCGAGGCCGACGGCGGCCTGCGCGCCCTCGCCCCAGGCGCGCTGCCGGCGCACGACGCGGCCTTCGCGATCACGATCCACAAGAGCCAGGGCAGCGAGTACCGCCACGTCGCCCTGCTGCTGCCGCCCGATCCCGAACACCGCATCCTGTCGCGGCAACTGCTCTACACCGGGGTTTCCCGCGCCCGCGAGTCGGTCGCGCTGTGGGCGGGCGACGCGGTGCTGGCGACGGCGCTGGCGCGGCCGGTGCGGCGGGTGGGTGGGCTGGTCGCGCGACTGCAGGAAGCCACACCCATGAAGCAGGCCTCGACGTGAAACCAGAGATCAGCATCCGCGCCGCCACCGCCGCCGACGCCGACCTGCTGTACGCCCTGATGCGCGCGCTGGCCGAATACGAGGGCGACGTGCGCCACCTGCTGATCGACCGCGAGGCCCTGCGCCGTGACGGGCCGGGCGGTGCGGAGCGGTTCGGCGCCTTCATCGCCGAATCCGACGGCGAGGCGCTCGGCTTCGTCAGCTACACCCGCACCTACGCGATCTGGGCCGCGCATGCGCGCCTGCTGATCGACGACGTCTACGTCAGCGACGCCGCGCGCGGCCGGGGCGTCGGCGAGCGACTGATGCAGGCGGTGCGCGAACTCGCCCGCAGCGAGGGCGCCGGCAGCATCCGCTGGACCGTCCAGCCCGGCAACACCCGCGCCCAGGCCTTCTACGCCCGCCTCGGCGCCACCGGCATGGAGCGGCAGGTGTGGACGTGGTGGGTGGATGGGCGGGAGGGCGGGGGACGGAAACAGGAAATGAAAAATGAAAAATGAAAGATGAAAAATGAAAAATGAAAAATGAAAAATAAGAAACAAGAAGTAGGGGTAGGGGTAGGGGTAGGGAGCGGGAAGCACGACGACTACTTTCTAATTCTTACTTTTTACTTCTTGGTTTTTAGTTCTTGTCCCCTGCTTGCGTTGTGCCGCCCAACACGCGCCCTTGATCCAGCCGCCGCGAAGATCCGCCCATGAAAGCCCGCCTCCTTCCCGTCCTCCTCGCCGCCACGCTGGCCACCGCCTGCGCGACCACCACCTCACCGACCGGCCGCACGCAGTACGTCGGGGCGGTGTCGCAGCAGCAGCTCGACCAGCTCGGGGCGCAGGCCTTCGAACAGCTCAAGCAGCAGAAGCGGCACAACGTCGATGCGGTCCAGACGCGGCGGGTGCGCTGCATCGTCGATGCACTGGTGGCGCGGCTGCCGGCGGAGCAGCGCCGGGTGGGCTGGGAAACCGCGCTGTTCGTCGATGCCGAGGCGAATGCGTTCGCGCTGCCCGGCGGCAAGGTCGGCGTCTACGAAGGCATCTTCCAGGTGGCTCGCGACGACGACCAGCTCGCGGCGGTGCTCGCGCACGAGATCGCGCACGTCGTCGCCCGCCACCACGACGAGCGCCTGACCCGCCAGGCCGGCGCCCAGGGCGCGGTGCAGCTGGTCGGTGCCCTGCTCGGCACCCGCTACGGCGACAACGTCGTCGGCGCCGCGACCCAGGGCGGCTCGATCCTCGCCCAGACCGGCTTCCTGCTGCCGGGTTCGCGGGTGCAGGAGGACGAGGCCGACATCGTCGGCCAGCGCCTGATGGCCGATGCCGGTTACGACCCGCGGGCCGCCGTGAACCTGTGGCAGAACATGCTGGCGGCCAGCCCATCGCGGCCGCCGCAGTTCCTGTCGACCCATCCGGACCCGACCGCGCGCATCGCCCAGATGCAGCGCCGGGCCGGCGAACTGGGCCCGGTTTACGAGGCCGCCCGGGGCCGCCGCGCCAGCTGCCGTTGAGGTCCCGGGCCGGAGCCGGCGAAAACGCAGGAGCGTGTCATCCGCAGCCAACCCATGTGCGTTAGCTAGAATGACCTCACTCTCCGAAGGCATTCGCACGGCATGGACGGACTACCCGTGGCGCTCACACCGGCCCTCATCGTCGAGGACGAACCGGCCACCCAGCGCCGGCTGGCCGAGCTCCTGACCGAGGTCGCCGGCGCATCGATCGACATCGTGTTCGCCGGCAGCCTCGCCGAAGCGCGGGCGCGGCTCGACGACCTCGACTTCGCCCTGGCCCTGGTCGACATCGGCCTGCCCGACGGCGACGGCCGCGAGCTGATCGCCTGGCTGCATGCCGAGCGTCCGCATACCACCTCGGTCGTGATCTCGGCCTGGGGCCAGGACCAGACCGTGCTCGCCGCCCTGCGCGCCGGCGCCACCGGTTACCTGCTGAAGGAGCGCGACGACGTGGAGCTGGCGGTGTCGCTGCGCAGCGTCGCCCGCGGCGGCGCCCCGATCGACCCGGCCCTGGCCCGCGGCATCCTCGCGCTGGTCACCGCACCGGCCTCGGGCAGCCGCCCGTCCGGCGAGGACCGGCCCGGCGCGCCCTCGCTGTCGGCCCGCGAGATGGAAGTGCTGACCCTGGTCGCCCGCGGTTACAGCAACCGCGAGATCGCCGGCCTCGTCGGGCTGTCGCCGCTGACCGTCGAGGGCTATTGCAAGTCGATCTACCGCAAGCTCGCGGTCGGTTCCCGCACCGCCGCGGTGCACGAAGCGAGGCAGCTGGGCCTGTTGCAGTGACCCCGGCGCGGCTGCGGCTGCGGGCGCTGTACCGGCTGCCCCTCCTGCTGCTCGCGCTGGTGCTGCTGCCGGCCTGCGCGCCGGCACCGGCACCCACCGACGAGACGCGCCGGCTGACGCACGCCGAGGCGGCGCCGGCGGCCGGCGCCGGTGATGCCGTCCCGA
Organism: Arenimonas composti TR7-09 = DSM 18010; assembly: GCF_000426365.1. Taxonomy (GTDB): domain Bacteria; phylum Pseudomonadota; class Gammaproteobacteria; order Xanthomonadales; family Xanthomonadaceae; genus Arenimonas; species Arenimonas composti. The sequence continues at coordinate 4,073 of NZ_AUFF01000011.1, read as the reverse complement.
GCGCAGGCTGGACCGCGGTCGAACTGCCCGATGCCTGGGGCGAGCGCTGGCCCGGACACGACGGCAGCGTCTGGTACCGCCTGCGCTGGACCCAGCCGGATACCCGGCCGACCGCGCTGCTGGTCGATCACGGCACCTTCGCCGGCGCCGTCAGCGTCAACGGCGTGCGGCTCGCCAGCGACGCCTCGCTGGTCGAGCCGCTCTCACGCGGCTGGCTGCAGCCGGGCTTCCTGCTGCTCGATGCGCCGGTGCTGCGCGCGGGCGAGAACGAGGTGCTGGTGCGGGTCGCCGGGCATGCGGCGTTCCGGCCGGGCCTGGCCGAGGTGCGGGTCGGCGATCCGGCGGCGCTCGAGCCGCTGTACCGCTTCCGGCTGGTCGACCGCGTGCACCTGCACGTCGCCGACATCGGCATGCGCCTGGTGCTGGCGGCGCTGTTCGCGGCGATCTGGCTCAGCCGGCGGCAGGACGCCGTCTACGGCTGGTTCGCGCTGTCCCAGCTCGCCGGCGGCATCTATCCCTACTACTTCCTCGCGGTGTCGCCGTGGCCGTTCGCCGACACCCGCGTGTGGTTCGCGTGGGTCGCGGTCTTCTGGATCCTGTCGGCCGCCGCCCAGGCGATGTTCCTGCTGCGCTTCGCCGAACAGCGCCGGCCGGCGCTGGAGCGGATCCTCGGTTACGCCTGCCTGCTCGCGCTGACCGCGGCGACCGTCGCGCCGCAGTGGATGGGCCTGCAGCGCGACGGTTGGGTGCTGCTCGGCACCTCGATCTACTTCGGCGGCATCTTCTGGTTCCTGTGGCAGGCGCTGCGTTCGCCGGCGACCGAGCAGAAGGTGATGGCCGGCTGCCTGTTGCTGCCGGTGCTGGCCTCGGGACACGACTATGCGCTGTTCATGGGCTGGAACCAGGGTGGCCCCTGGCTGCTGAGCTGGACCTCGGTGATGACCCTGATCGGCATCGCCTTCGTGCTGTCGCACCGCTTCGCGCGCGCGCGCCGGCGCATCGAGGCATTCAATGCGGAACTGCAGCAGGAAGTGGAAAGCGCCACCGCGCGCCTCGGCGAGACGCTGCGCCGCGAGCACGCCGCGGCACTCGCGCACGAACGCGCCGACGAACGCCTGCGCCTGGTGCGCGACCTGCACGACGGTTTCGGCGGCACCCTGGTCGCGGCCATCCACCGCCTGCGCCAGGCGCCGGCGGCGACCTCGACCGCCGAGATCGTCGACGTGCTGCGGCGGATGCGCGAGGACCTGCGCCTGGTCATCGATTCCACCGCCGGCGACGGCGACCTCGCGGCGATGCTCGCGAACCTGCGCCACCGCGCCGACATGCTGCTCGAGGGCATCGGCATCGCGGTCGACTGGCGCATCGAGGGCGTCGACGGCGTGCACCTCGGCGGCGCTCGCAGCCTCGACCTGCTGCGCCTGCTGCAGGAGGCGCTGACCAATGCCGGCCGCCACAGCGGCGCCCGCAGCCTGCAGGTGAGTGTCGTGCGCGGCGACGCCGGCCTGCACGTGCTGGTGCGCGACGATGGCCATGGCCTGGCCGACAGCGGCAGGGCGGTCACCGGCACCGGCATGGCGAGCATGCGCCTGCGCGCGGCCCGGCTCGGCGGCGAACTGCAGGTCGCCTCCGGCCCCGCCGGCACCCTGCTGCAGCTCGACTTCCCGTTGCTCGAGGTCGACGAACCCCCGGTTTCGGGGATGACTTCGGAAAAATCCCCCGCGTAGCCTGCGCTCGACCGCAGGGGAATGCGATCACGGTCCGTCGCCGCGCGCCGCGGCATCGGGGGAAATCCGAATGTCGCAGAGCGCCTTGCGTCGCGCTGGCCACGTCGTTGGCCGGCTTTTTTTCCTCGTCCTGCTCGTCGCGAGCGCCGCGGCGCAGGCGCAGTCCCCGCCGGTGCTGACGGTTTCCCTGGATCCGCTGATCTACGTCGAGGACAGCGCGGCGGTTCCGCTCGACGCCACCGCCACGTATGCAGTCGGCGGTGCGCCGATCATGGCGGTCAGCATCCACCTGCCGGACGGCACCGGCGACGACGTCTTTTGTTTGCTCCCGGCGCATGGACCGGCGACATCGTCGCCAGCATCGACCCGTCCAGCCGGGTGCTGACGCTGAGCTCCCCCAGCGGAACCACCGACACGGCCTTCTGGGAAGCGGCGGTGCGCGCGGTCACCTACCGGAACCTCTCGAATGATCCGGATGATCGGCATGGAATCGCTGGTGCGCTGGCGGCACCCGCAGGACGGCCTGGTGATGCCAGGCCAGTTCATCCCGATGGCCGAGGAGGCCGGCGTGATCAGCGAGCTCAGCCGCGCCGTGCTCGCCAATGCGCTGCGCGACCTCGGGCGCTGGCGCGCGGAAGGCCGGCAGTGGGACGTCGCGGTGAACGTGTCGACGAAGGATTTCTCGGACCTGCGTTTCCCCGACCACCTGGCCGAGGAAGCGGCGCGCGCCGGGGCGCCGCTGCAGCACCTGATCCTGGAGATCACCGAAAGCCAGATGGCCGCCGACCGCACGCTGCAGCTCGACATCCTGACCCGCCTGCGACTCAAGCGCGTGCGCCTGTCGATCGACGATTTCGGCACCGGCTATTCGTTCCTGTCGCAGCTGCGCGAGTTCCCCGTCGACGAGCTGAAGATCGACCGCAGCTTCGTGCACGGGGCCGCCCGAGACACGCAGCTCGCCGCCATCGTGCAGTCGAACATCCGCCTGGCCAGCGAGCTCGGCCTGCGCGTCGTCGCGGAAGGCGTCGAGGACCTCGACGACTGGCGTTTCCTGCGCGCCGCGGGCTGCACCTACGCCCAGGGCTACTTCGTCGCCCGGCCGATGCCCGGCGCCGAGCTGGTGGCCTGGGAGGCCGACTGGCGGAGCCGCCGGAGCGAACTCGCGGCCTGAAGCCGCGGCGACCGCGACGGATTCGCGAAGCCGTGACGCGCTTCCCTTCCCGATCCGGCGATCGCCACTAACATCCGAATCGCACGACAACGGCAAACCCATCGAAAGGTGGGGACGCAAAGCTTCCGGCCTACAGGCGCGAGTCGCCCAGGGTAGCGGGGTTGCCGAAGCATCCGCCTCCAGCGATGGACGGTGGGCACGTTGCCGCGCCTCCGTGCTTCCACCCGAACGACTGGAGGAGACCATGTCCGCATCCACCACCCGGGCGCGCTCGCGCGCCGCGTGCTTCGTCTCGCGCAGCGGCCTGCTGCTGGCCTTCGCCGGTTGCCTGGGCGCCGGCCCGACCGCGGCCCGCGGCTGCCTGCGCTTCCATTTCGATTTCGTCGGATCGCCGGCCGATTCCGGCGGCGCGGAATCCGAGCGCGCCCGGCACCGGCTGCTGCTGCGCCTGCAGGGCGACGTCGACGCGCCGGCGGCCGCGCGGGTCAGCGCCTGGCTGCCCGAGGCCCCGCCCGGCGTGCGCGTGGCCATCGACGGCGTTCCGCTGGCGCCGGCGCCGACGCTGATCGATCCGGCGCACCGCGTCGGCATCGCGGTCGTGCACCGCATCGAGGTGATCGTCGCGCCCGACGTGCCGCCGGGGCCGCTGCTGCAGGAGATCCACTGGAGCGCCGAGCCGGCGTGAGCCGGGCCACGGCATCCAAATCGCCGGCCGCCGCCGGCGGTGCAGGTCGTACGCGTGTTCGCGCTGCTGCACGACTCCCAGGTGCGCGACGAGGGCGAATGGCGGTGGTTGCCATGGTGCGGTCGAGAGCTCCCGAGGCTTGAGGCGTCTGCATCCAGCAGAGAAGGCGCCTTTCCGCTGCAGGCATCAATCCATCCGTGCAGCCGCATCCCGAATGTGTTTTTCCTGGCGGCCCGGCGTATCGTCAGCTCCCGCCACGCAGCCCATGGCTCGCGCAGCAGTGCGGGTGGCATAGACAGGACGCGCCTCGCGCTTCCCCGCTTGAGTCGGCTTTCAAAATGATCCCGGTCGAGGTCGTCCAGCGACCTAAGATCCACCCAGCTCTCCCGCGTTAAGGAAGGTCTGAACAACTCCAGGAAAGCGGTTTGATCGACAACCGGTAGCGCGGTGACTCTCTGTGATCAATCCGCATCACCGCAAAGCCGGTCAA
>NZ_AUFF01000010.1 GCF_000426365.1 Arenimonas composti TR7-09 = DSM 18010 | reverse complement strand
TCCGTTGCCTTGTCGGTCTTCGGAGGCATTCCCCGCGGCTCCGCCGCGGTGCGCCCGCAGGGCGCCAGGAGATGCTTCCGAAGTACCGGCAATCGGCGGAGCGATTCGAACCGGGCGGCGACGTCCTGGCCGCGTTCGGCCCGGCACACGACCGAGGTTCCCCTCGAGGCGCGATTCCCGGACCTCGAAGGACGGGACGCACGCACACCGCGACGAATGTTCCGCGGTCACCGCTGGCTGGCCCGCTACATGTCGCGGCTGCCGATCGCCACGAACGGCGGTTCGTCCGCACTCGCGCAGGAAACGCATCGGGCTTCGCAGGATGCGGGCGCCCGGGCTGCCGGTTCCCGAACCGCGGCAGACAACCGGACCCGGCCTCCGCGCAGGGCACGAGTCTTTTCCGAGCCACGCGGAGGAAAAGAGCTCGTGTCCTGCGCGGAGGCCGGGCCCGCGTACCCGTGTCCTGCGCGGAGGCCGGGCCCGCGCACCCCCCGCGGCCGTTCGGGCTCGCGCATTGCGTGACGAAGCGCACAGGGACGGATCGCCGCGAAGGCGGTGAAAACTTGACGGCGGTCAAACGCGCGGACGCGCGAAGGGCGGCACCCGTCACGGATTGCGAAGAGCGCGGGCGGCAGTGTGACGCGCACGACAGAGACGGATGTGCACCCGTGGTGCACTCGATCGCGAAGGGGCCGATGCAGGCCCGGGAGCGGCACCGTGAAGACCGTCATCGCCATCGTCGTACTGGCCCTGCTCGCGCTCGTCGGCGCCGATGCGCGCGCCGCCGCCGCGAATGCGCAGTTCAGCGTCGGCATCACGATCGAGGCACGCTGCGAAGCGCATCCGGATGCCACCGCGACGACGGTCGCGCTCGACTGCCGCGGCGCGGCCGTCGCCCGCGTCGCCGCCGCGCCGGCCGGCGCCGCCTTCCCGCAGGCGAACGTGCTGCAGCGCGACGCGGGCGGTGCCGCCGTGGCACTGCAGCTCGCCGCGGCCGACGACCACACGCCGGTGCTGGTCGTGGAGTTCTGAGCCTCAGGTCGCGGTGCGCTGCTCGGGTTTCTGTTCGACGACTTCCTTGCCGACTTCGGCGCGCCCGGCCAATTCGGCGCCGGCATCCGCCGGCAGGCGGCGCATCAGGAAGACCGACGTCGCCGACACCAGACCGACGACGAGGAAGGCCCAGGTGAAGTTCGCGGGCTCGCCGAGATCGCGGCCGCCGAGACCGGCCGCCGCCTGCAGCGCATAGCCGCCGATCGTCACGCCGAGCGCCAGCGACAGCTGCTGCATCATGCCGGCGAGGCTGCTGGCGTGGCCCATGCGCGGCGGGTCGACGTCGGCATAGCTGATCGCGTTGAGCGCGGTGAACTGCAGCGAGCGGAAACAGCCGCCGACCAGCAGCACGCCGAGGATCAGCCAGTGCGGCGTCTCGGGCCGGAAGGCGCCGTAGACGATCATCGACGAGGCGCCGATCAGCGCGTTGACCCACAGCACCCGGCGAAAACCCCAGCGGTGCAGCACACCGGCAGCGATGGTCTTCATGAACATCGCGCCGATCGCCGACGCGAAGGTCAGCAGGCCCGACTGCAATGGCGACAGCCCGAAGCCGAGCTGCAGCAGCAGCGGCAGCAGCAGCGGCGTGGCGCCGATGCCGATGCGGAACAGCGAGCCGCCGACGACGCCGGCACGGAAGCTGCGCAGGCGGAACAGCTTCAGGTCGAGCAGCGGATGCGGGTGCCGGCGCGCGTGCAACACGTAGCCGGCGAGCATGGCGACGCCGAGCGCCAGCGTCGCCAGTGCGATCTGCAGCGGCACCAGGTGGCGCCCGAGCGTCGAGAAACCGAACAGCGCCAGCGCGAGGCCGCCGCCGGACAGCGCGAATCCGAACCAGTCCATCGGCTTCACCGGTTCGCGCAGGTCCGGCACGAAACGCCAGCCGAGCCAGATGCCGAGCACGCCCATCGGCAGGTTGATCAGGAAGATCCAGCGCCAGTCGGCGTAGGTGGAGATCGCGCCGCCGAGCGGCGGCCCGAGCATCGGCGCGACCAGGGCCGGGATCGTCACCCAGCTCAGCGCCCGCACCAGGTCGGCCTTCGGCACCGCGCGCAGCAGCACCAGCCGCCCGACCGGCACCATCAGCGCGCCGCCGGCGCCCTGCAGGAAGCGCGCCGCGACCATCTGGCCGAGGCTGTCGGCGTTCGCGCAGCCGATCGAGCCGAGCAGGAACACCACGATCGCGCCGGTGAACACGTTGCGGGCGCCGAAGCGGTCGGCGACCCAGCCGCTGACCGGGATCAGCACGGCGAGCGCGATCAGGTAGGCGGTGAGCGCCAGTTTCAGCGCGATCGGCTCGGTGCCGAGGTCGGCGGCGATCGCCGGCAGCGAGGTCGCGATCGCCGTCGAGTCCATGTTCTCGATGAACAGCGCGGTGGCGATGATCAGCGGCAGTCGGCGGTCGGCGCGCATCGCGAAAGTGTGCCGGGCACGGTTAATCGCAATTAACGGTGCGCGGCACAGTCATTGGGGGGAGGCGAATGCTAACCGGCGCCGCCGTGTCCGTCCCGTAACGGTGTCAGAGACAGTTCTTCGCGGAACTGTCTCTGACACCGTTATGCGGCGAGGCCGTAGCTGCGCAGAAGCGCCTCGGGCAGTGGCTCGCGGCCGCGGAAGGCGACGAAGCTTTCCAGCGCCGGGCGCGAGCCGCCGACCGCGAGGATTTCGCGGCGGTAGCGGGCGCCGGTGTCGGCATCGAACACGCCGGCTTCCTCGAAGGCCGCGAAGGCATCCGCACTCAGCACCTCGGCCCACAGATAGCTGTAGTAACCCGCCGAATAGCCGCCGCTGAAGATGTGGGTGAAGGCATGCGGTCCGCGGTGCCAGTCCGGCGGCCGCACCACCGCGACCTCGTCACGCACCTCGCCCAGCAGCGCCAGCGCCCGCGCCCCACGCGCCGGGTCGTATTCCAGATGCAGGCGGAAATCGAACAGCGCGAACTCCAGCTGCCGCATCAGGAACAGGCCGGCGTGGAAATGCCGCGCCTTCAGCATCTTCTGGTAGAGCGCGTCCGGCAGCGGCGCGCCGGTCTTCCAGTGTTTCGCGAACAGGTCGAGCGCCTCGCGCCGCCACGCGAAGTTCTCCATGAACTGGCTCGGCAGTTCGACCGCATCCCATTCGACGCCGCTGATGCCGCCGACGCTCGGCCAGTCGACCTCGGTCAGCATGTGGTGCAGGCCATGGCCGAACTCGTGGAACAGGGTCACCACGTCGTCGTGGGTCAGCAGTGCCGGTTCGCCACCCTCGGCCGGCGGCGGGAAGTTGCAGGTCAGGTAGGCGACCGGCCGGTGCAGCGCCTCGCCGTCGCTCAGGCGCGAGCGGCAGACGTCCATCCACGCGCCGCCGCGCTTGCCGGCGCGCGCGTAGTGGTCGAGATAGACGCCGGCGCGGATCGACCCATCGGCGTCGACGACGTCGAAGAAGTGCACGTCGGGATGCCAGGTGTCGACGTCGCGGCGCTCGACCAGGCGCACGCCGAACACCCGCTCGGCGACGGTGAACAGCCCTGCCATCACCGCCGGCAGCGGGAAATAGGGCTTGAGGTCTTCCTCGCTGAAATCGAACAGCTGCTCGCGCTGCTTCTCCGACACCCAGGCGATGTCCCAGGGCATCAGCTCGTTCATGCCGAACTCGCTGCTCGAGAAGGCGCGCAGCGCGGCGAGTTCGCTGATCGCGACCGGCTTGGCCTTCGCCGCGAGTTCGCGCAGGAAGCCCAGCACCCGCTCCGGCGTGCCGGCCATCTTGTCGGCCAGCGACACGTGCGCGCTGGAATCGAAACCGAGCAGCTGTGCCGACTCGTGGCGCAGCGCGAGGATGCGTTCGATCCGCTCGCTGTTGTCGAAGCGGCCGGCATGCGGACCCTGCTCCGAGGCGCGGGTGTTGTAGGCGGTATAGACCTCCTCGCGCAGCGCACGGTCGTTGGCGAAGGTCAGGATCGCCTGCACCACCGGCCCCTTCAGGGTCGCGAGATGGCCGTCGACGCCCTTCTCCTGCGCCATCGCCCGCAGCATCGCGCGTGCACTCGCCGGCAGGCCGTCGAGCTCGGCCTCGCTCAGCGGCCGCGTCCAGGCATCGGTGGCATCGAGCACCGACTCCTCGAACTCCGTCTCGATCTTCGTCAGCTCGACCTCGATCTCGCGGAAGCGCGTGCGCGCCGGTTCCTCGAGCGCAACACCGGACAGGCGGAAGCCACGCAGGCTGTCTTCGACCAGGGTCTGCCGGGCGCGATCGAGCGTCGCGAAATCGGCACCTTCGCGCACCGCCTTCACCGCCGCGTACAGCGCGCGGTTCTGGCCGAGCTCGCTGCCGTGTTCGGTCAGCTTCTCCATCGCCTCCGAGTAGGCCTCGCGCAGTTCCGGCGAATCCTTCACCCCGTGCAGATGCGACACCGGCGCGAACACCCGCCCCAGCCGTTCCTCCCAGCGCTCCAGCGGCGCCATCAGCGACGCGAAATCCCGCGCCTTCGGATCCGCCGTCAGTTCATCGACCGCCGCCTTGAACCCCGACAGCACCTCGTCGATCGCCGGATTCACATGCTCCGGCGCGATCTGCGAGAACAACGGAAGCTCGACGTCGGCGAGCAGCGGATTGGCGTGGGTGGACATACAGGTTCCTTGCAGGATCAGGTGAGGAACACGGATGAACACGGAGCAGACGGATGAACACGGATGACGCCAAGGCACCCCCGGTGAGTGCATTCGCAGTATCCGCCTTTATCCGCGTCAATCCGCGTGAATCCGTGTCCAGTGCTTCTGTCGGCTACCCCGACGTAAGGGCGGGGCGGCGGAAGTCAACGCGTGAGGAAGCGGGTCAGGACGTCGGCGAGCTTGCCGTAGGGCGGATCGAAGAACTTCAGGAAGTTGATACGCGACTGGCGGAACACCGGCATCGGCTTGCTGAAGGTCAGGAAGCCGGCGTGGCCGTGGTACTGGCCCATGCCGCTCGGGCCGACGCCGCCGATCGGCAGCGAATGCTGGCCGAACTGCAGCAGGGTGTCGTTGACGCAGACGCTGCCGGCGACCACGGATTCCAGCGTCCGGTGCAGGCGGCCACGGTCGCGGTCGAAGGGATAGAAGGCCAACGGGCGGTCGCGCGAGGTGATGTAGTCGATGGCCTCGTCGTGGCTGTCGTAACTCTTCACCGGCAGCAGCGGCCCGAAGATCTCCTCCTGCATGATCCGCGCCTCGTCCGGCGGATCCAGCAGCACCGTCGGCGGCAGCACCTCGACACCGGGCGGCGGCGGATCGTGGTCGGGACGGTGCTGCATCACCACGACGCCGAGGTCGCGGGCGTCGTCGAGGCAGTCGCGCAGGCGCTGCGCCTGGCGGTGGTTGACGATCGCGGTGTAGTCGGGATTCGCGACCAGGCTCGGATAACGACGGCGCACGCTCGCGAGGTAGGCGCGCACGAAGGCGTCGCGCTCGGCGCGCGGCACCAGCACGTAGTCGGGGGCGACGCAGGTCTGGCCGGCGTTGAAGCACTTGCCCGCGGCGATGCGTTCGGCGGCGTGCTCGACCGGGTAGCCGGGCGCGATCAGCGCCGGCGACTTGCCGCCGAGTTCCAGGGTCACCGGCACCAGGTTCGGCGCCGCCGCCGCCATCACCGCGCGCCCGACGACGGTCGAGCCGGTGAACAGCAGGTGGTCGAACGGCAGCCGCGAGAACGCCGCGCCGACTTCGGGACCACCGATCACCACCGCCACGCGCTCGGCCGGGAAGACGTCGGCGAGCAGGCGCTGCAGCAGCTCGCTCGTGCGCGGGGTGTGTTCCGACGGTTTCAGCATCACGTGGTTGCCCGCCGCGATCGCGTCGGCGAGCGGGATCAGCGCCAGCTGTACCGGGTAGTTCCATGGTGCGACGACGCCGACCACGCCCAGCGGCATCGGCCGGATCTCGGCCCGCGCCGGCCGGAAGGCCAGATTGACCGGCGCCCGCCGCGGCCGCATCCAGCGGCGCAGGTTGCGGCGCAGGTGGGCGATCTCCTCCAGCGTGACCATGACCTCGGCGACCAGGGTCTCGTGCCGCGAACGGCGGCCGAAGTCCGCGGAGATCGCCTTGCCGATGTCGTCGGTGTAGCGCCGCACGGCCTGCCCGAGCCGGTCGAGGTCGGCCATGCGCTGGGCGTAGTCCGGCGGCTGCCGGCGCTGCGCGACGCGCATCTGCTCCAGCATGGGCAACAGGTCGGGCGCGGGAGGGGCGGGGGTGTCCATGGCGCGAGTCTACGGCCAGGAGGTAGGAGATAGGAGATAGGAGGTAGGAGGTAGTCGTCGCGGGTGCGGCGCCGCGGGAAACCCGGCTCCACTACCTCCCCGCGCGCAGCGCGCGCTTCGCGGCGAGGTAGCGGACAATGCCGCGATCACGAGTGCGCGGCATCCGCCGCACTCCCTCCTCGCGCGAAGCGCGGACTCCGCTGTACTACCTCCTACCTCCTACCTCCTACCTCCTACCTCCTACCTCCTACCTCCTACCTCCTGTCTCATGAACATGCGACCCTTCCGCCAAACCCTCCCCACCCTCGGCGCGCGCACCTGGATCGATCCGGTGGCCTGCGTGATCGGCGACGTGCACATCGGCGACGACAGTTCGGTGTGGCCGTTCACGGTGATCCGTGGCGACGTCAACCACATCCGCATCGGTGCCCGCACGAACATCCAGGACGGCACGATCATCCACGTGACGCACGAAGGTCCGTACACCCAGCCCGGCGGTCAGCCGACGCTGATCGGCGACGACGTCACCATCGGCCACGGCGCGATCGTGCACGCCTGCACGATCGGCAATGCCTGCCTGATCGGCATGGGTGCGCGCGTGCTCGACGGTGCGATCGTCGAGGACCACGCCTTCGTCGGTGCCGGCGCGGTGGTGCCGCCCGGAAAGATCGTGCGTTCGCGCGAACTCTGGCTCGGCAATCCGGCGCGGCCCGTGCGCGAGCTCGACGACCGCCAGGTCGAGCAGCTCTTCTATTCCGCCGCGCATTACGTGCGGCTCAAGGACGCGTACTTGAGTGGAGAGTGAAGAGGAGTGAGTGGAGGCTTCCGCGCGCTCCTTTCTTCACGAAGTCGCGACGTTCTGCTCACGCCGAAACGATCCGGGGCCCCGGAGACTGCCGCCATCCACCGGAGTCCCCGCCATGAAACTCAAGCTCGTCGATTTCCCCGGCCTGCTCGCCCTCGTGCTGATCATCGCCAGCGCTTCCGCGTTCGCGGTGCCGTCGAACAAGTGGCGCCTGGAGTTCAGCGGCGGCGCCGAGTCGGCCGGCGAGATCGTGCTGTCGGTGACCCCCGACGGCGGCTTCCCGCAGGAGGTCGCGGTGGCGATCGACAGCAGCGACGGCGAGAACGAAGTGGCCGAAAAGGTCGCCGAAGCGCTGCGCGCCGCCGCCGGTCCGCAATACCAGATCGAGCGCGACGACGGCGAGGACGTGCTGATCAAGCGCCGCGAAGGCGCCGCACTGTTCCAGGTCAGCCTGGTGCGCAATACGGTCGAAGGCGTGCGGATCGGTTTCGATCCTGAGTAAGCCAGAACACGCGCGCTCAGCGCCGCCGCAGCTTCTTCTCCCCCGGCGGCGGTTCGGGTTCGACACCGGGCACGACGATGACCTCGCCCGCCTCGCCGCGGACGAAGCGCGACGCCAGCCGCCACTGCGACCCGCGGTAGTCGACGGTCCGTTTCGCGCCGGTGTTCACCCAGTAGTTCTCGCGGTCGAACATCGCCTCGGGCTGGTAGTTCGGCAGCGTTTCCGCCAGCGGCAGGGCCTGGCCACGCCGCTGCTGCTTGTCGGTCGCCTCGAGCAGGTAGGTGCGGCCGCCGTCGAAGAGCACGACCCAGGCATGGCCGCCGCCGTCGACCTGGCCGATGACGACGCGCGCCTCGTAGCCGAGCCCGATCAGCCAGTCGGCGAGTGCGATCGCGTGGTCCTCGCAATCCCCGGCCGGGTAGTGGAAGGCTTCGCGCGAGGTCTGCCAGATCTCCGGCGCGCCGTCGTAGAGGTCGTGGTCGTACTGGTAGGCCTTGCGCTGCGACAGCGCATACAGCGGCACCCAGGCCGGCACGTCGGTAAAGGGCACGTAACCGACGAGGAAGGACTGCGCGAAATGATGGCGGCGGTCGAGGCCCGGCGCGATCGTGGCGACGGTATCGCCACGGTAGAGCCAGGTGAACGAGGCCCAGGTACTGGCCTGGCCGGCGCGGTCGAGTTCGCGGGCGATCTGCGCCTCGTCGATGCGGGTGCCGTCGTCGAGTTCGATGCGGCGCGTCGCCGCGGGTGCGGAGAAATCGTCGCCGGGGCCGTCGGCGCCCAGTCGCGTCAGGTCGACCGGATCGCCGGGCGGTCCGCCACGCAGCACCAGTTGCAGGCCGATCAGCACGACCGCCAGCAGCAGCATCAGCAGCAGGCCGCCGATGCCGGAGCCGACCAGCAGCAGCCAGAAACGGCCGCCGGACCGCCGCGGGTTCATCCGCGCAGGCCGAACACCACGACCAGCGCGACGAAGATCAGGATCGTCGACGCGAAGATCGACACGGCGATGTTGCCCTTCGCCAGTTCCTGCTCGATGTCGATGTGGCGCAACAGCTTGTGGTCGATGAACTGCAGGCCCAGGACCGCCACGATCAGCGCGATCAGGGTCTGCACGATGTTGACGCCGAGATTGAAGAAGGTGGCGAGCAGGAAATCGACGGTCATCGCGGTGGCCTCAGTCGGCGGTCTGCAGGACGTCGGCGCGGGCGCCGAGCGCCGTGTGCACCGGATCGGTGTCGGGACGGCGTCCGTGCCAGAGCAGGAACTGTTCCGCGGCCTGTTCGATCAGCATGCCGAGGCCGTCGATGCGCCAGCCGCAGCCGGCGGCGCCGGCCCAGGCCAGGAAGGGGATCGCCGCCTCGCCATAGCTCAGGTCGACCGCGAGCGCGCGTGGCGCCGCCAGCGAGAACGGCAGGCTCAGGCCACCGCCGCCGCGGCCGGCCGAGGTCGCATCGATGATCGTGTCGAAGGCGCCGGCGCCGGCGAGGTCGTCCCAGTACATCGTGTGCACGCGCTCGGGTTCGCCGAGCGCGTCGGCGAGGGCGTCGGCCTTCTCCGGCGTGCGGTTGACGATCCACAGCTCGGCGATGCCGGCGTCGAGCAGGCCCGGGGCGACGCCGCGGGCGGCGCCGCCGGCGCCGACCAGCAGCACGCGCCGCCCACGCAGGTCGATGCGGTGGCGCTCGGTGAGGTCGTGTACCAGGCCGATGCCGTCGGTGTTGTCGCCGACCCAGGCGCCGTCGCGGCGGATCAGCGTGTTGGCGGCGCCGGCGCGCTGCGCCCGCGGGCTCAGCGTGGCGCACAGCGCCGCGGCGGCTTCCTTGTGCGGCAGGGTGATGCTGGCGCCGCGGCCACCGGCCGCGGCGAAGTCGGCGAGCGCGGCGGCGAAGCCTTCCGGCGCCACGTCGACCATGCCGTATTCGATGTCGATTCCGAGCTGGCGGGCGAACTCGGCGTGGATGCGCGGCGACAGCGAGTGCGCCACCGGATGTCCGAACACGGCATAGCGATCGGTCATGACTCCTGCTCCTTCAGCCAGCGCGCCGCATCGAGCGCGTAATAGGTCAGCACGCCGTCGGCGCCGGCGCGCTTGATCGAGACCAGGGATTCGAGCACGCAGGCGCGCTCGTCGAGCCAGCCGTTGAGCGCGGCGGCCTTGAGCATCGCGTACTCGCCGCTGACCTGGTAGACGAAGGTCGGCACGCCGAAGCGGTCCTTCACCCGGCGCACGATGTCGAGATAGGGCAGGCCCGGCTTCACCATCACCATGTCGGCGCCCTCGTCCAGATCCAGCGCGACCTCGCGCAGGGCCTCGTCGCTGTTCGCCGGATCCATCTGGTAGGTGTGCTTGTTGCCCTTGCCGAGCGCGCCGGCGCTGCCGACGGCGTCGCGGAACGGGCCATAGAACGACGAAGCGTACTTCGCCGAATACGCGAGGATGCGGGTGTTGCAGTGGCCGCGGGCCTCGAGCGCTTCGCGGATCGCGCCGATGCGGCCGTCCATCATGTCGCTGGGCGACACCACGTCGGCGCCGGCGTCGGCGTGCGAGACGGCCTGCTTCACCAGCGCGTCGACGGTGGCGTCGTTGGTCACGTACCCGTCGGCGTCGAGCAGGCCGTCCTGGCCGTGGGTCGTGTACGGGTCCAGCGCGACGTCGGTGATCACGCCGAGCCGCGGGAATTCCTTCTTCAGCGCGCGGATTGCCCGCTGCGCCAAGCCGTCCTCGGCCCAGGCGGCGGCGGCGTCGAGGCTCTTGGCCTCCGGCGCCGTGACCGGGAACAGCACCAGCGCCGGAATGCGAAGCTGCACCGCCTGTTCGGCGACCTTCAGCAGCTCGTCCACCGACAGCCGCTCGACCCCCGGCATCGACGTCACCGGCGCACGCCCGGCCGGCTCGTGCAGGAACACGGGCAGGATCAGGTCGTCGGTGGACAGGCGGTGCTCGCGCATCAGCCGGCGCGAGAAATCGTCGCGGCGCATGCGGCGGAGGCGGGTGTGGGGGTAGGGCATTGCGGTGTCCGGGTCGGGTCTGCGGAAGATGATACGCCTCCGGAGCCTTGGGCCTTTTTGGCAAGTAGTGGATAGGAAGTAGCAAGTAGTGGGCCGCACAATCCCCTCGCCACCGCCCACGCGCCCCTCTATTTCCTACTTCTTATCCACTACTTTCCTTCATCGATGCACCCCGCCCGCGCCAGCCTCGCGCTCCTCGCCCTGCTAGCCGCCACCTGCTGGCTCGGCCCCTGGCTGCTCGCCCTGCCGGACCCGCACACGCCGGACTGGCAGGCGCTGTCGGTCGCGCCGGTCGCCGGGCACTGGTTCGGCACCGATGCGATCGGTCGCGACATCCTCGCGCGCACGCTGGCCGGTGGCCGGCTGTCGCTGACGATCGGGGCGCTGGCGACCGTGGTCGCGCTGGTCATCGGCCTGGCCTGGGGCGCGGTCGCCGGCTACGCGGGCGGCCGGATCGAGCGGCTGATGGTGCGCGTGCTCGACGTGCTGTCGGCGCTGCCCTTCCTGCTGATCGTGATCCTGCTGCTGGCCCTGTTCGGGCGCTCGCTGTGGCTGCTGCTGGCGGCGATCGGCGGCTATGTGTGGATCGATCTGGCGCGCGTGGTGCGCGCCGAGGCCGCGCGGCTGCGCGAGGCGCCGTTCGTACTCGCCGCGCGCGCCGCCGGCGCCCGCTTCGACCAGGTGCTGCGCTGGCACCTGCTGCCGAACCTGCTGCCGCTGGCCCTGGTCTACCTCGGCCTGATCCTGCCGCAGGCGATCCTGGTCGAGAGCTTCCTCGGCTTCCTCGGCCTCGGCGTCGACGAGCCTTCGGCGAGCTGGGGCGGCCTGCTGCACGAGGGCAGCCAGGAGCTCGACACCGCGCCGTGGTCGCTGCTGTTCCCGGCCGGTTTCCTGGTCGCGACGCTGGCGGCCTTCCAGTTCCTCGGCGACGGCCTGCGCGACTGGCTCGACGGCCGCGGGGCGCCGCCGTGAGCGCCACCGGTGGCGATGTCGTGGCGCATGCCGGCGCCGCGATCACGGTGGACGGGCTGGAAGTCTTCGCCGGCACCCGCCGCCTGCTCGGCCCGCTCGCATTCACGATCGCGCCGGGGGAATGCCTCGGCCTGGTCGGCGAGAGCGGCAGCGGCAAGTCGCTGACGATCGCCGCGCTGCTCGGACTGCTGCCGGCCGGACTGCGCGCGGCCGGCACGGTGATGCTGCCGCCGCGGCTGGACCTCGCCGCGCCGGACGCGGCCTGGCGACAGTGGCGCGGACGGGCGATCGCGTGGATGCCGCAGGACCCGCTCGCCAGCCTGCATCCGCTGCGCCGGGTCGGCGCGCCGCTGGTCGAGAGCCTGCGCCTGCTGCGCGGCCTCGATGCCGGCCCCGCCCGTGCCGAAGCGCTGGCGCTGGCCGAACGCCTGCGCCTGCCCGACCCGCCGGCGCTGCTGCGGCGCTTTCCGCACGAACTCTCCGGTGGCCAGCGCCAGCGGGTGCTGCTGGCGCTCGCGCTCGCCGGCCGGCCGCGGCTGTTGCTGGCCGACGAGCCGACCTCGGCCCTCGATCCGCGCCTGGCCGAGGAATCCCTGCTGCTGATCGGCGAGCTGCGTCGCGAGCTCGGCCTGGCCGTGCTGCTGGTCAGCCACGACCTGCCGCTGGTGGCCCGGCACGCGCAGCAGATCGCCGTGCTGCAGCAGGGCGAAATCGTCGAGCGGGACAGTCCGGCGGCACTGTTCGCGGCGCCGGCGCATCCGTATACGCGCCAGCTGCTGGCCGCCGACAGGCTGGCGGACGCACCGGCGGCCGCCCCGGCGGCCACCGACGCGACGCCGCCGCTGCTGCAGGCCGAGGCCGTCGCGGTGCATTACCCGCGCGCACCGGCGCCGGCGGTCGCCGGGGTTCACTTCGAACTGCGCCGCGGCGAATGCCTGGCCCTGGTCGGCGAGAGCGGCAGCGGCAAGAGCAGCCTCGGCCGCGCCCTGCTGCGCCTGCTGCGGCGCGGCGTCGCCGGGCATTTTCGCCTCGACGGCGAGGACCTGCTCGCCGCCGACGCCGGCCGGCTGCGCGCGCTGCGGCGGCGGATCGGCGTCGTGTTCCAGGATCCGTACGCCTCGCTCGACCCGCGCATGCGCGTCGACGACATCGTCGCCGAGCCGCTGCGCATCCACGGCATCGGCGACCGCGCGAGCCGTCGCGCCACCGCCCGCGACCTGCTGCGCGACGTCGGCCTCGACCCGGACCTCGGCGCCCGCCGCCCGGCCCGGATGTCCGGCGGCCAGCGCCAGCGGGTGGCGATCGCGCGCGCGCTGGCGACCGCGCCGGAACTGCTGGTCTGCGACGAGGCGGTGTCGGCGCTCGACGCCCACCACCGCGCCTCCGTGCTGGCGCTGCTGGCAAGGCTGAAGGCCGAACGCGGGCTCGCGCTGCTGTTCATCACCCACGATTTCGCGGCCGCGCGCGCCCTCGCCGAGCGCACCGCGCTGCTCGCCGACGGACGCCTGCGGGCGATCGGACCGACGGCCGAAATCCTTGCCGAAGCGGCGCGGACCGGCTGATACACTCGGGCGGTCCCTCGGGGGAGGCTCCCGGTTTCGCGCATGGTCCAGCATCTGTCACCCAGCGACATCCTCGCGGCACTGCCGCCGAAGCTGCGTCCGGAAGATCCGGCGACGCTGCTGGCGGAAGTCGCGCGGCTGCGGGTCGACGTCGAGCGGCTCGGCCGCGCCGAGCGCCTGCAGCGCGCGCTGTTCGCGATCAGCGACCTGGCCAGCTCCGGCGAGGACACCCGCGTCGTGCTCGAGGGCCTGCACGAGATCGTCGGCCGACTGATGTATGCCGAGAACTTCTACATCGTGCGCTACTCGCCCGAGCGCGATTCGATGCGCTTCATCTACTTCGCCGACAGCCAGGACCCGGTGCGCCCGGATCCGAACGAGGAGATCCCGGCCTCGGAGATGACCAACAGCCTCACGCTCGCGCTGATCCGGCACGGGCGGCCGGTGCTCGGCCCGTCGACCGAGGTGCGGCGCGAACTCGGGGTGTCGCGCGACGAGACGCTCGGCCCCGACAGCGAGGACTGGCTGGGCGTGCCGCTGCTGGACGAGGGCGTCGTCCGCGGCTGCGTCGTCGTGCAGAGCTACAACCCCGAGTGGCGCTACACCGAGGACGACCGCGCGCTGCTGAGCTACGTCGCCCAGCACATCCTGACCGCGCTCGAGCGCCGCGACGCCAAGGAGGAACTGGAGCGCCGCGTCGACGAGCGCACCCGCGAGCTGCGCCAGCAGATCGCCGAGCGCGAACGCGCCGAGAAGCTGCAGGCGGCGCTGTTCCGCATCGCCGAGCAGGCCGGTCGCAGCGAGAGCATCGAGGTGTTCTACGCCGAGGTGCACACGATCGTCAGCGACCTGCTCGACGCGCGGAACTTCTTCATCGCCCTGCTGACGCCGGACGGGCAGGAGCTCGACTTCCCGTATTCGGTCGACGAACGCGACATGAAGCGGCCGCGGCGCCGGCTCGCGAAGGGCCTGACCGAATACGTGCTGGCCACCGGCGACCCGCTGCTGGCCGACCGCGACGGCATCCACGACCTCGTCGCCGCCGGCCAGGTGCAGTCGTTCGGCACCCCGTCGGTGTGCTGGCTGGGCGTGCCGCTGCAGATCGGCGGCAAGCCGGTCGGCGTGCTCGCGGTGCAGAGCTACACGCCCGACTACCTGTACACGAAGCGCGACCAGGAACTGCTGAGCTTCGTGTCGTTCCACATCGCGCAGGCGCTGGAGCGGCGGCAGGCGCACGAGCGCCTGCGCGAGGCCTACGTCGACCTCGAGCAGCGCGTCGCCGCCCGCACCAGCGAACTCGCCGACGCCAACCGCGAACTGCTCGACCAGATCTCGGTGCGCGAGCGGATGGAACACAAGCTCAAGCACGAGGCGATGCACGACACCCTCACCGGGCTGCCGAACCGCAGCCACCTGCTCGGGCGCATGGGCATGGCGCTGTCGCGCTACCGCTACGACCCGACCCAGCTGTTCGCGGTGCTGTTCCTGGACCTCGACCGCTTCAAGGTCGTCAACGACTCGGTCGGCCACCTGGTCGGCGACGAGCTGCTGAAGGAGGCGGCGCGGCGGATCAGCCGCTGCGTGCGCGATCCGGACATGGTCGCGCGCCTCGGCGGCGACGAGTTCGCGATCGTGCTCGACTACATCCACACCGCCGAGGACGCGGTGGCCGTCGCCGAGCGGGTGCTGAAGTCGCTCGCCGAGCCGATGCGCATCGCCGGCAAGGAGCTCTACACCGGCGCCAGCATCGGCATCGCGATGGTCGATGGCCGCTACCGCAGTCCGGAAGAACTGCTGCGCGACGCCGACGTGGCGATGTACCGCGCGAAGGCGACCGGCCGCCAGCGTTACGCGCTGTTCGACGAACAGCTGCACGAGGCGGCGCTGAAGCTGCTGGAACTGGAAGGCGACCTGCGCCGCGCGCTGCAGCGCCAGGAGTTCGAGCCGCATTACCAGCCGATCCTGTCGCTGGCCGACGGCACCCTGGTCGGCTTCGAGGCGCTGATGCGCTGGCGGCATCCGGTGCGCGGCGTCGCCGCGCCGGCCGAGTTCCTGGCGATCGCCGAGGAAACCGGCAGCCTCGAGCCGATGGACTGGCAGATCTACGAACACGTCTGCCGCGACATCGGTCGGCTCGGCCACCAGCAGGTCTACACCACGCTGAACGTTTCGCCGCGGCACCTGCGCGCGGCCGACTTCGACCAGCGCCTGCTCGAGCTGATGAGCCGCCACCACGTGAAACCCGCGTGCATCCGCCTCGAGGTCACCGAGGGCGCGCTGCTCGAACATCCGGAGCAGGTGCGCGAATGCCTGGTGCGCCTGCGCGAGGCCGGCGTGCTGACCCTGCTCGACGACTTCGGCACCGGCTATTCCTCGCTGAGCTACCTGCACCGCTTCCCGCTGTACGGGCTGAAGATCGACCGCAGCTTCGTCGCCGAACTGCGCAGCGGCGAAAGCGGCGGCAGCACCGCGATCGTGCGGGCGATCCGCCTGCTCGCCGATTCGTTGGGCATGGAAGTGATCGCCGAGGGCATCGAGAACGAGGACCAGCGCTACCAGCTGCGCCTGCTCGGCCTGGCCCTCGGTCAGGGCTATCTGTTCTCGCCGCCGCGGTCCGCGGCCGAGCTGCTGGCCGCCAAGCTCCCCGCCTGAGCCCCCCACCCTGTAGGAGCGCCTTCAGGCGCGATCCGCTACCGCCTGCCGACCGGCCCGCGGTTTGCGCAGGATCGCGCCTGAAGGCGCTTCCACGTGCGGCGATCCTGTTTTGGCCGCGTTAGGGTTTCGCTAACGTTTCTGCTGGTAGGCTCAGCAATACGTTCCAAGTGGTTGGCGAAAATGAATATTTCCGCACTCCTCCCGGATGCCTCCAGCCCCCTGTCGACCCTCTCGTGGCTGACCGGCCTGCGCCGGGTGGCCGACAACACCGCGGTCAGCGTGCGCCGCCTCGGCCGCTTCCACCGGGCCCTGGGCCCGGGCTGGCACTGGACCCTGCCCGCCGTCGAACAGGTCGGCGCGCCGGTCGCGCTGACCGGGCACCGGCTCCACATCGGTGCCGCCGACGCCCGCGCCGAGCTGTACTACCAGATCCTCGACCCGGCCCAGGTCGGCCCCGACCTCGACGTCGTCGACGATTTCGTCGCCGCCGAGGCCGCCGCCGCCCTCGCCAATCTGCCCGCCCACCGGCGCACCGACGAGCTGCTGAAGGAAGCGGTGAACCTGCGGCTCGCCGGGCACGGCGTGCGCGCGATCCGCTGCCGGCTGACCGCCTAGCGCCCCGCGGCGCCTCGCGGCCTCGCGGGGACGTACCCCGTAGGAAGGGGACGTACCCCGTAGGACCTAGAATCGCCGGATGGACCCCATCGCCAGCCAACGCGCCCCGCTCGAGCGCGGCCTCGCCCTGCTCGACCCGGCCGGCGCCCTGCCGGCCGACCTCGCCGACCGCCTGCTCGCCTACCTGGCGCTGCTGCACCGCTGGAACGGCACCTACAACCTGAGCGCGATCCGCGACCCGGCGGCGATGGTGCCGCGGCACCTGCTCGATTCGCTGTCGATGCTGCCGTTCGTGCAGCCCGGCCCGCTCGCCGACCTCGGCACCGGCCCCGGCCTGCCCGGCATCCCGCTCGCGCTCGCCCGCCCGGACCTGCAGGTCACCCTGGTCGAGAGCATCGGCAAGAAGACCCGCTTCCTGCGGGAGGCGGTCCGCCAGCTCGGCCTGGGCAACGTGCGCGTGCTCGAAGCGCGCGCCGAGAACGTCGCCGAAGCCGGCGCCTACGATCAGATCACCGCCCGTGCGATGGACACCCTCGCCGGCATCCTCGCGGTCGGCGGCCACCTGCTGTCGCCGCGCGGTCGCCTGCTGGCGATGAAGGGCCAGCGGCCCGACGAGGAGATCGCCGCGCTGCCCGCCGGCTGGGTCGTCGCGTCCATCACGCCGCTGCGGGTTCCGAGCCTCGATGGCGACCGGCACATGGTGGTCGTAACCCGCGACCCGTCGCAGCCGGCATAATCCCCGGTCCGGATCGACCGGCCGAAGGAGCCTGCATGGGCCGCATCATCGCCATCGCCAACCAGAAGGGCGGCGTCGGCAAGACAACCACGGCGGTGAACCTGGCGGCGGGCCTCGCGCAGACGCCGCGGCGCGTGCTGCTCGTGGACATGGATCCGCAGGGCAACGCGACGATGGCGTCGGGCGTCGACAAGCGCGAGCTGGAGAACTCCAGCTGCGAGGTCCTGCTCGGCGAATGCCCGGCCGACGCGGCGATCGTCACTTCGCCCGAAGGCTACGACCTGCTGCCCGGCAACATCGACCTGACCGCGGCCGAGATCCGGCTGATGGACGAGGCGGCGCGCGAGCAGCGGCTGAAGAATGCGCTGGCGCCGATCCGCGACCGCTACGACTACATCCTGCTGGACTGCCCGCCCTCGCTGTCGCTGCTGACGCTGAACGCGCTCGCGGCCGCCGACGGCGTGATCGTGCCGATGCAGTGCGAGTACTTCGCGCTCGAGGGGCTGAGCGCCCTGATCGACACCATCGAGGCGCTGAAGGGCCGGCTGAACCCGGCGCTGCAGATCGACGGCATCGTCCGCACGATGTTCGACGTCCGCAACAACCTGGCGAACGCGGTGTCGGCGGAACTCACGCGCCACTTCGGCGACAAGGTGTTCCGTTCGATCATCCCGCGCAACGTGCGCCTGGCCGAGGCACCCAGCCACGGCCAGAGCATCGTCGGCTACGACCGCGCCTCGCGCGGCGGCATCGCCTACCTGGGCCTGGCCGGCGAGCTGGTGCGGCGGGAGAAGAAGAAGCTCGAGGAGACGGCATGAGCAGCAAGAAGCGCGGTCTCGGCCGCGGCCTGGAGGCCCTGCTGGGCACCGGCAACAAGGGTGCCGCCGCGGAGGCCGAACCGGCTGCCGCCGCCAGCGAGGGCCTGCGCACGCTGCCGATCGGCGACCTGCAGCCGGGCAAATACCAGCCGCGCACCGGCATGGACGCCGACAAGCTCGCCGAGCTCGCCGAGTCGATCAAGGCCCAGGGCCTGATCCAGCCCATCGTCGTGCGCGAGATCGGCAGGCGCGACGGCCAGCCGCAGTACGAAATCATCGCCGGCGAACGGCGCTGGCGCGCCGCGACCCAGGCCGGCCTGGCCGAGGTGCCGGTGGTGCTTCGCGAGGTAGACGACCGCGCCGTCATCGCGATGGCGCTGATCGAGAACATCCAGCGCGAGGACCTGAATCCGCTCGAGGAAGCCCAGGCCCTGGCCCGCCTGATCGACGAGTTCAGCCTGACCCACCAGCAGGCCGCCGAGGCCGTCGGCCGCTCGCGCGCCGCGGTGTCGAACCTGCTGCGCCTGCTCGAACTGCCCGACGGCATCCGCGAGATGCTCGAGAGCAAGCAGCTCGAGATGGGCCACGCCCGCGCCCTGCTGACCCTGGCCCCGGCCGCGGCGCTGCAGCTGGCGAAGGAAGCGGTGGCCGAGGGCTGGTCGGTGCGCGAGGTCGAACGCCGCGCCCAGCAGCTCGCCCGCGGCCAGCTGCCGACGAAGAAGCCGCTGAAGCCGGTGAAGAAGGCCGACGCCGACATCGCCGCGCTGGAGCGCGAGCTGTCCGAGAAGCTCAGCGCCCGGGTCGCCGTGCAGCACGGCCGCGGCGGCCGCGGCAAGCTGGTGATCGCCTACCACGGCCTCGAGGCCCTCGACGGCATCCTCGAGCGCCTTCGACGCTAAGTCTTTGTCCTTCCAGAGAAACGATGGAAGAAAGAAATGATGTGGGGAAAGAAATGATGGATGAAGGGTGACGGCCGGCCGGTGGGCGCGCCCCTCATTTTTCATTTCTTTCTTCCGATTATTTCTTCTCCGTCGGCCCGCCATTTGTAAGTGCCGGCTCGCAAAGGCATAATGCGCGGCTCGCTCCGCCGTCCACCGGCCCCGGGCGCCGGGAATGCGATCCCGGTGGCCCCTGCCGAGCGTCCGCTGTCTCCCGAATCGCATGCGCCTCCGGTCTCCGCCGGGCCGCGCGGGGCCGCCGCCGTCCGGGCTATGGACGGCCCAACGACCCAGGAGCCACACCATGAGCCGAGTTTGCCAAGTCACCGGCAAGCGCGTGCAGACGGGCAACAACGTCTCGCATGCGAACAACAAGACCCGCCGCCGTTTCCTTCCCAACCTGCACGAGCGCCGCTTCTGGGTCGCCTCGGAGAACCGCTGGGTGAAGCTGCGCCTTTCGATGGCTGCCCTGCGCACGATCGACAAGAACGGCATCGACGCCGTCCTCGCCGAAATGCGCGCCCGCGGCGAAAAGATCTGAGGAGGACTGACCCATGGCTTCCAAGCGCGACAAGATCCGCCTGACCTCGTCGGCCGGCACCGGTCACTTCTACACGACCGACAAGAACAAGAAGACCACCCCGGGCAAGATGGAGATCAAGAAGTACGATCCCGTCGTCCGCAAGCACGTGATCTACAAGGAAGGCAAGATCAAGTAAGCCTCACGGCTCACCTGTAGGAGCGGCTTCAGCCGCGATGCCTCCCCGAAAAACCCGCCCCCGTGGCGGGTTTTTCTTTGCCTCATCCCCGAACCTCCTCCCACCCGGTCGGCCGCCGTCGCAGCAGCCGCTCCAGCGCCGCCTGTGCCTCCGCCGTTGGCGGCGCCTCCAGGGCGGCATGGAAGGCCCGCCAATGGTCCTCGTCAAGTTCGAAGCGAGTGCGATCCGCGAGAATCTGCCGGGCCCGCTGAAGCGAGGCGGTGAGCATGAAAGCCGAGCGAGACTGACCCGCCATGCGTGCGGCGGTGTCGATCAGGTCCATGTCCGAATCAGGAGCGCGCACGCTGATGAGTCTCCTTCTTGGTTCCGGCTCGGCCGAAATCTGGGGGAGCAGATTGTCGCCGGTGCCCGCTGGTACACGCGGGCAAGTGGCGTCTTCCTGTCTACGCAATGCTACGCCATCATGCCCGGCGCCCATGCGATGCCGGCGTCAACTCCCGAGGCCACACTCAAGGAAGAACCATGCCCCTCACCTTGCAGCAGCTTGAACGTCATCTGTTCAAAGCCGCCGACATCCTGCGCGGCAAGATGGACGCCTCCGAGTTCAAGGAATACATCTTCGGGATGCTGTTCCTCAAGCGCTGCTCCGACGTGTTCGACCAGCGGCGCGAGGAGGTGATCCGCCTGGAAACGGAAAGCGGCAGGACCGAGGCCGAGGCGCAGCAGTCCGCCGAGAACCCGCGCTGGTACAAGAAGGAGAATTCATTCTGGGTGCCGCCGCAGTCGCGTTACGCGTTCCTTCTCAATGAGGCTCATCAGAACGTCGGCGACTACCTCAACAAGGCGCTGGCAGGTATCGAGAGTGTCAACGTCAGCCTGGACGGGGTGCTGGAGCATATTGACTTCACCCGCAAGGTCGGCCAGAGCAAGATCCCCGACATCAAGCTGCGCCAGTTGATCTCGCACTTTGGCACCTACCGGCTGCGCAACGAGGACTTCGAGTTCCCCGACCTGCTGGGCGCCGCCTACGAATACCTGATCGGTGAGTTCGCCGACTCGGCCGGCAAGAAGGGTGGCGAGTTCTACACGCCACGTTCGGTGGTGCGGATGATGGTTCAGCTCATCAAGCCGAAGCAACATCACGATATCTATGACCCATGTGTTGGGTCCGGCGGCATGTTGATCCTGTCCAAGGATTACATCGATGAGCACGGAGGTGATGGCCGCAAGGCCAACCTGTTCGGCCAGGAGTTCAACGGCACGGTGTGGTCCATCGCCAAGATGAACATGCTGCTGCACGGCATCAGCACCGCCGACCTGCAGAACGAGGACACCCTCGCCGATCCCAGACATATCGAGAATGGAGAGCTGCGGCGCTTCGACCGCGTGCTCACCAATCCGCCGTTCTCGATCAACTGGGGCAACACCGAGAAGAACGCCGACGGCACGCCCGCCTGGGCGCCGAAGTTCCCCGAGCGCTTCCGCTTCGGCCAGGTGCCGCTGGGTGCCAAGAAGGCCGACCTGATGTTCCTGCAGCACATGATCGCCGTCACCCGCGACGGCGGCATGATCGCCACCGTCATGCCGCACGGCGTGCTGTTCCGCAGCGGCGAGGAAAAGACCATCCGCGCCGGCATCATCAACGAAGACCTGCTCGAAGCGGTGATCGGCCTCGCGCCCAACCTGTTCTACGGCACCGGCATCCCGGCCTGCATTCTGGTGCTGCGCCAGCAGGTACAGAACGGCGCGCAGCGTGTCAGCGGCAAACCCAAGGAACGCCAGGGCAAGGTGCTGTTCATCAACGCCGACCGCGAATACTTCGAAGGCAGGGCGCAGAACTTCCTGCTGCCCGAGCACATCGAGAAGATCGTCACCACCTTCGACGAATTCAAGGAAGTGCCCGGCTTTTCGGCCATCGTCGACAACGCCACGCTCAAGGCCAACGACTACAACCTCAATATCCGCCGCTACGCCGACAACGCCCCGCCGCCCGAGCCGCACGACGTGCGCGCGCATCTGGTCGGTGGCGTGCCCAAGGCCGAAGTGGCCGACAAGGCCGCGCTGTTCCAGGCCCACGGGCTGGACCCGCTGGATCTGTTCGTCGAGCGCGATGCGAAGTACTTCGACTTCAAGCCCGAGCTGACCAGGCGCCAGGACCTCAAGCCCGCCATCGAAGGCAACGCCGGCATCAATGCCAAGGAAGCCGCCATCCGTGAAGCCTTCGAGCAATGGTGGCAGGCGCACAGCGGCCGCATCACGGCACTGGCCGGTCAGATGGACAACCCCGCCAGTCTCGTCGCCCTGCGCAATGACCTGCTGGCCAGCTTCAGCCAGAGCCTGGAGGCCATCGGCCTGCTCGACCCGTTCCAGGTGCGCGGCATCGTCGCCGGCTTCTGGGTCCAGACCAAGTACGACTTCCTCACGCTGATGGCGCGCGGTGCCAAGGGCGTGGCCGACGCCTGGCGCACCAGCATCGTCACCGCGCTGGAAGACAAGGCCAGCAAGGAAAGCCCGCTGGAGCACAAGCTGGTCAAGTTCCTGATGGGCGACTTCGTGGAGGCCATCAACGAACTGGAGGCCAGGAAGGCCGAGCTGGACAGCCAGATCAAGGCGGCCGATCCCAAGTCCGCCAAGGATGCCGACGGCGAGGATGGCGAAGCTGCCGAAGCGGAGGATGAGGCCGACGGAGAGAACGCGGTGGACGAAGTCCAGCTGAAGGCCTGGAAGAAGGAGCTCGCCGCCGTGAAGAAAGCCTTGAAGGCCAAGAAGGACAGCTTTGCGGCGCACATCAACACCGCCGTCGATGGCCTGTCACCCGAGCAGGCCGCCGAGCTGCTGCTGACCATCCTGCACGACAACATGCGCGCCATCGTCGAACGCTACATCGCCGCCCAGCGCAAGACCATCATCGCCGCGTTCGAGAACTGGTGGGACAAGTACCGGGTGACGCTGACCGAGATCGAGGGCAAGCGCGATGCGGCGGCGAAGGCGCTGCAGGGGTTCTTGAAGGGGTTGGGGTATGTCTGAGTTCGTGACCTTCGGCGACCACATCACCGTGCTGAAGGGTAAGGCCCCTCTCGAGACCGGTTTCGTTGGACCGGGAGCAGAGCCTTATCTGAACCCGGAATACCTTCGAGGGCGTGCGGATGTCGATCTAGTCAAAGCCGGGCCGGACGCAGTACGGACCGTCGAGGGCGACACCATTCTTCTATGGGACGGATCAAACGCCGGCGAGTTCTTCAGGGCAAGGCCTGGGCTGCTCGCATCGACGATGGCGAAGATTTCGCCAAGCAAGGCATTCCTGCCGGGGTACTTTTCTCATGTTGCTAAACATGCCGAAAGCTACCTGAAAAGCCAGACAAACGGTACGGGCATCCCGCATGTGGACCGGGAGCTGCTTGAAGCCGTTAGAGTTTTCTGTCCAAGTTCCTCACAGCAGCAGCTAATTACTGCAATCCTCGACACCCTCAACACCGCCATCCACGAAACCGAGGCGATCATCGCCAAGCTCAAGGCTGTCAAGCAGGGCCTGCTACATGACCTGCTGACGCGCGGCATCGATGCCAACGGCGAACTGCGCCCGCCCCAGACCGAGGCACCGCATCTCTACAAGCAATCGCCGCTGGGCTTGGTTCCAAAAGCGTGGGAGGTGAAGGCAGTCTCAGAGGTCGCTGACATCAGATCAGGGGCGACCCCGTCCCGCGAGCAGGCAAATCGCTACTTCGCTGCTCGCGGCATTCCATGGGTCAAGACGCTGGACTTAAACGAAGACTTCATTATTGATACCCACGAATGCATCACCACGACAGCTCTTCGCGAGACGTCATGCAGTCTCTCGCCGGAGGGCACTGTCCTGGTGGCGATGTACGGCGGATGGGAACAGATTGGACGAACGGCACTGTTGGCCGTACCTGCGGCGACAAACCAGGCAATCAGCGCACTTCTCTTCAGGTCCAGTAGCGTCGTGCCAGAGTTCATTCTGCGCGCACTGCAGCATGGTCGGCCCCGCTGGCACCGAGTGGCAGCCAGCACCCGCAAAGATCCCAATATCACCAAGGCGGATGTCCTCGCCTTTGAGATTCCCCTGCCGGCACCTGACGAACAAGCCGAGATCGTTCGCAGGTTAAGGACGTGCGGTGATCGCTTGGAGTCTGAGGGGAGCATGCTGGCCAAACTTCGACACCAAAAGGCTGGCCTCATGGACGACCTCCTCACCGGCCGCGTCCGCGTCACCCCTCTGTTACAGGAGGCGCAGCACGCATGACACCCAGCCTGCCACCTGCTGAATCCCTGACGGTCGAATTCAAGAGCGACCGCAAGCGCCTGTCGGACAACGAGCTGGTCGAGGCCATCGTCTGCCTTGCCAATGCAGAGGGCGGCGAGCTGTGGCTGGGTGTTGAAGACGACGGCACGCCTACGGGACTGCATGCGGAGCACCAAATGCTCGATGGTCTGCCCGGCCTGGTGGCAGCACGGACCTCCCCTTCGGTCAACGTGGCGGTGCAGGCCCTGGAAGTGGATGGCGTATCCGTTGCCCGTATCGCCGTACCCAAGGCGCGGTCTGTGGTCGCGACCTCGGGTGGCGTATATCTGCGGCGCCGGATACGACACGACGGGCAGCCGGAATGCGTGCCCATGCTTCCCCACGAGCGCGAAAGCCGCGCCAGTACCCTGGGGCTGGTCGATGTGTCCGCGCTGCCGGTGGCGGGCGCAACGCTGGCCGATCTGGACCCTCTGGAGCGCGAGCGCCTGCGCCAGGCCGTGCAACAGTACGGGGGCGACCGCGTGCTGCTGGAGCTGGACGATGAGGCACTGGACGGCGCGCTGGGGCTGACCGTGCGCGAGCCGGACGGCAGCCGGGTGCCCACCCTGACCGGCCTGCTGCTGTTGGGGCGGGAAAACACGCTGCGTGAGCGGGTGCCCACCCATGAATTCGCTTTCCAGGTGCTGGCGCAGCAGGCGGTGCGCTTCAACGAATTCCGCCGTTTTCCGCTGCTGAAGGCGCTGGAGTGGCTGGAGACCAATTTCCGGCCCTACAACCCGGAAGAAGAGCTGCAGGTGGGGCTGTTCCGTGTGCCGGTGCCGATGGTGGACATGGCGGCCTTCCGTGAGGCGGTGGCCAACGCGCTGATCCACCGCGACTACCACCGCCTGGGGGCGGTGCATGTGCGACTGGAAGACGACGCCCTGGTGGTCAGTAACCCGGGCGGACTGGTGGAAGGGGTGACGCTGGCCAACCTGCTGGTGACCGAGCCGCGCCCCCGTAACCGCGCGCTGGCCGATGCCATGAAGCGCATCGGGGTGGTCGAACGTTCCGGGCGCGGTGTGGACACCATCTATCGCGGCATGCTCAAGTTCGGCCGGCCGGCGCCGGATTACTCCCGTACCGATACCCACAACGTGGTGGTGCGCCTGCCTACCGAGCCGGCCGACCTGGATTTCCGCCGGCTGGTGGTGGAGGAAGAGCGCCGGCGCGGTGCCGAGTTGCCCATCGACAGCCTGATCACGCTGGCCGCCCTGCGGGAGCTGAAGCGGGTGACGGCCGACGAGCTGGCAGGCCGCATCCAGCGGGACGCGGCGAGTGCGAAGCGCACGCTGGAGGCATTGATCGAAGCGGGTTTGGTGGAGGCGCACGGTGCGGCACGCGGGCGCAGCTATACCCTGTCGGCGGCTGTCTATCAGCGCCGGGGTGAGAAGGCCGCGTACACCCGCCAGGCTGGCTTCACCCCCATCCAGCACGAGCAGATGGTGCTCAACTATGTGCGTCAGCATGGACAAATCCGGCGCGCGGAAGTCATGGAGCTATGCCGACTCAGCGCAGACCAGGGCAAGAAGCTGCTGGCTCGGTTAAGGGACGAAGAAAGGCTTGTGCAGCACGGCAGCCGCCGCGGCGCTTACTACACGCTGGGGCCGAAGGAAGTGGGGTAGGTCTCTGGGGCCATGGAAAGCCCAAAGTTTTGGTTGGATATGGATGGTTATGGGCGCTGGCCGGCCGGTCTTAAGCCGACATTGGCCGCCAAGCCGTTCGCGCGCTTATGGGCTGTTATGGGCCGTTTTGGGGCGGGATGGCACCCTTCAGGCGGCCTAGGGAATGGGCTGTGATCGGATCAATGTGGATGGGGCGGATTGGATCGGGGAAGGACACATCCGGTTCTCGTAAGGGGAACAACGGGTTGGGAGCCAAGAGGAGGGCGGTGACGAGAAGGCCATGCTTGGGTGACTCCTGCAATGGCGGATGGAGAAGGCCCCGACATACCGGAAATCCACCCCAGGCAGGCAAACTTCTCAAGACGCGGCGCTAACCTGTGCCTCTAACTCATGATTTGCCTTCGTGAACTGGACATCAGGGGAATCCATGGGGGAACTCGCAACAGGTGGCGCAATGCCGCACGCCGCAACCCTGCAGTCGCCCGACATTCTGGCCGGGCTGGGGGCGGCACCGCGCGAGATGTTGGCGACGTGCTTGGCTCTGTTTGAAGACAGCACGTTGCAGCAACGCCTCGGTGAGCGTGTCGAAGAGCTGAAGCGGAAGGTGGCGGCTGCCGCTCCCGGTCACGAAGACACGGCGACGGTAAGCTCTCTCCAACGGCGGGTAAAGGATTGGATCAACTCTTCGTCGTCGGACGGAGAGCTTCGGCTGATTCTGTGGATGCACTTGCGAGAGGCGCTAGGGCTCCGCCCAGTGAGCTTTGGTGCCATGCGTTCGACTCGAACAGCGGCGGACGACCTGGTTGCCGAAACACTGGCCCTGATCCAGCCTGGTACCTTGGATAAGGTCAAGCGCTGGTTTGGACTGGATAAGCAGCAAGAAGTGCCTGCGACGTTGGACGCGT
Organism: Arenimonas composti TR7-09 = DSM 18010; assembly: GCF_000426365.1. Classification (GTDB taxonomy): domain Bacteria; phylum Pseudomonadota; class Gammaproteobacteria; order Xanthomonadales; family Xanthomonadaceae; genus Arenimonas; species Arenimonas composti. The sequence continues at coordinate 46,423 of NZ_AUFF01000010.1, read as the reverse complement.
TGGCACGCCAGACCATGCAGGAGTTGGTAGACAGCGTTCTGGCGTCAGACAGCGATGGAAGTCCGCAGGCGCGTGAAGCCCTGTTGCGCGGCGCCAGGGAGCAGATCGAACGACTGGAGCCTGAAGCGCGCGATCGGTTGCTTGGCGCCATCAACGCCCGCGAACTCGATGACAGTGCGATCCGGACCCTGCTGCTCACAGGTGGAGGTCTTACTGCATTCGGCGGGGCAGTTAGCGTCGCGGGATTTTCGGCGTACATCCTTGCGGCACAGGCCTCGGCATTCATTCCGCTTGTCAGCGGACCCGCGCTCGTTTCGTTCGTTGCGGTGCTCTCAAACCCGATAACGATTGCGCTCCTCACAGTCGGAGCGGGCTCTTGGGCAGTGAAGAGTGCAAACCAGGAGATTCGTGCCGCGATTGCTGCACGGGTAATTGCCTTGTTGGCCCTGAACGGCATCGCTGCTGGCGATGCCGGGCTCCGGGCAATGACAGGGGTATTCCCCTTGCTCCCCGGCATGCGCACGGCGGGCGCGCTCAAGGGCGACGTGTTGCGGGCCTATAAGGCTGACTGGGCGCAGATTGCGGGGGCACATCGTGCCAGGCAGAGGCTCGCACCCGACCTGGCAAAGGCTGTCGATCAGCCTCCTGCTGGCAAGTCGCTGCCGGACCGCTGGCGGCAACTGGTTGGAAATGAGGCTGTACAGGACATGGGCGCCATGTCTCTGCTGACCGTGGGTGAACTGCTTTATCTCGTTCAGTCGCTCGAATCTGAAGTGATCGCTGCAGCTGACTTCTCGCGCGTTGAGGACTTGAGCGACCCCATCGCCTTCGCGGCTCTTGCACACCGAATCGACGAAATGGGTGCCTCGCCGCATCTGGGCGCGATGAGCAACCTCAAGGGCTATGTCGCCGAGCAGGTGGTGGCAGCCAAGCTGGCCGACCAGGGGCATGTCGTCGAGTTTCCCGCGACGTCGAACGAGGCGGGCTGGGATCTGTCTGTCGACGGGATCAAGTTCCAGGTGAAGAACGCCGGCGACCTCGATCTGCTGGATCGCCATTTCGACAAGGGCTACGACTTCCCTGTAATCGCAAACGCGGAAGTGGCAGAGCTTCTCGAAAAGGCGCGTGCCGCGGGTAACCTGCCCGAGTGGGCCGATCAGGTGCACTTTGTAGAAGGCTACAGCAGCGAGTCCGTTTTGGAGATGACCACCTCGTCGCTCGACCTGGGGGACACCCTCTTGCATCCTCACGTGCCGGTCTTTGCGGTGCTGCTGGGAGCTGCGCGAAACGTCGACCGTTACGCGAAGGGGCAGATCACTGGCTCCCAGGCCGTTCAGGATGCACTGGTGAATGGTTCGATCCGCGCAGGATTGGCTGTGGCGGGCAACTATGCGGGTGTGGGAATTGGACTCCTGGTATTTGGGCCGGCGGGAGCATTGGTGCTGGGAAGCACCCTTCCATTGTTGAGCCGTACCGTTTCTGGACGTGTCAGAGAGGGGTTGGACAGGATTACGCGGGGGGAGCGATACCGAGCCTGGGAACAGCGTGCCCGTGAATCACTTGATGTGCTCTTCGGCGTTCTGAGCGACGGTCTCAAGCGCAAGGCGGAACTCATCAAGTCCAGAAGGCAGCCCGCGGCGGGGGCCGCTGCCGAGTATCTGGAGTGGCGACGCGATGACGATTTGCGTTATTTGCGCGAGGCACGGATGCGGCTGAAGCGGTTATGCAGGGACCCGGCGATGCCCGTGGAGGTCGTGGCGCAACGCCTGCTTGGATGGTTGAGTACGTCGACGCTACATCCTGCGGTCTACCAGACGCAGCTCAAGTCGTGGATTGAGGTATTCGGCGAGAGGCCAGAAATTGCTGAGAACGTGGGGGAAACGCTGGAGACAGTCAAAGAGACGGTGAAAGGGGTTATTGCCGAGGGGTGGCGCGCGGTTGGATCTTTGGTTCAGCGCGACGAGAAGAAGTAAAGGGGGCGCGGATGGATTGGGAGCTTGATGACGTTGAACACCCGCTCGTAGCGCAGCTTGAGGGGCTGGGCTGGTCATACGTTGAGGGCAGCCTGGACGACCCGAAGGTAACGGGACGCGCCAGCTTCTCGGAAGTGATCCAGGAGGGCGTGCTGCGCGAGCGGCTGCGGGCTTTGAACGCCGGCCCGGACGGCCGGCCCTGGCTGGACGATGCACGCCTGTCGGAAGCCGTGGCCGCCATCACCCGGCTCGGTACGCACAAGCTGATGGAGGCCAACCAGAAGGCCACCGAGTTGCTGATCAAGGGCCTGACGGTCGAGGGCCTGCCGGGCTGGGATGGCGGGCGCGGCCAGACGATCCGCTACTTCGACTGGGATACGCCGGCTAGCAACCGCTTCACCGTCGTCAACCAGTACCGCGTCGATTGCCCGCCCGGCTACAACAGCGGCAAGGCCTTCATCGTGCCCGACCTGGTGCTGCTGGTGAACGGCATCCCGCTGGTGGTGGTGGAGTGCAAGAGCCCATCCATCCCCGAGCCGCTGGCCGAGGCCGTGGACCAGCTGCGCCGCTACAGCAATCAGCGCAAGGCCGCCTTCGAGATCGAAGACAACGAGGGCAACGAGGCGATCTTCGCCACCAATCAGCTGCTGATCGCGACGAGTTTCGATGAAGCGCGCGTGGGCAGCATCGGTGCGGCCTTCGAGCACTATGCGCAGTGGAAGACCGTCGTCGGGCCTGATGGCTCAGGCAGCGAGATCGAGGTGGCGCAGAGGCTGGGCAAGTCCAGCCTGTCGGAGCAGGAACGGCTGGTCGCCGGCCTGCTGGCTCCGGCACATCTGCTGGACGTGATCAAGAACTTCCTGCTGTTCATGCAGGTGGGCGGCCAGACCATCAAGTCGGTCTGTCGTTACCAGCAGTACCGGGCGGTCAACCGCGCCATCGCCCGGCTCAAGACCGGCAAGACGCGCCTGCAGCATGGCGAACATGACCAGCGCGGCGGCATCATCTGGCACACTCAGGGCTCGGGCAAGAGCCTGACGATGGTGTTCCTGGTGCGCAAGATGCGCGCAGACGCGCAGCTGCGGCGCTTCAAGGTCATCGTCGTCACCGACCGCAAGGACCTGCAGAACCAGCTCTCCGTGACCGCCACGCTTACCGGCGAGGTGGTGGAGGTGGCCGAAAGCACGGCGGGCGTGAAGGCGCTGGCGCGGCGCAATGGTCCGGGGCTGATCTTCGCCACTATCCAGAAGTACCGCGACGGCGACACGGTGGGCGACGCTCCCCTGACGGCCGACGATCTGCCCAAAGTGAAGGAGCCAAAGGCCGGCTACAAGGCCGGTGAACAGTTCGAAGTGCTGAACGAGGACGACAGCATCCTGGTGCTGGTCGACGAAGCGCACCGCACCCAGTCCGGCGACCTCCACGCCAACCTGCTGGCCGGGCTGCCCAACTGCGCGCGCATCGGGTTTACCGGCACGCCGATCATCATGGGCGAGAAGAAGCGCACCCATGAGATCTTCGGCGAGTTCATCGACCGCTACACGATCAAGGAGGCCGAGGCCGACGGCGCGACGGTGCCCGTGCTCTACGAAGGGCGCACCGCCCAAGGCGCCATCAAGGACGGCGCCAGCCTGGACGAACTGTTCGAGGACCTGTTCCGCCAGCGCACGCCCGAGGAACTGGAGGCGATCAAGCAGAAGTACGCCACCAAGGGCCATATCTTCGACGCTCCGGCGCTGATTGCCGACAAGGCGCGCGACATGCTGCGCCACTACGTGACCAACATCCTGCCCAATGGCTACAAGGCGCAGGTGGTGGCCTACAGCCGGCTGGCGGCGATCCGTTACTTCGCTGCGCTGAAGACCGCTCGCGACGAGCTGCTGGCCGAGGCCGATGCCCTCAGCCCGGAGGATAAGGCGCTGGACGACGAGGCGTTATGCCAGCGCCCTCCCAGGGCCCAGGCCTTGGTGCAGGCCTGGCGCTACCGCGACACGCTGGCGCGCCTCGAGTTCGCGCCCATCATCTCGGGCAGCAACAACGACGATCCGGGATGGAAAGCCTGGACCGACGGCGCTGTGCACGAGCAACTGATCAAGCGCTTCAAGAAGCCGCTGTTCCACGCCGACCCCACGAAGACTGACCCGCTGGCCTTCCTGGTGGTCAAGTCGATGCTTCTCACCGGCTTCGACGCGCCCATCGAAGGCGTGATGTACCTGGATCGGCCGATCCGCGAAGCCGAACTGCTGCAGGCGATCGCACGCGTCAACCGCACCGGCTTCGGCAAGCGATGTGGCATCGTGGTGGACTATTACGGTGTCGCGCAGCACCTGAAGGAAGCCCTCGCTGCCTACGCGGACGAAGACGTGGAAGGCGCGCTGGCCAGCCTGAAGGATGAAATCCCGGTGCTGCGCGACCGGCACCTGCGCGTGGTGGACCTGTTCCGCCAGCGGGGCATCGAGTCGCTGGATGATACCGAGGCCTGCGTCGAGGCGCTGGGCAGCGAGAGGTTGCGGGCCGAGTTCTCGGTCAAGCTCAAAGCCTTTCTGGCATCGCTGGACATCGTGCTGCCGCGCCCTGAGGGCCTGCCGTACTCTGGCGACGCCAAGCGGCTCGCCTACATCTATGCGCGGGCACGCAACCGCTACAAGGACACGCCGGTTCTCGGGAAGGATGTGGGCGCCAAGGTGCGCAAGTTGATAGACGACCACGTGATCTCCCTGGGCATCGACCCGAAGATCCCCCCGATCCAGCTGACCGACGCCGAGTTCGCCAAACACCTCGCGCGCACCGCCAATGACCGCGCGAAAGCCTCGGAGATGGAGCATGCGATCCGCTCGCACATCCGCAAGCATGCTGACGAGGACCCGGTGCTGTACCGCAAGCTCTCCGAGCGGCTGAACGAGATTCTCAAGACCTTGGATGAGCAGTGGAACGAAATCATCGCGCAGCTGCAGAAGATCATCGACGAACTGCGCACCGGCACGGCGGGCGCTGCCGATGCGCCCAGCGACCTGCCGGAACATTGCGCGCCTTTCCTGCGGACGGTGCTGGACGTGGTCTGTGCCGACCAGACCCCGACACCGGAAGAACTCATACGCATCATGGACGTCACCGTCGATCTGGTGGATCTGCTCGTTCAGGAGATCAAGGGGAACCGCGGCGTCTGGAGCCCCAGCAAGCGGGCGGACCAGGACAACTTGAACGGGCAGTTGTTCGAGCACCTGATGCGGCTGCGTCCACCGTTGGTGGACGCCGACAAAGCTGGCGTGCTGGCCGACAAGCTGATGGAGCAGGCCCGCGCGAGCCACGACAAGCTGGTGCAGGTGTGAGCCGATGCTCGCGCGCGTGAAACCTCCCAGCCTCCAGGTGGACGACCTCCACCTCGAACTGCGACGCAGCGCTCGTCGCAGCACGATGCAGATCACCGTAGAGCGCGACGGGAAACTGGTGCTTTCCGCGCCCCTAGGGGTGGACGAAGCCGCGCTGCGTGCATTCGTCATCGAGAAACGCTTCTGGATCTACACCAAACTCGCCGAGAAGCAGCGCCTACAACACCAGGTGCCACGCAAGGAGTTCGTCGGCGGGGAGGGGTTCCTGTATCTCGGGCGCAGCCATCGGCTCAAATTGGTGGACGAGCAGGAAGGGCCGCTGAAGCTGACGGCGGGCCGCTTCTGCTTGCGCCGGGATGCCCTGCCAGCCGCGCGCGAGCACTTCATCCGCTGGTACAGCGAGCGAGCCAAGTCGTGGTTGTCGAACCGCGTGGCCGACTACCGGTCGCGCATGGAGGTGTCCCCGGCCGGCGTGAAGGTGCAGGACCTGGGCTACCGCTGGGGCTCGTGCGGAAAGGGCGACTGGCTGTGGTTCCACTGGAAGACGATCCTGTTGCCGGCGCGCATCGCGGAGTACGTGGTCGTGCACGAGATCGCGCATCTGCACGAGCCCCACCATACGCAAGCCTTCTGGCTGCGCGTGGAGCGGGCCATGCCTGACTACGTACAGCGCAAGGCTTGGCTCGCGGAGCACGGCATGGTTGTGGAAGGCTTGTAGTCGTCGCGATGCTGCGAGTCACCAGACCGCGCTGAACCCCACCTGCCACGTCCGACCCGGCGCCGGCTCGTAAAACCGCCCGTTGCCGTCGTTGACGATCACCGAGCCGACGACGTCGCGGTCGAGCAGGTTGTCGATGCGCGCGAACAGCCGCCAGACGGGCTGGCCGTCGCCGTCGCGTCGGCCGAAGCGGTGCTCGACGCCCATCCCGAACAGCGCATGCCCCGCGGCGAAAGCGCCGGGGTCGCCGTCGCTGGCGGCGATCGCGCTGGTGGCGCGGCCTTCGAGCAGCACGTCGGTGCGCGCGTCCGGCGACCAGCGCAGTTCGGCCCAGCCGGTGTGGCGGGCGAGGCCGGGGATGCGCGCGCCGGCGCGGATCAGCAGGGTGTCGCCGCCCGTGCACGGCGGTGTGGCGCAGGTGGCGAAATCGCGTTGGTGGCGGGCGTCGAGGAAGGTGTACGACGCGGCGAAGCGCCACGCCGGCGCCAGTTCCGCTTCGAAGGCCGCCTCGACGCCGCGGCGGCGCGACAGGCCGGCGTTGTCGAAGTAGCTGCGCCCGCCCTGGTTGGCGACGACCACCAGTTCGTCGCGGGTGCGCGCCTGGAACAGCGCGATCGTCGCGTCGGCGCGCGCGCCGCGCCAGCGCAGGCCGGCCTCGGCGTGCACGCTGCGGGCCGGGCGCAGCGCGATGTTCAGGCCGCTGCCGCCGTCGCGGCGGTAGGCGAGTTCGGCGAACGTCGGCGTCTCGAAGCCGGTGCCGGCGTTCGCGTACACGGCCCAGGCGTCGTCGGCGCGCCACAGCACGCCGAGCACCGGCGTCGCGCGCGTGTAGCCGACGCCGCCGCTGTCGTCGGGATTGCCGGGCGCGACGAAGTGGTCGCGCGAGGCGAAGCGCACGCGGCTGTGGCGCAGGCCGGCGTTGATCCGCCAGCGTTCGCCCGGGCGCCAGTCGGCCTGGGCGTAGACGTCGTCGCTGGTGACGCGATTGTCCTCGTCGCGGCGCAGGCGGCCGACGACGCCGAGGCGGGCGCCGTCGAAGTTCTCGAAGCCGCGGCGGCGTTCGGACGCGACTTCGCGGCTGGCGCCGAGGGTCAGCGTGGCGGCGTCGCCATGCCACTGCCAGCGTGCGTCGGCGCCGTGGTAGTCGCGGTCGAGGTCGATGACGCCGCCGCCGTGCGATGGCGCGCCCTGCGCCGCGGCCGGCACCGTGAGCATCTGCCACGTCGCGCGGCGGCCGCGCCACGCGACGGCCTCGAACGCCTGCGTCTCGCCCACCGGCCATTCGAGGCGCGTCCCGAGCTGTTCCTGCGCCACCGTCTTGCGCGCGTCGAACAGCAGCGAATTCGGACTCGCGGCGCGGCGGTCGAGCGCGAGTTCGGTGGCGGTCAGGCCCTGCGGATCGTCGGCGCGCAGGTCGAGCGTGTTGAGCAGCAGCGTGTAGCGACCGCGGCCGAGCGCGCCGCGCAGCTGCGCCTGGCCGGTGTCGCGGCGCCACGCGCTGTGGTCGCGGAAGCCGTCGCCGGCGGCGCGTGCGGCGTCGACGCGCAGGCCGTGGCGCGGGTCACCGGCGGCCGTGTCGTCATCGCGGATTCCGCCGACTGGCCCACGCCACGACGCCGACAGCCGCCACTGCCCGTCGCTGCCGACCAGCGCGCCGGCCTCGAATTCCGCCGCGGCCGGCGGCGGCGCGCTGAACACCGCGAGCACGCCGCCCGACGCGTTGCCGTACAGCGCCGAGAACGGCCCGCGCAGCACCTCGATCCGCTGCGCCGCTTCGAGCGCGAAATGCGACACCTGCCCCTGCCCGTCCGGCATCGTCGCCGGGATGCCGTCGGCGTACAGGCGCACGCCGCGCACACCGAACGTCGCCCGCGCGCCGAAGCCGCGGATCGACAGCTGCAGGTCCTGCGCCTGGTTCTGGCGGTCGCGCACGACCAGGCCCGGCACGCGCGGCAGCGCTTCGGCGAGGCTGAGCGCGGGACGGGCGAGCGTGAGGTCGGCGGCGTCGACGACGTCGATCGAGGCGGGGACGTCGGCGCGGATGACTTCGTCGCGGGTGGCGGTGACGACGACGGGATCCAGAACGGGTGCGGTTCCGCGGCCGCCCGGCGTTGCGGCCGCCGCGGTCGTGGGCGTTGCGGCGAAGAGCAGCGTCGTGAGCAGCGGCCAGCACGGGCACGCGGCGGGAGCTCGCCGCGGAAGTTTCGCTGTCACTTCGCATCCCCCGGCTGGATCGTTCGGCGAGCCTAGATTTGAGAGTGTGCGCGCGCAGTCAACAACGGATCATGTTGGTCAATAGCGATGCCCGATTCGCATCGAGCCTCCGACCTTTCCCAGGCAGTCGTTCCCGTGATCAAAGGCGGGGTTGGCGTGAACAGGCCTTGGTAACGCTGCCACCTCCCTAGCGCCTGTTGTTCCGAGATAGATAGCAACCTACGAGAAGCACCACGATGAGGGATTGAAGCCGCAGCAACTGAATCATTGTCCTCGTGACATCGGCGACAACCCAGCCGGACTCCGGGTCGGCGGACACCCACGCTCCTCGTGGGGCGATAGCTCCCAACGAGTACACAATCAGCGCCAATCCAAGCAGGGCCAAAATCGCAACCGTCCGTCTGCGAGATTCGCGCGTCGCCATACCAAACACGCCCACAACGACGATCAGTGCGCAGATAGTCCAAAAGGAAGCAGAGGTCATTACTCGCATCCACATCCAATGCTGCGATCGTTCCAAATCTCGGACATTGCCCTTTCCGCTCCATCGTGAATGTCTGCGGCGCTGTCCATGTCCCAGTTCCATTCCGCTCCGTTCTCTGGCCCTACAAGGATCAGATACTCGGCGCCTTGAACGGCCGCGCCGCCTGCATGCATCAATCCAACCGCGACCCAACCAGAACTATGATAGGCCGCACTATACCCTGCAATATAGTTTCCGAACTGCGCCGAGTTGAGCGTATGCCCATCGACGATGAATGTGTCGCCGTCAGGTCCATTCCGACCTTTGAAGTCCAAGATTCCCAACGGAAAGTGATTGATGAGTAGCGCAACAAAGCCGAGAGGAACGCGAGCGCTGACCCTTGCATAAGCAAGGATTTCATTGGTTTCGCATTCGCTGTGAGCTTTCAGTCCAAGTGGATCGACCTTGCTGATCGGATTGCCCAAGGCATAAGCATAGGTATTCGCACCTCCGCCGATGCCGATCGGATCACTTTCTAGATATCGACCCACTCCAGCATCGTAGTCGCGGAAAACGTTGTACCAGCTGCCAGCCTCCGCATCGTACCGCTGCCCCGGGAACCCGATGTCGAGTCCACCGATCGTGTCCACCGTGACACGCCGATCCCACGCGAGGTTGTGCGCGCGCCAGACCACCACCTTCGCCGCATTCGTGACGGCTTCCGGCCGGCCGAGGTGATCGCCATGCACCGAATAGACCTGGCCGCCGCGGATCAGGCCGACCAGCTGCCCTTCGTTCCAGACGTAGATGGTGTCCAGCGTCGTCGAGCCGGGGTTCGTGTCGGCGAGCAGCACGCCGCCGGGGGAATACAGCGACCGCGTGGTCTGCGCCGGCGCGGCGCGGTTCTTCGTGGCGCGGTAGCCGAATGCGTTGTAGCCGTAGTCCCACGTGCCGGCGGGCAACGTGACGGTGGCGCCGTTGGGCTGTGCGTAGGTCTGCGAGGTTCGCCGATTTCGACACTGGCAAGACGACGAGTGCTCATGTTTCCACAGCCCGGCGCCTGACCGCTTTCCACAGTGACCCGAAAAGTAGAATCAAACCGACGCCCGCGAATATCAGAAGCAGATGGAGATCCACAGTTTCCGGAAGCGCCCCGAGCGCGATTGAGTAGGCCTCCGTATTTCCGACCGATGTCGCGTGCATGCCGTACCCCCTCAAGACCTTGTAGATGTACGAGATGCGAACAGCGCTGACTGCGGCGACAGCAATTCCCAACCCACAGCCCAAGCGGCAGATCCACTCGAGAAGCCGAATATTCATCGTCAGGAACGAATTCATGCGATCTCACCTTCTCCACGATCACGGCAGCGCAACGGCATCGGCGACCTACAGATCGGACTTCTTCGCCATTCGGAGAACCCCTCCTGTCGCCGACGAGTCCGCCGTGAACCGGCAGATCAGTGGTTTACCAAGGTGCGCTCGTTCGATGTCGAATGTCGCGAGATTCACCCCCTCCCCAAGACTGTCGAAAATTCTGGTGTCGGTTGAAACAGGGGCGAGCTCCCTGCCGTCGATCGCGCAGACAAGACCACTTGTCTCAGGAACAGGGCCCGCCTCGATGTTCAGGACCACTCCATGCAGCCCCGGATAGATCGGCGTCGCGCTGACGACGACCTCCTCACCGGCTTGCAGGTCCATCCTTCGTTCGAAGATCGGAGCGTAATAGTCCTTCGGCTTGCAGCACAGCACAACCATCGTCCTGCAAGCCGGACAGAAGTCCGTCTCGAGCGCAGCGTCGCGGATGACGAGGAATACCCCGGGGACGACGATCAGCAGGAGGACCGAACCGACCAGGAACGCCCGCTTCGCGCTTCTTTCTTCCGGTCGTCTCGGCATACCGGGGACCAGACTCATTCCTGCAGCCCAGTCGGAAAGCGCGTCAGCGACAACGGATCACCGGCCGCATTGCCGCGCTTGCGCGCCGGTGAGCCGTTCCAGTTCCAGTCGCAAGGGCTCCACCGCTGACCCTTCTTTCCCCGTTGCGAGCCTGCGGCCAGAAGAAACAACGCACCGGGGAAGGCTCGCGCGAACCTGCACATGACTCTATCGCTCCCTCCGGAGCAGAGCGTCTGCCGGTACCCTACGGCGCTACAGCTGCGACCGCAACGGCATCACCACCGACTCCATGAACTTCTCCTTCCACGGCCGCTCGAGCCACATCTGGTGGTCGTACTTCTTGGCGTGGCGGATGTCTTCCTCGAACACCGCGGTCATGTGCGCGGCGAAGGCCTCGTCGTAGACGTTGAGGCTGGCCTCGTCGTTGAGGCTGAAGCTGCGCATGTCGAAGTTGGTCGAGCCGACCGAGACCATGTAGCCGTCGGCGATCATCGACTTCACGTGCATCATCGTCGGCTCGTATTCGTAGATCTCGGCGCCCTCGCGCAGCAGCTCGCCCCACAGGCGCTTGCTGGCGATGCGCACGGTCTCCGAATCGATGTGCTCGCCCGGCACCAGCACGCGCACGCGCACGCCGCGGCGCAGCGCCGAGCGCAGCGCCTGCACCGCGAGCTCGTCGGGAACGAAATACGACGCGTGCATGTCGATGGTGCGGCGGCTGGCGGCGATCGCCATGAGATACATGAGGTGCATGCTCTCGCCGCCGCCGGACGGCGAGCTGATGAACAGGTGCGCGTCCATGTCGCCGGCGCGCTGCAGCGGCGGGAAGTAGTCCTCGCCGTTGAGCACCTCGCCGGTGACCTTGATCCAGTTGTCGTTGAAGGCCGCCTGCATCTGCGCGACCACCGGGCCGCGCACGCGGAAGTGCATGTCGCGCCAGTGGTCGGGGTCCTCGGCATGGCCGCTCCAGACGTCGGCGATGCCGACCCCGCCGGTGAAGCCGACCGCGCCGTCGACGATCAGCAGCTTGCGGTGGGTGCGGTGGTTGAGGCGGCCGAGGTTGTACCAGCGCAGCGGCCGGTACAGCTCGACGTGCGCACCGGCGTCGACCATCTGGTCGAGCAGCGCATTCTCCATCTTCATGCCGCCGACCCAGTCGATGATCACGTTGACGCGCACCCCGGCGCGCGCACGTTCCGACAGCGCATCGGCGAACTGCTGGCCGACGTCGCCGGACCAGTAGATGTAGGTCTCGAAGTTGATCGTCTTTTCGGCGGCGGCGATCGCCTCGAGCATCGGCGGGAAGATCTCGTCGCCATTGTCGTAGGCATCGACGTGGTTGCCGCCGGTGATGCTGGGGCCGAGCATCACCCCCATCTCGCGGCGGAACTGCGGCTCGTGCACCGTGTACTGGTGCGCCAGGGTGTGTTCGACCGCCTTCTCGCTGCGACTGAAATTGGCCAGCAGCGTCACCGCGAGCACGGTGAGCACGACCGTGATCGCGATCATCTTGAGCCTTCGTCGGGTCCGGGGTTCCATGCCGGCGGCAGCCTGCCAGCGGCGGCGTGACGGCCCCGTAAGCCGTCAGGGCGGGCTCAGGTGGCCTTCGCCGCCGCCGGCGCGACCAGCGCGCGCTGCATGTTCTTCAGGCACCGGTGCATCGCCCGCCGCATCAGCACGTGCACGATGATCGACGACAGCGGCGCCAGCCAGCGCTTGTTGAGCGAGAACTCGAACGCCCAGACCACCCGGCAGCCGAGCTCGTGGCCGGCGAAGGTCCACATCGATTCACCCTTGTTGATGAACCAGGACATCGGCGGCCGGAAACCGGTGAGGGTGTAACCATGCCGCACCGGCGGATCGTGTTCGGTGACGCGCTCGGTGAGGATCACGCCGTCGGCGCTGTGCACGCGCCGCTGCGAACCGACCGCCAGTGGCGAATGCAGGCGGATGCCGATGATCCCGGGGATCGGCCCGAAACCGGTGAAGAAGGTCGGGAAACGATCGGGGTCGGTCGCCATGCCGAACGCGACTTCGGGCGTGCACGGGAGGCTGCGTTCGGCGGTCACGGTCAGGTGCATGCGGCGATTTTCGCTGCGCCGCGCGCGCACTGTCCATCGCCGCGAAACCGTACGCCCCCGTCCGGAAAGACCTCAGCGACGCAGCGCCGTGAACTCCGAGAACTCCCACTGCCGCAGCGCCAGCACCGCGCTGCAACCGTCGCGCGCGGCCAGCGGCAGGCGCCCATCGCGCCGCGCCAGTTCCTCGAACTCCTGCACCAGCCGCTGCAGCGATGCGGCCACGTGCTGGCGCGAGGCTTCCGACAGCAGGCCGGCGATGAAGTGGAATCCCTCGCCGGCGCCTTCGAAACCGCCGCCGAGGAATTCCGGCACCACCCGGCGCAGGAAATACTCCTGCACCGGCCCGTCCTTGCGCCAGGCGAAGTTGCGCGCGGTGAGTTTCTGCACCCGGTACGGCGGCCGGTAATCGACGATGCGCAGCTGGTCCAGGCGCAGCAGCAGGTTGACGAGGTCGTTCTCGTCGAAGCGGTAGGTCGCGACGATCTCGGCGAACTTCCAGTCGTTGACCAGCAGGTAGGCGGCCAGCAGCAGCTTCGGGTCGGAGACCAGCGCGGCTTCCTGTTCGGCGCTGAGCTGGGTCAGCACCGGCGGGCCGTCGTGTTCGCCGCTGCATAGGTCCGCCAGGGTGACACCGAGCACGTCGCAGATGCGGTCGAGCCGGCTGAGCGGGAAATCGCCGCGGCTCAGGTCGCGCTTCACGGTCGGTTCGCTGACGCCGAGCTGCGCCGCGAGTTCGCGGTAGGTCATGCCGCGCGCGCGCAGGCGGGCGCGGATCGCTTCCAGGAGCAGTTTCGATTGGGCCATGGCGCCTCCTCCCCGAACGCGCGCAGGGTATCAGCGACTGCTACCGCTCCGGTCGCCGCGCGCAACACCCGCGAACGGGCCTTGCCGCTGCGGCGCCGCTCCGCGCAGGCTTCGCAGCCACGCTTTCCCCCAGGTTCTCCGATGTCTGCACGCCCGCTGCCGCTGCGCATCCTCGGAACCGGCGAGTACCGGCCGGTCCGCATCCTCGACTCGCGCGAATTCGACGCCCGCTGGGGCCGCAGCGAGGGCTGGACCCGGCGCCATGCCGGCGTCGCCAGCCGCCGCGTCGCCGGCCCGGACGAGGCGGCCTCGGCGATGGCCGCCGCCGCCGCGCGGGTGGCGCTGGATCGGGCCGGACTCGCAGCCTCCGAACTGGACGCCGTGCTGTGCGCGAACAGTGTCGGCGAGCAGGCCATTCCCTGCACCGCCGCCCTGGTGCACCGCCGGCTCGGCCTGCAGGACAGCGGCATCACGGCCTATGACGTCAATGCCACCTGCCTCGGCTTCCTGGTCGCGCTGGACCACGCGGCGCTGGCGATCGCCGCCGGGCGCTGGAAGCGCGTGCTGATCGTCGCGGCCGAGGTGGCCTCCGCCGGCCTCGACCCCGACGACCCCGACACCGCACCGCTGTTCGGCGACGGCGCCGCCGCGGTGGTGGTCGACGGCGGCGACGGCGACGGCGCCCCGGCGCTGCTGGCGGCCCGCCTGGAGACGTATTCGGCCGGCGCCGACTTCTGCCAGGTCGAATCCGGCGGCACCCGCATCCGCATCCACGAGGATCCGGAGGCCTATGTCGCCGGCGCCCGCTTCCGCATGCAGGGCAAGGCCACCTACCGGATGGCGGCGCGGCTGCTGCCCGGTTTCCTCGAGCGGCTCTTCGGCGACGCCGGCTGCGCGCTGCAGGATCTCGCCGCCTTCGTGCCGCACCAGGCGAGCGCCAAGGCGCTGGCCCACCTGGAAGTCGCGCTCGGGCTGCCGGCGACGAAGCTGGTGCGGGTGCTCGAGGACCGCGGCAACCAGATGGCGGCCTCGCTGCCGGTGGCGCTGAATGCGGCGGTCGAACAGGGCCGGCTGCAGCGCGGCGACTTGGTCGCCCTGGTCGGTTCCGGCGCCGGCCTGAGCTTCGGCGGCGCGGTGCTGCGCTGGTGACAAGGATCCTCGTCACCGGCGCGAGCGGCCTGATCGGCTGGCATGCAGCGCTGGCGCTGGCGGCGCGTGGGCATGCGGTGCGCGCGAACGGTCGCGATGCGGCGGCGCTGGCGCGGCTGCGTGCGCTCGCGGCGACGGCCTCCGCGGATGGCGGGCGCGGGCGCAGCGGCCGGCTGGACACCGTCGCGGCCGATCTCGCCGAGGCGCCGCTCGATCTGCTGCTCGCCGGAGTCGGCACCGTCGTGCACTGCGCCGCGCGTTCGTCGCCGTGGGGCCCGGCGGCGGCCTTCGAACGCGACAACGTGCACGCGACCCGGCGCCTGCTGGCGGCGGCGCGTGCAGCCGGCGTGCGCCGCTTCGTGCATCTGGGTTCGCCGAGCATCTATTTCCGCTTCGCCGACCAGTTCGACGTCGGCGAGGACTTCCTGCCGCCGCGGCGCTGGATCACCGATTACGCGCGCAGCAAGTGGGAATCGGAACTGGCGGTGCGCGAGGCGGTCGCCGCCGGGCTGCCGGCGCTGGTGCTGCGACCGCGGGCGGTGTTCGGGCCCGGCGACCGCGCGATCCTGCCGCGCATCCTCGCGGTCGCCGCGCGCGGGCGCTTCCCGCTGGTCGGCGGCGGCCGCGCCCGCATCGACGTGAGCTGCGTCGACAACATCGCCGACGCGATCGTCTGCGCGGTCGAGAACGCGGTGCCCACCGACGGCCGCGCCTTCAACCTCAGCAACGGCGCGCCGGTGACGGTGCGCGAACTGCTGGAGATGCTGTTCGCGGCGCTCGCGATGGACGTGCGCCTGCGGCACGTGCCGCGCGCGCTCGCCGTCGCTGCCGCCGGTGTCGCGGAAACCGTCGCGCGCCTGCGCCCGGGCTGCCCGGAGCCGCCGCTGACCCGCTACGGCATCGGCGTGATCGGCTGGTCGCAGACGCTCGACATCTCGCGGGCGCGACGCGAACTCGGCTGGGAACCGCGCATCGACGTGCGCGAAGGCCTGGCCCGTTACGCTGCCGCCTGGCGCGCCGGGGAGACGCCGCGGTGAGCGCGACGCGGCTGCAGTGGAAGATCTACGAAGCCGGTTTCTGCCGGCACCCGGAGCGCGCGACCCGCGCCGGCGCGCCGCTGGCCGCCTGCGAATTCCCGGCCCTGGTGTTCCGGCTGACGCACCCGCGACACGGCCACCTGCTGTTCGACACCGGCTATTCGCGGCACTTCTTCCGCGCCACCGATGGTTTCCCCGAGCGGCTCTACCGTTGGGTGACGCCGGTGCACCTGCGCACCGGCGCGTCCTTCGCCGAACAGCTGCAGCGCGAAGGCATCGCCGCGGGCGACATCGCCTGGGTGCTGCTCTCGCATCTGCACGGCGACCATGTCGGCGGTGTCGGCGATTTCGCGAAGGCGCGCATCGGCCTCGCGCGCGCGGCCTGGGACGAACTGTGCGCGCTCGGGCGGGTCGCGGCGCTGCGCCGCGGGCTGATTCCGCGTCTGCTCGACGAGGATGCGCGGCGCCGGCTGCACTTCTTCGAGGACTGCGCCGCGGCTGCGCTGCCGGCGGCGACGGCCGGCTTCGGGCAGGGACGCGATCTGTTCGGCGACGGCAGCGTCGTGATCGTGCCGCTGCCCGGGCATGCGCGCGGCCACGTCGGCCTGCTGTTCGAGGATGCCGAGGGCCCGGTCCTGCTGGTCGCCGACGCCGCCTGGAGCAGCGCGGCGATCCGCGACAACGTGCCGCCGCCGGCCCTGGTCACCGCCTGGCTCGGCGATACCGCGCGCTATCGCGACACGCTGGCGAAACTGCAGGCGCTGCAGCGCGCACAACCCGCGCTGCGCATCGTGCCCTCGCATTGCCGCGAATGGCGGCCGGCGGCGGCGCCGCGCTGATGCGCACGGTGCTTATCCTCGGCGCGCGCGCGCCGGTCGCGCTCGACCTGGCGCGCCGCTTCGCGGCGGCCGGCTGGCGGGTGATCGCCGCGGACTCGACCGCCTGCGGGCTGAGCGCGCGTTCGCGCGCCGTCGCCGCGACGCTGGCCCTGCCGCCCCCGCGCGAGCAGCCGCTGGCCTGGGCCGCCGCGCTCGCCGCCGGCGTGCGCGAATACGCGGTGGAGCTGGTGATTCCGACCTGCGAGGAAGCCTTCTACCTCGCGCGTTACCGCGAGCGGCTGCCGGACGATGTGCGCGTCGTCGTGGCCGATTTCGCGACGATGCGGCGGCTGCACAGCAAGGTCGACTTCATCGCCACGGCGAGGGAGACCGGCGCCCTGGTCGGCGTCGACGTGCCGGCGACCCGGCGCGTGCACTCGCTCGCCGAGGCGCGCGACTGGGCCGGCGGTGAGCCGCTGGTGCTGAAGCCGGAGTTCTCGCGCTTCGGCGTGCATGTGCGCCTGTATCCGCGCGGCCTGCCGAAGGAGGCACCGGCGCTGCCGGAAGGCGCGTGGGCGGCGCAGCGTTTCCACGCCGGCCGGGAGCTTTGTTCCTACGCGGTCGCCGACCACGGCGTGCTGCGCGCCTGTTCCGCGTATCGGCCGGCCTGGCGACTCGGCGACAGCGCCAGCTTCCATTTCGCGCCGGTGGAGCTGCCGGCGATCCGCGCCTTCACCGCGGCATTCGTCGCGCGCCAGCGCTATACCGGCCAGATCGGCTTCGACTGGATCCAGGCCGCCGACGGCCGGCTGGCGGTGATCGAATGCAATCCGCGTGCGACCAGCGGCCTGCATCTGTTCGCGGCCTGCGATCCGCTGCCGGCGACGCTCGCCGGCGATCACGACGGGCCGGTGCTGGTGCCCGGCCACCGCCGCGCGGCGATGCTCGGCGCGATGATGGCTACGGCCGGGCTGATGCAGGCCTTGCGCTCCGGCCGGGCGCGTGAATGGTGGCGCGACTGGCGGTCGGCCGACGATGTGATCACGCGCGCCGGCGACCGCGGCCCGCTGGCCGGCAGCCTGCACGACCTGCTGGCGTGGCGGCGTCAGGCGAAGGCGCGCGGCGTCGGCCTGCGCGCCGCCGCGACCGGCGACATCGAGTTCAACGGCGAAGCACTGCCCTCGTGAACGACGACGACGCACTCGCCGACTTCGACGCCCGCAGCCGCGCCCTCGTCGCGATCCATGCCGACGGCGTGCGCCCACGCAATCACCACGGCGAACTCGCCCTGCTCGAGGCCGGCGGCGTCGCGCTGCCGGTGGGCGTCGTCGCGGGCGACGGCGGCGAGGCCTGGGTCGCCTCGCCGCGCCGCGCCTACGCCGCTTATGCGCAGGCCGAGACGGAGCGGCATTACCCGCGCGCGGGCCGGCTCTTGGCGCCGGTTTTCGCCGCGCTCGACGCGGCGCTCGCGGCGGCGCGCATCGACACCGCGGTGACGCTGAACCAGTGGCTGCTGTCGACCAACCTGCAGCCACCGCTGCGTCCGCAGCTGCTCGACGCCTGGCTGCAGGCCGCGCGCGAACGCTGGCCGCGGCGGGCGGTGTGGTGGCGCTCGCTCAACGAGGGCGAACACGGCGACTGGATCGCCGCGCTGCGCGAACGCGGCTTCGTCGCACTGGCGAGCCGGCAAGTCTGGCTGGTCGACGATCCCGCGGTCGCGGCGCGTCGCCATGCCGACCTGCGCCGCGACCTGAAGCGGCTGCACGACGGCCGCTACCCGCCGCAGCGCGAGGGTTTCGCCGCCGCCGACTTCGCGCGCGCGGCGGAGCTGTATGCGCTGCTCTATCGCGACAAGTACTCGCGCTTCAATCCCGATTACGACGCGACCTTCCTGCAGCGCTGGCATGCCGCCGGCCTGCTCGAACTGCAGGGCGGCCGCGGCGACGACGGCCGCCTGGCCTGGATCGCCGGCATCTTCCTGCTCGGCGGCGTCGCGACCACGCCGCTGGTCGGCTACGACACCGCGCGGCCGCAGCGCGAGGCGCTGTACCGGCGGCTGACCGCGGCGGTGTTCGCGCGCGCGATCGAGCGCGGCGAGCGGCTGAATCTCAGCGCCGGCGTCGGCCCGTTCAAGCGCACGCGCGGCGGCCGCCCGGCGATCGAGTACAGCCTGGTCGATGCCCGGGCGGCGCCGCGGCGCACGCGGGCGGCGATCGCCGCGCTGGCGGCGGCGACGACGCGGCTGGCGGCGCCGTGGATGCGCCGCGCCGGGCTCTGAGTCGCCGTCCGCCGGGCAAGCGTCGGCTTCGCGGCATCACCACCGCCCGGGCCTAGACTGCCGGCATGGCCCGCTCCGCGAACCGCCGCGAACCCGAGGCGCCGCCAGCCTTGTGCGCCACCGCCCTGGCGCGCCGGCTCGGCGTGGTGCTGCTGATCGCGGCGCCCGGGCCGGCCGCCGCACAAGTCACCGGGGCGGGCGCGCCGGAAGCCACGCGCACCGTCTGGCGCTGCACCGCCGGCGGCACGGTCAGCCTGGCGACCGCGCCGGAGCCCGGTTCGCGCTGCACCGCGATCAGCTTCGACGCCGATGCCGCGAAGCTGCCCGACCTGTGGCAGGTCCCCGGCGCGCAGCGCGGGGTGCTCTACGAATACCGGCGCGAGGACGGCAGCACCTGGCTCAGCACCCGCAAGCTCGACGGCGGTGTGCGGGTGCTGGCCTTCAGCGTGCCCGCGCCGCCGGACTCGCCGGCGCATCGTGGCCGTGCCGATCCGGGACCGCCGCGCTGGGACGTGTTCGCCGGCGAGTTCGCCGCCGCCGCCCGCGCCAGCGGCGTCGACGAGGCCTGGCTGCGCGCGGTCGCCCAGGTCGAGAGCGGCTTCGATGCGCAGGCGGTGTCGCCGAAAGGGGCGATGGGGGTGATGCAGCTGATGCCGGAGACCGCGGCGATGTTCGAGGTCACCGATCCCTTCGACCCGAACCAGTCGATCCTCGCCGGCGCCCTGCACCTGCGCGAACTGCAGCGGCGCTGGCCCGGTGACCTCGCCCGCATCGCCGCCGCCTACAACGCCGGCGCGCCGGCGGTCGAGCAGTACGACGGCGTGCCGCCCTATGCCGAGACCCAGGCCTACGTCGAGACGGTACTGGGCCTGCACGCGCGCTACCGCGAGCGCCGGCGCTGAGCCTTCGCGCAGAACCCGCCGGCTTTCGGCGATAGTGCCCATGGACCGACCTGCGACGACGCGATGACGCAAGCACCCACCGACCCGGACCTGCCGCGACGCCTGCGCCGCCAGCTGATGGGCCTGGCCACGTGGCTGATGTTCCTGCTGCCGCTGGCCTATGCGGTGCTGCAGGGCTGGATGACCTTCGGCTGGCGCGGCACGGCGCTGTTCTTCGGCATCGCCCTGGTCGTGAACCTGGTGTTCTACGTGCTGATCGCCAGTGGTCGCACGCGCGCGCTGCGCGACCCCAGCCTGACCTTCTGGCAGGTGCTGGTCTCGCAGGTGGCGGCGCTGGCGATGCTGCACCACGCGGTCGATCCGAACGCGCGCACGATCCTGCTGATGCTGTTCGTCGCCTCGCTGTTCTTCGGCGTGTTCGCGCTCGACACCCGCCGCTTCCTGGTGCTGGTGGCGACCGCGACCGGCGGCTATCTCGGCCTGGTGCTCTGGGAGAACCCGGGCGTGCCGCCGACCGATCCGATGCTGCGCGGCGAATGGCTGCGGCTGCTGTCGCTGGCGATGATCCTGCTGTGGCTGGCCCTGCTCGGCAGCTACGTCGGCGGCCTGCGCGCGCGCCTGCAGCGGCGCAACGAGGAACTGGCCGCCGCCGGCGAGCGCCTGCGCCGACTGGTCAGCCACGACGAGCTGACCGGCGTCTTCAATCGCCGCCACCTGCTGAACATCCTCGGCCGCGAAAAGGAACGCTCGGAGCGCTTCGGGCACGTGTTCTCGGTGTGCCTGATCGACCTCGACCACTTCAAGCAGATCAACGACGGCTACGGCCATGCCGCCGGCGACGACGTGCTGAAGGGCTTCGCCGCGCGCACGCTCGCCTGCGCCCGCAAGATCGACTGGATCGGCCGCGTCGACGACCCCGGCGAAGCCACCGGCGCGGCCCCGGAAGGCGATCGCGCCGCGGCCGAGGTCGACCACACCTTCGGCCGCTACGGCGGCGAGGAATTCCTGCTGGTGCTGCCGCACACGCCGCTGCCCGGCGCGCAGCGGGCGATCGAACGCCTGCGCGAACTGGTGCTCGCCGTGCCCTTCGAGACGGTCGCCGGCCGCCTCGGCATCACCTTCTCGGCCGGGATCGCCGAACACCGGCCGCAGGAGCCGGTGGCGGAGACGCTCGCCCGGGCCGACATGGCGCTGTACCGGGCGAAGCAGGCGGGGCGGAACCGGACGGAAAGCAGTTCGTAGTTCGTACGAGGTACGAGGTAGGCGCGGCGGCCGGGCGGCGCTTGCCTCAGGAGTGCTGCGGCGCCAGCTCGCAGGCCATGGTGAACCGGCCGTCGGCATCGAGGATCACGCTGCCGCCGCCGGCGGTGTCGATCAGCAGGCGACCGTCGCGCAGTGACCATGAGCGCACCGGCGCACCGGGCAGCACGCGCCAGACGGTGGCTCGCCAGTCCTCGCCTTCACGCACGACCTCGAGCACGCGGCCCTTGCTGACGAACAGATGGGCCAGGCCCGTCGTGACGACGATGCGCTCGCCGAGCCGGTGGATGTCCTCGACATTGCCGTCGTAGAGCTGGCGTGGCTCGCCCTGCGTCGGCAGGAACATCAGTTCGCCGCCCCACTCGCCGCGACTGCCGCCGACGAGCCAGCCGTCCTGGACACGCAGTGCCGCGACCGGAACCTGTCGCACGGGGGTGCGGTGCTCGAGGAGGTTGCCGGCGTCGACGCGGATGATCGGCGTCTCCTCGCCACGGGCGAGCGCTTCGGCGCGCTGTTCGTCCGCGTCGTCGGCGCCGTAGGACAAGACGATGGCGTCGTAGCTCAGCCGCGCCAGCGATGCCGCATGCTCCGGGCGGTCGGCACGCAGTTCGCCGCGCCGCGGCCGCCTGGCCGGCGGCAGCGGGTCGCAGCCGCCCAGGTAGCCGGGCAGGCCGGTGTAGATCTCGAAGGGATTGAGCGACCCGGCGACGGCATCCTGGCCATCCCGATCGGCGACGTCGGAGACG
Source organism: Arenimonas composti TR7-09 = DSM 18010 (assembly GCF_000426365.1). Classification (GTDB taxonomy): domain Bacteria; phylum Pseudomonadota; class Gammaproteobacteria; order Xanthomonadales; family Xanthomonadaceae; genus Arenimonas; species Arenimonas composti. Next base: position 24,755 of record NZ_AUFF01000010.1, on the reverse strand, counting down.
TCGGTGTCCGCTGCGTCGAGACGGGCCAGCGCGGCTGCGGCGCCGGCACGTACCAGCGGGTGGTAGTGGCTGCGCGCGACGGTCTCGACCGCGTCGCGCGCCGACACCGCCCGCAGACGTCCGAGCGACTCCGCGGCCGCGCGCACCACGCGCAGGTCGCGCTCGTCGGCCAGCGCCGCGCGCAGGACCGGAACCACGTGTTCGTCGCCGATCGCGCCGAGCGTGCGGGCGGCGGCGACGCGCAGGTCGTCGGCGTTGTCGAACATGCCCGTCGGGCCGGCGTACGAAGCATCGAGCAGGGCGAGCACCGCCGGCACCGCGGCGCCGCCATCGGCCCCGAACTCGGCCAGATCCTGGAGCAGTCGGCTCGACGGCGAATGCCCGAGCGTACGCGCGACCATCGGTGCCGCTTCCGGCAGGCGCAGGGCGAAGGCGGCGTCCTCGACGGCCGTCGCGAGCACCGGGCGGGACTGCGCCAGCGCAAGCAGCGCCGGGGCGACGTGGCGGGCGCGAGGACCGAGTCCCTCGAGGCTCTGCAGCGCATGCGCGGCTTCCGACGGTGTCACGGTCGGGTCGCCGGCCAGCGCCACCAGGTCCGGCGCCGCGTCCGGCCCGTCGGGGTTCTCGGCGAGCGCCTGGCCGATCAGCCAGCTGCGGCGAACGTCGCAGTTCGCGCCGCAGCGCGCGGCGGCGAGCAGCGGCGCGATCGCCCGCGCTCCCAGCTTGCGCAGCGCGTAGCCGTGCTGGTTCTGCGGCGAACCCGGATCGGCCAGGTAGTGTTCGACGGCGAGCGCCGCCGCTTCCTCGCCGGGCACGGCCGCCAGTGCCGGCGGTAGCCAGCCCAGTCCGCGTTCCAGGCCAACGCGCAGCTGCGGCAGGAACTCGGTCGGAATGTAGGGCGCGCGGGCCAGCGCCATCGACGCCTGTTCAGCGATGGCAGGGTCGGGGCCGACCAGGCGGGCGGCCAGTTCGGGCACGGCCTCAGGCATGCCGGCGAGACGACGGGCGAGCGCCGCCTCATCGCCGCTCATGCCGCCGTCCGGTTCGTCGACAGCGGCCAGCTCGGCCAGCCGTGCCAGGCAGGACGGCAGGTCCGGGCAGGGGTCGATGGACGAGGCGGCGACGGCGGGGCCAGTCGCCAGCGCGAGGCTCAGCATCAGGACGTGTGCACGCACCGAAAGCTCCGGGGTTCGCTGCCATCCGGTGACGATCGTCGCCGTTCGACGCAGGATAGCGACAGGATGACGGCAGAATGAGGTCGATTCGACGGTGGCGGCGCGGCGTTCCCGCCGCCGCCGGCGCGCTGAACGTGCACACGGGTCACACCCGCCGGGGGCGATGCTGACGGCCCCGAATCCCCTGCCGCTGAACCCTGCCGCCGATGCCCCGCCCACCACCCGCGCCCAGTCTCCATGTCGTGCAGTCCTGCGTGGGCGGCGACTGCTTCGCGCATGCGGCCAATTACTGGCGCTTCCTCGCGCTGCTGCGGCGGGCCGCCGAGGCCGAGGGCTGCGCGATCCACGCCTACGTGCTGCTGCCGGACGGCTTCGAACTGCTGCTGAGCGCGGACGACACCCGCGCCGCCGGTCGCCTGCTCGCCCGCGCCGGCGCCGGCTACGTGCCGCATTTCAATGCCAGCACCGGTCGCCGTGGGCGCCTGTGGCGGGGAGCGCGGACCACGCCGGTGCGCGGCGCCGCCGCGCTGGCGACCTGCCGCGAGGCGATCGAGCAGGCCCCGGTGCGCGCCGGCCTGGTGGAGGCCGCGGCGCGCTGGCGCTGGTCCAGTTACCGGCACCACGCACTGGGCATCGACGATCCGCTGGTCAGCAGCGTCGCCGCCGTCCCCGGGCAGCGGGCCGGGCGCAGCAACCACGGATCGGAACTGAAGAAGGAAGGCGAGGCGCCCTGCTGAGCATCGGCGCCCGACGGTTGCCATCGTCAGTGTTCGCGGCGCTTCAGCGCACGCGCCCGTTCACCAGCGCGTCCACGACCGCCGGGTCCGCGAGCGTCGTGGTGTCGCCGAGCGCGGCGCGGTCGACGCCGTCCGGACCGGCCTCGGCGATCTTGCGCAGGATGCGGCGCATGATCTTTCCGCTGCGGGTCTTCGGCAGCGCCGGCGCCCACTGGATCCAGTCCGGCGCCGCGATCGGCCCGATCCCGGTGCGCACATGCTTCACCAGTTCGCCGCGCAGCGCGTCGTCGGCCTCGACGCCACTCTTCAGCGTGACGAATGCATATATGCCCTGGCCCTTGATGTCGTGCGGTGCCCCGACCACCGCAGCCTCGGCGACCGCGTGGTGCGAGACCAGCGCGCTCTCGACTTCGGCGGTGCCCATGCGGTGGCCGCTGACGTTGAGCACGTCGTCGACGCGGCCGGTGATCCACCAGTAGCCGTCGGCATCGCGGCGGGCGCCGTCGCCGGTGCAGTAATAGCCGGGATACAGGCTGAAATAGGTCTCGAGGAAGCGCGCGTGGTCGCCGTGGACGGTGCGCATCATGCCCGGCCAGCCATCGCGGATGACGAGATTGCCTTCGGTGGCGCCCTCCAGTTCGTTGCCTTCGCCGTCGAGCAGGGCGGGAAACACGCCCGGCAGCGGCTTCGTCGCCGAACCGGCCTTCGCCGCCACCGCGCCCGGCACGGGGGCGATCAGGATGCCGCCGGTTTCGGTCTGCCACCAGGTGTCGACGACCGGGCAGCGGCCGTCGCCGACGACGCGGTGGTACCACTCCCAGGCCTCCGGATTGATCGGTTCGCCGACGCTGCCCAGCAGGCGCAGGCTGGCGCGCGACGTGCGCTTCACCGCGTCCTCGCCCTCGCGCATCAGCGCGCGGATCGCGGTCGGCGCGGTGTAGAAGATCGTGACCCGGTGGCGGTCGACGACGTTCCAGAAGCGCGACACGTCCGGCCAGTTCGGCACGCCCTCGAACATCACCGTCGTCGCGCCGTTGGCCAGCGGTCCGTACACCACGTAGCTGTGGCCGGTGACCCAGCCGACGTCGGCGGTGCACCAGAACACGTCGTCGTCCTTCAGGTCGAACACCAGCGCGTGCGTGTACGCCGCCCAGGCCAGGTAACCGCCGGTGGTGTGCAGCACGCCCTTCGGCTTGCCGGTGCTGCCGGAGGTGTAGAGGATGAACAGCGGATCCTCGGCATTCATCGCCGGCGCCGCGTGTTCGGAGGCCTGGCCGTCGACCACCACGTCGTACCAGCGGTCGCGCGGCATCTGCATCTGCACCTGCGCACCGGTGTGGCGCACGACCAGCACCGTCTCGACGCTGGTCGTGCCCGGCTTGCGCAGCGCTTCGTCGACGTTGGCCTTCAGCGGCACGGACTTGCCGCCGCGGCGGCCCTCGTCGGCGGTGATCACCAGCTTGCTGCTGCTGTCGGCGATGCGGTTGGCGATCGACTCCGGCGAAAAGCCGCCGAACACCACCGAGTGCACCGCGCCGATGCGCGCGCAGGCGAGCATCGCCACGGCGGCCTCCGGGATCATCGGCAGGTAGATCGTGATGCGATCGCCCTTGCGCACGCCGAGGTTGGTCAGCGCGTTCGCGAGCCGGCAGACCATGCCGTGCAGTTCGCGATAACTGATGTGGCGCGGCGGCGTCGCCGGGTCGTCGGCCTCCCAGACGATCGCGGTCTTGTCGCCGCGCCCGGCGAGGTGGCGGTCGAGGCAGTTCGCGGCGACGTTGAGTTCGCCGTCGGCATACCAGCGGATGCGGAAATCGTCGCGCGCGAAGTTCACGTCCTTGACGGTGGTGAACGGGCGCATCCAGTCGAGGCGCGCGGCGACGTCGCGCCAGTGCGCGTCGGGATCGTTCTGCGCGCGGGCGACCGCGACGGCGAGGGCGTCGGCGTCGATGGTGGCGGACGCCGCGAATTCGGGCGGGACGGGGTGCAGGTGTTCGTGCATGACGGAATCGGGTCGTGACGGGCCTTCCCGAAGATTACCCGCTTCCGGGGAGGCCGGCGGTCGTACCAAGGAACAGGGTTTCGCCGTGAAAGCGCGACCACCGTCACGCCGCGGCGGCGCCTGGATCCGCAGAGCTGCACCTCTGTAGGAGCGGCTTCAGCCGCGATGCTCTTGTCCGTTTCCTGCGGAAAAAAAGCATCGCGGCTGAAGCCGCTCCTACAACGGGGGTGTCAGGCCATGGAGTAGCCCTTGAGGCGCGCGGAGAACTCTTCCAGCGCACGGATGCCCGAGGCCTCGGCCTCGGCGCACCAGGCACGCAGGGCCTCGAGCTTGGCTTCGGCGGCGGCGCTGCGCAGTTCGTAGATCGCCAGCAGGCGGGTGCGGAACTCGACCAGGCGCTGGGTGTTCGGGCGCTCGGCGATCCACGCGGCGAACGTCGCGCGGTGCGCCTCGTCGAGCCAGCGCCCGTCGCTGCGGAACGCGCGGCGCAGGCGCCCCGGCAGGTCACGCGCTTCCGCCTGCAGATGCGGCTTCAGCACCATCTGGAAGTAGTCGGTCGCGACCTGCCAGCGGTGCGCGATCATCGCCTTCAGCGTTTCCGCATCGGGCGCCGCGATGTTCGGGCGCACGTCGAGCACCGGCGCCACGCGCAGCACCTTCGCCAGACCGAGCAGCTGCAGGCCGCGGATCGCCGCCCAGCCGATGTCGAACTCGTATCGGCGCAGCGCGAATTTCGCCGAGCTGGGGAAAGCGTGGTGGTTGTTGTGCAGTTCCTCGCCGCCGATCCACAGGCCCCAGGGCGCGAGGTTGGTCGCGGTGTCGTGGGTGTCGAAGTTGCGATAGCCCCACCAGTGGCCGAGGCCGTTGATCACGCCGGCGGCCCAGAACGGGATCCACATCATCTGCAGCGCCCACAGCGCGATGCCGGGAATGCCGAACAGGGCGGTGTAGGCGAACAGGGTCAGGGTCGGGCCGAGGCGGTCGTGCGGGGTGTAGAGGTGGCGCTCGATCCAGTCGTCCGGGGTGCCGCGACCGTACTTGTCCATGTCGGCCCGGTTCAGCGCCGCCTTGCGGTAGAGCTCGCTGCCGCGCCAGAGCACGGTGTCGAGGCCTTCGAAGCGCGGGCTGTGCGGATCCTCGGCGGTTTCGCAGTGGGCGTGGTGCTTGCGGTGGATCGCCACCCACTCCTTCGTGACCATGCCGGTGGTCAGCCAGTTCCAGAAACGGAACCAGTGCGCGACCAGCGGATGGAAATCGACGCCGCGGTGGGTCGCGCTGCGGTGCAGGTAGAGCGTGGTCGAGGCCATCGTCAGCTGGCCGACGACGACCAGGACGAGCAGCATCTGCCACCAGGTGGCCTGGGTCAGGCCGCGGGAGAGGAACTCGAGCAGGGCTTCGGGCATGGGGGAACTCCGGGAGACGACGCCAGACTACAGCGGCTCGCCTCCTGGCACGTGAACCGCGGACTTCGTAGTTCGTAGTTCGTACGAGGTACGAGGTAGTGGTCGCCGGCGCGGCATCGCCGTCTGCGACTACCTCGTACCTCCTACGAACTACGAACTAGACTCCGCCCATGCCGGAACTGCCCGAAGTCGAGACCACCCGCCGCGGCCTCGCGCCGCACGTCGAAGGCCGGCACATCACCGGCGTCGTGTTGCGCCGGCCGGACCTGCGCTGGCCGATCCCGCCGGAAGTGGGCGCGAACCTGCCCGGGCAACCGGTGCTGGCCGTGCGCCGGCGCGCGAAATACCTGCTGCTCGACACCGCACCGGGCAGCGCGCTGATGCACCTGGGCATGTCGGGCATGTTGCGCGTGCTGCCGGCGGCGACACCGGTCGGCAGCCACGACCACGTCGACCTCGTGCTGGATTCGGGCCGCGTGCTGCGTTTCACCGATCCACGCCGCTTCGGCTGCCTGCTCTGGCAGCCGGCCGGCGAGACGCATCCGCTGCTCGCCGGGCTCGGCCCCGAGCCGCTCGCCGACGCCTTCGACGGCGACTACCTGTTCGCGCTGAGCCGCGGCCGCAAGGCGCCGGTGAAGGCCTTCCTGATGGACCAGGCCGTGGTCGTCGGGGTCGGCAACATCTACGCCGCCGAAGCCCTGTTCCGTGCCGGCATCCGCCCGGGTCGCGCCGCCGGCGCGGTCAGCCGCGAGCGCTACCGGGCGCTGGCCGCCGCGGTGAAGGAGGTGCTGGCCTACGCGATCACCCGCGGCGGCACCACCTTGCGCGACTTCCTCAGCCCCGACGGCGCGCCGGGTTACTTCGAACAGGAACTGCAGGTCTACGGGCGTGAAGGCCAGCCCTGCCGGCACTGCGGCCGGCCCTTGCGTGGCCGGCAGATGGGCGGGCGGGCGACGGTGTGGTGTTCGGGGTGTCAGCGGTGAAGATGAGAAACGAGGAACGAGGAACGAGAAACGAGTGGGGCGGCCGGGCAGCCACGGCGTGAGCGCCACTAATCACTCGCGCCGAAGGCGCGGGCTTTCACTCGTTTCTCGTTCCTCGTTTCTCGTTTCTCAATCCTCCCGGCGTTATAGTGGCGCATCCCGCGCAGACGGGACCGGGGAGTCATGAACGAAACCGCCGACATCACCCAGTGGCTGGCCGAGGCGCGTGGCGGCGACCGCTCGGCGCTCGACCGCGTGCTCGCCACGCTCTATCGCGAACTGCACGGCATGGCCCGGCGCCAGCTCGGTGGCCAGCAGCACGGCCACACGCTCGACACCACCGCGCTGGTGCACGAGGCCTACCTGAAGCTCGCCGGCCGCGCCGAAGCCGAGTTCGAGGACCGCGCCCACTTCTTCGCCTACGCCGCCAGCGCGATGCGCAGCGTCGTCGTCGACTACGCCCGCCAGCGCCTGGCGGTGAAGCGGGGCGGCGATCTGCACCGCGTCACCGACCTGCCGGAGGACGCCGGCGGCGGCATGCGCCTGGACGAGGACATGCTCGGCCTCGATGTCGCCCTGAACAAGCTGCACGACCTCGACCCGCGGCTCGCCCAGGTGGTCGAGATGCGCTACTTCGCCGGCCTGTCGGAGACCGAGATCGCCGGCCTGATGAAGCGCTCCGAGCGCAGCATCCGCCGCGACTGGCAGAAGGCGCGCATGTTCCTGCTCGCCGCGCTGCAGGGCTGACCCGGGCCGGTCCGCACGGGTGGACACGCGACGCTGGTCCACGCTCTCGGCGCTGCTGGACGAGCTGCTCGAACTGGAACCGGACCGCCGTGCCGCCCGCCTCGCCGCGATCGCCGCGCAGGACCCGGACAGCGCCGCCGAGCTCGAGCGCATGCTCGCGCTCGACGACGAACGCCCCGACTTCCTCTCGCAGTCGGTCGTCGACGCCAATGCCTTCGCGCCGCAGCCCGGCCAGCAGATCGGTCCCTACCGGCTGGAACGCCCGCTCGGCGAAGGCGGCATGGGCCAGGTCTGGCTGGCCAGCCGCGCCGACGGCCTCTACAACCGCCGCGTCGCGCTGAAGCTGCTGCGGCCCGGGCTCGGCGACGCCGGCCTGCGCAACCGTTTCAACCGCGAGCGGCAGATCCTCGCCCGCCTCGGCCACGCGCACATCGCCCGCCTGCTCGACGCCGGCGTCAGCACCGACGGCCAGCCCTTCCTCGCGCTCGACTACGTGCAGGGCGAGCCGATCACCGACTACGCGGCGAAGCTGGCGATCGGCGTTCCCGAGCGGCTCGAACTCTTCCTGCAGGTCTGCGCCGCGGTCAGCCACGCGCACGCGAACCTGGTCGTGCACCGCGACCTGAAGCCCTCGAACATCCTGGTGACGCCGGCCGGCGAGGTGTGCCTGCTCGACTTCGGCATCGCCAAGCTGCTCGACGAGGCCTCACTCGACACCACCGAGATCACCGGCACCGGCACCCGCGCCTTCACCCTGACGTACGCGGCGCCCGAGCAGCTGCGCAACGGCGTGATCACGACGATGACCGACGTGTACTCGCTCGGTGTCGTGCTCTACGAGGTGCTGACCGGGCGCAAGCCCTACGAGCCCGAGCGCGGCACCGACGCGGCCTGGGAGGAGGCGATCCTCACCGCCGATCCGGTGCGGCCCTCGGTGATGGCTGCGCGCGTCGCCCGCGAGAGCGCCCTGCCGCACCAGCGCCGGATCGCCCGCGAACTCGCCGGCGACCTCGACAACATCCTGCTGCGCGCGCTCGCCAAGCTGCCCGAGGACCGCTACGTGTCGGTCGAGGCGCTGGCCCAGGACCTGCGCCGCTACCTCGGCGGCGAGCCGGTGCTGGCGCGGCCGCAGAGCTTCCCGTATCGCGCGCTGAAGTTCCTGCGCCGCAATTCGCTGGCGGTGAGCGTCGGCACGACGGTGACGATCCTGATGGTCGCGTCGCTCGCCTTCGTCACCTGGCAGGCGAAGCGCGCGGTGGACGAGGCCGAACGGGCGCAGGCGATGCAGGCCTTCGTGGTCGCCCTGTTCGAGGACACCGACCAGGCCGGCGGCGGTCCGAGCCTCGACGTGCGCAGCCTGCTCGACGCCGGCGTGCGCCGCGCCGACACCGAGCTGATCCGGCAGCCGCAGCTGCGCGCCGAACTGCTCGGCCTGGTCGCGCGCCTGCGCCAGGGCCTCGGCGACGATCGCGAGGCGCTCGACCTGCTCGATCGCCAGGCGCAGGTGCTGGCCGGGCTCGGCAGCGACGCGGTGGCGCGCATCGGCCTGGAAGCGGCCGCGCTGCGCGGACGCAGCCTGCGCGCACTCGGCCAGCCGGAGGTCTGCATCCGCACGCTGACGCCGTGGATGGCGGTCAGCCAGGACCTGGCCCTGCGGCATCCGCGCGAAGCCGCCGAATACCTGTCCCAGCTCGGCCGCTGCCGGCGCGCGCTCGGTGGCGTCGACGTCGCCCGCGACCTGTTCGGACAGGCCCTGGACCTGCGCCGGCGCGGACTCGCCGATGCACTGACTCTGCAGGCCGAGAGCCAGGCCGACCTCGCCGGCCTGCTCGCCGACGAGGGCCGCTACCCGGAAGCGATCCGGGCGATGCGCGAGGCGCTGGACCTGCTGCGCGAGAGTGGCGGCGACCGCAACGCGCTCGGCGTCGAGATCTGGCGCGAACTCGGCGCCTTCCACCTGCAGATCGGTGACCGCATGGAGGCCGAGGCTTCGCTGCGCCAGTCGCTGGAGATCGCGCTCAGCCGCTTCGGCCCGCAGCATCCACTGACCGCCGGCGTGCAGCAGCCGCTCGGCGCGGTGCTGGTGCAGGGCGGCAAGCTCGACGAGGCCGAGCGCATGCTGACCCAGGCGCACGAGCGCATGCTCGCGCGCTTCGGCCCCGAACACCCCGACGTCGCGGCGTCCTGGCAGCTGCTCGGCCGCCTGGCCTGGGCACGCAACCGCCTCGCCGACGCCGAACGTTCGCTGCAGCAGAGCCTGCAGCTGCGCCGGCGCAGCAACGAGATCGTGCTGCGCCGCTCGGTGCTCTGCGACCTCGCCGAGGTGCGGCTGGCGCTCGGGCAGCCGGAGAGCGGTGAACGGCTGGCGCGCGAATGCCTGCAGCTCGCGCTCGGCGACCAGCCGCGCGTCGCGGCGCGCGCCCACCTGCTGCTCGCCGAAGTCGCGCGGGCGCGAGGCCAGGGCGCCACGGCGGCGGACGCGCTCGCCGCGGCGGTGCGCGAGTTGCAGGCGGCCGGCATCGGCAACGGCGATCCGCTGCATGCGACGACGACGATCGCCTCGCTGCGGCTGGCCCTGGAATCCGGCGACCTCGCCGCGGCGGCCGCGCGGCTCGAGGCGGTCGGCACGGCGCCGCCGGCGGACCCGGACAACGACGTCGGCGTGCACTGGAAACTGCCCGCGCTCACCGCCGACCTCGAATGCCGCCAGGGCCGCTACGCCGACGGCCGCGCCCGCCGCAAGGCCGTGCTCGGCGACGCCGCCGCGGCGATGCCGCAGCGGTTGCGGATGCTGGAGGAGATCCGGGCGCTCGCGTCAGCGTGCGGCTGAGCCCTTACCCCCTGTAGGAGCGGCTTCAGCCGCGATGCCTTTCTCCACTCGCGCAAAGCGCGCGCGAAGCGCGCGCGAAAGACATCGCGGCTGAAGCCGCTCCTACGGCGAGAGCGGGGGTCAGAGCAACGGCGGTTGCTGCGGCTCGATCCGGCCCTCGCCCGCCATGATCTTCTTGAACTCGCCGCGGCTGACGGAAACGTAGCGGTCGTTGCCGCCGATCTCGACCTGCGGGCCGTCGCTGACCGCGCGGCCGTGTTCGTCGACGCGCACCACCATCGTCGCCTTGCGGCCGGTGTGGCAGATCGTCTTGATCTCGACGAGGTTGTCGGCCCAGGCCAGCAGGTACTGGCTGCCTTCGAACAGCTCACCGCGGAAGTCGGTGCGCAGGCCGTAGGCGAGCACCGGGATGTTCATGCGGTCGACGATCTCGCTGAGCTGCCAGACCTGCGCCTTCGACAGGAACTGCGATTCGTCGACCAGCACGCAGTGCAGCGGGCCGTTCGCGGCGACGTCGGCGGCGACGATCGCGTGCAGGTCGTCGGACGCACCGAACACCGTGCCCGCCGCCTTCAGGCCGATGCGCGAGGCGACCACGCCCTCGCCGAAACGGTCGTCCAGCCGCGGCGTCAGGATCAGCGTGCGCATGCCGCGCTCGTGGTAATTGTGCGCGCTCTGCAGCAACGTCGTGGTCTTACCGGCGTTCATCGCCGAGTAGTAGAAGTACAGCTTGGCCAAGGCGGGAACCGGGCGGTGGCGGAGGTGGCATTATCGCCGGCCGGCCGCCGCCGGTGCGCGCCGGCCGCTGCCGGCCGCTCAGTCGCCGCCGCGGAAACGGGCCCACTCCGCGTCCTGCAGCGCGAAGTAGCGCTCCGGTTCCCAGTAGCGCGGATCGTCGAAGTCGACATCGCGGACCTCGCGCACGCCGTCGCCCGACACCAGCTGCACGCGCCGCGGCGCCGAGCCGCCGACGCGGCTGCCGGTGTTCCCGCGGGCGGCGCGGCGCAGATGCGTCGCCAGCCGCGGGCGCGCGACCTCGTCGCCGTATTCGCCCAGCATCTCCGCGAACAGCGCATCGGCGCGCGCGAGCTCGGACGCCGGCACGCGCGCCAGGTAGGCCTCGCGGCGCGCCTCCGCCCAGGCCGGCCCGCGCTCGGCGGCGAGCGCCATCCAGGCCCATGCGAGCGCCGGATCGGCCGGCACGCCGTCGCCATTGGCGTACATCTCCGCGAGCATGCCCTGCGAGGGTTTGTCGGCGTAGCGGGCGGCCTTGCGGAAGGCCTCGACGGCACTGCGGTGGCGGCCGCGGTCGTAGGCCGCGAAGCCCTCGCGGCGGAAGCGCAGGTCGGGATGGCCCGCGAGGAAGGCGGGACTGTCGAGCACTGCCGGATCGATCAGCGCGTCGCTGGCGGCGATCGCCACCGCCGGCAGGGCGCCGGCCAGCAGCATCAGGACCGGCAGGAGCCGGCTGAGCATCACGATGCGCATCGGTGTCACCCCTCTCTGTTTACATCCGTAATTGCCCAACGATTACGGATGTAAAACAAAGAGTCAAGCCCGGCGTTCAGTCGACGACCGCCGGGTCCTCCGCCTCGAGCCGCGGGTCGTTCTCGTCGGTCATCACGGTGCCGACCTCGACCACGCCCATGCCCGGCTTCTTCCAGTCGTAGTCCTGCCAGCGCCAGTAGAGGTTCGGGTTCCAGAACTTGTCGGCGTAGTAGTGCGAGGCATCGACGGTGCGGGTACCGCCCGGCGTCGGGATCATGATCGTCAGCGCACCGACGTGGCCGGTGCGGCTGCCGGTGACGTTGCGCCGCTCGCGGCGCATCACCTGCTCCATGCGCGGCTTGGCGACCTCGTCGCCGTATTCGGCGTAGAGGGCCGTGCCCAGTTCGAGCGCACGCTCACGCTCGGCCTCGCTCAGCGCGTTCCAGTAGGCCTCGCGCTTGGCGAGCAGGAACGGGTAGCCGCGCTCGGCGGCGAGGTCCATCCAGGCATAGGCGAGCGCGCGGTCCTGCTCGACCCCGCGGCCCAGCCAGTAGGCCTCGGCGAGCAGGCCCTGCGAGGGCTTGTCGGCGAAGCGGGCCGCGCGCCGGTAATAGGTGATCGCGTCACCGGCACGGCCGAGCTTTTCGGCCTCGAGGCCGGCGAGCCGCCAGCGCATGTCCGGATGACCACTGAGGAAGGCTTCCGAGCTGATGATCGTCGAGTCGCGCACGGCGTCGGGCCGCTCGGTGGTGCGCGGCGTGCGGCTGGCATCGGCCGGTTCGACACCGGTGGCGAAGGCGGGCGCGGCGGCGGCGCACAGCGCCAGGACGAGCAACGGAACGAGCGGGAACTGGCGCATGGGGGCGATCCGGGTGGGGGAGTGCGGCGCGGACGATAGCAGCCGGAACCTGCACCGCAACCGGCCATCGGTAATGCGGAAACGCTGCGACGGATCGACGTCGTCCGGCATCACTGTCCTTCCTTTCCGCGCGTCCATTGTCACTGTCGGCGCGCGCTCGCGCGAGCGCCGATCTCCACTCACGGCGTAGGAAATCCCAGCAGCTGCGCCGCCCGGTTCCATTCGCCGTCGCCTGGCGCGTGGACATCGACACGGCGGCCGTCGGCGGGATGCGTGAAGCCGAGGTGCTGCGCATGCAGCAGCATCCGGTGCAAGCCGCGCATGCGGAACGCGAGGTTGTGGCGGCCGTCGCCATGGCTGGTGTCGCCGACCAGGTGATGGTGGATGTGCTTGAGGTGGCGGCGGATCTGCCGGAAGCGGCCCGTCAGCGGCGAGCAGCGCAGCAGCGCGTAGCGCGAGGTCGGGTGCTGCGCGCTCGGCCAGTCGACTTCGGCGGTGGCGAGCGTCGTGTAAGCGGTCTGCGCCGGCTTCTTCTGCGGCTTGCCGGGGCCACCGTCGAGCGGATGGTCGATGACGCCGGCCGCGGGCTCCGGCCAGCCGCGGCAGATCGCCAGATAGTCCTTGTCGAAGCCCTGCGCCATCAGCTGGCGGCCGAGCGCCGAGGCGGTGTCGCGGTCGAAGGCCAGCAGCAGGCAGCCGCTGGTGGCGCGGTCGAGCCGGTGCACGAGGTGGATCGGCCGGCCGAACTGCTCGCGCAGGCGATCGGCGGCGAAGTCGGTCTCGCCGCGGGCCAGGGCACTGTCGTGGACCATCAGGCCGGCCGGCTTGTCGACGACCGCGAGGAAGTCGTCGGCGAACAGGACGTCCATCACCCTGCGCCGCCCGTGCCGGATCCGCATCCCGGGGCACCGAAGGAATCGCCGTCGCGGCGCAGGCCACGGAACCACTGCGCGGCGACACACCAGTCGCCGTCGCGCTGGCGCAGCATCACCATCGTCGGCTCCGGCGGCTCGCGCTCGCACCCGGCGCTGCCCGCGAACATCAGCGCGATGCCGCGGTCGGTGGCGATCACCGCCCGGCTCAGCCGCAGGCGCCCACTCAATTCGAGGTCTGCCGGCGGGCAAAGCGATCTCCCCGAGGCATTCGCGAAGGCCTGTTCGCCATCGTCGACGAAGCGCACGCCCTCGACGCCCGGATCCGCCTGATGGAAGCGTTCGCGCGCCGCGGTCAGCAGGTGCCGCTGGAGCAGCGGCGGGCGCTCCGGATCGGCACGGTCCACCAGCCAGTCGTCCGGCTGGTCGCGCAGTACCAGGATGTCCGGGCGCGGGCAGTCCGGATGCGATGGCCCGTCATCGCCGAGACGGAATTCGCAGAGCACCAGTGACGAGGCGTCGAACACGAACGTGTACTTCCGGCCATGATCCGCCTGCTGGAGCCAGCGGAGGTAGGCGCGATTCAGGGCCACCTGCTCGACCGCCGTCGCCATTCGGATCGCGGACTCTTCCACCGCCCGGGCGCGGGCTTCCTGGGCGATGTCCAGCCAGCGCGGCACCAGCGGAAGCGCGACTGCCAGTGCAGCTGCGGCCGCCAGCAACAGGCTGGTTCGCAAGATCACGCCCGGCCGCGGGCCGCTCACCGCCGCGGCCAAGCCGCGAGAAACGCCCCGAACGCACCGATCGCGGCGATGCCCGCGGCGGCCGGGATGCCGAACACCCTCGGCCCGCCCGCCTCCAGCCCGACCAGCACCGCGGCGACGATCATCAGGCCGGTACCGAGGATCGCGTACACCGTCTGCCGCTGGCCGGCTCGCGAGATGCGCGCGAGTTCGGCGAGGTCCTCGCTGCGCATGTTCAGCGTGTGCTCGCCGCGGACCTGCTGGGCGAGGAAGGCGTGCAGCAGGCCCGGCATGTCCGGCGCGTGCGTGATCAGCTCGGGCAGGCGCTTGCGGAACTCGGCGGCCAAGGTGTTCGGGCTGTAGCGCTCGCGCAGGATGCGTTCGAGCACCGGCCGCGCCTCGGCCCAGATGTCGAGTTTCGGATCGAGCAGGCGGCCGATGCCCTCGATGTTCAGCAGCGTCTTCTGCAGCAGGATCAGCTGCGGCTGCAGCGTCAGCTGGTAGCGCTGCGCGACCTTGAACAGCTTCATCAGCACCTCGCCGAGCGCAATCTCGCTCAGCGGGCGGGTGAAATAGGGTTCGCAGACCGAGCGCACCGCCGCCTCGAGATCGTCGATGCGCGTCGTCGCCGGCATCCAGCCGGCCTCGACGTGCAGTTCGGCGATGCGGCGGTAGTCGCGCTGGAAGATCGCCATGAAGTTCTCGGCCAGGTAGTACTGGTCGCGGCGGTCGAGCTGGCCGACGATGCCGAAGTCGATCGCGATGAAGCGCGGGTCCGACGGATTCGCCGGGTCGACCCAGATGTTGCCGGCGTGGGCATCGGCGTGGAAGAAGTTGTCGCGGAAGACCTGCGTGTAGAACACGCGCACGCCGCGCGCGGCCAGGGCCTTGCGGTCGATGCCGGCGGCGTCGAGGCGGTCGATGGCATCGGAGGGAATGCCGCGCACGCGCTCCATCGTCAGCACGGCCTCGGTGCTGTGGGTCCAGAACACTTCCGGCACGTAGAGCTCGGCGCTGCCTTCCCAGGTGCGGCGCATCAGGCTGGCGTTGGCGCCCTCGCGCTGCAGGTCGAGTTCGGCGTACAGCGTGGTCTCGATCTCGCTGACGACGTCCTGCGGGCGGATCTTCTCGGCCGACGGATGATGCTGGGCGGCGAGCGCGGCCAGCGAGCGCAGCAGGGCGATGTCGGCGGAGATGCGGGCGCGGATGCCCGGGCGCAGGACCTTGACCACGACCTCGCGACCGTCGTGCAGGCGCGCCGCGTGCACCTGCGCGATCGAGGCCGAGGCCAGCGGCGTTTCGTCGAATTCGGCGAAGAGTTCGGCGATCGGCCGGCCCAGTTCCTTCTCGATGCGCGCCCGCGCCTTCTCGCCGGGAAAGGGCGCGACGCGGTCCTGCAGCAGCGACAGTTCCTCGGCGATGTCCGGCGGCAGCAGGTCGCGGCGCGTCGACAGGATCTGCCCGAACTTCACGAAGATCGGCCCGAGTTCCTGCAGCGCCAGGCGCACGCGTTCGCCGCGCGGCAGGTCGGTGCTGCCGCCGCCGGTCAGCGGCCGCAACAGCCAGGTCCAGCGCCCGACCGGGCTGCCTTCGAGCAGCGCGTCGAGCCGGTGCCGCAGCAGCACGCGGATGATGTGCAGGGCGCGGAAGCTGCCACGGACGCCGGTCACGGCACCCCGGGTCGCGCCGATCATTGCAGGCGGTCCATGCGCGCGGCCAGGCGTTCGACGCGATCGCGCAGGTCGTCGACGTCGTCGAGGAAGGCGCCGAGCTCGGCCTTGCCGACGACGTCGCGGGTCTCTTCGGTGAGGTATTCGGCAGCGTCCCGGCTGAGCTTCTTCGCGACGGTGGCGCCGGTCTTCAGAGCCTCGCGCAGTGCGCGCGCGAGCTGCGGGCCGAGCAGCGGGCCGAACGCGGCGGCGAAAGGTTCGTCCCAGTCGGGATCGAAACGCTGCGCCAGCTGCTGCAGTCGGCGCGCCAGTTCGGCGTCGCCGTTGATGCGCACCTTGCCGACCGGCGGCGCGCCGGGCGTGCGCAGGAAGGGCAGTTGCGAGAGCACCCCCGACAGCGTCGCGCGGATGCCGAGTTCGGGTTCATCGGTCGGCGGGCCCACGTCGAGGCGGCCGTCGACGACGCGGATGTCGAGCGCCAGCGGCGGCGCCTCCAGCGCCAGGCCGATACGCTGCCCTTCCAGCCCGCGCAGCGCCGAAACCGTGTCCGGATCGAGCGCGACCAGGCGGTTGAGGGCGGCGCCGAGGGCGCGCCCGGCGAGCGGCTTGAGGGAGTCGAGGGGCGTGGGGGTGGCCATGCCGGCATTCTAGCCGGCTGCCGGGCACACGACGGGGAAACGAGGAACGAAGAACGAGGAACGAGTGGCGGCGCGAGCTGCGCACGAGCAGCGAGTGTCGCGGCCCGCAATGCCGGGCCGCTTCCCACTCGTTACTCGTTACTCTCGGCTCGTTACTCGCTTCACGTCGCGCGCCGGAAGAAGCTGATGATCGCGAGGATCAGGAAGACGACGAACAGCAACTGCGCCAGCCAGGCGAAGGTGCCGGCGAGGCCGCCGAAACCGAGCACGGCGGCGATGATCGCGACGACGAGGAAGATCAGGGCGTAATGCAGCATGGCGGCTCTCCTTGGACTCGCCGCGGAAACCGCGGCGAGCGCCACTTTCCGGGAGGGCGCGTGGCGCCGGCGTGTTGGAGATGCGCAGTGCGCGTGAAAACACCGCCCGCCATTCGGCAACCGCCACTGTAGGAGCGGCTTCAGCCGCGATGCATCTGTAGGAGCGGCTTCAGCCGCGATGCGTTCGACAGCAGGGAGCAAGGAAAGAGCATCGCGGCTGAAGCCGCTCCTACGGGGTCGGGTTGCGGTGCCGCCACCAGGCGGCCAGCCGCTGCAGCCCCTCGTCCATGCTCACCTTCGGTGCATAGCCGAAGTCGCGCTGCGCCGCCGAGATGTCGTACCAGTGCGGCGTCGACAGCTGCTCGGCGAGGAAACGCGTCATCGGCGGCTCGCCCTGCAGGCGCAGCAGCTTCCACACCGGTTCCAGCACGGCGCCGGCGGCGTAGGCGACCCGATACGGGACGTTCTTCGTCACCGGCGGCACGCCGGCGGCGGCGAGCAGGTCGTTGACGATGCGACGCACCTCGCGCGGCTCGCCATTGGAGATGAAGTAGACCTTGCCGGCGCAGGCAGCGCCCGGCTGCAGCGCCGCGAACGCGTCGAGATGTGCCTGCGCGGCGTTGTCGATGTAGGTCGTGTCCATGCGGTTGTGGCCGCCGTCGATGAAACGCAGGCGGCCGGCGCGCGCACGCTCGGCCAGGCGCGGCAGCAGCTGGGTGTCGCCGGGGCCCCAGATCAGGCGCGGGCGCAGCGCGACGGTGAGCAGCTCGGGGCCGTTCGCGGCCAGCACTTCGTTCTCGGCGATCAGCTTGGTGGCCGGATACGGCGCCTTGAACCGGCTGCCGAGCGGCGTCGTGCGCTCGTCGGTGCCTTCGACCGGATTGCGGCCACTGTGGGTCACGCTCGGCGTCGAGGTGTAGACGAGCCGGCCGATGCCGTGCGCGCGCATCGCCGCCAGGACGTTGCGGGTGCCGGTGACGTTCGCGCTGAAGTACTCGTCGTAGCTGCCCCAGGCGCCGGCCTTCGCGGCGTTGTGGAAGATCGCATCCTGACCGGCGAAGGCCTTGCGCACCGCTTCGGCGTCGGCGAGGTCGCCGCGGATCTGGCGCACACCGATCGCCTCGAGCTCCGGCGAATGGCTGCGCTGGAAACTGCTGACCTCGTGCCCGTCGCGCAGCAGTGCCGCGCACAGCCCGCGCCCGAGGAAACCCGCGCCGCCCGTGACCAGAACCTTCATTGCGGAATCTCCTTGCTCGTACGGTTCACGACCGGCCTCACCGGTGGTCGCGGTCTTCCCACGTGCCCGCTTCCCGCGCCGCCACCGCCGGCACGCGTTTCGCCGCCCACGCCGCGAGTTTTTCGCGGCCGATCTTGGCGTTGTGGCGGATGTCGACCGGAAAGCGCGGGTGGATCAGCACCTGTTCGATGCCGCCGGTGTGCACGTGGCCGGAGGCCATCTTCAGCAGTTCCTGCACGATGCGCCCGTGCTGGTCCTTGCCGACGCCCGGGCGCAGTTCGACGCAGAGCACCGGCCGCTGCGCGCCCGCGGCGCCGACGCCGACGAGGGCGCTGCGGGCGACGTCCGGATGCGTGTTGAAGATCGGTTCGGCCTGCTCGGTGTAGAGGTCGCCGCCGGCGGCGCGCACGCGCTGCGACTTGCGACCGCAGAACCACAGCCGGCCCTGTTCGTCGAACCAGCCGAGGTCGCCCATGCGGTGGACGATGCGCTCGCTGCCGTCGGCCAGGCGTTCGCGGATCTTCGCGGCGGCGGTGGCCTGCGGGCGGTTGAAGTAGGCGTCGGTGACGGTGGGGCCGGCGACGGTGATTTCGCCGACGATGGGGGGGAGGGCGTGGCTGCTCGGAGAAAGCATCGCGCCTGAAGGCGCTCCCACAACGAGGGAATCGGACCAGTCGGGGAGGGGGGCGTCGGTGATGGCGATCAGGCGGACGAGGTTCGGCGACACCGGGCGGCCGACGCAGGTGCCGGCGCCGGTCTCGGTCATCGCCCGCGTGGCCTCGAGTTCGCGGCCTTCGATCACCGCGACCGGCAGGCATTCGGTGGCCCCGTAGGGCGTCCAGAACGAGGCGTCTTCCGGCAGCAGCCGGCGCATCGTCGCGACCACGTCGGCCGGCACCGGCGCGCCCGCCGATGTCACCCGCTTCAGCGTCGGCAGCGGCCGGCCGGCGTTCGCCAGCACGCGCATCAGCGCCGGCGAGCCGAAGAGCTGGTCGACGCCGAAACGCGCGATCGCGTCGTGCAGCCTGTCCGGGTTCGCGCGCGCCGGCCGCGTCGGATCCATGTCGGGGATGACCGACTCCAGCCCGAGCGCCGGGTCGAACAGCGCGAACGGCGGGAACGTCGGCAGGTCGACGCCGCCGGCGCCGATGCCGAAGGCCTCGCGCAGCAGTTCGATCTGGGCGACGAAGTGACGATGCCGGTAGACCACGCCCTTCGGCACGCCGGTGGAGCCGGAGGTGAACAGGATCGCGGCGACGTCGTCGGGCGCGGTATCGGCGAGTTGCGGCCCGGCGTCGCGGCCGGCGGCCTCGACCTCGGCGAGCGTGTGCCCGCCCCAGAACCAGCGCTTTCCGGCGGTGACGACGATCTTCGCCGACCGCGCCCAGCGCAGCAGCAGGCGCGCGGCCTGGGCCAGCGGAATGCCGATGAAAGCCTGCGGCTCGGCCTCGCGCAGGCACTGCTTGAGCGCCTTTTTCTCGATGCCCGGGTCGACCAGCACCGGTACCGCGCCGGCCTTGAACAGGGCGAACATCAGCAGGAAGAACTCCGGCGACGGCCGCACCATCACCACGGTGCGGGTGCCGCGGACGATGCCGGTGCGCGCGAGGCCGGCGGCGATCGCGTCGGAGCGGCGGTCGAGTTCGCGATAGCTCAGGCTGACGTCGTAGGCGGCGAAGCCGCCGCGGCCGCGGCCGCCCGGGCAGCGCATCGCGATGCGGTCCGGCGCCTCGGCGGCCAGCCGCGGCAGCGCCGCGGCGATGTTGCAGACGCTCATTTCGCCAGCGACAGCGCCGCCGCCACCGCCACGGTCGCCGGACCGGTCGTGCTCACCCCGCCCGGCCCTTCCGGCGCCGAGAGCGCGGCACGCAGGGCCGGCAGGATGCGCAGCGCGCTCAGCGGCGCCACCGGCACCTCGTAGGGCGGCAGCGGGTCGAGCCAGCGGATCTCCTCGATCTCGGCACCGGCGACCGGTTCGCCGTCGATGCGCACCAGATAGGCATCGGCGCGCACGCGGCGGTCGCGTTCATTCACGGCCTCTTCCTCGTAGCTGCCGAGGAAGCGCAGCGCCGCCGGCTCGAGACGGACGCCGAGTTCCTCGGCGAGTTCGCGTTCCAGGGTCGCGCGCGCGTGTTCGCCGGCCTCGCGCTTGCCGCCCGGCTGGATGAAGGTGTCGGAGCCACGCTTGCGCACCAGCAGCGTGCGGCCTTCGTCGTCGGCGATCGCGGCGGCGACGATGCGGATGGGTTCGTCGTTCACAGCAGGTTCCTGTCCAGGAAGTCGCGGATGCGCGGCACCAGATGCGCGTGCTTGTCCTCCAGCACGTAGTGGCCGGCGTCGTCGTAGACCTGTTTCTCGGCGCGCGGCAGCGCGTCGGTGAAACCCTTCAGGAAGTGCTCGTCGAACACGAAGTCGCGCAGGCCCCAGCCGATGTAGGTCGGGCGGTCGGCGAACTCCGGCAGGCGGCGCGCGGCCTCCTCGAGCAGGTCCCAGGCGTGGTCGCCGGGCTTCAGCGGAATGTCCTGCACGAAGCGCACCGTCGAGATGCGGTTGGCCCAGCTGTCGTAGGGCGCGAGGAAGGCCTGCTTCACGGGCTCCGGCATCGGCGTGACCACGCCCTGCTTCGCGGCGCCGGCGGCGAAGGCGTTGGCGCCGCGGATCAGCCACTCGCCGAAGAAGAAGTCGCGGCCCAGGCGCAGCTGCCACGGCATTTTCCTGGCGGCCGGCAGCGGGAACGCCGCGGTATTCGTAATGACCAGCCGCTTGATGCGGTGCGCGTGCTTGAGCGCCCAGCCGAAACCGATCATGCCGCCCCAGTCGTGCACCGCCAGGGTGATGTCGTCGCCGAGATCGAGCGACTCGACCAGGCGGTCGAGGTCGGCGATGCGGCTGCGCAGCGTGTACTGGTAGTCGGCGTCGGCCGGCTTGTCGCTCAGGCCCATGCCGATGTGGTCCGGCACGATGCAGCGGTAGTCGTCGCGCAGGCCGAGCACCAGGTGCCGCCACAGGTAGGACCACGAGGGGTTCCCGTGCAGCATCAGCACGACATCCCCCTCGCCCTCGTCCAGGTAGGACTGGGCGAGCCCGTTCGGGTGCACGAAGGTCTTCGGATTGAAGGGGTAGTCGGGCCAGGGGCCCTTCTCGAGCAGGCGGACCTGCTCGGCGCTCAGGGTGGTCTCGGTCATGGGCCGGGATTCTAGCCCGGCCCGTGCGCTGCGCGGATTTCCGGAACCCGTGCGCCGGCTGGCAAAATCCCCGGTCGACGACCGGGGAGGCAGGGGAATGACCGAGGTAGCGATCGTACTGGTGATGTTGCTGGCGGTGGTGGCCAGCAGCTTCCTGTCGCGCCTGCTGCACGGGCGGCTGCCCTTGCCGCTGCTGCAGATCGCGATCGGCGCCGGGCTGTCGACCTTCGGTTTCGAGGTCGCCTTCGAACCGCACCTGTTCCTGCTGCTGTTCATTCCGCCGCTGCTGTTCCTCGACGGCTGGCGTATCCCGAAGGGCGCCTTCTTCCACGACTGGAAGCCGATCCTGACCCTGGCGATCGGCCTGGTGGTCTTCACCGTCGTCGGCATGGGCTGGTTCATCCACTGGCTGGTGCCGATCTTCCCGGTGGCGGTGGCCTTCGCGCTGGCGGCGATCCTGTCGCCGACCGACCCGGTCGCGGTCGGGGCGATGACCGCGAACGCGCCGATGCCGTCGCGCCTACTGCACATCCTGGAAGGCGAGTCGCTGCTCAACGACGCCACCGGCCTGGTCTGCTTCACCTTCGCGGTCGCCGCGGCGATGACCGGGGTGTTCTCGGTCGCCGACGCCTCGGTCAGCTTCGTGCTGGTCGGCGGCGGCGGCGTGCTGATCGGCGTCGCGGTCACCTGGCTGATCGGTCTCGCCAACCGCTTCCTGATCCGCAAGACCGGCGAGGATCCGTCGACGCAGATCCTGATCAGCCTGCTGATGCCGTTCGCGGCCTACCTCGCGGCCGAACACCTGCACGTGTCGGGCATCCTCGCCGCTGCGGTCGCCGGCATCGCGATGCACTACCGCGAACTGAGCGGCCGCCCGCAGGCGGCGACGCGCATGCAGCGCACGGCGGTGTGGGACACCGTGCAGACGGCACTCAACGGCATCATCTTCGTGCTGCTCGGCGAACAGCTGCCGCCGATGCTGCGGCAACTGCCGCGAGTCGCGAACGAGGCCGGCCTGGAGCAGGCCTGGCACCTGATCGCGATCGCGCTGGTGATCACGCTGGTGCTGGGCCTGCTGCGCTTCGCGTGGGTGTGGACGGCGCTGCGGGTCGTCGTCTTCGGTGCCCGCCTGCGCGGCGAGACCCGGCAGATGCCGCGCACCCGCCTGCTCGCGGTCACCGCGACCGCCGGCGTGCGCGGCGCGATCACCCTGGCCGGCATCCTGACCCTGCCGCTGGCCCTGCCCGACGGCAGCGCCTTCCCGGGCCGGGATGCGGCGATCTTCATCGCGATGGGCGTGATCCTGATCTCGCTGGTGATCGCCAGCCTGCTGATGCCCTGGCTGACCCGCGGCCTCGGCGGCGACCTGCCGGAGATGTCGGGCCATGCGGTCAGCGAGGACCGCGTGCGCATCGCCACCGCCGAAGCGGCGATCCGCCGCATCGAGGCGATGCTCGCCGAACCCACCGACGAGAAGCGCAAGGCCCTGCGTTCGGAAGCTGCCGCGCACGTGCTCGACGTCTACCGCCGCCGCATCGAGTACGGCGACCCCAGCGGCGAACACGGCAGCGACATGCGCAAGGTCCGCAAGATCGAGCGCGGCATGCGCCTGGAAGCGATCCAGGCCGAACGCGACGAGCTCTACCAGCTGCACCTGAGCGGCACGATCGACGATGTGCTGCACCAGTCGCTGCTCCGCGAGATCGACCTGCGCGAGGCGAGCCTGGCGGTGAAGCCCGCCGGCGCCCACTGACGACCTTACGGAACCCACGCTGTAGGAGCGGCTTCAGCCGCGATGCTTTTCCATCCGGGACGTCCATGAGCGCATCGCGGCTGAAGCCGCTCCTACGGTCGGGGCGCCATCAGGTTCGGTAGGAGTGCAGGTGCACCGAGGTCTCGCTGGCGCTGACCCCGGGGATCGCCCGCACCCGCTCCAGCACCTTCGACAGCTCGGCCAGCGAGCCCACGCGCAGTTCGGCCAGCAGGTCCCAGCGGCCGTTGGTGTCGTGCAGCGCGGCGATGCCGGCTTCGCCGAGCAGGGCCTGGACGACGCGCTGCTGGTGGCCCTCCACCGCGATCGCGGTCCAGGCGCGGATCCCGTCCGGGTCCGCCTCGGCGCCGAGCCGCACCGTGTAGCCGGCGATGACCCCGTCGCGCTGCAGTTTCGCCATCCGGTTGGTGACCGTGCCGCGCGACACCCCCAGCGCGATCGCGAGGTCGGCGACGGCGGCGCGGGCGTCGTGGCGGAGGAGGGCGAGGAGGCGGCGGTCGATGGTGTCCATGCGTGGTTCGTAGTTCGTATGAGGTAGTGCGTAGGCGGCGTGGGTGGGGTGGCGTGGGCCGGCGGCGGCCGGTTCGTCGCGGGGGGTATTCTCTGCCGCTCTTGTTCATTTCGTCAAAATGCGTTGGCGTTTTGGCAGGGATATGCGGTTTGGGGCACGGTATTGGCATTTCGCGCTGGCGGGCGGGTCCGGACAATGGCGGCCATGGACAAGATCGCCGCTCCCCGCTTCATCCAGCTCGGCGTCGAGGACGTCGCCGCGATCGTCGCCCGCAGCGGACTGCCGGCGCTCACCGGGCGCCTGGTCGACTACCTGGCCGCGGATTTCCGCCGCTGGCCGGAGTTCGACAAGACCCCGCGCGCGGCCGCCCACTCCGAACTCGGGGTGATCGAGCTGATGCCGATCGCCGACGCCCGCGAGTACAGCTTCAAGTACGTCAACGGCCATCCCGGCAACACGAAGCACGGGCTGTCGACGGTGGTCGCGTTCGGCGTGCTCGCCGATGTCGCCACCGGCATGCCGAAGCTGATCAGCGAGCTGACCCTGACCACCGCGATCCGCACCGCCGCGACCTCGGTGCTCGCCGCGAAGGTGCTGGCGCGGCCGGAGTCGCGGGTGATGGCGCTGATCGGCAACGGCGCCCAGAGCGAATTCCAGGCGATCGCCTTCCACCACCTGCTCGGCATCGCCGAAGTGCGCGTGTTCGACGTCGACCCGGCGGCGACCGCGAAGCTGGTGCGCAACCTCGCGGTCGCGGCGCCGGCGCTGAAGGTCGTACGCGCGGCCTCGACCGCCGCGGCGGTGCGCGGCGCCGACATCGTGACCACGGTCACCGCCGACAAGACCAATGCGACCATCCTGACGCCCGACATGATCGCGCCCGGCATGCACCTCAACGGCGTCGGCGGCGATTGCCCCGGCAAGACCGAGATGCACCGCGACGTGGTCGCGGGCGCGAACGTGTTCGTCGAGTTCGAGCCGCAGTCGCGCATCGAAGGCGAGCTGCAGCAGATGCCGGCCGACTTCGCGGTGACCGAGCTGTGGCAGGTGCTGACCGGTGCCGCGCCGGGTCGCCGCAGCAGGGACGAAGTGACGCTGTTCGACAGCGTGGGCTTCGCGCTCGAGGACTATTCCGCGCTGCGCCTGCTGCGCGACGTCGCCGCCGAGATGCGCCTGGGCCGCGAGGCCGGGCTGATCCCGGCGCTGCGCGATCCGAAGGACCTGTTCGGTGGGCTGGCGGTTCCGGCAGTTCGTCCTGTAGGAGCGGCTTCAGCCGCGATGCCCTCGCGTAGGAGCGGCTTCAGCCGCGATGCCCTGGTGTAGGAGCGGCTTCAGCCGCGATGCCCTGGTGTAGGAGCGGCTTCAGCCGCGATGCCCTGGTGTAGGAGCGGCTTCAGCCGCGATGTTTTTTTGAAGAGCATCGCGGCTGAAGCCGCTCCTACAGAGGGTGGGGGTCGGGCCTTCACCGGGCGGCGATGTTGGTGAACCGCGGCCCGCGCGCGCGCGCGGCCGCGACGGCGCGGACACATCGCAGCCGCGAGCATCCTGCAACTTCTGCTGGAGTTGCCGATGTCGTCGATGCCTGTC
>NZ_AUFF01000009.1 GCF_000426365.1 Arenimonas composti TR7-09 = DSM 18010 | reverse complement strand
GATGTCCGACCAGGCTTCACGTCGCTTGCATAGCAATACAACTAAAAGCTTGTTTGGCTAGACGTCTGCAAGTAATGGACTCGTCCATCACCCGCCAGGCGCCCGCACAAATTTCCTGCGCACACTGTCAAAGATCGTTCGCGTCGCGGGCCGTTTCGGTCTCCGCGTTCCGCCGGACATCTCGTCCGACCGAGCCGCACATCTTACAGCACTTTCCGGGAACGTCAACACCCTGTTCACCGCTTCCTGCCGCCCCCGCCGCGGCACGCCGCTGCAAGGGGCGCGAAGAATAGCCCTGACCCGCCGTTTTGCAAAGGGGGAATCGCGCGGTCGTGTTCAGCGCAGGAAAAGCTTGCCTCGGGACCGTGCTTCGCGACTGCGTTCAGCGCGGGAACTGCGAGCGTCGCTCGAACCACGCGAGCATCAGAAGCACCGAGAGTGCGAGCAGCGTCGCACCGAGCGCGAGTACGTGCGCACGCAGGCCGGCAGCAATGCCGATCACCGCCGCCATGAGCAGGGACGCGGCGGTGGTGATGCCGGAGATGCCGCCGTCGCGGCCCGCCCTGAAGATCGTGCCGGCGCCGATGAAGCCCACCGCGGCGACCACCGCCTCGACGAGGCGCACGGGATCGATCTGCACGAGGCCGCGGTGCGACTCGCCCGCGTAGCGCGCGACGATCAGGTCGACCAGCCCGACGAGCAGCGCCGCGGCGCCCGCGACGAGCATATGGGTACGGAATCCGGCGGGGCGGTTCTTGAGTTCGCGCTCCACACCGATCGCGCCGCCGAGCAGCATCGCCCAGCCCACGGCGAACAGCGCCTGCAGTTGCACACGCCAGTCACCGAGCACTTCCTCCACGTCGTCCTCCGGGCGGTCAGGCGCCCGGCGTCAACCTCACGCGGGCGAAATTGCGCTTGCCAACCTGCAGCACACCCTCGTAGCCCGGCGTGAAGAGCCGCTGCGGATCCTCGAACACCTCGCCGTCGACGCGCACCGCCCGTTCGCGCAGCTTGCGCATCGCCTCGGAATTGCTCGGCACGAGACCGGCGGCGGAAAGCAGTGCGGCGATGCGCAGCCCGTCGGCCGGTACCGCGACGTCCTGCAGTGGCAGCAACGACGTATCGCCCTGGCCGGTGACCGCGGCATGCCAGCCGGCGATCGCCTTCTCCGCAGCAGCCGCATCGTGGAAGCGCGTCGCCAGCTCGCGCGCGAGGCGCAGCTTGATGTCGCGAGGATTGAGGCCCGACGCGACCTCCTCGCGCAGCTTGTGCGCCTCCCCTGCGGAGATGTCGAAGCTCAGCAGTTCGATCCACTTCCACATCAGCGCGTCGCCGATCTTCATCGTCTTGTTGACGATGTCGATCGCCGGCTCGGCGATGCCGATGTAGTTGCCGAGCGACTTGCTCATCTTGTTGACGCCGTCGAGGCCCTCGAGCAGCGGCATCGTCAGCACGATCTGCGGCGGCTGTCCGTAATGCTCCTGCAGGCCGCGACCCATCAGCAGGTTGAACTTCTGGTCGGTGCCGCCGAGCTCGACATCGGCCTTCAGCGCGACCGAGTCGTAGCCCTGCACCAGCGGATACAGGAATTCGTGGATCGCGATCGATTGCTGCGCGGCATAGCGCTTGGCGAAGTCGTCGCGCTCGAGCATGCGCGCGACCGTGTGCTGGCCGGCGAGCCGGATCATGTCGGCCGCGCCCATCTGCCCGAACCACTCCGAATTGAAGCGAACCTCGGTGCGTTCGCGATCGAGCACCTTGAACACCTGGTCGGCGTAGGTCTGCGCGTTCGCGAGCACGTCATCGCGGGTCAGCGGCTTGCGCGTGGCGTTCTTGCCGGTCGGGTCGCCGATCATTCCGGTGAAGTCGCCGATCAGGAAGATCACCTGGTGCCCCAGGTCCTGGAACTGCCGCATCTTGTTGAGCAGCACGGTATGACCCAGGTGCAGGTCGGGCGCGGTCGGGTCGAACCCCGCCTTCACGCGCAGCGGTCGCCCGGCCGCGAGCCGTGCGGCGAGCTCTTCGCGCTTGAGGATTTCGTCGGCGCCGCGGCCGATGACGGCCAGCGCGTTGTCGAGGGAGGTGTCGGACATGAACAGGACCGCGCTCTGGTTCAGGTGAGAGGGGCGTTGCAGGCTCGCAACGTTAAACCCAGGTTAATGGAATGTTAAACCGCGAAGATCAAAAAACTGAATGGAGACAAGGGTTTGACGCGCGGATTTCGTGCTGGTTATCGTACCGCGACTTTTCGTACACATGGGGGAGAATCCCTTGCCGTATCGCGTTTCTCCCCTCCGCCGCTGGTCCCGCGAGCACTGGATCCTCGCCGGCCTCGGCCTCTCTCTCGGCGCCCTCGTGGCGACCATCGTCCCCGGTCTCGCCAACGCTGTCGAAGGCACGTCACACGACGTCGACGCCCGCACCACCCTCGCCCTGCCGTTGCCGCCGCTTGCGGCCGTCGATGCCGACGCCGCCGACACCGGCCCGCTGTGGCAGACGGTGCACGTGCGCAGCGGGCAGACGCTCGGCGCGGTGTTCGAGGAGATGGGCGTGCCGGCGACGGTGATGCACCGCGTGCTCGAGATCCCCGCGGCGAAAGGTCCGCTGAGCCGGCTGCGCGAAGGCGCCGAGCTGGCGTTCGAGTTCGGCGACGACGGCCAGCTGCGCGGTCTGCGCTTCGACCGCGACGAAGCCAACCGGATCGAACTGCGCATCGACGCCGAGGCCATCACCCAGACCCTTATCGAGCGCCCGCTCGAGCGCCGCATCATGATCGCCAGCGGCGAGATCACCAGCTCGCTGTACGCCGACGGCGCCCGCGCCGGCCTGAGCAACAACGCCATCAACCAGATGGCGAACGCGTTCTCCTACGACATCGACTTCAGCCGCGACCTGCGCGACGGCGACCAGTTCCAGGTCGTCTACGAGGAACTGTGGCGCGACGGCGAGCGCGTGCGCGCCGGCGATGTCGTCGCCGCCAGCTTCGTCAACCGCGGCACCGAGTACACCGCGCTGCGTTTCGAGCGCAACGGCAAGTACGAGTTCTTCGACCACACCGGCCGGCCGCTGAAGAAGAGCTTCATGCGCATGCCGATCGAGTTCGCGCGGCTGTCGTCGCGCTTCAACCCGAATCGCCGCCATCCGATCCTCGGTACGGTGCGCGCGCACCGCGGCGTCGATTACGCCGCCAGCCCCGGCACGCCGATCATGTCCGCCGGTGACGGCCGCGTCAGCTTCGTCGGCTGGCAGAACGGCTACGGCCGCACCGTCGTCGTCGACCACGGCCGCGGCCACACGACCCTGTACGCGCACATGTCGCGCTTCGGTTCGTACAAGGTCGGCCAGCAGGTGCAGCAGGGCGGCGTGATCGGATACGTCGGTTCCACCGGCCTCGCCAGCGGCCCGCACCTGCACTACGAATTCCGCGTCAACGGCGCTCACCGTGATCCGCTGACGGTGACGATGCCCAAGCCCGAACCGCTGACCGGTGCCGAGCTCGCCCGCTTCCAGGCGGCGACGGCGCCGGCGATGGCCCAGCTGCGTCGCATCGGAGGCGTTCGTCTCGCCTCCCGCTGACGCATGACAGGACCGCAGCACCCCGCGGATGCGTTGCCCGCCGGCGAACCCGGCGGGCTTTTTCTTGGGCTGATGTCGGGCACGAGCGCCGACGGCATCGATGTCGCGCTGATGGATTTCGCCGACGGCGCCAGACTCCTGCATGCACGCACGCTGCCGCTGCCGGACGACGTCGCCCGCGACGTGCTGGCGTGGTCGCAGGCGCAGGCGGAAGTGCACCCGGACGATCTCGGACGCCTCGACACCCGCCTCGGCCACGCCTTCGCCGACGCCGCCATGCGCGTGCTGGCCGAAGCCGGCATCGCCGCCCCGGCGGTGCGCGCGATCGGCTCGCACGGCCAGACGCTGCGCCACGATCCGCGCGGCGCCGCCCCGTTCACCTGGCAGCTCGGCGACCCGAACGTGATCGCCGAACGCACCGGCATCACCGTCGTCGCCGACTTCCGCCGCCGCGACGTGGCCGCCGGCGGCCAGGGCGCGCCACTGATGCCGGCCTTCCATGCCGCGCTGTTCGCCGATGCCGGCGAGGACCGCGCGGTGCTCAACCTCGGCGGCATCGCCAACCTGACGCTGCTGCCGCGCTCCGGCGACGTGCGCGGCTTCGACACCGGCCCCGCCAACGCGCTGATGGACGCGTGGATCCGCGAACAGCGTGGCGAAGCCTACGACCGCGATGCCGCGTTCGCCGCCACCGGCCGCGTCGACGAGGCGCTGCTGGGGCGGTTGCGGTCCGACCCCTGGTTCGCTGCGCCACCACCGAAGTCGACCGGCCGTGACCAGTTCCAGCTCGCATGGCTGCGCAGCCGCGGTGCGCCGCTGCCGGCGCCGGAAGACGTGCAGGCAAGCCTCTGCGAACTGACCGCTGCCACCGTCGCGGAGGCCCTGCGCGCGACCCTGCCGACCGCCCGCCGGCTGCTGGTCTGCGGCGGCGGTGTACACAACCCGCTGCTGCTGCGGCGGCTCGCCGCTCGGCTGCCGGACGTCGCGGTCACCAGCACCGCGGCCGCCGGCGTCGATCCCGACTTCGTCGAAGCGGCCGGCTTCGCGTGGTTGGCGCGGGAAACGCTCGCCGGCCGCCCCGGCAACCGGCCCTCGGTCACCGGCGCGGCGGGGCCGCGGGTACTCGGCGGGATCTGGCGCGCCTAGTCGCGCGGGAACTTGCGGCGGTCCGGCCCGAGACGGCGCTCCTCGCCGACGTAGGCCGGCGCATCGTCGGGCAGCCCGCTGAGGGCGGCCATCGCGGCCTCGAAGGCGCGCGCCTCCTCGTCGTTCCATGCGCCCGACAGCCGGGCGATGTCGCCGGGTACCGGCGGCGGTTCCGGTTCGACCAGGCCCAGTGCCTGCTTGATCAGGTGCAGCAGCACGTCGTTGAGCGGCCATCCCTTCTGGCGCGCCAGTTCCTTGACGCGCTCTGCGACCCGCTCGTCGATGTCGCGAAGCAGGAAATCGGCCATGGGAAAGCGCCTTCGGGGGAGGCTCAGGATACGTGCGGCGACACCGACTGCAAGCCCGCTTCCTTCACGCGAACGTGATCAACGCTGGCCGCCGTGGCCGCTGCCGGCGTCGCCCAGCGAGCGTTCGATGAGCCCCGCGCGCAGCATGAACAGGTAGAGCAGCACGCCCGGCAGCGCGATCAACGTCGTCAGCAGGTAGAACTGCACGTAGCCGAGCGCCTCGATCAGCGCGCCCGCGGTGGTGCCGGTGACGAAGCGGCCGACGACGCTCGACGCCGCCGACAGCAGCGCGAACTGGGTCGCGGTGAACGCCAGGTTGCACAGCGCCGACAGGTAGGCGACCACGACCACGCCGCCGATGCCGCTGGCGAGGTTCTCGAAGCCGATCGTGAAGCCGAGCAGCAGGTTGGAATGCCCCTGCAGCGCCAGCCAGGCGAAGCTCAGGTTCGACACCGCCATCAGCACGAGCGCGATCAGCACGGAGCGCTTCATGCCGAGCCACGAGTACAGGAAGCCGCCGACGAAGATGCCGGCCAGCAGCGCGAAGAAACCGACGCCGACATCCCAGGTGGCGATCTCCTGGTTGCTGAAGCCGAGGTCGTCGAGCAGCAGCCGCAGCGTCAGGTTCGCCAGCGTGTCGCCGATCTTGTGCACCAGCACGAACAGCAGCACCAGCAGCGCGCCGCGGCGGCGGAAGAACTCCAGCAGCGGCCCGGCCACCGAATCGAGCATCTGCCGCAGGCCCTGCGCGACGATCACGACCTTGCGCCGCGGCGGTTCGCCGACGACCAGCCCGGTCAGCATCGCCGGCAACGCGAAGACCGCGCAGGCCAGGTAGGCCAGCTGCCAGCCGTGGTCGGCGGCGAGGAACAGCGCCAGCGACCCCGCGGCGACCGAACCGATGCGCCAGCCGTACTGCGACATGCCGGAACCGACGCCCAGCTGCTCGGGCCGCAACAGCTCGATGCGGTAGGCGTCGATGACGATGTCGAAGGTCGCGCCGGCCGCGCCCACCGCCACCGCCGCGAAGGCGAAGGTGACGAGGTCGGCGCGCGGGTCGAGCAGGGCCAGCCACGCCACCGCCGCCATCACCAGCGCGCCGGCGAACACCAGCCAGGACACGCGCTGGCCGAGCCGGCCGAGCAGCGGCAGCCGGGCGCCGTCGACCAGCGGCGCCCACAGGAACTTGATGTTGTAGACGAGGAAGGCCAGCGAGAAGGTCGTGATGCTCTTCTTGTCGATGCCGTCCTGGGCCAGCCGCGTGGTCAGCGTCGCGCCGATCATCGCGTACGGGAAACCCGAGGAGATGCCGAGCATCAGCGCCGCCAGCGGCTCCCGCTGCAGGTAGGGGCGGATGCCGTCGCGCAGGCGGGCGGCGCGCCCCGGGGTCGATGTGCTCATTCGTATTCGACCAGGTAGGGCGCGTGGTCGGAGAAGCGCGGCTCCGGGAAGATCGCGCAGGATTTCAGCCGCGGCCGCAGCGAGGGCGTGACCACCTGGTAATCGATGCGCCAGCCGACGTTCTTGGCGCGCGCGGCGCCCCGCTGGCTCCACCAGGTGTAGTCCTCGCCGTCCGGACGCAGGTGGCGGTAGCTGTCGACCCAGCCGCGGTCGTGGAACAGCAGGTCGAGCCAGGCGCGCTCCTGCGGCAGGCAGCCGGAGTTCTTCTGGTTCGAGGTCCAGTTCCGGATGTCCTTGCGGGTGTGCACGATGTTCCAGTCACCGCAGATGACGACGTCGCGGCCGGAGGCCAGGTACGCATCGAAGATCGGCAGGATCCAGTCCATGCAGGCGAACTTGAAGTTCTGGCGTTCGTCGCCGGAGCTGCCGGACGGGAAGTACATCGACACCACGCTGAGCTTGCCGAAGCGCAGCTCCAGCCAGCGACCTTCCTCGTCGAAGGGTTCCCAGCCGAGGCCGGTGATCACTTCGTCGGGTTCGCGCCGGGTGTAGATGCCGACGCCGCTGTAGCCCTTCTTCGTGCTGGCGTCGCGGAAGAAGGCGGTGTAGCCGGGCGGCAGCAGCTCGGGCACGCGCAGCTGGTGCTCCTGCGCCTTGGTCTCCTGGATGCAGACGAAATCGGCGTCGAGCCCGGGCAGCCATTCGAGGAAGCCCTTGTTCGCCGCCGAGCGCAGCCCGTTGGCGTTGAAACTGACGATCTTCACTGGGGGAACGGTCCGGCAGGCGCGACCGGTGAAGCCTAGCCGAAACGCGCGCCGCGCTGCGCGTGCATCGCCGCGTGTTGCACAATGCGCGCGACCCATCGCGGATCGCCCACGTGCTCGACCACCAGCGCCGTTTCCTCGACCTCGCCCTGCAGCGCGGCGTGCTGCGCTTCGGCGAATTCACCCTGAAGTCGGGACGCACCAGCCCCTACTTCTTCAATGCCGGGCTGTTCGACACCGGCGCCGCGCTGGCGCATCTGGGCGAGTGTTATGCCGACGCGCTGCTCGCCTCGGGCCTCGGCTTCGACATGCTGTTCGGGCCTGCCTACAAGGGCATCCCGCTGGCGACGACGGTCGCGGTGGCGCTCGCCGGCCGCGGCCACGACGTGCCGGTGGCCTTCAACCGCAAGGAAGCCAAGGACCACGGCGAGGGCGGCCAGCTGATCGGCGCGCCGGTGCGCGGACGGGTGCTGATCGTCGACGACGTGATCACCGCCGGCACCGCGATCCGGGAATCGATCGCGATCATCCGCGCCGCCGGCGGCGAGCCCTGCGGCGTGCTGATCGCGCTGGACCGGCAGGAGCGCGGCCAGCAGGGCAGCCGTTCGGCGGCCCAGGAAGTGTCGGCGGAGTTCGGGATTCCGGTGCTGGCGATCGCGGGTCTCGACGACCTGCTCGCGCGCGCCGACGAGCGGCCGGACCTGGCCGCGCACAAGCCGGCGCTCGAGGGGTATCGTGCCCGCTATGGCAGCCAGCCCGGGGAATGAAGGGGAGACGCCGATGAAACCGCAGAAGCTGTTCGCCGCCCTGGTCGCGGCGCTCGTGCTGGTCGGCACCGCCGATGCGCAGCAGCGCAAGCTCTACCGCTGGGTCGACAAGGACGGGAAGGTGCAGTTCAGCGACGCGCTGCCGCCCGAAGCGGTCGACCAGGCGCGCTCCGAGATCAGCGCCACCAGCGGCCGTGTCACCGCGACGATCGACCGCGCGCTGACCGCCGAGGAGCGCGCCGCGCTCGAGGCGCAGGAAGCCGCGGCCGCCGCCGAACGCGCCGCCGCCGAGAAGGCGCTGCAGACCGAACAGGCGATGCTGGGCTCCTTCCAGACCGAGGACGACCTGCGCCGCTCGTTCCGGCTGCGCCAGGAGCTGCTGAACCAGACGCTCGAGGCGATCGAGGCCGCGATCGCCGGCCAGCGCGACAGCCTCACCAGCCTGCTCGCGCAGGCGGCCGAGGCCGAGCTGGCCGGGCGCGCCGTCGGCGCGACCCAGGTCAACACCATCCGGGAACTGCACCGGGAAATCGGCAAGCAGCAGCAGATGCTGATCGTGAAGCAGGCCGAGCTCGTCGACCTCGACGGCGAGGTGGAGCGCCTGGTGACGCGCTTCCACGAGCTGCGTGGTGAGGACGCGCCGCCGACGCGTTCCGCGGCCGGCGCGACGCCGCCGACGTCCGGCTGAGGCCAGGTCGGGGGCCAGGCCACGGCGGTCGCCGTCGTGGCCCGCAGCGGTCGGCTCAGAACGGCAGCTGCAGTTCCGGATCCACCGCGAGCAGCTGCTCGCGGAAGGCCGACTTGATCCGCTCCAGCGCGTCGCCATCGCGCGCATCGAAACGCAGCACCAGCACCGGCGTCGTATTCGACGCGCGCACCAGGCCCCAGCCATCCGGCCAGTCGGCACGCAGGCCGTCGATGGTCGCGATGCGGGCACCGTCGAACTTCGCGACGCTCAGGAAGCGATCGATGAAGTCGTACTGCGCGCCTTCCTCGGCCATCGGGATCTTCAGTTCCGGCGTCGACACGCCCTTCGGCAGAGTGTCGAAGATCTCCTGCGGCGTCTCCGGCCGCGAGGACAGGATCTCGAGCAGGCGCGCCGCCGCGTAGATGCCGTCGTCGAAGCCGTACCAGCGCTCGCGGAAGAAGAAGTGACCGCTCATCTCTCCGGCGAGCTCGGCTTCGGTCTCGCGCATCTTCGCCTTGATCAGCGAGTGCCCGGTCTTCCACATCAGCGGGCTGCCGCCGTGGCGCAGGATGTGCATCGCCAGATGGCCGGTGCACTTCACGTCGTAGATCACGCAGGCGCCGGGGTTGCGCTCCAGCACATCGGCCGCGAACAGCATCAGCAGCCGGTCGGGGAAGATCATCTCGCCGTCGCGGGTGACCACGCCGAGGCGGTCACCGTCGCCGTCGAAGGCCAGGCCGAGGTCGGCACCGGTGCGCTTCACGACCTGGATCAGGTCGTGCAGGTTGTCCGGCTCGCTCGGGTCCGGATGGTGGTTCGGGAACGTGCCGTCGACCTCGCAGTACAGCTCCTCGACGTCGGCGCCGATCTCGGTCAGCAGGCGCGGCGCGATCGCACCGGCGATGCCGTTGCCGCAATCGATGACCACGCGCAGGCGGCGTTCGATCTGGATGTCGCCGGCGATGCGCTGGACGTAGTCGTCGGCGACGTCGCGGCGGGTCACCAGGCCCGGATCACGGGCCGCGTGCAGCTTGTTCTCGGCGATCCGCTCGTACAGGTCCTGGATGGCGTCGCCGGCGAGGGTCTCGCCCTCCACCACGATCTTGAAGCCGTTGTAGTCCGGCGGATTGTGGCTGCCGGTCACCGACACGCAGGAGCCGGCACGCAGCTGGTAGGCGGCGAAATAGGTCACCGGCGTCGGTGCCTCGCCGATGTCGATCACGTCGCGGCCGGCGGCCTGCAGGCCTTCGATCAGCGCCGCGGCCATCTGCGGCGACGACAGCCTGCCGTCGCGGCCGACGACGATCGTCTTCGCGTCCTGCTTGTGCATGACCGTACCGATGGCCTGGCCGATCAGGCGCGCGGTCTCGGCATCCAGGGTCTTCCCGACGATGCCGCGGATGTCGTAGGCCCGGAAGATGCCGCGGTCGAGCATCGCCCGCACCACCACCGGCGCGGTGTCGGCGCGCGCGACGGGCTTCGCCGGCTCCGGCGGCGGCTGCGCCGCCAGCTCGGCCAGCGTCGGTTCGTGCGCGGTCACCGCCGCGGGTTCCTCGGTGGCGACGCGCTGCAGGCGCAGGCCCTTCAGCCGCGGCAGCATCAGCAGCGCGAACGCGACCACGAGGCACAGCGCGGCGAGCAGGAAATTGGGGAACGCGCCGAGATTGCTCGGCGGCGGCGGCACCGTCGACACGACCCGCATCGTCGTGCCAGGCACGCGCACGGCGCCCTGTTCGGCGGCGCCCGACAGCCCGGTGTCGCCGATTTCGACGACGTTGTGGCGGCCCAGGCGAAGCGCGTAATAGCCCGGACCGGGATCGTGCTGGTTGATCGGCGCGGTGAGCGTCTCCAGCGGCATGCGCAGGTAGACCAGCGTCAGCACCCGGCCCGCGTCCGACACCGGCGCGGCGAGCGCGAAGCGCGGGCCACCGCCGTCGAGGATCACCGCGGCCACCGCACCGTTCTGGTCGAGCGCCTCCTCGAGCAGGCCGAGTTTGCCGTAACCGAACTTCGCGGCGTCGGCATAGGCGGCGTCCAGGCCGACGTCGTGCCACTCGACCACTTCCAGCCCTTCCCAGCCGCTGTTGACGACCTGCTCGGCGGCGACCCGGTCGCCGCGGCGCAGCGCCGTGGTCAGGGCGATGCGTTCGCGCACGGCGTCGAGCCGGGAGCGTTCCGCCTGCACCTTGGCCATCAAGGTCTCGGCGAGCTGGGCGCGCGCCAGTCCCGCCTGTGCGGCCGCGTTCTCGCTCGATGCGGTGAGCCAGCCCATCCAGCCGAACCAGCCGGCGGCGAGCAGCGCCAGCACGGCGCCGAGCAGCGGCAGTTTCAGCGCGGGTACCCCGGACAATTTCATGCTTCCCCCTGGATTCGGATGGCGCCCGGACTCAGCGCACGCCCGTATGGCCGAAGCCGCCCTGGCCGCGTCCGCTTTCCGCGAACGCGTCCACCTGGCGCAGCACCGCCCGGACGACGGGCAGGAACACCAGCTGGGCGATTCGATCCCCTGGCGCGATGGTGACGGGTAAGCGGCCGCGATTCCAGAGGCTCACCATCAGCGGGCCCTGGTAGTCGGCGTCGATCAGGCCCACGAGATTCCCGAGCACCAGCCCCTGCTTATGGCCGAGGCCGGAGCGCGGCAGGATCACCGCGCACATCGCCGGGTCGCCGAGATGGATCGCAAGGCCCGAGGGGACCAGCTGCGCCTCGCCCGGCGCGAGTTCCAGGGACTGGTCCACCATCGCCCGCAGGTCCATGCCGGCCGACTGCGCGGTGGCGTAGTCCGGCAGCGGGAAATCGCGTCCCAGGCGCGCATCGAGCAGGCGGAACTCGACCTCGCGGTTCATCGTCCCGTCTCCAGCCGGTCGGCGACCAGCGACAGCAGCGCGCGCGCGACCTGGGCCTTCGGCGCATGCGCGATCTCGTGCCGGCCGTCGCGCCAGAACACGGTCAGCGCGTTGTCGTCGGCTTCGAAGCCGCGGTCGGCGCGGGAGACGTCGTTGGCGGCGATCAGGTCGAGCCCCTTGGCCGCGAGCTTGCCGCGCGCGTAGGTCTCGAGGTCGGCGGTCTCGGCGGCGAAGCCGACGACGAGCCGCGGCCGCTGCGGGTGCGCCGCGACCGCGGCGAGGATGTCGGGCGTGCGCACCAGTTCCAGCGCCAGCCGCTCCTCCTTCTTCTTGATCTTCTGCCTGGCGGTTTCCGCCGGGGCGTAGTCGGCGACCGCGGCGGCGCCGATATAGGCGTCCTGGCCGGGAAGCGCGGCGAGCACCGCCGCCTGCATCTCGGCGGCGCGGCGAACGTCGATGCGGCGGACCCCGGGCGGGGTCGCCAGCGCCACCTGGCCGGCGACGAGGGTGACGTCGGCCCCCATCGCCCGTGCCGCGGCGGCCAGCGCGAAACCCATCTTCCCGGAACTGCGGTTGCCGACGAAACGCACTGGGTCGAGGTCTTCGAAGGTCGGGCCGGCGCTGATCAGCAGCCGGCGCCCGGCGAGCCGCGGCGGCGCCAGGCCGTCGGCCAGGGCCGCGACCAGTTCCAGCGGCTCGAGCATGCGGCCTTCGCCGGTCTCGCCGCAGGCCTGGCCGCCGGCGGCCGGGCCGAGGATCGCGACCCCGCGGCTGCGCAGGGTGGCGACGTTGGCCTGCGTCGCCGGATTGGCCCACATCACCCGGTTCATCGCCGGCGCCAGCAGCAGCGGCGCCTCGGTGGCCAGGCACAGGGTCGACAGCAGGTCGTCGGCGCGGCCATGCGCCAGCTTCGCCAGGGTGTTCGCGCTGGCCGGTGCGACCAGCACCCGGGTCGCCCAGCGCGCGAGCTCGATGTGGCCCATCGCCGCTTCCGCCGCTTCGTCCCAGAGCGAACTGCGCACCGGATTCCCGGACAGCGCCTGGAAGGTCGGCGCGCCGACGAACTGCAGCGCGGAGGCGGTCATCACGACCCGGACCTCGGCGCCGGCGTCGCGCAGGCGGCGCACGAGGTCCGCCGATTTGTAGGCGGCGATGCCGCCGCTCACCCCGAGCAGCACACGCTGTCCCTGCAATGCAGGCATGCGGAATTTCCCTACCGTCACGTCGGCGCCCAGCTTACCCGATGCCCGGAATCGCCCCGACGCCGGCGGTCGCCGCCACCGGCACGCTGTCGGCATGCGACTGCGCGACTGGCCCGAATCCGAACGTCCCCGCGAAAAGCTGCTCGCCTGCGGCCCCAACCAGCTGTCGGATGCCGAGCTGCTGGCGCTGTTCCTCGGTTCCGGCACGCGCGGGCTCACCGCGGTGGATCTCGGCCGCCGCCTGCTCGAGCAGCATGGCAACCTGCGCGCCCTGCTCGACCTGCCGGCGGCCACGCTGGCGGCACGCCCGGGCATCGGCCCGGCGCGCGCGTGCCTGCTGTCCGGGGCGCTCGAGCTGGGCACCCGCCACCTCGCCCAGGGCCTCGCCCGCGGCGAGGCGTTGACCGACCCGTCGCGGGCCGGCGACTACCTGGCGCGGCGGCTGCGCGCCCTGCCCTACGAAGTCTTCGCCTGCCTGTTCCTGGACACCCGGCACCGGGTCATCGCCTTCGAGGAACTGTTCCGCGGCACCCTGGACGGTGCCGAGGTGCATCCCCGCGAAGTCGTGCAGCGCTGCCTGGCGCACAACGCCGCCGCGGTGATCCTCGGCCACAACCACCCGTCGGGCAGTGCCGAGCCGAGCACCGCCGACCGCGCGGTGACCAGCCGGCTGAAGCAGGCGCTGGCCCTGGTCGACGTGCGCGTGCTCGACCATTTCGTGATCGGCGACGGGCCGCCCTGCTCGATGGCACGCCTGGGGGCGGTATGAAATACCCGACCGTCGGCGTGGCGAAGGCCCCCGAGCCTCTGCTTATACTCGCCGCGCGGCGATCCGCCGCCGGCGGAGACGGGCGTGATCCTGGGCTATTCGTCCCTTTACCCCGCGGACGCGAGCGAGCGCGACCTGCCCGGCCCGGCCGAAGCACGCGCCCTGCTCGCCGGCCGCCGGCCCGATATCGTCACGCGGATCGAAGGCATGGTCGCGCGCGCGACCGCAGGCGCCGGCGCACCGCGCCATCTGGACGCGATCCTCCTCGGGATTGCCCGCATCGGCCGCCGCCACGGCAGCTTCGGCGACGACCCGCACGACTACCACAACGAGGAACACGTGCTCGAGCTCGCCGAGCGCCGGCTCGGTGCGCTGATGGATGCGATCGGCGAACCGGCGCTGCCGGCCGACGACTGGCTGGCGCTGATGCTGTTCGCCGCCTGTCACGACCTGCGCCAGCGCGAGGCCTTCGACGTGCCCGGCCCGGTCGGCGGCAACGAGGCGGCCAGCATCGCCGAGGGTTTCCGCATCCTCGCCGCCTGCGGCCTCGATCCGGTGGCCGAGCGGCCGCTGTACATCGCCCTCGAACTGATGATCGCCGGCAGCACCTTCGATGCCCGCCCGCCGCAGCGCTCCGACGACCCCGACGTGCCGGCCGCCCCCGGCGGCTCGCTAGCGCGCGGGCTGGCGCTGTGGCTGGACGGCGAGCGGCCGGACTGGCGCGACGACCCCGATGCGCGCCGCGGCGAGCGCCTCGCCCGGCTGGCCGCCGACCTCGACACCGCCAACGTCGGCGAACCCTTCCCGCTGCTGGCCGACAGCGCGGTCCGCCTCTGCCGGGAACGCGAACGCCGCGCCGGCCGCGCGCTCGCCAAGGCGTCCAGCGCGCTGACCTGCCTCGGCTTCCTGAGCCGGGGCCAGACCGTCTACTTCTTCGACCTGCACCGCTTCTGCTCGCGCGAAGGCGAACGCGCCTTCGGACCGCAGAAAGCCCGCAACGGCCCGGTCGTGCGCCAGGTCAGCCAGCAGCTGCAGGACCGGTTCGAAGACCAGCCGCCCGGCAACGGCCAGGCCGTGATCGACGCCTTCGCGGCGCTCTGCGCGGCCACCGGCTGAACCGGCGGGCCGCGCCGACGGCGGCGGGAGGGGAACGGCGGGCTACAATACGCGGCTACCCCTACGCCGAACGGATATCCGGTGAAAGAGCATCTGCGCGAACTGGTGGCCCAAGCCCTGCTGGACCTGCGCCGCCTCGGCCGCCTGCCGCAGGACCTGGCGACCCCCGACTTCGTGATCGAGCGCAGCCGTTCGCGCGAACACGGCGACTACGCCTGCAATGTCGCGATGCTGCTGGCGAAGCCGGCCGGGATGAAGCCGCGCGACCTCGCGCAGATGCTGGCCGACAGCCTGCCGAAGTCGCAGCACGTCGATGCGGTCGCGGTCGCCGGGCCGGGTTTCCTCAATTTCACTCTCGCCCGCGGCTGCCGCCTCGGCACGATCCGGCGCATCTTCGAGGCCGGCCGCGACTATGGCCGGCAGCCCGCCGGCAGCCGCGGCTCGATCACCGTCGAGTTCGTGTCGGCGAACCCGAACGGGCCGCTGCATGTCGGCCACGGTCGCGGCGCCGCCTACGGCGCCAGTGTCGCCGCCCTGCTCGATGCCGCCGGCTATGCGGTGCAGCGCGAGTACTACGTCAACGACGCCGGTCGCCAGATGGACATCCTGGCGGTGTCGGTGTGGCTGCGTTACCACGAACTCGGCGGCGTCACCGTGCCGTTCCCGGTCAACGGCTACAAGGGCGACTACGTCGTCGAGATCGCCCGCGCCCTGCGCGCGAAGACCGGCGACGCCCTGCGCCGCAGCGCCATCGAGATCACCGACGGCCTGCCGGCGGACGAGGGCGAGCCGGGCGGCGACAAGGAAGTCCATGTCGACGCCCTGATCGCCCGCGCCAAGGCCTTGCTCGGCGACGCCGGCTACCGCAGCGTGTTCGAGGCGGGCCTCAGCTGGTGCCTGGCCGACATCCGTGACGACCTCGCCGGTTTCGGCGTGCACCACGACAACTTCTTCTCCGAGCGTTCGCTGATGACCGACGGCTACGTCGATCGCGCGATCAGCACGCTGCAGGAGCAGGGCCACCTGTACGAGAAGGAAGGTGCGCTGTGGTTCCGCGCCACCACCTTCGGCGACGACAAGGACCGCGTCGTCCGCCGCGAGAACGGCGTCACCACCTATTTCGCCTCCGACCTCGGCTACCTGCTGAGCAAGTTCGAGCGCGGCTACGAGCGCGCGCTGTACATCTTCGGCGCCGACCACCACGGCTACATCGCCCGTCTGAAGGCGGCCGCGCAGGGCCTGGGCCTGGATCCGGCGAAGATCGAGATCCAGCTGGTGCAGTTCGCGATCCTCTACCGCGGCGAGGAGCGCGTGCAGATGTCGACCCGCGCCGGCAGCTTCGTGACGCTGCGCGAGCTGCGCGACGAGGTCGGCACCGACGCCGCCCGCTTCTTCTATGTGATGCGCGGCAACGACCAGCACCTCGACTTCGACCTCGAGCTGGCCAAGAGCCGCAGCAACGACAACCCGGTCTATTACATCCAGTACGCGCACGCGCGCATCTGCTCGCTGTTCCGCCAGCTGGCCGAGAAGCAGATCCCGTATCACCGCAGCGCCGCCGAGGCCGCGCGCAACCGCCTCGGCGAGCTGCAGGAACTTGACCTGCTCGACGAGCTGATGCGCTTCCCGGAAGTGCTCGAGTCCGCCGCCGAGAACCGCGCGCCGCAGATCGTCGCCAATTACCTGCGCGAGGTCGCCGCGGCCTTCCACGGCTTCTACAACGCGCAGCCGATCCTCACGGCCGAGGACGAGCTGCGCGCCGGCCGCCTCGGCCTCGCGAAAGCGACCCAGCAGGTGCTCGCCAACGGCCTCGCCCTGCTCGGCGTGTCGGCCCCGGAGACGATGTGATGGCAGCCCGGCGTGGCAGGAAGCAGGCCCGGCGCAGCGGCAACCGCGGCGTCCCGGGCATCGTCTGGGCGGCCGGCGGCGTGCTGGTGGGTCTGGCCATCGCCGGCTTCGTGTACTTCCGCAGCGGCGGCGACGTGAACGACCTGCTGCCGCAGCCGAACCCGCAGGCGCGGCCGCCGGCGGCGTCCGAGCCGCCGGTGGCGCAGGACGCTCCCGAACCGACGCCGCGGCGCACCCGCTACGACTTCTACGATGTGCTGCGCGACAACGAGGTCGTGTTCCCGGACGCCGAGCTCGAGGCCCAGGCGGCCGCCGAGGCCGATGCACGCGCAGCGGCCACCGACGGCGCGACGCCGCCGGCCGATACCGCGCCGGAAACCACCCCGCCGGCACCGGCGCCCGCCGCCGGCCAGAGCCTGCTGATCCAGGCCGGCGCTTTCCGCAACGCGTCCGATGCCGAGGCACGCAAGGCGCTGATCGCGATGACCGGCCAGATCGCCCGCGTCGAACCGGTGACGGTCGACGGCGCTACGATCTACCGCGTGCGGCTGGGGCCGTATCCGGATGCGAGTTCGCTGGCGAGCGCGAAGGCGGCGCTCGACGGTCAGGGCATCGAGGCGGTCGCGATCCGCGCCCAGTAGGCGCGGTGGCAGGAGGCGGTGGACGATGGCGTGGGTCGTCGAATACCAGCGGGCGAACGGCTTCGTGCGGGTGACCGCGCAGGGTGAGGCCGATCGCGCCGCCTTGCGCGAACTCACCCGTGAGGCGATGGCCACCGGTCACGCCAACGGCTGCAGCCGCTTCCTGATCGACCACCGGCGCACGACGCTGGCGCTGGGCACCGCCGAGATCTTCGACATGCCGCGCCGCGGCGAGGACGGCGGCTTCGGCCCCGACCTGCGCATCGCGATCCTGATCGACCCCGCTTCGCCGTCGCGCCCCGACTTCGAGTTCTACGCGATCCAGTGCGGCAATCTCGGCATCCACTTCCTGCGCCTGTTCCTCGACGAGGAATCGGCGGTGGACTGGCTCGCGCCGAAGGCGAGTAACGAGTGAAGAGTAACGAGTAACGAGTAGGAGCGGGCTTCAGCCGCGAACTCACCACTCGTGCGCAGCACGCCCGCGCGAAGCGCGAGCCGTCACTCGTTACTCGTTACTCTCCACTCTTTACTCGCTTCAGGGTGATGAGCGCCGAAGTGTCCGCCTCCCCCTGCCCCATCCGCACGAGCTCGTCGTAGTCGGCGAGGGCCTGCGCGATCACGGTCGCGCGGACGCCGGCGGCGCGGGCGATGCCGTCGACGATGCGCAGGTCCTTCAGCATGTGCGCGCACTTGAAACCGGGCACGAACTCGTCGCGCAGCATCGTCGCGCCGCGCTTGTCGAGGAACCAGTTGCCGGCGGCGCCGGCCATCAGCGTCGGCAGCAGGCGCTCCGCGTCGAGGCCGAGTTTCTCGCCGAGCGCGAGGCCCTCGCAGACCGCCTCGTTGATGCCGGCGACCAGCACCTGGTTCACCGCCTTCGTCGCCTGGCCGGCCCCCGTGCCACCCATCAGGGTGATGCGCGCG
Organism: Arenimonas composti TR7-09 = DSM 18010; assembly: GCF_000426365.1. GTDB lineage: Bacteria > Pseudomonadota > Gammaproteobacteria > Xanthomonadales > Xanthomonadaceae > Arenimonas > Arenimonas composti. The sequence goes on along the minus strand of NZ_AUFF01000009.1, from coordinate 66,978 downwards.
GCATAGGCCTCGAGCACCGGACGGGCGATCTCGAGATCGGCGGCGTCGCCGCCGACCATCACCGACAGCCGGCCGGTGCGGGCGCCTTCGACGCCGCCGGACACCGGCGCATCGAGGAAGCCGATGCCACGCGCCGCCAGCAGCGCATGCGCGGTGCGCGCGGTGTCGACCGATACCGTCGAGTGGTCGACGACGACGCTGCCCGGTGCCAGCACCGGCGCCAGCGCGGCGACGTTCGCGAGCACGTCGGCGTCCATCGACACGCACAGCGCGACGACGCGGCAACCGGCGAAATCGGCCGGCACGTGCGCCGCGCGCACCTCGAGCTTCGCGGCGAGGGCGTCGGCCTTCGCCTGGGTGCGGTTGCCGACGACGCCGAGCAGCTCGCGACTGGCGACGTGGCCCGCCATCGGCGCGCCCATCGCGCCGAGGCCGATGAATCCGGCCTTCACGACGACGCTCCCGGCGTGGCGTGTTCCTCGTGCAGGTAGGTGTAGCCGGTCAGGCCGGCCTCCAGCGCGACCAGCAGCATCCCCGCTTCGTCGCCGGGCAGGTTCGCGGCGTCGACCTTGTCACGGTAGGTGCGGCGCAACTCGGCGAGGTCGTAGCCGACGTAGTCGAGCATCACGTCGGTGGTGTCGCCGCGGCGCTGGCGCTCCAGGGTCCAGCCGCCGTCGGCGTCGAGCTGCACGTTGGCGGTGTCGGTGTCGCCGAACAGGTTGTGGATGTCGCCGAGCGTTTCCTGGTAGGCGCCGACGAGGAACACGCCGAGCCGGTAGCTCTCGCCGGCGCGCGGCGCGTGCAGCGGCATCGCCGTCGCCAGCGTCTCGGCGACGACGTAGGTGTCGATGCGGCCGTCGGAATCGCAGGTGAGGTCGGCGATCACGCCGCGCCGCTCGGGCGCCTCGTCGAGGCGGGCGATCGGCACGATCGGGAACACCTGGTCGATCGCCCACACGTCCGGGATCGATTCGAACACCGAGAAGTTCACGAAGTACTTGTCGACCAGGCGCGCGTTGAGGTCGTCGAGCGCCTCGCGATGGCTGGGCTCGCTGCCGTCGAGGCGCGCGCGCACGCCGTGCGCGATCGCGTAGTAGAGGTCGTCGAGCTGCGCCCGCTGCACGATCGTCAGCTGCCCGAGCGCGTAGAGCGCCAGGCCTTCGGCGAGATGGTGCTGGGCCTCGTGGAAGAGCTCGAGCGCCGGGCGCTGGCCCAGCGCGGCGTGGGTCTCGCGCAGGTGGCGCACCACCGCCGGCTCGCCGGCGGTGGCGGGCGGCACCGCGCCTTGCGGCGCCGGCTCGACCTCGGAGACGTTCACGACCATCACCGCGTGGTGTGCGGTCATCGCGCGGCCGGCCTCGGTGACCATGCGCGGCGGCGTCAGCCCGTGTTCGGCGCAAGCTTCCGCCAGCGGCTGCAGCAGCGTGTGCGCGTACTGGTCGAGGCCGTAGTTCACCGAGCAGAAACCGCGCGAACGGGTGCCTTCGTAGTCGACGCCGAGACCGCCGCCGGAATCCATGAAGCGGATGCCGCAGCCCATCTTCGACAGCTCGACGAAGTGGCGCACCGCCTCGCGCATGCCGTTGGCGATGTCGCGCACGTTGGAGATCTGCGAGCCCATGTGGAAATGCAGCAGCTCGAGGCTGTCGAGCATGCCGGCATCGCGCAGCTTCTCGACCAGGTCGAGCACCTGCCGCGGCGACAGCCCGAACTTGGCCTTGTCGCCGCCGCTGTTCTGCCACTTGCCGGCGCCGAGCGAGGCCAGGCGCAGGCGCACGCCGAGACCGGGACGTACCCCGAGCGCGCGCGATTCCTCGATCACCATCGCCAGTTCGGACGGCTTCTCGACGACGATGAAGGTCTCCAGCCCGAGCTTGCGGCCGATCAGTGCCAGGCGGATGAACTCGCGGTCCTTGTAGCCGTTGCAGATCACCAGGCTGCCCGGGCGGGCGAGGCCGAGCACCGCCATCAGCTCCGGCTTGCTGCCGGCCTCGAGGCCGAAGCCTTCGCCACCGGCCGCGGCGAGTTCGCCGGCGACGCCACGGTGCTGGTTCACCTTGATCGGGTAGACCGCGGTGTAGCCGCCCTGGTAGTCGAGCTCGGCCATCGCCCGCGCGAAGGCCGCCTGCAGCTTGCCGAGGCGGTCGCCGAGGATGTCGGAGAAGCGCAGCAGCAGCGGCAGTTTCAGGCCGGCGGCGGTGGCGCGGTCGACCACCTCCGGCAGCGGCAGCGCCGGTCCGCCGGCGCCGCGCGGGCGCACGACCATGCGGCCGGCGTCGTCGACGTCGTAATAGCCGTCGCTCCAGTAGGGAATGGAGTAGGCGCGGCGGGCGCGGTCGGAAGTCCAGTCGGTCATCGGTCTCCCCGGGGAGGGGCGAAAGGGGCACGAATTGTACCCCCCGATCCTGTAGGAGCGGCTTCAGCCGCGATCCCTACCGGCGGCGTGATTCCGCCTCTTCCTGCGGCATGCGGTGCAGGCTGGGTGAAGACGCGCACGCTTCGCACCGGGAGGTAGGAATCGCGGCTGAAGCCGCTCCTACAGGCTGGTGCCGCCTGCCCTAAACTGTCGGGCCCAGAAACCCCGGACCGCCCCGATGACCGACAACCCCACCTGGCTGCACGAGAACTTCGAGCACACCGGCTCGGCCTTCGGCCTGCGCGTGAAGCGCAAACTCGAGGAAGTGCAGTCGCCGTTCCAGAAGATCGAGATGTACGAGAGCACCGACTGGGGCAACGTCATGCTCATCGACGGCGCGATGATGGTGACCACGCGCGACAACTTCTTCTATCACGAGATGATGGCGCACGCGCCGCTGTTCACCCACGCCGACCCGAAGGACGTGGTGATCATCGGCGGCGGCGACTGCGGCACCCTGCGCGAAGTGCTGCGCCACCCCGGCGTGCGCAGCGCCGTGCAGTGCGACATCGACGAGCAGGTCACGCGCATGGCCGAGAAATATTTTCCGGAGCTGTGCGAGAGCAACGACGACCCGCGCGCGACGGTGATGTTCGACGACGGCATCGCCTACATGAAGAACGCCGCGCCGGAATCGATCGACGTGATCATCGTCGACTCGACCGACCCGGTCGGCCCCGCCGAGGGCCTGTTCAACCGCGCGTTCTACGAAACCTGCCTGAAGGCGCTGCGTCCGGGCGGCCTGCTGGTGCAGCAGAGTGAATCGCCGCTGGCGCTGATGCCGCTGATCCTGGACATGCGCGAGGCGATGCGCGACGCCGGTTTCGTCGCCTTCCGCACCCTGCCCTTCCCGCAGCCCTGCTACCCGACCGGCTGGTGGAGCTGCACGATCGCGGCGAAGGAAGCGCGTGACCTCACCGCGTTCCGCAAGGCCGATGCCGCGGCGAAGCCCTTCGAAACCCAGTACTACACCGCCGACGTGCACCAGGGTGCACTGGCGATGCCGCCGATCATGGCGAAGGCGCTCGGCTGAGGCGGCTCCCGATCGAAACGCGAAGCGCGGCCGCGGCGGCCTGAGCCCGCCGCGGCCGCTGGCCGCTTACAGCGCGTCCCCGTCCAGCTCGCCGGTGCGGATGCGCAGCACCTTGTCGAGCCCGTACACGAAGATCTTGCCGTCGCCGATCTTGCCGGTGTTGGCCGCGGTCTGGATCGCCTCGACCACGCGCTCGACCTGGTCGCCGGTGACGGCGACCTCCAGCTTGATCTTCGGCAGGAAATCGACCACGTACTCGGCGCCGCGGTAGAGCTCGGTGTGGCCCTTCTGCCGCCCGAAGCCCTTGACCTCGGTGACGGTGATGCCGGTGACGCCGACTTCGCTCAGCGCCTCGCGGACGTCGTCGAGCTTGAACGGCTTGATGATCGCCATGACCATTTTCATCGCATGCGCTCCCGCAGGTTCAGAGGTTGTAGCCGCGTTCGTCGTGCAGGGCGAGGTCGAGGCCGACCGCTTCCTGCTCTTCGTCGACACGCAGCGGAATGACGAGCCCGATCAGCTTCAGCAGCAGCCAGCTCAGGACGGCAGTGTAGGCGATGGTGAAGCCGACGCTCCCGGCCTGGGCGATCACCTGGGCGCCGATGTCGGTGACCTCGCCGAAGCCGCCGAGGGCCGGCGCCGCGAACACGCCGGTCAGGATCGCGCCGACGATGCCGCCGATGGCGTGCACGCCGAACACGTCGAGGGCGTCGTCGTAGCCCAGCCGGCGCTTCACCGCGGTCGCGAAGAAGAAGCAGACGACACCGGACGCGGCGCCGATCGCCAGCGCGCCACCCGGACCGACGGTGCCGGCGGCCGGGGTGATCGCGACGAGGCCGGCGACCACGCCCGAGGCGATCCCGAGTGCGCTCGGCTTGCCATGGCGGATCCACTCCACCGCCATCCAGGCGAGGGCGGCGGCGGCCGTGGCGACCTGGGTCACCAGCATCGCCATGCCGGCGGTTTCATCCGCCGCGGCCGCGGAACCGGCGTTGAAGCCGAACCAGCCGACCCACAGCATCGCCGCGCCGGTCAGGGTGTAGCCGAGGTTGTGCGGCGGCATCGGCGTGGTCGGATAGCCCTTGCGCTTGCCGAGCACCACCGCCGCGACCAGGCCGGCGATGCCGGCATTGATGTGCACTACCGTGCCACCGGCGAAGTCGAGCACGCCCCAGTCCCACATCAGGCCACCCGGGCCGGCCCAGACCATGTGCGCGATCGGCGTGTACACCACCGTGAACCACAGCAGCGAGAACACCAGCATCGCCGCGAAACGCATGCGCTCGGCGAAGGCACCGACGATCAGCGCCGGGGTGATGATCGCGAAGGTCATCTGGAAGGTGACGAACACGCTCTCCGGGAATTCGGCGACCGCCGCTTCCTTCGCGAGGTTCGCCAGCATCACGTTCCCGAAGTCGCCGACGAACGAATGCAGGTTCACCACGCCTTCCTCCATGCCGGAGGTGCCGAAGGCCAGGCTGTAGCCGTAGACGACCCAGGCCACGCTGATCGCGCCGGTGATCGCGAAACATTGCATCAGCACCGAGAGCAGGTTCTTCGCACGGACCATGCCGCCGTAGAACAGCGCCAGCCCGGGCAGGGTCATGAACAGCACCAGCGCCGTCGACGTCAGCATCCAGGCGGTGTCGCCGGAGTCGAACGTGGTAGCGACGGCAGCCGCCGCCGTCGCGAACATTTCCGTGGCCATCGGGAACACCTCCTGGAATCAGGTATCGGGAAGACGTCGGGGACGAAACCGAAGCTGCCCCAGCGAAGGGCAATTGATTGCTCGCGGGCGGACATGTTTTCATGTCGATCCCCGCGACGAACCGTGCCGACGCGGCCGGGGCGCGCGGATTTCCTACACGGGATTCACGCCGTCGCCGCTTCCGGCAGGCGAATTTCCGCGGCAATGTGGTCGCGAAGACCATGGATGGAGCCGCAGCAATGATCGACCTCAAGACCATCGACGACCTCGCGCGCAAGCTCGGCGATCTCGTGCCGCCCGGGCTGCGCGATGCGCGTTCCGATCTCGAGCAGAACTTCCGTGCCACGCTGCAGGCCGGTCTCGGCAAGCTCGACCTGGTCACGCGCGAGGAGTTCGAGGTGCAGCGCGCGGTGCTGTTGCGCACGCGCGAGAAACTCGACGCCCTCGAGCGCCAGCTCGCCGAACTCGAAACGAAGCGCGCCGCGCCCGATCCCGGCGCCGGCTGAGCGTTCCGCCACCGCGATGAACCTGGCGCTGGCCCACAGCCGCGCCCGGACGGGCGTGCGCGCGCCCGCCGTCCGGGTCGAGGTGCACCTCGGTGGCGGCCTGCCGAACTTCACCCTGGTCGGGCTGCCGGCCGCGGCGGTGCGCGAGAGCCGCGAACGCGTGCGGGCGGCGATCGTCAACAGCCAGCTGGACTTCCCGCAGCGGCGCATCACCGTGAACCTCGCGCCGGCCGACCTTCCGAAGGAGGGCGGCCGCTTCGACCTGGCGATCGCGCTCGGCATCCTCGCCGCCAGCGGCCAGTTGCCGGTGCAGGGGCTGGCCGATCTGGAGCTGCTCGGCGAACTGGCGCTGACCGGCGAACTCAAGCCGGTCGACGGTGTGCTGCCGGCGGCGCTGGCCGTCGCCGCCGAGGGCCGCCGGCTGCTGCTGCCTGCCGGTAATGGCGCCGAAGCCGCGCTGGCCGGCAGCGGGCGCGCCTGGACCGCGCGCACGCTGGCGGAAGTCGTGGCCTGGCTGCGCCTGCAGCGCGAGCTGCCGCGCGCGGTGACGGCGGCCGAGTTGGCACCGCTGCCGCTGCCCGACCTCGCGGATGTACGCGGCCAGGCCGGTGGCCGGCGGGCGCTGGAAATCGCCGCGGCCGGCGGCCATCACCTGCTGCTGGTCGGCCCACCCGGCTGCGGCAAGACGCTCCTCGCCTCCCGCCTGCCCGGCCTGCTGCCGCCGGCCAGTGAGGCCGAGGCGCTGGAGACCGCCGCGATCCATTCGGTCGGCGCCCGCGGCATCGACCTCGCACGCTGGCGGCAGCGCCCGTTCCGCGCCCCGCACCACCTCGCCAGCGCGATCGCGGTCGCCGGCGGCGGCGCCAATCCGCGCCCCGGCGAACTCTCGCTGGCGCACAACGGCGTGCTCTTCCTCGACGAGCTCGGCGAATGGGGACGGCACACCCTGGAGGTGCTGCGGCAGCCGCTCGAGGAAGGCCTGGTACGGGTGTCGCGGGCCGCCCGCCAGGCCGAATTCCCTGCCCGCTTCCAGCTGGTGGCGGCGATGAATCCCTGCCCCTGCGGCTGGGCCGGGGATCCGTCCGGGCGCTGCACCTGCAGCGCCGAACAGGTGCTGCGCTACCGCGCGAAGGTGTCCGGGCCGCTACTCGACCGCATCGACCTGCAGCTGGCGGTGCCGCGCCTGCCACCGGAACAGCTGCGGCCGGGCGCGCCGCCCGGCGAGGCGAGCGCGGTGGTGCGCGAACGCGTGCTCGCCGCCCGCGAACGCCAGCTCGCCCGTGCCGGCGACCTCAACGCGCGTGCGCCGCAGCCGGCGATGGACGCGGCCTGCCACCTCGCCGATCGCGAACAGCGCCTGCTCGAACGGGCGATGGCCAACCTGCGACTGTCGGCGCGGGCGATGCACCGGATCCTGCGCGTCGCCCGCACGATCGCGGACCTCGCGGACTCGGCCGACATCGGCCCGGATCACCTGGCGGAGGCGATCGGCTACCGCATGCTCGACCGGAGTGCCCCGGGCTAGTCCGTACGAGGCAGGCGGCAGACGAGCCCTTCGCGCGCAGCGCCGGCCACCCTCGTTACTCGTTACTCTTCCCTCGTTATTCGCACCTCGTCGTAGTCGTCGAGTTCCATCACCGTCGTCTCCGCCGAGCGGGCGCCGAAGCCGACGATCGCGATCGCCGCTTCGCGCAGCGGCGGCAGGCCGAGGGCGGCGTCGACGGCCCGGTCGTTGATCGCGGCGGTGACGAAGGCGCCGAGTCCGAGCTCGGCCGCGGACAGGTACATCGTCTGCGACAGGTGGCCGACATCGAGATGGACGACGCGCCAGGCCTTGGTGTGGCGGCGGTATTTCCAGAACAGCCGGTCGAAGCGGGCGACCATCACCACCATCGCCGGCACGTCGCGGAACCAGTGCTGGCCGGCGACGAAGCGGTGCGCCAGCGCGTTCGCCGCGTCCGGCGCCAGTGCCTGCAGCGGCTCGAGCGCGTGCGCCAGCGCCAGGTAGTGGTACAGACCCGGGGCGACGCCGTCGACGCGTTGCACGAGCACATAGGCCTCGACCGCGTGCAGGCCACCGCCGGCCGGGCTGGTCTTCTTCACCGCCACCGCGCCGGGGGCGAGCGTCTTCGTGCCCAGGGCGCCCCAGACCCGGCGCAGCATCGTCGCGAACGCGGCGCCGTCGAGCGCCGCCTGCGGGTCGAAGTTGCGGCAGGTGCGGCGCGCCGCGAGCAGATCGTCGAAACCACTGCGCCGCGGCGGCGGCAAGTGCTGTGGCGACATTGCCGGAACGCGGCGGAAGTCGTGCGTCGGCGCAACCCCGAAGGCGTCGACCAGCTCTTCGCTGTTGAGGGTCAGGCCTTCCTCGTTGCGCGCCTCGATGTCGACGTCGTGCCAGCCGCCGTGTGCCTGCGCGACCAGCGCCGGCGTCCACCAGGCGACGTCGCGCGCGGCGGCGTCGCGGCGCTGAGCGTCGCGGGCGATTTCGCTCTCGCCTCCGTCCGGACCGGCGTCGTCGCCGACCAGCAGGCCGCTGGCGAGCAGCGCCTGCGCGGTCGCGTCGCCGAAGCGTTCCGCGAGCGCATCGGCCGTCGTCCAGTCGTCGCGCGACACCGCCTGCAGTGCCGGCAGCAGCGACGCGTCGATCGTGACCGGCGCCGGAAGATGCGCCGCGAAGGCCCGCCAGCGCGGGCTGCGATCGAGGCCGTCGCCGCCGGACAGCAGGCTCGCGAACGCGAAGCGCGGCTCCTCGTCGAGCTCGAGCATCAGATGGGCACAACGACGCACGCGCATGCGCTTTCCCTCGCCGGACGGGCGGTGACAGTGCCAGCGACGCGCGATATCGTGCAAGGCGCCGCCGGCGCGGCGCGACCGCGGTGGCCGCGTGGCGAACCGGCGTTTTCAGGCGCCTTGCGCCAGCCAGGGGAACAACGCATGACTCTTTCCGACAGCCTCGTCGACAAGCTGCTCGACAAGCTCGCGACCGACGACGATTTCCGCGCCGCCTTCCAGAACGATCCGCGCCAGGCGCTGGCCTCGCTCGGGTACGGCCCGGCCGCCGATGCCGGCGTGCAGCGCGGCGCGTGGATGTGCCTGGCGGTCAGCCAGCTGGCGAGCAAGGACGCGATCGCCGCCAGCCGCGACGCGCTGCGCGCGCAACTGCTGTCCGCCAAGTCGGCGCACAGCCCGATCCTGCTGGAAATGCCGCGCCGCTGAGTCAGTCGGCAGGGAAGCGCCGCTGCACGATCGCGGCGTTCTCCCCGTCGGGCCAGGCCGCGGCGAAACGTGCCGCCGCCTCCCCCGCTTCCTTCGCACGCCCCGCCCGGGTCAGCGCCATCGCCCGCAGCTTCAGCGCGAGCGTGCTCTCGACGACGTTCATCGGCTGCCAATGGCCGATGCTGGTGCTTTCGGCGAAGGCGCGACCGCGGTTGTCGGCCAGCCATGCGGCGGTGGTGGCCGCGCCCTCCCAGTCTCCGGCGGCGTACTGGGCGCGCGCCAGCACCGCGCGTTCGAAATAGCTCGCGCCGGGCAGCGTCACCGCCCGTTTCAGCAAGGCCACCGCCTTGCCGGGATCGCCCGCGGCCAACGCCAGTTCGGCTTCCAGCGCCCGGCGCATGCCCGCATTGGCCGGGTAGGTGTCGACGAGCCGGTTGCCGGCGACGACGTCGAGCATCGCCTGTGCAGTGACGGTGTCGCCGCTGTTGGCCGCCATCCAGCCGGCGGCGAGGGCCTGGAACAGCACATGCCGCTGCAGCAGCACGTCGCCATCGGCGAGGCGGCCGGCCTGGGCGGCGGCATGGGCTCGCAGGTCGGCGGCGAATTCCGGGTCCGGATCCAGCGCACGCACCGAAAGGCGGATGCCCTCGAGGTTCCAGCGGTGCAGTTCGCTGGCGCCGGCGGCCGCGGCGGCGAGCTGGCCGGCGACCGCCGTCGCCTGGGCGATGTCGCCCTGGTCCAGCGGCAGGCTGATGTCGATCAGCCGCATCTCCAGGTCGACGACGTCCGAGCCGGTCGCGCTGTCGAGCGCGAGCACGCGCGCAGCGTCGGCGTAGCGGCGCTGGGCGACGAAGGTCTCGGCGTGCTCGCGGTTGAAGCCGCCGACGCCGAGCAGGCTGGCCTGCTCGAAATGGTTCTGCGCCTCGGCGTAGCGGTCGAGCGCCAGGTTCAGCACGCCGGCGGTGTAGTGCGCCTGCCCGGCGCGCGGATTGCGCGGCGTCAGCGCCGGCGTCAGCTGCGCCAGGCCCTTCTCGGTCTGCAGCAGGTCGTAGTGCGCGAACCAGGCGTAGTTGCCGTAGGCGCGGAATTCCTCCGGATACAGGCTGGCGAGCAGGCGGAACTTTTCCAGCGCCAGTTCCGGCTCGTCGAGGGTCGCCGCGGCGGCGTCGAGGAACAGCTGCTCGCGCCGGGTCAGGTGGGTGCGGTTCTGCGCGGCCAGGTCGACGAAGTGGCGGGTGCCCGTGGCATCGTTGTCGACATAGCGCATGAAGGCCAGCTGCAGGTGCGCCATCGCGAAGCTCGGGTCGAGCCGGATCGCTTCCTCGAAGAGCTGGCGCGCCTCGTCCAGCCTGCCGCGGTAGCGCGCCTGCACCCCCAGCGAGAACGCCCGCAGCGCCTCGAGATTGCCGGTGGTGACCTGCTCGAGCGGTTCGCTGGTGGCGTCGATCGCGGCGATCGCCTCGCCGAGGTGGCCACGGATGCGGCGGGTGTTGTCGTCGAGGGCGTCGAGCACCTGCGCCGCGTCGCGGGCGTCGGCGCTCTCGCTGTAGACGGTGACGCCACTGCGTGGGTCGATGACTTCCAGGCTCACCCGGATCACGCCGCCGACCTCGGCGACCGTCGGCAGGATCACCGCCCGCGCGCCCTCGCGCAGCGCGAGTTCGGTCGCCAGCTGGCGGTCGACCGGCTGCCCCGGCCGCTGCATGCGGGCCAGTGCGCGGTCGATCTGCAGTTCCGACACCAGGTTGATGTGTCGCGACTGCTCGAGGCCGACGCGCAGCGCGGTGTCGAGCGAGTCGTCGAACAGCGCCTCGCCGGTGCGGTTCTGCAGGTCGGCGACGACGACCCAGTCGCGCTCGGCGAACGCGATCGCCGGCGGCGCCCGCAGCGTCGACCACACGCCGCCGAGCACCAGCACGCCGACCAGCAACAGCTCCAGCGCCAGCACCGGCGGCCGCCGCCACAGCGGCAGCTCGCGCCAGGCCTTCGGCCCGGAATCCGGTGCCCGCAGCGGCGACAGCCCCGGCTCGCCGACCTCGTGCACCAGCATCGGCGCCGGCACGCCCTTGAACCGGTAGCGGCCGTGCAGCACGAAACGCAGCTCGCGGCCGGCCTCGCCGAGCTCGCCGACGGCGCGCTGGCACAGGTTCTGCGCCATGCCCGACATCAGGATCTGTCCCGGCAGCGCCAGGTTCATCAGCCGCGCCGCGACCGGCTTGGCCAGGCCCTCGACCTCGAAGGGCTTGGCGCCGGCGCGCACGTGCTGGGGCTCGTTCGCCCACATCATGACGTCGCCGACGTGCACGCCGATGCGGACGCGCAGGGACATGCCCTCGGCCTGCCCGAGCTCGCGCAGGCCGCGCTGGTAGCGCAGCGCGAAATCCAGCGCCTGGATCGGCCGTTCGAACAGCGCCAGCACGCCGTCGGCCTTGTCGATCAGCTGGCCGTGGCAGAACTGGATCGACTGCCGCAGCAGCTGGTCGTGCTTCTGCAGCAGCAGCGCCGCACGCATGTCGCCGAGGCGCTCGACGAGCGCCGTCGAGTCGACGATGTCGGCGAGCAGCACCGTGCGCAGCAGGGGTTTGACCTGCGGCGCGGCGCTGTCGCCGGGACCGGACTCGTCGAGGTTCATCGGGACGCCATGAAAACGTTCTTTCGATCGGAACGCAGGCCCTGAAGGTCCACGGCCATGCGTGGTCAGCGCGCCAGTCGCCAGTGATCGCCGCCCAGTCGCTTGGCGTCGTACAGGGCGCGATCGGCTTGGCTGTACCAGATCGACCAGCCGCCGGGATCGGCGCAGAACGCCCCGCCGATGCTCACCGACAGGCGATGTTCGCGCAGGCTCGGCAGGCGCAGGCAACGCACCGCGCCCATCAGCCCGAGCGCGCGGTTGGCGAGTTCGCCGTCGTCGCTGACGCGCAGCACCATCGCGAACTCGTCGCCGCCGAGCCGGCACGGCAGCTCCAGCGGTCCGGCCAGCCGACGCACTTCCTCGGCGACCGCGCGCAGGGCGGCGTCGCCGGCGAGGTGGCCGCTGCGGTCGTTGATCTGCTTGAAGTGGTCGATGTCGATCAGCAGCAGCGCCAGCTTCAGGTCGTTCAGCGGCTGCGAGCCGAGTTCGTCGAGGTAGCGGTACAGGCCGCGGCGGTTGGCCAGCCCGGTCAGGTCGTCGGTGCGCACCAGCTGCTGGGCGACGGTCAGTTCGGTCCGCGTCTGGCGCAGGGTGTCGAGGGTCTGCAGCAGGTCCTCGTTGCGTCGGCGCAGGTGCTGGACCAGCTGGTGCTCGCCGGCGACCAGGTAGGCGAAGCTGCGCTGCATGAAGCGGGCGACCACCCGCGGCTCGCGCTGCAGCAGCTCGTTGAACGCGGCCTGGCTGATTTCGTAGAGCACGCCGGGGGTATCGGCGACGGCGCGGGCGAAACGCTGGTGGCGGCCGATGAAGACCGCCAGTTCGCCGAAGTACTGCCCCGGACCGAGCAGTTTGTCGGCCAGGCCGTCGTCGAAGCTCAGCCGCACCTCGCCGGTGTCGATCAGGAACATGCTGGCCGCCGCTTCGCCGAGCCGGAACAGTTCCTCGCCGGGCAGCATCGCCCGGCTGACCCCGGCGCCGGAAAGCACCCGGAACTCTTCCGGCGACAACAGCGACGGCAGGCGGTGGTCCGGGCCCGAGATGGGCCCGGTTCCGGCTGCTCGGCCGGTGAGATCGGCTGGAGTCACGGCGCACCCGAGGTCATGGATGCGCCCGAGTGTAGCGCCGTGCCCAGGAGGTGTTAAGGAATCTTCACTCAGGCAGTGGCCGTCTCGGTCTCGGCGGTGAACTGCTCCTCTTCGGTCGAGCCCTTCAGCGCCACGGTCGAGCTCTGGCCGCCCTGGATGGTCTGGGTGACCGCGTCGAAGTAGCCGGTGCCGACCTCGCGCTGGTGCTTGACCGCGGTGAAGCCGCGATCGGCCGCCGCGAACTCCTTCTCCTGCAGCTCGACGAAGGCGCTCATCTGCCGGCGGGCGTAGCCGTGCGCCAGGTCGAACATGCCGTAGTTCAGCGCGTGGAAGCCGGCCAGGGTGATGAACTGGAACTTGTAGCCCATCGCGCCGAGTTCCTTCTGGAACTTCGCGATCGTGGCGTCGTCGAGGTTCTTCTTCCAGTTGAACGACGGCGAGCAGTTGTAGGCCAGCAGCTTGCCCGGGTACTTCGCGTGGATGGCCTCGGCGAACTTCCTCGCGAAAGCCAGGTCCGGCTTGCCGGTCTCGCACCACACCAGATCGGCGTAGGGCGCATAGGCCAGGCCGCGGCTGATCGCCTGGTCGATGCCCGGGCGGGTCTTGAAGAAACCCTCGACGGTGCGCTCGCCGGTGCAGAACGGCCGGTCGTTCGGGTCGACGTCGCTGGTCAGCAGGTCGGCGGCCTCGGCATCGGTGCGCGCGACCAGCAGGGTCGGCACATTGCAGACGTCGGCGGCCAGGCGCGCGGCGACCAGCTTCTCGACCGCCTCGCGGGTCGGCACCAGCACCTTGCCGCCCATGTGCCCGCACTTCTTCACCGAGGCCAGCTGGTCCTCGAAGTGCACGCCGGCGGCGCCGGCCTCGATCATCGCCTTCATCAGCTCGAAGGCATTGAGCACGCCGCCGAAACCGGCCTCGGCATCGGCGACGATCGGCTGCAGGAAGTCGATCGAATCGTCGCCCTCGGCGTGGTGCAGCTGGTCGGCACGCAACAGCGTGTTGTTGATGCGCTTGACCACCTGCGGCACCGAGTTCGCCGGGTACAGCGACTGGTCCGGATACATCTCGCCGGCGAGGTTGGCGTCGGCGGCGACCTGCCAGCCGCTGAGGTAGATCGCCTTCAGGCCGGCCTTGACCTGCTGCATCGCCTGGTTGCCGGTCAGCGCGCCGAGCGCGTTGACGAAGGGCTCGGTGTTCAGCGACTTCCACAGCTTCCCGGCGCCGAGGCGGGCCAGCGAATGCTCGACGGCGACGGTGCCGCGCAGGCGCACGACCTCTTCGGCGGAGTAGCCGCGGCGGACACCGGCCCAGCGCGGGTCGGTTTCCCACTGCTGGCGGAGCTGTTCGGCGGTCGGGAGCTTGCTGGTCATCGTCTTCACCTTCGTCGTGGGGGTCTTGTAGGAGCGCCTTCAGGCGCGATCGCGGTAAATCGGGATCCGGACCGGAATCTGGATCCGGAACGGCGCCTGCAGCCTGCGCCCGTCCGTTCAGGCCAGCCGTTCGTAGGCGGCCAGGGTCAGGAACTCGGGCATGTCGTCGGCATGGGTCAGCCGGTCGAGCAGTTCGATCGCCTCGGCGATGCGGCCCGCGGCGGCGACGTTCTGCCCGGCCAGGCGCGCCGGCAGCCCGAGCAGGGCGCGGTCGAACAGCGAGCCGTCGATCGGGGTGCCGTCGTCGAGGTGCAGGCAGGGACGTTCGCCGTGGTCGCCGCAGCGCTCGCCCCAGTGCAGCCACTGCCAGAGCTGGGCGCGGGCGATCTCGGCGGTGGCGGCGTCCTCCATCAGCCAGTGGATCGGCACGCAGCCGTTGCCGTCGAGCCAGGCGGCCAGGTAGCGCACGCAGACCTCGACGTTGTCGTCGAAGCCCTTGCGGGTGATCGTGCCGATGCTCGGCCGCAGCAGCGCATCGCGGTCGACGGCGACGTCGTCGCGGCGCCGCTGCAGCTGGTTCGGGCCGGGCATGCGGGCATCGAACACCTCGCGGGCGACCGGGATCAGCGCCGGATGCGCGACCCAGGTGCCGTCGTGGCCGGCCTCGGCCTCGCGCACCTTGTCGCGGCGCACGCGCTCGAGCGCCTCGTTGTTCGCGACCGGGTCACCGGCGATCGGGATCTGCGCCGCCATGCCGCCCATCGCATGCGCGCCGCGGCGGTGGCAGGTGCGGATCAGCAGCTCGGAATAGGCCTTCAGGAAGGGCTGGGTCATGCCGACCTGGCCACGCTCCGGCAGCACGCGGTCGCGGTGCCGGCGGAAGGTCTTGAGGTAGCTGAAGATGTAGTCCCAGCGGCCGCAGTTCAGGCCGGCGATGCGGCCCCGCAGCGCGTGCAGGATCTCGTCCATCTCGAACGCCGCCGGCAGCGTCTCGATCAGCACGGTCACCTTCATCGTGCCGACCGGCAGCCCGAGCGTCGTCTCGATGTGGCCCAGCACCGCATCCCACAGCGCCGCCTCTTCCATCGACTGCAGCTTCGGCAGGTAGAAGTAGGGGCCGCGGCCACGGGCGTGCAGCGCGGCGGCATTGTGGAAGGCGAACAGGCCGAGGTCGAACAGGCTGCCGGACAGGCGCTGGCCGTCGACCTGCACGTGCTTCTCGTCGAGGTGCCAGCCGCGCGGGCGGACGATCAGCACGGTGTTCGCGGCCGGGTCGAGGCGGTACTGCCTGCCGGTTCCCGGCGCGGTCCATTCGAGGTCGCCGGCGACGGCGCGGATCAGGGCCTGCTGGCCGGTGATCTGGTTGGCCCAGGTCGGGCTGGTCGAGTCCTCGAAGTCGGCCATGTAGCAGTTCGCGCCGGAATTGAGCGCGTTGATGACCATCTTCGGATCGACCGGGCCGGTGATCTCGACCCGGCGGTCCTGCAGCGCGGCGGGCACCGGAGCCACCGTCCAGTCGCCCTCGCGGATCGCGCGGGTGTCGGCGCGGAAATCGGGCAGTTCACCGGCGTCGAAGCGGGCCTGGCGGGCCCGGCGATCGGCGAGGCGGGCCTGGCGGACCGGGTCGAAGCGGCGGTGCAGGCCCTCGAGGAAGGCGAGCGCGGCCGGGGTCAGGACCTCCTGCTGGCCGGCTGCGTCGGCAGCGACGACCAGTCCGGACGCGGGTTCGGTCGGGAGGGTGCGGGCGGCGTCTGCCATGGCGATGCTCCTCGGTCTGGGGCTTCGACCCTAGGTGCGCACCTTTCCCTTTGCCAAAACAAATGTTTTGATAGCTGCTATAAGTCTGGCAAATACTGACGCCGGATCATGGTGTTATGAGCGAGATTCCGCCCCGCTACTACTACAAGGGCGACCGCCTGAAGCCCTTGCGGGCCTTCTGCCAGGTCGCCCGGCTCGGTTCGGTGTCGCGCGCGGCGGAGGCGCTGTTCCTGAGCCAGCCGGCGGTGACCCTGCAGCTGCAGGCACTGGAACGCGACGTCGGCCACCGCCTGTTCGAGCGCATCGGCCGCCGCTTCAGCCTGACCCGGGAAGGCACGGTGCTCTATGAACTGGCGCGCCCGCTGGTCGAAGGCATCGACGGCCTGGACGGGGAATTCCGCAACCGGATCAAGGGCCTGCAGGCCGGCGAACTGCACGTCGCGGCCGGCACCTCGACGATCCTCTACCTGCTGCCGCCGCTGGTGCAGGCCTATCGCGAGCGCCACCCGGAGGTGCAGCTGGTGCTGCACAACGTCACCGGCAAGGACGGCCTCGGCCTGCTGCGCGGCGACGGCTGCGACCTGGCGGTCGGCTCGATGCTCGACGTGCCCACCGACCTGTCCTACGCCCCGGTCTATTCCTTCGAACCGATGCTGATCTGTCCGAAGGGGCATCCGCTGGCCGACAAGCCGGACCTGCGGCTGGAGGACCTCTCGCCCTACGGCCTGATCCTGCCGCCGCGCCGGCTGACGACCTGGCGCCTGGTCGACCTGGTGTTCCAGCAGCGCCGCGTGCCCTACACGGTGGCGCTCGAGGTCGGCGGCTGGGAGGTGATCAAGCAGTACGTGGCGATGGGCCTGGGCATCAGCATCGTCACCGGCATCTGCCTGACCGGGGCCGACCAGGGCCGGCTGGTCGCGCGCAGCCTCGGCGAGTATTTCCCGCCGCGCAGCTACGGCGTGGTCGTGCGCAAAGGCAAGTACCTGAGCCCGCGGGCGCGCGCCTTCATCGATCTGGTGAAGCCGGGACTGTTCGAGCGCCGCGACTACTTCGACAGCGGTCACTCCGAGCGCTGAGGCTCCGGGGCCGGCCGCGCGGTGTCCGGGCCGCCCTCGCCGACCGCGAACGGCGCCGCCCCCGAACCGTCGCGCAGGGTGGCACCGATCCGCACGACGTCCGCGCCGGACGGCGCCTGGTAAGCGCGCAGGCCGAATTCGGGCAGGATCGCCAGCAGGTGGTCGAACACGTCGGCCTGGATGCCCTCGTACTCGCCCCAGGCGGTCGTCGCGGTGAAGCAGTAGATCTCCAGCGGCAGCCCGTGCGGACCCGGCGGCAGCTGCCGCACCAGCAGGGTCATCGCCTGGTGGATGCGCGGATGCGCGCGCAGCCAGGCCAGCGCGTAGGCGCGGAAGCAGCCGATGTTGGTCAGCCGCCGCAGGTTCACCGGTGCCTGGCCGTCGCGGGCGGCGTTCCAGGCGGCGAGCTCGGCGGCCTTGGCGTCGAGGTAGGGCGCCAGCAGGGTGAAGCGGCGCAGCGCCACGACCTCGTCGTCGCCGAGGTAGCGCACCGTGGACTGGTCGATCGGCAGCGCCCGCTTGATCCGGCGGCCGCCGACTTCCTGCATGCCGCGCCAGTTGCGGAAGCTCTCGCTGACCAGCGCATACGTCGGGATCGTGGTGATCGTCTTGTCCCAGTTGCGGACCTTGACCACGTGCAGGGCGATGTCGATCACGTCGCCGTCGGCGCCGTACTTCGGCATCTCGATCCAGTCGCCGACCCGCACCATGTCGTTGGACGAGATCTGCACGTTCGCCACCAGCGACAGCAGGGTGTCCTTGAACACCAGCATCAGCACCGCCGCCAGCGCGCCGACGCCCGACAGCAGCAGCACCGGCGAACGCTCGATCAGCACCGCGATCATCAGCACCGCGGCGATCAGGTACAGGACGATGCGCGCAACCTGCAGGTAGCCCTTGATCGGGCGGACGCGGGCACGTTCGGGATCGCGCTGCTCGTAGACGTCCTGGATCGCCCGCAGCAGGGCGCTGATCGCCTGCGCGATCGCCAGCACGATCAGCGCGGCGGCGAGGTTGCGCAGCAGTTGCGCCGCCACCGGCGGCAGGCCCGGCACGACCGCCACGCCATGGAAGAAGATCAGCGCCGGCACCGCATGCGCCAGCCGGCGCAGGATGCCGCGGCCGAGCAGGATGTCGTCCCACTTCATCGGCGACCGTCGGACGAGTCCGCCGACGACCCGCAGCAGCAGCCGGTGCGTCAGCAGGTCCGCCAGCCAGGCCAGCAGCGCCAGCACCGCGAGCGTCGTCGCGAGCAGCAGCCAGGGATGCGGGAGGATGGAGTCGTAGAAGGCGCGCAGCGTGTCCACGGCCGGGATTGTACCGGGACCGGGTTGCCGCTCCGGAAAGGCGGGCAGGGATCACGGCCGAAGCCGCTCCCACTCCTTGCTCCCTGCTACTTGTTACCTGCTACTTGCTACCTGCCTGGTCAGCGGCCGGCGCGGAATGGCCGCGATGTCGTAGGCGAGGAACGCGAGCACGAACTGCAGCCCCAGGATCACCGGCAGCGCCGCCAGCATCACCGTACCGGCCGGCGCGGCGCGGCCGGTGCCGGCGAGTTCGATCCAGTTGACGATGCCGAACACGGTGCCGAAGGCCAGCAGGGCGACGCCGGCGACCAGCTCCAGCGACGCCACCGACATGTCGCGCAGGAAATAGCCGTAGAAAACCCGCTTCAGGAAATTGCGCGCGTGCTTGAACGCGAACTCGCCGACGACGCGCGACACCTTCAGGCCGCTGTCCTCGTCGCCGTAGCGCGGCACCATCGGCACGTCGACCACGACCGCGCGCAGGGTGCCGAGGCGGAACAGCACGTCGGATTCGAAGAACCAGCGCTCGCTGAGCTTGCCAGGAGCGAGCCGGCGGGCGACGTCGGCGTGGATCGCGGTGTAGCCGTTGGTCGGGTCGAAGATGTCCCAGTACCCGGTCGACAGCTTGCTCATGAAGCTCAGCACCGCATTGCCGAAGATGCGCACGCGCGGCATCCGGCCGATCAGGTCGAGGTCGTGGAAGCGGTTGCCCTTCGTGTAGTCCGCCTCGCCGGCGAGGATCGGCGCGACGAAGCGCGGCAGCAATGCCGGATCCATCTGCCCGTCGCCGTCGAGCTTCACCAGCACCTGCATGCCGTCGTCGATCGCGGCGCGGTAGCCCGCCATCACCGCGCCGCCGACGCCGAGGTTGCGCGGGTTGCGCACGACGCGCACGCGCGGATCGCGGCAGTCGCGCGCGACGAGGTCGCCGCTGCCGTCCGGGCAGGCGTCGTCGACGACGTAGATGCGCTCGACCTCGGGGCCGATCGCCGCCAGCAGCGGCAGCAGGTGCCGGGTCACCCGGTAGCAGGGGATCACGGCGGCGATGCGCGGGACGCTGCTCACGGCGGCCTCCTAGACGGTGCCGCGGTTCTTGCCGACGTACGGCCGGTAGATCTCGCGGATGCGCGCCATGTCGGCGTCCGGGTCGCCGCTCAGGTGCAACAGCGGGCCGAGCCCGATCGTGCGGTCCGGATAGTGGAACCAGGCGCACAGCACCGGCACGTCGGCACTGCGGGCGATCTTCCAGAAGCCGGTCTTCCAGCGTTCGACCCGCTTGCGCGTGCCTTCCGGCGCGAGCACGAAGTACAACCGCTCGCTGTCGCGGATCTGCGCCGCGGTCTGCTCGACGATGCCGCCGGGCGCCTTGCGGTTCACCGGCCGGCCACCGAGCAGCCGCAGCAGCCAGCCGAGCGGGCCGACGAACAGCTCGGCCTTGGCGATGAAGGCGATGTCGACCCCCATCGCCAGCTTCGCCGCCAGACCCCAGTAGGCATCCCAGCCGGAGGAATGCGGGGCGACGATCACCACCAGCCGCGGTTCCGCCGGCCAGGCGCCGATCACCCGCCAGCCGCCGAGCCGGAGCAGGGTCCGGCCGAACCAGCGGGAAAAGCGGTTGCCGTCGCCCGGCGTGAGCGGCGACAGCGGCGGGACCAGGCTCATGCGCGGCGATCCGGCGTCATTCGCGATCCCAGGCGGCGGCGCTGCGCTGGCGCTTGACCGTGGCGCGCTCGCGCTTGGCGCCGAGGCGGCGTTCCTTCGCCGCGCGCGAGGGCTTGGTCGCGACCCGCTTCTTCGGTGCCTGCGTCGCCGCGGCGATCACCGCCGCGAGGCGCTCGCGGGCGTCCTCGCGGTTGCGGTCCTGGGTGCGGAAGCGCTGCGCGTTGAGCACGAGCACGCCGTCATCGGTCAGCCGGCGGTCGCGCCGGGCCAGCAGGCGCTCGCGCACGGCGTCGGGCAGCGACGGCGAGCGCGCGACGTCGAAACGCAGCTCCACCGCCGTCGCCACCTTGTTCACGTTCTGCCCGCCGGGCCCCGCCGAACGCACGAAACGCTCGACCAGTTCGTCGTCCGGAATGGCGAGGGTGGCGGTGATGCGCAACATGGGCGGATTCTAACGACAGGAGGTAGTTCGTACGAGGTAGTTCGTAGTCGTCGCGGGCGCAGGTCCGGCGCTCTACGGGTGGAGGCGCTGGCTGTCGGCATACGCCCGCCGCGACGGCTTGGCCGCAGCAACGGCAACCCGCCTGCGGCGACTACGAACTACCTCGTACGAACTATCTCCTGGAGTAAGATCGCGCCCCCATGTCGTCCTCCCCCCTGAACCCCCAGCAGCAGGCCGCCGTCGAGTACGTCGACGGCCCCCTGCTCGTGCTCGCCGGCGCCGGCAGCGGCAAGACGAAGGTGATCACCGAGAAGATCGCCCACCTGGTCGCGACGCGCCGGGTCGAGCCGCGCCACATCGCCGCGATCACCTTCACCAACAAGGCCGCACGCGAGATGCGCGAGCGTGTCGGCAAGCGGGTCAAGGGCGAGGCTGCGGAGGCGCTGACCGTCACCACCTTCCACTCGCTGGGCCTGCGCTTCCTGCAGATCGAGCACGACCGCGCCGGGCTGCGCCGCGGCTTCTCGATCTTCGACGGCGACGACCAGATGGCGATCATCAGGGACCTGGCGCCGCCGGGAGCGAAGAACGACGCCCTGTATGCGCTGCACAACCTGGTCAGCGCCGCCAAGAACGCCGGCCTGTCACCGGAACAGGCGGCCGCGGCCGCGCGCTCGGTGCGCGAACACGAGGCGGCGGCGGTGTACGCGAAGTACCAGGCGCGACTGCAGGCCTTCAATGCGGTCGATTTCGACGACCTGATCCGGCTGCCGCTGCAGCTGCTCGAGGCCGAGCCCGACCTCGCCGCCGGCTGGCGCGAGCGCATCCGCTACCTGCTGGTCGACGAATGCCAGGACACCAACGGCGCCCAGTACCGCTTGCTGAAGCAGCTGGCCGGACCGAAGGGCGCGATGACCTGCGTCGGCGACGACGACCAGAGCATCTATGCCTGGCGCGGCGCGATGCCGGAGAACCTCGACCAGCTCGGCGTCGACTATCCGCAGCTGAAGGTGATCAAGCTCGAGCAGAACTACCGCTGCACCAGCCGCATCCTGCGCTGCGCCAACACCCTGATCGCGAAGAACCCGCACGCGCACCTGAAGCAGCTGTGGAGCCAGCACGGCGACGGCGAGCCGATCCGTGTCTGGCAGTGCCGCAACGGCGAGCACGAGGCCGAACGCGTCGCCGCCGAGATCCACTATCTGCACCAGGCCAAGGAAATCCCCTTCGGCGAGTTCGCGATCCTGTTCCGCGGCAACCACCAGAGCCGGCCGCTGGAGAAGGCGCTGCAGCTGCTGCGCATTCCCTACCACCTGACCGGCGGCACCCGCTTCCTCGACCGTGCCGAGGTCAAGGACCTGCTGTCCTGGCTGCAGGTGCTGGCCAATCCGGACAATGACGCCGCCTTCCTGCGCGCGATCGCGGCGCCGAAGCGCGAAGTCGGCGCGACCACGCTGGAGAAACTGGCGGCGATGGCGCAGACCGCCGGCATGTCGCTGGCGCGCGCCGCCGGCCAGATCGGTTTCCTGAAGCAGCTGACGCCGCGCGCCGCCGCCGGCCTCGACGACTTCAACCGCATCGTGAACGCGCTGCGTGACGAGGCCGAGCGCCTGACCCCGGCCGAGCTGGTGCCGGTGCTCGCCGAACGCTCCGGCCTGCTGGCGATGGTGCGTGCGCAGTGCAAGGACGAGGCGTCCTTCCTGCGCCGCAAGGGCAATCTCGACGAACTCGCCTCGTGGTTCGAGGGCGCACGCGGCGGTGGCCCCGGCGAGCTCGCGGCGCAGCTGGCGCTGCTGAGCAATGCCGATCGCGGCGAACCCGGCAATGCGGTGCGGCTGATGAGCCTGCACGCGGCCAAGGGCCTCGAGTTCCGCACGGTCTTCGTGGTCGGCTGCGAGGACGGCAACCTGCCGCACGAGGCCAGCCTCGAGGAAGGCCGGCTCGAGGAGGAACGCCGGCTGATGTACGTCGGCATCACCCGCGCGAAGGAACGCCTGTACCTGGCGCACAGCGCCGAGGTGAAGCGCTGGGGCGCGATCGAGCATCTGCTGCCGAGCCGCTTCCTCGACGAACTGCCGGCCGGCGACCTGCTGCGCGACGGCCTCGACCCCGAGCGCGAGACCGCCGAGAAGAAGCAGCGCGGTCGCGCCCACATGGCCGCCATCGCCGCCCTCTTCGACGACTAACCCCCTTCCTTCCCGTAGGAGCGCCTTCAGGCGCGATGCTTTCCCTGCGCTTCGCGCAGGGAAGAAGGGCATCGCGCCTGAAGGCGCTCCTACAGGGTTCAGAGCGCGGAGACGAAGGAGAAGTCCATGACCTCGACGTCGTGCGTCGCACCGAACGCGCCGGCCGTGACGCCGCCGCCGACCACCACGCGCATGCCGGCGTCGCGCACGCCGTCGCTGCCGACGACCAGGTAGAGGCCGTCCTTGATGCCGAAATCGCCGCCGAACTCGCCGACCTTTCCGGCGACGCCGGCCTTCGGCCCGGCGAACACCGTCACCGTGCCGTCGATCAGCGAGAACTCCGCCTCGGCATGCATGCCGATCGATGCTTCCCAGGCGCGGCCGTTGCCGAAGGCGGTGCTGCGGGTGCCGAGCACGTCGGCTTCGGCGACGAACTTGATCTTTCCGCAGGTGGCCTCGACCGAGAAGCCGCCGCCGACGCTCCACTTGCCGGAGTAGTCGGTGCTGCCCGGGCCGCAGCCCGGCAGGTCGCCGGCGACGTCCGCGGCCTGCCCGTCCGCCGGGCCGTCGGCCAGGCACATGCCCCCGCGCGGCGCCCCGATCTCGAACGCGGCCATCACCCGCGCCTGGCCGTGCGCGACGTGCGCCAGCGCCTTGGCCTGCAGATCGGCGCGTGCCGCGTCCAGGTAGGGCCCTTCCGGCAGGTTGGCGAGGTAGGCCGAACTCACCCCGTAGGCATCGCGGAAGAGGATGCGCATCCGGTCCTCGTACTCGCGCGCCAGCGGCAGCAGCGCATCGACCTGGCCGGCGGTGAACTCGCGGCTCTGGCGGCAGCAGGCCTCGTAGTCCTCGGCACTGCAGCGGAACGCCGCGGCCTCTTCCGCCTGCGCCTGCGCCTTGCGCACCATCGCGAACTCCGCGCGCGCGACCTCGAGCGACTGGAAGCGGGTGCGGTGGCGGTCGTATACGGCGGCCGATTCGGCGCTGGACACGTCGAACATCTCGCCGTCCATCGGGTGCACGTTCCACTCGAGCGGGATCATCGACAGGATCACCGACTGCACGTTGTCGGCACCGGTCTGCGCCCGGGTGAAGGTCGGCGACAGCGCCTGCGCCACCGCCATGCCGCGCTCCTGCGAGGCCTGCCAGTTGGCCATGCTGCGCGCGGTCGCGCGCGGGGCGAAGTCGACGTAGCCGGGGCCCGCCTGCGGCAGCTCGATGCCCGGCCAGGCGATCTGTCCCTGCCGCGACAGGTCCAGCGCGATCCACAGCGGCAGCCGCAGCGACGAGTCGCCGTCGCTGTCGCGTTCCAGCCACGGCGCCCGGGTCCACGCGGCGATCTGCTCCGGGCTGCCGGTGTCGACCGGGCCGCCGTCGGCCGGTGGCTTCGCGACCGGGTCCCGCACCTCCGGCGCCTTCGTTCCCGGAAGGCGGAAGGCCACGCGCGGCAGCAGCGGTCGCGCGGCCTCGTCGTCGCCCCGGCGCATCAGCAGGTGGGCGAGATTGCGGGCGGCTTCCGACAGCTCGGGATCGAGCTCCAGCGCCTCGCGCAGTGCCGCCTCGGCGGCGAGGTCGCGACCGAGCAGCAGCAGGGCGTGGCCGCGGTTGTTGGCGGCCGCGGCGTGGTGCAGGCGATCGCTGCCGGCGATCCGTCCTGCGGCGTCGGCGAAAGCGAGCGCCGCGCCCGGCAGGCCCTGGCCGTTGCCGATCGCGGCGAGGCCGAGCAGCGGCGCCGGCAGCCGCTCGTCGCGCTCGTGCGCGACCAGCAGGTTGCCGGCGGCGCCCCAGACGTCGCCGGCCGCCAGCAGGGCCGCCGCGTGCGCGACCAGCACCGGCGCCTCGAGGTCGCCGTCGCGCAATGTACCCAGCAGCGCCGGCGCGGCCGCGTCGACGCGCTCGGCGAACAGCGCCAGCGCGTCGTCCAGGTCCCGGGTGTCGTCGTCGATCGCGAAATGCGGCTGGTCGCGGGCATTGACGATGTCCGCGACCAGCGACTCCATGTCCACCGGCAGCACCGCCGCGACGCTGCGGTAGTGGCCCGGCGCCTGCGGCCCGACCGCGACGTCCGCCGGCGGATCCGCGTCGCCGCCGGAGAAGATCATCGCCATCACCGGCAACCCGATCACGCCGGCGGCCATCACCACCTTCGCCTTGCCCGGCAGCCGCTGCAGGAGTCGCAGCCCCTCGCGCGCGGCCTGCGCCGCGCCTTCCCTGATCACCATCGTTCCGCCTCTCCCTGGCGCGTGCAGCAAGCCGCTACAGCGCCGATACGAAGGAAAAATCCATCACCTCGGCATCGTGGGTACCGCCGAGCGGACCGGCATTGACACCGCCGCCGACCACCACCCGCATGCCGACGTCCCGGACGCCGTCGCGGCCGATCACCGCGTAGATGCCGTCCTTGACGCCGAAGTCCGCGCCGATGTGACCGACCTTGCCGGCCGCGCTCGCCTTCGGCCCGGCGAACACCGTGACGGTGCCGTCGATCGAGAACTCGACCTCCGCATGCATGCCGATCGCGCCGCCGAGTTCGCTCTCGCGCGGCAGCTTCAGCTTCTTCGTGCCGATGACGTCGACCTCGGCGACGAACTTCACCTTGCCGCAGGTGACCTCCATGCTGAAGTTGTTCGAGAACGCCCACTTGCCCGAGCCCCACTGCGCGCCGGCGCTGCACGCGGGCGCGTCGACGACGATGTCGGCGATCGCCGCCTCCGGCCGGCCGGGATTCCCGTAGCAGCCTCCGCCCGCCGGCGCCGCATGCGCGAACGCGAAGGCGATCTCCTGCTGTGCCCGCGCGTGCACGATGCGCACGTCGTGCTCGATGCCCAGCCGCGCGAGGTCGTGCCAGCCGCCGGACGGAAGATTGGCCGCGATCGCGGTCGACAGCCCGTAGAACTCGCGGAAGAAGACGCGCATGCGGTCTTCATATTCGTGCGCGATGGGCGTCATGCCGGCGACGCCGTTCGCGATCGCGCGCCGGTGGATCGCGCAGCATTCCTCGTGACTGCTGTTCACCGGGCAGGCCGACTCGCGGCGGTAATGCTGGTACAGGCGTTCGGCGGCCTCTTCCATCTGGAACTCGCCGCGGGCGACATCGAGCGCGGCGAAGCGGGTGAGCTGCGGCGAGCCGAGGATCAGGGTCTCCTTCCAGGCCTGCAGGCGGTGCATCTCGCGGTCGACGGGCTCGAGCCCCGACTGGGTCGTCGCCTTCACCTCGATCAGCTGCTGGATGCGGTCGGACAGGTTCGGCCGGCGTGGCCCCATCGCCCGCATCGCCGCGCCCATGCGTTCGCGCAGGGCCTGCGCCTCGTCGTGTTCGGCGACGTAGTCGGCGGCGGCGCGCGCGAAATAGCTGCCGTAGCTGGCGTCGGCCGTCGGATAGCGCACTTCCGGCCACGCGATCTGGCCCTGTTTCGACAGGTCCAGGCTGATCCACAACGGCAGCGCGAGGAGGCCGCTGCGCTCCTCGACCCATGGCGCCTGCAGCCACTGCGCGATCGCCTCCGGACTACCGCCCGGCGGTTCCGCCGGTGCCGGCGCTTCCGGATCGCCCGCGCGCTGCGTCACCGGCTGCGCCGGGTTCCCGCGCAGGCGCCAGACCGCGCGCGGGACGAGCGCGCGCGCCTCGTCCTCGCGATCCGTCTTCAGCAGCAGGTGCATCAGGTTGCGCGCCGCCTCGGACAGCTCGGGATTGGCGGCCAGCGCCGCGCGCAGCGGCGCCTCGGCCTCGTCGTGGCGGCGCAGCAGCAGCAGTGCGTGGCCGCGGTTGTTGGCGATGGCGGCGGCTTCGCGGATGCCGACCGGCGAGTCGTCGTCGCCGATGTCGCGCCCGGCGGCGGCGTCGAGCAGGGCCAGCGCCACCGCCGGCAGGTTCTGGCCGTTGGCGATCGCCGCCAGGTTCACCAGCGGGGTGGCGTCGTCCTCGTCGGCCTCGTGCGCGACCAGCAGGTTCGCGGCGGCGCCCCAGACGTCGCCGTGCAGCATCAGCGCCAGGCTGTGCGCGAGCAGCACCGACGGCTGGTCGCCATGGTCGGCGCCGCGCAGTCGGGCGAGGACCGCGTCGTCTTCGGCGTCGATACGCTCGCGCAGCAGCGCCAGCGCCTCGTCGAGGTCGAGCGGGGTGTAGTCGACCGGGCCGGTCGGCGCGGGCGCGGTGGGTGCGGGTCCGAGGTCCTGGATCGCCCGGGAGTAGGCGTCCATGTCGATGCGCGCCCAGTCGGGATTGCCCGCGGCGTCCTTCGGCAGCCCCTCCATCAGCGCGGTCGCGGCGGCGGTCCAGGCGGGGTCGGCGGCGGCCGGGGCCTTCGCGGCCTCGACCGGGTCCACGCGTGGACCGGCGTCGCGCAATTCGGCGAGCAGGTCGGCCGGATCGACCGGGATCACCGCGGCGATGCCGCGCAGCATCGTGCCGGTGCCGGCGTCCGGCGCCGCCGCGGACAGGCCGGCGGGAACGCCGCCACCGCCGCCGAAGGCGCCGACGGTGGCGACCGCCGCCAGGGCGCCGACCGGCAGCAGCAGGCCACCGAGCAGGCCGAACCGCAGCGCGCGCGGCAGGCGGCTCCAGGCGGCGCGGGCGGCGGCGGCGCGGATCTTCAGGGGCTGGACGAACATGGGAGGCCTGCCGGTGAGGGTCACGAGCCCGCAGACACGCCGCCCACGCAGGTTACGGGACAGCCCGGGCTCAGAGTCCAGTCAGGTCTCCGTGCCGGTCGTCATGGCCGGCTAAACTGCGCCCCGGACAACACCAGGAACCGACGATGACCCTTTCCCGCCCGCTGCGGCTGCTGCCGCTGGTGCTCGCCCTCGCCGCCTGCCAGACCACCGCGCCGCGTGAGGGTGCGCCGGTCGCCACCGGCCCGGCCGCCAACGACAACCTCAATGCCGTCGCCTGGGTGCAGGGTTCGCTCGAATACCGCCTGGTCGCCGGCCAGACCTGGCGCCAGGCCCTGCTGCAGCTCGATCGCGCGCTGAAGAATCCGGCCTGGGATGCGCTGGCGCCGGCCGACCGCGGCAATCCCGCCACCGGCCTGCCGCCGGCGGTGATCGTCGACGTCGACGAGACCATGCTCGACAACTCGCCCTACCAGGCCGCGCTGGTCCGCGACGGCGCCGTCTACGACGACGCCAGCTGGGACGCCTGGGTGCAGCAGCGGCGGGCGAAGCCGGTGCCCGGCGCGCTGGAGTTCGCGCGCATCGCCGCCGCCCAGGGGGTGACGATCTTCTACGTCAGCAACCGCACCGACGCGCAGGGCCCGGCGACCGTCGACAACCTGCGTGCGCTCGGCTTCCCGATCCCCGATCCGGCGCAGTACCTGGGCATGGGCTACCAGGTCGAGGACTGCGTCGATCCGAAGCCGTCCGACAAGGGTTGCCGCCGCCGCCACGTCGGCCGCAGCCACCGCGTGCTGCTGCAGATCGGCGACCAGATCGGCGACATGGTCTCGATCACCGACAACTCGCTGTCGGGTCGCGAGCAGGCAGTGGCGCCGTTCGCGCCCTGGATCGGCGAGCGCTGGTTCGTGCTGCCGGGGCCGACCTACGGGAGCTGGGAGTCGGCGCTCTACGACAACGACCGCAGCCTCGACGAGGCCGGCCGTCGCCAGCGCAAGCTCGACCACCTGCGCTACTGAGCCGCCATGTCCCGCGACCGCCTGATCTTCGCCCTCGACGTCGCCACCGCCGACGAGGCGCGGCAGTGGATCGACCGCCTCGGCGACAGCGTCGCCTTCTACAAGCTCGGCATGGAGCTGCTGACCAGCGGCGATTATTTCCGCGTGCTCGGTGAACTCGCCGAACGCGGCAAGCAGGTCTTCGTCGACCTGAAGTTCCACGACGTGCCGGCGACGGTCGCCTCGGCGATCCGCGGCCTGCGCCGGTATCCGGTCTCGCTGTGCACGATCCATGCGCAGCACGAGGCGATGATGCGCGCCGCCGCCGACGAGAAGGGCGACATCCGCCTGCTCGGCGTCACCGTGCTGACCTCGATGGATGCCGCCGACCTGCAGCGCATGGGCATCGACCATGAACCACGCGAGGTGGTCGTCGACCGCGCCCTGATGGCGCGCGCCGCCGGCCTCGACGGTGTCGTCGCTTCCGGCCAGGAGGCCGCGGCGATCCGCGCTGCCGCCGGCGCGGACTGCCTGATCGTCTGCCCCGGCATCCGCCCCGCCGGTCCCGGCGGTGACGACCAGAAGCGCACCGTCGACGTGCCGACCGCCTTCGCCGACGGCGCCGACTACATCGTCGTCGGCCGCCCGATCCGCAATGCCGCCGATCCGCGTGCGGCGGCGGAGGCGATCCAGGCGCAGATCGCGGCGGCGCGAAGCACTTAGCAAGGACAGTGGAGCGAGTGGGAGCCGAAGCCCGCGCCGAACGCGGGGGCCTGCGCTGCGCTCGTTGCTCTCTGTTCTCCGCTCGTCTGTTAGATTCTCGGCCCAACCCATCCCCGACCCACGCATGAATCGATCCATCGCCAGGTTCCTCATCGTCAGCGTCCTGCTGCTCGTGTTCGCGGTCGCCGGCTGCCGGCGCGACGAGCCGCAGGCGCCGGTCACGCGGGCGCCGAACGATCCGGTGGCGGCGGTGGAGGCGCAGGCGCAGGCGCTGCGCGACGACGACCTGGTGCGCTGGGCGAAGCTGGCGATGCCGCCGGCGCTGTACGCGCGCCTCGACGCGCAGCGGCGACGGACCGCGACCGAGCCGGTCGACGAGGACGACGCGCGCGAGTACGCCGAGTGGATGGCGCGGCTGACCGCGCCGGATGCCGAAACCGCGCTGATGCGCGACGTCGACGCGAAGCTCGCCGAGTTCGAGGCCGAGGTCGGCGACCAGTGGCCGCTGATGCAGGCGGCGATGGCGATGTTCATCCAGGCGGCGATCGAGGCGAACGGCGACATCGAGGCCAGCGAGAAGGCGCATGCGCGCGACCTCGCCGGCGGCTTCGTCTACTGGATCAAGCCGACGCTGGTGGCCGACCGCGAGCGCGCGCGCAGGGCGATCGCCGAAGTGACCGCGACCGCCCGTGCGCTGGACCTGCCGACGCTCGAGCAGGTGCAGGCGCTGCCGCTCGACGAGGCGCTGGCGAAGGCCGGCATCGTGTTCGCCGGCCTGAAGCGGGTCGCGAAGGTCTACGACGTCGATCTCGACGCCGCCCTCGACGCGGTGCGGGTCGAGGCGGTCTCGGTGGACGGCGACGGCGCGGTCGTTCGCGTCGGCTATCCGCTGTTCGGCCGCGACCTGCGCTTCGAGATGCCGATGCAGCGCTTCGACGGCGGCTGGTACAGCGCCAGCACGGTCCGCGACATCGAGGCGGACCTGCGCGAAGTCGAGGCGGAAGCCGACGACGCCATCGCCGAAGCCACGGACGCCGAAACCACGGACGCCGACGCCGCCGGTGACGCCGCGGTGCCCGCGCCCGAAGCCGACGACGCCCGCTGATCCGCATGGACTCACCGTCGCCGCCGGCGCCACGCCCATCGCTGCAGACCGCACGGCCGCCGCTGTGGGCGCGGCTGATGGAGAAGCTGCTGCAGCCGTGGATCGAGATCCACCGCGAGCCGGACATCCCGCCGTTCCAGCTCGACCGCCCGGTCTGTTACGTGATCGAGCACTACGGCCTGTCGAACACCCTGATCCTCGACCGCGCCTGCCGCGAGGCCGGGCTGCCGTCGCCGCTGGCGCCGCTGCCCGGTGACCCGCTCGGCCGCAAGCGCGCCTACGTGGCGCTGTCGCGCCGCCAGGGCGGCCTGTTCCGGCGGCCGAAGAACCGCCGCCATTCCGACGGCCTGAGCCGGCTGCTGATGGCGCACCGCCTGTATCCGGACCAGGACGTGCAGCTGGTGCCGGTGTCGATCTTCGTCGGCCGCGCGCCGGCGCGGCAGTCGGGCTGGTTCTCGGTGCTGTTCTCGGAGAATTGGGCGCTCGTCGGCCGCTTCCGCCGCCTGCTGGCGATCCTGCTGAACGGCCGCGACACCGTCGTGCAGTTCTCGCCGAGCGTGCGCGTCTGGGAGATCCTCGACGAGCAGATCCCGCACGAGCGCCAGGTCCGCAAGGTCGCGCGCGTGTTGCGCGCGCACTTCCGCCGCATCAAGACCGCCGTGATCGGCCCCGACCTGTCGACGCGGCGCCTGCTGGTCGACCACGTGCTGGACGCCGAGCCTGTGCGCAAGGCGATCGCCGACCAGGCGCGGCGCGACAACAGCCAGTACCTGGAGGCGTGGAAGAAGGCGCATGCCTTCGCCTGGGAGATCGCCGCCGACTACTCCAACCCGGTGGTGCGCTCGGCCTCGTTCGCGCTGACCGGCTTCTGGAACCGCATCTACGACGGCGTCGTCGTCAACCACCTGGATTCGCTGCGACAGGTCGCGCCCGGGCACGAGATCATCTACGTGCCCAGCCACCGCAGCCACATGGACTACCTGCTGCTGAGCTATCTGCTCTACACCAAGGGCATCGTGCCGCCGCACATCGTCGCCGGCATCAACCTGAACATGCCGGTGATCGGGCCGATCCTGCGCCGCGGCGGCGCCTTCTTCATCCGCCGCAGCATCCGCGGCAATGCCCTGTACGCGGCGGTCCTGGCCGAATACGTCGCGCAGCTGGTCGGTGAGGGTTTTTCGCTCGAGTACTTCATCGAGGGCGGGCGCTCGCGCACCGGCCGCCTGCTGGCGCCGAAAGGCGGCATGATCGCGATGACGCTGAAGGCCTTCCTGCGCGCGCCGCGGCGGCCGGTGGTGTTCCAGCCGATCTACATCGGCTACGAGAAGCTGATCGAGGGCAAGAGTTACCTCGACGAGCTCAGCGGCCAGCCGAAGGAGAAGGAGACGATCTGGGCGCTGGTGAAGGCCGGCGCCGGCATCCTGCGCCAGCGTTACGGCAAGGTCGCGGTGAACTTCGGCGAACCGATCTTCCTGGACCGCGTGCTCGAGACGCACGCGCCGGACTGGAAGGCGCAGGCCGCCGAGGACCGCCCGGTCTGGCTCAACGACGCGGTCGAGGACATCGCCCACCGCATCCAGGTGAACATCAACCGCGCCGCCGACGTGAACCCGGTGAACCTGCTCGCGCTGTCGGTGCTGTCGACGCCGAAGCACGCGATGTCGGAAGCCGACCTGCTGGCGCAGCTGGCGCTGAACAAGAAGCTGCTCGCCACCCTGCCCTATTCCGAGCGCGTCACCGTCACCACGCTGTCGCCGGCGGAGATCATCGCCTACGGCGAGAAGATGGGCGTGCTCAGCCGCACCGTGCACCCGCTCGGCGACGTGCTCGGCATGGAAGGCGAGACGGCGGTGCTGCAGAGCTACTTCCGCAACAACGTGCTGCACCTGTTCTCGGCGGCGGCCTGGGTCGCGCTGTGCTTCCAGAACAACCGCCGCATGAGTCGTGCCGGCCTGCTGCGGCTCGGGCGCACGATCTACCCGTTCGTGCAGGAGGAGCTGTTCCTGACCTGGGACGCCGAGGGCTTCGCGGCGCAGCTGAACGCGACGATCGACCTGTTCGTCGGCGAAGGGCTGCTGAGCGTCGCCAGCGAGGACGAGGGCGGCATCATCTCGCGCGGACCCGGCCAGACCGACGAGGTGTTCCGCCTGCGCGCGGTCGCGCACAGCCTGCAGCAGGCCTTCGAGCGCTACTTCATCGCGATCACGACGCTGGTGAAGAACGGTCCGCGCATGCTCAGCGCCGGCGAGCTCGAGACCCTCTGCCAGCTCACTGCCCAGCGCCTGAGCCTGCTCTACGCGCCGGCGGCGCCGGAGTTCTTCGACAAGTCGCTGTTCCGCGGCTTCATCCAGAAACTGCGCGAGCTCAAGCTGGTCTGGGTCGCCGAGAACGGCAAGCTCGACTTCGACGAGCAGCTGGCGCTGTGGGAGAAGGACGCCAAGGTCGTGCTCGGCCGCGAGCTGCGGCACACGATCGCGAAGCTGTCGCCGGAAGCCGTGCGCGAGGTCAGTTCCTGACCTGGCGCTCCTGCGGGTTCCCCGCGCGGCGGAACTCGTAGGCCCCGATCTCCGATCCCCACACCTGGTTCCCGTCGGCGTCGAAACCGCGGTCCCAGCTGCGCACGCGCTCGCCGTCGAGCTCGACGTCGGCGCGCGTCCAGCTGGCGCCGCGCAGGCGCGAGGGACAGTCACGACCGGCGGTGCCGCCGCGCAGGCGGCCGTCGGCCTCCGCGTGCAGGTACACCGCACAGCCGGGCTGCGGGCGCAGCGTCTCGGGATCGAGTGCGGCCAGCGCGTCGGCAGCGGCAGCGTCGGGGAAGCCGCGCGGCAACAGGAAGACGTCGATGCGCACGCCGTCGCGCTCGGCCTGCAGGCGCTGGATGCGGCGGCGATAGGGCGTCGCGGCGCCAGCGAGTGCCTGTTCGACGAGGAACCAGCGGCCGTCGTCGCGCTCGGGCCACAGCGGCGTCCAGCGCAGGCGCAGCGGCAGGAAGCGCGGATCGGCGGCGGCCTGGGCGCGGTTGTCGAAGTCGCCCTGCAGCCAGGTGGCGACACGCGCCAGTGGATCGGCCGGCGCCGGTGGTGGCCGGTGGGCGCAGGCCGCGAGGGTCATCGCGGCGAGGGTGATCCCCGCGAACCTGGTCGCGAGACCGGCCGCCCTCATGCGTCCAGGTCCGGGATCAACCGGCTCTCCAGCGCCGCGATCATGTCCTTGATCCGCAGCTTGCGTTTCTTCAGGCGCTTGATCGCCAGCTCGTCGGCGGTGGTGTCGGCGCTCATGCGGGCGATCGCGACGTCGAGGTCGCGATGCTCCACCCGCAGCTCCACCAGCTGGGCGGCGATGCGGGCGGGATCTTCCGGAATCATGCGCGGCTCCGTTCCGGGGCGTTCACGTTCGTCGAGGAGCTTGCCACGCCGGGCGCGGTCGCGACAGGGGTAAACTTGCCGGCCATTTCCGCCGTCGCCCGACCATGACCCTGCTGCTGCAAGACCCGGTGCCGCGCAAGCAAGCGCACGAACGCCACAAGCTGGCCAAGCGGCTGCGCCGCCAGGTCGGCGAGGCGATCGCCACCTACGGCATGATCGAGGACGGCGACAAGGTGATGGTGTGCCTGTCCGGCGGCAAGGACAGCTACACGATGCTCGACATCCTGCTGCAGCTGCAGCGCAAGGCGCCGGTGCGCTTCGAGCTCGTCGCGGTGAACCTCGACCAGAAGCAGCCGGGATTTCCGGAGCACGTGCTGCCGGAGTACCTGGCGTCGCTCGGCGTGCCGTACACGATCCTCGAGCAGGACACCTATTCGGTGGTCAAGCGCGTCGTGCCCGAGGGCAAGACGATGTGCTCGCTGTGCTCGCGCCTGCGCCGCGGCGCCCTGTACACGCATGCGAAGGCACAGGGCTTCACGAAGATCGCGCTCGGCCACCACCGCGACGACCTGGTGGCGACCTTCTTCATGAATCTGTTCTTCCACGCGAAGATCGCGACGATGCCGCCGAAGCTGCGCAGCGACGACGGCGAGCACGTGGTGATCCGCCCGCTGGCCTTCGTGCGCGAGGCCGACATCGTCGACTACGCCGACTGGAAGCAGTTCCCGATCATTCCCTGCACGCTCTGCGGCTCGCAGGAGAACCTGCAGCGCAAGCAGGTCGGGCGCATGCTGGCCGAGTGGGAGAAGGAGACGCCGGGCCGCGTCGACACCATCGCCCGCGCCCTCGCCGACGTGCGCCCTTCGCAGCTCGCCGATCCGAAGCTATTCGATTTCCTGGCGCTGGGGCGGCGGGGTGAGGGTGAACTGCCGGATGTGCATTCCTGGCTGGCGGGGGATGACGGCGGTTCGTAGTTCGCACGAGGTACGAGGTAGTCGTCGCGCCTGGTGCGACGGTCGCTTGCGACGACGGCCTGCGCGGAGTACCCGCGCGCCATTCCGTATCCATTCCCGACGCCGGCCTGGATCCGGTGATGAACGCATCGCGGCTGAAGCCGCTCCTACATTCTGCGAGGCGATAACGACACCATGTTCTTCAGAAATCTGACGTTTTTCCGCTTTCCCACCAGCCTCGCCAGGAGCTTCGACGAGCTCGAGACGCTGCTCGACGCCTGCCGGCTGAAGCCGGTCGGGCCGTCGGAGCTCAGCTCGCGCGGCTTCATCTCGCCGTTCGGTCGCGACGAGCCGCTGCTTAGCCACCGCGTCGGCGACGGCATCTGGATCAGCCTCGGCGGCGAGGACCGGCTGCTGCCGTCCTCGGTCGTCAACGACATGCTCGCGCGCAAGGTCGCCGAGATCGAGGAGAAGGAGGGCCGGCGCCCCGGCGGCCGCGCGCGCAAGCGGCTGAAGGAGGACATCGTGCTCGAGCTGCTGCCGCGCGCGTTCGTTCGCCCGGTCCGCACCGGCGCGACGATCGACCTCGAGCACGGCTTCATCGCCGTCGACACCAGCTCGCGCAAGTCGGCCGAGAACCTGGTGTCCGAGCTGCGGCACGCGCTCGGCAGCTTCCCGGCGCTGCCGCTGAACGCCGAGACCTCGGTGCGCGCGCTGATGACCGGCTGGCTGGCCGGCGAGCCGCTGCCGCCGGGGCTGAGCCTCGGCGACGAGTGCGAGCTGAAGGATCCGGTCGACGGCGGCGCCGTCGTCCGCTGCAGCAAGCACGAGCTGCAGAGCGACGAGATCCGCAAGCACCTCGAATCCGGCAAGCAGGCGACGAAGCTGGCGCTGGTGCTCGACGAGCACGTGTCGTTCGTGCTCGGCGAAGACGTGATCGTGCGCAAGCTCAAGTTCCTCGACGGCGCCGTCGAGTCGCTGGAGAACACCGAACGCGATTCGCTCGCCGCCGAACTCGACGCCCGCTATGCGCTGATGGCCGGCGAGCTCAAGCGCCTGTTCGCGGTGCTGGAGCCGGCGCTGAAGCTCAGCAGGGTCGAGGCCTGAACCGCGTCGACATCGCGCCCGTCCCGAGCCGCTAGAGTCATCGCATGTTCTTCCGCGCCCCCAAGCCGGCACCGGTCGAGGCATTGCACCCGCTCGAGCTCGCCGACGGCCGGTCCGTCGACGTGCGCTGGGTGCGTGACCCGCGCGCGCGCCGGCTGCGTCTGCTGGTCACCGACCGCGGCCCGCGCCTGACCCTGCCGCGCGGCGTGTCGCAGCGCGCCGCCACCGCCTTCCTGCACGAGCATCGCGACTGGCTGGCGATGCAGCTGGCGCGGCGGCCGGCGCCGCCGCCGCCGCTGCAGGCCGGCATCACCGCGACGCTGCCGCTGCGCGGCGCCGACCTGCCGGTGGCCTGGTGCGAAGGCCGCTACGCCCGCGTCGGCGTCGGCGAGAACGGCATCGCTTTCCAGCTGCCGGCGCGCGCGAGCGCCGCGCAGGCGCGTGCGGCGCTGCGCGACTTCTACCTGCAGCAGGCTCGCGCCGATCTCGGCGCCTGGCTGCCGCGCTACCTGCCCGGGCTGCCGCGTGCGCCGCGCAGCTTCGGCTTCCGCGCGCTGTCGTCGATCTGGGGTTCGCTGAGTCCGTCCGGCGCGGTGTCCCTCGACCTGTCGCTGGTGCTCGGCCGGCCGGAGGCCTTCGAGTATGTGCTGGTGCACGAGCTCTGCCACCTGATCCAGGCCAACCACTCGCGCGCGTTCTGGCGCGAGGTCGAGGCGCGCTGGCCGCAGTGGCGCGGCGAGCGCGATTACCTGCGCAGCGCCGAGGGCATGGCCCTGAAGTCGCGGCTGGCAGCGCTGCTGGGGTCGTAGTTCGTCCGCCTACGAACCGAGGAATTCCGAGACCAGCGGCCCCACGCGCTCCGCCTGCTCCATGTGCAGATGGTGCCCACCCGCCAGCACGCGCACGTGGATCTCGCGGACGCAGGCCACCCGCGCCATGCGCGCGGCCGGCGGGAAATACGGCGGCGAAGGCTCCGCCGCGAGCAGCAGCACCGGGCATTCGATGCCGCGCAGCAGCGCGTGCACGGTCTCTTCGGTCAGGCGCAGGGTCGAGGGCAGTTTCAGGCGCGGATCGCTGCGCCAGGCCCAACCGCCGTCGACCGCGCGCAGGTTGCGTTCGACGATCAGCCTCGCCGCCTCCGGCGCCATCGCCGAGGCCTGCAGGCGCGCGGCGACGGCGTCCTCGATGCGGGCGATGCGGCGTGGCGGGCGCGCCTCGCGCTGCGCGGCCTCGAGCCGGCGTCGCGCCGCCACCGCGTCGCGCATCCGCGTCACCGCGGCCCCCGGGTCGCCGGCGATCGGGCCGAGCGCCTCGACCAGGGCCAGCTTGTGCACACGCGCCGGCGCCGCGGCGGCGACCGCACAGGCGATCGCGCCCCCCATCGAGTGACCGAGCAGCCGGGCGCTGTCCCAGCCGAGGGCGTCCAGCGCGTCGAGCACGTCGTGGATCCAGTCGACGAAGGCGTAGTCGTAGCCGGCCGCGCGGTGCGCCGAGGCGCCGTGCCCGGGCAGGTCGAGCGCGACCAGGTCGAAGCCGGCCAGATGCGGCGCCAGCGGCAGGAAGCTGGCGGCGTTGTCG
The DNA here is from genome assembly GCF_000426365.1 of Arenimonas composti TR7-09 = DSM 18010. Classification (GTDB taxonomy): domain Bacteria; phylum Pseudomonadota; class Gammaproteobacteria; order Xanthomonadales; family Xanthomonadaceae; genus Arenimonas; species Arenimonas composti. The sequence continues at coordinate 30,138 of NZ_AUFF01000009.1, read as the reverse complement.
AGCCAGCCGTGCAGGCACAACAACTTCGGACCGGTGGGATCGCCGCCGCGCAGCGCCGCCAGTTCGCCACGCGGGGCCGGCAGGCGGATCTCCCGCATCACGCCGGCCAGCCCTGCAGGTGGCGGCGGGCGATGCCGGCGAGCGCGGCCACGTGGCCGGCGGACTCGTTCAGGGCGCCGATGTAGCGCAGCGCGTGGCCGCCGGCGGTGCGGAAGGCTTCGTCGTTCTGCATCGCGATCTCTTCCAGCGTCTCCAGGCAGTCGACCGCGAAGCCCGGGCAGATCACGTCGACGGTGTCGATGCCGGACTGGGCGAGGGTGTCGAGCACGCGGTCGGTCGCCGGCTCCAGCCAGGGCTCGCGGCCGAAGCGCGACTGGTACGTCAGGGTCCAGTCGGCATCGGCGAGGCCGAGCCGCTGCGCGAGCGCGCGCGCACCGGCCTCGCACTGGCGCGGATACGGATCCCCGGCCCGTTCGAAGCGCTGCGGGATGCCGTGGAAGCTCAGCAGCAGGTGGGCAGCGCGGCCATGCAGGTCCCAGTGCGCCCGCACCCGCGCCTCGAGGGCGTCGAGCCAGCCGGTGTCGAGGTGGTAGTCGGCGACCAGGCGCAGCGCCGGCACCCGCCGCCAGGTCTTCAGTTCCGCGGCGACCGCGTCGAAGACCGAGGCGGTGGTGCTGGCCGAGTACTGCGGGTACAGCGGCAACACCAGCAGCCGGGTCATGCCGGCCGCCTGCATCTCGCGCAGCACCGCCGGAATCGACGGCGTGCCGTAGCGCATCGCCGGTCGCACGATCAGTTCCGGCAGCGCATGCTGCAGTTCGCCGGCCAGGCGGGCGGTGTACACCAGCAGCGGCGAACCCTCGCGCAGCCAGATCTTGCGGTAGTTCGCCGCCGACCGGCCGCCGCGCACCGGCAGGATCACCAGCCGCAGCAGCAGCTGCCAGAGCAGCGGCGGCAGCTCGACGACGCGGCGGTCGGAGAGGAATTCGCCGAGGTAGCGACGCACCGCCGCCGGGGTCGGCGCGTCGGGGGTGCCGAGGTTGACCAGCAGCAGGCCGGTGCGGCCGGGGCCGGCCGCGGTCGGGGCGTCACGGAATCGGGAGCTCATGCGGATCTGTCCATCGCGTCGGCGCACAAACTATCATCGCCCGGCTCACTGCCGGTTCATTGCCCCGCGCGATACTCGGTCGTCCCCCGCGTTCCGGAGCCCTCCCGATGAAGCGACTGCTCGCCACGTTCTCCGCCCTGCTGATCCTGCTACTGGCGCTGCCGGCCTCCGCCGGCGTCCGCGAAGAACAGAAGGCCGCCGATGCCGCCCGCGTGCTCGGCGAGATCATGCGCATTCCCGAAACGGCGGTGCCGGAGAAGATGTTCTCCGACGCCTACGCGATCGCGGTGATCCCGGACGTCGTCAAGGCCGGCCTCGTGCTCGGCGGCCGCGGTGGCCGCGGGCTGATCTCGGTGCGGACAGCGGACGGCACCTGGTCGAACCCGAGCTTCATCCGCCTCGGCGGCGGCAGTTTCGGCTTCCAGGCCGGCGTCTCGTCGACCGACGTGATCCTGGTCTTCCGCAGCCCCCGCGGCGTCGAGAGCATCGTCAACGGCAAGTTCACCCTCGGCGCCGATGCCTCGGTGGCCGCCGGCCCGGTCGGCCGCACCGCCCAGGCCGCGACCGACGGCCAGCTGCAGGCCGAGATCTACAGCTATTCGCGCTCGCGCGGCCTGTTCGCCGGCGTCGCGCTCGACGGCACGGTGCTGCGCATCGACCACCGCGCCAACCAGTCCGTCTACGGCCGCAACACCACGCCGCGGGCGATCTTCGAGGGCCGCACCGAGGCGCCGCCGTCGCCGCTGGTCGATTTCCGCGACCGCCTCGAAGAGAACACGGTGCCGCAGGACTGATGGCGCAGGGCGGCCCGCGGCCGCCTGCGTTATCCTGCCGCATCGCATTCACGCAGGACGCCTCGCAATGGGCAGCTTCAGCATCTGGCACTGGATCATCGTCCTGGTTGTCGTCGTCGTCGTGTTCGGCACCAGCAAGCTGCGCAACGTCGGCAAGGACCTCGGCGAAGGCATCAAGGGCTTCAAGGAAGGCCTGAAGGGCGACGAGAAGCCCGGCCAGCTCGGCAGCGAGAAGCGGGAAGACGCCGCCGAAGCCGCGCGTGAGGAAGCCCGGCGCAAGGACGGCTGACCGGGCCGCGCGTCCGGAGCCAGCGCGATGTTCGACGTCGGCATTTTCGAGATGGCGGTCATCGCCATCGTCGCCCTGATCGTGCTCGGGCCCGAGCGGCTGCCGAAGGCGGCCCGCTTCGCCGGCCTGTGGGTGCGGCGCGCCCGCGCGCAGTGGTATTCGGTGAAGTCGGAATTCGAGCGCGAGATGGCCGCCGACGAACTGCGGCGCAGCCTGCTGGCGCAGGCGGACGAGGTCCGCCGCGACCTCGACGGCGTGCGCACGGACATCGCCGACGCCGGCCGCGAGGTCGCGCAGGCCGGCCAGGACCTCGCCGCGGCGACACGCGCCGGCGTCGACGGCGCCACGTCCGCTCCGGCCCCGGACGAAACCCCGGCCCCCACCGGCCCGGCTGCTGCCGACCCGGCGCCGCCGCTGCCCAGTGACCCGTCGGCGGACCCGCGATGAGCGAGGTCGATCCGCCCGAGACCCTGATGGGCCACCTGCTCGAACTGCGCACGCGCCTGCTGCGCGGCGTGGTCGTGCTGCTGCTGGTCTTCTTCGCGCTGGTGCCGCTGGCGAAGACGATGTTCACCCGTTTCGCGGCGCCGCTGGTCGAGAAGCTGCAGGGCAACAGCGAGATCATCGCGACCCAGATGGTGTCGCCGTTCTTCACGCTGATGAAGCTGGCGTTCTTCGTGGCCCTGTTCATCACGATGCCCTACCTGCTCTACCAGGCCTGGGCCTTCGTCGCGCCGGGCCTGTACCGCAACGAGAAGCGGCTGGCGCTGCCGCTGCTGCTGGCGGCGGTGGTGCTGTTCTATCTCGGCGGCGCCTTCGCCTGGTTCCTCGTGTTGCCGACGGTGTTCGGCTTCCTGGCGAACTTCGCGTCCGACGTCGTCACGCTGCTGCCCGACGTCGCCGGGGTGCTCGACTTCGTGATGGTGATCCTGCTGGCGTTCGGGCTGAGCTTCGAACTGCCGGTGGCGGTGGTCGTGCTGGTGCTGACGGGGGTCGCGACGCCGGCGCAGCTGCGCGAGTTCCGCGGTTACGTGATCGTCGGCGTGTTCATCGTCGCCGCGATCATCACGCCGCCGGACGTGCTGTCGCAGCTGATGCTGGCGATCCCGATGTGCCTGCTCTACGAACTCGGCATCGTCGCCGGCGCCCTGCTGCGGCGCGGGGCGGCGGAGGCGCGCTGATGCGCCCGGCCGGCTTCTGGCGCCGCTACGCCGCCTACAGCATCGATGCGCTGGCGGTGACGGTGCTGGCCTCGCCGCTGCTGCTGCCGCGGCTGCGGCGCGGCTGGGACGAACTCGAACGCGGGATGGCCGGGCTGCAGGCACGGATGCTCGAACTGTTCGACGCCGCGATCGCCACCGATGACTCCCTGGCCCTGCCCGACCCGCTGGCGATGGCCCGCGACTGGGCCGGCGACCCGCAGCTGCAGGCCGGCATCGCGGCGCTGGCGTCGACGCTGCTGGTGACCCTGCTGGCGGCCGCGGGCCTGCTGCTGGTCGCCGGTGCGCTGTGGTTCGTCGGCTTCGAGGCCTCGCGCCTGCAGGCGACGCCCGGCAAGCGCCTGCTCGGTCTGCGCGTCACCGGGACCGACTTCGCGAAGGCGCCGGCGTGGCGCATCGGCCTGCGCTTCGCCGCCGGCATCCCCTCGTGGCTGCTGCTGCACCTCGGCCATGCGCTCGCCGGCTGGAACCGCGACCGCCGCGCCTTCCACGACTTCGTCGCCGGCACCCGGGTGGTGCTCGCCGAGGACGCGCCCGCGACGCTGCCGCGCTGGGCGGTGTCGTGGCTGCTGCTGCAGGGCGCGGCGTTCTTCGCGCTGCTCGCCTTCGTGATGTACCGCTACGCCGAGGCGGCGGCGCTGGTCGCCGGCTGAGGCCGGGCTCAGACGGCGATCGCGTCTTCCGGCGGCTCCGGCGCGGCGCCGAACACCTGCCGCGAGCCGTGGTAGTAGAAGCCGAACACGACCGCGTACATCGGCACCGCGACCAGCAGGTTCAGCGGCAGCGTCGCCAGCTGCACCGCGTCCGGTCCGACCAGGCTGGCCACCGCGATGACGACCGCGAAGACCATGCCCAGCACGGCGCCCAACAGGCACATGAACACGCTGCCGACGATCGCGAAGCCGCACAGCGGCAGGAAGCAGCGGAAGGTCGCGGCGAGACCGTCGATGCACGCGGCCACCGGCGGGCGCCGGTCCAGCGCCGCGCGCGCGCTCGCGAAGCTCCAGGCATTGCCGAGCACGAACAGCACGAAAGCGACCGCGAGCAGCCACAGCAGGAAGCCCGGCGGCGGCACCGGCGGCAGGCCGGTGACGTCCATCGGCGTGCCGGGCGGCGTCGCCAGCGCGCGCTGGAAGACCTCGACCAGGAAATCCCTGCCCGGCATCAGCACGTAGAGCACCAGCAGCAGCACCAGCTGCACCACGGTCAGCAGTAGCGAGGTCAGGATCATCCGCCGCGCATGGTCGCCGTCGCGCCAGGCCGCGAGCACGTCGCCGGCGCGCGCCGGCGCGCCGACCTGCAACGCGTGCACCAGCCGGAAGCCGGCGCCGAAGACCGGGGGCACGACCAGCATCGCGTACAGCAGGCCGAGGCCCATCGCGACCATCGTCGCGTCGTGACTGCCGGGCAGTACGATCGTCGCGATCAGCTGCAGCGCACTCGGCACCAGCACGACCACGGCGATCAGCAGGAAGGCGCCGATCGCCGTGCGCGGGTCGCGGCGCAGGCTCGCGAAGCCGGCGAGCAGCCACTGGAACGGGGACGACATCGTCACGGGCAGGGCGCTGGGCATCGGCGGGTCGGGGCTGAAAACGGCCGGCTATACTACCCCGCTTCCGAAATCACGGCCCCGCGCATGACCGCCCCGACCTTCCAGGAACTGATCCAGCGACTCAATGCGTACTGGGGGGAACAGGGCTGCGTGCTGATCCAGCCGCTCGACCTCGAGGTCGGCGCCGGCACCTTCCATCCCGCCACGTTCCTGCGCGCGCTCGGCCCCGAGCCGTGGAGCGCCGCCTACGTGCAGCCCTGCCGCCGCCCGACCGACGGCCGCTACGGCGAGAACCCCAACCGCCTGCAGCGCTATTACCAGTACCAGGTGGTGCTGAAGCCGAACCCGGACGACATCCTCGAGCGCTACCTCGGCTCGCTGAAGGCGCTGGGCATCGACCCGCTGGTGCACGACCTGCGCTTCGTCGAGGACAACTGGGAATCGCCGACCCTCGGCGCCTGGGGCCTGGGCTGGGAGGTCTGGCTCAACGGCATGGAAGTCACCCAGTTCACCTATTTCCAGCAGGCCGGCGGCCTCGAGTGCCGGCCGGTCACCGGCGAGATCACCTATGGTCTCGAGCGCCTGTGCATGTACCTGCAGAACGTCGACGACGTGTTCGACCTGGTGTGGACGCGCGGCCCGCGCGGCACCGTCACCTACCGCGACGTCTACCACCAGAACGAGGTCGAGCAGAGCGCCTACAACTTCGAGCACGCCGACGTCGCCGAGCTGCGCCACCGTTTCGACGCCTGCGAGGCCGAGGCGCAGAAGCTGGTCGAACTCGGGCTGCCTCTGCCGGCCTACGACCAGGTCTGCAAGGCCTCGCACAGCTTCAACCTGCTCGATGCCCGTCGCGCGATCGGCGTCACCGAGCGCCAGCGCTACATCCTGCGCGTGCGCACGCTGTCGCGCAGCGTGGCCGAAGCCTATTTCGCCCAGCGTGAGAAGCTGGGATTCCCCGGACTGAAGACCACCGAGGCAACGTCCCATGGCTGACTTCCTGCCGCTGCTGATCGAACTGGGAACCGAGGAGCTGCCGCCGAAGGCCCTCCCCGAGCTGGCCCAGGCCTTCCACGACGGCATCCTGAAGGGCCTGGCGGCCCGCCGGATCCAGGTGCAGGAAACCGCCGGCGACCTGCCCGCGCGACCGCTGTACTCGCCGCGGCGCCTGGCCAGCTACCTGCCGGCGGTGGCCGTGCAGCAGCCGATCCAGCACGTCGAGGTGATGGGGCCCTACGTCAACATCGCCCTCGACGAGAAGAAGCAGCCGACCCAAGCCCTGCTCGGCTTCGCGCAGAAGAACGGCATCGACTGGGAGAAGCTCGACCGCGTCACCGACGCCAAGGGCATGCGCTTCGTCGCCCGCAGCACGAAGCCGGGCGCGGCCACCCGCGAACTGCTCGCCGAGATCGTCGCCGAGGCGGTCGCGGCGCTGCCGATCCCGAAGCCGATGCGCTGGGGCGACCGCGATGTCGCCTTCGTGCGCCCGGCGCACTGGCTGGTGATCCTGTTCGGCCGCGAGGTCGCCCCCGGCGAAGTGCTCGGCCTGAAGTCCGACCGCATGAGCCGCGGCCACCGCTTCCACCACGACAAGGGCGTGTGGCTCAACCACGCCGGCGAATACGTCGAGGCCCTGCGCGGCGCCTTCGTGCTCGTCGACCCGCGCGAGCGCATCGACACGATCCGCAGCGAGATCGCCGGCGCCGCCCGCCAGGCCGGCGGCCAGGCGCGCGTGCGCGACGAGCTGCTCGCCGAGGTCAACTGCCTGGTCGAGTGGCCGAAGGCGATCCTCTGCGGTTTCGAGGAAGAGTTCCTGCGCTTGCCGCAGGAAGCGCTGATCTCGACGATGGAAGGCAACCAGAAGTTCTTCCCGGTGCTCGACAACGACGGCCGGCTGACCAGCCGCTTCATCGGCATCGCCAATCTCGAGAGCAGGGACCCGGACGAGATCCGCAAGGGCTACGAGCGGGTGATCCGCCCGCGCTTCGCCGATGCCCGCTTCTTCTTCGACGAGGACCTGAAGCAGGGCTTGGCGGCGATGGCCGAAGGCCTCGCCTCGGTGACCTACCACGGCAAGCTCGGCACCCTGGCCGACAAGTCGGCGCGTGTCGCCGTGCTGGCGCAGCAGATCGCCGGCCAGGTTGGCGTCGACGCCGGCCAGGCGCGTACCGCCGCCGAGCTCGGCAAGGCCGACCTGCAGAGCCGCCTGGTCGGCGAGTTCCCGGAACTGCAGGGCATCGCCGGTCGCCACTACGCCGCCGCCGGTGGCCAGCCGGCCGAGATCGCCGCGGCGATCGACGAGGCCTGGATGCCGCGCTTCGCCGCCGACGCGATCGCGCCGTCGAAGCTGGGCCAGGTGCTGGCCGTCGCCGAGCGCATCGACACGCTGGCGGGCGGGTTCGCCGCCGGCCTGAAGCCGACCGGCAACAAGGATCCGTTCGCGCTGCGCCGCGCCGCGCTCGGCCTGGCGCGCACGATCATCGAGGGCGGGCTGGAACTCGACCTCGTCGCCCTGCTGGTCGCCGCCGGCCGTGCGCTGCCGGAAGGCCTGAACCTCGACGTGCGCGAGCTGCGCGAATTCATCACCGATCGCCTGCGCGGCTACTACGCCGACCGCGGGGTGCCGGCGAGCCACTTCGAGGCCGTCGCGGCGGTGAACCCGAGTTCGCTGCTCGACTTCGATCGCCGCCTGAAGGCCATCGCCGAGTTCGCGCGCATGCGCGAGTCGACCGCGCTGGCCGCCGCGAACAAGCGCATCCGCAACATCCTGCGCAAGGTCGAGGGCAAGGTGCCGGCGGCGGTCGATCCGAACCGCCTCGACGAGGACGCCGAGAAGCGCCTGCACGGCGAACTCGAGACCGTGCTCGCCGACACCGCGCCGCTGCTGGCCAGGCGCGACTACGTCGGCACGCTGAAGCGCCTCGCCTCGCTGCAGCTGGCGGTCGACGGCTTCTTCCGCGACGTGATGGTGATGGCCGACGACCCCGGGGTGCGCGACAACCGCCTCGCCCTGCTGCAGCAGATCGCCGATCGTTTCGCCGCAGTCGCCGCCGTCGAACAGCTGAGCGCCTGAGCCCCCTCCGCTGTAGGAGCGCCTTCAGGCGCGATCCCGAACCGCGCCGGCCCGGCCATCCGGATCCGGATCGCGCCTGAAGGCGCTCCTACAGGGGAAGGGGAGGTCAGTAGACGTCGCGGCGGTAGCGGCCTTCGGCCAGCATCGCCGCGATCTCCGCGTCGCCGAGGATCCCGCGCAGCGTCGCATCGACGCCCGGCGCCATGCCGGTGAGGCTGCCGCAGACGTAGACCGCGGCGCCGTCCTCGACCCAGGCCCGCAGTTCCGGCGCGCATTCGCGCAGGCGGTCCTGCACGTAACGCGGGCCGCCGAGGTCGCGCGACCAGACGCGGTCGAGGCGTTCGATCCACCCCTGGCTCCGCCAGACCTCGAGTTCGTCGCCGTGGAAGGCGTCGTGGGCGGCATGGCGCTCGCCGAACAGCAGCCAGTTGCGCCGGTGGCCGGCGGCGACGCGCGCCTTCAGCAGCGCGCGCAGGCCGGCCAGGCCGGTGCCGTTGCCGATCAGCAGCAGCGGGCGGTCGTCGGCCGGCGGATGGAAACCGGGATTGCTGCGCAGGCGCAGGTCGATACGGCCCCCGATCGGCGCGTAGTCGCACAGCCAGCCGGAACCGGCGCCGGGGCGGCCGTCGGGATGCCGCTGCAGGCGCACCAGCAGATGCACGGCGCCATCGGCCGGCAGCGAGGCGATCGAGTACTCGCGGTGCGGCAGCGGCGGCGCCTGTGGATCCGCCGGATCGCGCGGGCCGATCTCGGCGATGTCGCCGGCCTCCCACTGCGGCATGGCGCCCGGCGGCGGCGCGAGTTCGAGGTGGAAGCAGGGGCCGCCGGCGCTACCGGGATTCAGCAGGCGGCGCGCGCGCAGCGTCCACGCCGCGTAGGCCGGCGCTTCCCAGTCGGCCATCTCGCCGCCGGTGAGCTGGCGCAGATGGTGCTGCCAGTGGCGCAGGGCGCCGGGGTCGCCGTCGTCGACGTCGATGCGGTCGAACAGCGGCGTCGCGCCCTGCTGCTGCAGCCAGTGGTCGAGCTGGCGACCGAACGCGCAGAACTCCGCATAGCTGCGGTCGCCGAGCGCGAGCAGGCCGTACTGCAGCGGCGCCAGCGACGGCGCCGCCGCCATCACCCGCTGCAGGAAGGCGGCGGCGGTGTCGGGCGCGTCGCCCTCGCCGGTGGTCGCGGCGATGAACAGCAGCCGCGGATGCTCCGCGAGCGTCGCGGCATCGAGGTCGGCGATCGCCAGTGGCCGCGCCGGCAAGCCGGCCCGCGTCAGTGCCTCGGCCGTGCGCTCGGCGAGCTGCAGCGCGAAACCCGTCTGGCTGGCATGCACGACCGGCATGACATCGGTGGCGACGGCGGCCGTGCGCCGCGCACGCCGCCGGTGCACGGCAAGCACCACCGCGCCGGCATAGCACGCGACCAGCACGATCGCGGCGGCGAGCCGTGCCGGCGCCGGCGCGGTCCAGGCCCAGGGCTGCGCCTGCCAGGCAGCGAGCGCCAGCGCCGCGGCCAGCAGCAGCACGCCGACCGCGAGATTGCCGGCGAGGGCGCGCAGGTCGGTCACCGCGGCAGCACCGCCGCGAAGGCCGGGGTCGCGCGTTCGACCAGGCGATCGCCCTCGCGCACGACCAGCAGCGCCGCGAGCCCGCGCGCCTCCGCCCATGCATAGCCGGCATCGGCGCCGAGCGCGGTGATCGCCATCGCCAGCGCGTCGGCCTGCATGCATTCGGGATGCAGCACGGTGACCATCGCCAGCCGGCTGTCGACCGGCACACCGGTGCGCGGATCGAGGTGATGCGAATAACGCGCGCCGTCGCGCACGAAGAAGTTGCGGGCATCGCCGGAGTTGCCGATCGCCATGTCGCGCAGCGGGATCGCCGTGAGCAACGCCGCCGCATCGTCGGCACCGGCGGTGAGGTCGAGCGGCGGCCGCTCGATGCCGACTGTCCATGGCGCACCGCCTCGCGTGCCGGCCGCGCGCAGCTCGCCACCGAGTTCGATCAGGAAATCGGCGAAGCCTTCGGCCTGCAGCCGCCGCGCCACCTGGTCGACGCCGAAGCCGGTGGCGATCGAGGACAGGTCGAGACCGACACCGCCGGGCTGCCCCAGCTCACGCGTCGCCGGATCGAAGGCGAGGCGCTGCCAGCCGACGCGGGCGCGCGCGGCGGCGATCTCGTCTTCCGGGGGCGGCGCCGAGCGCCGCCCCGCCGGGCCGAAGCCCCACAGGTCGACCAGCGGCCCGATCGTCGGGTCGTAGGCGCCGCCGGTGTCGCGCGCCAGTTCGAGGGCCGCCGCCAGCACGTGGGCGAACCCGGGCGCCAGCACCTGCACGCTGCCGGCCGGGGCGCGGTTGAAGCGGCTGATGTCGGAATCCGCTTCCCAGGGACTCATCTGCGCGACGACGCGGTCGAGCTCCTGCTGGATCGCCCGCTGCAGCCGCGCGCGCGTCGCGTCGTCGAGGTCGGCGGCGAGCTTCACCGTCCAGACGCTGCCCATGCTCTCGCCCTGCAGCGTCGCCGGCGCCGGCGGCAACGAGGCGCAGCCGGCGAGCAGCGCTGCCAGCAACAGGCACGCGGAAACGATGAACCACCGCGGCCGGCGCCGGTCCGTCGCGTCCGGCCGCGGGGAAAGGGCGCGCATCGACTTACTGCGGCAGCACTTCCAGGGTCACGACGTAGCTGGCGCGGCGCTGGCTCGCCTGCGGCAGCGATGCCTTGTCGTCCTGCAGCGTCGCTTCGAGCCAGTACATGCCCGGCGCCGGCCAGGTGATGCGGAATTCGCCGTCGGCGCCGGTGCGCACGACGATCTCGTCCTGGCCGTCGCGGTAACGCTGGGCGCCGCGGATCGCGGTGACCTCGAGGTCGGCCGCCGGCGCGCCGTCGATCAGCAGGCGGAAGCGCGCTTCCTCGCCGGCGTACAGGTCGTTCGGATGCGTGACCGGCTGCAGCTCGAGGCCGACACCGGTCGGCGCGAACACCGCCGTCGTCGGCGCGCCGGCGGTCACATAGGTCTCGTTGCGGCCGGCGGACTGTACGACCTGCAGCTTCTCGGCATTCGCCGGCACCTCGCGCGCGAACGCCTCGGCATGGCCGCGCCAGCGCTTCGGCTGGCCGTTCTCCTCCCAGCTCGCGAACAGGCCCTGGTTCACCGAAGCGATGCGCCAGGTACCGTCCTGCACCAGCTGCAGGTCGAATACCGTGCGCAGCTGGCCCGTCTGCAGGTTCTGCGCCGGCACCGTGCTGCCGTCGGGCGCGGTGATCCGCAGCGATTCGGCGCGCAGCGGCACGTGGTTGAAATGGAACAGGTCGTTGGAGACCGCGGCATCGACGGTGATCCAGTCGTTCGACGACAGCACCGTCGCCGAAGGATGCAGCCAGGCCTTGTGCGCCTGGGCGGCGAACGGCAGCGCGGCGGCGAGCACCAGCGTGGCGAGCTTCAGTGACGTCTTCATGCGCGGAGTCCTCAGGGGGTGATGTCGAGAGTGATCTTGCCGAGCTCGCTGCCGCCGGCGGCCTCCGCGTGCTGCGCCGCGCTGCCCGGCCAGGCGAAGTCGAGCTGCAGCAGTTCACGGCCGCCGACTTCGCGCGCGGCTTCGACCACCAGGCGGTAGTCGCCGGCGGCGAGGCTCGCGAACGGGCCGCTGCGATCGTCGAAGCGCAGCGTGTGCCGGCCGGCCGGCCGGGTCGCGCCGCTGACGCCGTCGACGGGGAATTCCTGGGCACGGCCGCTGCGCCGCCACCACTGGCGCACGTCCTTGAGCCACTTGCGGCCGTCCTCGCGGCCGTTCTCCTGCTGGTACCAGTGCGCGAGGTCGGCGACGACCTGGCCGTCGGCGGTCTCGAGCCAGACCGCGACGTAGGGGCGGTGGTATTCGGCGACGTCCAGGCGCGGGATCTCGACCTCGACGCGCACATCGGCCGCGGCGGCGTTGCCGGCGGCGAATGCGGCCGCGAGCGCGGCGGCGGACAGCAGGAACTTCCGGGACATGGGCTTCTCGCTCGGGTCAGTGGATGAAGATCAGGGCCAGCACCGCCGGCAGTACCAGGCCGAGGCCGACCATCGGCCAGGTCGAGGGCCGCTGCCGCGCATGCAGCTGCAGCAGGAACAGACCGGTGACGGTGAACACGATGCAGGCCAGCGCGAACACGTCGATGAACCACACCCAGGCCGCGCCGGTGTGGCGGCCCTTGTGCAGGTCGTTGAAGTAGGCGATCCAGCCGCGGTCGGTGCGCTCGTAGACCAGCGCGCCGGTATCGCGGTCGATGCTCAGCCAGGCATCGCCGCCGGGGCGCGGCAGCGACAGGTAGATCTCCTCCGCGCTCCATTCCGCCGCACCCGCGCCGGTGCGCACGTCGAGCGCGTCGGCGATCCAGTCGCGCAGCGCCGGCGGCAGCGGTGCCTGCACATCGTCTTCGACGGCGATATCGGCGAAAGACCGCAGCAGTTCCGCCGGCACGGTCGCGCTCCGTTCGGTCACCGCCGGACGCGCCGGGATCTGCCCGGCGTGGTTCAGGGTGATGCCGGTGATGCTGAAGCCGAGCATCGCGACCAGGCACACCGCGGCACTGATCCAGTGCCACTGGTGCAGCTGTTTCAGCCACCAGGCGCGACGGCGCGGATCCACGGGCATCAGAAGTCCATATTGACCGACAGCCAGAGCCGGCGGCCGTCCTCGTTGTTGACGTAGGTGTTGCTGTAGGCGACCTCGCCCGTCGCCGGATTGCTGACGTAGGGCCGGTAATCGATGAAGTCGCGGTCGAGCAGATTGTAGATCGCGGCGCCGAAGCGAAGGCGCTCGTTCACCCGGAACTGGGCACCCAGATGGAAGACCGAGTACGCCGCGTAGTCGCCGAGCTGGTCCTGGGCCGGGCCGACGCCGCGGTAGCGCGCGCTGCGGTATTCACCGCGCAGGTAGAACGACCACGCCGCGTCGGGTCGCCACTCCAGCGCACTGTTGAGCATCCGCGCCGGGGTATTGGTCAGCGGCTGGCCGGCGGCGGCGCCGGACTTCTGCTCGCTGTCGGTGTAGGTGAAGTTCGCCGACCACGACCAGACGTCGGCGAAGGGCAGGCGCAGCGAGAACTCGCCGCCGCGGGTCACCGCCTCGTCGATGTTGACGCTCTGCCCGAAGCTGTCGACCAGCGGCCACCAGCCGACGTCGACACAGCCCGGACGGTTCGGCGAGGCCGCGAACGTACAGTTCGGCACCGGCACGCCGGTGGCGATCTTGTCCTCGAAGGTGTTGTGGAACAGGCCCGCGCTGGCGCTGAAGCCGTCGTCGGCCGCGTAGTACACACCGATCTCGGCGGTGCGGCTGGTTTCCGGCTTCAGGCCCGGGGTACCGATCAGCGGCAGCCGGCCCTGCTGGCCGAAACCGTTGATGCCCTCGGCCAGCTGTTCCAGCCGCGGCGTCTTGTAACCCTGGCTGACGCCGCCCTTGACCACCCAGTGCGCCGAAACGTTCCAGACCAGGTAGGCGCGCGGGCTCAGCTGCGAACCGAAGGTGCTGTGGTCGTCGTGGCGCAGGCCCAGGGTCAGGTTGAAGTCCTCGTGGAAGCGCCATTCGTCTTCCGCGAACAGCGCCCATTGCGTGAACGCGAACGGCGCCGGCGCGACGCCGTCGACCATTTCCGCGTCCCAGTGCTGGCCACCGACCGACAGCGTGTGGTCGGCGAAGCCGGTCACCGCCTTGAGGTCGAACACCCGGTTCTGTGTTTCGAGCCGTCGAGGCGCGCCCGCGCCCGGCACGCCCGGCGGGATCAGCCGGCCGATGGTTTCGGTGCGGCTGTCCATCCAGCTGGCGTCGACGGTCACCGCCTCGAAGCGGCCGGTCCACGCCAGCGTCGCCTGGTCGCGGTCGTAGCGCTGTTCCTCCGCATAGCCGCCACTGCCGAGCGTGCCGACCTGGCCGGCGCGGTTGTCGTACTTCTGCCGGTTCGTCGTCGCCTCGAGCCAGAGGTCGTGGTAGTCGCCGGCGCGCAGGCTCAGGCGGGCGCCGAGGTTGAAGTTGTCGTAGGCGACCGGATTGCCGCCCATCCACGGGAAGACTTCGTCGCCGTCGTCCTCGACATACGTGATGTCGGTCGGGCGGCGGGTGAAGTAGCCGCCCCACAGCGCCAGGCCGAGGCGGTCGGCGGAGAGCGGGCCATTCGCGTAGAAGGTCGCGCTGCCCATGTCGCCGAATTCGCCGTGCTGCTGCACGGTGAGGTCGGCGCCGACGCTGCCGCCCCAGTCGTCGGCGACCTTGCGGGTGATGATGTTGACCACGCCGCCCATCGCATCCGAACCGTAGAGCGTCGACATCGGGCCACGGATCACCTCGATGCGCTCGATCGCCGACAGCGGCGGGATGAAGTTGTTGGCGGTGCCGCCGAAACCATTGGGGGTGACGTTGCCGGCGGCGTTCTGGCGGCGGCCGTCGATCAGGATCAGCGTGTACTCGGCCGGCATGCCGCGGATCGCGATGCTCGGCGCACCGGTCTTGTCGACGGCATCGCCGACGTCGACGCCTTCGACGTCGGCCAGCGCCTCGGCGAGGCCGTGGTAGGGCTTCGCCTCGAGTTCGGCGCGGGTGATGATCGAGATGCTCGCCGGCGCCTCGCGGATCACCTGCGCGAAGCCGGCGGCGGTGACGACGATCTCGTCGAGTTCGGTCGTGTCGCCCGCCGGATCCGGCGCGGCCTGGGCCGCGCTGGCGAGGGCGAGCAGCAGGGCGGCCGGCAGGCGCGCCGTTGTCGCCCGCCCGCGGGACGGATTCCTGGTTCCGGTGGTCATCGGTGGAAGGTCAGAAGAGCCAGTTGGCGGTGAGCGTCACCGAGCGCGCCTCGCCGGGGGTGGCCCAGCCGTTGTTGCGCACGCGGGTGAAGTATTCGGCGTCGGTGAGGTTGTCGATGTTCAGCTGCAGGGTCAGGCGGTCGCCGGCCTGCCAGGCGACCATCGCCCGGTGCGTGGTGTACGAAGGCACGTCGGGATAGGCGCCGCGGCCGCCGTTGAAGCTGCCCTGGTAGGTGATGCCGTAGCCGATGGTCCAGGCGTCGGAGACGGCATAGGTCGTCCACAGGCTGGCGGCGCGTTCCGGGGTGTTCTCGATGCGGTCGCCGCGGGTCGGGTCGGGATCGGCCGGGGTATTGCCGCAGGCGCCGGTGCCGGGGTTCGCCAGGCATTCGTCGGAGACGCCCTGCAGCACCTCGCTGTCGAGCCAGGTGGCGTTCGCGAAAACCGACCAGCGCTCGCCGAGGTTGCCGGCGAGGCCGAGGCTCACGCCGTCGACGCGGGCGCGGCCGTCGTTCTGCTGCTCGATCTCCAGCCCGCTCACCGGGTCCCAGGCGCGCACGCGATAGTTCTCGCGCTCGTTGCGGAACGCCGAGGCGGTGAGCGCCAGGTGGCCGTCGAGCAGTTCCCACTTGGTGCCGAGCTCGACCAGCCCGGATTCTTCCGGATCGGTCGCGCAGGTCAGCGCCGTGCAGCTGCCGTTGGCGGCGGCGCGCGACGGCACCAGCGCGTTCGACCACGCCAGGTAGATCGTGCCCTGCGCCGCCGGCTTGAAGACGACGCCGGCGCGCCACGAGAACAGGTCCTCGTCGGTCTCGAAGCGGGTGTCGGCGGTGACCGTGCCGTCGGCGGCGAAGGTGCGCACGCGCAGGTCGCCGTCGACGTTCTCCCAGCGCGCGCCGAGGTTCACGTGCCAGCGGCCGGAGAACTTCAGGGTGTCGAATACGTACAGCGCGGTGGTGTCGAGCGACCCTTCGGTGCGGCCGCTGCGGATGTAGTTCAGCGGGCCGGTGTACACATTGTCCGGATCGGCAAGATCCATCACCGGATACACCGGCGTGCTGCCGTCGGCGTTGCGCTGCACGTTGCCGTTGTCGAGCGCGTAGTCCTCGCGGTTCAGCGACACGCCGGCGACCAGCGCGTGCTCGACGCCGCCGGTGGAAAAGTCGACGACCAGGTCGGTCTGGCTGGCCAGCTGGGTGGTGTCGGTGTCGCGCAGGGTGCCGCGCGGACCGCTCGGCTGGTACTGGCCCGGCAGCAGGCCGCCGGTGCAGGCACCACCGGTGGCCGGGTTGATGCCGTCGACGGTGCAGAACGTGCCCTGCGGCGGATTGACGATCAGGTGCTGCGAGATGTCGGACCAGCGCAGCAGCGAGCGCAGCGTCGCCGCGTCGGAGAAGTCGTGCTCGAGCACCGCGGTGGCGATGTCGGCGTCGACTTCCTGGGTGTCGACGTTGCGGTAGCCGTAGTAGGCATCCATGCGCGCGCCGGCCGGCAGGCCGCCGACGAGCGGGAAGTACGGCACGCCGTACTGCGGCACGTTGTCGTCGCGCTGCACGAACGCCGACAGCGTCAGCCGGGTGTCGCCGTCGAGGTTGAAGCCGAACGACGGCGCCACGCCCCAGCGCTCGAAGCGCTCGTGGTCGCGGCCCGGCACGTCGTTGCGGTGGACCATCGCGTTCAGGCGCAGCGCCTCGCCGTCGCCCAGCACCCAGTTCGAATCGACCGTCGCGCGGCCGTAGTCGTCGCTGCCGGCGCCGAGCTGCAGCTGGTGGAACTCGGCCAGCTGCGCCGCCTTGCTCACGAGGTTGATGTTGCCGCCGACCGCGCCGGCGCCGGAGTGCACCGAGTTGGCGCCGTTCACCAGCTCCAGCGACTCGAGGTTGAAGTTGTCGGTGCGCGAGTATTGCGCCGCGTCGCGCACGCCGTCGACGGTGATGTCGGCGTTGGCGTTGAAGCCGCGCAGGTTGATGCTGTCGCCATAGCCGCCGCCGCCTTCGCCGGCGCCGAAGGTGATGCCCGGCAGGGTCGACAGGATGTCGTTGAGCGACAGCAGGCCCTGCTGGTCCATCGTCTGGCGGTCGACGACGGTGATCGTCTGCGGGGTGTCGAGCAGCGGCTCGGTGTACTTCACGCTGCTCGGGCCGTCGACGCGGTCGCCGGTGACCTCCACCCCGTCCAGGCGGGTGGCGCGGTCGGCGCCGTCGGGGGCCAGCCCGGCGTAGGCCTCGTCCCAGGTTCCAGTGGCGGCGAAGGCCGGTACGGCGGCGCCGGCCAGGGCGGCGGCGATCGAGAGGCACACGAGGCGACGCGCCGGCGCGCGGCCGGCAGACGGGACGGAAGGCATGGGGAAACCCTTGTTGTTGTTGTTCGCTCGGTCGGGGCGACTGGCTAATGCGAATCAATCTTATTGGCATGCCACCCGAATGACAAGAACCTTTCTCATCTGGAGCAACCACCGCAGCGGTTATCCTGCTGCCGATGCCGTCCCCCGCCCCCGCCCCCGCCTCCGCCCCGGCCGCCGTCGCCCTCGTCCTCCTGCTGGCGCCGCTGCCGGCCGCCGCGCTGGAACTGCGCACGGTCGAGGTCCGTGGGCTGGAGGACGAGGCGATGCTCGACAACGTCGACGACGCCCTGTCCCTGCAGCGCCTGAACCCGGCCCGCCGCCGCCAGCTCACCGAAAGCCGCCTGGCCTTCCTGCTGCGGCAGGCCCCTGACGAGGCCCGGCGGGCGCTCGAACCATTCGGCTACTACGACCCGGTGGTCACCCCGGAGGTGGTCCGCGACGGCGACGCGGTCGATGTCGTCGTCACCGTCGACCCCGGTGAACCGGTGCGGGTGGCCGCGCACGACCTGCACCTGCTCGGCGCCGCCGGCGGGGACGCGGCCCTGCAACGCCGCCTGCAGCGCTTCCGCCCGGGCATCGGCCAGCCCTTCCACCACGGCCAGTACGAGGACAGCAAGGCGGCGATCGACCGCGCGCTGGCCGAACGCGGCTATTTCGACGCCGAACAGACCGTGCACGAGGTCCGGGTCACCCGCGCCGACCACCGCGCCGACATCGCCCTGACCTGGACCAGCGGCGAGCGCTACCGGCTCGGCGAGGCGCATTTCAGCGGCCATCCCTTCGTGCCCGAGCTGCTGGAGAAGCTGGTGCCGTGGACGCCCGGCGAACTGTTCGACCAGGGCGAACTGCTGCGCCTGCACACCTCGCTGGCCGAGCTCGACTACTTCGGCGCGATCGACATCCACGCCGAACCCGGGAACGCCGGCGCCGATCGCCAGGTGCCGATACGGGTCGAGCTGGCGCCGGCCAGGCGCGACATCTGGAGCGCCGGCGTGCGCTACGGCACCGACACCGGCCTGGGCCTGACCGGCGGCCTGGAGCGGCGCTGGGTGAATGCGCGTGGGCACAAGCTGCGTGCCCAGGCCAGCCTCGCCGAGCGCCGCAACGACCTCAGCGCGCAGTACCGGATCCCGGCCTTCACCTGGCTCGACGGCTGGTACACCTTCGGCCTGAGCCTGCGCCAGGAACAGATCGACGGCCTCGACACCGAACTGCTGGAAGTGGTCGGCGGCCGCAGCGGCAAGCTCGGCGACTGGACCCTGAGCGCGGCGCTGAACCTGCGCCGCGAGCGCTGGGCCGACTTCAGCACCGGCTTCGAGACCCGCTACAGCTCGCTGGTGTTCCCGTCGCTGCTGGCGCAGTGGTCGGAGAGCGACGACATCCTCTACCCGCGCAACGCCCGCGCCCTGACCGTCGAGCTGCGCGCCGGCCACACCGGCATCGGCTCCGACATCGATTTCGTGCAGCTGCGCGCCGAAGGCCGCTGGATCCACGCCTTCGGCCGCCGCGACCGCCTGCTGCTGCGCGCCGAGGCCGGCACCACGCTCAGCGACGACTTCGCGGCCTTCCCGCCGTCGCTGCGCTTCTACGCCGGCGGCGACCGCAGCGTGCGCGGCTACGGCTGGCGCGAGATCGGCGAATCGGTGACCGACCCGGCCGACCAGCGCCGCTACGTGCTCGGCGGCAAGCACCTGTTCGTCGCCAGCGTCGAGTTCGAGCGCATGTTCAACCGCTCCTGGGGCGGCGCGGTCTTCGTCGACGCCGGCAGCGCCTGGGACGAGGCGTTCGACGTGCAGCCGGCGGCGGGCATCGGCCTGCGCTGGCGCTCGCCGGTCGGGCCGGTGCGCATCGACATCGCGCACGGTTTCGGCGACCAGGCGCAGGGCGCGATCCAGCTGCACCTGAACATCGGGCCGGACCTGTGAACGCCGCGAACACCGCCCCCGCCCCTGCCCCGCGGCCGCCGCGCAGCCGCCTGCGCCGTGGCCTGAACTGGGCGGCGGTCTTCGTCGGCGGCGTGCTGGTACTGGCCTGCGCGCTGCTGTTCTGGCTGCTGGCGACCACCGGTGGCCGCGACACCCTGCTCGGCCAGATTGTTTCCCGGCTGCCACCCGGGGCGCTGCGCTGGGAATCCGCGGAAGGCGTCGTCAGCGGCCCGTTGGAACTGCGCGGCGTGGTCTGGGACCACGACGGCGTGGTCTTCCGTGCCGAGCGCCTGCTGCTCGACCCCGACCTGCTGCCGGTGCTCGGCCGCCGCCTGCAGCTCGACCGGCTCGAAGTCGAGGACGCCGAACTCGTGCTGCCGCCGGAGGCCGAACCCGCGCCGTTCACGCTGCCGACCTGGCCGGACCTGCTGCCGCGCCTGCCGATGCCCCTGGCCATCGACACCACGGTACTGGCGATCGACGGCCTCGCCGTGCGCCGCGGCGACGACGAGCTGGTCGACATCCGCCGCCTCGACGCCCGCGCGGTGCGCCTGCGCGACGACGGCTTCGAACTGGAGGAAGCACGGCTGGCGAGCGACCGCGGCGACGCCGTGCTGCGTGGCCACTACCGGCCGGCACGCCGCTTCGCCAGCGACCTGCAGGTCGACCTCAGGCTGCCGGCCGGCGACGGCACGACGGCGCCGGAACTGCACCTGCGCCTGCATGGCGACCTCGACAGCGCGCTGCAACTGGACATCGGCGGCGCCCTGCCGGAGCCGGTCGTGCTGCAGGCGGTCGTGCGCGACGGCGACAGCGACGCACCGCGCTGGACCCTGCGCGCCGATGTCGAGGGCCTCGACCCGGCGCTGCTCGACCCGACCGGCGAGCCTTCGGAAGCGACGCGCTGGCGCGGCCACCTGACCGTCGACGGGACCGGCGCCGCGCTCGACCTGCACGGCGACGTCGACCTCGGCGGCTTCGTCGCGGGCATCGCGCCTTCGCGCCTGGTGCTGGCCGAAACCGCGGTGACCGCCGCGCCGCTGGCGCTGGAACTGGCGCAGGGGCCGCTCGAAATCGCCGGCACCCTGGCCTTCGCCGATGCCGGCGTCGTCGACCTGCGCGCGACGACGCCCGGCCTGCACTTGCAGCCGGGGGATCCGGCGCAGCCCGCCGTCGACCTGGCCGGCAGCGCGAACGTGCAGGGCACGCTCGATGCCTGGACCCTGCAGGCCGAACTCGTCGCCGCGCGCGCCGGCCTGCGCGCCGAGGTCGTCGCCGCGGGCGAAGGCGACCGCGAGCA
This sequence comes from Arenimonas composti TR7-09 = DSM 18010, assembly GCF_000426365.1. Classification (GTDB taxonomy): domain Bacteria; phylum Pseudomonadota; class Gammaproteobacteria; order Xanthomonadales; family Xanthomonadaceae; genus Arenimonas; species Arenimonas composti. Next base: position 9,765 of record NZ_AUFF01000009.1, on the reverse strand, counting down.
CCTGCGCCTCGACACCCTGCGCGCGACGACCCCGGACGGCCGCCTCGACGGCAGCGGCGGCTACCGCTGGGCACCGGCACCGGAGATCGCGCTGGAGGCCGGCCTGGCGGGCTTCGACCCCGGCTTCTTCGCGCCCGACTTCCCCGGCCACGTCGACGGCCGGGCGCAGCTGCGCATGCAGCAGGACGCCGGCGGCGACTGGGCTGCCACGCTGCGCCTCGACGATCTCGGCGGCACGCTGCGCGAGCGCCCGCTCGCCGGCCACGTCCACGTCGACTGGCGGGGCGACCGCGGCGAGGGCGAGGCCGACCTGCGTCTGGGCGACTCGCAGCTGCGGGCGCGCGGCGTCTTCGGTGCGCGCTGGGACCTGGCGATCAGCGCGTCGCCGCTGCAGCTCGTCGACGCGCGTGGCGACCTCGCCGGCCGGCTCGAAGGCGATCTCCGCCTGCACGGCGCCAGCGCGGCGCTGGCGATCGACGCCGACCTGCAGGCGCAGGACCTGGCCTTCGGCGACCACCGCGCCACGGCCCTGCGCCTGGCCGGGACCCTGCCCGCCCGCGGCGGCGACGGCCAGCTCCGCCTCGATGGTGAAGGTCTCCAGCTGGCCGGCACCGCCGTCGAGCGCCTGCACGTCGAAGGCCGCGGCAGCCGCGCCGAACTGCAACTGGCCGCGGAAGCCGAAGCGGCCGCCGGCCGGCTGGCCCTCGCCGGCCTGCTCGTCGATGCCGCCGACGGCTGGCGCGGCCGCCTCGACCGCCTGCAGCTGGTCCCGCAGCGCGGACCGAGCCTGCGTCTGGAAGCACCAGCCGGCTTCCGGTTCGCGGGCGACCAGGTCCAGCTCGAGCGCACCTGCCTGCTCGCCTCCGACCCCGGCGGCCGCCTGTGCGCGCGCGCCGAGGGCCGCGTCATCGACGTCGACGGCGACGGTCTGCCGCTGGCGCTGGTCCAGCCCTGGCTGCCGGACGACACCGGCGTGGCCCTGCAGGCGGTCGGCACGCTCGACCTCGAGGGTCGGCTGCAGCAGACCGCCGCCGGCTGGGGTGGCCGCCTGACGCTCACGTCCGCAAGCGCCGGCCTGCGTCTGGCCGAGGACCTGGAGCGCGAAGTCTTCGGCTGGCGCGACCTCGTGCTCACCGCCGAACTGAGCCCGGACGGCGGCGGCCGCCTGCAGGCCGGGTTGCGCGCCGGCCTCGCCGACGACGGCAGCCTCGGCGCGGACCTCAGCGCCGGCCTCGCCGACGACGCGGCGCTCACCGGCGAGTTCAACCTCGACGTGCGCGACCTCACCTGGCTGGAACTGTTCTCGGAGGACGTCGCGGTACCGGTCGGCACGCTGAGCGGGCAGCTGCGCCTCGCCGGCACGCGCGCCACGCCGCTGCTGTCCGGCGATGCCCGCCTCGCCGGCTTCGCCGCCGAACTGCCGGCGCTGGGCGTGAAGCTGCACGACGGCGATATCCGCCTGACCGGCGCCCCCGACGGCAGCGTCGTGCTCGACGGCCGGGTGAGCTCGGGCGAAGGTGTGCTGCACGTCGGCGGCAGCCTCGATGTCGACGACGACACCGTGCCGCTGGTGCTCACGCTGCGCGGCGAGAATGTGACCCTGGCCAGCACCGCCGAGCTGTACGCGGTCGCGGCCCCGGACCTGGCGCTGCGCTGGCTGCCGGACCGGCTGGAAGTGCGCGGCTCGCTGACGGTGCCGGAAGCCCGAATCGACCTCGAGGCGCTCGACGGCAGCGTCGGCACCTCGGCCGACGTCATCGTGGTCGACCCGGTGGATCCGGCCGGGGAACGCAGCCGCCCGCTCGACCTGCAGTTCCAGGTGCGTCTCGGCGACGACGTGAAACTGCTCGGCTTCGGCCTCGACGGCCGCATCGCCGGCAACCTCGCGCTCAGCGAGCGCCCGGGCCGCCGCGCCACCGCTTCCGGCACGCTGACCGTCAGCGGCGACTACCGCGCCTACGGCCAGTCGCTGCGCATCACCCAGGCCCGCCTCGGATTCGCCGATTCGCCCTACGACGATCCGACCCTCGACATCCGCGCCGAGCGCGAGTTCGACAGCGTCACCGTCGGCGTGCAGGTGCGCGGCACCGCGCGCCGGCCGCAGACGACGATCACCTCGACGCCGGCGATGTCGACCAGCGAGGCACTGAGCTGGCTGGTGTTCGGCCGGCCGCTGCGCACCACGACCAGCGGCGAGAGCGAACAGCTCGGCGCCGCCGCGCTGGCGCTGGGCGCCGGCGGCAACCTCGTCGCCCAGCAGCTCGGCGCCAAGCTCGGCCTCGACGAGGCCGGTGTCGCCGATTCGCGCAACCTCGGCGGCGCCACGCTGACGGTCGGCAAGTACGTGTCGCCGCGGCTCTTCCTCAGTTACGGGGTGTCGCTGATCGGGACGGGGCAGGTCGTCACGCTCAAATACCTGCTCACGCGCGACTTCGACATCAGCATCGAATCCGGCGCCGAAAACGCCGCCTCCCTCAACTGGCGCCGCGAACGCTAGCCCCCGCTGCGGCTTGCGTGGCCGTCCGGCTGTTTTCCGGGCGGGCGCGACCGCAGCGACATCCGAGGCCGCGCCACCGCGCTGCATGCTCGTTACCTTGCCCCGCCGTCGCGAGCGCCATCCCTGGCCAGCTCAGGCGGGTGCGCTCCGGCATCCTGCCTCCGCTCAAGGCAACGACCATGCATCACGGCGGCGCCCCGATTTCCCCCGGCGGTCATCCCGCCCGGAAAACAGCCAGACGGCCACGCAAGAGCACGTGTACACCCGAACTCACGTCACCAGCCGAGCGAGCCGCCGTTCGGTCGTGACGACGCTCGCGATCGCGATGTCGCAAATCGTCCCGCGACACGCGAATGACGAACCGCGCGGACGAACGACCACAAGACTGCACGACGTTCCGGGCGCTGCTGCGCGTGCGCGCGAAGGCGCATGCGGACGGCGTTTCGCTTTGTCCTTCGCCTGCGGATCTCCCGCGCTTGCGGCCACGGCCGGGCATCGAGGCGTGGCGGCGCTGCGTGGCGGCTTCCGGCGAAGCCGTCGCCGGGTGACGCGATTCCGGGCCGGCCTCGTCGAGGGCCACGAGTCGCTTTCCGAGCCGCGAGGAGGAAACGAGCTCGTGGTCCTCGGCGAGGCCGGCGCGAGAACCCTCACCCCGGCGTCCGCATCCGCCGGAAGCTGCCCTGCAGCGCGGCGACGCCGCCGATGCACCGGAGCGGCCGCACGCGCGGGACGCACCACACGCGAAGGGCAAAGAGAAAGGCCGCCCGGAGGCGGCCTTTCCGATGAGACACGAACCCGCAGCGGTCAGAACGTGGTGCGCAGACCGATGCTGATGCTGGAGCGGTCCTGATCGTCGTTGCTGAAGATGCCGCTGTAGGACGCGAAGAAGGACGACGACTCGCCGAAGGCCCAGTTCAGGCCGAGGTCGGCGCTGATCCAGTCCTGGGTCGGGGTGAAGCCGGGCATCGTGAAACGACCGTTCATCGAGTTCGAACCGGCGTTGACCCAGATCTGGCCGTCTTCCGATTCCTCGTTGTGGGCGACGCGCAGGTACGGGCGCACCGTGCTGTTGCCGCCACCGAACAGCTGGTAGCCGAACGAGGTGACCATCGAGTCACGGCTGAACTCGGCGTAGTTCAGCGAGGTCGAGGTCGCCGCTTCCTCGGCGTAGCCGTCGATGTCCTGGTTCACCCAGCGGCCGGCGATGAACGGACCGTGCTGGAAGCCGCCGGGCTGGCCGAACAGCCAGCCGAGGCCGATCTCGGCATTCCACTGCGAGGCGCTCGTCGAGCCGCGCTCGGTGCGCACGGTGGCGCCCATCTCGATGAAGCGGCTGATGTCGATGTCGGTGCTGCCACCACCGATCGAGCCGCTGACCCAGCCGCCGCCGCCGAACTGCAGGGCGCCGTGCAGCGAGGCGATCACCGGCCGGCTGTCGAGGTTGGCACCGGCGATGTCGTTGTCGTGACGGCCCATCGTCAGCGCCGCGCCCCACCACGCGTTCTCGCTGATGCGCTGGTTGGCGCCGAGGGTCAGCGAGACGATGTCGGCGCTGCCGGCGCTCACGCCCGGCTGGCCTTCGAAGTCCTGCTCGCCGAACTGCGCGGTGGCGTAACCACGCACGCTGCCGACCTCGAGGTCGAGGGCGAAGTCGGCCATCAGCTCGTCGCTGACGGCACGCGAATGGTCGTCGGCCGCCTGCACGCCCGCTTCGCCGGCGTAGGAGACCTGGATCGGCGCGGCGATCGTCGAGACGACGACGCTGGCGAGGATGCGGTGCGCGTAACCGGTCGGATGCACGCCGTCGGCGAACAGCCAGGTGGCGCTGCCCGGGGCGTAGGTGTACGGCAGGCCGGAACCGGCCGGGCCGCAGGCCACCGAGCTCGAGCCGGCGCCGCAGGCCTGGCCGGTGACGTTGGTGAAGCCGTACAGCGACGGGTTCGCGACGATCTCCTCGATCAGCCCGAACGTGTTGATCGGGATGATGCCGTCGCCGAGCTGGGCGAGGCCGGTGTTCACCGCGGTGTTGTACAGGTAGGTGATCTGGGTGACCGCGGCGGCATTCGCCGTCGGACCGAACTGCGGGGTGATGCCGAGGTTCGGCAGGTTGTAGACGATCACGTAGTTGGCGCCGGCCGCCTGCAGGCGGGCGATCTGGCCGACGTAGGCCGAGGCCGCCGCCAGCGTGTTCGCCTGCGCATTCAGCGGATCCAGCGCGAGCGTCGCGAAGATGTCGTTGGCACCGCCCCAGATGCTGTAGAGCGCGTTCGGGTCGGCGCGGCCGCCGGTCAGGCCCAGGTACTGGTCGATCTGGGTCGGGATGCGCGGCACCGGGTTGAGGCAGGGGCCGACCGGATTCACGCAGGAACCGCCCCAGGCGAAGTTCGGACCACCCGCCAGCGACGGGCCGCCCGGCAGGCCGTAGGCGGCGGCGATCAGTTCGGCCGCGACCGCGTCCGGATTGGTCGTGAAGCTGTTGCCCGGCGGCAGGCCCTGGAACGCGGCGATGTTGCCGGAATCGCTGAGGCTGTCGCCGAACACGACGAAGCTGCTGAACTGCTGCGCCTGGGCAGTGCCGGCACAGGCGAGGGCGAGCGCGACGGCGCCGGCCAGACGGTGGAAGCGGGGCATCGGTAACTCCTTGTTGGGTCCCTGCGGAACCGCGTCACCTTAAAACAAAGCCCGAAACCGTACTAGCGGGTACGGCTCAGGGACGCACGCGGGCGCCGCGCAGGCGCGGCTTGCCGTCGACCACCTCGGTCCAAGCCAGCCACGCCGCGCCGTCGCGTACCTGCAGCCGCGGCACACCGGTGGCGCGGCCGCGGCCGGCGATGTCGGCGACCTTCACGCGCAAGGTTTCGCTACCGAGCGCGGGGTCGAAGCGCGCGAGCCACAGCGACTGCGCGCCGGCCTCTTCCTCGAGCCACGCGAACCAGACGCCGTCGGCATCCGCGGCGATGTCGACGCGGCCGAGCACATGCGCGCCGGCGGTCACCGTGCGCGGCGGCGCGAAGGTTTCGCCGTCGGCGCTGCGGGCGACGCGCAGCTCGGGCTCGCCGCCGGCTTCGGTGTACCAGCCGACCCAGGCAGTGCCGTCGCGGGCGGTCACCGCCGGCCCGTTCACCGGGCAGCCCGGGGTCACCCAGCCGTCGGCGTGCACCACGACCGGCGCGTCCCAGCGGCCGTCGTCGTTGCGGATCACGAGGATGTCGCGCACCTCGCCTTCGGCACGATCGCGCCACGCGAGCCAGACGGTATCGCCGTCGACCGCGCTGTCGGTCTGGCAGCAGTCGCAGGTGGCGGCGTCCAGGCGTACGTCGCCGAGCTTCGCGGCGCCGCGATAGCTGGCGGCGCGCAGCGTCATCGCGCGTTCGAGGCCGCCGCCTTCGCCGTGGCCGGCATGCGCGTCGGCGCCGTCGTGGCCGCTACCCGCGCGGGTTTCGCGGCCGTCGAGCCAGGCGATGCCGAGGCCGCCACCGGGGCGCGGCCACAGCGTCGCGAAGCCGTGTTCGGTCGCGGTGCCGTCGTCGTGCACCGGCCCCAGCGCCTGCCACGCGACGCCGTCGTCGCTGCGGAACAGGCGGGTGTCGTAGGCGTAGGTGGCGCTGCCGTTGCGCACCAGCACGTGCGCCCAGAGCGCGCCGTCGTCGGTGGCGAGCATCGACGGCACGTCGGCCCAGTTCACGAACCAGTCCTCGCCCGCCGCCGCGGTGGCGACGTCGCTCCAGCCGGCACCGGCGTCGTCGCCGCGATGGATCGCGTAGCGCAGCCGGTGGCCGTTGCCGAACGGCTCGAGCCAGCTCAGCAGCAGGCCGTTGTCGGAGGTGAGCGTGAGGTTGGGGGCGGAGGCGGTGGCCGGGGCGGGGAGTGGCCAGGGGGCGGGCTCGGCGGCGGCGGCTTCGGGGCTGTTGAGAAGGAAAAGTAAGGGATAACAAATAAGAAGTAGTGAGCGGGTGCGCGGCGAACGGGTCGCGGGCGCCTGCCACGTCATCGAATTTCTTTCTTTCATTCTCCCCCCCCCGGCGCGGCCGCGCCGCCCGCCTGCTACTTGCTGTTTGTTATCCACTACTTGCCTTCAGATTCAAACGCTCCCCCCGCCTCCGCCCGCACCCGCTCCCGAAACACCGCCGCCTCCCACGCACCAATCCGCCAGAGCACATCGAGCACGAGCGCAAACCCCAGCCCCGCCACGATGCCACCGATCACCAGCGCCGCGGCATGCGTGCGCGGATCGCCGCCGTCGCCGAGGTCGACGCCGGCGGCGCCGGCGAGCCAGGAACCGAGCGCCCAGGTCCCGGCGTAGATCGGCGCGATCGTCAGCGGGTTGACGACCATCTGCAGCGCCGTCATCACCGTGAGATTGCCGCGCAGCCACACCGCGAGCGCGAAGCCGAGCAGCAGTTGGAAGCCATAGGTCGGTAGCAGCGCCAGCACCGAACCGGCGTAGATCGACACCATCACCTCGCGGTGCCGGAACGACCACAGCCAGGGCCGCGCGCGGGCGGCGTCGGCGAAGCGGCGGATCACCGGGTAGCGGCCGACCGTGGCCCGCCGCGGCAGCCTGCGCAGCCAGCGGCGCAGGCGGCGCCGGCGCGCCAGCCGCCGCGCCTGCCAGGGACGGTGGGGCGTCACCGGTTCAGGCGACCTGGCGGCCGCGCTGCTTCGCCAGCCGCACCAGCAGCAGCGAGATCGCTGCCGGCGTCATGCCGGGAATGCGCTGCGCCTGGCCGATCGTTTCCGGACGCACGCGCGCGAGCTTGTCCTGCAGCTCGGCGGACAGGCCGGGCACGCCGGCGTATTCGAAATCGGCCGGAATGCGCGTCGCCTCGTGCCGGCGCTGGCGCTCGATCTCCTCGCGCTGGCGCTCGACGTAGCCGGAATACTTCACGCCGATCTCGACCTGCTCGGCGACCGCGGCATCGGCCACCGCCGGCTGCAGCGCGGGCAGCGCGGTGATCGTGGCGTAGTCCAGCTCCGGCCGCTTCATCAGGTCGAGCGCGGTCGCTTCGCGGCTCAGCGTCACGCCGGTCGCGGCCTCGAGGTCGCGCGCGGCCGGCGAACCGGGACTGATCCAGATCGCCTGCAGGCGCGCGCGCTCGGCCTCGACCGCGTCGCACTTGCGCGCGAACGCCGCCCAGCGTGCGTCGTCGACGACACCGAGCTCGCGCCCGACCGGGGTCAGGCGCGCATCGGCATTGTCCTCGCGCAGCTGCAGCCGGTATTCGGCGCGGCTGGTGAACATGCGATAGGGCTCGGTGGTGCCGTGGGTGACGAGGTCGTCGACCAGCACGCCGAGATAGGCCTCGTCGCGGCGCGGGCACCAGGCCTCGCGCTGCTGCACGAAGCGCGCGGCATTCAGGCCGGCGAGCAGGCCCTGCGCCGCCGCTTCCTCGTAGCCGGTGGTGCCGTTGATCTGGCCGGCGAAGAACAGGCCGGCGACCGACTTGGTCTCCAGCGAGGCCTTCAGCCCGCGCGGATCGAAATAGTCGTATTCGATCGCGTAACCCGGGCGGGTGATGTGCGCGTGCTCGAAGCCGCGGATCGAGCGCACGAGCTCCAGCTGCACGTCGAAGGGCAGCGAGGTCGAGATGCCGTTCGGATAGATCTCGTGGGTGTCGAGTCCTTCCGGCTCGATGAAGATCTGGTGCGAGGCCTTCTCGGCGAAGCGCACGACCTTGTCCTCGATCGACGGGCAGTAGCGCGGGCCGACGCCTTCGATCACGCCGGAATACATCGGCGAGCGGTCGAGCGCGCCGCGGATGATCTCATGCGTGCGCTCGCTGGTATGGGTGATCCAGCACGAGATCTGGCGCGGATGTTCGGCGGTGCTGCCGAGGAAGGAGAACACCGGCATCGGCGTGTCGCCGGGCTGTTCGGCGAGGCCGGTGTAGTCGATCGTGCGGCCGTCGATGCGTGGCGGCGTGCCGGTTTTCAGGCGGTCGACCGCGAACAGGCCGTCGCCGGCGCGGTCGCGCAGGCGCTGCGCCAGCGTCGTCGCCGGCGGGTCGCCGGCACGGCCGCCGGCGTAGTTCGTCAGGCCGACGTGGATACGGCCGGCGAGGAAGGTGCCGGCGGTCAGCACCACCGCCGGCGCGCGGAAGCTCAGCCCGCTCTGCGTCACCACGCCGGCGACGCGGTCACCCTCGATCAGCAGGTCGTCGACCGCCTGCTGGAACAGCTGCAGCTTCGGCTGGTTCTCGACGATCCGGCGGATCGCGGCCTTGTAGAGCACGCGGTCGCACTGGGCGCGGGTCGCGCGCACCGCCGGCCCCTTGCTGGCATTGAGCGTGCGCCACTGGATGCCGGCGCGGTCGGCGGCGCGCCCCATCGCCCCGCCGAGGGCGTCGATCTCGCGCACCAGGTGGCCCTTGCCGATGCCACCGATCGCCGGGTTGCAGCTCATCTGCCCGATCGTCTCGATGCTGTGCGTCAGCAGCAGCGTGCGCGCGCCGGCACGCGCCGCGGCGAGCGCAGCCTCGGTACCGGCATGCCCCCCGCCGATGACGATGACGTCGTATTCCTGCATGACTCGATCCCTGGAACCGGGGTGATTATCGGTGACTGCGTCGCCTGCGCGGATCGGCGTGAAGACGACGTGCAGAGCTTGGCACGCTTCCTGCATTCCCAAGAGGGCACCTGCCACGGCCAACGCCGGGGGGCGTCGACCAGACTGAACAGGGGCTGGTCAGGCGCGTGGCAGGGTCGCCTGGGGCCGGCAATTCCGGGGGGAATTGCCGGCCCTTTTTTATTCTCGCCGCGAACGCGTGCCCGCGTCGCCTCGCGCAACGGTAAGCAGCGCTGTCGCCTCGACGGGCGTTGCGCGTCGTGCGTCGGTGGCGTGTCGGCGGTGCCGCGACTCGAAAAAAGTCGGCGCCCGGCGGGTCTTGGAACAGGGGGAATCCAGGGGACCTGATGCCGGGCGCCGAACAGGGTGCGCGCCAAAGGGGGGCGGCGCGCCAGCGTCACTTAGCGACGCATAAGGTCAGTTGGCGGCCCAAGAATGCGCCGCACGGATACGCTTCGCAATACGAAACGAGGCCATCGCGAGCCGCTCAGTCCTCGCGTTCCCGATTCTGTGACCCACGTCTCGTTTCACCTCCCGATTCACGCCGCGGCGGCTCGTAACGCGGCGTCGGTGCCGGCGCCGGCGTCGGCGTGGAGCGCGGTTCGTAGCGTGGTGTCGGCGCCGGTGTCGGTGCCGGACGCGGCTCGCTGCGCGGCTCGTAACGCGGCGTCGGTGCCGGACGCGGCTCGCTGCGCGGCTCGTA
>NZ_AUFF01000008.1 GCF_000426365.1 Arenimonas composti TR7-09 = DSM 18010 | reverse complement strand
CTTGCGCATCGAGCTGATCTCGTAGAGCGCCTCCTCCATCGCCGGATCGCTCAGGCCGAACCAGTTCTGCATCAGGTGCACACGCAGCATCGTCTGCACCGGATAAGGCCGCCGTCCGCGTCCGGCCACCGGGTAGAAAGGCACGATCACCTTCAGCAGCGAATCCCAGGGAACGACCTTGTCCATCTCGGCGAGGAACACCTCGCGCCGGGTCGTCTTCTTCTTGGCAGCGTATTCCGCGTCGCCGAAGCTCATCTGGTCCATCGATCGCGCCCTTGTCCGCTTCGCGCAATCTCAGCACACTTCGGGCGACTTGTTCAGACCTTCCCTTATGAATTGCTACGAAAGTCTGGTCGATTCAGAGTTCGCGTTGCGTCGGGCCAAAGAGTGAACGATTGACGCCCTTGACCCTTCACGAATGAGCGAACACAGCACCGGCCTGTTCGGGGCTGGACCGGACCCGCTACTCACCGGACTCACCACCTAGTTGGCTACTAGATCCGTACCCAGGTGCTTTAAGAAATGTCGCATCATGGAAGCCAGATTCTTGGCCCCAATTAGCTGCGAAATGGTGGCTATGGGTGGACTCGAACCACCGACCCCAGCATTATGAGTGCTGTGCTCTAACCGGCTGAGCTACATAGCCATCGCGCGCTGTCCATTGCGGACAGGGGCGCGAATTCTCGGGCTTCGGGGCCGGTGCTGTCAAATCCACGTTCCCGACACGGGGGTTGCCGGAGCCTCGTCGGGGCCGCCGCCGCCGAGATCCCGGATGTCCGCCCAGCCCCGCGACCTGACCCGCGGCCCGATCGCCCGCACCCTGTTCGTGTTCGCGCTGCCGATCCTCGGCGGCAACGTGCTGCAGTCGCTGAACGGTTCGGTGAACGCGGTCTGGGTCGGCCGCTACGTCGGCGAGGCGGCGCTGTCGGCGGTGGCGAACGCCAACAACGTGATGTTCTTCCTGCTCGGTGGCGTGTTCGGCTTCGGCATGGCGTCGACGATCCTGGTGGCGCAGGCGATCGGCCGCCAGGACCTGGCGGGGGCGCGGCGGGTCATCGGCACCAGCGCCACGTTCTTCATCGGCCTGTCGGTGCTGCTGGCGGTACTGGGCTGGTTCGCGGCGCCGGCGGTGCTGCGCGGCATGGACACGCCGGCCGCCGCGCTCGCCGACGCCACCGGCTACCTGCGCATCTTCTTCCTGGCCCTGCCGCTGCTGTACGCGTTCGCGTTCCTGACCGCGATCCTGCGCGGCGCCGGTGACACCCGCACGCCGTTCCTGTTCCTGCTGCTGGCGGTCGCGCTCGACATCGTGCTGGTGCCGCTGCTGATCTTCGGGACCGGGCCATTCCCGCGCCTCGGCGTGCCCGGCAGCGCCTGGGCGACCCTGATCGCCAATGCGATCGCGCTGCCGGCGTTGCTGGGCTGGCTGCGCCACCGCCGGCACCCGCTGTGGATCAGCCGGCACGAGCGCCGGCTGTACCGGCCGGATGCGGCGATCGTGCGGGCGCTGATCGTGAAGGGCCTGCCGATGGGCGCGCAGATGGTGATGATCTCGCTGGCGATGATCGCGATGATCGCGATGGTGAACGCCTACGGCAGCGCCACCACCGCTGCCTACGGCGCCGCGCTGCAGCTGTGGACCTATGTGCAGATGCCGGCGATGGCGATCGGCGCCGCCTGTTCGACGATGGCGGCGCAGAACGTCGGCGCCGGCCTGTGGCCGCGGGTCGACGCCACCGCGAAGGCCGGCGTCGGCTTCAACTTCCTGCTGACCGGGGCGCTGATCGCGCCGCTGATCCTGCTGGACCAGTACACGCTGGCGCTGTTCCTGCCGCCGGGCAGCGAGGCGCTGGCGGTGGCGCGGCACCTGAACCACATCGCGGTCGGCTCGTTCCTGTTCTTCGGCGTGGTGTTCGTGCTGGCCGGCGTCGTGCGCTCGACCGGCGCGGTGGTGCCGCCGCTGGTGATTCTGGCGATCGCGCTGTGGGGTGTGCGGGTGCCGTTCGCGAACCGGCTGCAGCCCTGGCTCGGTGTCGACGCGATCTGGTGGAGTTTCCCGGCCAGCGCCTTCGTCGCGATGCTGCTGACCCTGGCCTATTACCGCTGGGGCCGCTGGCGCAGCGCGCGCATGCTGGCCGAGGATCCCGAGGCGATCGCGATTCCGGCCGAGGTACCGGCGCAGGCGCCGTCGCCCGTCGCCGATCCGTCGGTGCAGGTCGGCGTCGCGACGCTGCCGCCGGAACCGCCGGCGCCGCCGCCCGGCGGGCATCGCTGAGGCGCCGGGATCGCGCTTGTCGGCCTTCGCGGGCCTGTGGCAACCTGCCGACAGACGATTTTTCTGGAGTCCGATCGTGGTCGATCCGGACGGCTTTCGCCCCAACGTGGGCATCGTGCTGATGCACGAAGACGGGCGTGTTTTCTGGGCCCGGCGGGTGAACCGCGACGGCTGGCAGTTCCCGCAGGGCGGCATGAACACCGACGAGACGCCGCTCGAGGCGATGTACCGCGAGCTGCGCGAGGAAACCGGGCTCGAGCCCGGCCATGTCGAGGTGCTCGGCTCCACCCCCGGCTGGCTGCGTTACCGGCTGCCGCGCCGCTGCGTGCGCCGCGGCAACCGCCCGGTCTGCATCGGCCAGAAGCAGGTGTGGTTCCTGCTGCGGATGAACTGCGAGGAGTCGCAGGTCCGCTTCGACCTGTGCGACAAGCCGGAATTCGATTCCTGGCGCTGGGTCGACTTCTGGTACCCGGCCGAGCACGTGGTCAGCTTCAAGCGCGAGGTCTATGCGCGGGCGCTGGAGCACCTGGCGCCGCATGCCCGCCGGGTGGCCGGCGACACCGCGGTGCCGGCGGCGCATGCCGGGGTGCGGGCGATGATCGCCGCGGCCCGTCGCTGAACCGGGGCGCCGGCCTTCACGCCGGCCGACGCACCCGTTGTTGACAACGGTTCGCGTTCGCGCGGAGAATGCGACCCGTTCTCAGCAACGAGGCCGCTCGTGTACGTCTGCATCTGCCACGGAGTCACCGACAGCGACATCCGCGCCGCCGCCGAAGCTGGCGTCACGACGGTGTCCGAACTGACGATGCGCACCGGCCTGGCCAGCGGCTGCGGCAGCTGCGGCGATTACGCCGCCGAGCTGCTCGCCGAACATCGCGCTGCCCGGGCCTTCGACCTGCCGGTCTACGCCGTCGCCGCCTGACCCGCGTCTCTCTCTCTCCCGCTCGCTCCGTAGGAGCGGCTTCAGCCGCGATGATTTTTTGTGAAGCGGCGAACGTTCTGAAGAGCATCGCGGCTGAAGCCGCTCCCACAGGGGGGGGCGGGTGCGAGTAGTTCCTGTTTCCGCATCGTTCCGCGCAAGGGACTAGGCTGCCCGCATCCCCACACACGCGGAGGCCGGCCATGAAGGGCGACGCCAAGGTCATCGAACATCTCAACCGCGCGCTCTACAACGAGCTGATCGCGATCAACCAGTATTTCCTGCACGCGCGCATGTTCCGCAACTGGGGGCTCAAGGAGCTCGCGGAACACGAGTACAAGGAATCGATCGACGAGATGAAGCACGCCGACGCGCTGATCGAGCGCATCCTGTTCCTGGAAGGGCTGCCGAACCTGCAGAACCTCGGCAAGCTGCTGATCGGCCAGGGCCCGAAGGAAGTGCTCGAGTGCGACCTGAAGCTCGAGTACGCCGCGGTGCCCGACCTCAAGGCCGGCATCGCCCACTGCGAATCGGTCGGTGACTACACCTCGCGCGACCTGCTGTCCGACATCCTCGAATCCGAGGAAGAGCACATCGACTGGCTCGAAACCCAGCTCGACCTCATCGCCCGCGTCGGCGAGCAGAGCTACCTGCAGAAGCAGATCGGGTGAAGCGAGTAACGAGTGGAGAGTAACGAGTAACGAGTGTAGGAGCGGCTTCAGCCGCGATCCGCGCGCAGCGCGGGCATTCACTCGTTACTCGTTACTCTTCCCTCGTTACTAGCCTTTCAGCAGCCCCTGCAACGCCATCGCCGCCCGCCGGTACTCGGCCTCCAGCACCGCCACCGCGACCGCCGGCCGGGGCAGGGTGCCCTGGCGGCCACCGAGTTCGATGCGCTTGGCGGCGGCCGACAGGGCCATCGCGCCGAGGTTGGCGCTGGCCGATTTCAGTGAATGCGCCGGGGCGACGAGCTGGCTGATGTCGCCGCTCGCCGCGGCCGCTTCCAGCGCCCGCACCTGGCGCGGGGCGTCCTCGAGGAAGATCCGGACCAGGGTCAGGTACTCGTCGCCCATCACCGCCTGCAGTTCCTCGACGACTTCCATCGCCAGCACCGGCTGTGGCGCCACCGGCGGATCACGCAGTTCGGTCGACAGGGGTTCGGGTGCGCGCGCCGGTGCCGCGGCAGGCGCTGCCGGGGCCTGGGCGTGGGCGGCCGGGGCCGGGGCAGCCGGCGCTGCTGATGGGGCGGCTGCGGCAGCCGGCACCGCCGGCGGCCGCGGCGCAGCGGCAGGCGCCGCCGGGGCCGTCGCGATGCCCGGCGCGGGCGCCGGGCGGGGCGTCGCCACGGCAGCAGCCGGGGCGGGCGCCGGAGCTGGGCGCGGCGTCGCGGGCGGTGTCGTGGCCGGCGTGGCGGGCTGCGTGGCCGGGCGCGGCGTCGCGGCTGGCGTGGCGGGCGCCGTGACAGCAGGTCTCGGGCTTGTGGCCGGCGTGACCGCGGCCGCGGCGGGCTGAATGGACGGGCCCGTCGCCGGGATCGCGGCAGGGGCCGCGGCCGCGGCGGCAGCCGGGACCGGCGCCGGGGCCGGCGAGGGCGTGTCGAGCGCGGTCGCGGTCGGCACCGGCCGCGGCGGTGGCACCGCGCCGGGCGCGGCGACGGCCGACGGCCGCATCGCCAGCCAGCGGGCGATGGTCGCCTCGAGCAGGCGGCGGTCGACCGGCTTGGACAGGTAGTCGTCCATGCCGGCGTCGAGGCACTTCTGCTTGTCGCCGGCCATCGCGTTGGCGGTCATCGCGATGATCGGCAGCCGCGGCAGCCCGTTCCGGGCCTCGTGCTGGCGCCACTCGCTGGACGCGGTGTAGCCGTCCTTGACCGGCATCTGGCAGTCCATCAGCACCAGGTCGAGATTGCCGAGCATCATCCGCTCGAGCGCCTTCTCGCCGTTCTCGGCGGTTTCGCACTGCAGGCCGAGCAGGCCGACCAGGCGCTGGGCGACCATCAGGTTCACCGGGTTGTCCTCGACCAGCAGCAGCCGCCCGCGCAGGCGGCCGCCGGGGGCCGGGGCCGGCAGGTCGTCGGGCGCCGCGGAGGAGGACGACGCGGAACCGGCGCCACCGGCGGCGACGACCAGCACGCGCTCCGGCGCCGCCGCCGTCTCGGCCGACCCTTCCGTGCCGGCCTGGGCGAGGAAGCGGTTCAGCGCCGTGCGCAGTTCGCCGCTGCCGACCGTGCGCGGCAGCATCAGCGAGAACGGTCCCTGGAGTTCATGCGGAACGGCCTCCTCGGTCTGCAGGTAGACGACCCGCAGGTCTTCCAGTTCGGGCGTGCGGCGCAGGTTGCGGTGCAGCGCGATCACCGTGCTGCGCACGCTCGACATGTCGACCAGCAGCAGGTCGAAGGTCCAGGTGGCGCCGCGGGTCAGCGCCGCGCGCAGCCGCGTCAGCGCATCCTGGGTCGTCTCGCATGCCGTCAGCGTGACGCCCCAGTCGGGGGCGGCGCGGTTCAGGCGCTCGCGCAGCGCGGCGTCGGTGCTCAGCAGCAGCACGCGTGCGCCGTTGAGGTCGCTGCGCTGGCCCTGCACGTCGCCGGCGGCCTTCAGCAGCGGGATCTCGAACCAGAACGTCGAGCCGCGACCCGGTTCCGAATCGACGCCGATCGTGCCGCCCATCAGGTCGACGATGCGCTTGCAGATCACCAGCCCGAGGCCGGTGCCGCCGTAGAGCCGGGTGGTCGAGGCATCGGCCTGGCTGAAGGCGCGGAACAGGCGGTCGGCGCCGTCCTTGGCGATGCCGATGCCGGTATCGCTGACCTCGAAGCGCAGGTCGTGCTGGGTGCGGCCCTCGCCGCGGCGGGTGACGGTGAGGGTGACCGAGCCGCGCTCGGTGAACTTCACCGCATTGCTGAGCAGGTTGGTCAGGACCTGGCGCAGGCGCACCGGGTCGCCACGCACCGCCAGCCGGACCGCCGGGTCGAGCTGCAGGGTCAGGCGCAGGCCCTTGCCCTCGGCCGGCTTCTCCATCAGCCGGATCACCGATTCCAGCAACTCGCGCAGGTTGAAGCTGGTGGTCTCGAGGGTGACCTTGTTCGCCTCGAGCTTCGAGTAGTCGAGGATGTCGTCGACGATGCGCTGCATCTGCCGCGCCGACGAGAACGCGGTGCGCAGGATCTCCTGCTGGTCCGGCTGCAGCCGCGTGCTCATCAGCAGGTCGAGCATCGGGATGATGCCGTTGAGCGGCGTGCGGATCTCGTGGCTCATCGTCGCCAGGAACTCGCCCTTGGCCATCATCGCCGCCTCGGCGGTCTGCTTGGCCTCGGTGAGTTCGCGTTCGAGCCGGCGGTGCAGCGCCAGTTCCTCCTGCAGCGCGCTGACCTCGCGGTGCTGGTCGCCGGTCTGCTGGGCGGCTTCGGCCATCGCCGTGGCGCGCTTGCGCCAGGCCCGCCACATGCCGGCGATGCCGGCCACCGCCAGCAGCGCGGCGACCAGCGCCACCGTGTGCCAGTGCAGGCCGGGGCGGAAATGCGCCATCGCCGCCGCCGCGGCGGCCCCGGCGGCGCCGGCGATCGCCAGCCAGCGGACGATCAGGGCGTCGTTCGCGGTCGGAACCGGCGCCATCTCAGAGTACGGCCTGCTGGAAGTCGAAGTCGGTGCTGCGCTCGGCCTGCTGCACGAGGTTGCCCTGGATGAAGTCGATGCCGCTCATCCACAGCGTCGCCGCCGCCTGCGCATCCTCGACGCCGTGGCCGATGACTTCCAGCCCGTGCCGGTGCGCGCGCTCGATCAGCACCTTGACCTCGTCGCGCAGCGCCGCCGAACTCGCGGTCGTCGTGTACTTGCGCGCCAGCTTGATGAAGCTCAGCGGCAGCTGGTCGAGCAGGCGTTCGGATTCCGTGCCGGCCTCGAACTGGCTCAGGCAGAACTGCACGCCGTCGGCGACCATCGCGTCGCAGAACTGGCGCACGGTGGCGGCGTGGGTCGCGGCGTCCTCGAGCCGTAGTTCGATCACCACCGCGGTGCCGGGCACGTCGTGTGCGGCCAGCTCGGCCTTCAGCCAGGTGGCCTGCGCCGGATCGGACAGGGTCAGCGCGCTCTGGGTCACGAACAGGCGCAGCGGCCGGCCTTCGAGGCGGCGGTCGCGGATCAGCTTCAGCGCGCTCTGCAGCACCCAGCGGTCGATGTCGTCGATGAAGTCGCCGCGCTCGGCCAGCGGCACCACCTCGGCCGCCGGCAGCAGCTTGCCGTCGCTGCCGCGCAGGCGCAGCAGCACCTGGTACTGCGAGTCGTCGCTGCCGGCGACGGCGACCACCGGCTGGAACAGCAGCTCCAGCTTGTTCAGCGCGATCGCCTCGCGGATCTGCTTGACCAGCGCGGCCTCGCGCGCTTCCTCGGTCGGCTTGGCCGGCTCGTAGCGGCGCACGCCCTTCTCGCTGGTGCGCGCCTCGCGGGCGACGCGTTCGACCGCGTTGAGGATCGCGGCGACGTCGGGGAAGCGATAACGCAGCGCGCAGACGCCGACCGAAACCCGCAGGCGCAGCGGATGGCCCTGCGCCTGGAACGGGTGCTGCACCAGCGCGCCGCGCAGCTGCGCGGCCAGCGCCTCGAGCCCGGCCTCGTCGTGTTCGGTGTCCAGCAGCACGTAGGTGCCGTCGCCGAAGCGCGCGCCCGGCACCGGCCCGGCCTTCTCGACCAGCAGCTTGCCGACCTCGGTCAGCAGCTGCTCGAGCGCGGTCAGGCCGAGGCGGTCGCGCAGCAGGTTGACGCTCTCGATCTCGAGGAAGAGCACGCCGCCCTCGCTGCGCTCGTTCGCCTCGCTCATCACCGCCTCGAGCGATTCGAGCAGCACGTCGCGGTCGAACAGTCCGGTCTCGGCGATGCGGGTGGTGCGGCGGTTGCGCCGCGCCTCCAGCGCGCGGTGGCGGCGCACGCGGTTCTGCACCGCGGAAATGAGATGACGCGGGCGCACCGGCTTGCTGATGAAGTCGTCGCCGCCGGCGTCGAGGGCGTCGAACTGGGTCTCCTCGTCGGACTCGCCGGACAGGAACACGATCGGCGTGTGCAGGAACTGTTCCTGGTCGCGGATCAGCGTCGTCAGCTCGATGCCGTTGGCGTTCGGCATGTGCAGGTCCATCAGCACCAGGTCGGGCTGGAAACCCTGCAGCGCCTGCAGCACCTCCAGCGCTTCGAGCACGACCTCGGTCTCCATGCCGGCGTTGCGCAGGATGCTCTCGGCGAACATCGCCTGGCTGCGGTCGTCCTCGACGATCAGCACGCGGTAGGGCTGTTCCGAGCCCGGGTCGAGCAGGGCGCCGAGGCGCTTGAGCACCCCGCCCGCGGTCGGTTCGAGCAGCAGGCTGTCGACGCCGGCGCGGCGGGCCGCGAGGCGCAGGTTGATGTCGTCCTCCTGGGAAATCGCCACCAGCAGGCATTTCTGCGAGACGCGCTGGGCGGCGGCGCGCACCGCCATGCCGACGTTCTCGAGCTGGTCGCTGAAGCTGGCGTCGACCAGGGTCACGTGCGCCGGGTAGGCGCCGAGCAGTTCCTGCAGTTCGTCGGCGCTGTCGAGCAGTTCGACCTCGTAGCCGGCGGCTTCCATGCGCTGGTCGAGTTCCAGCGACAGCGGGCCGTGGTCGGTCAGGTGGTAGATGCGGGTTCCGGGCGGCGGGCTCGCGTTGGTCGGCATCGGCGCCTTCCGTTCGGGGACGATGGGTTCGGGCGTCGACTGCCGGAACGGCGGCGGCAGCGGCGCCTGCGCCGGTGCCGCCGCGGGCGACGTCGCCAGGGTCGGTGCCGCCATGCCCGGCGGCAGCGGCGCATCGACGTCGGCCAGCGCGCTCGCGCCGAGGCGGATGTCGGGGCCGAGCACGACGTCCGGCACCGGCCCGGCGACGTCGTCGTCGACCAGGGACTGGGCGCCGCGGGCCAGCGCGATGCCCGCGGGCACGGTGTCGGCCGCGCTGATGAATTCGGTCGGTGCCAGTTCCAGTTCCGGCGCTTCCGGCGGCGGCCCGGCGACCGCCCGCGGTTCCTCGACCGGTTCGGCCATCGTCCACTCCGGCGCCGCCGGCCCGGGGTTGCCGCGGACCGGAACCGGGTCGTGGATGATCTCGCCGGTGATCTCGGGCTCCAGCGCCATGTCGGCCGCGGTGACCTCGCTGAGTTTCGCCGGCGGGGCGTCGTCGCCCCAGCGCCGCCAGTAGTTCGCCGGTGGTGTTTCGCCGCGGCCGCCGTGGTCGGCGCGGTTGGCCACCGGCGGTGGCGCCAGGTCGGCGCCGACCGGCATCGCCGCGCCGATGTCCTCGATCAGGTGCCAGAGCCGCTCGCCGAGCGCGGGATCGGGCAGGGCCTGGTCCTGCAGGGTCTGGCCGAGCAGGGCGTGCAGGCGGGAGAAGTGTTCGCCGGCGGCATCGATGCCGTGCTTGCGGCAGGCGGCGCCGAGCCACTCGGCGTCTTCGTGCATCAGGGCCAGGCCATTGATGTCCCAGCCTTCCTGCAGGAAGTGGTGCAGGCGACGACCGATCGCCTCCACCCGGCGGGGCAGCAGCCGCAGGAATGCATGGCGGTGTTCGGCGAGTCGTGACTCGTCGTGCGGATTCATCGCGTGGCCCCCGGTTGGCTCCGGATTATGCCCCCGCTTTCGCGCATGTGTCAGGCCGCCGCCGGACCCTGGCGCAGCGGTCGCGATGCCCCGGGCCGTCGCCGCCACAGCCAGCGCACGCACAGCACCAGCACGGCGGTCATCGTCAGCATCACCCCGAGCACCAGGGCCAGTGCGAGGAACGGGTGTGCGAAGACCAGCCCGATCGCCGCGACCGCGGTGGCGTCCTCGCCGAGCGAGGCGGTCCAGTTCGACAGCGGTTCGGGCGAGGCGTTGAGCAGGACGCGGCTGCCGGCCTTCAGCGCATGGGTGCCGAGCGCGGCGCCGGCGCCGAGCGCGAGGGCGCCGCTGCCGAGGGTGCCGTCGTCGGACAGGGTGGCCGCCGCCAACCAGGCGCCGGCGGGAATGCGCGCCAGCGTCTGCACCAGATCCCAGCCGGAGTCGACGCCTGGGATCTTGTCGGCGAAGAACTCGGTCAGCGCCAGGGCGCCGGCGGTGCCGAGCACCCATGGCGAGGTCGTCACTTCGAGCGCCACCGGCAGTTCGATCCAGCCCATCAGGCCGGCGATGCCGACGCCGAAAACCGTGAAGTAGGCGCGGACGCCGGCCAGGCAGGCCAGGGCCATGCCGAGGGCGAAGACGTGCGCTTCCGACATCGCGGCTTCTCCGGACAGTGACGACGGTCACAGTATAGTGGCCGCCCGCCTTGACGCTGGGCGCCGCGATCCGGCCTAGTTCGGCCCTTCCCTTCGCGAGCCCTCCCCGCTTCCCGCCGATGAGCACGCCGAATCCCGAGCCGCGTTTCGTGATCGTTCCGCACCGCCCGTATGCGCGGGTGCTGCTGGCGGTCGTGCTGCTGCTGTGGGTGGGTTCGCTGGTCGCGACCTGGGCCTGGGCGACCCGGGTCGCCGCGCCGGGGCTGGACAAGGTCGAGGCCGACCTCGCGCTCGCCGCGCGCCGGGCGAAGAATGCCGAGGCGCTGGTGGCCCAGCTGCGGCAGAACATCGCCACCCTGCGCCGCAGCGACCAGATCAGCCGCGCCGCCAATGCCGAGCTGCAGGCCAGCCTCGCCGAGCGCGAGGAAGAGGTGTCCGGCCTGCGCGCCGACGTCGCCTTCTACGAGCGGCTGGTCGGCGCCACCGGCCAGCGCCGCGGTCTGACCGTGCACGAGGCGGTTTTCGCGCCCGAGGCCGGCGGCGCCTGGCGCTACACCCTGACCCTGACCCAGAACCTCAACCGCGGCGCGATCAGCAAGGGCGAGGCGCGGGTGTCGGTCGAGGGCGTGCGTGACGGCAAGCTGCAGACCCTGGCCTGGGGCGAACTGCTGCAGCAGCCGAACGCCCCCGGGCAGCCGTTCTCGTTCCGCTATTTCCAGCAGCTCGAAGGCAGCGTGATGCTGCCCTCCGGCTTCACGCCCCAGCGCGTCCGCGTACAGTTGCGGGCCGATGGCGGTACCGTGGAACAGACGTTCCCGTGGCAGGCCCCGACCCCCCGAGGAGACTGAGATGTTCGGAGGCAACAAATCCCCCCGCGGCGGCCATGCCGTCGAAACCCTGGTCGGTCCGCACGCGCAGATCCGCGGCGACATCAGCTTCAGCGGCGGTCTCTACGTCGAGGGCACGATCCACGGCAAGGTGATCGCCGAGGACGGCGCCGCGGCGGTGCTGACGATCGCCGAGAAGGGCCTGGTCGAGGGCGAGGTGCGCGCGCCGGTGGTGATCATCAGCGGCCGCGTCGTCGGCGACGTGCACGCCACCGAGCGCGTCGAGCTGACCGCGCATGCGCGGGTCACCGGCAACCTGCATTACAAGGTCGTCGAGATGGCCGCCGGGGCGATGATCACCGGCCGGCTGATCCACGCCGACGCGCCGCTGGCGCAGCTCACCGACGAATCCGCCCGCACCGAGGCGGCGGCCGGCGAGGGCAAGGCGGTGCCGCTGCCGGCCCGCGGCAAGGCCCGCGCCGAGGCGCAGAGCGCTTGATCGGCGCCGCCGGCGACCCCATTGCTTCAGCCATGTCCAGCGAAACCGCCAGTTACCAGCAGCTCGACGCCCCGCTCGAGTTCACCGCCGCCGCCGCCGCCAAGGTGGCGGCGCTGATCGCCGAGGAAGGCAATCCGGCGCTGAAGCTGCGTGTGTACATCACCGGCGGCGGCTGCTCCGGCTTCCAGTACGGCTTCGAATTCGACGAGCAGCAGGCCGAGGACGACCTGGCGATGACCCGCGACGGCGTCACCCTGCTGGTCGATCCGCTGAGCCTGCAATACCTGATGGGTGCCGAAGTCGACTACCGCGAGAGCCTGCAGGGCGCGCAGTTCGTGATCCGCAATCCGAACGCGAAGACCACCTGCGGCTGCGGTTCCAGCTTCTCCGCCTGAGCCGCGCGTGAGCGCCCCCGGTCCCGGTTTCGCCTTCCGCGGTCCGGGCCTGGACCGCGCCGAACTGCTGCGCGAAAACCCCGGCGAACTCGCCGCACGCTGGCCGCAGGCCCGCGTGCTGGTGGTCGACGGCGAAGGCCAGGCGCGCTTCACCGGCGCGCCCGAGGCACCGGCGATCCCGGTCGGTGCATCGCTGGCGGCGAGCCTGCCGGCGGACGCGGTCTTCCTCGGCCTCGACGACCGCCAGGCCTGGTTCGCGCGTGCGCACGAGCACCTCGCCGAGCCGCTGCCGGGCCGCATCGACCTGCGCGCCGCGGCGGCGAGCTGGCCGGCGCCGCTGGCGGCGGTCTACGCGCAGGCGCGCGCACTGCTGCACTGGCACGCGCGCAACCGCTTCTGCGGCGGCTGCGGCCATGCGCTGGCGGGCGAACGCGCCGGCTGGCTGCTGCGCTGCGCCGGCTGCGGCCTCGAGCACCATCCGCGTACCGATGCCGCGGTGATCGTCGCGGTCGACGACGGCCGGCGCATCCTGCTCGGCCGCGGCGTCGGCTGGCCGGAGAAGCGCTGGTCGGTGCTCGCCGGTTTCGTCGAGCCGGGCGAGTCGCTCGAGCAGGCGGTGGCGCGCGAGGTCATGGAGGAAGCCGGCGTGCCGGTGCTCGAAACCCGTTACGCCGCGTCCCAGCCGTGGCCGTTCCCGACCTCGCTGATGATCGGTTTCCACGCCACCGGGCTGCCGGTCGAGCCGCGTGTCACCGACGAGCTCGAGGCCGCGCGCTGGTTCTCACGCGCCGAACTCGACGCCGCGGTCGCCGCCGGCGAGCTGAAGCTGTCGCCGCGGATCTCGATCGCCCGCCAGCTGATCGAGGAATGGAGGGCGCGGGTATGATCCGGGCATGTCCGCCGCCCTGATCGCCGTCGTCGTCGCCCTGCTGCTGGGGCATGTGTTCCCGACGGCGTTGCCGTCGCTGCGGCGCTACGACTGGTTCGTCGGCTGGCTCAACTGGCTGGGCCGGCAGACCGGCCATGGCTGGCCGAACCACGTCGGCCTGCTGATCGCGGTCGGCTTGCCGCTGCTGTTCGTCGGCGCGCTGCAGTTCCTGCTCGATGCGCACTGGTTCGGGCTGCCGGCCTTCGTGTTCGCGCTGCTGGTGCTGCTCTACACCTGGGGTCCGCGCGACCTGAACCGCGATGTCGAGGCGGTGGTCGAGGCGCGCGATCCCGATGCGCGGCGCGCGGCCGCCGCGGCGCTGTTCCCGGAAGGCGGCGAGCCGGTGGTCGAGGGCCCGGCGCTGGTCGAGGCGGTCTTCCGCTGCGCGCTGTGGCGCTGGTTCGGCGTGCTGTTCTGGTTCCTCGTCGCCGGCGCGGTGGGCGCGCTCGGCTATCGCCTCGTCGCACTCTGCGCGCAGGGCGAGGCGCAGCGGCGTCTGCCCGCGGACCAGCGCGGCATCGCCCACACCACGCTCGCGGTGCTGAACTGGCCGGTGGCGCAGCTGATGACTTTCGCGCTGGCCCTCGCCGCCGACTTCGACCGCGTGCTCGGCGCCTGGCGGGAATGGCATGCCGGCGGCGCCCGCCTCGACGTGGGCTTCCTCGGTGCCGCCGCACGCGCCAGTGTCGCCAGCGAACTCGCCGCGGAAGACGCCTGGGTCGGCGACGACCCCGCGCAGGCGCCGGGCCTGCTGGAGCTGCGCGATGCGATGAGCCTGGCGTGGCGGGTGCTGCTGCTCTGGCTGGGCGTGCTGGCGCTGCTGGTGCTCGCCGGCGCCTGACGCCTCGCACCGCCCCAACTTCTGTTGTAGGAGCGGCTTCAGCCGCGATGCCGTTCACGACTCCCCACGTTCTCAGGAAAACCCGCGCTTCGCGCGAGGAAGTAGAAGATCGCGGCTGAAGCCGCTCCTACAGGGGGAAGGGGAGGGCGGGTCAGTGGGTCCTCACCGGGACCGCCGGCTCCAGCCGCGCCGGGTACCGGCGCATCACCGCATCGAGTTCGGCGAGTGTCCTCTCCAGCCGCGCGGTGTCGATGAAGAACTCGAACAGCAGGCGGTTGCCCCAGGCGATGTCGTCGGTGGCCTTGCCGGCGATCGTGAAGGCGCCGCGGCCGTCGCCGCGCATCACCAGTTCGATCGCCTGCTGATGGGTCTGGAACACCGCCTCGCTGCGCGGCGTGCGCAGCAGGCGCCGCAGCTGATCGCGCAGTTCGGCGAAGTCCCAGGTGCGCAGGTGGGCGTGGAAGCGGCCGCGGAAGGCACCGGCACGCAGGCTGATCTCGCCGGTGAGCGCGTTCGCCTCGCGGGCGGTGTCGAGATCGGGATACAGCCAGCCGCTGACGCGGATCGTCAGATGGTCGCCGCTTTCGGACGTGAAGGTGACGGTGCTGGACGGCGGCGTGGCCTGGACCATGCGATGCGGCCCTCCTCGGCGGAAACCCCAGTGCAGCAGCCGGTGGATGCAGCGGGCGTGAGCGTGTGCCGGCTCAGCCCGGCGCCAGCCAGGAAAACGGTGCCCACGGCAGGTTCCGCAGCACGCCGAAGCCGGCCACGAGGCCGACCCACAGCCACGGCCGCGCCAGCGGCCGCAGCCAGGGCTCGAACGATGCCGGCAGCTGCTGCAGCGCGCGCAGCACCAGCAGCAGACCGAGCGGGCCGCCGAGGATCAGCAGCGCATTCATCGCCAGCGCGCCGGCGAGGTCGAAATGCACCAGCGCATGCAGCGCGCGGGTGGCGCCGCAGCCGGGGCAGTGCAGCCCGGTCGCGGCGTAGAAGACACAGCCCAGGAAGGGGTTCCCGGGCAGGTTCGGGTCCCAGGTGCGCAGCGCCCAGACGCCGGCGGCGACGAAGCCGCCGGCAGGGGCCATCCACAGCATCCGGCGTGCAGCGGCCATCGCTCAGCGGTTGGCTTCGAGGTCGCGGCGCAGCTGCTCGAGGTAGTCCTGGTCGAGCACGCCCATCGCCTGGAGCGCGAAGGACAGGATGACGAGCAACAGGAAGATCGCGCCGAGCACCGTCGTGAGGATGCTCCACAGCTTGGCCTTGCCCGAGGCGTCGAGCGCACCGGCTTCGTCGCCGACGGCGAACAGCTTGTCGACCTTGTTCGCGAAGATGATCGCCGGGATGCCGGTCGCGAGACCCAGCGGCAGGCAGCAGCAGGCCATCATGCTGGCGATCGTCGCGATCGCGGTGGAGACGATCGCCCAGACCAGGTGGTTCGGCGGCCGGGTACCGGTCGGGGCGGCGTTGCCGTAGGCCGGCTGGCCGAAGTCCTGCGGAGCGCCATAGGCCGGCGGCGGCGGCGGTGACGACGGCGCCGCAGCGCTCAGCGCGGTGCCGCAGGCAGCGCAGTGCGGGCTGGTGTCGGGATTGTCGTGACCGCAGTTCGGACAGTACATGGCGTGTTCCCCGTTGGTGTGCTCCGAATGCTAACCGACGCCACCGGGCGCGAGCCACGTGAACGGCGCCCACGGCAGGTTGCGCATCACCGCGTACGCGATCACGACCACCGCCCACGGCCGCGCGTCGACGACGCGGGTGCGCAGCGTCACGAGCGCCGCCGGGCGCCAGCCGGCCATGTCCGCCAGCAGCCACACGAGCAGCGGCATGCACAGCACGAGCAGCGGGTTCATCGCCAGCGCGGCGGCGACGTCGAAGTGCGCGAGCGCGTGCAGCGCCCGCGTGGTGCCGCAACCGGGGCAGTAGATGCCGGTGATCACGAAGAACGGGCAGGGCGGCAGCACGCCGCCCGGGGTGTTCGGATCCAGCTGGCGCAGCAGCAGGGCGCCGGCGAGGCCGGCGACGGCGAGGCCCGCCGCCCGGCCCGGGCGGACGGGCCGCGACAGCATCAGAAGTTGCCCGACTGGCCCGCGATCGCGGCGAAGTTCAGGCCGACGTAGATCAGCGAGAACACGAAGCCGACGCCGGCGGAGATCAGCGCCCACAGCTTCGCCTTGTCGGAGGCGTCCCTGGCGCCGGCGTAGTCGCCGGCGTTGTACTTGCTGTCGACCTGGGCCGCGTAGACGATCGACACGATGCCGCCCGGCAGGCAGCAGCAGATCGTCACGATGATCGCCCAGACCAGGTAGTTGTCCGGCTTCGGGCCCTGCGCCTGGTTCTGGTTCGGCCAGGCCGGGGAACCGCCGTAGCCCGGCGGCGGCGGCGGTGCGCCGGCATTGCCGAGCGCCATGCCGCAGGCGGCGCAATGCGCCGCGGAGTCGAGGTTGTCTTGGCCGCAGTTCGGGCAGTACATCGCGTTTCCCCTGGTGACGTCGCGCCATCGTAGCCGACGCCACGGCAATGGGAAGCCTGCGCCGACCCGCGGCCGATCCCGGGAATCAGGCGGCGTCGCCGCGCAGCGCCCGCACCCGCGCCTCGAGCAGCGCCGCGGTCGCGGTTTCCCCCGGCAGCGGGGCTTCGGCGATCACCTGCACCCGCGCGCGCAGCCGGCGCGGGATGCGCAGGTGGCGCAGACGGGCCTGGCGCCGGCTCCAGATGCTCGCCCACATGCCGCGCAGCGCCATCGGCACCACCGGCACCGGCCGGCGCGCGAGGATCTTCTCGAGTCCCGACTTGAAGGGCGCGATCTCGCCGTCGCGGGTCAGCGCACCCTCCGGGAAGATGCAGACCAGCTGGCCGTCGGCGAGCGCGGCATCGATCTCCTCGAAGGCCTGCTGCATCAGCTCGGGATTCTCCTTCGCACTGGCGATCGGAATCGCCTTGGCGGCGCGGAACACCCAGCCGAAGCCCGGGGTGTTGAATATCTTCCAGTACATGACGAAGCGGATCGGCCGCGGCACCGTCGCGCTGATCAGCAAGGCGTCCATGTAGCTGACGTGGTTGCAGACCAGCAGCGCCGGGCCGTCGTCGGGCACGTGCTCCTCGGTGCCCTCGGCGCGCAGGCGGTACATCGTGCGGATGTACAGCCAGGCCAGGAAGCGCATGAAGAACTCGGGCACGATCGAGAAGATCCACAGCGTCACCAGCGCATTGGCGATCGCCAGCGCGAGGAAGACCTGCGGAATGCTCCAGCCGAGGTATTTTTGCACCGCCAGCGCGATGATCGCGGCGCCGACGATGAAGGCGGCGTTCTGGATGTTGACGCCGGCGATGACGCGGCTGAGTTCGTTCTTCGGCGTGCGGCTCTGCACCAGCGCGAACAGCGGCACGATGAACAGGCCGGCGAACAGGCCGACGCCGACCAGGTCGAGCATCAGCCGCCAGCTGCCGTCGCTGGCGACGAAGCCGGCGATGTCGAGGCCGCTCACCGGCGCGAGGCCCGGGCGCGCGAAGTAGAGGTCGGCGCAGAACACCGTCATGCCGAGCGCGCCCAGCGGCACCAGGCCGATCTCCACGGTGCGCCCCGACAGCTTCTCGCACAGCAGCGAACCGGTGCCGGTGCCGACCGAGAACAGCACGAAGGCGAACAGGTAGAGCGTCTGCGAGCCGCCCAGGTGCAGCTCGGCCCAGGCCGGCAACTGCGCGGTCAGCACGGTGCCGACGAACCAGAACCAGCTGATGCCGAGGATGGCGTTGCGCACCGCCGGCTGTTTCCGCGCCAGCGCCAGCACCTTGTGGGTTTCCGGGATCGGATTCCAGTTGATCTTCAGGTCCGGCACCGTCGACGGCACCGGCGGGATCAGCCGGCTGATCGCATTGCCCAGCACCGCCAGCGCGATCACCGCGCCGCCGGCCATCCACAGCGCCGACGGCGCCGAGCCCTCCTGGATCAGCAGGCCGCCGGCGATCATGCCGAGCAGGATGAACATCGAGGTGCCCATCTCGACCAGGCCGTTGCCGCCGGTGAGTTCCTCGGGTTTCAGCACGTGGGGCAGGATCGAATACTTCACCGGCCCGAACAGCGTCGACTGCAGGCCGGTGCCGAACAGCGCCACCAGCAGCACCGGCAGGCTGGCGGTGACGAAGCCGACCGCCGCCACCGACATCACGGCGATCTCCATCGCGGTGGTGATGCGGATCAGCCGCGCCTTGTCGAGCCGTTCGGCGATCTGCCCGGCGGTCGCCGAGAACAGGAAGTAGGGCAGGATGAACAGCGCCGGCGCCAGATTGGCGTAGAGGGTCTTCTCCGCCGCCGATGCGTGCAGGTAGAACAGCAGGCCGATGATCGCCTGCCGATAGACGTTGTCGTTGAAGGCGCCGAGCGCCTGGGTCGCGAAGTACGGCAGGAAGCGCCGCTGCCTCAGCAGGTCGAACTGGTTCTGCGCCATGCGGCGGCGTTCCGTCGGAAAACTGGGGTCAGAGTACTTTTTCCGCTGGGCGGACGGGCAGTGCCTGGGGCGGGGGGATCGTCGGTTGATACCGCCGGTGCAGGAACTGGTGTCGGGCTCGGGGGGGGCGCGAGAAGGGAGGTGAGTGATCGCGGCTGAAGCCGCTCCTACGGGGTGCGGTCGAGGGCGCGCCAGCCGATGTCGCTGCGGCAGAACGCGCCCTCGAAGTCGACCTGCGCCGCGACCGCGTAAGCGCGGCGCTGGGCCTCGGCGATGTCGTCGCCGAGGGCACAGGCGCAAAGCACGCGGCCGCCGGTGGTCACGACCTGGCCGTTGCGCAGCGCGGTGCCGGCATGGAACAGCTTCGCGTCCGGGCCGGCATCGGCACCGAGGCCGGCGATCACGTCGCCGGTGCGCGGCTTGCCCGGATAGTTGTCGGCGGCGATCACGACGCCGAGGCTCGGCCGCGGGTCCCAGTCGGCGCTCACCTCGTGCAGGCGCCCGTCGATCGCCGCTTCGACCAGTTCGACCAGGTCGCTGCGCAGGCGCAGCATCACCGGCTGCGTTTCCGGGTCGCCGAAGCGCACGTTGAACTCGATCACCTTCGGCGCGCCGCTGCGGTCGATCATCAGGCCGGCGTAGAGGAAGCCGGTGAAGGGCACGCCGTCGGCGATCATGCCGCGCACGGTCGGCTCGACGATCTCGCGCATCACCCGCGCATGCACCTCGGGCGTGACCACCGGCGCCGGCGAATACGCGCCCATGCCGCCGGTGTTCGGACCGGTGTCGCCGTCGCCGACGCGCTTGTGGTCCTGGCTGGTCGCCATCGGCAGCGCCTGCGTGCCGTCGACCATCGAGATGAAGCTGGCCTCCTCGCCGTCGAGGAATTCCTCGATCACCACGCGGGCACCGGCATCGCCGAAGGCATTGCCCTCGAGCATGTCGACGATCGCCGCCTCGGCCTCGTGCACCGTCATCGCCACGACCACGCCCTTGCCGGCGGCCAGGCCGTCGGCCTTGATCACGATCGGCGCGCCGTGGTCGCGCACGTGCTGGATCGCCAGCGCGGCGTCCTCGAACACGCCGTAGTAGGCGGTCGGAATGCGGTGGCGGGCGAGGAAGTCCTTCGCGTAGGCCTTGCTGCCCTCGAGCCGGGCGGCGGCCGCGGTCGGCCCGAAGATGCGCCGGCCTTCGGCGCGGAAGGCGTCGACGACACCGGCGACCAGCGGCGCTTCCGGCCCGACCACGGTCAGCGCGACGCCCTCGTCGGCGACCAGCCGCAGCAGCCCGGCGATGTCGGTGGCGGCGATGTCGACGTTGCGGCATTTCGCCTCGGTCGCCGTGCCGGCATTGCCCGGCGCGACCAGCACTTCGCCGACCCGCGGCGACTGCGCGAGCTTCCAGGCCAGCGCGTGTTCGCGGCCGCCGTTGCCGATGACGAGGATCTTCATGGGTTCATCCGGTACGTGCGGTCGGCGCGCATTCCGCCGCGGTGATGGAGACATCGAAGAACAGGCCGCCGTCGGCGTCGACGAAGCGGCGGACCAGGGTGACGCCGTGCGCCAGCACACGCGCGACACCGGGGTCCTGGCAAAGCTGCAGCAGTTGCGCCTGTTCCGCCTCGGCGACGCGCATCAGCGACGCGCGGTCCTGGTGCGCACGCTCGGCCCGCCGGCGCTCGCTGCGGATGCGCACGATCAGCCGGTTGCCCTCGATCTCGATCGATTCGGTCACCAGCCCCGGCGCGAACGGCTGCGGCAGGCCGCGGCGCATCTCGGCGACGACCTCGGCGACCGCCGCCGTGGTGGCGTCCGCCGCCTTCGTGGCACCGCTGCGCTGCTGCATCGCGATCAGGCCCCAGGCGATCAGCACCGCCGCCGCGACCAGGCCGAGCGTCCACTGCAGCTGGCCGCCGGCGGGGCGGGGCGTGTCTTTCGTGTTCCGCGGCCTGGCCATGCCCGACTCCCTCCGGATGTTCGCCTCAGTGGCGGAAGTGGCGGCGGCCGGTGAACACCATCGCCATGCCGTGTTCGTCGGCGGCGGCGATCACCTCGGCGTCGCGCATCGAGCCACCGGGCTGGATCACCGCGGCGATGCCGGCGGCCGCGGCCGCGTCGATGCCGTCGCGGAACGGGAAGAAGGCGTCGCTGGCCATCACCGAGCCCGGCACGACCAGGCCGGCGTCTTCGGCCTTCAGGCCGGCGATCTTCGCGCTGACGACGCGGCTCATCTGGCCGGCGCCGATGCCGACCGTCTGCAGGTCCTTCGCGTAGACGATCGCGTTCGACTTCACGTACATCGCCACCTTCCACGCGAACAGCAGGTCGCGCAGCTGCGCGTCGGTCGGCGCGAGCTTCGAGACGATCTTCAGGTCGGCGGCGCCGAGGGCGTCGGTGTCGGCGTCCTGCACCAGCAGGCCACCGGCGATGCGTTTGTACTCGAGGCCGGCGTGGGGGCGCAGTTCGCCGCAGGCGAGCACGCGCACGTTCGCCTTCTTCGCGAAATGCGGCAGTGCGTCGGCGGCGATCGCCGGTGCGATCACCACTTCGACGAACTGGCGCTTCAGGATCTCGGCGGCGGTATCGGCGTCGAGCTCGCGGTTGAAGGCGATGATGCCGCCGAAGGCCGAGGTCGGATCGACCGCGAACGCGCGGTCGTAGGCGGTCATCAGGTCATCGCCGACCGCGACACCGCAGGGATTGGCGTGCTTGACGATCACGCAGGCCGGGGCGTCGAAGGCCTTGACGCATTCGAGCGCGGCATCGGCGTCGGCCAGGTTGTTGTAACTGAGCTCCTTGCCCTGCAGGAAGCGCGCGGTGGCGACGATGCCCTGCGGCGCGTTCGCCTCGACGTAGAGCGCACCGCGCTGGTGCGGGTTCTCGCCGTAGCGCAGCGCGCTCGCCATCTGCAGCGAGGCGTGGAAGGTCTTCGGCCAGGCGTCCGGCGCGTCCGGATCGGCGGCGCGCGGCGACAGCCACGAGGCGATCTGGCCATCGTAGGCGGCGGTGTGCGCGTAGGCCTTGGCGGCGAAGGCGCGGCGCATCGCCGCGTCGGTGCCGCCGGCGCCCAGGGCCGCGACCAGCGCCGGATAGTCGGCCGGATCGACGACGACGGTGGTGCGGGCATGGTTCTTCGCCGCCGCGCGCAGCATCGCCGGGCCGCCGATGTCGATGTTCTCGATCGCGTCGTCGTAGCTGCAGCCGGGCTTCGCGACCGTCTGCGCGAACGGATACAGGTTCACCACCAGCAGGTCGATCGGGGCGATGCCGTGCTCGGCCATCACCGCGTCGTCGAGCCCCTCGCGGCCGAGCAGGCCGCCGTGGATCTTCGGGTGCAGGGTCTTGACCCGGCCGTCCATGATTTCCGGGAAGCCGGTGACCGCGCTGACGTCGGTGACCGGGACGCCGGCCTCGCGCAGGGCCTTCGCGCTGCCGCCGGTGGACAGCAGTTCGACGCCGCGCGCGTGCAGCGCCTGCGCCAGGTCGGCGAGGCCGGACTTGTCGGACACGGAAAGCAGTGCCCGGCGGACGGGCTGGCGGTCGGCGGTCATCGGGAAGCCCTTGCGGAAGGGCCGCGATTATACCGGCGGCGAAACCGGGGACGGACTCAGAGCCCGTAGAGCTTGAGCTTCTTGCGCAGGGTGGCGCGGTTGATGCCGAGGCAGGTGGCGGCGCGGCTCTGGTTGCCGTCGCAGTGGCGCATCACTTCCGCGAACAGCGGCGCCTCGATCTCGCGCAGCACGACCTCGTACAGGTCGTCGATCTCGCAGCCGTTCATGTCCTGCAGGTAGCGCCGCACCGAACGGGCGACGTGGTCGCGCAGCGGGGTGTGGCCGGCGGCGGGGGTGGCGGTGTCCGTGCGGGCGGCGTGCGGCGGGTTCAATGCGTGACTCCGGAGGCTCCTCGTCCGCATCCGACGGACGCCCCCCGGATCGCGGGGGGCAGGCAGTCTACGTCAATCCTGCTGGCGAGGCGACCGTGACTGTCGGGCTGCGCAGCGCGCGATGCCTTCAGTGGAATTCGAAGGTGAACGCGACCGCGCGCTTGCCGGGATCGAGGATCTCCAGCGTCGCGCTGGCCGACTGGCCGGGGGCGATCAGTGCGGTTTCCGGCGGCGCCCCGAGGTATTCGCTGGGGCTGAAGCGACGCAGGCCGAGGGCCTCGTCGTCGAGATCGGTCAGCGCGATTTCCATCACCGGCCAGGGCTGCGGCCAGCGCGCGTCGTTGCGGAAACTCAGCGTCACCAGCAGCACGCCGGGCGCCACCGGATGCGGACGCACCTCGCGCGCGGTGACGCGGAATGCCGAGGGCTCGCGCCACGCCGGCAGGTCGCAGCCGAGCACGTCGCACAGCACCTGCAGCCGCGGCCGCCAGCCGGCGTCCATCGCCAGCCGCGCGCGGTCGGCGAGCATCAGCTGCAGCACCAGCGCGATCGTCAGCGCCACGGCGGCGACGACCCAGGGCCAGTGGCGGGGCTGGTCGGACTTCGGGACGGGCGCGGGGGTAGAGAAGGCGGGGCGGGGCATCGGGGGATTCTAGATCGCCGCGCCCCGTAGGAGCGGCTTCAGCCGCGATCCGAACCTGCAGGAATCTGCGGTCTTCTCGAACAGGCAGGGATGGGTGATCGCGGCTGAAGCCGCTCCTACGGGCGCCGGACGCCGGTGATGCGCACCCAGTCGCCTTCGGTGGCGACCTGCAGGTCTTCGAACCAGGGCGAATAGCGCTCGAGCAGCGCGCCCTCCTGGCCGACGAGGATGCCGGACAGCGCGATCACGCCGCCGGGCGCGACCCGGCTCGCGAGCTTTTCCGCCAGCGCGTCGAGCGCGACCGCGAGGATGTTGGCGACGACGACCGGGTAGCTGGCTTCGGGCTCTTCCTCGGGCGCGTAGACGCGCAGGCCGTCGCCGACGCCGTTGCGTTCGGCATTGTCGAAGGTCGCCGCCAGTGCTTGCGGATCATTGTCGACGCCGACCGCGCTGCGCGCGCCGAGCTTCAGCGCGGCGAGTGCGAGGATGCCGCTGCCGCAACCGAAATCCAGCACGTCCTTGCCGCGCAGCACCAGCGAATCCAGCCACTGCAGGCAGAGCGCGGTGGTCGGATGGGTGCCGCTGCCGAAGGCCAGGCCGGGATCGAGGCGAACGATCACACCATCGCGCGCTTCGGCCGGCGGATCCATGTTCCAGGGCACGATCCAGGTGCGGCGCCCGAACTGCAGCGGCACGTACTGGTCCATCCACGCACGTTCCCAGTCCTGGTCGGCGACCTCGCGGAAGTCGGCCTGCGACAGGTCGATCGCGTCGTCGAAGGATTCCAGCGCGTGCAGCACCAGTTCCGGCACGGTGTCGTCGGGGAACAGCGCCAGCAGGGTCACTTCCGGCCACAGCGGCGTCTCGCCGACGCCGGGCTCGAGCACCGCGCGTTCGTTCGGCGTCGCCGCGTCGGCGTCGAGCAGGGTCACCGACAGCGCGCCGAGGTCCATCAGCGCGTTCTCGGCGCGGTGTTCGTCTTCGGCGCGGACGCGGAGGGAGAGTTCGAGGAAGGGCATGTGATCAGGCCAGCCCGATCGCCTTTTCCTTGCGCTCCTGCAACCGCTTCTCCAGGTAGTGGATGTTGGTCCCGCCCTGCTGGAAGCCGACGTCGGACATGATGCGCTGCTGCAGCGGCACATTGGTCTTGATGCCGTCGACGACCATCTCGCTGAGCGCCACGCGCATGCGCGCGATCGCCTGCGCGCGGGTCGCGCCGTGCACGATCAGCTTGCCGATCATCGAATCGTAGTTCGGCGGCACCTTGTAGCCTTCGTAGATGTGCGAATCGACGCGCACGCCGGGGCCGCCGGGCGCGTGGAAATGCTTCACCAGGCCCGGCGAGGGCAGGAAGGTCTCCGGGTCCTCGGCATTGATGCGGCACTCGATGGCGTGGCCGGTGATGGTCACGTCCTCCTGCCGGATCGACAGCGGGCGGCCGCTGGCGATCAGCAGCTGCTCCTTCACCAGGTCGACGCCGGTGATCATTTCCGTCACCGGGTGCTCGACCTGGATGCGGGTGTTCATCTCGATGAAGTAGAAGCGGCCGTCCTCGTACAGGAACTCGAAGGTGCCGGCGCCGCGGTAGCCGATGCGGATGCAGGCCTCGGTGCAGACGCGGCCGATCTCGGCACGCTGCTCCGGGGTGATGCCCGGTGCCGGCGCTTCCTCGACGACCTTCTGGTGACGGCGCTGCATCGAGCAGTCGCGCTCGCCGAGGTGGACCGCATTGCCCTGGCCGTCGGACAGCACCTGGATCTCCACGTGCCGCGGGTTCTCCAGGAACTTCTCCATGTAGACCATGTCGTTGGCGAACGCGGCCTTCGCCTCCTGCCGCGTCTGCGCGATCGCCGACAGCAGTGCCGCCTCGGTGCGCACGACACGCATGCCGCGGCCGCCGCCGCCGCCCGCGGCCTTGATGATCACCGGGTAGCCGATCTCGCGGCCGTGGCTGATGCATTCCAGGTCGTCGTCCGGGAGCGGGCCGTTCGAGCCGGGCACGCAGGGCACGCCGGCGTCCTTCATCGCGCGGATCGCCTCGACCTTGTCGCCCATCATCCGGATCACGTTCGCGGTCGGGCCGATGAAGACGAAGCCGGACTTCTCGACGCGCTCGGCGAAATCGGCGTTCTCGCTGAGGAAGCCGTAGCCCGGGTGGATGCCCTGGGCGTCGGTGACCTCGGCCGCGGCGATGATCGCCGGGATGTTGAGGTAGCTCTCGGACGACGGCGCCGGGCCGATGCAGACCGACTCGTCGGCCATCGCCACGTGCTTGAGGTTGCGGTCGACGGTCGAGTGCACCGCGACCGTCTTGATGCCGAGCGCGTGGCAGGCGCGCAGGATCCGGAGCGCGATCTCGCCGCGGTTGGCGATGACGATCTTCTCGAGCATGACGGCGTCCTTCAGCTGATGACGAACATCGGCTCGTCGAATTCGATCGGCTGGCCGTTCTCGACCAGGATCGCGCGCACGGTGCCGGACACCTCGGCCTCGATCGGGTTGAACATCTTCATCGCCTCGATGATGCCCAGCGTCTCGCCCTGCTTGACCTGCTGGCCGACCTGCACGAACGGCGGCTTGTCCGGGCTCGGCGACGCGTAGTAGGTGCCGACCATCGGCGAGCGCACGACGTGGCCGTCCGGCACGTCCTTGGTGCTCTTGCCGACCGCCTCCGCGGAAATCGTCGCCGGACGCGGCGCTTCGGCGGCCGGCGCGGTCGGCGCCGGCGCGGCCGGGGCCGCGTGGCTCATCGCCGCGACCGGATAGCCGCCCTTCGGCACCCGCGCGAGGCGGACCGATTCCTCGCCCTCCTTGATCTCGATTTCGGCGAGGTTCGATTCCTCGAGCAGGTCGATGAGTTTCTTGATCTTGCGCAGGTCCATGGCGGCCTCGTGCAGTGTGGCGGTGAAGGGAAAGGGGTGGCGGCGCTCAGGCCGCGGTCGCCAGGCGCCGCAGCGCGGCGTCCAGGGCGTAGCGGTAGCTGTCGGCGCCGAAGCCGCAGACCACGCCGACCGCGAGGTCGGACACGTAGCTGTGGCGGCGGAAGGGTTCGCGGCTGTGCGGATTGCTCAGGTGGACCTCGATCACCGGCAGCGCCACCGCCGCCAGGGCGTCGCGGATCGCCACGCTGGTGTGCGTGAAGGCGGCCGGGTTGATCAGGATCAGCGCGGTGCCGTCGGCGCGGGCGGCCTGGATGCGCTCGACCAGGACGTGCTCGGCATTCGCCTGCAGGCTGTCGAGCTGGTGGCCGGCGGCACCGGCGGTGGCGGCGAGGGCGGCGTCGATCTCGGCGAGGGTGGTGCGCCCGTAGACCGCCGGCTCGCGTTCGCCGAGCAGGTTCAGGTTCGGACCATGCAATACCAGGATCTTCGCCACGCCGGCCTCCGCAAGGGCGCACAGTCTGGGCGAAGGGCCGGCACGCTGTCCAGAAGATCGGTGCAGGATCCCCGAACTTACAAGCGTTTGAATTAATCGCTCGAAGTGACCGGGGCGGCCCAGCCGGCGACCTCGGCCGCGTCGGCGAAGGCGCCGTAATGGGTCTTCACGAGCCGCCCGTCGGCATCGACCAGGACGCTGAAGGGCAGCAGGCCGCGGGCATTGCCGAAGCGGACCGAGCTGTCACGCGGGCCGGGGGCCTCCTGCAGCAGCAGGAAGCCGAGGTCCAGGCGGGCGGCGAAGGCGCGGGCATCGGCGGCGTCCTCGAGCGCGATGCCGACCACTTCGACGCCGTTCGGTGCCTGGCTGCGGGCGAAGGCGTCCAGCGCCGGGAGTTCGTCGCGGCAGGGGCCGCACCAGCTCGCCCAGTAGTTCAGCAGCCGCGGGCGGCCGGGGCCGGCGAGCTCGCGCGGCTGGCCATCGTGCAGACCCGCCAGGGTGAGCGGCGACAGCGGCTGCCCGGGTTCGACGACGACCAGGCCCGGCGGCGGCGGCCGTTCCGGCGCATGCACCCGCAGGCCGATCCACCAGCCGAGCCCGCCGGCCAGCAGGGCGAACACGGCGGTGGCGCCCCAGACCAGGGCGTCGCGGCGGTTCATCGCGCGGCGGCGTCCAGGGCCTGGACGACGGTCGCCTCGGTCAGCACGGTCGGCAGCACCACCGGCTCGCCCTGGCGGGGGTAAACGACGTACAGCGGCACGCCGACGGCGCCATGGCTCTCGAGGAAAGCGGTGATCGCCGGGTCGACGTCGGTCCAGTCGCCCTTCAGGTAGGCGGCGCCGGCCCGTTCAAGGGCGGCGGCGAAGGCATCGCCGGACAGCACGGTGCGCTCGTTCGCCTTGCAGGTGACGCACCAGTCGGCGGTCATGTTGACGAAGACCACGCGGCCTTCGGCGCGCAAGGCCGCGAGGCGCTCGGCCGACCACGGCCGGGCGGTGCCCGGCGCGACTTCGGCGTCATCTGCGCCCGCCGCGGCGTCGGCGCGCACCGGCGGCGGCAGCTGCTGTACCCCGGCGACCAGCCACACCACCACCGCGGCCAGCGCCAGCACCGGCAGTTTCGCCAGCCAGCCGTGCCAGCGCAGGCGTTCCCAGGCCCACAGCGCCAGCGCCAGCACGACCGCGCCGACCAGGGCCAGGCCGACGGCGTCGGCGCCGCGCTGCTTCGCCAGCACCCACAGCAGCCAGACCGCCGTCAGGTACAGCGGGAAAGCCAGGAACTGCTTGAAGGTCTCCATCCAGGCGCCGGGTTTCGGCAGCCTCGAGGCCAGCGCCGGCACGAAGCCGATCAGCAGGAAGGGCAGGGCCAGCCCGAGGCCCATCGCCAGGAACACCGGCAGCGCCAGCACCGGCGGCGCCGCGAAAGCCCAGGCCAGGGCGCCGCCCATGAACGGCGCGGTGCAGGGGGTGGCGACCACGACGGCGAGCACGCCGGTGAAGAAGTCGCCGGCGGCACCGCTGCGCCGGGTCAGGGCATCGCCGACCGCGGTGAGGCCGACGCCGAAAGTGACCACGCCCGACAGCGACAGCCCGAGCCCGACCATCACCAGTGCCAGCGCCGCGACCACGCCCGGCTGCTGCAGCTGGAAGCCCCAGCCCAGCGCCAGACCAGCCTGGCGCAGCGCCAGCGCCAGCGCGCCGAGCGCCGCGAAGCTCACCAGCACGCCGGCGGTGTACCAGAGCGCCTGCCGCCGCGCCTGCGCCCGGCTCTCGCCGGACTGGGCGAGGCCGAGCACCTTCAACGACAGCACCGGCAGCACGCAGGGGAACAGGTTCAGGATCACGCCGCCGAGCAGGGCCAGCAGCAGGGTCACCAGGAAGGTGCCGGCACCGGCGACCGGCGCGACGTCGGCGACGCCCAGGCTGGCCGGATCCGCCGGCGGCAGCCGCAGCGCCACCGTGCGGGTCATCGGCGGATAGCAGATGCCGCCGGTCTGGCAGCCCTGGAAGGTCGCGGTGACCGTCGCCGGCATCTCGCCGGCCGCGCTGCGCAGCAGCGGCAGCGGCACCTCGACCTGGTCGAAATAGACCTGCACGTCGCCGAAATGGGCGTCGTTGAAGGGCGTCGCCGCCGGCCAGAGCGGCTCGCCGGCGCGGGCGCCGGGGGCGCCGACCGCGATGTCGTTGCGGTCGCGGTAGAGGTAGTAGCCGGGCGCCGGGGTGAAGCGCAGCAGCAGCCGGTCCGGTGCGGTGACGATCGCCTCGAAGCGGAAGGCCTGTGCCTCCGGGAGTGGCGCGCCGGCCACCGCCGGTGCCGTTCCCGGCAGCGGCTCCACCCGGCTGATGCCGCCGAGGCGGGCGAGGGCGGCGTCGATGTCGGCCGGGCCGGTCGCCACGGCAGCGCCGGCCGGCAGCGCCACCGTCAGCACCTGCTGGTGCGGTGGGTAGCAGACGCCGACATCGGCGCAGCCCTGGTAGCGCACGCGGAATGTCACCGCGGTGGCGCCGTCGGCGGCCGTGCCGGCCTGGACCGCCAGCAGTTCGCCGCGGTAGGTCTCGACGTCGCCGAAGAACTCGTCGGTATAGGCGTGCCCGGGCGGCAGCTGCAGCTCCCCGGCCGGGGTGAATGCACCGTCGGCCGGCTGCACCGAGGTGCGGTGCCGGTACAGGTAATAGCCGTCGGCGATCTTCCAGCGGAATTCGATGCGTCCGCGCTCGCTGGCCTGGGCGCTCAGCGCGAAGGCCTCGTCGATCGGCAGCAGGTCGGCTTCGTCGACGGCGGCGCGCACCGGCGCCAGCCAGGCGAGCGCCGCCAGCAGCAGCGCGAAACGGGAGGAGAGGTTCATGCGTCCGGGTTCGCTCGGGTTTCGGCCTGCAGCCAGGCGAGGTAGGGCGCGAGGCCTCCGGTGATCTCCACCGCGACGATCTCCGGCAGGTCGTAGGGATGGGCGGCGCGCACGTGTTCGACCAGGGCGTCGACGCGGTCGGCCCAGGTCTTGGCGAGCAGCAGTACTTCAGCGGCCTGCTCGACCGCGCCCTGCCAGCGATAGACCGAACGCATGCCCGGCAGCACGCTGGCGCAGGCGGCCAGGCGCGCGTCGACCAGAGAGCGCGCCAGCGCGGTGGCGCTGGCGTCGTCGGGACAGCTGATGTGAACGAGGCGGGCCGTCATGGGCCCGGGAGCGTAACACCCGGTCACGGTGCGACCGAGGCCGCTCCGCGAACCCAGTTTTCCACGCCTGCGCTCAGGGGCGGACGGTCAGCGACTCGACGAAATCGACGAGCGGCTGCTGCTCGGGGGCGCGCAGGGTGCGGAAGGCCAGCAGCAGGCGTTCCTCGAGCCCGCACTGGGCGTAGAAGTTCAGCATCATCGCCGGCGAGTCCTCGTCGCCGCTGATCCAGCGGCCGCCGCGGCCGGTGGCGAGCCATTCGAAGCTCACCGCGGTCGCCAGGGCGATCTTGCTCATGTTCTCGGTGGTCGGGCGGGCGCCGTCCTTGCGCTCCCATTGCGCGACCGCGCTGCGGGCGACGCCGACGATGGCGGCGAGTTCGGACTGCGACATCGAGGCGCCGCGACGCGCCTGCCGGATGCGGTTGAACAGCATGGTTTGTTTCCCCGGAAAGTGGATCAAAGGCAGCGGTGCACGGACGCCGAAACGCCGCGCGGTTCCCGGACGCAGTCGTGGACCGGCCGCCCCTGGACGGTTCCCGGCCCCGGCGTCGCGGGGGTGGCGGGCGACTGCCCGCGAACGCGTCCCGGCAGGGCCTGGCCACGTCCGACCGTGGTTCACGATCCCGGGGGCCGCCCGTCTTCCTGCGGGCCTGGCCCCGGTTAGTGGAACTGCCGGTCCGGGACCGATTCTACGGGCAATCGCACTGCCGGAAGCAACTGACTTTGCACGGTTTTTTGCTGTAATCGGTTACCCGCGGCCGAGCCCGGTCGAGACAGGCGTTTCATCGGCGCCGGCGGTCCCGGGCCGGTCGTTTTTCCGGTGGGCGGTGCCGGCATCCGTCGCGCGGCGCGATCACGCCCCTTGAAGGTGAGGAGCCTGTCCCCATTCAGGGTCGGCCCGCCGCCCTTCCGCGACCGGAAGTGCGCGCGTATCATTGGCACTCACCGCCGCCGGCTGCCAACATCCGACGGCAAGTGATTGATCGTTATGACTATTCAGAGGGAACCCGCATGAACATCAAGCCGCTCCACGACCGCGTGGTCATCAAGCGTATGGAAGAAGAAAAGATGTCGGCTGGCGGCATCGTGATCCCGGACTCGGCCACCGAAAAGCCGATCAAGGGTGAAGTCGTCGCGGTCGGCACCGGCAAGGCGCTCGACAACGGCTCCGTGCGCGCGCCGCAGGTCAAGGTCGGCGACAAGGTGCTGTTCGGCAAGTACGCCGGCACCGAGGTCAAGCTCGACGGCACCGAATACCTGGTCGTGAAGGAAGACGACATCCTCGCGATCCTCGGCTGATCGCCCGGCCGGCCCGCGCCTGCGCGGCCGGCCACCTCACGCATTCCCCTCTTCAAGCAATCTGGAGCAACACAATGGCTGCCAAGGAAATCCGTTTCGGTGAAGACGCCCGCGCCCGCATGGTGAAGGGCGTCAACATCCTCGCCAATGCCGTCAAGGCGACCCTCGGCCCGAAGGGCCGCAACGTCGTGCTCGACAAGAGCTTCGGCGCCCCGACGATCACCAAGGACGGCGTGTCCGTCGCCAAGGAGATCGAGCTGGCCGACAAGTTCGAGAACATGGGCGCGCAGATGGTCAAGGAAGTCGCTTCCAAGACCTCCGACAACGCCGGTGACGGCACCACCACCGCGACCGTGCTGGCGCAGGCGCTGATCCGCGAGGGCATGAAGGCGGTCGCCGCCGGCATGAACCCGATGGACCTCAAGCGCGGCATCGACCATGCCGTGACCGCCGCCGTCGCCGAGCTGAAGAAGATCAGCAAGCCGTCGTCGACCTCGAAGGAAATCGCCCAGGTCGGCGCGATCTCGGCCAACTCCGACGCCAACATCGGCGAGCTGATCGCCAAGGCGATGGACAAGGTCGGCAAGGAAGGCGTGATCACCGTCGAGGACGGCTCGGGCCTGGAGAACGAGCTCGACGTCGTCGAGGGCATGCAGTTCGACCGCGGCTACCTGTCGCCGTACTTCGTCAACAACCAGCAGTCGATGTCGGCCGAGCTCGACGATCCGTTCGTGCTGCTGTACGACAAGAAGATCTCGAACGTACGTGAGCTGCTGCCGGTGCTCGAGGGCGTCGCCAAGGCCGGCAAGCCGCTGCTGATCGTCGCCGAGGAAGTCGAGGGCGAGGCCCTGGCCACGCTCGTCGTCAACACCATCCGCGGCATCGTCAAGGTCTGCGCGGTCAAGGCCCCGGGCTTCGGCGACCGCCGCAAGGCGATGCTGGAAGACATGGCCATCCTGACCGGCGGCACCGTGATCTCCGAGGAAGTCGGCCTGCAGCTCGAGAAGGCCACCATCAAGGATCTCGGCCGCGCCAAGAAGGTGCAGGTCTCGAAGGAGAACACCACGATCATCGACGGCGCCGGCGACGGCGAAGCGATCCAGGCCCGCATCAAGCAGATCAAGGCGCAGATCGAGGAGACCTCCTCGGACTACGACCGCGAGAAGCTGCAGGAGCGCGTGGCGAAGCTGGCCGGCGGCGTGGCCGTCATCAAGGTCGGCGCCGCCACCGAGGTCGAGATGAAGGAGAAGAAGGCCCGCGTCGAGGACGCCCTGCACGCGACTCGCGCTGCGGTCGAAGAAGGCATCGTTCCGGGCGGCGGCGTCGCGCTGCTGCGCGCCAAGGCCGCGATCAAGGACCTCAAGGGTGCCAACGAGGACCAGAACCACGGCATCACCATCGCCCTGCGCGCGATGGAAGCGCCGCTGCGCGAGATCGTGACCAATGCCGGTGAAGAGCCGTCGGTCATCCTCAACAAGGTGCTCGAGGGCAACGGCGCGTTCGGCTACAACGCCGCGACCGGCGAATACGTCGACATGCTCGAGGCCGGCATCCTGGATCCGACCAAGGTGACCCGCACCGCGCTGCAGAACGCGGCGTCGATCGCCGGCCTGATGATCACCACCGAAGCGATGGTGACCGAGGCCCCGAAGAAGGACGAGCCGGCGATGCCGGCCGGCGGCGGC
Source organism: Arenimonas composti TR7-09 = DSM 18010 (assembly GCF_000426365.1). Lineage (GTDB taxonomy): Bacteria > Pseudomonadota > Gammaproteobacteria > Xanthomonadales > Xanthomonadaceae > Arenimonas > Arenimonas composti. Next base: position 61,797 of record NZ_AUFF01000008.1, on the reverse strand, counting down.
ATGGGTGGCATGGGCGGCATGGACTTCTGATCCCGCCCCAATCGCGCCCTGTAGGAGCGGCTTCAGCCGCGATCCCAGCCGCGATCACCGCCCCAACCACGAAGCCCGGCCCCGCGCCGGGCTTCGTCTTTTCAGGTTTCGGAAAGCGTGCCGCCCGGATCTAGAGGTCGTTCTCCATCCCCGCCATCGCCGGCGCGAGGATGGCCAGGATCGCCGGATCCTGCGCGATGCGGGCCTGGGCCGCGGCGATCTGCGGCACGACTTCTTCCATCAGCGCCTGCATTTCGGCGTTCTGCCGCGCCTCGGTCTCGGCATCGGGCCGGGGCAGTTCGCGGGCCCGCCGCGCGCAGTCGCGCATCTTCTCGCGCACCGCCTCGATCCGGGGCACGGCGGCCCGGGCGCTGGCCTCGTCGGTGACGCCGGTCAGGATCCCCGCCAGCTCGCGCATGTTCTCGGACATGTCCGCGAACAGCTGGTCCGCGGCGTCGTTGTTGCCGCCGCCGCAGGCGCCGAGCAGGCCCAGGGCCAGCAGCAGCAGGAACATCCTCATCGTTCGCATCGTCGGTTTCCTCGGCACGTGTCATCGGGCTAACGCTCGACCCCTGCGCCGGGGGCCACGACCCGGCGCCACCGTGAACGCCGGGCACATCGGTGCGAGGATGTGCCGATGAAGACGGCCATCCACTCCCTCCCGGTCCTGCTTCTGCTGCTCGTGGCCGTCGGCGCATCGGCCCAAGCCCCCGGCGATCGCGTGCTCGCGCTCTGGCCGGCCGACGGCATGTGGTACCCGGCGCGGGTCGAGGCACGTGCCGGCGACGAAGTCCAGGTCGCTTACGACGACGGCGATGTCGGCACCGTCCGCGCCGACCAGTTCGTGCCGCTGCACTGGGAGGCCGGCAGCACCCTGCAGTGCAACTGGCGCAACCGCGGACGTTATTACCCGGGCGTGGTCGAACGCATCGACGGCGAGCGCATCGAATTCCGCTACGACGACGGCGACCGCGAGACGATGACGATCAGCCGCTGCCGCAGCCTGCCGCCGCTGGAGCGCTGAGTCCGCTCAGCCCTGGCCGACGATGCGCAGCCCGAGTTCCTTCGTGCGCGCCATGCCGAGGCCCATCTTCAGGCTTTCGCCGATGCGTTCGGCGTGGCCGATGATGCGCTCGGCATCGTCCGGCCCCAGACGCTCGCGCGCGGTCTGCCGCCACAGCTCCAGCCACGGCGCGAACAGGCCGGCGTGGATGCCGGCCACCCCGCGGTGCACCGCCATCGGGTTGCCGCGGTAGCTGCGGGTTCCGAGCATCACCGACGACCAGAACGCGGTCAGCAGGCGCAGGTGCGCCGGCCAGTCGTGGACCGCGGCCTCGAAGATCGGCCCGAGTTCCGGGTGGCGGCGGATCCGGGCGTAGAAGGCGTCGACGAGCGCGGCGATCGCGGCCTCGTCGAGCGTCGGCGGATCGGTCTTCGCGATGTGATCGGCGGAGGGGCCCATGCCGCCATTCTAGGCCGCCCCGGCCCCGCCGCCCCGCACGGGGCGTGAACGTGGCCGTGAAGTCGAGTCGAATCCGTGGCGCACCCGCCACCGGCAGGGCGCACTAGGATTCCCGGCGCGGCCATTCGCGCCGCACAGGACACAGGGGAACACATGAAGACCAGCGTGATGGCGGGCCTCGTGCTCGCTGCCGCCAGTGCCTGCACGGCCGTGGCGGCGCAGGAAGACGTGACGAATCACTCCGAAGAAGCGATCGCCGCCGCGGCGGACCCCATTGCGGAGGTCGCGGCGGAAACCATCGCCGAGCCCAGCGCCGAGCCGGTTACGGAGCCCATCGCCGAGCCGGTCACGGAGTCCATCGCCGAACCCGTGCCCGACACGGCCGCGGTGGCGGCCACCGCTCCCGCACCGCCGCCGCCGGAACCGGTGTTCAGCAACCCGGCGCGGCAGTTCCAGGTCCAGCTCGGGCGCTACTTCACCCGCGAGGAGCGCGTCGCCCTGCTGCCGACCGTGCAGATCCAGTGGGCGCTGCGCAACAAGGTCACCGCGACCGGCGGCGTGTTCCGCAAACACCGCTCGTCGAAGGAGGTGTTCGCGCCGATCGACAGCGACGTGCTGCAGCGGGTGCTGGTGCAGCTGCAGGACGATCTCGCCGCGCGTTTCCAGGCCGCCGGCTGGGGCGCGCAGACCGCGGCGGACTTCGCCGGCAGCCTGCCGGACGTGCGCCGCCTGGCGAACGACCGCGAGCTCGGCGTGCCGACGATGCGGGTGAAGCTCGGCGATTACGACCAGGACTGGGCGGTGCTGTCGGTGCCCGGCGTGCAGCCGGTGGACAGCCGCGCGATCGGCAACGGCATGGCCTGGAACCGCTGGCTGAAGGGCAAGGCCGGCATCAACCTGAGCGTCACCTATTCGTTCGCGGCCGGCACCGTCGGCGAAACGAACTCGCGCATGCTCGGCACCGAAGCCGCCGGCGGCCTGTGGTTCAGCGCCCGCGCCGACCTGATCGGCGCCAGCACCGGTGCCTGGGGCAACATCAACGTGGTGCCGGAAGGCCTGGTGGTCGCCGACGACGTCGGCACCTTGAGCGAAATCGCCGGCAGCCGCGCCAGCACCGCCGAAAACGTGATCCGCTTCATCGGCGGCATGGGCGGCAGCGACCGCCAGGGCTACACGATCGAGCCCGACTGGGCGCGCGTCGAGACCGAGATGCTGCGCGCCGGCCGCGCCTTCAATGCGGAACTGGTCGCGCGGCTCGCCGCCGGCGCGGGCACCGGCGGCAGCAGGTAGGTCGCCGGCAGGGGACGAGGGCCGTGCGCACCGCGCGGCGCGCGCGGTGCCTCGTTCTTCTTTACTGGCCGCCCGAAAAACGCGGGTCGGTGATCTTCATCTCCGTCACCGCGCCGTATTTCTTCGCGACTTCGCGGATCTTCGCGGCATCGCCGATCAGCACCATCACCAGGTCGTCGGAGGTCGGATAGGCACGGGCGATCGCCGCGCGCAGGGCGTCGTCGTCCACCGCGGCGACGCGCTCGGCGAAAGCGTCGATCGCGTCCGCTTCCAGCCCGTACAGCCACAGATCGGTCAGCGCGTCGGCGATCTGGCCATTGGTCTCCAGGTCCGGCGGGAACTGGCCGAGCACGTAATTGCGCGCCGAGGCCAGCATCTCCGGCGAGATGCCGTCGGCGTGCAGGCGGTCGAGCGTCGCCAGCGCCAGGTCGAGCGCCTGTTCGGTGGCGTCGGTGCGGGTGAACGAGCTGATCGCGGTCGCGCCCGGCACCTTCAGCCGCTGCAGCGACGAACCGGCGCCGTAGCTCAGGCCCGACTTGATGCGCAGTTCGGTGTTGAGCATCGAGGTGAAGCGGCCGCCGAAGACGGTGTTCACCAGCTCCTGCGCGGCATCACCCTCGTCGCCGCGGGCGACGCCGACATTGCCGAGCCAGAAATAGGTCTGCGCGGCGCCGGGCTTGTCGACCAGCACGACGCGGCGGCCTTCGCGCGCCGGCAGCGGCTGCACCGTCGGCACCTCGGCGGCGGCGGCGCGGAAGCCGCCGAACGCGCGCTCGAGCCGGGTGCGCAACTGCGCCGCGTCGACGTCGCCGACGATCGCGATGACCATGCGGTCGGCGCCGACGTGGTCGGCGTAATAGCGCTTCACGTCGTCGAGGGTGATCGCCGCGAGCGTGGTCTCGTCGCCGCTTTCCGGCCGGCCGTAGGGGTGGCCGGCGAACAGCGCCGCGTAACCGTAGGCGCCGCGCAGTTCGCCCGGATCGCTGTCGCGGGCGGCGGCGAGCGCCTGGATGCTGCGGGTACGCAGGCGCTCGAACTCTTCCGCGTCCAGGCGCGGACGCAGCAGGGCGTCGCTGGCCAGTTCGACCATCAGGTCGACGTCCTCGCGCAGGAAGCTGCCGGTCAGGCCCATCGCCTCGGTGCCGGCATAGGTCGACAGGGTCGCGCCGGCGCCGTCGATCGCCTCGGCGAACTGCAGCGCATCGCGCGAACCCGCGCCCTTCTGCAGCAGTTCGGCGAGCAGGTTGGCGGTGCCTTCGCGGCCGGCCGGGTCGCCGAGGGCGCCGCCGCGGATCGCGATGTCGATCGCCACCAGCGGGGTGTCGCGCTTCTCGACGATCAGCAGCTCGATGCCGTTCGCCAGCGTCGCGCGCTGCGGCGTCGGCAGGGTGACGTCGCCGGGCACGGCGGCCGCGGCGAGGGCCGGGGTCACGGCCTGCGCCGCCGGGGCGAGGCCGGCGGTGGCCGCGAGCGCGGCGGCGAGGGCCAGGTGCAGCGGATTGAAAGCCAGGCGCATCGTCGTCGTCCTCATTCTTCGGCGGTCGGCACCAGGGTGCCCAGCGTGCGGTTGTCGGCGACGAGCACGCGCGCGGCGACCCGCTTCACGTCCTCGGCGGTGATCGCGTCGAACTGCGCCGGGGCCTCGAACAGCTTGCGCCAGTCGCCGTGGAAGGTTTCGTAGGAGCCCAGCGCCTGGGCCTTGCCGCTGATGGTCTGCATGCCGCGCCAGAAACCGGCGCGCGCGGCCTTGCGCGCCTTCTCCAGCTCGGCCGCGGTCGGGCCTTCGCTGGCGATGCGGGCGATTTCCTCGTCGACCGCGCGCTCCACCGCGGCCGGATCGCCGCCGGGCGGCAGGATCGCGTAGACCCAGCCCAGGCCCGGGTCGAAACCGCGGTCGAGGTCGCTGCCGGTCGCCACCGCGATCGCGTCGCGCTCGACCAGGCGCTGGTGCAGGCGCGAGGAATCGCCGTCACCGAGCAGGCCGAGCAGCACCTGCAGCGCCAGCCAGTCGTCCTCGGTCGCCGCCGGCGCATGCCAGGCCATCGCCAGCAGCGGCGCCTGGATGCCTTCCTTGCGCACGACGATGCGGCGTTCGCCGGCCTGCGCCGGCTCGACGGTGGTGATCGGCTCCGGCGGCGCCTGCGCCGGGATCGGCGCGATGTACTTCTCGGCGAGCGCGATGATCTCTTCCGGCGTCACGTCGCCGACCACGAACATCGTCGCGTTGTTCGGCGCGTAATAGGTCCGGTAGAAGTCGCGCAGGTCCTCGAGCTTCCAGTTCTCGATGTCCGACGGCCAGCCGATCACCGGGAACTGGTACGGGTGGGCGACGAAGGCGGTGGCCTGCATCTGCTCGATCAGGGTGCCGAAGCCGTCGTCGTCGACGCGGGTGCGGCGTTCGGAATAGACGACGCCGCGCTCGCTCTCGACCACCTCCGGATCGAAGTCGAGGTTGGCCATGCGGTCGCCCTCGAGCTCGAAGATGGTTTCCAGCGCGCTGCGCGGGAACCAGTCCTGGTAAACGGTGACGTCGTTGCTGGTGTAGGCGTTGTTGGCGCCGCCGGCGGCTTCCATCGTGCGGTCGAATTCGCCGGGCGCGCGTGTCTTCGTGCCGTTGAACATCATGTGCTCGAAGTAGTGCGCCATGCCGGTGATGCCCGGGTACTCGTTGCGCCCGCCGACGCGGTACCAGGTGTACATCGCGACGTTCGGGATGTCGTGGTCGGGCCAGATCACGATCTTCATGCCGTTGCCGAGCGTATGCACGACGATGTCGGCGGCACCCGGCACGACCGCGCCGGGCTCGGCGGCGGCCGCGGCGCCGGTGGCGGCCGGGGTCGCCGGCGGCGCGGCCGGGCCGGCGGCATGGAGGGGGCTCGCGAGGGCGATCGCGAGGGCGGCGGCCAGCAACGGGACGCGTGGCATAGGGACTCCGGGTAGGGTGCGGCGAACACGCGCGCCGCAGCGCCGGCCACCCTAACCGCCCGCGTCGCCGGGCGGCAACCGGCCGATGGTCACGCCCGCAGCGGCTCCTGCATCCAGGCCAGGGTCGCGGCCAGCGGCATCGGCGCCGCGAAGTGGTTGCCCTGCAGGGTGTCGCACTTCCAGTCGCGCAGACAGGCGGCGTCCTCGGCGGTTTCGATCCACTCCGCGGTGACCGCGATGTCGAACTCGTGCGCCAGGCCGATCACCGCGCGGCAGATGCGGTCGCCGCCGTCGCGGCGCTGGCGCACGAAGGCGCCGTCGAGCTTGATCCCGGCCGGGCGCAGATGCGCCAGCCGCGCCAGCGAGCTGTGGCCGACGCCGAAGTCGTCGAGCACGACGCGCACGCCGAGCCCGCGCAGGGCTTCCACCGGCGGCACCAGTGCCTGCTCGTTCTCGCTGAAGGCGGTTTCGGTGATCTCCAGGGTCAGCGCCGGTGCCAGCGCCGGAGCGTCGCCGAGCATCGCGCTCACCGCCTCGATGTAGCTGCCGTCGAGCAGGCTCTGCGCCGACGCGTTCACCGACAGCCCGACCCCGGGCGCCGCGGCCTGCAGCCGGGGCAGGGCCTGCAGGGCCTGGCGCAGCACGAGGCGGTCGACCCCGGCGGCGAGGTGGTTGCGTTCGGCGACGGCGATGAAGCGCGCCGGCGCGATCCAGCCGGCGTCGCGGTGGCGCCAGCGCGCCAGCACCTCGAAGCCGCGCACGCGGCCGTCGGCGGCGGCGACGATCGGCTGGAACCAGGGCTCGATGCCGCCGTCGAGGATCGCCCGGTCCAGCGCCCGCGCCAGCGCTGCGTCCTCCTGCAGGGACAGCAGCATCGCCGCGTCGAACATCGCGATGCCGCCGGAACGGCCGGTCTTCGCGGCGTGCAGGGCGACCTCGGCGCGCTGCAGGAACTCCTCGCCGCGCAGGGCCTGGCCGGGTTCGCGCAGGGCGACGCCGACGCAGGCGTGCAGCACGCCGCGCGCCACCCCGGACAGCGCCAGGCCGGCGACCGCCTCGCGCAGCCTTGCCGCGGTGGCGAGGGCATGTTCGGGATCGGCGCCCGGCAGCCGCAGCGCGAACTCGTCGCCACCGATGCGCCAGGCGTCGGCGGCCAGGTCGGCTTCCCGCAGCCGGTGCGCGACGCGGGTGAGCACGTGGTCGCCGAGCGCGTGGCCGAACAGTTCGTTGACCGCCTTGAAGCCGTCCAGGTCGACCAGCAGCAGGGTCGCCGCGGTGTCGCCATGGCCTTCGGCGTCGAGCGTGCGCAGCAGGCTGGCGCGGTTGCCGAGGCCGGTCAGGGCGTCGTGCGAGGCCTCGTGGGCCCAGCGCCGGCTGACTTCGCCGAGCTCGCCGACGAGCAGGTTGAAGCGGCCGGCGAGGGCATCGATCTCGTCACCGGCGCCGCTGACCGCCAGCGCCTCGCGGCGGCCGCCGGCGAGCGCATCCAGTTCGGCATGCATGCGCTCGAGGCGGCGGATCAGCCGGCGGTCGACCAGCTGCCAGACGAGCAGGCTGCCGACGACGAAGATGCCGACCGCCATCGCCAGCAGCAGGATCCGTGCGATCCGCGTCTGCGCCGCCAGTGGCCGCGGATGATGCAGGTCGAGCCAGGCGGTCGGCTCGCCGTCGCTGTCGAGCAGCCGCCGCACCGTGTGCACCTCGTCGCCGTCGAGGCGCGAGCCGAGCGGGCCGGCGGGTTCGGTCGTCAGCCGCAGCGGCAGCTTCGCCACCGCCTCGATCTCTTCGCCGCGGCGGCCGCTGATCGCGCTGGCGAAGCCGATGACGCCGGCATCGCGGCTGCCTGCGAGGTCATTCGGATCGATCACCGCCGCGACCGCGACCAGGAACCACTCGCCGTCGATCGGCATCAGGAAGGCGCGACCGCCGCGGCGATTGTGGATGCCGCGCACGCGGCTGTCGGCGAGGACCGGACGCAGGCGCTCGGCCGGCAGCGCCTGCAGCTTCGGCGCCCGGCCAGGGGGCAGCACCAGTTCGCTGGCGTCGCGCACCTCGAGCGCGGGGCCGAGCACGAATACCCGGTCGACGCCGAAGTTGTCCATGCCGTCCGCGGTGATGTTCTCGGCGATGAAGCCGTTGTCGGCGCCGCGCATGTAGTCGACCGCGTCGACCCATTCGGCGTAGTCGACGACCTGGGCGCGCAAGCGCTCCATGCGTTCGGAAAGCAGCAGCTGCAGGCGGTCGGCGTCGTCGCGCGCCTTGCCCACCTCGAACGCGCCGAACTTCACGCCGATCACCGCGTCGGCCAGCGGCAGGGCGATGCCGACGACGACCAGCGCCATCAACAGTGTCGTCATCAGCAACCGCGAACGGATGCCGCGTGCCATCGGATTCCCCCTGGGTCCCGGCTGGCTTCCCCCGGACCAGCCTACTCCAGCCGGCGCCGGCCGGGGCCTCCGGGCTCAGCGGCCGTCGTACCAGTAGCGACGGGCGAAGTCGGGCAACGCCCGCGGATCGCGCAGCAGGCGCCAGCCGACCGCCGGCATCTGCAGCAGGTAATGCCAGTCGCCGTGCTCGTCCCACTTGCGGGTCGAGGTCACCGTCCTGGCCCGGCGCAGCCGGCGCAGGCGCTGGCCGCGACTGCGCCCCAGCCGCGACAGGCGGCGCATGAAGTCGACGTCTTCGGCGATCGCCCGGTCCTCGTCGTAGCCGCCGAGGGCGCGGAAGTCGGCGCGCCGGCAGAACACGATGCCGCTGTCGAAGCCGGTCGCCCAGACCACCGGCAGGCCGAGTGCATAAGTCAGGGCGATGCCGGCCGACCAGCGTTCCATCGTCACCCCGGTGGCGCCGCCGACGACCGCCGGGTCGGACATCGCCGCGTCGATCGCGAGGAAGGCATCGGGGTGGATGCGGCTGTCGGCATCGACGAAGCCGATCAGTTCGCCACGGGCCACCGCCGCGCCGCCGTTGCGGGCGGCGGCGATGCGCCGCGGCAGGACCTCGGCGACGCGGGCGCCGCGCATCGCCGCGATCGTCGGCGTGCCGTCGTTGCTGCCGTTGTCGGCGACGATGATCTCGATCGCCTGCGGATCGCGGCCGGCGAGGATCCAGCGGCCGCGGGCGGCGTCGATCGAGTCGAACAGCGCCGGCAACCGCGCCGCCTCGTTCCAGGCCGGCACCACCAGGGAAAACCGCACTTCGCCGACCGCGAGCGACATGTTCATGCGCGCATCGTCGCGCCGTCGGCGGCAGCGGCGGGTGAATGCGCCGCGCCGCGGTGCCGCCCGTTCAGGCGGCAGCCGGCTCGCGGCGGCGCCAGCGGGCCTTCAGCCAGCGCAGGAAGCTTTCGAGGCTCGCGAACGCCGCCGGGATCACCACCAGGCTCAGCACCGTCGAGGTGATCAGGCCACCGATCACCGCGACCGCCATCGGCTGCCGGAACGCCGCATCGGCGCCGAAACCGAGCGCGATCGGCAGCATGCCGGCACTCATCGCGATCGAGGTCATGATCACCGGCCGCGCGCGCTTGCGGCAGGCGTCGACCAGCGCGTCGTGCATCGACAGCCCGTGCTCGTCCTCGGCGACCACCGCGTAGTCGACCAGCAGGATCGAGTTCTTCGTCGCGATGCCGATCAGCATCAGCAGGCCGATCAGCGCCGGCAGCGACAGCAGGGTACCGGTCAGGAACATCAGGCCGAAGGCGCCGCCGGCCGACAGCGGCACCGCCATCAGGATGATCAGCGGGTGGCTGGCGTGGTTGAACAGCAGGAGCAGCACGGCGTACACGCAGAACAGGCCGGCCGCCATCGCCAGCGCGAAGCCGACGAACAGCTCGACGAAGATTTCGGCGTCGCCGTAGGGCTGGGTGCGCACGCCGGGTGGCAGGCTCGCCAGCGTCGGCAGCGCGTTGACCTCGTTCATGACGTCGCCGAGCGGGCGGCCACCGAGCTCGGCGGTGAAGGTCACCTGGCGGGCGCGGCCGAGGCGGTTGATCACCGCCGGGCCGCTGCCGCGGGTGATCTCCGCCACCGCCGCCAGCGGCACCGTGCCGCCGTTCGCGCTCGGCACCCGCATCAGCGCCAGCAGGTCCTCGTCGGAGAGTTGCTCCTCGGCCATGCGCACGCGGATCGGGATCTGGCGGTCGGCGAGGTTGAGCTTCGCAAGCCGCTGCCGGTAGTCGCCGCTGGTGGCGATGCGCGCGGCCTCGGCGATGTCGAAGGTCGAGACGCCGAGGTCGGCGGCGCGGCGCGCGTCCGGCACGATCACGATCTCCGGCCGCAGCAGCGCCGCGGTCGAGCTGATCGTGCCCAGGCCCTGGATCGTGCGCAGCTCGCGGTCCAGCGACTGCGCCGCCGCGTAGAGCGCACGCGGGTCGTCGCCGGCCAGCACCACCTGCATCTGCTCGCCCGGTTCGCTGCTGATGAAGCGCTGGCGCACGCCCGGGATCACCGCGAGCCGCTCGCGCACGATCGCCTCGAGCTCGTCCTGGGAACGGTCGCGGTCGCCGGCCGGGCCCCAGTCGAGCACCATCACCGCCTTGCGGGTGTCGGGGATGCCGCTGACGTTCGGATCGCCGAAATCGACGACGCCGCCGACCGTGGCGTAGGCCTGGCGCAGCTCCGGCAGGTCGGCGAGCAGGGCGCGGGCGCGTTCGGACACCGCCACGGTCTGCTCGAGCCGCGCCCCCGGCGGCAGCTCCAGGCTCAGGTTGCTGCGGCCGAGGTCGGAGCCGGGGATGAAGGTCGCCGGAATCGCCGCCGCGATGCCGAGCGAACCGATGAACATCAGCAGCGCGGCGAGCAGCGTGAGGCCGCGGTGCGCCAGCGCCCACTCGACGCAGCGCAGGTACCAGCGCATCACCCGGCCTTCCTTCTCCTCGTGTGCCTTCGGCTTGAGCTGGTAGGCCGCCATCATCGGCGTCAGCAGGCGCGCGACCAGCAGCGAGAACAGCACCGCGGTCGCCGCGGTCCAGCCGAATTCGAGGAAGAACTTGCCGGCGACGCCCGGCATGAAGGCCACCGGCACGAACACCGCCGCCAGCGTCGCCGAGGTCGCGATCACCGCCAGGCCGATCTCGTCGGCGGCATCGGTGGCGGCCTGCTTCGGCGCCTTGCCCATCGCCAGGTGGCGGTCGATGTTCTCGACCTCGACGATCGCGTCGTCGACCAGGATGCCGACCACCACCGCCAAGGCCAGCAGGGTCACCATGTTCAGGCTGAAATCGAACAGCCACATCACCCCGAAGGTCGGGATGATCGACAGCGGCAGCGCCACCGCCGAGATCCAGGTCGCGCGCCAGTCGCGCAGGAAGAACCACACCACCAGCACCGCCAGCAGCGCGCCCTCGTAGAGCATCGTCATCGACGATTCGTACGAGGCGTGCACTTCCTCGACCGTCGAGAACACCTGGGTGATGCGCACGCCCGGGTGCGCCGCCTCGAGCGCGCGCACCGCCGCCTCGACGCCGGCGCCGACCTCGATCTCGCTGCTGCCGCGGGTGCGGCTGATCGAGAACGCGACCACCGGCTTGCCGTCGAGCAGGGCGATCTGGCGGCGTTCCTCGTGGCCGTCGTGCACCTCGGCGAGGGTCGACAGCGGCACCTGGCGGCCGTCGGGCAGGCGGATCGGGAATTCTCGCAGGTCCTGGGCGGTGCCGACCGTGCCGACGGCGCGGATGGCCTGCTCGCCGCTGCCGAAGGTGGCGCGGCCGCCCGACCGCTCGAGCTGGCTCGCGGCCAGCTGCTGCGACACCTGGCCGGCGGTGATGCCGAAGGCCTGCAGCACGCCCGGGCGCAGGTCGACCTGCACCTCGCGGTCGACGCCGCCGGAGCGCCCGACCTGGCCGACGCCGGCGACGCCGAACATCGCCCGGGTCACCTCGTTGTCGACGAACCAGCTCAGCTCGTCCTCGCTCATGCCGTCGGCGGCGACCGCGTAGGTGACCAGGGTGCCGCCGACGACCTCGAGCTTGGCGACGACCGGTTCCTCGATGTCGGCCGGCAGGTCGGTGCGCACGCGCGTGGTGGCGTCGCGCACGAGGTCCAGCGCCTCGTTCTCGTCCTTGCCGATCGGGAACTCGACGAAGGTCGTCGAGCTGCCCTCGACCACGGTCGACACCAGGTTCTTGATGCCGGGGATCGTCGCGATCGAGTCCTCGACCTTGCGCGTGACCTCGGCCTCGAGCTGGGCCGGGGTCGCGCCGGGCTGCACGATCGTGACGGTGATGCCGGGGAACGAGATGTCCGGGAAGCGCGACACCGGCAACTGGCTGAAACCGACGAAGCCGACGATGCCGAGCAGGATGAAGGCGAGGATCGCCGGCAGCGGCCGGTTGATCGACCAGGTCGAGACGTTGATCGCCATCGTCAGTCCCCGGTGGCGGCGTCGGCGGCGTCGACGACGCGCACACGGTCGCCTTCGGACAGGAAGCCGGCGCCTTCGGTCACGACGCGCTCGTCGCCCTGCAGGCCGGAACGCACCTCGACCAGGCCGCCGCTGCGGGTGCCGGTCTCGACCCGGCGCTGCGCCACACGGTCGCCGTCGGCGAGCACGAACAGGTAGCGGTGGCCGTCGCGTTCGACGACGGCGGTGTCGGGCACGGTGAGGGCCGGGGCGCTGCCGAGGGTGAACTCGCCGGCCGCGAACATGCCGGCGCGCAGCGCGCCCGGCTGCGGCAGGTCGGCATAGACGGTGCCGGTGCGGCTGCGCGCGTCGAGCGCCGGGGCGACCGTGCGCACGCGGCCTTCGACGGCGTCGCCGACGTTGTCGCGCAGGCGCACCGCGGTGCCCGGGGTGATCCGCACGAGGTCGGCTTCCGGCAGTTCGGCGCGCCATTCCAGCCGGTTGTCGCGGATCAGCCGCAGCAGTTCCGTGCCGGCCATCGCCACCTGGCCGGGCTGCACGCTGCGCGCCGAGATCGTGCCGGCGTAGGGCGCGCGCAGCGTCGCGAAGCCGAGCTGCAGGCGGGCGTTCTCGAGCTGGGCGAGGGCGGTCTGCCGCTGCGCCCGCGCGGTCAGCTCGCCGGCGATCAGCTGGTCGGCGTCGCTGGCGGCGATCAGCTGTTCTTCCTTCAGCCGGCGCCCACGCGCGGCATTGGCCACCGCGACCTCGAGATTGGCGTCGGCCTGGGCCAGCGCCGCCTCGGCCATGCGTACCTGCATTTCCAGGCTGCGGGTGTCGAGCTGCAGCAGCGGCTGGCCGGCGGCGACTTCGTCGCCGACCTCGACCAGCACCTTCGCGATCCGCTGGCCGCCGACCTCGACCCCGAGCGCCATTTCCTCCCAGGCGGCGATCTCGCCGGAAGCGGCGATGCGCAGCGGCAGGTCGCGGGTCGCCGGCGTGGTGACCGCGACGCTGAGCGCGGCGGCGGACTCGGTGGTGTCGGGGGCGTCACCGGTGCCACCACAGGCGGCGAGCAGCAGGGCGACGAGCAGGACCGGGACGGAGCGCGAGGCGGTCGGGAACATGCGTGGAGGTCGGCGACGTGGGCCGGCGATTGTGGCAGATGCCCGTGTGAGCGCCGGCGCATGCGGGCTCCGTCCGTTCGGCTAGGCTTTAGCCCGACAACCCGATGCGACGTCCTGGAGACGACCGTGGCCGAAGTGCTTCCGTCCGCAACGCTTCCGGCCGCGCCGGACCTGTCCGCCCGCGCCACCCGCCTCGCCGCGCTCGATACCGCCGCTGCGGTCGACCGCCTCGCCGACTCGCCGGCGGCCGACGTCGCCCGCTTGCTGGCGTGCATGCCACCCGCCCGCGCGAACGACCTGCTGGCGGAAATGCCCCCGGAGCGGCGCAGCGCGGTCATCGCCGCGGCGCCGCCCGGCGTCGACTGGCAGGACAGCCAGCGCTATCCGGAAGGCAGCGTCGGCCGCCTGATCGAGGATCCGCCGGCGGTGTTCGCCAGTGGCACTCCGGTTTCGGTGGCCATCGAGACGCTGCGGGACGTGGTCAAGGTGCGCCTGGTCACCTACCTGTGGGTGGTCGATGCGCAGCAGCGGCTGCTCGGCGTCGTCGCCTTCCGCGACCTGCTCTACGCGGACCGCGAGCGCGCGCTCGACGACGTGATGATCCGCTCGCCGTTCGTGCTGCGGCCGGGCGCACGGCTGGTCGAGGCGATGCGCGAGGTGGTCACCCGCCACTACCCGGTCTATCCGGTCTGCGAGGACGACGGCCGCCTGGTCGGGCAGGTGCGCGGACAGGTGCTGTTCGAGCAGCAGGCCTTCGAGATCTCGGCGCAGGCCGGCGCGATGGTCGGTGTCGACAACGAGGAGCGGCTGGCGTCGTCGCTGTGGACCGCCTTCAAGTTCCGCAATCCGTGGCTGCTGGTGAACCTGCTGACGGTGTTCGTCGCCGCGGCGGTCGTCGGCTATTTCGAGGACACCGTCGACAGGGTCGTCGTGCTGGCGATGTTCCTGCCGGTGCTCGGCGGCCAGAGCGGCAACTCCGGCTGCCAGGCGCTGGCGGTGATGCTGCGCGGCATGACCCTGGGCGAGCTCAAGGGCATGCGCATCGGCGCGCTGGTCACCAAGGAGGCCGTGCTCGGCACCCTCAATGGCCTGGTCACCGGCGGCATCGCCGGCATCGCGATGTGGTTCGTGGTCTGGCGGCAGGACGGCGACAGCGCGCTGCTGCTCGGGCTGATCACGATGTTCGCGATGGCCTTCGCCTGCATGGTCGCGGGGCTGTCGGGGGCGACGATTCCGCTGATCCTCAAGCGCTTCGGCGCCGATCCCGCCACCGCCTCCAGCATCTTCCTCACCACGCTCACCGACGTCGTCTCCATGGGATCCTTCCTCGGCCTCGTCACCTGGCTGGTGCTGTGACGTAAGGCGCGTTCGCGCGGGCGGTTCGTTGCCGGTTGCGACCGCTGTGGTTGCGTCGGCAGCGCCGCCGCGGCGACCAAGCCCACGACGGCCGCACGCGCTTCGCGCGCCGGCGACGCTATGCTCCGCGACTTGTTTGGAGTGGGGAGTGGGTGATGACGGTGATCGACGATCCGGTGGTGGATCTGGAGGCGCGGGCGCAGCGACTGGCGGCGCTGGATCCGGCCAGTGCGCTGAAGCGCCTCGAGGGGCTGGCGACGACCGACGTCGCGGCGCTGCTGGCGAAACTGCCGCCGGCGCGCGCGAACCTGATCCTGGCGGCGATGGACGCCGCCTGGCGCGAGCGCGTGCTGGCGGCGGCGCCGGCCGGAACCGACTGGCGCGACAGCCAGCGCTATGCCGAGGGCACGGTCGGCCGCCTGCTCGAGGACCCGCCGGCGACGTTCCGCTCCGGAACGAAGGTGGCCGCGGCGATCGAGGCGCTACGCAGCGTCGTTCGCGAGCGCCTGGTCACCTATCTGTGGGTCGTCGACGGCGAACAGCACCTGATCGGCGTCGTCGCCTTCCGCGACCTGCTCTACGCCGACCGTGACGCCACGCTCGACGACGTGATGATCCGCAATCCCTTCCACCTGCGCCCGGACATGCAGATGGTCGAGGCGATGCGCGAGGTCGTCACCCGTCACTTCCCGGTCTATCCGGTCTGCGACGAGCGTGGTTTCCTCGTCGGCCAGGTGCGCGGGCACGTGCTGTTCGAGCAGCAGGCCTTCGAGATTTCTGCGCAGGCCGGTGCGATGGTCGGTGTCGAGAAGGAGGAGCGGCTGGCGACGCCTTTGCTGCGCGCGTTCCGCTTCCGCAACCCGTGGCTGCTGATCAACCTGCTGACGGTGTTCATCTCGGCGGCGGTGGTCGGCGTGTTCGAGGCGTCGATCCAGCAGATCGTGGTGCTGGCGATGTTCCTGCCGGTGCTGTCGGGCGTGACCGGCAACCTCGGCTGCCAGGCGCTGGCAGTGATGCTGCGCGGCATGACCCTGGGCGAGCTGCGGGCGCACAAGGTCGCGGCGATCGTGGGCAAGGAGGGCCTGCTCGGCCTGCTCAACGGCGCGGTGACCGGCGCCCTCGCCGGGACCGCGATGTTCGTGCTCGAGATGCGCGACGGCAATCCGGCGGCGCTGACCCTCGGCCTGGTGACCCTGGTGGCGATGGCCGGCAGCTGCGGGGTCGCCGGTGTCGCCGGCTCGCTGGTGCCGGTGCTGCTGCGCCGTTTCGGCGCCGATCCGGCGACCGCGTCGAGCATCTTCCTGACCTCGCTGACCGACGCGACGAGCATGGGCAGCTTCCTGCTGCTGGCCACCTGGCTGGTGCTCTGACCCGGTTTCCGGGACGCCGCCGCAACGGAATGTTGCGCTGCAACGTGCAAGCGGCGTGAACCCGGGCGCAGGATGCGCTGGCTTCCGACGTGGGGGAGGGAGCCGAAAAGCCTGCAGCTGCGACGCGCTGCAGGCTTTTCTTTTTTTCCGGGCCCCGATGACACAATCCGGCGCATGAGCACGCCGCCGGACCCCGCCCTCGAAACGATCGTCGACCGGGCGCTGTCCCGGCTGGCCGAGCGCACGCCGCTGCCGGCCTCGCCGAAACAGCGCGCGGCGCTGGCGCGGCTCGCGGTCGCCAGCGATTTCGCCCTCGACACCCTGTGCCGGCAGCCGGAACTGCTGGCGACGCTCGACGCCGCCGCGGCACCGCCACCGGCGCTCGCGCAGGGCCAGGAAGCCGACTGGCCGGGCCTGCTGCGGCGCTGGCGCACCGCCGAATCGACCCGCCTCGTCTGGCGCGACCTGCAGGGTCTCGACGACGTCGACGCCACCCTCGCCGGGGCCAGCCGGCTCGCCGACCAGGCGCTGCAGGCGGGGCTGGCGGCGTTGTCCGGATCGCTGGCGGCGCGCCACGGCGTGGTCCGCGATGCGAATGGGGCGCCGCAGTCACTGGTGGTGTTCGCGCTCGGCAAGCTCGGCGGCGGCGAGCTGAACTTCAGCTCCGACGTCGACCTCGTCTATGCCTACCCGGAATCGGGCGTCAGCGACGGCGCCCGCGCCCTCGACGCCGAGGCCTGGTTCACGCGCCTCGGCCAGCGCCTCGCGCAGCTGCTGGGCGACGTGACCGCCGACGGCTTCTGCCACCGCGTCGACCTGCGCCTGCGCCCGTTCGGCGCCAGCGGCCGGCTGGTGCTGAGCTTCGCGGCGATGGAGCAGTACTTCCAGCGCGAAGGCCGCGACTGGGAGCGCTATGCCTGGATCAAGGCGCGGCCGGT
Source organism: Arenimonas composti TR7-09 = DSM 18010 (assembly GCF_000426365.1). Taxonomy (GTDB): domain Bacteria; phylum Pseudomonadota; class Gammaproteobacteria; order Xanthomonadales; family Xanthomonadaceae; genus Arenimonas; species Arenimonas composti. The sequence continues at coordinate 44,960 of NZ_AUFF01000008.1, read as the reverse complement.
GGCCGGCGATGCCGCCGCCGGCGAGCGCCTGCTGGAGACGCTGCGGCCCTTCGTCTACCGCCGCTACCTCGACTACGGCGCCCTCGACGGCCTGCGCGAGATGAAGGCGCTGATCGCCGCCGAGGTGCAGCGGCGCGAACTCGCCGAGGACCTCAAGCTCGGCCCCGGCGGCATCCGCGAGATCGAGTTCCTGGTGCAGTCGCTGCAGCTGATCCGCGCCGGCCGCGAACCGGTGCTGCGCGGGCGCTCGCTGCTGCCGGCGCTGTCGGCGCTGGCCGATGCCGGCCACCTGCCGGCCGCGACCGCCGACCGGCTCGCCGCCGCCTACCGCTTCCTGCGCCGGCTCGAGAACCGCGTGCAGATGCTCGCCGACCAGCAGGTGCATGCACTGCCGGAGGCACCGCTGGCGCGGCTGCGCATCGCCCGCGGCCTCGGCTACCCCGATGTCGACGCCCTGCTGGCCGAACTCGACGGCCACCGCGGCGTGGTCGCCGGCGAATTCGCCGGCCTGCTGGAAGCGCGCCGGCGGCGCGCCACGCCGGGCGCGCTGGAGACCTACTGGCGGGCGCTGCCGGACGGCGGCGACCCGGCGGCGCTGGCCGAGGCCGGCTTCAGCGATGTCGATAGCCTCGATGCCGGACTGCGCGATTTCGCGCGCACGCCGGCGGTGCGGACGCTGTCGGCGCGCGGCCGCCAGCGGCTCGACCACGTGCTGCCGCAACTGCTCGCCGCCGCCGCCCGCAGCGAGGCGCCGGATGCGGCGCTGCCGCGCGGGCTGGCGTTGCTGGCGGCGGTCACGCGGCGCACGAGCTATCTCGCCCTGCTCGAGGAACAGCCGGCGGCGCTGGCACGCCTGGTCGACGTCAGCGCCCGCAGTTCGCTGCTCGCCGACCGCCTCGCCGCGCACCCGCTGCTGCTGGACGAACTGCTCGACGCACGCGCGGCCGGGCCACTGCCCGATGCCGCGGCGATCGCGGCCCTGGTCGAAGCAGCCGTCGCCGGCGCCCCGGAAGGCGACACCGAGACGGTGCTGAACGCCCTCAGCGAACAGCGGCAGGCGATCGCCTTCCGTTTCGCGCTGGCGACGCTCGGCCAGCGCCTGTCGCCGCCGGAGACCAGCGCCCGGCTGGCGGTGCTCGCCGAGCACGTCGTGCGGGCGGCGCTGGCGCTGGCCGAGGCCGATGTCGCCGTGGCGCATGGGCGGGTGCCCGGCGCCGGCCTGTGCGTGCTCGGCTACGGCAGCCTCGGCGGCGGCGAGCTCGGCTTCGGCTCCGATCTGGATCTCGTGTTCCTGCACGACGCCGCCGCCGACGCGATGTCGGACGGCCCGCGGCCGCTCGATGCCGGCCGCTGGTTCGGCCGCCTCGCGCAGAAGCTGGTGTCGCTGCTCGGCGCGGTCACCGCCGCCGGCAAGCTCTACGAGGTCGACGTGCGCCTGCGTCCCGACGGCGCCAAGGGCATGCTGGTGTCGAGCCTCGACAGCTTCGCCGACTACCAGCAGCAGCGCGCGTGGACCTGGGAGAAGCAGGCGCTGGTGCGGGCGCGGCCGATCGCCGGATCGGCCGCCGTCGCCGCCGCCTTCGAGGGCATTCGCGCGCGCACCCTGCAGGCACCCCGCGATGCCGCCACGCTGCGCGACGACGTCGTGGCGATGCGCCGGCGGATGCGCGGCGAGCTCGACCGCAGCACGCCGGCGCGCTTCGACCTGAAGCAGGGCGAGGGCGGTCTGGTCGACCTCGAGTTCCTGCTGCAGGCACGCGTGCTCGAACTCGCCGCGGCCGTGCCGTCCCTGCTCGCGCCGCGCGACACCCCGGGCCTGCTCGAGGCGCTGGAGCATGCCGGCGGACTGCCTGCCGCCGCCGCCGCGGCGCTGCGCGCGGCGCATGCGCTGCTGCTGACGCAGGGCCACGAATGCGGCCTCGACCAACGCCCCCGTCTCGTCCCACCGACGCCGGAACTCGATGCCGCCCGCGCCGCCATCCGTTCCGCCTGCGCCGCCGCGGGCCTCGACTTCGCCTGAGCGGTTTCGGGTTCCTTCCCGCGCCCTAGGCGAGGGGCGAACCGAGGCGGTCGCGGACGAGCGCGGCGATGCGCGGCGTCTCGCGCAGCGGCTGCACGTCGAAGGGCGCGAGGCGATCGTCCTGGGCGCGGATGCGGCCGCGCTGGCGCAGGCTCGCGAGCAGGACGGCGATGCGGCCGCCGGCGCGTTCGGGCTCGGCGACGAACACCGGCGCGGGGGTCGCGCAGGCCTCGGAAACCATGTTCGCCGAGTCCGGCGAACAGACGATGCGATCGGCCCAGGCGAGTGCGGACGCGTAGGGATTGTCGCCGTCGCCCGCATCGAACCAGCGCAGACCGGGCGTCCGCGCCCAGCGCCGGCGCGCCTCGGCGGCGATCGCCGGGTCGGTGCGCCGCGAGCCGAGCACGAGCAGGCTGCCGCCGTCGGCCGCGAACACGGCGTCCAGGCGGCCGGCGAGGCTCGCGAAGGCCTCCGCATCGAAGCGCACCGCGGCGGTGGGGCCGCCGAGCAGCACGACGGTGCGCGGGCCGGGCAGCGCGGCGAAGTCCGGGCGTTGCAGGCGCGCCGCCGACAGCCAGGCGGCGTCGATCGGGTTCAGGCTGCCGCAGACGTTGATCACGTTCGCGCCGGGGCGGCCGTCGTGCTCCGGCACGATCACCAGGTCCCAGCCGCGGGTGTCGGTGCGCGGATGCAGGATCTGCACCGCGCGGCTGCCGCGGGTGTGCAGCAGGCGGGTCGCCAGGGCGGCGCGGCGGCCGCAGCCGATCGCCAGCGCCGGCGGCGTCGCCAGCGCGGCGGCGAATTCCGGACCGAAAGCGCGACGGGCGCCGGGCAGGCGCCGCGGAGCTGCCCAGGCCCAGGGCGCCGCGATCTCCAGCACCTGCTCGACGGGCTGGGGATGCAGCGCCGCGGCGAGCGCGGCCGCCTGCCGGCGGTGCCCGGCGAGGCCGTCGTGCAGGAACCAGCAGGCGGAGGAAGGGGCGGAGGAAGGGGCGGCCACCGGCGCAGCCTAGCCGGCCAGTGGCGCCCTCCGCGAGGTCGGTGGTTTACGGGGCGGGAGCCTCGACCGTCGTCGCGTCACCGGTGAAGCGGGTGCCGATGTTGATCACCGCGTCCTCGACCAGGCGGGCACTGCCCTGCAGGCCCATCCGGATCGTGATCGGGCGGCGGAAGAACCGGCGCGCCTGCGCCTTCGTGAAGCCGTAGGAGCCCATCAGCGAATCGCGCGACAGCAGGCCGCCGATGCAGACGCGGGCGCCGTTGACCAGTTCGCTCTCGAACTCGCCCGGCTGCAGGGTGCGGTTGCGGCCGACCGCGGTCAGGCCGAGCTGGATGTAGCCCGGGTAGGGCAGTCCGGTGCTCGGGTCGGTGACCTCGGCGAAGACGTCGCTCTCGATGGTGTAGACCGGGGTCACGCGCAGGTTGAACGAATCCGGATAGGCGCCGTTGTTGGCCGCCCAGTACTGGATCACCGGGGTCTGCCAGTGGCAGAGCACGGTTTCGCTGCTGCGCCCCGGCAGGGTGATGCTGGCGAGGTCGGACAGCACGAAGGTGGTGGTGTTCGGCGCCGGCGCCAGCGACACGCAGTTGCCACCGATCGGCTGGCCACCGGGCGTGCAGTCGGCGGTCAGCACGAGGTTCGCCGACAAAAGGCCGAGCCAGCGCACGTCCTTGCCGAAGGCGCCGGCGTCGCCGACCTGGGCAGCGGTCGGCGCCGCCGTGGGCGCGTTGCCGCCCGCGAGTTCGGCCAGCGCGGCGATCCGGCCGGCGCGCAGCGCATCGGCGATCGGCGGCGACACGAACTGGTCGGCCTCGCGCACGACCGGCAGGCCGTCCGGCCCGAGGGCCGGCGCCGGCGTCGGCGCGCGCGGGGTCGCCGCCTGGGCGAGGGGCAGGGCGACGAGGGCGAACAGAGCGGTGAACAGGGGGGTACGGGACATCGTGATCTCCTGAGGGACTCCGCCCGCCGGCCGGCGGTGCGGGCACCGGGTTTCGGGGGAAACACGGCACGTTTGCTGTCACGCCGGAAGGCGGCCGGATTGGCCGTCACCGACCAGCATTGCAACGATGGGTCGCAGGCATGCGGGTGCGTTGCAGCCTCTCCGTCACCTACATTGCCCTCACCCCACGACCGCGACGCTCGCAAGCCCGTCGTCGCGTCCTTCACATCTCCGGAGTCCGCCATGCTCAAGCGCCTTCTGCTCGCCAGCCTGCTCGCCGCGTCAACGTCCGTGGCCTTCGCCGCCGAGCCCTACGCGATCGATCCCAGCCATACCAATGTGGTGTTCACCTGGAACCACCTCGGCTTCTCGAACCTGTCCGGCCGCTTCGAGCAGGTGCAGGGCGACTTCCAGTTCGACGCCGAGGACCCGACGAAGTCGACGCTGAGCGTGACCATTCCGGTCACCAGCCTGAGTACCGGTGTCGGCCGCCTCGACGAGCACCTGCGCGGTTCGGACTTCTTCGACGTCGCGAAGTACCCGGAGGCCCGCTTCGTCAGCAGCGCGATCACCGCCGTCGGCGAGGGCCGTTACGCGGTCGCCGGCGAGCTGACGATCCGCGGCGTCACGAAGCCGGCGGTGCTCGGCGTCACCGTCAACCGGATCGGCCCGCACCCGATGTCGAAGAAGCCGGCCGCCGGCTTCGACGCGACGATGACGATCAAGCGCAGCGATTTCGGCATGACCTATGCGCTGCCGGCGGTGCCGGACGAGATCCGCATCACGATCAGCACCGAAACCTCGCTGATCACCCCGGCCGAGTGAGCCGCCGCGGCCGGGGCGCGCGCCGTCCCGGCCGCAGGAACACAGCGCGGCCGCAGTGGCCGCGCTAGAATCCGCGCCGGTCCCGCCCGGAACATCGTCATGACCTCCACCGACACCGCCACCGGCCAAGCGCCCGCCAATACCGAGCGCCGCTACGAGGTCGCGCGCACCCAGCTGCCGCTGTGCTGCCCGACCCCGGCGATGGCGCTCTGGAACTCGCATCCGCGCGTCTACCTGCCGATCGAGGCGACCGGCAGCGCCACCTGCCCCTACTGCGGCGCGGTGTTCGTGCTGAAGGACTGAGCCGGGCGCGGTCCGTTGCGCCCCCTCACCGTCGTCCAGCTGCTGCCGGCACTCGACAGCGGCGGCGTCGAACGTTCCACCCTCGAGATCGCCGCCGCCCTGGTCGCGGCCGGGCACCGCTCGGTCGTCGTCGCCGCGGGCGGCCGGCTGGCGCCGGCGCTGACCGTCGCCGGCAGCGAGCACATCGAACTCGACATCGGTCGCAAGTCGCCGCTGGCCGCCTGGCGGGCGGTTCGGGCGCTGCGCGAGCTGCTGCGTTCGGCGAAACCCGACATCGTGCATGCGCGCTCGCGGCTGCCGGCCTGGATCGCGCGTGTCGCCCTGCGCGGCGTGACGCCACGGCCGGCTTTCGTGACCACGGTGCACGGGCTGAACTCGCCGGGCCGCTACAGCGGCGTGATGGCCAGCGGTGATGCGGTGATCTGCGTGTCGGACACGGTGCGCGACCACGTGCGGCGGCAATGGCCAGGGACCGATCCGTCCCGCCTCGTCGTGATCCCGCGCGGCGTCGATCCGGCGGCCTGGCCGCGCGGCTTCGCGCCGTCGCCGGACTGGCGTCGCGATCTCGCGGCCCGATTTCCGGCCCTGGCCGAAGGCCGCCTGCTGCTGCTGCCCGGCCGCGGTACCCGCCTGAAAGGTCATGCGCACGCGCTTCGGCTCCTCGCGACGCTGCGCGCGGACGGCATCGACGCGCGCCTGTGGCTACCGGGCGTCGTGCAAGCCGGGCGCGAGGCCTACCTCGGCGAGTTGCAGGCGCTCGCGGCATCGCTCGGGATCGCCGACGTGGTGGTCTTCGACGCCGCCCGCGACGACCTGCGCGCGGCCTACGCGACCGCCGACCTCGTGCTGCAGCTGTCGGACCAGCCCGAAGCCTTCGGCCGCACGGTGATCGAGGCGCTGGCGATCGGCCGGCCGGTGCTCGGCTGGGATCACGGCGGCGTCGGCGAATCGCTGCGCGCGGCCTGGCCGCAGGGGGCGGTCGGCGTCGGCGATCACGCCGCGCTGGCGGCGCGCGCGCGCGCGTTGCTGGCCGCGCCGCCACCGCCGCCGGTTACCATCCCGTGGACCCTGGCGGCGATGCAGGCCGCGACGCTGGAACTGTATGACCGACTCGCCGCACGCTGACCGCCCGCTGCGCTGGGCCCCCGGGTGGGTGCTCGCCTTCGTCGCGCTGTGGCCGCTGCCGGGGCCGGCCGAGGGCGTCGCCGCGCTCGGCGCGATCGCCGCGGTGGCGGTGCTGCTGCTACGCCGGTTCCGCGGCGGCACCGCGCTGCTCAGCCAGGAGGCGTGGGCGCTGACCGCGGTGCTCTTCCTCGGCTACTGGCTGCCGCAGGCGGTGGCGGCGATCGACGCCGGACAACCGGCGCGGGCGCTGCGCGGCGCCGCCTTCGACCTCAAGTTCCTGCCGTTCCTGTGGCTGGGCGCCGCCGCGGTGGCGCATGCGCAGGGGCGCCGCATCGTTTTCCAGGGCCTGGCACTGCTGGCCGGACTGTGGACGCTCGACGCGCTGCTGCAGGCGCTGCTCGGCCACAGCCTGCTGTTCGCGGCGCTCGATGCCGGCGTCACCGCGGTGCAGGGGCGTTCGGCGTGTGCGGCCGACGAGGTGAACCTGCGCGGCTACGTCGCCGGCATCTTCGGTCCTTGCAATCCGAAGCTGGGGCTGGTGCTGGCGGCGCTGGCGCCGTTCGCGATCGTCGCCGCGGCCCGCCGCTGGGGCGTGGGCGGCTGGTGGGTTTCCGCGGTGGCGATCGGCATCGCCGTGCTGCTGGCCGGGTCGCGGGCGGCATGGATCGCCTACGCGATCGTGCTGGCGCTGTCGGGCTGGAAACTGCTCGGCGGGCGGCAGCTGCTGCTGGCGTTCGCGGTCGGTGCCGGCGCGCTGTTCGCGCTCGGGGCGGCCTCGCCGGAGTTGCGCGAGCGGCTCGAGCGCACTGCGCTGGCGCTGGAGGCCGACGGTGCCGGCGTCGACGCCGCGCTGTCGGGACGTACCCGCGTCTGGGCGGCGGCCAGCTGCATGGCGCTCTCGCACCCGTTCAACGGGGTCGGCGTGCGCGGTTTCCGCGACGCATTCCCGGCCTGCGATCCCGAGCCGGGCGCGCCGCTCGCGTGGGGCGAGGGACCGGCGCACCACGCGCACCAGATCGTGCTCGAGATCGCCTCGGAAACCGGCGCCTTCGGCCTGCTGATGTGGCTGGCGGCGGCAGCGCTGGCCTGGCGGGCGTGGCGCTTCGCCGATGCGGCGGCGCGCGAACGGGCGCGGCCGGCGATGATATCGCTGGTGGCGACGGTGTTCCCGCTCAACACCCACCTGGCGGTGTATTCGACCTTCTGGGGCGGCGTCGTGATGCTGGTCGCCGCGCTGTACGCCGGCAGCCTGCTCGCGGTCGACCGCGACGTCGCGGCCGAAACCGGCGGGCGCCCGGCGCCGCCCCGCTGAGCCGGTGATGCGCTGCTGGTTCACGCCGCTGCTCGCGGCCTTCGCCTGGACCGTCGGACGCCTGCCGCAGCCGCTGCTGCTGGCCTGCGGCCGCGCGCTGGCGTGGCTGCTGTGGCCGCCGTTGAAGGAACGCCGGCGCATCGCCCGCATCAACATCGACCTGTGCTTCCCGGAGCTGCCGCCGCATCGACGCCGGCGGCTCGCCGACGCGTCCGTCGTCAACACGGTGATCGGCGTGTTCGAACTGGTGCGCGCCTGGCATGCGCCGGCGTGGCGGCTGCGCGATGCGGCGCGGATCGAGGGACTCGAACACCTGCAGGCGGCGCTCGCGCGCGGCCAGGGCGTGCTGCTGATGTGCGGCCACTTCACCCACACCGAGCTGGCCGTGCGCCTGCTCGGCGAAGCGCTCGGCCGGCCGGCGCGCGTCGTCGTGCGCCGGCACAACAACGCCTGCCTGGAAGCCTGGTTCGACGCCTCGCGACGCGCGGTGTACGGGCCGACGATCGGCAAGAAGGACATGCGCGCGCTGCTGACCGCGCTGCGCGCCGGCGAGCCCGTCGTGTATTCGGCCGACCAGAACTTCAACTACAACCACGCCTTCGTGCCCTTCTTCGGCGTGCCGGCGGCGACCCTGGTCGCGACTCCGGACATCGTCGAACGCGGCCGCGCGGTGCTGCTGCCGTTCTGGTACCGCCGCGAAGCCGATGGCCGTTACGCGATCCGCATCGAATCGCCGTGGCAAGGCTGGCCGAGCGGCGACCCGGTCGCCGACGCCGCCCGCTACATGGCCGAACTCGAGAACGTCGTGCGCGAGTGCCCGGCGCAGTACCTGTGGGGCCACCAGCGCTTCAAGACCCGGCCGCCCGGCGAACCCCCGCTCTACCAGTAACGAGTAACGGGGATCGTGTAGGAGCGGCTTCAGCCGCGATCCGCGCCACGCGCAAAGCGCGCGCCCTCACTCGTTCCTCGTTGCTCGTTACTCGTTACTCGTTACTCGTTACTCGAGCCCGGCCGCCGCTTGAAGCGCTGGTGCAGCCACAGGTACTGCTCCGGCCGCCGCCGGATCACCGCTTCCAGCGCCGCCATCACCCGGGCGGTGTCGGCCACCGGGTCCTTCGTCGGGAAGTCGGGCAGCGGTGGCAGGATCTGGATCCGATAGCGGCCGTCGGGCAGGCGTTCGTGGAACAGCGGCAGCACCGCGGCGCCGGTCAGGCGGGCGAGCTGGTGGGTCGAGGTGAGGCTCCACGCCGGCTGGCCGAAGAAGGGCACGAACACGCTGTCGCCGCGCCGGGTTTCCTGGTCGGGCGCGAACCACAGCACGCCGCCGCCCTTCAGGTGCTTCACCGCCGGGCGCAGTTCATCACGCGCGAACATCGCCACCGCATGGCGCAGGCGGCCGCGCTTCACCGCCCATTCCAGCGCCGGCTGCGCGTGAGGGCGATACATCGCGGCGAGGTCGATGCGGGTGCACAGCAGGCGCAGGCTCGCCTCCAGCGTCATGAAGTGCGCCGACACCAGCATCACGCCGCGGCCCTGGGCACGCGCGGCTTCCAGGTGTTCCAGACCGCTGAACTCGACGCCCTGGTCGATCGGCGCCAGCCGTCCCCACCAGGCGCGCAGGAACTCGAACACGCCGATGCCGAGCGAGCGGAAGTTCTCGCGCAGCAGTGCCGCGCGCGCGCCGTCGTCGAGTTCCGGGAAGCAGCGTTCGAGGTTGCCGGCGGCGACACGGCGGCGCGAGCGCAGCGTCAACCGCAGCAGGTCGCCGAGGCGCGGCCCGACAGCGCGCTGCAGCCACCAGGGCCAGCGCGCGAGCGTCCAGCCGAAGCCGATCAGCAGCCACGTGGGCCAGGTGCGCGGCGACATCGGCGGTGGCGGCAGTCCGGCCATGCGCGAATTCTAGCGGTCGCGGCCCTCGGGTATCCTGCGCGCATGCATCTTTCCCTCGGGCAGCGGCTGGCGTTGGGCCTGTATTCGCTGGTCCTGCGGATCGCCTTTCCGGTCACCCTCTACCACCTGATCTGGCGCGGCATGCGCCAGCGCGAATACCTGCTGCGCTGGAGCGAACGCTACGCGCTGCCGACCGCCGATCGCCTGCGCCTGGACGGCTGCCTCTGGGTGCACGCGGTCTCGGTCGGCGAAGTGCTGGCGGCGCGGCCGCTGGTCGACGCACTGCTGGCGCGCTATCCAGAGCGCCCGATGCTGGTGACCACGATCACCCCGACCGGTTCGGAGCGCGTGCGCGCGCTGTGGGGCGATCGCGTGCACCACCAGTACCTGCCCTACGACCTCGCCGGCATGGTGCGGCGTTTCCTCGACGCGACGAAGCCGGCGCTGGCGGTGATCGTCGAGACCGAGATCTGGCTGAACCTCTACGTCGAATGCGGCCGCCGCGGCATCCCGCTGGCGATGGTCAACGCGCGCCTGTCCGAGCGTTCGCTGCGCGGCTATCTGCCGGTGCGCTGGCTGGCGCGGCTGGCGCTGCGCGCCGTGCGCCTGGTCGCCGCGCAGTCGCAGGCCGACGCCGCGCGGCTGGCGCGGATCGGCGCCGAGCCCGACCGGATCGTCACCACCGGCAACCTGAAGTACGACCTGCGCCTGCCCGAAGGCCTCGCCGCGCGCGCTGCCGAATGGCGCGCCGCCTGGGGCGAATCGCGGCCGGTGTGGATCGCCGCCAGCACCCACGCGCCCGAGGAGGAGGCGGTGCTGGCGTTGCGCGAGCAGGTCGCCGCGCGCTTTCCCGAGGCGCTGCTGCTGTGGGCGCCGCGGCATCCGGAGCGCTTCGGCCCGGTGCGGGCGGCGCTGGCCGAACGTGGACTGCGGGTGGCGACGCGGCGGTCGCACGGGTTGCCGGGGGCGGACACCCAGGTGTTCGTGATCGACACCATCGGCGAGCTGCTCGGCTTCTTCGCGGCGGCGGACGTCGCCTTCGTCGGCGGCAGCCTCTGCGAGGTCGGCGGCCACAACGTGCTCGAGCCGGCGGCGCTGGGCGTGGCGAGCGTGGTGGGGCCGCACACGTTCAACTTCGCCGAGGTGACCCAGCGCCTGCGCGATGGCGGCGCCCTGCTGCAGGCCGCGGACGCGACGGCGCTCGGCGAGGCCCTGGTCGCGCTGCTGGCGGACCCGGCGCGGCGCCGCGCGATGGGCGACGCGGGGCGGGCGCAGGTGGCCGAACTCTCCGGGGCGCTTGCCAGGACGCTGGAGCTGCTCGCGCCGATGCTCGAGAGGAACGGGGAACGAGGAACGAGGAACGAGTGAAAGCTGGAAAGCCAGGGGCGGAGCACTTTCCCGCGCCGGAAGAAAACTGGGGTCGGAGTACATTCCCTTCGCGGAAAAGTACTCCGACCCCGGTTTTTGTTTCTGGCTTACTCGGCCAGCGCTTCGGCCAGCGCCGCCTCGGCGTCGGCGACCAGCACGCGGTTCACTTCCTGCAGGTCGGCGACGGTGATCGTGCCGGCGGCCTGCTTCAGGCGCAGCTTGTTGACGAGGAAGGCGTGGCGGGCGCGGGCGTATTCGCGCTGGGCGGCGAACAGCGCCTGCTGGGTGATCAGCACGTCGACGATCGTGCGGGTGCCGACTTCCAGGCCGGCTTCGCTGGCCTCGTAGGCGGCCTGCGCGGAGACCACCGCGAGGCGGCGCGCCTCGACCTCGGCCTCGCCGGCCGCCAGCGAACGCTGGGCGCCCAGGGTGGCGCGCTCGACCGCGCGGCGCTGCTGCTCGAGCTGGTCGGCGGCGATGTCGCGGTAGTGCACGGCCTGGCGCACGCCCGACTGGGTGGCGCCACCCGAGAAGATCGGCACGCTCAGGGTCAGGCTGACGGTGGTGCCACCGCCGCGGCTGATCGGGGTGCCGGCGTTGTCCCAGTCGGCGCCGCGGTTCGCGGAGACGCGGCCACCGAGGGTCGGCAGGTGGCCGGCACGGGCGGAAGCGACGTCGCGTTCGGTCGCCGCCAGTTCCAGCTCGCGCGACAGCAGGGTCGGGTTCTGTTCCAGGGCGATGCGCACCCACTCCTCGGCACTGCGCAGGTCGTCATTGGTCGGCTTGTAGTCCGGCGACAGGCCGCGCAGGTTGTCGAGACGGGTGCCGGTGATCTCGGCCAGCGCCTCGTGCGCGTCCTCGAGCGCGGTCGCCGCCGAGATCGCGTTGGCGCGGGCAGCGTCGTAGCGGGCGCGCGCCTCGTGCACGTCGGTGATCGGCGCCAGTCCGACCTCGAGGCGCTTCTCGGCCTGGTCGAGCTGGCGCTTCACCGAACGCTCCTCGGCGCGCGAGGAAGCGAGGTTGGCGATCGCCGTCAGCACGTTGAAGTAGGCCTCGGCGGTGCGCACCAGCAGTTCGTCGGCGGCGGCCTTGTAGTCGAAGCCGGCACGCTCGTCGCGCAGGCGGGCGGCACCCAGGCGGGTCCAGTCGGAGTGGTCGTAGATCGACTGGTCGAGCGACAGGCCGTAACCACGGTCGCGCGCCTCGTAATCGTCCGCGTGCGGACTGCTGCGCGAGTAGGTGACCGAGCCGGAGAGCTGCGGCAGCAGGCGCGCGCGCGCCTGGTCGACGTTCTCGCCGACGGCGTAGCGCTGGGACTCGGCCGCGGCCAGCACCGGGTCGCTCTGGCGCGCCATCTCGTAGGCGTCCATCAGGTCGGCGGCGCTCACGCTGCCGGCCGTGGCCAGCAGGATCGCGAAGGTGATCGGGCGGAGACTCAGGCGCATGGACGGTTTCCTGGAAATCAGAAGTCGAAGCGCGGCGCCGGTTCGGCGCCACGCAGGTGGGGGAGATCGGTTTCGAACAGGCTCTCGCGGTGCAGGCCGTCGTCGCGGCGGGTGATGCGCAGCGCTTCCATCACCGGCGATTCGCCGTGCACGACGAACAGGCGGCCACCGGGGGCCAGCCAGGCACCGAAGCGCTCGGGATCGGTGGCGACCGCGCCGGTGACGACGATCGCGTCGAACGTGCGGCCCGGTTCCCAGGCGAACGCGTCGGCGGTTTCCAGGCGCACGTTGGCGACCGATTCGGCGGCGAGGCGGGCGCGCGTGCGCTCGACGAAGTCGGCGTGGATGTCGAGGCTGACGACCTCGCGTGCCAGGCGTGCCAGGCAGGCGGTCAGGAAACCGGAGCCGGTGCCGATCTCGAGCACGACGTCGGACGGGCCGAGGTCGAGCGACTGCAGCGCGCGGCCCTCGAGCACCGGTTTCATCATCACCTCGCCGTGTTCGAGCGGCAGGGCGATGTCGGCGAAGGCGAGCTTGCGGTGGCGCGCCGGCACGAAGTCCTCGCGGCGCACGTGCAGCAGCGCCTCGAGCACGCGCGGATCCAGCACGTCCCAGGGACGCACCTGCTGCTCGACCATCGTTGCGCGGGCCTGCTCGAAATCAATCGCCATGACTGCTAAATCCTTGATGCACAAGGGCCGGAATTCTACGCCGCGGGGCGCTGCCGGCGAAAGGCCGGGCAAGCATGCTGGCGTGAAACCATGCCTCCGCAGTGCCAGAGGTCACCGCGACTTGGGGATGCGGCGGGAACCGTTCAGCCGTCATTCGCGCAACGGTGCATGTGCACGAACGAACAGGTCCACCGTCGCGTTGACATGGCGGTCGACGTCGTCCGGCCCCCACTGCAGCGGATAGCCGCAGGTCTGGCGGGCGTGGTACTCGCCCTTGAGCAGGCAGAAGAACTGCGAGGCGGCGAGGGTCGGGTCCGGTACGCGCAGGCGGCCCGCCTCGTGCTGGCCGCGCAGGAACGCGGCGAGGGCGTCGCAGACCTGGCGCGGCCCGGCCTCCCAGAACAGCTGTGGCAGGTGCGAGCCGGCGGGCAATTGCACGCACATCATCCGGTGCATCGTCACCGCCTCGGGGCTGGTGATCAGGCGGAAGAAGGCGTGCGCGATCGCCACCAGCTGGTCGCGCGGGCTGCCCTCGACCCGCGGCAGGAACAGCCCGGACGGCATCAGCTCGTCGCAGCGCTCGCGCACCGCCGCGACGAACAGCGTGTCCTTGTCCTGGAAGTGGCTGTAGACGGTCAGCTTGGACACCCCGGCGGCGCGGGCGATCGCGTCCATGCGGGTGCCCTCGTAGCCGCGGGCCGGGAACAGGGCCTTGGCGGCGGCGAGGATCGCGGCGCGCTTCTCGGGGTCCTTGGGGCGGCCGGGGGCGTTAGGTGGGGGTCGTTTCGGCATCGCGGGGATTATTGAACTGCTCGGTTCTGGAAAGATAGTATACCTGCCGGTTCATTAATCAGGCCGCTCCCATGCGCCGCCAGTTCCTGCTCCCCGCGCTGCTCTTCTCGACCCTGACCGTGCTGGCCGGCTGCCGCGGCGGCGATGCCTCCGACGCGCCGCCGCGGCCGGCGATGGTCGTGCAGCCAGGCACTTCGGGCGGCCAGGCCAGCGCGTTCGCCGGCGAGGTCCGCGCCCGCCAGGAGCCGGCGCTGGCGTTCCGGATCGGCGGCAAGATCGCCCGTCGCCTGGTCGACGTCGGCGACCGCGTGAAGGAAGGCCAGGCGCTGGCCGAGCTGGACGCCGCCGATGTCGCCCTGCAGCTGGAGTCGGCTCGGGCGCAGCTGGCGTCCGCCGAGGCCGACCTCGCGCTGGCGGCTTCCGAGCTGGAGCGCCACCGCGCCCTGTACGAGCAGCAGATCGTCAGCAAGTCGCTGTACGACGCCCGCGTTTCGGCCCACGAGGCGGCGCAGGCGCGGGTGCGACAGGCGCGGGCGCAGGCGGCGAGTTCCGGCAACCAGGCGGCCTATGCGGTGTTGCGGGCGCCGGCCGATGGCGTGATCGCGCAGCGGCTCGCCGAGGAAGGGCAGGTGGTCGCCGCCGGGCAGACGGTGTTCGTGCTCGCCCAGGACGGCGAGCGCGAGGTGGTGATCTCGATCCCGGAACAGTCGGCGCGCGACTTCGCCCCCGGGCGGCCGCTGCTGGTCGAGCTGTGGTCGAAGCCGGGCGAACGCATTCCCGGCACCCTGCGCGAGATCGCCCCGGCGGCCGATCCGCAGGCGCGCACCTATGCGGCGCGGGTCGCCTTCGCCGGCGGTGACAGCGACATCGGCCAGAGCGCGCGCGTCTACGCGGTCGACACCGGCACCGCCGTGTTGACCGTGCCGCTCCCGGCGCTGTACGAGCACGACGGCGAGCCGGCGGTCTGGGTCGTCGATCCGGCGACCGCGACGGTGCACCTGCGGCCGGTGAAGACCGGCGCTTTCGGCGAGCGCACGGTGCCGGTGCTCGAAGGCCTGGACGCCGGCGACTGGATCGTCGCCGCCGGCGTGCATCTGCTGCTCGAAGGCCAGAAGGTGCGCCCGGTCGATCGCGACAACCGGGCGGTCGACCTGCGTACCCCGGCGGGCGCCGCCGCAGGCGACGCAGGCGACGCAGGCGTCGCCGGCACCGCCGAACCGCGCTGACGCCGCCATGACTGCCTTCAACCTCTCGGAATGGGCACTGCGCAACCGCGCGCTGGTGCTGTACGCGATGATCGTGCTGGCGATCGCCGGCTTTTTCGGCTACCAGCGCCTCGGCCAGTCGGAAGACCCGCCATTCACCTTCAAGATCATGGTCGTGCGCACGATGTGGCCGGGCGCGACCGCCGCGGAAGTCGCGCAGCAGGTCACCGACCGCATCGAACGCGAGGTGATGGAGACCGGCCGCTACGAGTTCGTGCGCTCGTATTCGCGCCCCGGCGAATCGCTGGTGATGCTGATGTCGCGCGACTCGATGGTCAGCCGCGAGCTGCCACAGCTCTGGTACGACGTGCGCAAGAAGGTCGGCGACATCCGCCACACCCTGCCGCAGGGCGTGGTCGGGCCGTTCTTCAACGACGAGTTCGGAGACACCTTCGGCAACATCTACGCGCTGCAGGGCGACGGCTTCGACTACGCGACGCTGAAGGACTACGCCGAGCGCATCGAACTGGCCCTGCTGCGCCTGCCCGACGTCGGCAAGATCGAGCTGGTCGGCCTGCAGGACGAGAAGATCTGGATCGAGCTGAGCAACACCAAGCTCGCGACGCTCGGCATCCCGCTCGAGCTGGTGCAGCGGGCGATCGACGAGCAGAACGCGATCGCCCCGGCGAGCTTCTTCGAGACCGCCACCGACCGCGTGCAGCTGCGCGTGTCCGGGCCGTTCGACAGCGTCGAGCAGATCCGCGCGTTCCCGATCCGCGTCGGCGACCGCAGCTTCAAGCTCGGCGACGTCGCCGACGTGCGCCGCGGCTTCGCCGATCCGGCGGCGCCGCGCATGCGCTTCATGGGCGAGGACGCGATCGGCATCGCCGTGGCGATGCGCAACGGCGGCGACATCCTGCGCCTCGGCGAGCGCCTCGACGCCGAGTTCGCGCGCCTGCAGCAGGACCTGCCGGTCGGCATGACCCTGACCAAGGTCTCCGACCAGCCCGCGGCGGTGCGCGCCAGCGTGTCGGAATTCGTGCGGGTGCTCGCCGAGGCGGTCGGCATCGTCCTGCTGGTCAGCTTCTTCTCGCTCGGTTTCCGCACCGGGCTGGTGGTCGCGCTGTCGATCCCGCTGGTGCTGGCGATGACCTTCGCGACGATGAGCTTCTTCGGCATCGGCCTGCACAAGATCTCGCTCGGCGCGCTGGTGCTGGCGCTGGGCCTGCTGGTCGACGACGCGATCATCGCGGTCGAGATGATGGCGGTGAAGATGGAGCAGGGCTTCGACCGCCTGCGCGCCGCCGCTTTCGCCTACCGAACCACCGCGTTCCCGATGCTGACCGGCACCCTGGTCACCGCCGCCGGCTTCCTGCCGATCGCGACCGCGGCCTCGAGCACCGGTGAATACACGCGATCGCTGTTCCAGGTGGTGATCATCGCCCTGCTGCTGTCGTGGATCGTCGCGGTGGTGTTCGTTCCCTACCTCGGCGACCGCCTGCTGCCGGCGCCGGCCGCGCACGACGACGAGGGCAAGGCACACGATCCCTACGCGAGCCGCTTCTACCAGCGCTTCCGCGGCTGGGTGGCCTGGTGCGTGCGCTGGCGGCGCACGGTGATCGCGGTGACCGTTGCGACCTTCGTGGTGTCGCTGCTGCTGTTCCGCTTCGTGCCGCAGCAGTTCTTCCCGGCGTCGACGCGGCTGGAGCTGATGGTCGATCTGGAGCTGGCCGAAGGTTCCTCGCTGCACGCCACCGAGGCGGTCGCGCGCCGGCTCGAGCAGGCGCTGCAGGGCCGCGAGGACGTCAAGAGCTACGTCGCCTACGTCGGCACCGGATCGCCGCGCTTCTACCTGCCGCTGGACCAGAAGCTGCCGCAGGCGAGCTTCGCGCAGTTCGTGCTCGAGGCGCCGGACGTGGCATCGCGCGAGGCGCTGCGCGCCTGGCTGATCGCGCTGTTCGAGCGCGAGTTCAGCGACGTGCAGGCGCGGGTGTCGCGACTGGAGAACGGCCCGCCGGTCGGTTTCCCGATCCAGTTCCGCGTGTCCGGTGAGCACGTCGACACGGTGCGCGAGCTGGCGCGCGAGGTCGCGGCGCGGGTGCGCGACAATCCGCACGTGACGAACGTCAACCTCGACTGGGACGAGCCGAGCAAGGTCGTGCGCCTGGTGATCGACCAGGAACGTGCGCGCGTGCTCGGGGTCAGTTCGGCGCATGTCGCCGCGTTCCTGCGCGGTTCGCTGTCGGGGACCACGGTCAGCACCTACCGCGAGGGCAACGAACTGATCGAGATCCTGCTGCGCGGGCCGGAACAGGAGCGGCAGAAGCTGGAACTGCTCGGCAGCCTGGCGGTGCCGACACCGAACGGCAGCGTGCCGCTCTCGCAGATCGCGACGCTCGATTACGGCTTCGAGGACGGCATCATCTGGCGCCGGAACCGGCTGCCGACCGTCACCGTGCGCGCCGACATCTACGGCGAGCAGACGCCGCCGAGCGTGACCGCCGAGATCCTGCCGGCGCTGGAGGAGATCCGCGCGAAGCTGCCGCCCGGCTACCTGCTGGAAACCGGCGGCACCGTCGAGGATTCCGGTCGCGGCTCGCGTTCGGTCGCCGCCGGCGTGCCGCTGCTGGTGTTCGCGGTGGTGACCCTGCTGATGATCCAGCTGCGCAGCTTCGCGCGCACGCTGATGGTGGTGGCGACGGCGCCGCTGGGCATGATCGGCGTGGTCGCCTTCCTGCTGGTGTTCCGGGTGCCGTTCGGCTTCGTGGCGATGCTCGGCACGATCGCGCTCAGCGGCATGATCATGCGCAACTCGGTGATCCTGGTGGACCAGATCGAGCAGGACATCGCCGCCGGGCTGACGCCGGGCGACGCGATCGTCGAGGCCACGGTGCGCCGCTTCCGGCCGATCGTGCTGACCGCGCTGGCGGCGGTGCTGGCGATGATCCCGCTGTCGCGCTCGGTGTTCTTCGGGCCGATGGCGGTGGCCATCATGGGCGGCCTGATCGTCGCGACCGTGCTGACCCTGCTGTTCCTGCCGGCGCTGTATGCGGCGTGGTTCCGGGTGCCGGCGCCGGAGGCCGGTGACCGGACAGTGGCAGCAGGATGAGGTCCGCCGGCGGCCCGCGCTGGCCTGCCGGGCGCCGGCTTCTCGGCGCGATGGTCGTCGGGCTCGTGTCGCTGCCGCTGATGGGGCTGAACGGCTGGTTCGGCATCGGCGTGATGCTGGCGCTGGTGCTCGGCCTCCTGTGGGGCTTCGATTTCGCTGCCGAGCTGCGCGCCTCGCCGCCGGGAGGGCGCTGGGGCCCTTGGGCCGTCCGGCTCGCGGCGGCGCCGAAGGCGCTGTTCGGCCTGATCAGCCTGGGCATCGGCGTGGCGATCGTCGCGTGGCTGCTCTGGAACCTGTTCGTCGCGCGCCAGCCGGAGTTCCAGTGGACCAGCCTGTATGGGCTCTTCGTGCCACTGGGGCTGATCGTTCTGGGCCAACGCTGGCTGGCCGAGGCCGTCGGGAGGAAGCCCGCGGTGTCGAATCCGGAAGCCGCCTGGCAGCTGCGCCACGACGCGGCCGGCGTGACGGTGCAGGACGCCGAAGGGTCGGTGCGCACGCTCGTGTGGGACGAGGTCGAGGTCGTCGCGATCGAGACCAACGACAGCGGGCCCTGGGGCGCCGACGTCTGGTTCGTGCTGACGGGCGAACGCGGCGACGTCGCGTGGCCGATGGGGGCGGACGGCGAGGCGGGGATGCTCGAGGTGCTCCGCTCGCGTTTCCCCGGTTTCGACGACGAGGCCGTGATCGCGGCCATGCGATCGACGGAGAACGCGCGCTTCATCTGCTGGACACGGCGGACTGGCTGAAGCGGCGGCAGGCGTGGAACAATGCCCCCGGAAGCGGGGGTGCCCGGCATGGCCGGGCTGAGACAGTCCCTTCGAACCTGATCCGGCTCGCACCGGCGTAGGGAAGCTTCGTGGCGCGGAATAACGGTGTCAGAGACAGTTATTCGGGAAAGTGGGTCGGTCTCCGGCTGAAGCTCCCCGAATAACTGTCTCTGACACCGTTAGTCCGGCCGCGCCGCCGCTTCGTTCCCGCCACCGAGGACGAAGACGATGAACGCGCTACCGACCGAACTGCTGCGCCAGGCGCAGGCCCTTTCCGAATCCGTGACGCGGCCGATCCCCGGCTCGCGCAAGATCCACGTCGAAGGTTCGCGTCCCGACCTGCGGGTGCCGATGCGCGAGATCGCGCTGTCGCCGACGCCGCGGATGTTCGGCATCCAGGAGGCGAACGCGCCCTTCGTCGTCTACGACACCTCCGGCCCCTATACCGATCCCGAGGCCCGCATCGACCTCGGCGCCGGCCTGCCGGCGCTGCGCGGCGCCTGGATCCGCGAACGCGGCGACGTCGAACCGCTGTCCGGCCTGAGTTCGGACTTCGGCCGCGCCCGTGCCGCCGATCCGAAGCTCGCCGCCGTGCGCTTCCCGGCCCTGCACCCGCCGCTGCGCGCGAAGGCCGGCGCCAACGTCACCCAGATGCATTACGCCCGGCGCGGCATCGTGACGCCGGAGATGGAGTTCATCGCGATCCGCGAGAACCAGCGCCTCGAGGCGATCCGCGAAGCGCACCTGCTGAAGCAGCACGCCGGCGAAGCCTTCGGCGCCGCGCTGCCGCGCCGCATCACCGCCGAATTCGTGCGCGACGAGGTCGCCCGCGGCCGCGCGATCATTCCGGCGAACATCAACCATCCGGAAATCGAGCCGATGATCATCGGCCGCAACTTCCTCACGAAGGTCAACGCCAACATCGGCAACAGCGCCGTTTCCTCGGGCATCGCCGAGGAAGTCGAGAAGCTGGTGTACGCGATCCGCTGGGGCGCCGACACGGTGATGGACCTGAGCACCGGCAGGAACATCCACGAGACGCGCGAGTGGATCCTGCGCAATTCGCCGGTACCGATCGGCACCGTGCCGATCTACCAGGCGCTGGAGAAGGTCGACGGCAAGGCCGAGGAACTGACCTGGGAGATCTTCCGCGACACGCTGGTCGAGCAGGCCGAGCAGGGCGTCGACTACTTCACGATCCACGCCGGCGTGCTGCTGCGCTACGTGCCGCTGACGGCGAAACGGGTGACCGGCATCGTCAGCCGCGGCGGTTCGATCATGGCCAAGTGGTGCCTCGCGCATCACCGCGAGAATTTCCTCTACACGCATTTCGAGGAAATCTGCGAAATCATGAAGGCCTACGACGTCAGCTTCTCGCTCGGTGACGGCCTGCGTCCCGGCTCGATCGCCGATGCCAACGACGCCGCCCAGTTCGGCGAGCTGGAAACCCTGGGCGAGCTGACGAAGATCGCCTGGAAGCACGACGTGCAGACGATGATCGAAGGCCCCGGCCACGTGCCGATGCAGCTGATCAAGGAGAACATGGACAAGCAGCTGCGCGAGTGCGGCGAGGCGCCGTTCTACACGCTCGGCCCGCTGACCACCGACATCGCGCCAGGCTACGACCACATCACCTCGGCGATCGGCGCCGCGATGATCGGCTGGTTCGGCACCGCGATGCTCTGCTACGTGACGCCGAAGGAACACCTGGGCCTGCCCGACAAGAACGACGTGCGCGAGGGCCTGATGGCCTACCGCATCGCCGCCCACGCCGCCGACCTCGCGAAGGGCCATCCCGGCGCGCAGGCGCGCGACAACGCGTTGAGCAAGGCGCGCTTCGAGTTCCGCTGGGAGGACCAGTTCCACCTCGGCCTCGATCCCGAGCGTGCCCGCGAATACCACGACGAGACCCTGCCGAAGGAGGCGCACAAGGTCGCGCACTTCTGCTCGATGTGCGGCCCGCATTTCTGCTCGATGAAGATCACCCAGGACGTGCGCGACTACGCCGCCAGCCACGGGGTCGCCGACGAAACGGCGGCGCTGGAGCAGGGGATGGCGGAGAAGGCGGCGGAATTCCGCGCGGGCGGGGCGCAGGTGTACCGGCCTGAATAGCCCCGTAAAGGGCGGATTCATCCCGCCTTGCACGCCGGCTGCTAGCGTCGGCGCATCACCCCCGGAGACGCCGTCATGAACCTCCCGCGCCTGCTCCCCCGCTTCCTGGCCCTCGCCGCGCTGCTGCTGCTCGCCGCCTGCGCGACCGGTCCGCGGATCTCCACCGACGCCGACCCGGCCGCCGACTTCTCGCGCTACCGCACCTGGGCCTTCCACGCGCCGCTGGCGGTGGAGCGGGAAGGCTATTCGACCCCGGCCAGTTCGACGATGCGGGCGGCCGTCCGCCGGGAAATGGAAGCCCGCGGTTACGTCTACGACGAGAACGCGCCCGACCTGCTGGTCAACCTGAACGCGTACATGAACCAGCGCAGCGACGTCGTGTCGATGCCGGAAGTGCGCTACAGCTGGTACTACAGCTACCGCGCCAACGCCTACTACGCGGTGCCGTACTGGACCGAGCGCGCCAGCGTCTACAACTACACCGAGGGCACGCTGAACATCGACCTGGTCGACGCCCGCGAACGCCGCCTGGTCTGGGAAGGCGTCGCGGTCGGCCGCATGGCCCGTCTGAAGCCGGCCGAGCGCGCGGCCCGCATCCAGCAGACGATCGCGGAGATCTTCGCCGAGTACCCGCACCGGGCGCGGTGAAGCGAGTAACGAGTGGAGAGTAACGAGTAACGAAGAGGCCCGCGCTGCGCGCGGCGCAGGCGGGTCTTCTTCTTACCGGGGGGATCTCAGTAGTTCAGCGTCTCGGAGCTGGCCTCGTAGCGCTGCACCGATTCGACGATCTCGCGGCGGGCGGCGTCGGCGCCGTCCCAGCCGTCGAGCTTGACCCACTTGCCCTTCTCCAGGTCCTTGTAGTGCTCGAAGAAGTGGCCGATGCGCTCGAGCCAGTGCGGGCTGACCTGGGTGATGTCGTGGATGTGCGAGTAGCCGCCGAACACCTTGTCGACCGGCACTGCGAGCAGCTTGGTGTCCTCGCCGGCCTCGTCCTTCATCTTCAGCACGCCGACCGGGCGGCAGCGGATCACCGAGCCGGGGATCAGCGGCAGCGGCAGGATCACCAGCACGTCGACCGGGTCGCCGTCGCCGCACAGGGTCTTCGGCACGTAGCCGTAGTTGCAGGGGTAGCGCATCGGCGTCGACAGGATGCGGTCGACGAAGATCGCGCCGGTCGCCTTGTCGACCTCGTACTTGACCGGATCGGCATCCTTGGGGATTTCGATGACGACGTTGATCTCGTTGGGGACGTCGCGGCCGGTAGGGACGAGTTCGAGCGGCATGGGGGAATCTCCTGCGGAAACACCGGCCTTCACGAGGCTGGCGCGTGGGGAAAAGGGGGCGCAAGGATACGGGAAAGGCCCCGAGCCCGCACTCGACGGAGGTCCGCCGTCGGAGTGGGAGAACGGTTCCAAATACGGTCCCGAGCCGCCACAATGGCCGGGTCGCCCATCGGACCCTCCGCCATGGCCGCTTCGCTCGAACCCAAGGCCCTCGAACTCCTGCGGATGCTCGACCGGGACCAGCCCGGTTCCTTCAGCGAGTTCGTGCGCATGTTCGTGCACGAGGCGCCGGAACTGGTGCGCCGGATGGAGAACGCGCTGCTCGCCGGCGACATCGATACCCTCGGCAAGTCGGCGCACTACCTGCGCTCGGCGGCGCTGGCGATGGGCGCGACCCAGCTGGTTTCGGTCTGTCACGGCATCGAGCAGTTGCAGGCCGAGCAGCTTCAGGACGCGGACATCGGCCGTCGGTTCGACGAACTGCGGCGGGCGACCCGCGACTCGCTGCTCCTGCTCCTTCAGGAAGTCCCGCAGATCTGATTCAGGTCTCGCCGGCGTGCGCCGGCAACTCGCAGCCCAGCCAGCGGGGTGCCTCCGGATCGCCGAAGTCCACCCAGCCGTTGCGCTCCAGGTGCAGCAGGACGCGTCCGTCGCGGCGGATCGCGTCGACCGGCGGCGCCGGCAGCTGCAGCAGCGAGCTCGTCCGCACCGCGCCGTCGACCCGTTCGACCTCCAGCAATTCGGCGGTGAAGCTCGTGCTGGCGCCGTGATCCGCCGCTGAGCCAGCCGCCACTGAAACGCAGGGCCGCACCCAGGTGCCAGGAGTCGACGTCGGCGTGAGTCGCGGCCTCGGCGATCATCGCTTCCGGCGTCAGCAGGCTCTCACCCGGTCCTGCGCTTTCGCCGCTATCGCCCGGGCAGGCTTCCGCGTAGATCGAGAAGCCCGGGAGTTCGATCGGCGACAGCAGGCCGTCGTTTTCCGGCGTATTTCCGGCGTCGCTGTTCGCTTCCCGGGCCGCGAACTCCGTCGCCTCGTCCCGCAACGCCGCCTGCCGCGCCCCCCACGCTTGCTCCAGCTTCGGATACCAGTGGTCGCGGCCGGCGGCGATCGCGATCGCCAGTGTGTCCGGGTCTACCTCTTCGGCGATTTCACGCGCCTCCAGCACGACCTCGATGTCGGCGGACGCCGCGAGCCTCGGAAGCTGTTGCCGCCAGACTTCCGGTGCGATCGCGAAGAGCGCGCGCTGGGAGAACTGACGCAGGTCCGAATCCGGATGGTCGAGCAACGCGACGAAGGCCGGTGCATGCGCCGCAGCCGCGGGGCCGGCGGAATGGATCGCCCAGGCGAGCGCGTGCCGCGGATCATCACGAAGCAGGGCAGGCAGGTCGTCCGCATGTTCCTGCGGTGTCCCCACCCGGGACGGGAAGCCGAGGCGCAGCTGCCGCTGCACGGAGGCCGGCATCGCTGGATAGGCGGTGACGATCCGTTCGGGGAGCGAATGGTTGGTGCCCAGCGCCGAATGCAGCGCGACGGCGGCCCGGCGACGTGCCTCGACCGGGCCGTCGCCGACGACGATCGCCTCCAGTCGTGCCACGACCGCTGATACGTCACTTCCCGCGCGATCGAACAGCCCGCGGATCGCGGGGTCCGGCGCGCGGATCCCGCCCTCGCCGGCGATCAGCGAGAAAGCGAGTTCCGACGCGCGCGTCGCGTCGAGGTGGCGCAGCGCGCTCGCCGCAGGCTCGGGATCGGGCAGCGTTCCAAGCAGCGCGACGAGCGGCTCCCACGCACGCTCTCCGCCTATCGCCGCCAGCACGCTCGCGTACTCGGGCAGCAACGACACGCCCTTCGCCATCTCCGCCAGATGGGCTGCGAAGGCTTGTGGATGCGAGCTCGCGTACCACCATGCGAGATCGCGCAGCTTGCGCAGGTCCGCCGAGACCAGGGGTGCGATCGCAACGACCACCTCCGGCGTCGGGTGTGCATCGAGGAAGCGCTTCGCGTAGTAGCGGTGTTCCGGATGAACGTGGCGACTGGTGACGATCCGCAGGCAGTCGTCGACGGTCGTGCACACCGGGTCGGCGGATTGGTCGGTTCCGCCGGCGTGGGCGGCGGTGGCGAGCGCGAGGGCGAGCGGGAGCAGGGCGAGCGGGCGTGGCATCGGGGCTCCGGCGCGGGTGGGTTCGGACGGGTCGCTGGAAAGAGTTTGCAGTGCGGATGGCGGAAAGAAGAAGCCCCGGCGGGGCCGGGGCTTCTCATCGCGCCTGAAGGCGCTCCTACATGAGCGGAGCGTTAGAGCATCGGGATCAGGAGCAGGGCGACGATGTTGATGATCTTGATCAGCGGGTTGATCGCCGGGCCGGCGGTGTCCTTGTAGGGATCGCCGACGGTGTCGCCGGTGACGGCGGCCTTGTGCGCCTCGCTGCCCTTGCCGCCGTGGTGGCCTTCCTCGATGTACTTCTTGGCGTTGTCCCACGCGCCGCCGCCGGTGCACATCGAGATCGCGACGAACAGGCCGGTGACGATGGTGCCCATCAGCAGGCCGCCGAGGGCGTCGGCGCCGAGCAGCAGGCCGACCAGGATCGGGATGATCAGCGGCAGCATCGACGGGATGATCATTTCGCGGATCGCCGCCTTCGTCAGCAGGTCGACCGCGCGGTCGTACTGCGGCTTGCCGGTGCCCTGCATGATCCCCGGGATCTCGCGGAACTGGCGCCGCACTTCCTCGACCACCGCGCCGGCGGCGCGACCGACGGCCTGCATCGCGTAGGCGCCGAACAGGTACGGGATCATGCCGCCGATCAGCAGGCCGATGACCACGTCCGGGTTGTCGATGGAGAAGTTGGTCGCCGCGCCGGACTCCTTGAGCTTGTGCGCGTAGTCGGCGAACAGCACCAGCGCGGCGAGGCCGGCCGAACCGATCGCGTAGCCCTTCGTCACCGCCTTGGTCGTGTTGCCGACCGCATCCAGCGCGTCCGTGGTCTTGCGGATCTCCTTGTCCATGCCGGACATCTCGGCGATGCCGCCGGCGTTGTCGGTGATTGGGCCATAGGCGTCGAGCGCGACGATCATGCCGGCCATCGACAGCATCGCGGTCGCGGCGATCGCGATGCCGTAGAGGCCGTTGATGTAGCTGCCGGCCGCGCCGCCGCCGAGCAGGAAGCAGCCGTAGATCGCCGCCGCCACCGCCAGCACCGGCGCCGCGGTCGACTTCATCGACACCGCCAGGCCGGCGATCACGTTCGTGCCGTGGCCGGTCTCCGACGCCTTCGCCACCTGCTGCACCGGCGCGTATTCGGTCGCCGTGTAGTACTCGGTGATCACGACCATCGCCGCGGTCAGGCCCAGGCCGATCAGCGCGCACCAGAACAGCGGCATGCCGACGGCCGGATCCGGGAACAGCTCGTTGGTGACCCACCAGAACGCGCCGGCCGCCAGCACGCCCGACACCGCGAGGCCGCGATACAGCGCGTTCATGATCTTGCCGCCGTCGCGCGCCTTGACGAAGAACGTGCCGATGATCGACGCGACGATCGACACCGCGCCCAGCGCCATCGGATAGATCACGCCGTTCCAGCCGAAGGTCGCGAAGGCAATGCCGGCGATCAGCATCGCCGCGATCACCGTCACCGCGTAGGTCTCGAACAGGTCGGCGGCCATGCCGGCGCAGTCGCCGACGTTGTCGCCGACGTTGTCGGCGATCACCGCCGGGTTGCGCGGGTCGTCCTCGGGAATGCCCGCCTCGACCTTGCCGACGAGGTCGGCGCCGACGTCGGCGCCCTTGGTGAAGATGCCGCCGCCCAGGCGCGCGAAGATCGAGATCAGCGAGCTGCCGAACGCGAGGCCGATCATCGGCTGCATCGCGGCGTTGACCACCGCTTCGGTCTGCGCGCCCGAACCGCCCATCACGTACCAGAAGTAGCCGGCGACGCCGAGCAGGCCGAGGCCGACGACGAGCATGCCGGTGATCGCGCCGCCCTTGAAGCTGACGTTCAGCGCCGAGTTCAGGCTCACCGTCGCCGCCTGCGCGGTGCGCACGTTCGCGCGCACCGACACGAACATGCCGATGAAGCCGGCGACGCCCGACAGCACCGCGCCGATCAGGAAACCGATCGCCGTCGGCCAGCCGAGCGCGGGCACGAAACCGATGACCAGGAACAGCACGACGCCGACCATCGCGATCGTCATGTATTGCCGTCGCAGATAGGCGCCGGCGCCTTCCTGCACGGCCGCGGCGATCTTCTGCATCTTCTCGTTGCCGGCGGGCTGGGCGACGATCCAGCGCGCGACGACGATGCCGTAAAGGATGGCCACCGCCGCACAGGCGATAGCGATGTGCAAACCGTACTGCTCGAACATGCGAACCCTCCCCAGAGTCGAATGAATCGCTGTTGCAACGGTGAACACGCGAGGGCGGCCCGTGGGCCGCCCGTGGGCCGAGTATGCCCACGGGGGGCGGGCGGCGCTACACGCACCGGCGGGGACGTTCCGGCCAGGCTGCCGCCGGCGAGGGGAGTTTCGTGAAGGCGGCCGCCGGAGCGGCCGGGAGGCTCAACGCCCGTCGTCGTCGTCCGCGTTCAGCGGCTCGGTGCTGCCGTCTTCCCTGATCTGCACTTCCTCGATCTGCACGCGGCCGACGCGGTCGGGCACGAAGGCCGGCTCGGCCTCGTCGGTCGTGCGCTCGACCCGGGAGCGGCGGGCGGCGTCGGCGGCGGCATCGTCGCGGATCATCGTCTCGGCAGCGCGGTTGGCGTCGACGCCGTGCGCGTTCGGCAGGGACGCCGGGCGATGCTGGGCCGCCGCCGGCAGCGCGAAAGCGCAGGTGAGCGCGAAGACGACCAGGCGAAGGCGGGACATGGCACTGCTCCGGTGGAATGGCCTGGCGCGAAGCCTAGCGCGCCCCGCGTCGCGATGACGAAAACGCAGCGCGGCTCAGCGTTGCTGCGGACAGCCCGGGTCGACTGCCGCCGACCGCGGCGCCAGGGTCGCGAGGTTCCAGGCCGCCTGCCGGTAGTCCGGATCCAGTGCCAGCGCGCAGCGCCACGCCGCGGCGGCGCCGTCGTCGTCGCCGGCCTCGCGCCGGGCGATGCCGAGATTGGTCCATGCACGCGCCTTGCCCGGCGAGGTCGTGATCGTCGCCTGCCACAGCGCCAGCTCGCTGCGGTAGTCGTGATTGCGCTGCCCGGTGCGCAGGCCCGCTGCGAGCGCCAGGATGGCCAGCAGCGCCGCCGCGGCGCGCAGGCGCAAGGCCGCCAGCATCAGCGCCGGCAGCAGCAGCGGCCCGGCCAGCGCCGGATACAGATGCCGGTCGTTGCCGAGGTCGAAGCGCGGCAGCAGCGAGTTCGCCGGCGCCAGCATCAGCAGGTACCAGGCGAGCGCGAAACCGATCCACGGCCGCTGCCGGCGCTGCCACCACGCGATCGCCGTGGTGCCCGCCAGTCCGGCGAGCAGCAGCAGGTGCCGCGCCGCCAGCGCCGCCGGCACCTGCAGGTCCGGATCGATGTCGAGCACCCGACCCGGCAGCGGTGCCGAAAGCAGCCACGCATGCGCCTCGAGCTGCCCGAGCAACTGCTCGCCGGGCGGCCGCGCCTCGAGGCTGCGCGCGAAGAACACGTGGTAACCGGGCGTCGCCGCCAGCGCGATCGCCGCGACCGCCAGCACGCCTGCGCTCGCGGCGAGCGGGCGCAGCGCCTGCCGCCAGCCGAGGCCGCCGCAGCGTGCCAGCAACAGCCAGGCCAGCGGCGCGACCACCGCGGTCTCGCGCACCGCCAGCGCCGCGGCGAACCAGGCCGCCGCCAGCACGCCGCTGCCGCGCCGCGGCTTGGCGCCGGCGTTCGGGGCGGTGTGCGCGGCGGTGTGCGGACCCGGCATCGCCAGCAGCATCGCCAGCATGCATGTCGTCGACAGCAGCAGCGAACGCCCGCTCGCATAGGTCACGACTTCGGTCGCCGCCGGATGCAGCGCGAACAGCAGCGCCACCGCGAAGGCCGCGAACGCCGGGCGCGGCGACCGCGGGGCCAGCACCGGCAGCCAGCGCCGCAGCAGCGCCCACAGCAGCAGCGCGTTCGTCGCGTGCAGCACGATCGCGACGACGCGGAAGCCGCTGGCGTGCGGCGTCGCCAGCCAGTTCAGCGTGTTCACCAGCTTCAGCAGCGGGCGGATGCCGGGCAGTGCCTGCCACCAGCCCGACAGCGAATGCACGGACGGGTTGTCGACGATCGACCACCAGTCGTCGAACTGGAACGGCCCGGCGAGCGCGCCGGTGTACGCGGCGATCACCGCCAGCACCAGCGCCGCCGCACCGGCCGGTGGCGGCCAGCGTCGCGGCCCCGGCGCGCTGCGCGTCATCGCGCTTCCGTGAGCGCCACTTCGAGCACCGCCGCGGTATGCGACCAGCGGTCCGGCGAGTTCAGGAAGACCGCCAGCACCTCGTGGCCGTCACGCTGCGCGACGGCGATCACGCAGCGGCCGGCGCCGGGCGTGTAGCCGGTCTTCAGGCCGGTGGCGCCGTCGAAGCGGCCGAGCAGGGCGTTCGTGGTGTTCATCGTGAATACCCGGCCGTCGAGCGTGCTGAAACGGAAGTCGGGCCGCGCCGCCGCGGCGACGATCTCCGGGCGGGCCAGCGCCGCGCGCGCCAGCACGGCGAGGTCGCGCACGCTGCTGTACTGCTGCGGCGAGTCGTGGCCGCAGGCGTCGGCGAAGCGGGTGTTCTTCAGGCCGAGCTGCCAGGCACGCAGGTTCATCGCCTTCACGAACGTGGCCTGGTCGCCGCCGTGCCAGTCGGCGAGGGCGCGGCAGGCGTCATTGGCCGAGCGCACCAGCATCGCCTCGAACAGGTCGCGGGCGCGGACGCGCTCGCCTGCGCGCAGGCCGATACGGCTGCCGGTCTCGCGCGCGACGCCGACGCCGATCGTCACCACCGCCTCGAGGTCGGCGGTTTCGGCGATCAGCAGCGCGGTCATCAGCTTGGTCAGACTGGCCATCGGCAGCCGGCGGTCGGGCTGGCCGGCCCAGCGCGGCACGCCGTCGACCTCGACCCAGTAGGCGGCGGCCACCTGCGGGAATTCGTCGACGGGTTCGACCGGGGGCGGCAACGCGCCGGCGATCGGCGCCAGCATCAGCAGCAGCGAAAACACGACGGCGGACCAGGAGGTCCGCCGTCGGGCAGCATGGACGCGAGGGTCCGGGGCCGGCATCGCCGGCATCAGCCGCCGATCGCGTCGCGCAGGCGGTCGCGCAGCGAACGGCGCGCCGGCGGCTCGTTCGCCGGCGCCGCCGGGGCGTCCGCCGCCGGCGCGCCGTCGGCCGGCGTCTCGCCACCGGCGTCACCGCCGCGCAGGCGCTGGCCGGTGAACAGGTCGCAGAAGCGGCGGTACGGATTCGCACGATCGGCGGTGTAGCCGCGCGAGACGCAGTGCTGGCGGGCGGTCGTCTCGGCCAAGGCCTGGCAGTGACGGACCACGAAGTCCGGTACCTGGCGCGGATCGGCACCCGCGCACAGCCGCGGCGCCACGTCGGGGCAGTGCGCCGACACGAACACGTAGTTCTTCGTGCGTTCGGCGGTCGCGCAGGCCTGCGTCATCACCGCCGTGCGGGCCAGGCCGCAGCCCTGCAGCGATTCCCACAGGCCGCCGCTCATGCCGCCCTGGCCGCGCATCCGCTCCTCGAGCGCCATCGCCTCGGACAGTGCGTTCAGATCGCCGGTGATCGGGGTCACGCGGGCGCAGAACTTCGGCTTGTCGGAGGCGCACATCGCTTCCGGGCCGACGAACTGGCCGTGCAGCATCAGCGGGTAACCGGTCTGGCCGGTCAGCGCATCGGCGCAGCCGCGGGCGAGCATCGCGCGGCCCTGCGCCTCCGGGCTTTCGGTCGCGTAGTTGCAGTCGCGGATCCGGCGGCCCTCGAAGCTCGTGCGCATGTCGATCGGCTCGCCTTCCACCGTGCCGCGCATGTGCATCGAGCCGCGGTAACCGTCGGCCAGCGACTCGAACTCGCCGGTGCCGGTCATCGGGTTGTCGCCGCGGCAGGTCATCGTGAACGTCGACTTGTTGCCGTTGACGCGGAAGTCGGTGACAGCGCAGTCGCCGTCGTCGGACTGCGGGATCATGCGCTCGCCGGCCGGCTCCTTCGGGCCGCAGATTTCGCTGGTCTGTGGCGGCATCTGGAACGGCATGCCGACCATTTCCATGCGGGTGGTGACGCGGTACAGGCTGCCGGTGCCGGCCTGGGCGAAGGCCGGGCCGGTGATGCACACGACGCTCGCGATCGCGAGCGCGGACAGGATTCGGATCGGATTCAAGGGGGATCTCCGTGATCACGCGAAAGGGGCGAAGCTTGCCCGCGCGATCACCGCGGCCGG
The DNA here is from genome assembly GCF_000426365.1 of Arenimonas composti TR7-09 = DSM 18010. GTDB lineage: Bacteria > Pseudomonadota > Gammaproteobacteria > Xanthomonadales > Xanthomonadaceae > Arenimonas > Arenimonas composti. The sequence goes on along the minus strand of NZ_AUFF01000008.1, from coordinate 14,433 downwards.
ATGGGCAGGAGGTCATCCTGTCATCCGGCCGGTACAGCACGCGGACCGGTCAGCCGAAGGGCGCGAGCTTGCGCGCCACCGGCACCAGTCGCAGACGAACGTAGGCCGGCAGGCCATCCGGACGGAACGGCGGCGGCGCCTCCCCACGCACCAGCGGCTGCAGGTAGCGCCGGCAGGCCCCGGTGATGCCGTAACCGCTGCGGTCGATGAACGACTTCGGCATCTTCTTCTCGGCGTTGGCGATCTTTTCCAGCGGTGCCGGCTCGATCTTCCAGCGGTAGGGCGAATCGGAGGTCCGTACGATCACCGGCATCACCCCGTTCATGCCCTTCAGCGCGTACTCCACCGCCTTCGCGCCGACCGCCTGCGCCTGGGCGAGGTCGGTCTTCGAGGCGAGGTGGCGGGCCGAGCGCTGCAGGTAGTCGGGCACGGTCCAGTGCACCTTCAGGCCCAGCCTGTCCTTCACCGTGGCGGCGATCGCCGGGCCGACGCCGCCGAGCTGCGAATGCCCGAACGCGTCCGTGCCGCCGCCGGCATCGGCGACGAAGCGGCCGTCGGCGTGGCGCAGGCCTTCGGACACGACGACCACGCACCAGCCGACCCGCTTCACGACCTCGGCGACGCGGGCGAGGAACTTCGCCTCGTCGTACGCCACCTCCGGGAACAGGATCACCTGCGGCGCCTCGTCGCGCCCCTGGCCGGCGAGACCGGCAGCGGCCGCGAGCCAGCCGGCGTGGCGGCCCATCACCTCGTAGACGAAGACCTTCGTCGAGGTGTCGGCCATCGCGGCGACGTCGAGCGCCGCTTCGGCGACCGAGACCGCGGTGTATTTCGCGGCCGAGCCGAAGCCCGGGCAGGTGTCGGTGACCACGAGGTCGTTGTCGACCGTTTTCGGTACGCCGATGCAGGTCAGGTCGTAGCCGGACTCGGCCGCCATGCGCGACAGCTTCAGCGACGTGTCCGCCGAATCATTGCCGCCGTTGTAGAGGAACCAGCGCACGTCATGCGCCTTCAGTACCTCGAGCAGGCGCCGGTACTTCGCCGCGTCCTGCTCGGGCGACTTGAGCTTGTAGCGGCAGGAGCCGAAGGCGCCGCCCGGCGTATGCGCGAGTGCGCGGATCGCGGCGGCGGTTTCCTTCGAGGTATCGACGAGGTCCTCGCGCAGGGCGCCGAGGATGCCGTTGCGGGCGGCGAGCACTTTCACCTTCTTCGCCCGCGCGGCCTGGATCACCGCGCTGGCGGTGGCGTTGATGACGGCGGTGACGCCGCCGGACTGTGCGTAGAGGAGCGTTCCCTTGCCCATGAATATCCCGGTTCTGGCCGCCGGCGTCCGCCGGCTTCTGGTTTGACTTGTCGCGGCGCGGCCAGTAGCGTTCCTGAGTCCGCACGGCCTGTCGGCGGCCCCACTATAGCCAAACGGGGTGAAGACGGCGCCGTGCGTCCTTGTTTATAGAGGTCTGAAAGCGATGCGACTGGTACTCCTCGGCGCGCCCGGCTCGGGCAAGGGAACTCAGGCCGCGCGCCTGAAGGAACACCTGCAGGTGCCGCATATCTCCACCGGCGACCTGCTGCGCGCCGCGGTCGCCGCCGGTACCCCGCTCGGCCTGCAGGCGAAGGCGGTCATGGATGCCGGCCAGCTGGTTTCCGACGAGATCGTGCTCGGCATGCTCGAGGAGCGCCTGGGCCGCGACGACACCGGCAATGGCTTCATCCTCGACGGCTATCCGCGCAACCTCGTCCAGGCCAATGCGCTGGACGCGCTGCTCGATCGCATCGGCCAGCCGGCCGACATCGCCGTGCAGCTGGACGTCGACACCGAGCTGCTGATCGAGCGCCTCGCCGGCCGCGCGCTGGCCGAGGGCCGCGCCGACGACACGCCGGAGACCGTGCGCAACCGGCAGAAGGTCTATCACGAGGCCACCGCGCCGGTGATCGAGTTCTACCGCAACAGCGGCCGGCTCGCCGTCGTGAACGGCGTCGGTTCGCTCGACGACGTGTTCGCCCGCATCATCGAAGTGCTCGCGCCCACGCCCGAAGTCGGCTGAGCCGCGGGCGCGAGGCCGCGCCGAATGAAACTGCACATCCTGGGCATCTGCGGCACCTTCATGGGCGGCGTCGCCGCGCTCGCGCGCGAGCTCGGGCATGCCGTCGACGGTTCCGACCAGAACGTCTATCCGCCGATGTCCACCCAGCTCGAGCAGCTGGGCATCGCGCTCGCGACCGGCTGGTCGCCCGGACACATCGCCGCCGATACCGATGTCGTCGTCGTCGGCAACGCGCTGTCGCGCGGCAACCCGGCGGTCGAACACGTGCTCGACGCCGGCCTGGCCTACACCTCCGGCGCGCAGTGGCTGGGCGAGGAGGTGTTGCCGGGCCGCGAGGTGCTGGCGGTCGCGGGCACCCACGGCAAGACCACCACGACCTCGATCCTCGCCTTCCTGCTGCAGGCCGCGGGCCGGGATCCGGGCTTCCTGGTCGGCGGCGTGCCGGAGAACTTCGGCGTCTCGGCGCGGCTGGGCAGCGGCCCGGAGTTCGTCGTCGAGGCCGACGAGTACGACACCGCGTTCTTCGACAAGCGCAGCAAGTTCGTGCACTACCGGCCGCTGGTCGCGATCCTCAACAACCTCGAGTTCGACCACGCCGACATCTTCCCGGACCTGGCGGCGATCCAGCGCCAGTTCCACCATCTGGTGCGGATCGTGCCGCGGCGCGGCCGGCTGATCGTCAACGGCGAGGACGCGGCGCTGGCGGAAGTGCTGGCGATGGGCTGCTGGACGCCGGTCGAGACCTTCGGCATCGACGGCGATTTCGCCTGGACCGCGACGCTGCAGCGCGAGGACGGCAGCGCCTTCGACGTGCTGCACGACGGCGCGGTCGTCGGCACCGTGCGCTGGAACCTGGTCGGCCGCCACAACGTGATGAATGCGCTGGCGGCGATCGCGGCCGCGAATGCGGTCGGCGCCGATCTGGCGAAGGCGATCGCGGCGCTGCCGGACTTCGTCAGCGTGAAGCGTCGGCTGGAGAAACTCGGCGAGATCGCCGGCATCACCGTCTACGACGATTTCGCGCATCACCCGACCGCGATCCGCACCACGCTCGAGGGCCTGCGCGCCCGCGTCGGCAGTGCCCGCATCGTCGTGGCGATGGAACCGCGCAGCAATTCGATGCGCCTCGGTGCGCATTCGGCGCAGATCGCGCCCTCGCTGCAGGAGGCCGATGCGGTGGTCTTCCTGCAGCGGCCGGAACTGCCCTGGGACGCCGGCAGCGTCATCGCCGGCCTGCGCGGCGAAGGTGTCGCGGTCGCGACCGTCGCCGCGCTGGTCGACGAACTGCGGGGACGTACCCGCGCCGGCGACCATGTCGTGTTCATGTCCAACGGCGGTTTCGAGGATGCGCCGCGGCGCTTCCTGGCCGCGCTGCGCGACTGACATGGCGACGGTCGCGCTGCCGCTGTTTCCGCTGGGGGCCGTGCTTTTCCCCGGCGGCCGGGTGTCGCTGCGGGTCTTCGAACAGCGCTATCTCGACCTCGTCGCCCGCTGCAGCCGCAGCGGCGAGGGTTTCGGCATCTGCCTGATCGCCGCGGGCGAGGAGGTCGGCGAACCGGCCGTGCCCGCCGGGGTCGGCACCGAGGCGGTGATCGTCGATTTCGCGCAGACCGACGACGGCCTGCTGGCGATCACCGTCGAAGGCCGCCGCCGTTTCCGCGTCGCCGCCTGCGGCGCGCAGGACGACGGCCTGGTCGTCGCGGACGTCGAATGGCTGCCGGAGACGCCGCCGCAGCCGCCGCATGCCGAACACGCGCTGCTCGCGGTGCTGCTCGCGCGCATCCTCGACAAGGCCGGCGAAGAGCATTCCGGCGTCGGCAAGCGCGAACTCGCCGACGCGGCCTGGATCGGCTGGCGCCTGGCCGAATGGCTGCCGCTGGAGAACGACGAGCGGCAGGCGCTGCTCGAGCTCGACGATCCGCACGCGCGGCTGCAGGCCCTGGTCGAGCGCCTGCCGGATTTCCAGGCCGAATAAGGCCCCGGGAACGCCGCTTCGCTCAGCGCGCGCGCAGGCGCAGCGTCGGTTCGCCGTCGTCGGCGCGGCGTTCGAGTTGCGCGTCGAGGTCGCCGATGTCGCGCGCCAGCGCCTGCAGCAGGGCCGGATCGTCGGTACGTGCCTGCCAGAAGCTGAAGAAGTCGAGCCGGCGGGTGAAGCGCAACTGCTGCACGCTGCCGACCCATACCGGCAGCGATTCCGGCTGCAGCCGGACCGGGCTGGCCCAGAGCCGGAGCACCGTCAGGGTTCCCGGATCCTCGCCGCGGCGGACCATCACCAGCGCCTCCGCCCGCCCCTGGTGCGCGGCGCCGAGCACCGGCAGGTCGCCCGCCTCGATGTCCTTGTCCAGCGTCTGCAGCAGGCCCGGCCAGCCGCCGGTCTCGTAACTTTCCCAACCGGCGAGCAGCAGCCGTGCGCGCAGCGCGTCCAGCGGCCCCGCAAGCTGCACGTTCAGCGGCCAGGCGTTGTGGCCGTGCACGTCGTTGCGCCGCGCCGGCAGCGCTGTCTGCCAGTCGCCGTTCCACCAGGCCTGTTCGGCGACCGCGACCGGCACCAGCGGTGGCTCGAAGCGGGCGAGCAGCGCTTCCGCATTGCGGCTGCCGTGCCAGGCGGCCATCGCCGCGACCAGCACGAAGAAGATCGTCGCGGTCGGGCGCACCCAGAACGAGCGCACCACGCGCCGGCGGTAGGCGATGCCGAGCGCGGTGATCCAGACGACGCCGAGCAGGATCCCGGCGAGCACGTCGCTGAGCCAGTGCGCGCCGAGATAGAGGCGGGCGAAGCCGAGCAGGCCGACCAGCAGCGCCGCCAGCACGTAGGGCCAGGCGCGCTTGCGGCCGGGCAGCTCGCGCGCGATCAGCACCGCGAAGAAGCCGTAGACGACGGTCGCCAGCGTCACCGTCGCCGACGGGAAGCTGAAGCCGGACACCGCGGTCGACGCCGGCGGCTTCGGCATGTCGAGCAGGTAGCCCATGAACCACGTCAGCACCAGCGCGAAGGCCGGCGCCGCCAGCCAGTGCCAGGCGGCGATGTGGCGACGCCGCCACAGCAGCCACGCGAACACGCAGAGCACCGCCGGCGCCAGCACGATCGCGTCGCCGAGCGAGGCCAGGAAGCCCATCGGCACATCGGCGAGCGGATTGCGCAGCGAGAACATCAGCTGGTGCACGCTCAGGTCCATCGCCGACGGTGCGGCGCCGGCCCCGACCGAGATCAGGATCGTGAACACGCCCCAGGCGGCCGCGAGCAGGACCACGCCGAGCAGTACCAGCGACGCCGATTCCGGCCGGTTCGGGTCGATCAGCGCTTCCGAATAGCGGCCGAGTACCGGGTGCCGGTGCGACCAGGCCAACGCCTTCTCCAGCAGTTCCTCGGTGTGGTCGCCGAGCCAGCGCCAGGCGTAGAACACCACCGCCCAGATCGCCGCGACCATCGCCAGCACCACCGCCAGCACGACCGCCAGCCGGCCGGCGACGGCGGCGACCAGGTCGAGCGAGGTGCCGAACACCCAGCCCGGCGCGAGGAAGGTCGCCGACCAGACCAGCGCCGCGAACACGCTCGCCGGCACGTACTGCCGCAGCGGCATCCGCAGCATCCCGGCGATCGCCGGAACGAAGGGCCGGATCGCGCCGATGTAGCGCGCCATCACGATGCTCTTCATGCCGTGGCGGCGGAAGGTGAGCTCGCCGCGCTCCAGCCATTCCGGATGCCTGCTGAAGGGCCAGCGCTGGCGCAGCTGCGAGCCGTAGCGCAGGCCGACCCAGTAGCTGAGGCCGTCGCCGATGAAACAGCCGAGGGTGGCGCAGACGAGCGCATAGGTGCCGTCCACGTGGCCGAGGCCGACCAGGGTGCCGACGGCGAACAGCAGCGGCACCGCCGGCACGGCGACGCCGACGATCACCAGGGCATCGCAGAACGCGATCAGGAAGATCACCAGCCCTGCCAGGAGCGGGTGCTGGCCGATCCAGGCGACCGTGGCTTCGAAGCTGGCGGAATCCATAAGCGGGCAATTATAGGCCGCGCACCCGCCCCGGCCCGGTAAAATCGATGCCCTCTGATCCGGAGGCATTCATGTCCAGCCTGAGCGGCAAGACCCTCTTCATCACCGGTGCCTCGCGCGGCATCGGCCTGGCGATCGCGCTGCGCGCCGCCCGCGACGGCGCCAACGTGGCGATCGCCGCGAAATCGGCGGTGCCCAATCCGAAGCTGCCCGGCACGATCCACTCGGCCGCCGCCGCGGTGGACGCCGCCGGCGGCCGCGGCCTCGCCCTGCAGTGCGACATCCGCGAGGAGGAGCAGGTGCAGGCGGCGGTCGCGGGCACCGTGGCCGAGTTCGGCGGCATCGACATCCTCGTCAACAACGCCAGCGCGATCTGGTTGCGCGGCACGCTCGACACGCCGATGAAGCGCTTCGACCTGATGCAGCAGGTGAATGCGCGCGGCAGCTTCCTCTGCGCCCAGGCCTGCCTGCCGCATCTGCTGAAGGCGGCGAATCCGCACATCCTCACCCTGGCGCCGCCGCCCAGCCTCGACCCGAAGTGGTGGGGCGCGCACACCGGCTACACGCTGGCGAAGATGGGCATGAGCTTCGTGACGCTCGGCCTCGCCGCCGAATTCGGCCCGCAGGGCGTGGCGGTGAACGCGCTGTGGCCGCGTACCGTGATCGCCACCGACGCGCTGAAGATGATCCCGGGCACCGAACCGGCGAAGTGCCGCACGCCGGAGATCATGGCCGATGCCGCGCACGCGATCCTGACGACGCCGGCGCGCGACTTCAGCGGCAACTTCCTGATCGATGAAGCGGTGCTGCGCGAGCGCGGCGTCACCGATTTCGGCCGCTATGCGGTCGACCCCGCGCAGCCGCTGCTGCCCGACCTGTTCCTGGACGATCCCGAACTGATGGAGGCCCTGCGCCGATGAAGTACTTGCATGCGATGGTCCGTGTCCGCGACCTCGAAGCATCGATGCGCTTCTACCGCGATGCCCTCGGCCTGGTGGAGACGCGCCGACGTGACTACCCGCAGGGCCGCTTCACGCTGATCTATCTCGCCGCGCCGGCGAATCCCGAGGTCGAGGTCGAGCTGACCTTCAACTACGACGACGAGGACTACGGCAGCGCCCGCAACTTCGGCCACCTTGCCTTCGCGGTCGACGACATCTACGCCGCCTGCGAACGCCTGCAGGCGCACGGCGTGACCATCAACCGGCCGCCGCGCGACGGCCACATGGCCTTCGTGCGCTCGCCGGATCTGATCTCGATCGAGCTGCTGCAGGCCGGCGAACCGCTGCCGCCGAAGGAACCCTGGGCGTCGATGCCGAACACGGGCCAGTGGTGAGCCTGCGGCGCGCCGGTCCGGCTCCGCGTTAACACGCCGCCCGGCCTTGCCGTCCGATACGGTTGGATCGAGCGAGGCCGATGGACGGAAGCAGCACGACGACGGCGTTGGTGAAGGCGGCGCGCGCCGGCGATGGCGACGCGATGGACCGCCTCTACCGGCGTTTTGCGCCGGTGGTGCACGGCATCCTGCTGTCCCGGGTGCAGGCCGCAGATGCCGACGACCTGACCCAGGACGTGTTCGAGACCGCACTCCAGCGCCTGCACGAGCTGCGTGAGGACGCGGCCTTTCCAGGCTGGATCAGCCGCATCGCGCGCCGCGCCGCCCTCGATGCCTGGCGGCGGCGCGCCCCGTTCACCGGCGAGATCCCGGAAGCCGCGAGTCCCGCCGACAGTGTCGAGTCGCATCGGGATGCGGAACAGGCGCTCGCCGCGATCCGCAGCCTGCCGGAGGCCTACCGCGAGACCCTGGTGCTGCGCCTGGTGGAGGGTCTGACCGGCCCGGAAATCGCCGAACGCACCGGCCTGACCCCCGGCAGCGTCCGGGTCAACCTGCATCGCGGCATGGCGCAGCTGCGCGAACGTCTTGGCCTGCGGGAGCACGAGCGATGAGCGGCGAACGCAACGACGACTACCTGTGGGACCGCAGCGGCCCGGTGGATCCCGAGGTCGCTGCGCTCGAGGATCTGCTGGCGGCGCAGGCCTGGCAGCCGCGGCAACGCCGGCGGCGAAGGCATTGGCGCCTCGCCGTGGCCGCGGCGCTGGCCCTGATCGCGATCGGCCTTCCGGGCTGGCTGCACCACCGCTTGCAGTGGCCGGTGGGGCAGCCGTGGCGGATCGCCGCGGTCGAGGGTCGGGTGACGGTGGCAGGAACGCCGATCGCCGGCGCCGCCGTGCTGGCGCCCGGACAGGTGCTGGAGACCGGGCACGCCGCCAGCGCCCGCCTGCGTGTCGCGCGCATCGGCGAACTCGTGCTCGGGGAGGGATCCCGCCTCGTCCTCGTCGAGACCCGCGACGGCCGCCATCGCACCCGTCTGGAACAGGGCCGGCTGTGGGCGCGCGTATGGGCGCCGCCGGGGGCGTTCGGGGTGGCGACACCGTCGATGCAGGTGCTCGACCTCGGCTGCGAGTTCGTCCTGCAGGCCGATCCCGACGGCAGCGGCACGCTGACCGTCCGCAGCGGCTGGGTCCAGATCGACGGCGGCCGTCACGAGGTGCTGGTGCCCGAGGGCGCGCGGGTCGAGTTCGACGCCGACGGGAACCCGGGTCTGCCCTGGGATCTGGGCGCCGATCCGCGCTTCGTGACGGCACTGCGCACACTGGTCGCGCAGCAGGGCACGACCGATGACGACAGCCTGCAGGCGCTGCTCGCGCTCGCGCGCCCGCAGGACGCGATCAGCCTGCTGCAGGCGCTGCAGCGTTACCCGGCACTGGCCGACGGACCGCTGTACGACCGCCTGGCGGGAATGATGCCGGCCGGTGCGGTCGTCGAGCGCGATGCCGTCCGCAAGGGCTGGGCAACGGCGCTGTCGCCCTGGTGGGACGCGCTGCCTTATCCGCGGGCCAAGCGCTGGTGGCTGCAGTGGCCCGATGCCTTCGCCAGCGGCGAGGAGGCAGCGACGCTGCTGCGCGACGGGAAACGCTGAGGACGAGCGCCGGCGACGCCCGTTAACGGCGCGCCGGACACGAACGTCCCTGGATCGCGGCGATCTGCCGCCCCGCGCCCCGCGCGGCTCATCCGATCCGGAGGACTCCCCATGCGCATTCGTTCGACCTCGTTCGCTCTCGCCCTGGCGTTGGTCGCCAGCGTCGCCGCCACGCCTGCGGTCGCCGGCCCGCCGCTGCTCTGCGAGCCCTTCGATACCGCCGGCGCGCCCTCGCTGCCCTGGGGCGAGGGCTGGCGCGACGCCCGCGCCGATTTCCCGCTGCAAACGCTGCCCGAGCGGACCGTGGAACTGCTGGAAACCGGGGTTCCGCTGAGCGCGCGCATGGAAACGCTGCGCCGCGCGGCGATCTACGCCGCGCGCGACGGTGCCGTGCTGCGCGCACTGATGAGACGGCTGGACGAGCGTGTGCACACCGCCGACGATTCCGCGGCGCTCCGCATGGCACTGTTCGACAGTGGCTACTTCCTCGAGACGTTGCAGGACATCGAACGCCTGCAGGGCTACGACATGCCGGGCATCGGCGCCGTGGACCGGGAAGTGTTGCGGGCGCTGCTGCGCCAGCCCGACGGCAGTGAACGCATCGCCCAGGCGCTCGCCCTGCAGCCCGACGACGCCGACATCCGCTTCGCCGCGGCGCTGGTCGCGGCCGCCGACGGCGCCGGACCCTGAGGGATCCTGGGCACTGTGCGGCATCTGCTCATGCGCGGATTTCCCCTGCATAGGCGGCCCGCAGGCCGTGTTGCTGAAAGGCAGCGCGCAGGGAGGCGGCGCCGGTGAAGTGATGGGCGTGCAGGCCGGCCCGGCGTGCGCCCTCGGCGTTTTCCGCCTTGTCATCGACGAACAGCGCGTCTTCCGGCGCGACGCCGAGTTCGCGCAGGCAGGCGGCGAACACGCGCGGATCCGGTTTGCCGATGCGGAACTGCGCCGAACAGAAGACGCGACCGGCGAACACCGGCGCGAGTGCGGGGCACAGCGTGTCGAGGTGCTCGCGCAGCATCAGGCCGTTGTTGGTCAGGATCGCGACCTGCGTTTCCGCGGCGACGGCCGCGGCCAGGGCCAGTACCGCGGGGTCCACGCGCATCGCCGCCGCCCGCGCCGCGAGGCAATCGTCGAGCGTCACCTTCACGCCGAGGCGGCGCGCCAGTTCGGCGACGTGGCCGCCGGTGTCGAACTCGCCGAGATCGCTGGTGTGCTCCAGGCCGGAGCCGAACAGTGCCGCCTCGACCCGCGCCGGCGTCACCCCGAGGCATTGCGCCAGCGTGCCGACGCGGACGTCGTGCCGGTAATGCACCAGCACGCCGTCGAGATCGAACAGCACCAGCGCCGGCGCGCTCATCCCGCGGCGACTTCGCGGAAGGCCTCGCGCGCGGCCTCGAGCGTGTGCGCGATCTCGGCATCGCCATGCGCGCTCGACAGGAACGCCGCCTCGAAGGCCGAAGGTGCCAGGTACACGCCACGGCGCAGCATCGCGTGGAAGAAGCGGTTGAAGGCGACGGTGTCGCAGGCGATCGCCTGTGCGTAGGTCTCGACCTGCTGCTCGCTGAAGAACAGGCCGAACATCGCGCAGCTGCGGTTGGTCGTCAGCGGTACGCCGGCGTCGCGGGCGGCGGCTTCCAGGCCGTCGCAGAGTTCGTGCGTGCGCCGCTCGAGCGCTTCGTGGAAACCCGGCGCCTGGATCAATTCCAGCGTCGCCAGGCCGGCCGCCATCGCCACCGGATTGCCGCTGAGCGTGCCGGCCTGGTAGATCGGGCCGTCGGGCGCGACCTGGCGCATCAGGTCGGCGCGGCCGCCATAGGCGCCGACCGGCATGCCGCCGCCGATGATCTTGCCGAAGGTGCTCAGGTCCGGGGTGATGCCGTAACGCGCCTGGGCGCCACCGAGGGCGACGCGGAAACCGGTCATCACCTCGTCGAAGATCAGCAGCGCGCCGTACCGCGTGCACAGCTCACGCAGGTGCTGCAGATAGCCGTCGCGCGGCAGGATGCAGTTGGCATTGCCGACGATCGGCTCGACGATGACGCCGGCGATGTCCTCACCGGCTTCGGCGAACAGCTTCGTCGCCGCCTCGAAATCGTTGTAGGGCAGGGTCAGCGTGAGGTCGGCGAGCGCCTTCGGCACGCCCGGCGAGTTCGGCAGGCCGAAGGTCAGCGCGCCGCTGCCGGCCTTCACCAGGAAGCTGTCGCCGTGGCCGTGGTAGCAGCCCTCGAACTTGACGATGCGGCTGCGGCCGGTGGCGCCGCGGGCGAGGCGGATCGCCGACAGCGTCGCTTCGGTGCCCGAATTCACCATGCGCGACATCTGCATCGACGGCACGAGCTTGCGCAGGGTCTCCGCCATCGTCACCTCGAGCGGATTCGGCACGCCGAAGCTCAGACCGTCGCGCATCGTGCGTGCAACGGCGTCGAGAACGGCCGGGTGCGCGTGGCCGGCGATCATCGGGCCCCAGCTCAGCACGTAGTCGACATAGCGGTTGCCGTCGACGTCGATCAGGCAGGCGCCTTCGGCACGCTGCGCGAAGAAGGGTTCGCCGCCGACCGAGCGGAAGGCGCGCACCGGCGAATTGACGCCGCCGGGCATCAGGTCGCGGGCGCGGGTGAACAGGTCGTGGCTGGTGTCGGTCTTCATCGTTCGTTTCCTGCGGAAATCCCGGCGCGGGTCGCCGGAGGGGTATGTGCCGCGGCGATCGCGCGGCGGTAGGCATGAAGGGCGGCGACGGGATCGGCGGCGGCGAACACGCCGGAGATCACCGCGACGAGGTCGGCGCCCGCCGCTGCGAGGTCGGCGGCCGGTTCGATGCCGATGCCGCCGATCGCGACGCGAGGCACCGCGGCGCCGAGATCGGCGCGCAGCAGGTCGGGCGTGGCGCGCCGGGTCGCCGCCTTGCTCGGGCTCGGGAAGAAGGCGCCGAAGGCGACATAGCTGGCACCGGCGACGATCGCGCGGCGGGCCAGCGCGGGTTCGTCGTAGCAGGAGGCCCCGAGGATCACCGCGTCGCCGAGCGCCGCGCGCGCTTGCGCGAGGTCGCCGTCGTCGGCGCCGAGGTGGGCGCCGTCGGCACCGAGTTCGCCGGCCAGACGCCAGTCGTCGTTGACGATCAGCGGCACGCCGGCGGCGCGACATTCGTGCAGCAGCGCCCGCGCCTGTTCGCGCCTCAGCGCCGGCGACGCGCCCTTGTTGCGGTACTGCAGCAGGGCCGGGCCGGCCGCGAGCAGGGGCGTCACCCGCGCCAGCAGGCGCGCGGTGTCGGGGTCGTCGGGGGTGATCAGGTACAGGCCGCGCAGACGCGGCGGCAGGACGCTCATTTCGGCATGCCGGGCGGGATGCGAGAATGATACCGCCCCGCCGCATGAGACCGCCCGCGATGACCGATGCCTCCGCCACGCTCCGCACCTGGATGTGCGTCGTCTGCGGCTTCACCTACGACGAGGCCGAAGGCCTGCCGGAAGAGGGCATCGCCCCCGGCACGCGCTGGGAGGATGTCCCGGACGACTGGATCTGCCCCGACTGTGGCGTCGGCAAGGAAGATTTCGAGATGGTGCCGGTCGGCTGACCGGCGCGGCGCCGCTCAGTTCAGCCGCGGTGGCCGGCTGCCGAGTTCGATCAGCGCGACGCGTACGGCCTCGACGTCGTCGGCTTCCGGCAGCAGCTGCAGGTAGCGCGCGAGGTCCTCGCGGGCGCCGCGCAGATGCCCGAGTTCGCGATAGGCCAGGCCGCGGTCGCGATGGGCCTCGGCGGTGTCCGGGGCGAGCTTGAGCAGTCGGTCGGCGCTGCGTGCGACGCGCACCCAGTCGCCGTGTTCGGCGTAGACGGCCTTCAGGTTGCGCAGCATGCGCATCAGGATCACCCGGTGGGTTGCCGGGTGCAGGATCTGCAGCAGCTGCTGGTCGTCGGGCATCTGTCCGCCGAGATGCGGCGACGCGCGTTCGCGGAGTTCGTCGGCACCGACCGGTCGGCCCTTGTTGTAGGGGTCGAGCACGAGGATGCCGTCGTCGACCGGCATCCTCACCAGGAAGTGGCCGGGGAAGGAAATGCCGTCGAGCGGCAGGCCGACGCGACGCGTCACTTCCATCTGCACCAGCGCGAGCGAGATCGGGATGCCGAGCTTGCGGTCGAGCACGTCGTTGAGATAGCTGTTGCGCGGGTCGTCGTACTGCGTGGTGTTGCCGGCGAAACCGAGCTCCTCGAACAGGAAGCGGTTGATCGCCGTCAGCCGCGCCGGCAGGTCGAGGTCGCGGTCGAGCTGGGGACGCAACGCATCGGCATAGGCGTCGACGGTGGCGGCGTAACCGGCGGCGTCGAGATCCGGATACTCGTCGCGTGCGATCAGCAGCGCGATGTCGAGCAGCGGCAGTTCGTCGTCGGCGATCTTCGCGAGGGCATCCCAGTCGGGCAGGTCGTGGTTCGTCATGACGAGCATGTGGTTGCCTCCTCCGCGCTGTTCAAGGTGCGCCGCGTTCCGGAACGCCGGGTCCCAGCGTCAGCGTGTCGCCGGGAACGAGCCCGAGCGACTCCGCTTCGCCCGCATTGAGTTCGAGCACGTACATCGCCGGGCCGCGCGCCGGATAGGGCGGGCAACGTTCGGCCGAACACGGCGGCGCATTGCTCACGGAAACGAGCCGGCGCTGCGCGTCGAAATACAGGATGTCGAGCGGGATGCGGGTGTTCTTCATCCAGTACGCGAGCGGTTGCTCGCGCTCGTGCACGAACACCATGCCGGTACCGCGCTCCAGGCGGTCGCGGAACATCAGGCCGCGCTGGCGTTCGGCGTGCTCGTCGGCGATCTCGACCGCGATGCGCACGCCCTTGAGTTCGACCCAGTCGCCGTCGGACGCGCAACCGGCCAGCGGGGTCGCCAGCAACGCGATCGCGATCAAGGTCTTCGGGTGGCGCATCGCATGGCTCCTTCGCTTTGGAACCGACGTTCCGGCAACGTGCGCGCGACTGTCAAGCGCAGCGCGCGGGCGCCGCCGCGCCGCGAGATGCGACGCCGCGTCGTCGCGCGCAGGCCGGCATTCGTCGAATGCAGCGCGCGTGCGCACGTATCACTTCGTACCCGTTCGCCCGCTGAACACGACCGCGCGATTCCCCCTTTGCAAAACGGCGGGTCAGGGCTATTCTTCGCGCCCCTTGCAGCGGCGTGCCGCGGCGGGGGCGGCAGGAAGCGGTGAACAGGGTGTTGACGTTCCCGGAAAGTGCTGTAAGATGTGCGGCTCGGTCGGACGAGATGTCCGGCGGAACGCGGAGACCGAAACGGCCCGCGACGCGAACGATCTTTGACAGTGTGCGCAGGAAATTTGTGCGGGCGCCTGGCGGGTGATGGACGAGTCCATTACTTGCAGACGTCTAGCCAAACAAGCTTTTAGTTGTATTGCTATGCAAGCGACGTGAAGC
>NZ_AUFF01000007.1 GCF_000426365.1 Arenimonas composti TR7-09 = DSM 18010 | reverse complement strand
GCTGGTCTCCGGCAGCCCGCGTGCGTTCTGGGTCAGCACGTGGATGATCCCGTTGCCGTAGCTGAACTGCCTGATCGCGCCGTTCGGGAAGTACTGCACGCCGGTCGCGTAGGCGCCGGCCTGGGTCGGCTGGGCGAGCACTAGGTGTCGCTCCCCGCGCGTTCCCCGTTCCTGGCCACCCTCCCCCACTCGCCCGCGGCGAATAGCCGGGCGTCCAGACGCAGCAGCAGCCGTGCGCTCCAGGCACTGGTCGCCGGGACCAGCCCGAGCAGGATGCCGACACAGTTGGCGAGCAGGTCGGCGGGTTCGGCCATCCGCGTCGACGTCAGCAGCCATTGCCCGGCTTCCATGCCGGCGCCGAGTGCCAGCAGCGCGCCTGCGGCCGACCATCGTGCGCGCCGGGACGCGAAGATCTGCGTCGCCCAGGCCGACAGTACGAAATAGGCGAGGAAGTGGCCGACCTTGTCGTTGCCGACGGGCACCGGCATCGCCGGCGCCGGCAGCAGCGACAGCGCGATGCACAGCACCCAGCCGCCGATCCAGATGCCCAGCCACAGTCGTGGGCGATGAAACGGTCGAAGCATCACAGCCGCCGCACCAGGTCGCCGACCGCGAACGCATCGCGCACGTCGACGCCGCGCTGGAAGCCCATCGCCTGGAACCGCTCGCCCATCTCGCCGGGCAGGGTCAGGCGCTTGACCTCGTTGGTGCGGCGGTGCTGCTCGACGGGGTCGGCGATGGCGGCGATCGCCTCGAGCCGCTCCGGCAGGCCGTTGCCGATCAGGAAGCTGTGCTGGGCGCAGTAACCGGCGAGGCGGAAGCCGGCGTTGCTGCCCGCCTCCGCGAGCGCGGTGAAATCGACGAAGGCGGTGATGTCCTGCAGGCCCGGCAGATGGAAGGGGTCGTCGTGGGCGCGGTGGCGGTGATGGCAGACGAGGGTGCCGTCGCGGCGCTCGGGCAGGTAGTACTCGGCGCGCGGGTAGCCGTAGTCGACGAACAGCATCGCGCCCTCGCGCAGCAGGCCGCCGACCGCCTGGATCCAGTACGGCAGCTGCGGCAGCAGCTCGCTGCGGTAGCCGTCGGGCAGCGGCGCGCCGAGGTCGCGCTCGACGTGGCGCACCGCCGCATGCAGCAGCGCGTCGGCGGGCTGGTCGACGCGGATCAGGGCGCCGTCGGGCGACAGCGCCACGTGTTCCTCGAACACCTCGCCGCCGCGCAGCAGGAAGCGCGGCGTCGGCAGCGCATCGAGCACCTCGTTGGCGAACAGCAGGCCCTTCCAGTCGCCGTCCGGCGGCCCGTCCAGCCATTCGCAGCGCGCGAACAACGCGGCCGGCAGCGCCGCCTGCAGGCGCTCGCGCTGGCGTTCGCGCAGGTCGGCGCTCGGCTCGAGGATGCGGTAGCGCGCCGGCAGCGCGTCGAGCGCGGCGAGCTGGCGCAGCGCGGCTTCGGCGAAGGCACCGCTGCCACCGCCGAGTTCGAAGAAATCGACCTCTCCCTCGAGCTGGGCGAACACCTTCGCGGCGAACGTCGCGACGCATTCGCCGAAGGTCGGGCCGAGTTCGGGCGATGTGACGAAGTCGCCCTCGGCGCCGAACTTGCGCGCGCCGGCGCTGTAGTAGCCGAGGCCGGGCGCGTACAGCGCCAGCTCCATGTAGCGCGAGAACGGGATCGCGCCACCGGCGGCGGCGATCTGCGCGCGGATCAGCGCCAGCAGGCGGTCGGAATGCGCCTGCGCATCGGCGTCGGGGGCGGAAAACGACGGGGACATGTGGGAACCTTGCGATATCGGCGCGCAGGATAGCGTCAATTCGCGGAGGCTCCCGAATGTCCGGCTCACGCCCGGTCGTGCTCGTCACCGGCGGCGCCCGCCGCATCGGCGCGGCGATCGTCGCGCGCCTGCATGCGGCCGGCTACGACATCGCCCTGCACCACCGCGATTCGGCGGCGGCGGCGCAGGCCCTCGCCGCGCGGCTCGGGGAACTGCGCGCGGACAGCATCCTGCTGCTGCGCGGCGACCTCGCCGACGACGCCACCGCGCCGCGCCTCGTCGCCGAGGTGCTGGCCCGCCGCGGCCGCCTCGACGCGCTGGTGAACAACGCCAGCGCCTTCTTCCCGACCCCGCTCGGCGCGGCGACGCCGGCGATGTGGGACACGCTGTTCGCCAGCAACGCACGCGCCCCGTTCTTCCTCGCCCAGGCGGCGGCGCCGGCGCTGCGCGCGGCCGGCGGCGCGATCGTCAACCTCGCCGACGTGCACGGCGAGACGCCGCTGCGCGACCACGCGCCCTATTCCGCCGCGAAAGCCGCGCTGCTGATGCTCACCCGCGCGCTGGCGCTGGAGCTGGCGCCGGAAGTGCGGGTCAACGCGATCGCCCCCGGCGCGGTGCTCTGGCCCGAACAGGGCAAGCCGCCGGCGGAACGCGAGGCGCTGCTCGCACGCACCCCGCTCGGCCGCCTCGGCACCCCGGAAGAAATCGCCGAGGCCGTGCGCTGGCTGATCCAGGACGCCACCTACCTGACCGGCCAGACCCTCCGGCTCGACGGCGGCCGTTCGCTGGCCGGCTGAGTTACTTCGGGCGGAAGGCGGACTGCAGGGCGCCGCCGTCGAAGCCGACCGGGGCGGCGCCGTCGACGGCGTAGCGGTAGAGCGCGGCGGAGTAGATGCCGCCGAGGGCCGCCTGGATCGTCGCCAGCAGGGCGATGCCGATCACGCCGATGCCGCCGATCACCATCGCCGCCGTCGGGCCGGCGAGCAGTGCCGCAGCGACCACCAGCGCGATCACCACCAGCACCGCGAGGGCCGTCAGCAGCCCGAACGCGAGGCCGATGCCGGCATTGCCGATGATGCTTTCGCCCCAGGTCTTCTTCAGCAGCAGCACGCTCTCCTTCACCGCGTCGACCGGGCCGATGTCGCGGCTGACCAGCACCGGCACCACCAGGAAGGTCGCCAGTGTCCAGGCGGTGCCGAGCAGGCCGATCACGAAGCGGCCGATGAAGCCGGCGCGCTCCTCGATCGCGCGCAGGATCATGCCGACGGTCGCGGCGATCGCCGCGTAACCGAGGATCGGCACGATCTTCGACGTCGCGATGCGCAGGCCGTCGCCGAGGGTCGGGTCGCCGCCGTCGAGGCGGATCATCGCGGCGCCGACCAGCGCCGAATTGAAGAAGAAGATCACGAAGTACTGGCTCAGGTAGAACAGGAAGCCGAGCACGTAGGCGGCCGGGCGCAGCTCCTGGCCGTCGAACAGGTTCATGGACATCGCCGGGATCACGAACGTCGCCGCCACCAGCAGCGCACAGATCGACGACACCAGCGGGAACACCAGCAGCTCCTTGTCGGAGCGCAGGACCGAAGCGCTGGCTTTCACCAGCTGCCAGCTGCGGGCGATGCGATCGAACATGGCGGACTCCCCGAGGCCGTGACGATGGCGTGAGTATGCACGCCGGGCTGCCGCCGTGCAGGTCCGCGCTCAGCCCAAAGCGAGGCCGGTGCGCGCCATCCCCGGCTCGCCGCCCTGCGCGGCCCACAGCTCGGCCAGCGTGCGGCCGTCACCGGGCACGCGAAGCCCCGGCGCGAGGTCGAACAGCGGCCTGAGCACGAATGCGTGCTTCAGCTCGGGGCGCGGCAGCTGCAGGTGGCCGGGGCCGTCGAGCACCAGGTCGTCGAAGAACACGATGTCGATGTCGAGCGGCCGGCTGGAGAAGCGCGGCTGGCTGCGGTCGCGGCCGTGGGCGTCCTCGAGCGCGTGCAGCCAGGCGTCGAGCGCATGCACGTCGAGATCGGAGTCGATCACCGCCGCGGCATTGAGGAAATCGGGGCCGGCGAAACCGATCGCCGGCGTGCGGTACACCGGCGAGAAGCACGCCCCCGGGAAGCGCTCGCGCAATGCCGACGCCGCGGAAACCAGGTTGCGCTCGGCGTCGAGGTTGCTGCCGAGGCTGAGCCAGGCGGTGCCGCTCATCAGGCCGGTTTCGTGCCGCGCTCGATGACCACGCCGACCGCGCGCGAGCCACGTACCGCGCCCGGCTTGGCCAGCTTCAGGCGCAGCCATGGCACCGCGAATTCCTCGCGGATGATCGCGGCGCAGCGTTCGGCCAGCGTCTCGACGAGTTCGAACTTCGATTCGGACACGAACGCGATCAGCCGCTTGCTGACCGCCTTGTAGTCGAGCGTGTCGGCGATCGCGTCGCTCGCCGCCGGCACCGTGTTGTCGAAGGCCATCTCGATGTCGAGCACGACCTTCTGCAGGATCTTGCGCTCCCAGTCGTAGATGCCGATGACGCACTCGATCTCGAGCGCCTCGATGAAGACCACGTCCATGCCGTCCCCCTCCTTGCCCTGTAGGAGCGCCTTCAGGCGCGATCCGATGCCACTTCCGGCAACGCCGCCATGTCCCACCGCGGCGTCACATGCACCCCGGCGTCCTCGTGCTGCCCCGCCATCAGCCGCAGTGCGCCCGCGAACGCGATCATCGCCCCGTTGTCGGTGCAGAAGGCCGGGCGCGGGAAACGAACGCGACCACCCCGCTTCTCCGCCATCGCCTGCAGCATCGCCCGCAGCCTCAGGTTGGCGCCCACGCCGCCGGCGACCACCAGGGTGTGAATGCCGGTCTGCTCCAGCGCCCGCCGGCACTTGATCGCCAGGGTCTCGACCACCGCGTCCTCGAAACCGCGGGCGATGTCGGCGCGGGTCTGTTCGCTGCGGTCGCTCTGCTGCCAGGCCAGCAGCACCTGGGTCTTGAGGCCGGAGAAGCTGAAATCCAGCCCCGGCCGGTCGGTCATCGGGCGGCTGAAGGTGAAGGCGCCCGGGCGCCCGGTTTCGGCCAGCGCAGCCAGTTGAGGCCCGCCGGGGTATGGCAGGCCCATCAGCTTCGCGGTCTTGTCGAAGGCCTCGCCGGCGGCATCGTCCAGGGTCTCGCCGAGCAGCCGGTAGGCGCCGATGCCGTCCACTTCCACGAGCTGGGTGTGACCGCCGGAGACCAGCAGGGCCACGAACGGCGGCCGCAGCGAGGGATCCTCGAGCAGCGGCGCCAGCAGGTGGCCTTCCATGTGGTGGACGCCGACGGCCGGCACCTCCAGCGCCCAGGCCAGGGCGCGGCCGGCCGCGGCACCGACCATCAGCGCCCCGACCAGGCCGGGGCCGGCGGTGTAGGCGACGCCGTCGAGGTCGGACGCCGCCAGCCCGGCCTCGGCCAGGGTTTGCCGGACCAGCGGCAGCAGCTTGCGCACGTGGTCGCGGCTGGCCAGCTCCGGCACCACCCCGCCGTATTCGGCGTGCAGGGCGATCTGGCTGTACAGGGCGTGCGCCAGCAGGCCGCGGTCCGTGTCGTACACGGCCACGCCGGTTTCGTCGCAGCTGGTTTCGATGCCGAGGACGCGCATGGGCCTGGATTTCGGGGCCCGCGGGCCGCCTTGCAAGGGAAAATCCCCGGTCGGCTTGCCTGATCCGGGGGAGCCCGCGTATCATACGCGGCTCGCCGGCCAGCCCGTGCGAATTCCCAGAATCCAGAGAGTTCCTATGCCGTCCGTCAAAGTCCGCGAAAACGAGCCGTTCGAGTTTGCGCTGCGCCGCTTCAAGCGCACCTGCGAAAAGGCCGGCGTCCTGGCCGAGACCCGCAAGCGCGAGTTCTACGAGAAGCCGACGCAGGAGCGCAAGCGCAAGGCCGCTGCCGCGGTGAAGCGTCAGCTGCGCCGCACGTCGCGCGACGTCACGAAGAAGCAGCGCCTGTACTGAGCCGCTGTGCTTCCTGAAAAGCCGGCACGCGCGAGCGTCGCCGGCTTTTCGTGTTTTTTGTTCCCGGAGAATCCCATGAGCCTGAAAGCCCGACTGACCGATGACATGAAGACCGCGATGAAGGCCGGTGAGAAGGATCGCCTGGCGGTCATCCGGCTGATCAATGCGGCGATCAAGCAGAAGGAAGTCGACGAGCGGGTCGAGATGACCGACGCGCTGGTGCTGGCCGTGCTCGAGAAGATGGTCAAGCAGCGCAAGGACTCGATCACGCAGTACGACGCCGCCGGCCGCGACGACCTCGCCGCGGTCGAGCGCTACGAGCTCGGCGTGATCGAGGCCTATCTGCCCGCGAAGATGGACGAGGCCACGGTCGCGGCCACGGTCGCGGCCGCGGTCGATGCCGCGGTCGCCGAAACCGGTGCCGCCGGCCCGGCCGACATGGGCAAGGTCATGGCGGTCCTCAAGCCCAAGCTCGCCGGCCAGGCCGACATGGGCGAAGTCTCCAGGCTCCTGAAGGCCCGTCTGTCGCCGTAACGGCCGGGGAAAGTTCGCGGGCTGGCCGCTGCGTGCAGGCGTTTCGCGGACACGCCGCAAGTACGTCCATGTAGGCTAATCGGCGACATCCCTGTCGCCGATTGTCCGCGAAACGCCTGCACGCACCGGCCTCGACGGATCATCGCCGGCCGTCACCGCGACAGACGACGCAGCGCCTCGAATTCCCATCGGGGAACCGTAGGCCCGGGCCAGGCCTCCCGCGAATCTCCGACTCCCGACCCACCGGTGGAACGCGGCGCCCCCGCTCTGCTTTTTCTGTCGCCGGCGAGGAATTCCGGGGCCGGCGGCGCGAGGCCGCGGGCCGGGCAATCGGCGACACGGATGTCGCCGATTAGCCTACATGGACGTATTCACGGCGTGCCCGGCCCGCGGCCTCGCGTCGCCGGCCAATCGCGACAGAAAAATCCGGCGACGGAAAAAGGCAGACTTGGCGGATGGCACGGATCCCGGACGCGTTCATCGATGAGTTGCTGGCGCGGACGGACGTCGTCGAGGTCGTCGGCAGCCGCGTCCCGCTGAAACGCCAGGGCCGCGAATACTCCGCGCGCTGCCCCTTCCACGACGAGCGGTCGCCGTCGTTCACGGTGTCGCCGACGAAGCAGTTCTATCACTGCTTCGGCTGCGGCGCGCACGGCACCGCGATCAGTTTCCTGATGAATTACGACCGCCTCGAATTCCTCGACGCGGTGGAGGAACTGGCCAAGCGCGCCGGCATGGAAGTGCCGCGCGACACCCGCCAGCGCAACCAGGACGGCGAGACGCAGGAACTGCTGGCCGCGCTCGACGCGGCGCAGCAGTTCTTCCGCCAGCAGCTGTCGGCGAGCCCGAAGGCGAAGGCCTATCTCGAGCGCCGCGGCGTCGACGCAGAGAACCGCGAGCGTTTCGGCATCGGCTACGCGCCCGACGCCTGGGACGCGCTGAAGAACGCGCTCGGCACCGACGAGCGTCGGCTCGCGCGGCTGGAGAAGGCCGGGCTGTTCTCGCGCAAGGACGCCGGCCGCGTCTACGACAAGTTCCGCGACCGGGTGATGTTCCCGATCCACGACCGCCGTGGCCGCGTGATCGCCTTCGGCGGCCGCGTGCTCGAGAAGGACGACGGCCCGAAGTACCTGAACTCGCCGGAGACGCCGCTGTTCCACAAGGGACGCGAGCTCTACGGCCTGTGGCAGGTGCGGCAGGCGCACGCAAAGGTCCCGCGCCTCGTCGTCGTCGAGGGCTATATGGACGTGGTGTCGCTGTTCCAGTTCGGCGTCACCACCGCGGTGGCGACGCTCGGCACCGCGACCACGCCCGACCACGCCGAACTGCTGTTCCGCAACGCCGCCGACGTCTACTTCTGCTTCGACGGCGACCGTGCCGGCCGCGGCGCCGCGTGGAAGGCGCTGGAGTCGGTGCTGCCGCGCATGAAGGACGGCCGCCAGGCCTTCTTCCTGTTCCTGCCCGAAGGCGAGGACCCGGACACCATCGTGCGCAAGGAGGGCGCCGCCGGTTTCGACGCGCGCCTGGTGCAGGCGATGCCGCTGTCGGAATTCTTCTGGAACGAGCTGGCGAAGGACGTCAACCTCGTCGGCATGGAAGGCAAGGCGCGGCTGGCCGAACGCGCGAAACCGCTGCTCGCGCAGATCCCCGACGGCGCCTTCCGCGACCTGATGCAGCAGCGCCTGACCACGTTGACCGGCGTCGGCGGCGCCGCCGAAGCCGCGGCTCCGCCACCGCCGGCGCGCGCGATCGCCCGCGGCGGCGTGCGTGGTGCGCGTCCGGCGAAGCGCAGCCATGTGCGTACCGCGATCACCCTGCTGCTGCAGAAGCCGGCGCTCGTCGAGGTCATCCAGCCGCCGCATCTGTTCGCCGCGCTCGACCTGCCCGGCATCCCGCTGCTGCTCGACCTGATCACCCTGCTGCGCGAGCGCCCACACCTGAATACGGGGGCGATCCTCGAGCACTTCGCCGGCCGCGAAGAAGCCGCGGCGCTGCAGAAGCTCGCACTCGACAGCGAGCCGGGCAGCGACGCCGAACTCGCCGAGGTGCTGGCCGGCGCCCTCGCCGCGCTCGATGCGCAGACCCGTCGCCAGCGCTTCGAGGCGCTGAGCGCGAAGGAACAGCGCGAAGGGCTGACGGCCGAGGAACAGCGGGAGCGCTGGGCGCTGGTGCTGGAGCTCAAGCGCGGCCTGTAGGAGCGGCTTCAGCCGCGATCGGAGGTGGCGGGGGAGAAAGCGCGGGATAAGTGCGAGAAAGGGCACCGCGGCTGAAGCCGCTCCTACACGTCGTGGGCGGCACTCGTTAGAGTCGGGGTTCCTGTCCACGGAGGTTCCCGATGCGCTCACTCCCGCTCCTGCTCGCGCTGGCCCTCGCCGCGCCATCCGTCGTGTTCGCCGAAGACGTCGTCCGCGAGAAGGTCGGCACGCGCATCAGCGAGAACGTGCCCGAGGTCCCGGCCGAGCTGCGCGAACGCCTGGACCGCTACCAGAACACCCGCGGCGCCGGCTTCGCCGGCTGGCTGCCCGACGGCACGATGCTGATCGGCACGCGCTTCGCCGAAACCAACCAGATCCATCGCGTCGCCGCGCCACTCGGCATGCGCGAGCAGCTGACCTTCTTCCCGGAACCGGTCGGCGGAATCGCGGTGGCGCCGGCGTCGGCGCCGCGGCCGGGCTTCGTGTTCGCGCGTGACCGCGGCGGCGACGAGTTCTTCCAGCTGCACTGGTTCGACCTGCAGACGCGCGAGACCACCCTGCTCAGCGACGGCGGCCGCAACCAGAACAACGGCCCGCTGTGGTCGCACGACGGCCGCCAGCTCGCCTGGGCCAGCACCGCGCGCAACGGCACCGACTACGACATCGTCGTGCGCGACATGGTCACCGGTACGAACCGCACCGTGCTGAGCGAGGGCGGGCAGTGGTCGGCGACGGATTTCTCGCCGGATGGCCAGCGCCTGCTGGTGATCCGGCGCGTGTCGATCAACGAGGCCTACCCCGGCGAGCTCGACCTGCGCACCGGCAAGCTCGAGATGTTCCCGGTCGACGGCGGCAAGGCGGCGTTCTCGGGCTTCCGTTATGCGCCGGGTGGCCAGGGCGTCTACTACGTCTCCGACGAGGAGTCGCAGTTCATGACGCTGCGCCACCACGACCCGGCCAGCGGCAGGTTCACCGAGCTCAGCCGCGACATTCCGTGGGACGTGAGCCGCTTCGACATCGCCGACGACGGCCGCCACCTGGCCTTCGTCAGCAACGAGGACGGCATCGGCAAGCTGCACGTGCTCGCGCTGCCCGGGCACCGCGAGGTGAAGCTGCCGGAACTGCCGATCGGCGTGATCGGCAACATCGGTTTCACGCCGGACGGGCGTTCGCTGGCGGTCACGCTCAACACCGCGACCTCGCCGAGCGACGTGCTCGTGTTCGATCTCGCCGACGCGAGCGCGACGGCATGGACGCGCAGCGAGGTCGGTGGCCTCGATTCGTCGGGCTTCATCGCCCCGACCCTGGTGCGCTTCCCGACCTTCGACGAGGTCGACGGAGAACGCCGCACGATCCCGGCCTTCTATTACAAGCCCGAAGGTGACGGCCCGTTCCCGGTCGTGATCAGCATCCACGGCGGCCCGGAGTCGCAGGCCTTTCCGTCCTTCAGCCCGCAGTTCCAGTTCCTGCTGCGCGAGCTCGGGGTCGCGGTGCTGGTGCCGAACGTGCGCGGCTCGTCCGGTTACGGCAAGGACTACCTGCAGCTCGACAACGGCGTGAAGCGCGAGGATTCGGTGCGCGACATCGGCGCCCTGCTCGACTGGGTCGCGACCCGCCCCGAACTCGATGCGAACCGCGTCGGCGTGATGGGCGGCAGCTACGGCGGCTACATGGTGCTGGCGTCGATGATCCACTACGACGAGCGCATCCGCGCCGGCATCGACGTCGTCGGCATCAGCGACTTCCGCACCTTCCTGACCAATACCGAGAGCTACCGCCGCGACGCCCGCCGCGAGGAATACGGCGACGAGCGCGACCCGGCGGTCGGCGCCGTGCTCGACCGGATCGCGCCGCTGCGCAACGCGGCGAAGATCACCAAGCCGCTGTTCGTCGCCCAGGGTCTGAACGACCCGCGGGTGCCGTACACCGAGGCCGAGCAGATCGTGAAGGCGGTGCGCGGCAACGGTGGCGAGGTCTGGTACGCCCTCTTCGAGGACGAAGGCCACGGCTTCCGCAAGAAGGGCAATTCCGACTGGTTCAGCGCCGCCAGCATGCTGTTCTGGCAGCGTCACCTGCTCGACAGCGCCGACTGAGCCCGAGTGGGCCTCCGGCCGGTCGCGCGTCGCGTGCGACCGGCCGGCGACGTGCCCCTTACTGGTCCGCGCGCGGTGCGATCAGCGGCACCGGCGGGCGCGGGTACCAGCTCACCCGCAACCCCATCTCGGTGTCGGCGCCGCGGCGTTCGTCGAAAGCGACCGGCACGACGATGGTGCTGGCGACGGCGACGCCGTCGCGGCGGGTCGGTTCGAAGCGCCACCGCTTCACGGCCCGCATCGCGGAGCGGCCGTAATCGCGGTTGAGCTCGTTGCGGACGACGTCGGTCTCGAGCACCCGGCCGGTCTCGTCGAGTTCGACCATCACCCACACGACGGCTTCCTGCTCGCGCTCGAGCTCGGTCCGCGTCACGTAGCGCGGCGGCTTGGCGAGCGTCGAATGCACGACCCGCGCCGGCTGCAGCGCCGGGTCGGCAGCGGCCGGCGGGGTGGCGGCTGCCGGCGTGGCGGCGGCCGGGGCATCGGCGGCGACCGGCGACTCCGCATCGATCGATTCGGCCGGCGGAGCCGCCGGAAGCGCGGCCGCCGGATGCGCCGGGACGGGCAAAGCGGGCGCGACCGGTGCCGGGGCGGCCACCGGTGCCGCCGCGGCCACCGGTGTCGGCGCGGCCGCAACCGGCGATGCCGGCGCGACGGCGACCGGTGCGGGCGCAGCCGCCGGCGCGGACACCGAAGCGGCCGCAACCGCGGGCGTCACCGCCACCACCGGCGCCGGTGCGACGACGGGGCGGGCCGCCACCGGGGCAGCCGGCGCCGCGATCGCGACGGGCGCCGCCGATGGCGCCGCGGCCGGCGCCACGGTGGCGACCGGTGCCGCCGCCGCGACAGGCTGCACCTGCCACAACGACATCGCGGTCGCCGAACTCGCGGCGAGCGCGAGCACGACGCCGGGCACGAGCCGCGCGGGGCCGTGCAGGGGCTTCTTCAACATGGCGATTCTCCATTTCAGGGGATGGCTGGACTGCCATGCGCAGCCGACCGGCAGTCCAGGGACGGCCAGCTGCGTGTTCAGGAGGGCGGTCGCGTAATCGCGGGCGCCGCCGGGATGCTCGCGCAGCACCTGCGCGTCGCAGGCGAGTTCCTGGTCCAGGCGCAGCCGTGCGGCGGCCGCGTGCACCAGCGGATGGAACCAGAACAGGCAGCGCAGCACGCACAGGCCGAGGTTGGCCTGCAAGTCGCCGCGACGCAGGTGCACGCGCTCGTGCGCCAGCACCAGCCGGCGCTGCGCCGGTTCGAAGCGGTCGTCGAAATCGGCGGGAAGCACGATCCGCGGCGCGAACGCGCCGATCACCGCCGGCGGCAGCCCGGCGGCGCGGGCCTGCCAGGCGCCATCGCGGCGCCGGCGCAGCGGTCCGAGCGCACGCAGGTAGCGGCGCTGCTGGCCGTACAGGTAGGCCGCGGCCGCGAAGGCGCCGAGGCCCCAGGCGGCCAGCAGCCAGTGCGGCGACGGCGGCGTCGCCGCGAATGCCTTGCGCAGCACCGCGGCCGCGCCGGCAACGGGCGAGCCCGCGGCCGCCGCGCCCCGCGCTGCCTCGCTGTGGTCGCGGGCTGCCGGCGACGCCCGTTCCGGCACGTCGGTGGCGGCGATGGCCGGGGCGTCGATGGCGACGGTGGCCGGTGCGACGAGGGCGGTGGCGGTGGCGGTGGCGTCAGCGGCCTCGGTCGCGAACCGCGCCGGCGGCACGGGGAGCGACGCCGGCCGCGGCAGCGTCGTCGCCAGCAGCGCCGCCGGCAACAGCAACCACAGCCACAGCACCGCGCCAGGGCCGAGCAGCTGCCGCACCAACGGCCGCAGCGGCATCAGCACGGCCAGCGCCAGGGTCAGCGCGAGGGTCGAGCGCAGCAGCCAGCCGGCGAGCTCAGCGGCCATCGTCGAGATCCTCGATCAGGCGGCGCAGTTCGGCGATGTCGTCGCGGCTCAGCTCGCCGCGTTCGCCGAAGTGGGCCACCAGCGGCGCGATGCGGCCGCCGAACAGGCGGTCGACGATGCCGCGGCTCTGCGCCTGCACCCAGTCCTCGCGCTGCAGCACCGGCCGGTAGCGGTAACGGCGACCTTCCTTCTCGGCGCTGATCGCGCCCTTGCCGAGCAGCCGGTTCAGCAGGGTGCGCACGGTCGGCTCGGCCCAGTCGTTGGCCGCGGCGACGCGGGCGATCAGGTCGTCGGCGGTCGCCTCCCCCGCCTCCCAGAGCGCCAGCATCACGGCACTCTCGGCTTCGCTGATCTGGATCGGGGACATCGGCGCCTCCAACGTTTACATGCGTAATGGAAAACCTTTTACGCCTGTAAATCGGAACCGTCAACGGCCCGCGGGATCACCCCACCGGTTCGAAGCGCAGCGCCGCCGCGGTCGCCGTGTCCGGAATCAGCCAGTGGTCGGCGAGCAGGAAGGCGAACAGCGCCATCAGGTAGATCACCGAATAGTGGAAGACCTTCATCGCGAACAGCTCGGACGGCGGGTCCAGCAGCCGCCACGCGTACCAGACGAAGACGCCGCCGAGCACCAGCGCGCCGCCGAGGTAGAGCTCGTGGCTCATGCCCGGCACGATCCCCGGCAGCAGCGACACCACCAGCAGCAACACGCTGTAGAACAGGATCTGCCAGCGCGTGTAGGTGACGCCGTAGACGACCGGCAGCATCGGGATCATCGCCCGCGCGTAGTCGTCGCGGCGGAAGATCGCCAGCGCCCAGAAATGCGGCGGCGTCCACACGAAGATGATCAGCACGAGCAGCAGCGGCCGGTCGTAGTCGAGCTGCGAGAACAGCTGCGCGAACGTCACGCCCGCCGGCCAGCCCTTCACCGCGGCCCAGCCGAGCAATGGCGGCGCCGCGCCGGCGAGGCCGCCGATGACGATGTTCTGCGGCGTCGCCCGCTTCAGCCAGCCGGTGTAGATGATCGCGTAGCCGATCAGCGAGGCGAAGGTCAGCACCGCGCAGAACCAGTTGACGACGAGGCCGAGCAGGGCCATCGACGCGACCCCGAGCAGCAGCGCGAAGCCCAGCACCTGCATCGGCCGCAGCGAACCGACCGCGAGCGGGCGGTGCTGGGTGCGCGCCATCAGCGCGTCGATGCGCTGGTCGAGCAGGTGGTTGATCGCCGCCGCCGACGCCGCCGCCAGCCAGATGCCGGCGAAGCCGGCGGCCATCGCCGGCAGCGGCCAGGGCTCGCCGGGCTCGA
Source organism: Arenimonas composti TR7-09 = DSM 18010 (assembly GCF_000426365.1). Classification (GTDB taxonomy): domain Bacteria; phylum Pseudomonadota; class Gammaproteobacteria; order Xanthomonadales; family Xanthomonadaceae; genus Arenimonas; species Arenimonas composti. Next base: position 161,618 of record NZ_AUFF01000007.1, on the reverse strand, counting down.
CCGCCATCGCCATGCCGATCAGCGCGGTGAACACGATCAGCGCGACGACCCGCGGCTTGGTCAGCTCCCAGTACGCGGCGAAGCCGCCGGCCTCGGCGCGCGGGCTCATTCCGGGGCCCGCAGCCGGGCCAGCAGGCCGACCAGCACGAACAGCAGCAGGGCGGCACCGGCGTTGTGCGCGACCGCCGTCCACAGCGGCAGCGCCAGCTTGACGTTGAGGATGCCGAGCGTGACCTGTGCGACCAGCAGGAGCAGCAGCAGCGACGACCAGTAACGCAGGCCCGGCGTGCGGAACATCTTCAGGCCGACGACCAGCAGCCAGGTCGCGACGATGACGGCCAGGATCCGGTGCGAGAGCTGGATCGCCACGCGCGCCGGACCGTCGAGCACGCCGCCTTCGTAGTCGACGCCGATGCCGCGCCAGAGCACGAAGCCCTCGCGGAAGTCGGTCGCCGGCCACCAGGAGCCCAGGCACATCGGGAAATGGGTGCCGCAGGACAGCGCCGCGTAGTTCGCGCTGACCCAGCCACCGAGGGCGATCTGCGCGACCAGCAGCACCAGGCCGATCCAGAGCAGGCGCCGCAGCTTCGGCGCGTCGGCCTGGAACAGCCGCGACGACGGCGTCGTCTTCCACGCCATCCAGGTCAGCAGCGAGAAGGTCAGCAGGCCGCCGAGCAGATGCGCCATCACGATGATCGGCTTCACCAGCCAGATCACCGTCCACATGCCGAGGATCGCCTGGAACACGATCACCATCAGGATCACGGCCGCGAAGCCGGCCGGGTCGCCGCCGCGCCAGCGGATCGCCTGCACGAGCAGGATCAGTTCGCCGGCGATCACCAGTGCCAGCGAGGCGACATGGTCCGGCGGCCGGTCGCCGAAGCCCATGTAGACCGGGATCGACAGCGCCACCAGGCCGGAGGCGAGCAGCACGCTGAGGCTGCCGAAGCGGCGGCGGCGCGCGGCGATCAGCGCCAGCGCCAGCACCAGCACGCCGAGGGCACCGGCGATGTGGCGGTGCACCTGTTCGCGCCATGCCTTGTGGCTCTCGACCGGACGCTCGAACGCTTCATTCGCGGCATCGATCTCGTGCCCGTGCACCGGCCAGGTGACCTTGCCGTAGCAGGTCGGCCAGTCCGGGCAGCTCAGGCCGGCGTTCGACAGCCGGACGAAGCTGCCGAACACGATCACGCCGAAGGCCAGCAGCACGGCGGCCCAGGCGAGGCGATGGAAATGGCGGGACGGGCTGTTCATCGGATCACCTGATCACGCGGCCCAGGTCCTTGCGCAGCCCGGACGGGTCGAAGCCGTGAGGGTAGCGCAGCACCAGCCAGCCGGCCGGGTCGGCGACGTAGACCGGCAGCTGCCCGACCAGCACCGGGTCGGGCAGGCGCGCGACCAGCTCCGGGTTCGGGCCCATCGGAACGAAGGCGGGAAAGGACGGCGCGCCTTCCGGCACCTCGCCGACCCACAGCACCTGCAGGCGCTCGGCATGCCGGCCTTCCGCGAGCCAGACCCGGTGCAGGGTGTCGATCAGGCGCACGCAGGGTTCGCCGCAGTCGTGGGCGGGGGCGACGATGATCGACCAGCGCCGTTCTTCCGGCTGCCAGGCGAAGGCGCTGCCGTCGGCACGGGTGACCGGCAGCTCGCGCAGGTCCGGATAGGGCTCGAGCAGCTCGCCGAAATTGCGCGTGCCCGACGGCGCCCAGCCGCCGAAGAAGAGCGCCGCGGCGACGCCGAAGCTGCCGAGGAACAGCGCCGCCACCAGCAGCAGCTGCAGGCGCTCGCGGGTCAGGAACGGGGTCGGAGTCACGATCGGGATTTCCTGCGCAGGTTGAGCACCACGGCGATGATCGCCAGCGTCGCCGCCAGTCCGAACCACTGCACCGCATAACCGCGATGGCGTTCCGGCGGCAGCGTGTTCGCGAGCATTTCCAGGTCGCGTTCGAAACCGAGCGGCAGCGCCGGGTCCAGCCGCAGCACGCGGTCGGCGAGTCCCGGCGCCGCCAGCACGCCGGCCAGCTGCGCCGGATCGATGCGGGTCGCCAGCCAGGCCCCGCCCTTCTGCTCGACGCCCGGCCCGAGCACCAGGCCGGTCGCCGGCGGCGGCACCAGCAGGCCGGCCAGCGGGTGCTCGCCCTGCGGGCATGCCGCGCCCGGCAACGTGCGGTCACCCGGCAGCGGCAGCCAGCCGAGGTCGACCAGCAGCGGCGCTGCCGCCGGCGCGTCGGCGCCAGCCAGCGGCGTCGCGACGCAGTACAGCCGCACGCCGACCGCCTGCCCGCGGCGCTGGTTGTCGAGCCAGACCGGGGCGCCGCCGAAGCGGGCGCGGCCTTCGACCCGGACCGCGTGGAAGCCCGGCGGCGCCGGCGCGGCGAGCGCGGCGGCCAGCGGCTGCGGCGCCGCGACCAGCGCGGCCTCGGCGGCGGCGAGCTGTTCGCGCTTGACCTGCTCGCGGCCGAGCTGCCAGCGGCCGAGCGCGCAGAACGCGACGACCAGGACCAGCGCGAGCAGGTTGAGGGCGAGACGCCTCATCCGGGGCGCCCCGCGAGGATGCCGTTCCGGCCTTCGCCGCGCGCGTCCGTTACAGGACGTACACGAACAGGAACAGGCCCAGCCACACGACGTCGACGAAGTGCCAGTACCAGGCGACCGCCTCGAAGCCGAAGTGGTGATCCTTGCTGAAGTGCCCGCGCAGGCAACGCAGCCAGATGATCGCCAGCATCACGGTGCCGAGGAACACGTGCATGCCGTGGAAGCCGGTCAGCATGAAGAAGGTCGCGCCGTAGATGCCCGACGACAGCTTCAGGTTCAGCTCCTGATAGGCGTGGATGTACTCCTCCGCCTGGAAGAACAGGAACACCGCGCCGAGCACGACGGTGGCTCCGAGCCAGAACAGCAGCTTGCCGCGCTCGTTGGCCTTCAGCGCGTGGTGGGCGATCGTGATCGTCACGCCCGAGGTCAGCAGGATCAGGGTGTTGATCAGCGGCAGGCCCCAGGCCGGGATGGTCTGGAAGTCGCCGCCGACGCCGGCGGGACCATTGGTCGGCCAGCCGGCCGAGAACGCGTTCCACAGGTACTGATTGGTCAGGGCGCCGTCGCCCTCGCCCGACAGCCACGGCAGCGCGTACTGGCGCGCGTAGAACAGGGCGCCGAAGAAGGCAGCGAAGAACATCACTTCCGAGAAGATGAACCACATCATTCCCATGCGGAACGAGGCGTCGACCTTGTCGTTGTACCGGCCCGCGACCGATTCGGAGATCACGTTGCCGAACCAGCCGAACAGCACCGCCAGCGTGGCCAGCAGGCCGACCAGGAACACCGGCTTGCCCCACATCGCGCCGTTGAACCAGTTGGCGACGCCGACCGCCGTCACGAACAGCGTGATCGAACCGACGAACGGCCACGGACTGTGGTGCGGGACGTAATAGATGTTCGGGTCGTCGTGGGTCTGTGCCATGGGGTTCCCCGGTCTTTCCTTGTGGGCGTTGGTCACGGCGCGGAGCGGGCCGCCGGGGGCAGGTCGCCCCGGGCGACGATCCGCGCGGTCGCGTCGTCGTTGCTGAAGAAGGTGTAGGACAGCGTGATCGTGCCGACTTCCTCCGGCAGCGCCGGGTCGACCACGAAACGGACCGGCATCTCCCGCTCCTCGCCGGCCAGCAGCAGCTGTTCGGTGAAGCAGAAGCACTCGGTCTTGTTGAAGTAGATCGACACCGCCGACGGCGCCACCGACGGCGCCGCGTTGCCGACGATCGGATGGTCGGACAGGTTGCGCGCGAGGTAGGTCGCCTCGTAGATCCGCCCCGGTACGACCTGCATTTCGAGCTGCTGCGGCCGGAAGGCCCACGGCAGCTTCGAGTTCACGGTGCCGTCGAAGGCGATCGTGACGGTGCGCGACTCGTCGACCTGCAGGCCGGCGACGTGCTGCTCGCCGGCCGGGCCGTTCTCGAGCTTGATGCCGAAGACCTTCTCGCAGGCGATGTAGTACAGCGGCACCATCGAGAAGGTGAACACGAAGGCGCCGACCGCGACCAGCGCGATGCCGCCGACGCCGAACTTCTTCTTCGCCGGCGCGCTCACGGCAGCACCGCCTTGGCGATGAAGCCGACGAACACCGCGATCGCCACGGCCGCCGCGATCCACGCCGTGCGGCGGACCGCGCGGCGGCGGTTCTCGTCGAGCTGGCTGGTGGGGGTGCGGGGGTTCATGGCGTCGGGAGCGCGCCGTCACCGGCGCGCGCGGTCCTCAGTGGGTGATGTCGCCGTGGGCGAGGTCGCCGTCACGGATGACCGGCGGCACGGTGAAGGTGTGGTGCGGGGCCGGCGACGGCACCGTCCATTCCAGGCCCTTGGCGTTCTCCCACACCCGGTCGGTCGCCTTCGGGCCGCCGCGGACGGTCGACCAGACGATGTAGGCGAACAGCAGCTGGCTCAGGCCGAAACCGAAACCACCGATCGTCGACCACATGTTGAAGTCGGCGAAGGCCATGTTGTAGTCGGGCACGCGGCGCTGCATGCCGGCCAGGCCGAGGAAGTGCTGCGGGAAGAACAGCAGGTTCACGAAGATCGTCGAGATCCAGAAGTGGGTCTTGCCGAGCTTCTCGTTGTACATGTGGCCGGTCCACTTCGGCAGCCAGTAGTAGGTGCCGGCCATGATGCCGAACACCGCGCCGGTCACCAGCACATAGTGGAAGTGCGCGACCACGAAGTAGGTGTCGTGGTACTGGAAGTCGGCCGGGACGATCGCCAGCATCAGGCCCGAGAAGCCGCCGATCGTGAACATCACGACGAAGCCGAGCGCGAACAGCATCGGCGTCTCGAAGGTCATCGAGCCGCGCCACATCGTCGTGACCCAGTTGAACACCTTCACGCCGGTCGGGATCGCGATCAGCATCGTCGCGTACATGAAGTACAGCTCGCCGCCCTTCGGCATGCCGACGGTGAACATGTGGTGCGCCCAGACGATGAAGGACAGGAAGGCGATCGACGCGGTCGCGTACACCATGGCCTGGTAGCCGAACAGCGGCTTGCGGGCGAAGGTCGGGATGATCTCCGACACGATGCCGAAGGCCGGCAGGATCATGATGTAGACCTCGGGGTGACCGAAGAACCAGAAGATGTGCTGGAACATCACCGGATCGCCGCCGCCGGCCGCGTAGAAGAACGAGGTGTCGAAGTACTTGTCGGTGAGCAGCATCGTCACCGCGCCGGCCAGCACCGGCATCACCGCGATCAGCAGGAAGGCGGTGATCAGCCAGGTCCAGCAGAAGATCGGCATCTTCAGCAGGTCGACGCCCGGGGCGCGCATGTTGAGGATGGTCGCGATGATGTTGATCGCGCCCATGATCGAGCTGATGCCCATCAGGTGCACCGCGAAGATCAGGAACGCGGTGCTGTTGCCCATCTGCAGCGACAGCGGCGGGTACATCGTCCAGCCGCCGGCCGGACCGCCGCCGCCGATGCCGAACAGCACCTGGCCGAGGGTCGGCAGCAGCAGCAGGGTGAAGGCGAAGGGCAGGATCCAGAACGACCAGTTGTTCATGCGCGGCAGCGCCATGTCCGGCGCGCCGATCTGCAGCGGGATCATCCAGTTGCCGAGGCCGACGAAGGCCGGCATCACCGCGCCGAAGATCATCACCAGCGCGTGCATGGTGGTCATCTGGTTGAAGAACTCCGGCTCCACCAGCTGCATGCCCGGCTGGAAGAGCTCGGCGCGCACGACCAGCGCCATGCTGCCGCCGATGAAGAACATCACCAGCGAGAACACCAGGTACAGCGTGCCGATGTCCTTGTGGTTCGTGGAGTAGAACCAGCGCTGGAAGAACGACTGCTTGTGACCGTGGTCGTGGTCGTCGTGCGCCGCCGCCGTCGCATTCACGTCGTGGGCCGTGTAGTTGCTTGCCATGGGTTCAGCCTCTGGGATTCTTGATCAGCGCGAGCCGCCGGCAATGGCCGGGGCGTCGGTGGCGTCGGTGGCGGCGATGCGGGCGGCCTCGACCAGGTCGCCGGCTTCCTGCGCGGCGAGCCACGCCTCGTACTCGGCCTTCGGGACCGCCTTGACGACGATCGGCATGAAGCCGTGGTCCTTGCCGCACAGCTCGGCGCAGACACCGCGATAGGTGCCCGGCGTGCTGATGTCGGTCCAGGCGTCGTTGATCACGCCCGGGATCGCGTCCTGCTTCCAGCCCAGCGCCGGCACCCACCACGCGTGGATGACGTCGTCGGAGGTGAAGACGAAGCGGATCTTGGTGTCGGTCGGCAGCACCAGCACGTTGTCGACGTCGCGCAGGTAGTGCTCGTGGCCGGCGGCGTTCGGATCCTCGCCGCTCTGGCGGATGCGGTCCGAACGGCGGTCGAGGCGGCTGATGAAGTTGACGTTCGTCGGGCGGCCTTCGTAGCTGACCACCTCGTAGCGCCACATCCACTGGTAGCCGGTGACCTTCACGACCATCGTGGCGCCGCTCGAGTCGTACTGCTCCAGGACCTTCTTCGTCGCCGGCACCGCCATGATCACCAGGATCAGCACCGGGATCGTCGTCCAGATCAGCTCCAGCTTGGTGCTGTGGGTGAAGTCGACATCGGGCTTGGCGCCGGCCGACTTGCGGAACTTGACGATCGCCACCGCCATCGCGCCGAACACCACGACGCCGATCGCCACGCAGATCCACAGCATCAGCATGTGCATGTCGTAGGCGTTGTGCGCCGTCTGGGTGACGCCGCGCGGCATGTTCAGCTGCCAGCGCTCCGGCTCGTAATCGGCGGCCATGGCGGTGGCGCTGGCCATCGCGGCCGCCGCCACGGCGGCGAACCTGGCGACAATGGCGCTTGCTTTCATCGCATTCATCACGAACTTACCCCGACGTTGGTCCTGGTTCCGCCCCGGCCCTGGCCGCTGCGGTGATGCTGTCGTCCCCTGCCGCGCCGTCGCCGGAAAGGCCGAAGCGCGCCGGACCGGGAGCCCTGGGGCCCCGGAGCCGGGCGGCGCCGATGCGGGGGCCGGTCGTGGCGAGCCACGCCGGCCGGGGAAAAATCCCGGCAATTTTAGCGGCCGCCGTCCGAGGGCGGCAAGCCGAGCGCTGTCCGGCCTTCACCCCGGACACCGTACGGTGCCTTTCACCACCCCGGGTGCGGCACTAGAATCCGCTTCCTCGCGCAGCGCGCCGTCGTTCCCCGGATTCCCCCGTGAGCCCGATCCTGAGCCCCGAGCTGCCCGCCGCGGTCCCGCCGCTGCGCGCGGCCATCACCGCCGCCTGGCACCGCGACGAGGCCGAGCACCTCGCCGACCTGCTCGAACAGGCGCGCCTGCCCGCCGAGGCCCAGGCCCGCGTCCAGGCCACCGCCGTCGAGCTGGTCGAGCGCACCCGCCGGCGCGCCGCCGACCCCGGCATGGTCGAGGCCTTCATGCGCCAGTACGACCTGTCCAGCGAGGAAGGCGTGCTGCTGATGTGCGTGGCCGAGGCCCTGCTGCGCATCCCCGACCGCGGCACCGCCGACAAGCTGATCCGCGACAAGCTCGGCGACGCCGACTGGGACCGCCACGTCGGCCAGTCCAGCTCGATGCTGGTCAATGCCTCGACCTGGGGGCTGATGCTGACCGGCCGCATGGTCAACCTCGCCGGCGAGACCCGCCGCGACGCGATGGGCGCCTTCCGCCGCCTGGTCGGCCGCGCCGGCGAACCGGCGATCCGCCTCGCGGTGCGCCAGGCGATGCGCATCATGGGCCACCAGTTCGTCATGGGCCGCAGCATCCAGGAAGCCCTGGAGCGCAGCCGCAAGGGCGAGCAGGCGCGCTACATGTATTCGTTCGACATGCTCGGCGAGGCCGCCCTGACCCAGGCCGACGCCGACCGCTACCTGCGCGCCTACGAGGACGCGATCGCCGCGATCGGCGCCGGCGGCCCCTACCCCGACGTGCTCACCGCGCCGTCGATCTCGGTGAAGCTGTCGGCCCTGCATCCGCGCTACGAGGTCGCCAAGCGCGCCCGCGTGCTCGCCGAGCTGACCCCGCGCGTGCTGGCACTGGCGCGACTGGCGAAGGCGCAGGGCATCGGCTTCACGATCGACGCCGAGGAGTCCGAGCGCCTCGAACTGAGCCTGGACGTCATCGCCGCCGCCTTCGCCGATCCCTCGCTGGACGGCTGGGAGGGCTATGGCCTCGCGGTGCAGGCCTACCAGAAGCGCTGCCCGTTCGTGATCGACTTCCTGGCCGACCTCGCCCGCCGTGTCGGCCGGCGCATGCCGGTGCGCCTGGTCAAGGGCGCCTACTGGGACAGCGAGATCAAGAAGGCCCAGGCCGAGGGCTACGCCGGCTATCCGGTGTTCACCCGCAAGGCCAACACCGACGTCAGCTATCTCGCGAACGCGCGGCGGATGTTCGCCAACCACGATGCCCTGCATCCGATGTTCGCGACCCACAATGCGCAGACGATCGCCGCGATCCACCACTTTTCGGAAGGCCGCCGCTTCGAATACCAGAAGCTGCACGGCATGGGCGACGACCTCTACGCCGAGGTGATCCCGGCCGACCGCTTGAACGTGCCCTGCCGTGTCTACGCGCCGGTGGGATCGCACGAGGACCTGCTGCCCTACCTGGTGCGGCGCCTGCTCGAGAACGGCGCCAACTCCAGCTTCGTCAACCGCATCACCGACGAGTCGCTGCCGGCGGCCGAGCTGGTCGCCGATCCGGTGGCGACCGTCGCCGCCTACGCCAGCAAGCCGCATACCCGCATTTCCCAGCCGCGCGACCTGTACCGGTTCGCGGGCGAAGCCAGGAACAATTCGATGGGCGCCAATCTTTCCAACGACGACACCCTGGCCGCGCTGGCCGACCAGATCAATGCCGCGGTGAAGCCGTGGGCGGCGACACCGCTGGTGCCGGGCGCGAACCCGAGCGGCGCCGCGATCGCGGTGAGCAATCCGGCCGACCGCCGGCAGCGGATCGGCGAATGGACGCCGGCCGATGCCGCCACCGTCGAGCAGGCACTGAAGAACGCGGTCGCCGCGCACGAGGGCTGGGATTCGACCCCGGCCGCCAGCCGCGCGGCGATCCTCGAGCACGCCGCCGACCAGCTCGAGAAGCGCATGCCGGAGTTCATCGCGCTGTGCGTGAAGGAAGCCGGCAAGTCGCTGTCGGCCTCGGTCGCCGAAGTGCGCGAGGCGGTCGACTTCCTGCGCTATTACGCGCTGAAGGCGCGCGAGCAGTTCGGCCAGCCGATCCCGCTGCCGGGCCCGACCGGCGAATCGAACCAGCTCAGCCTGCACGGCCGCGGCGTGTTCGTCTGCATCAGCCCCTGGAACTTCCCGCTGGCGATCTACCTCGGCCAGATCGCCGCGGCGCTGGCGTCCGGCAATGCGGTGATCGCCAAGCCGGCCGAACAGACCACGCTGACCGCCTTCGTCGCCACCCGGCTGCTGCACGAGGCCGGGGTGCCGAAGGACGTGCTGCAGTTCCTGCCCGGCGACGGCGCCACCGTCGGCGCGGCGCTGACCCGCGACCTGCGCGTCGACGGCGTCTGCTTCACCGGCTCCACCGAAACGGCGTGGGCGATCAACCGCGCCCTCGCCGGCCGCAACGGTCCGATCGCCGCGCTGATCGCCGAGACCGGCGGCCAGAACGCGCTGATCGCCGACTCCTCGGCGCTGCCCGAGCAGCTGGTGAAGGACGCGATCGCCAGCGCCTTCGATTCCGCCGGCCAGCGCTGCTCGGCGGCGCGCGTGCTGTTCGTGCAGGCCGACATCGCCGACAAGGTGGTGAAGATGCTCGCCGGCGCGATGGACGAGCTGGTCGTCGGCGACCCGGCGCTGCTGTCGACCGACGTCGGCCCGGTGATCGACGAGGACGCGCGCAAGGTGCTGGTCGAACACGCCGCGCGCATGGACCGCGAGGCCACCCCGATCAAGGCGGTGACGCTGCCGGAAGCGACCGCGCACGGCAGCTTCTTCGCGCCGCGCGCCTACGAGATCGCCTCGCTGTCGCAGCTGCAGCGGGAGGTCTTCGGTCCGGTGCTGCACGTGATCCGCTGGAAGGCCGACGAGCTCGATGCCGTGCTCGATGCGATCAATGCCACCGGCTACGGCCTGACCCTCGGCATCCACTCGCGCATCGACAGCACGATCGCGCGCATCGCCGCGCGGGTGAAGGTCGGCAACTGCTACGTCAACCGCAACCAGATCGGCGCCGTGGTCGGCGTGCAGCCCTTCGGCGGCGAAGGCCTGTCCGGCACCGGCCCGAAGGCCGGCGGCCCGCACTACCTGCTGCGCTTCGCGACCGAGCGCACGATGACGGTCAACACGACCGCGGCCGGCGGCAATGCCTCGCTGCTGACTTTGGATGACTGAGGAGATGGAGCGAGTTCGTACGAGGTAGGAGGTAGTGAAGCCGCTCGCCGCGAACTGGCGATCACGCGCGGACCCGCTCCACTCCCTCTTACCTCCTATCTCCTATCTCCTATCTCCTACCTCCTGACCCACCGGGAGGCCGTCGCGAAAAGCGACGCGGTTGCCGGCCACCCGCGGCACCCGCGCCCCCGGCAGCACGCTGCCCAGCAGATTGGCCGGATCGGCCGCCGAGACCTCGATCACCGCGCCGTCGTGCGGCCGCTTGCGCACCGCGCGCAGCGCGGCGAGCGCTTCCGGCAGCGCGAACTGTTCGCCGGCGATGCCGGCGATGAAGCGGCCGCCGCGGATCTCGCCCCGGGCCTCGAGGCGGTGGTAGACCCGCAGCAGGTCGCGCCACGACGGCAGCCAGGCGGGTTCGCGTTCGAGCAGGCGCCAGCAGACCACGCCGTAGCGGCGCAGCAGCACGCGGGCGACGTGTTCGACCGGATCCGGCGCATCCTCGGCGGGAGACAACGGCGCCCGCAGCAGCGCCCAGCGGCCGGCGTCGCCGAGGTCCGGCGCCATCCGCCGGCGCGCATGCGCACCGCGGCCGCCGAGCCGCTTCGACGGCGGCACCAGCAGGATGCGCAGGCCGGCGAAGCTGTCGCAGTGCACGCGGCCGCGCACGACCAGTTCGGCGATCGCGTCCTCGAGCTCGACCCGCAGCAGCCGCGTCGCCGCCATCAGGTCGTCGAAGAACGAGGCCCCGTGCTCGGCGAGATGGGCGGCGACGCGCGCCGCGCGTGAACCGAGCTGGCCGTCGTCGGGCCGCGGCGGCGCCACCTGCAGCCACAGCGGCGCATTGCGTCGCGGCAGCAGCACGATCGGCGTCGTCTTCAGCGACAGCCCCTGCGGCCCGGCGGCGGCGTCGAGACTGGCGGCGCGCAGCCGCGCCCACAGCGTGCGGCCCGAGGTGCAGGCCTCGTCGAGCCAGTCGCGCGCGTAGTCGGCCAGGCGGGCCGGCAGCAGTTCACCTTCCCACAGCGAAGCCGGCGCCTCAAAACCCTCGAGGCGTTCGAGCACACGCTGCAGCGACTCCGGCCCGCGCTGCCGCGTTTCCGGCGACAGGTACTGCCAGTCGAACAGGAAGCGGGCGAAGTCGCGCGGTTCCACTGGCTCGATCTCGCGGCGCAGGCGACCCAGGGTGTAGCGGTGGATGCGCGCGAGGAGGTGGCGTTCGCACCATTCGGTGGCGGTGGCGTCGGGACTGAAGCGGCCCTGCATCGCGCTGCCCTCGCGCTGCAGCGCCAGCAGCGCGAGTTCGATGTCGGCGGCGGGCAGGTGCAGCGCCGTCACGAGCGCGGGGACGGTGACCGGGCCGAGGCCGCCGAGACGGGCGCGCAGCAGTTCGCGCAGCGCGGCGTCTGCATCGCCTTCGGCCTCGCAGCCGGGCGGCACCGCGATGTCGGGCTCGATGGACGCGCCCGGATACCGCTGGCGCAGCGTCGCCAGGCGTTCGGCGGCGACCCATAGGCCTTCGAGGCCGTCGCCCGGGAGGAGCCGCGTCGCGCGGCCGTCGCCGGCCAGCATCTGCAGCCACGGACGCCAGTCGTGACCGTCGGCGCCGGCGGCCGCCTCGGCGTCGGTGACGACACCGAGCGCGAGCAGCGCCTCGTGCATCTCGTCGGCCGAACGCGGCGCCGGCCAGGCCTGTTCCCGCACAGCGGCGATCGCATCGGCGTCGAGCGCGCCGAGCGCGCCGGCATCGTCGGCATTCCAGCGCCGCGACTGCACCGCCTGGGTGCGCCGCTCCTCCAGCGGCGCGTCGTCGAGGAAGGCATAGGGCTTGGCCGCCAGCACTTCCGCCGCCAGCGGCGACGGCGCCGGCAGGTCGCGTGCGTGCAGCCTCACGGCGCCGGACTCGAAACCGCGCAGCAGCGCGAGGAAACCGTCGGCGTCCATCGCCTCGTGCAGGCAGTCGCGCAGGGTCTGCGCGACCAGCGGGTGCTCGGGGATCTCGCGCTCGCCGACCAGGTTCTCGGCGCAGGCGACCTGATCGGGGAACACCGCGGCGAGCAGGTCCTCCGACTTCATGCGCTGCAGCTGCGGTGCCACCTTGCGGCCGCCGACGAAGCGCGGCAGCGCCAGCGCGGTGGTCGCGTTCCAGCGCCAGCGCACGCCGAACAGCGGCGCGTCGAGCAGGGCCTGCACCAGCACGTCGAGGGCGGTGTTCGAATGCAGGTAGCGGCCGACCTCTTCCAGCGGGAAGCTGTGGCTGGTCGACAGCGAGAGCACGATCGCGTCCTCGGTCGCCGCCGCCTGCAGCTCGAAATTGAACTGCCGGCAGAAGCGCTTGCGCAGCGCCAGGCCCCAGGCGCGGTTGATGCGGCTGCCCAGCGGCGCGTGGATCACCAGCTGGGTGCCGCCGGATTCGTCGAAGAAGCGCTCGAGCACGATGTCGGTGTCGCTCGGCAGCACGCCGAGCGCGGCCAGCGCGCGGCCGAGGTAATCGACGATCTGCTCGGCCGCCGACAATGGCAACCCCAGCCCGTCGCGCAACCGCCACAGCGCTTCCGCTTCGCCGCCGGCGTGCAGCGCCGCCTCGACCTCGCGGCGCAGGCGCGAGACCGCCGCCGAGAGCTCATCGCTGCGCCCCGGCGCCTCGCCGAGCCAGAACGGGATCGACGGCGGCGCGCCCTGGGCGTCCTCGACCCGCACCCGGCCCGGCTCCACGCGCAGGATGCGGTAGCTGGCATTGCCGAGCTGGAACACGTCGCCGGCCAGGCTCTCGACCGCGAAATCCTCGTTGACCGTGCCGATGTTCTGCGCCGCCGGTTCAAGCAGCACGGCGTAGTCGCCGGTCTCCGGAATCGTGCCACCCGACATCACCGCGGTCGTGCGGGCGCCGCGGCGCTCGCGCAGGCGATGGTGCACGGCGTCGCGATGCACGTAGGCACCGCGCTGGCCGGCGCGGGTCGTGAAGCCTTCGCTGAGCATGCGCACGACGGCGTCGAAATCGGCGCGCGCGAGTTCGCGGAAGGTCCAGGCGCGGCGCATCAGCGCGAACAGCGCGTCCTCGTCCCATTCGTCGGTGGCGGTGGCGGCGACGATCTGCTGCGCGAGCACGTCCAGCGGCGCCGGCGGGATGCGCAGCCGGTCGAGTTCGCCGCGGGCGATCGCGTCGAGCAGGGCCGCAGATTCGACCAGTTCGTCGCGGGTCTGCGGGAACAGCCGCGCCTTCGGCACGCCGCCGACGTGATGGCCGGAACGGCCGGCGCGCTGCAGGAAGGTGGCGATCGAACGCGGCGAGCCGAGCTGCACGACGAGGTCGACATCGCCGATGTCCAGGCCCAGTTCCAGCGACGCCGTCGCCACCAGCAGCTGCAGTTCGCCGGCCTTCAGCCGCTGCTCGGCGAGCAGGCGCGCATCGCGGGCGAGGCTGCCGTGGTGGGCGGCGACGCGCTCGCGGCCGAGGCGTTCGCCGAGATGGCGGGCGGCGCGCTCGGCCATGCGCCGGGTGTTCACGAACACCAGGGTCGTGCGGTGGTCGCGCGCGAGTTCGGCGACGCGGTCGTAGACCTGGTCCCACTGCTCGTGCGACATCACCGCCGACAGCGGCGTCGGCGGCAGCTCCAGCGCGAGATCGCGGCGCGCGGTGTAGCCGATGTCGACGATCTCGCAATCCGGCACGCCGTCGCGCACATGCCCGGCACCGACGAGGAAACGCGCGACCTCGTGCACCGGCTTCTGCGTCGCCGACAGGCCGATGCGCAGCGGCGGCGTCGCGCACAGCGCCTCGAGCCGCTCCAGGGTCAAGGCCAGGTGGCTGCCGCGCTTGTTGCCGGCGACCGCGTGGATCTCGTCGACGATCACCGTGCGCACGTCGGCGAGCAGGCCGCGGCCGCCCTGCGAACCGAGCAGCACGTACAGCGATTCCGGCGTCGTCACCAGGATGTGCGGCGGCGTGCGCAGCATCTTCTGCCGCTCGCCGGGCGGGGTGTCGCCGGTGCGCACCGCGGTGCGGATGGCGACGTCCTGCAGGCCCATCGCCGCGAGCTCTTCACGGATGCCCGCCAGCGGCGCCTCGAGATTCAGCGCGACGTCGTTCGACAGCGCCTTCAGCGGCGACACGTAGAGCACGAACGTGCGGTCCGGCAGCCCCTCGGGCGAGAGGCCACGGCGGACGAGGTCGTCCAGCGCCGCGAGAAAGGCTGTCAGGGTCTTGCCCGAGCCGGTCGGCGCCGCCACCAGCGCATGCCGCCCGCCGGCGATCGCCGGCCACGCCCGCGCCTGCGCCGGCGTCGGCGCCGCGAAGCGCCGCTCGAACCACGCCCTCACCGCCGGATGAAACCCCATCGCCTCCATCCCCCCAGCTTGGGGCCCCTCCCGGCGTTTCCCAAACCGCATTGTGGTCTGACTGGCCGCGGGGCCGCCGCGACGTGTGGCTCTTTCTCGTCCAGGCGTTCCGTCGAAAGACCACACGCCACGGCGCCCCCGCGCCCGCAGTTCACAGGCGGTTCGGGAAACGGCGGGCGCTGCCTGGGTTTCGTTTTCGGCGACCGGAGACCGCCTGGCGAGGCCGAAGTTCTCGAAGCGGGTCGGATCGAATCGGATTCGCTTTGCCATCCTGCTGTTCGACGGATGGGCCCACATGCCAGAGGGTCGCGCCGGATCGGGTTCCGGCGTCGACGAAAGCCTCGACCGAGGGGCCGTCGTGACGTGTGGTCACGCGACGGAACGCCTGGACGAGCGTGAGCCACACGTCGCGGCGGCCCCTCGGCGACGGAAGCTGGACGGGCCGGAACCTGAAGCGGCGGGAGCCAAAATTTGGCAGGCTGGGGGTCTTTCCGACGGATCCCGCATGTATCTCGAGCATTACGGCCTGCGCGAGCCACCGTTCTCGATCACGCCCGACCCGCGATTCGTGTTCCTCAGCGATCGCCACCGGGACGCGCTCGCGCACCTGCTGTTCGGCATCGGCCAAGGCGGCAGCGGCGGTTTCGTGCAGCTCACCGGCGAGGTCGGCACCGGCAAGACGACGATCTGCCGGCTGCTGCTCGAGCAGCTGCCGGAGAACACCCGCGTCGCCCTGGTGCTGAACCCGCGGCTGAGCCCGGTCGAGCTGCTGGAGACGATCTGCGAGGAGCTGCGGCTCGACATCACCGGCAAGCGCGGCAGCGTCAAGGCCCTGTTCGACGCGCTCAGCGCCTACCTGCTCGACGCCTATGCCGAAGGCCTGCGCGTGGTGCTGATCGTCGACGAGGCGCAGAACCTCAGCGTCGAGGCGCTGGAACAGGTCCGCCTGCTGACCAACCTCGAGACGCCGACGCAGAAGCTGCTGCAGATCCTGCTGCTCGGGCAGCCCGAGCTGCGCGACCTGCTCGGGCGCGAGGACCTGCGCCAGCTCGCCCAGCGCATCACCGCCCGCTTCCACCTGACCCCGCTCGACGCGGCGGAAACCGATGCCTACCTGCGCCACCGCTGGGCGGTCGCCGGTGGCCAGCGTTTCCCGTTCACCAAGCTCGCGGTGAAGCGCATCCACGAACACGCCGGCGGCGTGCCGCGGCTGGTGAACATCGTCGCCGAACGCGCCCTGCTCGGCGGTTATGCGCACGACAGCCTGCAGATCGGCGAACAGGACGTCGACCGCGCCGCCCGCGAGGCACTGGCGCCGCGGCTGGCGCGGCTGCCGCGGCCACGGCTGGCAGCGGTGGTCGCGGTCGTGCTGGCGCTGCTGATCGCCGGCTTCGTCTGGCTGCGGCCGCGACCGCTGCCGCCGCCTCCGGAATCGACACCGGCCGCCGCCGTGGCCGCGCCCGAGCGCCCGCCGGTGGTGCCCTATCTCGAAGGCGACGGCCTCGAAGCGCGGCTGCGCCTCGCCGGCGCCAGCCCGGCCCCGGCCGCGGCGGAGCTGCTCGGGCTGTGGGCGGTGCGCGCCGAGGAAGCCGGCATCGCCGACGCGATCGCCTGCCCGCCGGTGCTCGCGTCCGGGCTGTTCTGCGTGCGCGGCCGCGGCAGCCTCGACAAGCTCGCGGCGCTCGGCCGGCCGGCGCTGCTGCGCCTGCACAGCAGCGAGGGCGAGGCCTGGGCGGTGCTGCTCGGCGCCGGCGCGACGCGGGTGCGCCTGTGGCTGGCCGGCGGCCGCTTCGACACCGACCGGCTGGCGCTGGCCCGGCACTGGCGCGGTGACTACGTGGCGCTGTGGCGCGGGCCGGACTTCCTCGCGAAGGTACCGGCGAGCGGCGACACCGGCCCCGCGGTCGACTGGGTGCACGACCGCCTGCGCGAGCGCGCCGGCCTCGAGGCGCCGCAAACCGGGCCGGCGGTTTTCGATACCACCAGCGTGGCCGCAGTGCGCCGGCTGCAGGCGGCGAACGGCCTCGCCGCCGATGGCGTCGTCGGCCCGGAAACCCTGCTCGCGCTGGCCGCGCGCGACGACATCGGTCCGCATCTGCGCACGGGGCTCGACTGATGTCACTGATCCTCGAAGCCCTGCGCCGTTCCGAGGCCGAGCGCCAGCGCGGCAAGGCACCGGGCCTGTTCGTCGAGCAGGCGCCGCCGGTGCGGCCGCCGACGCGGCGCTGGCCCGCTTGGGTCTGGTTGCCGTCGGCGCTGGTGCTGCTGCTGGCTGCGGGCTGGGGCTGGCGGGAGTGGAGCCGGTCGGGAGACCGTGGCGCGACCGCCGCCACGACCGGCACCGCGCCGGCGACCGCCGCGGCGTCCGAAGCGGCGACCGTCGGGCCCGCAGCGATGCCCACGACCGCGCCCGTGCCTGCCGCGAGCGCCATTCCCGGACCACCGGCGGCCGCACCGGCGCCGCTGCCTGCGCCGGTGCCTGCGCCGCCTGCGCCGACGCCGGCGCTGCCGCGTACCGATCCGGTGCCCGCGTCGCCGCCCGCCGCGCCGCCGCCGGCGCCGGTCGCGGACCCCGCTCCCGCCGCGGCGGTGGCGCCGGTCGACACTGACGCTGGCCTGCTCCGCCTCGCCGAACTCGCGCCCGGCGCGCGCGCGGCCTTGCCGCCGCTGCAGCTGACGATGCACGTCTACAGCGAGGATCCGGCACGCCGCTTCGTGATCGTTGATGGCCGCCGGCTCGGCGAGGGCGGCATCGCCGGCGACGGCCTGGTGGTCGAGGCCATCCGCCGCGACGGCATCGTGCTCGTGCACGACGGCCGCCGCCTGCTGCTGCCGCGGCCCTAGGTCGGCGCCGGCGATGTTCGTCGAACTGCCGACCCGCCACCGCCGCCGCTGGCGCTGGGCGACGCCGCTGCTGGCGGCGCTGATGATCGCCGCCTACGTCTGGCTGGCGCTGCTCAGCGACGACGCCGGCTGGCGGCAGACGCTGCTGCGCTGGGGCACGCTGTCCGGCAGCGTCACCGAATGGCGGGCGGCGCTGCGCGACGAGCGCCTGCTGACCCTCGTCAGTGCCCTGTTCATCCACGCCAATCTGGTGCACCTCGTCGGCAACCTGCTGTTCCTGCTGATCTTCGGGCTGCCGGCGGAACGGGCGATGGGGCCGTGGCGCTACCTGCTGCTGTTCCTCGCCGGCGGCGCCCTGGCGAACCTCGCGGCGGCATTGCTGATGGGCACGCCGGCGCGCTCGATCATCGGCGCCAGCGGCGGCGTGTCGGCGGTGATCGGCGCCTATCTCGCGCTGTTCCCGTCGGCGCGGCTCGGCGTCGTCGTGCCGCTCGGGCTGTGGCTGGAATTCGTGCGTGCGCCGGCGGCGCTGCTGATCGGCCTGTGGGCGGTGCTGCAGCTGGCCTTCACCTTCGTCGGCCCGAGTTTCGGCGCGGTGGCGTGGTGGGCGCACCTGGCGGGCTTCCTCGTCGGGCTGGTGTTCGCGCTGGTGCAGAAGCCGGTGCTGGCGCGCCGCGCTAGACTTTCGCCATGAGCACGCGTGTCCTCTACAAAGTCAGTTTCCTCAGCGGCGGCCGCATCTACGAGCTGTATGCGCGACGCGTCGGCAGCAGCCCGCTGTGGGGTTTCACCGAAGTGGCCGACCTGGTGTTCGACGTCGGCGACGGCGTCGTGATCGATCCGGTCGAGGAACGCCTGCGCGACGAATTCGCCGACACCCGCGTGCTGCACCTGCCGATGCAGAGCGTGCTGCGGGTCGAGGAAGTCGACCGCAAGGGCGCCGCAGCGATCCGCGACGCGGGCAGCGGCGACAAGGTCGTCACGCCTTTTCCGCTGCCCGCCAAGCCGCGCTGATGCCGCCGCCGGGCGGCAACGCGCTGCTGGCCCAGGCCACCGCCGCTTTCCGCGCCGGTCACCTGCACGAGGCGCTGCGCCTGCTCGACGCGCTGGTGCGCGCCGAACCGGGCAATGCCGACGCCTGGAATCTCGCCGGTGCCAGCTGCCACCGCCTGCGCGAATACGCGGCCGCCGCGCGCTACTTCGAGCGCTCGCTGGCGATCCGTCCGCGCGCCGGGGTCGGTGTCAACCTCGGCTTCGCGCTCGAGCGCCTCGGCCGCGGCGACGATGCGCTGCGCGCCTACGTCGAGGCGACGCGCACCGAGCCGACGCTGGCGATCGCGTGGCAGAAGCTCGGCGCGCTGCACGAAGCGCGCGGCGAGGCGGCCGCGGCGCTGGCGGCGTGGCGGCGCGCGTTCGCGCTCGACCGCGACGACCTGCGCAGCCTCGGCGACGCGCTGAGCCTGCGCCGCGACGGCGCCGACTGGGATCAGGCGGAGACGCCGACGCCGTCGCTGCTGCTGGAGACCTTCGCGCGGGTGCCGCGCAGCGACTTCCCGCCCGGCCTGCTGCTGGCGCTGCCGGAAGCGGACGCGGCCGTGCAGCACGTGGCGGCGGCGAAGTTCGCGCGCTCGCAGTGGGAACCGCTGCTGGCGGCACCTCCGCTGGCGGCGCCGGCACGCGCGCACGATGGTCCCCTGCGGATCGGCTACCTGTCGGCCGATTTTCGCGGCCACGCGGTGTCTTTCCTGACCCTCGAAGCGCTCGCCGCGCACGACCGCGACGCCGTGCACGTGTCGCTCTACGCCTACGGGCCGCCGGCCGGCGACGATCCCTGGCGGCAGCGCGCGATCGCGCTGGCCGACGCCTTCGTCGACATCGACGCGCTCGACGACGAGGCCGCCGCGCGGCGGATCGCCGCCGACCGCGTCGACGTGCTGGTCGATCTCGGCGGCTACACCCGGCATGCGCGCGCCGGCATCCTCGCGCGGCGCCCGGCGCCGGTGCAGGCGCACTGGCTCGGCTACGTCGGCACGCTCGGCGATGCGCGCCTCGCCGGCTACGTGATCGGCGACGCGGTGGCGATCCCGCCCGCGGTCGCCGCCCACATGGCCGAGCGGGTGGCGCTGCTGCCGCGCTGCTTCCAGGCGAACGGGTCGCTGCAACCGCTGCCGCCGCCACCACCGCGGGCGGCGCTCGGGCTCGGCGAAGACGCCGTCGTCTTCTGCAGCTTCAACCAGGCGCACAAGCTGCACCCGGCGCTGTGGGACGACTGGTGCGCGATCCTGCGCGCGGTACCGCGGGCACAGCTCTGGCTGGTCGTGCCGAAGGCGGCCGGCGGCGCCGACCGGCTGCGCCGCGAGACCGAAGCCCGCGGCGTCGATCCCCGGCGGCTGGTATTCGCGCCGATGGCCCCGCGCGACGCCCACCTGGCGCGGCTGCAGCAGGCCGACATCGCCCTCGACACCTGGCCCTACAACTCCGGCACGACCGCCAGCGACGCGCTGCGCTGCGGCGTGCCGTTGCTCGCCTTCGCCGGCGACACCTTCGCCGGACGCATGGCCGCCAGCCTGCTGGGTGCCGCCGGCCTGCGCGACTGCCTGCGCGTCGACCGCGCCGACGTCGTCGCCGAAGCCGTGCGCCTGGGCAACGACGACCGCGCACGCGCGGCGCTGCGGCGGGAGGTCGCGGCGCGGATTCCGGCCAGCGGCCTCTACGAGCCCGCCCGGATCGCGCGCGAGCTCGAGGACCTGTATCGCTGGATGTTCGTCCAGGAGGCGAGATGATCCGGAGGGCTGGGTGGCGCAGCCGGACGGCCGGCCCTGGGGGTTAGGATGACCGTGGCAGCCCGGGGAGACTTCGCATGGCCACAGAACCCGAAGCCCTGACCTGGCGCGTGCGCGGACGGGCCGCGCTGTGGGTGCTGCTGCTGGCGGCGAGCCTGGCCGCCCTCGGCATCGCTGCCGCGACGACCGCCTCGATCGCGCTGGTGTACCCGGAAACCCACTACCGGGCTTCGCACGAGGTGCTGCCGGCGTTCACCGAATTCGTGCTCGACGGCGCGTTGATGTGGCCGTTCTGGCTCGCCGGCGCCTTCGTACTGTCGGTGCTGCTGGCGCTGGTCGCGTGGTGGCGGGCGCGCTCGTTCCACGGCCTGCACAACCTGCTGGCGCTGCTGGCCTGCCTCAACCTGCTGCTGGCCTTCGCGGCGACCGCGGCGGTACTCGCCGGCTATTTCGTGCTGCCGGAAACCAAGACCGAGGCCGGCATCCGCGCCGACGCCGCCCGCTGAACCGCAAAAGGGTGCCGGGCACGAAAAGGGTGCCGGGCACGGTTAACCGGAATTAACGGTGCCTGGCACCGTTCTTCAGTTCGGCGAGTGCGCGCTGCACGGCGGCGTCGCCCTGCAGCACTTCGCCCATCGCGTAGCCGTCGAGCGCCTCGTTGTCGCCACGCAGGTGGCCGGGCAGGTCCTGTTCGCGCAGGCCGCGGGCGGCGCGGCCGCGCAGGACGATGTCCGGGCGCAGGCCGCGCGCCTGGATCGAGCGGCCGCTCGGGGTGAAGTAGCGCGCGGTCGTCAGCTTCACCGAATCGCCGTTCTCCAGCGGCACCACCGTCTGCACCGAGCCCTTGCCGAAGGTGCGGCTGCCCATCAGCACCGCGCGGTCGTGGTCGCCGAGGGCGCCGGCCAGCACTTCCGCGGCGCTGGCGGTGCCGGCGTCGACGAGCACGATCAGCGGCGCGCCCTTCAGCAGGTCGCCGGCACGCGCGTGGTAGCGGGCGTTGGCGAACGGCAGCCGGCCGCGGGTGCTGACGATCAGGCCGGTTTCGAGGAAGGCGTCGGCCGCTTCGACCGCGGCGTTGAGCAGGCCCCCGGGATTGCTGCGAAGGTCGAGCACGAGGCCGCGCAGGCCGCCTTCGCTCGACGCCTGCAGGCGCTGCAGGTGGCGGCGCACCTGCGGGCCGGTGTCGGTCTGGAAGGTGCTGATGCGCAGGTAGCCGTAGCCCGGCTCGAGCATGCGGCTGACGACGCTGGTGATGCGGATCACCTCGCGCGGGATCGTCAGTTCGCGTGGCACGTCCTCGCCGGTGCGCAGGAAGGTGAGGCGCACGCTGGTGCCGGGCTCGCCGCGCAGTTCACGGCTGGCGGCGTCGGCGCCGTCGTCGGCGAGCGGCTGGCCGTCGATCGCGACGATGATGTCGCCGGCCTGCAGGCCTGCGCGCGCGGCCGGCGTGCCGTCGATCGGCGACACCACGAGAATGCTGCGGTCGGCGCGCTGCTCGATCTCGACGCCGATGCCGACATAGCTGCCGTCGGTTTCCTCGAGCAGGGCCTCGGCGTCCTCCTTCTCCAGGTAGGCGCTGTGCGGGTCGAGATCGGCGAGCAGGCCGCGCAGCGCGGCGCGCATCAGCTGGCGGTCGTCGAGCGGTTCGACGTAGGCGTCCTTGATCGCGCGGTAGACGGCGACGTAGCGCTGGATCTCCTCGAGCGGCACCTGGTCCGGCACCGGCACGTCGTCGACGACGGACGGGCGCTCGGCCGGCGTCGGCGCCGTCTCCGGCGATTGCGCGGCGACGGTGCCGGCCAGGGCCAGCAGCAGGGGCAGGAACGGGAGGAGGCGCATGCCGCGATTATGCCCTCAACGACCGGGGGCTATTGCCGGATCCAGGGTGCGGGATCCTGGGGCTGGCCGTTGCGGCGCAGCTCGAAGTACAGCGCCGGCCGGCCCTGGCCACCGGAGCTGCCGACGGTGGCCAGCGGTTCGCCGGCGCGCACCCAGTCGCCGACGTTGCGCAGCAGCGCGTCGTTGAACGCGTACAGGCTCATCCAGCCGTCGCCGTGATCGACGATCGCGAGCAGGCCGTAGCCCTTCAGCCAGTCGGCGAAAGCCACCCGGCCCGGCGCCACCGCCCGCACCTCGGCGCCCGCGGTGCCGGCGATCAGCAGGCCGTCGCTGTCGCGGCCGTCGGGCAGCTTGCCGCCGTAGCGCGCCAGCACGCTGCCGCGCAGCGGCGTCGGCAGCTGGCCGCGGCGGCCGGCGAACGGTCGCGTGTCGTCGACCTGGGCCGGGATGTCGGCGATCGCGTCGCGCAGCCGTTCCAGCAGCTTCACCACCGCCTGCTCGTCGCGGCCGAGCGCGGCCAGGCGGGCGGCGCGATCGCGGAATTCCTCCTCCAGCCGGGCGAGCACCGCCTGGCGTTCGCCGCGCTGCGCCTCGACCGTCGCCAGTTCGCCCTGCTGGCGTTCGCGCGCCGCCGCCAGTTCGCTGCGCTGCGCGTCGATGCCGGCGACGATGCCGGCGAGCTCGCGCAGTTCGGCGATCAGGCCGCCGATGCGCGCGACGCGGTCGGCCTGGAAATAGCGGTGGTAGGCCAGCACGCGGGCGACGTCGCCGATGCGGTCCTGGGCCAGCAGCAGCTTCAGCTGCTCGTGGCGGCCGAGCATGTAGGCCGAGCGCACGAGCTGCGCCAGCGCCAGCCGCTGTTGCGCCAGGCCCGCTTCCAGTTCCCGGCGCCTGGTCTCCAGCCGCGCCAGCTCGGCCTCGCCGGCCGCGATCGCGGCTTCGGTGCCGCGCAGCGCGGCACCGGCGCGCGCGACACCGGCATCGGCCGTGCGCAGCGCCGCCAGCGCCTGCGACTTGCGCTCGTCCTGCGCCTGCTGCTCGGCGGTGATCGTGCGGATCTGCGCGCGCAGCGCCTGCAGACGCTGCTCGGCCCGGGCCTCCTCGCCGGCGCGCGGCGGGTCGGCCGGCGCCTGGGCCGCGGCCGGTGCCGGCGCGAGCGCGGTCGCCGCGAGCATGGTCAACACCCCCGCGGCCAGCGCGGCCCAGGCGGCGGCCGGCAGCCGCGCCGCGAGGCTGGGCATCACCCCGGCAGCACCAGCGACTGCCCGCTCATCTCCGCCGGCTGCGGCAGCCCGAGCAGGGCCAGCATCGTCGGCGCGATGTCGCGCAGGGCGCCGCCGGCACGCAGGCTCGCCGCGCGCCTGCCGCAATAGACGAAGGGCACCGGTCCGACCGTGTGCGCGGTGTGCGGCTGCCCGGTCTCCGGGTCGACCATCATCTCGAGGTTGCCGTGGTCGGCGGTGACCAGCATTTCCCCGCCGACCGCGGCCAGCGCCGTGCGGATCTCGCCTAGCGCGTGATCCACGGCTTCGGCCGCCTTCACCGCCGCCCCCAGCACGCCGCTGTGCCCGACCATGTCGGGGTTGGCGATGTTGCAGACGATCACGTCGTGGGCGCGGGCATGGATGTCGGCGACCAGGCGTTCGGTCAGCGCCGGCAGGCTCATTTCCGGCTGCAGGTCGTAGGTCGCGACCTTCGGCGACGGGATCAGCGCGCGGTCCTCGCCGGCGAGCACGGTCTCGCGGCCGCCGCTGAAGAAGAAGGTCACGTGCGCGTACTTCTCGGTCTCGGCGATGCGCAGCTGGCTCAGGCCGTGGTCCGCGAGCACGTCGCCGAGGGTGTTGCGCAGGTCTTCCGGGGCGAAGGCCACCGGCGCCGGCAGCTTCGCGTCGTATTCGGTCAGGCAGACGAAGCGCGACAGCGCCGGCCGCCGCGCCGCGAAACCGGCGAAGCCCGGCTCGACGAAGGCGGCGGTGAGCTGGCGGGCGCGGTCGGCGCGGAAGTTCATGAACACCACCGCGTCGCCGTCGCGCATCGGCCGCTCGACGCCGATCACGGTCGGCAACACGAATTCGTCGTTCTCGCCGCGGCCGTAGGCGGCGTGCAGTGCGGTGATCGCGTCGGAGGCGCTGTCGTCGGCCTCGGCTTCGACGATCGCCTTCCAGGCGCGCTCGACGCGGTCCCAGCGCTTGTCGCGGTCCATCGCCCAGTAGCGGCCGCAGACGGTCGCGATGCGGGCATCGCCGCCTTCGGCGCACAGCGCATGCAGCTGCTGCAGGCTCGCCTCGGCGGAGCGCGGCGGGGTGTCGCGGCCGTCGAGGAAGGCGTGCACGGCGATGTCCGGCACGCCCTCGCGGCGGGCCAGGTCGAGCATCGCGAACAAATGTGCCTCGTGGCTGTGCACGCCGCCGGGGCTGAGCAGGCCGAACAGGTGCAGGGTGCCGTGGTTGTCGCGGGCGGCGCGGCAGGCGGCGAGCAGCTCGGGATTGGCGAAGAAGCTGCCGTCCTCGATCGCCGCGTCGATGCGGGTCAGGTCCTGGTAGACGATGCGGCCGGCGCCGATGTTCATGTGGCCGACCTCGGAATTGCCCATCTGCCCGTCCGGCAGGCCGACGTGGCGGCCTTCGGTATGCACCAGCGTGTGCGGGCAGTCGGCCAGCAGCTGCCGCCAGTTCGGCAGCCGCGCGATCGCCAGCGCATTGTCCCTCGGGTCCTCGCGGTGGCCCCAGCCGTCGAGGATCAGCAGCAGCAGCGGCTTCGGGCGGGCGGCGGCGGACACGGCATTCTCCGGGGCGGCGTGGGGGCCCACGATTGTAGCCCGCGGCGGTCGCGCGGCCGCGGGACTTCCGGGCCTTAAACCCTCGTCCGGGGCCGCGCATCCTAGCCCTCACTTCCCCGAGGAGCCTCACGATGCGCATCCGCAAGCTCGCTTCCCTGATCGCCCTGGGCCTGGCCCTGGCGGCCGGCCCCGCACTCGCCCAGCAGGACATCGACCGCGTGTTCGGCGGCATCACCGCCGAATCCGGCCGCGAATACGGCTCGCTGGAGACGGTCAACGGCGGCATCACGATCCGCAGCGGCGCGACCGTGCGCAGCGCCGAAACCGTGAACGGCGGTGTCGACGTCGGTGCCGACGCGGTGGTCGGCAGCATCGAGTCGGTGAACGGCGGCGTCGAACTCGCCCGCAATGCGACGGTCGGTTCGATCGAGTCGGTCAACGGCGGCGTCCGCCTCGCCGAGGGCGCGGCCGTCGAGCGCGACCTGGAAACCGTCAACGGCGCGATCCGCCTGGCCGGCGGCAACCGCGTCGGCGGCGACATCGAGAACGTCAACGGCGCGATCAGCCTGATCGGCAGCGAGGTCGGCGGCGACGTCGAAACCACCAGCGGCGACATCACCCTCGCCGGCGGCACCCGCGTGCACGGCGGCATCCGCGTCGAGAAGCCGAAGGGCAACTGGTTCAACGGTCGCCAGCGCACGCCGCGGGTGGTGATCGGCGCCGACTGCGTGGTCGACGGCGAGCTGGTGTTCGAACGCGAGGTCGAGCTCTACGTGCATCCGACCGCGCGCATCGGCCGGGTCACCGGTGCCACCCCGAAGCCCTTCGACGAAACCCTGCCGGCGCGGGTCGAGAACGACTGATCCTGGCAGGCGACCGGCGGCACGGGCCGCCGGTCCCCCGTCGTGGCTAGAATCGGGGTTCCCTGAATCCGGAGAACCCCGGGAATGAAGCACACCCTGCTGTTCGCCGCCGCCGCGCTCGCGCTGGCGGCCTGTTCGAAGGCGCCGGACGGCGCCGCCGCGCCCGACGCCACTGCGTCCGGCCCGAGCGCACCGGCGGTCGACCATGGCTTCGGCCCGGAGATCTCCACCGAGGACTTCGCCGCGCACGTGCGCATGCTGTCGTCCGACGCGTTCGCCGGCCGTGCGCCGGGCACCGTCGGCGAGGAGATGACCGCCGACTACCTCGTCGGCCAGTTCCAGCGCCTCGGCCTGCAGCCCGGCAACGGCGACAGCTGGTTCCAGGACGTGCCGATGGTGGCGACGACCGCGGATGAGGCGAACTCGTCGGTGGCGATCACCGTCGGCGGCGATACCACCGCCCTCGCCTTCGGCACCGACATGGTGCTCGGCACGCGCACCGCGCAGCCGGAGATCGTGGTCGAGGGCAGCGAGATGGTCTTCGTCGGCTACGGCGTCAACGCGCCCGAGCTCGGCTGGAACGACTACGAAGGCCTCGACGTGGCCGGCAAGACCGTCGTGATCCTGGTCAACGACCCCGGCTTCCACGTCGGCGACGAGTCGCTGTTCAGCGGCAAGAAGATGACCTACTACGGCCGCTGGACCTACAAGTTCGAGGAAGCGGCCCGCCAGGGCGCCGCCGCCGCGCTGATCATCCACGACGACGCCGGTGCCGCCTACGGCTGGGACGTGGTGAAGAACTCCTGGTCCGGCGAGCAGTACGACCTGCCGACCAGCGCCGATCCGGAGCCGCGCATCCCGCTGCAGGGCTGGCTGACCGGCCCGACCGCCGCGAAGCTGTTCGCCGACGCCGGCCAGGATCTCGACGCGCTGCGCATCGCCGCGAACAAGCGCGGCTTCCGCGCCGTCGACCTCGGTGACGCCACCTTCAGCGCGACCCTGCGCAGCACCAGCCGCGAGGCGACCTCGCGCAACGTGCTGGCGATCCTGCCGGGCACCGAGCATCCGGACCAGGCGATCGTCTACACCGCGCACTGGGACCACCTCGGTGACCACGGCGGCGACGGCGACGACACGATCTACAACGGCGCCATCGACAACGCGACCGGCGTCGCCGGCGTGCTCGAGATCGCCGAGGCCTTCACGGTGCAGGATCCGAAGCCGCGCCGCAGCGTCGTCTTCCTGCTCGTGACGCTGGAGGAATCCGGCCTGCTCGGCTCGAAGTACTACGCTGCCAACCCGGTGATCCCGCTGGCGAACACGATCGCGGTCGTGAACCTCGACGCGATGCCGGTGGTCGGCCCGACTCGCGATTTCGTCGTCGTCGGCCTCGGCAACAGCGAGCTCGACGACGTGCTGCGGCCGATCGCCGAAGCGCAGGGCCGCGTGCTGGTCGAGGAGGAGAGCGTCGAGAAGGGTTACTTCTTCCGCTCCGACCACTTCAGCTTCGCCAAGCAGGGCGTGCCGGCGCTGTACGCCAAGGGCGGCGTCGACCACGTCGAGCGCGGCACCGAATACGGCCTCCAGCAGATGGCCGACTACACCGCGAACCGCTACCACGCGGCCGGGGACGAATTCGACCCGAACTGGGACCTGCGCGGCGTGGTGCAGGACCTGCAGGCGCTGTACGGTGTCGGCCGCGAGCTGGCCGGCAGCGATGCGTGGCCGAACTACGTCGAGGGCAACGCCTTCCGCGCCGCCCGCGAAGCCTCCCGCGGCGCCGCCACCGCCACCAACGACTGATCCGCTCCCCCCGTAGGAGCGCCTTCAGGCGCGATGAATGCCCCGGCCCGCCGGGGCATTCTTTTCACAACGGATCGGAGCCGACCAAAGACGATCCATTGCCACGGAATGCGTGTGAAAACGCCGGCTGCGCCAGCCGACGCAACCCCGCAATCGGCGCCCCAAGCCTGAATCGGCTTGGATCGGCCTTGATCGGTTGTCGAATTCAGAAACGCACGGACAGGCAGCTGAGGCCGCCGTCGAGCTTGGCGAACTCCGACATCGCCAGCTGGAGCGGCCGGTAGCCGTGGTCGCGCAGCGCCGCCGCGAGTTTCGGATGGCCGGCGGCGATCAGCACGCGCTGGTTCACCTGCACCGCGTTGGCCGCATAGGCCTCGTCGTCGTCGACGACGATGCGCGCCCAGCCGGCGAAGGCCGGGTGCTGCGCGAGTTCGCGGATCAGCAGGAGGCGCTCGCCGGCGAGGCAGGCGATGCCGCTCTTCAGGTGCAGGATCGAATCGAGGCCGCGGATGTCGACGAGGCTGCTCGTGCGCCCGCGCGCCTGCAGCCAGGCGGCGAGCTGGGCGGCGCCGGCCGCGTTGGTGCGATGCGAGACGCCGATGAACACGTGGTCGCCGGCCTCGCAGATGTCGCCGCCGTCGACCGTGCCGGGCGCCGCGATCGCGTCGGGGCGCGGGAAATGCCGGCGCAGTGCCGCCGCCACCGCAGCGACCTCGCCACGCCGGCTGTCGGCGCCGGGACGGCACAGGATCGCGGCCTCGCCCGGCAGCACGATCGCGGTGTCCTCGACGAAGGTGCCGTCGGGATACGCGGGGTCGGCCGGCAGCACCTCGACCGCGAGTCCGCAGTCACGCAGCGCGTCGACGTAGGCGGCGTGCTGGCGCAGCGTTTCGGCGAGGTCGGGCCTGCCGAGGTCGACGCGGGTCAGGCCGTCGGCGTAGTTGGCACCCGGCAGGCGGGCGATCGCATGGGTGAACATCGGCGTTTCCTCAGTCGCTCGGCACCGGGATGCGGCGCCCGGTCGAGGCCTCGATCGTGGCCCCGATGCGCTCGCGGACGTACGGGAAGAACGGGTTGGACGTGATGCGCGCCAGCTGCTCGGCGCTGACGCTCAGCGCACCGCGCTCGCCGTGCAGGCGCAGGGTGCCGAGGCGGATGCCGTAGTCGATGTCGGTGCGCGGCTGCAGGCCGTACAGCGGATCGTCGACCGGGAACGGCAGCGCGACATGCGACAGCGAATAGACCTCGGCCGGCCAGGCGAGCGGCAGCGGCCGCTCGCTGACGCCGGCGGGGCCGTGCCGGCGCTCGGCGACCTGCAAGGTGCCGGGATCGCGGTTGCCGATCACGGTCAGCGTCCAGCCGCCGTCCTCCGGCTGCAGCGCCTCGAGCATGCGGTTGGCGTCGTCGGTGAACAGCGGCGCGAGCAGGCTCTGCCGGTTGATGTCGAACAGCACGAGCTCGCTGCCGTTGGCCGGCAGCTTGTCGAACAGCGCGCGCACCACCGCCGGCGTGCTGACGGTGCTGTCGAGCACCGAATGGAAGGCCAGCACCGGCGGCATCCGCTGCGCGCCGCCGGCGGCGCGCAGCGCCAGCAGCTGCGGCTGCAGCGAGGTCGTCAGCAGCCACGACTGCCGCACCGCGTTGACCGGGAAGGAGTTGTACTTGAACGGGTTGAACTCGGGCTGGATGTCGAACCAGCGCGACTTCTCGAAGTAGTCGAAGCCGCCGAGCAGCGGCAGCAGGCCGGAGAAGCGTGCGGCGCCGTCGATGCCGACCATCGGCGACAGCAGGATCACCTGCTGCGGCAGCGGCAGGCGTTCGCCGGTGTCCGCGCCCTCCCCTTCGGCGACGCGCTCGAGGCTGTATTTCAGCGCCAGCGCGGCGCCGTTCGAATAGCCGACGATGTGGATCGGCGCGTCCGGACCGATCCGCACGCGCAGCTCGCGCATCGCCAGCTCGACGACCGCCAGCCAGTCCTGCCAGCGCACGGTCAGCAATCCCGACGGCACGGTGCCGTGGCCCGGCAGCCGCGGTGCCAGCACGACCCAGCCCTGCGCCGCGTACAGGTCGGCGACGTGGTGCAGGCTGTACGGCGCATCGCTGAGCCCGTGCAGCAGCAGCACGCCGCCGCGCGGCGCGCCGGCAGGCGCGGAATCGTAGGAGCGGTTCCAGTCGGTGCTGCCCGGCGGCGGCCCGAGCCGGCTGCCGCGCTCGAAGCGGTAGCGTCCTGCGGGCGCGCTTTCCGCCAGCTTCTCCTGCAGCTCGGCGAACAGCGCGTCCTCGTTCGCCCGCCACGCCGCCCAGTCAATGTCGCGGAGGTCGTCGGCAGGCCGCTCGTGCACGAGTTCGATGCGATGCCAGGGTCCGAGGTCGGGCTGCGCGCGGGCACGGAACGAGACCACCAGCACGACCACCGCGGTCAGCAGCAGCCAGACCACGAGGGCCCAGGCGAACCAGCGGGCGGCACGTCGGAGCAGGGTCGTCGGCATCGTGCGGCTCGTTGCGGGAAACCAAGGGTGCCGGGAAACCAAGGGTGCCGGGCACCGTTATTCGCGGCGGAGCACGTCGTTGAACTGCAGGCCGAGGAAGGCCGCCATCGCCTCGCCGACCTGGCGCGGCTGCGCCATCAGTGGCATGTGGCCGCAGCCGGACAGCAGCACGGTCGTCGAGTGGCGCAGGCCGCGGCGGAAGGTGTCGGCGGCGCTGACGTCGATCACCTTGTCGTCCTTGCACCACAGCAGCAGCGCCGGCGCCTGGATCGCGCCGAGTTCCTGTTCCAGCAGCAGTGCCTCGGGGCCGCGGCCGATGCTCTGGAGCACTTCCTGCTCGAACGCCGCGTCGGCGCGGCGGCGCCGCACGAGCGCCTCGTCGGCCGGCCACGGCACGAACGGCGGGTCGGCGAAGACGATGTTGAGGAAGCGCTTGAGGTCGGTGCGGTTGCGCACCTCGTAGGGGTTCTCGCCGGAAAGCACCGCGTTGGCGAAGGCGTTCTCGTTGAAGGTGACACCGGCGGCCGACATCAGGGCGATGCGCTGCACCCGCTGCGGCTCGCGCGCGGCCAGCAGGCCGACGATCTGGCCGCCCATCGAATGCCCGACGATCAGGTCGGGTTTGCCCGGCAGCGTGTCCAGGAACGCAGCGAGCCGGCGCATCTGCGCCAGCGGACCGTAGTCCTCGCCGGCGATGCGCTCGCTGTCGCCCCAGCCCGGCAGGTCCGGCGCGACCAGGCGGTGGGTCTTCCCCAGTTCGCGCATCAGCGGCAGCCAGTTCTCCTTGCTGCCGACGAAGCCGTGCACGAGCACCAGCAGCGGCCTGGCGGCGGCATCGGGCGCGTCGAAACCGGCCTCCAGCACCGACCAGCGGTGGCCGGCCGCCTGCACCTCGGTTTGTTCGGCGCCCGCGAGCCAGCGCTGGCGGGCGAATTCCGCCTGCAGCACCTTCTCCGGCGCCGATACCGCCAGCCCGAGCGCGCCGATGGCCAGCCCGAGCATGCCGCCGAGCAGCACCTTGCGCGGCCGGCGGCCGCGCGGACGACGGAGTCGCTCGCCTGCGCCCGGACTCACTTCGCCGGCGTCGCCTTCGCCCTGGCGATCAGCGCCTCGACCGAAGCGGTGGTGATCGGGTGGTAGCCGGGCCGCGCCATCGCGAAGATCGTCTCCGCGAAGGCCAGGCCTTCCGGCGTCGCCGCCAGCGCCTCGTAGGTCGGCATGATCAGCTTGCGGCGGCCGATCCTGCGCAGGAACAGGCTCATCGCCGGGCGCGCCTCGAAATAGCCGCTGCGGACGGTGAACGGGTACCAGCGCTGGGCGATCTCGCCGTTGCCGGTGCCGGTGAAGCGGAAGGCCTGGTCGAGTTCGACCAGACGCTCGGGCTCGAGCTCGGACGGCATGCCCTCGAGGAAGTACACCCATTCCTGGGTCGTCCAGTTCGCGGTCTCGAGGTCGGCGGCGACCTTGCGGCGGTCGAGCCAGGACTTGCGCGCGGCGTCGACGGCGGCGAAGCGCGGCGACTCGGTCTGCGGCGCGAAGGCCGGGATGCCCGGCGCGGTCAGCCACTCGTCGATCTCGGCGGTGGTGACGACGCCCGGATGCTTGTCCACGAGTTCCGTCTGCAGGAAGGCGCGGAACTGGTCGCTGTCGACGCTCTGGAAGGCGTGGGTGTCGAACCACGAACGCAGGAAGGGATCGAAGGCCTCGCGACCGAAGCGCTGCTCGAGGAATTGCAGGAACCAGGCGCCCTTGTCGTAGGCGACGGCGCCGAGCGCGTCCTCCGGATCACTGCCACCGCGCATCGGCAGCATCAGCACCTGCTGCGGCGCCGGCACCTCGGCGAGCTCGGCGACCAGGCCATTGCGGCTGATCACGAACTCCATGTCGGCGCGTTCCTTGCCGTACAGCGCCTCGACGATGCGATTCTCGACGTAGCTGGTGAAGCCCTCGTTGAGCCACATGTCCTTCCAGGTCGCGTTGGTGACCAGGTTGCCGGACCACGAGTGCGCCAGTTCATGGGCGATCAACGACACCATCGAGCGGTCGCCGGCGATCACGGTCGGGGTGATGAAGCTCAGGCGCGGGTTCTCCATGCCGCCGAACGGGAAGGACGGCGGCAGGATCAGCAGGTCGTAGCGCTCCCAGCGGTAAGGGCCGTACAGCGACTCGGTGACCTGGATCATCTTCTCGGTGTCGGCGAACTCGTGCACGGCGCGGTCGATCGTCGCCGGCTCGGTCCACACGCCGGCGCGCTCGCTGATCGGCTTGAACACCAGGTCACCGGCGGCGATCGCCAGCAGGTAGCTCGGGATCGGCTGCGGCATCGTGAAGCGGTAGTCGCCGTCGCGGGCAGCGTCCGGATCGTTGTCGCCGCTCATCAGCACCATCACGTCCGGCGACGAGGTCACGCGGGCGCTGTAGGTGAAGCGCACCGAGGGCGTGTCCTGCAGCGGCACCCAGCTGCGCGCGTGGATCGCCTGCGACTGGCTGAACATGAAGGGGATCTTGCCGCCGGCCGTCATCGACGGCGCCAGCCACTGCAGGCCGGACGCCTCGGGCGAGGTGCGGTAGGTGATGCGGACCTGCTCGTACTGGCGCGGCAGCGCGATCGTCAGCTTGCTGCCCAGCAGGGTGTCGCGCTCGCCCAGCGTGTAGTCGACCTGGCGCCAGCGGCGGTTGCCGTTGCGCGCCTCGACGGTGGCGATCGTCAGGTCGCGGGTGTCGAGCACCAGTTCGCGCGCCGCCGGATCCAGCCACTGCAGACGCAGGGTCGCGCTGCCGGCGAGCTCGCGCTTCGTGAAGTCCACCGCCAGCTCGAGGCCGAGGTCGGCGATGCGGACCTTGTCGGGCTGGGCGTAGCTGTGCTCGTCGGTGCGGCGGGCGCTTTCGGACGGGGCAGCCGCCGGGGCCGGGGCCGCGGCATGGGCGCCCAGACCGAGGGCGAGCAGGCCGGCGGACAGCAGGCGGGCGAACGGGGCGAAACGGGACATGGAGGTATCCGGACGGGTGGACCGCCCGATTCTAGCCCCCTCGCCGCCCCTCCTGTAGGAGCGCCTTCAGGCGCGATCCCTCCCCTCCTCCCTTCCCTTCGTAGGAGCGGCTTCAGCCGCGATGCCTTCGCTCCTGTAGTAGCGGCTTCAGCCGCGATCCAATCGCGCCTGAAGGCGCTCCTACGACCGCGGGGCCATCGCGCCTGAAGGCGCTCCTACAACCGCAGGGCATCGCGCCTGAAGGCGCTCCTACGACCGCGGTGCCATCGCGCCTGAAGGCGCTCCTGCACCGGGTTTCGGGGCGTCAGACGCGGTAGCCGGAGTGGATCGCGCAGATCCCGGCGCTGAGGTTGCGGTAATCGCAGCGGACGAAGCCGGCCGTTTCCATCATCGCCTTCAGCTCGTCCTGCGGCGGGTGCTTGCGGATCGACTCGGCGAGATAGCGGTAGCTGTCGGCATCGCGCGCGAACAGCTGGCCCAGGCGCGGCAGCACCTGGAAGGAATGGAAGTCGTAGACCGGGCGGAACCACTCCGGCTTCACCTGCGAGAACTCGAGCACCAGCGCGCGTCCGCCGATCTTCAGCACGCGCTGCATCTCGTTCAGCGCCTTCTGCTTGTCGGTGACGTTGCGCAGGCCGAAGGCGATCGTCACCAGGTCGAAGCTCGCATCCGGGAACGGCAGCGCCTCGGCGTTGAGCTGCACGTATTCGAGCCCGCGCACCAGGCCGCGATCGGTCAGGCGGTCGCGGCCGACCCCCAGCATCTGCGCATTGATGTCGCCGATCACGACGCCGCCGGCATCGCCGACCCGCTCGTGCAGCAATGCCGCGATGTCGCCGGTGCCGCCGGCGAGATCGAGCACGCGGTCGCCGCGCTTCACGCCGGAGGTCCCGACGAAATAGCGCTTCCACAGCCGGTGGATGCCCAGCGACATCAGGTCGTTCATCAGGTCGTACTGGCGCGCGACCGAACTGAACACCTGGCCGACGAGCTTCTTCTTCTCCTCGACCGGGACGTCGCGGAAGCCGAAGTGAGTGGTGTGCTCCGGGCGGGGGGTTTCTTCGCTCATGGGCGCATTATGCCCGGGGCCGGGTTGACGACGCTGTAGGAGCGGCTTCAGCCGCGATGCTCTTCCCAGGCATGCTGCGCGCAGCGCGAGGTCGGATCGCAGCATGCGTGGGAAGAGCATCGCGGCTGAAGCCGCTCCTACGGGGGGATGGTGGTTGGAAGCTGCCGGAGCCGCCCCCAGTTCCCAGCCATTCCCCCGCCGGAACGCCCATGGACCCGACCATCCCCCACGCCACCACCATCCTCTCGGTCCGCCGCGGCGACCGCGTCGTCGTCGCCGGCGACGGCCAGGTCACGCTCGGCAACACGGTGATGAAGTCGAATGCGCGCAAGGTGCGTCGGCTCGCCAACGGCAAGGTGCTGGCCGGTTTCGCCGGGGCCGCGGCCGACGCGTTCACGCTGTTCGAGATCTTCGAGGCCAAGCTCGGCAAGCACGGCGACAAGCTGCTGCACGCGGCGGTCGAGATGGCCAAGGAATGGCGCACCGACCGCCGCCTCGGCAAGCTCGAGGCCCTGCTCGCGGTCGCCGACCGGGACAGCTCGCTGATCATCAGCGGCAATGGCGACGTCATCGAGCCGGAGGACGGTCTGGTCGCGATCGGCAGCGGCGGTCCGTTCGCGCTCGCCGCCGCGCGCGCCCTGCTGCAGCACACCGAGATGGATGCGCGTGCGATCGCCGAGGCGGCGATGAACGTCGCCGGCGACATCTGCATCTACACCAACCGCAACATCGTGATCGAGGAACTGTGATGTCGGAGCTGACTCCCCGCGAGATCGTCGGCGAACTCGACCGCTGGATCGTCGGCCAGGCCGCCGCCAAGCGCGCGGTGGCGATCGCCCTGCGCAACCGCTGGCGGCGCATGCAGCTCGATCCGGCGCTGCGCGACGAGGTGATGCCGAAGAACATCCTGATGATCGGCCCGACCGGCGTCGGCAAGACCGAGATCGCCCGCCGCCTCGCGGCGCTGGCGAACGCGCCGTTCGTGAAGGTCGAGGCGACCCGCTTCACCGAGGTCGGCTACGTCGGCAAGGACGTCGAGCAGATCATCCGCGACCTCGCCGACAGCGCGGTCAAGATGTTCCGCGAGCAGGCCAAGGCCCGCCACCACACCCAGGCCGAGGACCGCGCCGAGGACCGCATCCTCGATGCCCTGTTGCCGCGCCGCAAGGGCGTCGGCTTCGGCGTCGACGACGGCGCCGCCGACAACGAGACCCGGCAGAAGCTGCGCCGCCAGCTGCGCTCCGGCGAGCTCGACGAGCGCGAGATCGAGATCGAGCTGCAGCCGCCGGCCGCCGGCATGGACATCGTCACTCCGCCGGGCATGGAGGAGATGGGCCAGCAGCTGCGGCAGATGTTCTCGAGCATGGGCGCCGGCAAGCGGCAGACGCGGCACATGAGGATCGCCGCGGCGCGGCCGCTGCTGGTCGAGGAGGAAGCCGGCAAGCTGGTCAACGAGGACGAGATCCGCGTGCAGGCGATCGAGGCCTGCGAGCAGAACGGCATCGTCTTCATCGACGAGATCGACAAGGTCGCGCGCCGGCAGGAAACGATCGGCGGCGGCGACGTCAGCCGCGAGGGCGTGCAGCGCGACCTGCTGCCGCTGGTCGAGGGCAGCACGGTCAGCACCAAGTACGGCGTCGTGCGCACCGACCACATCCTGTTCATCGCCTCCGGCGCTTTCCATCTCGCCAAGCCCTCGGACCTGATCCCGGAGCTGCAGGGCCGCTTCCCGATCCGGGTCGAACTCGAGGCGCTGAGCCGCGAGGACTTCAAGCGCATCCTCACCGAACCGAAGAACGCGCTGACCCGGCAGTACATCGCGCTGCTGGCGACCGAGGGCGTCAACATCGGCTTCGAGCCGGAGGCCATCGACCGCCTCGCCGAGATCGCGTTCCAGATCAACGAGCGCCAGGAGAACATCGGCGCCCGTCGCCTGCACACGGTGCTGGAGAAGCTGCTCGAGAAGCTGAGCTTCGAGGCCCCGGACAAGGGCGGGCTGTCGCTGATGGTCGACCGCGGAATGGTCGACGAGCAGCTCGGCGACGCCGTCGAGGACCCGGACCTGAGCCGCTACATCCTGTGACGGCCGGCGGTGTCATGTTTCCGGCCCGGGGGGCGTCGATAGCGTCACCAGCCCGGACCCGGACCACATGCCCGCCGCCCTCGCCCGTCCACGCGCAATGACCCCCGCCGCCGCCGCCGCCGCGCGCGAGGCCGGCGGCGTGCTGTCGGTCGAAGCCGTGCTGCGCGAGCACGGTCCGATGCTGGCGCGCATCGCCGGCAGCTACGAAGCCGAGCCCGCCCGCCGCGACGATCTGCTGCAGGAAATCAGCGTCGCCGTGTGGAAGGCGCTGCCGGCCTGGCGCGGCGATGCCGCGCTGCGCACCTTCCTGGCCCGGGTCGCGCACAACCGGGCGATCGACCACCTGGCGCGCGAGCGTCGCGCCCAGGGCGAGGAACTCGACGAATCCCTGCCCGACCCGGGCCACGACCCGGTGCAGCACGCGCACGTCCGTCAGCGCCGCGACGACCTGCTCGCCGCCGTGCGCCGGCTGCCGCTGGGCCAGCGACAGGCGGTGGTGCTGGCACTGGAAGGTTTTTCCCTGCGCGAGATCGGCGATGCGCTGGCGCTCGAGGAGAACACCGTCGCGCAGCGCCTGAGCCGGGCCCGCCGGCAACTGCAGCAGTGGCTCGGAGGAGAAGGCGCATGACCGCCGATCGCAGCGGCAACGACTGGCAGGACCTGGCCGGTGACTGGCAGGCGCAGACCGTGCCGGTGGTCGACATCGACGGCATCCGCGCCGAGGTCGAGCGCCGTGGCCGCACGCTGCGCCGGGTGCTGGTCGGCGAGTGGCTGCTGACGGTGTTCGCCGCCCTCGCCTGCGGTGGCGTCGCGCTGTTCGGCGACCACACGTTCGACCGGGTGATGTTCGGCGGGCTGGCGCTGCTGGTGGTGGCCTATCAGGTGGCGATGACCCGCCTGCGTCGGCACGAATGGAATCCCGCCGGCAGCGATGCCGCGGCGATGGTCGACCTGGAACTGCGCCGCGCCCGTACCGTGCTGCGCTACTGGTGGATCGGCCTGTGGACCTGTGTGGCGATGGTGCTGGTTCCGCTGGTGTTGATCGCCTGGGGGCATTCGCAGGCCTCGCCGGAGGCCCGCCTGGCCGCGCTCTACGGGGCCGTCGCCGGCATGATTCTCGCCGGCGTGCCGACGGCGATCTACGGGATCTGGAGCTGCCGGCGCGCGCGCGCCCGCATCGTCCGCTACGAACGCCTGCAGCAGGAACTCGCCGGCCCGTAGAATCACCGCATGAGCGCCCCCCGCCCGATCGACATCGTCCTGCACCGCGCGTCGCACGTGCTCGAAATCGCCTGGGAAGACGGCCTGCGCCACCGCCTGCCCTTCGAGTACCTGCGCGTGGAATCGCCCAGCGCCGAGGTGCAGGGGCACGGACCGGGCCAGAAGGTGCTGGTCGCCGGCAAGCGCGACGTCGGCATCGACGCGATCGAACCGGTCGGCCATTACGCGGTGCTGCTGCGCTTCGACGACGGTCACGCCAGCGGCCTGTTCTCGTGGCCCTACCTGCGCCAGCTCGGCGAGGAACAGGAAAGCCGCTGGGCCGGGTACCTGGCGGCGCTGGAGGCGGCGGGGCTGAGCCGCTGAGGCGCCGTCCGCCGCGGTCGCGCGGCGCGGCTAGCCCAGCAGTTCCAGCAGCGCCTCGGTCGGTCGCCCGATCACTGCCCGCCGGCCGTCGTCGAGCAGCGGCCGCTCGATCAGCCGCGGGTTCGCCGCCAGCACTTCCGCCCAGTCGCGCGCAGTTCGTTCGTCCTTCGCCGACAGCCCGAGTTCGCCGGCCAGGTCTTCCTTGAAGCGCACCAGCTGCCGCGGATCACCGCCGAGCCGGCGCATCACCGCTTCGATCTCCTGCGCCGACGGCGGGTTCGCCAGGTAGTCGACGACCTCGACCTCGACGCCGTGCGCCTTCAGCAAGGCCAGGCCTTCGCGGGATTTGCTGCAGCGGGCGTTGTGCCAGTACCTCATCACTATTCCTCTACTCGAAGTTTCGACGACGAGTAACGAGTGGAGAGTAACGAGCAACGAGTGACGACCCGCGCGCCTGGCGCGCGAACGACAGATCGCGGCTGAATCCGCTCCTCCACTCGTTACTCGTTACTCTCCACTCGTTACTCGCTTTCGCTTCGCCCTGGGATGCGCCGCGTCGTACACCTTCGCCAGATGCTGGAAGTCCAGGTGCGTATAGATCTGGGTGGTGGCGATGTCGGCGTGCCCGAGCAGTTCCTGCACACCGCGCAGGTCGCCGGACGATTCCAGCACGTGGCTGGCGAAGCTGTGCCGCAGCAGATGCGGATGCACGCGCTTGAACAGGCCCTGGCGCTGGGCTAGCACGCGCAGGCGCTGCTGCACCGTGCGCGGGGCGATCGCGGCGCCGCGGCGACCGGTGAACACCGGCGCCTCGTTCCCCGCACCGGTTTCCGCCCGCAGTTCGCGCAGTGCCGCGAGCGCGTGCCGGCCCACCGGCACCAGGCGCGACTTGCCGCCCTTGCCGGTGACGGTGACGAGGCCGCCTTCGAGGTCGAGCGCGTTCCAGCGCAGCGCGCACAGCTCCGACAGGCGCAGGCCCGAGGAATAGAACAGTTCGAGCATCGCGCGGTCGCGCACGCCGAGCGGCGCATCGGTCGGCACCTCGACCAGCACCTTCATCTCGTCGACGTCGAGCACCTGCGGCAACCGGCGCGGCGCCTTCGGGGCGCGCAGGCCGGCGGCGGGATCGTGCGGCTGCGCTTCGCCGCGTTCGCACCACCGGTAGAAGCTGCGCACCGCCGACAGCCGCCGCTGCAGCGACTTGCCGGACAGCCCGGCGCGGCCGCCACGCGGATCACCGCGGTGCAGGCCGGCGACATGCGTGCGCAGGCGCTCCTGGTCGAGCCGGCGCCAGTCGGCGATGCCCTCCGCCTGCAGCCAGGCCGCCAGTTCGCCGAGGTCGCGGCCATACGCGGCCAGCGTGTGCGGCGACAGCCGCCGTTCGACGCGCAGGTGCGCGAGGAAGGCCTCGAGCGGCTCGCGCAGCGACGGCGGCAGCGCGTCCATCAGTCGTCGCGGCGCAGCGCCGTGACGAGCGCCTCCGCCATCATGCGCAGGAACAGCGTGCCCATGCCGGGGAAGAAGCGGTTCGGATCGGAGCTGCCGAGCGCGAGCATGCCGCGCCCGGCCAGCGGCAGCAGCACCGCCGACGCCGCCCGCGACTGCTGGTCGCCGAACAGGAAGTCGAGCTTGTCCTGGTTCAGGCGCCCGGTCAGCGGCTCGTCGCCGGCAAGGAAATCGGCGAACGGCGCCAGCGTGGCATCGTCGCGCGGGAGCACCCGCAACCAGTCGGCCCCGAGGCCGCCGACGTCGTCGAACATCACCACGCGCACGATCTCGCCGCGGAAATCCTCGGCGAGCACCGCCACCATCGTCTGCAGCGTCGCGGCGGCGCCGTGCGCGCGCATCAGCGCCAGGCTCAGCTGGTGCGTGCGCACCGCCAGGCGTTCGTTCTCCTGCGCGTTCGCGAAGAGCTCGTTGAGCCGGCGGTTGAGTTCGCGGTTCTTGTCACGCAGTACTTCGAGCTGGTAGCCGGCCAGCGAGGCGGCATGGCCCTCGTCGCGCGGCACCACCAGGCTCAGCGCGAGGTCGGGGAACTGGCCGAGGAACTTCGGGTGCCGGCGCAGGAAGGCCGCGACTTCGTGCGCGCCGAGGCGTTCGTTCTTCTCTTCGATCATCGGGTCGGGCTCCTGGGAAATCAGCGCGCCGGCGCGGCGGCGGCGGCGAAGGCGGCGGCGAAACTGCCGTCGAACACGAACGCGGTCGGCCCCGACAGCGTCACCGGCGCATCGTCCTGCGGCCAGCGCACGCCGAGCACGCCGCCGGGCAGTTCCACCGCGACCTCGCGGCCGACCCGGCCCCGGCGCACCAGCACCGCGACGGCCGCGCAGGCACCGCTGCCGCAGGCGCGCGTCTCGCCGACACCGCGTTCGTACACGCGCAGGCGGATGCGGTCCGGTGCCAGCACCTGGGCGAAGCCGACATTGACGCCGTCGGGAAAATCACCGCTGCCCTGCAGCCGCGTCGCGAGCGTCGCCACCGGCGTCGCGGCGGCGTCGGCGACTTCGACCACGGCATGCGGATTGCCCATCGACACGGCGCCGAAGCTCAGCACCTCGTCGAAGAGCCGACGCCGGTACTGCGGCGCCTCGGCCTCGGCCGTGAAGGGAATCGCCGTCGGGGCGAAGTCGGGACGCCCCATCTCCACCGCGAAACGACCATCGTCGAGCACCTCGACGCGCAACGGGCCGGACGGACTGTCGAGCACGAAGTCGCGGCCGATCTGCAGGCCTTCGCGGCGCAGCCAGGACGCGACGCAGCGCGCACCGTTGCCGCACTGCCGCGCCGGCGAGCCGTCGGTGTTCCAGATGCGGAAGCCGGCGACCGCGCCCGGAGTGCGCGCGGCCTCGATGCCGAGCAGCTGGTCGAAGCCGACGCCGGTGCAGGGGTCGGCGACCGCGCGGATCCATTCCGGCGCCGGCTCGAACCCGCCCCGCAGGTCGACGACCACGAAGTGGTTGCCGGCGCCGTGCATCTTGCTGAAGCGCTGGGCCGCGACCACGTTCATTCGTCGCCGCTGGAATCCACGCGCGGGGCCGCTTCGGTCGGGGTGACGGCGTCGATGCGTTCGGCGGCCGGCGGCCGCGAGGTACCGCCGGTGGGCTGCGCGCTGCCGTTGTTCGCGGTATCGGCCTCGGGCAGCACCAGCGGCCCCTTCATGCCGCAGCCGGCGGCGAGCAGCAGCGCGGACACGAGGACGACGGCGTTACGGGTCGTTTTCATGGCCGCGAGTATAGTCCGGCCGACATCCGCGACGGGGGCGACGATGACGCTGGCGTACTGGCTGTGGGCGGCGGCGCTGCTGCTGGGGCTGATCGGCCTGGCGATGCTGCTGCGGCGCGGGCGCGGGCGCGGCGGTGCCGGCCGGCTGCTGCGGCGCCTGCTCGGCCTGCTGCTGGTGCTGGCGGCGCTGGTGACCGGCGGCGCCGGCCTGTTGCTGCGGCACTGGTCGTGGCTGGTCGCCGACCTGCCGGTCGCGCGCATCACGCTGAAACAGGAGGCGCCGCAGCGCTTCCGCGCGACGCTGGTCAGCGCCGACGCACCGGCGCGCGAGTACGTGCTGCTCGGCGACGAATGGCAGCTCGACGCGCGCGTGCTGCGCTGGGCGTTGCCGGCACGGTTCACGCTGTCGCCGGTCTACCGCCTCGAGCGCCTCGGTGGCCGCTACGGGGATCCGAAGCAGGAACTCGACGGGCCGCGCAGCGTGCACGACCTGCGCCGGGACTGGGATTTCTGGGAGTTCCACCAGCGCTGGCTGGCGACGCTGCCGATCGCGGATGCGCGCTTCGGCAGCGCCGCCTACCTGCCGATGCTCGACGGCGCCACCTACGACGTCTTCGTCAGCCCCGGCGGTGGCCTCGTCGCGAAGCCGGCGGATGCGGCGACGGAGGGCTTGCTGCGCGAGGCCGGCTGGTAATCCCCCCACCCCACCCACCCGTAGGAGCGCCTTCAGGCGCGATGCTTTCCTTCTTTCCCGACCAGGACGCGAAAGGCATCGCGGCTGAAGCCGCTCCTACGGGGCGCGATGGGTGCGAAGGGCATCGCGGCTGAAGCCGCTCCTACAGGAACGGCGGGTTATTTGCCGGCGAACAGCTTCTGTTTGAGGAAGGTGTAGGCCAGCGCACGCATGTAGGCGTCCTGGGCATTGTTCGCCGCACCGCCGTGGCCGCCCTCGATGTTCTCGTAGTAGAGGACGTCGTGACCCTGCTCCATCATGCGCGCCATCATCTTGCGGGCATGGCCCGGATGCACGCGGTCGTCGCGGGTCGAGGTCGTGAACAGCACCGGCGGGTAAGCGACGTCGGCGGACACGTTCTGGTACGGCGAGTAGCGGCGCAGGAAGGCCCAGTCCTCAGGGATGTCCGGATCACCGTATTCGGCGACCCAGGACGCGCCGGCGAGCAGCTTGTTGTAGCGCCACATGTCGAGCAGCGGCACCTGGCAGACGACGGCGCCGAACAGCTCCGGATACAGCACGGTCATGTTGCCCATCAGCAGGCCGCCGTTGCTGCCGCCCTGGATGCCCAGGCGCTGCGGCCGCGTCACCTTGCGCGCGATCAGGTCCTGCGCCACCGCGGCGAAATCCTCGTAGGCCTTGATGCGGTTCTCGCGCAGCGCCGCCTGGTGCCAGCGCGGGCCGTATTCGCCACCGCCGCGGATGTTGGCGACCACGAACACGCCGCCCTGCGCCAGCCAGCCGAGGCCGACGTTCGCCGAATACGCGGGAACCTGCGAGACCTCGAAACCACCGTAGCCGTACAGCAGGGTCGGGTTGTCGCCGTCGAGCGGCAGCGCCCTGGGGGCCACCATGAAGTACGGGACGCGGGTGCCGTCGGCGCTGGTCGCGAAGTGCTGGCTGATCTCGAAGCCGGAGGCGTCGAAGAAGGCCGGCAGTTGCTTCAGCTTCTCCGGCGCACCGCCGCCGATGGTGCCGTGGAACAGCGCGGTGGGCGTCAGGTAGTCGGTGACCGTCATGAAGTAGTCGTTCGACTCCTCACGGTCGACCGCGCCGATGCTGACCGTGCCGAGCGCCGGCGCCCCCTCGAGCAGCGCGCGCGTCCAGCCGTTTTCACCGGGCGTCAGCACGTACAGGCGGTTCTTGACGTCCTCGAGCACGTTGAGGATCACGTGGTCCTTCGTCACCGCGGTACCGGCCAGCGAGGTGTTGGCGGTCGGCGCGAACAGCACGTCGAACTCGCGCTTGCCGGCGAGGAAATCGTCGAGGCGGGTGATCAGCAGCGAGCCGGCGGCGTACTCGCGGTCGCCGACGGTCCACGGCTGGCGCAGCTCGACGCTCAGCCATTCGCGGTAGACGCCCTTCTCGGCACCGTCCGGCAGGTCGATCCTGACCGGCTG
The DNA here is from genome assembly GCF_000426365.1 of Arenimonas composti TR7-09 = DSM 18010. Lineage (GTDB taxonomy): Bacteria > Pseudomonadota > Gammaproteobacteria > Xanthomonadales > Xanthomonadaceae > Arenimonas > Arenimonas composti. The sequence goes on along the minus strand of NZ_AUFF01000007.1, from coordinate 118,465 downwards.
GCCGTCGCGGATCAGGTACAGCTCGTTCGTGTAGAAGGTCGTGCCGCGGTAGATGAAGTCGCGCTCGAAGCCCGGCGTGTCGTCGTGCCAGGCGCCGACGGAGATGTCCGAGGCCTGGCCTTCGAACACCAGCGTCGCGCGCTCCATCGGCGTGCCGCGCTTCCACAGGCGGGCGGTGCGCGGATATCCGGAGCTGGTCATCGAACCTTCGCCGAAATCGGTCATCACGTAGACCGTGTCGAGGTCGATCCAGCCCATGCTGCCCTTCGCCTCGGGACGGCTGAAGCCGCCGTCGACGAAGGCGCGGTCGGAAATGTCGAACTCGCGCGTCACCGTCGCATCGGCACCGCCGCGCGACAGGTTGATCAGGCAGCGGTCGTAGGCCGGGCGCAGGCAGTCGGCGCCGGCCCAGACCCAGTTGACGCCTTCGGCCTTGCCGAGCGCGTCGATGTCCAGCAGCACTTCCCACTTCGGATCCGGCTTGCGGTATTCCTCGAGCGTGGTGCGCCGCCAGACACCCTGCGGGTTCTGCCGGTCGCGCCAGAAGTTGTAGAAGTAGTCCCCCACCTTCGACACGTAGGGGATGCGCGCATCGGAGTTCATCGCGGCGAGCAGGTCGTCGCGCAGTTTCGCGAACTCCGGCGTCTGCGCCAGTTGTGCTTCGGACACGGCATTGCGGGCACGCACCCAGTCGAGGGCACCGTCGCCTTCGACGTCTTCGAGCCAGAGGTAGGGATCATCGGGCATGGCAGCCTCGGCGGCAGGCGGCTCGGCAGCGAGCGCGGCGGTGGACAACGTGGCGGCGGTCAGCCAGGCGAGGGCAGTGAGGCGCATCGGCAACTCCGGACGGATCGGACGGACCGGGGACGCTAGCACGGCCCGGCGCGGTAGGTCGGGGTTCGGAAGTCACGGGTTCGGAGGGGTGAAAGCCTTCGCATAGCGCCACGCGTCCCGGCCGTCAACCGGGATGGCGGCGGGCCACCACTCTAGCGCTCCCCGTCACTCAGCCGTGGCTGCGGCCGGTGCGCAGCGGTGCCACCTCGCCCCGGCGCGCGAAAAAAATCCTGACCCCGGCCATTGCGGCGACGCGCTGCCGGTGCAGGACCAGCAGACCGACGGCCGGCGCGATGACCAGCCAGTACGGCCACCAGCCGATCGTCGACATGCCCCGTGCGGCGGGCACGAAGGCCACGGCGGCGGTACCCAGGGCCAGGCACTGCCACAGTGTGCGGTTGACGACTTCGAACAGGGTCGGCGTGTGCATGGCGTGGCTCCGGTGACGTTGACCTGGAGATTGGCGAGCGGTCATCTCACGGGCCGAGACGCGGGGTGGGCGTGGGCGCTTGGGGTCGCGGCTGAGGCCGGGTGTGGCGCGGCTGAGGCCGGGTGTGAGTGTGATCGCGGCTGAAGCCGCTCCTACAGGGGGCGGCAGGGTCAGAGGCCGGCGGCGTCGAGGGCGCGTTCGGCGGCGTCGCGGCCGAGCTCGACCAGCTCACGCGCGCGCCAGAACTCGTAGAACAGCGCCGATTCGCCGCTGACCTGGATCAGCAGGTCGGGCGGATCCTGGGCGAGCTGGATGCGCGCCATCTGCGCCTGCATCGTGTCGAGCGAGCGCGCCATCAGGTCGACCAGGCCGTGCGGCTTCGGCGCCGCCGGCGCCGGTTCGGATTCGGCGCGGTGCACGATCGATTCCCATATCGCCGCCATGCGTTCGCGCAGGCGGGGGCCGCCGGCGACCTCGCCCGCGACGAGCGCGGACTCGCTGCCGGCCTCGCCCGCGGACGCGTCGCGGTCGGCGGCATGGGTATCGGTGGCGGTGACCGCGGGCGCCGGCGACGGGGACGCCACCGCCTGCGGCAGCGGATTGTTCCAGGGCGCCGGCGCGTTGACGTCGACGGCGATCACGCGGTCGACGTGCATCGCCCGCGTCGGCGCGATCGGCACCGGCGCCAGCAGGCCGCCGTCGACGAGGTCGCGGCGGCCCACGCGGTGCGGGGTGAAGATCATCGGGATCGCTATCGAGGCGCGGATCGCATCGAACAGGCGGCCGCGGGTCAGCCAGACCTCGCGCTGCCGTGCCAGATCCGTCGCGACCGCGACATACGGAATCGGCAGCTCCTCGATACGGTGGTCGCCGACCAGCTCGCGCAGCGCACCGATCACGCGTTCGCCGTGGAAGAGCCCGGGCGAGCCGAAGGCGAAGTCGAGCAGGCGCAGCACGCCGCGGCGTTCCAGCGCGCAGGCCCAGTCGCAGTATTCGTCGAGCCGGCCGGCGGCGAAGATGCCGCCGACCAGGGCGCCCATCGACGAGCCCGAGATGCCGGCGACCTCGTAACCGCGCTCGCGCAGCACCTGCAGCACGCCGATGTGGGCCAGGCCGCGGGCGCCGCCGGCGCCGAGCACCAGGGCGATGCGGCCACGCACCGGGGCCGGTTCAGTCGTCATACGCCGCCAGCGCCAGCTGCAGCAGGGTGCGCGCCTGCGCCCGCAGCGGCGGCGGCCCGACCACCTCGGCATCGGCGCCGTAACGCAGCACGTCCATCAGCAGTTCCCGGGCGTTGCTGTAGGGGATGCGCAGCTCGTAGCGGCCGTCGGGCAGGAAGGCGCCTTCCTGCTTCGAGTGCCAGTACTCGTCGGCGACCCAGCGCGCCGCCTTCGCCGAGAAGCGGATCACCGCGGTGCCCTTCGGCGTGCCGCTGAAGATGCCGTAGCTCGAGGACAGGTGCTGCTTGAGTTCGTCGTCGGGAATGTCGCGGGCGGTGGCGTCGAGCGCGCGCGCCTGGGCGATGCGGTCGACGCTGAAACTGCGCAGGGCCTCGCGGTCGTGGTCCCAGGCATCGAGGTACCAGTTGTCGCGGTAATGCGTCAGCCGCTGCGGCGACACGGTGCGGTGGGTGTGTTCGTTGGTCGAGCGCGCGAGGTAGTCGAAGGTGAGCTGGCGCCGTTCCAGCACCGCGCCGGCGACGACGCGGAAGGCGTGTTCGTCGCGGCGGCGCACGCCGCTGGCCAGCACGCGGATGCGTTCGACCGGCCAGCGGCGGCCGCCGGCATGCTGGTCGAGCAGCTTCTCGATGCGCCCGCGCAGCGGCGCCAGCGCGCTCTCGAGCACGCCCTGACCGGTGCGGTCGAGCAGCTGGTGGGTCGCCAGCAGCGCGTGCAGCTCGTCCGAGCTCAGCCACAGGCCCGGCAGCTCGAAGCGGTCGGCCTCGTCGGCGGCGTAGCGGAAGCCGCCGTCGCCGGTCGGATCGCTCTCGATCGGGGCGCCGAGCGCATCGCGCAGGAAGGCGATGTCGCGGTACAGCGTGGCCCGTGAACACTCCAGCTCGTCCATCAGCCGCTTCAGGCCGACCGGGTAGCGCGCGGACTTCAGGATGCGGTGCAGGGCGAGGGTGCGTTCGTAACGATCCATGGGCTTCGGATGGTGGCGTACGGAGCCCGAAGGATACGGCCTATCCCCCCTCCGCCGCCCCGTGGGAGCGCCTTCAGGCGCGATGCCTTCGCCGCGGAAGGACGGGCGAAGGCGTCGCGCCTGAAGGCGCTCCTACAGTGGGGACGGGGGAATGGGCCACAATGTGCGCATGCCAGAGCCGCACATCGCCACCCAGACCCCCGTCGGCGACACCGTCCGCCAGACGACCTGCTACATGTGCGCCTGCCGCTGCGGCATCAATGTGCACCTGAAGGACGGGCGGATCCGCTACATCGAGGGCAATCCGGCGCATCCGGTGAACCGTGGCGTGCTCTGCGCCAAGGGTTCGGCGGGGATCATGCAGCACTACTCGCCGGCGCGGCTGGAGCGGCCGATGAAGCGGGTCGGCGCGCGCGGCGAGAACCGCTTCGAGGAGATCTCCTGGGAAGAGGCCATCGCGCTGGCCACCGACTGGCTCCGGGCGGCGCGCGAGAAGGACCCCGACCGCCTCGCCTTCTTCACCGGCCGTGACCAGAGCCAGGCCCTGACCGGCTGGTGGGCGCAGCAGTACGGCACCATCAACTACGCGGCGCACGGCGGTTTCTGCTCGGTGAACATGGCCGCCGGCGGCCTGTACACGCTCGGCGGCAGCTTCTGGGAATTCGGCGAGCCGGACTGGGACCGGTCGCGCTACCTGATGATGTGGGGCGTCGCCGAGGACCACGACAGCAACCCGATCAAGCTCGGGCTCGGCAAGATGAAGGGCCGCGGCGCCAAGATCGTCGCGGTGAATCCGGTGCGCACCGGCTATGGCGCGATCGCCGACGAGTGGATCGGCATCCGCCCCGGCACCGACGGCCTGTTCGCCTTCGCGCTGATCCACGAGCTGCTGAAGGCCGACCGCATCGACCTCGACTACCTGGTGCGCTACACGAACGCGCACTGGCTGGTGATCCGGGATCCGGGCGCCGCGGACGACGGCCTGTTCGCCCGCGATGCCGACGGCCGCCCGCTCTGCTGGAACCGCGCCGCCCCCCCTGTAGGAGCGCCTTCAGGCGCGATGCCTTCCCCTGTAGGAGCGCCTTCAGGCGCGATGCCCTGCGCGGAAAGCATCGCGCCTGAAGGCGCTCCTACAGCGGCGGATGCCGTCGACATCTCGCCTGCGGTCGTCGGCGAGTACCGGCTGCCCGACGGCCGCAGCGCCGTCCCGGTGTTCCACCTCGTCGCCGAACGCTACCTCGATCCGCAGTACGCGCCGGATGCGGTGGCCGAACGCTGCGGCGTGCCGGCCGACACCATCCGCCGCATCGCCCGCGAACTCGCCGCCGCCGCTTTCGACCAGCCCTGCGTGATCGAGCAGCCGTGGACCGACGCCTGGGGCCGCCCGCACGAACGCATGGTCGGCCGGCCGGTATCCTTCCACGCGATGCGCGGCATCAGCGCGCACAGCAACGGCTTCCACACCTGCCGCGCGCTGCACCTGCTGCAGCTGCTGCTCGGCGCCGTCGACACCCCCGGCAGCTTCCGCTACCAGCCGCCGTTCCCGCGGCCGATCCCGCCCGGCAACCGCCCCGGCAAGACGCGCGGTGCGAACGGCGTGCTCGACGCCGGCCCGCTCGGTTTCGTGCACGGCCCCGAGGACCTGCTGGTCGACGCCGACGGCCAGCCGCGCCGCATCGACCACGCCTACTCGTGGAAATACCCGCTGGCCGTGCACGGGATGATGCATACGGTCATCCGCAATGCCTGGGCACGCGATCCAGGCCCGATCGACGTGCTCTTCCTGTTCATGGCCAACATGAGCTGGAACTCGGCGATGAACACCGCCGAGACGATGCGCTGGCTGACCGACCGCGACGAAGAAGGCGAATACCGCATCCCGAAGATCATCTACAGCGACGCGTATTCCAGCGAGATGGTCGCCTACGCCGACCTCGTGCTGCCGGACACCACCTATCTCGAGCGCTACGATGCGATCTCCCTGCTCGACCGCCCGATCAGCGACGCCGAATGCGCCGCGGATGCGATGCGCTGGCCGGTGCTGGATCCGGCGCAGTCGGAACAGCCGGTGGGATCGCGGCTGAAGCCGCTCCGGCAGCGGGATGTGCGCGGCTTCCAGTCGGTGCTGATCGATATCGGCGCGCGACTGGGGTTGCCGGGGCTGGTGAATGCCGATGGTTTACCGCGTTACCGCGACTATGCCGACTACATCGTCAACCACGAGCGCGCGCCGGGCATCGGCCTGCTCGCCGGCTGGCGCGGCGACGGCACGCAACACGGCAAGGGCCCGCCCAACCCGAACCAGCTCGAGCACTACCAGGCCAACGGCGGCTTCTGGCAGGGCGAAGTGCCGCATGCCGGCAGCTTCTTCAAGATGGCCAACCGCGATTACCTCGACTGGGCGCAGGGCATGGGTTTCATCCCGAAGGCCGAGCCGGTGGTACTGCAGCTGTACTCGGAGACGCTGCAGAAGTTCCGGCTCGCCGCGCAGGGGCACGGGCCGGTGCAGCCGCCCGAATCGGAGCGCGAGCGCGTCGCCACGTATTTCGATCCGCTGCCGTTCTGGTACGAGCCCTTCGAAGGCGCCCAGCTGTCCTCCTCCGCTGTAGGAGCGCCTTCAGGCGCGATGCCTTCAGGCGCGATGCCTTTGGGCGCGACTCGTTCAGGCGCAAAAGCGGAGAAAGGCATCGCGCCTGAAGGCGCTCCTACAGGGGCGACGCAGTTTCCGCTCAGCGCGGTGACGCAGCGGCCGCCGTTCATGTACCACGCCTGGGGCTCGCAGAATGCCTGGCTGCGGCAGATCACCGCCCGCAACTTCCTGTACCTGCACCCGTCCACCGCCGCGGCACACGGCATCGCCGACGGCGACTGGGTGCATGTCGATTCCCACCATGGCCGCATCACCGTGCAGTGCCGGCACGCCGGCAACGTGCAGCCGGACACCGTGTGGACCTGGAACGCGATCGGCAAGCGCCGCGGCGCCTGGAAGCTGGCGCCGGACGCACCGGAATCACGCAAGGGCTTCCTGATGAACCACCTGATCTCCGACGTGCTGCCGAAGAACGACTACGCCAACGCCGATCCGGTGACCGGCCAGGCGGCCTGGTTCGACCTGCGCGTGCGCATCTCGCGTGCGGACGACGCCGGGGCCGGCGAGTCCTCGCCGCAGTTCGCCGCCTTGTCGAAGGGCCCGGACAAGGACGAAGCGCTGCGTTACGGCGCCGGTTTCCGCCGCGGAGATCGCGCATGACTTCGCTGCCGCCACCGCCGGCGAAGAAGCTCGGCCTGGTCATCGACCTCGACACCTGCGTCGGCTGCCATGCCTGCGCGGTCGCCTGCAAGGAATGGAATGCCGGCGGCGTCGCGGCGCCGCTGCCGGACGAATCGCCCTATGGCGCCGAGCCGAGCGGCGTGTGGTTCAACCGCGTGCACTCCTACGAGATCGCGGCGACGCCGACGCAGCCGGCGACCACCCTGCACTTCCCGCGCTCCTGCTTGCACTGCGACACCCCGGCCTGCGTCACCGTCTGCCCGACCGGCGCCAGCTACAAGCGCGCCGAGGACGGCATCGTGCTGGTCGACGAGGACAAGTGCATCGGCTGCAAGCTCTGCTCCTGGGCCTGCCCCTACGGCGCCCGCGAATACAGCGCGGTCGAGGGCGTGATGAAGAAATGCACGCTCTGCGTCGACCGCATCTACAACGAGAGCATTCCGGAGGCGTCGCGGCAGCCGGCCTGCGTGCAGGCCTGTCCGACGCGGGCGCGGCATTTCGGCGATCTCGGCGACGCGGAATCGCCGGTATCGAAGCTGGTCGCCGAACGCGGCGGCGTGCCGCTGCTGCCTGAGCTCGGTTATGCGCCGGTGAACCGCTACCTGCCGCCGCGGCCGCGCCGCGCCCGCCCCGACCCAGCCGCTTCCGTAGGAGCGCCTTCAGGCGCGATGCCTTTGGACGCGATGCCCCGGGGCGGGAACGCGGGGGAAAGCATCGCGCCTGAAGGCGCTCCTACGGGGAGCGAAGGGATGAACCCACTGCTGCGCTGGCTCGACCGCGCCCTGAGCCGCTGATGCATCCCGCCTTCTCCGTCATTTTCTTCTCGACGCTGTCCGGGCTCGGCTACGGGCTGATCGCCTGGAGTTCGCTGCTGCTCGGCATCGGCTGGCGGGACGCGCTCGCCGGCAAGACGCCGATGATGTTCTTCGTCGCCCTGCTCGCGGCGACCTTGCTGGTCACGGTCGGCCTGCTGTCGTCGCTCGGCCATCTCGGCAAGCCGCAGCGCGCGTGGCGGGCGTTCTCGCAGTGGCGGACGTCGTGGCTGTCGCGCGAGGGCGTCGCCGCGGTGCCGACCTACCTGCCGGTGCTGGTGCTGCTGGCGACGCTGTCGTCGCCGTGGTGGCCGGACGGCGCCGGCGAGCGCTTCGCGCCCGGCAATGCCCTGCCATGGTTCGCGCTCGTCGCCGTCGTCGCGGGCTTCGCCGGCGCCGCCGCCACGGTGGTGTGCACGGCGATGATCTACGCGTCGCTGAAGCCGATCCCCGCATGGCGGCACCGCTTCGTGCTGCCGGTCTACCTGCTGTTCGCGCTGCTCACCGGCGGCCTGCCGCTGGCGGCGCTGCTGGCGCTCCATGCCTCCGCGACCGCGATCGCCGGGATGGCACTGGTGCTGCTGCTGCTGGCGACGCTGCTGGTGGTGCTCAAGCGCCGCTACTGGCGCGATGTCGATGCCGACGTCGCGGCGCCGGCCGACCGCGCATCGGCGCTCGGGCTACCGGCCGACCGCGTCGCGACCGTCTTCGAGCGCCCGCACACCGAGGCCAATTACCTGACGAAGGAGATGGGCTTCGTGGTCGCGCGCCGGCATGCCGCGAAGCTGCGGCGCATCGCCCTCGTGCTGTTCGGCTTCGTGCCGTTGCTGGCGGCGGTGATGGCGCTGCTGTGGCCGCCGGTCGCGAGCGTGGTGTTCGCTGTCGCGGCCGCCGCCGCGCTGGTCGGTGCGGTCGTCGAGCGCTGGCTGTTCTTCGCGCAGGCGCGGCATCTGGTCACGCTGTACTACTGACGGAACCGCGCGCGCTCCTCGTCTCTGTAGGAGCGGCTTCAGCCGCGATGCTCCTGACCGGCCCACCGGGAAAGCGATCGCGCCTGAAGGCGCTCCTACAAGGGGGGTGTGCGGTTTATTCGAGGAGGGGGCCGGCGCCGCGGGCGACGAGCATGTCGGCGACGTGGCGGCCGAGTTCCTCGGGTTCGCTGGCCGGACCGCTGGCGTAGCCGCGCACGGTGTAGCCGTCGGCGGCGTTGCCGACCAGGCCTTCGAGTGACAGACGCTCGCCCTTCAGGGTCGCGTGCGCGGCGATCGGCACCTGGCAGCTGCCACCGAGTTCGCGCGTCATCGCCCGCTCGGCGCTGACGCAGCTTCGGGTCGGCAGGTGATCGAGCGCCTTCAGCAGGGCGATCGTCGCCTCGTCGTCGGCGCGGCATTCGACCGCGATCGCGCCCTGGGCGGCGGCCGGGATGAAGCGCGGCGCGACCAGGCGTTCGCGGATGCGCGTTTCCAGGCCGAGGCGGATCAGGCCGGCGGCGGCGAGCACGATCGCGTCGTAGTCGCCGGCATCGAGCTTGCCGAGGCGGGTGTTCACGTTGCCGCGCAGGTCGACCAGCTTCAGGTCCGGCCGGTGCGCGCGCAGCAGCGCCTGCCGGCGCAGCGACGAGGTGCCGACGACGGCGCCGAAGGGCAGTTCCTCCAGCGCCTCGTATTTGTTCGACACGAAAGCGTCGAAGGGATCGGCACGTTCGAGGATCGCCGGCAGCGCGAACGGACCGTCGAGTTCCATCGGCACGTCCTTCAGGGAATGCACCGCGGCGTCGGCGCGGCCCTCGAGCATCGCGACCTCGAGCTCCTTCAGGAACAGGCCCTTGCCGCCGACCTCGGCCAGCGGGCGGTCGAGCAGCTGGTCGCCGCGGGTGGTCATCGGCACCAGCTCGACCTCGAGCTCGCGGTGGGCGGCGCGCAGGCGCTCGGCGACGTGGTTGGTCTGCCAGAGCGCGAGCGCGCTTTCACGGGTGGCCAGGCGGATCGTCGGCATTCGCGGATTCCTTCAGAGATGTTTGAGACGTTCGCGCAACACCGGCAGGCAGCGGCGGCTGACCTCGAGCGGGCCGGCGCCGCTGCGCAGCCAGGCATGCACCTGGCCGTCGGTGCCGCGGCGCAGCTCGGCGAATTCCTCGGTGGCGACCAGGCAGTTGCGGTGGATGCGGATGAAGCGGTCGGCGAACTCGGTTTCGAGCGACTTCAGCGATTCCTCGATCAGGTCCTCGCCACGCGTGTGGTGCACGACCACGTACTTCTCCTCGGCCTGCAGGTAACGCACCTCGTCGATCGGGATCAGCCGCAGGGTGCCGCGCAGGCGTGCGCTCAGGTGGCTGCGGCGGCGGCCCTGCATCGCTTCCGGCAATGCCGGCAGCTGCGCCGCGGCGCGCTGGCGGCGGGCGCGTTCCAGCGCCTCGGCGAGGCGCTCGCGGCGCACCGGCTTGACCAGGTAGTCGACCGCCGCCGCCTCGAATGCGGCCAGCGCGTGCTGGTCGTAGGCGGTGCAGAACACCAGCGCCGGCGGCGCGGCCATGCCGGCGAAATGGCGCGCCGCCTCGAGGCCGTCCATCACCGGCATCTGCACGTCCAGCAACACGACGTCGGGCGCCAGCTGCTCGGCGCGTTCGACCGCCTCGCGGCCGTTGCCCGCCTCGCCGGCGATCTCGTGGCCGCCGAGTTCGGTGAGCAGCGCCGCCAGCCGCTGCCGCGCCAGCGGTTCGTCGTCGACCAGCAGGACCTTCATCGCCTCCCTCCCCTAGCCTGCGAACCGGCGCTCCATCCAGTCGCCGAGATCGCGGATCTCCTCGAAGCTCACCTGGTGCGCCATCGGGTAACTGTGCCACTCCACGTCGTTGCCGAGCTTGCGGATCACGTCGCGGCTGAGCGCGCCGAGCGATTCCGGCACCACCTGGTCGCCGCCACCGTGGCCCATGAACACCGGCGTCGTGCCGGCGGCCGTGGTGGCTTCCTGGGTGATCGTCGAAATCATCGGCAGGTAGGTCGACAGGCCGACGATGCCGGCCAGCGGCTGCACCCGGCGCAGGCCGGTCGCGAGCGCGATCGCGCCGCCCTGCGAGAAGCCGGCGAGGATCGTGCGCGAGGGCGGGATGCCGCGCTCGAGCTCGCGGAACAGCAGCGCCTCGACGTCGGCGATCGACTCGCGCACGCCGGCCTCGTCGGCACGCTGGTCCAGGCTCAGGTCGCGGATGTCGTACCAGGCCGGCATGCGCATGCCGCCGTTGATCGTCACCTTGCGGTGCGGCGCGTGCGGGAACACGAAGCGGATCGCCGGCCAGTGCGGGCGCACCAGCTCCGGCACGATCGGCGCGAAGTCGTTGCCGTCGGCGCCGAGGCCGTGCAGCCAGACGATGCTCCAGGTCGGTTCGGGGCCGGTTTCGCGGGTGACGGCGTCGAGCAATGGCATGCGGGGCTTTACTCCTCGATGGGGGCTTCGATGGGAACGACGCGAACGTGGTCCGCACCCCGGGCGCGGCCGAGGCCGTAGTCGGCGCGCTCGGCGAGATGCAGCGTGAGTTCGCCGATCCGCTGCGGTTCCTGCAGCCAGACGTAGGCCCCGGCCGAATACGCGTCCAGCGACCCGATCGCGCCGCCGTCGATGCGGAGCTGGCCGCAGGGGCCGACGTAGCCGGTTGCCGCCGCCATCACTGCAGCGTAGGCCGGTTCGCCGGCGCCCGCAGGGCAGCCGCCGGTGTGGCGGAGCACGAGCCGCCCGGCGTCACCGTTCCAGATGATGCCCGACGTCGACGTCACCTCCAGCGCCGCCACGGGAACGCTGGCCTGCAGGGTCGCGCGGTCCACCGCCAGCGACAGCGCTTCGACCGTGGCCGGCAGGTCGAGCGTGTAACTCCGGTAATAGCCGCGCAGCGCGTCGTCCTCGCCACGCGGCCGGTCTTCGAGCACCAGCGTCGTGCCGTCCAGTCGCATCATCGGCGCCGCGTCGGCGGCGATGCCGGTAATCCCGGAGCCCGTCCCGAAGCGGAGGGTGACGTCGGCACGCGAGGTGATGCGCACCGCGGTGATCGTTCCCTCGGGCAAGGGCAATGTCGTCGGCGCGACCTCGCGTGGGACCGGCCTCGGCAGGATCATCGCCGCGACGAGCACGGCGATGGCGACGGCGAAGGTGGGCAGGGCCTTGTTCATCACGCCTCCTGCCGTTCCTGCAGCGCGAACAGCGCCGCCAGCCAGACCAGCGCCGGGATCAGCAGCCAGGTGCCGCCCAATACGAGCTGCGCAGGCAGCCCGTGACGATCGCGCTCGTGCCAGAACGCGAAGAAGGTGTCGTTGCCGCCGACGCCCGCGATCAGGATCAGCACCAGCATCAGCCCGAAGCCGGCGACCAGGGTCTTGATGAAGGGCCAGCGGTGGAAATAGAGGCTGCCGAGCAGGGCGAAACCCTGCAGCGCCAGCACGACCGGAACCAGCGTCGCCCAGCCGGCCGCCGGCATCGCCTGCCATGGGCGCAACACGCCGTAATCCTCCGGCTTCAGATAGGCGTAGCTATCGCCGCTGATCGCCATCAGCTCGCCGGCCTGCGACGCCGCGATCAGGCCCGCAGGAATGTTGCAGATCTGGAACGCGAGCGTGTACGCGAGCGGGTACGCCACCGCCACCACCAGCACCGCCAGCAGCCATTTCTCGAACGCGGTCGCCGGGCGTGTCAGCAGCAGCAGCGCCGACTCGCGCCGCGCCATCGCCTGGAAATAGCGGCCGGCGAAGATCGTTCCGGTGATCACCAGGCCGGCGATCCAGAGGCCGCCCTGGCTCGCCTTCGACAGCGTGAAGCTGCCCGCGCCCGGCAGCAGCAGCGCGAGCACGAGCAGGCAGTGCACGATCACGCCGACGCCGAGGAACCAGGCCCAGGTGCGGCGCTCCTCGAGCCAGGTGGCGATCACGAGGCGGCGGAAGCGTGCGGGATCAAACACCGGCCACCTCCGCGCGCTTCGCCGCAAGCGCGGCGAGCACGCCGGCCTGGTTGCGGCTCAGCGCCTTGTAGAGCAGTTCGAGGTGCACGCGCCCGGGCTGCCCGCCGCGGTTCGCGGCCACGTACGCGTGCTGTTCGCCGAGCGCTTCGCTGTAGACCAGGTCGGGCAACGCCGCGAGGGCAACGGCATCGGCGGCGACGCCGCAGGTGAGCGCGGCGGCGACTTCGGCCAGCGGCGCCGACAGCGCCAGCCTTGCAGCGTCGACGAACAGCACGTGGCTCATGATCGTTTCGAGGTCGTGCGCCTGGTGGGTGCTGATGATCACGATGCGCTCGCGCTGCTCGGGCCGGCGCACGATCGCGCGGAACTGGTCGCGGCCGAGGATGTCGAGGCCGTTGGTCGGTTCGTCGAGCAGCAGCAGCGGCGTCAGCGTCGCCAGCGCGAAGGCGATCGCGGCCTTCTTCTTCTGGCCGAGGCTCATCTCGCCGAAGCGGTGGTCGCCGGCGAGTTCGAATTCGTGCAGGTAGGCGGCGAAGGCGTCGCGGGAGAAGCGCGGGTAGAAGCCGGCGTGCACCTTCGCGAGCTGGGTCGGGGTGACGTCGGGGAGGTGGAACTCCTCCGGGACCAGGTGCATCGCGGCGAGGAAGTCCGGGTGCCGCCGGCGCGGCTCGCGGCCGTTCACGACGATGCGGCCGCGCTCCGGGAACAGCAGGCCGGCGAGCAGCTTCAGCAGGGTCGACTTGCCGCTGCCGTTGCGGCCGAACAGGCCGTAGACGCCGGGGCGGTCGATCTGCAGCCGGAAGCCGTCGTACAGGCGACTGCGTCGGTAGCCGAATTGCAGATCGTCGATCTGGATCACGTCGCGGCCCGGGGAAAGATTCCCGGCATTCTAGTCGGCCCTCCCCGCCGGGGACGTACCCCGTAGGAAATTTCCGACGGGGTACGTCCCCGGATAGCGGCTAGCCGGCTCTACGCGGCGTTGACCGGCGATCGGCGACACCGTGGCATGCCCCGCGCCCGTGCCGCTGTAGCGACCGCCCCCTCCGCCCGCGTCGGCTGCGCCGGTTGGAGCCATCCGCGCGCCTACGCGCCGCTGTTCGGCCCCGGCGAGTCCACCCTCGCCCGCTACGCCACCCGCTTCGACGTCGTCGAGATCAATTCCTCGTTCTACCGCCCGCACCAGGCGAGCACCTATGCGCGCTGGGCGGCGAACGTGCCGGCCGACTTCCGTTTCACGGTGAAGTTGCCGCGCACGATCACCCACGAAGCGCGGCTCGAGCGCTGCGGGCCGCTGCTCGATGCCTTCGTCGACGAAGTCTCCGGCCTCGGCCGCCGGCTCGCCTGCGTGCTGGTGCAGCTGCCGCCGACCTGCGCTACGACGCCCGCACCGCCGGCATCTTCTTCGGCATGCTGCGCCGACGGCTGCGGGTGGGCGTCGCCTGCGAGCCGCGGCATCCGAGCTGGTTCGAGGACGGCGTCGACGGACTCTGGCGCCGACACCGCGTCGCCCGCGTCGCCGCCGATCCGGCCTGCTGCCCGGCGGCGGCGGAACCCGGTGGCGATCCGCGCTGGCGCTACTGGCGCTGGCACGGCAGCCCGCGCATCTACTACAGCGACTACGACAACGAGGCCCTGCGCGCCCTGGCCGTGCAGGTGCAGGCGAGCACGACGCCGCCGGAGCGGCGCATCGTCATCTTCGACAACACCGCCGGCGGTCACGCGGCCGGCAATGCCGCGCGTTTCCAGGACCTGGCCGGAGGCCGTCATGCCTGAGGGTCCCACCCTGATCATGCTCGCCGAGGAGGCGGCGCGTTTCCGCGGCAAGACCGTGCGCCAGGTCAGCGGCAATGCGAAGACGCTGGACCTGCAGCGCATGCGCGGCCGTCGGCTGCGCCGCATCCGCACCTGGGGCAAGCACCTGCTGCTCGAGTTCGCCGGTTTCAGCCTGCGTGTGCACCTGATGCTGTTCGGCAGCTGGCGCATCGACGCGCGCAAACCGGGGCGCACGCCGACGGTGCGCCTGAACTTCGACAACGGCGAGCTCGAGTTCTACGCCAGCTCGCTGAAGTACGTCGAAGGCGAGCTCGACGACACCTACGACTGGGCCGGCGACGTGCTTTCCGACGCCTGGGATCCGGCGAAGGCGCGGCGCAAGCTAAAGAAGCAGCCCGACGAGATCGTCGCCGACGCGCTGCTCGACCAGGACGTGTTCGCCGGCGTCGGCAACATCATCAAGAACGAGGTGCTCTACCGCATCGGCGTCGACCCGCGCAGCACCGTCGGCGCACTGCCGCCGCGCAAGCTCGGCGAGATGATCCGCGAGGCCCGCCAGTACAGCTTCGACTTCCTCGCCTGGCGGCGCGAATTCGCGCTCAAGCGCAACCTGCTCGTGCACCGCCGCGCCAACTGCCCCGCCTGCGGCGCGCCGCTGCAACGCGCCGAACTCGGCCACCGCCGCCGCTGGGCGTACTGGTGCGCGCGCGACCAGGAACTGTTCACAACGGAAAAGAGCCGATCAAAGCCGATTCAAACCGAAAAGCCGAAGCCGAAAGTTCGAAAGAAGACGCGCTGACCAGACCCACCGCATCCCGCCGGAAGACGCGTTCGGTCGATCGGCTTCGATCGGCTTCGATCCGTTGTAAAGACGCCTGGAGCCGTTGCCCGCAGTGCCGCCCGGTGCCACGATCGCGGCAGTCGCGACGGGGGTGGACATGGATTTCGGATTCAGCGCGGAAGTGCAGGAACTGCGGGCGAAGCTGCAGGCGTTCTTCGACGAGTACATCCTGCCGAACGAAGCCGCGCACGCCGCCGAAGCCGCCGCGCACCGCGCCGCCGGCGATCCCTGGCGGCCGAGTCCGCTGGTCGAATCGCTGAAGGTGAAGGCGCGCGAGCGCGGGCTGTGGAATCTGTTCCTGCCGCGCTCGCCGCTGGCGCCGCAGGGACTGTCGAATCTCGACTACGCGCCACTGTGCGAGATCATGGGTCGGGTGCCGTGGTCGCCGGAGGTGTTCAACTGCTCGGCGCCGGACACCGGCAACATGGAAGTGCTGGCGCGCTACGGCAGCGACGCGCAGAAGGCGCGCTGGCTGGTGCCGCTGCTCGCCGGCGAGATCCGCTCGGCCTTCCTGATGACCGAGCCGGGAGTCGCCTCCGCCGACGCGACCAACATCCGCACCCGCCTGCGCCGCGACGGCGATCACATCGTGATCGACGGGCGCAAGTGGTTCGCCTCCGGCGCCGGCGATCCGCGTTGCACGGTCTACATCGTGATGGGCCGCAGCTTCGAAGACGCGCCGGCGCACCGGCAGCAGTCGATGGTGCTGGTGCCGGCGGACACGCCGGGCATCCGCGTCGTGCGACCGATGACGGTGTTCGGTTACGACGACGCCCCGCACGGGCACATGGAGGTCGAGCTGCGCGGCGTACGCGTGCCGGCGGAGAACGTGATCCTCGGCGAGGGCCGCGGTTTCGAGATCGCCCAGGGCCGGCTCGGTCCTGGCCGCATCCACCACTGCATGCGCTGCATCGGCCTGGCCGAACGCGCGCTCGAACTGCTCTGCGAACGCCTGCGCACGCGCCAGGCCTTCGGCCGCCGGCTCGCCGACTTCGACGTCTGGCACGAACGCATCGCCGAGGCGCGCTGCCTGATCGAACAGGCGCGGCTGCTGACCCTGAAGGCGGCGTGGGCGATGGACACCGTCGGCAACAAGGCGGCGAAGCGCGAGATCGCGATGATCAAGGTCGTCGCGCCCAACGTCGCCGAGAAGGTGCTCGACTGGGCGATCCAGGCGCATGGCGGCGCCGGCGTCAGCCAGGATTTCCCGCTCGCGCAGGCCTGGACCGCGGCGCGGGCGCTGCGTCTGGCCGATGGCCCCGACGAGGTCCATCGCGCCGCGATCGCGAAGTGGGAACTCGCCGACGCGTCGATGTAGGAGCGCCTTCAGGCGCGAATCATTGCCCTTGCCCGCGCGCAGCGCGGAAAAGCTTCGCGCCTGAAGGCGCTCCTACTGTTCCCGGTCGCGCGGCAGCGACGCGGTCGGCGTGCCCTCGATGCCCGCCTGCCGGCGCCGGAACAGCGACACGCGCGCCAGCAGCACCGTCGTCACCGGCACCGTCAGCGCGAGCAGCGCCGGCAGCAGCAGCGGATGCAGCGCGGCGCGGCCCTGCAGCACCGACAGATGGAGCGTGGCCGCACCGGCGACGCACCAGGTGCCGAGCGTGTACGCCAGCGCCGGCGGATGCATGCGGCGGAAGAAACCGGGCAGGCGCAGGAAGCCGACCGCGGACGCGACCACCAGCACGCCGCTGCCCACGAGCAGCGCGGCGACGCCGGCGTCGACCAGGAGATTGCCGGTGCTCATTCGATCACCTCCCCGCGCAGGATGAACTTCGCCATCGCCGACGAGCTCACGAAGCCGAACAGCGCGATCAGCAGCGCCGCCTCGAAGTAGCGGTCGCTCTGGTGGCGGATGCCCATCACCATCACCACCAGCATCGCGTGGAAGTACAGCAGGTCGAGCGCGAACACCCGGTCCTGCGCGCGCGGCCCGCGCACCAGGCGCACGAGCACCAGCACCGAGGCGAGCGCGTAGCAGCCCAGCGCGAACGTGGTGGCGGCCAGCAGCAGCGTGCTCATTCGAAGATCTCCCGCAGCGGCGATTCGTAGCGTTGCTTGTAGCGGGCGACGAAGGCGGCCTCGTCGCCGACGTTCCAGACGTGCAGCAGCAGCGAGCTGCGGTCCACCGCCAGTTCCGACCACACCGTGCCCGGCACGATCGTCGTCACCAGCGCCAGCATCGCCAGCCCGGCCGGGTCGCGCAGCTCGAGCGGCACGACCACGAAATGCGAATCCGGCTTCCGCGTGCGGAAGAACACGACGTCGAGCCCCACTTCGATGTTCGACGCGACCACGTCCACCATCACCCGCATAGCGAACCGCAGCGCGGTCGCCGGCCGCTTCAGCGGCGCGTGGACCAGCCGCAGGCGCGTGGTGAGCGGCGGCACCGCCAGCGCGACGATCGCGGCGACGAGCAGGTCGGCCGGTGCCGCGCCGCGCGCGAGCAGCAGCCACAGCGCGAACAGCACGAGGCTCAGCGCGGGCGCGGGAACCAGCCGGCGCAGCACGCTCATGGCCGGCCCCCGGCGGCTTCTTGCGCGGCCACCGGCACGACCACCGGCTCCACCGTCGGCAGCGCCGGCGCCGGCGGCCGCGCAGGCGCGGTGTCGGGAGTCGTCGGACCCGGCACCGTGCGCGCGCCGAGCACCGCGTCGATGTACGGCCGCGGCGCGTGCAGCGCGGTCGCGGTGTCGTTCGCGTAGCGCATCACCGGTTCGGCGAACAGCGCCAGCGCGACGCCGGCCGCCACCAGGAACAGCACCGCGCCGCCTTCCGCCGCGCGCAGCTGCGGTGCGTAGCGGCCGCCCTTCGACCAGAAGTGGCGGATGCCGGCCCGCGCGAGCGACGTGGTCGCGAAGAGGCTCGAGAGCAGCAGCAGGAAGACCAGCGACCACGCCGCCGGTCCGGCGCCGGGCTGCAGCGCCGCCGCGAGCAGCGCCACCTTGCCGAGGAACCCGGCCAGCGGCGGCAGCCCCGCCACCATCAGCGCGCAGGCGACGAACGCCAGGCCGAGCATCGCCACCGAGACCGGGAACGCGCGGCCGACCAGCGGCAGCGCGTCGTCGTCGAGGTTGTCGCCTTCGTCCGGCGCGGTGTCGATGTCCGGGCGCTGCGCGCCGCCCTCGATGCTGGTCCGCTTCACCAGCTCCACCAGCAGGAACAGCGTGGCGACCGCGATCGTCGCGCTGGCGACGTAGAACAGCGCCGCCGCGCTCAGCGCCGGCGCATCCAGCCCGATCGCCGCCAGCAGCGTGCCCGACGACACCAGCACCGAGTACGCCGCGATGCGCTCCAGCCGGATCGACGCCAGCAGTCCCACCGTGCCGAACGCCAGCGTGCACAGCCCGCCGTAGAGCAGCACCGCGCCGCCGAAATGCGCCGAGGGACCGGCCGCTTCCGAGAACACCAGCGTCCACAGCCGGAACAGCGCGTAGAAACCGACCTTCGACATCAGCACGAACAGCGCCGCGACCGGCATGCTCGCCGCCGTGTACGCCGGCACGAGCCATGCGTTGAGCGGCCACACCGCGGCCTTGATCAGGAACGCGACCGCGAGGATCGCCGCGCCGACGTGCAGCAGGCCGCGGTCGCCGTCGGGCACCGCGGCGGCCTTGTCGGCGAGGTCGGCCATGTTGAGCGTGCCGGTCACTCCGTACAGCACCGCGAGACCGACGAGGAACAGCGCCGACGCCATCAGGTTCACCGCGATGTAGTGCAGCCCCGAACGCACGCGCGGCCAGCCCGATCCGTGCATCTGCAGGCCGTACGACGCCGCCAGCAGCACCTCGAAGAACACGAAGAGATTGAACAGGTCGCCGGTGAGGAACGCGCCGTTCAGCCCGAGCAGCTGCATCTGGAACAGCGGGTGGAACCACGCGCCGGCGCGCGCCCACACGGCTTCGGCGTAGAGCGCGGTGGCGGTGCCGACCAGGCCCACAAGCACCAGCATCAGCACCGACAGCCGGTCGGCGACGAGCACGATGCCGAACGGCGCCTGCCAGTTCGCGGCGAGGTACACGCCGTGACCGCCGTCGGCGTCGACCGCGAGCAGCAGCACCGCGGCGACCGCGAGCCCGCCCGCCGTCGCGGCGATGTTGATCAGCGAGCGCGCGCGGCGGTTGCCGGCATCGATCGCCAGCAGCAGCGCCGCCGCCATCAGCGGCAGCACCAGCGGCACGATCACCAGCCCGGGCAGCAGCGACGCCATCAGTCCGACTCGCCGTCGACGTGATCGGTGCCGCTCAGGCCGCGCGCGGCGAGCAGCACGACCAGGAACAGCGCCGTCGTCGCGAAGCCGATGACGATCGCGGTCAGCACCAGCGCCTGCGGCATCGGGTCGGTGTAGTGCTCGAGGTCCGCCGGAATGCCGGCGGCGACGATCGGCGGCTTGTCGATCACCAGGCTGCCCATGCTGAAGATGAACAGGTTCACCGCATACGACAGCAGCGCCAGCCCCATCACCACCTGGAAGGTGCGCGGGCGCAGCACCAGCCAGATGCCGGAAGCCGCGAGCACGCCGATCGCCATCGCCAGAAGGGCTTCCATCAGGTCTCTCCCGGTTCGTCGCCGGCGCGCGGCGCCAGCTTGCGATGGGCACGGATCGACTGGTGCGCCAGCGCGGTCAGGATCAGCAGCGTGGCGCCGACCACGACAGTCATCACGCCGAGGTCGAAGAACGCCGCGCTCGGAACATGCAGCGCGCCGAGCACCGGCAGGGTCACGTGCGCGGTGTGGCTGGTCAGGAACGGGAAGCCGAACGCGACCGCGCCCAGCCCGGTCGTCGACGCGGCGAGCAGGCCGAAGGCCACCCACCGCACCGGCCGCACCTGCGCGCGCATCTCCACCCAGCGCGTGCCCGACGCGAGCGACTGCATCAGCAGCGCGATCGCGACCACCAGTCCGGCGACGAAGCCGCCGCCCGGTTCGTTGTGCCCGCGCAGGAAGAAATGCGCCGCGACCACCAGCGCCACCGGCAGCAGCAGCCGCGCCATCACGGCCGGCACCAGCAGGTAGCCGACCGGTTCGCCGTCGCGGCTGGGCGCGACCAGGTCGGTCCCGGTGTCGGCCGCGACCGCGCGCTGCTGCAGCGGCTGGGCGACGCTCTCCGCGGGTGGCCGGAAGCGGCGCAGCAGCGCGAACACCGTCAGCGCGACCGCGCCGAGCACGGTGATCTCGCCGAGCGTGTCGAGGGCGCGGAAGTCGACCAGCATCACGTTGACCACGTTCGTGCCACCGCCTTCGGAATACGCGCGCGACAGGAAGAACGGCGAGATGCTCTGCGGCGCCGGCCGCGTCAGCAGCGCGTAGGACAGCGCCGCCATGCCGCCCCCCACCGCGATCGCCAGCAGCAGGTCGCGGCCGCGGCGCAGCCGGCCGCGCAGCGCGTCGCGCTCGCCGACGCCCTCCAGGCGCATCGGCAGCCAGCGCAGGCCGAGCAGGAACAGCGTCGTGGTCACCACCTCGACGACGATCTGCGTCAACGCCAGGTCCGGCGCCGAGAACCACGCGAACGTCAGGCACGTCACCAGCCCGACGCCGCCCATCAGCGTGATCGCGACCAGGCGGTGGAACTTCGCCATCGCCGCGGCGCCGATCGCGCAGACCATGCCAATGATCCACAGCAGCACGAACGGCTGCGACGGCGGCAGCCGCGCCCGGTCGCCCCATTCCAGCGGCACGCCGCGCGACGCCAGCAGCGCCAGCACGAATCCGGCCGCGACGATCGCGAACACCTGCGGCTGCAGGCGGCGCGTGCCGGCGACGTGCAGGAAGGTGCGCGCGGCGCGCGTCGCCGCCAGCAGCCCGGCCTCGAACAGCTCGCGGCCGCTGATGTGGCCGATGCCCGGCGTGTCGAGCAGTTCGCCGCGCTCCTGCCGGCGGCGCAGCCACAGGTAGCCGAGCACGCCGCCGACGATCGCGACCAGGCTCATCAGCAGCGGCGGGCTGATGCCGTGCCAGACCGCCAGGCTGTACTCCGGCAGCACGCCGCCGACCACCGGCCGCGCCGCGGCCGCGAGGACGCCGCCCACCGCCCACTCCGGCGCGACGCCGACCACCAGGCACGCCAGCACCAGGAACTGGATCGGCAGCCGCATCCAGCGCGGCGGTTCCTCCGGCTGCCGCGGCAGGTCGGTGGACGGCGGACCGAAGAAGATGTCGTAGCCGAAGCGCAGGGAGTACACGACCGCGAAGATGCCGGCCACCGTCGCCACCAGGGGCAGCGTCCATTCGACCCACGGCTGCGAGCGCAGCATCACCGTTTCCGCGAAGAACATCTCCTTCGACAGGAAGCCGTTGAGCAGCGGCACGCCGGCCATCGCGCCGGTCGCCACCAGCGCCAGCACGCCGGTGCGCGGCATCGCCTTGATCAGGCCGTTGAGCTTGCCGATGTCGCGCGTGCCGGTCTCGTGGTCGACGATGCCGGCGGCCATGAACAGCGACGCCTTGAACGTGGCGTGGTTGAGGATGTGGAACACCGCGGCGACGGCGGCGAGCGGACTGTTGAGGCCCAGCAGCAGCGTGATCAGCCCGAGGTGGCTGACGGTGGAGTACGCGAGCACGCGTTTGAGGTCGTTCTGGAACATCGCCGCGTAGGCGCCGATCAGCAGCGTCGCCGCGCCGGTGCCGCCGACCAGCCAGAACCACAGGTCGGTGCCGGCCAGCACCGGCCACAGCCGCGCCAGCAGGAATACGCCGGCCTTCACCATCGTCGCCGAGTGCAGGTAGGCCGACACCGGGGTCGGCGCCGCCATCGCCCGCGGCAGCCAGAAGTGGAACGGGAACTGCGCGCTCTTGGTGAACGCGCCGAGCAGCACCAGCACCATCGCGAGCGGGTACAACGGGCTCGCCCGCACCAGCGCGCCCGCGGCGAGCACCGCGTCGAGTTCGTAGCTGCCGGCGATCTGCCCGATCACGATCACGCCCGCCAGCAGGCACAGCCCGCCGCCGCCGGTGACCACCAGCGCCATGCGCGCGCCGCGCTGCGCGTCGACGCGGTGGTGCCAGTAGCCGATCAGCAGGAACGAGACCAGGCTGGTCAGTTCCCAGAACACCACCATCTGCAGCAGGTTGCCCGACAGCACCACGCCGAGCATCGCGCCCATGAACGCGAGGAACATCGCGTAGAAGCGCGCCACCGGATCGTCGGGCGACATGTAGTAGCGCGCGTACAGGCACACCAGCACGCCGATCACGGTGACGACCAGCGCGAACATCCACGCGAACCCGTCCATCCGCAGCACCAGGTCCAGCCCCAGCGACGGCACCCACGCGAAGGTCTCCACGATGACGCCGCCGTCGCGCACGAGCGGGAACAGCGTGATCACCTTCACCGCCGCCGCCGCCGCGACCAGGCCCGCGACGCCGGCCAGCACCGTGCGGGCGCGGGTCGGCAGGAAGGCGGTGACCAGCCCGCCGAGGAACGGCAGCAACAGCAGCAGGAGCAGCGACGGCGACACCGCGCCCGCCGCCATCAGCCGACCCCTGCCGCGCCACAGGCGCGGGCGGTCGGCATGCGGGCCTGTTCCGTGGCCAGCCGGAAGCGGCGCGGGAACGCGCGGGCGGTGAACTCGTCCATGCCCGGATGTTAACCGACGCGATTCAGCCTTCGTCGAGGATGCGCCCCTTCGGATCCACGACCAAGCGCGCGCGGCGGCCGCCGTACCAGAACGTCGCGCGCCAGCGGCCCGCATCGGCGCCGGTGCCGCGTTCGCACAGGACCGTCACCTTGCCGTCGGCCATCAGCGCGCGGAACGCGCCGACCTCGAGGTCCAGCAGCGCCGCGACGCGCGCCGCGTCGATGTCGATCGGCGGATTCGGGGCGCGGTCGTCCGGTAGCGGTCCGCTCACAGCCCGAGGCCGGCCGCGGATTCGGGGTCCAGCGACTCGTAATCGTCGAGGCAGTCGCAGAGTCGTCCCGAGGTCGCGTCGGGCGGAGACGGGTCGTGGTCGTCATGAAGCATGGCTCACCTCCTGGCGTGCCCATGCTGGCGGCCGGCCGCGTCGCCCTCCCTGACCTGCATCAAGCGAGGCGGTGCTTGCAATAAGTCCCGATCAGGACCAAATTGCTGATGTTGGTTCGTATCGGGATTAGCCAGATGACTACACCGATCCCCGTTCCCCCGCTCCCCGCCCGCCGCGACCTCGCCGGGCCGGCGCTGCGCGCGTTCTTCAACCTCGCCGCGGCCTGGGGCCTGAGCGCGGACCAGGAGCGGCGCCTGCTCGGCATGCCGGGGCGGTCCACGTACTTCCGCTGGAAGAAGGAGCGCGCCGGCGCGGTGCCACACGACGTGATCGAACGGATCAGCTACCTGCTGGGCATCTACAAGGCGCTGCACCTGCTGTTCCCCGACGACGCCCAGGCCGACGGCTGGCTGCGCCGGCCCAATGACGCGCCGCTCTTCGGCGGCCGCAGCGCGCTCGAGCGGATGCTGGGTGGCCAGGTCGCGGACCTGTACGTGGTGCGCCAGTACCTGGACGCGCAGCGGGGCTGGGGATGAGCACGCTGCCGCCGCTGGCGCGGGTCGACTGGCGACCGGCGTGGCGGATCGTGTCGAGTCGTTTCCCGCCGGTGGGCCTGTTCGACGCGATCGCCGACCCCGGCGACCTCGAGGCGATCTACGAGATCGAAGGCCTGACCAACCCGCGCCTGCGCCAGGAACTGGGCGCGATCAGCCTGGTGGCGCCGGAGCGGCGCATCAGCGGCCCCGGAACCACGCCGATCATGGCGGCGTTCACGCACCCCAATCCCGAGGGCTCGCGCTTCTCCACCGGCGACCGGGGCGTGTACTACGCCGCCCGCGACCGCGAGACCGCGATCCGCGAAACCGTGTACCACCGCGACCGCTTCCTCGCCCGCACGCGCGAGCCGCCGTGCCGGATCGGCATGCGCTGCTACGCCGGCGACCTCGTCGCGGCGCTGCACGACCTGCGCGGCGGCTGGCCGGAGCTGCACGACCCCGCCGACTACAGCGCCAGCCAGCGCGCCGCCGCCGCGTGGCGCGCCGCCGGCAGCGACGGCGTCGTCTACGACAGCGTCCGCCATCCGGGCGGCCAGTGCGTCGCGGTGTTCCACCCCGACGTGCTGCGCCCGGTGGTGCAGGGCGCGCACCTGACCTACTTCTGGAACGGCGAGCGGATCACACACGTGTCCATCGCCGACCAGTCGCTGGCGCTCTAGCCCGGTATGCCGCGGCGGCACGGGGCGAGCAGGTCGTGCGCCGGATCGCGCGCCGCGGCTTGCACGTCGAACAGGCCGAGCAGGGTCGAAAACAGGTCGTCGTGGCTCGCCGGCCGCGTGGCGCGGCGCTGCACGCACGCGGTGTCGATCCCCGCGCCGTCCGCGAAGCCGGGCCCGAACCACAGCACCATCGGCACCTGCAGCTGCTCGCGCGGCGCCACGGGCCACGGCACGCCGTGCAGGTAGAGGCCGCTCTCGCCGAGCGATTCGCCGTGGTCGGCGACGTAGAGCAGCGCGGTGTCGAAGCCGTCGACGGTCTCGAGCCGGTCGATCAGGCCGTCGAGCACGTGGTCGGTGTAGAGCAGCGCGTTGTCGTAGGCGTTGACGATCTGCTCGCCGCTGCAGTCGCCCAGTTCGGCGGTCTCGCAGGCCGGCAGGAAGCGGCGGAACGCCGGCGGATAGCGCTGGAAGTAGCTGGGCCCGTGGTTGCCGAGCATGTGCAGCACGACGACGCGATCGCCGCCGCCCGCGTCGGGCTGCAGCGGCAGGTCGCGCAGCAGCATCCCGTCCAGGCAGTGCAGGCCGTCGCAGAGCGCGGGGTCGGCGTCCGGGGACACCGTCTCGTAACGCAGGCCGCGGCAGACGCCCTTGCAGCCGGTCTGGTTGTCGCGCCAGCGCACGTCGACGCCGACGCGGTCCAGCACATGCAGCACCGACTGGCTGCCGCGGATGCGCGCCGCGTCGTAATCGCGGCGCCCGTACGGCGAGAACATGCACGGCAGCGAGACCTCGGTACTGCTGCCGCAGGCCTGGACATCGCCGAAGTTCACCAGCGACCGGCGCGCGAGCCGCGGCGTGGTCTGCCGCGCATACCCGTTGAGGCCCCAGTGGTCGGCGCGCACCGTCTCGCCGACGACCATCACCAGCAGCCGCGGCCGCCGCGCCACCGCGGGCGCGACGCGGCGGGCATCCGGCGCGACCACCTGCAGCGGCGTGTCGCCGGTCGCGGCGCCGGCGAACGCGAGCTGGCCCAGCCCGTAGACGTAGTTCGCCGGTGTCACCAGGTAGCGCACCTCGCGGTGGTTGCGCACCAGCGCCGAGAGATCCTTGAACCCGAACGCGGCGCCCGCGGCCAGCAGCGCCGCCATCGCCGCGAGGAACCCGGCGCGGACCAGCAGCGCGCGCGCGGGCGCCCGCCGTACCAGACGGATCCGCCCCAGCAGCAGGCACGGCAGCCCCGCGAACACCAGCAGATGCCAGGCCAGGCCCGGTGTCAGCAGCTCGCGCGACTCCGCCCACTCGGTGTGCAGCGTGCCCAGCAGCATGTCGGCGTCGAGGTAGACGCCGTATGCCTGCGTGTAGAACGACGCCGCCGCGGTCACGACCACCAGCAGCGCGAGCAGCGGCTTCGCCCACGGCCGCGCCAGCAGTGCGCCGAGCAGCAGCGCGTGACCGGCGAAAACCATCACGAACGCGGCCACCGCCAGCCGCCACGGCATCGCGCCGCCGGCCGCCACGGCGCGCCAGAACGCGGTGTTGGCGGTCAGCGCGAAGAACAGGCTCGCGGCCACCGCCAGCGCCTCCACCGACAGCAGCGGCCGCCACGCGCGCACCGCGTCGACCGCGCCCTGCCACGCCGGCCCGGTACGGGACATCACCACGCTCACTCGGTCCGTCCTTCGGCCGGCAGGCGCAGCACCGGCCGCGACAGGCCGAGCGCGACGGTCCAGCAGAGCAGCGCGGTCACCAGGTCATGCGACAGGAAATGCGCGCCGCGCAGCTGCTGCACCACGCCGAACACCAGTCCCAGCCCGAGCCCTGCCGCGAGTCCGGCGAGCCGCCACGCCGGCCGCACCGCCAGCAGGAAGAAGTACAGCGCGAGCCACGCGTAGCCGGCGCTCGCGTGGCCGGCGGGGAAGCAGCGGCCCGGCCACGTCGCCGTGTCGAAGGCGCCGCCGTAGCGGGCCAGGTCCCACGGGCAGCCGAGCGGGCTGGTCGCCTTGATCGCCGCGACCAGCAGCGTGCTCGTCGCCACCGCCAGCACGAGGTAGCCCAGCGGCCGCCGCCAGCGCCGCGCGCGCGGCAGGCGCAGGCTGGCCAGCCACGCGACCAGCACGACCACGAACGCCAGCACGCAGGCGTTCCGCGCCGCGTCGTGCAGCAGCGCCTCCGTCAGCCAGTGCGAGCGCAGCGCCCAGCGCCCGCCCTCGAGCGCGTACAGCCGGTCGGCGACCACGAAGTCACCGCCCAGCCCGACCAGCCACGCCATGCCCGCCGCGAATCCGGCCAGCGGCGTCCACCACAGCACCACCTCGTCCCTGCGCATCCACGACCTTCCACATCCGGGGCGCACAGGCTGGTCGCACCCGCGTCGGAAGCCCGTCCCGGGAACGTCGGAGCGGCGTCGGAGCCGGGTAAGGCGCCGGTTAAGCGGCGCACGGAATTCCGACATCGCAGGCGCGATACTCCCGCCGCCGACGCCCGTCGACGTCCCGGATCCGCCATGCGCCTGCTGGTCATCGAAGACAACCGCAACATGGTCGCGAACCTGTTCGCCTATTTCGAGGCGCGCGGGCACGTGCTCGACGCCGCCCCCGACGGCATCACCGGCCTGCATCTGGCGCTGACGCAGGCGTTCGACGCGGTGATCCTGGACTGGATGCTGCCGCGCATGGACGGGCCCGAAGTGCTGCGCAAGCTGCGCGTCGAAGGCGGCAGCGACGTGCCGGTGATCATGCTCACCGCGCGCGACGAACTGCCCGACAAGCTGCTCGGCTTCCGCGCCGGCGCCGACGACTACCTGACCAAGCCCTTCGACCTGGCCGAGCTCGAGGCGCGGCTGCAGAGCCTGCAGTCGCGCGTGCAGGGCCGCGCGCGGTCGCGGGTGCTCGAGGTGGAGGACCTGCGCCTGGACCTGTCGACGCTGGAGGCGACGCGCGCCGGCAAGCCGCTGCATCTGTTCCCGGCCGGTCGCAAGCTGCTCGAGGTGCTGCTGCGCGCCTCGCCCGCGGTGGTGGCGCGCGAGCAGCTGGAACAGGCGCTGTGGGGCGACACGCCGCCGGACGGCGACGCGCTGCGCTCGCATGTCTACGAGCTGCGGCGGGAAGTCGACGGACCCTTCGAGACGAAGCTCATCCAGACCGTGCCGCGGGTCGGCTACCGGCTCGCGCGCGCGGCGCCGCGCGGGGACTGGCCGTGAGCGCGCGCCCGGCCAGCCTGCGCCGGCGGATCGTGCTGTGGCTGCTCGCGTTCGCGACCGCGCTGACGGTGGCGGTGATCGCGCAGGGCGCGTTCGTGGTCGAGTACGTGGAGCGCAGCGTCTGGCGATCGCTGCTGACGGTCGAGCTCGACCACTTCCTCGAACGTCGCCGCACCGATCCGGCCTTCCGCTGGGACGGCACGGCCGGCATCGCGGTCTACCGCGGCGACGATCCGGCGCTGCCGCCGGAACTGTCGGGACTGGCGCCCGGCCTGCACGACGACCTGCGCATCGGCGCGGCCGAATACGTGGTGCTGGTGCGCGACGACGGCGGCGTGCGCCACCTGCTGGCGATGGACATCGACGGGTTCACGCGCGACGAATCGGGCTCGGAGTGGCTCACGGTCGCGGCCGCGCTGCTGCTGCTGGCGGCGATCGGCGTCGCCGCGGTGGTCGGCGTGAGCCGGCTGCTGCGGCCGCTGAGCCGGCTCGCCGAACGCATCGGCGCGATGCAGCCCGAGCGCGAGGCGGGACGCGTGGTGCTGGAGCCCGACGCCGGCGCCGAGCTGGTCGTGATCGCCGACGCGTTCAACGGCTTCCTGCAGCGCAACGCCGAATTCGTCGAGCGCGAGCGCGTGTTCGTCAACACGGCCAGCCACGAACTGCGCACGCCGGTCGCGGTGATCAGCGGCGCCGCCGAACTGGCGCTGCAGCCCGGGGCCGGCGCCGCGACCGTGCGCCACCAGCTGCAGCGTATCCAGCGCAGCGCGCGCGAGATGGAGCAGCTGATCGCGATGCTGCTGGCGCTCGCGAAGGATCCGTCGCGGCTCGCGCGCGGCACGCGGCCGCTCGCGCTGGACGCGCTGCTCGCCGAGATCGTCGACGCGCACGAGCACCTGACCGCCGGCAAATCGCTGCAGCTGCGGCTGGCGCCGTCGCCGCCGGTCGCGATCGACGCGCCGCCGGGCATCGTGCGCGCCGCGGTCGGCAACCTGCTGCGCAACGCGATCGAGAACAGCGACAGCGGCGTCGTCGACATCCGCATCGCGCCGGGACCGGCCGTCGTGATCCGCGATCCCGGGCACGGCATGAGTCCGGAACGGATCAGCGAGCTCTACACGCGCATGGCGCGCGGCGACGGCAGCCGCGGCGATTCGGGCATCGGCCTGGAACTGACCGCGCGGCTGTGCGAGCACCTCGGCTGGCGACTGGAGCTGCAGCCGGATCCGGAGCGCGGCACGGTGGCGACGCTGCGCTTCGGCGGGTGATCCGGCGCCGCGTCAGCGCATGTCGAGCGCGTGGTGGATCAGCACCACGCACTGCGACGCGAACAGCATCCGCGGCCCGAGACTGAGCTTGCGGGCGCCGAGTCGCTCCAGCCCGGGCCAGGCCTTCTTCGGCATCGGGATGTGGTCGGTGAGCAGGAAGCACGGCTCCGGCGCGAAGTCGACGTCGCCCACCGGCGCACCCTTCGGATCCATCACGTACAGCGCGTGGCCGGCGGCGAGTTCCTGCACCAGGCGCTCGAACGCGGTGGTGCGAACGGTCACGCCGGGTTCGACCGCGCGCGCCTCGTCCTTGCCCATGCCGCGCGACGCGTCGAGCGCCGCGGCGATCTTCGCCAGCAGCGCCGCTTCGTGGAAGCCGCCGATGCCGGTCATCGCCGCGGCCTCGAAGCGGATCGTCCGCGAGTAGTCGTGCGTGCTCTCCAGCACCAGGTACACCACGACATCGTCGCGATGCGACTGCGCGACGAAGATGGCGTTCATCAGCGTGTGCGCGAGCACCTCCGAATGGGCATCTCCGCCGACGCCGGCGAGCAGGCGGGCGGCGTCGGTCGGCGCGGCGCGGGCGCGCAGGACGAAGGTGCGCATCAGTCCAGCCGCGGCAGGTCGAACACGAGCACCTCGGCGCCGACACCGGCGCGGATGTCGATGGCCGGTTCGTCCTCGTAGCGCAGCGCGTCGCCGGCGTGCAGCGCGTGGCCGTTCACGGTCGCCGCGCCGCGCGCGACGTGCACGTAGCCGAGCCGGCCGGGCGCGAGCGCATGCGTGGCGTGTTCGTCGCCGTCGAACAGGCCGGCGTACAGGCGCGCGTCCTGGTGGATCGTCAGCGAACCGTCGGCGCCGTCGGGGCTGGCGAGCAGCGCCAGGCGGCCGCGCTTGTCCGCGTCGGGGAAGGCCTTCTGCGCGTACGACGGCGCGACGCCGGTGACCGACGGGATGATCCAGATCTGCAGGAAATGCGTGGTGCGTTCGCGGTCGTGGTTGAACTCGGCGTGCATCACGCCGGTGCCGGCGCTCATGCGCTGCACGTCCCCGGGCACGATCGTCGAGGCGTTGCCCATCGAGTCCTCGTGCGCGAGCGCGCCGTCGAGCACGTAGCTGATGATCTCCATGTCGCGATGCCCATGCCGGCCGAAGCCGCGCCCGGCGGCGACGCGGTCCTCGTTGATCACGCGCAGCGGACCCCAGTGGACATGGCGGTCGTCGCGATAGTCCGCGAACGAGAAGCTGTGCCGGCTGTCGAGCCAGCCGTGGTTCGCGTGGCCGCGTTCGGCGGCCGGGCGGGCGGTGATCATCGTCTTCTCCAATGCGATCCGGCGCTGCCGGGATACGCCTGAAGTATGGCCGCGCGGGCCGGTCCCCGAGCGCGACCAGCGGAAACCATGTTTCCACGCGTGGTTCCAATCCCCGCGCTATTCACGTGATCCTTCCCGCCGCGGCGGATCATGGAAGGCCCGTGTGGAGAATTCCCATGACCATCCGACGTCCGCTCGCCCTCCTCCCGCTCGCCTGCGCGTTCGCGCTGGGCGCCTGTGGCGGTGACGCGCCGCCGCCCGCCGCCAGCACGCCCGCCCCGACTAGCGACGCGCCCGCTCCGGCCGCGCCCGCCCCGGCGCCCGCGCCCGCTGCCACCGCCGGGAACGGCAAGCCCGCCGCGGTCGTCGAGAACTGCGCGACGGAGATCGGCAGCAACGACGCGATGCAGTACGACGTCGGTTCGATCGCGATCCCGTCCTCGTGCACGCAGTTCACGATCACGCTGCGCCACGACGGCACGCTGCCCGAGCAGTCGATGGGCCACAACGTCGTGATCGCGAAGGCGTCCGAGCTGGCCGCCGTCGCCACCGACGGCATGGCCGCCGGCGCCGCGTCGGAGTTCGTGAAGCCGGGCGATCCGCGCGTCGTCGCGCACACCGAGGTCATCGGCGGCGGCGAGCGCACATCGGTCACCTTCGATGTCGCGCCGCTGCGCGACGGCGGCCCGTATCAGTTCTTCTGCAGCTTCCCGGGCCACTGGGCGGTGATGAAGGGCGACATCAGCGTCCAGTGAGCGCGTCGCCGCAGTAGGCAGCGTGCAGCGCGTCGAGAACGCTCGCGGCCGGTCCGGCCGCGAGCGAGTAGTGGATCGTCTGCGCCTCGCGCCGGGTCTCCACCAGCGCCGATTCGCGCAGCACGGCCAGGTGCTGCGAAAGCGCCGACAGGCTCAGCCCGGTGAGCGGCTGCAGCTCGCCGACCGAACATTCGCCTTCGACCAGCCGGCACAGCACCAGCAGCCGCGCGGGATGCGCGAGCGCCTTCAGCAGCGCGGCGGCCTCGCCGGCGTGGCGGGCCATCGCCTCGTGCGCGGCCGGGGGGCTGGTCTTCTTTCGGGCGATGCGGGCCATGGTTTCCGTATTTAAGTAGATGCTTGACAACATCCGGGGGCGCGCCTACTTTAGCGTTACCTGAAGTATCAGACAAGGAACCGACGGATGACTCCCCAGGTCCGCAGCTTCTTCGACGCGGCGACGTCCACGCTCACCTACGTCGTCCACGACCAGCCGGGTGGCCGCGCCGCGATCATCGATCCGGTGCTCGATTACGACCCGGCGACCGCGCGCACCGCCACCACGTCCGCCGACGCCGTGCTCGACTTCGTGCGCGCCCAGGGGCTGACCGTCGACTGGATCCTGGAGACGCACGCGCATGCCGACCACCTCACCGCCGCCGCGTACCTGCGCCGCGTCACCGGCGCGAAGGTCGCGATCGGCCGCGGCATCACCGCGGTGCAGGCGCGCTTCCGGACGCTGTTCGGTCTCGAGCCGGAATTCGCGACCGACGGCAGCCAGTTCGACCACCTGTTCGCCGACGGCGACACCTTCGCGATCGGCACGCTGCAGGCGCGCGTGCTCGCGACGCCCGGGCATACCGACGACAGCCTGACGTACGTGATCGGCGACGCGGCGTTCGTCGGCGACACCGTGTTCGCACCCGACGTCGGCACCGCGCGCGTCGATTTCCCCGGCGGCGACGCGCACAAGCTGTTCCGCTCGATCCGGCGCCTGTTCGCGCTGCCCGACGACACCCGCATCTTCCTGTGCCACGACTACCCGCCCGGCGGGCGCGAGGTACGCGCGGAGATCCCGCTCGACGAACAGCGCCGCGACAACCGCCACGTCGGC
Organism: Arenimonas composti TR7-09 = DSM 18010; assembly: GCF_000426365.1. Lineage (GTDB taxonomy): Bacteria > Pseudomonadota > Gammaproteobacteria > Xanthomonadales > Xanthomonadaceae > Arenimonas > Arenimonas composti. Next base: position 86,590 of record NZ_AUFF01000007.1, on the reverse strand, counting down.
GGCGGCGTCGACGAGGCGACGTTCGTGCGCCTGCGCACCGAGCGCGACGCGACCCTCGCCGCGCCGAAGCTGATCCTGCCGGCGCTGCAGGTGAACATCCGCGCCGGCGAACTGCCGCCGCCGGACGCGGACGGCGTGCGCTGGCTGCGGCTGCCGCTGGACCGCTTCGGGGTCGTGCCGTGAGCGTGTGGATGACGGCGACGGCCGGCGGCGTGCTGATCGGGCTGTCGGCGGTGCTGCTGCTGTGGCTGACCGGGCGCATCGCCGGTGTCAGCGGCATCGCCGGCGGCGTGCTGGTGCCGCAGCGCGGCGATGTCGCCTGGCGCGTACTGTTCCTGCTCGGGCTGGTCGCGGCCGGCGGCCTCTACATGGCCTTCGTGCCGGGCGCGTCGCTGCCGCGCACGGATTTCCCGCGCGCGGGGCTGGTGATCGCCGGACTGCTGGTGGGGTTCGGCACGCGTATGGGTAGCGGCTGCACGAGCGGGCATGGCGTGTGCGGACTCGGGCGACTGTCGCCGCGTTCGCTGGCGGCGGTCGCGATGTTCGTGACCACCGCGGTGGTCACCACGTTCGCCGTGCGTCACCTCGGGAGCGCGGCGTGAACCGGAACTCCGTCGCCGCACTCGCGGCCGGGGCGCTGTTCGGCACCGGCCTGGCGATGTCGGGCATGACCGATGCGCGCCGCGTGCTCGGTTTCCTCGACGTCTTCGGCGCGTTCGATCCGACGCTCGCGCTCGTGCTCGGCGGCGCGGTGCTGACCACGCTGCTGCTGTTCCGCCCCGTGCTGCGCCGCGGACGGCCGCTGTTCGTCGACGCGTTCCACCTGCCGACGCGGCGCGACATCGACGCCCGCCTGCTCGGCGGCGCGGCGCTGTTCGGCATCGGCTGGGGCCTGGCCGGCTACTGCCCGGGTCCGGCGCTCGCGGGTCTCGGCATCGGCGCCGTCGAATCGCTGTGGTTCGTGCCGGCGATGTTCGCCGGCTTCCTGCTGCACCGCCTGCTGACCCGAAGCTGAGGCCCGCCATGAACCTGCTCACCCTGTTCGCCGCCACCGCGACCCTCGCCGCCGCCGGCTGCGCTTCGACCCCTGAACCTGCGCGGCTGCCCGCGATAACGAACGCGGTGGCGCCAGAACCGGGCATCGTCTCCGCGGGCCGCATCGGCGCCGCCGATCTCGACGCCCTGCGCGCCGCCGGCATCCGCCACGTCATCGACCTGACCCCCGACGCCGAGACGCCGGACTTCGACGAAGCCGCCGCCGTGCGCGCGGCCGGTCTCGACTACGCGAACCTCCCGCTCTCCGGTCCCGCCGACCTCACCCGCGAGAACGTGCAGGCTTTCGACGCGCTGCTGCGCGCCGCCGGCCGTCCCGTGCTCGTGCACTGCGCGAGCGGCAACCGCGTCGGCGCGATGGCGGCGCTGCGCGCGGCGTGGGTCGACGGGCGCACGGCCGACGAGGCGATCGGGATCGGGCGGGCGTGGGGCCTGAAGGGCCTCGAAGGCGAGGTGCGCCGCCTGCTCGAGGAGGCGGCGCCGGTGCCGTGATCGGCGCGGCAGCGCGAGCAGGAGCGCGTGCCACGCGTCCTTGGCGTCGCGACCGCGGCATGCGGACGAGGCCAGGGTGACCGAAGGCCTGATCACCCTGGCGATGATCGGTGGCGGCGCGGGCGCCCTGAGTGGCGCTTCGCTCCGGGCGATATTCCCGCGTCGCGACTGACGGGTCGCCCGTCGTCAGGGTGAGGCGCGCCGGAACATCATCATCCCGCGGCTGTTGGTGGTCGTATTTTCGTAGTTGATGAACAGCGAGCCGGTTTCGGAGATGCGCATCGAAGCGGTCGCGTCGGGATACCCGGTGAGCTCCGCCTCGCTGCCGTTCCACACGTAGCGCATCGCGTAGGTGCCGCCCCCGTAGCCCGGCACGGTGAGCAACGCGCTGCCGTCCGCGCGGACCTCGAGGGTAGTGCCGTTGCCTGACATCGCCTCCTGCCACGATCCGACCAGCGGATTCGCGGGTGCCTCCGGACGCGCCGCGGGCGACGGGCCCTCGCCCGTCTGCCCGCCCGATGCAGGACACGCGGGGCTGGCGAGCGCGGCGATGATCGCGAGGAAGAGGAAGAGCTGACGCTTCATGGGGAATTCTCCTGGTTCGGTATTCGGGTGGAGGTCCTTCGAAAGTCGATCACGGCCATCCCGGCGTCGAGGTGCAGGTCCGCATACGTGCCGGCGACGACATCGCCCATCGCGACGGTGCCCTGGCCGTTCCGGTCCGCGCGACGCCGCGGCGACGCGCCTGCGGCGTCATCGGTTCACTCCGCAAGCGCCCGCCCGCCGGGGCCGCTTCGGCCAATCTCAGCGCGGCCTCGTTCGACATCTCGAGGAGCGCGTTGGCGTAATCCATGCGACCTGCAGCCACCGCTTGCCCGGCCAGGCGGAACCTGAGTTCGATCGTGTCCCGGCAGTTGGCCTCCGTGGTCTGCGCGAAGCAGAGGTCCTACCTGTTCTTCTCGTTCCATTCCACGCTGTACGCCGGTTCATGCGAACCGGCCGGGGCCCCCTGCGCGTGCACGGTTGCCGCGCCCAGCAGCAGCAGGGCTCCCAGCAGCGGGTGGATCACTCGAGCGATCCCATGCCGGGGAACACCTGGTGGCGCAGGAAACTCGATATGCATCTGCCGGTGCCGCATCCGGGACTTCCGTGATGGTGATGTTGCGGGGGAAGGATCCGAGATGTCCATAGCGCCCTGGTTCACTGAGTTCACCCCTGATCGTTGCACCGACGGAGAACCACCAGGAACGGGACGAGAAGGCGATGCCTCGGCACTCCTATCGAGCGCTTCTGCTTCGCTGTCGGCGCGATGGCGACCGAAGCCTGCATTCGGCTGACCGAACCGGTTGGTGGGCCCACCAGGATTCGAACCTGGAACCAAGGGATTATGAGTCCCCTGCTCTAACCGTTGAGCTATAGGCCCGCAGCCGCGGAATCGTAGCCGGTGGAGGCCGGAATCAGAAACGGGAAAAGAAAAACGAGTGGGGCTGGGCCACCACTCGTTTCTGGGTCCTCGATTCCCGGGATCGCGCCTGAAGGCGCTCCTACAGTGTCGGCGGGGCGGGCGGCTTACTCGAGGTCGAGGAAGCTGCGGAGCTGTTCGCTGCGGGTCGGGTGGCGCAGCTTGCGCAGGGCCTTGGCTTCGATCTGGCGGATGCGCTCGCGGGTGACGTCGAACTGCTTGCCGACTTCTTCCAGCGTGTGATCCGTGTTCATGTCGATGCCGAAGCGCATGCGCAGCACCTTCGCCTCGCGCGGGGTGAGGCCGGCGAGCACGTCGCGCACGGTTTCCATCAGGCCCAGGTTCGTCGTCGCCTCGATCGGCGACTCGATGCTGGTGTCCTCGATGAAATCGCCCAGGTGCGAATCCTCGTCGTCGCCGATCGGCGTCTCCATCGAGATCGGTTCCTTGGCGATCTTGAGCACCTTGCGGATCTTGTCCTCCGGCATCTCCATCTTCTTCGCCAGCTCTTCCGGGGTCGGTTCGCGACCCATTTCCTGCAGCATCTGGCGGGAGATGCGGTTGAGCTTGTTGATCGTCTCGATCATGTGCACCGGAATGCGGATGGTGCGCGCCTGGTCGGCGATCGAGCGGGTGATGGCCTGGCGGATCCACCAGGTGGCGTAGGTCGAGAACTTGTAGCCGCGGCGGTATTCGAACTTGTCCACCGCCTTCATCAGGCCGATGTTGCCTTCCTGGATCAGGTCGAGGAACTGCAGGCCGCGGTTGGTGTACTTCTTGGCGATCGAGATCACGAGACGCAGGTTCGCCTCGACCATCTCCTTCTTCGCCTTGCGCGCCTTGGCCTCGCCGTAGGCCATCGCGCGGTTGATTTCCTTGATGTCGGGCAGCGTCAGCCACAGCGACTGCTCGATGCCGCCCAGCTTGTGCTGCTCGGCGACGATCTCGTCGCGGTACTCGCGGATGCCCGACGACCACTTCTGCTTGCGACGGATGATCTCGTCGGCCCAGTCGAGGTTGAGCTCGTTGCCCGGCCAGGCGCGCAGGAAGTCCTTGCGCGGCATCTTGGCCTTGCGGGTGGCGATGTCGAGGATCGCGCGTTCGTGTTCCTTGATCGCGTTGACGACCTCGCGCAGCTTGCGCACGAAGGCTTCCATCAGCGCCAGCGGCAGCTTCAGGCGCATGAACTCCGCCGCCATCTCCTCGCGCGCCTTGATGGTCTTCTTGTCGGCGGCGCCGTACTTGGCGTGGGTCTTCTGGAACTTCACATAGAGCGCCTTCAGCGCGTCCATGCGGCGGCCGACCTCGGCCGGATCCGGACCGGTGTCGACGGCGGCGGTTTCCTCGTCGGCGCCCTCGACCGCTTCCTCGTCCTCGTCGACCTCGGCATCTTCCTCGACCGCGGCGGCCGGAATCACTTCCTCCGGCTCCTCCATGTCGAGGAAGCCGACCACGACTTCGTTCAGGCGCTTCTTGCCCTCGAGGTGCAGGTCGTAGTCCTCGAGCAACAGCTGGATCGACCACGGGAAGCTGGCCAGCGACTGGTGGACCTGGTTCAGGCCTTCCTCGATGCGCTTGGCGATCGCGATCTCGCCCTCGCGGGTCAGCAGCTCGACCGAACCCATCTCGCGCATGTACATGCGCACCGGGTCGGTGGTGCGGCCACCCTCGGTGTCGAGCGAGCTCAGCGCGGCGGCGGCTTCCTCGGCGGCGGTTTCGTCGGACTCGCGGCTCGGCGAGGAATCGGACAGCAGCAGGGTCTCGGCATCCGGCGCGACTTCGTGCACCTCGATGCCCATGCCGTTGATCATGCCGATGATGTCTTCCAGCTGCTCCGGATCGACGATGTCGTCGGGCAGGTGGTCATTGACCTCGGCATAGGTCAGGTAGCCCTGTTCCAGGCCCTTGCTGATCAGCTGCTTGATTTCGGACTGCTGAGCCGGACGATCGTTGGCCATGAAAGCGGGTTCCCGGGGTCTGGGCGAAAACGAGCCGCGCAGTATACAGGCGCGCGGCAGCTTGGCGGTAAACCCCTGATGAATCTAGGGTTTCCGCAGTCTGGTCGGTTGGCGTCGGGGGCAGGTCAGGACTGCAGGCGGAACGTCACCGGGCCGTCGTTGACCAGGCTGACGATCATGTGCGCGCCGAAACGGCCGGTTTCAACCCGCGCACCGCGCGCGTTTCCGTGCCGTTCACGACAGATTCCCACCAGCCGGTCGAAACCGCGCCGGGCCTCGTCGGGACTGGCCGCGGCGGTGAAGCTGGCACGCATGCCGCTGCGGGTATCGGCGGCGAGGGTGAACTGGCTGACCAGCAGCAGGTCGCCGCCGGTATCGGTCAGCGAGCGGTTCATCCGCCCGCGCTCGTCGGCGAACACGCGGTAGCCGAGCAGGCGTTCGGCCATGCGGGCGATCTTCGCCTCGTCGTCGCCCGGCTCCACCGCGACCAGCGCGAGGATGCCCTCGCCGATCGCGCCGACGGTCTCGTCGCCGACCCGGACACTGGCTTCGCTGACGCGCTGGATGAGGGCGATCATGGGCCGCGCAGTTTAGCCGCGGCGGCGGCGTTTGTTGCGTGGCTTACACTCGCGGCGATGTCGTCGCCGTCGATTCCCCTCGCCAGCCACCTGCTGCATGCCGTCGCCTGGCTGGTGGGGCGGCTGCCGCGATCCCTGCAGATCCGCCTCGGAGCGTGGTCGGGCCGGCGCGCGTTCGCCCGCAACACCCGCGAGGCCAAGGTCGCGCGGCGCAATCTCGAACTGGTGATGCCGCAGCTGTCCAGCGACGAACGCGAGGCGCTGGTGCGCGAGGTGATGCAGCAGACCGGGCGCAACGCGATCGAGTCCCTGCGCATCTGGACGCGGCCCCGGCGCGACAACCTGGCGCTGGTCGCGGCGGTGCACGGCGAGGCGGTGCTGGCGGCCGCGGAAGCCGGCGGACGCGGCGTGATCATCGCCGCGCCGCACCACGGCAACATCGAGATGGTGGTGGAGTTCATGGCGGCCCGCGGGCCCTTCACCCTCGTCTACAAGCCGCCGGAGAACCGCGCCGGCGACGGTTTCCTGCGCCTGGCGCGCGGCCGCCACAACGTCGGCCTGGTGCCGGCGGAGGCCTCGGCGATGCGGCCGCTGCTGCGCGCGCTGCAGGCGGGACAGGCGGTCGGCATCACCCCCGACCAGCAGCCGAAGGAAGGCGGCGGCCAGTTCGCGCCGTTCTTCGGCCGGCCGGCGCTGACGATGACGCTGATTCCGAAGCTGGCGCAGCGCACCGGGGCGGCGGTGGTGTTCGCCTGCGCGCTGCGCCGCGACGATGGCCGTTTCGAGATGTGGTTCGAGGCCGCCGGTCCGGCGGTCGCCGATGCCGACCTCGCGGTCGCGACCCAGGCACTGAACGCCGGCGTCGAGGCGATCGCCCGCCGCGATACCCGGCAATATCAGTGGACCTACAAACGCTGGTCGAAGCGCCCGGCCGACTCCGGCCTGCCCAATCCCTATCACCCGGACTGCTACTGATGAGCACGCTGCCCGAACCGCCTTCGAATCCATCGCCAACCGGACCCGGCGACGCGGGCTGGCAGCCGCTGCCGCCGGCCGCGGCGCGGGTCGCGGCAATCGGGACGGCGATCTTCGCCGTGCCGGCCGGCGTCGGCCTGACGGTGCCGGGCGCGGTGCTGCTCGACACCGGCCTGATCGGCACCGCCGCACTGGGCGCGGTGCTGGTCTTCGGCGCGGCGACCTTCGCCGCCTTCACCGCATGGCTGCGCACGCGCCGGACGCGCTGGAAGCTCGACGCGCGCGGCCTGCAGGTGCGGCGCGGCCTGGTCTGGCGCCTGGAGCGGCTGGTGCCGCGCAGCCGGGTGCAGCACCTCGACATCGAACGCGGGCCGATCGAGCGCGGCTTCGGCCTCGCCACCCTGGTCGTGCACACCGCCGGCACCCGCATCCAGGCGCTGCGCCAGTCCGGCCTGCGCGAGGAAGACGCGGTCGCGCTGCGCGACGCGCTGCTGCCGGCGGGGCGCGACGACGATGTCCTCTGAGTCGGCTCTGGTCGAAGGCGGCGGCGAACGCCGGCTGCACCCGTGGTCGTGGCTGTTCGTGCTGCTGCAGCAGCTGCGCCAGTTCGCGGTGCCGATCCTGGTACTGGTGTTCGGTGCCGGCGGCAACACCTGGGAGCTCTGGGGCCTGGCCGGTGCCGGCGTGCTGGTGGCGATCTCGGTCGCGCGTTACTTCACCTACCGCTTCCGCATCGACGCCGACGGCGTGGTGATCCGCAGCGGCCTGCTCGAGCGCAGCCATCGGCATGTTCCGTGGCGGCGCATCCACAACGTGGCTCTGCACCAGACCCTGCTGCACCGGCTGTTCGGCGTCGCCGAGGTACGGCTCGAGTCGGCCGGTGGCGCCGGCCGGCCGGAGGCGGAGATGCGTGTGCTGTCGCTGGCCGACGCGCAGGCGCTGGAAGCGCTGGTGCGTGGCCACACCGAGGGCACGGGCAGCGCTGCCGGGGGCGCCTCGGCGACGGCGGCGCCGGCACGCGTGCTGCTGCACCTGCCGACCGCCGAGATCATCCGCCTGGGCCTGGTCTCAAACCGCGGCATGGTGATGTTCGGCGCGGTGATCGCGGTGCTGGCGCAGAACGGCTCGGACCTGCTCGGTCGGGTCGTCGAAAACCTGGGTCGCAGCCTGCTCGGCTTCGGCGAGCGCCTGCATCTGGATGCGATCGGCTGGACGGTCGGGGCCCTGGCCCTGCTGCTGCTCGCGGTGATCGTGCTGCGCCTGCTGTCGATCGGCTGGAACCTGCTGAACTACCACGACTTCACGCTGGGCGAATCCGGCCGGCGACTGAGCGTGCAGCGCGGCCTGCTGACCCGTTCGCGCGCGAACATGCCGCGCGACCGCATCCAGGCATGGACCCTGCGCGAGAGCCTGACCCAGCGCCTGCTCGGCCGGCGCAGCATCGAGGTCGACAGCGCCACGGTGACCACCGGCAACGACGACCGCGGATCGCTGCGGGCGCTGGCGCCGGTGATCCCGCCCGACGCCGCCGACGCGCTGATCCGCCACCTGCTGCCCGATACCGCCTGGCCGCCGGCGCAGTGGCAGCCGCTGCATCCGCGTGCCTGGCGGCGGCAACTGGTGCTGCCGGCACTGGGCGTGCTGGCGGCCACCGCGCTGCTGGCTTGGCGCGAGGGGCCGTGGGCGCTGGTGCTGCTTTCGCTGCTGCCGCTACTGATCGTGCGCGCGCGGATCTGGGCGCGGCATGCGGGCTGGTGCGTCGACGGCGGCCTGATCGTCGTGCGCGAGGGCTGGCTCGACCGCACGTGGCGCTTCGCGGAAGTGCGCAAGGTGCAGGCGCTGCAGCTTTCGCAGACGCCTTTCGACCGCCGGCACGGCATGGCGACGCTGCTGTTCGACACCGCCGGCGCAGGCGCGCTCGCGCCGGTGCGCATCCGCTACCTGCCGGAAGCCGTGGCGCGCGAACTCTACGACCGGATGACGGTGTCCGAATAACGGTGTCAGAGACAGTTATTCGGGGTGGTAACCCCGGGAAGCGGAAAGCACGCCCGAATAACTGTCTCTGACACCGTTATTCTCACTCCTGCCAGAACTGCGGGGTGAACAGCACCAGCAGGGTGAAGACCTCGAGGCGGCCGAGCACCATCGCGAAACTGCAGATCCACACCGCCGCGTCGTCCATGTCGCGGAAATGCATCGCCACCTCGCCCATGCCGGGCCCGAGGTTGTTCAGCGACGCCGCGATCGCCGACCACGCCGTGACCAGGTCGACACCCAGCGCCGCCAGCAGCAGGGTCATCACCAGGTAGCTGAGGATGTAGAGCGTGCAGAAGCCGGCGACCGAGATCACCACGCTCTCGGACACGCGCTTGCCGCCGACCTTGACCAGGAACTGCCCCTTCGGGTGCACCAGCTGCTTGATCTCGCGCAGGCCCTGGCGCACCACCATCTGCACGCGCGCGACCTTGATGCCGCCCGAGGTCGAGCCGGCGCAGCCGCCGACGAAAGCCAGCATCACCAGCAGCAGCGGCGCGAAGCCGGGCCAGTCCGTGAAGCCGACCGTCGTGTATCCGGTCGTCGTGACGTTGGAGACCACCTGGAACGCGGCGTGGCGCATCGCCTCCGCGAACGGGAACCTGCCGCCGAGCCACAGCGCCAGCCCGACCGCCAGGGTCGCCGCGATGCACAGCCGCAGCAGCAGTTTCAGCTCGGCGTCGGCGAGGTAGTGGTTCACCGTCGCGCGCCGCCACGCATACCAGTGCAGGCCGAAGCTGCAGCCGCCGAGGAACATGAAGACGGTCGCGATCACCTCGATCGTGGCGCTGTCGAAGTGGCCCAGGTTGAGGTCGTAATTGCCGAAGCCGGCGGTGCCGACCGTGGTCATGCCGTGGCAGATCGCGTCGAAGAGCGACATGCCGGCCAGCCAGTAGCAGATCGCGCAGATCAGGATCAGGCCGGTGTAGACCGCCCACAGCGCCTTCGCGGTATCGGCGATGCGCGGGGTGAGCTTGCTGTCCTTGGTCGGGCCGGTGCTCTCGGCGCGGAAGAGCTGCATGCCGCCGACCTTCAGCATCGGCAGGATCGCCACCGCGAGGATCACGATGCCCATGCCGCCGAGGTAGCACAGCAGCGCGCGATAGAAGAGCACCGAGCGCGGCAGCGCCTCGAGGCCGACGATCACGGTGGCGCCGGTGGTGGTCAGCCCCGACGTCGCCTCGAACACCGCGTCGGTCCAGCTCATGTACGGCGGCGCCAGCCGGAACGGGATCGAGGCCACGAGGATCGACAGCACCCAGGTGCCGGCGGTGATCAGGAAGCCGTCGCGCAGGCGCAGCTCGTAGCGCACGCTGCGCACCGGATACCACAGGATCAGGCCGATCACCGCGGCGATCGCGAACGCGTCGAAGAAGGCCTGCGCGGTCGCGTCGCCGTCGTACAGCGCCAGCGCGAGCGGCGGCAGCGGAATCAGGGCGCTGAGCCCGATGATCGCGCCGAAGATGCGCCGGATCGCCTGCAGGCGACGGCTCACAGCCAGGTCGCCCCGGTCTGGAACAGGGCGCTGACGCGCGCCATTTCGCCCTTGTCCATCACGAACAGGATCACGTGGTCGTCGGCCTCGACGACGAGATCGTGGTGGGCGATCAGCAGTTTGTCGCCGCGGACGATGCCGCCGATGATCGTGTTCGCCGGCAGCTCCAGTTCCTCGAGCGCGCGCCCGATCACCCGCGAGGTCCGGCGGTCGCCGCGCGCCACCGCCTCGATCGCCTCGGCAGCGCCGCGACGCAGCGAATGCACCGTCGCCGGCGCGCCCTCGCGGATGTGCGCGAGCAGGGCGCCGAGCGTCACCAGCTGCGGGCTGACCGCGATGTCGATCGGCCCGCCCTCGACGAGCTCGGCGTACGACGGCCGGTTGATCAGCGAGATCACCCGCGGGCAGCCGAGGCGCTTGGCGAGCATCGCCGACAGGATGTTGGCCTCGTCGTCGTTGGTCATCGCGCAGTAGACGTCGGTCTGGTCGATGTTCTCCTCGCGCAGCAGGTCCTCGTCGGCGCAGTCGCCGACCAGCACGATCGAGTTCAGCAGGTCCTCGGCGATGCCGCGCGCGCGCTCCCGCGAGCGCTCGAGGACCTTCACCGAATAGCGCGATTCGAGGTTGCGCGCGAGGTTGCGCCCGATGTTGCCGCCGCCGGCGATCAGGATGCGCCGCACCGGCCGCGACACCAGCCGCCGCAGCTCGCTCATCACCGTGAGGATGTTGCGGCGGTCGGCGAGGAAGAAGACCTCGTCGTCGACCTCGATCACCGTGCTCGCCTCGGGCTTCACCGGGCGGCCGTCGCGGAAGATCGCCGCCACGCGCGCATCGACGCCCGGCGGCAGGTGTTCGCGCAAGGTGCGCAGCTCGTGGCCGACGAGGGCGCCGCCGGGCACCGCGCGCACCGCCACCAGCTGGGCGCGGCCCTCGGCGAAATCGAGCACCTGCAGCGCACCGGGGAATTCGATCAGCCGTTCGACGTGGCGGCAGACCAGCTGTTCCGGGCTGATCGCGGCGCTGACCGCGGAATGGCCGGGATCGGCGAGGCCGGCGACGTCGAGGTACTGCGCCTCGCGCAGGCGGGCGACCCGGGTCGGGGTGCGGAACTGGTGCTGGGCGACCTGGCAGGCGATCAGGTTCACCTCGTCGCTGGACGTCACCGCGACCAGCAGCTCGGCCTCTTCCGCGCCGGCCTGGGCGAGCACGCTCGGCAGCGAGGCGTGGCCGACGACGGTGCGGATGTCGAGCTTCTCGGCGAGGTCGCGCAGGCGCTGGTGGTCGGTGTCGACGACGGTGATGTCGTTGTTCTCGGAGGCCAGCGAGGTAGCGACCGAGGTGCCGACCTGACCCGCGCCGAGGATGAGGATCTTCATGCCGCGACCTTCCCTTGTCCCGTGCGCCGACGTCTGCCGGCCGCTGCCGGCACGACTAGTCTAGCCGTCCGCCCAGGCAGGGGGCAGCGCGGCCGCCCCGGCCAGCGCCCGCGGGTCGCCTTCGACGCTGCGGATGCCGTGGCGGGCGAACAGCGCGCGCGCCCGCGCCGCGTAACCGTCGCGGCTGATGCCGAGGTCGAAGACCGGCCGCCACGGGTCCAGCCAGCGCGCCGCCAGCAACGCCGTCGAGCCTTCGCCGGCGAGCACGGTCGACGGCGGCAGCAGCGGCAGCAGCAGCTCCATCGGCAGCAGCGCCGGCAGCGCCACCGCGTCGCCGGCGCGCAGCAGGTCGCCGGGGTCCGGCTCGACTTCGCGCGGATGGTATTTCAGGCCGATGCGCAGGTCGCCGGCCGACAGCGTCGCGATCAGCTCGCGCAGGGCCGCCGCCAGCGCGGGATTCGCGCGCAACTGGTTCGAATGCGGCAGCACCAGCACCAGGCCGCAGCCGGCCAGCGCGCGGCGGTCGAGGCCGAATTCGCGGCCGGCGCGCAGGCACAGCCGCAGCAGGGCCCGGTTCGCGAACCACGCGGTCGGCAGCGGCGTGCGCCGGCGGCCGGGATCGGCGTCGCGCGCCTCGTCCGGGAAGGCCAGGAAGGACTCGCCGATCCACCGGGTCGTGCCGGCCTGGTCGGCGCGTTGCCACCAGCGGCCGTAGGTGAGCCGTTTCACCGCCCAGTCGATGCGCCGCACCAGCGGCCGCTGGCGGACGTCGCCGAGGTAGGTGTACAGGCCGTCGTCGAGGTAGCGGCCGCAGCGGCTGCCGCTGCGTTGCGCGCACAGGTGCAGCGCGTACTGGGTCTCGACCTTGCGGTCGTTGCCGACCCAGACGGTGGCCGGGCGCAGCGCGGCGTCGATCGCGGCGAGCTTCGCCAAAGTCTGTCGGCGCAGTTCTCGCTTCACGCGCACCCGGTGCAGCAGCGCCGCGACCCCGCGCTGGCGGTCGCCGGCGCCGCGCTGGTGCTCGGTGTAGCGGCCGGGCAGACGGTGGATGTCGCGGAACGGGTTGTCGCGCCAGCGCCGCAGCAGCGCCTCGAAGCGCGGCGCCAGGTCGAAGTCCTCGATCAGCACGAGCTCGGCGGTCTCACCGGCGGCGAGTGCGGCACCCGCGGCTTCGATCGCGATCAGCGGCGTCGAGGCCAGGTACAGGCCGCTCACGACGCGTATCCGTGCCGGCGCGTCATGCGGCTGCCGCCGGGGCCGGCCCCTTGCGCAGGCCGTGTTCGGTCCAGGTCAGCTTCGCCTGGCGCGTGTGTGCGCGCAGGCGGGCGTTGGCGGCGCGCTTCTCCGCGTCGACGTAGCCGCGGTCGTGGTCGAGGTGCACGCAGATCGCCGAGAAGCGGATCTGCTTGCCGCGCACGCCGCTGTTCTCGAGGCGGTCGCCCATCTCGAGGTCTTCCTCGCCGTAGGTCATGCGTTCGTCGAAGCCGTTCACGCGCTCGATGTCGGCCTTCCAGCCGGAGGCGTTGTTGCCGGCCCAGCGCGGCGGCGTCGGCGTGCTCGCGTTGAGCAGGCGTTCGCGCCAGCCCGGCTGTGCCCACAGCTTCAGGGTCAGCTTCTTCAGCGGATAGCCGTGCGCGCGCAGCCAGGCCAGCCGGCAGTGGTCGCCGCGCTCGATCACCTCGCGGCTGATCGCATGCGAGGTCGCACGCGGCAGCTTGCAGTAACCGCCACCGAGAAAGCGCCCGGGTTCGCGATGGCGCAGGTGCTGCGACACGAAGTCGGCGCGCGGCACGCAGTCGCCGTCGGAGACGATGATGTAGTCACTCTTCGCGGCCGCGATCGCCTTGTTGAGGATCGTGCACTTCCGGAAGCCGTCGTCCTCGTGCCAGACATGCTGCAGCGGGAAGGGCAGCAGCGGCCGCAGCGCCTCGATGCGCGCGCGGGTCTCGTCGCGGGAGCCGTCGTCGGCGATCACCAGTTCGAAATCATGGCGGTCCTGGCAGCGGTAGCCCCAGAGGCAGCGCTCGAGCCAGTCCGGCTGGTTGTAGGTGCTGATGATGACGCTGGCGACGGGGGTCGACATGGTCTGGCCGGGCGGGTTTCGCCGGCATTCTGCGGGAACGCGGGCGGGCGCTACAATCGCGGCGACCTCGCCGCCGCCGACCGACATGACCGCGACCTCGCCCGTGCGCATCTTCTGCGGTGCCGACCGCAGCCAGCAGCTCGCCTTCCGTGTACTCGCGCATTCGATCGAACGCCACACGTCGCGGCCGGTCGAGATCCGGCTGATCGACAACGGCGACGCGCCGATGCCGGCCGACCCGCGGCATGCGCCCTACACCGAGTTCAGCTTCGCCCGCTTCGCGATCCCGGCAATGTGCGGCCACGCCGGCAAGGCGATCTACATGGACTCGGACATGCTGGTGTTCGCCGACATCGGCGAGCTCTGGGACAGCCCGCTCGACGACGCGAAGATCGCGATCGAGGTCGGCTCGCGCGACCAGGAAACCCGTGGCCGCCACGCGGCGGTGATGCTGCTGGACTGCGCGCGTCTGGACTGGAAGGTCGCGGACATCGTCGCCGGCCTCGGCGAGCGCTACGACTACAACGCGCTGATGGCGATCGACCCGTTGCTGCAGCCGGGCGAAATGCAGGAGCGCATCCCCGCCGGCTGGAACGACCTCGACCGCTACGAGGCGGGGCGCACCCGCAACCTGCACTACACCGAGATCCGCACCCAGCCCTGGGTCTACGCCGGCCACCCGCACGGCGACCTGTGGGTGCGCGAACTGCGCGGCATGCTCGACGAGGGCGACATCGAGCCGGAGGAGATCCGCGCCGAAGTCGAGGCCGGTTATGCGCGCCCGTCGCTGCTGGTCGAACTGGCACTGGAGCCGGCGCCGGCCGGCGGCCGCGGCACCGAGGCCCTGCAGGCGCTCGACCGCGAATACGGCTTCGTCGCCCACCGCAAGCTGCTCGCCCGCTTCGCCGAGCGCAAGAAGGCGATCGCCCGCTGGCGCCGCGACGAAGCCACCCGCGCGCGGCCGTGGCTGGGCTGGTGGTACGCGCTCGTCTACCGCTATCGCTACGGCAAAGGCGAGTGAAGAGTGGAGAGTAACGAGTAACGAGTGAGTGCCCGCGCCGAAGGCGCGACTCGTTACTCGTTACTCTCCCCTCGTTACTCGCTTCACCAGTAGCGCGTAATAGAAGCCATCGCCGCCGTCCTCGCCCGGCAGGCGCTGCCGGCCGACCGGCATGCGGCGGCCGAAGCGGTCGTCGAGGGGAAGTTCCACCGCGTCGGGTGTGCGCGCCAGGAAGGCGGCGGTCTGGCGGCTGTTCTCGTCCTGCAGCACCGAGCAGGTCGCGTAGAGCAGGCGGCCACCGGGACGCAGCCGCGGCCACAGGGCGTCGAGCAGGGCCGCCTGGGTCTGCAGCAGCGGCGGCAGGTCGTCGGCGCGGCGGTGCCATTTGATGTCCGGCTGGCGGCGGATGATGCCGGTCGCCGAGCACGGCGCGTCGATCAGGATCGCGTCGAAATCGCGGCCGGCCAGGACGCCCGGATCGGTGGCGTCGACCGCGCGGGTGCGCACGCGTGCGTCGAGACGCAGGCGCTGCAGCAGCTGCTGTACCTGGCGCAGGCGACGCGGCGACACGTCCAGGGCCAGCACCTCGCCCTCGCGGCAGCGCTCGGCCAGCTGCGCGGTCTTGCCGCCGGGCGCGGCGCAGGCGTCGAGCACCTTCGCGTCGGCCGGCGGGTCGAGCGCGGCGACCGCCAGCTGGGCGGCGATGTCCTGCACCGCCACGTTGCCCTCCGCCCAGCCCGGGAGGCGCTCCACGGCGGCGCCGTCGGCCAGGCAGAGCGCGTCGCCCGCCAGCGGCGTCGACGTGGGCGCGAAGCCGGCCGCGACCAGGGCCGCGCCCAGGCGTTCGCGATCCGCCCCGGGGCCGGCGGCGCGCAACCACAGCGGTGCCGGCCGGTTGTTCGCCGCCAGGATCGCGTCGGCTTCCCCGGGCCAGTCGGCGCGCAGCGCGGCGACCAGCCAGTCGGGATGGCTCGTCGCCACCGCCGGGTCGGCACTCTCCGGCCAGGCCTCGCGCCCGGCCCGGCGGAGCAGTGCGTTCACCAGCCCGACCAGGCCGCTGCGGCCGAGCACGCGCGCCGCCTCGGCGGTCGCGGCGACCGCGGCATGGGCCGGCAGCCGCAGCGCATCGAGCTGCGCCAGCCCGGCCAGCAGCAGGCAGTGCACCGCGAAATCGCGGCGGCCGAGCGGCTTCTGCAGCCAGCCGGCGAGCACGAATTCGTAGCGCCGGCGGTGGCGCAGCACCGCGAAGCAGATCGCCTCGAGCAGCGCGCGGTCGCGCGGATCGGCGATCGCCGGGAGCTGCTCGGCGAGCGTCGCCTTCAGCGAGCGGCCGTCGCCGAGGACCGCCACCAGCACCCGCGCGGCCTGCGCGCGCAGCGCGGCGCCGGGCACGGCGGCGCTCATGGGCGGGCCAGCGCCGGGCGAGCGTTGAGGTAGTCGCGCGCCGGCAGCGGGCGGCCGCCGTCGCGCTGCAGGACGAGCAGGCGCAGCGCCCCCTCGTGGCAGGCGACGTCGATGCCGTCCCTGCCCGCGGCGAGTATGGTCCCCGGCGCCGCGCCGTGTTCGCGCGCGAGCGGCGCAGCGGCGTGGATGCGCACGCGTTCGCCGGCGAGTTCGGCTTCGGCGACGGGCCAGGGCGTGAAAGCGCGAACCCGCCGCGCCAGCACCTGGGCGGGGCGATTCCAGTCGAGCCGGGCCTCGCCCTTCTCGAGCTTGTGCGCGTAGGTGACGCCCTCGGCCGGCTGCGGCTGCGGCACCGGGCGGATGCCGGCGCGCAGCAGCTTCAGGCCGTCCGCCAGCACCTCGGCGCCGAGGGCGGACAGGCGATCGTGCAGGCTGCCGCCGGTGTCGTCGGCGCCGATCGGCGTGCGCAGCGACAGCAGCACCGGTCCGGTGTCCAGGCCCTTCTCCATCTGCATCAGACAGACGCCGGTTTCTTCATCCCCGGCCTCGATCGCGCGCTGGATCGGCGCCGCACCCCGCCAGCGTGGCAGCAGCGAGGCGTGCACATTCCAGCAGCCATACGTCGGGATGTCGAGCACCGACTGCGGCAGGATCAGGCCGTAGGCGACCACGATCAGCAGGTCGGGCTGCAACGCGCGCAGCGCGGCGCGGGCGTCGGCGGCACGGAAGTTTTCCGGCTGCATCACCGGCAGGCCCCGCGCCAGCGCCTCGACCTTCACCGGCGACGGCGCCAGCTGGCGGCCGCGCCCGGCGGGGCGGTCGGGCTGGGTGTAGACGGCGACGACCTCGCCCTTCTCGGCCGCAGCCCGCAGGCAGGGCACCGCGAAGCCGGGGGTACCGGCGAAGACCAGCCGCAACGCCACCGGTCAGGCAGCCGCTTCGCGGGCCTGCTTCGCGAGCTTCTTGCGGACCTGCTCGCGCTTCAGCGGCGACAGGTAGTCGACGAAGACCTTGCCGGCCAGGTGGTCCATCTCGTGCTGGATGCAGACCGCCAGCAGGCCATCGGCCTCGAGCTCGAAGGCCTGGCCGTCGCGGTCGAGCGCCCGCACCCGCACCTTCTCGGCGCGGGTGACGTCCGCATAGATGCCGGGCACCGACAGGCAGCCTTCCTGGTAGACCTGCTTGCCGGAGGACTCGAGGATTTCCGGGTTGATGAACACCAGTGGCCGCGACTTGTCCTCGCTTACGTCGAGGACCAGCAGACGCTGGTGGACATCCACCTGGGTCGCAGCCAGACCGATGCCCGGGGCCGCGTACATGGTCTCGAACATGTCGTCGATCAGCCGGCGCATGGCGTCGTCGACCCCCTCGACGGGCTTGGCCACCGTCCGCAGGCGGGCATCGGGGAATTCGAGGATGTTGAGTTTGGCCATGGCTGGCTAATGGGGATCGCAGGACGGACCGGCAAGTGCCGGCCGCTCATTATAGCGCCGGCGGGCTTGCAATCCGGCACGCGATTTGGGCTATAGTCGTTCAACCTGTCCGGGGAAATCAGGTGGATAGCCGCCATGTTTAAACGGCTTCTTGCAGTTGGGACTGCATTGCTGCTCACGCTCACCGGTGGCGTCATCGCTGCCGAGCTGAGTGAAGGTCACCCGACGACCTATGTCGTCAAGAAGGGGGACACACTGTGGGACATCGCTGGCCGCTTCCTCCAGAAGCCCTGGCTGTGGCCCGAGATCTGGCAGGCGAATCCGCAGATCGAGAATCCGCACCTCATCTATCCGGGTGACGTGCTGAGCCTCGTCTATGTCGACGGCGAACCGCGTATCGGGGCGAGTGGCCCCCGTGTCGGCGAGGCGATCAACACGATTCCGCTGGCCGAGATCGAGCCGTTCCTGAAGCTGTTCACGGTCGTCGAGGACACGTCCTCGCTGCCCTACGTGATCGGCCTCGAGGACAACCGCCTGCTGAGCACCGCCGGCCAGCGCGTCTTCGTTCGCGGGATGCAGGGCGCAAGGCCCGGCGATCTCGTCGACTTCGGCCGCCCGATCCACCGCTTCGGCGGCGGCAAGGGGCGCTCGGGTCCGGGCCGCTCGACGCTCGATCCGCGCGGCATGCCGGTGCACGGCCACTGGCGTACCGAGCCGGTGATGCACGAGGCCACCGGCGAGTTCCTCGGCGACGAAGTGCAGTTCCACGCGACCGGCGAAGTCACCCAGATCCAGGGTGAGATCACCGTCGTCGTGCTGCGCGAGGAAGGCCGGGAAATCCGCGTCGGCGACCGCGTGCTGCCGCACGAGGACCAGCCCTACGACCTGCAGTTCCTGCCGCGCGCTCCGGACAATATTCCGGGCAACGCCCAGGTGCTCGCGGTGGCGGACCAGTACGACCACGGCGGCACCCGCTTCGTCGTCGCGCTGAACGTCGGTGCCCGTGACGGCATCCGCAACGGCCACGTCTTCTCGATCTGGCAGGACGGCGCCGAGCGTGCCGACATCATCGCCCACCAGAACGCGATGGCCGCGCGCAACGACTCGGTGCGGCTGCCGGACGAGTTCGTCGGCCACCTGATGGTGTTCCGCACCTTCGACAAGGTGAGCTACGCGCTGGTGATGAGCGGCATCCGCCCGGTCGCGGTCGGCGCCTCGCTGAAGCACCCGGACGCGGTCCAGTAAGTTCCGACCGCTCCACGCAGGCTTCTCCTACATCGCGGCGCCTTCGGGCGCCGCGATCATTTCCGGGCCGTGAACGCCGAACGTGCCCTGCTGGTCCTGAGCCGTGCCCGCCTGCCCGACGCGGTCGCCCGCGCCCTGCTGCAGGCCTGGCCCGACCCGGTCGCGGCGCTGGAAGCCGCGCGCCATGGCGGTGCGGGACGCCTCGATGCCGGGAGCCGACAGGCCCTGATGCGGCCCGATCCGGCCCGGCTCGACGCCGACCTCGCCTGGCTCGGTGGCGGCCGGCGCCGGGTACTGGCCTGTAGCGACCCCGACTATCCGGCCCTGCTCGCGCAGACGCCCTGGGCGCCGCCGCTGCTGTTCGTCGACGGAGACGTCGACCTGCTGTGGTTCCCGCAGATCGCGATCGTCGGCAGCCGCCGCCCCAGTGCCGCCGGCCGCGAGCGCGCCTTCGCCTACGCGGCGGCGTTCGCCGGGGCCGGCTGGGCGGTGACCAGCGGACTCGCCGGCGGCATCGACACCCAGGCCCACCTCGGTGCGCTGACCGCCTGGCGCACGGTCGCGGTCGTCGGCACCGGCCCCGACCGCGTTTTCCCGCCGGGAAACACCGGGCTGCAGGCGCGGATCGCCGCCGCCGGCACCGTCGTCAGCGAGCATCCCCCCGGGACGCCGGCGATCGCCGCCCACTTCCCGAGCCGCAACCGGATCATCGCCGGACTATCCCTCGCGACCCTGGTGGTCGAGGCGGCGCTGCGCTCCGGCGCCCTGATCACCGCCCGGCTCGCTGCCGAGGCCGGGCGCGAGGTGTTCGCGATCCCGGGCTCCCCGGACAATCCGCTGGCGCGCGGCTGCCACCGCCTGATCCGCGCGGGCGCCGGCCTGGTCGAGGAACCGGCGGATGTGGTCAGCGAGCTCGCCCCGGTCGCCGCCAGCCTCGCCGACCAGCTGCGTGGGAGGCTCGGAACGGCACCGCCGAGGGTCGCCGCAGGCGCGGCTGCCGTTCAGCCCGGACCGACCGCCGACCACAGCCGGTTGTGGTCTGCACTGGGTCACGACCCCATCCCTTTGGATGTGCTGGTCCAGCGCACAGGATTGACGGTCGCCACCCTGTCCTCCATCCTGCTGACCATGGAGCTGGACGGGCAGGTGGTGGTCGACAACGGTCGCTACGCCCGCCGGTCCTGACCTTCCCACCGCGCCGTACGGCGCAGGCTGAGGGTAATGAAAGAGACCATTCTTGATGTCCTGCTGTACCTGTTCGAGCACTACTTCTACGACGACCCCGACGCCGTCCGCGACCGCGATTCGCTGCAGAACGGCCTGATCCAGGCCGGATTCAGTCCCACCGAGATCAACAAGGCCTTCGACTGGCTGGACGAGCTCGCCCGCCAGCGCCCGGCTGCCGCGACGCCTCGCCGCGCCCACCCGGTGCGGATCTACGTGGCACACGAGCTCGAGCGCCTGGACGCGGACTGCCGCGGCTTCCTGATGTTCCTCGAACAGAGCGGCGTGATCGACCCGGACCAGCGCGAACTGGTGATCGACCGGGTGATGGCCCTGGATCAGGACGAGGTCGACGTCGACGACCTGAAGTGGGTCGTGCTGATGGTGCTGTTCAACCAGCCCGGTTCCGAAGCCGCGTACGCCTGGATGGAAAGCCAGATGTTCGAGGACGAACCCGAGCCGGTGCACTGAACGATGCGTGAGGTTTCCTGGTACTACGTCGACCGCAGCCAGCAGCGCATCGGTCCGGTCGCGCCGTCCGACGTCGCCGAGGCGCATCGGGTCGGGGCGATCGACGACCAGAGCCTGGTCTGGCGCGAGGGCCTCGCGTCCTGGCTGCCGCTGGGGCAGTTCCGCGGCGAACTCGGGATCATCGGCCCACCGACGGTGCTGCCGCCGCAGCCGCAGGCGCAGGGTCCGGCACCAGCCGGCTCCGGTTCGCGCACGGCCGCCTGGGTGCTCGGCCTCCTCGCGCTCGGTGTCGGCGGCATCTTCGTGCTGGCGGTGCTGGCGGCGATCGCCCTGCCGGCCTACCAGGACTACGTGTCCCGCTCGCAGGTCACCAGCGCCCTGGCCGACATCCGCGTCGGGGTGACGCCTTACGAGGAAGCGATCGCCGGGGGGTCCGGCAACCCGGCGACGCTGGCAGCGCTCGGCCTGCCCGACCGCACCGCACGCTGCAGCGAGGTCTTCGTCGAGGGGTCTTTCGCAGACGCCGGCAGCGGCCACCTGATCGGCTGCATCGTCGCCGGCACGCCGGCCGTCGACGGCGCCGTGCTCACCCTCGAACGCCAGGCCCAAGGGAACTGGACGTGCCGGGTCGCCGGCCTGCGCGACCGTCACCTGCCGAGCGGCTGCGAAAACGAGTAGCCTTGCGGCCCGCGGCCCGGCCCGGCTTGACAGTCCCGGCCGCGCTGGTGCCTTAATGAAATGAGTCCCGGCCCGCGTTTTGCGGGCCTCGTCATCTTGGCGCGTCTTCACGCGCCCAGCGGAGCATCCCCCCGGCCATGGCCAAGAACCTCCTCATCGTCGAGTCGCCAGCGAAGGCGAAGACGATCAACAAGTACCTCGGCAAGGACTTCCAGGTCCTGGCCTCGTACGGCCATGTCCGCGACCTGGTACCGAAGGAGGGCGCGGTCGACCCGGACAACGGTTTCGCGATGCGCTACGAGCTCATCGACAAGAACCAGAAGCATGTCGACGCGATCGCCAAGGCGGCGAAGGCGGCCGACGCCATCTACCTGGCGACCGACCCGGACCGCGAGGGAGAGGCGATCAGCTGGCACATCTCGGAAATCCTGAAGGAGCGCGGCCTGCTCAAGGACAAGGCCCTGCACCGGGTGGTGTTCACCGAGATCACCCCGCGGGCCATCCGCGAGGCGGTGCAGAACCCGCGCCACGTCGCCGGCGACCTCGTCGACGCCCAGCAGGCGCGGCGCGCGCTCGACTACCTGGTCGGCTTCAACCTGTCGCCGGTGCTCTGGCGCAAGGTGCAGCGCGGCCTGTCCGCCGGCCGCGTGCAGTCGCCGGCGCTGCGCATGATCGTCGAGCGCGAGGAAGAGATCGAAGCCTTCGTCGCCCGCGAGTACTGGAGCGTCGAGGCCGAGCTGGCGCATCCGCAGCAGGGCTTCACCGCCCGCCTGGTCAAGCTCGACGGGCAGAAGTTCGAGCAGTTCACGATCACCGACCGCGAATCGGCCGAAGCCGCCCGCGCGCGTCTGGTGGCCGCCGCCGGTTCGGCGCTGCGGGTCACCGACGTCACCAGCAAGGAGCGCAAGCGCCGTCCGGCGCCGCCCTTCATCACCTCGACCCTGCAGCAGGAGGCCGCGCGCAAGCTCGGCTTCACCACCTCGCGCACGATGCGGGTCGCGCAGAAGCTCTACGAGGGTGTTGCGATCGGCGACGAGGGCGCGGTCGGCCTGATCAGCTACATGCGTACCGACTCGGTGAACCTGTCGGTCGACGCGGTCGCCGAGATCCGCGACGTCATCGCCCGCGACTTCGGCACCCAGGCGGTGCCGGACAAGCCGAACGAATACAAGTCGAAGTCGAAGAACGCCCAGGAAGCGCACGAGGCGATCCGCCCGACCTCGGCCCTGCGCACGCCGGCCTCGGTCGCGAAATACCTCGACGACGACGGCCGCCGCCTCTACGAACTGATCTGGAAGCGCACCGTCGCCTCGCAGATGGTGCCGGCGACGCTCAATACGGTGTCGGTGGAACTCGCGGCCGGCAGCGAACACAGCTTCCGCGCCAGCGGCACCACCGTGGTCGACCCCGGCTTCCTCGCCGTCTACGAGGAAGGCAAGGACCAGAAGGCCGCCGAGGACGACGACGAGGGCCGCAAGCTGCCGCCGATGAAGCCCGGCCAGGACGTGCCGCTGGCCAGCATCCACACCGACCAGCACTTCACCGAGCCGCCGCCGCGCTTCTCGGAGGCCTCGCTGGTGAAGGCGCTGGAGGAATACGGCATCGGCCGCCCCTCGACCTACGCCAGCATCATCCAGGTGCTGCAGAACCGCGAGTACGTCTACCTCGACAACCGCCGCTTCCGTCCCAGCGACGTCGGCCGCGCGGTGGCCAAGTTCCTGACCGGCCACTTCATGCAGTACGTCGACTACGACTTCACCGCGAAGCTCGAGGACGAGCTCGACGCGGTGTCGCGCGGCGAGGAAGCCTGGGTGCCGCTGCTGGAGAAGTTCTGGCAGCCGTTCAAGACCACCGTGGAAGAGAAGAGCGAATCGGTCGACCGCTCGGAAGCCACCGGTGCCCGCCTGCTCGGCATCGATCCGAAATCCGGCAAGCCGGTGTCGGTGCGCCTCGGCCGCTACGGACCATTCGCGCAGATCGGCACCGCCGACGACGAGGACAAGCCGAAGTTCGCTTCGCTGCGTCCGGGCACCTCGATGCACACGATCACGCTCGAGGAAGCGCTGCCGCTGTTCGACCTGCCGCGCAAGCTCGGCGAGCTCGACGGCAAGCAGATCAGCGTGGCGATCGGCCGCTTCGGCCCGTTCGTGAAGCACGGCGACCTCTACGCCTCGCTGGGCAAGGAAGACGACCCGTACACGATCACGCCCGAACGCGCCGCCGAACTGGTGCGCGCCAAGCAGGAAATGATCGCCAATCGCACGATCAAGACCTTCCCGGGCACCGACATCCAGGTGCTCAACGGTCGCTACGGCCCCTACATCACCGACGGCGAGAAGAACGGCCGCATCCCGAAGGATCGCGATCCGGCGTCGCTGACGCAGGACGAGTGCGTCGCCCTGCTCGCCGAGGGCAAGCCGGTGCGCACCGGCGGCCGCTTCGGCCGCAAGGTTGCGAAGAAGGCGACGAAGAAGGCCAGCACCGCCGCCGCCGATGCGCCGACACCGGCGAAGAAGGCGACGAAGACCGCGAAGACGACGAAGGCCGTGAAGAAGACGGCCAAGGCGCCGGCACGCAAGGCGACCAGGAAAAGCGTGACGAAGGTCGCGAAGAAGGCGGCGCGCACGACTCCGGCCGCGACGAAGAAGACGACGAAGAAGGTCGCGAAGCGCGCCGGCGCGTGATCTTCACGACGCCGTCATTTCGTCTTCACGAAATCACGGAAACCCGGGACTAGTCGCGCGTCGCGATTGTGCCTAGATTCAGTGACCCGCCAAAAACGGAGTCACCGATGTCCTTCCGCACTTCCCTCGCCGCCGCGATCGCGCTCGCACTCGCCGCCGGCACTGCTGCCGCATCCGCTCCGGTCATGCGCGTTGCCGGCGAACCCGCCATCGCCGCGAAGGCCGACGCCGTCGTCACGTGGCGACAGAACTCCGCCACCGCGGTCGCGCGCCTCGAGTTCCCCGGACTCGCCGCCGAACGCATTCATGAAGTCGAGCTGCGCAACCAGCGCGCCGACAAGCCGACGCAGATCGGCGTCGAACGCCGCATCGACGAAGCCGGTGGCCGCGCGCTGCCTACGCTGCGCTGGAGCGCGGTGGACGGCGGCCGTGTCGCCCGCTTCGAAGTCGCGGCGATGGACGCGATGGGCCTGCGCGTCGGCCTGCGCGTCAACAACCTGCCCGATGGCGCGGAGATGCGCTTCGCCGGTTCGCTGGCGCCGAACGACGTCGTCCTCGCCGATGCCGCGGCGATCCGCTTCCAGAACGGCAACGGCACCCGCGTCTACTGGACGCCGGTCACCGACGGCGACACCCAGGTCATCGAGGTCTTCGTGCCGGCCGGCGCCGATGCGTCGAAGCTGCGGCTGTCGGTCGAGTCGATCTCGCACCTGCTGACGAACAGCATCGAGAACTTCTCGCTGGCGAAGGCGATCGGCGATTCGGGCAGCTGCAACGTCGACACCGCCTGCCGCGTCGGCACGCTCGGCCAGGACTTCGTCGACGCGAAGAACGCGGTCGCGCGCATGGTGTTCACCGACGGCGGCACCTACACCTGCACGGGCACCCTGCTCAACGACACCGTGCCGGCGACCCAGATCCCGTACTTCTACACCGCCGACCATTGCATCGGCAGCGCCTCGGTCGCCGCGACCCTGAACACCTACTGGGGCTTCGAGGCGACCAGCTGCGGCAGCGGCGTCGCGGCGGCCAACGTCCGCCTCGCCGGCGGCGCCGACTATCTGTACTCCGATCCGGGTTCCACCGGCACCGACGCGGCCCTGCTGCGCCTGAAGGATACGCCGCCTGCCGGCGCGTATTTCGCCGGCTGGAACGCGACGACGATCACCAACAACGCCGACGTGCTCGCGATCCACCACCCGGCCGGCGACCTGAAGAAGAGCTCGACCGGCCGCAAGCGCAGCCATGACGCCGACCTGATCAATGTCGGCTGGCTCAACGGCACGACCGAGGGCGGCAGCAGCGGCTCCGGCCTGTTCACGCTGGGCCCGGACGGCTACGAGCTGCGCGGCGGCCTGTACGGTGGCGGCGCGTCGTGCTCGAACAGCGGCAACATGAACAACTCGAACAACTACGACCTGTATTCGCGGATGGACGTGATCTATCCGAACATCCAGGGCTGGCTCGCGCCGGCGGCCACCGGCCCGGGCCCGACCGGTAACTACACGGGCGCGTGGTGGGTACCGTCGGAGTCGGGCTGGGGCCTGACCGCCTTCCAGTTCGACAACGAGTCGAACACGCTGTTCGTGATGTTCTTCATCTACGACAGCAGCGGCAAGGCGAAGTGGTACGAACTCGGCGGCGGCTGGTCGGACGTCGACGTGCGCAGCGGCGACATCTTCGAGTCGACCGCCGCCCCGTGGTCGACCAGCTACGACCCGGCGCAGCGTTCGTTCACGGCGGCGGGCAACGCCACGCTGACCTTCACCTCGGCCACCTCCGCGACGCTGCAGTTCACCGTCGAGGGCGTGACGCGGTCGGTGACGCTGTCGAAGCTGTAAGCCACGCCACCCGGGCGCCGCGTGCGCCCGGGTTCGTGTTCACGGCGCCGGCGATTCCGCCGGCGTCGTGTTTTCCGCCGCCGCTTTCGCTTCCGCGACCATCCGGCGCACGTCGGCCAGCAAGGCCTGGGCGTCGAAGATCACGCCATCGCGGATCGTGAACCGCACACCGCCGACCCGCTGCAGTTCGCCGTCCGCGCCGAGGCGCAGGTGGCCGGTGCCGTAGAGCACCTTCAGGTTCGCCAGCGGATTCTCGGAGAGCACGACGAGATCGGCGGTCTTGCCGACCTCGATCGAACCGGTGTCGTCGGCGATGCCGAGCGCTTCGGCGCCGGACAGCGTCGCCGCGCGGATCACTTCCAGCGGATGGAAGCCGGCCTCGCGCAGCAGTTCCAGTTCCTCGATCGTGCCGAAGCCGTAGACCTTGTAGATGTAGCCGGAGTCGCTGCCGACGGTGACGCGGCCGCCGCGGTTCTTGTAGTCGTTCACGAAGGCCATCCAGCGCCGGTAGTTGTCGCGCCAGGCGGCCTCCTGCTCGCTGCCCCAGTCGAAGAAGAAGCTGCCGTGGTTGTCGCGGTTCGGGGTGAAGAACGACATCAGCGCCGGGTGCGTGTACCCGGCATGCCAGTCGGCGTTGCGTACGCGCATCAGGTCGCGCGTGGCCTGGTAGATCGTGAAGGTCGGGTCGAGCGTGAAGTCGAGCTCGAGCAGCTCCCGCATCACGGCCTCGTAGCGCTCGCTTCCGGGCGCCGCTGCCTGCGCCCACAGCCGCCCGGCCTCGCCGAAGCGGTGCTGCTCGTTCATGAAGTTGTACTCGGGCGGGTACTGCTGCACGGTCTGGCCGTCGAACAGCGCTTCCGGCAGGCCGTACCAGTGCTCCAGCGTCGTCAGGCCCAGGCGCGCGGTGTCGAGGGCATCGACGCGGGCGACGTCGAGCTGGGCGAGATGGCAGGCACTGCGCATACCCTGCTTGCGGAGCTCGTCGAAGGCGGCCGCGAGCAGCTCGGGGCGCGCGCCGAAGCACTTCATGCCGACGATGCCGGCCGCATGCATGCGCCGCACCCAGGCGCGCGCCTGCTCCGGCGTCGTCACCGGTCGCGCCTCGCCGGCACCGAACACCGCATAGGGATACAGGCGCGGCGCGGTGATGGCCCGGTCGGCGCTGCGTCGCGCCTCCGACACGCACCACTCGACGCCGTTGAAGCAGCCCGCCTCGCGCACCGTGGTGATGCCGTGCGCGAGCCAGAGCTTGTAGATGTATTCGACCGGCACGCCCTGGTCGTCGCCGCCGGTGTGGCCATGCATGTCGACGATGCCGGGCATCACGTAATGCCCGGTGAGGTCGATCTCGCGGCCGCCGGGACTCAGCACCGGCCGGTACTGCGGCTGGATCGGCGAGTTCGGCGTACCGACGATCTTCACCGCGGCGATGCGGCCGCCTTCGATGACGATGTCGACCGGGCCATAGGCCGGCGCGCCGGTGCCGTTGATCAGCGTGACGCCGCGCAGGATCAGCTGCTCGTACGGCCCCTCGCCTTCCGCGCGGGGCGGCGCCGGCGCGACCGCGGCATCGGCGGTGGCGGCGAGCATCAGGAGGGACAGCAAGAGCAGCAGTCGGCGCATGGTGGATTTCCGGTGGAGTCGAAGCCCGGACGGGCGGAGAATGCCGGCATGGGCCGGTCCTGCCAGGCGAGGATAACGGCGCTCCCGGTCGCGGCCGGGAGTGGCGAAGGTCGTGGCCTGCGCGTCGCCGGCGCGGGCGTCCTTCTCGCGCTCGCCCTCACGACGTCGGCGCGCGGTGCGGAGATCACCGTCTATCGCTGCGAGGACGCCGCCGGCCGCGTCACGCTGCAGGACGATCCCTGTGCGCAGGGACAGCAGCAGAGCGAGCGGCGGATGACGCGGCCGCAGGATCCGCCGCCGGCGCGGCCGCGGCCGGCACCGGAACCGTCGGCACCGTCCTCGCCCGCCGCGGACGCACGACCCGCGCCGACCGTTCCGCCCGCACCACCACCGATGTACCGCTGCACCGACTACGACGGCGACGTGCGCCACACCGAGGAGTTCGCGCCGAACACGCGCTGCGTGCCGCTGCCCGCACTCGGCTACGACGTGCGCGGCAATCCCGCCGCGGCGAGCACCTGCCGCTGGGTGCAGGAATCCTGCCTGCGCCTCGACGACGCCGAAACCTGCAGGCAGTTCAAGGCGAAGCTGCGCCAGGCGGAGTCGGATGCACTGCACGCGTTCAGTGACACCGCGGCGTACCGGCGGAGCGAGGTGGAGAGGTTGCGGGGGATCGTTGCGCGGTCCTGCAACTGAAAAAACCAGAGTTAGCTTTCAGGAGTCAGCAGTTAGTACAGCTAGTGACTCGCTCTGCTAACTACTAACTCCTGAAAGCTAACTCTGCTTTCAAAAGCCGTACCGCAGAAACCCCCCATCCACCGCGATGCACTCCCCGGTCACGTAGCTCGCCGCCGGCAGACAAAGGAACGCCACCGCGGACGCGACCTCCTCCGGCTCCCCGATCCGCCGCATCGGCGTGCGCTCGAGCACCTCGTCCAGGTAATCCGGATCGGCGAGCTTGCCGGACGTGCGGCGGGTGCGGATGTACCAGGGCGCGACGCCGTTCACGCGCACGCCGTCCTCGGCCCATTCGCAGGCGAGGTTGCGGGTGAGCTGGTGCAAGGCCGCCTTCGTCATGCCGTAGGGCGCGCCGCTGCGCACGTGGGTGACGCCGGACACCGAGCCGACGTTCACGATCGCCGAGGCCGCGTGCTGGCACAGCAGCGGATAGGCGAAGCGGCAAATCTCGAAGGCCGAGAAGAGGTTCAGCTCGAAGATCTGCCGCCACTCGTCCTCGCCGTAATCGATCGCGGCGCGGGTGACGTTGCCGCCGGCATTGTTCACCAGCAACTGCAGGCCGGTACCGAGGTCCTCGATCCAGTCGAAGATCTCGCGCCGCTGTTCGGGATCGGCGACGTCGGCGGCGAAGGCACGCACGTCACGGTCCGGGAATTCTT
Organism: Arenimonas composti TR7-09 = DSM 18010; assembly: GCF_000426365.1. Taxonomy (GTDB): domain Bacteria; phylum Pseudomonadota; class Gammaproteobacteria; order Xanthomonadales; family Xanthomonadaceae; genus Arenimonas; species Arenimonas composti. The sequence goes on along the minus strand of NZ_AUFF01000007.1, from coordinate 58,084 downwards.
CCTCGAGATCATCGCGGCTGGCCTGCAGCTGGACGTCGTCGCGCGCGACCAGCAGCACTTCGGCTCCGAGGCCCAGCAGTTCCGCCGCGATCGCGCGGCCGATGCCGACGCTCGCGCCGGTCACCAGCGCCACCTGTCCGTCCAGCCGCCAGCGGTTGCCGTTCATCCGGTTCCTCCCGTCGTCGGCGCTAGGATAGCCGCGACAACCGCCGGAGAACGCCGCCATGCGCATCAGCCCCGTCCACGCCACGCTCGCCGCGCTCGTCCTGACCCTGGCGCTGTTCCTCGCCGGCTGCGGCGAACCGACCCCGGAACCCGACGGCGAACCACAGGCCCCCGCCCCCGCCGAACCCACCGCCCTCCGCGCCGCGATCGAGGAACCCCTGGACAAGGCGAAGGCCGTCGAGGACACCCAGGCGGCCGCCGAAGCCGAGCGCGAGCGGATGCTGGCCGAGACGGGCGGCTGAGAAACGAGAAACGAGAAACGAGGAACGAGAAACGAGAAACGAGTGAAAGCGCGCGCCTTCGGCGCGAGTAGCGAGTAAAAGAAGAGGGTCCGCGTTGCGCATTTCGCGCGCAGCGCGGGCCCTCACGCGTTCCTCGTTACTCTCGACTCGTTACTCGTCAGTAAGCGCAGAAGCAGTGCGCGATCGCCCGGAACGGCGTGCGGCCGCTGCGGTCGAGCCAGGCGAGCTCGCGTTCCAGCGTGTCGGCGGTGCGACGGTCGAGGCCGAGCACCGGCGACGGCGCGAGCACGCGCAGCAGGCTGCGGGTCGAGGCGTTCTGGCCGAGCCCGACGAGGAAGTTCTCGAACGGGGTCAGCGGCTTCTCGACGTAGCGGACGCGGTGCTCCTCGAGCTTCGCCAGCTCGGCCGCGTAGGCGAGCGCCGCGTCGAGGCCGCCGAGCTCGTCGACGAGGCCGCGCTCGCGCGCCTGCGCACCACTCCACACGCGACCGCGCGCGACCAGGTCGATCGCCTCGGGCGTGCTGCCGCGGGCGGCGGCGACCTTGCCGGTGAAGTCGGCGTAACCCTTGTCGATGATCGACTGGATGATGACGCCGACATTCGGATCGAACGGACGGGTCGGATCCATCGCGCCGGCGAGCGGCGTGGTGCCGACGCCGTCGGTGCTGACGCCGATCTTGTCGAGCACACGCGGCACACCCATCCACAGGCCGAAGATGCCGATCGAGCCGGTGATCGTCGATTCGTCGGCGTAGATGCGGTCGGCGTTCATCGAGATCCAGTAACCGCCCGACGCGGCGACGTTCGCCATCGACACGACCACCGGCTTGCCGGCGGCGCGGGTCAGTTCGACCTCGCGGCGGATCTGCTCGGACGGGAACACGCCGCCGCCGGGGGAGTCGACGCGCAGCACGACGGCCTTGACGTCCTCGTCCTCGCGCGCCTGGCGCAGCAGCGCCGAGGTCGATTCGCCGCCGACCGTGCCCGGCGGCTGGTCGCCGTCGGTGATCTCGCCCTGGGCGACGACCACCGCGACCTGCGGCCGGCGGTCGATGCCGCCTTCGCTGCGCGCGACGTGCGCGAGGTAGGGCTTGAGTTCGACCTGACGGAACGAGTGGCCGTCGTCATCGGCCGCGCCGCGCTCGAGCAGCAGCTTCTCGAGTTCCTGAACGGTCAGCAGGCCGTCGACGAGATGCTCGTCGAGCGCCAGCTTCGCGGTGTCGCCGCCGTGCGCCTGCACGCGCTGCGGCAGTTCGTCGATCATCGTCGACAGCGCCTGCGGCGACAGCCCGCGCGCCTGCGCGATGTCCGCGACGAAGCGCTGCCAGATGTCGTTCATCCAGAACAGGTCGGCCTCGCGCGCCTCCGGTGACGCGCCGTCGAGCACGTAGGGTTCGGCGGCCGACTTGTACTCGCCGACCTTGAACAGGTGGACGTCGACGCCGAGCTTGTCCTGCAGGCCCTCGCGGTAATACATGCGGTAGCGGCCGAGGCCTTCCAGCAGCACGATGCCCTGTGGATCCAGGTAGACCTCGTCGGCCTGCGCCGCGATGTAGTACTGCTTCTGGTCCATGCCGGTACCCCAGGCGACGACCTGCTTGCCGGCGGCACGGAACTCGCGGATCGCCGCGGCGAGATCGCGCAGCGAGGCGAAGCCGGCGGCGCCGAAGCCGTCGGTCACCAGCACCAGGCGGTCGATGTTGGCGTCGTCCTTCGCGGCGCGGATCGCCCGCACCAGGTCGCGCAACTGCAGTTCGGGCACCGCCTGGCCCATCGCCTCGTTCACCGCGCGGTCGAAGGCCGACGACGTGTGCTGCTCGACGAGGTTGCCCTGCAAGCGCAGCACGAGCGCGCTGTCGGCGCGGATCGGCGCCGCGCCCGGCGAGGCCAGCATCGCCAGCACCATCAGCGCGATGATGAACATGAAGAACAGGAACAGCAGGTTGAAGAACAGCTGCTGGGTGAAGGTCAGGGCGGCCCAGAGGCCGCCGAACAGGCGGGCGATGGGGCCGCGGGACGGCTGCGACATGAAGGATGCTCCGGAAAACAGGCGCCCAGCATAGCCGGCCACCGCGGGCCCCGCATGGGCCCGGAGTCACCATCCGCGGATTTCAGGCCGGCGCCAGCGGCCGCCGCGCGAGGCGCAGGAAGCGCCCGCCGAGCAGCAGCGCGGCGACACTGAGGCCGACGATCAGGCCGGTCCACAGCCCCGGCGCGCCGCCGTCGCGGCCCAGGCCGAACCACGCCCCCAGCGGCAGCCCCAGGCCCCAGTAGGCGAACACCGTGATGAGCATCGGCACCTTCGTGTCCTTCAGGCCGCGCAGCGCGCCGGCCGACAGCGCCTGCAGCCCGTCGGGGTACTGGAAGACCGCCGCATAGGCCATCAGCAGCGTCGCCAGCGCGATCACTTCCGGCTCGTCGGTGAACAATGCGGCCCAGATCCCGGCGCCGGCGACGAGCACGATCGCCGACAGCGTCTGCGCGAGCATCGCCAGCGCATAGCCGGCAGCCGCCGCCCAGCGCATCGCCGAGCGGTCGCCGGCACCGACCGCGTGCCCGACCCGCACCGTGGTCGCCATCGCCACCCCGAGCGGCACCATGAAGCACAGGCTGGCGACGAGGATCGCGATCTGGTGCGCCGCGACCTGGGTCGTGCCGAGGGTGCCGATCAGCAGCGCGGTGGCGACGAACAGGCTGCCTTCCATGAACACCGACACGCCCATCGGCAGGCCGAGCGCGAGCAGGTCGCGGATCGGCCGCCAGCGCGGCGGCTCGAAGCGCGCGAACAGCGCGAGATCGGCGAAGCGCGGCGAGCGGTACAGGTAGACGGCCAGGCCCGCCGCCTGGCACCACAGCGTGATCGCGACCGCATAGCCGAGACCGCGCGCGCCCAGCCCGGCGACGAACATCAGCGCCCAGCCCAGCGGCGCCAGCAGTACGAGCCCGGCGATGCCGAAGACCATCGCCGGCCGCGTCCAGGCGACGCCCTCGCTGAGGTTGCGCAGGCAGAAGTACAGCGCCAGCGCCGGTGCGCCCCAGCTGATCGCCTGCAGGAACGCGACCGCCTCCGGCCGCGCCTCGGCGGTGATGCCCATCGGCGCGAGCGCCAGCGCCCCGAGGCGCACGACGAACACCAGCGCGACACCGAGCATCAGCGCCAGCCAGAGCGCCTGGCGGAACACCGCGCCGATCTCGCCACGGCGGCCGGCGCCGTTGAGCTGGGACACCGTCGGCGGCACCGCCATCAGCACGCCGATGCTGATCAGGATCACCACGGACCACACCGCGCTGCCGATGCCGACCGCCGCCAGCGTCACCGGGCCGTGCCGGCCGGCGAGGAAGGTGTCGACGATGTTCATCGCCATCGACGACGCCTGGCCGAGCACCAGCGGCAGCGCGAGCGCGAAGCTGACGCGCATCTCGCGCCGCAGGCGGGCGCCGCGGGATTCGCTGTGGCTCATGGGATCGATACGGCGTGGGGGCCGGTATATTAGCCGCTGCCGTTCCGGAGCCTGCGATGAGCGAGACCGCCGCCCCGAAATCCTCCTCGTCCGCGCCGACGGTCGTCCTGCCGGCGGCGGCGCCGCAACGACGCTGCCAGAACTGCGAGGCGCAACTGCTCGGCGAGCACTGCTACGCCTGCGGCCAGCCGACCAAGGGCCTGGTGCGGCAGTTCAGCAGCATCATCGGCGACTTCCTGGATTCGGTGTTCGAGCTCGACTCGCGCATCCTGCGCACGCTCGGCCCGCTGCTGCTGCGCCCGGGTTTCCTGAGCACCGAATACTTCGCCGGCCGGCGCGTGCGCTACGTCAGCCCGGTGCGGCTGTTCGTGTTCATGAGCCTGATCGCGTTCTTCGCGGCGCAACTCAGCTTCGACCTCGATCGCGACCAGGTGATCACCGGCGACGCCGCCGATGGCGTCACCGTGACCGAGCGCGGCGACCGCCTCGACACCAACGCGCGTCCGGCGCGGCGGCGGCTCGCCGCGGCGCTGACGGTGGAGGACGTCGAGGCGATCCGTGCCGAGGCCCTCGGGGCGATCGAGCAGGCGCGCGAAGGCGCCCGCGACGTGCCCGGCATGATGGTCCCGCTCGACATCGCGGTCGCGCAGATCAACGAGGAAGCGGAAGCCCGGCTGCGCGTGATCCACGATGCCGAAGCGCGGGGCGAACCCGTTCCCGCCGGACGCGACGTCGGCGAAGACGGCAACCTCAGCTTCAACGGCCGCCCCTGGGACCCGGTCACCAACCCGATCGCGATCTCCTGGCTGCCCGATGCGCTGAACCGCAAGCTCAACGAGTCGGCCGGGCGCGCGAAGGGCAACATCGGCCGCATCGAACAGGATCCGAACCTGCTCAAGGACGCCTTCCTGAGCACGGTGCCGACGACCCTGTTCGTGCTGCTGCCGCTGTTCGCGCTGCTGCTGAAGATCGCCTACGTGTTCAAGCGGCGGCTGTACATGGAACACCTGATCGTCGCGCTGCACAGCCACAGTTTCCTGTGCATGGCGCTGTTCCTCGTCGTGGTGTTCGACGCCCTCAAGACCTGGACCGCGAGCCTCGGCTTCGTGTCGGGCCTGTTCGGCTGGCTCGAGGTGGCGATGCTGGTGTGGATGCCGGTCTATCTGCTGCTGATGCAGAAGCGGGTCTATCGCCAGGGCTGGATCATGACGGTGCTGAAGTACGGCGTGCTCGGCACCTGCTACTTCTTCCTGCTGGTGACCGGCGCCACGGTCAGCCTGCTGGTGAGCCTGGTGAACGTATGAGCGCGGTGATCTACGAGGTGAACCTGCAGGTCCGTCCCGATCTCGCTGCCGCCTACCTGGCGTGGCTGCACGGGCACGTGGCCGAGATCCTGGCGCTGCCCGGGTTCGAGGCGGCGACGATCGCCCGCGACCGCGAAGCCACCGACGACGGCTGGCTGCAACTGTGTTGCCATTACCGGCTGCGCGATGCGGACGCGCTCGAGACCTACCTGCGCGAACATGCGCCGCGGCTGCGCGCCGACGGCATCACCCGCTTCGGCGACGGCTTCCGCGCCCGCCGTCGCATCCTCGACCTGCTCGGCTGAGCGCGCTTCAGCGACCGAGGCGGCCGCGGATCAGCGCTTCCCGGTTCTCCGCCGGCGCCGCCAGCAGTTCATCGCGCAATGCCTCGCGCTCGCCGGCGGACAGGCGCCGTGACACTTCGGCCAGGTCACGCCGCGCCGGTGACGGCAGCCCGCGCAGCATCGCCAGCACCGGCCCGAGGTCGTCGTCGGCGACGAAGGCGACCAGCGGCTGCAGGCCGGCGAAATCGCCGCCGAGCGTCGGACCCAGCCACCAGTCGCGGCGGGCTTCCGCCGGCAGCGCGTCGAATTCGGCGCGCAGCACTTGGCGCTCGGCGTCGGGCAGTGCGCGGAAGCGCGAGGCGATTCCACGCAACTGCGCCTGCTCGCGCGGCGGCAGCCGCAGCCAGGCGGCGAAGGGGGCGCGCCGCTGCGCGCGCTCGGGCGCCGGCAGCGCGTCCCAGGCGTCCATGCGCGTCTTCAGCGCGTCGCGACCCGCGGCGTCGAGGGCCTGCCAGTGGCCCGCATTGGCGATCAGGCGGGCGCGGGTCGCCGGCTCCAGCCGCGGCCAGCCCTCGGCCAGCGGCGCCAGCAGGCGACGCGGCGTCTCGGCGAGGTCGGCGAACGCAGCGGGTGCGGCGGCGATCGCGGCGGCCGATGGCGGCGCGACGCCGGCATCGAAACCGGCCGGCGCGGCCTCGTGATCCGCCGGCGCGGCGGCCCCGCCCTCGGCCCGCGCGAGCCGCTCCGGGTTGGCGGCGAGCCAGCTCAGCAGCGGCAGCTCCGCCGCCACCGGGCCGGCATCGGGTGCGGCCAGCTGGGCATAGTCGGGGTGGCCGAGCACCTCGGCATCGCCACGCGCCGGCAGCGGCACCGGTGTCTCGGGTGGCAGCTCCTCCGGCAGACCGTTCGCCTGACCGGCGGGCGTCGGCCTGTCCGGCAGGAAGGTCGCCGCGAACGCCACCAGCACGGCGGCGAGCAGGACCCAGAGCAGCCACAGCAGGGCGCGCGCGCGAGGCGGCGGCGCGTCGGCAGCGTCGGTGGTAGCGGTGGCCGCGTCGATCACGGGCGCCGACGCCGCCGTCAACGCCTGCTCGCGCAGCCGTTCCAGCGCGGCGGTGCGCGCCGGCGGCAGCGTCTTCACCTGGCGGTGCAGCCGCTCGCGCAGGCCGGACAGGGCGGCATAGCTGATCCCGGCCTCGCCGGCCTGCTGCAGGGCGCGCTGCAAGGCATAGCGGTAGGTCGCCTCCTCGACCCCGAGCACGCGCGCGGCGTGCACGAAGTCCAGCCCGGCGACCATCCGCAGCAGCAGCGCCGCCCGCGGGCCCTGGCCGAGCGGGGCCAGCTCGGGGACCTCGCTGGCGCCGCCGACGAGTTCCGGCTGCGCCAGCAGGCCGGCCCAGAAGTCGGCCGGCCATGCCGACAGCGGACTGGTCGCGGCCTGACGCCCGAATCCGGCCATGGCGCGCGCCAGCGCCGCCTGCGCGGCGGTTTCGTCACCGCACTGGACGTGGGCGAACACGAACGCCCGCCGCTCGATGCCGCGCAGGAAGGCAGCCAGGGCGGAGGACGGCGGGGCGGAGCGGGGGGCGGGAGCGGCGGACTGCACCGGGTGATTCTAGCTGTGCGCACCGGTCACGAGCGCGTGATTGACAGCGCGGAAAACCGTGCTCCGCCAGTGGTGGCGCGGCTTCCGGCGTGGAACGTTGTGCACAGCGGCAGGAGAACACGGGAAATTCCGCCTACACCCGTGCAGGCTGCCATGGCGGGCCGGTCGGCCCCGGGCCAAGTGCCTGATTTTCAAGCTATATGACGGTTTGGTTAAAAAGTGTTCAAGAAAGCGGAAGCGCCGCTCTGGCGGGGGGTGCGCAGACTTGCTCGAAGGCCGGTCCACAGAGTTATCCACAACCGGTGTGGATAAGGACTTTTACCCTTTGCCAGCAACCACTTGGGGCCGCTTCCTGACGGATCGGAGAACTATCGGCCGCAAGTGAGCCACAGGCCGCCCGCGACGGTCCGCAGGCTAGACTCCAGCGATGCCCGCCGCCCCGGAAACCGCTCTGCGCATCGCCCTGCCGGTGCCGCTGCCACAGGCCTTCGACTACCTGCCGCCGGCAGGCGGCGACGCCGGCCCCGACTGGGTCGGCTGCCGGGTGCGGGTGCCCTTCGGCCGCGGCGACGGCGAGCAGGTCGGCGTCGTCGTCGGCCTCGCCGCGGCCGTGCCGGGGCTGAAGCAGGCCACCGCCCGCCTCGACGCGATGCCGCTGCTGCAGGGCGAACTTTTCGCCAGCCTGCGCTGGGCCGCCGGCTACTGGCAGGCGCCGCTCGGCGAGATGCTGGCGACCGCGCTGCCGGGGCCGCTGCGCGCCGGGCAGCCGCTGCCGGAATCGTGCGCCCACGGCTGGACCGCGACGGCGGCCGGCCGGGCCCTGCTCGGGGAAGGCGGTGGCCGCCCCGGCAAACCGCGCGAACTGCTGCGAGCGCTGGCCGCCGGCGCGATCGACGAAGACCGCCTCGACCTCGACCAGCCCGGCTGGCGCACGCCGATGCGCCGCCTGTCCGAACGCGGGCTGGCCGAGCGGATCGCGCTGGGGCCGCCGGCGCCACGCCCGGCGCCGCCCGGCCCGGTGCTGCTGCCGGGCCAGCAGGCGGCCCTCGCCGCGCTCGCGCAGGGCGAAGGCTTCCGGCCGCTGCTGCTCGAGGGCGTCACCGGCAGCGGCAAGACCGAGGTCTACCTGCAGGCGATCGCCGAACACGCGCTCGCTGCCGGCCGCCAGGCGTTGGTGCTGGTGCCGGAGATCGGCCTGACCCCGCAGCTTCTCGATCGCTTCCGCCGCCGCCTCGGCGTGCCGGTGCTGGCGATGCACTCCGGCCTGCCCGACGGCGAGCGCGCGCGTGCCTGGGCGGCGATGGCGCGCGGCGACGGCCGGGTGCTGGTCGGCACCCGCTCGGCAGTGTTCTGCCCGCTGCCGGAGGCCGGGCTGATCGTCGTCGACGAGGAGCACGACGCGTCCTACAAGCAGCAGGACGGCGTGCGCTACCACGCCCGCGACCTCGCGGTGGTCCGCGCGCGCGCGCTCGCGGTGCCGGTGGTGCTCGGCAGCGCGACGCCGGCGCTGGAAACCCTGCACAACGCCCTCGCCGGCCGTTACCGCCACGTTCGTCTGGACCGCCGCGCCGGCGCCGCGAAACCGCCGCGGGTGCGCGTCGTCGACCTGCGCAAGCGGCAGCTGCAGCACGGTCTGTCGGAAGAGCTGCTGACGGCGGTCGGCGACTGCCTGGCGCGTGGCGAACAGGCGCTGGTGTTCCGCAACCGCCGCGGTTACGCGCCGGTGCTGATCTGCCACGACTGCGGCTGGAGCGCGACCTGCCGCCGCTGCGATGCGGCGATGACCGTGCACGTCGGCGGCCGCCGCCTGATCTGCCACCACTGCGGCGCCCGCGCGACGCCGCCGAATGCCTGCCCGGACTGCGCCAGCCTCGGTCTGATGCCGCAGGGCGCAGGCACCGAACGCATCGAGCAGGCGCTGGCCGAGCGCTTCCCCGAAGCGCTGCTGGTGCGCGTCGACCGCGAGACGACCCGCGGCCGCGACGCGATCGAACGCCACCTCGCCCGCCTCGGCGACCAGCCGGGCATCCTCGTCGGCACCCAGATGCTGGCGAAGGGCCACGACCTGCCGCGGCTGACCCTGGTCGCCGTCGTCGGCGTCGACGAGGGCCTGTTCAGCGCCGACTTCCGCGCCGGCGAGAAACTCGCCCAGCTGCTGATCCAGGTCTCCGGCCGCGCCGGCCGCGCCGACCTGCCGGGCGAGGTCGTGCTGCAGACCCACCACCCGGACCACCCGCTGCTCAATACCCTGCTCGCCGGCGGCTATCCGGCGGTCGCGGCGCTGGAACTGGCGCAGCGCGAGGCCGCCGGCTTCCCGCCCTACGCCTTCCTCGCCCTGCTGCGCGTCGAAGCGCCGACGGTGGATGCCGTAGACGCCTTCCTCGAGGATGCCAAGGCGGCCTGCACCGGCCACGACACCGTGCGCCGCAATGGCCCGATGCCGGCGCCGATGGCGCGCCGCGCCGGCCGCTCACGCGGCCAGTTGCTGCTCGCCGCCGACCGTCGCCCGGAGCTGCACGCCGCCCTCGACGCCTGGCTGCCGGTCTGGCGCGGCCTGCGATCGGCGCGGCGGGTGCGGTGGGCGGTCGACGTCGATCCGGTCGACCTCTATTGAGCAGGAACGAGGAACGAGGAACGAGGAACGAGTGAGCGCAGGCGCTTCCACTCGTTCCTCGTTCCCCGTTCCTCGTTCCTCGTTTCTCCGCGAAGATGGCGGCATGCGCAGGACGCCCGGGAGCGAGTGATGAGTGAGCCGCACGTCCTCGTGCTCGGTGGGGGTTTCGCCGGGTTGTGGTGCACGCGGGCGCTGGCGTCGGCGCCGGTGCGGATCACCGTCGTCGACCGCACCAATCACCACCTTTTCCAGCCGCTGCTCTACCAGGTGGCGACCGCGGGTCTGTCGGCACCGGACATCGCCGCGCCGCTGCGCCACATCCTGCGCCGGCAGCGCAACGTCACCGTGCGCATGGACGAGGTGCAGCGCATCGACACCGGCGCGCGCCGTGTGCAATGCGCCGGCGGCGAACTCGCCTACGACTTCCTCGTCGTCGCCACCGGCGCCACCCATGCCTATTTCGGCAACGATGCCTGGGCCACGCATGCGCCCGGGCTGAAGACGCTCGACGACGCGCTGGCGATCCGCCGCCGCCTCCTGTCGGCGTTCGAGGCGGCCGAGCGCGAACCGGACCCGGCCGCGCGCGCGGCCTGGCTGAACTTCGTGGTGATCGGCGGCGGCCCGACCGGCGTCGAGCTCGCCGGCACGCTCGCCGAGATCGCCCGCCACACGCTGCCGCGCGAGTTCCGCCACGCCGACCCGCGCAGCGCCCGCGTGCATCTGGTCGAAGCGGGGCCGCGGCCGCTGGCGACGATGCCCCAGGAACTGTCGGAGAAGACGCGGGCGATGCTGCAGCGGCTCGGCGTCGAGGTGCACACCGGGCGGCCGGTCACCGCGATCGACGCCGACGGCGTCGCGATCGGCGACGAACGCCTGCCGGCGCGGACCGTGCTGTGGGCCGCCGGCGTCGCCGCCTCGCCGCTGGGCGCCCAGCTCGGCGTCGCGACCGACCGCGCCGGCCGCGTGCCGGTCGAGGCCGACCTGTCGCTGCCCGGGCGACCGGAGGTCTTCGTCGCCGGCGACCTCGCGGCGGTGCGCGATGCCGGACGCGACCGCGCGGTCCCCGGCGTCGCGCCGGCGGCCAAGCAGATGGGCGCGCACGTCGCCGCGGTCATCCGAGCCCGCCTGCGCGGCACGCCGTCAGCGGCGTTCCGTTACCGCGACTTCGGCAACCTGGCGACGATCGGCCGCATGGCCGCCGTCGTCGACTTCGGGCGCCTGCGCCTGTCCGGCCTGCTGGCCTGGTGGTTCTGGCTCGTCGCCCACCTGTTCTTCCTGATCGGCTTCCGCAACCGCCTGATCGTGCTGCTGAACTGGGGCTGGTCGTACTGGACCTATCAGCGCCACGCGCGAATCATCTCGGGGCGTCCACCGCCGGACTGAGTTCGTCCGCGGCGCGCGGGCTGGCGATGCCCGGGCGGAATGGCGACGATGTGCGGGCCGTCGCCCACCGGAACCCGACCGTGCCCATCCGCTGGTCCGCCCTGCTCCTGCTGATCGCCGCCGGCAGCGCCGCCGCCGACGAGGTGGCGACGCCCGTGGGCCGCTTCGAGCTCCCCGACGGTTTCGTCGCGCCCGACGACGCCGCGCAGGTCGGCGCGAACGGCTGGACCTGGACCTTCGTGCGCGAGGGCGAGGTGCTGCCGCGGGCGCTGTTCACCCTGACCGTGATGCCGCTGGCGACGACCTGGGGCATCGACGCGCGGGTCGCCGCCGCGCAGCTCGCCGACCCGACGATGATCGCGCCGACCGGCCGCCCGGCGCGGCGCGCGCGGATCGGCGGCAACCGCGGCTGGCGCCATTCGACCATCCAGGCGAACGGGATGATCTTCACCGCATACGCCGTCGACCACGGCGAATCCCGCCTGCTGGTGCAACTGCGCTATCCCGGCATCCAGCGCTACCACCGCGACGCCCAGCGCTTCGAGGACGCCATCCGCGCCTTCCGCTGGGAGGTGCCCGATCCGGCGGCGGCGGTGGCGGGACCCGCGCCGGAGTCCCCTGCCGAGGCGCCGATGGAGATCGCCGGGAACGCGCCGGCGGAGGTCGCCGCGGATGCGCCGGCGGCCGTCGCGCCGACCGCCCTTCCCGCCGGGGACGCCGCCGCGCCCGATATCGATACCGACACCGGCACCGGCACGGACAACGAGACCGGGTCCACCGACGGCCTCGGCCCGGTGTGGTCGGACGTGCGCCGGCGACGGACGCCGATCATCCTGACCGCCACCGGCGAAGAGGTGCCGGTCGCGATGCCGGCCGCGGCGCCGGAGCCCTTGCCGGCGTCGCCGGGCGAACCCGTGCCGGGGAGCGAGCCGGAGCCCGAGTTGCCGGCGCCCGCGCCCGCGCCAGAGCCGGAGCCGCAATCGCCCGAACCGGAAGCCGATGCCGCACCGTCACCCGACGCCGGCGAATCCGCGGAGGCTTCCGGAGCCTGAAAACAAATGGCCCCGCATCGCGGGGCCGTTCGTCATCTGTGCAGACCGCGGCTCAGGCCGCGAACAGCGTCCGCATCTTCTTCAGTGCGTTCGCCTCGATCTGGCGGATGCGCTCGGCGCTGACGCCGTATTCGTCGGCCAGTTCCTGCAGCGTCGCCTTCGGCTCGCCGAGGAAGCGGCGGCGGATGATGTCGCGCGAACGCTCGTCGAGGCGCTGCAGGCCCTCACGCAGCATCTCGAGCTGGTCGTCTTCGCTGCTCGAACGCTCGTAGGCCTCGGCCGGACCCTCGTCCTCGTCGCGCAGGTAGGCGACCGGCGACGGCGGCGCGTGGTCGTCGTCGCTGTCGGTCGGCGCGTCGAAGCCGATGTCGCGGCCCGACAGGCGCGACTCCATCTCCAGCACCTCGCGCTTGGACACGTTCAGATCGTTGGCGACCGCGGTCACCTCGGCGTCGTTCATCCAGCCCAGGCGCTTCTTGCTCTTGCGCAGGTTGAAGAACAGCTTGCGCTGCGCCTTGGTCGTGGCGACCTTGACGATGCGCCAGTTGCGCAGGATGAACTCGTGCATCTCGGCGCGAATCCAGTGCACCGCGAAGGACACCAGGCGCACGCCCTGGTCCGGGTCGAAGCGCTTCACCGCCTTCATCAGGCCGATGTTGCCTTCCTGGATCAGGTCGCCCATGCCGAGGCCGTAGCCCTGGTAGCCGCGGGCGACGTGCACCACGAAGCGCAGGTGCGACATCACGAGCGCCTTGGCGGCGTCGAGGTCTTCCTCGTCACGGTAGCGGCGCGCCAGCGTCTGCTCGTCCTCGACGCTCAGCACCGGCACCCGGTTCACGGCCGAGATGTAGGCGTCGAGCGACCCGAGCGCACTCGGGATCGGCATCTGGTTGGCGATCAGCGCGTTGGTCGTCATGCGGTCCTCGTTCATGGGCTGGAGTCTAGCACTGGCCCCATTGGAGTGCTAAACGGCCCGAAAGTTCCCTGACCGTTGCGTTCATGCAACGCTCGGGAAGCTGACGGTCGAGTGGTGATGGGGACCGGAACGGCGGCTTCAAGGGGCCGCGAGCATCGCCTCGACCTCGGCCCGGCCGGGCAGTGACCAGTCGACGGGCGCCAGCCCGGCCCCGGCCAGCCAGCGGTTGGCCTTGCCGAAGTGGCCGCAGCCGAAGAAGCCCCGGTGCGCCGACAGCGGCGAGGGGTGCGGGGCCCGCAGCACGCAGTGGCGGCCGCGCAGCAGCTTGCCCTTGGCCTGGGCGTAGCTGCCCCAGAGCATGAAGACCAGGCCCTCGCGTTCACGGTCCAGGGCCTCGACGACCGCGTCCGTGAAGCCCTCCCAGCCCTTGCCCTGGTGGGCGCCCGGCTGGCCGTCCTCGACCGTCAGCACGGCGTTGAGCAGCAGCACCCCGCGGCGCGCCCAGGGCAGCAGGCAGCCATGGTCCGGCGGCGGGATGCCGAGGTCGGCCTGGATCTCCTTGTAGATGTTCTGCAGCGACGGCGGCACCGGCAGGCCCGGCGCGACCGAGAAGCACAGCCCGTGGGCCTGGCCAGGGCCGTGGTAGGGGTCCTGGCCGAGGATGACGACCTTGACCTCGTCGAAGGGGGTGGCGTCCAGCGCCGCGAAGATCCGCGGCCCCGGCGGGTAGATGCGCGCACCGGCGGCCTTGCGTGCGCGCAGGAAATCCGCGAGTTCGCGCATCTTCGGCTGCAGCAGGTGCTCGCCGACGCGCGCCTTCCAGGAGGGATGCAGGCGGACGCGGTCGTCGCCGGCCGCCTCCGGCGGCGTGTTCACGCCTTCCGGGCCGCCTTCTCGCGCAGCAGCCGGCCGACCCGCAGCTGGAACAGCAGCTTGGTCACCAGCAGGCGCTCCTCGATCGGCTTCTGCACGAGGTCGTTGGCGCCGGCGCGCAGCAGGTCGGTCTGGTTCGCGGGGTTGGCGTCGCCGGTCATCACCAGCACCGGCAGCAGGCCCTTGGCGTAGGCGAAATCCCTGCGGATCGACTTCAGCAGGTCCTTGCCGGTCAATTCGCCCTTCAGGTAGACGTCGGTGAGCACGACGTCGGGGCCGGGCACCTTGCCCTGCGATTTCGCGGTCTCCAGATGGGCGATCGCGTCCTCGACGCCGGTGGCATGCACCACGGTCAAGCCGTGCTTCTCGAGCATGCGCCGTGTCGCCATCGCGACGACGCGGCTGTCCTCGACGTAGAGCACCTCGCCGCCGGCTTCCGACTCCGGCGCGACATAGCCCTTGATGAAGGCGGCGAGCGCGTTGAAGCCGAGCGACTTGTCGAAGTAGTCGGTGACGTCGTCGCTGATCTGCCGGCTCTCGAGGCGCTCCTGCACGTCGCCGGAGACCACGATGATCGGAATGTAGGCCTGCGGCGTGTGCTCGCGCAGGTAGCGCGCGAGGTCGAGGCCGTCCATGTCCGGCAGGCGCAGCGCGGTCGTGACCAGGTTGATCTGGCCGGACTGCAGCGCGGCCTTGGCTTCCTCGCCGGATTCGCAGCCGACGAACTCCATGCCGGGCAACTGCTGCCGCAGCACGCCCTCGATCATCTTGCGCACGACCTTGGAGCCGTCCACGACCATGATGCGCGGCTGACTGGTGTCGAAGGTGCGGAAGACGGGGCTGCTCATTGATCACACGTCCGTGGGACGGGTCCGGCGTAGATGATGCCCTGTCGCGAGCCACGCGCCCAGCCACCCGATGCCGGCGGCCGCGACCAGCAGCAGGCCGCCACCCTGCCAGCCGGGTCCCTCGAGGGTGAAGCGGCTGCCGTAACTGGCGACCAGGGCCGCCAGCCGCGGCTGCAGGGCCTGGCCGGCGGCCGCCAGCAGACCGGCGGCGAACAGACCGGCGAGCAGCCCGTAGCAGGCGCCCAGATACAGGAACGGCCGGCGCACGAAGCCGTCGGTGGCGCCGAGGTGCTGCAGCACGCCGATCTCCTCGGCGCGGGCGGCGATGTCCAGGCGCACGGTATTGCCGACCACCAGCAGCACGCCGAGGCCGAGCAGTACCGCGATCACCTGCACCAGGCGTTCGCCGAAGCCGAGCCAGGCGCCGAGCCGCTGCCGCCAGACCGCATCGTGCTGCACGTATTCCACCTGCGGCATCAGCTGCAGCGCCTCCACCAGGGCGGCGCCGTCGTCGCGCGGCTGCACGACCAGCACCGCCGGCAGCGGGTTTTCGGCCAGCAGGTCGAGCGCGTCGCCGAGTTCGCTCATCGCCCGGAACTCGGCGAGCGCCTCCTCCGGCGTCTTCACCTTCACCTCGGCGACGTCGGGGCGCATCGTCAGGCCGCCGGCCAGCGAGCGGGCGGTGTGGGCGTCGATGTCGGGCTTCAGGAAGGCGCTGACCTCGCGCGACTCGGCGACGCTGCCGGAGAAGCGCTCGATGTTCGCCAGCGCCAGCCCCAGGCCGAGCGGCAGCGCCAGCGCCACCGCCATCACCCCGACCGTCAGCAGGGTCGCGAACGGCCGCCGCGCGAGCCGGCCCAGGCTCGACAGCAACGCATGCACATGCTGTTCGCGCCAGGCGCGCAGCCGGCGGCGGGTGGCCACGGTGCGGGTCGCCGCGGCGGCGGGTTTCGCCGGCACCTCGCGACGGCTCATGCGGCGAGGTCCTCGGGGGCGATGTCGTCGACGAGGCGGCCATGGTCGAGCACCAGCACCCGCCGGCGCATGCGCTTGACCAGCGCGAGGTCGTGACTGGCGATCATCACCGTCGTGCCGAGCGCCGGCAGCGAAGCGAACAGCTGCATGATCTCGGCCGCCAGTTGCGGGTCGAGGTTGCCGGTGGGTTCGTCGGCGACCAGCAGCTTCGGCTGCGCGACGATCGCGCGGGCGATGCCCACGCGCTGCTGTTCGCCGGTCGAAAGCTGCAGCGGCAGCGCCTTGCCGCGGTCACCCAGGCCGACCTGGTCGAGCACATGGCGCACCCGCTTGCCGACCTCGGCCGCCGGCGTGCCGGCGATCAGCAGCGGCAGCGCGACGTTGTCGAACACGGTGCGGTCGGTCAGCAGCCGGTGGTCCTGGAACACGACCCCGACCTGGCGCCGGTGCAGCGGCACCTTGCTGCCGCGCACCTTCGCGAGATTGCGTTCCTCGAACAGCACCGTGCCGCGGCTCGGCCGCTCGGACAGGTGCACCAGGCGCAGCAGGGTGCTCTTGCCGGCGCCGGAATGGCCGGTCACGAACAGCATCTCGCCGTCCTCGACGCGGAAGCTGACGTCGCTCAGCCCGGCGGCGACGCCGGGCCAGGTCTTGGAGACATTGTCGAAGCGAAGCAGGGACATGCGTCGCCGCGGGGGCTCAGTGGCCGGTCGGCGGGCTGCGCTTGACCAGCGAACGCAGCCCGGCCTTCAGGCGGCCGAGCAGCGAAGGCTTGCCGGATGCCGGTGCGGACGGCGGCGCCGTGCTGGCCGCCGACGGCTTCGACTCGGCGGCCCGCGGCGTGCCGTTCTCGCCAGCCTCGGCGCCCTCGACCGGACGGCCGCGGCGACGCCGGCGGCGCTTGCGCGGCGGCGCCGACGGATCGGCCGACAGCGGTGCCGATGGCTGCGGACGCTGGGCGGGGCGCTCGGCGCCCTCGGCCACCGGCGTTTCCACCGCCGGCGCGTCCGAGGCTGCCGCGGCCGGGCGCGGACGCCGCTCGCCGCGACCGCGGCCCTCGCCACGGGCGCCGTCGCCACGGCCACCCTCGCCGCGCGGACCGCGGCTGCCGCTACGGCCGCCACCACCGCCACCACCGCGCGGCGCACGGCCGCGCTTCTCGTCCTCGGCGGCGCGCGCCTCGCGGACCTCGCGGTAGATCGCGCCGATGCTCTCGCCGTCGTCCTCGCCCTCGACCTTCGGCCGCGGTGCGCGCGGCACCGGCACCAGCAGTTCGGGATCGACCGGCGCGGTCGGCAGCTTCTGTTCGATGTAGGCCTCGATGTCGGGCAAGGACATCGCATAGCGCTCGCAGGCGAAGCTGATCGCGTCGCCTTCGGCGCCCAGGCGCGCCGTGCGGCCGATGCGGTGCACGTAGTCCTCGGCGTCGAACGGCAGGTCGTAGTTGTAGACGTGGCTGACACCGTCGATGTGCAGGCCGCGGGCGGCGACGTCGGTGGCGACCAGGATGTCGAGCTGGCCCTTCTGGAAGCGGCCGAGCAGCGACTCGCGCTTCTTCTGCGGCACGTCGCCGGACAGCACGCCGACGCGGAAACCGGCCTTCTCGAGCGCGCGCGCGACGCGCTCGACCCAGACCTTGGTGTTCACGAACACCATCGTGCGATGGCCTTCCGAACGCGTCAGCAGGCCGATCAGCAGCGGGATCTTCTCCTCGTCGGCCGGGAAGTAGACGAGCTGGCGCACCTTCGCGGCGGTGATCGTCTCGGTCTCGACGACGAGCTTCTCGGGCTCGTTCATGTGCTCGTAGGCGAGCTCGAGCACGCGGTGGCTCAGCGTCGCCGAGAACAGCAGGGTCTGGCGTTCGGTGCGGATCGGCATGCGCCGCAGCAGGAAGCGGATGTCCTTGATGAAGCCGAGGTCGAACATGCGGTCGGCCTCGTCGAGCACGCAGACTTCGCAGGCGTGCAGCGAGACGACCTTGTGCTGCTTCACGTAGTCGATCAGCCGGCCCGGCGTGGCGATGATCACGTCGACGCCCTGCTGCAGCAGTTCGCGCTGCTTGTCGTAGTCGACGCCACCGTAGACGAGGGCGAAGCGCAGGCCGAGATCGGCACCGAACTTCACCGCGTCCTTGTGGATCTGGATGGCCAGCTCGCGGGTCGGGGCGAGGATGAGCGCGCGCGGATCCTCGGGCTTGCGCTCGGCGAGGGCCGGACGGGTCAGCAGCCGGTTCATCAGCGCGACGAGGAAGGCGAGGGTCTTGCCGGTGCCGGTCTGTGCCTGGCCGGCGACGTCGCGGCCCTGCAGGGCGATCGGCAGGGTCAGGGCCTGGATCGGGGTGCAGCGGGTGAAGCCGGCGGCTTCGAGCCCGGCGAGCAGGGCGGGATGCAGCGCGAAGCTGGAAAAGGAGATGTCGGTCAGCGGCTTGTCGGACATTCGGGTCTCTTGGTTGCGCGGGCTTCGCGCTTGCGCGGCCGGTCCGGAGAAACGCACACTGCGTTCACGATCCTGGGATGCCGCTGGCGGTTGAATGATTTCGGAAAGCGCCCCAGTTTACCCCAGTAACGGCGGCCGGGGCCGGCCGCATCCCCCAAGAAAATCAGGAGTTTGACGCATGAGCGAGTTGGTGCTTCATGTGGGCGACGCCGACTTCGCAGCGCAGGTGCTCGAGTCGTCGACCCCGGTGCTGGTCGATTTCTGGGCGCCCTGGTGCGCCCCGTGCAAGGCCATCGGCCCGATCGTCGACGAGCTGGCGAAGAGCTACGCCGGCCGTGCCAGGGTGGTGAAGGTCGACCTCGACCAGAATCCGCAGGTGGCCCGCCAGTTCCAGATCCGCAACCTGCCGACCCTGCTGCTCTTCAAGGGCGGCAAGGTCGAGGCGACCCAGGTCGGCGTGCCGGGCAACATCCGCGCGCTGCTGACCCAGATGCTCGACAAGGCCGTCGCCTGAATGTTTCCCGCGGGCCGCGGCTTGTCGCCGCGGCCCTGCCGGTGATAGCGTTGCCACGTCGGACGCCGCTCGCGTCCACCCTCTGTACTCCCCCCTTCTCCCACACGCTCGCGTTCGCGAGGTGAATTCCGTGTCCGAAAACAGCAACGACTCCGGCGCCCCCGCCGAGAAGCGCCCGCGTCGCACGCGCGCGGCCGCCAATCCCGAATCCGCCGCTGCGGCCGCCACTCCGGCGGTCGAGAGCGCACCGGCACCCGCGCCCGCGGCCGCCCCGGCGAAGGCCGAGGCGCCCGAGCCGCGGCCGGCCGCCGAGCGCGGTGGCGATACGCCCGCCGGCGAGCGCCGCGAAGCCGCGCCCGAGCGCAGCGACGGCGGCGGCGCGACCGGCGGCGACGCCCAGGGCGCCTCCGGCGGCAGCCGCGACGGTGACGAAGGTGGCCAGGGCCAGGGCCCGGGTCAGGGTGGCCAGGGGCAGAACCCGCAGGGCTTCCGCGAAGGTGGCGGCCGCCGCAACCGCCGTGACCGCTTCCGTGACAAGCGCGACCGTTTCCGCGACCGCGAACGCGGTGGCGACGGCGAGTTCGAAGGCAATGGCCAGGGCGGCCAGGGCAATGGCGGCGGCAACGACCGCCCGCCGCCGCAGCTGCCGCCCGACTTCCCGGTCTACAGCCTCAACGACCTGAAGCGGATGCCCACGTACAAGCTGCTCGAGATCGCCGAGAAGCTGGGCCTGCACGAAGGCGTCGCGCGCATGCGCAAGCAGGACGTCACCTTCGCGCTGCTGAAGATCCTGACCCGCCACCCGCAAGGCGTCGCCGGCGACGGCGTGCTCGAGATCCTGCCGGACGGCTACGGCTTCCTGCGCAGCGACGACGCCAGCTATCTCGCCGGCCCGGACGATGTCTACATCTCGCCGAGCCAGATCCGCCGCTTCAACCTGCGTACCGGCGACGAGATCTCCGGCCGCATCCGCAGCCCGAAGGACGGCGAGCGCTACGTCGCGCTGAACATCGTCGACACCATCAACGGCGAACCGCCGGAGGCGTCGAAGGGCAAGGTGCTGTTCGAGAACCTGACGCCGCTGTTCCCGCGCGAGCGCTTCCGCCTCGAGCGCGGCAACGGTTCGTCGGAAGACATCACCGGCCGCGTGATGGACCTGATGTCGCCGATCGGCAAGGGCCAGCGCGCGCTGATCGTGTCGCCGCCGAAGGCCGGCAAGACGATGCTGATGCAGAACGTCGCCCAGGCCATCCTGCACAACCATCCGGACGTGCACCTGATCGTGCTGCTGATCGACGAACGCCCCGAGGAAGTGACCGAGATGCAGCGCAGCGTGCGCGGCGAGGTCATTTCGTCCACGTTCGACGAGCCGGCCGCGCGCCACGTCCAGGTCGCCGAGATGGTGATCGAGCGCGCCAAGCGCCTGGTCGAGCACAAGAAGGACGTGGTGATCATGCTCGACTCGATCACCCGCCTCGCCCGCGCCTACAACACCGTCGTGCCGAGCTCCGGCAAGGTGCTGACCGGTGGTGTCGACGCCAATGCGCTGCACCGCCCGAAGCGCTTCTTCGGCGCCGCGCGCAACGTCGAGGAAGGCGGCTCGCTGACCATCATCGCCACCGCGCTGGTTGAAACCGGCTCGAAGATGGACGAGGTGATCTACGAGGAGTTCAAGGGCACCGGCAACAGCGAAGTGCACCTGGACCGCCGCATCGCCGAGAAGCGCGTCTACCCGGCGATCAACATCAACCGCTCCGGCACGCGCCGCGAAGAGTTGCTGATCGAGCCGGACATGCTGCAGAAGATCTGGATCCTGCGGAAGCTGCTGCACCCGATGGACGAGCTGGCGGCGATGGAATTCCTGCTCGACAAGATGAAGAACACCAAGTCCAACGACGAGTTCTTCCAGTCGATGAAGCGCTGAGCGCTTCATCGACCTCTGTAGGAGCGGCTTCAGCCGCGATACTCCACCCGCGCTGCCCCACCCGCGATGCAAGAAGGCCCCGCCCGCGGGGCCTTCCCCGTTTCCGGGCCTCTCGCAGCCATCCCATTGCGTCCCGCCCGGCTTCATCGACCACCCACCCCATCCCGCGCGATGATCGGCCGTCCCCCTCGCCGACCCGCCCATGCCCCGTTTCCGACTCCGCCGCTGGCAACTCGCCGCGGCCGTACTCGCCCTGCTGCTGATCACCGCCTGGCTGTTCGCGAAAGCGCGCGGCCCCGAGCTCCCGGGCTATACCGTCGAAGCCGGCCCGGTGGTGCAGACGGTGGTCGCCACCGGCCGCGTCGCGGCGCCGTCGCGGGTGCAGGTCGGCGCCGAGATCGCCGGCCTGGTGGTCGCCCGCCATGTGATGGAAGGCGACCGCGTCGCCCCCGGCGACCTGCTGGTCGAACTGCGCGCCCAGGACCTGCAGGCCCAGCGCGACGAAGCCGCCGCGGCGCTCGCCGCCCTGCGCGAGGCCGAACTGCCCGATGCCCGCGCCCGGCTGCGCGAGGCCCGCGCCCGCCTTGCCCAGGCCGAACGCGAACTGGCGCGCCGCCGCGAACTCGGCGAACGCCAGCTGGTGACCCGCGAACAGATAGAACAGGCGGTGCAGGCCGAAATCGCCGCCCGCGCCGCCGCCGAACAGGCGCAACTCGCGGTGGAAGCGCTCGCCGGCGGCGCCCGCGAGACGCAGGCGCGCGAACGCCTCGCCGCCGCCGAGGCCGCACTCGCCCGCGCCGAGGTCCGCGCGACCGTCGCCGGCACCGTGCTGACCCGCGGCGTCGAACCCGGCGACATCGTGCGCGCCGGCGATGTGCTGTTCGAGATCGCCCGCGACGACCCGGGCGAGCTGCGCATTCCGCTCGACGAGAAGAATCTCGCCCGCATCGCCGTCGGCCAGCCCGCGACCGGCATCGCCGATGCTTTCCCCGACCGTCCCTTCGCCGCGACCGTGCACCACATCGCCCCGGCGGTCGACCCTAGCCGCGGCACCGTCGACGTGCGCCTGCGCTTCGGCAACGAGGTCGATTTCCTGCGCCAGGACATGACGGTCACCGCGACGATCACCACCGGCGAAGCCGCCGATGCGCTGGTGGTGCCGGACGACGCCCTGCTCGAGGTCGACGAAGGCCGCGGCACCGCCCTCGTGTTGCGCGTGCGCGACGGGCGCGTGCAGCGGGTGCCGGTGAAACTCGGCCTGCGCGGGCTGGCGATGAGCGAGGTGCGCGAAGGCCTGCAGGCCGGCGACCGCGTGCTCGCCGCGACCGCGCTGGCCCGCGACGCGTTGCCGGCGGAAGGCGACCGCGTGCGCATCGACGAACAGCCGGCCCCGAAGACCGGCGCCGACCGCAGCCGCGGCGAACTGCCCGTGCAGCTCGACTGAGCGCATGTGGATCGAGACCACCCTCGCGCTGCGCTTCCTGCGCCAGGGCAAGGCGCAGACCACGCTGATCCTGGTCGGCATCGCCGTCGGCGTCGCGGTGATCGTGTTCGTCACCGCGCTGATCAGCGGCCTGCAGGCCAACATCATCGCGCGCACGCTCGGCACCCAGGCGCATGTGCGCGTCGAGGCGCCGCGCGAGCTCAACCGCATCGCGCCGGCCCCGGACGGCGTGCGCCGTCTCGTGCTCGAGGACCCGCGCGCGCAGGCCTTGCGGCCGATCGACGACTGGCCGCAGGTGCTGGCGGTGCTCGATGCCCTGCCCGGCGTCACCGCCGCGTCGCCGGTGGTGTCCGGCCCCGCCTTCGGCCGCCGCGGCGAGGCGGTGCAGTCGGTCGCGCTGATCGGCATGGAGCCGGCGCGCTACCTGCGGGTCATTCCGCTCGACCAGAACATGCTGGAGGGCCGGTTGAGCGTCGGTTCCGGCGATGCGGTGATCGGCCGCCAGCTCGCCGAGGACCTCGGCCTGCGCGTCGGCGGCAAGCTGCGCCTGGATGCCGGTGACGGCCGCGAGGCGATCGTCAACGTCGCCGGCATCTTCGCCTTCGGCGTGCGCGAACTCGATGCGCGCTATGTCTACGTCGACCTCAAGCAGGCGCAGTCGCTGCTCGGGCTGCCCGGCGGGGTGACCCTGATCGACGTCACCGTCGCCGAGCTGTTCGCCGCCGATCGCGTCGCCGCGCGCATCGGTGGGCTGACCGGCCTGCGCGCCGAAAGCTGGATGGAAACCAATGCGCAGCTGATGAATGCGATCCGCTCGCAGAGCCTGTCGACGCGGATGATCAGCGCCTTCGTCGCGCTGTCGGTCGCGCTCGGCATCGCCAGCGTGCTGGCCGTGAGCGTCGTGCAGCGCACGCGCGAGATCGGCATCCTGCGCGCGATGGGCACGCGCCGGCGGCAGATGCTTTCGGTGTTCCTGGTGCAGGGTGCGGTGCTCGGCCTGATCGGCTCGGCGCTCGGCGCCTTCGGCGGCTGGCTGCTGGTCGCGGCCTTCAACACCTTCGGGCCGAAGCTCTTCTTCATCCCGATGCCGCCGAGCCTGGTGCCGGCGGCGATGGCGCTGGCGACGGTCGCCGGCGTCGTGGCCGCGGCGGTCCCGGCCTCGCGCGCCTCGCGCCTGGACCCGGTGGAGGCGATCCGCCATGCCTGAGATCCGCGAGGTGATGCGGCTCGAGCAGCTGCGCAAGTCCTACAACATCGGCAAACCGAACGAGGTCGAGGTGCTGCACGGCATCGACCTGCGCCTGGACAGCGCCGACTTCGCCGCCCTCGTCGGGCCGTCCGGCTCCGGCAAGAGCACGCTGCTGAACCTGATCGGCCTGCTCGACTCGCCGACCGCCGGCGAGCTCTGGCTCGACGGCCAGCCGACCCACACGATGGACGACGAGGGCCGCACCGCGCTGCGCGGCCGCCACCTCGGCTTCGTGTTCCAGTTCCACCACCTGATCGGCGCCTTCAGCGCGCTCGAGAACGTGCTGATGCCGGTGATGGTCGCGCGCGGCAAACCCGAGCGCGAGACCGTCGACTTCGCCCGCTCGCTGCTCGCCGACGTGGGCCTGGAGAAGTTCGCCGACCGCCGCCCCGACCAGCTTTCCGGCGGCCAGCAGCAGCGGGTCGCGATCGTGCGCGCGCTGGTGACGCGACCTTCGCTGCTGCTCGCCGACGAGCCCACCGGCAACCTCGACACGAAAACCGCCGCCGACGTGTTCGAACTGCTGCGCCGCTTCAACCGCCAGTTCGGCTGCGCGGTGCTGGTGGTGACCCACGACCCCCGCCTGGCGGACACCTGCGACCGCACCATCACGCTCGTCGACGGCAGGATCGTGTCCGACGAGCGCCGCGGCGGCACCGCCGGCGGCGACCGGCCGGGCTGAGCCCGTCCTCAGCCGCCGCCGTCCAGCCCGGGTACGCCCTCCAGCTCGGACTGGAGGCGCAGCTTCGACGGCGCGGCGCCGTCCGCCGACAGCAGTTCCGGCTGGTACCGCGCGCGCGTCGCCAGCACCCACGGATCGGGTTCGTAGGCGACTGGGTACATGCGCTCCCACAGATCGCCGCTCCCGACGATGAAACGCACCGGGACCCGCACGAATCCGTCGGCGTAGCCGGGCAACTGCCAGCGCTTCGCGGCCCGTTCGGCGGCGCGCGCGAAGCGGTTCGCCATCCGTTCGGCGCGGTTGCCCAGGTCGGCCCGAAGCAGCGTCACGGTGTCGGCGTGGACAGCCAGGACCTTTCCCTCGGCGTCGGTCTGGACCAGCAGCATCACCTCCGCCCCGGCTTCGGCGCGCAGCGCTTCCTCCGGATAGTTCGGCGGCCTCAGTCCTGCGCTCCGGCGGCCCGGCTCGCCGCCCGCCGACGTCGGCGGATCCAGGAATATGACGTGCCGGATCCCGAAGCTCGCCCGGTCGCGCGCGAGGTCGCGCGCCGCGACCAGCGAAAGTTGCATATGGGCGACGGCGCGCACCGGCCGCCCGTCCTCGGTCACCGGCTCGAAACGCCATCCGCGCACCACGTTCTCGTAACCCGCGATGACCTCGGCGCCGAGCCGTTCGGCACCGTCGAGCGAGACGTCCACAACGCTGCCGTCGACGTCGACCGTGATGCGACCGGTCGTCTGCGTCGGCGGCACCAGTGTGTCCGAAACGGAGGTCGACAGGTACGGACGCTCGTCGGCAGGACCGGCGGTCCGGACCGCGACAGCGGCGATGTCAGCTGCCGGGCTCGCGCAGGAAGCGCGCCAGCGACGGCGACGCGCGCGCCGGCTCGAACTCCGCGGCGACGTCGACGAAACCGCGCAGCACCGCGATGTCGTGCGGCGTGCGCCCCAGCGAATCGCGCGCTTGCCGGTTGCAGCCTTCGCGCAGCAGGCGCTGCACGACGCGGGCGAGGCCGTGCATCGCCGCCAGGTGCAGCGGACCGAAGCCGCGCGGGTCGCGTGCCTCGAGGTCCACGCCTTCGCCGACCAGGCGGTCGAGCACGGCCAGCAGCACGTCCTCGTCGCAGGCGGTGCCCGGCTCGGCGCGGGCGCCGAGCAGCAGCAGCAGCGGCGTCTGCCCGGCTTCGTTGCCGGTGTCGGCGTCGACGTCGGCCATCAGCAGCACGTCGAACAGGGCGAGCACGCGCTGGCGGTCGCGCGACGAGAACGCGTGCAGCGCGGCGCAGTGCAGCGCGCCGAGCCCCTGGGCGTCGCGCGCATGCGGGTCGGCGCCGTGCGCGAGCAGGCGCGAGATCAGTTCCGGCTGGCCGAGCGCGGCCGCCAGCATCAGCGGCGTCACCTCGCCGGGCAGCGCCTGGTCGGCGCGGGCGCCGGCGCGCAGCAGGCGGTCGACGACGCCGACATGGCGCATGCTGATCGCCGCCGACAGCGGGGTCGCGCCGGTGCGCGCGGCGATCGCGGTGTCGGCGCCGTGTTCGAGCAGCAGCGCGACGACCACGTCGTGGCCACCGCCGGCGGCGCGCAGCAGGGCCGTGCAGCCCTGGGCGTCGACGCCGTTCACCGGCAGTCCGAGTTCGAGCAGGCGCAGCACCGCGTCGGCGTCGCCGGCCATCGCCGCCGACGGCAGGTCGGACGCCTGCAGCGCCCGTCCCGGCAACTGCCAGTGCCGCCATTCCAGCCAGTGCGAGAGTTCGCGGCGGTCGGCGACCAGTGCCAGGCCCAGCGGCGTCTGCCCGTCGGGCGCCGTCAGCGCCGGCGAGGCGCCGTGGCGGATCAGCACCCGCAGCGCGCCTTCGCGGCCGAGGCTGGCGGCGGCGTGCAGCGGCGTATGGCCGCGGCCGTCGCGGGCGTTCGGGTCGGCGCCGCCGGCGAGCAGGGCCTCGGCCAGGCGCAGCCAGCCGAGCCGGATCGCCAGCCCGAGTGGCGGATCGCCGGCATCGGCGCCGAAGGCGTCGGCGCCGCGTTCGAGCAGCGCCAGCGCCAGCTGCTCGTGACCACGCGTGGTGTGTTCGCCGGTCAGACAGGCCTGCAGCCAGCGCGCGAGCCCGCCGCGGCCACCGACCGGCACCGCGTGCTCGAGCATCCGCTGCAGCGCCGGCGCGGCGCTGCCGCCGCGTGCGAGCAGGTGGAACAGCGCGCCGTGCTGGCCGTCGACCGGCACCTCGGCGCTGGCGCCATGGCGCAGCAGCCAGTCGACGAGCTCGAGGCGACCGTCACCGGCGAAATCGAGCAGCAGCGCCGCCAGCGCGACCGGCTCCGGGCCGGCGCCATGGCGCAGCATCGCGTCGGCCGATTCCAGGCTGCCGCTGACCAGCGCCTCGCGCAGCAGTTCCTTCGGCGACTTTTCGAAGGGGCCCTGGGCCAGGCCTTCGGCGATGCTCGCCGGCAGCGGATAGTGCGGATCGAGCACCGCGACCAGCGGCCAGCGGCCGGCACCGAGGGCGTGCTCGAGCGCGCGGCGGCCGTCGGCGTCACGCAGTTCCGGATCGACGCCGATCGCCATCAGGTGGCGGACGAAGTCGGCGCCGGCGCCGCCCATCGTCGCCAGTACGAGGGCGCTGCGGCCGTGCGCGTCGACCGCGGCCACGTCCGGGCGCGCCTGCGCCAGCCGCGCCAGCGCCGCCGCGTGACCGCCGCGGGCGACTTCCAGCAGCGGCGTCATGCCGTCCTCGTCGCGGGCATTGCGGTCGGCGCCGGCGTCGAGCAGCTCGCCGACGATCTCGGCATTGCCGGCGGCGCAGGCGACCATCAGCGCGCTGCGGTGGCCGCGCCCGCGGCCGTCGACCTTGGCCTTGTGGCGCAGCAGCAGCTGCACGCCGGCGGCATCGTCGTCGCCGGCGGCGGCGGCGAGCAGGGCCGGCTGGCCGTCCTTCGGCTCCGGTTTGGCGCCGCGTTCGAGCAGGAAGCGCGCGAGCCGCCAGTTGCCCGCGGCGCAGGCGATGCCGAGCGGGCTGAAACCTTCGCCGTTCAGCGCGTCGAGCACGGCACCGGCATCGAGCAGCAGGGCCGCGACGGCGGCGTCGGTGCTGCGCGCGGCATGGTGCAACGGCGTATTGCCGTCGGCATCGGGATGGCGGGCATCGGCGCCGTTGGTCAGCAGGGTCATCACCGCTTCGGGGCGGCCGTGCCAGCTGTCCCGGGTGGCGACCAGCAGCGGCGTCAGGCCGCCGTGTTCGGCATTGAGGTCGACGCCGCGGGCGATCAGCTCGCGCAGCAGCCGCAGGTCGCCGAGCAGGGCGGCGAGCATCGGCAGCGTGCGCTGGTCGCGCTCGCCGGGCAGCGGTGCCGCCGCCGGATCGGCGCCCAGTTCGAGCGCGGCCAGGGCGGCATCGATGCGGCCGGCGCGGGCGGCCGCGTAGAGGCGGCTGTCGGGGTCGTCGTCGACCGCCACCGGCGCGACGGGCCGGCGGTCCGCCTCGTCGTCGCCGACGATCGGCAGCGCCGCCAGCGGCCGCGGCGCCGGCGGCCGCCCGCAGGCCTGCACCAGCAGGTGCACGCCGACCGTCAACGGCAGCAGCGCCAGCACCGCCGGCACCCGCCACGCCGCCGGCAGCAGGCCCGGCCACGCGATCGCGACGATCGCCACGAGCAGCAGGAAGCAGGCCAGCGCGACCACGAACCCCCGCCCGGCGTCCTGCGCCGTGGCGGTGCCGACCGCCGCCGTCAGGGCCTGCGGCGGCGCCCCCTCGCGCAGCGCCAGCGCGAAGGCCGGCCAGGCCCGCCACACGCACAGCAGCACGGCACCCGCGAGCGCGCTCAGGGCCAGCGCCGCCGCCAGCGATCCGGTCTCGCGCAGCGCCGCCAGCGGCCAGCCGACCGCCAGCGCCAGCAACGCCGCCGCGGCGAGCCACAGCCCGGCGCCGCCGAGGCTGCTGCGCAGGGTCAGGCGATCGGCCAGCGCCGGCGAGCGCAGGCCGCGCCAGCCGGCGAGTCCGGCGGCCCAGGCGGGCTGTGCCAGCAAGGCGGCGAATGTCGCGAAAGGCGACGGCGCCAGCAGCGACAGGGTCAGCGCGACGGCCGCGAGCAGCCAGGCCCAGAGCGGGATCGCGCGGCGGCCGTCAGCCATCGACCATCGGATCCGGCATCGTCGGCGGCACCTGCAGGTGGAAGCCGCGGTCGGTGAGATTGCGCCGCACCACCGCCGGATCGGCCTGGGCGAGGCGGCGGTCGGCGGTCAACGCGAACTCGAGCACGAATTCGAGCCGGCCCAGCGGTGCGAGCACCGGCTCGGGCACGGTCGAGAAATCGTCGCGCCGTGCGAGGTACAGATAGCTGCCCTGACGTCGCAGGGATTTGTAGACGAAAGCTTGCATGGGTCACCACGTCGGGCTGCGGCGATTATGCGGGCATTCGCCGCCGCCGGCCCAGCGCGGCGGGACCGCCGGCAGGGGCGATCGCGATCGCGGGCTTGCTAGGCTTGCCGGCCTTGCCCCTGCTCTGGAGCCGCCATGCGTCGTCATCCGCTCGCCTTCCGCCTCGCCCTCGTCCTGTCGCTGGGAATCGCGCTGCCGGCCGCGGCGGCCGGACCCGCGCTGACGCTCGACCAGGCGATGGCGCACCCGGACTGGATCGGGCCGCCGGTCGAGAACGCGTGGTGGTCGCTGGCCGGTGACACCGTCTACTTCACGCTCAAGCGCGAAGGCTCGCCGGTGCGCGACACCTGGCGGCTGGCGGTGACCGGCGGCGAGGCGACGAAGCTGGAGGCGGCCGACCTCGTCGGCATCGATGCGGCACGGCCGGTGCTCTCGACCGACGGCCGGCGCGCGCTGTTCGTGCGCAACGGCGACGTGTTCCTGCGCGAGGGCGGACGGCTGCAGCAGCTGACCCGCAGCGCCGAGGCCGAGGATGCGCCGCGCTTCGCCGCGAACGGCCGCGACGTGCTGTGGCGCCAGGGCAACGACTGGTATCGCTGGGTGGCCGGCAGCGGTCTGGTCGAGGCGGTGGCGATCGTGAAGGCGGAGAAGGATCCGAACGCGCCGCCGGCCGCCGATGCGCTGCGCGACCACCAGTTGCGCCTGAGCGCGGCACTGGCGCGCGAACGTGCGCAGCGCGATGAACTGCGCCGGCACGCCGAGGCGCTGCGTGCCGCCGACCCGACGCGGGCGCCGGCGCCGGTTTACCTCGGCGACGATGTCGTGATCGCCACCACCGCGCTTTCCCCGGACGGCCGCTGGCTGGTCGTCGTCACCGAAGCCAAGGGCGGCGAAACCGGCCGCGCCGGCAAGATGCCGCGCTACGTCACCGAGTCGGGTTACGAGGAAGTCGAGGACGTGCGCGTGCGCGTCGGCCGCAATCCGCCGAAGGGCCAGCAGCTGCGCCTGGTCGACCTGCAGGACGGCAGCGTGCGGCCGCTGGTCCTGGCCGCCCTGCCCGGGATCGCCACCGATCCGCTCGCCGACCTGCGTGCGGCGGCGAAGTTGCCGGCGCTCGAGGGCGAGCGGCCGGTGCGCATCGACGGTCTGCTGTGGAACGACGCCGGCACCGGTGTCGCGCTGATGGCGCGCGCGGTCGACAACAAGGATCGCTGGATCGCCACGGTCGACCTCGCCGGCGGCCGCCTGCAGCCGCAGCACCGGCTGACCGACCCGGGCTGGATCAACTGGAACTTCAACGATTTCGGCTGGCTGCCGGACGGCCGCACGCTGTGGTTCCTGTCCGAGCAGAGCGGCTGGTCGCACCTGTACACGCTGGCGCCGGGCGGGCGCGCGAAAGCGCTGACCTCCGGTCGCTGGGAGGCCTCGGAACCGGTGTGGACGGCCGACGGCAGCGCCGCCTACTTCCTGTGCAACCGCGCGTGGCCGGGCGACTACGAGGTGTGCACGGTGTCGCGCGACGGCGGCGACGTGCGCGAGGTCACGGCGCTCGACGGCGTCGAGTCCTTCGTGCTGTCGCCGGACCAGCAGCAGCTGCTCGTGCGCTGGTCGGCGCACCACACGCCGCCGCAGCTGGCGCTGCAGCCGGTCACCGGCGGCGCGGCGCGCGTGCTCACCGACACCCGCACGGCCGACTACCGCGCGCGCGAGTGGCTGGCGCCGGTCATGGTCGAAGTGCCGTCGACGCACGGCGCCGGCCGCATCCACGGCAAGCTCTACCGTCCGGAAACGCTCGAGCCCGGCCGCCGCTATCCGGTGGTGATGTTCGTGCACGGCGCCGGCTACCTGCAGAACGTCAGCCACCGCTTCCCGAACTATTTCCGCGAGCAGATGTTCCACCAGCTGCTGGTGGAGAACAGCTACCTCGTGCTCGACCTCGACTTCCGCGCCTCCGAGGGCTACGGCCGCGACTGGCGCACGGCGATCTACCGGCAGATGGGAAAGCCCGAGCTCGAGGACTACCTGGACGGCGTCGCGTACATGGTGCGCGAACACCAGGGCGACCCGGAGAACGTCGGCATCTACGGCGGCAGCTACGGCGGCTTCATGAGCCTGATCGCCCTGTTCCGCGCGCCGGAAACCTTCGCGGCCGGCGCCGCGCTGCGCCCGGTCACCGACTGGACGACCTACAACCACGAGTACACGTCGAACATCCTCAACACGCCGGATGTCGACCCGGAGGCGTTCCGCCTCTCCTCGCCGATCGAGTACGCGCAGAACCTGCAGGGCCACCTGCTGATCTCGCACGGCATGATCGACGACAACGTCTTCTACCAGGACTCGGTCCGCCTCGCGCAGCGCCTGATCGAGCTGAAGAAGGACCACTGGGAGCTCGCCAGCTATCCGCTGGAGCGCCACGGCTACCAGCATCCGGAGAGTTGGTACGACCAGTACCGCCGCATCTTCCAGCTCTTCGAGCGCAGCCTGAAGGACTGACCCGCCCCGGCACCCTGTAGGAGCGGCTTCAGCCGCGATGCTCCTGAAACCTTCACCGCTGAAGCCCATGTCTCGAAAGCATCGCGGCTGAAGCCGAGGCCTCGACAGCATCGCGGCTGAAGCCGCTCCTACGGGTGAACCAACGGATGGGTCAGGCGAAGACGCCTTCGAGTTCCACGTCGAGCTCGCGCCGGCAGACGTCGCCGCGCAGCCAGGCCACTCGCTCGAGCGGGATCCCGCTCGCCGCGAGCACGGCGCGGGCGGCGGCGAGGTCGCCCGGCCGACGCAGGTAGATGCGCAGCGCCCGGCAGCGCTCGAAGGCGAACGCGACCCCGGTGCGCGCCTTCGCCTCGTCCATCAGCGCGGCGAGGTTGCGCAGGCTCTCCTGCAGCTGCGCGCCGCAGTCCCCGAGGTGCTGCGACACGTGGCCGACGATGCTGGCGGTGCCTGAGACGAGCAGCTGCGGCATCTCGCCGTCGGCGTCGAGCACGGCGCCGCGGGAGAAGCCGGGCGCCACCGGCCCGTGTTCGCGCGGATAGCGCCAGGCCGGCGTCTGCCGCGGGTTCTCGAGCGCCACCGCCGGGGCGCGCGCGCACAGCGCGACCACCTGCAGGCGCCCGGGTTCGCCGTCGGTGCCGATCGCGGTCGCCGCCGGTGGCGGGTCGTTGAACATGCCGTCGACGCCGCGGGCACGGCCGACGCAGAAGCGGCGGTAGCGCTCGTCGTCGCCGTCGCCGCGGTTGATCGCCGCGAAGTAGTTCCAGATCCGCAGCAGGTAGGGATGCGCCGACGGTCGCACCGCGACCAGCAGGCGC
Organism: Arenimonas composti TR7-09 = DSM 18010; assembly: GCF_000426365.1. Lineage (GTDB taxonomy): Bacteria > Pseudomonadota > Gammaproteobacteria > Xanthomonadales > Xanthomonadaceae > Arenimonas > Arenimonas composti. The sequence goes on along the minus strand of NZ_AUFF01000007.1, from coordinate 26,369 downwards.
TGGTAGGCGATCGCGGCGGCGGTCTCGATGTCGCCGTCGACCTCGTCGATCGCGACCGCGACCATCGCATAGCGGCTGCCGTGGGCCCAGGCGGCGCCGCTGGTCGCCGCGCTCTCGCCGATCCCGCCGGCGAACCAGGACTCGCGCCGCGGGCCGGCCAGCGGTGCGCAGGCGATCGTCAGCAGCGCGTCGTCACCGACGGCGGCGTCGGCGGTCGCGAAGCGGAACGGGATCAGCGCGGGGCCGCCGTCTTCGAGGGTGACCCGAAGGTCGTCGGCGGTCGATTCGGAAGGGTTCATCGGCGCGCGGATTATAGCGGCGAGGCGCCGGCTATCATGCGCGTCCGTTCACGCAGGACCCTCCCCATGAGCGATTTCGACGCCGTCCGCAGCTGGCTGCGTGGCCTGCAGGACCGCATCTGCGCCGCTTTCGAGGCGGTCGACGGCAGCCGGTTCATTGAGGACAGCTGGCAGCGCGCCGAAGGCGGCGGCGGCCGTTCCCGCGTGCTGAAGGAAGGTGCGGTGTTCGAGCAGGCCGGCGTCGGCTTCTCCGACGTCGCCGGCGCCACCCTGCCGGCCTCGGCGACCGCGCACCGGCCGGCGCTCGCCGGCGCGCCCTGGCGGGCCTGCGGCGTGTCGCTGGTGATCCACCCGCGCAACCCGCACGTGCCGACCTCGCACGCGAACGTGCGCTTCTTCGAGGCGCGCCCGGCCGATGCGGCGCCGATCTGGTGGTTCGGCGGCGGCTTCGACCTCACCCCGTTCTATCCGGTCGACGAGGACGTCGTGCACTGGCACACGGTCGCCCGCGACCTGTGCGCGCCCTTCGGCCCACAGCGCTATGCCGAGCACAAGGCCTGGTGCGACCGCTACTTCTTCCTGAAGCACCGCGACGAGGCACGCGGCGTCGGCGGCCTGTTCTACGACGACCTGCACGCCGACGGTTTCGAACGCAGCTTCGCCTATACGCGGGCGGTCGGCGACGGCTATCTCGACGCCTACCTGCCGATCGTGCAGCGCCGCCGTGACGACCCCTACGGCGAGCGCGAACGCGAGTTCCAGCTGTATCGCCGCGGGCGCTACGTCGAATTCAACCTGGTCTGGGACCGCGGGACGCTGTTCGGCCTGCAGAGTGGCGGCCGCACCGAGAGCATCCTGATGAGCCTGCCGCCGCGGGTGCGCTTCGAATACGGCTGGACGCCGGAGGCAGGAAGCGCCGAGGCGCGGCTGGCGGAGTACCTGAAGCCGCGGGACTGGCTGGTGGAACTCGGCTGAGCCGGAAGCCGCAAATAAAAACCCCGCGGGCCAGGGGAAGCCCGCGGGGTTAGGGGTGGAGACCGAGGTTGGGGAGAACCTGGCTCCTTTCGGATCCACTCAGGGGAGGGAGTGATCCTGCGTCGGACCTTGCATCCGACGCGCCTAGTAGACCCCCCGGCGGATGAGAAGTTCGTGAACGGGAGCGTTAAGAAAACATTGGATTCAGTTTTTGTTCACTTCGGTGATTTTCGCGGCAAAAACCGTGACTTACGTCACTAATGAGCCTCGTCCCAGTTGCTTCCGACGCCCGCATCGACGACCAGTGGAACACTCAGTGTGGCCGCTGATTCCATCCGACTGCGTACAGCGTCCACCAATGCCGGTACGAAAGCCTCGTCGCACTCGAAAACGAGTTCGTCGTGGACCTGCAGCAGCATCGCCGCCCGACCCTCCTGCAGGTCGAGCCAGTCCTGCACCGACACCATCGCCCGCTTGATGATGTCGGCCGCCGTGCCCTGCATCGGCGCGTTGATCGCCGCGCGCTCGGCGCCGGCCCGCTGGGCCTGGTTGCGCGAGTTGATCGCCTCGAGCTGCAGGCGGCGGCCGAACACCGTCTCGACGTAGCCGTTCTCGCGCGCCTGCTGGCGGATCCGCTCCATGAAGTCGCGCACGCCGGGATAGCGGCTGAAGTACATCGCGATGTAGTCCTGCGCCTCGCCCCGGGAGATGCCGAGGTTGCGGGCGAGACCGAAGGCGCTCATGCCGTACATCAGCCCGAAGTTGATCGCCTTCGCGGCGCTGCGCTGTTCGCGGGTGATGTCCGCCGGCGGAATGCCGAAGACCTCGGCGGCGGTCGCGCGGTGCACGTCCTGGCCGCCCTCGAAGGCGGCGATCAGGTTCGGGTCGCCGGACAGGTGGGCCATGATGCGCAGCTCGATCTGCGAGTAGTCGCAGGCCACCAGCTTTCGTCCCGGCGGTGCGATGAAGGCGGTGCGGATGCGGCGGCCGTCCTCGGTGCGGATCGGGATGTTCTGCAGGTTCGGATCGTTCGAGCTCAGGCGGCCGGTGGCGGCGCCGGCCTGGTGGTAGCTGGTGTGCACGCGGCCGGTGTCCGGATGGATCATCTCCGGCAGCTTGTCGGTATAGGTATTGCGCAGCTTCGCGAGGCCGCGGTACTCGAGGATCAGCCGCGGCAGCTCGTGCTGGTCGGCGATCGCCTCCAGCGCTTCCTCGTTGGTGGACGGCTGGCCGGTCGGCGTCTTCACCAGCGCCGGCAGCTTCAGCTCCTCGAACAGCAGCTGGCAGAGCTGTTTCGGCGAATCGAGGCTGAAGCTGCGGCCGGCGACCTCGTGCGCCTTCTGCTGCGCGGCGAGCATGCGCCGGCCGAGGTCGGCGCTCTGCCGGCGCAGTTCCTCGGCGTCGACCAGGATGCCGGTGGCCTCCATCCGCGCGAGCACCGGCACCAGCGGCATCTCGATGTCGCGGTACACCGCCTGCAACGCCGGCTCGGTCGCCAGCTTCGCCGACAGCACGCGGTGCAGGCGCAGGGTGATGTCGGCGTCCTCGGCGGCGTAACGGGTGGCGTCGTCCAGCGCGACCTGCGAGAACAGGATCTGTTTAGCGCCCTTGCCGGCGACGTCGGTGTACTTGACCGTGGTGTAGCCGAGGTATTTCGCCGCCAGCGAATCCATGTCGTGGCGCAGGCCGCCGGCATTCCAGACGAAGCTGGCGAGCATCGAGTCCTCGGCGTAGCCGCGCACGTCGATGCCGTGGCGGCGCAGCACGTGCAGGTCGTACTTGCCGTGCTGGCCGAGCTTGCGACGGTCGCCGTCCTCGAGGATCGGCCGCAGCGCCGCCAGCACCGCGGCGCGGTCGAGCTGTGCCGGTGCGCCGGGATAGTCGTGGCCGACCGGGATGTAGCAGGCCTCGCCCGGTTCGACCGCGAAGCTCAGCCCGACCAGATTCGCGCGCAGCGGGTCGAGCGAATCGGTTTCGGTGTCGAAGGCGACCAGTTCGGCCGCCTGCAGCTTCGCGATCCAACGCTGCAGGCCGGCCTCGTCGAGGATGCATTCGTAGCGGCCCGGTGCCGACAGCGACGGATCCGGCGGCGCATCGGCGTTCGCGGCGATCTTCGCGGCGCGCGCGGCGGCGGTGGCGCCGGCGGCGCCGCCGGGACCCGGGCCGCCGCCGTCGAGCTCGCGCAGCGCCGAGGTGAAGCCGTAGCGCGTGTACAGCTCGCGCAGCGCCTCGACGTGGCGCGGACGCAGCAGCAGCGATTCCGGCGTGTTCGCCAGCGGCACGTCGGTCTTGATCGTCACCAGCTCGCGGTTCAGCGGCAGGCGCCCGAGCGCCGCGCGCAGGTTCTCGCCGATCTTGCCGCCGATGTCGCCGGCCGCCGCGATCACCGCGTCGAGGTTGCCGTACTGCCCGAGCCATTTCGCCGCGGTCTTCGGCCCGCACTTCTCGACGCCGGGGACGTTGTCGACGCTGTCGCCCATCAGCGCCAGCAGGTCGATCACCTGGTCGGGACGCACGCCGAACTTCTCGAAAACGCCGGCCTCGTCGAGCACGGTGCCGGTCATCGTGTTCACCAGCGACAGGCCCGGCCGCACCAGCTGGGCGAAATCCTTGTCGCCGGTGGAAATCGTCACCTGCAGCCCATGGTCGAGCGCGCGCAGCGCCAGCGTGCCGATCACATCGTCGGCCTCGACGCCGGGCTCGCACAGGATCGGGAAACCGAGCGCCTCGACGATCCGCATCATCGGCTCGACCTGGGCGCGCAGGTCGTCGGGCATCGGCGGCCGGTTGGCCTTGTACTGCGGATAGAGCGCGTCGCGGAACGTCGGGCCGGAGGCGTCGATCACGAAAGCCGCGTATTGCGGCGCCGCCTTCAACTCCGCGCGCAGCATGTTCAGCACGCCGAACAGGGCTCCGGTCGGGCTGCCGTCGGGGGCGGTGAAGCCGGCGAACTGCGGCACGTAGAACGCGCGGTAGAGATAGGACGAACCGTCGATCAGGACGAGGCGGGACATGGGACGGACACCTGCGCGTACACGGACCGCGAGTTTACGATGCCCGCCGCGCCCCTCCGGAGCCTTCACGCATGTCCCTCGAACCGCCGGCGATCCCCGGCCTTCGCATCAGCACCGATTCGGCCGAGGTCGACCTCGACGTCGTGCACGGTTTCCTCAGCCGCGAGTCCTACTGGTGTCCGGACATCCCGCGCGCGGTGGTCGCGCGCGCCGTCGCGAACTCGCTGTGCTTCAGCGCCCTGCTCGACGGCCGCCAGGTCGGCTTCGCGCGCGTCGTCACCGACCGCGCGACGTTCGCGTATCTCGCCGATGTCTTCGTGCTTCCGGAGCAGCGCGGCCGCGGCATCTCGAAGGCGATCGTCGCCGCCGCCCTCGCCCATCCCGCGCTGCGCACGGTGCGCCGCTACATGCTCGCCACCGCCGACGCGCACGGCCTGTACGCACAGGCCGGCTTCACCGCGCTGGCGCGGCCGGAGCGGTTCATGGAGCGGTATCGGCCGACCGCCTACCTGGACCCCGACCTGTAGGAGCGGCTTCAGCCGCGATGCTCTTCTTCATCGACCATCGCGGCTGAAGCCGCTCCTACAGAGGGGGGCGGTGGGTCAGGAGCGGCTCTTCGCCGGCGGGAGCCGGGACAGATGCGCCCAGATGGCCTGCAGCTCGACGTCGGTCATCCGCGAATACGTGCGCCAGGGCATGAACGGATGGATCTCGCTGCCGTCGGGGCGGCGGCCCTCGCGGATCGCGCGCAGGAAGTCGGCTTCGCTCCAGCCGGCCAGGCCGTCGGCGTGCGGCGTCAGGTTCGCGGCGGGCGGCAACTCCGGCGGCGTGCCGGGCACGCGCTGCCCGGCGAAGTCCGCGCCGTGGCAGCCGGTGCAGACCTGGGCGAGGTAATCGCCGTAGGCGGCGGTGGCGGCGACCGGCGGCGCCTCGCGCCGGCGCGGCGTGTGGTCGAGCAGTTCCGCCGGCACCATCTCGATCTTGCCGAACAGGTGCAGGACCCGCGCCAGCGGCCCGATCACCGTGGTTTCCGCCGGGCCCGGCGCCGGCGGCAGCGACTGCAGGTAGCGCACCAGCGCGGCGGTGTCGGCGTCGGAGAGGCGGTGGTAGTCGCCGACCGGCATGTAGCGCAGCGGCGTGCCGTCGGGGCGGACGCCGTGGCGGATCGCCGCGGCCAGGCCGTCGGCGTCGTAGCGGCCGGCGATCGCCGCCGGCGTCAGGTTCGGTGCCACCGCACGGCCGACCGGGCCGGCGTCGAACCACAGCTTGCCGGTGCCGCCCTCGGCATGACACTCGACGCAGGTCAGCACGTTGTAGAGGTGCTCGCCGCGCACCCGTTCGGCCTCGTCGCCGGCGAACACCAGCGGCGGATCGTCGACCGTGTAGATCCGCGCCAGCGCTGCTTCCGACTTCAACCACGCCAGTCCGTAGATGCCTGCGACCGCGGCCAGGAACAGTCCCGCCAGCGTCGCCACCCGTTTGAACCACTTGCCCATGACAGGTTTCCCGTTGAACACGGGGCATCAGTACGGCGGCCCGGGCGCCCCCCGGACTCGGGGTATTCAGCCCGCAGTCGGCTCGTCTGGGCCGGAAGTCACGCCCGTGCGGCGTACCAGGCTTCTTCCGACACCGCATGCCAGGCGCGGCTGCGGGCGGCGAAGACGCGCATCGAATCGAAGGCGCGGCGCGCCATCGGATCACTGCCGGCGAGGTTCTCGAGCACGCTGTCGGCGGCGCGGCGCAGGGCCATCAACACGTCGTCGGGCAACTGCCGCAGTTCGACGCGGTGCTCGCGCACGAGCACGTCCAGCGCGCTCTGGTTGCGGGCGGTGAACTCGGCGAGGGTGGCGTCGTTCTCGGCCCGGCAGCAGGCGGTGACGATCGCCTGCAGGTCGGCGGGCAGGGCGTTCCAGGCATCCGCGTTCACGAGCGCCTCGACCGTCGCACCCGGCTCCTGCCAGCCCGGGTAGTAGCAGTACTTCGCGGCCGTGTGCAGGCCGAAGGCGAGGTCGTTCCAGGGACCCAGCCATTCGGCGGCGTCGAGCTCGCCGTCGGCGAGTGCCTGGCGGATCCGGTCCGCCGGCAGGTTCAGCGGGGCGCCGCCGGCACGCGCCAGCACCTCGCCGCCGAGGCCGGGGATGCGCATCTTCAGGCCGGCCAGCGCCGAGGCATCCGGCAGCGGCGCGCGGAACCAGCCGGCGAGCTGCACGCCGGTGTTGCCGGCCGGGAACGGCATCACCCGGAACGGCGCATACAGCTCGCGCCACAGCACCAGACCGCCGCCCTCGTGCAGCCAGGCGTTCATCTCCTGGGCATTGAAGCCGAACGGCACGGTGCAGAAGAACGGCGCCGCCGGCAGCTTCGACTGCCAGTAGTAGGCGAAGGAATGGCCCATCTCGGCGACGCCGCGCGAGACCGCGTCGAACACCTCGAAGGCCGGCACCAGCTCGCCGGCGCCGTGCACGCTGACCTGCAGCCGGCCACCGCTGGCACGGGTGATCGCCTCCGCGAGCCGCACCGCCGCGGCGCCCAGGCCCGGGAAGTTGGTCGGCCACGCGGTGACCAGTTTCCAGTGTCGCTCGATGCGCACATTGGCCCCCGGCGCGTCGCGGCCCGGCGCGCAGGCGGCGACCCCGCCGGCGACCGCCGCGACCCCGGCTCCGCGCAGCAGGTCGCGCCGCTTCATGCCGACACGGCTTCGAGGTTGGCGTAGGCGAGCACCAGCCACTTGGCGCCACCGCGCTCGAAATTGACCTGCACGCGCGCATGCTGGCCGCCGCCTTCGGCGTCCATCACGACACCGGTGCCGAAGGTCGGATGGCGCACGCGCTGGCCGAGGTGCAAGGCCGGCCCGACCGACGACGCGACCGGCTGCCGCGACGGCGCGAAACCGCCGCCACGCGACACCTGCACCTTCGGCCGCACCTCGCGCAGCAGCGCCTGCGGAATCTCGCGCAGGAAGCGCGACGGCGCGTTCAGGGTTTCCATGCCGTGCATCCTGCGCGATTCCGCGTAGCACAGCACCAGCTTCTGGCGGGCGCGGGTCAGGCCGACGTAGGCGAGGCGCCGCTCTTCCTCCAGCCGCCCGGGCTCTTCCACCGAACGGGCACCGGGGAACAGGCCCTCCTCGAGCCCGACCAGGAACACCTGCGGGAACTCCAGGCCCTTGGCGCTGTGCAGGGTCATCAGCTGGACGCCGTCGGCACCGGCCTCGGCCTGGCCCTCGCCGGCTTCCAGCGCGGCGTAGCCGAGGAAGGCGACCAGCTCGGTCATGCCTTCGGAGGCTTCGTCGTCACCCTTCTCGAAGCGGCTGGCGACCGACACCAGTTCGTCGAGGTTGTCGACCCGCGAATCGAGCTGGCCGCGCGATTCCGCCGCGTAGTGGTCGCGCAGCCCCGAGGCGGTGATCACGTGGTCGAACTGCTCGTGCAGCGGCATCGGCCCGATCGCCGCCTGCAGGCCGTCGACCAGCTCGCCGAAGCCGCGCAGCGCATTGCGGGCGCGCCCGGCGAGCTGGCTGCCGCAGGCCAGGGTCGTCGTCGCCTGCCACAGCGACTGCGCGTGCTCGCGGGCGCAGCGGCGCACCTCGTCGAGGGTCTTGCCGCCGATGCCACGCGGCGGCGTGTTCACCGCGCGCTCGAAGGCGGCATCGTCGTCGCGGTTGGCGACCAGGCGCAGGTAGGCGAGCGCGTCCTTGACTTCCATGCGCTCGAAGAAGCGCTGGCCGCCGTACACGCGATACGGCAGGCCGGCCTGCACCAGCTCGCCCTCGAGCACGCGCGACTGCGCGTTCGAGCGGTAGAGCACCGCGTTGTCGCCGGCGCTGCCGCCCTCGCGGATCCAGGCCTGGATGCGCTCGACGACGAAGCGCGCCTCGTCGACCTCGTTGTAGGCCGCGAACAGTTCGATCGGCTCGCCGTCGCCGTCGGACGTCCAGAGCTGCTTGCCGACGCGCCCGGGATTGTGCGCGATCACCGCGTTGGCGGCGGCGAGGATGTTGCCGGTGCTGCGGTAGTTCTGCTCGAGCTTGATCGTGCGTGCGCCGGGATAGTCGTGCAGGAATCGCTGCACGTTCTCCACCTTCGCGCCGCGCCAGCCGTAGATGGCCTGGTCGTCGTCGCCGACCACGAACACCTCGCCGGTGTCGCCGGCGAGCACGCGCACGAACGCGTACTGGATCGCGTTGGTGTCCTGGAACTCGTCGACGAGGATGTGGCGGAAGCGGCGGCGGTAGTGGTCCAGCAGTACCGGATGCTGCAGCCACAGCTCGTGCGCGCGCAGCAGCAGTTCGGCGAAGTCGACCAGGCCCGCGCGCCGGCAGCGCTCCTCGTAGGCCTCGTAGACGCGCAGCTGGGTCTGTCCGTGGATGTCGCCGCCGGCCGGCTGCAGGTGCTGCGGGCGGCGGCCCTCGTCCTTCTGCGCGTTGATCCACCAGGCGAGCTGGCGCGGTGGGTAGCGGCCCTCGTCTAGGCCGAGATCGGCGACGATGCGCTTGATCAGGCGGATCTGGTCGTCGGAATCCAGCACCTGGAAGGACTGCGGCAAACCCGCTTCCTGCCAGTGCAGGCGCAGCAGCCGGTGGGCGATGCCGTGGAAGGTGCCGACCCACATGCCGCGGCCGCCGCCGTCGAGCAGCGCCTCGACGCGGCCGCGCATCTCGGCGGCGGCCTTGTTGGTGAAGGTGACCGCGAGGATGCCGTGCGCCGGCACGCCGACGACCTCGACCAGCCAGCCGATCCGGTGGGTCAGCACGCGGGTCTTGCCGGAGCCGGCGCCGGCGAGCACGAGCAGGTGCCCCGGCGGCGCCGTCACGGCGTCACGCTGGGCGGGATTCAGGCCATCGAGCAGGTGCGATACATCCATGCCGCATTGTACCGGCCGCGCCGACGCCGGCGTCGACGCGCCGTCGCGGTCAGTGCTTGTGCTTGGACGTCGCGTGCAGCATCAGCTTGTCGGTCCAGGCGATGCCCATCGCGGAAACGATGAAGACCAGGTGGATGATCGTCTGCCACATCACGCCTTCGGTCGTGAACTTCGATTCGGGGGAACCGAGGCTGCTGATGTCGATGAAGGTCTTCAGCAGGTGGATCGAGGAGATGCCGATGATCGCCATCGCCAGCTTGACCTTCAGCACCGAGGCGTTGACGTGGCTGAGCCACTCCGGCTGGTCGGGATGGCCCTGCAGGTTCAGGCGCGACACGAAGGTCTCGTAGCCGCCGACGATCACCATCACCAGCAGGTTGGAGATCATCACCACGTCGATCAGGCCGAGCACCAGCAGCATGATCCCCTGCTCGCTGAGGATCGCGGCGTCGTGGATCAGGTGCCACAACTCCTTCATGAAGAGGAACACGTACACGCACTGGGCGACGATCAGGCCCAGGTACAGCGGCAGCTGCAGCCAGCGCGAGGCGAAGATCAGCGAAGCCAGCGGGCTCAGGCGCTTGCCGTGGTGCAGGACGGGCACGGCGTCGGGCGCGCGCACGTCGGCGGGGTCGTGGGACATGGGCTGTCTCGGATGACGGACCGGTGAAGGTTAGTGGCTGGCGGCGGGCGCGCCAAGCGTGGTGCGCGATGCTTACGAGCGCAGTTCCACCACACCCGGCAGGCCCAGGACATAGTCCGGACCCATCAACTGCGAGGGCGTGCGGAAGCCAGCCTCCGCCGTCCCCGCCCGCAGGCGTTCGACGATCCCGAGCGACGCCGTCACGGTCAGGTCGTAGCCGTTCGGGGTGGACAGGCTGCGACGGACCTCACGGCGGTCGGCCGTCCGCGCCTCGCCCCAGACGGTGGTGACGGCGGCCGCGCGCCGCCGGGCGTCGTCACCGCGTACGCGGGCACGTACCTGCCGCTTCAGCCAGGCCTGCACCGGCCGGGTGCCGAGCAGCGGCCCGAGCAGGCGCAGGCGGCGCAACCGCGCCGAGGTGCGCGGCGACACCGCCATGTAGACCTCGATGTCGGGAATGCCGGTCGACACGTGCGCGGTGTAGACATCGCCCCAGGGAATCGTCATCGCATGCCGCTCGACGCCCTCGCGCAGGAAGCTGCGCGTCTTCCAGGCCAGCGGCACCCGGGTCACGACGCCACCGATGCGCGCGCGGCCGCCCTTGCCGAGCCCCTCGACGCTGGTCAGCGCCGTGCCGGGGCTGGGTCCGCCACCGGCCTCGAAGGCGAGCACCAGCGCGTCCGCATCGGGCAGGTCGCGGGCGAGCAGGGCCGCGAGGCAGTCGGTCGGCACGACGTCGAAGCCGGCGCCGGGCAGCACGACGATGCCGGCGTCGCGGGCGCGCGCGTCCTGCGCGTGGCAATGCGCGAACACGTCGATCTCGCCGGTGATGTCGAGGTAGTGCGTGCCGGCGGCGAGGCAGCTCTCGAGCATCGGTGCCGCGGTGGCCGAGAACGGGCCGGCGCAGTGCAGCACCAGGCCGATGTCCTGCAGCGCGGTCGCGACCAGGCCCGGATCGTCGAGCGCGAACACCCGTACCGGCAGCCCGTGCGGCGCCGCCAGTTCCGCCAGCGCCTCGCGGTTGCGCCCGCCGAGCACCGGGCGCAGGCCGCGGCGCAGCGCCTCTTCCAGGATCAGGCGGCCGGTGTAGCCGTTGGCGCCGTAGAGCAGCCAGTCCATCAGTGCGTCGCCGCCTTCGCGCGCAGCCGCGCCAGCAGGCGGCGGAAGTAGAAGCCCGGGAGCCAGCGCTTCAGCCGCCAGCGCATCGGCTCGTCGCGGGTCGGCAGCACCAGGAACTCGCCGCGCTCGACGGCGGCGAATACCCGGTCGGCGACCGCATCGAGGGTATCCGGCGAGGTCGCCATCATCTTCTCGGCGAAGCCCCGCAGCCGCGGATCGCCGCGCCAGCTCTGCAGCAGGTTGGTCTGGAAGAACGCCGGACACAGCACGCTGACGCGCACGCCGCGGTCGTGCAGTTCGGCGCGCAGTTGTTCCGACAGCGCGACCACCGCCGCCTTGGTGACGCCGTAGCTCATGATCCCAGGCGCGCCGGCGAGCCCGGCGAAGCTGGCCGTATTGATCACCTGGCCGCCGCCACCGGCGAGCAGCATCGGCACGAACAGCCGGCAGCCGCGCACGACGCCGAGCAGGTTGACCTCGATCGCCGCGTGCCATTCGTCCATCGTGGTGTCGACCATCGCACCGCCGGTGGCGATGCCGGCGTTGTTCACCAGCACGTCGAGCCCGCCCCAGGCGGTGGCGATGCGCTCGTGCAGTTGTTCCATCGAATCGTCGCCGCCGACATCGGCCTGCAGCGCGAGGTGGCCGCTGCCGGGGAGCGCGGCGCGGGTCAGTTCGGCGCGGGCGGCATCGAGGTCGACACAGGCCACGCGGGCGCCGGCCCTGGCGTAACGGTGCGCCAGGGCCTGTCCGAGTCCGCTGCCTGCTCCGGTGATCAAAATCCTGCGCTGCGTCACAGTCACTCCGTGTTCCGGGCCGTGCGGCGGCCTGTTAGGCTCGGAAGCATAACGGACGCCTCCAGCGGCGCACCGGGGAAACCATGTCCGGATCGATCTTCGAATTGCGCGGCCGCACCGCGCTCGTCAGCGGTGCCTCGCGCGGCATCGGCGAGTCCATCGCCCACCTGCTCGCCGCGGCCGGCGCCCATGTGGTCTGCACCAGCCGTCGCCGCGAGGGCTGCGAGGCGGTCGCCGCGGCGATCCGCGCGGCCGGCGGCAGCGCCGAGGCGCGCGAGATGCACGTCGGCGAGCCGCACGCCATCGAGACGCTGTTCGCGGCGCTCGATGCCGACGGCGTCGCCGTCGACATCCTGGTCAACAATGCCGCCGCGAACCCGTACTTCGGCCCGGCCCTGGACATGTCGCTGCCGGCCTACGAGAAGACCGTCGAGGTCAACCTGCGCGGCTACTTCTGGACGACGGTGCAGGCCGCGCGGCGCATGCGCGACCGCGGCGCCGGCGGCAGCGTCGTCAACATCGCCTCGGTCAATGCGCGCCGCGCCGCGCCCGGGCAGCTGGTGTATTCGATGACCAAGGCCGGCATCGTCAACATGACCGAGGGCTTCGCGAAGGAGCTGGCGCCGCACGGCATCCGCGTCAATGCGGTGCTGCCCGGCCTGACCGACACGAAGTTCGCGTCCGCGCTGACCGGCAACCCCGACATCATGAAGACCATGCTGCGCGCGATCCCGCTGGCGCGCGTCGCCGCGCCGGGCGAGATCGCTCCGGCGGTGCTGTTCCTGGCGTCCCCGGCCGCCGCTTACCTGACCGGCTCCACGCTCGCCGTCGACGGCGGCTTCCTGGCCTGACCATGCTCCGTTCCGTCCTGCTGCTCGCCGCCCTGATGACCCTCTCCGTACCGTCCGCCGTCGCCAGCGACGGCCGCCTGACCCTCGAAGCGATCACCGGCGGCGCGCCGCTGTCGGGGCCGACGCTGATGAAGCCGGCGCTGTCGCCGGACGGCCGTGTCGTCAGCTTCCTGCAGGGGCGCGACGACGACCGCTTTCGCCTCGACCTCTGGCAGGTCGACGTCGCCACCGGCCGCCGCAGCCGGCTGGTCGACGCCAGCGAACTGGTCCCCGACGAAACGCTGTCGGACGAAGAGAAGGCGCGGCGCGAGCGCCAGCGCATCGCCGCCTACCGCGGCATCGTCGAATACCAGTGGGCGCCGGATGGCCAGGCGCTGCTGTTCCCGCTCGGCGGCCAGCTCTACCTCTACGACCTGCGCGCGGCGGAAGGCCACCGTGTGCGCCAGCTCACCCGCGACGGCGACGGCTTCGCGACCGACCCGCGGGTGTCGCCGCGCGGTGGTTACGTCAGCTTCGTGCGCGGCCGCGACCTGTGGGTCATCGAACTGGCCAGTGGCCGCGAGATCCGCCTGACCCGCGACGGCAGCGACACGATCGGCAACGGCGTCGCCGAGTTCGTCGCCGACGAGGAAATGGACCGGCATACCGGCTACTGGTGGGCACCGGACGATTCGGCGATCGCCTACGCCCGCATCGACGAGGCCGGCGTCGCGGTGCAGAAGCGCTTCGAGGTCTATCCGGACCGCACCGAAGTGGTCGAGCAGCGTTATCCCTCCGCCGGCGAGGCGAACGTGCAGGTTTCCCTGCACGTGGTGGCGCCGGGCGGCGGCGACGCGCGCGCCGTCGATCTCGGTCCCGAGCCCGACATCTATCTGGCCCGCGTGCAGTGGCGGGATCCGCAGCGGCTGACGTTCCAGCGGCAGTCGCGCGACCAGCGCCGGCTCGAACTGGTCGAGGCCGACCTGCGCTCCCGCCGGCAGCGGGTGCTGGTCGCGGAGACCGCCGACACCTGGGTGCCGCTGCACGGCGGCCTCCATTTCCTCGCCGGCGGCGGCTTCCTCTGGCTCAGCGAGCGCAGCGGACACCTGCACCTCTACCGGATCGGCGACGACGGTGCCGCGCATGCGCTCACCGAAGGCGACTGGGACATCGATGCCCTGCTCGCGGTCGACGCCGGCGCCGGCCTCGCCTATGTCGCCGGCACCCGCGACGGCGCGCTGGAGAAGCACGTCTACGCGGTGCCGCTCGCCGGCGGTGCGCCGCGCCGGCTCACCGCCGATGCCGGCATGCACGAGGCCACGTTCGCCGGCGACGCCAGCGTCTTCGTCGATCTGTGGTCGAACGCGACGACGCCACCGCAGACGGTGCTGCGCGCCGCCGACGGCCGCGTGCTGGCGACCCTGGTCGAGAACGATCCGCGGGATCCGGCGCATCCCTACGCGCCTTTCCTGGCCGCGCACCGGGCGCCGGAGTTCGGCAGCCTCACCGCCGCCGACGGCCAGACCCTGCATTACAGCCTGCTGAAGCCGCCGGGCTTCGATCCGGCGCGGAAGTATCCGGTCGTCGTCTACGTCTACGGCGGGCCGGCGACGCAGACGGTGATCGATACCTGGCCGGCGCGCGCCGACCACTGGTTCAACCAGTACCTCGCGCAGCAGGGTTTCGTGGTGTTCTCCCTCGACAACCGCGGCACGCCACGCCGCGGTGCGGCTTTCGGCGGGGCGCTGTACGGCCGCCAGGGCACGGTCGAGGTCGAGGACCAGCGCGCCGGCGTCGCGTTCCTGCGCTCGCTGCCCTGGGTCGACGCCGCGCGCATCGGCGTGCACGGCTGGTCGAATGGCGGCTACATGACGCTGATGCTGCTGGCGCAGGCCAGCGACGACTACGCCTGCGGCATCGCCGGCGCGCCGGTCACCGACTGGGGGCTGTACGACACCCACTACACCGAGCGCTACATGGACCTGCCGGCACGGAATGCCGACGGCTATCGCAGCGCGTCGGTGTTCAGCCACCTCGACGGCCTGCGCTCGCGCCTGCTGCTGATCCACGGCATGGCCGACGACAACGTGCTGTTCACCAACAGCACGAAGCTGATGTCGGCGCTGCAGGAACGCGGGGTCGCTTTCGAACTGATGACCTATCCGGGCGCACGCCACGGCCTTTCCGGACCGGCGGCGCTGCATCGTTACCGGCTGTCGGCGGATTTCCTCGCACGCTGTCTGGTGAACTGACCGCAATCAAGGGGACGGCATGGCCGACGTCGGAGCAGTCAAGGCACACACCGGCATTCGCGGCCGGCTCTGGCTGCTCCTCGGCGTGCTGCTGTCGATCGCCCTGTTCGCGTCGGCCGCCGTGTTCGTCGAACGCCAGCGGCAGGCGGCGCTCGCGGCCGACGCGCGTGTCGCGCACACCCTGGTCGTGTTGCAACGGGCCCTGGAGTTCGACACCGCCCTGCTGCGCATGGAACTGGCGCACCGCGGCTACCTCGTCGCCGGCGACCAGACCTTCATCGCCACCCGCGACGGCTACGATGCCGATGCCGCCTCCCAGCTGGCGCGGCTGCGCCAGTTGACCAGCGACAACCCGGAGCAGCAGCAGCGGCTCGACCGCATCGGCGAACTGCTCGAGGACCGGCGCGCGCGCATGCGCGAGACCACCGCCGCGGTCGCCGCCGACGGCCTGGACGCCGGGCGCCGCCTGCTGCGCACCCAGGGCGACGGCTCGATCCTGCCGCTGCGCGCCGAACTCGAAGCCCTGCGCGACGACGAGCACCAGCTGCTGCGCGAGCGCAATGCCGCGGCCGCGGCCGGCGGCACCCGCCTGCGCTGGGCCGCCTACATCGCGCCGGCACTCGGCCTGCTGGTGCTGTTCATCGCCGGCCGCGCCCTGCTGGGCCAGCTCGCCGCCGGCGAGCGCCTGCGCCGCGATCTGCTGCGCGCCAACGCGATGCAGCAGGCGATGCTCGACGGCGCCGGCTACCTGATCATCGGCACCGACCACGCCGGCATCGTCAGCCTGTTCAACCGCGCCGCCAGCGAGGCGCTCGGCTACCGCCCGGAGGAAGTGATCGGCAAGCTGCCGGCGCGCACCTTCCACGACCCCGGGGAACTGGCCGAGCGCGCCGCCGAGCTCGGCGGCGACCCGTTCGCCACCGTGCGCTCCGGCGACAGCGGCGTGCGCAGCGACGACCGCGAATGGACCTACGTGCGCCGCGACGGCAGCCGCTTCCCGGTGCAGCTGTCGGTCGCCGGGCTGCGCGACGCCGACGGCGAGCTGCTCGGCTTCATCGGCATGGCCCAGGACATCACCACGCGCAAGGCCGGCGAGCGCGAGGTACGCGAGCTCAACCAGCAGCTGCAGACGACGGTGCAGGAGCTGGAGAGCTTCAGCTATTCGGTCTCGCACGACCTGCGCGCGCCGCTGCGCCACATCGACGGCTATGCACGCATGCTGGTCGAGGACATCGGCGACGGCCTGGCGCCGGAACCGCAGCGCTTCCTGCAGGCGATCGGCACCGCCTCGCGGCGCATGGGCCAGCTGATCGACGACCTGCTGGCCCTGTCGCGGCTGGGGCGCAAGCCGCTCGCGAAGCAGCCGGTCGACATGGCCGCGCTGGCCCGCGAGGCCTGGGGCGAGATCGTCACCGACGGGGTGCCGGCGGACGCACTGAAGCTCGGCGATCTGCCGGCGGTGGCGGGCGATCCGGCGCTGCTGCGCCAGGTCTGGCTCAACCTGCTCGGCAACGCCGCCAAGTACAGCCGCGACCGCGGCGAAGATCGCCGGGTCGAGGTGAATGCCCGCAGGGTCGGCGACCGGGTTCACTTCACCGTCGCCGACAATGGCGTGGGCTTCGACATGCGCTACGCCGACAAGCTGTTCGGCGTGTTCCAGCGCCTGCACGCCCAGGACCAGTTCGAAGGCACCGGCGTGGGCCTGGCGATCGTGCATCGCATCGTGGTCCGCCATGGTGGCAAGGTATGGGCCGACGCCGAACCCGGCGCCGGCGCCCGTTTCCATTTCGAGCTCCCCGAAGCGGAGGGACGATGAATTACCAGACCGTCGAAGTACTGCTCGTCGAGGATTCCGACGCCGACGCCGAGATGACCCTGCGCACGCTGCGCAAGCGCGGGATCGCCAACCGGGTCGAACGTGTCAACGACGGCGTCGAGGCGCTCGAGTTCCTGCGCCGCGAGGGCGCCCACGCCGAGCGCGCGCAGGGCCTGCCGCGGCTGGTGCTGCTCGACCTGAAGATGCCGCGCATGGACGGCCTCGAAGTGCTGAGGGCGATGAAGGCCGACCCGGCGCTGAAGGCGATCCCCGTGGTGATGATGACCTCGTCGCGCGAAGAGGGCGACCTGATGGCCAGCTACAGCCTCGGGGTCAACAGCTACATCGTGAAGCCGGTCGACTTCGCCGAATTCGCGGAAACGGTGGCCCAGGTCGGCATGTACTGGATGATCGCCAACCAGGCACCGGGCTGAGATGGGCGAACGGCTGTCCATCCTGCTGGTCGAGGACTCGACGGCCGATGCCGAGCTGATCACGCTGTCCCTGCGCCGGTTCGGCCCTGGACTCCTGATCGACCGCGTGGCCGACGCCGCCTCGCTGCGGCAGCGGCTGGCGGATGCCCCCCCGGACGTGGTGCTCAGCGACTTCTCGATGCCGGGCTTCAGCGGCCGCGAGGCGCTGGAGATCTGCCGGGAGACGGCGCCCGACATCCCGTTCCTGTTCGTGTCGGGCACCATCGGCGAGGAACTGGCGATCGAGGCGCTGCGCAGCGGCGCCGCCGACTACGTGCTGAAGGACAACCTCGTGCGCCTGCCGGGCGCGATCGAGCGCGCGCTGCGCGTCAATCGCGAACGGCAGGCGCGGGTCGTCGCAGAACGGGCGCTGCGCGAGAGCGAGGAGCGCTTCCGCTCGATCCTCGAGAGCACCGACGACTGGATCTGGGAATCCAGCATCGACGGCGTGCTGACCTACAGCAACCCGGCCGCCGAACGCGTGCTCGGCTGGTCGATCACGGAGCTCGTCGGCGCCCCGGTGCTGAAGTTCGCCGCCCCGGACGAGCGCGACGCGATCGCCGTCCACATGGCCGAGTGCGTCCGCGAGCGCAAGGGCTGGCGCAACTGGGTGGTGACCTGGTGTCACCGCGAGGGCCATCGCGTGCGCCTGGAGAGCAGCGCCACCCCCGTCCTGGACGAGGACGGCCGGATGACCGGCTTCCGCGGCATCGATCGGGACGTGACCGAGTCGTTCGCCCAGAAGGAACGCATCCGCCAGCTCAGCCGCGTGCGTTCGGTGCTCGGCGCGCTCGGCAATGCGGTGCTGCGGGCGGGCAGCGCCGACGAGCTGCTGCGCATGTGTTGCGAGCTGGCGGTGGCCGAGGGCGGCTTCCTCGCGGCGACCGTCGTCGAGGCCGACACCGATCACGACGGCCTGCGGGTCGGCGCTTCTGCAGGCGACCCGGAACTCGTGGCCGCGGTCGCCGCCGCCGGCGCCACCGGCGATTCCGAGCAGTCGACCGCGCTGGCGGCGATGCAGACCGGCACGCCGGTGGTCACCCAGGTGCGCAAGGACGGCGCCGCCTGGACCGATGCCAGCGGCCGCGTCCGCGACGATGTCTGCGCCAAGGCCGCGCTGCCGCTGGGCACGCCGCCGTGGGGCGCGCTGGTGCTGCACAGCAGCCAGAGCGGCGCTTTCGACGACGAGGAGAACGCGCTGCTGCGCCGGCTCGCGCGCGAGATCGAGCACGGCATCGACTTCATCGGCAAGAGCGAGCGGCTCGAGTTCCTCGCCTTCCACAACACGGTGACCGGGTTGCCGAACCGGATCGCGTTCGCGACACAGCTCGACCGGCGGCTGGAATCCGGACCGCAGACGATCGCGCTGTTCGACGCGGTCAGCTTCCACGTGTTCAACGATTCGCGCGGACGCGAGTTCAGCGAGGCGCTGCTGCGCGCGATCGGCGCGCGCCTGCGCGAGCTGCTCGGCGAGGAGCCGCTGATCGCCCACCACGGCGACGATTCGTTCGCGGTGGCGCTCGCCGGCGACGGCGACATCGAACAGGCGGTCGCGACGATGACCTCGCTGCTCGAGGCCTGCTCGCGACAACCGTTCGACGTGCAGGGCGAGCACGTCTACGCCGACCTGCGCTGCGGCCTGCTGCAGGCGCCGCGGCACGGCGACGACGCCGACACCATCGAGCGCAACGTGATGTCGGCGCTGTCCGAGGCGCGCAATACCGGCGCCCGCCTCGTCGTCTACGACGAAGCCTTCGGCCAGCGCGCGCAGAAGCGCATCGACATCGAGCGCGAGCTGCGCGTCGCGGTCGAGCAGTTGCAGTTCGAGCTGTTCCTGCAACCGAAGTTCGACGGTCGCACGCAGAACCTGACGGGCGCCGAGGCGCTGCTGCGCTGGCGGCACCCGCAGCGCGGGCTGATTCCGCCGCTGGACTTCATCCCGCTGCTCGAGGAGACCGGGCTGATCCTGCCGGTGGGCCGCTGGATACTCGAGCAGGCGATCGCGATCTCGGCGCGCTGGCAGCGCCGCGGCCACGGCGGCCTGCGCCTGGCGATCAACGTGTCGGCGCGCGAGCTGCGCGACGATGGCTTCCTGCGCGACGCCGGCGTGCTGCTCAGGGCCGCCGGCCCCGAACACGGCGTCGACGTCGAGATCACCGAGAGCCTGGTGATGGACGACATCCAACGCAGCATCCGCATCCTGCACGAGGTGCGCGAGCTCGGCTGCCGGGTCGCGATCGACGACTTCGGCACCGGCTACTCGTCGCTGAACTACCTGTCGCAGCTGCCCGCCGACGTGCTGAAGATCGACCGCAGCTTCGTCGGCCGGATCGCCGAAAGCCCCGAGAGCCTCGCGCTGGTGACCAACACGATCGGCCTCGCCCACGCCCTCGGCCTGCACGTCGTCGCCGAGGGCGTCGAGGAAGAGGAACAGGCCAAGCTGCTGCGCCTGGTGCGCTGCGACGAGATGCAGGGCTGGCTGTTCGGAAGGCCGATGACGGTGGGCGAGTTCGAGCGCCAGTTCATCTGAAAGCGAGTAACGAGGAACGAGGAACGAGTTGGCGGCGCACCGGCCTTCACTCGTTCCTCGTTCCTCGTTCCTCGTTTCTCGCCTTCTGTTGACATCCGTATGCATCCGCATACACTCGTCATCAAGTGAATGCGGAGCACTGGCATGGCCGGCAAGTCCATCCCCCTCAGCGTCCGGGTCAGCGACGACGATGCGGCGTTCCTGGCGGCGCTGCGGATCCCCGGCGCGAGCACGCCGAGCGAGAAAATACGGGCGCTGATCGCACGCGCCCGTGCCGATGCCGGCGATGCCGGCGGCTACGAATCGCTGCTCGCCGGCCTGCGCGACCGGCTCGAGCCGACCGCCGCCGAACTGCGCCAGCGCGAGGCCGCCGGGCGCATGCGCTCGGACCTCGTCGCCGACAGCCTGCACTGGCTGCCCG
Organism: Arenimonas composti TR7-09 = DSM 18010; assembly: GCF_000426365.1. GTDB lineage: Bacteria > Pseudomonadota > Gammaproteobacteria > Xanthomonadales > Xanthomonadaceae > Arenimonas > Arenimonas composti. The sequence goes on along the minus strand of NZ_AUFF01000007.1, from coordinate 6,337 downwards.
ACCTCGCCGCGTTCCTGATGGCCGGCCCGGCACCGGCCCCGCGCAAGGGCGGCGACGAGGCGCTGAAGGCCTTCGAGGCCGGCCTGGCCGACCGCGTCTTCCGCTACATCGAGGCCGTGCTGCGCCTCGGCGTCACCCGCAGGGCCCCTTGTTATGATCCCGACATCGTCGCCGAGGGGATGCAGGGGACGCTCGAGCTGGCCGGCCTGATCCTGGACCGCAGCAATCCCCCGCAGAGGACCACGCCATGAAGGAAGCCATCGGCACCCGCGTCGGCCGGCTGATCGCCGGCTCCGTGCACGCGCTGCTCGACCGCGTCGAGACCGCCGGGCCGGACCTCGTCCTGGCCCAGGCGATCCGCGAGCTGGACGCGACCGCGGAGGAGGTCCGCGCGGAACTCGGCCAGGCGATCGCCACCCGCCACCTGGCGACGAAGCGGCTGGCGGAGGAGAACCGCCGCCACGAGGAGCTCGCGGAGCGCATCGAACTCGCCGTCCGCGAGGGCCGCGACGATCTCGCCGAGGCGGCGATCGCCCGCCAGCTGGACATCGAGGCGCAGCTGCCGGTGCTCGAGGACAGCATCGCCGACGCGGTCGATCGCCAGCACGAACTCGAGGCCTGGGCCGGCGCGCTCGCCGCGCGGCGCCGCGAACTCGAGGACGAACTGGCCTCCGGGCGCACGCCGCGCGTCCCGCCGGCGACGTTCGCGCAGCCCGCGCGTGGCCCGGACGCGGCGCGTCTCGGCGAACTCGACGAACTCGCCCGCCGCGAGCGCATCCGCGAACGCCTGGCCGGCTTCAAGTCGCGGACGGAGGGCTGATGTTTCACTTCATCACCGCCGCGGACAACCTGCCCTTCACGATCGCGCTGGCGATGATGCTGATCCTGGCGGCGATCGAGATGCTCGGCTTCGTGTTCGGGCTGAGTTCGCACGGCCTGCTCGACGGTTTCTTCGACGTCGACCACGACCTGCACGCGCACGTCGACGGCTCCGAGATCATGGCCGCCGGCTACTTCGACCGCCTGCTCGGCTGGCTGCATTTCGGCAAGGTGCCGGTGCTGATCCTGGTGGCGGTGTTCCTGGTCGCGTTCGGCATCACCGGCTACGTGCTGCAGGGCGCGCTGTGGAGCTTCAGCGGCGCGCTGCTGCCGTGGTGGATCGCGGCGCCGGTGGCGCTGCCGGTGAGCTTGCCGAGTGTTCGCGTGTTCGGCGGCGTACTGGCGAAGGTGCTGCCGAAGGACGAGACCGACGCCGTCTCGCGCGCCACCCTCGTCGGACGCATGGCGACCATCGTGCTCGGCACGGCGCGCAGCGGCTCGCCGGCGCAGGCGAAAGTGCGCGACCAGCATGGCCAGATGCATTACGTGATGCTCGAACCCGACAACGCCGGCGAGGCGTTCGACGCCGGCGAGAGCGTTCTGCTCGTCGCCCAGGACGGCAACCGTTTCCGCGCGATCCGCACCGACAACCCCGAACTGCACCCCAGAGGCTGAAGATGGAATTCAAGGGCATGGACCTGATGGGCATCCTGATGATCGCGGCGGTCGCGGTCGGTTTCCTGCTGTTCGTGATGTTCATCGTCGCCCGGCTGTACCGGCGCGCGACCAAGGAGATCTCCTTCGTGCGCACCGGCTTCGGCGGGCAGAAGGTGATCGTCAACGGCGGCGCGCTGGTGTTCCCGGTGCTGCACGAGATCATCCGGGTGAACATGAACACGCTGAAGCTGGACGTGCAGCGCGCGCGCCAGCAGGCGCTGATCACCCGCGACCGCATGCGCGTCGACGTGCAGGCGGAGTTCTACGTGCGCGTGCAGCCGGTCGAGGAATCGATCGCCAACGCCGCGCAGACGCTCGGCATGAAGACGATGGAGCCGGAGGCGCTGAAGGAGCTGGTCGAGGGCAAGTTCGTCGACGCGCTGCGTTCGGTCGCCGCCGAGATGGGGATGGAGGAACTGCACGAGCAGCGCGCGCTGTTCGTGCAGAAGGTGCAGCAGGTGGTGTCGGAGGACATCCTCAAGAACGGCCTCGAGCTGGAGTCGGTGTCGCTGACCGGCCTCGACCAGACGAGCAAGGAATTCTTCAACCCCGACAACGCGTTCGACGCCGAGGGCCTGACCAAGCTGACCGAGGCGATCGAGCTGCGCCGCAAGAAGCGCAACGAGATCGAGCAGGACACCGAGGTGCTGGTGCAGCGCAAGAACCTGGAGGCCGAGCAGCAGCGCCTGCAGATCTCCCGCGACCAGGAGTACGCCAAGCTCGAGCAGGCGCGCGAGATCGAGATCCGCCGCGCCGCGCAGGCCGCCGAGATCGCCCGCGAGCAGGCCGCCAAGCAGCAGGAGGCCGAGGGCGCGCAGATCGCCGCGCAGCAGCAGATCGACCAGGCCAAGATCGGCGCCCAGCGCGCGGTCGAGGAGCAGCGCATCGCGATGGAGCAGCAGCTGAAGGAGCGCGAGATCGAGAAGGCGAAGAACGTCGAGACCGCGCGCGTCGTGCAGCTGAAGATCGTCGAGCTCGCCGAGCAGGACAAGGCGATCGCGATCGCCGAGAAGTCGAAGGCGCAGTCCGAGGCGCAGGCCGCCGCCGACGCCGCCCGCGCGGAGGCGGTGAAGGCCGCCGAGCAGGTCGACACCGTGCGCGAGGTCGAGCGCGCCGAACGCCAGAAGCGCATCGAGCTGGTCGAGGCGGCGAAGGAAGCCGAGCGCGAGCAGATCGCGATCACCGTCGCCGCGAAGGCCGACAAGGAAGCCGCCGAGCAGAAGGCCGAGGCGATCCGCACGCTGGCGACCGCGAACGCCGACCAGCGCCGCATCGAGGCCGAGGGCGAGTCGACCGCCGAGAAGGTGCGCGCCGAAGCCGACGCCGTCGCCGAGAAGCTGCGCGCCGAAGCCGCGGCGGCCCGTTACGCGGTCGATGCCGAGGGTCAGCTGAAGGTCAACGAGGCCGCGAACACGCTGTCGGCCGAACAGATCGCGATGCAGCTGCGACTGGCCCTGCTCAAGCACCTGCCGGACATCATCCGCGAGAGCGTCAAGCCGATGCAGTCGATCGACGGCATCAAGATCATCCAGGTCGACGGGCTGAGCGGCGGCAACGGCGCCGCCGCGGCGGTCGAGGGCGGCAACGGCGGTGGTGGCGCGAACGGAGGCAACCTCGCCGAGCAGGTCGTCGCCAGCGCCCTGCGTTATCGCGCCCAGGCGCCGCTGATCGACTCGCTGATGAAGGACGTCGGCCTGTCGGGTGGCGACCTCGCGGGCCTGGTCGGCGGCAAGCCCGAAGCCGGCAACTGACCGCTCCCCTTTGTAGGAGCGGCTTCAGCCGCGATGCCAATCGCCCGATCGGATCGCGGCTGAAGCCGCTCCTACGGGTACGGGTCGGTGAGCTCGAGGACGACGGGGGCGTGGTCACTCGGCCGCTCCCAGGTGCGCGGTTCGCGGTCGATCGTGCAGGCGGCGACGCGTGACTTCAGCGCGTCGCTGACCAGGATCAGGTCGATGCGCAGGCCGAGGCCGCGGCGGAAGGCGCCCATCCGGTAGTCCCACCAGCTGAAGTGGCCGCCCCCGTCGTTCTTCAGGCGGAAGGCGTCGTGCAGGCCGAGGGCGAGCAGCGACTGCAGCGCGGCGCGTTCGCCGGTCGAGGAGTGGATGCTGTCGGCGTTCCAGATCGCCGGGTCGTGCACGTCGCGGTCGTCGGGGGCGATGTTGAAGTCGCCGAGCACGACCAGGTTCGGATGCGCCTGCAGTTCCGCACGCAGCCACTCGCGCACCGCCTCCAGCCAGCGCAGCTTGTAGGCGTACTTCTCGCTGCCGACCGCCTGACCGTTGACCACGTACAGGTCGACGATGCGCAGGTCGCCGACGGTGGCGGCGATCACGCGCTTCTGCTCGTCCTCGAGGCCCGGCACCGCGGTGATGCACTCGGCGGTGAAAGGCTTGCGCGACAGGATCGCGACGCCGTTGTAGGTCTTCTGCCCGCAGAACACGCTGCGGTAGCCGAGACTGGCGAGCACGTCGTCGGGGAACTTCGGGTCGTCGAGCTTCGTTTCCTGCAGCGCGACGATGTCCGGCTGCGCGGACTGCAGCCACTGCTGCAGGTGCGGCATGCGCACGTTGAGGGAATTGACGTTCCAGGTGGCGATCGTGGTCATGGGCTCCGGCTCGTTCTCCGCTGCGGCGATTGTGGCCGATCGCGGCGGCGACCGCGCAGCGGCGTACCGGCCGCGCGGGAACGGCCTTGACGGCCGTCAAGGTCGTGTCAGGAGCGTTCCGGCATCGTGGCCATGTACCCCTCCGGGAGCCCGCCATGACCTCGCCGAATCCGCCGCGCTACCGCCCCGCCCTGCGCCGCCTGCACTGGCTGATGGCGGCGCTCGTCCTGGTCGCCTATGCGGCGATCGAGTTCCGAAGCGGCTTCGCCCGCGGCTCGCTCGGGCGCACGCTGATGGTGCAGGGCCATTTCTGGCTCGGCATCTTCGTGCTGGTGCTCGTGCTGCCGCGTCTGGCCCTGCGCCTGCGCCACGGGGCGCCGCCGATCACCCCGCCGCTGCCGCTCTGGCAGGCGCTACCCGCGGCCGTCCTGCACCTGTCCCTGTACGCCTTCCTGCTGGTGCAGCCGCTGCTCGGCCTGGCGACCGCGTGGGCCGACGGCAAGGCGGTGCGGCTGCCGTTCGCCGACGTCGCGCTGCCGGCGCTGATCGCCCCCGACCCGGCGCTCGCCGAACGTCTGGAGGACTGGCACAAGGCGCTCGGCAGCGCCTTCTACTGGGTCATCGGGGCGCATGTGCTGGCGGCGCTGTATCACCACTTCGTGCGGGGAGACGACACGCTGGGGCGCATGCGCTAGAACCGGGGCCTGGTACTCCCCCTGCAACAACCGGGGTCAGAGCCCTTTTCTCCGCGACGTTTCGACGTGGTCAAATGACGCCATGGAGAAAAGGGATCTGACCCCTTGCGACCTGCGCAGCGACACGGTGACGCAGCCGACGGCGGCGATGCGCGAGGCCGGGCTGCGGGCGCCGGTCGGCGACGACGTGTTCGGCGACGATCCGACGGTGAACGCACTGCAGGTCCGCCTCGCCGGCGACCTCGGCTTCGACGCCGGGCTGTTCGTGCCCAGCGGCACGATGTCGAACCTGCTGGCGCTGATGGCGCATTGCGAGCGCGGCGACGAATACCTGGTCGGCGCCGACGCCCACACCTACAAGTACGAAGGCGGTGGCGCCGCCGTGCTCGGCTCGGTCCAGCCCCAGCCGATCCCGCACGCGGCCGACGGCACCCTGCCGCTGGACGCGCTCGCCGCCGCGATCAAGCCGGAAGGCGACCCGCATTTCGCCCGCACCCGCCTGCTCGCGCTCGAGAACACCTGGCACGGCCGGCCGCTGCCGCTGCCCTACCTCGCCGACGCCGGCGCCTTCGCCCGCGCGCACGGCCTCGGCTACCACCTCGACGGCGCCCGGCTGTTCAATGCCGCGACCGCCTGCGGCGTGCCGGCGCGCGAGATCGCCCGCCACTTCGACAGCGTCTCGGTCTGCCTCAGCAAGGGTCTCGGCGCGCCGGTCGGCTCGGTGCTGCTCGGGAGCGCCGCGCTGATCGCGAAGGCGCGGCGCTGGCGCAAGGTGCTCGGCGGCGGCTGGCGCCAGGCCGGCATCCTCGCGGCGATGGGCCAGTACGCGCTCGACCATCACGTCGGCCGCCTCGCCGACGACCACCGCCGCGCCGGCGAACTCGCCGCGGCCCTGCGCGCGATCCCGGCGCTGCAGGTCGACGGTGCCCATACCAACCTCGTCTTCGTCACCGTGCCTGAAGGCACGCAGCAGGCACTGGCGGAACACCTGCGCGCGCGCGGCATCGTGATCGCCGCCGGCCGTGGCCCGCGCATCCGCCTCGCCACCCACCTCGACATCGACGAAGACGGCATCGACCGGACCATCGCCGCCTTCCGCGGCTTCTTCCGATAGCGCGCGGGTGCGCGGGCCCGGCCTCCGCGCAGGACACGGGTACGCAAGCCCGGCCTCCGCGAAAGTCACAAGCTTTTTCCCTCCTCGCGGCTCGGGAAAAACTTGTGCCTTCCGCGGAGGCCGGGCCCGGTCTTCTGCGGCGGTTCGGGAACTGGAAACCCGAGCGCCCGCGAGTCGCGAAGCCCGAAGCGTTTTCTGCGCGGTTGCGGACGAACCGCCATTCGTGGCGATCGGCGGTGGCGGCCTGTATCGGGCCTGCCAGCGGTGACCGCGGAGCTTTCGTCGCGGCGCGCGCTCGTCCCGCCCTTCGCCGCCGGGAACTCCATCCGGATCACGACTCGTGGAGCGCCGAGCCGAACGTGGGCCACCCGCGCCGGCTTTCGC
>NZ_AUFF01000006.1 GCF_000426365.1 Arenimonas composti TR7-09 = DSM 18010 | reverse complement strand
TGTTCGACAGCGTGGGCTTCGCGCTCGAGGACTATTCCGCGCTGCGCCTGCTGCGCGACGTCGCCGCCGAGATGCGCCTGGGCCGCGAGGCCGGGCTGATCCCGGCGCTGCGCGATCCGAAGGACCTGTTCGGTGGGCTGGCGGTTCCGGCAGTTCGTCCTGTAGGAGCGGCTTCAGCCGCGATGCCCTCGCGTAGGAGCGGCTTCAGCCGCGATGCCCTGGTGTAGGAGCGGCTTCAGCCGCGATGCCCTGGTGTAGGAGCGGCTTCAGCCGCGATGCCCTGGTGTAGGAGCGGCTTCAGCCGCGATGTTTTTTTGAAGAGCATCGCGGCTGAAGCCGCTCCTACAGAGGGTGGGGGTCGGGCCTTCACCGGGCGGCGATGTTGGTGAACCGCGGCCCGCGCGCGCGCGCGGCCGCGACGGCGCGGACACATCGCAGCCGCGAGCATCCTGCAACTTCTGCTGGAGTTGCCGATGTCGTCGATGCCTGTCGCGGACCGCGTTCCGCATTCCCCTGCCCGCGGTGTCGAGGCGCAGCGCCTGCGCACTTTCATCGAGCGTGCGACCTTTCCCTGCGTCGCCGCGAAGGCGGTGCTGCGCCAGGGTGGCCTGCGCATGATCGAGCTCGGTCCGCTCGCCGATCCGCGCAATGCGACGCCGCTGCTCGATGCGCTGATGCGGCTGGCGCCGGTGCTCGACGAGGTCGCCGTCGGCGAGACCGCGCTGCATTCGTTGGCCGCGGTGTTCACGCCGGACGGCGCGATGGACGAGCACATGTTCGAGGCGCGCCTGTGGGAGCAGCTGCAGCAGCTGCACGATCTCGACGTCGCGCGCGGGCATGCCTGGGCCGAAGGCGTCGGCGCGGATCCGGACGCCGGCGACTTCTCCTTCAGCCTCGCCGAGCACCCGTTCTTCGTGATCGGACTGCATCCGGGCTCGTCACGCATGGCACGGCGGGCGCCGGTGCCGGTGCTGGTGTTCAATTCGCAGCGGCAGTTCGCGCGCCTGCGCGCCGACGGCCGTTACGCGAAGATGCAGGCAGCCACCCGCGCCCGCGATCTCGCGCTGCAGGGCTCGCTGAATCCCAATCTCGCCGACTGGGGCAGCGCCGCCGAAACCCGCCAGTACAGCGGCCGCGCGGTCGAGGCCGACTGGCGCTGTCCCTTCCGGAGGACCGGATCTTGAGCAACGCGGCGATCTCCTTCACCCGCATTCCGCCATGCTCGGCGCGCGCCGCCGAACTCGAGGCCGGCGACCTGCTCGAGATCGTCGACCCGGAAGGGGAACAGGTCTGCGACCTCGTCGCCTTCCGCCGCGACGACCTGCGCGAATACCTCTCGTCGGGCCGCTCGCTCGACTACGCGTCGAAGCTCTGGCTCGGCACCGGTGACCTGCTGTACTCCAACCGCAGCCGGCCGATGTTCGAGATCGTCGCCGACGACGTCGGCCGCCACGACTTCACGCTGACGCCCTGCTCGCGCGACACCTTCCGCATCCTCTACGGCCACACCGACCCGAAGCCGGGCTGCGAGGGCAACCTCGAGATGGCGCTCGCGCCCTGGGGCATCGACCGCGACCGCATCCCGATCGCCTTCAATGTGTTCATGCACGTCGCCTTCGACGGCGACGGCCGCATCTCGGTGCTGCCGCCGAAGAGCCGCGCCGGCGACCGCATCCTGCTGCGCGCGCTGATGCCGATGGTCGTCGCGATGACCGCCTGCAGCGCGCCGCAGTCGAACAACGGCCGCTTCAAGCCGATCGACTTCCGCGTGCTGCGCGGCGACGACGCCGCCCGCGTCGCCGCCGCGTCCGCCGCCGGCACCTGATGCCGACCTTGCGGCGAACGCCACGCGGCTCGCTGATCCTGCCGCTGCCCTTCGCGCTGTTCCCGTCGCTGCCGGAAACGCTTGCACTGCCCGAGGGCCGATTCAGCCGCAAGGACGAACTGCACCTCACGGTGCTGTCGCAACGCGAAGCCACCGCGGTGGCCGAAGCGCTGCCGGTGTCCGCCTGGCCCGCGCGCCTCGCCGCTCATGACTGGCGGGTGACGCCGACCGCGCGCCGCTTCCTGCTGCGCGACCAGGAGGACGGCCGCATCGTGCACACCGTGATCGCCGAAGTCGTCTGCGCGGCCTTGAACGCGTGCCGCCGCGATTTCGCCGAAGCCAGCGGCGCCGGGCTGCCGGACACGCTGCCGCACGTCACCCTGTTCGTCGACGGCACGGCGAAGGGCATCGGCCTGGTTTCGATCGGGGACTTCACCGCCAAATGCGTGCGGGTGGTCGATCCGGCCGGGACCCGGTCAATTTCGCGATGAAGGCATCCGCGGCGCCCGTCGTGGTCACGGCTCGCCGACTCCCGCGCCTTCGTCCGAATCTTCCAGCGCCCGCAGCACATCGAGGGCGAGATAGCGCCTTCCCCACGCCCGGTCGCTCGTCGGCACGGCGCACTGCACGGGATCGGGAAGCTCGCCGCGGACGTGCAGGAACTTCTCCCATTCACCGAGCGCCTCCGACATTTCGCGCGGCGGGGGCGGGACATAGGGCGCGTTGGCCGGTGTGCTGCCGTAGGGCCCGATCCAGTTCTGGCTACGACGGAACTCGCCGGGCGTCGCGTGATCCCCTCGCACGTCGCGCATCAAGCGCTCATGCAGCTCGCGCACCATCCACAACGAAAGCGGAAGCGAGCCCAGGCGCGCGATCCCGTACTCGTGGGCCGTCACGTAGTTCCGCACTTCACGGACATCGTGGACGGGCACGTCCGGCGCGTGGCCGGCCTCGTCCGCCAGCACGTCGAACAGGCTCGCCCGCGTTCCCTCGATGCGCGACGACGAGACGGCCTCGCGCCGCAGGTACGGACGCGATCAGAAGATGCGGATTGGGCAGCAGGGCCCCGAGGCCGGACAACTCGCCGAGCGCAGCGTCGGCGGCTGAAAGAAGCCGGACCAGCGCCGGACTGAACTCCAGCGCGGGCGGCAGCGGAGGAGGCACGAAGGCGACGGATCCTTCAGGCGTACGGACGGCGCTTCCTGCCTGTGGAGCGCGGTAGTCGTTGGCTTTCAGTGCCCGCCTCACTTTGAAACGCGGCGAGCGAAGTTTCGCCGACTTTGAAAGAAACTGCGCGAAGTCCTTCAAAGTCGTCGGGCGAAGGCAAGAAATTCTTCCTTCCGGACGCCGGAAAACAGGAAGGCCCGCCGAGGCGGGCCTTTCATGGTCGCGGCTGACGGCGCCCCTTGGGGGCGGCGCGAGGGCTACCAGACCACCTCGGCCATCGAGCAGTTCAGGCCCGAGCCGATGCCGAGCAGCGCGACGCGGCTGCCCTTCTTCAGGCGGCCCATCTCCTTGAGCTTGCTCAGCACGATCGGCACCGAGGCCGGGCCGATGTTGCCGTGCTCGTTGAAGATGGTCATGACCTTCTTCGGGTCGATGCCGAAGGCCTTGATGAAGGCCTGGGTGTGCACCTGGCTGACCTGGTGGATCACGAACTCGTCGAGCTCCTCGACCACCCAGCCCAGCGCCAGCTTGGCGGCCTGGAAGGTCTTCTCGGCGAGCTTCAGGCCCTCGATCAGCAGCATGCGGGTGTCGGTGACCATGCGGTCGAGGTTGCCGCGGCACAGGGTGTTCCACTGCGTCGCCGCCTTGGTCACGCCGCCCTTGTAGCGCGGCGCGTCCGGGGTCAGCTCCGAGCGCGACAGCACCATCGCAGCGGCGCCGCAGCCCAGGGTCAGGGTGGCCAGCTCGTTGCGGAACTGCTCCTCGGTGACGTCCGGGGCGCTCATGCGCTCCAGCGTCTTCTGGTAGGCGAGGTTGGCGGTCTCGCCGTCGACGACCAGCGCGTACTCGATCTCGCCGCGCTCGATCATGCGGCTGGCGATGTCCATGCCGTTGATGAAAGCCAGGCAGGCGTTGGCGACGTCGAAGTTCTGGCAGTTCTCGCCGAGGCCGAGGTTGCCGGAGACGATCGAGGCGGTCGACGGCTCGAGGAAGTCGCGGCTGACCGAGGTGTTCACCAGCAGGCCGATCTTCTCGCGGTCGACGCCGGCGTCGGCCAGCGCCTTCTCGGCGGCCAGGGTCGCGGCGTCGGAAGCCTGGACGTCGTCGTTCCACAGGCGGCGGGCGTAGATCCCGGCGATGTCCTGCAGCACGTCGGTCTTGATGCCCAGACGGTCCATCGTGGGCTTGAGGCGGGCATTGATGTCGGCCGAACTCAGGCGGTTCGGGGCATCGACATGGGCCAGGCCCGCGATGGAAACGTGCTGGAACAACATGGACGGGTGCCTTCTGGCGTCAGGAAAACCCGTCAAAGTTACAGTTTTCGGCCACCCCGCTCAACCAAACCCCCGGTTTCCGGTGGGTCCGGCTTCAGTCAGTCCTCGAGCGGAATGACCTCGGCGGCGCCGTCTTCACGCGGCCGGTCGCGGCCCGCGGCGGGGGCGCGGCCGACCACCCGGCCGCCGCAGCTGTAGGCGCCGAAGCGCTGTTCGCCGTCGTCCGGTTCACCGCGCGGCTGCACGGTGTCGGCGCCGAGGCCGGGCGCCTCGTTGCGCGCCAGCACCTCGAGCTCGTCGCGGACCTTGATCTCGTTGCGCCCCAGCGGGCCGAGGCGGTCCTTCACCGATACCGCGACCTCGCCACGGCGGGTGCAGGCCGACAGGTCCTCGGAGGCCCGCGCGACCCGCACCTGGTCGGCACCGGGCGCCATCTTCACCCACGTGCAGCCGGCGAGCGTGGCGAGGGCGAGGGCGACGGTGACGAGCAGGGTCGGGCGCATGGCGGTTCCTCGTGGCATCGATTCGCGATTGTGACTGTTTCGGGAGGTAGGAGGTAGGCGGTGGCGTGCGGTGAAGCCCCGTGCGCGTGGGCGGAAAAGGAACGGCCCGCCGGGGCGGGCCGTTCTTCGCCCCTGAGGGCACGTCATCGCGCCTGAAGGCTACTCATCGCGCCTGAAGCTACTCATCGCGCCTGAAGGCGCTCCTACAGGGGGGTGGGGGGGCGGGGTCAGCGGGCGACGGGCTTGCCGTCGGCGTCGATCACCTGCACCTCGCCGAGGTTCAGCGCGCGCACGCCGGCCTCGATCTTCGACAGGTCGCCGACGACGACCCAGGTCAGCGCCTTCGGGTCGATGGTCGCCGCCAACTGGTTGACGGTTTCCGGGGTCAGCGCCTCGATCCTGGCCTTGCGCTGCACCACGTAGTCGTCCGGGCGGTTGAAGCGGACGATGCCGCCGATCGCGCCCATCACCGCCCCGGCCGTCTCGTACGAGCCCGGCAGGCTGCGGATCTCCGAGGCCTGGATCTTCGCGACTTCCGCCGCGGTGGCCGGCTCGGCGCCGGTCGCGTAGGCGGTGATCTCGCGCTGGAGCTCGGCCAGCGACTCGGCGGTCTTGTCGATCTGCACTGCCGCGAACGCCATCCACGGCCGCTGGCCCTTGGCGCCCGAGACGAAGCTGTACGACCCGTAGGCCCAGTGCTTGTCCTCGCGCAGGTTCATGTTCAGGCGCGAGCTGAACTCGCCGCCGAGCACCGAATTGGCGATCTCGAACTCGGTGGCCTGCGGATCCATCGTCGACGGCACGATCTGGCCGACGTAGATGTTGGCCTGGATCGCGCCCGGCTGGTCGACCAGGAACACGCGCGGCCGCTCCGGGCGGGCGATGGTCGGGACCTCGGCCAGCGCCGGCGCCTCGCCTTCACCCTGCCAGTTGCCGAGGTGCTTCTCGAGCAGCGGCACGATCGCGTCGAGGGTGGTGTCGCCGACGACGATGACCGTGGCGCCCTGCGGACGCACGAAATCACGGTGCCAGGCGACCAGGTCGTCGCGGGTCAGCGCCGCGATCGAGGCCTCGTCGCCGCTGCCGCTGAACGGGATCGCGTACGGATGGCCCTGGCCGTAGAGCAGCGGCGGCAGCAGGCGCATCGCCGCCGAGTTCGGACGCGCCTTCTCCTGGCGGATGCCGGCGATCCAGCTCTGGCGCACGCGCTCGATCTCGGCCTCGTCGAAGCGCGGCTTGCGCAGCATCTCGGCGAACAGCGCCAGCGACGGGTCGAGGTTCTCGCGCAGCGACGACAGGAAGGCGCTGGCGCCGTCGAGCGAGGCACCGGCACCGAGCTGGGCACCCAGCGATTCGGCGCGGTCGGCGAACTGCAGCGCGCCGAGCTCGGCCGAGCCTTCGTCGAGCATGCCCATCGTGAAGCTGGCGGTGCCGAGCTTGCGGCCGACGTCGGACACGTAGCCCGACGGCAGCTCGACGCTGACCCGCACCACCGGCACGTCGTGGCGTTCGGCGAGGATCACGCGCATGCCGTTCGACAGCTCGGCGCGCTGCAGCGCCGGGAAGCTCAGGTCCGGGAACTGCTCGGTGACCGGCACGCCCTGGCTGCGGTCGACGTCGCTCTCGACGACGGTGTATTTCGGGTCGGCCGCCGGCACCGGGGCCATGTCCACCGGCGGCGTCGGCTCGGCTTCCGCCAGCGCGACGCGCTCGCCCGGATTGACGATCAGGGTGTGGTCGCCGCGCGACAGCCAAGTGCGCGCCGTCGCGGTGATGTCGGCCGCGGAAGCGCTGTCCCAGATCTGCAGGGTGTCGCGGAAGCAGGCCGGGTTGCCGGTGTACACCGCGCACTCGGCGAGGGCGTCGGCCTTGCCACCGAAGCCACCGATGCGCTCGATGCCGCGGATGAAGCCGGCGCGGAAGCTCATGCGCGCCTGCTGCAGCTCGGCCTCGGTCGGGCCTTCGGCGAGCAGGCGGGCCATCTCCTCCTCCAGCGCCTTCTCGACCGTGGCGACGTCCACGCCCTGCTTCACGTCGACCTGGACGAAGAACAGGCCGCCGAGCTCGTTGGCCCAGGCGCCGGTGCCGACGCCGTCGGCCAGCTTGTCCTGGTGCACCAGGCGGCGATCGAGACGCGACGAGCGCGAGCCGCCCAGCACCTGCGAGAACAGCTGCAGGCGGTCGGCGTCGGCGGTGCCGTACTGGGCGATGTTCCAGACCCGGTACAGGCGGGTCTGCGGCACGTTGTCGGTCATCTCCTCGCGGGTCGATTCGGTACGCGGCGCCGGATCGATGCGCGGCTGCGCCATCGTCGGGCCGGCCGGGATGTCGCCGAAGTATTTCGTCACCTTCTCGCGCGCGGTCTCGACGTCGATGTCGCCGGCGAGCACGAGCACCGCGTTGTTCGGGCCGTACCAGGTGCGGAACCAGCGCTGCACGTCCTCGAGCGAGGCCGCCTCCAGGTCGGCCATCGAGCCGATCACCGGCCACTGGTAGGGATGGCCGTCCGGATAGCTGGCGGCGAGCAGGCGCTGGAACACCTGGCCGTAGGGCTGGTTCTCACCCTGGCGCTTCTCGTTCTGGACGACGCCGCGCTGCTCGTCGAGGGCGGCCTGGGTCACCGCGCCGAGCAGGTGGCCCATGCGGTCCGATTCCATCCACAGCGCCATGTCGAGGGCGGTGGTCGGCACGTTCTGGAAGTAGTTCGTGCGGTCGGAGTTGGTGGTGCCGTTCTGGTCGGTGGCACCGACCAGCTCGAAGGGTTCGAAGAACTCGCCGTCGTGGTTCTCGCTGCCCTGGAACATCAGGTGCTCGAACAGGTGCGCGAAGCCGGTGCGGCCCGGCAGCTCGTTCTTGGAGCCGACGTGGTACCAGATGTTCACCGCGACCACCGGCGCCTTGCGATCGGTGTGCACGATCACGCGCAGGCCGTTCGGCAGGGTGAACTCCTCGTAGGCGATGTCCGCGGTTGCGGCGGGCTGTCCCGCGGCGGCGACACCGGGGTCGGCCTGCGTCGTGCAGCCGCCGGCGAAGAGGGCAGCGGACAGGGCAAGGGCGATCGCGCTGGCGCGCGGACGGAACGATTTCATCGGCAACGATCCTCTGGAATCTCCGGCGAACGCCGGGGGACCCGAATCCTAGCCTGCCCGGGCGGGCCGTACACTAGGCCGGGCGCCATGGCCAGGAGACCCGCGATGTCCGGACCCCCCTTCCCCAGGGCCGTCGTCACCGGCGCCAACCGCGGGCTCGGCCTCGAATTCGTCCGCCAGCTGCTCGCTGCCGGCACCCACGTCGTCGCCGGCTGCCGCCGGCCCGGCGAGGCCACCGCGCTGAACCGCCTCGCCGGCGACTTGCCCGGCCACCTGCACGTGCTGCCGCTCGACATCGCCGACGCGCGCAGCCGACAGGCCTTCGCGACCGAAGCCGCCGGCCTGCACGAGGGCCTGGAACTGCTGGTCAACAACGCCGGCGTGCTGCACTCGGGCGAGCGCTTCGGCGCCCTCGAGGAGAAGGTGCTGACGCACAGCCTGGCCACCAATGCCGTGGGGCCGTGGCTGCTGACCGAGGCGCTGGCGCCGCTGCTCGCCCGCGGCGGCTGGACGCCGGACGAGAAGGCCCGCGTGCTCAACATCAGCTCGGAGATGGGCGCGATGACCACGTTGGCGCGCGAGCTGCGCGCGCCGAGCTACCGCATCAGCAAGGCGGCGCTGAACATGGCCGGCGTGCTGATGGCGCGGGCGCTGAACCCGCAGGGCATCGGCGTGATCACCGTGCATCCGGGCTGGGTGCGCACGGACATGGGCGGCGACGGCGCCAGCGTCCCGCCCGACGCCGCGGTGCGCGACCTGCTCGCGGTAGCCACGGGCGGGCGGGCGCTGCCTGCCGGCGAATTCGTCGACGCCCAGGGCCACCCCCTCCCCTGGTGACCCCAAAACGGTGTCAAAACGGTGTCAGAGACAGTTTTCCGAAGAACTTTCTCTGACACCGTTAAGGGGGGGGGTGTCCGCGGGGCGGACGCCCGCGGACACTCGTCACGCGTCGCAAGTGGCTGATTCCAAAGGGCTGTCACATTGGCACGCTTCGTGCTGTCTATTCCGCAAGCACACGGGGAACCACCGCCATGACCGCCAACCTCCACACCCACCTGCATCGCAGCCTGTTCGCCCTGCCGCTGCTCGCGGTCGGCCTGCTGGCGACGCTGTCCACCGAAGCCGCGCCCGTTTCCGCCGCCGCGCTGGCCGCACCGCCGGCGATGGTGATCGTCGCCTCGGGGACCGGGACGGTCATCGCGCTCGCACAGCCCGAGGCCGGCGGCGGCGACAAGGCGGGCTTCACCGCGCCGGGCAACTGCGCCGCGGCCACCGCCCCGGTCGGCGCCGCGGCGCTCGCGCGGATCCCGGGCGACCTCGGCCCGATCGCGGTGCGCATCCGCTGCGCGTCGATGTGAGTACGCGTGTGCGAGCATGCGCCGCATGCTCGACGTCATCCTCTTCCAGCCCGAGATCCCGCCGAACACCGGCAACGTGATCCGGCTCTGCGCCAACACCGGCGCCCGCCTGCACCTGATCGAACCGCTCGGCTTCGCCCTCGACGACGCGCGCCTGCGCCGCGCCGGTCTCGACTATCACGAATACGCGAGCGTTCGCGTTCACCCTTCACTCGCCGCGTGTGTTTCCGCACTCGGTTCGCCACGCGTGTTCGCATTCAGCGCGCGTTCCAGCAAACGCTTCGACGACGTCGCGTTCCAACGCGGCGACGCCCTGTTGTTCGGCCCGGAAACGCGCGGCCTGGGGGCTGCGGAACTCGCGGGGATTCCCGCGGAAAACCAGCTCCGCCTGCCGATGCGCCCGGGCCAGCGCAGCCTGAACCTGTCGAATGCGGTCGCGGTCGTGGTGTTCGCGGCGTGGCGCGAGTTCGGCTACGACGGCGCCGTGTGAGCATGACTGACGACAGGGGTACGCAAGAAATTCAATCCCGTTAATCAGGCGTTATGTCTGCCTTCCCATACTCGGCGTGCGCTCCCCCACGGGCCGCATTCAACAAGCCGAAAAAGGAAGTCATATGAAGCGTTCCCTGATTGCCCTGGCCCTGCTCGCCGCGATCCCGTTCGCCGCGCAGGCCGACGACAAGCTGTCCTACACCTACCTCGAAGCCGACTACGTGAACATCGACAGCGACGCCGACGGTTACGGCGTGCGCGGCTCGTTCGAGTTCGGCGATTCCGGCTTCTACGGCCTCGGTGGCTACCGCACCGTCGAGCTCGACGGCACCAACATCGACGTCGACAACTGGGAGCTCGGCCTCGGCTACGCCCACGGTCTGTCGAGCAATGTCGACCTGATCGCCGAAGCCGCCTGGAACAACTACGAAGTCGGTTCGTTCGACGAAGACGGCTGGCGCGCCTCGGTCGGCGTGCGCGGCTCGTTCTCCGACAACTTCGAGGGCCTGCTGAAGGCGAACTACGTCGACGGCGACAACGCCGACGGCGACTTCACCGGCACGGTCGGCCTGCAGTACAAGTTCAACCCGACCTGGGGCATCGTCGGTGAAGCCGAGTTCGGCGACGGCGGCGAGATCTACACGGTCGGTCTGCGCGCCATCTTCTGATCCGCGGAAACTCTCCAGCGTCACCCGAAAGCCCGGCGGAAGCCGGGCTTTCTTCTTGAGTGGAGAGAAACGAGGAACGAGGAACGAGTGGAAGCGCGCGCGTTCGCGCGAGTGGGGTCGCGGCCGAAGCCGCTCCCACTCGTTACTCGTTACTCTCCACTCTTCACTCGTACTCCGGCTTCTGGTCGCGCGACAGCAGCAGCCGCAGTCCGGCCACCGGCGTGATCGTCTCGTGCAGCACGGCGTGCACGAGTTCGGTGATCGGCAGGTCGAGCTCGTGGCGGCGCGCGAGGCGCACCACTTCGTCGGCGGTCTGCACCGATTCGACGACCTGGCCGATCGCGGCGACCGCTTCGGCGATCGACTGGCCGCGGCCCAGCGCGAGGCCGAGGCGGCGGTTGCGCGACAGGTCACCGGTGCAGGTCAGCACCAGGTCGCCGAGACCGGCGAGGCCCATCACGGTTTCGGCGCGGCCACCGATCGCGGCATTGAGCCGCATGATCTCGTTGAGGCCACGGGTGATCAGGCCGGCGCGGGCATTGAGCCC
This sequence comes from Arenimonas composti TR7-09 = DSM 18010, assembly GCF_000426365.1. Lineage (GTDB taxonomy): Bacteria > Pseudomonadota > Gammaproteobacteria > Xanthomonadales > Xanthomonadaceae > Arenimonas > Arenimonas composti. Next base: position 172,235 of record NZ_AUFF01000006.1, on the reverse strand, counting down.
GAGTTCCATGCCGTCGGCGACGCCGGTGGCGACCGCCAGCACGTTCTTCATCGCACCGCCGAGCTCGGCGCCGCGGATGTCGGTGCCGTGGTAGGCGCGGAAGGTCGAACCGTGCAGCAGGTCGGCGACGCGTTCGGCGAAGGCCTCGTCGTCGGAATGCACCGTGACCGCGGTCGGCAAGCCCTGCGCGACTTCCTTCGCGAACGAGGGCCCGGTGACCACCGCCAGCGGCACTTCGGGGCCCAGCACCTCGGTGGCCACTTCGTGCAGGAAGCGACCGGAGCCGGGTTCGAAGCCCTTCGTCGCCCACGCCACGCCGCAGTGCGGGCGCCGGTGCGGCGCCAGCGCGTGCAGCGTTCCGGGGAACGCGTGGCTGGGGGTGACCACCAGCAGCAGGTCGGCCGCGGCGACCGCGGCGGCGAGGTCGCCGGTCGCGGCCAGGGATTCCGGCAGCGGCACGCCCGGCAGGTAGCGCGGGTTCTCGTGCCGTTCGGAAATGGCCGCGACCTGGTCGGCGTCGCGGCCCCAGATCAGCGTGCGGTGGCCGTTGCGGGCCAGCAACGCCGCGAGAGCCGTGCCCCAGGACCCGGTCCCGAGCACGGTCACCTGCGGCGTGTGGTCGGCGGCGTTCATCGCCACGCCGCCGGGATCAGGCGTTGCCGCCCTCGACCGCCGGGCGGGCACCGCCCTGCTCGGCGCGACGGCGCAGGCCTTCGGCGTACAGCGCCTCGAAGTTTATCGGCTGCAGGTAGAACGGCGGGAAGCCGCCCTTGGCGACGAGGTCACCGATCGCCTCGCGGGCGTACGGGAACAGCACGTTCGGGCAATAGGTGCCGAGCATCATGTCGAGGGTGCGCTCGTCGAAGCCGCCGAGGCCGAACAGGCCGGCCTGCTCCACTTCCGCCAGATAGACGGTCTTGTCGGCCAGCTTGCAGGTCAGCGTGATGCCCAGCACGACCTCGAACACGTCTTCCGCCGCACGCGCCACCTTCTGGTTCAGCGCCAGCTCGAGCTGCGGCTGACCCTGCTCGTTGTAGACCGCCGGCGCGTTCGGCACTTCGAACGAGACGTCCTTGACGTAGATCTTCTGGATCGTGAACTGCGCCTGCGCTTCGGCGCCGGCGGCGCCATTGTTCTGCTCGGCCATTGCGGCTTGACTCCGGTGACTGCGTGGGAAAGGGCGCGATTATCGCACGCCCGGGGATTTCAGGCCTTGCCCTTGGCCAGCGGCAGGCTGGCGCCCTGCCAGGCGCCGATGCCGCCGTCGAGCACGGCGACGCGGGTGAAACCGGCCTTCGCCAGCTTCGTGGCGACGCCCGAACTGACCAGGCCGCCGGCGCAGACCAGCACGACCGGCTTGTCCTTGCCGAGCTTGGCCAGGACCCGGTGTTCCGGCGACAGCTCGCTCGGCAGCACGTGGCGCGCGCCGATGATGTGGCCGCGCTCGTATTCGGCATTGCCGCGCAGGTCGATCACCAGCGCGTCCTCGTCGTTGATCAGCCGGGTCAGCTGCGCCGGCGACACGGCCTTGAACGGGCGGAAGCGCAGGCGGATCTCGTTGACGACCAGGGCGACGGTCAGGCCGGCGAACACCAGCACGAGGAAGGTGTTGGCGGCGAAGAATTCCTGCAGGCGATCCATGGGTTTCGGCGCGGTTCCGGCAACGGGGCCGGCATTATGGGCGAAACCGTCAGTTGGCGGGGACCACCGGCAGTCCGCTCATCAGCCACCAGCGCTGGGCGATCTGGTCCCAGCGCCAGCGCTGGCGATCGGTGATCACGCGCTCGACCTGGGTGTGCCGGTTGACCAGGCTGATCTCGACGACCTGCTCATAGCTGCCGTCGGCCGGGTGGCTCGCCGAACGCACGGTGTAGCCGGCCACCTGGTACTGCTTCAGGCGCTCGAGCTCCAGCGGATCGACCGGATCGCTGGCCAGCTGCAGCGGGTCGAGATAAGTCATCGCGACGTCGTACTCGCTCCAGCGGATCGCGCTCTGGTACTCGTACAGGGCCTGCTCGCGCGGGCTGCGCTCGGCGCGCGAACCGCAGGCGGCGACCAGCAGGGCCAGGAACAGGGTGACGGCGAGGCGGAAGGTGGTGTTCATGGCCGCAGTACAGCGCCTCAGGACACCCGAATCAAGGCGAAGCGGCCTTCCAGCTCGGCGCAGGCGGTGCCGTCCCCGGCGGCGACCCGGGCGACCAGCTCGACCCGGGCACGGCCGCGGGCGGCGAACACCTCGATCGTCGTCGGCCAGTCGCTGCCAGGGGCCAGCCAGGCGCTGGCGAACAGGTCGGCCTTCAGCGGCTTCAGGTAGCGGATGCGGCTGTCGGCGACGTAGACCTCGGCGGCGAGCCCGGCCCCGGCCAGCTTCAGCGTCAGCAGGCCCCAGCCGGCGAGGGTCATCGCGCCCGCCAGGCTGCCGCCGAACGCGCTGCCCTTGTCGTTGACGTTGGCGGCCAGCGGCGCCCGCACTTCCAGCACGTCGCCGTTCCAGGCGACCGGCTCGAGCGCCATCGCGGCCACCGGCGGCATCGCCCGGAACTGGGCGGCGAGGGCTTCCAGCGGTGTCATCGGTGATACTCCGGCCATGGTCGGCACCGGTACGGCAGCGACGCTGGCGGGATGGTACGTGATCTCGCTGCGTCCCTCGGGCACGCACGCGCCCCTGCGCAGGGCCGCGGCGACGCGCGGTGCCCGGCTGTTGCCGCTGTCGACGCTGCGCCTGCGGCCGCTGCCGGCCGGGGTTGCGCTGGCCGCGGCGCTGGCCTGTCGGCAGGTGGTCTTCACCAGCCCGGCGGCGGTGCGCTTCGCGCGGTCGCTGCTGCCACTGCAGGTGCGGCCGGGGCAGCAGTGGTTCGCGGTCGGCGGCGGCACCGCGGCGGCGCTGCGCCGGGCCGGCATCGCCGAAGTGCGCATTCCCGACGACCGCGCCGATTCCGAGGGCCTGCTGGCGCTCCCGGAACTGGCGGCGCCGGCGGCGGTCGGGCTGGTGACCGCACCGGGCGGCCGTGGCCTGATCGGCGAAACCCTGGCCCGCCGCGGCGGTGAGATCCACCGCGCCGAGGTCTACCGGCGCGAAACCGTGCGGCCGCGCGCCGACCGGCTGGAGGCGCTGGCGACCCTGCCGGCGCACAGCGCCCTGCTGGTCAGCAGCGGCGAGGCCTTCGCGGCCCTGTGGGAGGCGCTGTCGACGGCCGGCCGGCACCTGCTCGCCGGGCGCCCGGCGATCGCCTCGAGCCCGCGCCTGGCGGCGATGCTGGCGGAGGCCGGCTTCACCGCGATCGTGCCGGCGCCGGGGCCGTCGCCGCGGCAGCTGCTCGGCGCCCTGGAAGACGCCGTCGCGGCCGGACGCTTCGCGATCCCGGTACGATGACGACCGTTTCCTGCGTTCCCTGATCGTCACCCTCATCGCCCCCCGACCGCCTTGGACACCGTGCCCGACGATTCGACCGATTCCCCGTCCCCGCGCCGCCGTGGCCGCGGTGGACGCCTGCTGCTGCTCGCCGTGGTGATCGCCGCCGCGGCCGCTGGCGCCTGGTGGTGGAAACAGCAGACCCCGGAACCGGTCGCCGACCCGGCGCTGAGCCCGGAAGCGCTCGACGCCCGCCTGATCGACGCCGAGCAGGCCGTCACCCGCCTGCGCAGCCGGCAGTCGGTGCTGGAACAGAAGATCGACGACACCGCCTCACGCACCACCCTGCTGCGCGACGAGATGCTCGGCCTCGGCCAGCGCGCGGCGATCCTCGAGGACAACCTGCGCGAACTCGCGGCGCAGTCGCGCGACGGCCGCGAGACCCTGCGCCTGGACGAAGTCGAACTGCTGCTCGGCCTGGCCCAGGCGCGGCTGCGCATCGCCGGCGACATCGAGGGCGCGATCCGCGCCACCGCGCTCGCCCGCGAGGCGATGACCTCGCTGACCGCACCGCGCTACATCAGCCTGCGCCAGACCATCGGCCAGGAGCTGGCGGCGCTGCAGGCCCTGCCGGCCGACCCGCGCCGCCAGGCCGCCGGCGTGCTCGACGCGCTGCAGGCGACCCTGCCGCAGCTCGTCAGCCGGGGCCCGGGCGAGGGCACGGTTTCGGACCCGGACGCCTCGGCCTGGCAGCGGCTGGTCGACGCCGTCGTGCAGGTGCGACCGAGCGGGCCGCAGGACCTCGTCGCTCCCGGCGACCGCGCCACCGGCGAGGCGACCCTCGCCCTGGAACTGGCGCTGGCCCGCACCGCGCTGGACCGCGGCGACGCCAGCACCTTCCGCGCCGGCCTCGCGCGGGTCGAGGACTGGCTGGTCCGCCTCTACGCCGACGAGCCGCGCCGACAGGCGCTGCAGAAGCAGCTGGCCGAACTGCGCGCCCTGTCGCTGCAGCCGGCGCTGCCGGGACTCGGCGCCGCGCTGGAGCAGGTGCGCGCGCTGCGCGGCACCAGCCCAGGCGTCGACCCGCTGCGCGCGGCCGCAGCCACCGCCGATGCCCCCACCGCGCCGGCGCCGGAAGCGCTGCCGCCACCCATCGCGCCGCCCGACACCGGAGCCGGCGCCGACGCGCCCACCGAACCGCAGGTCGAGCAGTGAGCGGCTACCGCACCCTCGTCCTCTGGCTGGCGCTGGCGGCACTCGGCGCCTTGGGCTGGAGCTGGTTCGCGCAGGACCTCGGCGACGTCGTCATCCGCTTCCGCGGCTGGACGGTGACGACGACGCTGTTCTACGCCCTCGTCGCCTGGCTGCTGCTGTGGTTCCTGGTCTGGGCGCTGGCCTGGGTGATCCGGCTGCCGCTGCGCGCCTGGCGCCGGCACGCGCGGCTGCAGGCCCGCAACCGCCTGGTCAGCGGCATGGAAGCGCTGCACGAAGGCCGCTGGACGCGCGCCGAGAGCCTGCTCGCGAAGGCCGCCGACGACGCCGAACTGCGCACGCCGGCCCTGCTCGGTGCCCGCCGCGCCGCCGAAGCGCGCGGCGACGTCGACGCCGTCGCCCGCCACCACGGCGCCCTGCTCGAACACGCGCCGGCCACCGCCGCGCTCGAACAGGCGATGCGCCTGGTCGACCAGGGCCGCCACGACGAGGCGCTGGCGACCCTCGCCACCCTGCCGGCGCCGCTGTCGCCGCGGGCGCTGTGGCTGCAGGCCCGCGCCCTCGCCGGCAACGCCCGCGCCGCCGAGGCGGTGGCGCTGCTGCCGGTGCTGCGCCGCGAGCAGGTGCTCGCCGGCGAGGCGATGACCGCCTTCGAACACGAACTGGCCGCCGCCGCGCTGGCCCAGGCCGTCACCGTCGACGAGCTGCTGCAGCGCTGGGACGCCCAGCCCGCGCGTATCCAGAACACCCCGGCCGTGGTCGCCGCCTACGCCCGCCGCGCCGCCGCGCTCGGCCTCGAGGACGAAGCCGCCGCCGCGGTCGCCGTCGCCCTCGACGCCGGCTGGGATTCCGGCCTCGCCCTGCTGTACGGGCGGCTGCCGCCCGGCCGCGGCGGTGCCGACCGCCTCGCCCGCGCCGAAGCCTGGCTGCCGGCGCATTCCACCGACCCGGCGCTGCTGGTCAGCGTCGCCCGTCTCGCCGCCCGCGCGCAGTCGTGGGCGCGCGCGGAGGACCTGCTGCACCGGGCGATCGCCCAGGGCGGTGGCGCCCAGGCCTGGGAAGACCTCGGTGACGTCCATGCCGCCCAGGGCGACCCGGCGAAGGCGCAGCAGGCCTACGCCAACGCGATGCGGCTGCCGCGCGGCGAAGCCGCCGTGCCCACCGGCGACCGCGACGTCCGTGCGCGCATCGCCGATCGCGCCGTCCCCGAACAACGCAACGCCCTCGGCCTGCCCGTGATCCCCCGCGCCGACGACTGAGCATTTCCCGGATCGGTTGCGGGTTCATTGCCCGGCCACCGCGAGAACCACGAGCTCGTTTCCTCCTCGCGGCTCGGAAAGCGACTCGTGGCCCTCGCGGCGGCCGGTGGAAGATCCAAGCCGATCCGGGAAGTGCCTCGCGGCAAGCGGGTGACCTCGCGAATGCGACCCCCGCACTCGAAGCCACGAGGCGCGGGTCGTGTCGGATCGCGACGAAAACTCCCAGACGTGGAAAACCCCGGGGTCGACGCCGAGCCGCCGGCTTCGACGTCGCCGCAGGCCGCGCGCCGATGAAGCGCGGGCCCGGCCTTCGTGAGGGCCACGAGTCGCTTTCCGAGCCGCGAGGAGGAAACGAGCTCGTGGTCCTCGCGAAGGCCGGGACGACGCAGCCGAACGCGCGGCCTGCGCCGACGCCGAAGGCGGCGGCTCAGCGCTCGACGATCGCAGCGACGCCCATACCACCGGCGGTGCAGATGGAGATGAGCGCGCGGCCGCCGCCCTTCTCGGCGAGCAGCTTGGCGGCGGTGGCGACGATGCGCGCACCGGTCGCCGCGAACGGATGGCCGACGGCCAGCGAGGAGCCGACGACGTTGAGCTTCGCGCGGTCGATCGAGCCCAACGGGGTGTCCAGGCCGAGCTTGTCGCGGCAGAACTCGGCGCTCTCCCAAGCCTTCAGCGTGCACAGCACCTGGGCGGCGAAGGCTTCGTGGATCTCGTAGAAGTCGAAGTCCTGCAGGCTCAGGCCGTTGCGCTCGAGCAGCTGCGCGACCGCCCAGGCCGGCGCCATCAGCAGGCCCTCGCCGTGCACGAAGTCGACCGCGGCGACCTGCGAATCGACGAGATACGCCTGCACCGGGATGCCGCGCGCGGCGGCCCACTCTTCCGAGGCCAGCAGCGCGGCGGAAGCGCCGTCGGTCAGCGGCGTCGAATTGCCGGCGGTCAGGGTGCCCTTGCCGGAGTGGCGGTCGAACGCGGGCTTGAGCGTCGCCAGCTTCTCGACCGAGGTGTCGGGGCGCAGGATGCCGTCGCGCTCGACGCCGCGGAACGGCACGACGAGGTCGCTGAAGAAGCCGCGCTCGTAGGCGGCGGCGGCGCGGTGGTGCGAGGTCGCGGCCAGTTCGTCCTGGGCCTCGCGGGTGATGCCCCACTCCTTCGCCATCATCTCGCAGTGCTCGCCCATCGACTTGCCGGTGCGCGGCTCGCCGACGCCGGGGAATTCCGGCTTGAACTCGGAGAACGAGAACCCCTTGAAGGCCTTCAGGCGGTCGGCGGTCGAACGCGCCATGTTGGCGTCGAGCAGGCGGCGGCGCAGGCGCTTGGAGACGTTGATCGGCACGTCGGAGGTGGTGTCGGAACCGCCGCCGATGCCGGCCTCGATCTGCCCGAGCGCGATCTTGTTGCCGATGGCGATGACGGTGTCGAGGCCGGTGCCGCAGGCGCGCTGCATCGTGATGCCGGGGGTCGCGGGGCTCAGGCCCGAGGACAGCGTGGCCTCGCGGCCGAGGTTCCAGTCGCTGCTGTGCTTGAGCACCGCGCCGAGCGCGACCTCGCCGAGCTGCACGCCGTGCAGGTCGAACTTCTCGACCAGGGCGCCGAGCGTCTTGATCGACATGCCGAGGTTGCCGACGTCGTGGTACGCGGTGTTGTTGCGCACGAAGGGAATGCGGGTGCCGCCGAGGATGGCGACGCGGCGGATGGACGGCATCGGGTTCACTCCTGCTTGGGTTCCTGAAGATCGGCGGGCAGCTCGCCCCAGCGCGCCGCGCGCAGCCGCCAGAGGCCGGCGATCCAGGCGCGGAACATCGCCGCGGTGGCGTCGCCGGCGGGCGCCGCCGCGAGCAGCTCGCGCAGGCGCTGCGGCGGCTGGCCGGCGGCTTCGGCATCGACGATCGCCTCGAAATAGGCGGTCCACTGCGGGCCGTAGTCGATGCGCGGGGCGGCGTCGCGCAGGCGCGCGGTCTCGCGCGCGGCGGCGGCGGCGTCGCCGTCCGGCTTGCGGCAGACCACCTGGGCGTTCGGGGTGTCGGCGATCACAAGCAGCGGCTCGAGGCCGGCGCCGCGCACATAGGCCTCGAGTTCCTGCGGCACGCAGAACTGGTTGCGGGCGACGTCCTTGCGGCGGCCCGGGCCGCGGCGGCCGATCTCGTCGACCTCGGCACTGAAACGCTTCCAGCCGACCGGATGCGCGAGGTTCCAGTGGTCGAAATAGAACAGGCCGCCGGGGCGCAGCACCCGCGCGACCTCGCGCAGGAACAGCACCATGTCCTCCTTGTCCATGTGGATGAACACGGCGACGCAGTAGCCCTTGTCGAACGAGGCATCGGCGAGCATCGGCAGGCGCGGGCCGTCGAGCACGTCGAAGCGGGCATTGCCGGCATCGGCCAGGCGCTCGCGGGCGACCGCCAGCATGTTTTCGCTGATGTCGACGCCGTGCCACAGCGCGACCTCGCCGACCAGCTCGCGGCCGATGCGGCCGACGCCGCAGCCGAGCTCGAAGATGCGGTCCCGCGGCTGCGGGTCGAGCGCGGCGCGCGCCTGCGCCGCCGAGAAGGCGCCGGTGAGCTGCAGGGTGCGCTCGTCGCCGCTGCCGTCGACGGCCAGCCGGGCGCCTTCGGGGGTTGCCGCCTGGTGGTTCCAGAACGCTTTGGGGTCGTCGAAATCCATGCTGTCGGCAGGCCTCGCGGCCGGCCGTCCGTGAACGGGCAGGTATGATGGCGATTGTAGACCGAACGCCACCGTATGCTCATGTCCACGCCCCCGCTCAGCTGCCTCGGCGCCGTCGCGATCGAACTCAAGCCGCAGTCCGTCGCCGCCGTCGACGCGCTTCCGGCCACCGCCGCCGGCGACCTCGCGGCGGCGCTGGCCGGCGATCTGGCGCGGGTCGCGCCGGTGGCCGAGGGCCTGGATTTCGCCCTCGCCGCGGCGCTGTTCGACCCGGTCGAGCTGCTGCGCCCGGGCTGGCCCCTGCATGCCGAACTCGAGCGCCTGGTCGCCCGCGCTCCGGGCGCCGCCGGCGGCCGGGTGATCGGCTTCGGTGCCGATGCCGACGGCATGCCGGCCAACCTGCGCCCCGACCCCGAACACCGTTTCGGCCCGCTGCGCGTGCTGCCCTGGCTGCTGCGCGGCGACGCCGACATCCTGGCCACGGCCGGCGCCGAGCTCGAGCAGCGCCTGCTCGACGAAGGCATGGCCGCCGCCGCCACCGCGCTGGCGGTGCAGGACGGTTTCGGCGCCGAAGTCGAGCACGTGCGCCTGCTGACCCTGCACGACCTCGCCGCGATGATGGCGATGCAGTACGAACACGCCGGCCTGGCGCCGCTGTGGCCGCTGCTGGAAGCCGCGCTGCTCGCGCCCGCCGACGAGGAATGGCTGGACGCGCCGCCCGAGCCGCTGCTGCGCTACGCCGGCGGCGCGGCCCGCATCGCGATGCTCGATGCCGAGGCCTGGTTCGCCGCCGGCTTCGCCCCGGCCGATGCCGAAGGCGATGCGGCGCGGCTCGAGCGCGCCTTCGAACGCTTCCAGATGCGCGAGCGGCAGTTCGCCGCGGTGCTCGCGGCGCATGGGGTGCTGGTCACGTTCGATCACTGCCCGGTCGGGAAGGATCCGCGGGAGATTCTGCGGGTCTGAGGCCAGGAGAGCGCCTACCGGTCGTTCTCCGGCATCGGTTCGATGCCGTCTTCGGCGATGACGTCGCAGCCCTTCAGTTCCGCCCAGAAGCCGACGTACTCGATATCGGCCGAGACCACGGCACCACCGTTCGGGAAATCACCGCTCAGACACTCTGGCGTATCGCCAGCGCATGACGCCGGGGAAACGCGGAAAACGCGCTGCCCGCTCGCACGGAACGCCCCATCGACCGCGACATGCCAGCGCACTCCCTCGGCGACCGGGTAGGAGAGCAGCCCCGCCGGCGTGGGCAGGCTGATCCACTCCTGTTCGGGTGCGATCGGTTCCAGGAAGAGCAGGTAGGTGCCGCTGACGCCGATCTTGGCGGACGAGGTGAACCGCAGGCTGGTCGACCCGGACGGCAAGCCCGCCTGTGCACCGCCGATCAGGATCGCTTTCGCCACGACGGCGGTGTAGTTCGCCGAGCCGCAGGCCTGGTCGCCGCAGGCATCCTCGGCCGCAGTGATCCGGGCCTCGACGAGAACGCCGGGCCGCTCGGCGAGCATGCACGCCTCCCGCCAGACCGGAGACGTGGCGAGCGCGGCTCCACCCTGAGCAAGCGCGAGAACACCAACCAGCAAGGATGTTCGTGCGTTCATCGACCACTCCCACCGCTCGACCTACAGGCGCGAGCGGTTCATACCGATACGTCGTCGCATCACATGCCGAAGACGAGAGCAGCCTGCCGTCGGGCCCTGCCCTTCATGAATTCGGTGTTCCGAACGGATTGTGCAGCGGCCCGATCCACACTGCGGAAGCCGGAGGATCGACTGACCTGGACATCGACAGCTCGTCCGTCCGCATCAATGGAGAAACCGATCCGGGCGCAGACTCCCGATGGACGTTCGCCTGACGGCCCTAATGGCACACGAAACGAGCCCGCATGCACAACCAGAAGCTCGGTTTCGGCGACAGTTGCTTCGTGCCTGGCGAGGCACTCGGACAGACCGCAGGCGATCACCATGGACACTGCGAATCCTGCACTGCCGACCATGGCATCACCTCATGGGACTGAATCGACCAGACTTTCGTAGACACCTCGTGGCCATAATTGCTGGCAAATGAGGAGGCGTCAATGAGCGGCAGGCGTTATACGGACGAGTACAAGGCTGAGGCGGTCAAGCAGGTCCTGGAAAAGGGTCACTCGGCGGCCGAGGTTGCAGCGAGGTTGGGGATCAACAAGCACAGCCTCTACGACTGGGTCCAGCGGGCAAGAAAGCAGAATCCCGCGACTGTCGTGTCCACGGTCACGCACGAGAGTTCCGACGCAAGGGAGATGCGGCGGCTTCGTGCCGAGCTCAAGCGGGTGACCGAGGAGCGAGACATCCCAAAAAAGGCCGCCGCGTACTTTGCCAAGGGGTGAAGGCGAAGTACGTGTTCATCAAGGATCACCTGCAGGAGTTCCGGCTTACCGCGATGTGCCGCGTGCTGGGCGTAAATCGCAGCGGGTTCTATGCTTGGCGGAAGGCACCCGGAAGCGATCGCGCCCGGGAAGACGACCGGATCACGGGCTTGATAAAGCAGTCCTGGCTGGAAAGTGGAACGGTTTATGGCTACCGCAAGGTGTGCGCCGATCTGCGGGACCTTGGCGAACGCTGCAGCCGACATCGCGTGGCTCGCCTGATGCGCCGCGAAGAGCTGCAAGCCCAGCGTGGGTATGGTCGCAAGCCCAACCCGCAGGGTGGTCGCCCGGCAACCGTGGCACCCAATCGCCTTCAGCAGCGGTTCGACGTCGACGCTCCGGATACCCACTGGGTCACCGACATCACCTACGTGCGGACTCACGAGGGTTGGCTTTATCTGGCCGTCGTGCTCGATCTGTTCTCGCTGCAGGTGGTCGGGTAGGCGATGCAGGCGCGCATGCCCACCGAATTGGCGCTGCAGGCACTGACGATGGCGGTGTGGCGTCGGCGCCCGAAGGCGGGCCTGATCCTGCACTCGGACCAGGGAACCCAGTTCACGAGCGGCGACTGGCAGGCATTCCTGTCGGAGCACGGGATCGTCTGCAGCATGAGCCGTCGCGGCAACTGCCACGACAACGCGGTGGCGGAGAGCTTCTTCCAGTTGCTGAAGCGAGAGCGGATCCGCCGCAAGATCTACCTTACGCGCGAGCTGGCCAGGTCCGATGTCTTCGACTACATCGAGATGTTCTACAACCAGAAGAGGCGGCACGGAGCGAGTGGCGGCATGGCTCCGGTAGAGTACGAGCGGCAGTTCAGAGTGTCTGGGGTCGAAGGTGTCTAGAAAACCCTGGTCGATTCAGTTTCACGCATTAAGGCGACACCCAGATTCACGCACCCCCGGGCCGGGATGAGGGTCAGTTCCTGTGGTGCCGAGCGTCGCTTCGAGGTCCCTGAGTCGGTAGCTCCTTCCCGGGTGTCGTTTGACAGCGCAATTATTCCAAGCGAATCAGACTGAGCAGGACGTTTCCGAGTGCTTCCTCCGGGTGCTGCCGCTCAATGTCACCTGTCAGCAAAGTGTCGGCATCGGACCTCTTGCTGGCAACAAATGCGTAGATCGCATTCGCAAGGGCATACATCTGCAGCTGACTGGCCCCCTTGTCGCAAACAGCGATTTCCCGGAATCCAGTGGACAGTGCGCGGAACGCCTGCACTTCCAAGGGAGCGATCTGGCCAACTTCAACGCTGTTCCTGCGTGCGACGCTCACTGCGTCACGCACTCCCGCAATGACACGCGCCTCCTCCAGAGGAAGAGCTGCAACGATCCGTCTTCTGACGGACGCGGCGTCGCCGGACAAGTCGAGGTGGGAAAACGCAGCACTGATCCGGTCGTGGTAAATGTCGTCGCAGCCTCGCGGGGACACCACCGTGCCGATCGGATCCGGGGGCATCTTCGCGACATGGCCACAAGCGGGCGCGAACAAGAAAACAAGGAGACCTAGCGTTCGATACACGAATCGATACATATGCCATCCATCCCTGCATTACGGATCCTGTAATCGTCAATGTTGCGGAAGCCCGCTCTTCGAAGCTCTCGGCGTTGCACCTCGTCGTCAAGGTGTCTCGTCTCACCACCCATGTTTCGCAAATAATATCTCCAGTGTCCTCTGTTCATTATGTCCGGCGGCGAGAATCTCCAGTTGTTATCCCAATGCGCGTGCCAAAGCCCATGAACTCGGGAGCCGTACACCGCAATCAATGCATTCGAGTAGGCCCGCATGTCGAGTGATCGCGCATTCTTCTCAGTCCAAATTGGTCTGGTGTACCCATACGTTTCAGGTGTTCCACGAGCGTTGGTTCGAATGATGCCGACGTTTGGCTCCCTGCTCTCGATTTCCTTTGTAGCTTTGGTGTCAGCTGCTGCCTGGAGCGTTGCGGCCAATGGTGTTGAATGTCCATCTGAAACAATTGGAACCATGTCCCGCTGGGCTTGAGTTGATCCTGGCTTCGCCAGTCTGGCGGTCGTGGCCATATGGACGACAACCATTGAGGCACATAGGACTCTCGCCATGCATGCATGGCGCCCGTCGCGATCGATATTTTTCATCGGATCATTGTCGGCGTACCAGTACCGATTGAAGTTTGCACCTTCGCTGCTACTAGAGACAGGATCGTTCGACAGGAATCTGCCAGTTAACGGGTCGTAATAGCGCTGCTGCATGTAACTCAGCCGCGTCACCGAATCGTTCTGGTGTCCGGTGAACCCCGGCCCGTTCTGGTACGACCCATCCACCGGCTCTCCCCACACCGTCAGCCACTCGCGCGGCGTCGCCACGCCGCTGATGTCGGACTCCCTCACCGGCGTGCCCAGCGCGTCGGTGTGCAGATAGGTCACCGTCACCGCGCCGCCGCTGTTGGCCTGAGTGCGACGGGCGACCAGGCTTCCGGCGAAGTAGATGTAGCTGCGCTGGCTGCCACCCGCCGCCACGTCCCTCGAGTACAGCTGCTGGCCGGCGAGGCTGTAGTAGAACCACTGCGCCGCGCCGCTGCCACCGCCTTTCACGCGGCGGCCGAGTCCGTCATAGAAGTAGCTCGCGGCGCCGCCGCTGGTCGCGGTCAGGCGGTTGGCGCGATCGAAGGTGAACGTCTCCGCCGGCTGGCCGGCGGGCGTCTTCGTGGTCTGGTTGCCGCGCGCATCGAATCCGAACGTGTAGAGGGTGGCGCCACCGGGCGTCTTCAGCGCCGCGAGACGGTTGGTCGCGGGGTCGTAGTGGTAGCGGAACTGGCGGCCGCCCTGGTCAGCGACGCGGAGATTGTCGAGCGGATCGAATGCGAACGTCGCGTTGCCGCCCGGTGCCGGTCCGGCGGTGACGCCGATGAGGCGGTCGAGCGCGTCATACGCGAACACGCGGTCGCCAGGTGCACCGGGCAGTCCATCACTGATCGCGACGACGTTGCCGTTGAAGTCGTAATCGTAGCTTTCGTCGAGGATCGCGGTGCCGCCGAGCGCGTCGCGGCTCCTTTCCGGCAGTTGCCGCGCGTTCTGGATCATCGAATGGACGATGCCGTTGCCGTAGGTGAACTGCTGCACGGCCCCGTTCGGGTAGTAGCTCACGCCACCGACATAGGCACCGGCTTGCGTCGGTTGTCCCAGGGCATTCGGGGCATAGGTGATCAGGTGCCCATCGCGGTACAGGATGCTGTCGAGGTCGCCGCCGGGTGTGTATGCGTAGTGGGTCGCCCAGTCGAGTCCGTCATACTGCAGGCGTTCGGACACGAGTAGGCCGCGCCGGTTGTACGCGTAGCTCGTCACGGCGTATCCGGCGGTGATCGTCGCGACCTTCCCGTCGTCGTGATACGTCGTCTCTGCCATGGCCTCAGCTCATGAAATCGTCGAAGTAATGCCGGCTACTGACAACCCGGACCGGATGATGAATTGGGCCGCAGTTCGACGAGAAGGCTGGGACGCTCGGCGATTTCAGCGGCAGTGAACTCCTTGTGGGCCACGGTCCAGCGACAAGGCATCGCCTCGAGACTGACGTCGATCACCCCTCCTTCGCGATGGACTTCAGGATCGAGTCTTCGCCGGCCATCAACGTTTCTACCGTCGCGGCGGGGGAAGCCTTCGGTCCGCTCGCGGTTTCTATCCATTCTGGAACCACTCGTCTCCAGCTGCACATGCAGTGATTCACGGTCGCGAAGTCCGCTTCGCTCAGATCGGGGCCCCTGAGCGCTTCCTTTGAACCTGCACAACCGATGACGAGAAGTGCTGACAGCGCGAGACTTTTCATCTGATCTCCTGCCCCGGAAGTTTTTCCTCGATGGGCTAGACATGGTCGGTGACTCTCACGGTGCGTCAAAGGGCCGTGTCGCCCTACAGTGCCGCGGAGCGCGTCGCGGCTGCGGCGCGGCACTCAAGGTGTCGCGCAGCCTTCCCTGTACACATGTTCAGCACCTTCCAACAATCCGCGCGCTTCTGCGTCGAGAGGCAGCTGGCGCACTGCCCGAATCAGCGCTTGTGCGGCACGACAGTCTCCTGCGTTGCGCGAAGAGAGTTGGATTGCCTTTCGCAGCATCGACGTCGAGTCCTCCACATCGACTCCATGATCGAACCAGATTGACGCGCGATGGTGGTCGTCGAGCGCGAGAAAGTACTCCTGCAGGCGATGGATGGCGGCAACATCCCCGTTCATGGCCGCGGATTCGAGGGACGCGAACTCCTCCGGCGTGATTGCAGCGGGAGGCGCCGACCCGGAATCGGGGGCCGGACACTCGTCGGCCCTAACCGACAGATCCGCTCGCGCCTGGAACCCGATTCCCACGCGCCGCGGCTCGCCAACGGCGCGCCCGTTTCCCTTGTTCTTGCAGGGTGCGGAAAGCACATCGACCAACAGGCCGTTCTGCATCGGCACGGCAGTTTCGTAGGTGCCGTCCTTTCGAGTGACGGTACGGCCAATCTCCCTGTGAACGGGAAGGGCCATCGGCGATTGCGAGACGGACGAATCCAGCACGACGACGGTCGCTCCCTCGAGCGGCGCACCGGTTTCAATATCAGCAATGACGCCAGAGATGTGCAACTCGTGCGCGGTCGGAACCGTGCAATGGGCTAGACCAGCCGCCAAAGCGCAGCTCGCCGCGAGCCTAGAAGCCCAACACCGAATCGATTTGACGTTCATACCGGTTCATCGCCTCAGAGAATATTCTGGAATGGCTCATGCCATCGATGAGATCAAGGTCACATCGAAAACGATCGGCCCCGACACCTTTCCACCTTGAAGCGTATTCGGCCCGATGGATACTGGAAGGGTCTGGTAGAAGTTGAGCGTCAATACCGTGGATGCGAGGTAGCCGATGTTGCCCCTACGATCCCCGGCCAGCAGGGCAGCCATCCAACGATTGCGACCGCTACGAAATCAGTCGTCTCTGAGCAAACTGAAAAGGACGTCGACCAGCTTGTCGTTGGGTGGATCGCGCAATTGACGAGGCGAGAAAATCGCGTCCGCGTCTGCTCGTCGGCTCGCAACGTGCCGGAAGATTGCGTCTGCCAATGCGAACATCTGAAGCTCGCGTTCCGGTTCCGAACAGATACTCACCTGGTCGAATGCCTCGGCATAGGCACGATAGGAAGCCTGATTGTGAGAATCCGCGTCCAGTGACACGGAGTGACCGCGCGCAACGCGCAGCGCTTGTTCGACGTTCGCGATCGCTTGCGCCTCCTCCATCGGAAGTGCCGCCCTGATGGCCGCGCGGACTTCTCGCGGGCTGCCATCGAGGCTGACCGCCCGGAGGGCGTGATCCACTCGCGCGACGAACAGATCTTCACAGGCCTGCTCCTCGCCGACAGACGCGAGGGGATTGGCAGTGCCGGCACTCATCGATGCGCAGGCTGATGTTGTAACGGCAACGAAGACGACAAGATAGATCCACCCTACTGCCGTTCTGGCCTGCAAGAGTCGATACATACTCCATCCATCCCTTGTGGGTTTCGAACCAGGTATTCCCTCAAGTTTCTGAAACGTTCGTCTTTGAGGATTTTGTCCACTATTGCGTCATCGAGAAATAGAGTCTCCCCGTGCTTGTTCCTCAGGAAGTAATTCCAATGACCTCGCCTCGGAACATCCGGCGGGGAGGCGGGGCCGTGTGCGCTCTCATAACCTCCGTCCTGGAGAGGGGCGTCGACGGCTGACGGCCTTCATTGCGCCGGAGGCTTGTCCCGCGTCACACGCAGCCGCGCCACTTCCAGCGCCAGGTCGAAGCCGGGATCCGGCGCCGCGCCCACCCAGCGGCTGTCGTCGCCGTCGAGGACCAGCAGGAAGTTACCGCCGCCGACGCGGGCGCGCACCTGGTCGTAGCGCATCGGGTCGGCGAACACCTGCGCGCGGGCGGGCGCCGGCGCCGGCCCGAACAGTTCGCCGTGCAGTGCGCTGCGGCAGGCCTCGCCCTGCGTGAGCATCGCCTGCAGCGAGGGCAGCAGGTCGGTCTGCTGGAAGTCGCCGGGCACCGGCCCGGGCGGGGTGCCGCTGGCGCCGAGCGCGAAGGCCGGCACCCGCACCAGGGTGTCGTCGCCGAAGCGCGCGAGTTCGTCGGCGCCGACCGGCTGCATCACCCGGTGATCGCCGACGACGAACAGCAGGCCGTCCTCGAAGAAGCCGCGCGCGTCGAGGCCGTCGATGAAGTCGCCCACCGCGGCATCGGTGCGGCGCACGGCGGCCGCCTCGCCGGTCTCGCCGCCGTCCAGCGCGACGAAGGGCGGATGCATGCCGACCGTCAGCACGGTCGCCATGAACGGCTGCGCCGGGTCGCGTTCGTCGTCGTACCACTGCAGCGTGCGCCGCAGCAGGGCGGCATCGTCGGCGGCGTGGAAGGCGCCGCGCGGCAGTCCGGCGTAGAACGGATGCGCGTCGCCCTCGACCGCGTCGATGCCGATCCGGCGCAGCCACTCGCGTCGCCAGGTCGATTCGACGTCGCCGCTGGTGATGAAGCGGACGTCCCAGCCCGCGCGGCGGCGTTCGCGGTGGAAGTCGTGGAGGGTGTCGGTGAACAGCGCGACCGTGCCGTAGCGGATGCCCGACAGCGGCTCGGCGCCGGTCAGCAGCGCGGCGAGCCCGGTCTCGGTGGAGAAGCCGTTGCTGCGGAACTGCGGATACCAGCTGCCGCGGCGGGCGTGCGCGTCGATGCGCGGCGTCAGGTCGGCGAGGCCGTCGTTGAACAGCGCGCTGTGCCGCAGCGACCACGACTCGACCACCAGCACGATCACGTTCCGGCGTTCGCCGCGGCCCGGCACGCAGGTCGGCGGCGGCGGCGGCGTGTCGCGCAGCCGCTGCAGGGTCGCCTCGCCGTAGGGCCGCGCCATGCCGTCGGGCAGGTTGGTGGCGATCACGTTCTCGAACGCGGCGCGGTTCATGTACCAGAGCGGGGTCGTGAAGGCGGCGGTGGAGAGCATGCCGGCGAGCGCGAGCGTCCACGCCTTCGCCCCGCGCCGGCGCGATGCCGCCGGCGCCGCGGCGATCGCCGACACCGTGCCGAGCAGCACCAGCAGCGAAACCGCCAGCAGCAGCGCGCCTTCGTGCGTCGCCAGGTGCGGCTGCAGCACGCTCCAGTTGCCGCCGGTGTCGCCGCCGTAGCGCAGCACGTCGACCAGCATCAGCCGGCGGCTGAGCAGCTGCTGCACGAACACGTCGGCCACCACCGCCAGCACCAGCACGCCGACCGCCAGCGCCAGCAATGCCGCGGCGATCCGCGAGCGCGACCAGCGTGCGAGCAGCAGCGCCGCCGGCAGCGCCGCCATCAGCCACAGCTCGTGCACCAGCGCCGGCGCGCGCAGGCAGCCGGCGCAGCCCAGGTAGGCACCGAGCGAGCGCGCGACCAGTTCCGAGCGCCAGACCGCCAGCGCGCCCCAGGCGAGCAGCGCGGCGAGCGCCAGCAGGTCGGCGAGCGGCAGGCGGGAGGGCGGACGGTCGGGGCGCAGCGTCATGAGCCGCGCATGATCGTGCACGCACCCGTCGTTCACAATGCGCACCGGCGCCGGGCCGCAGGCTGGCGCGCGATATCGGGAGCGGGTGATGGATCGGACGGAACACGACGGGCGAAACGACGGGTCGGCAAGGGGGCGCGCGCGGTGGCTCGCTCCGCGGCTGGTGGCCGTACTGGCGTTGCTGGCGACGGCGCCCGTGTTCGCCGCCGACGCCGGCGACGACACCCCCGGCTGCCGCCGCGGCGCCACTGCCGGCGACGACCGCCCGCGCATCGGCCTGGTGCTCGGCGGCGGCGGTGCCCGCGGCTTCGCCCACGTCGCGGTGCTGAAGGAGCTGGAACGCCAGCGCATCCCGGTCGACTGCATCGCCGGCACCAGCTTCGGCGCGCTGGTCGGCGGCATGTACGCGAGCGGCATGAGCGCCGACGAGATCGAGGCGGCGCTGCGCGGCCTGGACTGGGGCGCGATGTTCGAGGACGACGTCGCGCGGCCGCACCGCTCGTTCCGGCGCAAGCGCGACGACGACCTCTCGCTGCTCTCGACCAAGCCCGGCATCGGCAACGGCGGCATCCGCCTCGCGCCGGGCCTGCTCGCCGGCGAGCAGGCGATGCTGATGCTCGAGCGGATCACCGAGCGCGTCGCGACCACCGACGACTTCGACGACTTGCCGATCCCGTTCCGCGCGGTCGCCACCGACCTCAACACCGGCGAGGCGGCGGTGCTCGGCGACGGCAACCTGGCCTCGGCGATGCGCGCGAGCCTGTCGATCCCCGGCGTGTTCCGGCCGGTGGCGCGCGACGGCACCTTCCTCGTCGACGGCGGCCTCGCCAACCAGCTGCCGGTCGACGTGGTGCGGGCGATGGGCGCCGACATCGTGATCGCGGTCGACGTCGGTTCGCCGCTGCGCCGGCTCGACGAGAGCGCCGGCCCGCTCGACATCGTCGACCAGATCAGCGGCTTCATGACCGTCGGCAGCGCGCGCGCGCAGATCGCCACGCTCGGCCCGCGCGACGTGCTGCTGCGGCCCGACCTCGGCGACGAAGTGACCACCGACGGCTTCGACCAGCTCGAAACCGCGCTGCGCATCGGCAAGGAAGCGATGCGCGCCGAATCCGAGCGGCTGGCGGCGCTGGCGCTGGGCCGCGACGACTACCGCGAGCTCGCGGCGGCGCGACCGGTGCCGGCGGACACGCCGCCGGTGATCGCGTTCGTGCGCCTCGACAACCGCAGCCGCTATTCGGATTCGATGCTGCTCAAGCGGCTCGACGTGCCGCTCGGCGAGCCGCTCGACAGCCAGCGCGTGCAGGCCGGGCTGGCGCGCATCTACGGCATGGATACGCTGGAACTGGCGACCTACGACGTGGTCGAGGAGGACGGCCGTGCCGGCCTCGTCGTCACCGTGGTGCCGCACGGCTACGGGCCGAACTACCTGGAGACCGGGCTGAGCGTGTATTCGGACTTCAACGGCGACTTCTGGTTCAGCCTGCGCGCCGGCGTGCTGCGGGCGCCGTGGAACGACCGCGGCGGCGAGCTGCGCGGCATCGTGCAGCTCGGCGACGAGCCCGGCCTGCTGGTCGAGGCCTACCAGCCGGTGGGCACCGACGGCGAGTGGTTCCTGCTCGGTTCGGCGAGCGTGGAGTCGCCGCGCTTCAGTGCCTACGACGCCGACGGCGAGCGCATCGCCACCTACCGGGCGCCGAACTGGGGCGGCGAGATCAGCCTGGGCCGCGAATACGGCAATTACGGCGCCGCGCTGCTGACGCTGCGCCGGCGCGAGGGGCACGCGGAGCTGGAGCTGGGCGCGCCGGTGGTGAACGAGCTCGACTACGACCAGGGCGAGGCCGAGCTGGCGGTGATCTTCGACCGCATCGACAGCACCTGGCTGCCGCGCGCCGGCGACTACGGCAGCTTCACCGCGCGGATGTCGCGCACCGCGCTCGGCGGCGACGCCGACTTCGAGCAGTACGGGCTCGACCTGCTGCGGGCGCGGGCGCTGGGCAAGCATTCCGGTTTCGCCGGACTGCGCTGGCACGTGTCCAGCGACGATCCGATCCCGGTGCCGAGCCAGTACCGGCTCGGCGGCCTGACCCGCTTCGCCGGCTACCGTCCGAACGAGCGCCTGGCCGACAACTACTGGCTGGCCTACGGCGGCTACACCTACGAGCTGGGGCGGGTGTGGAACCGCGCGGCGGTGCTCGGCGCGACGCTGGAATACGGCAAGGCCTGGGATCTGCTCGGCGACGTCGACGCGATCGACCCCGAGATCCACGGCAGCCTCTACTTCGGCTTCGACTCGTGGCTCGGGCCGCTGCAGCTCGGCTACGGCATCCGCGAGGGCGGCGAGGGCATCTTCCTGCTCGAGCTCGGCCGCCCGCGGTGAAGCTTGCCGGGCGAGGGGCTTAACAACTGGGGTCAGATTCCTTCGTTAAGGCGCCCGATTCACCTCGGGCGCCTTACTTTCTTCAGGCGCCTTAACGAAGGAATCTGACCCCAGTTGTTAAGCCCAGTCGTCGCCCTCAGGCGTCCGCCGCTCCGGCCGCCGGCGGCGCGGTCATCAGCGAGATCACGCCGCAGGCGATGCGCGCGCCGGCATTGCCGGCCGGCTGGCTCTCGTAGTCGTCGGCGCTCGCGTGCACCACCACCGCCTTGCCGACGACGTCGGTCGGGCCGCCGTCGCCGATCGTCAGGCCGGCGACGACCTGGTCGACCGCGACGCTGCCATCGGCATCCGCCGTCTGGTTCGGCACGTCGCCGGCGTGGTGCGGGCCGTGGTCCGGATGGCCGTGCGGCGCGCCTTCCGGGTTCAGGTGCGGACCGGCGCTCTCGAACTTCGGCGGCTCGCAGCGGCCGGTCTCGTGCACGTGCAGCGCGTGCGTGGCGCCGGGCGCGAAGCCGGTCAGGGTGCCGGTGATGCGCACGCCGCCGTCGGCGATGTCGAAGTTCAGGGTGCCGTCGATGGCGACGTCCGGGCCGGGCATCAGCATCGCCGCGGCATTCGCCGCCGGCCAGGTGCCGCTGGCCGCGTCGCCGGTGTCGCCGGTGTCGCCGGCCGGGCTGTCGTAACCGGCCCCGGCGGAAGGATCGGGGGTGGTCGCGGCGGGCGCGTCGGCGACCGGCGGCGCCCCGGCGTCGGCGGCATCGGCGCCGCGGTCGCAGCCGACCAGCAGGCCGGCGCCGAGGGTCGCGGCGATCGCGAGGGACAGGGAAGTGCGGAACTGGCGCATGACGGACTCCTCCATTGAGTGGCCGCAGCCTGCGCCTCGCAGGATCAGCGGCATGTCGAGATTCAGGGGCGGCGGGCGCGCCGGCTGCCGAGCTTGCGGGTCACCGCGTTGCGGCCGATGCCGAGCGCCGTCGCCGCATTCTGGCGATGGCCGCCGGTGTGCGCGAGGGCGGCGTCGAGCAGCACTTGCTCGAACTGCCCGCGCAGGCGCGCCTGCAGCTGCGGTTCGCCGGCGGCGAGGGCGGCGCGCACGGCGGCGGCGAGCGGCGTCTGCCAGTCCGAAGTGGCGTCGCCCTCCGCGGCGGCGGCGCCCGCGGTGGCCCCCGGCCCCGCCCGCAGCAGGCCCTCCAGGTCGCGCACGCCGACGGTTTCCGCCGGCGCCAGCGCCACCAGCCGCCAGCACAGGTTCTCCAGCTCGCGCACATTGCCGGGCCACGCGTGCTGTTGCAGGCGCCGCACCGCGGCGGAATCGAGCTGCTTGCCGGGCAGGCCGAGCCGGCGCGCGGCGCGGGCGAGGAAACGGGCGGCGAGCAGCGGCACGTCGTCGAGGCGTTCGCGCAGCGGCGGCAGGCGCAGGCGGACCACGTCGAGGCGGTGCAGCAGGTCGGCGCGGAAGCGACCGGCGGCGACCGCCGCCTCGAGGTCCTGGTGGGTCGCGGCGATCACCCGCACATCGACCCGGATCAGCTCGCGGCCGCCGACGCGGAAGAATTCGCCCTCGGCGAGCACGCGCAGCAGGCGCGTCTGCAGCGCCGCCGGCATGTCGCCGATCTCGTCGAGGAACAGGGTGCCGCCGTCGGCCTGTTCGAAGCGGCCGATGTGGCGCCTGGTCGCGCCGGTGAAGGCGCCGGCCTCGTGGCCGAACAGTTCGGATTCCAGCAGTTCCGCCGGGATCGCCGCGGTGTTGAGCGCGACGAAGGGCTTGCGCGCGCGCGGCGACTCGCGGTGCAGCGCACGCGCGACCAGTTCCTTGCCGGTGCCGGTCTCGCCGGTCACCAGCACCGACAGCGGCGCCTGCGCGAGGCGGCCGATCGCGCGGAACAGCGCCCGCATCGGTGCGCTGTCGCCGACCAGCTCGGTGTCGTCGGCAGCGGTCTCCGGGATGGGATCCGGCGCCGGATCGGCGGCGGTCGGCGTGTCCGCGGCCGCGGGCAGCGTGCGCGCCGCCAGCGCCACCGCGTCGTCGAGGTCGAAGGGTTTGGACAGGAACTCGACCGCGCCGCCGCGAAAGGCACCGGCGGTGCTGGCGACGTCGGTCCAGGCCGACATCACGACCACCGGCAGGCTCGGCCGCTTGCCCTTCAGCGACTCGAGGAAGGCGAGGCCGTCGACCTCAGGCATGCGCAGGTCGGTGAACACCAGGTCCGGCGCCGGCTCGCCGCCGGCCAGCGCCGCCAGCGCCTCGGTCGCGCCGGCGAAGGCGGCCACCGACCAGCCGGCATCGCGCAGCGCCTGCGCGAGCACGAACCGGACGGCGCGGTCGTCGTCGACGACCCAGAGGTGGGCGGGCATAGGAAGGGAGCCGGAAAAACCGGGGTCAGAGTACATTTCCGGCCCGAGAATCTCACCGCTCACCGTGCCGATCAGCGCCGGAAATGTACTCCGACCCCAGTTCTGCCCTGGTTTCAGGACATCGGGTTCGGCGGGGTGGCCGGCTCCGGCAGCGGGATGAATTCCTGGTCGTCGAGGTCCGGCAGCTTCATCCGCCCGGCGCGCCAGTCGGCCTTCGCCTGCGCGATGCGCTCCGGGCGTGAGGACACGAAGTTCCAGTCGATGTAGCGCGGGCCCAGCGGCTCGCCGCCGAGCAGCATCAGCGTCGTCGTCGTGCGCGCGGTCACCAGCACCGGCTTGCCGGCGGCGAACACCAGCATCGGCCCGCCGGTGAACACCCGGCCGTCGACCTCGACCTCGCCCTCGACGACGTGCAGCGCCCGCTCCGGATAGTCGTCCGGCAGCGCGATCCGCGCCCCCGGCTGCAGCACCACGTGCAGGTAGAACAGCGGCGAATGCGTGCGCACCGGCGCCTGCAGGCCGAACGCGCGGCCGGCGATCAGGCGTGCCCAGGCGCCGTCGTCCTCGAGCACCGGCAGTTCGCCGGCGCCGTGGTGGTGGAAGGCGGGGTCGGTTTCCTCGTCGGTCTCGGGCAGCGCCACCCAGGCCTGGATGCCGTGCAGCGGCCCGCCCTCGGCGCGCGCGCGTTCGAAGCGCTCGGAATGGGTGATACCGCGGCCGGCAATCATCCAGTTCACCTCGCCGGGGCGGATCGGCTGCGCGGAGCCGACACTGTCGCGGTGCATGATCTCGCCGGCGAACAGGTAGGTGACCGTCGCCAGGCCGATGTGCGGATGCGGACGCACGTCGGCTTCGCGGCGCAGTCCCGGCGCGAAGTCGACCGGGCCCATGCGGTCGAAGAACACGAACGGCCCGACCATCCGCCGCTTCACCCACGGCAGCACGCGCTCGACCTCGAAGCCGCCGAGGTCGCGCCGCCTCGGTTCGATCACCAGTTCGATCATTCGTTTCTCCGCCTCACGCGCGGTCCCCGTGCACTGTACGCCCGACCGCCGCGACCAGCTGCGCCGGCTCGAACGGCTTGGCGACGTGGGCCTGGTAGCCGGCGGCGAATGCGCGGTCGCGCTCGGCGGCGCTGGCGTAGGCGGTGAGCGCGACCGCCGGCACGGCGCCGATCAGCGCGCGCAACTGGCCGAGGAGCTGGTAGCCGTCGACGCCGGGCAGGCCGATGTCGCTGACGATCACGTCCGGGCGCTCGTCGGCGACCCGCGCGAGCGCCTCGTCGGCGTCGATCGCCACCAGCACGCGCGCTCCCGCCTCGCGCAGGATCGAATCGACGACCTGCAGCATGTCGGCGTCGTCCTCGACCGCCAGCACCACCGTGGCCGCCAGGGCCGGCAGCGCCGTCGCCGCCGCGGCCTCGGCCGTCGACACCACGGCCGCCGGCGCCCGCGGCAGCGACACCCGGAACGTCGCCCCCTTGCCGAGGCCGGCGCTGCGGGCGTCGACGCTGCCACCGTGCAGCTCGACGAGCTGGCGCACGATCGCCAGCCCGAGGCCGAGGCCGCCGTGGCTGCGGGTGATCGAACCGTCCTGCTGGCGGAAGCGGTCGAACACGAACGGCAGGAACTCGGCGGCGATGCCCTGGCCGCTGTCGGCGACCTCGAGCACCACCTGCTCCCCGTCGGCGTGGCCGCGCACGACGATACGGCCACCGGGCTCGGTGAACTTCACCGCGTTCGACAGCAGGTTCCACACCACCTGCTGCAGGCGCGCGGCGTCGCCGCGCACCACCGGCGCCGGCTCGTCGAGCTCGACCACCAGCGCGATGTGGCGCGCCTGCGCCGCCGGCTGCACCGTCTCCACCGCGGCCCGCACCGGCGCGTCGATCGGCACCGGCCGCAGTTCCAGCCGCATCGTCCCGGAAACGATCCGGCTCATGTCCAGCAGGTCGTTGATGATCAGCGTCAGCGCGCGCGCGTTGCGCTCCATCACGTCGAGCGCCTTCGGCAGCTGGGCGGCGCCGCCCGGCATGCGCAGCAGCTGCAGCCAGGCGACGATCGGCGACAGCGGCGTGCGCAGCTCGTGCGACACGGTGGCGACGAACTCGTCCTTCAGCCGGCTCGCCTCCTCGGCGTTGCGCTGCGCCCGCTGCAGTTCGCGCTGGCTGGCGCCGATGCGCTCGAGCATCCCGTTGAAGTCGTCGGCGAGGCGGCCGAGTTCGTCGTCGCTGATGCGATTGGCGCGGATGCCGTAGTCGCCGGTCTCGCGCACCTGCCGGGTGGCCCGTTCCAGTTCCTGCACCGGCGCGGTCAGCACCGGATGCAGCCGCCGCGCCAGCCACCACGCCAGCAGCATCGTCAGCGCGAACAGCACCGCCGCCTGCAGCAGCAGCCGCAACACCAGCGGCCACGGTCCGCCGTCGCGGTATTCGACCTGCAGGTGGCCGTGCACGCCGGCCTGGTCCTCGACCGGCAGCACCAGCGCCTGCCCGCCCGGCACCGGCCACAGGCCCGGTGGACGCGGCGGCGGCTCGACCATCGGCGCCTGTGGCGCGACCCAGCTGGCGACGAGGTTGCCCGCGCGGTCGCGCAGCGACGCCCGCTGGATGCCTTCCATCCGCTGCAGGGACGCCAGCGCCGCGTAAGCCATCTCGCGGTCGCCGAAGGCCAGCGCCGCGCCGCTGTTCATCGCCACCACCTGCGCCTGCGACTGCACGATCTCGGCGCGCTGGTCGCGCTGTTCGCGATAGAGCATGGCGCCGGCGACCGTGGCCAGGCCGATCGTGGTCGTCGCGCTGATGATCGCGACGATCCACAGCAGCTTCGCGCCGACCGAGGTCAGGTCGTTGAGCCGCCTCATGACCCCGTCTCCGGCAGCGGCCGCGCCAGCGACATCAGCCGCGCGCTGACCTGCAGCGGCGCCTGCGCGATCACCCGCTGGTTCGCCGCGAAGTGCACGTGCGCGCGCTCCTCGAACAGCTCGAACATGCCGCCCGCGGTCACGAAGCCGCGGCCGGCGCTCACCGTCAGCACCGGCCGGCCGTCGGTGACCTCGACGACAGCGTCGTGCCAGGACGCGTGGCTGTCGGGCACGAAGACCACGTCGGCCGTGGCCAGTTCGGACGCCAGTGCCGGCACCGCCAGCCCGCGCCGCGGCGCCAGCGGCGACAGCGCCAGCGTCCGCACGCGCAGCGGCCGGCCGTCGATCGCGCCGATCCGGCGGGCAGCGTCGCGCACCGCCCGCGCCGCCTCGCCGCGACCGACGACGACGACCTGCAGCGGCTGCGCCGGCGCCGCCTGCGGCCAGCGCGTGTAGCGCACGAAATTCACCAGATAGGCCGCCTGCACGCTGGCGACGTCGGTCGGCTCGGCCGCGGTCGGGCGCGGCAGCGGCAGCAGCAGGCCGAAGGCGAGCAGGGTCGCGGCGATGCGCCGGGGCCAGCTCACCATCCCAACCTCAGGTCCACGAAGACCGTGCGACCGAACTCCGGCGTTCCGAGGCCGCCGACCGGCTGGTGTTCGGCATGGCGCGCGTCGAACAGGTTGCGCACGCCGATGCCGAATTCCGTGCGCGGCCCGGGCACGAAGCTCCAGCGCGCATCGACCTGCACGTAGGACGGCACATGCGGATCCGGCAGTGCGCCGACGTAGCGCGCGAACGCCGCCAAGCGCTGGCGTTCGCCGACGCCGACGCTGGCGCGCAGCAACCACTGCGTTTCCGGATCGTTGCCCTGGTCGCGCACCGCCGCCGGGTCGGGAAAACCCGGCATCAACCGCAGGTCCTTGCGCAGTTCGAGGAAGCCCGCCGCCAGTTCCCAGCGGCGCGGCAGGCGCACCGTCGCCCAGCCCTCGGCGCCCCAGACCGCACCTTCGACGCGGTTGGCGATCACGAAGGCACCGCCGGGCCCGGGCTCGCCGCCGCGCAGGCCCTCGTAACGGTGGTGGAAGACCGTGAGCGACAGCGCCAGCCAGTCGGTCGGGCGGCGTCGCCAGCCGAGTTCGCTGACGATGGCGACCTCGGAATCGAAACCTGCGCCGCCGGCGATCACGTACGGCGGTTGCGCCGGGAAATGGAAATCGCGGTCGAAGCGGCTGGGCGCGCGCACCGCCCGCGACAGCGCCGCCCAGACCAGCCCGCCCTCCGGCGGCCGCCAGCCCAGGCGCAGCGAGGGCAGCACCTCGGTACCGGTCCAGGGGTTGTGGTCCAGGCGCAGGTCGAGGTCCAGGCTCAGCCGCGGCCCCAGCGCGATCTGGTCGGCGACGAAGGCATGCGCCCAGCGCAGCGTGCGATGGCCGGGGTCCAGCTGCGCGAGCAGGCCCGGGGAGCTGTCGTCGTGGGCGACCCGCAGGCCGGCGCCCCAGGTCAGCCGGTGCGCGCCGCGCTGGCTCTCGTGCACGAATTCGAGCGCGGCGATGCGCATGCGGTCGCGGATCACCAGCGGATCGTCGCGGTCGACGACGTCGAGGTAGCCGTGCAGATTCCAGCGGCTGCCGTCGTCGCGCCGGTGCCGCCAATGCGCCGACAGGTTCCAGGCGCGCGACTCGACGGCGCCGAATACGCGCGGCGAGGATTCGGCGCGCAGCGCGTCGCCCTGCAGCGTGAATTCGTCGGCGCCGCGGACCCGGTCGGCGCGGAAGCCGACCTGCTGCTGCCGCCAGCCGTCGGCGAGTTCGCCGCCGCCGGCCGCGGCGCCGTCGTCGACGCGGCGGTGGCGGGCGTAAATCCGCAGCGCGGCGGTGTCGTCGCCGAACACCTGACCGACACCGGCGCCGTGTTCCTCGCCGCTGGCCCAGGCATTCGCCCAGCCGCCGGCGGTCTCGATCGCCGGTCGGGTGACGATGTTGATCACGCCGTTGACGGCGTTCGCACCCCAGGCCGCAGCGCCCGGGCCGCTGACGACCTCGATGCGCTCGATCTCCTCGACCGGCACCGCCTGCATGTCCCAGAGCACGCCGCCGAACAGCGGCGTGTACACCGGCCGCCCGTCGATCAGCACCAGCAGCTTGTTGCCGAGCTCGGTCTTCATGCCGCGCGCCGACACCGCATAACCGCTGGCGTGCAGGCGCGCGACGGCGAGGTTCGGCGCCAGCCGCAGCGCCTCCGGCAGCGAACGGATGCCGTGCCGGCGCAGGTCGTCGCGGTGGATCACGAACACCGACGCGGCGCTGTCCTCGAGTCGGTGCGCGCGCCGGCTGCCGCCCGTCACCTCGACGTCGGCGAGGTCCTCGAGGCTGCGCTCGAGCAGGTCGTCGAGGGCGTCGCGGCCGGTGTCCGCGGTCGCGGCGCCCGGCGCGGCCAGCAGGCCGGCCATCGCCAGCAGCGCGACCGCCGGCGACGCGCGCCTCCCCCGCTTCTCCGACCCGTTTCGCATCGCGCCCCTCCCACTCGCCGGGATGTGCACGTTGGGTGAATCCGCGTGAATGCGGCGTGCGCGTCAGCCCGAGTCGCGCGACGCCGCATTCGGGCCGGCGACGGGGAGGGTCACCGTGAACGTCGTGCCGCGGTCCACTTCGCTGTCGACGTCGATGCGGCCGCCGTGGCGCTCGACGATCTTGCGCACGATGTCGAGGCCGAGGCCGGTGCCCTCGCCGGCCGCCTTCGTGGTGAAGAAGGGATCGAAGATGCGCGCACGGATCGCTTCCGGAATGCCGCGTCCGGTGTCGCCGACCGCGACCGCGACCGCGTCGCCACCGGCGCGGCGCAGCGCGATCGTCAGCCGGCCACGATGCTCCATCGCCTGCAGCGCGTTGTGCACGAGATTGGTCCAGACCTGGTTGAGCTCGTCGGGCTGGCAGTGCACGGGCGGCACGTCGTCGGCGAACTCGCGTACCAGGTCGACGCCGTGGCGGATCTGGTTGCGGTAGAGCGTCAGCACCGTCTCGATACCGTCGCGCAGGTCGACGGTGCTCCACACCTCGGCGCCGTCCGAGCGCGAGAACGCCTTCAGCGCGAACACGATCTTGGCGACGCGGTCGACCGCGATGTTGATGTTGTCGGCATTGGCGACGATCGTCGCGATGCCCCAGGCGTTGTCGAGGATCGCGTCCGCTTCGGGGTGGCGCAGCAGCGGCAGGACCTCGTCGAGGCCGTCCTGGGCCTGCAGCTGCGCCAGCAGGCCGGCGCGGTGGCGGGCCTGGGCGATGCCGAGCGCCTCGAGCCGGGTGGCGAGTTCGCGCACGATCGCGCGCTCCTCGCGGGTGCTCAGCACGGTGCGCGTCCGGCTGGCGCGCGAGATCAGGTCGAAGAAGCGCCGGCGGTCGCCGTCGTCGAGGCGGACCAGCAGCTTCGGCATGCCGCTCAGCGCGCTTTCGGTGGCGCCGACGATGCTCTGGCCGCTGGACTTGATCGCGCCGATCGGGGTGTTGATCTCGTGCGCGACACCGGCGATCAGCTGGCCGAGCGCCGCCATCTTCTCCGCGTGCACCAGCTGCGCCTCGGCCTGGCGGAGTTCGGCCAGCGCCTGCGCGGCCTGTTCGCGCGCGGTTTCGGCCGCGCGGTAGGCGTCGGCATTCGCGAGCGCGATCGCCGCGAACGCCGCCGCCGAACGGAACACTTCCAGATGCCGCGGCCGGTAGGCGTCGGTCTGGTGGCTCTGCACGGTGACGACGCCGATGCGGCGGCCGTTGGCGATCAGCGGCCGGAACACCGCCGACAGGATCGGCGCGCCGGGCGCGAGGCTCTGGGCGTCCGGCGCGGCGTCGAGGCGGGCCTCGTTGTACAGCGTCAGTTCGCGGTCCTCGCGCAGCGTCGCCACCGCCAGCGAGGTCGGGTGGTCCATCGGGAAGGCATTGGTCGTATCGACGACCCCGTCCTCGACGTAATAGACGTAGTGCAGGTGGCCGCCGTCGGCCGACAGCAGGGCGACGCCGAACGCGTCGCAGGGCATCGACTCGGCGAAATGGCGCTCGAGCGTGCGACAGATCGCCAGCACGTCGAGCTGGGCGGTCAGGTCCTTGCCGATGTCGCCGACCATGCGCAGGGTTTCCGCCGACTGCTGCACCTCGTCGAGGGCCTGGGTCAGCGCGCGGTGCGCGCGCCGGCGCACGATCAGGTTGGCGACGTGGCCGGCGACGAAGACGAGCAACTCCAGGTCGGCCGGCGTGTAGGTCACCGCCGGGTCGTAGCTCTGCACGATGATCAGGCCGTAGACGGTGTCCTCGGCGAGCAGCGGCACGCCCATCCAGCTGTGGAAGTCGATCGAACCGCGCGGCGCGACGATGTCGCCCGCGGCGACGTGCGCGTGGAACGCGGCCTGGTCCAGCAACCAGGGACGGCGGCTGCGGATCACCAGCGACGACATGCCCTCGCCGAACGGAAAGACCTCCATGCGCTCGTCGGGGTTCTGGTCGACCAGGTATTCCTCGCGGATCAGCCCACGTTTCTCGTCGTAGAGCGCGATCACGAAGTTGCGCGCGTCCATCAGGCGGTTCACGGCCGCGTGCAGGCGGGCGTAGTGGGCGGCGCCGAGGTTCTCCGCCGCCGGCAGCGCGGCGATCTCGTACAGCGCGCGCTGCAGCTCGGCGGCGCGGCGGGCTTCGGCGAGCTCGGCCTCGAGCGCGGCGATGCGGGCGGCGGCGTCCTGGCCGTCTTCGCCGGCGGCTGCGCTCACGGCGCGGTCTCGACGCGGTCGCGGCCACCGCGCTTGGCGCGATAGAGCGCCCCGTCGGCGCGCGCGAACAGGCTCGCGGCGTCCTCGCCCGGCCGCAGCGCGGCGACGCCGAAACTCGCGGTGAGGTGGCCCACGTGCGGGAAGTCGCATTCGCGGATCGCCTTGCGCAGCTTCTGCGCGAGACCCTCGCAGGTGCCCTCGTGCGGGTGCCGGCAGATGACCACGAACTCCTCGCCGCCGTAGCGCGCGACGACGTCGACCTCGCGGGTGCGCTCGCGCAGCAGGTTCGCGAAGGCCACCAGCACGGCGTCGCCGACCGCGTGGCCGTGGGTGTCGTTGATCTGCTTGAAGTGGTCCAGGTCCACCATCACCAGCGCGAAGTCGCTGCCGTAGCGGCGGTTGAGCTTCAGTTCCTCGTCGAGGATCGCATCGAGCTTGCGCCGGTTGTACAGCCCGGTCAGGCGGTCGGTGATCGACAGCACCTCGAGTTCGCGGTTCTTCTCGACCAGTTCGCGGGTGCGCGCGGCGACGATGTTCTCGAGTTCGGTATTGATGCGCCGCAGCTCCTCGTTCTGCCGCAGCAGGTCGCGGGCCTGCGCCCAGGCGCGCAGCGCCGAGCGGGCGGTCAGCACGATGTCCTCGTTCTGGAACGGTTTCTCGATGAAGCGGTAGAGGTCGGCTTCGTTGATCGCCCGCTTCACCCCGGCGAGGTCGCTCTGGCCGGTCAGCAGCACGGTCAGGGCCTGCGGGCAGCGCGTGTGCAGGCGCACCAGCAGCTCATCGCCGCGCAGGCCCGGCATCATGTAGTCGCAGATCACCAGCGCCAGCTCGCGGCCCTGCGCCGGCAGCTCGTCGACGATCTCCAGTGCCTCGTCGCCGCTTTCGGCGAGTTCGACCTCGACGCCGGGCGGCAGCGCGCTCACCAGCACCGTGCGCAGGGCCCGCAGCACGGTCGAATCGTCGTCGACGCAGAGGATGGTCCGGGTATCGCCCACCAAGATCTCCCTTCTTCCGCGACCAGTCTAAGACAGCCGGTCGGCGGCGACGTCCACCGCGACCACGCTGCCCTCGACGCAGGCATAGCGCCGCCGCCCCGTCGCCGCCGGCACCGGCACGCCGCCGGTGAACAGCGAGAACGCCGGCAATTGCAGCAGGCCCGGCTCGAGCACGAAGGCCGGCCAGCGCCGCGGCAGCCCCGGCAGCAGCAGCACCGGGTGCAGGTGGCCGCAGATCACGGTGGCGCCGGGCTGGCGCGCGGGTTCGTGGCGGAGCACGAAGGGGCCGTCGGCGGCTTCGTCGAGGATGGTCACGTCGAGACCGGCGTCCGCCAGGGCGCGGTCGTGGTTGCCGGCGACCACGACGAGCTCCAGCGCCGGACGGGCGGCGCGGAAGTGATCCCAGGCCGCGCGCCAGCGCCGCGGCGAGGGATCGCCGTGCAGCAGGTCGCCGAGTACCCACAGCGATCGCGCGCCGGTGCTGTCGAGCAGGCCGCCGATGCGGGCGAGGTCGGCGGCGGTGCCGCCGCTCGGCAGACCGATGCCGGCGCGACGGAAGGCGTCGGCCTTGCCGAGGTGCAGGTCGGCGAGCAGCAGGCGGCGGCGCGCGGGCCAGAACAGCGCGCGCTCGCCGAGCAGCTGCAGCTCCTCCCCGGCAACCTCGACCCTCATGACGACGCGCCCGGCGCGCCCGGGACGTACACCGTTAAGCGGGTGCGCTCGTGCGCCCGCTTAACGGTGTACGTCCCGGATTCCAGTTGGTCGGCGGCGCGTTGCACGCGGGTTTTCCAGTCCTCGGTGCTGAGCTGGCTGCGCATCGTTTCGGCCCAGAGGGGGAAGGCCAGCGGGGTCAGCGCCGGCGGGCGGTGCAGTTCGAGCCGGCGGCTGCGGCAGTCGGCCAGCACGGCCTGCAGGCGCTGCAGTTCGAGCTGGCCGCTGAGCACTTCGCGCTCCGCCTGGCGCAGCAGCAGGTGCTCGGGGTCGTAGCGGCGCAGCACGTCGTGGATCAGCCCGGCCGAGGCCTGCAGCGCCCGCAGCGAGCGCGGCGCCCGTCCCGGCAGCGACGGCGGCAGCAGGCCGGCGATGCGCGCGACCTCACGGAACTGCCGCCGCGCCAGCTCGCCGAGGTTCATCGCCTCGCCGAGGTCGTCGAGCAGATCGTGTTCACCGAGCAGCGCGTGCAGGCCATCGGCATCGATGTCGGCGGCGGCCTGCGCCGACAGCACGAAGCCGTAGTCGGTGGCCGCATACGCGAAGGTGTTCGGCGACATCCTGCCCCAGCGCCGCGCGAGCAGTGCCGCGAGGCCCTCGTGCACGGCACGCCCCGCGAACGGGAACACGCACAGGTGGCTGATGCCGCGCACGCGGTGCAGTTCGGCCAGCAGCACGCCCGGCCGCGGCAATGCGGCGCGGCGCGCCTGCAGCGCCAGCAGTGGCGCCAGTGCGCGCATCTCCGGCGCCGCCGGCGGCGCGGCGAACAACGCCTCCATCTCGCGCCCGAGCTCGCCCGACAGCGGCAGCCGGCCGCCGAGCCAGCGCGGCACCGCGCCGTCGCCGGCCTTCGCGATCCGCACGATCGCGACCATGTCCTGCAGCCGCACCAGCTCCAGCGTGCGGCCGGCGAACTGGAAACGATCGCGTGGCTTCAGGCGGCCGATGAAGGCCTCCTCGACCGCGCCGAGACCGCCACCCTTCGCGAACTTCACCGCCACCATGCCGTCGCTGGTGATCGTGCCGATCGACAGCCGGTGGCGGAAGGCGATGCGCCGGTCGTGCACGCGGTAGCGGCCGTCGTCGTCGCGCACCACGCGGCGGTATTCCGGGTAGTGCTCGAGCGCGCGGCCGCCCTGCACCAGGAAGTCGAGCAGCTCGCGCCAGGTGTCCGGCGCGAGTTCGGCGAAGGCATGCGTGCCGCGCACCTCGGCGTACAGCGCGTCGGCGTCGAAGCCGCCGCCGAGCGCCAGCGTCACGCAGTGCTGCGCCAGCACGTCGAGCGACAGCCGCGGCGGCGGCCGCGCCTCCATGCGTCCGGCCGCCAGTGCCGCCCGCACCGCCGCGTATTCGACCAGTTCCAGCGCATGCGTCGGCACGCAGGTGATGTGGCCGCTTTCGCCGGGCCGGTGCCGCGAACGGCCGGCGCGCTGCAGCAGCCGGGCGATGCCCTTCGGGCTGCCGAGCTGCAGCACCTGGTCGACGGTCGGGAAATCGACGCCGAGGTCGAGGCTCGAGGTCGCCACCACGCAGCGCACGCGGCCCTCGCGCAGGCCCTGCTCGGCGGCGGCGCGCAGCTTCGGGTCGAGCGAGCCGTGGTGCAGGGCCAGCGTGCCCGGTTCCTCGAGCCAGGTGGCGTCGAGCGCGCGGTGCCAGAGCTCGGCCTGCGAGCGGGTGTTGGTGAACAGCAGCGTCGTGCGTGCGGCGCGGATGCGTTCGATCACCCGCGGCAGCTGCGACAGGCCGAGGTGGCCGGCCCAGGGGAAGCGCTCGCCGCTGTCCGGCAGCAGGGTGTCGAGCTGCAGCGGCCGCGGCTCCGGACCGCTGACGATGGCGGCGCCGGGCGCGTGCGGCAGCAGCACGTCGCGGGCTTCGTCGAGGTTGCCGAGCGTCGCCGAGAGGCCCCAGGTGCGCACGTCGGGCGCGAGGGCGCGGACGCGTGCCAGCGCCAGCTGCAGCAGCACGCCGCGCTTGTTGCCGAGCAGTTCGTGCCATTCGTCGACGACGATGCCGCGCAGCGAGGCGAGGGTCGGCGCGGTGTCGGGATACGACAGCAGCAGCGACAGCGATTCGGGCGTGGTGACCAGCACGTCGAGCTTGCCGGCGCGCGCGAGGCGGCGGTCCTTCGCGCTGGCGTCGCCGGTGCGCAGGGCCACCACCCAGTCGAGGCCGCCGCCTTCGGCGACGTCGCGGATCGCGCGCAACGAATCGTTGGCCAGTGCCTTCAGCGGCGTGACCCACAGCAGGCGCAGGGCCCTTTCGCCCGCTTTCGGTTTCGTCGGCCGGCCGGGGCGTGCAGCGCGCGCGCCGGACACGCGGTGAACCCGTCCATGGGGGCTCTTCGGCGACGTCCGTGTCGCCGAAGGTCCGACGCGCGCGCCGCACGCCCCGGCCATCGGAGATCCGTCGGCGGGCGAATGAGCTACGCGGTTGTTCGATTCGCGAAGCGCGTCAAGGATTGGGCCACCGAGGGCGGCGAGGGTCTTGCCGCTGCCGGTGGGGGTGTGGATCAGGCCGGATTCGCCGGCGAGCCAGCGCTGCCAGGCGTCGCGCTGGAAGGGCGCGGGTTTCCAGCCGCGTGCGGCGAACCAGGCGCGCAGCGGTTCGTCGGCCTTGCGGAACCTCATCGGCGCCCGCGCCCTGTAGGAGCGCCTTCAGGCGCGATCGTCTTGTCGGCCCCGACGGCGTCAGAAGCGATCGCGCCTGAAGGCGCTCCTGCATTGCTGGTGATCGCGCCTGAAGGCGCTCCTACGGGGGCGGGGGCGGTGGCGAGGGCGCGGAGGGTGGCGAGGCGGTCGGCTTCGGCGGCGGGTTTGTCGTGGCGCCAGCGCAGGATGCGCGGGAAGCGCACGGCGATGCCGGACTTGTGGCGGGCGGAGGCGTTCACGGCCTCGAAGCCGAGTTCGAACACGTGCAGCGGCTCGACCGCGCGCACCGGCCCGAAGCGTTCGAGCGTGTGGCTGCGGATCCAGCGGTCGAGCTTCAGGATCTCGGCGTCGTCGAGGCCCGAATAGGCCTTCGCGACCGGCACGAGCGCATCGCCGTCCCAGAGGCCGAACGTGTAGTCGGTGTAGAGCGTGCTGCGGCGGCCGTGGCCGGACTGGGCGTAGATCAGCACTGCGTCGATCGTCAACGGGTCGATCTTCCACTTCCACCAGTCGCCGCGGCGGCGGCCGCTCTGGTACGGCGAGTCGCGGCGCTTGAGCATCAGGCCCTCGACACCGCGATCGCGCGAGCCTTCGCGCAGCGCCGCGGCGGCGGCCCAATCCGGCACCCGCACCTGCGGCGAGACGACCAGGCGCGGATCGGCATGTTCCGCGAGCAGCGCCTCGAGCGCGGCGCGACGCGCGTGCAGCGGGCGTTCGCGCAGGTCCTCGCCGTCGAGTTCGAGCAGGTCGTAGGCGAGCACGCGCACCGGCGTGTCGGCCAGCACCTTCGGGCCGGGCTTGCGGCGCTGGATGCGTGTCTGCAGCGCGGTGAACGGCAGCGGCGCG
Source organism: Arenimonas composti TR7-09 = DSM 18010 (assembly GCF_000426365.1). Lineage (GTDB taxonomy): Bacteria > Pseudomonadota > Gammaproteobacteria > Xanthomonadales > Xanthomonadaceae > Arenimonas > Arenimonas composti. Next base: position 136,325 of record NZ_AUFF01000006.1, on the reverse strand, counting down.
TCGCCGTCGCGCCAGCCGAGCAGTTCGCCGTCGATCACCGCGTCGCGCGGCAGCGTCGCCGCCGCCTGCTCGATCTCGGGGAAGCGGCCGTCGAGCCGCTCCTCGCCGCGCGACCACAGCGCGATGTCGCCGCCACGGCGGATCAGCTGCAGGCGGATACCGTCCCATTTCCACTCCAGCAGCCAGTCGCCGACGTCCCCGAGTTCGTCGACGCCTTTCTCCAGCGGCGACGCGAGGAAGAACGGATACGGCTGGCTGCGGTCGCCCGGCTGCGCGTCCGGCGACAGCAGCGACGCCAGGAAATCCGGCGACGGCGTCCACGCGCCGAGCATGCGCTGCGCGATCAGCGCGATGTCGATGCCGCTCAGTTCCGCCAGCGCCTGCTGCACCAGCCGCTGCGACACGCCGATGCGGAGCGCGCCGGTCAGCAGCTTGTTGAAGACCAGCCGCGCGTCGGCGCGCAGCGTGCGCCAGCCGCGCACGATCGCGGCGCGGCGGGTCGCTTCGTCGGCGTTGGCGACGGCGAGCAGCACGTCCTCGATCCACGCGTGCAGCGGCCGCTCGTCTTCCGCCGGCGGGTCGTCGAGCAGCAGCGTGAGCGTCTCGGCGAGGTCGCCGACATGATGGTGGCTGGCTTCGACGAGCCAGTCCGGCGTGCCCGACGCCTCGGCGATCCACGCGCGCAGCTCGCCGGTGCCGGCGATCTTCGCCTTCGCGCCGCCGATCTTGCCGCCGGCGAGCAGGTACAGCCCCCAGGCGGCGTCGCGCGGCGGCACGTCACGGAAGTAGTCGACCAGCGCGGCGCGCTTGTCGGCGGTCGCGGTGCTGCGGTCGAGGCGCTGGAACAGGGCGGCGAAGCGGCGCATCAGTTTTCGTCGCCGTAGTCGGTACGGAAGGTGTCGGCGCGGATGCCGCGCTCGCCGAGCACGCGCACCAGCGCCGCGGTATCGCCGTGGGTGGCGATCACCCGGCGCGCGCCGCTCTGGGCGATGGTCTCCAGCAGCGCCGGCCAGTCGGCGTGGTCGCTGACGACGAAGCCGCGGTCGTAGTTGCGTCGCCGCCGGTTGCCGCGGATGCGCATCCAGCCCGACGCGAAGCCCTGCTGCGCGCGACGGAAGCGGCGCAGCCACGCGCTGCTGGCCGCCGACGGCGGCGCGATCACCAGCTCGCCGGCGAGGGCGTCGCGGTCCTTGCCGCGCGCCGCCGCGGTCTCCATCACCGCGACCGTCTCCGGCAGCGCGATGCCGCAGTCGCGATACACCTGCACGCCGTTGGCGACCGCGCCGTGCAGGTACACCGGGCGGTCGACGTAGGGGGCCAGTTCCGCGAGCAGCCGCTGCGCCTTGCCGAGCGCGTAGGCGTAGAGGATCGCGGTCTCGCCGCGCGTCGCGCATTCATCGCGCCAGGCGACGATGTCGCGCGCGACCTCGGCGGTGTCGGGCCAGCGGTAGACCGGCAGCCCGAACGTCGCCTCGGTGATGAAGACGTCGCAGCGCAGCGGATCGAACGGCGCGCACGTCGGATCGGACTGGCGCTTGTAGTCGCCGGACACCACCCAGACCTCGCCGTCGACTTCGATGCGCACCTGCGCCGAGCCCAGCACATGCCCGGCCGGATGCAGCGACACCCGCGCGGCGCCGAGCACGAACTGCTCGCCGTAGCGGTAGTCGCAATAGCGCTGCCCACCGAGCCGCCAGCGCAGGATCGGCAGGCCGGAACGCGTCGTGTGGTACTCGCCCATGCCACCGCGCGCATGGTCGCCATGCCCGTGCGTGATCACCGCCCGCGGCACCGGCCGCCACGGATCGATGAAGAAATCGCCGCCGGCGCAGTACAAGCCCTCCGGCCGCGCCACCACCAGATCACCGCTGTTCATCCGCCCAGCTTGCGGACGCCGCGTGAAATCGGGGTGTCCCCCGCCATTGGGGGATTCGAGGTTCTTGCCACGGACGAGCACCGACGAGCACGGACGAGCACGGACAGTGCGTTCGATGCCGACCAAGGGATTGATGCCGATCCCTGACGATCCGACGAATCTTCGCCGGTCGCCGACAGACGCTTATCGGTCTTCCGCCTTGTCCGTGCTCGTCCGCGCTCGTCCGTGGTTCTTCGACATGAAATGCTTGGCTTCACGCCATCTACGAAGGCGTTGGGGTGGAGTGGAGGGCCCGTCCGGAGTGAGTGTGATGACGAACAGAGACGAGTGCCTGCGTACGCTGCGCGAGAAGATCAAGGACCACCACGTGGCGATGCTGGTGACGCGCAGCCTCGACGGCAAGCGCCTGCTGAGCCGGCCGCTGGGCACCGCCGAGGTCGAGTTCGACGGCGATCTGTGGTTCGCCAGCGGCCGCGACAGCGAGAAGGTCCGCGAGGTGCAGGCCGACCCGGCGGTCAATGTCACCTTCGCCAGCGAGGCGAAGAATTCCTATGTGTCGCTGTCGGGCCGCGCGTCGATCATCACCGATCGCGCGAAGATCGAGGAACTGTGGTCGCCGTTGATGAAACCCTATTTCCCCGCGGGCAAGGACGACCCGAACCTCTGCCTGATCCATGTCGAGGTCGAGACCGCCGAGTACTGGGATTCGCCGGGCGGGCTGCTCGGCAGCGCCCTGCACTTCGCGGTCGCCGGCGTCACCGGCGATGCGGCGGCCCTGAGCGAGAACGAGCGCGTACTGGTGAAGCGGGTCGGGGGTGGAAACGAATGACGGCAGGCAATGCCGACGCGCCCCGCTTCACTCGAGGTCGCGGAAGTCCGCCGCCTCGGCGCTGTCCGGCATGAAGTTCCCGCCCGCCTGCCGTGTCAGCCGGTACTCGAGTTCCTGGTAGTAGGTCTGGCCTGCCTCGACGGTCGGCAGGAAGGTCGCCGGCTCGGGGTCGGCCGAGACCTGCATGCCGCGGAGGAACTCGCCGCAGCCGGTACTGAACTCGCTGCCGGTGGCGAACATCACGCGGTAGGTGCCATCGGGCAGGTCCTCGATCGTGCCGGTCTCGCCGGCACGCACGTAGAAGGCGATCGCCGTGCGGCCGTCCTGGCGCAGCTTCACGACGGCGTCCTCGCTACCGGCAGTGACGCGCACCGTGTGCTGGCCGAAGCCGACGCGGCGGCTGAGTTCGTCGCCGCTGCCGGGGCGCGCACCGACGCTGGCGCGGCAGGCATCGACGCGCTCGCTTTCCGCGCGTTCGGCGGCCAGGCTCTCGGCGGCGCGACGCGCGCGTTCCTCGGCGTAGGCGGCGCGCTCCTCGGCCGACGGTGCGAACAGCCAGCCGAGCACGACCAGGCCGAGCACCAGCGCGATCAACAGGCCGAGCAGGATCAGCGCCGCCTTCAGGCAGCCGGACATGCCGGTTTTCGGCGGCGGCGGACGCCCGCCCGGCGGTCCGCCGGGTGCCGGCGGCGGCGTCACGTGACGGGGCCGCAGCGGCGGCGGGCCGGGCGATGACGGCGTGGGCGGTGGCGCCTCGCCGCTCTTCAGCTTGCCGAGTCCCTTGAAGCCCCTGTCCTCGTCGTCGCCGGCCATGCGTCGGCCTCCCGTTCGTCAGTCCCCGAAGATGCGGCCCAGGCGGTTCGCCTTGCCTTCCCAGATGCGGTCCACCGCGAAGTCGAGCACGTGCGCGTTGAGCGTCTCGCGGAAGGTGAAGTCCGCCCTGAAGTCGGGCGCGGTGGCGCCGCTGAAGCCCAGCACGCCGTTGTGGGTGCCCTTCTTCATGTCGTTCCAGGCGAAGAAGCGGCGTTCGTCGGCGCGGAACATGCGCTTGTGCACGAGCACGATGCCGTCGTCGCGGATCTCGTGGCCGCCGATCCACACGGACCGGCCCGCCTGCCAGACGGCGAGCATGCGCAGCAGGATCGGCACGCAGATCGCCCGCCAGGCGCGCGGCACCAGCTCGCGGTGCTGGGCCTCGTTCGCCAGCGTCAGGTCGGTGATGCCGGCCTTCGATCCCCAGCGGAAGTAGTGATTGGTGCCGGTGTGCACGCCGTTGGTGATCAGCCGCACGGCGCCCCAGGTGACGCCCTCGATCTCGGCGAGCGGGGTCATGCGGCCCTTGTATTCGATGCCCTCCGGGGAGATGCGGAAGTGGTCCTTGAAGATCAGCCCGAAGCTCGTTTCCCAGGTGACCTCGGCGGCGAACTTCGCCTTCTCGCGCTCGGCCTCCTCGGCCTGGGCGATCCGCCGCTGTTCGATGTCGTGCAGCGCCCGCACGTCGTCGGCGACGACCTCGCTGACCGCGGCGACTTCCGCGAAATGCTTCTCCAGCGTGGCGCTGAGCAGCTTCGCGTCCTCGAGATAGTCGTGCTGGTTGAACAGATGGACCGCCAATCCGCGCGCGGCGAAGGCGACCCGCCGGCTCTCCTCGTGGTCGAGACCGGCGACCTGGCGGCAACGCTGGATCGGCTGCGCGATGCGGTCCCAGTCGACGATCGCCGCGGCGATGCCGCGCACCGCGCTGTCGACCGGGAACTTCGCGTCGGCGGCGGCCTTCGTCTCCTCGACCATGGCGAGGATGCGCGTGGCCTCGGCTGCGAGATGCTCGCCGGCATGCAGCTCGTAGCCGGCGAGCAGTTCGCCGACCAGGCGCGGCGCCGCGCGGCGGCCGCCGTCGCTGCCCATTTCGATCAGCTGTTCGTAGGTCGCCACCATTTCGGCGCTCGTCAGCCGGTCGAGCAGGCCGGTGAGCACTCGCTGGAAGTGGCGCACGCGTTCGGCGAGTTCGGCCTCGACCGCGGCGGCATCGGCGACCGCGGGAAAGCCGGCGACCTGACGGTCCTCGTTGATCGCCGTCAGCACCGCGGCCGGATCGATGCGCTCGACCTGTTCGGCGACACGCAGGATGGCGTCGCGCAGCCAGCCGGCGTCGAGGCGGTCGCGGCCGGCGAGCTGGGCGAGTTCGAGGTTCGCCGCGGCGAGCGGCGGCAATCCGGCGACGCCGCCATGGCGACCGGTATCGCGGACCGCCTGCAGCGCGGCGCCGACCCGCGCCGGGGCGACGCCGGGGAACCAGGCGACTTCGGCGGCGAGCCGGTTGCGCGGATTGATCAGCACGTTGCGCGCGTTCGCGGCCACCTCGGCGTCGCCGTGCAGCGACAGCTCCTCCGCCAGTTCGAGCAGGCGCGACTTGCGGTCGCGCGGGCTGGCGCCGAGGACATGGAAGGGGTTGGCGAAGGCGTCCATCAGACGAAGCCGATCCGCCGCGGCTTCTTCTCGCCGCCGCCGCCGCCGCGGGCCGGGGCGGCGGCGAGGGCGGCCTCGAACTGCGCCATCGTCACCCGCTCCAGGCCGGCGCGGGCAGCGCGGCGGCAGGCGTCCTTGACGATGTAGCCGAAGTCGGACAGCGGCCGCCCGGCGAGCGCGCTGGCCAGCGCTTCCTGGTCGACGCCGTCGCAGGGGATCTGCGCCAGCCTCGCCGCCAGCAGCGCCTGGAGCTCCTGGCGCGAGGGCATGCCGACGTCGAGGATGTGGTCGAATCGCCCGCGCCGCACGACCGCCGGATCGAGGCTGGCGAGGCGGTTCGTCATGCCGATCACCAGCACGCGGTTTTCCGCCGCCTTCGGGATGCCGCGCAGGAACTCGGCGACCTCCTCGACCCGGTGCTGGTTGCCGCCGGATCCGGCGTCGTCGCGGGCGGCGAGGAAGGCGTCGATCTCGTCGATCACGACGACCGAAGGCGCGACCTCCGCGGCCTTCGCGAACACCTCGGCGATCTTGCGCCCGGTCTCGTGGATGTACGGGCTGCCGATGCTGCCGGAATCGATCGGGAACGCCGGCCAGTCGAGGTAGTCGACCAGCGCCTCGACCGCGAACGTCTTGCCGCAGCCCGGCGGCCCGTGCAGCAGGATCGCGCCGGGGAAGGTGATGCCGAGCGCCCTGTAGCGCGCCTCGTGGCGCACGAGGTCGACCACGTGTTCGTTGAAGAAGTCCTCCAGGTGCGGCCGCCCCGGCAGCCGGAACGGCTCCGCCGGCAGCGTGCCGGGTTCGCGCGCCGGCTCGCCGGTTGCGACCGCCTCCTCGCCGCCGGCGGCTTCGGCGTGTTCCTGCGGCACCAGCGCGCCGGCGGCCAGCTGCGCCGCCAGCGCCTGCAGCGCGTCGGCGCCCAGCCACGGCACCAGCGCGGTCATCCGCCGCGACGGCCCGAGTCGCAGCGCGACGCCGCCGCTGGTCCAGAAACCGGCGACCAGGGCGTCGTCGACGTGCGCATTCGGCGAATAGTCCGGCAGCAGCCGCGACAGCCGCTCGACGTAGACCGCGTCGTCGAAGGCGGCGCGGCAGCCGGTCGCCCGGCTGGCGAGGATCGCCGCGACCAGCGCCTGCACCTCCGCGGCGCTGCGCGGGACCGCACCGGCGTCGACCGGCTCGAGCCGGTAGTCGCGACCGCCCTCGACCAGCACCAGCGCCAACCGGCCGAAGTCGAAGCGGTGCAGCTGGCCTTCGACGAGCAGGCCGTCGGCGAGCCAGCGTTGCGCGAGGTCGGCCATCGCCACCAGCACGCGGCCGCCGCCGCCGGCCTCGTAGAGCTGCCACTGCTCGCCGGCGGCGACGCGGTGGCCGACTGCGACGTCGGCACGCGGCCGGAACCCGTTCGGCAGCCAGCGGTCGGCGACCATCTCAGGCCACCACGATGTTGGCGCCGGCGTCGGCGGCGTCGAGGTCGCCGCTGCGGATCCGCCGCATCTCGAGCAGGTTCACGACCTCGCGCAGCGTCGCCATGTCGTCGGCGCGGGCGGCGGCGGCGCCGCGTGCGCACAGCGCCCGGTACTCGCCCTGGTCGAGGAACAGGTGCGGCGCGTCCTGCAGCCAGCGGAAGCGTCCGAGCACGAACGAGTCCTGCCGCCACAGCACTTCCCAGTTGCGTCCGCGCATCTCCTCCAGGTAGTTCTCGAAGGCGGCGTCGTTGAGCTCGATCGCGCGCTGGGCGCTGCGCACCGCGTTGTCGAACTGGCTCTGCTCGCTCGGCCGCGCGTGCTCCCGCACGTGCCGCTCGAAGAAGGCGACGCAGCCGTCGAGTTCCATCTTCCGGATCGCCTTCAGGTGCCGGCTGCGCACGCCGGCGAGCAGGCGCTTGGCCTCGTGCACGCGGTCCATCGCCTGCTTGGCCTTCTCGGGGTCGGTCTCGTCGGCCGGCAGCGCCAGCGCCTCGTCGAGCTTGCCGCGCGCCTGCTGCAGGAGCGGGTCGTCGACCTTCGCGGCGATCGCGTCGAGGCGCTCCTGCTGGCGCTCCGCCTCGTCGGCGACCAGGCGGCCGGCGGCCGAATAGTCGACGTGCGCCTCCACCGCCGAATAGAAGCTGTGCCCGGAGCGGAAGGTGCCGCCGACCGAGGGCACCGACACCTCCATGGCGATGTTGCCGGAGTCGGCGATCTCGTAGTCGCACAGCAGTTCCGCGCCCTGGGCGATGACCCCGGACTCGAAATCCTGGCCGGTGATCTTCAACACGCCGATGAAGCGGTTGTCGCCGACCGGGGAGACGATCTCGCCCTCCCACAGCTTGAACTGCAGGCTGGCCTGCGAGCCGGCCCGCACCGACTCGGCGGCGTGGAAGCGCAGCTGGCCCTTCTTCGGCAGCGGGTCACCGGCGCGCACCAGCCAGGTCAGCTGCGGGCGGCCGCCGAGGCGGTCGAGCGCCTCGACCCCGAGCGAATGCGAGGCCGGGATCGAATCCACCGCCGCCGCGGTGCGGGCGATCGTGATGCGGTCCGCGGCCAGTTCCACCGGCATGCCGGCGGCGTCGAACACGAACATCTTGAAATGGTTGTCGCCGGGCCTGGCCAGACTCAGCTCGACGGTGGCGCCGTCGCGCAGCGGCTGCCGGCCGGAACTCCAGCCGGTCTCGAGGCTGTCGACCTGGAATTCCGCGCCGGCCGGCAACGCGCCGCCGGCCTTCACCAGCAGCTTCGAACGCGGGTCCGGCGTGCGCGCGATGTAGCTGAAGCTCAACGCCAGCGCGCCACCGCCGTCGACGCTGCCGCGCGCCGCCTTGCGTCCGCGCCGCGCCGACGACCAGTCGACCGATTCGGCGAACACCGCCGCGCCCTCGGCGACGGCGGTCATCGGATCGACGTCCAGGGCACCGGCGATGCCGAGCTCGAACGCGACCTTGTCGCGCACGGTGCGGTACTGGGTCGGGCCGCCGACGAAGACGATGCGGTCGACGTCGGGCGGATTCAGCCCGACCCCGGCCATCGTCTCGCGCACGGCCGCGATCGAGTCGCGCAGCTTGCCCTCGATCAGCGCGTCCAGTTCGCCGGTCGTCAGTGGCACCTCGACGTAGAGGTCGGCGCCGTTCGCGTCCTGCAGCCGCACTTCCGCCTCCGACAGGCTCACTGCCGCCTCGCCGCGCGTCGCCAGCTCGATCTTCGCGCGTTCGGCGGCGTGGTCGATCACGGCGAACAGCGTCCGGTAGGCGGGATCGGCGACGGCGTTCTCCGGCAAGGCGAAGGTCCGCTCCAGCCACGGCCGCACGAGGTTCTGGCTGATCAGGCGGTCCCAGTCGCGGCCGCCGCACATCTCGATGCCGCCGTGCGCGAGCAGGCTGACGCGGCCGTCGATGCCCTCGGCGATGGCGACGTCGAGGGTGCCGCCGCCGAGGTCGTAGACGATGAACACGCCGTTGCCGGCGCGCGCGCGCATCACGCTCATCACCGCCGCCACCGGCTCCTGCATCAGCGCCACCGCGCCGATGCCGGCGAGTTCGGCGGCGCGCAGGGTGGCGTCCTTCTGCATCTGGTTGAACGCCGCCGGCACCGTGATCACGGTGCCCTGCACCTGCTCGCGCACCTCCGCCGGCAGGTAACCGAACAGCGTCCGCAGGATCTCGGCCGAACATTCCTCGGGCGTCAGCGGCGCCTCCAGGCCGGCGATGCGGATCGGCGTGCTGGTGCCCATCAGCCGCTTGAACAGCACCGCCGCGCGGTCCCGGTCGCGCGCGGCCATGTCGTAGGCGCGGCGGCCGACGTAGCGGGCGCGGCGGTCGTAGTAGATCGCCGACGGCGTGACGTCGTTCTGCTCAGGGCTCTTCCACAGCCGCAGCTCGGCGCCGTCGTAGGTGCAGATCGCGCTGTTGGTGGTGCCGAGGTCGATGCCGGCGTAGACGGCGCTCATGGCGAAGCCCCCTGCGGTCGAGGTTGCAGCAGCATCGTGCCCATGCGCAGCACGCCCTCGCGTCCCATCACGATCGGCTCGAGCATCTGTGCGACCACCAGTGGCGTGTCGGCGTCGAAGTCGGCGAGGTTCAACGGCGTCGCCGCCTGTCCGGGCTCGAAGACCTGGCCCTCGATCGACACCAGCCGCGCGCCGGCGGCCTCGAGCGTCGCGTCGATCCGCCGCAGCAGGAACCGCGCCTGGTTGACGTAGCGCCCCTGCTCGCCGGCATCGAGCCGCGCGACCACTCGCTCGAACAGGCGCGCGAGCTTCCACGCGTCGACGGCAAGGTCGACGACGGCCGGCGTGACGGCGGCGGGCGGTTGCGTCATCCCCTGTCTCCCTTGGGCGGATCGTGCGCCGGCTCCGGCGTGCCGGCAAGCCTGCCCTGAGTAACGAGGGGAGAGTAACGAGTAACGAGTGACCGCCCGCGCCTTCGGCGCGAGTGGGGAGCGCGCTCGGCGTTTCGCGCGCAGCGCGAGCCCTCACTCGTTACTCGTTACTCTCCACTCGTTTCTCGCTCTTCCCCGACCGGTATGAGCAGCGAAAACACCGTATGGCCGGGCCGCGAGCGCCAGCCCAGCGAACCGCCGTGTTCGCGCGCGACCTGCTGCGCCAGGCTCAGCCCGAGGCCGCTGCCTTCGGGGCGGCCGGACACCAGCGGCAGGAAAATGCGCTCGGCCAGTTCCTCGGGCACCCCGCGGCCGTCGTCGACGATCTCGACGCGCACGGCCAGCCGGTGGGCGACATCACCGATCAGCACGTGATGTTCGGCGCGGGTGCGCAGCTGCACGGTGCCGGCGCCGGATTCCAGCGCATTGCGCACCAGGTTCCACAAAGCCTGGGTCAGGCGGTCGGCGTCGCCGGCGAATTCGGGCAGCGAGGGATCGAAGTCGCGCACCAGCTTCACCGACCAGCCCGCCTCCGCCTCGGCGAGCTTGCGCACGCGCTCGAGCGCCGCGTGGATGTTCATCGCCGCGAAGGCGCGCGGCGGCGCCGGGTTCAGCAGGCGCTCGACCAGGGTCGCGAGGCGGTCGATCTCCGATTCCATCAGCGCGACCAGCTCGCGGGCCTCGTCGCCGTCGATCCGGCGCGCGAGCAGCTGGGCGGCGCCCTTCAGGCCGGCGAGCGGATTGCGCACCTCGTGCGCCAGCCCCTTCAAGGCCGCCGAGAGCGCCGCCGGCAGCGCGGTCGCCGGATCCTCGCCGGGGAATTCCTCGGCCGGATGCGCTTCCAGGCGCAGGCCGCCGTCCTCCTCGCGCGCCAGCCAGAGGTCGGCGAACCGCTCGTCGCCGCCGGGGAACTGCAGGCGGCCGCGGCGCACCCGCAACGATTCCCCGCCGGCCGGCAGCCGGGCCAGCACGTCGGCGAGGCGGTCGCCTTCGGCGTCGAGTTCGCCGAGCGCCATGCCACCGAGGCGACGGGCGCTGACCCCCAGCCAGCTGGCGAAGGCGGGATTGCAGGTGAGCAGGCGGGCATCGGCGTCGAGCCGGGCGATCGGCGTGCTGAGCAGGTCGAGGGGGTCGGGCGCGGACATGCCGCGATCCTAGGCGACCGCGACGGCGAAAGCTTCGGCGGACTCCGCGGGGGCACGCGGAGCCCGCCGGGTCGGACTCAATCCCCCCGCCGCTCGCGGAGACCGGCGCGCAGGAACTCGAACCAGGCCGGGTCTTCGCGCCAGACAGGGGAAGGCGTCGGGAGGCAGAAGGTCCACGGCGCCAGCAGCGGCGCATCCATGCGCGACAACCCGGCCTGCACCCGGCCGCTGCCGACGGACGCCGCCAAGGGCGGGACGGGGTCGTCGTGGGCGCAGGGGTCGTCGAAGGTCACGGGCGGTCTCCGGAAGGGCGGAGACGGGGTGCAGGATCGGTGCCACCGACCGCACCCTTGCGCATCAATGACTTGCGCACGACGTGAAGACGTAACGGCTCGCGATCTGCGAATCCGACTCGCGTTCTGCCAGTCCCAGCCCACCCCCACTTCCTATTTCTTATTTCTATTTCTTATTTCTTGTTTTTCGTTTCTTGTTTCCTGCTTCCTACCCCCACCCCCCTCCCACACCCGGAAGCTCGAGCAAGAACACCGCCCCACCCCCCTCCCGCGGCGCATAGCGCAGCTCACCGCCCATCGTGCGGGCGCGCTGGCGGGCCAGGGCCAGGCCGAGGCCGGTGGCGGTCTCGCCGCCGGTCGGGGCCGCCGACAGCGGCTGGAAGCGACGGAACAGGCGCGGCCGGTCCGCTTCGGCGACGCCGGGGCCGCGGTCGAGCACGCGCAGCAGCGCGCGATCGCCGGCGTCGCCGCCACGTTCGAGTTCGACCTCGACCTCGCTGCCGGGCGGCGCGTACTTCAGCGCGTTCGACAGCAGGTTGCCGAGCACGTGCGCGAAGGCCTCGGGCTGCACGCGCAGGCGCAGGCTGCGGTCGAGCCGCGGCACGAGGCGCATCCGCTTGCTGGCCGCGTGCGCCGCGTGCGCGACGACCTTCAGGCGGTAGTAGAGGTCGGCGCGGAAGCTGCCCTCGGCGACCATCGCCGCGAGGTCGGGCGGACGTCGGCGCGGCGGGTGGTCGGGTCGCCGACGCGCTCGTATTCGCGGTCCTCGATGAAGCGCAGCAGCTTGGCCTGCAGCGACAGCGGCAGTTCGCCGATCTCGTCGAGGAACAGGCTGCCGCCGTCGGCGGCGCCGACCCGGCCGGGCGTACTCGCGGCGGCGCCGGTGAAGGCGCCGCGGGCGTGGCCGAACAGCTCGCTCTCGAGCAGGTCCGGCGGCAGCGCCGGGCAGTTCACCGTCGCCAGCGGCGCCGCCGCGCGCCGGCTCCAGGCATGGATCGAACGCGCGAGCAGGCCCTTGCCGGTGCCGCTTTCACCGAGCAGCAGCACATTGGCATCGGTGGCGGCGACCCGGCGCGCGGCGTCGAGCAGCGCGGCCATCGCCGGCTCGACGCTGTCGATCGCCGGTTGTTCGTCGTCGCGTTCGGCCTCGAGCGTGGCGATGCGGTCGAGCAGGCGCCGCGCCTCCAGCTGGCGCGCGACCGCCAGCTGCAGCTGCGCCGGCGGACAGGGCTTGATCAGGTAGTCGTCGACACCGGCGGCGAGCGCGGCGACCGCGTCCTCGACCACCGCATGCGCGGTCAGCATCACCACCCGCAACCGTGGCGCCAGTTCGCGCAGGCGCGGCAGGGCGCTCAGGCCGGAATCGAGGCCGAGGCCGCGATCGAGCAGGCAGACGTCGAACGGCAGGCTGGCCGCCTTCGCCAGGCCTTCGCCCAGGCTGTCGGCGACGGTGACGCGGTGGCCGGCGGCCTCGAGGGCGCGGCGGAGGTTGTCGAGCAGGTCCCGGTCATCGTCGATGGCCAGGATCCGGCCGGCGACGGGTCGGGGGACGGACACGGCGGCTCCGTTGGCGCGTGGGGCGACAGGATCGGCCGCCCCGCGCAGCCCGTCAACGCGGCTTACTCTCCCGGCGGCACCAGGCCGGCGAGCTCGACGACGAACGGCGTGTCGTTCCCGGACCGCCACTTCGGCACGAGGCTGGCGGTGCCGGTCGCGGGATCGAAGGCGACCGGATGCCCGGGCACGCCCGCCGCGGCGGCAGCGGCGGCCGGCGCGAGGCGACCGTCGGCGACGGCCTGCGCCGCCAGCAGCAGGCGCAGCTTCGCGGCGTGGTCGACGCCGACGGCGGCCATCACGTCGATCGCCGGCATCGCGATTGCCAGCAGGCTGCAGTCGATGTAGGCGGCCAGGCATTCGGTGCTGCCGACCGCCGGCGTCGGCACCATCCGCGCGACTTCGCCGGCCAGCGCGCGGGTGTCGGCGTCGTCGGCGCAGAACGGCGCCATCGCGCGGGCGTTCCAGGCATTACGCACCGCGCTGTCGGTCAACAACTGGCGGGCGAGGACCCGGTCCGGTCGCCAGCTGCCGTGCCGGCCCCAGGCGTTCGTGAGGTTCTGCCCCATCCGGAACTCGCCCTTCATCGCCAGGCAGATGCCGGCCTCGGCGGCGTCGACCTCGGCGATCGCTTCCGCGCAGCTTTCGGGCAGCGCCGGCCGCGGATGCGCACGGCGCAGGTCGAGCAGCAGGGCCGCGGCGCCTTCCGCGGCCGACTGCGCGACCCGCTTGTCGATGATGCCGCGGGCACTGCGGTCGAAGCGGCGGGCGGCCGCCAGCAGGTCGCAGGTCTGCGCATAAGCCTCGTCGATCCGTCCGTCGGCGGCCGCCAGCGCCGCGTCGGTCACCGGCAGGCGCAGCAGCGACCAGGACGGCACCGGCGTCGACCAGGTCGGCAGGTAGGGATTGCTCATGTGCGCCGCGGCGAGTACGCGCCGCATCGCGTCCAGCCGCTTCGCCTCTTCCTGCAGGCCGGCGCGCGCGGCGTCCGGGTCGGCGGCGACCTGCGCCAGGCAGCCCTGGCCACCGAGGCCACAGAAGCGTGCATCGTTCGGCGCCAGCACCGGTCGACGCGGCCAGCCGCGGTCGGCGAACGGCTCGAATCCGCCGGGCTCGGGACCGCCGTCCTCGACATGCGCCTGCAGGGCGCCGACGGATCCGGAATACCAGTCGGCGAACCGCGCCACGTCGGCGGCCAGCGCGGCTTCGGCGCCGGCGGCATCGAGATCGCCGGTCTCGTAATCGGCCAGCATCAGCGCCGCATAGCCGTTCTCCCCGGGCGGCACCGGCGTGTCTTCCGACATCCGCGTCAGTGCCGCGTAGGCGTGTTCGTCGAGCACCTGCCAGCGCAGCGCGGCGACACCCATCCAGGCCAGCGCCAGCAGTACGAGGATGATGACCAGCACGCGCAGCAGGATGCGGCCGAGAGTTTTCATGTTTCCCCCCTGGTATCGGCCAGAGCCTAGGGGTGGCGGGCGTATCGGGCAACGGCGTGCGGGGCGTCGTGCGCCGCGGCGGCACGAGAAAAACGGGGACGGCCCGGGGGTGCCGGGCCGTCGGTGGGGCGGGGATCGCGCCTGAGATCGCGCCTGAAGGCGCTCCTACGGTCGGGGGGTGGGGGGGGGCGGGTCAGATGGCGTAGTACATGGCGTATTCGAGCGGGTGGGTGGCGGCGCGGAACTTCGTCACCTCCTGCATCTTCAGCGCGATGTAGCCGTCGATGAAGTCGTCGCTCATGACGCCGCCGGCCTTCAGGAACTCGCGGTCCTTGTCGAGGGCTTCCAGGGACTGGTCGAGGCTGTGGCAGACGGTCGGGATGTTCTTCTCCTCTTCCGGCGGCAGGTCGTACAGGTCCTTGTCGCTCGGGGCACCCGGATCGATCTTGTTCTTGATGCCGTCGAGGCCGGCCATCAGCAGCGCGGTGAAGGTCAGGTAGCCGGACTGCATCGGGTCGGGGAAGCGGATCTCGATGCGGCGCGCCTTCGGGTTCGACACGTAGGGGATGCGGCAGCTCGCCGAGCGATTGCGCGCCGAGTAGGCCAGCATCACCGGCGCCTCGAAGCCCGGCACCAGGCGCTTGTACGAATTCGTCGTCGAGTTGGCGAATGCGTTGATCGCGCGGGCGTGCCTGAAGATGCCGCCGATGTACCACAGCGCCGTCTGGCTCAGGCCGCCGTAGCCGTCACCGGAGAACAGGTTCACGCCGCCCTTGGCCAGCGACTGGTGCACGTGCATGCCGCTGCCGTTGTCGCCGACGAGCGGCTTCGGCATGAAGGTCGCGGTCTTGCCGTTGCGGTGGGCGACGTTCTTGACGATGTACTTCAGCGTCAGCAGCTCGTCGGCCTTCTTGACCAGCGAATTGAACTTGACGCCGATCTCGCACTGGCCGGCATTGGCGACCTCGTGGTGGTGCACCTCGACCTCGATGCCGGCGGCCGCGAGCAGCTTGCACATCTCGGCGCGGATGTCGTGCAGCGAGTCGACCGGCGCGACCGGGAAATAGCCGCCCTTCAGGCCCGGGCGGTAGCCGGTGTTGCCGCCGTTGTATTCCTTCTTGCTGTTCCAGTGCGCTTCCTCGGAATCGACCTCGAAGAAGGTGCTGCCCTGCTCGTTGTTCCAGCGCACGGAATCGAAGATGAAGAACTCGGGCTCCGGACCGAAGAAGGCCTGGTCGGCGATGCCCGACGCCTTCAGGAAGGCCTCGGCGCGCTTGGCGATGCCGCGCGGGTCGCGGGCGTAGCCCTGCATCGTCGCCGGGTCGAGGATGTCACAGGTCAGGATCAGGGTCGGATCGGCGGTGAACGGATCGACGACCGCGGTGTCCGGATCCGGCAGCAGGACCATGTCGGACTCGTTGATGCCCTTCCAGCCGGAGATCGACGAGCCGTCGAACATCTTGCCGTCCTCGAACAGGGCGGGCTCGATGATCGACACCGGGAAGGTCACGTGGTGCTGCACGCCGCGGATGTCGGCGAAGCGCAGGTCCACGAACTCGATGTTGTTGTCCTTGATCAGCTTCTCGATGTGCTCGTACGACATGGCAGGAAACTCCGGCGGAGGTTGGGGGACGTCGGGTTTCTGCAAGGGGCGTGCCAGCGGGAACGATGCCGTAAGTCCTTGATTATTCGTTCGGTCGGTTCGGGGAATCCCCTTTCTTGGGAGGTCTTATCCCTTTTTTGGGGATTCTCAGAAGGCAAGTAGGGGATAGGAAGTAGCAAGTAGCAAGCAAGGGGATGGCGGGGGCTTGGGTGTCGCGCAGCGGCTATCCTTCACGGCTCCCGGGCGACCACGGATTCCCCTTGAACGACCTGCTCTCCGCCCTCCTGCTGGGCATCCTCGAAGGCCTCACCGAATTCCTGCCGATCTCGAGCACCGGGCATCTGCTGATCGCCCAGCACTGGCTCGGTGCCCGCTCGGACCTGTTCAACATCGCGATCCAGGCCGGCGCGATCCTCGCGGTCACCACCGTCTACCGGCGGCGCATCTGGGGGCTGAGCACGGGCCTGTTCTCCGATCCGGTCGCACGCGACTACGCGTTCAAGATCGCCGGTGCCTTCCTGGTCACCGCGTTCGTCGGCCTGCCGGTGCGCCTGCTCGGCTGGGAGTTGCCGGAAACGGTGACGCCGATCGCCTGGGCGCTGGTGATCGGCGGCGTGGCGATGCTGGTCGCAGAGCGCTTCGCCGACCGCAGCACGCCGTCGGAGGACATCACTTGGAAGATCGCGATCGCGGTCGGCCTGGCGCAGGTCGTCGCCGGCGTGTTCCCCGGCACCTCGCGCTCGGCGGCGGCGATCTTCGCGGCCCTGGCCTTCGGCCTGAACCGCAAACCGGCGGCGGCGGAATTCGTGTTCCTGGTCGGCATCCCGACGATGTTCGCGGCGACCGGCTACGCGGTGCTGGAAGCGGTGCTCGACGGCAATGCGGCCGGCGAGGACTGGGCCGGCCTGCTGCTCGCCTTCGTCGCCGCCGCGATCACCGGCGTGATCACCGTGCGCTGGCTGCTGAAGTGGATCTCGACCCATTCGTTCGCGCCGTTCGCCTGGTACCGGATCGGGCTCGGGGCGGCGTTGTTGTTCGGGTTGCCGGCGGGAGCGTGAGGCGAGGAACGAGGGGAGAGTAACGAGTAACGAGTGACGGCTCGCGTTCCGCGAAGAGCGGAACGCGGCACTCGGAACTCCACTCGTTTCAGACCGGACTGCCGCGCTGCCGCGCGAGTTGGGAGTAGTGTCGAGCGCCACGCCCTTCGCGCGCAGCGCGGGCATTCACTCGTTACTCTCCACTCGTTACTGGAAAAACCGGGGCGAAAGCCCCGGTTTTTCAGTCCGGGTAGCCGAGCCGCGCCGCCACCGGCGCGAGCACGCCGAAGGCGTCGGCGTAGGCCTCGCGGTAGTGCTTCCAGTGGCCGGGCAGGAAGCGGGCGCCGGGGCCGAACAGGGCGCCGAGCGGTTCCGGCAGTTCGAGCAGCTTCTCCAGCGCCTGCTCGGCCTTGCCGGCGTCGCGGTCCATGCGGATCAGGTGCACGGCGCCCGGGTGCAGGTCGCGGAAGTCGGCGAGGGCCTCGAGGCTCGCGGCCAGCCATTCGGCCGAGCGCACGAGCTGGTTCGAGAACAGGTAGCCCTGGATGCTGCCGTGGACCATCCAGTTCAGCAGCAGGTCGCGCGGGTCGCCGAGCAGGGCGACGACGCGGGCACCCTGCAGTGCCTGCAGGGTGTAGCCGTCGACGAACGGCAGCCAGTCGATGACGGTCGCCGGGTCCTGGCCGATGGTTTCGAGGCCGGCGCGCCAGCGCTCGGCGCTGCCGGCCTGCGGGTGGCCGACCGGCGGGCGTTCGCGGCCGAAGCCGTCGCCGAGGCTCGGGTCGTCGATGCGTTCCAGGCGCAGGCGCTTCTGCAGCATCCGCTTCATCGCGCGCAGCACGAATTCGGCGCGCAGGCCCGGCGGCGAGAACAGCAGGGTGCCGGCGCCCTCGCCGGCCGGCGCGGCCTCGGCCGGCAGCGGCGGCGGCGGCAGCAGCTGGTCGGGCATCGGCACGGTGATCATTTCGCGCCAGCGCGCGGCGGCCTCGTCGTAGCGGCCGAGCGAATCGAGGGCGGCGCCGGCCCAGCCGAGGAAGCTGCGGCGCTCTTCCGGCACGGTCACGTCCGGCAGCAGGGCGTCGACCCGCTTCACCGCCGCCGCCGGATCCTCGCGCAGCTCGTGGCCGAGGATCACGCCGAGGCTGGCCTGCAGGCGGGGGTTCTGCGCCAGCGCGCGTTCGGCATAGGCGACGGCCAGCACCGACTCGCCGAGGGCCTGGTGGAAGCCGGCGAGCATGTCGAGCACGTTCGGGCTGTCCGGGCTGGCGTCCTGCCAGCGGTCGAGGATCGGCTTGGGATCCTCGCCGAGCATGCCGCTGATGTTCAGGCGCGCGCGCCACAGCTCGTCGACCTGCGGCGCAGCCGCCAGCGCGGCTTCGACGATCGCGACCGCCTGCTCGCGGCGGCCGCTGCGCGCCAGGTGGCTGCTGGCCAGCAGCACGCTGCGCGGATGGTCGGGACGCAGCGCCAGCAGATGCAGCTGGTCGGCGAGCGCCAGTTCGGCGTCGCCGGCGTCGAGGTGGATCTCCGCGCGCAGCTGGCGCGCGGCGAGGTCGTCGGGGGTCAGTGTCAGCAGCTCGTCCAGCGCCTCCAGGGTCTCCTTCGCCTTGCCCTGGCGGCGCCGCGCCTCGGCCAGCGCGCGCAGGGTGGCCGGCGCCCGCGAGGTGTCGAGGTTCAGCGCGTTCACCAGTGCCTGCTCGGCGAACGGCCACATGCCGCGGGCGAGGTAGGCGTTGCCGATCGCCAGCTGGGCGGCGGCGAGGTTCGGCGCCACGTTCAGCGCGGCGGTGAAGGTCTTCAGGGCGCCCTCGAGGTCGCCGCCGGCCTGCTGCACATAGCCTTCGGCGACCAGCACCTGCGGATGTTCCGGGTCGACGCGCTGGGCCAGGCGCAGGTTGCGCGCGGCCTCGTCGCGGTCGCCGCGGGCCAGCGCCAGGTGCACCAGCATCACGTAGGCGCCGAGCTGGTTCGGATCCAGCGCCAGCGCCTCGTGCAGCCGGCGGGTGGCGCCGCTGCGGTCGCCTTCGGCGAGCAGCACGTTGGCGAGGCCGAAATAGGTTTCGGCGCGGTCCGGCGCGAGTTCCAGCGCCTGTTCGTAGGCGCGCCTGGCGCCGGCGCGGTCGCCGGCCTGCTGCAGGGTCACGCCGAGCAGGTGGTGGGCGGCGCCGTTGCCGGGTTCGGCAGCGGCGAAGGAACGGGCGGTCGACAGCGCGGCGGCGATGTCGCCCCGACGCAGGGCGTCGGTGATCTCGGCGAGCATGGGAGGGGTCTTCAGGCTGGAGCGGAATCGCCGATTGTAGCCCGCCCGGCCTCCCCGGCCGCCGCGTCCAGGCGCTCGGCGACCCAGCGCTCGGACCAGCCGCGCAGGTCGACGCTCTCGATGAAGCCGCAGTGGCCACCGAAGGCGGCGATCTGCAGGCTCGAATGCGGCGGCAGCTGCAGCTGCTGGAAGGCGTCGACCGGGATCACCGGGTCGTCGGCCGCCGCCAGCACGCTGACCGGCACCTGCAGGGCGGCGAGCCGGCCGCCGGCGATGCTGTAGGCGTCGAAGTATTCCTCGATGCCCGCCAGGCTCGTGTGCCGCTGCACCAGCCAGTGGGTGAGGCTGCGCATGTCCATCGCCAGCACCTCGTCGCCGAAGTCGTGCAGGTCGGGGAACAGCGCGCGCTTGCGCAGCAGCGATCGCCGCCACTTGCGCATGAAGTACCAGTTGTAGAGCGGGAAGCCGGTTTCCAGCGCGTGCAGCACGCCGGCCGGATCGATCGCCGGGCAGACCGCGGCGGCGTGCTGCAGCGGAATGCCGGCCTTCGGTGCCTGCAGCGCGACCCGCAGCGCGAAGTTGCCGCCGAGCGAATACCCGGCCAGCAGCAGCGGCCGCGGCGGGAAGCGCCGCGCGATCTCCGCGACCGCCTGCACGACTTCGGTCAGGCGGCCGGAATTGAACATCTCGCGGTTCAGGTGATGGGTGTCGCCGTGGTCGCGGAAGTTCAGCCGGAACACGTCGAAGCCGCGGCCGAGCAGCTGCGCCGCGGTATGGCGCATGTAGCCGGATTCGGCGCTGCCTTCCCAGCCGTGCAGCAACACCGCCAGGCCGCGCGGTTCGCGGCCGGGCAGGGTGGTATGGAAACCCTGCAGGCGGCCTTCCTCGACCTCGATCAGTTCCTCGCGGGTCACCGCGCCGAGGCGCTGCAGCAGCCGGCCGCCGCTGCGCCGGCGCAGCGAGGCCGAGCTCAGCAGCGACTGCAGGTGCGGATTGCGCAGCCAGCGCGGCGGGCGATAGTCGGCGGTGGTCATCGGGCGGGGGCTCCGTGTCGTCGCAGGTCGCGCCCGGCCGGGCCGGCTCAGGCCGCCATCGCGGCGACGATGCGCTCGCGGCAGGTCTCGGCCATGCGCCGGCGGCCGTCCTCGCTGGGAGCGACCGGCTCGAGGAAATGTACTTCGACCACCCGCACCGGTTCACCCAGCAGGCGGAAGAAGTTCTGCAGGAAGTTCTCGCTAGCGTGGAAGGCCACGACGGTCTGGGCGTCGCCGCCCTCGCCGTACTTCAGCGCCACCGGCTGCGCCGGCACGTTGGCGACGATCGCCGGCTGGAAGATGCGGGCATGGAAGACGCCGACCGCATCGCCGCGGGTCGTGCGCCCTTCCGGGAACACCCCGACCGCCAGGCCCTGCTCGAGCCGGCGCACCATCCGGTGCATCACCCCGTGCAGGGAGTCGTTGCTGCCGCGGTGGTGGTAGATCGTCTCGCCGCGGCTGGCGACCCAGCCGATCACCGGCCAGCGGGCGATCTCCGCCTTGGCGACGAAGCCCATCATGCGCTGGCTGTGGATCAGGGTGATGTCGATCCAGCTGACGTGGTTGGCGACGAACAGCACCGCCCCCGGCAGCGGCGTGCCGACCCGGCGCACGCGCAGGCCGAAGATGCGGATCATCAGCGTCGACCAGGTGCGGATCACCCGGTGGTCCAGCCGCTCGCCGCGGATCACGATGCGCGCGGTCAGCGGATTGATCAGCGCCAGCGTGATCGGCAGGCCGACCAGCACGTGCACGAGCAGGAAGGGCAGGCGCCAGAGGTAGCGCAGCGGGCGGGCGAGAGGCATGGGCGGGATTGTACGGGCCTCCCGCTGGAGTCCGGGGTCAGTTCCCGACGACCGCCGCGGTCATCCGCGAAATGCAGCAGGCCCGGCCCTGCTCGTCCTCGATGCGGATCTCCCACACCTGGGTCGCGCGGCCGACATGGATCGGCCGGGCGGTGCCGGTGACCGTGCCGGCGGTGACCGCCCGCAGGTGGTTGGCGTTGATCTCGAGCCCGACGACGCGCTGGCCCGAGGCCGGGTCCAGGCAGAGCTGGCCGCCGAGGCTGGCCAGGGTCTCGGCCAGCAGCACCGAAGCGCCGCCGTGCAGCAGGCCGAAGGGCTGCTTCGTGCGCTCGTCGACCGGCATCGTCGCGCGCAGGAAATCGGCGCCGTGCTCGGTGATCGTGATGCCGAGGCTGGCGCCGGCGGTGCCGGGCATGAAACGGTTCAGCACCTCGATGCCGGGGCGCTGGCGGAAGGGATCGCTCATCGTCGGGTCCGTACGGCCGCCGCGGGACGCGGCGGCGCTGGCGCGGCTCAGCGGACGCGCATCATGCCGGGGCGGAAGCCGGAGGTGTAGCTGCGGCGCTGGTAGCCGCTGCTGTCGCCGTAGCCGGAACCGGTCTCGCGGTTGCGGCGGCGGTGCATGCGGTCGATCAGCTCGTCGCGGCGGGCCTCCAGCCAGTCGGCGCGGCCGACGCCGGCCGGATCCATGCCGCGGCGGTCGGCCTCGTTCTGGCGGAACTCGCAGAACTCGTCGTAGGCGTCGAGCTCGTGCTTGAGGTCCTTGACGCACATCTCGATCGCGATCGCATCGTCCAGGTAGCCCAGCACCGGGATGTGGTCCGGGATCACGTCGCTCGGGTCGGCGAAGTAGGCCAGCGCCGACAGCACCCGGCTGCGGTCCTCTTCCGGCAGGTGCCAGCCGTCGTCGCGCACCATCGCGATCAGTGCGTCCAGGCGCTCGAGGCGCTGGGCGATGAAGTCCGGCACCTCGACCTTGTCGGCGCCGCCGAGCAGGCGCGCGGCCGCGGCGATGATGTCCTCGGCCGACTTCTGCCCGGCCGCCTGGCGTGCCGACTCGATGGCCTTCTGGAAGTGCTCCAGGTCGCGGTCGGAGAGTTCGAAGGTCAGCGTCAGGGACATGGCGGAATCCGGTGGCGGGTTCAGGGAGAACGGCAGACTAGGCGGGGCCGCCAACCCCGTCAATGCGACACGTGGCTCAGAGGATCGGAATCAGGCCGGCGCCGAAGGCAGTGAGGATGCGGGTGTAGACGGTCTTCAGCGGCAGGTCGACCTCGGGGAAGGCGCCGACGTTCTCGTAGCACTCGGCGAAGCGCGGGTCGTCGGGCGGCAGCGGCTCGCAGCCCGGGCGCAGCTCCCAGCTGGTCGCGTAGGGGAAGGGCCAGATGTCGAACACCGGCAACGCCTCCGACACCTTGCCGAGGCTGTAGACCAGGCCCGACAGCACCGGCGGCTTCTCGTCGCGGGCGATCAGCCAGGCGTTCTCCGGCGACATGTCGCGGACGATGCTGGCGCGCAGCGCGGTCGCGAAATCGGCGTCGTGCACGACGACCATGCTTTCGGTGTTGAGGTTGTCCGAGCGCGGGTCGAAGTTGTGGGTGCCGACGACGCCGATGCGGTCGTCGACCACCATCGACTTCGCGTGCAGGCCGACGCGCACGCCGGCACCGCGCAGCGGCACCGGTCCCGCCGAGCCGCGCGAGCCCGAGCCGAACAGCGGCTGCCGGGTGTCGGCGCGGGCGGCGCGTTCGGCTTCCGCCGCCGCGGCCGCCGCCAGCGCACGTTCGCGCGCGGCGATCGCTTCCTCGCGCGCCTTGATGCGCGGATCCACGCCACCCGACAGCGCCAGCCGCTCGGCGCGCGCGGCGGCGGCCGCCTCGCCGGCGGTCTTCGGCGCGCGCGGCACCAGATCGGCGCGCGGGATGCGCACGTCCGGCACCACCTCGAGCGCGCCGGTCGCGGCGAGGTCGATCGGCGAATCGGCCGGATAGGGCTTGTACTCGTGGATGCGGAAGCCGAGTTCGCGCAGGTACAGGCGCTTGTACTTGTGGCTCATCGCATAGACCGGGAAGGCGTCGGTGGCGGCGAGCGAATTCGTCGAGATCCACACCTGCGGCGGCGTGCCGCGCGCCTGCAGCTCGGTGAACAGGTCGCGCGCCTGCCGCGACAGCACCAGATAGGGCGTCTGCAGCACGATGTCGGATTCGGCGCCGGCGATCAGGTCGCGCATCTCGCGCGACGCGTCCTCGTGCGCCGGGGCCGCGTCGTCGTGCTTCTCGGGCAGGTCGGCGTGGAACTCGACCCGGCCGACCGGCAACGCGAACGGTTCCAGACGTTCCCACACCGCGGCGCCGTCGGCCGCCAGCGCCGCCATCGCCCGCACCCGCGCGGCCCGCACCGCGTCGTCGGCGAGCAGCGGATGCACCGGCACCGCGCCGGCGCCGAGCAGGCGCTCGCCGACGTCGCCCAGCCGCTCCGACGGCACCGAGCGCTCGTAATCCCAGAAAGCGTCGAAGTTCACGCCCATCGCCGCCGCGACCGGCCCGGCGACCAGCAGGTCGCGGTCGCGGTAGTTGTATTCCTTCGCCCAGTCGAAATAGCGGTCCTGGATGTTGCGCCCGCCGGTGATGCCGACGACATCGTCGAACAGCATCAGCTTGCTGTGCATGCGCTGGTTGAAGCGGCGGAAGCTGAAGAGCACGCCGGCGGCGTATTCGAGCTGCTGGGTCTTCGCCTCGTCGAAGGTCGGGTTGTACAGGCGCAGCTCGAAGTTCACGTGGGCGCCGGCCAGGGTCGCCTGCAGGTTCGGGTCGGCCAGGCCGTAGAGCTGGTCGAGCAGCACGCGCACCTTCACCCCGCGCCGCGCCGCCGCCAGCAGTTCGTCGAGCACCAGCTGGCCGCTGTCGTCGGCGTCGAAGATGAACATCTGCACGTCGATCGACTCGCGCGCGGCGCGGATCAGGTGCACGCGCGCCAGCAGCGAATCCTGGCCGCCGTCGAGCAGGACGACGTGGTGGCGCGGCGCCCCGGGCGCGGACGCGGCGACCGCGGCATGGCCGAGTGCCAGCAGCGGCGAGTCGATGTGGCAGCCCGACGGGCATTCGACCACCTGGCTGCGGCCTGCGATGGCGATCTCTTCGGCCCGGGCGCGCTGCTCCGGCGACAGCGTGGCGCAGCCGGCGAGCAGCAGCACCAGCAGGGCGATACCTAGGCGGAACGGGCTCATGGCGTAGGGGGAGTTCCGGCGGGGGCGTCGGGGGGTCGCAGTCGCACGTGGAATTCGAAGCCGACTGTATCGCGCAGCAGCAGTCGTTGCGCCGTCATCCCGAAGGCCCGGCGGTCGACGTCGCCGCGTACCCGGATCTCGCAGCCGTAGCCGGGCGTCGCGCAGGTTGCCGGGGCGAGCATGAAGCTCACCTCACGGCGGACGCCGCGCAGGACGAGTTCGCCGGCCAGCGCGCCGCCCACGTGCAGCAGTTCGCGTGCGAACGGCCGCGAGCTGAACGCGATGCGCGGGTAGGCGTCGACGGCGAGGAAGCGCGGCGAGCGGGTCGTGCGCTCCATCCATTGCGGGCCGTCGAGCCGCAGCGCGCGGGCGTCGACCGTCACCTCCACCCGCCACAGGCCCTCGCGGGTGGCCACCAGTTCGCCGTCGATCGCGCCGAAACTGCCCGGCACGGTGCCGGCCATGCGCAGCTCGACACTGAATTCGGCGCGCGCGCCGGCCGGGTCGAAGGCCTCGGGCGGCGGTGTGGCCGACGTCGCGAGCAGGGCGAGGCAGGTCGTGGTCCGTACGAGGGACGAGGTCGCGGAGGCTCGAGGTCGCACCGTCGTCGAATTCCCCGTCCCCCGTACGCCCTGCGAACTAGGAAGTCATCACGGCCACCAGAAGTTGGCCAGCTTGGCCGCCCCCGGCTCCAGCCCCACGCCTTCGTCGAACTGCAGCACCGCGACGCCGCCGGCCGGCATGCCGCGGAACTCGCCGGAGCGGCCTGCACTGAGCAGGGCCACGAGCTGTTCGAAGCCGGGGTTGTGGCCGACCAGCAGCAGCGGCGAGATCTCGCGGTGGTCGTCGAGCACCTGCAGCAGGCGGCCCGGCGTGGCGTCGTAGATGCGCGCGTCCTCGCGCACCTCGACGTAGCCGAGCGCGGCCAGCGCCTGCTCGACGGTCTCGCGGGCGCGCCGCGCACTGGAAACGACGACCCGCGCCGGCAGGTGGCCGTGTTCGCGCAGCCAGCGGCCGGCGGCCTCGGCTTCGGCCTGGCCCTGCAGCGACAGCGGGCGGTCGTGGTCGTCCTGGCCGGGCAATGCGTTCTCGGCGTGGGCGTGGCGGAGCAGGATCAGTTCGCGCATGGCAGTCCCTTGCGTGGCGGTTGCGGACGGGTGCCGGCCTCAGCCGGCCTTCTTCAGCCAGCGCAGCAGCGGCGCCCAGTCCTGCTGGTGGCTGCGCAGTTGTTCGGAGTGGTAGTCGAAGACCGACTTGCCGAGGGCGCACATCAGCACGTAGGCCTGGGTGTCGCGCAGTTCGGCGACCAGCGGATAGGGCCACGCCTTCAGCTGGGCGAGGGTCTGCTGGCTGTTGCTGGTCCACGGCTTGAGGCGGTTGCCGACCAGGCCGACCGGCAGCTTGCCCTTCTTCACCCGCGGATTGGCCGCGAGCGAGTTCAGGAACGGCACCGTCGCCTCGAGGTCGATCATCGACGGCAGCACCGGCACGACCACGGCGTCGGCCAGGGCGACGTAGGCCTCCAGGTCGTCGCCCATCGCCCCGGCCGCGGCGTCGATCACCAGCACGTCGATGCCGGCGGGCAGCTTGTCGCGCCAGCCGCGGCGGGTGCCGTCGAGCGGCAGCACCGCGGTCGGCAGTTCGGCGCGCTTCTCGCACCAGCGGGTGGCCGACTGCTGGCGGTCGGCGTCGAGGATCGCGGTGGCCTTGCCCTGTACCGCGTGGTGCGCGGCCAGGTTGGTCGTCAGCGTGGTCTTGCCGGCGCCACCCTTCGAGCTGGCCACCAGGATCGTGTGCATGCCGGGATCCTCCGCGAGCGGGTTGGGGCACTCTAACCCGCATGTCGCGGGGCCGGAAGCGCGCTGGCTGCGGGCCGCCGCCACCGGCCGAGCAGATGCTCTATGCGGCCGTGGGACGGTCGGGTGGTCCCCGGTTGCCACGGAGGTGGCATGAGCGCTGGCCGGCCGCCTGGCCTGTATTCCCCGGATTTCGAGCACGACAGCTGCGGCTTCGGCCTGGTGGCGCGCATCGACGACCAGCCTTCGCGGGCCCTGGTCGACAGCGCCCTGCAGGCGCTCGCACGGCTGTCGCATCGTGGCGCCGTCGCCGCCGACGGCCGCAGCGGCGACGGCTGCGGGCTGCTGCTGCGCCGCCCGTCCGCCTTCCTCGCGGCGATCGCTGCCGGGGCCGGCATCGGCTTCGCCGAAGGTGACGCGGTAGGCATGGTCTTCCTGCGCGATGACGATGCCGCCGATGCCCGCGCGCGCGCCCGGCTCGCGGCGGCGCTGCAAGCGCAGGGGCTGGCGGTCAGCGGTTGGCGCGAGGTGCCGGTGCGGCACGCGGCCTGTGGCCAGATCGCCCGCCGCGGGCTGCCGCGCATCGCCCAGGTTTTCGTCGCGCGGCCCGACGAGCTCGACGCCGGAAGCTTCGAGCGCCGGCTCTTCCTCGCCCGCCGCCAGGCCGAGCAGGCGCTGGGCAATGATGCCGCCTTCCACATCGTGACCCTCTCGGCGGTGTCGATCGGCTACAAGGCGATGGTGCTGGCCGATGCGCTGCCGGATTTCTATCCGGACCTGGCGCGGCCGGAGCTGGCGTCATCGGTCGCGGTCTTCCACCAGCGCTTCTCGACCAATACCGCGCCGGCCTGGAAGCTGGCCCAGCCCTTCCGCCTGCTGGCCCACAACGGCGAGATCAACACCATCGAGGGCAACCGGCACTGGGCACGGGCACGCGCCGCCCACTGGCGCACGCCGGCCTTCGATCTGGCGGCGCTGCAGCCGCTGGTCGCCGAACATGGCTCGGATTCGCAGAGCCTGGACAACATGCTCGAGCTGCTGCTCGCCGGCGGCATGGACCTGCTGCAGGCGATCCGCATCCTGGTGCCGCCGGCGACCGCCTCGCTGGAATACAAGGACCCGGACCTCGCCGCCTTCTACGAGTATTACGGGCTTTCGATCGATCCCTGGGACGGGCCGGCCGGGATCGTGCTCTGCGATGCGCGTTATGCCGCCTGCACGCTCGACCGCAACGGCCTGCGTCCGGCGCGCTGGCTGCGCACCGCCGACGGCCTGCTGGTGGTGGCCTCGGAAACCGGCGTCGTCGATGTCGACGATGCCGAGGTCGTCGCCCGCGGCAAGCTCGGTCCGGGCGAGATGCTGGCGGTCGACCTGCAGCGCGGCGAACTGCTCGACAGCGAGGCGATCGACGCCATCAACAAGGCGCGCGCGCCCTTCAAGCAGTGGCTGAAGCAGGGCGTGAGCTATCTGAGCACCAGCCTGATCGATCCTTCGCTGGCCGCCGAACCGCTGGAACCGGCGGCACTGCGCCGCTTCCAGACCCTGTTCCAGCTCAGCCGCGAGGAACGCGAGTACGAACTGCGCGTGCTCGCCGAGACCGAGCAGGAAGCCACCGGCTCGATGGGCGACGACACTCCGCTGGCGGTGCTCTCGCGCCAGTTGCGCCCGGTCTCCGACTACTTCCGCCAGGCCTTCGCCCAGGTCACCAATCCGCCGATCGACCCGCTGCGCGAGGCGATCGTGATGTCGCTGCTGACCCAGCTCGGGCCCGAGGGCAATGTGTTCGAGCTCACCGCCGACAACGCCGCCCAGGTGATGCTGAACTCGCCGGTGCTCAACCAGCGCAAGCTGCGCCAGCTGCTGGCGCTGCCGCGGTTCGCGGACGCGCATGTGCGCATCGATCTGGGTTTCGCCGCCGGCGAATCGCTGCCGCAGGCGCTGCGCCGGCTGCAGCGCGAAGCCGCCGAGGCGGTGCGTGGCGGCGCGGTGATCCTGCTGCTGTCGGACCGCTGGCCACGCGAGGACGAGGCGGTCGTGCCGTCCCTGCTCGCCACCGGCGCCATCCACCACCATCTGGTCGCCGAAGGCCTGCGCTGCCGCTGCAACCTGATCGTCGAGACCGGCGCCGCCCGCGACGCGCACCAGATGGCCTGCCTGATCGGCGTCGGCGCCACCGCGGTCTATCCCTGGCTGGCCTACCAGACCCTGTACGCGCTCGGCCGCGCCGGGGTCATCCGCCACCGCGCCGGCGAGATCCTCGAGATCGGCCGCAGCTACCGCCGCGGCCTCAAGAAGGGCCTGCTGAAGATCCTGTCCAAGCTCGGCATCAGCACGATCGCCAGCTATCGCGGCGCGCAGCTGTTCGAAGTGATCGGGCTGAAGCGCGAGGTGACCGAGCTGTGCTTTCCCGGGGTCGTCAGCCGCATCGAAGGTGCCGGTTTCGCCGAACTCGAGGCCGATGCCCGCGAACTCGCGGCGCGCGCCCGCGCCGACGCCGGGCTGACGCCGGCCGGCCGGCACAAGTTCGTGCACGGCGGCGAGTACCACATGTACAACCCGGCGGTGATCGCGGCGCTGCAGCAGGCGGTGCGCAGCGGCGACTTCGCCGATTTCCGCCATTACGCCGACATCGTCGACGGCCGCCCGCCTTCGACCCTGCGCGACCTGCTGGCGCTGCGCACCGATGCGCAGCCGATCGACATCGCCGATGTCGAGCCGGCGCAGGCCATCCTCGCCCGCTTCGACAGTGCCGGCATGTCGCTCGGCGCGCTGTCGCCGGAAGCGCACGAGGCGCTGGCGATCGCGATGAACGCGCTCGGCGGCCGCTCCAACTCGGGCGAAGGCGGCGAAGACCCCGCCCGCAACGGCAGCGAGCGCCGCAGCAAGATCAAGCAGGTCGCCTCCGGCCGTTTCGGCGTGACGCCCGAGTACCTGGTCAATGCCGAGGTGCTGCAGATCAAGATCGCCCAGGGCGCCAAGCCCGGCGAGGGTGGGCAGCTGCCCGGGCACAAGGTCGACGCGACCATCGCCCGCCTGCGCCATGCCCGCCCCGGCATCGGCCTGATCTCGCCGCCGCCGCATCACGACATCTATTCGATCGAGGACCTGGCGCAGCTGATCTTCGACCTGAAGGAAGTGAATCCGGAGGCGCTGGTGTCGGTGAAGCTGGTCGCGCATGCCGGCGTCGGCACCATCGCCGCCGGCGTCGCCAAGGCCTATGCCGACCTGATCACCATCTCCGGCTACGACGGCGGCACCGGCGCCTCGCCGCTGTCCTCGATCCACCACGCCGGCGGACCCTGGGAGCTCGGAATCGCCGAGGCGCAGCAGACCCTGCGTGGCAACGACCTGCGCGGGCATGTGCGCCTGCAGGTCGACGGCGGCCTGAAGACCGGACTCGACGTGGTGAAGGCGGCGATCCTCGGCGCCGAAAGCTTCGGCTTCGGCACCGCACCGATGGTCGCGCTCGGCTGCCGCTACCTGCGCATCTGCCACCTCAACAACTGCGCCACCGGTGTCGCCACCCAGGACGCGCGCCTGCGCGCGAACCATTTCACCGGCCTGCCGGAAATGGCGGCGAACTTCTTCCGCCTGGTCGCCGAGGACGTGCGCCACTGGCTGGCGCGGCTCGGCGTTACCCGGCTCGAGGACCTGATCGGCCGCACCGACCTGCTGCGCGTGCTCGAAGGCGAGACCGCGCGCCAGCGCGGGCTGGACCTGCAGCCATTGCTGGATGCCGCCGACGGCCGCGGCCCGGCCGCGCGCTACTGCGTGATCCCGCGCAACCTGCCGCGCGACACCGGCACCCTGGCCACACGCATGCTCGCCGACTGCGCGCAGGCGATCCGCGAGCGCAGCGGCGGCGAGTTCGCCTACGCGGTGAACAACCGCGACCGCAGCATCGGCGCCCGCCTGTCCGGCGCGATCGCCCGCGCTCACGGCGACCAGGGCATGGCCGATGCGCCGATCCTGCTGCGCCTGCGCGGCCATGCCGGGCAGAGCCTCGGCGCCTGGAATGCCGGCGGCCTGCACCTGCATCTGGAAGGCGATGCCAATGACTATGTCGGCAAGGGCATGGCCGGGGGCCGCATCGTGCTGCGGCCGCCGCCGACTGCGCCCTTCGTCGCGCGCGAGGCGGCGATCATGGGCAACACCTGCCTTTACGGCGCCACCGGCGGCGAGCTGTACGCCGCCGGCCGTGCCGGCGAGCGCTTCGCGGTGCGCAATTCCGGCGCGGTGGCGGTGGTCGAGGGCGTTGGCGACCACGGCTGCGAATACATGACCGGCGGCTGCGTCGCCGTGCTCGGCCGCACCGGCCTGAACTTCGCGGCCGGCTTCACCGGCGGCCTCGCCTATGTGCTCGACCTCGAGCGCGATTTCGTCGACCGCTACAACCACGAACTGGTCGACGTGCTGCGCATCACCCCGGAAGGCATGGAACACCACCGCCAGCACCTGCGCACGCTGCTGCTGGCGCATGTCGAACACAGCGGCAGCGCCTGGGGCGCGCAGCTGCTCGAGGATTTCCGCGACGTCGCCGGCCGCTTCTGGCTGGTGAAGGCGAAGGCGGCCTCGCTCGAGCAGCTCGCCGAAGAACTGCGGCGGGCGGCATGAGGGGCAGGCGGCAATCGCGATGAAACGACAGCCCTTCCAGTTCCTCGAAGTTCCACGGCGGCTGCCGCGGCCACTGCCGGTGCCGGTGCGCCTGCTCGGCTGGGGCGAGAGCCATCCCGGCTTCGCGCCGGCGGACGCCGCCGAACAATCGGCCCGCTGTCTCGACTGCGGCAATCCCTACTGTTCCTGGAAATGCCCGCTGCACAACCCGATCCCCGACTGGCTGGCGCTGGTGCGCGAGGGCCGGCTGTTCGAGGCCGCGGAGCTGGCGCACGAGAGCAACCCGCTGCCGGAAATCTGCGGCCGCGTCTGTCCACAGGACCGGCTCTGCGAAGGCGACTGCACGCTCGAGACCGGCTTCGATGCGGTGACGATCGGCGCGGTGGAGAAATACATCGTCGACGAGGCCTTCCGGCAGGGCTGGCGGCCGGACCTGTCGGCGGTGCGGGCGAGTGGCAGGCGGGTCGCGGTGATCGGTGCCGGTCCGGCCGGTCTGGCCTGCGCCGACCGCCTCGCGCGGGCCGGCATCGAGGCGCATGTCTTCGACCGCCACGGCGAGATCGGCGGTTTGCTCAGCTTCGGCATCCCGGCCTTCAAGCTGGAGAAGGCGGTGGTGCGGACGCGGCGCGCGGTGCTGGAGGCGATGGGTGTGCGCTTCCACCTGCACACCGAGGTCGATGCCGCGCTCGGCGGCGAACTGCTGCGCGGTTTCGACGCCGTTTTCCTCGGCACCGGCGCGACCACGCCGGTCGACGGCGGCCTGGCCGGGCGCGAGCTGCCGGGCGTGCTGCAGGCCCTGCCCTTCCTGGTGGCCAATGCGCGGCGGCAGTTCGCTGCCGAGGCCGGCGACGCGATCGCGGCGGATGCGGACCTGCCGGACTTCCGCGGCCGTCGCGTGCTGGTGCTCGGCGGCGGCGATACCGCGATGGACTGCGTGCGCTCGGCGCGGCGCCTCGGCGCCGGCGAGGTGAGCTGCGTCTACCGTCGCGGCGAGGCCGACATGCCCGGCTCGCGGCGCGAAGTCGCCCATGCGCGCGAGGAGGGCGTGTCCTTCGTCTTCCACTGCCAGCCGCTGGCGCTGGAAGCGGGCGCCGACGGCGCGCATGTCGCCGGCGTGCGTGTCGTCGACACCGTCGCCGGTGCCGGCCGCAGCGGCGGCATCGCCACCGTCGCCGGCAGCGAGCGCGTGCTGCCGGCCGACCTCGTCATCCTCGCCTTCGGTTTCCGGCCGAGCCCGGCGCCATGGTGGCGCGAACACGGCATCGGCCTGCACGCCGACGGCCGCGTACGCGTCCTTGGTGCCGACGGCGCCACCGGGCACCCGAAGGTCTTCGCCGGCGGCGACAACGTGCGCGGCGCCGATCTCGTCGTCACCGCCGTGCACGACGGCCGCCAGGCCGCCCACGCCATCACCCGCCACCTCCTCGGCACCCCCCACCCCCCGTAGGAGCGCCTTCAGGCGCGATGCCCTTCCCGCACCACCCCAGCGCTATCATCCGCCCCTGCTTCCGGGGATGCGCATGAGCGAACTGCAGGACCTCACCAGCCTCGTCCGCGCCAACACGGCGCTGATCGTCATCGAGACGCCGGACGAGGGCCGGGTCGTCGACCTGTTCCGGCACCTGCTGATGAACGTCTGGCGGCCGCTGTTCCGCTGGTCGATCACCGAAGGGCTGCGCCGCGTCGACCTGGACGGCGAGGACCCGCCGCTGGCGCCGCCGGATGCACCCACCACGCTGCGGGTGATCCGCGACATGGACCAGCGCGGCCTGCACCTGCTGCTCGATTTCCACCCCTACCTCGGCTACGCGACCACCCAGCGCATGGTGCGCGAGCTGATCGACCGCCGCGGCTGCAAGGAACACACCCTGGTGCTGGTCGGCGCGAAGATCGAGCTGCCGCCCGACCTCGAGGCGCTGGCGGTGCGCTTCCCGCTGAAGCTGCCGGACGAGCGCCATCTGCTGAAGATGGTCCAGGACGAGGCGAAGCTCTACCAGCGCGAACACGACGGCCGCCGCGTCGACATCGACCCGGAAGCGCTGAAGGCGATGGTGCGCAACCTGCGCGGCCTGTCGATGATCGATGCGCGGCGGATCGCCCGGCACCTGATCTTCCGCGACGGCGCGATCGGCGACCACGACCTGCCGGAGCTGACCAAGCTGAAGTTCGAGCTGCTCAACAAGAGCGGCCACCTGCATTTCGAATACGACACCGCGCGCTTCACCGACGTCGCCGGGCTCACCCGGCTCAAGCAGTGGGTGAACACCCGCCGCAGCGCCTTCGTCGACGACGCGGCGCTGCCGCCGGGCCTGGACCCGCCGAAGGGCATCCTGCTGCTCGGCGTGCAGGGCTGCGGCAAGTCGCTGGCGGCGAAGGCGGTGGCCGGCGGCTTCCGGGTGCCGCTGGTGCGGCTGGATTTCGGCACGCTCTACAACAAGTACCACGGCGAGACCGAGAAGAACCTGCGCGATGCGCTCGCTTCGGCCGAACAGGTGGCGCCCTGCGTGCTGTGGATCGACGAGCTCGAGAAGGGCCTGGCCAGCAGCGGCGGCAGCGACGACGGCGGGGTGTCGCGGCGCGTGCTCGGCTACTTCCTGACCTGGATGGCCGAGCGCAAGTCGAAGGTGTTCCTGGTCGCGACCGCGAACGCGGTGAAGGAACTGCCGCCGGAACTGCTGCGCAAGGGCCGCTTCGACGAGATCTTCTTCGTCGACCTGCCGGATGCGTCGGCGCGCGCCGAGATCTTCCGCATCCACCTGCACAAGCGCGAGGTCGACTGGGAGGGCTTCTCGCTGAACGCCCTCGCCGACGCCGCCGCCGGTTTCTCCGGCGCCGAGATCGAGCAGGCCGTGGTCAGCGCGCTGTATTCGGCGCATGCCGACGGTGTGCCGGTCGACGAGGACCGCCTGATCGCCGAAATCCGCGCGACCCGGCCGCTGAGCGTGCTCATGGCCGAGCAGGTGGAAGCGATCCGCGCCTGGGCCCGCGAACGCACCGTCCCCGCCGACTGACCCTCCCCCTCTTCTGTAGGAGCGCCTTCAGGCGCGATGCTGTTGCTGTAAAGAAAAGCATCGCGCCTGAAGGCGCTCCTACAGAAGGGGCATCGCGCCTGAAGGCGCTCCTACAGGGGGAGGTGCTGGAGGAGCCAGGTCCAGGCGGGCAGCGTCGCCAGCGAGAGCAGGATGCCGTAGCCGACCATCGCGGCGGCGAGGCCGGGGGCGAGGCGGTGCGAGATCGCCAGCGCCGCGGCGGTGACCATCGGCGGCATCGCCGATTCGAGCACAGTGGCGTCGGCGGCGGTGCCGGCGAGGCCGAGCAGCGGCACGACGGCCAGCGCCAGCGCCGGCATCACGATCAGCTTCAGTCCGAGGCCGGCGGCGAGCGGTTTCAGTTCGTCCCGCGGCAGCTTCAGCTGCAGGCTCAGGCCGATCGCCAGCACGACCAGCGGCAACAGGGCGTCGGCGAGGCGCTGCAGGCCGTCGGCGATCCACGCCGGCGGGGTCGCCGGCATCAGCGTCAGCCCGAACAGCAGCGCGAGGAAGGGCGGGAAGGTGACGACGCGCTTCGCCATCGCGCGCGCGGTCGGCGGGGTGTCGCCGCCGTAGCGCGCGAGCACGTAGAGACCGAAGGTCGAGAGGATCAGGAAGGCGCCGAACTGGTCGTAGATCACCGCGTAGGGCAGCGCCGCCTCGCCGAGCAGGGCGCGGCACAGCGGATAGCCGAGGAAGCTGGTGTTGCCGAGCGCGACGCAGAGCAGCAGCACCGCGTGTTCGTCTCGG
This sequence comes from Arenimonas composti TR7-09 = DSM 18010, assembly GCF_000426365.1. Classification (GTDB taxonomy): domain Bacteria; phylum Pseudomonadota; class Gammaproteobacteria; order Xanthomonadales; family Xanthomonadaceae; genus Arenimonas; species Arenimonas composti. Next base: position 102,216 of record NZ_AUFF01000006.1, on the reverse strand, counting down.
CGCAGGCGCAGCCACTTCGAAACCGCGCTGACTGCAGCGATCGTCGCGAGCAGCAGCAGCCAGGGCACCGCCGCGACCGCCAGCACATGCATGCCGAACTGCAGCCGCGGCGCGTAGAGCAGCACCGAGGCCGGCAGGCAGACGTAGAGCACGACCAGGTTCAGGGTTTCCGGCGCGGATTCCGGGAACAGCCGCAGCCTGCGGAAGAGCAGGCCGAGGGCGAGCATGGCGAGGATGAGGGCGTAGGAGGCCATGGGGAGGATCGCGCCTGAAGGCGCTCCTACGGGGTCAATCCGGGCGGGATTTTTCGGTGGCGATCCAGGCGCGGATCTTGCTGGCGAGCACGTCCATCGGCAGGGCGCCGTCGATCAGCACCTGGCGGTGGAAGGCCTTGACGTCGAAGCGGTCGCCGAGTTCGCGCTCGGCTTCCTCGCGCAGCGAACGGATCTCGCGCTGGCCGACCTTGTAGGCGAGGGCCTGGCCGGGCATCGCGATGTAGCGCTCGACCTCGGCGACGATGTCGCTCTCGGCCATCGACGAGTTCGCCTTCATGTAGTCGATCGCCTGTTCGCGCGTCCAGCCGTAGTAGTGGAGGCCGGTGTCGACGACCAGGCGCATCGCCCGCAGCTGCTCGTCGCTGAGCCGCCCGTACCACTGGTAGGGATCCTCGAACAGGCCCATCTCCTTGCCCAGCGATTCGGCGTACAGCGCCCAGCCCTCGGCGAAGGCGGTATAGCCGCCGAAGCGGCGGAAGGCCGGCAGGTCCTCGATCTCCTGCTGGATCGCGATCTGGAAGTGGTGCCCCGGCGAGGCCTCGTGGATCGACAGCGTCTCGACCAGGAACTTCGGCTGCGCCTTCAGGTTGAAGGTGTTGAGGTAGAAGATGCCCGGCCGCGAACCGTCCGGCGCCGGCGCCATGTAGGACGCGCCCGCCTCCGATTCGGCACGGAAGGCCTCGACCGCGCGCACTTCGTAATCGGCCTTCGGGAAGACATCGAACAGCTGCGGGATGCGCGCATTGATCTTCTGCTGGATGTCGCGATACGCCTGCAGCGCCTCTTCCTCGCTGCCGAAGTAGAACTGCGGATCCTCCTGCAGGTGCTGGAAGAAGGCCGGCAGGTCGCCGGCGAAACCGACCTGCTCGCGCACCGCGTTCATCTCGCCGAGGATGCGCGCGACCTCGTCGAGGCCGAACCGGTGGATCTCTTCCGGCGTCAGCCCGGTGGTGGTCTGCTGGCGCACCATGTACGCGTACCAGGCCCGGCCGTCGGGCAGCGCCGACAGACCGACGCTGGCGCGCGCGGCCGGCAGGTATTCGTCGCGCAGGAAGTCGCGCATCTTCGCGTAGGCCGGCACCAGCTGCGCGGCGATCGCCTCGCGGTAAGCGGCGGTCAGGCGCTCGCGCTCGGCCGCCGGCACCGCGTCCGGGAACGCCGCGACCGGACCCCAGAACACGCTGTCCTCGGCGCGCTCGACCACGTGCGCCGCGAACTGCGGAATCAGCTTCTCGACCACCGGCTTCGGCAGCACCACGCCGGCTTCGATGCCGGCGCGCAGGCTGGCGATCGCGCTGTCGTTGAGCACCGGGAAGCGGGCGATGCGAGCGAGGAAGTCGTCGTAGTGCTTCGTCTCGCGGAACGGCTGCAGGCTCTGGCCGCTGCCGAGCTGGGCGAAGAAGCTGCCGTAGTTGCCCATCTGGTGCAGCGGCATCATCCAGGCCGGGAAGGCCTCGCCGGCGATGCTCTCCTCGCGGTCGCGCACGAAGATCTCCCAGCTCAGCAGGTCCTGGCCGTCGAGCTTCGCCGGGTCGATGCTGCGGGCACGGGCGAGGTATTCGCGCGTGTCGGCCATGGCCTGCTCGCGCACCTCGGCGGAGAACATGTCGGGCAGCTGGTCGTTGTAGCGCAGGTCGCCGACGGCGGTGGCGAGGATCGGATTGCGCTGCAGCTGCAGTTCCCACCAGTCGTCGAGCATCGCTTTCAGTTCGACCGGGCCCCCGGTCGGTGCGACCGCGGCGGCGTCGGCGGCGGCCGGCGAGGACGCTGCGGTCGGGGCACCGGCACCCGGGTCACCCCCACAGGCGGCGAGGATCGCGGCGGACAGGATCAGCAGGACGGGGGTGCGCATCGGAACTCCGGACTCGGGGGACGCGCTATCTTCGCCGAGATCGTCCTGCGGAGAACCTGCCATGCGTCCCGTCGCCACCCTGCTCGCCCTGGCCCTGGCCGTGACCGCCGGCGTCGTCGCGCCGGTCGGCTCCGCCGCGGCCGCCGACCGCATCACCGGCCGCGGATTCGCCACCCGCTCGGAAGTGCTGGCGCCGCATGCGATGGCGGCGACCTCGCACCCGCTGGCGACCCAGGTCGCGCTCGACACGATGAAAGCCGGTGGCAGCGCGGTCGACGCGGCCATCGCCGCGAATGCCGCACTCGGGCTGATGGAGCCCACCGGCAACGGCATCGGCGGCGACCTGTTCGCGATCGTCTGGGACCCGAAGACGAAGCAGCTCCACGGCTACAACGGCAGCGGCCGCTCGCCGCGCGCGCTGACGCTGCGCGAATTCCGCCGCCGCGGCCTCGACCGGGTGCCGCAGCGCGGCCCGCTGCCGGTCACGGTGCCGGGCACGGTCGACGCCTGGTTCGCGCTGCACGAACGCTTCGGCCGCCGCACGATGGCGGAGAACCTCGCGCCGGCGATCGCCTATGCCCGCGACGGCCACCCGGTGCACGAGACCATCGCCTACTACTGGGCGCTGAGCGTGCCGCGGCTGTCGGAATGGCCGGGCTTCCGCGAGCAGTTCACGATCGACGGCCGCGCCCCGCGCAAGGGCGAGCTGTGGCGCAACCCGAACCTCGCCGACACCCTCGAGACCATCGCCCGCGACGGCCGCGCCGCGTTCTACGAAGGCGAACTCGCGCGCCGCATCGACGCCTATTTCCGCGCCAACGGCGGCTTCCTGCGCTACGAGGACCTGGCCGCGCACCACGGCGAATGGGTCGAGCCGGTGAGCACGAACTACCGCGGCGTCGATGTCTGGGAGCTGCCGCCGAACGGCCAGGGCATCGCCGCGCTGCAGATGCTGGAGATCCTCGAGGGTTACGACTTCTCGCACATCGCCTTCGGTTCGGCCGAGCACGTGCACCTGTTCACCGAGGCCAAGAAGCTGGCCTTCGCCGACCGCGCCCGCTGGTATGCCGATCCGGCCTTCCACGACACCGCCCGGGACGGCGACCACGCGGCCCTGGTCGCGCGGCTGATCTCGCCGGAATACGCCGCCGAGCGGCGCGCGCTGATCGATCCGGAGCGCGCCGCACGCGCGGTCGATGCCGGCCCCGGCCTGCAGCAGGGCGACACGATCTACCTGACCGTCGCCGATGCCGACGGGATGATGGTGTCGCTGATCCAGTCGAACTACCGCGGCATGGGCAGCGGCATGACCGCGCCGGGCACCGGCTTCATCTTCCAGAACCGCGGCGAGCAGTTCGTGCTGCGCGAGGGCCACCCGAACTCGTTCGCGCCCGGCAAACGGCCGTTCCACACGATCATCCCGGCCTTCCTGAGCCGCGACGGCCAGCCCTGGGTGAGCTTCGGGGTGATGGGCGGCGGCATGCAGCCGCAGGGCCACGTGCAGATCGTGATGAACCTGGTCGACTTCGGCATGAACCTGCAGGAAGCCGGCGACGCCCCGCGCATCCATCACGACGGCAGCACCGAACCCGAGGGCCAGCTCAGCGAGATGCAGGACGGCGGCGTGCTCAACCTCGAGACCGGCTTCGCCTACGAGACCGTGCGCGCGCTGATGCGCCGCGGCCACGTCGTGCAGTTCGCCGACGGCCCCTACGGCGGTTACCAGGCGATCGCCCGCGATCCCGAAACCGGCGTCTACACGGGGGCTTCGGAATCGCGGAAGGATGGGCAGGCGGCCGGCTACTAGCGGGGAGCGCAGTTCGTGCGAACGGGCTACCGCTATCTCCGGCACATGCCCGACGTCAGCACCAACCGCACCTCTGGCGGAAGCGACGCCGGATCGGCGCGGCACACCAGACGGCGGCCGAGTTCGACGCCGACGGCTTCGAAGCTGTCGCTGCCCAGGGCGGTGCCGATGCGGGTGAGCGCGGCTTCGCCGACCGCGCTTTCCATCTCCGTCAGCAGTTCCGGCGGCAGGTCGGCGACCAGCGCGGCCAGGTTGCTCGCATTCAGACCGCGCAGCGCCTCGCCGAGCCGGCGCCCCCCGGCGGTCTGCGCGTAATCGGCGAGCCGCTGCAGGTCCTCGGGCGCGGCCAGGCGGTCGAGTTCGGCGCCGGCCAGCTGCAACAGCTCCTCGTCGTCCATCAGCGCCAGCATCACCTCGAGCACGCGCCGCTGCGAGGGATCCGCCGCGGCGGCGATGCCGCGGCTGAACTCGTGGCGGGTGACCGCGGGAAGATCGAACAGGCGCAGCACCGCGATCGCGGCGTCGCTCGACGGCGCATCGCTGAGGCCGGAGTCGTCGCTCAGTGAGGTCGCGAGCGCGCAGTACTGGTCGGCGACGTCGTCGTAGCGGGCGGGGTCGCGGCTGCGGGCGATGCGGCAGCCGACGTTCGCCAGCTGGCCGACGAAGGCGCCGATCGCTTCCGGGCGCTGCAGCGCGTTGGCGAGGCGGTCGAGCAGGCCACGTTCGACCAGCGCCTCGAAGGCACGGCGGTCGCGGCGGCGCAGGCTGGCGCCGTGTTCGCCGATGGGGCGGCTCGGATCGGCCGCTATCGCGGCGGCGAGGCGGTCACCGGCGCCGCGGGCGGCGAATTCGCTGAACGCCGCGACGTCCTCGCGGCGCAGCCAGGGCGCCAGCACGGTGGCGAAATCGACGGTGAGGCCTTCGATGAACCCGGGGTCGGCGATCACCGCCTCGATCACCTCGCGCTCCTCCGCCGTGTCCGCTGTGGCCGTCTCGTTGCGGATGCCCTGCGCGAAGAAGTAGGCGACGCCGAGCTGGCGGATCATCGCCTCCACCTCCGGACCCGGCACGGCCGCATCCTCGGGTGCCAGGACCTCCGGCGCCGGCCGCGCCGACGCGCTGGACTTCGTGGTTTCCAGCGGCTTCACCGTGCGCATCGGCGCAGCGGCGAACAGCGGCGACGCGACGAGCAGCGCCGCGAGAAGGGCGAGGCGGGGAAAGTGCATGCGTTGAGTCCAGGAGGAGGAGCACGCGCATTGTCCCACACCGGTGGTCCCGCGCAGTTCGAAGGGAGTGCGGGGCCCGGCCCTGCCTGCCTCCTACCTCGTAGGAACTACGAACTGCTGTTGATGAAGCGCGACAGGCGCTCGAACGCCGTCGCCACGTCCGACGCGCGCGGCAGCAGCTCGGCGCGGTCCTCGGCCTTGGCGGCGTGTTCGACCGCCTGCGAGGCTTCCGCCAGTGGCGCCGCGCCGACCAGGCGGGCGGCGCCCTTGAGCTTGTGCGCCTGGCGGGCGACCGCGGCGAGGTCGCCGCGCGTCATCGCCGCCTGCAGTTCGCGCAGGTCGGCCTCGGTGGTCTTCAGGTAGTCGTCGAGCAGTTCGCGGGTCAGGCCAGGATCGCCGCCGGTGATCGCCTCCAGCGCGGCGCTGTCGATCGGTGCGGGCGCGCTGCTGACCTGCGGCAGCGGCGCCGCCGGGCGCGCCTCGGCGATCGCCGGGCGGGTATGCGGCAGCCAGCGCTGCAGCGCCGCGACCAGTTCCGGGATGCTGACCGGCTTCGGCAGGTACTGGTCCATGCCGGCGGCGAGGCAGCGCTCGGCCTCGCCCTTCAGTGCCGCCGCGGTCAGCGCGATCACAGGCGTGCGGCTGCGGCCGCTGGCGGCTTCCTCGGCGCGGATCGCGCGCGCCATCTCGTAGCCGTCCATTTCCGGCATGTGCACGTCGGAGAGGATCAGCGCGTAGCGGCCGCTGCGCCAGGCGGCGAGGCCCTGGCGGCCGTCGGCGGCGGCCTCGCTGGCATAGCCGGCGAGTGCGAGCTGGCGGGCGATCACCAGGCGGTTGGTCGGGTGGTCGTCGACGATCAGCACCAGGCTGCGTTCGCCCAGCGCCTCCTCGACGGTCGGCAATGGCCGCGCGAGGAAGCCGCGCGACGGGTCGGCGGGGGCGTCCTTCTCGAGATCGGCCTCGGCTCCGCGCGGCAAGGCCACTTCCAGCCGCAGCGTGGTGCCGGCACCGGGCGTGCTCTCCATCGTCACGCGCCCGCCCATCAGCTCGGCGAGGCGGCGGGCGATCACCAGGCCGAGGCCGGTGCCGCCGAAGCGCCGTGTCGTGCTGCCCTCGGCCTGCTGGAAGGGCTGGAACAGCCGCGCCTGCTGCTCCGGGGTGACGCCGATGCCGGTGTCGGTAACGCGGAAACACAGGCGGTCGCCGTCGCCTTCGCGGCCGCGCCATTCCAGTGCGATCTCGACCATGCCCTTCTCGGTGAACTTGATCGCGTTCGACAGGAAGTTCGCGAGGATCTGCCGCAGGCGCAGGCCGTCGGCGACGTGCGCCGGGCCGACGCGGTCGTCGATCGCACAGGTCAGCACCAGGCCCTTGCTCGAGGCCGAACCGGTGAAGTTGGCGACCGTCGACTGCACCAGCCGCGGCAGCGACACCGTGGTCGGCGCCAGGTCCATGCGCCCGGCCTCGACCTTGGAGAAGTCGAGGATGTCGCCGATGATCTGCAGCAGCGACCGTGCCGACTCGCGGATCACCTCGACGGTACGCCGCTGGTCCTCGTCGAGCCGGCTGTGCTGCAGCACCTCGAGCATGCCGGTGACGCCGATCATCGGCGTGCGGATCTCGTGGCTCATCGCCGCGACGAAGCTCGACTTGGCCTCGCTGGCCTCGCGCGCCTGCGCCTCGCTGGCGCGCAGCTGCTGCTCGAGCTCCTTGATGCGGGTGAGGTCGGTGGCGACCGCGAGGTAGCCGACGGTCTTGCCGCTGCCGTCGCGCATCAGCGAGGTCGCCATCAGCACCGGCACCCGGCTGCCGTCGCGGCGCACGAACTGCCATTCCAGCGGCGGCGAGCCCTGTTCGATCAGCAGCGGGATCAGGCCGGCGTCGGCGGCGACCTCGCGGTCGAGCGCGCGGGTGAGGTCGGCGGCGACGCGGGTGGCGTCGTCCGGTGCCAGCAGGCGGTCGAGGCCGGCGGCGCCGACCATCTGCTCGGCGCGCCAGCCGGTCAGGCGCTCGGCGTAGGGGTTGAAGCTGGTGATGCGGCCGTCGAGGTCGATCGACATGATCGCCACCCGCGCCGCCGCGAACAGCGAGCGCTGGAACACCTCGCGCTCCTGCAGCGCGGCGCGCACCTGCTCGGTGCGCAGGAGCTGGCTGTTGAGCTGCTCCTCGAAGCTGCGCACGTCGTCGCGCATGCCGAGCAGGGCATCCATCACTTCCGCCAGCTCGCCGCTCGGGCGGTAGCGCGGCACCGCCTGGTAGTCGTGGCGGCTGATCTGGCGGGCGACCGCGGTCAGGCTCTCGACGCCCTTGTAGATGTTGCGCAGGAGCTTCTGGCCGACCAGCGCGACGGTGGCCAGCGTCAGCAGGCTGAGGAGCGTGCGCAGCCAGGCGGCGCGCTGGCTGCCGGTTTCCTGGGCGCGCACCAGCCGCTCGGCCTCGATCATCTCCATGTCGCCCAGGTGCTTCATGCGGCTGGTGACCGGGTCGATCGACGGGTACAGCGCGGTGTCGGCGAAGCGCCCGAGGGCGACGATGTCGCGCGCCTCCAGGAGGCCGCGCAGGGTGTGCGCCGCGGTGTCGGCGCGGACGCGGGCGCGTTCGATCTGCGAGAACAGCGCCTGCTGCTCCGGCGTGCGCTGCGCCTTCTCGAGTTCCTGCCAGTGGCGGTCGATGCGCAGGCGGGCGTGGTCGACGGCGATGACGCCCTCTTCCCAGCCGATCAGGTCGTTGCGCACGCGGAAGGTGGTGTCGACGATGTCCAGGCCATAGGCGTCCGACACCGCCTTGATCCGGCGCAGGTTGGCCAGCGACTCGTCCTTCAGGCGCAGCAGCGATTCGCGGGTGGCCCGGCGCTCCAGCTCGTCGATCGTCAGGACCGCGGCGCCGGTCAGCAGCAACAGGCCGAACAGGCCCAGCAGCTGGACGCGGATGCGGAACCTGCGACCACGCGCCTCCTGCATGGGGCGCGGCCTAGTGGTGGGTCTGCCGCCAGCGCTGGATCGCGTCGGGCAGCTGTTCGCCCGGCACCGGCGGCGAGATCAGGTAGCCCTGGGCGAAGTCGCAGCCGAGCGAGGCGAGCAGCTGCCATTCGTCGACGGTCTCGACGCCCTCCGCGACGACCTTCAGCTCCAGCTTGCGCGCCAGGTCGAGGCTGGTCTCGATCATCGCCCGCTTGCGCGGCTGCGTCGGCGCCCCGGAGACGAAGCCGCGGTCGATCTTCAGTTCGGTGAACGGGATCTGCGACAGCTGCGCCAGCGACGAATAGCCGGTGCCGAAGTCGTCGATGCTCAGGCCGAAACCCTTCAGGCGCAGCCGCGCCAGCATGCCCAGGCCGCGGGCGGTGTCGCTCATCACCGAACTCTCGGTGATCTCCAGGATCACCTGTTCCGGCGCCAGCCCGTGCTCGCGCAGCACCAGTTCGTAGCGGTCGGCGACCTGCGGGCCGGTGAGGTTGTTCGCCGACACGTTCACCGACAGCTTCAGCGGCGTTCCCGCCGCCTGCCAGCGGGTGAGCCAGGCACAGGACTGCACGAGCATCAGGCTGGTCAGCTCGTCGACGAGGCCGGCCTCCTCGATCAGTGGAACGAACACCGCCGGCGGCACCATGCGGCCGTCGGCCAGGCGCCAGCGCGCGAGCGCCTCGACGCCGATCACCTTGCCGTTGCCGAACTCGGCCTGCGGCTGGAACCAGGGGCCGATCTCGCCGCGGGCGAGGGCGTCGCGTGCCTGTTCGGCGCTGACCTCGACCGCCACCGTCGGGCCGGCGCGCGCCGACTCGGATTCGTAGAGCGCGAGGGTGGCGCTGAGCTTGCCCGGCGTCAGCGGCTTCTCGACGCAGCCGAGCACGCGCAGGCCGGACGCCTTGGCCATCACCTGCACGGTGTGCAGCAGCGCCGGCTCCATCGCGCTCACCACCGCGATCGAGCGCGCGAGCTTCTCCTGCGCGACGATGCCGATGAACTCGACACCGTCCATGCCGGGCATGTCGAGGTCGACGAGCACGACGTCCGGCGGCTCCGCGAGATTGCGCAACAGGTCGAGCGCCTGGAAGCCGTCGGCCGCCTCGTGCAGGTCGCCGATGCCGAGATCCGCGAGCAGGCGCAGTCCCAGCCGGCGCTGGAAACCGTGATCCTCGACCAGCAGAACGCGCAGCTTCGCCAGGCTCATGGACGCTCTCTCCGGGAGACGTCACGACTTTACCCGCATGCAGCAGGGAGGAGGTAGGAGGTAAGAGGCAGTCCTCCCTCCTGTCTCCTGCCCCATCTTCGGGGGGCCTATAATCCGCGCCCTTCGCCCGCCGGACCGCCATCAATGACGCCGCCCTCGCCCGCCAGCCTCGCCGAGCGCCCGCTCGATCGCGACTACGACCTCGAATCGAAGTACACCCGCGAGCAGGGGCGCATCTACCTGTCCGGTGTGCAGGCGCTGGTGCGGCTGCCGCTGATGCAGCAGATGCGCGACCGCCGCGCCGGGGTGAACACCGCCGGCTTCATCTCGGGATACCGCGGCTCACCGCTGGGCGGCTTCGACCTCGAGCTGTGGCGCGCGCGCAAGCACCTGAAGGCCAGCGCGATCGAGTTCACTCCGGGCCTGAACGAGGACCTCGGCGCGACCATGGTCTGGGGCACCCAGCAGACCAACCTGTTCCCCGGCGCGAAGTACGACGGCGTGTTCGCGATGTGGTACGGCAAGGGCCCCGGCGTCGACCGCTGCGGCGACGTGTTCAAGCACGGCAATGCCGCCGGCACCTCGCCCTGGGGCGGCGTGCTGGCGCTGGCCGCCGACGACCACGCCTGCCGCAGCTCGACCCTGCCGCACGGCAGCGAGGGCGAGTTCGAGAGCGCGATGATGCCGGTGCTGAATCCGGCCGGCGTGCAGGACATCCTCGACATGGGCCTGCTCGGCTGGGCGATGAGCCGCTGGACCGGGCGCTGGATCGGCTTCAAGACGATCGCCGAGACGGTGGAGTCCTCGGCCTCGGTGAACGTCGACCCGCACCAGCTCGACATCCTGCTGCCGACCGATTTCGAGCTGCCCGAGGGCGGCCTCGGCATCCGCTGGCCGGATCCGCCGCTGAACCAGGAAATGCGCCTGCACCGTTACGCGGTCGCGGCGGCGCAGGCCTTCGCGCGGGTCAACCACATCGACAAGGTGGTGATCGATTCGCCGCGCGCGCGCTTCGGCATCGTCACCACCGGCAAGAGCTACCTCGACGTGCTGCAGGCGCTGGAATACCTGGGCATCGACCGCCGCTTCGCCGAGGACGTCGGCATCCGCGTGTTCAAGATCGGCATGACCTGGCCGCTGGAGCCGGTCGGCATCCGCGAGTTCGCGCGCGGGCTGCAGGACATCGTCGTGGTCGAGGAGAAGCGCTCCTTCATCGAGCGGCAGATGAAGGAGTACATGTACAACTGGCCCGCGTCTTCCGGGAGCGGCGGCGCGCGCCCCAGCATCATCGGCAAGTACGACGAGGCCGGTAACTGGGTGCTGCCGAGCACCAACGAGCTGACCCCGGCGACGATCGCGCAGGTGATCGGCGCCCGCATCCTGAAGCTGGGCCTGGTCGAGGGCAGCGCCGCCGACCGCATTCGCGACGTGCTGGCCTGGATGCAGGCCAAGGAAAGCGAGCTGGCGCTGCCGCGCGCGAACTTCCCGCGCGTGCCGCACTACTGCAGCGGCTGCCCGCACAACACCTCGACGGTGGTGCCGGAAGGCTCGCGCGCGCTCGGTGGCATCGGCTGCCACTACATGGTCACGTGGATGGACCGCAGCACCGATACCTTCACCCACATGGGCGGCGAAGGCGTGACCTGGGCCGGGCAGGCGCCGTTCACCGAGGAGAAGCACGTCTTCCAGAACCTCGGCGACGGCACCTATTTCCACTCCGGTTCGCTGGCGATCCGGCAGTCGATCGCCGCGAAGGTCAACATCACCTACAAGATCCTCTACAACGACGCCGTCGCGATGACCGGCGGCCAGCCGGTCGACGGCACCCTGAGCGTGCCCGACATCGCCTGGCAGGTGCGTAGCGAAGGCGTGCAGACGATCGTCGTGCTGTCGGACGACATCGCGAAGTGGTCCGACCGCTCGATCTTCCCGGCCGGCGTAGAGTTCTTCGACCGCAGCGAGCTGGACGCGCAGCAGAAGCGCCTGCGCGAGGTGCCCGGTACCACCGTCATCATCTACGACCAGACCTGCGCCGCCGAGAAGCGCCGCCGCCGCAAGCGCGGCAAGCTGCCGGACCCGGCCAAGCGCGTGGTCATCAACTCGCTGGTCTGCGAAGGCTGCGGCGACTGCGGCGTGAAGTCGAACTGCGTCTCCGTGCTGCCGCTGGAAACCGAATACGGCCGCAAGCGCGAGATCGACCAGAGCAACTGCAACAAGGACTTCAGCTGCGTGCAGGGCTTCTGCCCGAGCTTCGTCACCGTCAAGGGTGGCGGCCTGCGGAAGAAGAAGAAGGCCAGCGCCGCCGAGCGGCTGGCGAACCTGCCGGAGCCGGAAGTCCGCAGCGACCTCGACCAGCCCTGGAACATCCTGATCACCGGCGTCGGCGGCACCGGCGTGGTGACCATCGGTGCCCTGCTCGGCATGGCCGCGCATCTGGAGCACAAGGGCGCCTCGGTGCTCGACCAGACCGGTCTGGCGCAGAAGGGCGGCGCGGTGACCACGCATGTGCGCATCGCGAAGTCGCCGGCCGACATCCACGCCGTGCGCATCGCCGCCGGCGAGGCCGACCTGGTGCTCGGCTGCGACATGGTCGTGGTCAACGATTACTGGGCGCTGTCGAAGATCCGCGCCGACCGCACCGAGGTCGTGCTCAACGACTACCAGGCGATGCCGGGCCCGTTCACCCGCCTGCCGGACATGCGGTTCCCGGCGCAGGGCATCGTCGATGCGATCCGCACCGCGCTCGGCGGCCGCGAGCCGCTGCAGGTCGCCGCGACCGAGATCGCCACCGCGCTGATGGGCGACGCGATCGCGACGAACCTGTTCATGCTCGGCGTCGCCTGGCAGCGCGGCCTGGTGCCGGTGTCGCTGGACGCGCTGATGCGCGCGGTCGAGCTCAACGGCGCCGCGGTCGAGATGAACCGGACCGCCTTCGCCTGGGGCCGCCTCGCCGCGATCGACCCGCAGGCCGTCGCCGAAGCTTCGGCTTCTGCAGGAGCGTCTGTAGGAGCGGCTTCAGCCGCGATCAATCCCCTCTCCGACCTCGCCCTCTCCGAAACCCTCGACCAGCAGATCGACCGCCGCGCCGCCTTCCTCACCGACTACCAGAACCGCGCCTACGCCGGCCGCTACCTCGCCCTCGTCGACAAGGTCCGCGCCGAGGAAGCGCGCAAGGTCCCCGGCTCGACCGCGCTGACCGAAGCCGTCGCCAGGTACTACTTCAAGCTGATGGCCTACAAGGACGAGTACGAGGTCGCCCGCCTGTACACCTCGAGCGACTTCCGCGAGCGCCTCGCGAAGCAGTTCGACGGCGACTACACGCTGCACTTCAACCTCGCGCCGCCGCTGCTGGCGAAGAAGGACGCCGAGGGCCGGCTGCTGAAGAAGGAATACGGGCCGTGGATGTTCACCGCGTTCCGGCTGCTGGCGAAGCTGAAGTTCCTGCGCGGCGGCGCCCTCGATCCGTTCGGCCGCAGCGGCGAACGGCGCACCGAGCGCCAGCTGATCGCCGACTACGCGCGGACCGTCGAGCACGTGCTGCTGCCGAAGCTCGACGCCGGCAATGTCGCGCTCGCGGTCGAGATCGCCGGCGTGCCCGAGGGCATCCGCGGCTATGGCCACGTCAAGGAAGCGCACCTGGCGAAGGCGAAGGCGCACGAGGCCGAGTTGCTGGCGCGCTGGAACGGGGCCTGAGCCCGGCGGCGCGGCGGCATCGACGCCGCCGCGCTTGACACCCGGGCGGCGCCCGGAGTCTGTTGCGGCAACCCTGCCGCCGACGGACCTGCCGAATGCGCCTTCCGACCCGATCGCTGTCGCCGCTGCTGTTCGCCCTCGCCCTGCTCGCCGCACCGGCGGCCGCGCAGGAAGAGGGCAAGGCGGTCACCGGCCCCGGCCTCGCCGCCATCGAACTCGAACACGAGGCGATCGAACTGCGCTTTGCCGCGCCGATGGTCACCTGGGCGGGCCGCGATGCCGAGGTGCCGATCCGGATCACGCCGGCGCTGGACTGCCGCTGGTGGTGGGCCGATGACGTCCGCCTGCGCTGCACCCCCGACAGCCCCGGCGGCAGTCCGCTGAAGGCGGCGACGCGGTATCGGATCGAGATCGGCGCCGGCCTGTGGCTGCAGAGCGGCGAGGCTTTCGCACCCAGTCATGCCGAGGCGGACCACGCGCTGCCGCGGCTGTCGGCCGGCCTGGAATGGCCCGAGGACGGCGGCCGGCCGCAGCTCTGGGTCGACGGTGGCGAGGGCGTCGATGCCGCGGCGGTGGCGGCGGTGCTCGAGCTCGACTTCGACGGCCGGCCGCTGCGCTTCCGCCTCGAGCCGGCGAAGCAGCGCTGGTCACCGCATCGCCTGCGGGTGATCCCGGACGCCTGGCCGACCGCGCCGGGCGAATTGCGGCTGTCGGTGCGCCCCGGCCTGCGTTCCAGCGCCGGTCCGCTGCGCGGCACTGGCCAGCCGGCCTTGCTGGTCCGCCGGATCAACGAGCCCTTCGCCTTCATCGACTGGCGCTGCCAGGGCGCCTGGTGGGACGACACGCCGACCGCCTGCGCCGCCGAACGGCCGATCGTGCTGCGCTTCAACCGCGCCCTCTCCGACGCCGCGGTGGCGGCGATCGCCGAGGCGCTGCCGGCCGGTGCGCGCATCGCCGACGAGCCGACGCCGCCCTGTTACGTCTGCTACCGCGAGGGCCTGGCGCCGCTGCGCACGCTGGCGATCGTGTCGGATCCGCGCGAGGAGCCGTTGCGGTTCGTGCTGCCCGCCGGGCTCACCGCGGTCGATGGGGCCGCGCTGGCGACGGCGGTGACGGTCGAGATCGGCATCCTCGACCCGGAGCCGGCGTATCGGGTCGAGCCGCCGCTGAGCGTCGACGCAACGGTGGTGAAACCTTCGCGGGTCGAGGGCCGCAACCTGGTGCACGCCGATGAATGGATCGAACTCGCGATCGGCGAGCGCATCGAACTGCGCCGGGCCCGGCTGACGCCGCCGGCGCAGCGCAATGTCTGGGCCGAACTCGGGGTGCCGGCGCCGCTGGCCTGGCTGTCGCGCGGCGGTCTGTCTTTCGGTGGGCCGCGCGAACGCTCCGACGTCGCCCGCGCGACCGCGGTGGCGCCCTTCCAGCTGCTGACCTGGCGCAGCGGCGAGGAACTGCTGGTCTGGACCAGCGAATGGACCGATGCGAAGGCGGTCGCCGGTGCCGGCATCGAGCTGCTGCGCGTCGACGACCAGGGCGGCCATGAGGTGCTGGCGCAGGGGCGCAGCGGCGCCGACGGCCTCACCCGCCTGCGCGCGCCGGCGGAGAAGCTGCGCGGCTGGGAGGCGGACGCGATGCTGCTGGTGCGTGCACGCGCCGGCCGCCGCACGGTGGTCGTACCGGCGATCGAGAACCGGGTGCCGCTGCCGGGCAGCGGATGGCGGCCGCAGGCGGCGAACCAGGTCGCCTTCGGCAGCTCGGACCGGCTGCTGTATCGCCCCGGCGAAACCGTGAAGTTCCGGCTGTGGCTGCGCAACCGGGTCGACAATCACCTGCGGGCGCCGGCGGCGGGGACGCCGCTGACGCTGAGCCTGCGCGCCGGCTGGAACCCGCCGCTGCAGCGCTGGAACAGCGGCACCGACGATTTCGGCGGCGTCGCCGGCGAGCTCGAACTGCCGGCCTCGACGCCGGACGGCCAGTGGTGCATCGGTCCCGAGCATTCGATGAACGAGGGCGCCTGCTTCCTCGTGACCCGCTTCCAGGCGCAGTCGATGTGGGCGGCGCTGAGCGCGGAACCGCAGCGGGTGCGGCCGGGCGAGGAAATCGTGCTCGGCGTCGAGGGCGGATTCTATTCCGGCGGCAGCGCCGCCCATGCCGGCCTGCGCCTGACCGGCTTCGCGAGCGCGGAATCCTTCGCGCAGAGCCATCCGGAGTACCGCGAATTCACCTTCGCCGGCGGCGCCGGTGAGCCGGAAACGGAGCTGTTCGCCGGACTGGCGCTGCCCGCGCGGCTGGATGGCGAAGGCCGGGCCGTGCTCGCGGTGCGCGCCCCGGCGCGGATCGAGGTGCGCGGCAGCGACGAGGAGGCGCCGGCGCAGGCGCTGCCCTTCGCCCGCCTGCGCTTCAACGCCTATCTCGCGATGGCGGGCGAGGCGGAGATCGCGGCGCCGACCGCGGTCGTCGATTACGCCGCGTTCCCGGCCTATGTCGGCCTGCGCAGCGAAGGCTGGTGGCTGTCGCAGGATGCGGATCCGGTGCTGGAAGCGGTGGTGGTCGCGGCCGATGGCACATCGCGTGGCGTCGTGCCGGTGCAGGTGCGCATCGAGCGCGATGTCGCGAACGCCGACGACGAGGATGCCGCGCCGGAAATCGTCGGCCGCTGCACCCTGGTCGCCGGCACCGCCGCGCCCTGCGCCTTCCGCGCTCCGGACGCCGGTCTGTATCGCTTCATCGCCGAAGCCGGCGATGCCGCGCCGACGACGCTGATGCGCTGGATCGGCCGCAGCCCGCCGCCGGACCAGGACACGCCGGCGCTGCAGCTGCGCGTCGAGCGTCCGGCCGGCCTCGACGGCAGTCCGGCGCAGCTGCGCCTGAGCCAGCCGCACGGCCGCGCCACCGCGCTGATGACGCTCGAATACGGCGGCCTGCGCCGCGCCTGGATCGAGCAGGTCGACGGCGACGGCCTGGTCGCGATCGCGCTGCCGCGTGAGTGGGCGCCGGCGGCGACCCTGCGCGTGGTGCTGCGTCCGCATACCGCCGATGTCGATGCCGCGCTGGCGCAGCCGACCCTGCAGGCGAGCATCGATCTCGACATCCCGGCGCCGCCGGCGCGGCCGCCGCAGCTGCGGCTGGCCGAACCGACGCTGGCCCCGGGCGCGACCCAGCGCGTAACGGTGCGCAATGACGCGGCGGTCGCGCGCCAGTTCGTGATCGCGGTGGTCGACGATTCCCTGCACCAGCAGGCCGCCGCCCTGCATCCGCGCCTCGATCCCGGCCACGAGGGCTTCCTCGGCAGCCTGCGCCGCTGGCAGATCGGCGAGCTGCACGAGCTGCGTGGCTGGAGCCCGCGCAACCTGTTCTTCGACCCGGACGCCGAGCAGCGCAGCCGCGGCGAGAGCGAACGCGCACGCGACGGCTTCCCGCCCGCGCCCGCGGTGGCAGCACCGGCACCGCCGCCGCCGCCATCGGCCGGGCTGGACACCATCGAAGTCAGCGGCAGCCGGCTCAAGCGCAGTGAGATCGAACCCGACCAGGCCGGTGGCGAACCGCTCAGCGGCGGCAGCCGCGACGGCGCCGCCGACCCGCGCGTACGCCACCGCTTCGCCGATGCCGCGTACTGGAACGACGGCCTGCTGCTCGGCCCGGGCGAGTCGCGCGAGATCGCCCTGCCGCTGCCGGACAACCTGACCCGCTGGCGGGTGCTGGTCTGGGCCGCCGATGTCGGCGACGAGATCGCGTTCGCCGAAACCACCTTCACCGCCTCGCTGCCGGTCGAACTGCGCCTCGGCCTGCCCTCGCGGCTGTTCGCCGACGACGCGGGCGAGGCGACGGTGAATGTACGTGCGGTCGGTGCGCCGGCCCTGCTCAGGCTGCACGCCGAAGCCAGTGGCGCCGGTGCCGATGCGCGCCTCGACGAACAGGTGCGGGCGGCGGCGGATGCGGTGGTCGCGCGCGTGCTCGGCCTGCAGCCGGACCGCGCCGGTGAGATCGCCCTGTACGCGCGCGCCGATGCCGACCGCGGCAGCGATGCGATCGCCGGCCGGGTGCGCGTGCAGTCGCCCTGGGGCCCGCGTTCGCGGGTGCAGGCCGGCTGGATGCAGCCGACGCTGTCGCTGCCGGTGCCGGCGCTGCCGGAGGGCGCGCGTGAGGGCGAGCTGTCGGTGGCGGTGTCGCTCGGCGGCGCCAGCTGGCGCGCGCTCTGGCTCGACGGGCTGCGCGCCTATCCGCACCGCTGCTGGGAGCAGCAGCTCAGCCGCGCCATCGGTGCCGCGCTGGCACTGCAGGACGAGGCCGGCCTGCGCGCCTGGCCGGACGCCGCCGCCGAGCTCGAAGCGGTGCTGACCCAGGCGCCGCGCTTCCGCGACGACAACGGCTGGTACCACTACTTCGCCGAGAACGTCGGCCAGGGCAGCGGCCCGGGTTCGCTGCTGCTGAGCGTGCACACGCTGCGCGGCTACGGCCGCCTGCGCGCGCTCGGCGCCGAGGTGCCGGACACGCTGGTGACGCCGCTGCGTGATCTGGTGTCGCGCGGCCTGGTCGCGCGCCAGGACAACGTCCTCGCACCCTATCGCGGCTATGCCGGCGAAACCCTGGCGGTGGCGGTGGCGGCGTTGACCGCCACCGGCGGCGGCGTGCCGCAGCCGGTGCTCGACCGCCTGTGGCGCGACTGGGACGAGCTCGGCTGGCATGCGCGCAGCGAACTGGTGCGCGCGCTCGCCGCGACCGGCGACAGCCGTGCCACCGAGGGCCTCGGCCGCCTGCGCGAGGCCGGTGTCGATCACGGCCTGCGCCGCGTGCTCGCCGATCCGCGCAGCTTCGGCTGGGCCATGGGCTCGCCGCTGCGTGACCAGTGCGCGGTGACCGCGACCCTGTTCGAACTCGACCGCGACCCGGCGCATCTGCGCCGCCGCCAGGCCTTCCTGCGCGGCACCGCCGATCTCTATGCCGGCGAAGCGCGGCGCAGCGTCGATACCCAGGCGGCGCTGCATTGCCTGCTGGCCCTGCAGGCGGCGGATGCGGCGATGCCGGCGGACACCGCGCCCGTGGTCGAGGTGCGCGCCGGCGATGGCGCCGCCCAGCTGGCGGTGACGCCGACGGCGCCGCGGGCGGAATGGCGGGCACCGGCAGTCGCCGGTCCGCTGCAGATGCGCAGCGCCGAGGATGCCGACGCGACCCTGTCCTACGTCGCCCGCCTCGACTGGCAGCAGGACCTGCGCAGCGCGCAGCCCGAGGCCGTGGGCATGCAGCTCGAGCGCCGTTACGCGGTGCTGCGCGACGGCCGCTGGACGCCGCTGTCGGCCGCGGCGCCGGAAGTGCGCGTCGGCGACTGGGTGCGGGTGAGCCTGCAGCTGCAGGTGCCGGCGGTGCGCCACTTCGTGGCGATCACCGATGTGGTGCCGGGCGGCTGGATCAGCCGCGACCTGGCGCTCGCCGGCACCGCCGGCGACGACCTGCGCCGGCTCGCCGGCGGCGGCAGCTGGTGGTTCGACAGCCGCCAGACCGGCGCCGACGAAGTGCGGCTGTATGCGCAGTGGCTGCCGCCGGGTCGGCACGAGGTGCACTACTTCGTGCAGGCCACGCATGCCGGCCGCTACTTCGCGGCGCCGGCCGTCGCCGAGCTGATGTACGGCGAGGCCAGCCAGGCGAGCACGGCGGGGGCGCAGGTGCGCATCCGCCAGCCCTAGGTTCGCGGGCGCGGGAGCGCCAGCTCAGGGCGAGTCCAGGGAACGCATGCTCCCCGGCGCCTTCCTGCTCAGAGCGCGGCGAAGCGGTCGAGCGCGCGTTCGGCGCGGCCGCGCTCGAAGTCGTCGAGCCGGCGCGCGGCTGCCCGGTAGCGCTCGACCAGGCCGGCGTCGTAGGGCATGCGCCCGGCCAGTTCGGTCAGGACCACGGCCGCTTCGAAGTCCGAGCGCACGCCGGCGAGCGCCACGAGCACGCCGTCGGCGACGTCGATATCGACATGGTCGACATCGATCAGCGCGGTCAACGCGCTGCGGCGTTCGAAATCGGAACCGAGTCCGCCGGCACGCTGCAGCCACCGCGCGCGGAGCGCGGCGTCGGTGCGCGCCGCCGGAGCGGCGGTCTCGAGCAGCTGACGCAGTTCGAAGTCGCTGCTGAAGCGTTCGGCGGCCTCGAGCGCGGCGAGCACGACGCGCCGATCGCCGCGCGCATGTTCCAGACTCGCATCCAGCACCCGGCGCAGTTCGAAATCGCTGTCCAGCGCGGCGACGGCGCGCTGCCAGGCCCCGAGCTCAGCGGCGACCGGCGGCTGCTTCGCGGCTTCGATCAGCAGTTCGGCGAGTTCGAAATCGGAGGCGATCCCGGCGGCGGCGTCGAACACACCGGCCCGGCGCGCCGGCGTCGTCGCCTGCGCCAGCGCCGCGTGCAGGCACAGCCGGCGTTCGAAGTCCGAACCGATGCCGGTCACCCGGTCCATCGCCTGCGCCCACTGCGCGGCGTCGAGCGGCGCGTTCGCGAACAGGACCTCGAGGTAGGCGCGGCGCACGTGGTCCACCCGCAGGCCGGCGATTTCGGCGAGCAGGGCCGGGGTGCCGCCCTCGGCGAGCAGGCGGACGCCACGCTGGAGGGCATTGAGACCCGTCTCGCGCAGCAGCGCCGGCAGCTCGGCGGCCAGCCAGGCGCGGCCTTCGCTGTCGAAGGGACGGGATTCGCCGTCCACCTCGAATTCCTGCACCAGGGCGTCGCCACTGCGGCGCAGCACCACGGCGTGTTCGACGCCGTCACGGCGGCGGCTGTATTCGAAGAAGGCGCCGTCACCCAGGCCTTCGATCCTGCGGTCATCGGCGCTGACGCGGACCTCGCCGCGCACGCGCAGCAGCATGCGGCCGTCGGCGTCGGCGCGCCGCCAGGTGCTGATGCCGTCGCGGCTCGTGGTGACCTGTTCGCCGATCAGCAGGCCGCTTTCCAGCGCGGACGCGACGGCGTCGGTGCCGACGAGGGTGATCGCCAGGCCCGGCAGGGCCAGGGCGACGGCGACGGCGGCGACCAGGGCGCCGCGGCGCAGGGCCGGGCTCGGGGTGCGGGTATTCATCGGGGTTTTCTCCAGCAGGTTGGCGACGCGGCGGACGACCGCGCCGGCGTCATCGGCCATCGCGACGGCGAGCCGTGGCGAGCACGTGGACCGGTGGCCGGCGGCATGCTCCAGGCAGACCGCCAGGCATTCGGCGAGCGGGCGCCCATCGCCCTGCAACCGGGCGGCGCAGGCATCGCAGGCGTGTTCGGCCAGAGCTTCGAGGCGCGCCAGCGCATGCCGGGCCAGCGGGTGCCAGGCCAGCGGCAGCAGGGCGATACGGGTCGCCAGCCGCCAGGCCGGATCGCGGCGGGCGAGGTGGGCGAACTCGTGCGCCAGCAGGGCGCGGCGCTGGCGCGGGGCCAGATCGCCGGTCCAGGCCGGCAGCAGCAGGAGGGTCGGGCCGCGCAGCGTCGGCAGCAGCATCGGGCTGGCGAGGCCTTCGAGCAGATGCAGGCGGGGCCGGCGAATACCGAATTCCGCCGCCAACGTGTCGGCATCGGCGCGCAATGCGGCGGGAATCGCGAACTCAGTCACGGACTCGAGACCGCGTTGCAGGCGCCGGACATCGCCCAGCTGGCGGGCGAGACCGCGGCCCGCGCGCAGGCTCGCCGCCGCCCAGAGCAGCACCAGGGCCAAGGCGAGGAGCTCGGGAACCGGCAGGACCAGACCGGGCGGGGCGGCCGTCGTAGCTGGCGACGCCGCCGGGGCCGCAGACGTCGCGTCGTTCCGGTTCGCCCGCAACCGACCGGGCACATGGAAGGCCGCCGGCGGCACCGCCGGCACAGCGGCGGCGGCGCCCGGCGTGGGCACGGGATCCCCGAGGCCGACCGGCGCCGGGGCCGGCGCCCCGGAACGCGCCAGGACCGCGGGCGTGCCGGTGGATCCGTCGCCGCCACCGCTGAGCAGGCCGCAGCCATGCAGCCCGGTCGCCAGCAGGCCGGCGAACAGCGCCGCCCGCCAGGCCAGCTCAGCGTGGCCGGGGTCGCGCAGCAGGCGCAGCCGTTCGGCGATCCAGACCAGGCCGAGCAGCAGGCTGGCCTGGAGAACCAGGGTCAGCAGCAGGCTGCTGGCCAGCGCCAGGGCACTCACAGCTTGCGCCCCGTACCGGCGAGCAGGGCGCGCACGCGTTCGAGGTCGCCGGGACCGACCGCGGATTCGTCGACCAGATGCGCCAGCAGCGCGCGGGCATCGCCCCGGAACAGGGTCTGCACGAGGTCACCGACCATGCTGCGGCGGACCTGGGCCTCGTCGATGCAGGGCCGGTAGACCAGCTGGCGGCCGTCGCGGCGGGCCTCGACGATGCCGCGCTTGGCCAGCCGGGTGAGCACGGTGGCGACGGTGGTGTGGGCCAGCCCGCGGCTGCGCGCCATCTCGGTGGCCATGTCGGCGACGCTGGCCTCGCCGTCGCGCCAGAGCAGGCGCATCAACGCCAGCTGCAGTTCGCTGAGGGCGACGCCTTCGTCGGTGCTGCGGTCGGGTTCGGACATCGGTGAGCTCTACTACAGTCGTCGTACGACAGTTGTAGAACACCGGGAGCCGGAAAATATGCCCCGAAAGTCACGGGATCAGTCGTCGGCGTGATTCTTCAGCAGCAGGCTGGCCAGCCAGGGCTCGCCCTGGGCCATCAGTTCGACAGGGGTCTGCGCCCAGCCGGTCAGCACCATGGCCTCGGCGACCGAGAATTCGAGCTGCGGTTTGGTGAACCGGCGTTCGCCGGCGGCGACCAGCTCGAGCACCATCCGGCTCGGCATCGGCGCATCGAGTTCGGCGTCGACGGCGGCCATCGCGGCATCGGGGTCGTTGCCGCCGTGGCTGGACAACCACTGGATGCGCTTGAGCGCGTCGGCCTGCGCGTCCTTGCTCGCCGCCACCGCCGGCGCCGCGGCGGCCAGGGCCTTGTGCAGCGTGCCGAGCTGGCCGGCGACCTTCATCCGCTGCAGATTGGCGGCGTCGCGCGCGTGTTCGGCGTCCTCGACGTCCTGGCGCAGGCGGGTGACTTCGGCGGGATTGAGGGCACCGTCCGCGATCCGGGCCGCCTCGGCCGCCGTCAGCGATTCGCTGATGGCGTCGATACGCGCCAGCCAGTCCGCCTTGTCCGGCAGGGCCGGAGCGGCGGCGATCAGGAATCGCAGGGCTGTCAGCTGGGCGCGGGGGTCGCTCACCCCCGCGAGTATAGGAGCCCGCCCCCGGCGGGGCCACGCCGGGGAGCGGGGCTGGACGCGATCAGTCGGCGCGCAGCGGCACCAGGGTGATCTCGACGCGGCGGTTCTCGGCGCGGCCGGCTTCGGTCTCGTTGCTCGCGACCGGCCGCAGTTCGCCGGCGCCGGTGATGATCAGGCGCTCGCGATTGACGCCGCGCGCCACCAGGTAGTCGCCGACGGCCTGGGCGCGGCGGACCGAGAGCGCCTGGTTGTAGGCCTCGGTGCCGACGTTGTCGGTGTGGCCGGCGACCTCGATGATCGTCTGGTCGTACTGGCCCAGCGTCTGCGCGAGGCGGTCGAGCACGCCGCGGAAGGCCGGCAGCACTTCGCTGCTGTCGAAGCCGAAGGTGATGCCGCTGGGGATGTCCAGCGTGATGTGGTCGCCCTGGCGGACGACGTCGACGCCGGTGTCGCGCATGCGCTCGCGCAGCTCGCGCTCCTGGTTGTCCTGGTAACGGCCGATGGCGCCACCGGCGAGGCCGCCCACGCCGGCACCGATCAGCGCGCGCTGCCGGCGCTCGGTGGCATCGCTGCCGCTGAGCAGGCCGATCACCGCGCCGGCGACGGCGCCGGTGATCGCGCCGCGGCGGGTGCGGTTGACGTCCTCGGGCTCCTGGTAACGGTCGTCGTGGCGATCGCCGTAGCGGTCACCGGAGTCGTAGGGGCCACTGGCCTGGTAGGGGGCGCTGGCGCAGCCGGCGAGGAAGCTCGAGGCGAGGGCGGCGGCGAGCAGGGAACGGGGGAAGGACATGGCGGGGCTCCGGGGGCTGGATGTGCACGAGCATCCACGGGACGCGTCAAGGTGGAGTAACGAGTGGAGAGTAACGAGTAACGAGTAGAGCCCGCGCTTCGTGCGAGGAGAAGGTGAACGGCCAGATCGCGGCTGAAGCCGCTCTTACGCGTTACTCGTTACTCTCCACTCGTTACTCGCTTCACCGCCCCGGCCCCACATCGATGAACTGCAGGAACTCGGACCGCGTGCGGGCGTCGTCGCGGAAGGTGCCGAGCATCTTCGACGTGATCATGCTGACGCCGCGCTTGTGGATGCCGCGGGTGGTCATGCATTCGTGCGCGCCTTCGACGACCACGCCGACGCCGCGCGGCTGCAGCACGTCCTGGATGCAGCGGGCGATCTGCGCGGTCATCTTCTCCTGCACCTGGAAGCGACGCGCGTAGGCCTCGACGACGCGCGCGAGCTTGCTGATGCCGACGACCTTGCCGTCGGGCAGGTAGCCGATGTGCACCTTGCCGATGATCGGCGCCATGTGGTGCTCGCAATGCGATTCGTACTCGATGTCGCGCAGCACGATCATCTCGTCGTAGCCGGCGACTTCCTCGAAGGTGCGTGCGAGGTATTCGGTCGGGTCGATGCCGTAGCCGCTGAACCAGTCGCGATAGGCCTTGGCGACACGCTTCGGGGTGTCGACCAGACCCTCGCGCGCGGGATCCTCGCCGGCCCAGCGCAGCAGCACGCGCACGGCGTCCTCGGCCTGTTCGCGGGTGACGGGCTCGTTCATCGCGGTCTCCGTGACGTTTCGTGGGTTGCGACAGTCTAGACCGCCGGCACCACCGCCGGCCGTGTCGCGCGGTGCGAGACCCAGAACGCCAGCGCGACGATCACCGCGGCGAGCAGGAACGGCGCACCCGGGTAGTACAGCGGCGCGTTCGGCACGATCGCGTGCGCGAACACCGACGCGTACATCAGCGGCGCGAACACGCCGCAGAGGCTGGCCAGGCTCATGAAGGCGCCCTGCAGTCGACCCTGCTCGTCGGCGCCGACCGCGCGCGTGGCCAGCGCCTGCACCGACGGATTCGCGAGGCCCCAGAAGGCCATCACCGGAATGCCGAGCAGGAACAGCCAGCCCTCGCCGGCGAAGGCGTACAGCAGGAAACCGGCGAGGCCGGCGCTCTGGCCGATCAGCAGCGCGCGACGCTCGCCGACCGCCTTGACGATCCGGCCGATCAGGCCCGCCTGCACGATCGCCGTGCACAGGCCGACGCCGGCGAGCACGTAGCCGACCTGCTTGATGCCCCAGTCGAAGCGCACGTCGGCGAACAGCACGAAGACGCTCGGGAACACGTAATGCGCGAGGCTGTCGAGGAAGATCACCGCGGCCAGCCCGAATACCTGCGGATAGCGGCGCAGCAGCACCAGCGCGCCGACCGGATTCGCATGCGCCCAGTCGAAGCGCGGCGTGCGCTTCTCCACGGGCAGCGATTCCGGCAGCACGAACAGACCGTAGAGGAAGTTCGCCAGCGCCAGCGCCGCCGCGGCCCAGAACGGCGCGCGCACGTCGATGTCGCCGAGCACGCCACCGACGACCGGCCCGATGATGAAGCCGAGGCCGAACGCGGCGCCGAGCATGCCGTAGGACTTCGCGCGCTGCTCCGGCGCGGTGGTGTCGGCGATGTAGGCATTGGCGATCGAGAAGCTGGCCGCGGTCATCGCCGACAGCACGCGGCCGACGAACAGCCAGGCCAGGTTCGGCGCCAGCGCCATCAGCACGAAATCCAGGCCCAGGCCGAGGCAGGACAGCAGGATCACCGGGCGCCGGCCGAAGCGGTCGGACAGCGCGCCCTGGATCGGCGTGCAGACGAACTGGATCGCCGCGAAGGTCGTGCCGAACACCCCGACCCACCAGGCGGCGGTCGCGGTGTCACCGCCGACGAAGCCTTCCACGAGGTGCGGCAGCACCGGAATGATCAGCCCGAACGCGAGGATGTCGATGAGGACCGTGATGAAGATGAAGATCATCGCGGCGCGGCGGGGAGCGGGGGTGGGGGCGCTGGTCACTGCTCTTCTTCTTCGAAAGGCAAGTAGTGGATAACAAATAGGAAGTAGCGAGCCGGCACGCTGCGGCTTGCTACTTCTTATTTGTTATCCACTACTTGCCTTGTTCGCTTCACCGAGAAAGGAAGTAAGTGGCTGAGAGAACCGTCGTTCAAAGAACCCGGCAAAACACCGCCTTCAAATACCGCGACTCCTTCACATGCGCCATCACCGGATGGTCCGCGCCGGCGCCGGCGACCTTCAGGATCTGCACGGTGCGGCCGCTGTAGAAGGCGGCGCGGCGGATCATGTCGAGGAACTCGTCCTCGCTGACCAGGCCGGTGCAGGAGCAGGTCAGCAGGATGCCGCCCGGCTTCACGACCTGCATCGCCAGCTTGTTCATGTCGTTGTACTTCTTCAGCGCCGGGATGACCTGGTCGCGGTCGCGCGTGAGCTTGGCCGGGTCGAGCACGACGACGTCCCACTGCTCGCCGCGCGCGTGCGCGTCGCGCAGGTAGGGGAACAGGTCGGCCTGCACGAACTTCACCTTCGCGTCGTTCAGGCGGGCGTTCTTCTGCGCGACCTCGAGGATCTCCTCGTCGAGGTCGATGCCGGTGACTTCCGCCGCACCGCCGCGCGCCTTCGCGTAGATCGCGAAACCGCCGGAGTTGCAGCAGATGTCGAGCACGCGGGCGTCCTTCGTGAAGCGCGCCAGGTACTCGCGGTTGTCGCGCTGGTCGGCGAAGAAGCCGGTCTTGTGGCCGCTGCCCGGGGTCGCGCGGAACTTCAGGCCATGCTCGCTGACGATGCTCGGCTCCGGCGCCGGCGGCGCGCGGAAGTCGAAGCTCTCCTGCTTCTGCACATGTTCCTCGGCGAAGCTGTAGAAGCGGCAGCCGGGGAACTGTTCGCGCAGTGCCGCGAAGATCCATTCGCGATGGCGGAACGCGCCCGCGGAGAAGAACTCGACCACGACGAGGTCGCCATAGCGGTCGACGACCAGGCCGGACAGGCCGTCGCCTTCGGCGTGCACGACGCGCCAGGCATCGGTGGTCGCGTCGAGCTTCAGCAGGTCGCGGCGCAGGCCGGCGGCGGCCGCGATCCGGCGGGCGAAGAAAGCCTCGTCGACCTGCTCCTCCGGATCCTCGGTCAGCACCCGCAGGGCGATGCGCGAATGGCCGTTGTAGAAGCCGCGGCCGACCCAGACCCCGGTGTTGTCGACGATGTCGACGATGGCACCGGGCCTGGGCTTGGCGGCCGGCTTCTCGACCATCTTCTGGAAGATCCAGGGGTGGTTGGAGCGGCGCTCGATCTTGAGCCGGATCACCGGCAGGGCAGTCGCGTTCATCGGTGAATTGTACCCGCCGGCCGGTCCGGGGACCGGCCGTCTTGCCTTCTTCACGCAAGCCTGTGGCAAACTCCGCGGCACAGAAGGGGAGTAGCTCCCGCTGCCGAGATCGTCATCACGGGTCCGCAATGACCCCGGTCCGGCAGGCAGGTCCAGATCACCGGGCCTGCGAGCGAGACCTTCGCCCGCGCGCAGGCGAAGGTCGTTCCGTCCCGGAACGTCGCGCCGGTTCGCGGTCGCGAGGCCTCGTTACCGGAGACGACATTGGAAACCATCGCCACCCCCATGATGTGGGCCGTTTTCGCGGCCTTCGTGCTCGCCGCCCTCGCCGTCGACCTGCTGGTGCTGCGCCAGAACGGCCCGCACAAGGTCTCGACCCGCGAAGCGCTGACCTGGTCCGCCGCGTGGATCGCCCTCGCCCTGGTCTTCAACGCCGGCCTGTGGTGGTACCTGCAGGGCCGCCTGCCGGACGGCGAGGCGGACCGGATCGCGATGGAGTTCCTGACCGGCTACGTGGTCGAGAAGGCGTTGGCGGTCGACAACATCTTCGTCTTCCTGATGCTGTTCACCTATTTCGGGGTGCCGGCGCAGAGCCAGCAGCGGGTGCTGATCCTCGGCGTGCTCGGCGCGATCGTTCTGCGCGCGGTCATGATCTTCATCGGCGCGGCGCTGATCGCCCGTTTCCACTGGATCCTGTACGTGTTCGGCGCCTTTCTGCTGTTCACCGGCATCAAGATGGTCGTGGTGGCCGGCAAGGAACCCGACATGGACAGCAACCCGCTGCTGCGCTGGCTCACCGCGCATGTGCCGCTGATCCGCCGCTATCGCGGCGAGGCGCTGTGGATCGGCCAGGGGTCGCGGCGCAAGTTCACGCCGCTGTTCGTGGTGCTGGTGATGATCGCGATCACCGATGTGATCTTCGCGGTCGACTCGA
The DNA here is from genome assembly GCF_000426365.1 of Arenimonas composti TR7-09 = DSM 18010. GTDB lineage: Bacteria > Pseudomonadota > Gammaproteobacteria > Xanthomonadales > Xanthomonadaceae > Arenimonas > Arenimonas composti. The sequence continues at coordinate 74,913 of NZ_AUFF01000006.1, read as the reverse complement.
TCCCGGCGATCTTCGCGATCACCCTCGATCCCTTCGTGGTGCTGACCTCGAACGTGTTCGCGGTGCTCGGCCTGCGCGCGCTGTACTTCCTGCTCGCCGACCTCGCCGACCGTTTCCACCTGCTGGCCTACGGGCTGGCGGCGGTGCTGGTCTTCATCGGCGCCAAGATGCTGCTGATCGACGTGGTGAAGATTCCGATCGGCATCTCCCTGGGCTTCGTAGCGCTGGCGCTGCTGAGCGCGATGCTGGCCAGCCTGTGGATCCGGCCGCGGCCGCAGTCCGGGCCCGTCGCGGGCATCGAGCCGCCGCGCTGAGCCGCCGCAGCGGCGCGGGACGGTCTTTCCCGCGCCGGCGCGGCTTGCGGTCCGCCGGCGGCGGCCCAAACTCGGGGCGATGGACGACATCAACCGCGAATCGCCCGCGACCGGCGCCGACGACATCGAGACCGCCATCGCGCGGCATGCGGAGGCGGTCCGCACGCGCTTCGGCCGCTCGCTGCTGGCGGCGATGGCCTTCGTCGCCGCGCTCGGGGCGCTGTTCTTCGCCTCGCCGCTGCTCGGCGACCTGCGGCCCTGGACCCTGACCCCTGGTGAGCTCGGCGGCCTGGTCGGCGTGCTGACCTCGCCGCTGCTGCACGGCTCGGCCGGGCACTGGCTGGCCAACGGCGTCGCGCTGCTGATCCTCGGGCCGCTGGCGGCGACCGTGTTCCCGCGCGCGACCTGGCGGGCGCTGCCGGTGATCTGGCTGGGCTCGGGCCTGATCGCCTGGGCGCTGGGCGAGCCCGGCAGCCACCATCTCGGCGCCAGCGGCCTGACCCATGGCCTGATGTTCCTGGTGTTCGCCCTCGGCGTGCTGCGCCGCGACCGCGCGGCGATCGCCGCGGCGCTGATCGCCTTCTTCTTCTACGGCGGCATGCTGCTGACGGTGCTGCCGCGCGAGGCCGGGGTGTCCTGGGAGTCGCATCTTGGCGGCGCCGTCGCCGGCCTGGTCGCAGCCGTGCTCTGGCGCCGGCTGGACCCGCCACCGCCGCGCCGGCCCTGGTCCTGGGAAGAAGAGGCCGGGATCCGCAGCGAGGCCGCGCTCGAGGCCGAAGCCGAGTTCGAACCTCCCCGCCCGGAGGCGGTGCCGGTGCTCTGGCAACGCGCCGAGACCCCGAGCGGTGGGGTCGTGCTCCCCTTTCCTTCGCGTCCGGCGCCCCGGGACGACCGTCCGGCGGACTGAAGCCTCCGTCGGCTTGCGCCGGACGGCGGCGCATGGAAGGCTAGCGGGCTTGGTTCGGCGACCGTGGGGGACGGCGCAAACCGATGGCCTGGTCGTTCGACATCCGCTCCGCGCTGCTGGTCGGCGCACTGCTGACCACCGTGGTCGGCGTGCTGCTGCTCCTGGTCACGCGCGGCTTGCCGCCTTCCTACCGCCGGAGCATGTACTGGTGGGTGGCCGGCACGCTGATGCTGCCCGCCAGCTTCGTGACGATGGCGCTGCGCGACTTCGTGCCGGTATGGACCAGCGTGGTCGTGTCGAACCTGCTGATCGCCGGCGGCATCGCCGCGTATGCGATCGCGCTGGAGATCTTCCACGGCCTGCCGCGCCGGCGCCTGCGCCTGTGGCTGCTGGCCGCGGCCTCGGTGCTCAGCTCGGTGTGGCTGGCGCAGGTGATCGAGAACGTCGCCGTGCGGCTGTCGGTGGTCGTGCTGCTGATGGCGATGCTGTGCAGCTGCGTGTTCGCGAACCTCTACCGCTCGCCGCGTTCGCGCGGTCGCACCCGGCACATCCTCGGCACCGTCGTGGTGATCGCGATCGCGATCCTGGTCTCGCGGGCGGTGGCGATGTTCGTCGCGCCAGAGCAGGTCGAGGGCGTGTTCGCGCTCAGCCAGGTGCAGCTGGCCAGCTACGCGGTCGGCAGCGTGCTGCCGGTGGTCGCGAGCTTCGGCTTCCTGCTGATGTGCACCGAGCGCAGCCAGCGTGATCTCGAGCGCGCCGCCCGCGTCGACTTCCTGACCGACTGCTTCAACCGCCGCGCGATCGAGGAACTGGGCGCGCGCGCGATCGCCGCCGCACGCCGGCACGGCACGCCGCTGGCGGTGCTGGTGATCGACATCGATCACTTCAAGAAGATCAACGACGAACTCGGCCACGCTGCCGGCGACGACGCGCTGACCGCCGCGGTCGCGCGCATCCGCACCGAGCTGCGCGCCGAGGACATGCTCGGGCGCATGGGCGGCGAGGAGTTCATCGTGCTGATGCCCAATACCGACAGCGCCGCCGCGGTCGTCGCCGGCGAACGCATCCGGCAGTCGTTCTCCGGGACGCCGCTCGACCTCGACGGCGTGCTGCGCCGCGTGACGATCTCGGTCGGCGCCGCCGTGCTCGCACCCGCCGACCGCCAGTTCTCGCAGCTGCTGCTGCGCGCCGACCGGGCGATGTATGCGGCCAAGAATGCCGGCCGCGACCTCGTGATCTCGGACCCCATGTCCGGCTGGGATGCCTGACCCGCACCCGTAGGAGCGCCTTCAGGCGCGATGCTTTCGGCTTCCGCGAAACCAAAAGCATCGCGCCTGAAGGCGCTCCTACGGAAGCGGAAAGCATCGCGCCTGAAGGCGCTCCTACAGGAGGCCGAGCTGGCGGTCGTGCAGGCGCGACAGCAGGAGCTGCGCGAGGATCGCGCCGGTCATCGCCCAGAACATGTCCCATTGCGTGTCCCAGACGTCGCCCTGGGTCGCCAGGTAGGCGTCGGCGGCGCCGCCACCGATCAGCGCCGTCCACCACTCGAGCATTTCGAAGAAGGCGCTGAAACTCAGGCAGGCGGCGACCACCAGGTAGAACAGCCAGCCGCCGCGCTGCAGCGGGGTGTGCCGCAGCAGCAGCTCGCGGGCGAGGATCGCCGGAACGAAGCCCTGCAGGAAATGGCCGAGGCGGTCGTAGTGGTTCCGCTGGAGTTCGAAGGCCTGCCGGAACCAGTCGCCGAGCGGGGTTTCGGCATAGGTGTACTTGCCGCCGTAGACCAGCACCACCGCGTGCAGCACCAGCAGCCAGCAGAGCAGCCGGGTCAGCGGGAACCGCTGCCAGCACAGCCAGACCAGCGGCAGGCCGACCGCGACCCAGCAGATTTCCAGCAGCCAGGTCAGGCGGTCGTTCGGCGCGATGCCGGACCAGACCAGGGCCGCCAGCACGATCGCCACCAGCAGCGCGCGCTCGCCGCGGCCGGGGCCCATGATTTCGCCGGTGCCTGCCATCGCCCCCTCCGTGTTCGCCGGCGCCAGTGTCGTCGGTCGTGCGCGGGATCGGCAAGGCGCTCACGCGGGCGGCGTAGAATGGGTCGCGTTGCCGGAGGACCGCGATGAACGAGCCCAGACGCGTCGAACACCAGATGACCGACAAGGGCTATGTGCCCGTCTACACGACGGCCGTCGTCGAACAGCCCTGGTCGCGCTATTCGGCAACCGATCACGAGGTCTGGGCGACGCTGTTCCGCCGCCAGCGCGACGTGCTGGTGGGCCGCGCCAGCGACGAATTCCTCGCCTCGCAGGAAGCGATGGGCATGTCGCCCGACCGCATCCCGAAGTTCGACGACATCAACCGCCTGCTGCGTGCGCGCACCGGCTGGGAGCTGGTCGGCGTCGAGGGCCTGCTGCCGGAGCTGACCTTCTTCGACCACCTCGCGAACCGCCGCTTCCCGGTCACCTGGTGGATCCGCACGCCGGAGCAGCTCGACTACCTGGCCGAACCCGACCTGTTCCACGACCTGTTCGGGCACGTGCCGCTGCTGATGAACCCCGTGTTCGCCGACTACATGCAGGCCTACGGCCGCGGCGGCGTCAAGGCGCATTCGATCGGCCAGGACGCGCTGGTGAACCTGACGCGGCTGTACTGGTACACGGTCGAGTTCGGCCTGATCCGCCAGGCCGACGGCCTGCGCATCTACGGCAGCGGCATCGTCAGCTCGAAGGGCGAGTCGATCCACTGCCTGGAATCGCCGGCGCCGAACCGCATCGGCTTCGACCTCGAGCGGATCATGCGCACGCGCTACCGCATCGACACCTACCAGAAGACGTATTTCGTGATCGACAGCTACGAGCAGCTGATCGATGCGACGCGCCCGGACTTCACCCCGATCTACGCGCGGCTGGCCGAGCTCGAATCGTTCCCGGCCGGGTCCGTGCAACCCGGCGACAGCGTCTACCACCGCGGCACCGGCGAAGGCTGGCTCGACGGCGGCGACGTCTGAGCGCCCGCCTCAGCGGCCGCGCGCCGCCGCGGCCCGACCATAGCGGCGACCGATCCACAGGCCGGCGACCGCGGCCACCGCCAGCGGCGCGAACCAGGCGAACAGCGTCAGCACCTGCGGATCCACGCCGGGCAGTAGCCGGCGCAGACCGATGCCGAAGAAGGCGATGTGCACGGCGACGCCGTTGCCGATCATCGCGCCGTAGTGTTCGCGCAGCCACCAGACCGGGTCGCGGTCGGCCCGGCGGCGCGCCTGCATCGCGCCCCAGCCGACCAGCCCGCCGACGCCGCCGAAGACCGCGAGGACCGGCTGCCCGACGCGCAGGCCGAGCACCACCATCGCCGCGCCGGCCAGCACGATCGCGCCGGTCAGCGCCCGGAACACCGGCCCGAAGTAGCGCGGCGGCGACCGCCGGTCGCGGATCGCCCGCCAGCCGCTCCAGCTGCCCTGGGCGACCAGCAGCAGCAGGTAGGCGAGGAAGGCGGCGGTGACCGGGTGCCCGAGCGACAGCGCCCGCGCGACCATCGGCACGCCGGTCACGACGATCGCCAGCATCGCCAGCAGGAAGACCCGCCCGGCCAGCCGGTGCCGCGGCGAGCCTTTCGCCAGCAGCGCCGCCGACCAGTAGGCGGCGAGGGCGACGGCGCCGGTGGCGACGTGCAGGGTGACGATCACGGACATCGGGGTCATGGCGGCCTCCTCTCGGACGTCGCCACTTTCCGGCCCCGCCCGGCGCCGATCAGGTGCCGCGGGTCACCCGCTCGACCTGCCGGAAGTAACTTTCCGCGCCGCCCGTCTTGAGCGCGCGCGCCGCCGCGGCCAAGCTGCGCGCCATGTCGCCGCGCCTGCAACGCCTGTGTTCGCCGCTGAACTTCGCCGGTTACCTGGCGTGGGCGGCGATCAGCTACGAGCTGATCTTCCACCGCTCGCCGGTGCCCGGCCTGCTCGCGACCGGCGCCGCGCCGGTGCCGCTGCTGGTGCTGCTGGACCTCGTCTTCCTCGCCGCGTTCGTCACGATCACCACCTGCCCGGACCGCGCGGCGCCGCTGTGGTGGGAGCGGGCGCTGGTGCTGCTGCAGCTGGTGGTCGCCTTCGCGCTGATGCTCAACGCCCGCGCCGGTTCGCTGCCGGTACTGCTGATCCTGTGCATGATCCAGGTGGTGCACGTGTGGCGGCCTGGCGGCGCGCTGGCGATCATGACGGCCGCGAACATCGGCATGTATCTCGTGTACCGCGACGTCTGGCAAACCGGAGCGCCGCTGGTCGGGACGCTGATGAACCTGAGTTTCCAGGCCTTCGCGGCGTTGACGTCGTGGTTCGCGATCACCGCCCAGCGCACCCGCGACCAGCTCGCCGCCGCCAATGCCGACCTGCTCGCCACCCGCAGCCTGCTCGCGGAGACCGCCCGCGACGGCGAGCGGCTGCGGCTGGCACGCGAACTGCACGACGTCGCCGGCCACAAGCTCACCGCGCTGAAGCTCAACCTGTCGGCGCTCGCCCGCGACCGGCGATCCCGCGACGACGGGCAGGTGCTGCTGTGCGCGCGCCTGGCCGACGAGCTGCTGGCCGACATCCGCGGCGTCGTCGCGCAGATGCGCAGCAACGACGGGCTCGACCTCGGCGACGCGCTGGCGGTGCTGGCGACGCCGTTCCCGCGCCCACGCATGCACTTGGACATCGCCGACGGCGCCCGCGTGCGATCGATCGCCCAGGCCGAGGCGCTGCTGCGCGCCGTGCAGGAAGGCCTGACCAACGCGGTGCGGCACTCGCAGGCGCAGAACCTGTGGGTGGTGCTGCGCCGGGACCGCGATGCGCTGCGGCTGGACATCCGTGACGACGGCCGCGGCGGCGGCGAGCTGCAGGCGGGCAATGGCCTGACCGGGATGCGCGAGCGGCTGGAAGCCGTCGGCGGCGGCCTCGCCGTCGACCGCACCGACACCGGCGGCGTGCACCTGCGCGCCTGGCTGCCCGTCGCCGCCTGACCACGGAAGGACATGGACCCGATCGACGCCCCGCTGCGCCTCGCCCTCGCCGACGACCAGGCGCTCGTCCGCAGCGGCCTGCGCGCGCTGCTGGGTGGCTTCCCGCGGCTGCAGGTCGTGGTCGAAGCCGGCGACGGCGGCAGCCTGTTGCAGGCGCTCGATGCCCTGGCCGCCGACGCCCCGGTCGACGTGATCCTGTCCGACATCCGCATGCCCGGCATGGACGGCTTCGGGCTCGTCCGTGCGCTGCGCGCGCGCGGCATCGCGACGCCCGTCGTGCTGCTCACGACCTTCGACGACGACGCGCTGCCTCTGCAGGCGGCCGAGGCCGGCGCCCAGGGGTTCCTGCTCAAGGACGCCTCGCCGGAGGACCTGCACGAGGCGATCCTGCGCGTCGCCGCCGGCGCCACCCTGCTGGCGCCGGTGCCGACCGATCCGGTGCGCGCACGCTACGCCTACCGCGACCAGGCCGCGCCGACCGACACCTTCAACGAGCGCGAGGTGTCGATCCTGCGCCTGCTGGCAGGCGGCTACTCGAACAAGGAGATCGCCCGCGCCGTCTTCCTGTCCGAGGGCACGGTGAAGAACTACGTCAGCGAAATCCTCGACAAGCTCGGCACCCGCGACCGCACGCGGGCGGTGCTCAAGGCCATCACGCTCAGAATCATCTGAAGCAGGAACGAGCCGTCAAAGGGCCCAAACCCCGGCCGCCGCCGCGACCGCCAGCCCCAGCCCCAGCCCGACCCGCGACCCGAACCGCGCGCCGCCGGTGCTGAAGGCGACGACGGTCTTGGCGAGGCTGCTGGCGGCGAGCAGGCCGAGCAGGGCCCAGCGGGCCTGGTCGAGGTCGATTGCCTCGCGGGCGGCCAGGTTGCCGAGCGTGGCGACCGCCGCGTGCAGTTCGGCGGCGGCGGCGAGGATCGCGGCGGTGATCGCGCCGCGCGGGCCCAGCCATTCGCCGAGCGCGGCGGCGATGAACACGACGCCGGTGATCACCGCCGCGAACAGCAGCGCGGCGCGGAAACTGAACATGCGCGACTGCGCGGTCGGTGCCGGGACGTCGTCGTCCTCGCCGCGGTGGATGCCGAACGCGCCGCCGGCGGCGAGGACCACGCACGCCGCGCCGATCTCGAGCCAGAGCGCCGACAGCACATGCGGCGCGACCGCGAGCAGGATCGGCACGATCAGCGAGACCGAGGCCAGGTTCGCGAGCATCGTCGCCCCGACCGCCGAAGACAGCAGGCCCGGCGTCTCCCTCACCCGCTGGCCGAAGCCGGCGGTGGCCGCGGTCGACGACACGTAGCCGGCGAAGAAGCCGGCGATGGCCAGCCCCCAGCGGTTGCCGGTCGCGCGCAGCGCGACATGGCCGAGCGCGCTGATCGCCATCACCAGCACGACCAGCTTCCACAGCGTGCGCGGGTTGAACGCATCGAACGGGCCGATCGTGCGGTCGGGGATCAGCGGCAGGATCACCATCGCCGAGGCCAGCAGCAGCAGGCCGTCGCGCAGTTCCTTCTCGCTGATCAGCTCGCGGCTGAGCCGGTGCAGCGGCACCTTCGCGTACAGCAGCCCGGCGACGACGACACCCAGCGCGCTGGCGAGCGACGGCGCCGGCAGCGCCAGCCCGCCGAGCAGGACGGTGACGACCAGGCCGACCTCGCCGGTCAGTCCCGGATCGTCCTCGCGGCTGCGCTGGTAGCTCAGCGCCACCATCACCGCCACCGCGACCAGCAGCGCGACGAACGCGGCCGGCGCGATCCACAGCGCGACGACGCCGCCCAGCGCCGCCAGCGCATGCGTGCGCAATCCGGCGACCACCGCCACCTCCGGAAGCCTGCGCTCGCGGACGACGCCGATCAGCAGCCCCAGCCCGAGCGCGGACGCGACCGAGAGCAGCGAATCGGGGTCGAAGCCGGGCAGGGTCGGGGGCATGGGGGGATTCTGGCTGAAAGCCTGAGAAACGAGAAACCCGCGCGAATGGGCGACAATACCGCTCGTCCCCCGCCTGCCCCGGAGCGCCGCGCCATGACGAAACCGATCTCGCTCACCCGATACCTCATCGAGGAGCAGCACGCCGGCCGCATCAATGCCGACCTGCGCCTGCTGATCGAGGTGGTGGCGCGGGCCTGCAAGACGATCTCGCATGCGGTCGGCAAGGGCGCGCTCGGCGGCGTGCTCGGCGACGCCGGCACCCCCGGCGCCGCCAGCATCAACGTGCAGGGCGAGGCGCAGAAGAAGCTCGACGTGATCGCCAACGACGTGCTGATGGAGGCCAATGCCTGGGGCGGCCACCTCGCCGGCTTGGCCTCGGAGGAGATGGACCACAGCCAGCCGATCCCCGACGCCGCGCGGCGCGGCAACTACCTGCTGCTGTTCGATCCGCTCGACGGCAGCTCGAACATCGACGTCAACGTCTCGGTCGGCACGATCTTCTCGGTGCTGCGCTGCCCCGACGGCGTCACCTCGCCCGGCGACGAGCACTACCTGCAGCCGGGCACCGCCCAGGTCTGCGCCGGCTACACGGTGTACGGGCCGAGCACGATGCTGGTGCTGACGGTCGGCAACGGCACCCATGCCTTCACCCTCGACCGCGAGATCGGCAGCTTCGTGATGACCACGCGCGGCATGCGCATTCCGGAGGACACGAAGGAGTTCGCGATCAACGCCTCCAACCAGCGCCACTGGGAAGCGCCGGTGCAGGCCTGGGTCGCGGACATGCTGGCCGGCAAGGACGGCCCGCGCGGCAAGGACTTCAACATGCGCTGGGTCGCGTCGATGGTCGCCGACGTGCACCGCATCCTGACCCGCGGCGGTGTCTTCAGCTATCCGCTCGACGCCAAGTGCCGCGACAAGGGCGGCAAGCTGCGGCTGATGTACGAAGCCAATCCGATGGCCTTCCTCGTCGAACAGGCCGGCGGCGCCGCCAGCACCGGCCGCCAGCGCATGCTCGAAGTGCAGCCGACGGCGCTGCACCAGCGCGTGCCGGTGTTCCTCGGTTCGCGCAACGAGGTCGCGACGGCGATCGACTACCACCGCCGCCACGACGGCGCCGGCGGCTGACGATGCCGCCGCTGTTCGAATCGAACTGGCGGATCGTCACCGGCGGGCTCGGCGGGCTCGCCGGCATGGTCGGGATCACCGGGATGGTGTTCCGGCACATCGCCCGCAAGGCGGCGAACGGGCCCTGCGCCGACGACGGCATGGTCGGCATGGAGGCGAACTGCGCGCTCGCCGCCGGGCTGGGCGACATCGCGGCGGTGCTGCTGCCGCTGGCGATCGCCTTCGCCGGCGCCGCGTTCCTGGCGGCCTTCCTCGGCTGGCGCAGCGAACAGGGACGCAAGCCGTGAGCGCGACGCCGGCCGACTTCATCGAGGTCTACGAGAACACGCTGTCGCCGGACGTCTGCCGGGCGCTGGTGCAGGCCTTCGAGGCCAGCGGCGCCGCGGTCCCCGGCCGGGTCGGCGGCGGCGTGCTGCCGGAACTCAAGGACAGCCGCGACATCCAGATCACCGGCAAGCCGGAGTGGCGCGAGGCCGAGGTCGCGCTGAACACCGCCGTCTACGCCTGCCTGCTGCGCTACCTGCGCACCTACCGCTACGCGCTGATCGCGCCGGTGATGCTGCAGACGCCGGGCGCCGACGGCGCGCTGCGGCGGATCACCGCCGGGGATTTCGACACCCTCGACGACCGCGCGCTCGGTGAGCTGGTACGCGCGGTGCTGCGCCCCGGCGCGATCAACCTGCAGCGCTACACCGCCGGCCAGGGCGGCTATCCGTACTGGCATTGCGAGCTGTATCCGCGCTCGCCCGATGCCGAGACCCTGCACCGGCACGTGCTGTGGACGCTCTACCTCAACGACGGCTTCGCCGCCGGCGAGACCGAATTCCTCTACCAGCAGCGCCGGATCGTGCCGAAAACCGGCAGCCTGCTGATCGCTCCGGCCGCCTTCACCCACACCCACCGCGGCAACCGGCCCGAGGGCGGCGACAAGTACATCGCGACGAGCTGGATCCTGTTCCAGCGGGCGGAGCAGATCTTCCAGAGCTAGAAACGAGGAGAAACCAGGAACGAGGAACGAGTGTAGGAGCGGCTTCAGCCGCGATCCGGCGTGCTTTAGCCGCGATCCCGCACTTTCACTCGTTTCCCGTTCCCCGTTTCTCGTTTCCCACCGCAGCCGCCTGCCGCGCCAGCCCCTCCACCCCCACCCAGTCGCCCGCCGCCAGCATCGCCCGCGGCGTGAGCCAGGAACCGCCGATGCACAGCACGTTGCCCAGCCGCAGGTAGCCGGGGGCGGTTTCCACGGTGATGCCGCCGGTAGGGCAGAAGCGGGCCTGCGGGAACGGCCCGGCGAAGGCGCGCAGCATCGCGGTGCCGCCGGCGGGTGCGGCGGGGAAGAACTTGAAGGTGTCGAGGCCGGCCTCGAGACCGGCCATCAGCTCGGACGCACTCTGCACCCCGGGCAGGAACGGCAGCGCATGCGCGGACGCGGCGGCCAGCAGGCGCGGCGTCAGCCCCGGCGACACCACGAAGCGGGCACCGGCGCGGGCGGCGGCATCGAAGTGCAGGCCGTCGAGCACGGTGCCGGCACCGATCACCGCGTCCGGTAGCGCCTTCACCATCGCCTCCAGCGCCGCCAGCGCGACCGGCGTGCGCAGCGTCACCTCGATCACCGGCAGGCCACCGCGGTGCAGCGCCGCCGCCACCTGCACCGCCTCGCCGACCGACTGCGGCGTGTAGACGGGGATGACCGGGGCCAGGGCGAGCAGCTGGCGCAGGGGAGACGGGATCGTGCTCATCGGATCTCCGGTTCGTGGTCCGTACGAGGCAGCAACCGCAGCGGTCGGAAGGACACTCTAGCGGCTTGCGGCCGATCCCTCGTATGCACCATGAACTGTTTTCACGCGTCGGCGGCGACCCGCACGCAGTCGCGGCCGTCGCGCTTGGCGACGTAGAGCGCGCGGTCGGCGCGCACGAGGGCATCGCGGACCGACGTCACCGAGGCCTCGGCGACCTCGAGCAGGCCGATGCTGATGCTGACCTGCACGACCGTGCCGCCGAGATCGATCCGCAGCAGGCGCACGCGCGCGCAGATCGCCTCGCCGAGTTCGCGGGCGAGGCCGCGCGGGAAATCGGGCACGATCGCCATGAATTCCTCGCCGCCGATGCGCGCCAGTTCGGCGCCTTCCGGCACCGTCTCGCGCAACGCCGACGACACCGCGATCAACACCTGGTCGCCCATCGGGTGCCCGTAGCGATCGTTGATCGCCTTGAAGTGATCGATGTCGAGGATCATCAGCGCCCAGTGCGGGTCGTCGCCGGCGAGGCGTTCGGCGAGGCGCTGCATGCCGTGGCTGCGGCTGGCCAGACCGGTCAGGGCGTCGATGCGGCTGCGCGCCAGCAATTCGTCGGAGAAGTTCGTCAACTCGCGGTTGGCGTCCGCCAGCAGCTGCCGCTGGGCTTCGAGTTCGGACGATTTTTCTTCCAGCAGCGCATTGAGCCGGCGCGTGCTCAGGTGCCGCCAGGCGAGCAGCAGCATCGCCAGCGCGATCGCCGCCGACTGCAGGATCGTGCGCGAGCGCATCTCGCGTTCGCTGCGCAGGGCCGCCTCGGCCAGCGCGTTCTCCTGGCGCAGACGTTCGCTGCGCAGGCGCTCCTCGTCGAGCTGGAAGTTGCCGAGCAGTTCGCCGAGCTTGCCGGTCGCGTTGGCTCCGAGCAGCTCGTTGCGCAGCCGGTAGTGTTCGCGGCCCGACTGCAGCGCCGCCAGCTTGTCGCCGCGCGCGGCATACAGGCGCTCCAGCACCGCGTGCACCTTGATCAGGCGGTGGCGGTTGCCCTGCTGCTCGTAGGCGCGCCTGGCTTCCTCGACCAGGGCGAGGGCGCCGGCGACGTCGCCGTCGGCGGCGAGCAGTTCGCCGCGGCGGAACTGCACGTGCGCGCGCAATGCCGCGGATGCCGCGGCGTCGGCTTCGGCGAGGGCCGCCAGCAGGCTCTGCGCCGCCGCGGTGCGGTCGCCGAGGTTCATCTGCGCGCGCCCGACCTGCAGCAGGCAGGAGCCGATCCGCGCGCGATTGCCGTGCCGGCGGACGATCTCCAGCGCGCGTTCGGCCATGCGCAGCGCCTCGCTGGCGTCGGCCGCACCGAAGTCGTTGAGAAAGCCGGCGTAGCCGTTGAGCACGTCGGCGACGCCCAGCGGCACACCCTCGAGCTCGGCCGCGAGCAGGGCTTCGTGGTAGTGCTGGCGTGCCTCGTCGAACAGTTCGAGCTGCTCGTACAGCACCGCCAGGTTGAGCAGCGACCGCGACAGCTCCGGCGGTGGGTCGAGCGAGCGCCGCAGCGCGAGGGCCGCCAGCTCCTGGCGCAGCGCCGGCAGGTAGTCGCCGCGGCGGCGGTCGAGCCGCGAGAGTTCCGAGTGGGCGGCGGCGATGCGGGCGGTGTCGCCGGTTTCCCCGAAGGCGGCGAGGGCTTCATGCAGGCGCTCGCGGGCGCGGTCGAACGCGCTGCGGGCGACGAGGGCCGCGCCCTGGCGCAGCGCGGCATCGCCGCGGTGGTCGGCCAGCCCGTGCTCGCGGGCGAAGGCGAGCCGGCGCTCCTCGAGCACGTAGCCGGTGTCGGCGTCGCCGGTGCTGCGGGCCGCTTCGGCCCAGGCGGCGAGCACCTCGGCCTCGGCGCGGGGATCGGCGGGGGCACAGGCGCGGGTCGCCGCGAGCACGGCCTCCCAGGATGCGCGCAGCCGCTCCGGGGCGACGTCCACGGCGATCCCGGGCGCATTCAGCGCCTCGGCGTCCTGGCGCAGGCGGGCGCGGGTGGCGCTGTCCGGACACGCGGCGGCGGCAGCCAGCGGCAGGGCCAGCAGTGCTCCGACGTACCACGGCAACCGCGCCCTCGCGGACCGGTGATCGCGCATCTGATCCGCCCCCTGTGGCGGCCGGCTTGCGGCGTCGGCGAAGGATGCGACTCCCGGCGCACGCGGGCAAGTCGCGGCCTTCACTCCCGCGAGCGGCGCAAGGCATGGACAATGCTGCCCTCGCCACCAGTCCGGCGCGACCCGCTACCGGACGGCGCCAGACCTGGACACGCATGGACCCGCAGCAGCTCATCTTTCTCGTCATCCTGGGCGGCGCGCTGCTGCTGTTCATCAGCGAGAAACTCCGGGTCGACCTGGTGGCGATGCTGGCGCTGATGGCGCTCGCCCTCACCGGCATCCTCGACGCGAAGGAGGCGCTGGCGGGCTTCGCCAGCGAACCGGCGATCATCGTCGCCGGGGTCTTCGTGCTGTCGGCCGGGCTGTCGTCGACCGGCGTCACCGACCGCATCGGCGCGATGATCGGGCGCGCCGCCGGCGGCAGCGAGTGGCGGGCGATCGCGGTGACGATCCCGACGGTGGCCCTGCTCGCGTCGGTGTCGCACCACCTGATGGTCACCGCGATGATGCTGCCGATCATGCTGCGACTGGCGCGCGACAAGAACCTGCCGGCCTCGCGGCTGCTGATGCCGATGTCGCTGGCGGCGTCGCTGGGCACGACGCTGACGCTGTTCAGCGCGCCGGCCTTCCTGCTCGCCTCCGACCTGCTCGAGCGCAACGGCGGCGAAGGCCTGCACATCTTCTCGATCACGCCGATCGGCGCGACCCTGGTGCTGGTCGGCATGGCCTGCATGCTGCTCGGTCGCTGGCTGCTGCCCAAGCGCACCGGCGGTGGCGGCGACAGCGACTACCTGCGCCTGGACCACTACTACACCGAGCTGCTGATCGAGGCCGACTCGCCGTGGATCGGCCGCAGCTACGCGGAATTCCAGAAGCGCTTCGCGCGCCGCCTGGACATCGTCGACTGGCTGCGCCACGGCGTGCGCCGGCGTGGCCGCGAGCCCGGGCAGCCGCTGCAGGCCGGCGACGTGCTGCTGGTGCGCACCTCGCCCGACGAGATCGCCTCGATCAAGGACGAGCCCGGCGTGGCCCTGCACAGCGTCGCGCGCTACGGCGAGGCGCGCCGCGATGGCCGCGAGAGCGAACTGCTCGGCGAGGAACAGATCGTGCAGGCCGTGGTCGCGTCCGATTCCGAGTTCGTCGGCCGCAGCGTCGGCGAGATCGACTTCGCGCGCACGCTCGGCGTGGTGCTGGTCGGGCTGTGGCGGCGGGACGGCTGGTTCCGCGGCGAGCTCGCGAACGTCGAGCTGCGCGAGGGCGACCTGCTGGTGCTGTGGGGACGGCAGCAGAATCTCGCGGCGCTCGCCGGCAACCGCGCCTTCCTGATGCTGGTGCCGTTCACCGGCGCGCCGCGGCTGCGCAGCAAGGCGGGCATGGCGATCGGGGTGATGCTGACGACGGTCTTCCTGGCGGCGACCGAACTGCTGCCGGCGCAGATCGCCTTCCTGCTCGGTGCGGTGGGCATGGTGCTGCTGCGCTGCGTCGACATCGAACGTGCCTACCGCGAGATCGACGTGCGCATCTTCGTGATGATCGCCGGCGTCATCCCGCTGGGCGCGGCGATGCAGAAGACCGGCACCGCGCAGCTGTTCGCCGACCAGGTGCTGCGGGTGGCCGCCGACTGGAGTCCGCTGGCGGTGCTGCTGGTGATGTTCTGGGCGGCGGCGCTGCTGACCCAGATCCTGTCGGACGCGGCGACGACGGTGCTGCTGGCACCGGTGGCGTTCGCGGTGGCCACCGCCCTCGGGTTGCCGCCGGCGCCGTTCGTCGTCTGCATCGCGCTCGGCGCCGTCGCCTCGTTCCTGACCCCGATCGGCCACCACGGCAACCTGCTGATCCTCGGCCCCGGCCAGTACACCTTCGGCGACTTCCTGAAGGTCGGCCTGCCGATGACGGTCGGCATCAGCCTGGCCAGTGCCTGGCTGGCGCGGTGGCTTTGGCTCGGGGGGCCGCTTTGGCCCTGAGCGAAGAACGAGAAACGAGGAACGAGTGAAAGCGTCGCGCAACCCACTCTTCACTCGCGCGTGAGCGCGCCGCCGCAGGCGCCACTCGTTTCTCGTTCCTCGTTTCTCGTTTCTCATCCATTGCGACGCGAGCGCGCAGAATCGACGCCACCATGGACGCATCGAAACCCACCCGACCGATGAAAGGCCGCGGCTCCTCGTCCCGGCCCGCCGGCCGTTTCGAAGTCACCACGCCGGTGGCCGAGGACGACGGCTGGGGCTCGGTGTACGCCGATGCCGGAGAAGCGCCGCGCCTGCGGACCACGGTCAGCGAGGAAACGGCGCGTTCGGTCATCAGCCGCAACCAGTCGCCCGACGTCGGCTTCTCGCAGTCGGTGAATCCGTACCGCGGCTGCGAGCACGGCTGCGTCTACTGTTTCGCGCGACCGAGCCATGCCTACCTGGGCCTTTCGCCCGGACTGGATTTCGAGTCGCGGCTGTTCGCGAAGGTGAACACCGCCGCGAAGCTGCGCGAGGAGCTGGCGAAGCCGGGTTACGTGCCGTCGCCGATCGCGCTCGGCATCAACACCGACGGCTGGCAGCCGCTGGAGCGCGAGCGCGGGATCAGCCGCGCCGCCCTCGAGGTGCTCGCGGAAACGAAGCACCCGGTACACATCGTCACCAAGAGCGCGCTGGTCGTGCGCGACATCGACCTGCTCGCAGCGATGGCGCGCGAGGATCTGGCGCAGGTGCACCTGTCGGTGACGACGCTCGACAATCAGCTGTCGGCCAAGCTCGAGCCGCGCGCGGCAGCGCCGCATTCGCGGCTGAAGACGATCCGCGCGCTGCGCGAGGCCGGCGTGCCTGTCGGCGTGCTGGTGGCTCCCGTCATTCCCGCGGTCACCGACGCCGAACTCGAGCGCATCCTCGAGGCCTGCCGCGACGCGGGCGCGCAGTCCGCCGCCTACGTGCTGCTGCGCCTCCCGCACGAACTGAAGGAGGTGTGGCGCGAGTGGCTGGAACTACACCTGCCGGAGCGCGCGGCGCATTCGCTGAGCCTGCTGCAGCAGATGCACGGGGGTCGCGACTACGACAGCCGTTTCGGTCACCGCATGCGTGGCGCCGGGCCGTTCGCCGACCTGCTGCGGCAGCGCTTCCGGATCGCGCACGCACGCCTCGGTTTCGGCGAACTGCCGCAGCTCGACACCACGCGCTTCGTGCCGCCGGCGAGGCGCGGCCCGCAGCTGGCGCTGTTCTGAGCGGCCCGGCACCCCCCGGCAGCGCCGCATTGCCGCCGCGACCACGGACGCTTCTGCGATCATTCCCCCGCCCGGCCCCGGTGGCCGGACCGGCGGACACGCGATGACGATCGGTTGGGACGAACTGAAGCCGTGGCTCTGGGGCCTGTGGGTGGCCTACCTGATCGTGCTCGCCTGCTGGATCGTGCTGCAGAAGCGCGAACCGATCGCGACCCTGAGCTGGCTGCTGTCGCTGGCGGCGCTGCCGGTGATCGGCCTGCTGGTCTACCACTTCCTCGGGCCGCAGCGGATCCGACGCCACCGCATGAGCCGCGCCCGCGCCCGTCAGAACCTCGGCCGCGCGCTGCCGCCGGAACTCACGCCCAGCGACGATGCGCGCACGGTCGCCCGACTGGCGCGGACGACGACCGGGTTCGCACCGTCGACCGCCCGCCGGGTCGACCTGCTGGTCGGTGGCGAGCAGTGTTATTCGCGCCTGCTCGAGGCGGTCGCCGCGGCGCGCCACCACCTGCACGTCGAGTACTACATCTTCGAGCCGGACCGCACCGGCACGGTGTTCCGCGACGCGCTCGCCGAGCGCGCGCGCGCCGGGGTGCGCGTGCGCCTGCTGCTCGACGCGATCGGTTCCGGCCGGCTGTCGCGCAGCTTCCTGGCGCCGCTGCGCGAGGCCGGCGTCGAGATCGGCTGGTTCCATCCGATGAAGCTCAAGCGCATCTGGCGGCCGCGGATGAACCTGCGCAATCACCGCAAGCTGGTGATCGTCGACGGCGAGATCGCCTTCACCGGCGGCATCAACATCTGCGACGACCAGGACGAGCGGGTGAACTCCGCCGCGTTCCGCGACATGCACCTGCGCCTGGAGGGCCAGGTCGTACGCTGGCTGCAGCTGGCCTTCCTCGAGGACTGGCATTACGCGACGAAAGTGGCGCTGCGCGACCAGCGGCTGTGGCCGGAGGCGGAAGCCGGCGGCATCCTCGCGCAGGTGATCCCGGCCGGTCCGGATTCGCCGTGGGAAGCCATCCACAAGGTGCAGGTCGAGGCGATCCACCAGGCCGACCGCCGGGTCTGGCTGGTGACGCCGTACTTCGTGCCCGGCGAGGCGGCACTGATGGCGCTGTGCTCGGCGGCGCAGCGCGGGCTGGATGTGCGGGTGATCGTGCCGAAGCGCAGCGACTCGGCGATCGTCACCCTCGCCGCGCGCTCGTATCACGACGCCCTGCTCGAGGCCGGCGTGCGGGTCTTCGAGTACCAGCCCGGCATGCTGCACAGCAAGGCGATCCTGTTCGACGACGACAGCGCGCTGATCGGCAGCGCGAACTTCGACCACCGCAGCTTCCGGCTGAACTTCGAGCTGGCGCTGCTGCTGCACGACGCCGGCTTCTGCCGGCGGCTCGAGGCGGAACTGCAGGCCAATCTGGATGCCAGCGTCGAGGTCCGCGCCGACCGCGCGCCGGCGCCGCTGCGGGAACGGCTGGCCGAGGCCTGGGCGCGGCTGCTGTCGCCGCTGCTCTGAGCGGCCGAGGGGACGCTGGCATGCGCCACGGGCGCGGGTAAACTGGCCGCCACCGACCCCGGGGTGTCCCATGCACTGGCTCTACCTGCTCGCCGCCTTCTGTTGTCTGGCCCTCGCGATGGTCAAGACGATGCCGAGTCCGCTGGTACTGCTGTTCGTGATCGGCGCCTTCGTCGGCGTCGTCGCGTGGATCGTCGGCTGGATGTCGGCACGCGTCTCCGGCGCCTCGCGCGACATCGGCCAGGTGATCAGCCCGGAGCTGCTGCGGCAGATGCGCGAGCAGGCCGAGGCGCGCAAGGCCGCGCAGACCCCGCCGACGGCGGCCGCCAACGACGACGAGCCGCGCTGAGGAGCTGCCGATGAGCGTGATCCAGATCGCCGTGTTCCTGCTGATCGGCGCCCTCGCCGGCTGGCTCGCCGGTGTCGTGATGAAGGGCCGCGGTTACGGCGTCGTCGTCAACATCGTCATCGGCGTGATCGGCGCCTTCTTCGGCGGCTGGCTGCTGCCGAAGTTCGGCCTGCGCTTCGGCGGCGAGATCGGCCTGTTCATCACCGCCTTCATCGGCGCGGTGATCCTGGTCGCGATCGCGCGCGTTCTCCGAAAAGCGTAACGCGAGGAACGAGTGGAGAGTAACGAGTAACGAGTGAGGGCCCGCGCCTGTGGCGCGACCGAGCGAAGCGCGAGCTCCTACTCGTTACTCGTTACTCTCCACTCGTTATTCGCCCTCGACCCGATTCCGCCCGCCCCGCTTCGCGGCGTACAGGGCGGCATCGGCGCGGCGCAGCAGGCTGTCCGGCTCGGCCTGGACGTCGGGGACGAAGCCGGCGACGCCGATGCTGACGGTCATGCCGATGGCGCTGTCGGCGACGGCCTGGCGGATCTGCTCGGCGCGGCGCAGTGCGTCGTCGGCGTGTACGCCGGGCAGCAGCAGGGCGAACTCCTCGCCGCCGTAGCGGGCGAGCAGTTCGCGCTGCGGGTCGTGCTGGGCGAACAGCTTCTGGGCGATGCCCTTGAGCTGCAGATCGCCTTCGAGGTGGCCATGGCTGTCGTTGTAGGCCTTGAAGTTGTCGACGTCGATCATCAGCACCGACAGCGGCCGGCGCTGGTCGAGGCAGCGCATCCACTCGCGGCGCAGGCCGTTCTCGAGCGCGCGGCGGTTGGCCACGCCGGTCAGGGCGTCCTCGGTCACCAGCTCGGCGAGCTGGCGATTGAGTTCCTCGAGTTCGCGCGTGCGTTCGGCGATCCGGCTCTCGAGGCGGCGGTTGGCCGCGATGTAGCGCTCGGTGCGCAGGCGCACGATCCACAGCGTCACCGCGGTCAGCGTGGCGAGCGCGGCGATCAGCAGCAGGACCCGCATCCACCACTGTTCGTGCCAGAAGTGCTCGACCTGGAAGTGGTAGTTCATGCTCGGCGCGCGGCGGCCGTTGCGGGTGCGCGCCTCGACCTCGAGCACGTAGTCGCCCGGCGGCAATGCGCGGATGAACAGGTCGCGGTCGGTCCAGCTGCTCCAGTCGGGGGTGACGCCGTGCAGCACGTAGCGGAACTCGGCGCCGCTTTCCATGCTGACCATGCCGAAGCGCAGGTTGAGGCTGTGTCCGGCCGGGACCCGTACCGGGATCGGTTCGCTGCTGGAGGGCAGCCGCAGGGTCTCGCCATCGGGGCCGCGGGCGATCACCCGCTCCATCGTCAGCCGCAGCGGCTGTGACGGCACCGCCCGCTCCTCCGGGTCGAACTGCAGCAGGCCGTTCCACGTGGCGAGCCGCAGCACGCCGTCGCGGCCGGTCCGCAGCCAGGTGTAGCCGACCGCGCCCTGGGCGCCGGGGAACAGGCGCTGCCAGTCGCCGCCATCGGCCGGGCGGTGCCACAGCTCACGGCTGGTGTAGGCGTAGTCGCCGAGGGCGGTCTCCTCGACCTGCAATTCCCACGGGCGGTCGACCAGGGTCAGCGGCGGCGCGACGTCGGCGACGAAGCGTTCGCCGTCGAGCACGAAGCCGCGCTCGCTGCTGATCGCGTGCACCCGCTCGTCGAGACGGAATACCGACGTGCCGTTGCCCGGCACGAGCGCCAGGCCGTCGGCGTCGGCGAAGGTCCGGCGGTCGAGGAGCGCGCCGGCGGCCAGGTCCAGTCGCCAGCGCTGCACCGGCCCGCGGGTGTCGCCGAACCACAACTCGCCGGCACCGGCTTCGACCATGCCGTTGATGTTCAGGCCATCCAGCGGCAGGGCCGCGCGCAGCGTCCAGCGGCCGGCGTCTTCGTGCAGCAGCAGCAGGCGCTCGCTGCTCAGGCCGTAGACCCAGGCCGGGTCGTGCCGCGAAGCGACCAGCCAGTAGACGCTGTCGAAACCGCTGTCGAACAACTGCCGCGGCCGGCTCGCGCCGCGGTCCAGCACGAGCAGGCCCTCGCGCACACCGATCAGCAGGCCGGCATCGCTGGCGTGCAGGGCGGTGGCCTCCATGCTCGTCCACGGCAGGGTTTCGGGTACCGGTGTCGCATCGGTGCGCGGTTGCAGCCGCGACAGGCCGTTGCTCGACGCGAGCCAGAGCGCGCCGTCGTACCACTCGAAGTCCGACGGCGTGCCGGTCAGGCCCTGCACCGGGCCCAGCCACGACCAGGGCGAGGGCATCGCCAGCCGCACCAGGTCGCCCTCGGTCGCCGCCCACAGGCCGCCCTCCCGGTCGACGCTCATGTCGCGCACCGCGAAAGCGCCGAGGTCGACGCGTTCGCGCAGGCGCAGGTCGGCATCGACGCGCAGGAGTTCGCCGTCGAGGGTACCGGCGACGAAGCTGCCGTCGTCCAGCGCATGCACGCTGTAGCTGCGGACGCCGGCGATCGCGTCGCTGGCGGGTCCGTCGAGCCGGTGGATGCCCTCGGCGTCGGCGCGGTAGAGGCCCTCGCGCCCGACGAGCAGCAACCAGTCGCCGCGGTCGACCACACCGGCCAGCAGCTGGCGGGAGAAGACCTCGGCGCCGGGTTCCGGCCGGAAGCGGCCGTTGTCGAAGACGGTGAAACCGACGCCCTCGACGCGGGCGTAGAGCCGGTCGTCGGCGGTGTGGAAACCGCGTACCTCGTCGCCGAGCGGCCAGGACTGCGCCGGGCCTTCGCCGTAGGGCACGAAGAACAGGCTCTTCTCGGCGCGGAAGTAGACGCCGGTCCGGGTCGGCAGCGTGTTCCAGACGATGCCGACATGACGGCGGGCGCCGCGCAGGTTGGCCCGGGTCAGCAGTTCTTCGTACATCAGTTCGCCGTCGCGGCTGCGGGCGAGTCGTCCGAAGGTGTCGACGCCGCCGACGTAGGCCAGGCCGTCGTCACCGATCGCAATCGAGCGTGCCCGCGACCGCCCCGGCAGTCCGCTCAGCTCCCAGTCGACGCCGTCGTAGCGCAGGACGCCCTCGGCGCTGGCGACCAGCAGGGCGCCGTCGCGGTCGATGGCGACGCCGTGATGGCCGGGCGCGGATTTGGTCTGGTCGACGCCGTAGTGCTGCAACAGCGGCGAGGCCGGCAGCGGTTCGGCGGCAGCGGGGCCGACCAGGGAGGCCAGGACGAGCAGGCCGATGGCGAGGCCACGGCGAAGGCGGCCGGCAGCGATCGGTCCGGAGAGGTTCGGGCGAGGGGACATGCCGGGATTATCACGCAAACTTCACGGTAGAACCGGCGCAGGGGATGCCCCGGAACCCGGCCGCGGGTAGGCTTCGCGGATGACCGTGCTCAGCGTCAACGTGAACAAGGTCGCCGTGTTGCGGAATTCCCGCGGCGGCGACGAACCCTCGGTGGTCGGCGCCGCGGAAGCGGCCATCGCAGCCGGCGCCGGGGGCATCACCGTGCACCCGCGGCCGGATCAGCGCCACATCCGGCCCGACGATGTCTTCGCCCTGGCGGACGTGGTTTCCGGCCGGGTCGAGTACAACCTCGAGGGCAATCCGTTCGCGCCGCCGCGGGCGGGCTATCCCGGCTTCATCGCGCTGGTCGAGGCGGTGCGGCCGCAGCAGGCGACCCTGGTCCCCGACGGCGACGGCCAGCTGACTTCCGACCACGGCTTCGACCTGCGCCGCGATGCCGGGCGGCTGCGGCCGCTGGTCACACGCCTGAAGGAGCTCGGCGCGCGGGTGTCGCTGTTCATGGACGCCGGGGCCGACGCCCTGGAACTTGCCTGCGAGATCGGCGCCGATCGCATCGAGATCTATACCGGGCCCTATGCCTCGGCCTTCGCCGCCGGGGACCCCGGGGCGGCGCTCGAGCGCTGCGCCGCGACCGCCCGCGAGGCCGTCGCACTGGGCCTCGGGGTCAATGCCGGGCACGACCTGAGCCAGGCGAATCTGGGTCGTTTCCTGGGCGAGGTGCCGGGCGTGCTCGAGGTGTCGATCGGGCACGCCCTGATCGGCGAGGCGCTGCACGCCGGTCTGGCACCGACGGTGCAGGCCTATCTGCGGGTCATCGCGCAGGCCGGGGCCGCGGCCGGGTCGGCCGCCACCGGTTGATCCATGCGGCCGGGCTCAGAGCCCGGCGAGGCTGATGTGTTCGACGCCGGCCCGTTCGGCCGCGGCCATCGCCCGGGCTGTCGACTGGTAGTCGGCGTCATCGGCGACCACGAGCCTGAGGATCCCGTCGGGCGTGGCCTGGCGCCAGTCGCGCAGGGCGAGCTCGAGCTGGGCCGGCGCCAGCGCGACGCCGTCGAGCCGGAAGATCTCGCCGGCCTCGACCTGCAGCTCGCGCGGTTCGACCTTCGGGGTGTCGCTGATGTGCGTGGCGGGCAGGGTCAGCAGCTGGCGGTTGTCGAGCAGCGGCGCGGTGACCATGAAGATCACCAGGAGTACCAGCATCACGTCGACCAGCGGGGTGATGTTGATGTCGGCCATCGAAGCGGATGCGGCACGGGCGGAAAAGGCCATGGCGTACTCCTCGGCGGGGTGGCGCCTCCGGTTTTACGCCCGCACCCGGGCGAGGACAAGCGGGGCGACGCGCCTCGCGCCGTCGCCCGGGGCTGCCGCGCGGGCAAAAAAAACGCCGCCCGGAGGCGGCGTTGCTGCAGGTGCGGGAAGCGGCGTCAGGCGCCGGGCTCCACGAATGCGATCTTTTCCATGCCGGCATTCTTGGCCCGGGCCAGCACGCGGGCCAGGGTTTCGTAGGCGGCATCGTTCTCGGTTTCGATTTCCAGGGTCGGCTGCGGCTGCAGCGCGGCCTGTTCGGCCAGCAGGCCGCGCAGGTCGTTCAGCGACACCGGCGAGCCGTTCCAGGTGACCGTGTCGCCGGCCTGCACCTCGATGCGGATCGGCTTCGGCGGGTCACGCGGCGGCGGCGGCGGCGGGGTATTCGTACGCTGCGGCAGGTCGACCTGGATCTGATACGACAGGGCCGGGGCGGTCACCATGAAGATGATCAGCAGCACCAGCATCACGTCCACGAGGGGCGTGACGTTGATGTCGGCCATCGGGCCACCGCCGGAGTTGGAGGAAAACGCCATCGTCCTGTCTCCTCAGCGCTCGGGGGTGGACACGAAGCCCACCTTGCGGATGCCGGCGACGCGGGCGCTGCGCACCACGTCGGCGATGATCTGGTAACGGGTCGAGTTGTCCGCGCGGATGTCGAGCTGGCGCTGGGGCACTTCCTGCGCCATCACCGCGAGACGGGCCTCGAGCAGGTCCTTGTTGACCTTCTCGTCGTTCCAGAAGATCTCGCCGTTCGACTTCACGGCCACCGTCACCGGCGGAACCAGGATTTCCGGCTTGCTGTCCAGCGTCGCCTGGGGCAGTTCGACCTTGACCTTGTGCGACATCAGGGGCGCCGTGATCATGAAGATGATCAGCAGCACCAGCATCACGTCCACGAGGGGCGTGACGTTGATGTCGGCCATCGGGCCGCCGCCCGAGGAGTTGCTGGAGAAAGCCATGACTTCGGCTCCTTAGGTCCGACGGATCAGCGCTTGGCCGGGACTTCGCCGACGCGCGAACCGGTGGCGAAGAAGTCGTGCAGGTCGTGCGCGAACGTGTCGAACTTGGCGTAGGTGTTGCGGTTCGCGCGGACGAAGGCGTTGTACGCCAGCACCGCCGGAATCGCGACGAACAGGCCGAGCGCGGTCATGATCAGCGCCTCACCGACCGGGCCGGCGACCGCGTCGATCGACGCCTGGCCGGTGGCACCGATGCGGATCAGGGCGCCGTAGATGCCCCACACGGTACCGAGCAGACCGACGAACGGGGCGGTCGCACCGACGGTGGCGAGCCAGGTCAGGCCGTTCTCGAGCCGGGCGCTCTCGCGGGTCACGGCCTGGCGCAGGGCGCGGTCGATGAACTCGGAGCGGTTCAGGGCGTCGACCAGACGGCTGCCCTCATGGCGCTGGTGGTGGGCAGCGGCCTGGGCGCAGTCGAGGGCGATCTTCGAGAACGGCTCGTTGGCCGGCTGCTCTTCCATGAAGCGGATCGCGTCCTGCGCGTTCGGGGTTTCCCAGAAGGTGCGCACGACGGTGTCGGCACGGGCGGCGACGACGGTGTTCTTGATCGCGTTGACGATCGTGAACCACCAGGAGCCGACCGACATGACGACCAGCATGATCAGCACGGCCCACGAGACGAGGAACTCGACCGGGTCCGCGATCATCTCGTGCATCAGGTTGGAGAAGCCCATTTCCGTCAGGGCCTGGGCGTTGCCGGCAGCGCCACCGGCGGAGCTGGCGATGAGGAGGATGTCCTGCAGCATAAGTGTGCCTTTCTTTGTAGTTGACCGTTACGGGAGAAGAGCGGGCATTACGGAGGGGTGAACTTGACCGGCACCAGCACGATGCCGCCGACCGGCTGGCCATTCCGCATACCGGCGTTGAACTTCCAACGCCGCGCCGCTTCCATGGCTGAACGGTCGAGGTTGCGGTTGCGGCTCGAACGCTCGACGGCCACATCGAGCACATTGCCCTGGGCATCGATGGTGACGCGGAGCACCACGGTACCGCCGACGCCCTGCTGGGCCTCGCGCGGCGGATAACGCGGCGGATTCAGGCGCTGGCCGCTCGGATCCACGGCCGGCTCGTAGTCGGCGGGCGGGGCCGGCGGGGCCGGCGGAGCCGGCGGCGGCGCGGGGATGTCGATGGGGCTCGGATCGTCGAAGACGACCGGCGGCGGCTCTTCCGGCGGCGGGACCGGAGTCGGCCGCGGCTGCTCGATGATGCGCTGGACCACGCGCGGCGGTTCCGGCGGCGGCGGCGGCGGCGGAGGCGGCGGCGGCGGCGGTTCGATGAAGGTCACCAGGGTGGCTTCTTCCTCGACCTTCTCCAGGTCCGGCGGATTGACCGGCGCCATCATCAGCATGAAAGCCACGGCATGCAGGGCGATCGCGAACGAGTTGCCAGCGATCCGCGCCCAGCTGATGCCCGTCGGGGTTTCGTCGTACTTGTAGGTTCTGTCCGTCATGCGGGTGGCGGCTCGAGCTCGTGTTCGGTCGGCAGGACGCCGATGCCCGCCGAGGACCGGCGGGAATTAGTTAGCTTAACCCCAAGGGGAATCGATTACCAACGCTCAGCGGTTGAGTTTGGCGAGTTCCGCCTGGGCCTGTGACCGGGTGCTCGGATCCTTCGCGGCCTCCTGGAAAGCAGCCCGCGCGCCGGCGACGTTGTCGCTGTAGTACTCGGCCCGGGCGATCACCATCCAGGCCTCACCGGGCTTCTGCAGACCCTTGGCCAGAGCCTCGCGGGCGGCCGCGATCGACTCGGCGTTGCGGTCCTCCTGATTCAGCACCTGGGCCAGGAACAGGGCCAGCTGGCCGTCCTGCGCGTGCGGCAGCCCGGCCTGGGCCGCGGCGATCGCGCCGGGGATGTTCTCGCTGAAGTAATGCGCCTGGGCGAGATACGTATAGGTGGCGCCATCCTTGGGCAGGATGTTCTTGTCCAGACCTTCCTGGATCACTGCGGCCGCATCGGCCTCGCGCTGCAGGTTGAAATAGGTGCCGAAGAGCCGGCGATAGTCGTCGGCGGTCGTGATCATGCCCTTGGCACGCGCCTGGTCCAGCAGCGCGACCGCCTTGTCGGTCATGTCGGCATTGGTGTACAGGCTGACCAGGTTCAGCAGCGCCCGCTTGTCGTCCGGGTTCTTCTGATACATCGCCTCGGCCATCGCCAGGGCTTCGCCGCCGCGGTCGGTCTCCTCGTAGGCCGACATCAGCATCGACATGGCCTGGGTGTTGCGGCCGGCGGTGTCGAGCTCGATCGCCTTCTGCAGCGGCGCGATCGCCTGCTCGTACTGCTCCTGGTGGTAGTAGGCGGCACCGAGCAGCAGGTAGGTCGTGGAATCGGTGGTGCCGGACTCAGCGATCAGCTTCGTCAGGGTCTCGACGGCCTGCGGGTACTGCTCCTCGTTGAAGTGCACCTGGCCGAGGATCAGCATCGCGTTGAAGTGGTTGTTGTTCGGAAGCGCGTTGCCGGCGATCGCGCCTTCGAGGTAACGGACGGCGCCGTCGTAGTCCTCGAGGTTCATCGCCGCGCTGCCGGCCATCAGGCCCGCGATGCCCTTCTCGTACGGGGTCGCGCGCTCGTTGGCGAGGATCTCGTCGGCGGTCGTCAGGACGTCGCGCTCCTTGCCCTCGGCGTCGTACGAATCCTGCAGGCGCTTCATCAGCCGCTGCGTGCGCTGGTTCGACGACGGCTTCGGCGACTCGCGGGTCGCGTTCGGGAAGTCCTCGGCCGGCGCGGCGGCCTGCTCCGAGCGGCCACGGCGGTCGTCGCGGTCGCGACCGGCCAACTGGGCCCAGGCATCGTTGGCGACGACGGACGTCCCGAGCAGCAGGGCGATCGCGACGGTCAGCGGGTGGCTTGCTTTCATGAGAATTCCTCGGGCGCCGCTCGAAGCGGGACTGGGCCGACAAGACTAACGGGGAACTGAGTGATTGCTCAACCCTGCATGGCCGCGAATTCCTTCCGCCACCGTTCCGGATTCCCCTTCGGGGTGCAGCTTGAGGCCTCGGCGCATCGCTGCCGTAAAAACGCCGTTAAGCGCCCCGGGCGAATTCAGCCCGTGGTCGGAAAGTTCGCCATCGCGAAGGCCACGCGTTCGTCCGCGTCGGTCGACAGGGTCCCGGCAGCCTTCAGCGCCTCGACCTTGCGCAGGCGATGCTCGAGGCCGTTGCCGTTGGCGATCTGGATCGCGAGGCCGGGGCGGGCATTGAGTTCGAGGATCAGCGGGCCCTTGTCGCGGTCGAGCACGAAGTCGACGCCGACGTAGCCGAGCCCCGACAGTTCGTAACAGCGCGAGGCCATCGCCAGCAGGTCCTGCCAGTGCGGGATCTGCAAGCCGACGATGCTGTGCTCGGTGTCCGGGTGTTCGCGGATGATCTCGGTACCCCAGACGCCGCGCTTGGTCTTGCCGGTCGGGATGTCGATGCCGACGCCGATCGCGCCCTGGTGCAGGTTCGCCTTGCCGTCGGACATGCGCGTCGGCAGGCGGATCATCGCCATCACCGGATAGCCGAGGAAGACGATGATGCGGATGTCGGGCACGCCCTTGTAGCTGACGTTGTCGAAGATCGGATCGAACTGCACGCAGTACTCGACGATCAGGTGGTCGGGCTGGCCGCCGAGCGAGAACAGGCCGGACAGGCCGTTCGACAGATGGTGCTCGAACTCGTCGCGCGACATCAGGCTGCCGCTGGCGCGCCGGTACTTGTCGCCGCGGCGGCCGGTGATCACGAGGATGCCGTCGCCGCCGGAACCGTGCGCCGGTTTCACGACGAACGCCTCGCGCCGCTCGAGCACCTTGTGCAGCTCGGCGATCTCGTGTTCCTCGCGCACCACCGCGTACAGGTCCGGCACCGGCAGGCCGGCCTGCAGCGCCAGCTTCTTGGTCAGCAGCTTGTCGTCGACGCGCGGATAGAACTTGCGCGGGTTGTACAGCAGCACGTAGTCGGCGTTGCGCTGGCCGATGCCGACCAGGCCGATCTGGCGCAGCCGCTTCGCGACCCGGAAGGGATTGAAGAGGGCCATCTCAGCCGCGCACACCCGGCGTGCCGGCATCCGTCCCGGGCGGCGGTGCATCGACGGCGGCGGTGTCCGGCGCCGGCGGCGGCGGCGTGATCGGGTCCGGCTCGCGGGCCAGCGCGCGGAAACGCAGCAGCTCGTTGAGGCGATAGCCGGAGTAGCGGCCGAGCAGCAGCGCCAGCGCGAACAGCACCAGCAGCGTTTCCGGGAACACGAACACCAGATGCTCCAGCGGCGGCCAGCTCATCACCACGTAGGCGAGCGCGGCGACGATCAGGGTGCCGATTCCCTCGCGGATCGCGGTGCCGGCGCCGCGTTCGTCCCAGGCCACGGACATGCGCTCGATCGTCATCGCCATGATCACCATCGGGAACAGCGCTACCGACAGGCCGACCTCGATACCGAGCCGGTTGGAGAACACGCTGACGCCGCACATCAGCAGCACGACCAGGATCAGGATCGCGGTCAATCGCGGCACCAGCAGCAGGCGCAGCCGTTCCAGGTAGAAGCGGACCAGCAGGCCGAAGCCGACCACCAGCACGAACAGCACGACGCCGGCGACCAGCGCCGTCTCGCGGAACGCCAGCGCGATCA
This sequence comes from Arenimonas composti TR7-09 = DSM 18010, assembly GCF_000426365.1. Classification (GTDB taxonomy): domain Bacteria; phylum Pseudomonadota; class Gammaproteobacteria; order Xanthomonadales; family Xanthomonadaceae; genus Arenimonas; species Arenimonas composti. Next base: position 46,525 of record NZ_AUFF01000006.1, on the reverse strand, counting down.
GCACCGGCATGAAGGTGCCGTAGGTCTTCACCCCGACCAGGTTGCGCAGGATCAGCATGATGAAGGCGCCGATCGGCACCATCAGCAGGATGCGGTAGGTCTGCTGCGCCTGCAGCGGCAGGCTCAGCAGCGAATAGCGCACGAGGTTGGCGTCGTGCACCTCGAGCCGGCGCTCGGCGGTCGCCATCGCGTCGGCGAGGTTGACGCTGACGTTGAACGCCAGCGTCGCCGGCGGCCCGCCTTCGATGTCGAGCAGCGGCTTGGCGCTCGCGCTCCACAGGAACAGGTCGGAAGGCATGCCTTCGGCGCCGGTGCGCGGGTCGAGCATGTACCAGGCCTGGCCGTCGTTGACGATGATCCAGGCCTGCATGCGGGCCTCGCTGGCGGTCGCGGCGTCGCCGAGGCGGATGCCGTGCACGACGCGCGCGGGGATGTTGCGGATCGCCAGCAGGCGCACGATGAATTCGGCGCGGGCGACCTCGTCCTTGCCGTATTTCTCCGCGAGCAGCGCGACCTCGTCGCTGTCGCCGTCACCGCCGTTGAGGCGGATCACCAGCTGGCGCGCGAAGGTGACGATGTTCGACGAGCGCGCGCGCACCGCCTCGAGCAGGGTGTGCGCGGCGGTGAGGTAGGGCTCCTCCAGCGAGGGCAGTTCGGCGAGCACCGGTTCGAAGTCGAGACCGACCTGCTCGTAGGCGTCGGCGCGCACGATCGTCGCGCGGTAGTACAGGTCCTGCTCGCCGAGCGCGCGCCGGATCGCCCACTGCACCTCGCGGCCTTCGGAGGATTTCTCCTCGAGCTTGGAGTAGTCGCGGGCGATGTAGCGCTCGTCGAGCACGGTGAAGCCGGGCGTCGTCGCCGGCAGCTGCAGCGTCACGGTGTTCGGACCGCGCTTCGGGTGGTATTCGACGTGCGCCTGCACCGTCCAGACCTGCACCTGCTCGTCGGCGTGCAGCGGGAACTTCAGCTTGTCCCACTTGTAGTACATCGCCGACAGGGCGACCGCGATGATCGCGACGGCCAGCAGGTAGAGGTGGCGTTTGCTCATGGCGATCCCGGTAGTGGCGCCCGGCTCCCCGTCCGGCCGCGCCTTAGGCGACGCACCAGTGTAAGCCCGGGCTCAGGAGGGCGAGAAGGTCAGCAGCAGCATCGCCGCCAGGTTGCAGGTGGCGTGCGCGACGAACGCGGCACCGAAGCGGCGGGTGTAGACGTACACGCCACCGAAGCCGGCGCCCATCAGCAGGTAGACCGACAGCGTCATCAGCCAGGTCGCGATGCCGGCCTCGCCGGGCGCGTATTCGTGCAGCAGGCCGAACAGCATCGAGGTCAGGCCGATCCCGAGCAGACCGCGGCCGGCCACCGCGAAGCGGCGCAGCAGCACATGCCGGAACAGCAGTTCCTCCGACAGCGGGGCGACCAGCACCACCGCCGCCCAGGCCAGCACGGGCCATGCCTGCACGACCGCCATCACCGGCTCGATGTTGCTCGGTTCGACCGGGACCTGCAGCACCTCGGCCAGCCAGCTCAGGCCATGGCCGCCGGCCTGGATCGCCAGCCCGACGAACACCGCCAGGCCGTAGGCGACGCCGGCCCCCACAGGAGCCTGCGGGTCGGCCAACCGGCGCCCGCGCAGCAGCCACATCGCCAGTGCGGTCATCGTCATCGCGAGGATCGAACTGGCGACCACCGCCGGCATCGCCGCCTCCAGCACCGTCGCCTGGTCCGGCGCGGCGCCGCCGGGCGGCGTCAGCGTCAGCGTGTAGATCACGATCACCGGGATCGCCAGCGCGATCGACAGCACCATCAGCACGACGCCGGCGATCACGACGTCGAGCGCGAAGGGCCCGAACAGTCGCGGCGTCGCCGCGGGGACGACGGCAGGCGCCGCCGGCGACGCGACCACCGGCTCAGACATCGAGGTTGGCGACCTTCAGCGCATTGTCCTCGATGAACTCGCGGCGCGGTTCCACCACGTCGCCCATCAGCGTCGAGAAGATCTGGTCCGCGGCGACCGCGTCCTCGATGCGCACACGCAGCATGCGCCGCGTTTCCGGATTCACCGTGGTCTCCCACAGCTGCTCCGGATTCATTTCGCCGAGGCCCTTGAAGCGCTGGATCGTGCGGCCCTTCTTCGCTTCCTCGAGCAGCCATTCCTGCACCTGCAGGAAGCGCGTCACCGCCTGGCTGCGGCCACCGCGGGCGATCGTCGCGCCCGGCTGCAGTAGGCCGTCGAGCGCCGCGGCGACGTCGTTGACCTGACGCAGTTCGCCGGTGAGCAGCTGGACCGCCGGCAGCAGCTGCGTCGACGCGAGACCGTGGTGCTGCTTGTGCACGAGCAGGATGCCCGGGCCCTCCTCGTTCGCCGCCTGCACTTCGAAGCTGTAGCGCGGGCGGCCGAGGCCGCTGGCGTTGAGGCGCGACTCCAGCTCGCGCATCCACGGCGCCAGCGTCGTCGCGTCGGCGAAGTCGGCCGCCGTCAGCGCCGGCATTTCCAGCATCGCCTCGAGCACCGCGATGTCGATGCGGTGGGCGAAGCGCTCGATCGTCTCGCGCGCGGCGATGAAGTCGATCAGCAGCTTCTCGAGCGCGGCGCCGTTCACCGCCGGTGCGCCCTCGCCCGGATGCAGCGCGGCGCCGTCGACGGCGCTGTTGGCGAGATAGGCGTTCAGCGCCGCGTCGTCCTTCAGGTACATCTCGTTCTTGCCCTGCTTGAGCTTGTACAGCGGCGGCAGGCCGATGTAGACGTGGCCGCGCTCGATCAGCTCCGGCATCTGCCGGTAGAAGAACGTCAGCAGCAGCGTGCGGATGTGGGCGCCGTCGACGTCGGCGTCGGTCATGATGATGATGCTGTGGTAGCGCAGCTTGTCCGGGTTGTATTCGTCGCGGCCGATGCCGGTGCCGAGCGCGGTGATCAGCGTGCCGACCTGGTCCGACGACAGCATGCGGTCGAAGCGCGCACGCTCGACGTTGAGGATCTTGCCGCGCAGCGGCAGCACCGCCTGGTTCTTGCGGTTGCGCCCCTGCTTCGCGGAGCCGCCGGCCGAGTCGCCCTCGACGATGAACAGTTCGCTGAGCGCCGGATCCTTCTCCTGGCAGTCGGCGAGCTTGCCGGGCAGGCCGGCGATGTCGAGCGCGCCCTTGCGGCGCGTGAGGTCACGGGCCTTGCGCGCCGCCTCGCGCGCCCGCGCGGCGTCGACGATCTTGCCGGCGATGGCCTTGGCCTCGTTCGGGCGCTCCTGCAGGAACTCCTCGAGCTTCTGGCCGATCACCGCCTCGACCGCCGGCCGCACCTCGGAGCTGACCAGCTTCTCCTTGGTCTGCGACGAGAAGCTCGGGTCGGGCACCTTCACCGACAGCACCGCGATCATGCCTTCGCGCATGTCGTCGCCGCTCAGCGCCACCTTGGCCTGTTTGGCGATGCCGTTCTGCTCGATGTAATTGGTCAGCGTGCGGGTCAGCGCGGCGCGGAAACCCTGCAGGTGGGTGCCGCCGTCCTTCTGCGGGATGTTGTTGGTGAAGCAGAACATCGTTTCCTGGTAGGCATCGGTCCACTGCACCGCGATCTCGACGGCGATCCCGTCCTTTTCCCCGCTGGCGGAGATAACCGATTGATGCAGCGGGGTTTTCAGGGCCGCGAGGTGTTCCACGAAGCTGCGGATGCCGCCTTCGTACTGGAATACGTCGCGCTTGCCCTCGCCGCGTTCGTCGATCAGTTCGATCTTGACGCCGGAGTTCAGGAAGCTCAGCTCGCGCAGGCGCTTGGCCAGGATGTCGTAGTGGAATTCGACGTCGGTGAAGATCTCGGCCGCCGGCAGGAAGCGCAGTTCGGTGCCGCGCTTGTTCGACGGGCCGACCGCGCGCAGCGGGTAGACGGGCTCGCCGAGGGCGTATTCCTGCTGCCAGTGCTGGCCGTCGCGCCAGATGTTCAGCCACAGCTTCGACGAGAGGGCGTTGACGACCGAGACGCCGACGCCGTGCAGGCCGCCGGAGACCTTGTAGCTGTTGTCGTCGAACTTGCCGCCGGCGTGCAGCACCGTGAGGATCACCTCGGCCGCCGAGCGCCCCTCTTCCTTGTGGATGTCGACCGGGATGCCGCGGCCGTTGTCGGACACCGAGCAGGAGCCGTCGCCGTGCAGGGTCACGACGACGTGGTCGCAATGCCCGGCGAGGGCCTCGTCGATCGCGTTGTCGACGACCTCGAAGACCATGTGGTGCAGGCCGGTGCCGTCGTGCACGTCGCCGATGTACATGCCGGGACGCTTGCGCACGGCTTCCAGGCCGCGCAGCACGGTGATCTTGCTGGAGTCGTAATTGCTGTTCGGAGTCGACGGGGTCTGCTCGGTCATTCGGTCTCTCGCGGCGGGGCCGGGGCGCAGCGCGCCTATAAATAAGGTATGGGGGAAGTATAGCGGGTTGGGGTTTTCCCGGGCCCGGCAGCGCGGGTCGTGGTCGCAGGCCGTACGGGACCCGGACTAGTGGTGGCGCGGAGCGGGGAGGTGCCGGCCAGGCCGGCGACGCCGGTCAGACTTCGCGGAGGACACCACGTTCCACGTGGAACCGGCGTTCGGGCTGCAGTGCCGGCGGAAGGGTACCGGCGTCGGTTGCAGTCAGGAGCACCTGGGCGCCGGAGGCCAGGATCGCGGTCAGCGCCTGCTCCTGGTGCGGGCGGTCGAGCTCGGAAGCCAGATCGTCCAGGCACACCAGCGGCCATTCGCCCCGGTCGTCGGCGAAGGCGCGTGCCTGGGCGAGCACGCAGGCGAGGGCGGTCAGCTTCTCCTGGCCACGTGACAGGGCCTCGCGCCCCGGCAGGGCCAGATAGTCGACCTGCCAGTCGGCGCGATGCGGCCCGACCGCGGTATGGCCGCTGGCGAGGTCGCGCTCGCGGGCCAGCAGCAGTGCGTCGGCCAGGCGCTGCTCCTCGCGGCGCCAGCCGGGCAGGAAACGCAAGCCGGCGGCACCGAGTTCAGGCAGGAACTCCGCGGCTGTCGCGACGAGCACGGGTTCGAGCCGGCGCAGGTAGCCGTCGCGCATCCGGGTCAGGGCCTCACCGGCTTCGGCCAGTTCGCGGTCCCAGGGATCGAGCGCCGACGGCGCCGGCTGGCGCTTCAGCAGCGCGTTCCGCTGTTTGAGTGCGCGGGCGTAGCGCCGCCACACCGGCAGAAACTCCGGTTCCACGTGGAACAAGGCCCAGTCGAGGAAGCGACGGCGGTTCTCGGCGCCGCCACCGATCAGCTCGTGGCTGCCGGGCTCGAAGGTCACGACGGCGATCTCGGCGCACAGCTCGGTCAGGCTGGGCGCGGGGGCTCCATCGATGCGCGCCTCCCAGCCCCCGCCGGTATGCCGCAGGCCGGCGCGGCGGGCGCGGGCACAGACGTCCTGCCATTCGGCGTACAGCTCCAGATGCGGCTGGCCACTGCGGATCAGGCCGTCGCGGACGCGGCCACGGAAGGAGCGGCCGTAGCCGAGCAGGTGCACGGCCTCGATCAGGCTGGTCTTGCCGGCGCCATTGCCGCCGGTCACCAGATTCAGGCCGGGAGCGGGGCAGAAGCGGACCTGTTCGAGGATCCGCAGGTGGGCGATGTCGAGACGGGTCAGCTGCATCGCGGCGAGCTTCGCCCAAAACGACGCCGCCCGGCGTGAACCGGGCGGCGGGGAAACGCGGAAACCGTTGCGGTCACAGGCGCAGCGGCATCACCACGTGGCGGCTGCGTTCATGGCTGCCCTCGCGGACCAGGGCCGACGAATTGGCGTCGCGGAGGTTGATGATCACCATGTCCTCGCGCAAGGCGCCGAGCGCGTCGAGCAGGTAGGTCACGTTGAAGCCGATGCCGAGGCCGTCGACGCGGGTTTCCGCCTCGACCTCTTCCTGGGCCTCTTCCTGTTCCGGGTTGTGGGCGACGATCTTCAGCTGGCCCGGGCTGATCTCCAGCTTCACGCCGCGGTATTTCTCGTTCGACAGGATCGCGGCGCGCTGCAGGGCGGCCCGCAGGGCCTCGCGGTCGACCTTCACTTCCTTGTCGGCGCCGATCGGAATCACCGCGTCGTAGTCGGGGAAGCGGCCGTCGATCAGCTTCGAGGTGAAGGTGACGTCCTCGCGGCGCATCCGCACGTGGTTGCGCCCGATCTCGAGCTCGATCTCGCGGTCGCCACCCTCGAGCAGGCGCTGCAGCTCGAGCACGCCCTTGCGCGGGACGATGATCTGCTTGCGGGTCTGGGCGCCGGCCGGCAGCGGCGCCTCGCAGAGCGCCAGGCGATGCCCATCGGTGGCGACGCAGCGCAGCGAGTCCTCGCGCAGGTCCAGCAGCAGGCCGTTGAGATAGTAGCGGACGTCCTGCTGCGCCATCGCGAACGCGGTGCGCTCGATCAGCTCCTTCAGGGCCCCTTCCTGCACCCGGATGCGCTCGACCGGTTCCACGTCCTCGACGGCCGGGAAGTCGTTGGCGGGCAGGGTGGCCAGGGTGAAGCGGCTGCGGCCGGCCTGGACGGTGACCTTCTCGCCGGACTGGCTGAGAGTGACCTTCGAGCCGTCGGGCAGGGCGCGGACGATTTCGAACAGCTTGCGCGCCGGAATCGTGGTTTCGCCGGGCTGGGCGTCGTCGACGTCGGCGCGGGCGACCATTTCGACTTCGAGGTCGGTGCCGGTCATCGACAGGCGGTTGCCGTCGACATTGACCAGCAGGTTCGCCAGCACCGGCAGCGTCTGCCGCCGCTCGACCACATTGACGACCTGCTGCAGCGGTTTGAGCAGTACTTCTCGCGTCAGGCTGAAACGCATGCGGGTCCCCAAGCTCCAGAAAGTGGATAGATCAAAAACTGGTGGCGGTAGAGTCCGGAATTTCCCGGGACAACTGGTCCAACCACTTGATTCGAAAGCAAAAAATCGACTCGTCCAAGCTGTGGGTGAAGCCCCCGTGACGGTGGGACAAGCTGTGGACAAATCCGGGCACCGGATTCGCTCCCCAACTTGTCCACAGCCCGCCCCCAGGAATCACTCGCTGAGCTTGCGCAGCAGCTTGTCCCAGTCCTCGCGCAGCCGGCCGTCGGTCTCGCGCAGTTCGCGCATGACCTTGCAGGCGTGCATCACGGTGGTGTGGTCGCGGCCACCGAAGGCATCGCCGATTTCGGGCAGGCTGTGCTCGGTCAGTTCCTTGCTGAGCGCCATCGCCATCTGCCGCGGCCGCGCCAGAGAACGCGTCCGCCGCTTCGACAACAGGTCCTGGATTCGCAGCTGATAGTAGTCTGCCACGGTCTTCTGGATGTTGCTGATCGACACCGCCTGCTGCTGGGCGCGCAGCAGGTCGCGCAGGGTCTCCTGCGCGAACTCGACGGTGATCGGCCTGGCCATGAAGTTCGAGCGCGCGGCCAGCGTGTTCAGCGCGCCCTCGAGGTCGCGCACGTTCGAGCGCATCCGCTTGGCCATCAGGTAGGCGACGTCGTCCGGCAGCGCGATGCCGCGCTCGATCGCCTTGGCGGCGATGATCGCGGCGCGGGTCTCGAAGTCCGGCGGCTCGATCGCCACGCTCAGGCCCCAGGTCAGCCGCGTCTTCAGCCGCGTCTCCAGGTTCTCGACCTCGCGCGGGTAGCGGTCGCAGGTCAGGATGATCTGCTGCTTGCCGTCGAACAGCGCATTGAAGGTGTGGAAGAACTCCTCCTGCGTGGTGTTCTTGCCGGCGAAGAACTGGATGTCGTCGATCAGCAGCGCGTCGACCTGCTGGAACTGCCGCTTGAACTGGTCCATCGAGCGTTCCTGCAGCGACTTCATCATCGCGCTGAAGAACTGCTCCGAGCGCAGGTAGAGCACGCGCATGCCGGGGTTGTTCTTCCGCATCAGGTTGCCGGCGGCGTACATCAGGTGGGTCTTGCCCAGGCCCGAGCCGCCGTATAGCAGCAGCGGGTTGTAGGCCTTGCCGGGGTTCTGCGCGACCTGCAGCGCGGCGGCGCGGCCGAGCTGGTTGCTGCGGCCCTCGACGAAGTTCTCGAAGGTGTAGTGCGGGTCCAGGTTGCCCGCGAACTCGACCACCGGCCGCGCCGCGGCAGTGGCCGGGCTCGCGACGGGCGCGTCCGGGCGGCGGATCGAGCCCACCGCGACCGCGACCGCCGCCGGGCCGCCGGCGAAATGCGCCACCAGCTCGCGGATCCGCGCCAGGTAGTGCTCGCGGACCCGGTCGACGACGAATTCGTTCGGGGCGTAGAGGGTCAGACCGTCGGCCAGGGCCTCGGCCTGCAGCGGTCGCAGCCAGGTGTGGACCTCGTCCGCCGGCAGTTCGGATTCGAGGCGTTCCAGGCAGCGCGGCCAGGCAGCATCCATGTTCAAAGTGGCATTCCAGCCCGCAGCGCTCGCGGACGGGCGCTGTGGATAAGTTTCGGGGACGGGCAGTCTAGCGCCGCCGCCCCGGGCCTGCCACGCGAATCCGGCTTGACCGCCCGCCGCCGCGACGGCTATAGTCGCCGGTCTTTCCGCCCAAGAATCCCTTGCCGCCATGGCCACCAAGCGCACCTACCAGCCCAGCAACCTCAAGCGCAAGCGCGACCACGGTTTCCGCGCCCGCATGAAGACCGCCGACGGCCGCAAGATCCTGGCGCGCCGCCGCGCCAAGGGTCGTGCCCGCCTCGCCGTCTGATTTCCCGGCGCCGGTTCGCCGGCGCCGACCGCGCGGGACGTGACCACGCCGCCGCCCGCCCCGGACCGCTCGTTCCCGCCCGCTGCGCGCCTGCGCAGCGCCGCCGAGTTCAAGGCGGTTTTCGACGGCGGCCGACGCTTCAACAGTCCGCAGCTCCGCCTGTTCGCCCTGCCCCGGGCCGAGGCTCCGCCCCGGCTCGGCGTCGCCGTGTCCAGAAAGGTCGACAAGCGCGCCGTCGGCCGCAACCGCATCAAGCGCGTGCTGCGCGACGCCTTCCGCCACGAACGCGCCGGCCTGCCGGGCGGCGACTACGTACTGATCGCCCAGCCGGGCAGCCGTACCCTGGAAAATGCCGAGCTGCGGGCCCAGTTCCTGCAATTGCTGGCACGGGTGCGGTCGTTGAAGGCCGTACCCCCGCCCGGCACAATGCCGGCCTCCCCGGAAGGCGTCGCCCCTCCGGCTCCCGAATCCTGACCGAGATCTCGCGCCGCCCGGCGTTTCGCCGCTGCCGCGCCGCCTGCCCATGAACCAGACCCGTACCTTCCTGTTGTTCGCGTGGATCGCCGTCGCCGTGCTGCTGTTCATGCGCTGGAACGAGCCGACCGCCGTCGTGCCCGCCGCCGACCCGACCGCCGCCGCGATCCCCGCGGATGCGCCGCCGGTCCTCGCCGACGACGGCTCCGCGCCGCCGACCGCGCCGAGCACCGGCCCGCTGCCGGAAGCCGCGCCGGCCCCGGTCGTGGTCGAGACGAACGCGCGGACGATCAGCGTCGCCTCCGACGTGCTCGACCTGCGCATCGACACCCGCGGCGGCACCCTGGTCGGCGCCGAGCTGCTGCAGTACCCGGTGAAGAAGGAAACCCCGGACGTCCGCGTGCAGCTGCTGAGCGGCCAGCCGCGTACCTGGTCGGTCGCGCACAGCGGCCTGGCCGCGGTCGGCGGCGGCGCTGCCCCGACCCACGAGGCGCTGTTCCAGGTCGAAGGCGGCCAGACCGCGTTCCGTCTCGCCGACGGTGCCGACAGCCTCGAGGTGCCGCTGCTGTGGACCGACCCGGCCACCGGCCTGAGCGTGCGCAAGGTGTTCGTGCTGAGCCGCGGCTCCTACGCGGTCACCGTCCGCCACGAGATCGCCAACCGCGGCGCCGCGCCGTGGCGCGGCTTCGGCTACACCCAGCTGCAGCGGGCCATCCAGGGCTCGGGCGGCTACAGCTTCACCAATCCCGAGACCTACAGCTTCGTCGGCGCCGCCTGGTACGACCCGATCGAGAAGTTCGAGAAGGTCAAGACCGAGGACCTGATCGACGACGGCGCGCTGAGCCGCGACGCCACCGGCGGCTGGATCGGCATGCTGCAGCACCACTTCGCGGTGGCCTGGATCCCGGCGACCGACGAGCCGCAGAAGTTCACGATGCAGGCGCTCGCCGGCAACCAGCGCTACCAGGTGCGCGGCATCGGCGCCGCGTTCGAGGTCGCGCCGGGTTCCGAGCTCACCCGCGAGGTGCGGATCTGGGTCGGCCCGAAACTGCAGGAGCAGATGCAGCAGATCGCCCCGGGCCTGAACAAGACGCTGGACTACGGCATCTTCACCTTCATCGCCCAGCCGATGTTCGACTACGTGCTGTCGCCGCTGCACAAGCTGACCGGCAACTGGGGCTGGGCGATCATCCTGACCGTGGTGATCATCAAGCTGGCGCTGCTGTGGGTCAGCGCCAAGCAGTACAAGAGCGCGGCGCGCATGCGCGCGATCCAGCCGCGGCTCGAGGCGCTGAAGGAACGTTACGGCGACGACCGCAACAAGTACGCGCAGGCGCAGATGGAGCTGTTCCGCAAGGAGAAGATCAATCCGCTCGGCGGCTGCGTGCCGATCCTGGTGACCTTCCCGATCTTCATCGCGCTCTATTACATGCTGCTCGAGAGCGTCGAGATGCGGCAGGCGCCGTGGATCGGCTGGATCCAGAACCTGACCGCGCCCGACCCGTACTACGTGCTGCCGGCGCTGAACCTCGCGGTGATGTACCTCACCCAGAAGATGACGCCGATGCCGGGCATGGACCCGATGCAGAAGAAGATGATGACCTTCATGCCGCTGGCGTTCGGCGTCGTGATGGCTTTCTTCCCGGCCGGCCTGGTGCTGTACTGGTGCACCAACGGCCTGCTCGGCCTGCTGCAGCAGTGGATCATGACGCGGCGCTACGGCGGCGCCACGCCGGCGAAGGCCGCCGCGAAGTAAGCCGCGACCGCCGGCGATGTCGGACCGCGACACCATCGCCGCGATCGCCACCGCCGCCGGCGCCGCCGGCGTCGGCATCGTCCGCCTCAGCGGCCCGGCCTGCCCGGGCATCGCCGCCGTCCTGCTGGGGCGGCCGCCGCGGCCGCGGCATGCGCACTGGGCGCGCTTTCGCGACGGCGACGGCGAGGTCATCGACGACGGCTTGCTGCTGTTCTTCCCGGCGCCGCATTCGTATACCGGCGAGGACGTGCTCGAACTGCAGGGCCACGGCAGCCCGGTGCTGCTTGCGCAGCTGCTGCGCCGCTGCCTGCAGCTCGGTGCGCGGCCGGCGCGGCCGGGCGAATTCACCGAACGCGCCTTCCTCGAGGGCCGGCTGGACCTGGCCCAGGCCGAGGCGGTCGCCGACCTGATTGCCGCCGGCAGCGAGGCCGCGGCACGCGCCGCCCGCCGCTCGCTCGACGGCGTGTTCTCGCGCCGGGTCGAGGCCCTCGTCGAGGCGCTGACCGCGCTGCGCGTCTGGATCGAGGCGGCGCTGGATTTCCCCGAAGAGGAAGTCGACTTCCTCGCCGCCCCGGAACTGCGCGAGCGGCTCGCCACCCTGCGCGCCGAACTCGCCGCGCTGCATGCCGGGGCCGAACGCGGCAAGCGCCTGGTCGACGGCCTCCACGTGGTGATCGCCGGCGCCCCGAATGCCGGCAAGTCCTCGCTGCTCAACGCGCTGGCCGGGGAGGACCGCGCGATCGTCACCGCAGTGGCCGGCACGACGCGCGACCTGCTGCGCGAGCGCATCGCCGTCGACGGCATCGAACTGACCCTGGTCGACACCGCCGGCCTGCGTGACACCCCCGAGGAGGTCGAGGCCGAGGGCATCCGCCGCGCCCGCGCCGAGCTGCAGCGCGCCGACCTGGTGCTGGCGGTGCTCGACGACAGCCTGGCCGCACCGGTCGCCGACGGCGACCTCGCGCTACCGACCGGCTTGCCGGTGCTGTGGCTGCACAACAAGTGCGATCTCAGCGGCGTCGCACCGCACGCGGAACCCCGCGACGACGGCGAGCACCTGTGGCTGTCGGCGCGCGCCGGCGCCGGCCTGGACCTTTTGCGGGCGCGCCTGCGCCAGGCCGCCGGCCTGGGCGAGGGCAGTGACGGCAGCTTCAGTGCCCGCGCCCGCCATCTCGACGCGCTGGCCCGTACCGGCGCGCGTCTGGCCGCCGCCGCCGGCCACCTCGCGGCAGGTTCCGGCGAGCTGGCGGCGGAGGAACTGCGGCTGGCCCAGGACACCCTCGGCGAGATCACCGGCAGGGTCGATGCCGACGCCCTGCTGGGCCGCATCTTCGCCAGCTTCTGCATCGGCAAGTAAGTGTGTCGGACGTCGCAGCCGAGACGGCATCTGCTTGACAATACGGCCAAGTCCTAGTGTGCTGAAGGTCATGCATCGTTTACCCAGGGGAAAACCATGAATGCGTCGCTCGCTGCACCGAAACGGGTCCTCGGCTGGGCCATCGTCCTGGGCCTGGGACTGGGCCTGACTGCCTGCGGTGGCGGCGACGAGCCGGCTGCCGACGGCGATAGTGCGCCCGCGGCCGCCGCCCCGGCGGGTCCGAGCGCCGAGGAAATCGCTGCCCGTGAAGCGGCCGCCGCAGCCGCCGCCGCCCTCGACGCGCTGAGCCCGGAAGAGCTGCGCGAGCGCGGCAACCAGGCCCTGCGCGAGCAGCGTCTGTACGCCCCGGCCGGCGACAACGCGATGGAGTACTTCCTGAAGCTGCGGTCGCGCAGCGCGACCCCGGACGCCTCGGCCGAGAGCGCCCTGATCGACCTGATGCCCTACGCGATCATCGCCGCCGAACAGGCGATCAACCGCGAGGACTTCATCGAGGCCGAGCGTCTGCGCACCCTGATCGAGAACACCGACCCGCAGGCGCCGGCGCTGCCGCGCATCAAGGACTCGATCGCCAAGGGTCAGGCCGCCGCCGCCGACCGCGTCGCCCAGGAAGCCGCCCGCGAGGAGCAGCGCCGCCGCGACGCCGAAGCCGCCGCCGCCCGCGCCGCTGCCGAAGCCGCCGCTGCGGCCGCCGCCCCCGCCACCCCGGCGCCGGCGCCCACTCCGGAACCGACCCCGGCCCCGACGCCCGAGCCGACCCCGGCGCCGGTGACGCCGCCGCCGGCGACCGTCGCTACCCCGACGCCGCCGCCGGCTCCGGCCGCGACCCCGGCCCCGCGCCGCACGACCCCGGTCGGCGTGCGCACCCCGCAGCCGGAGTACCCGCGTTCGGCGATCCGCGCGGGCATCACCGGCGAGGTCACCGTCGAAATCAGCATCGCCGCCAACGGCAGCGTCACCGACGTCCGCGTGATCCGCGCGCAGCCGCGCGGCGAGTTCGAGCGCGGCGTCATCAACACCGTCAAGGGCTGGCAGTTCGAGCCGATGGACGCGCCGGCGACGATGCAGCGCACTTTCACTTTCCGGCCGTAAGGCGAGGAACGAGAAACGAGGAACGAGGAACGAGTGGTTCGCCGCGAACCTGTGGCTCCACCACTTTCTCCCCCTCTGAAAGCAAAGAGCCCGGCCTAGGCCGGGCTCTTTGTTTTTCGCGCGAAGCGCGGGCCCTCACTCGTTCCTCGTTCCTCGTTTCTCGAAAGAGGAGGAACGAGTGAGTGGGCCGCCGCGCCGCCTCCTCAAGCGGAGACGGCGAGCTGCTCCCGGTGATAAATGCGCACCGCGAGCATCACCAGCAGCACCGCCAGCGCCAGGGTCGAGCCGAAACTGAGGGCGAAGCGCAGCAGCTCGACGGTCTCGCCGCGGGCGATCTCCATCACCAGCACGTTCTGCGACAGCAGCGGCACCGCCGACATCCACAGTTCGCCGCGCATCGGGTTCATCATCAGCACCAGCGACGGCAGCATCGGCAGCAGCATCAGCAGTGACAGGTAGGTCTGCGCCTCGCGGTAGCTCTTCGCGTAGGCGGCGACGATCGTCTGCAGCGCCGCGAAGCACATCACCAGCGGCACCATCAGCAGGGCCGCGCGCAGGATCAGGCCCGGCCCGAAGTCGACGTTCATGCCGAGCCTGTCGAGCGGGATGAACGGGAACGCGAGCGCGAACGCGACCAGGCTCAGCAACATGCTCGTCATCGCGAAACCGAAGGTCGCGCCGAGCTTGCCGAGCACGATCTGCGCGCGCGTCGCCGGGCTCGCCAGCAGCGGCTCCAGCGACTGCCGCTCGCGTTCGCCGGCGGTGGTGTCGATCGCCAGGTACATGCCGCCGAGGAAGGCGCCGATCACCAGCAGGTAGGGCAGGAAGCTCAGCAGCTGGCCGGCGCGCTGCTGGCGGCTGGCGATGTCGCGGTCGGCGACGACGAGCGGCCGCAGCAGCGCCGGATGCAGGCCACGCGCGGCGATGCGCAGCGCGGTGGTCTGCCTCCCGTAGGCCTCGAGCAGTCCGTCGATCCGTGCGACCGGCGCCCGCGCCTTCTGGTCGGAGCTGTCGAACAGCAGCTCGAGCTGCGCGGTCTCGCCGCGGCGCCAGTGCGTCGCGAAATCCGCCGGGATCAGCAGCACCATCATCGCGTCGCCGCCGCGCACGGCGGCCTCGGCGTCGGACGGTGGATCCTTCACGCTGACGCCCTGGCCGCGCAGCCAGTCGACCAGGTTCGGCGCGTGCTCCGCACCGATCACCGGCAGCTCGAGCGGCTTCTCGGCGCTGGTGATCTGCAGGCTGATCATGAACTTCATCATCATGATGAAGACGACCGGGCCCAGCAGCGGGCCGAGCACCAGCGCGTTGAACACCGTCTTGCGGTCGCGCAGGTTCTCGATCACTTCCTTCCAGAAAACGGTGCGTGCGGCGCTCATGCCATCAGTCCTTCTTCGGTGCCGATCGCCTTGACGAAGGCGTCCTCGAGATTCGCCTCGCCGGTCATCGCGCGCAGTTCGTCGGCACTGCCCTCGGCGACGACGCGGCCGCGGGCGATGATGACGATGTGGTCACAGAGCGCGGCGACCTCCTGCATGATGTGGCTCGAGAACAGCACGCAGCGGCCCTCGTCGCGCAGCTGGTGCAGGAAGCGGCGCATCGCCCGCGTCGCCATCACGTCCAGGCCATTGGTCGGCTCGTCCAGGATCACGTTGCGCGGGTCGTGCACCAGTGCGCGCGCGATCGCCGTCTTGACGCGCTGGCCCTGCGAGAAACCCTCGGTGCGGCGGTCGATGATGTCGTCCATCTCCAGCGCCTTCGCCAGCACCGCGATGCGCGCGTCGATCGTCGCCTCGTCGAGCCCGTGCAGGCGGCCGAAGTAGCGGATGTTCTCGCGGCCGGTCAGGCGCTTGTACAGGCCGCGGGCGTCGGGCAGCACGCCGAGGCGGCGACGCACGCCGGTCGGGTCGACCGCGGCATCGATACCGTCGACGAGCACCTGCCCGCGATCCGGCCGCATCAGCGTGTAGAGCATGCGCAGCGTCGTCGTCTTGCCGGCGCCGTTCGGGCCGAGCAGGCCGGTGATGCGGCCGTCGGCGGCGCGGAAGCCGACGTCGTCGACGGCGGTGACCTTGCCGAAGGCCTTGTGCAGGTCGCGGACTACGATCATGGCGCGGCTCCGTTGTAGTCGAGGAAGAACGGCAGCGGTCGCAGCGCGTCCAGGCAGGCGGTTTCCAGCGCCGCCGGATCCAGGCCCTCGACGAACTCCGCCGCCAGGCGCGGCGTGCAGCCGCGGTTGAGCAGGATGTGGCCCTGGCCCGGACCGACCAGGTGGCGCGCCTTGCCGAGATGCGCGAGCACCTGCTCGCCGTAACGCGGCGGCGTCACCGGGTCGAACTCGCCCGACAGCAGCAGCACCGGAATGTCGGTGCGCAGCGGCGCGTTGAAGTCCGGTGACACCGGCCCCTTCGGCCAGACCGCACACTGGTTGGCGGTGACGCCGACGATCGAATTGCCGAGGATCAGCGCGGCATCGTCGGCGCGGTCACCGAGCCGGTGTGCGTCTTCGGCGCAGATCACCGACAGCTGCATGCCGTGGTTGATCTGCCCGGCCAGCGAGTCGAAGACCAGCGAGGCCTGCGCGACCAGCGACTCCGGCCGCCCCTTCGCGGCCTCGTCGAGCAGAAGCGGCAGCAGGGCCGCCGTCTCGGGCGCATAGGCGAACAGGCGCGCGATCGTCACCACCGCCGCCTCGTCCAGGCGCAGGTCGCGCGGGCGATGGCTGAGCGGATCGCGCACACTCACCGGCAGCGGCTGGGCGCGCGCGCGGTCGCGCAGCGTGTACAGGGTCGCGTAGGGATCGCCGAAGGCCTCGGTGCAGCCGGTCTGCTGCGCGCAGCGGGCGAGGATCCCCTTCAGCGCGGCCTCCAGGTTCACCGCGTGCTCGCTGCCGAGCGCGAGCTCGGCCGGCACCACGCCGTCGAGGATGATGCTGCGCACCGCCTGCGGAAAACGGCGCGCGTATTCCTGGGCGACGCGGGTGCCGTAGGAACCGCCGTAGAGATTGAGCTGCGGCGCGCCGATCGCCTGCCGCACCGCTTCGATGTCGCGCACCGCGACCGACGTGGTGTACATCGCGACGTCCGTGTCGGCGAAACCGGCGAGGCAGTCGCGCGCCATCCGAACCTGCACGTCCGCGACCTCGCTGTCGGCTGCGAAGTCTTCGGGCATCGCGCAGGCGAGCCGGTTCGAGCCGCCGGTGCCGCGCTGGTCGACGAAGATGACGTGCCGCTTCTCGAGAATGCGCGCGAAACCCGCGGCGATGTTCGCCCAGCTCTCGGTCGCCGCCTGGCCGGGGCCGCCGGCGAAGAAGATCACCGGGTCCGGCCGCGGCTCGGCCGCACGGGAGGCGGCCATCGCGATCTTCAGGGTGATGCGGCGGCCATCGGGCTGGTCCGGATTCTCCGGCACCTCGAGCGTCGCGCACTCGGCGCGCACGGTGGCGCCGCTCCCGGCCTGCGCGAGCTCGCATTCGCTGAATTCCAGGCTGCCCCAGGTGCGGGCCTGCGCCGGCACGGCGGCCAGCGCGAGCCCGAGGGCGAGCGGCAACAACAACGGCTTCATGTCGGACTCCCATCGCCGAAAGCGGCGCACAGGATGACAGACGGGACCGCCGCCGCGAATGTGACGAACGCGAAGCCTTCTACTTGCTCGAGACGTATTTCTCGCGGCGGATGTGCGGCACCGCCAGGCCGGCGCCCTTCAGGGACTCGAACACCGCGTCGACCATGTTCGGGTTGCCGCAGAGGTAGGCGATGTCGGTGGCGGCGTCCGGCGCGAACTCGACCAGTGCGTCCTGGACGTAGCCGCGGCGCATGTCGGCGTGGAAGGCCGGGTGGCCGGGTGCCGGCAGTTCGCGGCTGAAGCAGGGCACGAAGCGGAAGCCCGGGTGGGCCGCGGCGAAGGCGCGGAAATCGTCGCCGTAGAGCAGTTCGGCCGGGGTGCGGCAGCCGAACAGCAGCACGACCTCGACGCCGCGGCCGGCCATCATCTCCGCGAGCTGCGGCAGCATCGCCCGGTACGGGGTCACGCCGGTGCCGGTGCCGACCAGCAGGTAGCGGCGGTTGGCGTCGGCCGGCATCAGGCAGAAGCGGCCGTAGGGGCCGCTGGCCATGATCTGCTGGCCCTCGTCGAGCGCCGCGAACAGCGCCGTCGCGGCGCCGCCGGGCACGTAGCTGACGGCGATCTCGATGGTTTCCCCGGGGCCGAGGGCGTGGTCGTGCATCGTCGCCAGCGAATAGCTGCGCTTGGTCGGGGTGCCGTCGGCGTAGTTGAAGTGCACCTGGATGAACTGGCCGGGGACGAAATCCAGCGGCTTGCCGTCGTCGCGGCTGAACTCGAGGTGGCGCACCGTCGGCGCGAGCATGCGGCTGCCCTGCAGCTTCAGCGGGAAATGGACGATGGCCAAGGCGGCTCCGGGTCGGGAAACACTGTCCCGTCGGACCGGCCGGGCCGGCGACGGAAGGGCCGCTATGATACGGCCCGTCGTCGCAGCGCGCAGGTTCGCCGACCGGGCCGAACCGCCATCACGCGCCGCGCCAGGTTTTCCAGGAGTTCCATGACCACCGTTCCCGCGCTGGAGATCCGCGATCTCCGCAAGACCTACGCGACCGGCGTCGAGGCCCTGAAGGGCATCTCGCTGAGCGTCGCCCCCGGCGATTTCTACGCCCTGCTCGGCCCCAACGGCGCCGGCAAGTCGACCCTGATCGGCATCGTCAGCTCGCTGGCCAACAAGAGCGCCGGCGAGGTGAAGGTGTTCGGCGTCGACCTGCACGCCCAGCGCTCGCAGGCGATGCGCCTGATCGGCCTGGTGCCGCAGGAAATCAACTTCAACATGTTCGAGACGCCGTTCGACATCCTGGTGAACTACGCCGGGTTCTACGGCATCCCGCGTGCCGAGGCCGTCGTGCGCGCGAACCAGGAACTGGCGCGGGCGCAGCTTTCGGAGAAGGCGAAGACGATGTCGCGAACGCTGTCGGGTGGCATGAAGCGCCGGCTGATGATCGCCCGCGCGATGATGACCCGGCCGAAGCTGCTGATCCTCGACGAGCCCACCGCCGGCGTCGACATCGAGATCCGCCGCGGCATGTGGAAGACGCTGAAGGAAGTGAACGCCGCCGGCACCACGGTGATCCTCACCACGCATTACCTCGAGGAAGCCGAGAGCCTGTGCCGCAACCTGGCGATCATCGACCGCGGCCGCATCATCGAGCAGGGGCCGATGAAGGCGCTGCTCGCCAAGCTCGACGTCGAGGGCTTCCTGTTCGACGTCGACGGCGCCCTGCCGGCGACGCTGCCGGACATCCCCGGCGCCACCCTCGTCGCCACCGACGACCACACGCTCGACCTGGAGATGCCGCGCGAGATGGACCTCAACCGCGTGTTCGCGGCACTCGCCGGCGCCGGCATCCGCGTGCGCTCGATGAGGACGAAGTCGAACCGGCTCGAGGAGCTGTTCGTGCGCCTGACCGGCCAGCCGGAAGCCGCCGCGGCGTCGGAGAAGCGGGCATGAGCGCGCATCCGAACCTGGTCGCGATCCGCACGATCGCCCGCCGCGAGGTCTCGCGCATCCTGCGCATCTGGGCGCAGACGCTGGTGCCGCCGGCGATCACGATGACGCTGTACTTCCTGATCTTCGGCACGCTCATCGGCAGCCGCATCGGGCCGATGGACGGCATCTCCTACATGGAGTTCATCGTCCCGGGCCTGGTGATGATGGCGGTGATCCAGAACGCGTACGGCAACATCTCGTCGTCGTTCTTCGGCGCGAAGTTCGGCCGCCACGTCGAGGAGCTGCTGGTCAGCCCGATGCCGAACTGGGTGATCCTCGGCGGCTACGTCGCCGGCGGCGTGTTGCGCGGGGTGATGGTCGGCGCGATCGTGCTGTGCATCGCGACCCTGTTCGTGCGCGTCGCGATCCCGCATCCGCTGGTCACGTTCACGACCGTGCTGCTCGGCGCGACGATCTTCTCGCTGGCCGGCTTCGTGAATGCGGTCTATGCGAAGAAGTTCGACGATATCGCCTTGGTGCCGACCTTCATCCTGACCCCGCTCACGTATCTGGGCGGCGTGTTCTATTCGGTGACGCTGCTGCCGGGCTGGGCCGAATCGGCGACGCGCCTGAACCCGATCTTCTACATGGTCAACGCCTTCCGCTACGGCCTGCTCGGCACCAGCGACGTGCCGGTCGGGACCGCGTATGCGCTGATGCTGGCCTTCGTGATCGTGCTGGGCGGCGTCGGCCTGTACCTGCTCAAGCGCGGCGTCGGCCTCCGCAGCTGACCCCCTCCCCCCTGTAGGAGCGCCTTCAGGCGCGATGCCCTTCTTCCTACGCACCGCGCAGGAAAGCATCGCGCCTGAAGGCGCTCCTACGGTGGCGCGGTGAGGGGCATCGCGCCTGAAGGCGCTCCTACGGTTCCGACGGTTCCGACCGTTGCGTCGGCAGCGGCAGGCGGAAGAAGCTGCGCGCGGTCGCGGTGGTGGCGGCGGCCGTGACCTCGACCGCCTCGCCGCGGTCCTTCGCGAGCTCCTCGACGATATGCGGCAGGAAGGCCGGCTCGTTGCGGCGGTCCTTCGGCATCGGCCGCAGCGTGCGCGGCAGCAGGTAGGGCGCGTCGGTCTCGACCATCAGCCGGTGCGCCGGGATGTCCTTCACGAACTCGCGCAGATGCTGGCCGCGGCGCTCGTCGCAGAGCCAGCCGGTGATGCCGATGTGCCAGTCGTGGTCCAGGCACTCGAAGCACTCGGCCTTCGTTCCGGTGAAGCAGTGCACGACGGCGGGGCCGATGCGGCCCTCGAACTGGCGCAGGATCGCGACGAAATCCGCGTGCGCGTCGCGCTGGTGCAGGAACAGCGGTTTGCCGCATTCGACCGCGAGTTCGAGCTGGCGTTCGAAGGCGCGGCGCTGCGCCGGCCGCGGCGAGAAGTCGCGGAAGTAGTCGAGGCCGCATTCGCCCACCGCCACCACCTCGGGTTCGCGCAGCAGCGCGCGCAGCTCGTTCTCGCCCTCGGCGGTGACCTCGGTGGCGTGGTGCGGGTGCACGCCGGCGGTCGCGAACAGCAGGCCGGGATGCGCGCGGGCGAGTTCCAGCGCCTTCGGCGAGCCCTCGCGGCTGGCACCGGTGGCGACCATCTGCACGACCCCGGCGGTGCGGGCACGCGCCAGCATCGCGTCGAAATCGTGGGCGAAGGATTCGTGGCCCAGGTTGGCGCCGATATCGATGAGTTCCATCCCCCCATTGTAGGAGCGCCTTCAGGCGCGATGCCCTGCTTCCTGCGCGCAGCGCAGGAAAGCATCGCGCCTGAAGGCGCTCCTACAATGGGGGGATGACGCAGTTCCCGATCGCCGCCCTGCTGCCGAAGGTGCTCGACAGCCTGGCGACGCATTCGCGCCTCGTGCTCGAAGCGCCGCCCGGCGCCGGCAAGACCACCCAGGTACCGCTGGCCCTGCTCGATGCGGCCTGGCGCGGCGACGGCCGCATCCTGATGCTGGAGCCGCGCCGGGTCGCGGCGCGCGCGGCGGCCGGCTTCATGGCGCGCCAGCTCGGCGAGCCGGTCGGCGAGACCGTCGGCTACCGCATCCGCTTCGAGGCGAAGGTGTCGGCGCGCACGCGGGTCGAGGTGGTCACCGAAGGCATCCTGAGCCGGATGATCCAGGACGACCCGCTGCTCGACGGTGTCGCCGCGGTGATCTTCGACGAGTTCCACGAACGCCATCTCTCCGGCGACCTCGGGCTGGCGCTGGCGCTGGACGTGCAGGCGCAACTGCGCGAGGACCTGCGCCTCGTGGTGATGTCGGCGACCCTGGACGGGGAACGCCTCGCGAGCTTCCTCGATGCAGCGCGGCTGAGCAGCGCCGGGCGCAGTTTCCCGGTCGAGATCGCGCATTTCGCGGGGCGCCGCGACGAAGCCGCCACCGTGCAGCTGCGCCGCTGCATCGAACACGCGCTGTCCTCGCATCCCGGCGACCTGCTGGCGTTCCTGCCCGGCCAGCGCGAGATCGCCGAGGCGAGTGCGCAGCTGCAGGAACGCCTGCAGTCCTCGGCGGGCGAGGGCGGGCAGCCGGCAGACGTCGTCGTCCTGCCGCTGCACGGCGAACTGCCGGTCGAGGCGCAGCAGGCGGCGCTGCAGCCGGATCCGCAGGGTCGCCGCCGCATCGTGCTGGCGACCAATGTCGCCGAATCCTCGGTGACCCTGCCCGGCGTGCGCGTGGTGATCGACAGCGGCCTGGCGCGCGAACCGCGCTACGACCCGAATTCGGGTTTCTCGCGGCTGGAGACGGTCGCCATCTCACAGGCCTCGGCCGACCAGCGCGCCGGCCGCGCCGGTCGTGTCGCCGAGGGCTGGGCGTATCGGCTGTGGCCGGCCTCGCTGCGGCTGGAGCCGAACCGCACGCCGGAAATCGCCCAGGTCGAACTCGCGGGGCTGGCGCTGGAACTGGCGGCCTGGGGCAGTCGCGACCTGCGCTTCCCGGATCCGCCGCCGGCGGGGGCACTCGCGGCCGCCGACGAACTGCTGCGCCGGCTCGGCGCGCTCGACCGCGACGGCCGCATCACCGCGTTCGGCCGCCGCCTGCTCGCGCTGGGTACGCATCCGCGGCTGGCGGCGATGCTCTGCGCGCCGAGGGCGCCAGCCGATGTCGCCCTCGCCGGCGACCTCGCCGCCCTGCTGGAAGCGCGCGATCCCCTGCGCGAACGCAGCGACGGCCTCGCCGCCCGCTGGCAGGCGCTGGCCGCCTTCCGCGCCGGACGCGCGCCCGGCCATGCCCACCGCGGCGCGCTCGCGGCGATCGACCAGGCCGCGAAGCAGTGGCGCCGCCGCCTGCGCTGCGACGCCGCGCCACCGGTCGACGTGCCGGCGCACCGGCTCGGCGACCTGCTCGCGCACGCCTTCCCCGACCGCATCGCCCGCCAGCATCCCGGCGACCCGCGCCGCTACCAGCTCGCCAACGGCCGCATGGCGCGCATCCACGACGACAGCGCGGTATTCGGCGAACCCTGGATCGTCGCGGTCGAGCTGCGCTTCGAGGCGAAGGATTCGCTGGTGATGCGTGCGGCGCCGGTCGACGAGGCGGTGCTCGAGCGCGACTTCGCCGCCGGCTGGTTCGAGGGCGACGTGGTGCGCTGGGATCCGCAGGCCCGCGGGCTGGTCGCGCGGCGCGAACGCCGCTTCGAACGCATCGTCGTCGACAGCCGCCCGGCTGGTCGGCCGGATCCGGCGGCGGCCGCGCAGGCGCTCACCGATGCGGTCGGCGAACTCGGGCTGGCGTCGCTGCCGTGGACGGAAGCCCTGCAGCAGTGGCGCGAACGCGTGCGCTGCCTGCGCGACTGGATGCCGGAGCTGGGCCTGCCCGACTTCTCGGACGACGCCCTGCTCGCCGCCCGCGACACCTGGCTGAAGCCGGCCTTCGCCGGCAAGACGCGGCTGGACGCCCTTTCCGAAGAGGAGTTCGGAGACGCGCTGCGCTCGCTGCTGGACTGGTCCCTGCGCCAGCAGCTCGACCGCCTGGCGCCGCGGCGGATCGCGGTGCCGTCAGGCCTCGAGCGCGGCATCGACTACCGGCACGGCGCCGCGCCGGTGCTGGCGGTGAAGCTGCAGGAACTGTTCGGCCTCGCCGATACCCCGCGCATCGCCGACGGCCGGGTGCCGCTGACCCTGCACCTGCTGTCGCCGGGCGGTAAACCGCTGCAGGTCACCGCCGACCTGCGCAGCTTCTGGAGCAACACCTATCCGGAAGTGCGCCGGGAGATGAAGGGACGGTACCCGCGGCATCCGTGGCCGGAGGATCCCTGGACGGCGGTGGCGACGCACCGGGCGAAGCCGCGGGGGACGTAGAAACCGGGGTCGGAGTACTTTCCGCACCAGCGACCCCGGTTTCACGGATTGCAGTAGGCTGGTGTCGCAGTCTGCTGTCCCCGATTGGACCACGCCCCGGAGAATCCGCGATGAGCAAGACGAAGGAACTGGTGTCGACCGCGCTGACCAAGTTGAACGAAGGCGGCGAGATCGCGAAGAAGGCCTGGAAGAATTCCGACCTGGCGAGCAAGGCCAGCGCCGTCGTCGGTGCCGGGGCGGCCGTCGCCGCGGTGAAGAAGGGCGGCACCGCCGCCGTGCGCACCGTCCGCAAGCACCCGGTCGGCGCCGCGGTCACCGCCGCCGCGCTCGCCGCGGTCGGTGGCGCCGTCTATCTGGTCAACAAGCGCAAGAAGGACGGCGGTGCCGCGCCGGCGAAGAAGACCTCGCGCAACGTCGTCGCGAAGAAGGCCACCGCCACGGCGAAGTCGACCGGCGCCGCCGCGAAGAAGTCGCCGGCGAAGAAGACCACGCGCAAGGCCGCGAGCAAGACCAGTTCGTAGTTCGTACGAGGTAGGAGGTAGTCGCGGTGAGCGGCTACCTCCTCGCGCGAAGCGCGCGCTTTCCTACCTCGTACCTCGTACGAACTACGAACTACCAACGCGCAGACCGAGCGGCCAGCGCACCTCGCGCCCCATCTCAGGCGCGCCCCAGGCGGCCGCGAAGTCCGCTTCCATCGCGCTCACCGCGTCGACGCCCGTCGCCGCCAGGTGGCGCTGGCTCGCCGACCAGCTGCGCAGGTAGGCCAGGTATTGCGGTAGCGTCCAGCGCTGCACCATCGCGAACGCCGGTGTGGTGACTTCCGCGAACGGGAAGGGCAGTTCGCGATAGCCGTTCTCGACATGCCGCCGCTCCGGCGGCCAGTACGGCCCGAGCGGGCCGTCGTACAGGCGGTCGAACACCGCATCCACCGCCGCATCGACCCGCGAGATGCCGTAAGTCCACAGCGCCACCACCCCGCCGGGGCGCAGCACCCGGCGGAATTCGGCGATCGCGCGCGGATGATCGAACCAGTGCCAGGCCTGCGCGACGGTGACGAGGTCGGCGCTGGCGTCCGCCAGCGAACTCGTTTCGCCCGGCTCCACCGCCCAGTGGATGCGCGGATGCGCCGGTGCCGCGGCGATCTGCGCCGCACTCGCGTCGGTGGCATGCACGTGGTCGAAGCGGTCGGCCAGTGCCAGGCTCGCCTGGCCATTGCCGCAGCCGGCATCCCAGGCCAGGGTCCGCGACGGGCATTGCGCCGCCAGCCAGTCGAACAGTTCATCGGGATAGGTCGGCCGCGCTGCCGCGTAGATCGCCGCGTGGCCGGAGAAATGATCCTTGAAGCCCATCGCCGGCCGGCCCCGCCTACTGCACCAGTTCGCGCCAGTGGCCGGGGGCGAGGCCTTCGAGCCGGTGCGGCCCGACCGCGATCCGCACCAGGCGCAGCGTCGGCAGTCCGACCGCCGCGGTCATCCGCCGCACCTGGCGGTTGCGGCCCTCGGTGATCGTCATCTCGATCCAGCTCTCGGGCACCGACTTGCGGAAACGCACCGGCGGATCCCGCGGCCACAGCCAGTCGGGCTGGCCGATCAGGCGCTGAACCTTCGCCGGCCGCGTCGGCCCGTCCGCGAGGGTGACGCCGGCGCGCAATGCCGCCAGCTGTTCCTCGTCCGCATCGCCCTCGACCTGGACCAGATAGGTTTTCGGCCAGTGGAACTTCGGCGAGCTGATGCGGGCGATCAGCGGGCCGTCGTCGCTGAGCAGCAGCAGGCCTTCGGAATCCTGGTCCAGGCGGCCGGCCGCATAGACGCCCGGCGGCAGCTCGAAACCGGCGAGCGTCGGCCGCGGCGGCACCGTCTTGTCGGTGAACTGGCACAACACGCCGAAGGGCTTGTTGAAGGCGATCAGCATGGGTCGAGTGTACGCCCGTGGGAAACTGGCTGCCGTCGTTTCGATTCCAGCCACCGCCCGCCGCCCGCCACGGCGCGGCGCCCGCCCAGGACGTCCCATGTCGCCCGATCATCCGCTGCGCCGCCTCGCCGGCTTCGCCCGTCCGCACCGCCGCACGGTCGCGAGCGCCTCGCTCTATTCCGTGCTCAACAAGGTGTTCGACGTCCTGCCGGAACTGCTGATCGGCGTCGCGGTCGACGTCGTCGTCAACCAGCGCGACTCCTTCCTCGCCCGCGCCGGCTTTCCCGAACCGCTGCACCAGCTCTACGTGCTGGTGGCGCTGACGATCATCGTGTGGGTGCTCGAATCGCTGTTCGAATACCTGTACGCGCTGCGCTGGCGCGGCCTCGCGCAGGAACTGCAGCACGGGCTGCGCCAGGCCGCCTACGGGCATCTGCAGCAGCTGCCACCGGCGGTGATCGAACGCGAGCGCAGCGGCCGGCTGATGGCCCTGCTGAACGAGGACGTCAACCAGATCGAACGTTTCCTCAACACCGGCGCCAACGACCTGATCCAGGTCGCGGTGTCGTCGCTGCTGGTCGGCGCGGTGTTCTTCTTCCTGACCGCGAAGCTGGCCTTCCTCGCCTTCCTGCCGATCCCACTGATCCTGGTCGGCGCGTTCTGGTTCCAGAAGCGGCTGGCGCCGCGCTATGCCGCCGCGCGCGAGGCGGCGGCGACGGTGTCGGCGCGGCTGAACAACAACCTCGGCGGCATGGCGACGATCCAGGCCTATACCGCCGAAGCCTTCGAGGCCGAACACCTGCGCCAGGCCAGCGACGGTTTCCGCGCCCGCAATGCCGAGGCGATCCGCTTCTCGGCGGCGATCACACCGGTGATCCGCATGGCGATCCTCTGCGGCTTCGTCGCGACCCTGCTCTACGGCGGCGTGCTGACCCTGCGCGGCGAGCTCGGTGTCGGTTCGTATTCGGCGCTGGTCTATCTGACGCAGCGCCTGTTGTGGCCGCTGACCCGGCTCGCCGACATGGTCGACCTCTACCAGCGCGCGATGGCCTCGGTGAACCGGGTGATGGACCTGCTCGACACGCCGGTACCGGTGCGCGGCGAGGGCCAGCTGCCGAAACGTCCGCGCGGCGAGCTGAGCTTCGCCGGCGTCGCGTTCGACTACGACGGAAGGCAGGCCCTGCAGGCGGTGACGTTCGCGGTGCCGGCCGGCGCCACCGTCGCCCTGGTCGGCGGTACCGGCGCCGGCAAGAGCACGCTGCTGAAGCTGCTGCTGCGTTTCCTCGACCCCAAGCGCGGCACGATCCGCGTCGACGGCACCGACATCACCACGCTCGACCCGGCGGCACTGCGCGGCTGGCTCGGTTATGTGGCGCAGGAACCCTTCCTGACCGACGGCAGCGTCGCCGACAACATCGCCTACGGCGACATCGGCCACGACCGTGCGCGTATCGAGGCGGCGGCGCGCGCGGCGGAGGCCCACGACTTCATCGCCGCGCTGCCCGGCGGCTACGACGCCCCGGTCGGCGAGCGCGGCGGCAACCTCAGCGGCGGCCAGCGCCAGCGCATCGCCCTGGCGCGCGCGCTCTACCGCGACCCGGCGATCCTGCTGCTCGACGAGGCGACCAGCGCGGTCGACAACGAGACCGAGGCGGCGATCCAGCATTCGCTGGCGCGCGCCGGCCGCGAGCGCACGACCCTCGTCGTCGCGCATCGCCTCAGCACCGTCCGCCACGCCGACGCCATCCACGTGATGGAGGCCGGGCGCATCGTCGAATCCGGCACGCACGACGAACTCGTCGCCCGCGGCGGGGCGTATGCGGCGCTGTGGCGGCTGCAGACCGGGAGAGCGAGTAACGAGTGGAGAGTAACGAGTAACGAGTAACGGCTGGGCCGCCTGGCGGGTCAGGGGGCCACGAGGGTCTGCGGATCGGTGCCGGTCCAGGCGAGGGCGACGAGGGCGAAACCGGCGATCGCCAGCACGGCGTGCGCGGCCAGCAGGTTGCGCGGGATCAGCCGCTGCTTCTGGTCGTGGCCCAGGTTCATCACCACGCCGCCGAGGGCGGCGATCGCCAGGGCGCCGGCGCCCCAGCCGGCGCTGCGCGGCAACGCCAGCACGAACAGCCCGTAGACCAGCAGGGTGAAGCCGGCGCCGGCCATCAGGCCGTGCGCCATCGACATCCACGGCGGCGGGTTGCGCTTGCCGGCGAGGCGGATGAGACCCATCGCGATGCCGCCGAGCGCCGACAGCGCCAGCAGCACGAGCACAGTACCGAGCAGGGTGTGGGGATTCATCGCGCGGGCTCCTGGGTGGGAGCCCGAGCGTGCGGCCAGCGCCGCGAAAGGCGAGTAAAGAGTGGAGAGCGAAGAGTGGAGAGGATCGCGGCTGAAGCCGCTCCTACTCGTTACTCGTTCCTCTCCCCTCGTTACTCGTCTTTCGGCTTGCGGAAGCGCAGGGTCATGCGGTCGCTCTCGCCGATCGCGGCGTACTTCGCGGCGTCGGCGGCGTCGTGGTTGTTGCCGGGCGGAAGGGTCCAGACGCCGTTGGGATGATCCTTGGTGTCGGCCGGGTTGGCGTTGATCTCGCTCTTCTCCTCGAGCACGAAACCGGCGTCGGTGGCGAGCTGGATCACGTAATCCTCCGGCAGGTAGCCGCTCTCCTTCACTTCCTCGAGCGTGCGCCCGGCGGCCGCGCGGTGTTCGACGACGCCGAGCACGCCGCCCGGAGCGAGCACGTCGAAGAAGGCCTGGAACATCTGCCGCTCGTAACCGTCCATGACCCAGTTGTGCACGTTGCGGAAGGTCAGCACGACGTCGGCCGAGCTCGGCTCGCCGAGCACCGGCGCCTGCGGATCGATCTCGACCAGGCGGGCGTTTCCGAACACGTCGGCGCGCGCGGCGAGCTTGTCGCGCAGCGCGGTGTTGTTGCGGGTGTAGTAGTTGCGCGTGCGCTCGTCGGCGAACGCCGCCGGATCGTTGATCACGCCGGTGTAGCTGCCCTTGCCCTGCGCCAGCGGCGCCAGGATCTCGGTGTACCAGCCGCCACCCGGGCTGATCTCGATGATGCGCTGGCTGGCGCCGACCTCGAAGAAGGCCAGCGTCTCGCGCGGATGCCGCCAGGTGTCGCGGGCGGTGTTCTTCGGGTCGCGCCAGTCGCCGGCGAGGATCGCGTCGAGCGGATCGGTCTCGCGGTCGCGCAGCGCGGCTTCCTCGGCGGCGGCGGCCTCGGCAGGCGTCGCCGCCGCGGCGAGCGCGTCGGCCGGCGCATCGTTGATGGTCGCGTCGGGCGCGTTCGACGAGCCGCAGGCGGCGAGCAGCAGGGCGGTGGCGAGGGCGGCGGCGAGCGGGGCGATCGACGGGCGCATCGGCGGACTCCGGAAGGCGGCAGGGGCCCCGAGGCTACCACCGGCCGCCGCGGCCGGAAAACGCGGGCACGCGCCAGCTTCCGCGCCTGCGTGGCCACGCGGCAGGCGATGACCGATAGCCCGAGGCTATCGGAAGCATCCGAACAATCGACTTCTCCCGGCCGCCGGACAGGCCTAGGGTGATGGCATCCCCGGCAGCTGCCGGCAACCAGGAGCGTCCCATGTCCAACGAAGCCCAGTGTCCCTTCCACGGCGGCGCCCGCAACCAGGCGATCACCGGGGCGTGGACGAATGCCGACTGGTGGCCCAACCAGCTCAACCTCGCCATCCTCCACCAGCATTCGCCGAAGGCGAACCCGTACAACGAGGACTTCGACTACCGCGCGGAGTTCCGCACCCTCGACCTCGACGCGGTGATCGCCGACCTGCGCGCGCTGATGACCGACTCGCAGCCCTGGTGGCCGGCGGACTACGGCCACTACGGCCCGTTCTTCATCCGCATGGCCTGGCATGCCGCCGGCACCTACCGCATCCACGACGGCCGCGGCGGCGCCGGCACCGGCGACCAGCGCTTCGCCCCGCTCAACAGCTGGCCCGACAACGGCAACCTCGACAAGGCGCGCCGCCTGCTGTGGCCGATCAAGCGCAAGTACGGCCGCAAGCTGTCGTGGGCCGACTTGTTCGTCCTCACCGGCAACGTCGCGATCGAGTCGATGGGCGGCCCGGTGTTCGGCTTCGGCGGCGGCCGCGCCGACATCTGGGAACCGAACGCCGAGGTCTACTGGGGTCCCGAGCAGGAATGGCTGGCGACCAGCGACAAGCCCAACAGCCGCTATTCCGGCGACCGCGAGCTCGCGAACCCGCTCGCCGCGGTGCAGATGGGGCTGATCTACGTGAACCCGGAAGGCCCCGACGGCAATCCGGACCCGGTCGCCTCCGCGCGCGACATCCGCGAAACCTTCGCGCGCATGGCGATGAACGACGAGGAGACCGTCGCGCTGATCGCCGGCGGCCACACGTTCGGCAAGGCGCACGGCGCCGGCCCGGCCTCGCACGTCGGCGTCGCCCCGGAAGGCGGCGACATCGCCGACATGGGCCTCGGCTGGCTGAGCGGCTACGAGACCGGCATGGCCGGCTACACGATCACCAGCGGCATCGAGGGCGCCTGGAAGAAGACGCCGACGACCTGGGACATGGGCTTCCTGGAGACCCTGTTCGGCTTCGAGTGGGAACTGACGAAGAGCCCCGCCGGTGCCCACCAGTGGCGGCCGAAGGACGGCGCCGGCCGCGAGGTGCCGGACGCGCACGACCCGACGAAGAAGCACCAGCCGATGATGACCACCGCCGACCTGGCGCTGCGCTTCGACCCGGCCTACGAGAAGATCGCCCGCGACTACCTGGCCAACCCGGAAAAGTTCGCCGATGCGTTCGCGCGCGCCTGGTTCAAGCTGACCCATCGCGACATGGGCCCGCGCGTGCGCTACCTCGGCAAGTACGTGCCGGAGGAAGTGCTGATCTGGCAGGACCCGGTGCCGGCCGTCGACCATCCGCTGGTCACGCCGGAGGACGTCGAGCGGCTGAAGAAGAGCGTGCTCGCCTCCGGCCTGTCGACCCGCGAGCTGGTCGCCACCGCCTGGGCCTCGGCCTCGACGTTCCGCGGCAGCGACAAGCGCGGCGGCGCCAACGGCGCCCGCATCCGCCTGGCGCCGCAGAAGGACTGGGAGGCGAACGAGCCGGCGCAGCTGGCGAAGGTGCTCGGCGTGCTCGAGCGCATCCGGCAGGACTTCGACGCTTCCGCCGGCGGCGGCAGGAAGGTGTCGCTGGCCGACCTGATCGTGATCGCCGGCAACGCGGCGGTCGAGGCGGCGGCGAAGAAGGGCGGTTTCGACATCACCGTGCCGTTCGCGCCCGGCCGCACCGACGCCACCGACGCGATGACCGATGCCGCCTCGTTCGCGCCGCTCGAGCCGAAGGTCGACGGTTTCCGCAACTACGTCGCAAGCGGCTTCGAGGGTTCGGAGGCGGAGATGCTCGTCGACCGCGCCAACCTGCTCACCCTCAGCGCCCCGGAGATGACCGTGCTGGTCGGCGGCCTGCGCGCGCTCGACGCCAACCACGGCGGCTCGAAGCACGGCGTGTTCACCGACCGGCCGGGCACGCTGAGCAACGACGTGTTCGTGAACCTGCTCGACATGCGCACCAAGTGGACCCGCAGCGAGGCCGACAACAACGTGCTCGAGGGCCGCGACCGCGCCACCGGCGAACTGCGCTGGACCGGCACGGTGTCCGACCTGGTGTTCGGCTCGAACGCGCAGCTGCGCGCGCTGGCCGAGGCCTATGCGTCCGACGACGCCAACGGCGAGTTCGTGAAGGACTTCGTCGCGGCGTGGACCAAGGTCATGAACCTGGACCGCTTCGACCTGCGCTCCTGAGGCCGCGAAGGCGGACGTGCCCGCTCAGAGCACGTCCCAGGGATAGGCGCCGCGTTCGAGGATCGCCCCGGCGATCGCCTCGACCGCGGCGTCCTCGTTGTGTTCGAAGCCGCGCACGTTGCGCGCCATCCGCCGCCGCGCCTGGCGAGTGAACGTGCGGGCGACGTCGATCACCAGCGGCGCCTGCGCCGGGTCGGCTTCCACCAGCGACTGCGCGCGCGACAGCACGCACAGGCCGACGAACAGGTCGATCACCAGGTCGGCGATGCGCTTCTGCACGTGTTGCCTGTCGGCGATCTGCTTGCCGTGCCGGCGCAGCGCCGCGTCGGCGACCCGCGCCAGCTCGACCGCGTACTTCTCGTAGACCCGCGCCAGCGGCGCCAGCTCCGGCGCCAGCGCGTGGCCGATGCGGTCGCCGAACAGACCGGTCGCCTGCGCGAACCGGCGCTCGGCATAGCCTCCGAGCACGCCGAAGCCCTTGATCGGGTCGTTGAAGATCGAACCGAGCGCCGACTGCAGCTCCCCCAGCGACGCGCCGACGCCCTTGAGCACCGACAGCGCCACGTAGAGGCGCAGGATCTCGTTGGTGCCCTCGAAGATCGGCAGGATCCGCGCGTCGCGCACGAAGCGCTCGTACGGGAATTCCTTCATGTAGCCGTTGCCGCCGGCGATCTGCAGCGCTTCGTAGGCGGCGCGCTGCATTGCCTCGCTGGCGTAGACCTTGCTGATCGCCGCCTCCACCGAATAGTCGGCATGGCCGCTGTCGATGTAGTGCGCGACCATCCACACCGTCGCCTCGGCGGCGAAGCACTCGACGGTCATCTGCGCGATCTTCTCCCGCACCAGGCCGAACTCGGCGATCGGGGTGTCGAACTGGCGGCGTTCCTGCGCCTGCGCGCAGGCCTTGCGGATCAGCGCCTTCATGCCGCCGACCGCGCCGCCGCCGAGGCCGGTGCGGCCGTTGTTGAGGATGCCCATCGCGACCTTGAAGCCCTTGCCGACGTCGCCGAGCACGTTCTCCGCCGGCACGCGCACGCCGGAGAACGACACCGTGGTGGTCGACGAGGCGCGGATCCCGAGCTTGTCCTCGTGCGGACCGCGGCTCACGCCGTTCCAGGCCGCCTCGACCAGGAACGCGGTGATCTTCCCCTCCGGACCGTCGGTGCGCGCGAACACCGTGTAGAAATCGGCGATGCCGCCGTTGGTGATCCAGAGCTTCCCGCCGTCGAGCGTCCACGAGCCGTCGTCGTTCCGGACCGCCTTCGTGCGGATCGCCGCGGCGTCGGAACCGGCGCCCGGTTCGGTCAGGCAGAACGCGGCGATCATCTCGCCGCTCGCCAGGCGGGGCAGGTAGCGCTGCTTCTGTTCGTCGGTACCGAACAGCAGCAGGCCCTTCATGCCGATCGAGCTGTGCGCGCCGATGGTCAGCGACACCGAGCTGTCGTGGGCGCTGGTCTGCGCGAGCACGCGCGCATACGCGGCGTTGCTCAGTTCCAGTCCGCCGAACTCCTCCGGGATGATCAGCCCGAACAGGCCCAGCTCGCGCAACGCCTGGATGAATTCCGGCGGCTGCTCCGCGGCCGCGTCCCAGGCCGCGAAATCGTCGGCGTGGCCGGCCAGGAAACGGTCGATCGCGTCCACCATCATCCCCAGCATCTCGCGGTCGCGTTCGCGGACCGCCGGGTACGGGAACAGGTTCTGTTCGAGGATCTCGCCCAGCGCCAGGCTCTTCGCCACGCTCGACGTCGCCTGGAATCCGCGCGGGGTGGACGGGGCGGGACGGTTCATGGCGGGTACCTTGCGGGCGGAAAGGTCCGATTCTAGGCTTGCCCGGCCGCCACGACCCGGCTTCACGCGTCCGCGATGCGGCGCTGGCTACCCTGGTTCCACGCACGCTGCGGGGAGTGCGTGACCCTCTCGGAGCGATCCATGAAACAAACCGGCCCGGACGCGCCCTCGTCGCGACCGCTGATCAGCACCGGCGTCCCCGGGCTCGACGATGTCCTGGGTGGCGGCCTGGCCCCCTCGCGCCTCTACCTGATCGAGGGCACGCCCGGCTCGGGCAAGACCACCCTGGCGCTGCAGTTCCTGATCGAAGGCGTGCGCAACGGCGAGTCGGTGCTGTACGTGACGCTCTCGGAGAGCGAGGTCGAACTGCAGGGCGTCGCCGCGTCGCACGGCTGGGACCTGACCGGCGTGCAGATGCGCGAGCTGCTCCCGTCGGCCGACAGCCTGCAGCCCGACGAGCAGTACACGATGTTCCACCCCTCCGAGGTCGAGCTGGGCGCGACCAGCCAGCGCATCATCGCCGACGTCGAGACGCTCAAGCCCACGCGCGTGGTGTTCGATTCGCTGTCGGAACTGCGCCTGCTGGCCGGCAACTCGCTGCGCTACCGGCGGCAGATCCTGGCGCTGAAGCAGTTCTTCGCCGGCCGCGACTGCACCGTGCTGCTGCTCGACGACATGACCGCGATGGAGCACGACCTGCACGTGCAGTCGATCGCGCATGCGGTGATCCGCCTCGAGCAGAACGTGTCCGATTACGGTGCCGCACGGCGCCGGCTGATCGTCGTGAAGTTCCGCGGCCAGGGTTTCCGCGGCGGCTTCCACGATTACCGCATCCTGCACGGCGGCCTGAAGGTCTACCCGCGCCTGATCGCCGCCGAACACCGCCCCGAGACGGCGCGCACCCGCCTCAAGAGCGGCATCGCCGCCCTCGACGACCTGCTCGGCGGTGGCCTGGAGTCGGGCACGAGCACGCTGGTCGTCGGCGCGCCCGGCACCGGCAAGTCCACGGTCGCGATGCAGTACGCGGTGGCGGCCGCGCGCCGCGGGGAGGTCGCGGCGGTGTACCTGTTCGACGAAAGCGAGGAAACCCTGCGCACCCGCTGCGACGGGATGACCATGGGTCTCGAGGATCACATCGAGGCCGGGCGCATCCGCGTCCGCCAGATCGATCCGGCGGAACTCACGCCGGGTGAGCTGGCGCACGACATCCGCGCGATGGTCGAGCAGGGCGGCGCGAAAGTGGTCGTCCTCGACAGCCTCAACGGCTTCCTCAACGCGATGCCGGACGAGCGCTTCCTGATCGTGCACCTGCACGAACTGCTGACCTTCCTCGGCCAGTCCGGCGTCGCGACGATCCTCATCGGCGCCCAGCACGGGCTGATCGGCGTGAACATGTCGACGCCCGTCGACGCGAGCTATCTCGCCGACGCGGTCGTGATGCTGCGCTACTTCGAATCGGAAGGCGAAGTGCACCAGGCGATCTCGGTGCTGAAGAAACGCGGTGGCGCGCACGAGCGCACGATCCGGGGCTTCTCCATGCGCGACGACGGTCTGCATGTCGGGCCGCCGCTGCGGCAATTCCGCGGCATCCTCACCGGGGTGCCGAGCCGCACCGACGAAGATCCCCGCGAGTTGCGATGACGCCCCGCCCCGAACCGGCGACGTACGCATGAGCGATCCGGCCCCGGATCCCGCGGAGTCGCGGGTCCTGCTGCGCACCGCGACCGCGCGCGACGCGACGCTGGCGCTGCGCGTGCTCGAGCAGGCCGGCATCCCGGCGCTCGCGTGCCCGGACGTGGCGTGCATCGACGTCGAGATGCGGGCCGGTGCCGGCACGCTGCTGCTCGCCGAAGAGGTTCTCGGCGAACCGGCGATGCTCGACGTGATGGAACAGCTGCGCCGCCAGGAGCCGTGGTCGGACCTGCCGGTGCTGGTGCTCGCACGGCCGGGTGCCGACTCCGGCGCGATCCGCGAGGCGATGGAGCGCATCGCCAACGTCACCGTCATCGAACGGCCGCTGCGCATCTCCGCCCTCGTCAGCACCGTGCGCAGCGCGCTGCGTGCGCGGCAGCGCCAGTACGAGATGCGGCGGCTGCTCGCCGGCCTGCGCGAGGACGACCAGCGCAAGACCGAATTCCTGGCCACGCTCGCGCATGAACTGCGCAACCCGCTCGCCCCGCTCGGCACCGCGCTCGCGCTGCTGCGCCACGCCGACCTCCCGCCGGACGCGGCGCAGCGTCACTTCGAAATGATGGACCGGCAGGTCGAGCACATGGTGCGGCTGATCGACGACCTGATGGAGGTCTCGCGCATCACCCGCGGCCGCATCGCGCTGCGGCCCGAGCCGCTGTC
Organism: Arenimonas composti TR7-09 = DSM 18010; assembly: GCF_000426365.1. Classification (GTDB taxonomy): domain Bacteria; phylum Pseudomonadota; class Gammaproteobacteria; order Xanthomonadales; family Xanthomonadaceae; genus Arenimonas; species Arenimonas composti. The sequence goes on along the minus strand of NZ_AUFF01000006.1, from coordinate 11,522 downwards.
GCTGCGCACCGTGCTGGAGGAAGCGGTCGAACTGAGCCGGCCGAAGATGGAAGGGCACGAGTTCAGCCTCGAGATCGCGCCGGGCGACTGGATGCTGACGGGCGACGGCGTGCGCCTCACGCAGGTGTTCGCGAACCTGCTGAACAACGCCGCGAAATACACGCCGCGTGGCGGCCGGATCCAGGTCCGCGTCGAGCGCGTGCCCGCCGAGAGCGGCCCGGGTTCGGTGCGCGTGCGCGTGCGCGACGACGGCGTCGGCATCCCCGCGACGATGCTGCCGCGCGTGTTCGACATGTTCGTGCAGGTCAGCAGCACCTCGCGCGCCGGACAGGGCGGGCTGGGCATCGGCCTGACGCTGGTGCGCAGCCTCGTGGAGATGCACGGCGGCCGCGTGCAGGCGTTCAGCGCCGGCGACGGGCTCGGCACCGAGATGGTGGTCGAACTGCCGCTCGCCGAGGCGGCCGCGCTCGCGAGCACGGCCCGTGGCGACGGCCTTCCCGCGGCGCCCGACGCGCCGCTGCGCGGGCCGATCCTGATCGTCGACGACAACCAGGACGCGGCGAACACGCTGGCGATGTATCTGGACGTGCTCGGTGCCGACACCGAAGTCGCCTACGACGGCGTGCAGGCGCTCGCGCTCGCCGGCCGGCGCCGCCCGGCGGCGGCGATCCTCGACATCGGCATGCCCGGCATGGACGGCTGCGAACTCGCCCGCCGCCTGCGCGCCGATCCCGCCAACGACGGCCTGCTGCTGATCGCCCTCAGCGGCTGGGGCCAGCCCGACGACCGCGAGCGCGTCGCCGCGGCCGGCTTCGACGCGCACCTGCTGAAGCCGGCGGACATCGGGCGGTTGACGGCGTTGCTGCAGAAACCCTAGTTCGTACCTCGTATGAACTACGAACCAGGGAACATCGGAGCGCCGGAGCGCTCCGATGTTCGAGCAGGAGGGAGTCAGAGCCCCGCGAGCGCGGCGTTGAAGGTGGGGCTCGGGCGCATCGCCGCGGCGGCCTTCGCCGGGTCGGGGCGGTAGTAGCCGCCGATGTCGACGGGCCTGCCCTGCACCGCGGTGAGTTCGGCGAGGATCGTCGCCTCGTCGTCCGCGAGAGCCTTCGCGAGCGGCGCGAAGCGCGCCTTCAGGGCGGCGTCCTCGTCCTGCTCCGCCAGCGCCTGCGCCCAGTACAGCGCCAGGTAGAAGTGGCTGCCGCGGTTGTCGAGCTCGCCGACCTTGCGCGCCGGCGAGCGGTTCTCGTCGAGGATGCGGCCGTTGGCGGCGTCGAGCGCCTTCGCGAGCACCGGTGCCGGCGTGTTGAGCCAGCGTTCGGCGACGTGGTCGAACGACGCGGCGAGCGCGAGGAACTCGCCGAGCGAATCCCAGCGCAGGTAGTTCTCCTCGACGAACTGCTGCACGTGCTTGGGCGCGGACCCGCCGGCGCCGGTCTCGAACAGGCCGCCGCCGGCCATCAGCGGCACGATCGACAGCATCTTCGCGCTGGTGCCGAGCTCGAGGATCGGGAACAGGTCGGTCAGGTAGTCGCGCAGCACGTTGCCGGTCACCGAGATCGTGTCCTGGCCGGCGCGGATGCGCTGCAGCGAAACGCGCATCGCCTCGACCGGCGCCAGGATGCGGAGGTCGAGGCCGGTGGTGTCGAAGTCCTTCAGGTAGCGCTCGACCTTGGCGATCAGCTGGGCGTCGTGGGCGCGCGCGGCGTCGAGCCAGAAGATCGCTGGGGTGCCGCTCAGGCGCGAGCGGTCGACCGCCAGCTTCACCCAGTCGCGGATCGGCGCGTCCTTCGTCTGGCACATGCGCCAGATGTCGCCGGCCTCGACCGCGTGTTCGAACAGCACGCGGCCGTCGCCGGCGATCACGCGCACGCGGCCGTCGGCCTTCGCCTGGAAGGTCTTGTCGTGCGAGCCGTATTCCTCGGCCTTCTGCGCCATCAGGCCGACGTTCGGCACGCTGCCCATCGTCGCCGGGTCGAAGGCGCCGTGGGCACGGCAGTCGTCGATCACGACCTGGTAGATGCCGGCGTAGCAGCGGTCCGGGATCACCGCCTTGGTGTCCTGCAGCTCGCCGGCGGCGTTCCACATGCGGCCGCTGTCGCGCAGCATCGCCGGCATCGACGCATCGACGATCACGTCGCTGGGCACGTGCAGGTTGGTGATGCCCTTGTCGGAGTTGACCATCGCCACGCCCGGGCGCGCGGCATAGACCGCGTCGATGTCGGCGCGGATCGCCGCCTGGGTTGCTTCCGGCAACTGCGGCAGCCGCGCGTACAGGTCGCCGATGCCGTTGTTGGGGTCGAAGCCGACCTCCGCCAGCGCATCGGCGTGCTTCGCCAGCGCGGCGGCGTAAAACTGCTCGACGACGACGCCGAACATGATCGGGTCGCTGACCTTCATCATCGTCGCCTTCAGGTGCAGCGAGAACAGCACGCCGCGGGCCTTCGCGTCCTCGATCTGCGCGGCGACGAAGGCCGCGAGCCGGCGGCGCGACAGGGTGGCGGCGTCGACGATCTCGCCGGCCTTCACCTTCAGCGCCTGCTTCAGCACGGTGACGCTGCCGTCGGCGGCGACGTGCTCGATGCGCAGCACGTCGTCGGCGGCCAGGGTCGCGGAGCGTTCGCTGCCGTAGAAGTCACCGTCGTCCATGTGCGCGACATGGGTCTTCGAGGCGGCGTCCCACTTGCCCATGCGGTGCGGGTGCCTGCGCGCGTATTCCTTCACCGGGCGCGGCGCGCGGCGGTCGGAATTGCCCTCGCGCAGCACCGGGTTCACGGCGCTGCCCTTGACCCGGTCGTAGCGCGCCCTGGCGTCGCGCTCGGCGTCGTTCGCCGGCTCTTCCGGATAGTCCGGCAGGTCGTAGCCATGGGCCTGCAGTTCGGCGATCGCCGCCTTCAGCTGCGGCAGCGAGGCGCTGATGTTCGGCAGCTTGATGATGTTGGCTTCCGGCGTCGTGGCCAGCACGCCGAGTTCGGCGAGGTCGTCGCCGATGCGCTGTTCCGGGCGCAGGCGCTCCGGGAACTGCGCGAGGATGCGTCCCGACAGCGAGATGTCGCGCGTCTCGACGGCGATGCCGGCGGCGCCGGCGAAGGCGCGCACGATCGGCAACAGCGACTGCGTCGCGAGGAAGGGCGCCTCGTCGGTGAGGGTGTAGATCAGCTTCGGTGCATCGGACATGGCTTGACGGCTCGCGGCTACGGGCGCGCGGGACGCGCGCGGAACCGCAATTGTCGCGCGGGCGGGGCGACCGCCGCAAAGCAGCAAAACCGTACGCGGGCGTACTCGCGCCGCGTCGCGACTCAGGTGACCGCGTCGGCGGACGCCCAATCCCCCGGTGTCAGCGGCGTCAACCCGTGCCGCTCACGCGCGCGATCGCACTGCACGCTGGGTTCGCCGCCCTCCCAGGCCGGAAGCAGTTCACGGCAGGGCGTGGGCCGCTGCGCATAGATCGAACAGTGCGCGTCGACGCCGATGTCGCCGGCGAGCGCGACGCAGCGCATCGGCGCCAGTTCGGTGCCGCGCATCTGCAGTTCGTGCCGGCGCAGCGGCGACGTCATCGCTTCCGGCACCCCGTCGGGCTTCGCCGGTTGCGCCTCGGTCCAGTGGAAGGCGACGCGGAAGGCAGCGCAGCAGGCGCCGCAGCGCAGGCAGGGATGGGACATGACGCAGGAGCGCTCGGGGGTTGCGGATCGGATGCGCCGGTGGTGCGGGCTTCAGCGGACCTCGAATTCGCGGGTTTCGACGACCCGCTGGTTGATCGCGACTTCCAGCCGGTACTCGCCGACCGGCCACGGCTGCGGCTGGCTGATCGCGAAGGTCACGACGGTCGGCTTGTCCGGCACCAGCGACTGCCCGGCATTGGCGATTTCGGCGCCGTCGGGGCCGAACCAGCGCGCCGACAGCGTCAGGCCCTGGCTGCCGCCGACGCCGACCACGGAGGCATGGATGCGGTCGCCACGCCGGAACGCCAGGGTCGGCGTGACCGCGCGGCCTTCGGCATCGATCGCGTCGTCGAGCTCGACCGCGACGATGCGGAAGTCGCCGGACGGCATCGGCGGTGGCGCCGGCTCGCCGGTCACCGGATCGGCGGGCGCCGGTACCGACCCGAGCTCGGCGCCCGGTGCCGGCGGGGCCGCGGCATCGGGCGCGGCGGGTTCGGGCGACCCGCCGCAGGCGGCCAGCAGGGCGGTGGCGAGCAGGGTCGGCAGCAGTCGGCGCATCGGCGGATTCTGCCGTATCACCCCCCCGCATTTGTAGGAGCGCCTTCAGGCGCGATGCCACCTGTCCGGAAAGGCACGGATCGCGCCTGAAGGCGCTCCTACAAATGCGGGGGGAGGGGGGGCTTACTGGCGGGCCGTGCGCGGATTGCCCGGCAGCGGCAGCCCCGGCGTGGCGCGGAACGGGTTGATGTCCAGGCCGCCGCGGCGGGTGTAGCGGGCGTACACCGCCAGCCGGCTCGGCGTGCAGTGCTGCATCAGGTCCATGAAGATGCGCTCGACGCACTGCTCGTGGAAATCGGCGTGCATGCGGTAGCTGACCAGGTAGCGCAGCAGGCCGTCGCGCAGGATGCGCGGGCCGGCGTAGCGGATCTGCAGGCTGGCCCAGTCCGGCTGGCCGGTGACCGGGCAGTTGGAGCGGAACAGGTGCGAGACCAGCACCTCGTCGACCTTCTTCTCGTCGTCGACCTGCAGGAAATCCGGGCGCGGCGGCCCGTAATGCGTGATCTCGACCGGCAGGTCGTCGATCACCTCGCCCTCGAGGTTCTCGATGATCGCGGCGTTGTTCGACGCCACCGGCGTCAGCACCACGGTCACCGGCGCGCCGCAGGCCTCGCCGAGGTCGCGCACGAGCTGCGCGCGCAGGCTGTCCGTGTCGCCGAACTGCTGCTGCGCGTAGCTGCCCAGGTACAGCTTCAGGCTCTTTGACTCGATCAGGTTCGGCGAGGCCGCCGGCACCCGCAGTTCGGCCATCGCGACGCGCGGCTTGCCGCGCGAATCGAGCCAGCTCAGTTCGTACGCGTTCCAGAAATCGACGCCGGTGAACGGGAGTTCGGCGTCCAGCCCGAGCGCGGCGCGCTGCTGCGCGCGCGGGATCGGGAACAGCAGGGAGGGGTCGTAGTCGGCGCCGTAGCCGACCGGTTTGCCCAGCGGGCTCAGTTCGGGGGAAGTCATGGCGCGCATTCTCGCACGGCGACCTTCGAGCCACCGCTCAACCGGTCACGAATCGCAGCCCCCACCATGCGGCGGCGAGCACACCGGCGACGAGCAGCGCGTTCACCGTCCACTTGACGACCGCGTAGGCGACCGGCGCCCGCGCATGGAGGCGCCGGCCGGCCGCGATGGCTGGCGCAACCGCCGCGAAGACCGCGCTGGCCGCGCCGCGACCGTCGCGGGCGTCATTCGGGGCCAGCAGCAGCCGGCTCAGCCAGCGGTACGGCACGTTCAGCCAGCGGCCCGGCCACGCCATCGGCCGGCGCACGTCGGCCATCAGGATCAAGCGCGGCTCGGCGGTGTCGTTGCGGGCGTGGTGCAGGAAGGTCTGGTCGAAGACGAACTCCTCGCCGTCGCGCCAGCTCCGCCGCTCGCCGTCGATCGCGATGAAACAGGCGTCGTCGCCCGGCGTCGCGAGGCCGAGATGCCAGCGCAGCGAACACGCCATCGGATCGGCGTGCAGCGTGAGCTGGCCGCCCGGCGGCAGGATCGAGAACATCGCCGCTTGCACGCCCGGCGTCCGCGCCAGCAGTTCGAGCGTGCGTGGGCATTCGGCGCGCGCGGAGGGATGCGTGTAGCCGTACCAGTGCAGGTAGAAGCGGCTCCAGCCGCGCTTGTAGAACGTGCGGAAGCCGACGTCGAAGGACGCCGGGGCGCCGCGTACCGGCGCCTCGAGGCGGCCGCGCGCGTGCAGCGCGAGCGCCTCGTCGCGGATCACCGTCCAGTTCCCGCGCAGCAGCGCGAGCCCCTGCCGCAGGTCGGCGTCGAGCGCCTCGGGCGCGACGACCGGGGTCCGCGCGCCGCGCCGCGTGCACGCGTACAGCAGGCAGTTCAGCGGCGCGAACAGCGGCCAGTTCTTGCGCAGGTACTGCTGCGGGCCCGTGTAGCGCGTCGCGCCCCGCAGGTGGTAGACGTAGGCGGCGCTCGCCGCCCACGTCAGTACCAGGACGATCAGTACGCCGGTGGCCAGGGTCATGCGGACATTCTAGAACGCCGCGTCGAAGGCCACCTCGCCTTCCACCGCGACCTGGTAGGCCGAAACCCGCCGCTCGAAGAAGTTCGTGAGCTCCTGCACGTCCTGCAGGTCCATGAACGGGAACGGGTTGCGGGCACCGAAGTGCCTGGGCATGCCGAGTCGGACCAGTCGCTGGTCGGCGCAGTAGCGCAGGTACTCGCGCATGTCGCGCGGGGACATTCCGGCGACGCCGCCGCTGAGCACGTCCTCGCTGAACGCGAACTCGCACTCCACCGCTTCCTCCAGCATCTCCACCACCTGCGCGCGCAGGGCGTCGTCGAACAGGTCCGGCTCCTCGCCGCGGACCACGTCGATGACCTCGAACGCGAACGCCATGTGCATGCTCTCGTCGCGGAACACCCAGTTCGTGCCGCCGGCCAGGCCGTGCAGCAGGCCGCGCGAGCGCAGGTAGTAGACGTAGGCGAACGCGCCGAAGAAGAACAGCCCCTCGATGCAGGCGGCGAAGCAGATCAGGTTGAGCAGGAACGCGCGCCGGTCGTCGCGGTTCTCCAGCCGGCGCAGCGCATGCACGCTGTCGATCCAGCGGAAGCAGAACGCGGCCTTGCGCCGGATCGACGGGATGTTCTCGACGGCCGCGAAGGCCCTGGCCCGCGCTTCCGGTTCGGGCAGGTAGGTGTCGAGCAGCGTCAGGTAGAACTGCACGTGCAGCGCTTCCTCGTACAGCTGCCGCGACAGGTACATGCGCGCCTCGGGCGCGTTGATGTGCTGGTACAGGTTCAGCACCAGGTTGTTCGACACGATCGAGTCCCCGGTGGCGAAGAACGCCACCAGCCGCTCGATCAGGTGCCGCTCGGCCGGACCCACCTTGTTCTTCAGGTCGTTGGTGTCCAGCGAGAAGTCCACCTCTTCCACCGTCCACGTGTTGCGGATGGCGTTGCGGTACATCTCGTAGAACTGCGGATAGCGCATCGGGCGGAGCGTGAGTTCGAAGCCGGGATCGAGGAGCTTCGACTCCCGGGAAAGGGAACCGGGGACGGGGGTGCGGACTTCGGGCGGATTCATCGGGTCTCTCCCTGCCTACTGGCACGCCTCGCAGCTCTCGGGGTTCTCGAGCGAGCACATCACCGCCGCCTGGTCGCCGCCGGCGACGGTGGTCTTGGCGATGCGGGTGGCCGCGCGCGAGCGCAGGTAGTACGTGGTCTTGATGCCCTTCTTCCACGCGTACATGTACATCGACGACAGCGCGCCGATGTTCGGCGACTCCATGAAGAGGTTCAGCGACTGGCTCTGGTCGATGAACGCGCCGCGGTCGGCGGCCATGTCGATCAGGCTGCGCATCGGCAGCTCCCAGACCGTGCGGTAGATCGCGCGCAGCTCGGCCGGCAGCTCGGCGATGCCCTGCACCGAGCCTTCGGCGAGCTTGATGCGGTCGCGCATCTCGGGCGTCCACTGGCCGAGCTGCTTGAGTTCGGCGACGAGGTGGCGGTTGACCTGCAGGAAGTCACCCGACAGCGTCTCGCGCTTGAACAGGTTGCTCACCTGCGGCTCGATGCACTCGTAGCAGCCGGCGATCGACGCGATCGTCGCGGTCGGCGCGATCGCGACCAGCAGCGAGTTGCGCAGGCCGTGTTCGCGGATGCGCGCGCGCAGCGCGTCCCAGCGCGCGGCGTCGCGGGGCTGCACCCCCCAGGCGTCGAACTGCAGCTCGCCGCGGGCGGCGCGGGTCTCGTCGAAGTTGGGATGCCGGCCGAATTCCTGCGCCAGCTCGCAGGACGTCTCCAGCGCGGCGAAATAGATCTCCTCGGCGATGCGCGCCGACAGTTCGCGCGCCTCCGGCGCGTCGAAAGGCAGGCGCAGCCGGAAGAACACGTCCTGCAGCCCCATCATCCCCAACCCGACTGGCCGCCAGCGCAGGTTGCCGCGGCGGGCGGCCTCGACGGGGTAGAAGTTCAGGTCGATCACGCGGTCGAGCTGGCGGACCGCCAGCGCCACCGTCTCGGCCAGGCGCGCGAAATCGAAGCGGTCGTCGTCGAAATGGTTGCCGAGGTTGATCGACCCGAGGTTGCAGACCGCGGTCTCGTCGCCGGACGTCACCTCGAGGATCTCGGTGCACAGGTTCGACAGGTGGATGACGTTGCCGGCCTTCGCGGTCTGGTTGCTGGCGCGGTTGCACTTGTCCTTGAAGGTCATCCAGCCGTTGCCGGTCTGCGCGAGCGTGCGCATCATCTTCGCGTACAGGTCGCGCGCCTTCAGCGTGCGCACCGCCAAGCCGCGCGCCTCGGCCTGTTCGTAGGCGGCGTCGAACGCCTCGCCGTACAGGTCGACGAGCTCGGGCAGCGCGTGCGGATCGAACAGCGACCAGTCGCCGCCGGCCTCGACCCGGCGCATGAACAGGTCCGGGATCCAGTTGGCGAGGTTGAGATTGTGCGTGCGCCGCGCGTCGTCGCCGGTGTTGTCGCGCAGTTCCAGGAATTCCTCGACGTCGGCATGCCACGGCTCCAGGTACACGCAGGCCGCGCCCTTGCGCTTGCCGCCCTGGTTCACCGCGGCGACCGAAGAATCCAGCGTCTTCAGCCACGGCACGATGCCGTTGCTGTGGCCGTTCGTGCTGCGGATCAGCGCGCCGCGCGAGCGCACGCGCGTCCAGCTGACGCCGATGCCGCCGCTGAACTTCGACAGCTGCGCGATCTCGCCGTACTTGCGGTAGATCGACTCCAGCGAATCCTCCGGCGAATCGAGCAGGAAGCAGCTCGACAGCTGCTCGTGCGTGGTGCCGGCGTTGAACAGCGTCGGCGAGCTCGGCAGGTAGTCGAGGTTGCCCATGCGCCGGTACAGCGCCAGCGCCTCGGCGACGTCGCGGCTCAGCGCGCAGGCGATGCGCAGGAAGAACTGCTGCGGCGTCTCGATCACCGTGCGCTTCGTCGGGTGGCGCAGCAGGTAGCGGTCGTAGAGCGTGCGCAGGCCGAAGTAGTCGAAGCGCCGGTCGAGCGCGGGGTCGAGCGCGTCGTTGAGCTTGCGCGCGTTCTGCTGCACGAACCCGAGCAGGCGGTCGTTGATCAGGCCCGTCTCGTGGCCGCGGGCGATCGACTGCGAGAACGCGTGGATCTCCTGCCCCGACACCTCCTTCGCGATGAATTCGGCCAGCAGGCGCGCGCCGAGGCGGCCGTACTCCGGCTCCTCGGCGGTCAGCAGCGCCGCGGTGCGGATCGACAACTCGTCGAGTTCGCGCGTGGTCGCGCCGTCGTACAGGCCGCTGATGGTGCGGGTGGCGACGCGCATCGGGTCGACCGCATACAGACCGTCCGCGGCGCGCTGCACCGCGCGCACGATCTTGTTGAGGTCGACCGGCTCGCGCCGGCCGTTGCGCTTGGTGACGGTCATCGACAGCGCGGTCGCGGGCGGTGTCAGTTCGAACTGCGGCGGCGACGGAGGCGCGGCGGCGGCGGGCGTGGACGAGGGAGCGGCGACGGTGTCGACGACGGGCGGGGTCATGGCGTTCTCCGGTGCGTGGTGCACTGCGCCGTCCCTCCCTCGCGGGGCGGCGTGCGGAGGACCGGCCACGAACGCACGGATGCATTCGCGGCCTCGCCCCCGCGGGCGTGCGAAGTTCCGTTCGGAGAATGGGATCCGGGTGTCGCGCGGAACGAGACCGCGCGACACCGGCGCCGCCTCCCCCCGGAGACTCCTGGGCCGGTGACCGCGCGGCGTGCTTGGAACCGCGCGGCTGTCGGCAGGTCTTCGGGCTCGTGGACATGGTGGGAACATGCGTTCCCATTCCGCCTACTGGCCGTCGCTTCCCGGGAGCGCGCTCCCAGTGCGTGTGACGGCGTTCGTTTCCACATACCGCTGCGGGGCAGCGCCGGAATCGCACCGGCTTCCCTATTAACCCAAGCGGTTGTGGCGCCCGGGACCGACGGCCCCAAGATAGTGGGGGCGGACGTGAAGGGTCAACCGCCGCGACGTGACGAGCGCCAGCGCGTCCCCGGGGGCCACGACGCGGGCATCGCCGGCCTCCGCGCTATTCCTCGCCTGCGCGGCGAAGTCGGGAATATTCCTCGCTTGCGTGGAATAACACCCTGCGGCACGACGGGGGTCGAAGCGCCCCGCGTGTGCAACGCGTTGAATCGACTGGGATGACGATTGACCTGGCTGCGCGGCGGGGCGGACCATACGGTCATACGCCTCGCTTAGGAGGCCTACTTGGCGTTAGGCCATCTATGCGGGCTGCACTCCTTCTGGTCTTAGCTATCTTTGGCCTCGCTGGCTGTAACAGCTCGACTCCGCTTTCTGTGGAGAACCGATCAGGAGTTTTGCTTCAGGCTGTTGTTGTATCTGGCGATGGGTTCAGCGCGGACCTTGGAGATATCCAGCCAGGTGCCACCGCTCATGCACACGTTCGGCCGCACGGCGAGTCCGGCTTGTCGATCGCCTTCACCGCAATGGGTAAACGAGTCGTGCCAGCGCTGGACACGTACCTTGAGGGTGGTGGTCGCTATTCTGTTGCACTCGCGGTCTCGCCAAGCTTGGAAGCATCTGTAAATGTGCAGCTGCGGCCTTACTAGGCGATGGCCTAACTAATCATTCAAGCCGACGCCTTCGGCGCGGCTTAACTCAGGCGTTAGGCGCTGCAATGAGTAACGCGGATGTTTGGAAGTATCTTCACGATGGCCGGATCACTGACGTATCGGGCGCTGTTCCTGGCAGCGTTCGCGTTGCAGTCTCTATCCGCTATCTGCGGCAGCGCTTTCCCGGCAGTGGGACTGGGTTTGTGCTAAGCCTCGCCGAATGCACTTCGTTCCGGTACGAGCCTTACGAGGGCGCTGCGAGCAGCACTCTGGAGGACATCGCCCGGCGCGAGATCGAGATCCTCTCGCTGGAAAGCTCGCACCCCATCATCGTCAACTGCGTCATGGGCACGCTCTTTCTGGAATACACTTCCGTATCGTTGGCGCTCGATTCCGGAGAGCCCGTTTCGGTCCAAGAGCTCTTACAGGCAAGTGCAGCCTACTGGGACGATTGGTCAGAACGCAGCCGCGGCAGCGCCTAACTAATCATTCAAGCCGACGCCTTCGGCGCGGCTTAACTCGGGCGTTAGGCCGCTAAGAGCAGACCACTTGGGCGTTCGTTGCGATCTGCGGCTTCGTCGCTTCGCCAGGCGTTCGAGCTTCGGGTGAGTTCACAAGCGCGCTGCAGCTTTTCGCTCGGCAGGCATCGAGTCTTCGGTGAAACGCTTCGGACGGTGTTCGTTCGCGCTGGCCGCTGACCAGCTTAGGCCAGCGCTCTGGGCTCGGCTGGTTCTCTTCGGCAGGTTCGCTCGCATCGTCGGGCGCGCCCGG
>NZ_KE384525.1:44071-223424 GCF_000426365.1 Arenimonas composti TR7-09 = DSM 18010 | reverse complement strand
GGATCGCTCAGGCCGAACCAGTTCTGCATCAGGTGCACACGCAGCATCGTCTGCACCGGATACGGCCGCCGTCCGCGTCCGGCCACCGGGTAGAAAGGCACGATCACCTTCAGCAGCGAATCCCAGGGAACGACCCTGTCCATCTCGGCGAGGAACACCTCGCGCCGGGTCGTCTTCTTCCTGGCAGCGTATTCCGCGTCGCCGAAGCTCATCTGGTCCATCGATCGCGCCCTTGTCCGCTTCGCGCAATCTCAACACACTTCGGGCGACTTGTTCAGACCTTCCTTAGGCCATGGCAACAAGACGAACGGCGATATGCCCTATGTCACTGATGAAGAGCAGCAAGCGGCAGAAAATGATGCGACGGAAAGGGTGCGCGAGCATATTGACCAAACACCTATGGACGAGGAAATAAGATGAGCTATCTCTTCGGCAGAATCGAAACCAGCTTCCTTGTCTGCGGTTTGCTATTGGTGGTCGCCATTACCGCGTGTTCAAACGGGAAGCGACACCATGAATCGATAGGCGAAGTCTATTCTTACGTTTTGCTTTCTACTGGCATCGAAGATGAGCGAGAGCACGCCGACTATTGGCTCACCCTCGATACCCGCAGAGGGATCGCCAGCTGGGGTGGTCACGCTCAAAGTCGGTTGGCGTCGTGTGATGAGGACACACGCTTCACTTGTTTCTTGTCCGATCGCCTCTCATTCGCGGTTCCCGAGGGAGAAATAAGCGTCGGGGAATCCTGGGAAGTGGAAGGGCGGTCTTTCGAAGCTATTCGAACCGAGGAGTTCAGGCTACTTGGTCATGCCCTGCCGGTCGTCATCATCGCCGGCGGTCGTGGCGCCGCGGATACGCGTAACCGTCACTACGTGTTCTCTTCCGAATTCGGGTTGTTGGCAATCTTCCAGTACAAGGAAGGCGGCGAGACCCATAGCATCTTCTTGTCGAGATCCGCTGTCGGCTTCGGCAGGTAGCGCGTCGAGGCCAGTTGGGCTAACGTCCCCCCGTCGGTCCTGGACTCCCATGCTCTCGCAGCCCCGTCTCCAGACCCGCAGTCGACCTGCGCCGTACAGCCGCGCGGGTTTCCTGATGGTCTCAGCGTGTCCGCCGTGGAAGCCTCGCCGACTCCCCCACTGACAAGGAGCGTGCGATGCGTGTGTTGGCCTGTGACGGGATCCACGAGGACGGCCTGGCGATGTTCCGCGCCGCCGGCTGGGACGTGGAATCCAGCGAAGCGATCAAGGATCCGGCGAAGCTCGCCGCGAAGCTGAAGGACGTCGACGCGCTGCTGGTGCGCTCGGCGACGAGTGTCGGCGCCGAGGCGATCGCCGACGCGCCGCGGCTGAAGGTGATCGGCCGCGCCGGCGCCGGCGTCGACACCATCGACGTCGAGGCCGCGACCGCGAAGGGCATCGCGGTGATGAACGCGCCCGACGGCAACACCCTCGCCGCCGCCGAGCACGCGCTGAGCCTGCTGTTCGCGCTCGCGCGTCACGTGCCGCGCGCCGATGCCGGCATGAAGGCCGGCGAATGGCCGAAGGCCGGCCTGACCGGCTTCGAGCTCGAGGGCAAGAAGCTCGGCGTGATCGGCCTGGGCCGCATCGGCGCCACGGTCGCGCGCAAGGCGCAGGGCATCGGCATGGACGTCGCCGCGCACGATCCGTTCCTGCCCGCGAGCGCCGCCGGCAAGGGCAGCGTGCCGCTGATGACGCTCGACGCGCTGTTGGCGTGGGCCGACGTCATCACCCTGCACATCCCGCGCACGAAGGACACCACGAACCTGCTCGACGAGACGCGGCTGCGGGCGATGAAGCCCGGCGGATTCCTCGTCAACGCCGCCCGCGGCGGCCTCGTCGACGAGGCGGCGCTGCTGCGCGCGCTCGACGACGGCCACCTCGCCGGCGCGGCGCTCGACACCTTCGCGACCGAGCCGCTGCCGAAGGACTCGCCGCTGCGCGGGCACCCGAAGCTGATCCTGACGCCGCACCTGGGCGCCAGCACCGGCGAGGCGCAGCAGGCGGTGAGCACGATCCTGGCGCGGCAGATCATCGACTTCGTCGCCACCGGCGCGGTCGCCGGCTGCGTCAACCTGCCGCCGCTGACCCCGGAAACCGCGCGCGAGGTCGGGCCGTGGATGCCGTTGATGGGCGCGCTGGGCAAGCTCGCCGCGAAGCTGGTGCCGGCGCCGCAGACGCTGCAGGTGACCTACGCGGGGCGCACCGACGGCCTCGACACGCGGCCGCTGACGCGCCTGCTCGTCGCCGCGCTGCTCGGCTCCGCCAGCGGCCGCGTGACCCCGGTCAACGCGCTGCAGCAGGCCGCCGCGCGCGGGCTGGAAGTGGCGGAGACGCTCGGCGGCGACGGCGACGGTTTCGACCGCTTGCTGAAGCTGCGCGTCGAAGGCGCCGACGGCGTTCGCGAGATCGAGGCGACCCTGCACCGCGGTCCGCGCGTCGTGCGCCTGGACGGCGTCGAACTCGACTTCGATCCGCTCGCGCACATCCTGCTGATGCGCAACGAAGACCGGCCGGGCGTGATCGGCCTGGTCGGTTCGCACCTCGGCGCCGCCGGCATCAACATCGTCAACTTCTCGCTCGGCGCCACCGGCGACGGCGGCGCGATCGCCGCGATCACCGTCGACCGCGAGGTGCCGGCGGCGCAACTGGCCTCGCTGCGCGGGATTCCCGGCATCCGTTCGATGGAGCAGGTCTGATGCGCGTCCTGCTCGCCCGCCACGGGGAGACGCCGTGGAATGCCGAAGGCCGCTACCAGGGCCAGCGCGACATCGCGCTGTCGCCGGTCGGCGAAGCGCAGGCACGCCAGCTCGGCGAGCGCCTGCGCGAGGTCGCGATCACCCGTGCCGTCGCGTCACCGCTGTCGCGGGCGCGGCGCACGGCCGAACTCGCGCTCGGGGAGGCGCGCGCCGGCCTGCTCGGTGTCGATGCCGGCCTGCAGGAGATCGGTCATGGCGACTGGGAAGGCCTGCTCGCCAGCGAGATCCGCGCGCGCGATCCGGAGCGGCTGCGCGCCTGGCGCGAGGCGCCCGAGACCGTGCAGATGCCGGGCGAGGGCGGCGAGTCGATCGGCGTGGTGCTGGAGCGCGCCTGGCCGGCCTTCGCCCGCGCCACCGAGGGCCTGGGCGCCGACGACACCCTGCTGGTCGTCGCCCACGACGCCGTCAATCGCGTGCTGCTGTGCCGTGTGCTCGGCCTGCCGCTGGCGCGACTCTGGAGCTTCCGCCAGGCGCCGACGACGCTGAACCTGCTCGAAGGCCCTTCGGTCGACGCGCTCGAGGTCGTGCGCCTGAACGACTGCGCCCACCACACCGCGCTGTTCGGCGAGGCCGTGCACCGCGCCCTCTGACCCACCCCTGTAGGAGCGCCTTCAGGCGCGATGCTTCTCGCCGATGGCGACCTTCGCGGCGCAGAGGAAAGGAATCGCGCCTGAAGGCGCTCCTACGGCAACGGCGGGTCAGCCGGTCGGGGCCGGATCGCCGGGGTCGGTGTTCTCGAGCAGGTCGGCATCGGCCGGCGGCGCGTCGGGGGCGCCGGCGTTGGCCCGCTTGCGCAGCGCCTTCTCCGCTTCCTTCTCGGCCTTCTTCTTCTGCTTGGCGAGTTCGCGCTGGCGCTTCTCGAACGAATAATTCGGCTTGGCCAAAGGGGGATTTCCGGCATTGGGGGAGGCGTGCAGGTTACCTCAGCGCCGGCGGCGCCGTTCGCTGCGCCTGCGCGCTGCCGACACCAGGAACGGCCGCGGCGGCGGTCGCAGCCGCATGCGCTAGCCGCTCGGCGCCTCGTCGCCCGGCGCCGTGCCCGGATCGGGCTCGGCATCCGGTGGCGGCGCCTCAGGCGAGTCCGGGTTCGCGCGCTGGCGCACCTCCTTCCCGGCTTCGCTTTCGTGCGGGAGGCCGGCGTCCGGTCTGCGGTTCGGGTCGTGTCGGTTCACGGCGCTCTCCTACGGCCAGTGGTCGCCGAAGACTCCCCGACCGCCGCGCGTGGCCGCGTGAACACCAGCGCCCCGGTACGCCCGCGCAGACCAACTACCTCGTACCTCGTACGAACTACGAACTCGACATCAGGCCGCGCGCCGCTTCCTGCGCTTTTTCGCCCGCGAATCCGCTGCCGGCTTCGCCGCCGCTGCCGCCTTCGCCCGCAGCGGCTCGTTGCCGTGGCGCAGGAAGGCGTGCACACCGGTGGCGGCGAGCAGCGCCAGCACCAGCGCTCCGAGCAGGCTCGATCCCGGCGGCACCAGCCAGGGACCGCACCACAAGCCGGCCAGCAACAGCGCCGGGCCGAGCACCCCGGCCTCGGTGCGGTTCACCGCCAGCCGCCCGTCGCGCAGGCGGTTGCGCGGCAGCCGGGCCAGGACGCGTGGTCCAATGATCGCGAGGATCAGCAGCACCGCACCGGCGGCGGCGAAGAGGAGCGGGAGCAGGAGACGGGTCATGCCGGCATCGTCACGGCGGGGGGCGTTCCGGTCAACCAGAGCGAGTAACGAGTGGAGAGTAACGAGCAACGAGTGGATGCCCGCGCGTGCCGCGCGAGTGGCGAGTCGCGGCGCAGCCGCTCTTACTCGTTGCTCGTTACTCTCCACTCGTTACTCGCCCCAGTGATAATCCGCCGATGGATTCGAGAACCCTCACCGCCTGGCTGGCACACCAGCAACAGCAGCACCCCCAGACCATTGCGCTCGGGCTCGCGCGCATCGGCGAAGTCGCTGCGCGGCTCGGGCTGGGGCGGCCGGCGCGGCAGGTGATCACGGTCGGCGGCACCAACGGCAAGGGCTCGACGGTCGCCTTCATCGACGCAATCGCGCGCGCCGCCGGGCTGCGCGTCGGCGCCTACACCTCGCCGCATCTGCGCCGCTACAACGAGCGCGTGCGCATCGACGGTGCCGAGGCCGACGACGCGGCGCTGGTCGCCGCCTTCGCGGCGATCGAGGCGGCGCGCGCCGACATTCCGCTGACCTATTTCGAATACGGCACGCTGGCGGCGCTGCGCCTGTTCGAGGCAGCCGACCTCGACCTGGCGATCCTCGAGGTCGGCCTCGGCGGGCGCCTGGATGCGACCAACCTCGTCGACGCCGATGTCGCGGTGGTCACCACCGTCGACCTCGACCACCAGGACTGGCTCGGCGACGACCGCGAGGCGATCGGCGCCGAGAAGGCCGGCATCCTGCGTGCCGGCAAGCCCTGCGTGCTGGCCGAACGCGACCCGCCGTCGTCGCTGCTGCGCCGTGCCTACGCGCTCGGCGCCTACGCGATCCGGGGGTTCTCCGATTACCTGATCGACGACCTCGGCGACGGCCGCTGGCGCTGGCGCGAGCCCGGCTGGTCGATCGAGCTGCCGTCGCCGCGGCTGGCGGCGCCGTCGCAGCGGCAGAACGCCGCCGCCGCGATCGCCGCGCTGCGCGCCCTCGACCTGCCGTTGCCGGGCGGGGTGGTCCCCGACGCCGCGATCGTCGAAGGCGTGCGCGGCGCCCAGGTGCCCGGACGCCTGCAGCGGCTGGCGGCGCCGCCGGGGCAGGCCGAAACCGTCGTCGACGTCGCCCACAACCCGCAGGCCGCGCGCGAACTGGCGGCCTGGCTCGCGGCGAATCCCCGGCGCACCGTCGCGGTGTTCGCGGCCTTGGCCGACAAGGACATCGCCGGGATCGTCGCGCCGCTGGCGCCGCATATCGCCGAATGGTTCACCGCCGCGATCACCGATGCCGGCCCGCGCGGCCTCGACGGTGGCGCGATGCTGGCGCGGCTGCAGGCCGCCGCGGCCGCGGCCGGCGTCGATGTGAAGGCCGTCGCCTGCGCACGCCTGGCCGACGCCCGCGCCGCCGCCGCGGCGGCCGCCGGGCCGGCCGACCGGGTGCTGGTGTTCGGCTCCTTCCACACGGTGGCTGAAGCACTGGCCGGGACGTGAACCGGTCGGCGTATCGTCCCGGGTTATCATTCCGGCACCTCCCCGGCCGGACACCCCCTCGATGGATTCCGCCCTGAAACAGCGTCTGATCGGCGCCGCCGTGCTGGTGGCGCTGGCCGTGATCTTCCTGCCGATGCTGCTCAAGGGAGGCGACCCGGACCAGGCCGACGCCGCGCGCATTCCACTCGACGCGCCGGCGGCGCCGGAAGCGGGCTTCCAGACCCGGGAACTGCCGCTCGTGACCCCCGGCGACGTGCCCGCGGGTGGTGTCACCGGCCCCGATCGCGCGGCCGCCGGCGCCGGTGACCCGGATGCGATCGTCACCGTCGACCAGGACGGCAGCGCCGCCCCGCGGATCGACGAACTGCCGATGGCCGAGGACGATGGTGGCCCGCTGACCGCGATCGACCCGGCGACCGGCGAGCCGATCGCGAGCGCGCCGGCCACGCCCGCCACGGCCGCGCCGGCGCCTGCCACGCCGGCTCCGGCGCCGGCCGCGCCGACGCCGACCCCGACGCCAGCCGCCGCCGAACCGCTGCCCGCGAGCACCGCCGGCGGCCGCTACGCCGTCAACGTCGGTGCCTTCGCCAACCTCGACAACGCCCGGGCGCTCGCCGGTCGCCTGCGTGGCCAGGGCCTGCCGGTGATCAGCGAGGACATCCGCATCGACGGCAAGCCGGCGCTGCGCCTGCGCGTCGGTCCTTACGCCGAGCGCGTGGCCGCCGAACAGGCGCGGCTGCGCGTGCAGGGCGTCAGTGGCTCGCCGGCTTCGGTGATCGCACTGGACGCGGCGGCGTCGGCGGCGTCGGCGGCGCCGGCACCGGCGGCTGCCGCGCCGGCGCCGGCGAGCCCGGCACCGCGCCCGGCGGCGACGGCCGAGGTCGGCTTCGCGGTTCAGCTCGGCGCCTTCCGCAGCGAGGCCGATGCCGATGCGGTGCGCGAACGCGCCCGCGGCGCCGGCTTCGTCGCCTTCGTGCAGCGGGTCACGAGCAGCAACGGCCCGGTCTGGCGCGTGCGCGTCGGCCCGGAAGCCGACCGCGCGACCGCCGAGCGTCGCCGCGACGAGGTGATCGCCCGCCTCGGCGGCGAGGCGATCGTCGTGTCCCACCCCTGAGCGGCGCGATGAACTGGGCGGACTACGCACTGCTGACCGTACTGCTGGTGTCGATGGGCTTCGGCCTGTGGCGCGGCTTCATCGTCGAGGTGTTGTCGCTGACCGTGTGGGTCGCGGCGTTCTGGCTGACGATCGGCTTCGGCAGCGAGGTCGCGGCGATGCTGACCGGCATCGAGTCGCCGTCGGCACGGCAGTTCGTCGGCCACGCCGGCGTGTTCCTCGCGACCCTGGTCGGCGGCGGCCTGCTGGTGTGGGCGATCGGCAAGGTGATCGCCAGCAGCGGCCTGTCGGCGACCGACCGCCTGCTCGGCGTCGGCTTCGGCCTGGTGCGCGGGCTCGTGCTGGTCTGCGTCGCGGTGCTGCTGCTGGGCTTCACGCCGGTGCCGCAGGAAGACTGGTGGGCGCAATCGCGGCTGCTGCCCGAGGCCCGGCGCGGCGCCGACTGGATGATCACTTTCCTGCCGGCGGATACCGCGCGGCTGCTCGATTTCGGTGGCGACGACGTCCTGGCGATGCCGGGCGGCGGCGCGCTGCCGGTGCCGGCCGACGTGCCGGCCGATGCCCTACCGCCGGCGGTGGAAGCCGGCGATCCCGCTCCGGAGAACTGAAATCATGTGCGGCATCATCGGAATCGCCGGCGCCAGCGACGTCGCCGCGGCCCTCTACGACGGCCTGACGGTGCTCCAGCACCGTGGCCAGGACGCCGCCGGCATCGCCACGATGGACGGCCACCGGCTGCGCCTGCACAAGGGCAACGGCCTGGTGAAGGAAGTCTTCGACGCGCCGGCGATGGAACTGCTGACCGGCCGCGTCGGCATCGGCCACTGCCGCTATCCGACCGCCGGCTCCGAGGGCAGCGACGAGGCGCAGCCGTTCTACGTGAACTCGCCCTACGGCATCGCGCTGGCGCACAACGGCAACCTGATCAACACCGACGCGCTGCGCCGCCTCGTGTTCGAGCAGGACCGCCGCAACGTCAACACCGAGTCCGACTCCGAGGTGCTGCTGAACGTGTTCGCGCACGAGCTGCAGGCGCAGGGTGAGCTGAGCCCGGCCGCGGCGATCCGCGCGGTGCAGGGCGTGCACCGCCGCTGCGCCGGCGGCTACGCGGTCGTGTGCATGGTGATGGGCCTGGGCCTGGTCGCGTTCCGCGACCCCAACGGCATCCGCCCCCTCGTCCTCGGCAAGCGCGAACCCCCCGCTTCTGTAGGAGCGCCTTCAGGCGCGATGCCTTCCGCCGGCACGGCGATCGCGCCTGAAGGCGCTCCTACAGGCAAAGGGATCGCGCCTGAAGGCGCTCCTACAGAAGCGGGGGGGCGGACGGAGTGGGCGGTGGCGTCGGAGTCGGTGGCGCTCGACGTGCTCGGCTTCGTGCGCGAGCGCGACGTGCTGCCCGGCGAGGCGGTGGTGATCGGCGACGACGGCAGCCTGCACACCCAGGTCGTCGCCGAGGCGCGGCCGAGCACGCCGTGCATCTTCGAATACGTGTACTTCGCCCGCCCGGACTCGATGATCGAGAACATCTCGGTGCACAAGGCACGCATGCGCATGGGCGTGACGCTGGGTCAGAAGATCCTGCGCCTGCGCCCCGACCACGACATCGACGTGGTGATCCCGATTCCCGACACCTCGCGCGACGCCGCGCTGGAGATCGCCAACGTGCTCGGCGTGAAGTACCGCGAGGGCTTCGTCAAGAACCGCTACGTCGGCCGCACCTTCATCATGCCGGGGCAGGGCGAGCGCAGGCGTTCGGTGCGCCGCAAGCTCAACACGATCCCGCTGGAATTCCGCAACCGCGTCGTGCTGCTGGTCGACGATTCGATCGTGCGCGGCACGACCAGCCAGCAGATCGTGCAGATGGCCCGCGACGCCGGCGCCCGCAAGGTGTATCTCGCGTCGGCGGCGCCGCCGGTGCGCTACCCGAACATCTACGGCATCGACATGCCCTCGGCCGAGGAACTGGTCGCGCACGGCCGCAGCGAGGAAGAGATCGAGAAGCTGCTCGGCTGCGACTGGCTGGTCTACCAGGACCTGGCCGACCTCGAGGCGGCGGTCGCCGGGCCGAAGTTCCCGGGCCGCCAGTTCGACAGTTCCTGCTTCAGCGGCGAATACGTCACCGGCGTCGAGCCGGGCTACTTCGAGCGCGTGCAGCAGCTGCGCAGCGACGACGCCAAGCGCAAGCGGCGCGGGGCGTGACAGTACGTATCAGGAACGCAGATTTCGCAGATTCGGGGGATAAAGGCGGATGTTCGAACGCCGCTTCTTCCGTCCCGATGAATCCGCTGTGATCTGCGTGCATCTGCGTGATCTGTGTTCCTTTCGACAAGCTTCCACGGATGAAACTGTTCGACGGCATCGCTGACTGCCTGGCCGAGCGGGAGCCTGCGGCGAAGGTCGCGGCGACGCGGGCGCTGGTGGCGGCGTTCGCGCGCGGTGGGCTGGACGTCGATGGCGATGCGCCGGAGCCGGCGGCGATCGGGATTCCGGGGCGGCCGGAGCGGCCGCTGCTGGTGCATCCGCGCGACGTGCCACGGCGCGGGCTCGGCAGCGTCGAGGGCCGCGCGGCCTTCCTGCACGCGATCGCGCACATCGAGTTCAACGCGATCAATCTCGCGCTCGATGCCGCCTACCGCTTTCGCGAGCTCCCGCGCGAGTTCGTCGCCGACTGGCTGCAGGTCGCCGACGACGAGGCACGGCACTTCGCGATGATCACCGCGCGCCTGCGCGAACTCGGCTTCGCCTACGGCGATTTCGCCGCCCACGACGGGCTGTGGGAGATGGCGATGAAGACCGCGCAATGCGACCGCGCGCGCATGGCCCTGGTGCCGCGCGTGCTGGAGGCGCGCGGGCTGGACGTGACGCCGGGCATGATCGCCCGCCTTCGCGACGTCGGCGACGAGGCCTCGGCGCGCATCCTCGAGACCATCCTGCGCGAGGAAGTCGCCCACGTCGCCGCCGGCAGCCGCTGGTTCCACTGGTGCTGCGAACGCGACGGCCTGGCGCCGGGCCGCGAGTTCATCCGCCTCGTGCGCGAGGTCGCCGGCGCCAGTGTGCGGCCGCCGTTCAACCGCGAGGCGCGGCTGGCGGCGGGGTTCGGGGTGGAGGAACTGGCGCGGCTCGAGACGCTGGACCAGGAGGCAGGGGTAGGAGGTAAGGGATAAGAAGTAAGAAGTAAGAAGTAAGAAGTAAGAGGTAGTGAAGCAGGGGGCGCGCGAGCGCGGCATGCGCGGCACTCCCACCTCGCGCGAAGCGCGGGCTCCGCTGTACTACCTCTTACCTCCTGGCTGCTACCTCTGCCTCGTGGCCGTATGCTGCGATCGCGGCTGAAGCCGCTCCTACAGGGTGCACAGGGGACTGCGCATGACGATCTTCCGCAACATCCTCGCGATCGTGCTCGGCCTCGTCGCCGGGGTGCGGCGTAGTTCGTCGTTCATTTGAGTTCGATGATCAGGTTCCTCGTCGCCGCCGCGCCGGTGTTCACGGTGTCGTGGGTGATCGGGTCGCCCCAGTGCACGGCGCCGCTCTCGAAGCGGACGGGCACGGGCCGGCCATCGACGCCGATGTTCTGGCCTTCGACGGGAGCGAGGAAGACCACCAGGTGCTCGCCGTGGCGGTGCACGCCGGTGCGCTCGCCGGGGGCGACGTTCACCTCGAGCACGCGCACGCGCGCGTTCTCGAACACGACCTTCGCGCGGCCGCCGGCGACTTCGACGAGGTCGAGGCCGTCGCGTTCCGGCTCTTCCCAGGGCGGCAGGCAGGCGGCCGCAGGCAGTGGCGTGGCGACGCTGGTGAGCAGCAGGAACGGCAGGACTTTCATGGCGATTCCCCTTCGGCCGGCCCGGCGCCGGCGGCGGCGCGCGGCCTCGCGCGTCGTCCGGGGCAACGCGGCGGCGGCGCGGCAGCGGTCGCCTCGGCGATAATCGGGCCACCGAACCCGCCGGAGATCCGGATGAAGCCCTGGTTGCCTCTCGCCGTGCTCGCCTTCTCCCTGGCCGCCTGCACGCAGGCGCCGCCCGATCCCGCCTTCGACGAGGCGGCCGGGAACCGGCTGCTGCTCGACTACGACAGCGCCCGCGAGGACGGCGACTGGGAACTGGCCGAGTACCATGCCGACGAACTGCGGAGGAAACACGGCGAGACCCGCGCCGCGGCGACGATGCGGCAGACCCTGGCCGACGTGCAGGCGAAGGCCGAGGTCGAGCGCGAGCAGCGCCGCCTGCGCGACGCCTGGGACTACCAGCGCAATCCGGTCGAGGGCGGCGGCGTGCAGGTCACCGCGGCGCTCGACAGCCGCGTCGGCCATGACCCGGAATCGGAGACGCCGCCGCCGATCCCCGATGCCCGCCTGATTTTCCGCCGGCATCCGTCCTGGGGCGACAGCGCCTACCTGGTGCTGGCGCAGAAGGAACTGAAATGCGGGCCGCCCTGCCGGCTGCGCATCCGTTTCGACGGCGGCGAGCCGCAGACCTACGCCGGCGATCCGGCCGACACCGGCACCGGCCCGGCCCTGTTCATCGTCGACCGCGACCGCTTCCTCGAGGCCCTCGACGCCGCCGGGCGCGTGCGCATCGAACTGCCGGCCAGCGGCCACCTGACGCCGTCCTTCGAGTTCGAGGTCGGCGGTTTCGACAAGCAGCGTCACCTGCGCGACTGAAGGAGTAGACGATGAACGCGATGGTGCGATGGCTGCTCGTGCTGGCCCTGCTGCTGCCGGGCGTGGCCGCGGCGACGGCGCAGGAAGGCGACCGGATCCGGCTCGACGGCAAGGAGTTCTGGCTGCAGACCGAGCCGCTGGAAGAATGGATCAAGGCGCAGGGCTGGCGGCCGCCGGAGGCGGCGATGATCTCCTCGTCCAACTGGCGCGGCTACATCGCCGAATGGACCGTGGAGGAGGGCCAGCTGGTGCTCGTCGACGCCTGGATCCGCGTTCGCGGCCGCTCGGAAGAGTTTTCGATGCAGCAACAAAGCATCCGCGAGGACCTGTTCCCGGCGATGCCGCGGGTCGTCGCCGACTGGTATTCCGGCGCGATCCTGATCCCCGATGGCGAGCTGGTGGACTACGTGCACCTGGGCTACGGCTCGACCTTCGACCACTACCAGCTGCTGATCGTCGAGCACGGCCGCGTCGTCGAGTACCTGTCGCTCGACCGCGCCGCCTTCGAGGCCTACCGTGAGGAACGCTTCGCCGCCTTCTCGCGCAGCGCCGCCTTCGCCGAGGTCTGGACGCGCTTCGGGGACCAGGACTGGACGGACGAAGAGAAGCTCGACTTCATCCGCGCGTTCTACGCCGAGCAATACCTGTCGTACCGGGAAGAGAACCCATGAGTGGATTGCCCCCCTGCCCGCAGTGCGGGTCCGGATACAGCTACGAGGACGGGGCGATGCTCGTCTGTCCGGAATGCGCGCACGAGTGGTCGCCGCAGGCCGCCGCCGAAACGGAAGACGCCGCGACGGTCGTGCGCGACGCCTTCGGCAACGTGCTCGCCGACGGCGACACCGTGACGCTGGTGAAGGACCTGAAGATCAAGGGCTCGTCGTCGGTGGTGAAGGTCGGCACCAAGGTGCGCAACATCCGCCTCGTCGACGGCGACCACGATATCGACTGCAGGATCGACGGCTTCGGCCCGATGCAGCTGAAGTCGGAGTTCGTGCGCAAGGCCTGAAGCGGCGCGCGCCGACCGGCGCGGCCAGCGGCTACACCGGCAGCCGGCTCAGCGAGAAGCCGTCGGCGTCGGCATGCAGCACCGAGCCCTGTTCGTACCAGTCGCCGAGCACGATGCGCAGCGCCGGCCGGCCGCCGACCTCGAGCGGGAACAGGCCGGGGCGGTGGGTGTGGCCGTGGATCAGCCGCGAAACACCGTGACGCGCCATCGTGTCCGCGACCGTTGCCGGGGTGACGTCGGTGATCGTCTCCATCCCCGCCTGCGCCTGGTGCGCGGCGCTGGCGGCGCGCGCCTGCGCCGCGAAGGCCTGCCGGGCCGGCAGCGGCTGGGCGAGGAACTGTGCCTGCCAGGCCGGATCGCGCACCTGGCGGCGGAAAGCCTGGTAGGCGAGGTCGTCGCTGCACAGCAGGTCGCCGTGCATCAGCAGGGTCGGCTGCCCGTACAGGTCGATCACGCAGGGGTCGGGCAGCAGGCGGGCGCCGCTGCGTTCGGCGAAACCCTGGCCGTAGAGGAAATCGCGGTTGCCGCGCATCAGCCACACCGGCACGCCGGCGTCGACCAAGTCGCGCAGGGCCGCGCAAACGCTGGCGCCGGGCTCGCCGGGGTCGTCGTCACCGACCCAGGCCTCGAACAGGTCGCCGAGGATGTACAGGGCCTCGGCGGGGCGGGCGTCGCTGGCGAGCAGGCCGAGGAAGGCCGCGGTGATCGCCGGGCGCGACGGATCCAGATGCAGGTCGGAGACGAACAGCGTGCTCACGGCACCGTCTCCCCTGCGGCGGCGGGTGCACGTGCGGCGTCGTCGCTGCCGGGCGGCGGCAGCACCTGCACGCGTTCGATGATCACCGGCGTCACCGGCACCCAGCCGGTGAACGGCGCCTTCGCCGCGGTCGGCACCGCGGCGATGCGCTCGATCACGTCCATACCGAGCACCACCCGTCCGAACACCGCATAGCCGCCGGTATAGGGCGTGTCGCCGGCGCGGCGGTCGAACTGCGGGTTGTCGGCGAGGTTGATGAAGAACTGTGCGGTCGCCGAATCCGCGGCACCCCGCTCCCGCGCCGCCGCCAGCGTGCCGCGGCGGTTGCCGAGACCGTTGTCGGCCTCGCTCGGCACCGGCGCCCGCGTCGGCTTCTGCTGCAGGTCGGGGGTGAAGCCCCCGGCCTGCACCAGCAGCCCCGGCACCACCCGGTGGAAGATCGTGCCGTTGTAGTGACCGTCGCGCGCATAGGCCAGGAAGTTCTCGACCGTCTTCGGCGCCGCCACCGGATCCAGCTCGACCACGATCTCCCCGAGATTCGTCACCAGCATCACCCGCGGTGGCGGGGCAGGGGTCGAGACGGCGTCCTCTGCAGCGACCTGCGCCGGCACCGGCGTCGGCGTCGCGAAGGCGGGCAGCATGAATAGCCCGGCGAGCAGGGTGAGGATGCGGAGCAGCACGGGGATTCCGGCGGGGACGACCCGGAAATCCTAACAGCGGAGTTCGTAGTTCGTACGAGGTACGAGGTAGTGCAGAAGCCGCTAAAATGCGCGGCTTCCCGGAGATCTCCATGACCCGCACCCGCTTCGCCCCCAGCCCCACCGGCTTCCTGCACATCGGCGGCGCCCGCACCGCCCTGTACTGCTGGCTGGAGGCCCGCCGCCAGGGCGGCCAGTTCATCCTGCGGATCGAGGACACCGACCGCGAGCGCAGCACCCAGGCGGCGATCGACGCGATCCTGGAGGCGATGGACTGGCTGGGCCTCGATTACGACGAGGGCCCGGTCTACCAGACCGACCGCCTCGAGCGTTACCGCGAGGTCGCCGAACGCCTGGTCGCCGAGGGCAAGGCCTACTACGCCTACGAGACGAAGGAAGAACTGGAGGCGATGCGCGAGGCGGCGCTCGCGGCGAAGGAGAAGCCGCGCTACAACGGCGCCTACCGCGACCGCGGCGAGCCCTGGCGCGACGACCCGAACCGCGTCATCCGGTTCAGGAACCCGATCGGCGGCACGGTGGTGTTCGACGACCTGATCAAGGGCCGCATCGAGTGGAGCAACGACGAGCTCGACGATCTGGTGATCTTCCGCAGCGACGGCTGGCCGACCTACAACTTCGCGGTGGTCGTCGACGATCTCGACATGGGCATCACCGAGGTGATCCGCGGCGACGACCACGTCAACAACACCCCGCGCCAGATCAACATCTACGAGGCGCTCGGCGCGCCGGTGCCGCGTTTCGCGCACATGCCGATGATCCTCGACCCCGAAGGCGCCAAGCTGAGCAAGCGCCACGGCGCCGCCAACGTCATGAACTACCGTGACGAGGGCTACCTGCCGCATGCGCTGGTGAACTACCTCGCACGCCTGGGCTGGAGCCACGGCGACCAGGAGATCTTCAGCGTCGACGAGCTGAAGTCGCTGTTCGCGATCACCGACGTCAACCAGAAGGCCTCGCGTCTCGACCCGGCCAAGCTCGGCTGGCTCAACCAGCATTACCTGAAGACCGATGATCCGCAGGCGGTCGCCGCGCATTTCGTGCCGCAGCTGCAGGCCGCCGGCTACGACCTCGCGAACGGCCCGGATCCGGCCGACGTCGTGATCGCCCTGCGCGACCGCGTGCAGACGCTGAAGGAAATGGCCGAAAAGGCCGCGGTCTGGTACCGCCCGCTGACGGATTACGACGCCGCGGCCTGCGCGAAGCACCTGGTCGAGGCGGCGCGGGCGCCGCTGACCACGGTCCGCGCAAAGCTCGCGGCGCTGGAGACATGGACGGTGGAAGCCGTGCACGAGGCCCTGCAGGCCACCGCTGGCGAACTCGGCATCGGCCTCGGCAAGATCGCGCAGCCGCTGCGCGTCGCGATCACCGGCACCCAGGTCAGCCCGTCGATCGACCACACCGTCTACCTGACCGGCCGCGACGAGGCCCTGCGCCGCATCGATGCCGCGCTGTCGCGGCTCGCATGACGGACGGTTTTCGGCGACGCTAGCGGCATGAGCGAACGTCGCCGCACCGCCGCCGCCGATTCCCCGGCCTGCACCGATCCCGCGCACCACGTGCACGGGGCCGGCGCCTACCTGCAGGCGGTGGAGCGCGCCTGCGCCGAACGCGGCGTGCGCCTGACCCCGCTGCGGGCGCAGGTGCTCGGCCTGATCGCCGCCGCCGGCAAGCCGGTCAAGGCCTACGACCTGCTCGACCGGATGAAGGACGAGAACGGTTCGAGCGCGCCGCCGACGGTCTACCGGGCGCTGGACTTCCTGCTCGAGCAGGGCTTCATCCACCGACTGGCGTCGATCAACGCCTTCGTCGGCTGCCACCATCCGGACGTGCGCCATTCCGTGCCGTTCCTGATCTGCGACCGCTGCGCGAATGCGGTGGAACTGGAGGACGAGGCGATCCCGGCGATGCTCGACCGCGAAGCGCGCGCCCTCGGCTTCTCGCCGCGCGCGCAGACGCTGGAAGTGCACGGACTGTGCGCCGCATGCGCCGCAGCCTGAGGCCGCGGCGGCCGGTGCCCGGACGCGTCGCCGCCGCACTGGCGGCATTGCTGCTCGGCGCGACCGCGGCGGCGCAGGATTTCCCGCTCGAGCGTCCGCGCGTGCTCGACCCGACCGGCCGCGACACCGAACTGCCGCCGGGGCTCGCGCGTCCCGACCTGCTGGCGCCGGAAACACCGCCGGAACAGCTGGTGACGCCGCTGGCGATCCTCGACCGCGTGGTCGTGCCCGGCACCCGCGTGTCGCTGGAATGGCGGCCGGGCGGCGGCATCAGCAATGCCGAGATCCCGAGCCCGGTGGTGGTGACCCGTGGCGCTTTGCCGGGGCCGGTACTCTGCCTGATCGGCGGCGTGCACGGCGACGAGATCAACGGTGTCGAGATCGTGCGCCGGGTCGCGCACGCGGTCGACCCGAGCCGGCTGTCGGGCACGGTGATCGGCGTGCCGATCGTCAACGTGTTCGGCTACTCGCGCGGCACCCGCTATCTGCCCGATCGCCGCGACCTCAACCGCAGTTTCCCCGGCAGCCGCCACGGCAGCATCGCCGCGCGCATCGCCAATGCCTTCTTCACCGACATCGTCCGCCACTGCGACATGCTCGTGGACTTCCACACCGGCAGTTTCGACCGCAGCAACCTGCCGCAGGTGCGCGCCGACCTCACCGACGAGCGGGTGATCGAATTCAGCCGCGGCTTCGGCGCCACGGTCGTGCTGCACAGCCCCGGGGCGAAGGGCATGTTGCGCACCGCGGCGACCCAGATCGGCATCCCGGCGGTCACCTTCGAGGTCGGTGCGCCGCTGCGCCTGGAGCCCGCCGAGATCGCGCAGGCGGTGGCCGCCATCGACCGGCTGATGCTCAAGCTCGGCATGCTGCCGGCGCCCGATGCCGACACCGTGCACGTGCTCGCCAATGCCACGCCGTCGGTCGAGCCTGCGCCGATCTTCCTCGACTCGCGCTGGATCCGCGCGAATTCCGCCGGCCTGCTGATCAGCGAGGTCGAACTCGGCCAGCGGGTGATCGCCGGCCAGCGCCTCGGCCGCGTGATCGATCCGGTGACCAATACCGAGCGCTACATCCTCGCGCCGGTCGCCGGCCGCGTGATCGGCATGGCCCAGAACCAGGCCGTGCTGCCCGGCTACGCCGCCTACAACCTCGGCACCGAGACCAGCGAACAGCGCGCGGTGGAAGAAGCCGCGAGCGCGCCGGCGACGCCGGCGCCGGAAGATGCCGAGGATCCGGAAGCGCGGCCGGAAGCCGCCGACTACGACTGACCCCCGTTCCTCTTCCCCCCCCTCCCGCCCCACCCCCCGTAGGAGCGGCTTCAGCCGCGATCACTGTCGGGATCGCGTGGTTGCCGCGTTGCCGCGAGGGGCGAGTGATCGCGGCTGAAGCCGCTCCTACAGGGGGGGGCCTGCAGCGGGTTAGAAGAGCACGCGCACGCCGATTTCCACATTGCGTCCGGGCAGCGGCGCGTAGTCCTTCAGGAACGAGGTGTGCACGCGCGCGTCGGCGTTGCCGAGGTTGCGGGCCTCGACGAAGACCTCCCAGCCGAGGTCGCCGACGTCGTGGTGCCAGGCGGCGCCGGTGTCGATCAGCGTGTAACCGGGCGTGGGGGATTCGCCGGGAGCGACCTCGTCCTGGGCGTGTACGCGCAGCGCGCCGAGGCGGGCACGCCAGGGCCCGCGTCGCCATTCGAGGTCGGCGCCGACCCGCCCGGGCGCGATGCGCGGCAGCCGTTCGCCGTTCGCGAGGCGGGCGCGCACGCCGTCGGCGAACACCCGCAGTTCCCACAGACCACTGGCGACATCCGCGAGCTCGAAGCGCGCTTCCGCTTCCCAGCCGGCGAAGCGGGCGTCGGCCTGCGCCCACAGGCGCTCGGGCAGGCCGTCGATCTCGCGGCCGCCGTCGCGCAGGTGGATGAAATCGTCGAACTGCGTGCGGTAGACGGCGATCGTCGCCTCGTGGCGCGGGCCGTGCAGGTGCAGCGACAGTTCGGCGCTGCGCGCGATCTCGTTGCGCAGCCCCGGGTCGCCACGCTCCCAGCTGCCGGTGGCGACGTGCGCGCCGGCGGCGTAGAGCTCTTCGGCGGCCGGCGCGCGTTCGGCGCGGTCGAGGTTCAGGCCGAGGTGCACCGCGTCGCTGAACTTCCACAGGCCACCGAGTGCGAGGCTGCCGGCGTGGCGGTCGAGCGCCGGCAGGGCGCCGTCGGGATCGATGCGCACGTGTTCGTGGCGGCCGCCGACCTCGAGCTTGAAGCGGCCGAAGTCGCGTTCCTGCATCACGAACAGGCCGAGGTCGCGTGAGCTCGACGCCGGCACGAAGGCCTCGTCGCCGATCGCCGCGAAGTCGCGTTCGCCGGCCTGCAGGCCGAAGGCGCCGCGCCAGCCGGCGATCGGCTGCTGCACCGCTTCCAGGCGCAGCTCGGTGCCGCGCGCCTCGAAACGGGTGCCGACCACGCCGTCCTCGATCTCGTTGTGGCGATAGTCGCCGCGGCTCAGGCGCCAGGCGAATTCCTGCAGCGGCCCGGCTTCGCGCACGCCGCCGCGCAGGTCCAGGCGCTGCTGGCGCAGGTCGATGCGCACCGCATGCGCCTCGTGATCGTGTTCGTCGTGGCCGGCGTCGTGATCGTCGTCGTCGTCCGGGTCGTGCGAATGCGCACCGGGCGGGATGCCGTAATCGCTGCGGTAGGTCGAAACCGCGGCACCGGCCCAGGCGCGTTCGCCGAACCAGCTGGCGCCTACCGCGCCGCCGTCGCTGGCGAGGCGGCTGTTCGGCAGCCGGCCGTGGGTGAAGTGATCCGGATCCTCGCCTTCGGCCAGCTCTTCCGCGATCCGCCCGGGCGACAGCGCATGACCGGGAATGCCGACATCGCCGGCGCTGCGGCGGAAGCCGTCGACGTGCCAGCTCAGTGCGCCGGCGTCGCCATCCAGGCGCAGCGCGCCGACGCCGAGGCCGGCGCCACTGCCGTAGCGGACCTCGGCGCGGCCGCCGACGGACAGGCCGAGCGGCGCGGTCGGCACCCGGCCGTCGACGACGTTCACCGCACCGCCGATCGCGGCGCTGCCGAACAGCAGCGAGGCCGGCCCCTTCAGCACTTCGATGCGGTCGGCGAGGAAGGGCTCGATCGCGACCGCGTGGTCGGCGCTGATCGTCGATGCGTCGAGGGCGCCGGTGCCGCCGTTGAGCACCTGCACGCGGGCGCCGTCCTGGCCGCGGATCACCGGTCGGCCGACGCCGGCGCCGAAGAACGAGGACTGCAGGCCGGGCAGGCGCGCGACCGTCTCGCCGATGCTGCCGGCACGACTCGCATCGAGTTCCTCGCCGGCGAGCACGCCGACCGGGCGCGCGACCGCGTCCAGGCGCTGCCGCAGCGGCGAGGCGTCGACTTCGATCGCGTCGAGCTCGACCGGGGTGTCGTGGCGGTGGTCGCCGCCTTCGCCGACGTCGTCGGCCCGGGCCGGCGGCGCCAGCAGCAGGGCGGTGGCGAGGGCGGCCGCGAGCGGCAGCGGCCGGGGCGGGGCAGAGAGGGGGCGGGAAGGGATTTCGAACATGCGGTGGCGAACGGTGCGGAGCAGAGCGCGATGTTATACAGTTACGCGCCTGAACGTTACTATGTTCCATAAGTCATCCGCGATGGACGCCTCCCCGATGCCCCACAAGCGCCTGCACCTGCCGCCCTGGGCGGACCGCCTCGGCGCGTTCGGCGCCTTCCTGTGCGCGCTGCACTGCGCACTGATTCCGGTCGCGCTGGCGCTGGTGCCGACCTTCGGTCTCGGGCTCGCCAGCTGGCATGGATTCGAGGCGACCTTCGTCGCGCTGGCGACGGTGCTCGCGGTGACCAGCCTGTATCTGGGATACCGGGGCCACCGCGCCTACCACGCCTGGCTGCTGGTCGGCCCCGGCCTGGCCCTGACCTGGGCCGGGCTGCTGTACCAGCCGCTGCACACCTCGGTGGTGCCGCATGCGGTGGCGATGGCCGTGGGTGGCGTGCTGATCGCGATCGCCCACCTGGTCAACCTGCGCCTGTCCTGGGGTCACTCGCACTGACCTTCTGGCCGCATCCGGGGCGCAGTGATAGGCTTGCCGCCCCTTATCGACACAAACACCGAGGAAGCATCATGGGCAGGGGCGACAAGAAGACCGCCAAGGGCAAGCGTTTCGCCAGCAGCCACGGCAACGCGCGCTCCACCGGCACCGCGAAGAAGGCGACCGCCGGCAAGGCCGCGCCGGCCGTGAAGGCGCCGGTCGCGAAGACCGCCGCGAAGAAGGCGCCGGCGAAGAAGGCTGCGGCGGCGAAGTAGTTCGTCTGCAGGTGGTCGCGAGGGCCCCGCTTCGGCGGGGCTTTTTGTTTTCGGGTTCGGATCGCGCCTGAAGGCGCTCCTACAGGGGGGGTGGCGGGGTGCCGCGGAGGCGGAGGGTGTGCAGCAGGGAGCCGCCGAGCCAGTAGCAGAGTTCCGCCGGGTGGGCGATGGACCACTCGGCGATGTCCGCCCGCTGGCCGAGGGCCAGGCGGCCGCGGTCGCGCAGGCCGAGCGCTGCGGCGGCGTGCACGGTGGCGCCGCGCAGGGCTTCCTCCGGCGTCAGGCGGAAATGGGTGCAGGCCAGCGCCATCGCCAGGCGCAGCGACTGCAGCGGCGCGGTGCCGGGATTGAGGTCGGTGGCGACGGCCATCGCGACGCCGTGCGCGCGCAGCGCGTCGAGCGGCGGCAGCTTCGTTTCGCGCAGCACGTGGAAGGCGCCGGGCAGCAGCACCGCGACGGTGCCGGCCCGCGCCATCGCCGTGACCGCTTCCCCGTTCGTCCACTCGATGTGGTCGGCGGAGAGGCCGGCGTAGTCGGCGACGATGCCGCCGCCGCCGAGGTCGCTGAGCTGGTCGGCGTGCAGCTTCACCGGCAGCCCGAGCGCGCGCGCGGCGTCGAACAGCCGCCGCGTCTGCGCCGGGCTGAAACCGATGCCCTCGCAGAAGGCGTCGACGGCGTCGACCAGGCCTTCGCCATGCAGGCGCGGCAGCCATTCGATCGCGGCGGCGATGTAATCGTCGGCGCGGCCGGCGTATTCCGGCGGCAGCGCATGCGCGGCGAGATAGGTCGTGCGCACGTCGAGACCGGTCTCGGCGCCGACCCGCCGTGCGACCCGAAGCATCTTCCGCTCGCTGTCGAAATCGAGGCCGTAGCCCGACTTGATCTCGACGGTGGCGACACCGTCGGCGCGCAATGCCAGCGCCCGCGGCAGCGCGGCGGCGAGCAGCGCCTCCTCGTCGGCGGCGCGGGTCGCGCGCACCGTCGACAGGATGCCGCCGCCCTCGCGGGCGATCGTCTCGTAGCTCACGCCCTGCAGCCGGCGTTCGAATTCCGGCGCGCGGTCGCCGGCGAAGACCAGGTGGGTGTGGCAGTCGACCAGCGCCGGGGTCAGCCAGCGACCGCCGGCGGATTCCACCGTGGTCGCCAGCGTGGCCGGATCACCCGGGAGTTCGTCACGGCGGCCGGCGAAGGCGATCACGCCGTCCTTCCATCCGATCGCGCCGTCGGCGATCGCGCCGT
Source organism: Arenimonas composti TR7-09 = DSM 18010 (assembly GCF_000426365.1). Taxonomy (GTDB): domain Bacteria; phylum Pseudomonadota; class Gammaproteobacteria; order Xanthomonadales; family Xanthomonadaceae; genus Arenimonas; species Arenimonas composti. The sequence continues at coordinate 201,719 of NZ_KE384525.1, read as the reverse complement.
AGGCGCCGAGCTCCTCGCGCAGCGTCGCCAGCCGCGCGTCGAGCAGCAGGCCGTCCCAGCGCGGCGCGCTCACCGGATCGCCCCTTCGCGGCGCAGCGACCGCGGATCGAAACCGTAACGCGAGACGATCTCGTCGCTGTGCGCCCCCAGCCGCGGCGGCGGCAGCTCGCTGCGCGCCGGCGAGCGCGAGAGTTTCAGCGGGCTGCCGAGCATCGGCACGCCGTCGATCTCGAGGCGCATGCCGCGGGCGGCCGCGACCGGGTGCGCGATCGCTTCCGCGACCGAATTGATCGGCGCCGCCGGCACTCCGGCAGCGGCGAACAGCTCCAGCCAGTGCGCGCTCGGCTGCTGCGCGAACATCGCCTGCAGCAGGGCCACCAGCGCCTCGCGATTGGCGACCCGGGCGGCGTTGTTGCGGAAACGCGGATCCGCCGCGAGGTCGTCGCGGCCGAGGGCGGCGCAGGCCTGCAGCCACAGCTTCTCGGAAGCGATCGCGAGCACGAAGTCGGCGTCGGCGGCGCGGAAGGCCTGGTAAGGCACGATGCTGGCGTGCGCATTACCGAGCCGCGAGGCATCGGCACCGGTGAACAGCACGTTGCTGGCGACGTTGGCGAGCATCGCCAGCTGGCTGTCGAACAGCGACACGTCGATGCGCTGGCCGCGGCCGTCGCGGTGGCGCTGCAGCAGCGCGGCGAGGATCGCGGTGGCGGCGTTCTGCCCGGTCGCCAGGTCCGCGACCGCGACACCGACCTTGCTCGGCTCGCCGCCGGCGGCGCCGGTGATCGCCATCATCCCGGCCTCGGCCTGCACCACGTAGTCGTAGCCGGGGCGCAGCGCGTCCGGACCGTCGCGGCCGTAGCCGGAGATCGAGCAGTAGACCAGCCGCGGATTGATCGCGCGCACTTCGTCCCAGCCGACGCCGAGCGCTTCGGCGCCGCCGGTACGGTAGTTCTCCACCAGTACGTCGGCCTCGCGCAGCATCGCCTCGATCAGCGGCCGCGCCGCCGGCGCGCGCAGGTCGATCGCCAGCGAACGCTTGTTGCGGTTGCAGCAGGCGAAGTAGGCCGACATGCCGTCCTCCGGCCGGGTGCCGGCGAGGAAGGGCGGGCCGAGGCCGCGGGTGTCGTCGCCGTCGAAGGATTCGAGCTTGATGACGTCGGCGCCGAGGTCGGCCAGCATCATCCCGCACCACGGGCCGGCGAGGACCCGCGACAGTTCCAGTACGGTGATTCCGTCGAGGGCGCTCATCGCCGGGAAGTGTAAGCCGCCGCCCCCGGCGGCGCATGGGCGAAGCGCCGCCGTGCATGCGAAACTCGCCACATGGGCGAACCCGGCGATTTCCAGCATTTCGGGCCTGACGGCTGGAACGCCGCCGGCGCCGCCGCGCGCTGCCGCGGCTGGTCGGTGACCGGCATGCCGAACCTGCATTCGCACGCCTTCCAGCGCGCGATGGCGGGCCTGGCGGAACGGCAGACGCATCCCGAGGACAGTTTCTGGACCTGGCGCGAGCTGATGTACCGCTTCGCCGGCCGCATCAATCCGGACAGCCAGTACGCGGTCGCCGCGCAGTTGTACGCGGAGATGCTCGAGGCCGGCTTCACCAGCGTCTGCGAGTTCCACTACCTGCACCACCAGCCGGACGGTCGCCCCTACGACGACCACGGGGCGATGTCGAAGGCGCTGGTCGCCGCCGCGCGCGACACCGGCATGCGCCTGAGCCTGCTGCCGGTGCTGTACATGACCGGCGGTTTCGACGGCCGCCCGCTCGGCGAACGCCAGCGCCGTTTCGGGCATTCGCTGCAGGCCTACCAGTCGCTGATCGACGACCTCCGCCCGCTCGCCTCCGACACCCTCGCGATCGGCGTCGCCCTGCACAGCCTGCGCGCGGTGCCGCCGGGCGCGCTGCAGGAGCTGCTGGCCTGGATCGGCGACGCGGCGCTGCCGATCCACATCCACATCGCCGAGCAGATCGGCGAGGTGCAGGAATGCGAGGCCCTGCGCGGCGCCCGCCCGGTGGAGTGGCTGCTCGCGAACGCCGACGTCGACCGGCGCTGGTCGCTGGTGCACGCGACCCATCTGAACGCCGCGGAAGTGCAGGGCATCGCCGCCAGCGGCGCGACCGTGGCGATCTGCCCGACCACCGAAGCCAACCTCGGCGACGGCCTGTTCCCGCTGCGCGACTACCTCGCGGCCGGCGGCAGCTGGGGCATCGGCTCGGATTCGCACGTGTCGGTGTCGCCGGTCGAGGAATTGCGCTGGCTCGAATACGGCCAGCGCCTGGTCCAGCGCCGGCGCAACATCGCCGTCGGCGCGGCGGTGCCGAGCACCGGCGAATGCCTGTTCGGCGAAGCCCTGCGCGGCGGCCTGCGTGCCTGCGGCCAGGCCGGCGCGGCCGCCGACACCGTCGTGCTCGACGCCGACGCACCGGCGCTCGCGGGCGCGCGCGGCGACGATCTGCTCGACCGGCTGGTCTTCGCCGGCAACCGCTGTCTCGTCCGCGACGTCCATGTCGCCGGCCGACAGGTCGTCCGTGACGGCCGCCACCTCGATCGCGACCGCATCGCGCGCCGTTACGCCGACACCCTGCGCGCCCTGCTTGCCGACTAGGGTGCTCCGTGTCCAAAGCTTCCTGTATCCGCCGCCGCGTAAGCCGGTTTCGTCGGCGCCCCGCGGCGGTTCGTCGCAGGGGCCCTCAGCGTGGGGACGGCTGCGGCAGGCTGACAGCGTCCCGAGAGAGGAGGTTCCGACGATGCGCCGACGCCTGACGACGATGGTTCCCCTGGTATTCGCGCTGCTGGCCACCGCCGCGGCGCGTGCCGAACCGCCGGCGATGCCGGCCGGCGATGACCCGGCGCTGCGCGCACTGGTCGAGCAGCGGTTCGGCGGCGACCGCACCGGCGCCTGCGTCGCGGTCGCGGTGATCGCCGACGACGTCCGCACCGCCCACGTCTGTGCCGATCCGGCCGAGCAGGCGCGCATCGAGGGCGACGTCGCCTTCGAGATCGGCTCGGTCAGCAAGACGATGACCGCGGCCCTGCTGGCGCGCTGGATCGCCGCCGGCGAGGCCTCGCTCGACGAGCCGCTGTCGGCCTGGCTGCCGGGCACGAAAGTGCCGGAGTTCGAGGGCCAGCCGATCCTGCTGCGCCATGTCGTCACCCACACCAGCGGCCTGCCGGCACTGCCGGCGGGCGTGCCGATCCCGGACCCGGCGAATCCCTACGCGGCGATGGACGTCGACGGCCTGCTGAAGGCAATCGAGCACGCCGCGCTGACGCGCGCCCCGGGCACGACGATGGAGTACTCGAACTTCGCGTCGATGCTGCTCTCGATCGCGGTCGCGCGCCGCGCCGGCATGCCCTTCGACGCGCTGATGCGCGAAGAGTTGTTCACGCCGCTCGGCATGCGCACCGCCCACATCGGCGCGCCGCCGGCCGGCGTGCGCGCCGCGGTCGGGCATCTGCCGAACCGGCAGCCGACCTCGCCCTGGGATTTCGCGGCCGACGCCGCCGGCGTCGGCGGCGTGCGGGCGACGCTCGCCGACATGGTCGCCTACGTGCAGGCGCACCTCGGGCAGCGGCCCTCGGCGCTGGATCCGGCGCTGGCGCTGACCCGCGAGCCGGTGCCGACCGCTTCCGGCCGACCGATGGCGATGAACTGGATGCTCGGCCGGCTGCCCGGCGGCACCCTGCATGCGCACGAGGGCGGCACCGGCGGCTTCTCGTCGTTCGTCGGCTTCGATGTCGCCGCCGGCCGCGGCGTGGTCGTGCTGTCCGACACCGCGCTCACTTCCGTCGGCGGCCTGGCCAGCCTCGCGCTGCACCTCGTCGACCCGGAGCTGCCGCTCGGCCAGCCGCGCAAGCCGGCGACACCCCCGACCGAACTGCTCGACGCGCTCGCCGGCCGCTGGCGGCTGAGCGCGGGGCTGGCGGCGACGATCCGCCACGACGGCAGCCGGATGTTCATCCACCCGGACGGCCAGCCGGAGTTCGAACTCGGTTACGACAGCGCCGGCGACTTCCATCCGCTGGCCTTCGATGCGGTGCTGCGTCCGGTGCGCCAGCCCGGTGGCGGCTGGGGCTTCCAGTGGCAGCAGGGCGGCGCGGTGATGCCGGCCGAGCGTGTCGATCCCGCGGCAGCGAACGGTTCGGCGGGCGGCATCGCGGCCGACGCCGCTCCGACGGTGGCGGAGTTGCAGGCGTATGCGGGCGAGTACCCGCTGGCGCCACAGTTCGCGCTGACGGTGTTCGAACGCGACGGCCGCCTCTTCATCCAGGGCACCGGCCAGCAGGCGATCCCGGCCGAGCCCGCGGCGCGTGACGTGTTCGTCGTGCCGCAGGTCGGCGCCGAGTTCCGCTTCGAACGCGACGGCGACGGCCGGGTGACCGCGGTCACCCTGCTGCAGGGCGGCCAGGCGATGCGTGGCGAGCGGCGCTGAGCCGCCGCTATCCTGAGCGCGATGGACGTCCCCGTGCGTGACTATTCGCTGCAGGAAGCGCTGCCGGCCGAGGTGCTGCTCGGCGGCGACCACGTGCTCGGCCGCTATCGCCGCTTCCCGGTGTTCAGCCTGCCGTGGCTGCTCGGGCGCAGCTGGCGCTTCGCGGCGGCCATCACCGCCTTCGCGCTGATCGTCGGCTTCGGCGCCGGCGCGGTGGTGCACGACGTCCACATCGGCCTGATGGCCGGCGTGCACATGTTCATCGCCTTCGCGGCGATGTGCATGGTGGGGCCGGCGCTGGCGACCTGGGTGCGACACCGGCGCTGGCGTGCGCGCACGGAGCGGATCGGCGTCGTCGTGGCGATCCTGCTCGGCATCGCCGTGGCCTTCGCCGCCGACCGCTGGGCCTCCGGCTATGTCGAGACCCATGTCGAGGCGCGCATGGTCGACCAGGGCATGGTGCCCGAGCGCCGGAAGGCGGTCGCGCCGGAACTGAAGACGGTCGCGCTGGCGATCAACGGGCTCGTGCTGCTGTCGATCTACGGCGTCCTGGGCGGTGCGTTCGCGCTGCGTGCCTACTTCAGCGAGAGCCGGCGCTGGCAGGAGGCCAGCCGGCAGCGCGAGCTGCTGGCCCTGCGCCGGCGCGCCGAACAGGCCGACCAGCGCCTCGGTCTGCTGCAGGCGCAGGTCGAGCCGCATTTCCTGTTCAACACGCTCGCCTCGGTGCGTGCGCTGGTGCGCCAGGATCCGGCGATGGCGGAGGCGACGCTGGACGCGCTGGTCGATCACCTGCGCGCGACGATCCCGAAACTGCGCGACGGCCAGGCGGCGCTGCATTCGACCCTCGGCCAGCAGCTCGACATCTGCGCCAGCTATCTGCAGCTGATGAAGCTGCGCACCGGCGGCCGGCTGTCGTACGCGGTCGAGGCCGAACCGGCACTGCGCGCGCTGCCGTTCCCGCCGCTGCTGCTGATCACCCTGGTCGAGAACGCGATCAAGCACGGCATCGAACCGCAGCCCGGCCCGGGCCGGGTGGAGGTGCGCGGATCGGTCAAGAGTGGCCGCCTCGTGGTCAGCGTCGTCGACGACGGCGCCGGCCTGCAGCCGGGCATCGGCAGCGGTGTCGGCCTGGCCAACGTGCGCGAACAGCTCGCCGCCCGGTTCGGCGATGCGGCGAGCCTGAGCCTGCGCGGACTCGCGGGGCGCGGCGCGGTCGCCGAAATCGCCATCCCCTACCCGCAACTCCCCCCTGTAGGAGCGCCTTCAGGCGCGATGCCGATCGCGCCTGAAGGCGCTCCTACAGAGGGGGTGACCAGTCCTGCGGCGGAGGCGTCGCGATGAGCCGCATCCACGCCCTCGTCGCCGAGGACGAGCCGCCGCAGCGCGCCGCGCTGCTCGAGATGCTCGCCGAGGCCTGGCCGGAGCTCGAGGTCGTCGCCGCCTGCGAGGACGGACTCGCCGCGCTCGAGGAGGCGGCGCGGCACCGGCCGCAGGTGGCCTTCCTCGACATCCGCATGCCCGGCGTCAACGGCCTCGACGTCGCCCGCGCGGTGGTCGCCGGTGGCGGCCTCGTCGTGTTCACGACTGCCTACGACGATTACGCGATCCGCGCCTTCGAGGCCGGGGCGGTCGACTACCTGCTGAAGCCGGTCGCGCCGGCGCGTCTGGCACAGGCGGTGGCCCGGCTGCGCGAACGCCTGGCGACGCCGCGCGCCGATGCCGGTGAGCGGTTGCGGGCCCTGGAGGAGAAGCTGCGGCCCCAGGGCGAGCGGCTGATCCGCTGGATCAGCGCCTCGGTGGGCGACAGCGTGCGCATGCTCGGCATCGACGAGGTGCTGTATTTCCAGGCGCAGGACAAATACGTGCGCGTGGTCACCGGCAGCGACGAGGCGGTGATCCGCACGCCGCTGAAGGAACTGCTCGCCGGCCTCGATCCCGACACGTTCTGGCAGGTACATCGCGGCGTGGTCGTGCGCGTCGCCGCGATCGACCGGGTGCGCAAGGACGAACTCGGCCGGCACGTGCTCTCGCTGCGCGGTCGCGCCGATCGTCTCCCCGTCAGCGCCGCCTTCCTGCACCGCTTCCGCGGCATGTGACATCGCCGTCCGCGAAACCGGTCATGGCAAGATCGGGGTAGCGGGATGCGGGAGATGTGGAATGAGCGGAGCCGGACGGAAACTGGCGTGGGTGGCGGGCGTGGTGCTGGCGCTCGCCGGCGTCGCGCGTGCGCAGGCGCCCGAGGACGTCGTGGTGTTCGCCGCGGCGAGCCTGCAGGGCAGCCTGGACGAGGTCGCCGCGGCGTGGACGCAGGAGAGCGGCCAGCGCGTCGTGATCTCGTACGCCGGCAGCGCCCAGCTCGCACGCCAGATCGAACGCGGCGCGCCGGCGCAGGTCTTCATCAGTGCCGATCTGGCGTGGATGGACCACCTGCAGCAGCGCCGCCTCGTCGACGCGGCGACGCGCACCGACCTGCTCGGCAACCGCCTCGTCATCGTCACCGGCGCGAACGATCCGGCGCCGACGATGACGCCGCGCACGGCGCTGGCGGCGCGGCTGGGCGAATCCGGCCGGCTGGCGGTCGCCGACACCGCGTCGGTGCCGGCCGGGCGCTATGCGAAACAGGCGCTGCAGGCGCAGGACCTCTGGGACGCGGTCGCCGGGCGGCTCGTGCAGGCGGACAACGTGCGCGCGGCGCTGGCCTTCGTCGCCCGCGGCGAGGTGCCGCTCGGCATCGTCTACGCGAGCGACGCCCGTGCCGAGCGCCGGGTGCGCGTGCTGGCGACGTTCCCGGCGGACACGCACGCACCGATCGTCTACCCGGCCGCGCGGATCGCCGGTACGCCGGCGGCGCGCAGCGACGGGTTCCTCGCGTTCCTGCGCTCGCCGGTGGCCACGTGCATCTTCGTGCGCGCCGGCTTCACGATGCCGGACGGCCGCCGTTGTCCGCCGTCGCCGACGCCGGGCTGATGCCGACCGCGGACGAAATCACGATCCTGCTGCTCAGCCTGCGCATCGCGGCGCTGGCGGTGGTGGTCGCGCTGCCGTTCGCGCTGCTGGCGGCGATGGCGCTGGCGCGGCCGTATTTCCGCGGCAAATTGCTGCTCGACACCTTCGTGCATCTGCCGCTGCTGCTGCCGCCGGTGCTGACCGGCTACGTGCTGCTGGTGCTGTTCGGCCGCCAGGGGGCGATCGGGCAGTGGCTGGAGAGCTGGTTCGGGCTGACGTTCGCGTTCCGCTGGACCGGGGCGGTGATCGCCGCCGCGGTGATGGCCTTCCCACTGTTCGTGCGCGCGATCCGGCTGTCGATCGAGGCGATCCCGCACGAGATCCACGAGATGGCGCTGAGCCTCGGCGCCGGACCGTGGACGCGCTTCCGCCGCGTCGTGCTGCCGCTGAGCCTGCCGGGCATCGCCGCCGGCATGGCGCTGGCGTTCGCGAAGGCGCTCGGCGAGTTCGGCGCGACGATCACCTTCGTCTCCAACATCCCCGGCGAGACGCGCACGCTTGCGCTGGCGATGCACAGCCTGATGCAGGTGCCCGAAGGCGAAGCCGGCATCGGCCGGCTCGCGATCGTGTCGGTGGTGCTGGCAGTCGGCGCGCTGCTCGTCTCGGAATGGATGGTGCGGCGCTCGACCTTCCGGCGCAGCGGCCACTGACCTCGTCGTCGCGGGGCGTTCACCGGCGTATCCGGTTCCCGAACGGCAGCCGAACCGGGAATTCGCTTCCGCGCTCGACGCCCGCGGGGCGGGCATAGACTCGGCTCGTCCCCCAGCAAGGAGATGCCCATGAACCGCATCGCGCTCACCTCCGTCCTGCTGCTCGCCGGTTGCGGCGTCACCGCGTCCGCGCTCGCCGGCGAACCGGTCGCCGCGGACGAAACCCCGGTCACGGTCGCCGAGGCCGACGCCGCCGACGCCCGCAAGGACGAGAACATCGTCATCGCCGGCGAAGGCCTGACCAAGCCGCGGATCGTCAACGACACCGGCTGCGTGCGCTCCACCGGCACCCTGATCCGCCGCAAGCCCGACGCCAACGGCTGCAACGGCCTGCCCGGTTCCTCGTATTCGCGCGAGGACCTGGACCGCACCGGTGCCGGCAGCACCGCCGAAGCGCTCGAGCGCCTCGACTCGCGGCTCTGAGCCGAAGGGCCCCGGGATGGGGCGGGAGCGGCGGGGCGGCTAGAATCCCGCCCCAACGCTCCCCGAGTCCGTCCCGATGTCCGCGAACCGTCACGACCCGTCCCGCACCATCCGCGCGCCGCGCGGCACCGAGCTCAGCTGCCGCTCCTGGCTGACCGAAGCGCCGTTCCGCATGCTGCAGAACAACCTGGATCCCGAGGTCGCCGAGCGCCCCACCGATCTGGTCGTTTACGGCGGCATCGGCCGCGCCGCCCGCGACTGGGACTGCTTCGACCGCATCCTGGCGACACTGAAGACCCTCGGTGACGACGAGACCCTGCTGGTGCAGTCGGGCAAGCCGGTCGGCGTGTTCCCCTCGCACCCGGATGCGCCGCGGGTTCTGATCGCGAATTCCAACCTGGTGCCGCACTGGGCCACCTGGGAACACTTCAACGAGCTCGATCGCAAGGGCCTGATGATGTACGGCCAGATGACGGCGGGCTCGTGGATCTACATCGGCTCGCAGGGCATCGTCCAGGGCACCTACGAGACCTTCGTCGAAATGGGTCGCCAGCATTACGGTGGCGACCTCACCGGCAAATGGATCCTGACCGCCGGCCTCGGCGGCATGGGCGGCGCGCAGCCGCTGGCGGCGTCGCTGGCCGGTGCCTGTTCGCTGACGATCGAATGCCGGCAGAGCAGCATCGATTTCCGCCTGCGCACCCGCTACGTCGACGAGCAGGCGACCGACATCGACGATGCGCTGGCGCGGATCGCGAAGTACACCGCCGCCGGCGCGGCGAAGTCGATCGCGCTGCTCGGCAATGCCGCAGACGTGCTGCCGGAGCTGGTGCGGCGTGGCGTGCGCCCGGACGCGGTCACCGACCAGACCTCGGCGCACGATCCGCTGCGCGGCTACCTGCCGCAGGGCCTGACCGTCGCCGAGTGGGAAGAGGCGCAGGACGTCGTGCCGGAGCGCATGCGCGATCTCGCGAAGAAGTCGATGCGCGTGCACGTCGAGGCGATGCTCGCCTTCCAGCGCATGGGCGTGCCGGTGTTCGACTACGGCAACAACATCCGCCAGATGGCCTCCGATGCCGGCTGCACGAACGCCTTCGATTTCCCCGGTTTCGTGCCGGCCTATGTGCGGCCGCTGTTCTGTCGCGGCGTCGGTCCCTTCCGCTGGGTCGCGCTGAGCGGCGATCCCGAGGACATCTACCGGACCGACGCGAAGGTGAAGGAGCTGATCCCCGACGACCCGCACCTGCACCGCTGGCTCGACATGGCGAAGGAGCGCATCAGCTTCCAGGGCCTGCCGGCGCGCATCTGCTGGGTCGGCCTCGGCCAGCGCCACAGGCTCGCGCTCGCATTCAATGAAATGGTGCGCAAGGGCGAACTGAAGGCGCCGGTCGTGATCGGCCGCGATCATCTCGACAGCGGCAGCGTCGCCTCACCGAACCGCGAAACGGAAGCGATGAAGGACGGCAGCGACGCCGTTTCCGACTGGCCGCTGCTGAACGCCATGCTCAACGTCGCCGGCGGCGCGACGTGGGTGAGCCTGCACCACGGCGGCGGCGTCGGCATGGGCTACAGCCAGCACAGCGGCGTCGTCATCGTCTGCGACGGCAGCGAAGCGGCCGACAGGCGCCTCGCCCGCGTGCTCTGGAACGACCCCGGCACCGGCGTGATGCGCCACGCCGACGCCGGCTACGACATCGCCATCGACTGCGCGCGCGAGCAGGGGCTGAAGCTGCCGATGCTCCGCTGACCCTGCACCGGGTTTCGTGTCGCAGATCACAACGGGTCAGAGCCGATAACAGCCGATCGAGCAAAGGGCTTTATCCGCTGTTTCCGTGTGATCCGTTGTTGTGCTTTGTTGCCCCGTGTCCGCCACGGCTGTCGGAAACGGCGCTGGTGCCGGCGCGGCGGCAGCTGCAAGCTGGGGAAAACGGGAGAGCGCGATGATCGGTTACGTGACGCTGGGTACGAACGACATGGAGCGGGCGAAGGCCTTCTACGACGCCCTGCTGGCGCCGATCGGCGGCAAGCGCGGCTTCGCGATCGGCGAGCGTTTCGTGCTCTACAGTGCCGGCAGGAATCAGCCCGGCATCGCCCTGGTGAAACCCTACGACGGCCAGCCGCACCATCCGGGCAATGGCCACATGACGGCCCTGGTCGTCCGCGAGCAGGCGCAGGTCGACCAGCTGCACGCGCTGGCGCTGTCGCTGGGCGGCAGCGACGAGGGCGCCCCCGGCGACCGCGGCTTCGGTTTCTACGGCGGCTACTTCCGCGACCCCGACGGCAACAAGCTCAATTTCTTCTGCATGCAAGCCCCGCCGGCAGTGTAGGAGCGGCTTCAGCCGCGAACTCCCCGCTCGCGTTGCAGGAGCGGCTTCAGCCGCGATGCTCTTAACGGTTCCGGCCGGATGGCGGAGAAGAGCATCGCGGCTGAAGCCGCTCCTACGAGTTGTACGGGATGTGGGGCATCAGTCGCGGACCCTGATCTCGACGATCGCCTCCGCCGTCTCCACCCGCACGACCTGGCCGGCGCGGATCTTCGCGGTCTTGCGCAGCTCGAGGGCGCCGTCGACCTCGACCGCACCACTCGCGACAAGGGCCTTGCCCATGCCGCCGGTGTCGACGACGCCGGTCAGGTGCAGCAGGTCGTTGAGGGCGACGTGGTCGCGGTCGAGTTCGAAGTCGATGGTCGGCATGGGTTGTTTCACAGTTCGTATGACGTCGCTTGTAGGAGCGGCTTCAGCCGCGATCCTGCTCTTCACTGGATTCTCCCGCGAAAGCACGCGCTTCGCGCGAGGCAGGGATCGCGGCTGAAGCCGCGCCTACAACGACGGATTTTCGCGCGAAAGTGCGCGCTTCGCGCGAGGGAGGGGATCGCGGCTGAAGCCGCTCCTACAAAAGGACACAGCCTACGGGCTGTTCCTGCGCAGCCAGCCGTCCAGCGCGTTCGCGAACGCCTGCACCTCGCGCGGATGCAGGGCCGGCGGGCCGCCGGTGGCGATGCCGGCGCCGCGCAGCTCGTCCATGAAGTTGCGCATCGACAGGCGCTGGGCGATCGAGTCGGCGGTATAGAGCTCGCCGCGCGGGTTCAGCGCCGCCGCGCCCTTCTCGATGACGCGCGCCGCCAGCGGGATGTCCGCGGTGATCACCAGGTCGCCGGTGGCGCAGCGGCGCACGATCTCGTCGTCGGCCTCGTCGAGGCCGCCGCTGCACTGCAGCGAGCGGATGACGCGCGAGGGTGGCGTGCGGATCCACTGGTTGGCCACCAGCACCAGCGGCCGGCGCGTGCGTTCGGCGGCGCGGAACAGCACGTCCTTGATCAGGTTCGGGCAGGCGTCGGCGTCGACCCAGATCGTCGGGCCGGTGTTCTCCGTCGTGCTCATGGCCCGAACTCCGCGACGTCGTCGAGCAGCCAGCGCACGAACGCCTGCGCCGGCGCCCGCAGGCGCCGGTGCGAGGGATAGACGATGTGGTAGCTCCAGCGCGCCGGCAGGGACGGGAAGGGCAGCCGCACGAGGCGGCCGTCGGCCAGCCACGGCCGGGCGATGCGGTCGCGCGCCAGCGCCACCCCGAGCCCCTGCGCTGCCGCGTGCATCGCGCCGGTGCTGTCGACGAAGCGCCAGCGCTCCTCGAACCGCGGCCCGTGCAGGCCGGCGGCGCGGAACCAGTCCGGCCAGCCCTGGCGGGCGAGGTCGGCGATCAGCGGCAGGCGCAGGAGGTCGGCCGGCTCGCGCAGCGCGTCGATGCCGGGCAGGGCAGGCGACGCCACCGCGAACAGTTCCTCGTCCATCAGCGGATGCGCGGTCAGCCCGGGCCAGTGGCCGGGCCCGTGGCGGATGCCGAGGTCCGGGCCGCCATCGTCGAAACGGGCCAGCGCGGTGTCGGTCTCCAGCGCCAGCGCGATGTCCAGGAAGGCGGCGGCGAAGCGCGGCAGCCGCGGCAGCAGCCAGCTGACGCTCAGCGAATGCAGGGTCGTGAGGCGCACGCGGGCGGTCTCGCCGCGGCCGCCCCGCAGCGCCTTCAGGCTGCCGTCGAGATCGGCCAGCGCATTGCTGGCGGCGTCGGCCAGCTGGCGGCCCTCGGCGGTCAGCGCGACGCCGCGCGCATGCCGCTGGAACAGCGCGACCCCGAGCCGCCCCTCGAGCTTGCGCACGTGGTGGCTGACCGCGCTGGCGGTCAGGTGCAGCTCTTCGGCGGCGTGGGCGAAGTTCTGGTGCCGGGCGGCGGCCTCGAAGGCGGCCAGCGCCGGCAGCCAGTCCGAACGCAGGGCCATGGCGAGCCTCGAATCCGATTTGTGGCTGGGCCCGAAAGTATGCGCTTGTGCGGCCCTCGGGCGGGAGGACAATGGCGCCCAGTCGTCAATCTGGATCGCGCCATGAAGAACCCCGCCGTCGCCGTGCCGGTCGCGCCCGCCGGTTCCGCCGCCTGGCTGACCCCGGTCGAACTGGGCCTGCTGGCGGCGATCTGGGGCGCCTCGTTCCTGTTCCAGCGCATCGCCGCGCCGGAGTTCGGCGCCGCCGCCCTGGTCGAGCTGCGCCTCGGTCTCGGCGCGGCGATCCTGCTGCCTTTCCTGTGGGCGCAGCGCGCGAGCTTCCCGGCGGCGCGCTGGCCGCGGCTGGTACTCGTCGGGGCGATCAACTCGGCGGTGCCCTTCGTGCTGTTCGCCTGGGCGGCGCAGCGGGCGCCGGCCGGTGTCGGTGCGATCACCAATGCGATGGCGGTGCTGTGCACGGCCCTGGTCGCCTGGCTGTTCTTCCGCGAGCGCATTCCGCTGCGCAAGTGGATCGCGCTGGCGGTCGGTTTCGTCGGCGTCGTCGTGCTCGCCGGCGACCGGACCGGTGGCCCGGGCGTGCCCGCGGCGGCCGCCGCCGGCGTCGGCGCCGCCTTCCTGTACGGCATCGGCGCCAACCTGGTGCCGCGCTGGTTCACCGGCCTGCCGCCGCTGGCACTGGCGGCGGCGACCCTCGGCAGCGCGGCGCTGCTCACCGCCCCGTTCGCGGCCGCGCAATGGCCGGCGCAGCCGGTATCGCTGGCCGCCTGGGGCTCGGCGATCGCCCTCGGCGTGGTCTGCACCGGGCTGGCCTACGCGCTCTATTACCGCCTGATCCAGCGCGTCGGCGCGGCGCGGGCGGTGACGGTCACCTACCTGGTGCCGGTCGCGGCGGTGGCCTGGGCCTGGGCCCTGCTCGGCGAGCCGCTCACGCTGGCGATGGCCATCTCCTGCGCCCTCATCCTCGGCAGCGTCGCCCTCAGCCAACGCTCGCGCTGACGCTCACGCGTTGCGCCGGGCCCATCGACCCACAACGAAGGCAAAAAAAGCGGCAGGGCGCCGGAAGCCGACGACCTGCCGAGTGAGGTCAACGCCAGGGGGCTGTTGCCTGAAAGCCGCGCCGGACGAGGAGGGCGCCGGTGCGGGCGCAGGGGACCACCGCCGCGGGGGCGCGCGCAAGCGCGGCGCGGACGTGTCCGGCCGCTCCGGCGCTTAGTCCCGCTTGCCGCTTTCACGCCATGGCGCGCCGGTGCTGCCGCCACGGCGGGGCCGACAGCGGAAGCGGACCAGTTGGAGTAATCGTTGCTTACAAGGTGCGTGCGGCTAACGCCTGGGCCGGGGCGGGCCACCATCAGCCCGGCGGTGGAACGGCCTCGCCGGCACGCCGCTGCTGCGCACGCGCCAGCCGCCAGCCGGTGAAGCCCCAGGCCAGCGCGAGACCGGCCCCGACCAGGCAAACGAGCGCCGGGAAGGCCGCGATCGCGTCGATGCCGGCCTTCGCCCAGCCCGACACCGCATCGGCGCCGCGGTACACGGCGGTGTCGATGACGTTCTTGGCCTTGTACTTGGCCTCGGCGGGCACGACGGTGAACAGCAGTTCGCGGCCGGGGCGGGCCAGCGCGTATTCGCCGGCGCGGCGCACCACCATCACCACGACCAGCACGGCGAAGGTCGGCGCGAATGCCAGCCACACGAAGCCGGCGGCCATCGTCAGCGGTACCGCGCACAGCAGCACCGCGAGGCCGAGGCGCTGCACGATGCGGCCGGTCAGGAACACCTGGGTCAGCAGCGCCAGCGCCTGCACGACGGTGTCGATGGTCGCCAGCACTTCGGTGCGGCGCTCGAGCGCCGGGAAGGCCGCCTCCAGCAGCGCCGCCTGTTCGAAGTACAGGAAGGTGGTGACGCTCGACAGCAGCACGACGAACAGCGCGATGCCGAGCAGGTAGGGCGAACGCAGCACGTCGGTGAGGCCGGCGAAGGGGTTGCCGCCGAGCGGCGCCCGCCGTGCCTGCGCATCGAGCGCCGGCAGCGGGTGGCGGTCGCGCCAGCGCTGCAGCCACAGCGCCGCCAGCACCGAGACCAGGATCAGCGACGGCCCCAGCACCATCAAACCGGCGATGCCGAGCGGCCCGGCGAGCAGGCGGGTCAGCAACGGCCCGACCAGGCCGCCGACGCTGATGCCGGCGGCCATCAGCGCGAACGTGCGCTTGGCCTGGGCCAGCGGCAGCAGGTCGGCGAGCACGCTCCAGGCCACCGACACCACCGGCAGCACCAGCACCGACAGCCAGACGTAGAAGGCGCGGCCGACCCAGGGCTCGTCCGGGCGCAGCGACCACGCCGCCGCCAGCGCGAACAGCACCGCGGCGAAGAACGCGTACGACCACGGCAGGATCCGCCGTCGCGACACCTTCGAGGCCACCGCACCGAACAGCGGAATGATCAGCAGGGTCGCGATGAAGGTCGCGCTGAACAGCCACGGCAGGTCGCGGCCGCCGCCGATCGAGCCGATGCCGTCGCGCACCGGCCGCAACAGCGCGTAGCCGGTGAACGCGAACAGGAACATCAGCCATGCCGCGACCACCGCCGGCAGCTCCGCCGGTTCGATCGCCAGCACGCGGGAGACGAGCTGGCGCAGGCCGGTGCGCTCCGGCAGCGGTGCGGGCGCCGTCATCCGGCGAACATCGCCACGAGTTCGGCCTGCTGCGCGGCGTCGAGCCAGGGGCCGCCGCCGGCGAGCAGGTTGTCGCTCTGCCGCTCCGGCTTGCCGGTGGCGGGGATCACGACGGTGACCGCCGGGTGCGAAAGCGCGAACTTCAGGAACATCTGCGCCCACGAACTCACGCCGACCTCGCCGGCCCAGGCCGGCAGCGGCCGCCCGGCGACGCGGGCGAACAGGCGGCCGTCGTCGAAGGCCCGGTTGATCATCACCGCGACGCCGTTGTCCAGCGCCACCGGCAGCACCCGCTTCGCCGCATTCGCCGCCGACACCGAGTAGTTGATCTGCACCCAGTCGGGTTTCTCGGCGGCGACGATGTCGGCGAGTTCGTCGTGCGCCTCGTCGCGGTAATGGGTCAGGCCGACGTATTTCACCTTGCCCTGGGCCTTCAGATCGCGCGCCAGCGCCAGCTGGGTGCGCCAGTCGCGCAGGTTGTGCACCGCCAGCAGCTCCACCCGGTCGGTGCGCAGGCGGCGCAGCGAATCGGCGAACTGCGCCTGGCCGGCGGCGCGGTCGTCGGCGGCGAGCTTGGTCGCCAGCCAGATGCGCTCGCGCAGGCCGAGCTCGTGCAGCAGGTCGCCGACGACGTCTTCGGCATTCGAATAGTTCGGCGAGGTGTCGATGACGCTGGCGCCGCCGGCGACGAAGCGGCGCAGCACCTCCTTCAGCGGCTCGCGACCGGCGGCGTCGACCTCGAAGCTGCCGGAGGTACCCATGCCGATCGCGGGCACGGTTTCGCCGGTGGCGGGAATCGCGCGGCGTTCGATCACCGGCACGAGCGTCGAGGCGGCCGCCGGGAGCGCGGCGCTGGCGGCGAGGGCGGCGGAAGCGGCGAGGAATGCACGGCGGGTCGTCATCACGGTGCTCCTTCGGGGTGGATGGGCCGAGCCCGGAGGCATGGGATCCGATGCCGCGGGGCCGGCGAACGTGGCGGAAGTCCCGGAATGTACCCCGACCCCGTTTCCGCCCCCGCTTCGGCTCCCGTGTCTCCCTGGTTTCAGGGGGCGAGGTGCAGGCGGTCGCGACCGGCGGACTTGGCGGCGTAGAGGGCGGCGTCGGCGCGCCGCAGCAGGTCGTCGAAGCTGCGGTCGGCCGGATCCAGCACGGCGACGCCGATCGACACCGTCAGTGGCCGCGGCGCATCGGCGATCTCGCAGGGACTGGCGGCGAGCGCCGTGCGGAAACGTTCGCCGGCCGCCACCGCCTGGCCGGCGTCGGAGCCCTCGAGCAGCAGCACGAATTCCTCGCCGCCGTAGCGCCCCGGCAGGTCGCTGCGGCGGGCGGTGTCGACCAGCAGCCGGGCGAGATGGCGCAGCACGTGGTCGCCGATCGCATGTCCCCAGGTGTCGTTCACGACCTTGAAGTGGTCGACGTCGATGATCGCCACCGCCAGCGGCGTCTGCTGCCGCCGGGCCGCGTGCAGGGCGCGTTCGCCGGCCTCGGCGACGGTACGGCGGTTGGCGAGGCTGGTCAGGTAGTCGGTCGACGCCGCCTGCTGCCACTGCCCGCGGATGCGCTCCAGGCACATCAGCACGAAGGCGGTGGTGCCGATCACAGGCAGCGCGGTCGTCACCAGCAGCGCCAGCATGTGCACCAGGCCCATCCGCTGCAGCAGATTGCTGCCGGCCGGCGGCGCGTAGACAGTGATGCCGAGCCGCGCCGCGGTGAGCAGCGCCACCAGCGCGAAGATCAGGGTCAGCACCCGCCGGCTGGTCATCGCCTCCGCCGGGCGTTCGCGCCGCAGTTCGCGCACGCAGGCCAGCAGGATCACGCACATCGCCGCCGACATCGTGACGATGCGCGCCGGCAGGTCCGGCTGCACCTCGATGAACCACAGTACGCCGAGGGTGCCGAACAGCGTCGGCAGCAACAGCCAGCGGTGCCAGCCGCGGCCGTCGAACAGGCGCAGCGACAGCACGTAGCCGGTCAGTCCGGCCAGCAGCAGGCCGTTCGACAGGCCAAGGGCGAGCATCGGCGGCAGCCAGGTCTGCAGCGCCTGCAGCAGGCAGCCCATCGCGACCAGCAGGGTGCCGATGCGCCAGGCCGAGGCGGCGGGCTGCACGTCGGCGACCAGGCTGCGGTGCATCAGCCCCAGCACCGCGCCGTTGAGCAGGATCATCAGCGTCGCCAGCAGGAAAATCGTTCGCGGGTCCAGCGGCAACTGCGGGTCGGCCATGGCGTGCGCAGGATGGTCCGGATACGGCATGCTACTCCCCGACCGGCAAGGGGAGCGCGCGGCCGATGGCGTTGCATGAAGAGCGGGTCCTGGTGGGCCTGCTCAGGAAGGGTATGTTCGTCAGTCGCCTGGACCGCGACTGGGTCGGCACGCCTTTCCCTTTCCAGGGCTTCTTCATCGAGACCGACGCGCAGCTCGAGCTGCTCGCGGCCTGGTGCACCAGCGTCTTCGTCGATGTCGAACGCGGCCCCGGTCCCGATCCACAGGCCGTCGAGGCGCTGGAGACCGGCCCGTCCGGGCTTCCGCGTGGCGGCAAGCCCTGGGTCGACACCGCCGACCTGCTCGAGGAGCTGCCGCGCGCGCTGGCGGTGCGCGACGAGGTGCACGCGCTGGCCTCACGCCTGATCGGCGACGTCCGCGAGGGCCGCCAGCTGTCCGGCGCCGAGGTCCGCGAGGCGATGGAGCACATGGTCGGCAGCCTGTTGCGCAATGCCGATGCGATGTTCTGGCTGGTCGGGCTGATGAAGCGCGACGACTACGCGTATTCGCACGCGGTGAACTGCAGCGCGCTGGCCACCGCGCTCGGCCGCCAGCTGGCGCTGCCGCGCGAGGTACTGGTCGAACTGGCCACCGGCGGCCTGCTGCTCGACATCGGCAAGGCGCGGGTGCCCGAGACCCTGTTCAACCACCATCGCCCGCTGAGCACCGAGGGCCGGCGGCGGATCCAGTCGCACGTCGAGGAAGGCCTGCGCACGATCGAGGCCGCCGGCATCGGCGGCACCTGGGTCCGCGAGATGATCGCCGGCCATCACGAGCGCCACGACGGCGGCGGCTACCCGCGTGGCCAGAAGGGCCTGGAAATCCCGCTGGCCGGCCGCATCGGCGCGCTCGCGGACACCTACGACGCGCTGACCAGCAGCAGGCCGCACAAGCGCGCGGTGTCGCGGCACGAGGCGCTGCAGACGATCTACCGGGCCGGCAACCAGCTGTTCCAGGGCGAGCTGGTCGAGCAGTTCATGCAGGCGCTCGGCGTCTATCCGACCGGCTCGCTGGTCGAGCTGAGCACCGGCCAGGTCGGCATCGTGATGGCGCAGAACCAGGCGCGCCGGCTGCGGCCGCGGGTGATGCTGCTGCTGACCGCCGACAAGGAGCGCTACCAGCCCTTCCGCGACGTCGACCTGATGACGGTCGCCGACGAACGCGGCGGCCCGGTGACCATCGTCGCCGCGCTCGAGCCCGGCGCCTACGGCCTCAATCCTTCGGACCTCTACCTGACGTGAGCTCCATCCTGCGCGGCCGCCCGCTGTTCGAACGCCTGCAGGCCGGCATCGACGCCGCCGCCGCTGCCGGCCGCCCGCTCGGCCTGCTGCTGCTGTCGATCGAGGGCCTCGGCCGTTTCGGCATCCTGCACGGCCACCTGCGCGCGGAGGCGCTGGTCGAACTGGTGCGCCTGCGCGCGCAGGCGGTGATGCGCCCGGACGACACGGTGCTGCGGCTCGGCCCGGGCGAATTCCTGATCCTGCTCAACAGCCTTTCCGAGCCGGCGATGGCGGCCCTGGCGGCGACCCGGCTGCTGCGCGAATTCGAGCTCGCCCAGCAGCTCGACGGTCAGCCACTGCGCGTGCAGGTCGCGATCGGCATCGCCACCTCGCCCGAACACGGCCGCGACGCCGACCATCTGTACCGCCATGCAGAGGCCGCGCTGGCGCTGGCGCGCGGCTCGGCCGACCGGCTGGCGATCAGCCCGGCGCGCGACTTCAGCCTCGACGTCGATCCCGCGGCGCTGCGCGACGCGATCCACGGCGGTGCCCTGACGGTCGACCTGCAGCCCTTCCTCGACCTGCGCACGAACCGCATCGCCGGCGCCGAGGCGCTGGCGCGCTGGCACGACCCGGGGCAGGGCGCGGTCAGCCCCTCGCTGTTCGTCGAACTCGCGGAAACCTCGGGCCTGGTCGCCGACCTGACGCGCTGGAGCGTCAACGCGACCTTCAAGCACATCGCCGACGCCCGTCGGCTCGGCATCGCGCTGCCGGTGTCGATCAACCTGTCGGCGGTGGCCTTCGTCGAACGCGGCCTGGTCGAACACCTGTCGGACGCGCTGTCGCTGTGGGACGTCGACCCGGGCGAGGTGACGATCGAGGTCACCGAGACCGCGATCATCGCCGACCTCGAACGCGGCGCGCACATCCTGAGCCGGCTCGGCGAACTCGGGGTCGGCATCGCGATCGACGATTTCGGCGTCGGCAATTCCTCGTTCGCCTACCTGCGCGAGTTCCCGGCGACCGAACTGAAGATGGACCGGTCCTTCGTCACCGGCATGCTGTCCTCGCCGCGCTCGACCCGGCTGGTCGAGGCGATGATCCACTTCGCCCACCACCTCGACATCCGCGTGGTCGCCGAGGGCGTCGAGGATGCCGCGACGCTGGAAGCGCTGCGTGCGCTCGACTGCGATGTCGTGCAGGGCTACCTGATCGGCAGGCCGGTGCCGGCGGCCGAGTTCATCGCATCCCTGGCCGGCGTCATGCCGTAGGAGCGGCTTCAGCCGCGATCCTGCATCCTCCCCCCTGTAGGAGCGGCTTCAGCCGCGATCCTGCGTCCCCGCGAGAAAGGGAAAGGCATCGCGGCTGAAGCCGCTCCTACATTGCGTGGGCGGCGGGAAGAAGAACGCCGGTGCGGGGGCACCGGCGCGGGCTTCGGCTACGGGGGCATCGACAACGGCCCCATTTCGCGCTGGCCGTCACGGAAAATCCGTGCGCCCGGTCACAGATCGCGAAAACGCCGCCCTCAGGCGGCGCTTTCGTCGTCGTGTTCCTCGGCCTTCGGCGGCAGCTGCGACAGGCGGCGCGGGATGCGGGTGGCGTCGAGCAGGCGCTCGATGCGGGCGAACACTTCCGGTCGCGAGAACGGCTTCTTCATGAAGTCGTCGGCGCCGATGCGATGCACGTAGAACTGCTCGGTGGCCTGCTCGTTGCCGCTGATCATGATCACCGGGATGTCGCGCGTGTACGGGTCGCGGCGCAGCTGGCGCAGTGCGGCGAATCCGTCCATGCCGGGCAGCACGATGTCGAGGAAGATCAGCTCCGGCAACTGCGCGCGCGCGAGTTCCAGGGCGCTCTCGGCGTCGCCGGCTTCGACGACCTCGTAGCCGTTCTGGCGCAGCATGCGCGAGAGCAGCGCGACGATCGTCGCGGAGTCGTCGACGACGAGGATGCGCGTGCCGGGCCGTGCGTTCACCCGCGGCTTGACGCGGCGCTCGTTCGCCTTCGGCTTCGTGGCCGGCACCAGCGGTGTCTCGCCGGTGATGTCGTGGCGCACGGGCGCCGCTGGCGCGACGTCGCCACTCCCGAACAGCTTCCTGATCCGGTCGAAAATCGACATGGACGTTTTCCCCGACGGCAATCCCCGCCGGCCAGTGTCCACGGCCGGCGCCGCGGCGGTCAACCGCGGCCGGGTTCCCGGGCCGCGACGGGGATGCGCCCGCTCGGCGAATCCTGCAAGCTCCCGGGCCCGCCCCGGAAGCCCCGCCCATGGCCCTCAAATCCACCGTCCACAAGGCCGAACTGCAGGTCTCCGACATGGACCGCCACCACTACGGCACGCACGCGCTCGTGCTCGCGCAGCACCCATCGGAAACCGACGAGCGCCTGATGGCGCGGGTGCTCGCGTTCGCCCTGTTCGCGGACGAGCGTCTGGCCTTCGGCCGCGGCATCAGCAGCGACGACGAACCCGACCTCTGGCGGCGTGACCTCACCGGTGCGATCGAGCAGTGGATCGACCTGGGGCAGCCGGACGAGTCGCGCGTGCGCAAGGCCTGCGGCCGCGCCGGCGAAGTCGTCGTCATCACCACCGGCGGCCGCGCCGCCGACCTGTGGTGGGAGAAGAACGCCGACGCGCTGGCGCGTTGCCGCAACCTGACCGTGCTCGACGTGCGTCCCGAGACCACCGCGGCGCTGGCGACGCGGCTCGCGCGCGGCATGAGCTTCCAGGTGCTGGTCCAGGACGGCGTCGTGCAGCTGATCGACGGCGACTGGAACCTCGAGCTCACGCCGGCGGTACGTCGGGGTCCGGGCTGAGCCGTGGCCGCACCAGCCACGGGTGCACGAACACGCCGCCGAGGATGATCGCGACACCGGCATAGAACATCGGCCCGAGCTCGCGCTGCTCGCCGAGCAGCAGGATCGCCAGCAGGATCGCGTAGACCGGCTCCAGGTTGATCGCCAGCTGCGCCGAGAACGCGCTCATGTGCCGCAGCGCCACCAGCGACAGCGCGAACGGCAGCAGGGTGCAGGCCAGCGCGAGGATCAGCAGCAGCACACCGTCGTGCAGGCCCGGCGCGATCCAGGCCGGCCCGAACCACGGCAGCAGCGGCGCCAGCAGGGCGAGCACGACGCCGCCGGCACCGAGTTCGACGGCGGTCACCGTGAGGTGGTCGGCGCGCTCGACGTAGCGCTTGTTCAGCGCCCCGAACACCGCCACCAGCAGCGCCGAGACCACCCCGACGACGATGCCCGCGTGCATCGCCTCGGGCACGCCGCCGACCACCAGCGCGACGCCGGGCACCACCGCGACGCCGATCAGCAGTTCGCGCGGATCGAAGCGCGAGCCGGTCACCCAGGGCTCGACCAGCGGCAGCATCGCGCTGGCCAGGGCGATGCAGGTCACCGCGACCGAGGCGTTCGCCAGCTTGATCGCCCCGTAGAACGTCAGCCAGTGCAGCGCGACCAGCACGCCGATGCCGGCATAGGTCGCCAGCAGCCGCGGCCGCAGCGTGCGCAGCCCGTGCCAGACCCGCGGCAGCAGCGCCAGCACCAGCGCGACGATCGCCATGCGCTGCACGACCAGGGTCAGCGCCGGCAGCGTGATCAGCTTGCCGAGGATCGCGGTGAAGCCCCACAGCAGCACGCAGAAGTGGATCTGCCACTGCGCCTTCGTCGCCGGGTTCATGCGGGACTCGGCGCCTCCGCCGCGGCGGCGATCCCGGGGGCGTCGCCGGCAGCCGACGTCGCCAACGCGCGCTTCGCCGCCGGCGTCAGCTTCTTCATCGCCGCCTCGGCCTTCAGCGCGCTCGAGCGGTCCGGATGCGGGAAGCTCGCGAGCAGACGCACCGGCGGATGGCTGCGGGTGTAGCGGGCGCCGCGGCCTTCGGCATGTTCGCGGAAACGGCGTGCGACGTCGGTGGCGATGCCCGTGTACAGGCTGCCGTCGCGGCATTCGATCAGGTAGACGAACCAGGGCATCGCGGCGATTGTCCCACGCCGGCGCGTGGCGGAGGATGGAGTTCGCCGCGCGTCGCGCGTGATCGGGGAAGGCCCATGCGTCCAGGCTTCGCTTCCATGACCCTCGCGGTGCTGCTCGCCGGTGGCGCCGCGTCGGCCTGCCCGGCGCCGGCGGATGCCGTCACCCGGCCGGGACCGATCGAGGGCGGCGCCGCCTGCGAAGGCCGTGGCCCGGCACGCGCCGAGCTCGAGGCACTGAAGGCCGGCGGCTGGGTCGTCGCCGACGACGGGGCCCGGCAGCGGCTCGCGCTCGGCCTGCTCGACTGCCTGGGTCATCCCGATCCGGCCGTGCGCGACGGCATCGCCTACGCGGCACTCGCGCACTGGCTGCGTGCCGACGCGCTCGACCTGGTGACGCGCCGGACCATGCTCGTACGGCTGCAGCGCGAGCTCGTCCACGCCGATTTCGACGGCATCGACATGAGCTGCGTCGGGCGCCCGGCCGCGCTGCCGGGGCCGGGATTCCGGGCACCGTTCGCGGCGCTGGTGCTGTCGGAGGTGGCGCGCACGGATCGTTTCGCGCCGTGGCTCGACGCCGGCCAGCGCGCGGAACTGGTCGAGGTGGCGACGTCGTACGTCGCCGCCGTGCGCGACTGGCGCGGCTTCGACGAAACCGAGGGCTGGCGCCACGGCGTCGCCCACGGCGCCGACCTGCTGATGCAGCTCGCGCTGAATCCGGCGCTGGAGAAGCCGCAGCTCGACGCGATCCTGGGCGCCGTCGCCAGCCAGGTCGCGCCGCCCGGGCACTTCTACGTCTACGGCGAATCGGAGCGGCTGGCGCGGCCGGTGCTGTTCGTGCTGCAGCGCGGCCAGCACGACGACGCGGATTGGCGGGCCTGGCTCGAACGCGTGGCCGCGCCGGCGCCGATGACGGCGTGGTCCGACGCCTTCACCAGCCAGACCGGTCTCGCGAAGCGGCACGACACCCGCGCCTTCCTGCTGGCGCTGCACGTCTACCTGGCGACCAGCGGCGACCCGGCCCTGGCGGCGCGCGCCGCGGCCGTCGCCGACGTCCTGCGCACGATCGACTGATCAGGACGGCTCGCGCACCGGCAACGGCACGTTGCAGACGTCGATGTGGCCGGCCGGGCGCTTGTAGAAGTCGTCCTGGCGGTTGCGGCGGGCCTCGATCAGCGCGTCCCAGGTCGCGGTGTCGGTGCGCAGCACCTCGAGCCGCGGACGCTCGGCCTCCGGAATGTCGGCAAGCAGGCGCACGCGCTGGATTGGCGTGCGCAGGCTTTGGTCCTCGTAGAAGCCGAGCGGGCCCGGGCCGCGCGGCAGCACGCTCAGCCGCTCCATCCCGAAGACCACCCGACCGATCGTGGTGATGTTGCGGTCGAGCTGGCGCGGCGACTGCCCGATCACCGCATAGAGCTCGGCGCCGGTGCTGGAATCGGCCTCGAGGCCCCGGCCGGCGCCGACGCTGCCGTAGCAGTGCAGCGGCCAGGCGCGGCCGGCCTGTGGATCGCGTCCGGCCGGCATGCCGTTGGAGAAGCCGACCTGTGGCGCCCAGCCGTCGACGTCGGGCAGCACGGTGAAGGGCACGCCGGCGGCGGCGATGTCGAATTCGGCCGGGAGCTTGCGCAGGGCGCCGTTCGGGAAGGCGCGCTGCTTCGCCTCGTCCTCTTCCGGGTCGCCCCACTGCACGACGAAGTTGTCGTGGCCGCGGTAGATGCTCAGGCCGTCCCAGAAGCCGCCACGGGCGAGGGCGCGGATGTTGGCGACATGCGCGGGGGCGAACTGCGGCGCCAGCTCGATGATCACGTCGCCGCTGGCCAGCGTCATCACCACGGTGTTCTCGGGGTCGAGCGGGCGCCAGTCGGACGGCGACGAGGCATCGAGCACCTGCTGCGTCGTCGCACGCGGCGCGACCTGCGCGGACGCGTCACCGGGCTCGGCCGCGCGCGGCGCCGTCGCGAAGGCGGCGAGGGCCGCGGTGAGGACGAGGGTCAGGAGCTTCGGCTGCAGGGACATCGGCGGTTCCACCATTCGGAGGGATCGCCGCAACTTACCGGATTCGCCGCGCTCAGCGCGCGTCCGGATCCACCGGCGGCTCTGCGAAAGCGGCGAGCTGCTCCTGCAACTGGCCGATCAGCGCCTCCCACCAGGCGCGTGTCGCGAATGCCGGGAACGCCGCCGGGAACGCCGGGTCGTGCCAGCGGCGGGCGATCCAGCCGTTGTAGTGCAGCAGACGCAGCGCGCGCAGGGGTTCGACCAGGGCGAGTTCGCGGCGATCGAAAGCGCGGAATTCCCCGTAGCCTTCGAGCAGCCAGCGCCAGGCCGGGCCGCTGTCCTCGCGGCGGCCGGCGAGCATCCACAGATCCTGCACCGCCGGGCCCGTCAGGCAGTCGTCGAGGTCGACGAAATGCGCGTGGCCGTCGCGCCACAGGATGTTGCCGGGGTGGCAGTCGCCGTGCAGGCGCAGCATCGCGATGTCGGGCAGGGCGGCGAAGCGTTCCTCGACGTCCTCGAGCACCGCGTCGGCGAGCACCGCGACGTTCTCGCCGAGATCGTCCGGCAGCCAGTCGCCGTCGAGCAGGAAGTCGATCGGCGCGTGCCCGAAGTGCTCGACATCGAGCACCGGCCGGTGCGCGAAGCGCGCGCCGGCCCCGACCGCATGCAGGCGCCCGAGCACCCGGCCGAGATGGCGCAGGACGTCGCGGTCGCCCAGCTCCGGCGCATGCCCGCCGCGCAGCGGAAACAGCGCGTAGCGGTAACCGGCGTGCCGATGCAGGGTCTCGCCGGCGAACGCCAGCGGTGCGACGACGGAGATGTCCGCCGCCGCCAGTTCCGCGACGAAAGCATGCTCCTCGCGAATCCCCTCGTCGCTCCACCGCCCCGGCCGGTAGAACTTCACGACGACCGCACCGCCCCCGTTCCCCTGGGCCATTCGCGCGAAGCGCGCGCCCCCACTCGTTGCCCGTTCCTCGTTTCCCGTTTCTCCTTCCAGCCCGACGCGGTAGACGCGGTTCTCGAAACTGTTCAGCGCCAGCACCCGCCCATCCGCCCGCAAACCCAGGGCCTCGACCGCCGCGAGGATCATGTCCGGGTCGAGCCCGGCGAACGGCGTCTCCGCGCCGTCGGTCACCGCGGGATTTCCAGCGCCGTCGCGGTCGCCGCGAGTTCGCTGCCGAGCCAGAGGTAGGGCGCCGCCTGCACGAAGCCGAGCTGCTGCAGCGCGTGCCGATAGAACGCCGCCGGCCGCCGCCGCAGCTCGTGCATGTCGCCGACGATGTCGTCGCCGGCGGTGAACACTTCGACGAAGGCGGCACCGCCGCACAGGCGCGGGAACTCACGCAGGCCGGCCTGCAGTTCGCCGTCGCCGAGGTAGTGCATGACGTCGGAGCACACCAGCAGGTCGAATGGCTGCGCCGGCGCCAGCACGGCGAGGTCGGCGAACGGCAGGAACTGCAGGTTGCGGCGGGCACCGAAGCGGGCGATCGCGTACTCGCTGGCGTCGACGCCGAGGTAATGCAGCTTCGGCCGCAGCGCCCGCAGCGGAGCCCGCCATGCGCCCTCGCCGCAGCCGACGTCGAGCACCGAGCGCAGCGGCCGGCCGAGGAAATATTCCGTGGTCGTCACGGCGAGCGCGACCTTGCGCTGCAGCGCCGCCGGGCTGGCGAGCCCGCGGTGGCGGTACCAGGTGTCGAAGTAGGCGGCGTCGTAGACCTTGCTCATGCCCCGACGAGCACGCTGCGCATCGAAATCGCGCCGACCACGTCCTCGTTGAAGAACTCCACCGTGTCGTCCTCGCGCTGCAGCGCCAGCACGTACAGCAGCGGCAGGTAGTGCTCCGGGCTCGGCACCGCCAGCAGGGCATCCGGGCCGAGCGTCTCGTAACCGAGCATGCCCTCGTGATGGCCGGCGGCGATGCGCTCGGCGATGTCCTCGTCGAAGCGCTGCGCCCAGTCCAGCGGCGCGGTCTGGTCCGGCCGCCAGTAACGCAGGTTGTGCACGATGTTGCCGGTACCGACGACGAGCACGCCCTCGTCGCGCAGCGGCTGCAGCTGGCGCGCGAGGTCGTAGTGCCAGGCGCCGGGCTGCAGCGTCGACAGGCTCAGCTGCACGACCGGGATGTCGGCCTCCGGATACATCGGCTGCAGCACGCTCCAGGCGCCGTGGTCGAGGCCACGCTGCGGATCCAGGTGTACCCGCGGCGTACTCACCAGTTCGGCGACGCGACGGGCGAGGGCGGGGCTGCCCGGCGCCCGGTAGCGCACATCGAACAGCGCCTTCGGGAAACCGCGGAAGTCGTGGATGGTGTCGGGCTTCTCGCTGCTGGTGACGTAGACGCCCTGCGTCTCCCAGTGCGCCGACACGCAGAGGATGGCCTTCGGCCGCGGCAGCCGCTGCCCCAGGGTCTGCCAGCTTCGTCGCCAGGCGTTGTCCTCGACGGCGTTCATCGGCGAACCGTGCCCGATGAAGACGGCGGGCATCGGAGCGGAGCTGGACGCGGCGGACATCGCGGGGATCCTCGGTGCTGGGGGTGGGGCAACGATAGCCCAGAAGCCGCATCCCGTAGGAGCGGCTTCAGCCGCGATGCTTTACATCGGTGATCGGGAACGCGGGGGAAGGGCATCGCGCCTGAAGGCGCTCCTACGGCGTGGCGGAGGGCATCGCGCCTGAAGGCGCTCCTACAGGGGAATGGGGGGCGTTGCCGCTGTTGTGACTTCAGGCACTGCGCGTCCTCCACCAGCCCCACTAGTGTTGACTCAACACTAAGCGGAACTGCCAGATATGAGGCAGTCGAGGACAGGGGCATGGATACCGAGCCGCATCTGAAGAAGTTCCAGAAGGAGCTGGCCGCGGGGACGGTGTCGCTGGTGCTGCTGGCCGTGCTGGCGCGCAGTGACGAGCCGCTGTACGGCTACCAGATCGCAAAGCGGCTCGAGCAGACCGGCGACCCGCTGCTCGGCGGTCGCCAGAGCGCGCTCTACCCGGTCCTGCGCAACCTCAGCGCCGCCGGTCTGGCCGAGAGCCACGTCGAACCCTCGGTCGCCGGCCCGCCACGCCGCTACTACCGCATCACTGCCCTCGGCCGCGCCGTGCTCGACGCATGGCTGGCCACCTGGAACACCACCCGCGACACCGTCGACTCCGTGCTCAAAGGACTGCCGAAATGACCGCCGCCAACCCTCCCGTGCCGACCTCGATCGTCCAGTACCTGGACCAGTTGCGCGCCGAGCTGCGGAACGCCGACCCGGCGCTGGTGCAGGACGCCCTGTACGACGCCGAGGAATACCTGCGCTCCGAGCTCGCCGAGAACCCCGGCGAGACCGAGGCGGCGATGCTGGTCCGCGTCGCCACCAGCTACGGCGCGCCGGCCGAGGTCGCGGAGATCTACCGCGAGACCGAAGTGCAGGTCAGCCAGGCCCTGCGCACGCCGGCACCGCCGAAACCGCGCGGCCTGCTCGCCGGTTTCTTCGGTGTCGTGATCGACCCGCGGGCGTGGACGGCGCTGTTCTACATGCTGCTGTCGATCGCCACCGGCATCATCTACTTCACGACCGTCGTGACCGGATTCAGCCTGTCGGCCGGGCTGGCGATCCTGATCATCGGCATCCCGGTGGTGATCCTGTTCGTCGGCATCGTGCGGCTGATGGCGCTCGTCGAAGGTCGCCTGGTCGAGACGATGCTCGGCGAACGCATGCCGCGCCGGCCGCTGTACGCGGAACGCGGCAAGCCCTGGCTGAGCCGCATCGGCATGATGTTCACCGACCCGCGCACGTGGTCGACGATGCTCTACCAGGTGTTGATGCTGCCGCTGGGCATCCTGTACTTCACGGTCGCCGTGACCGTCGGCGCGACCTCACTGGGGCTGATCGGTGGCGCGATCGCCGGCGCCCTGGCGATGCTGGGCTTCGGCACCTTCGAGCAGGACGTGTTCCTGCCGGGACCTTGGGCGCTGCCGGGCTGCTTCGCGCTCGGCGTGCTCGGCATGTTCCTGCTGCTGCACCTGGCCCGCGGCGTCGCGGTCGTGCACGGCGCCTTGGCCAAGCACCTGCTGGTCAAGACCGCGCAACACTGAAAACCCGGAGGCGGGCGGGCGTCAGCGGAGGACGAGCTGCCAGGCGATTCCCCAGGCCGCCTGCAGCACCAGCGCCAGGATCGCCAGCATCGACAGCACGAACGGGATCGCCCGCGATTTCGCCGCGTCGAGATAGGTCAGCGCGTAGGCGGTGCGGGCGATCAGCCAGACCGCGCCGAGCGCCGCCGTCAGCAGCGGCATCCCGTGGCACCAGCTCGCGGTCCACAGCGCCGGCAGGAACATCAGCGCCGATTCGAAGGTATTGGCCTGCACCCGGAAGGCGCGCTGGAAGCCGTCCGGACCGGTGGTCGAAGGCGCGGCGACACCGTAGCGGTGGCGGGCGCGGCCGACGAGGTAGCTGGTCCAGCCCAGCAGCAGAACCGTGGCGAGGGTGACGAGGCCGATCAGCGGGTACATGCGGGGTTTCTCCGTGGGGCCGGCGCGTGGGGCTCGGCTTAAGACGTGGACTCGGGCCTTAGGGGGCGGACTCGGGCCCGGGGATCGCGACCAGTTCGACGCCCCGGCCGTGTTCTCGGCGCAGACCGAGGGCGTCGAGGCTCAGGTCGGAGATCCGTTCGACGATCGCCGGATCCGGCCCCGGGAACACGCCGTAGCCACGATTCCGCCCTTCGAGCTTGCCGAGGTAAAGGGCGAAATCGGCCAGATGCAGGACCTGCTCGCGGCCCAGCCGCATCCCGTCCGCGGCATGCCAGGGCGCCGGCGCGAAACCGAGCGAGCAGGTCACCTTCAGGCTCACTCCGCCGGGCAGCTTCATCGGTTCGCCGCCGACCGCCTGCAGGATGCGCCGCGCGAAATCGACCGCACCCTCGCGGTCGTAACCGTGCCCGACGACGAGAAACTCCTCGCCGCCCCAGCGCAGGATGCCGTCGCTGTGGCGCAGGTCGCGGCGCAGCCGCCGCGCCACTTCGACGAGCACCGCATCACCGGTCTCGTGGCCGTGGCGATCGTTGATCTGCTTGAAGTGGTCGAGGTCGAACAGCGCGAACGTGAACATCCCCGGCGTGTGGTTGCGGCGCTCCTCGGCGGCGACGTCGGTGACCGGCGCCTGCTCGAGGAAGTAACGCAGCCAGCGGCGGTTGCGCAGGCCGGTCAGGGCATCGGTGAGACTGGCCTCGGTCAGCTCACGGTTCATCAGTTCGAGCTGGCGCTTCTGCTCCTCCATCTGCCGGTTCGTTTCCTCGAGCGCGGCGCGGCTCTCCATCAGTGCCTGGAAGGCCGCCTCGCGCGCCGCGGTCGCCGCCGCCGCCTTCGCGTGGTAGCGCACCCGCGCGACCAGCTCGAGCGGGCTCGGCAGCTTCACCACGTAGTCGTTGGCGCCGCGGCGGAAAGCCTCGACCTTGGTCTCCGGTTCCTCGGCGCCCGACAGCATCACCACCGACACGTCGGTCAGTTCGGGATCGGCGCGCAGGCGCTGCAGTACCTCGAGACCGTCCACCGGTTCCATGTTCAGATCGAGCAGGACCACGTGCGGGCGGATCTCCAGCGCGGTGACGATCGCCGAGTCGGCGTCGTCGACGGTGGTGACCTCGAGTTCGGGCGCCAGCCGCAGGATGCCGCGCACCGCCTCGAGGATGATCGGCTGGTCGTCGATCACCAGCACCCGCAGTTTTTCCGCACTCATTGCCTGCCCCTGTCGATGTGGCGCACCAGCGCCGGTCCTATCGCCGCCAGATCCAGTGCCTGGGTCGCCGCGCCGGAAGCGATCGCCGCCCGCGGCATGCCCCAGACGACGCTGCTGGCCTCGTCCTGCGCCAGTGTGTGCCAGCCGCGCCGGCGCATCTCGTCGAGCCCGGCGACGCCGTCGCTGCCCATGCCGGTGAGCAGCGCCGCCGCGCCCGGCGAGGCATGCGCGGCGAGACTCAGGAACAGCGCGTCGACGCTGGGCACATGCAGTTCACCCGGCCGCCCATGCTGGTGCCCGAACTGGAACGAGGGCAGCAGCACCAGGTGACCGCCGGCACCGGCGACGTAGACGCGCCCGGCCTGCGGCCGCTCGCCGCGCTGCGCCAGCGACACCGGCAGCGGGCTCTGGCTGCCCAGCCATTCGGCGAGACCCTGGGTGAAGCCGCTTTCGATGTGCTGGACGATCAGCACCGCCGCGGCCAGCGTCGCCGGCAGCGTCGCCAGCACCCGCGCCAGCGCATGCGGTCCCCCGGTCGAGGCGCCGAGCGCGATCAGCGGCGGACGCACGTCGCCGCCGCGCGCGACGGCGGCCGGCGGCGGCCCGGGCACGACCAGCGAGGCGAGCCGCTGGATCCGTGCGAGCGCACGCGGACCGCCGACGAGCTCGCCGCTCTCGGTCAGCCGCGGCGGTTCGAGCAGGCCGAGGGCGCCGTAGCCGAGCGCCTCGTAGGCATCGCCGGCGCCGTCGCGTTCGCTGACCGCGATCACCGCGATGCCGGCGGCCAGCAGGGCCGGTAAGCGCGCGGCGCGCGTGCCGAGCAGGTGCAGGTCGGCGAGCAGGAGCTGCGGCGGGTCGCGGCGGCAGAACTCCTCCATCGTGTCGCTGTCGCCGGCGCTCCAGGCCAGTTCCAGCGGGCTGCGTGCGAGCGCGCGGCGCAGCGCTTCGCGGACGAGGCGGTCGGCGTGCGCGACCGCCAGCCTCACGCGCCGACCTCGGCGTCGCCGATCAGCTGGTGGACGACGTCGAGGAAGCCGTGTTCCTGGAAATCGGCCTTCGTCAGATAGGCGTCGGCATGCACCTCGAGGCCGCGCGCGCGGTCCTCGGGGCGGTCGCGGTAGGAGACGATCACGACCGGCAGCGCGCGCAGCTTCGGGTCCTGTTTCAGCGACCGGGTGAGCTCGATGCCGTCCATGCGCGGCATGTCGACGTCGGTGACCACGAGGTCGCAGGGCCATTCGCGCAGGCGCGCCCAGGCGTCCATGCCGTCGACCGCGACCTCGACCTCGTAGCCGCGCGCGACCAGCAGCTGGCGCACCAGTTCGCGCACCGAGATCGAGTCGTCGACGACCAGCACGCGGCGCAGCGCCCGCGGCGCTTCCTCCTCGCCGCCGGCGAGCCGGCCGAGTTCGCGTTCGTGTTCCAGCGCGCCGCGCAGCAGGTCCTCGATGTCGAGCAGCACCACCGGGGCGCCGTCCGGCATCAGCGCCAGCGCCGCGAGGTCGGCGACGCGGCCGAGGCGCGGGTCCAGCGGCCGCGTCGCCAGATCGAACTCGCCGAGCACGGCATCGACCGCGAAGCCGACGCGGCGGTCTTCATGAGCGACGACGACGATGTCGATCTCTTCGCCGGCCGGCCGGGTCGTGCCCAGTTCGAGCAGTTCGGCCAGCGGCACCAGACCCACCGCGTCGTCGTCGAGCGCGAGGTATTGCAAGGCGCCGCGGCGGTGCAGCCGGTCGTCGCCGGCGCGCACCAGGCGCTCGATGCGCTGCAGCGGGAAGGCATAGGTCTCGCCGGCGACCTCGACCGCGACCGCGCGGGTGACCGCGCGCGAGATCGGCAGCCGCAGCGAGAACACGGTGCCGCCGCCGCGGCGCGAGTGCAGGCTCACCTCGCCGTCGAGCTGCGTGAGCATCTGCCGCACCGCGTCGAGGCCGACGCCGCGGCCGCTGATCTCGCTGACCTCGTCGCGGGTCGAGAAACCGGCGACGAACAGGGTCTCGGCCAGTGCCTCCTCGTCCAGCGCGGCGGCCGCCCGGGCGTCCAGGCCGCGCTGTTTCTGCCAGCGCTTGCGCACTTTCGCGTAGTCGACGCCGGCGCCGTCGTCGGCGACCTCGATCGCCAGCATGCCGGCGCGGTAGCTGGCGCTGATGCGCAGCGTGCCTTCCTCCGGCTTGCCGGCGGCCAGGCGCACGGCCGGCGCCTCGATGCCGTGGTCGACGGCGTTGCGCAGCAGGTGGGTCAGCGGGGCGTCGAGGCGTTCGAGCACGTCGCGGTCGACCGCCAGCTGCTCGCCCTCGACGATCGCGCGCACGCGCTTGCCGAGGCTGCGCCCGAGATCGCGCACGACCCGCGGGTAGGCCGCGGCGATGTCGGAGAACGGCCGCAGCCGGGTCTGGTTCGCGAAGTGGTACAGGCGTTCGGTGAGGTCGGCCGACTCGCGTTCGAAGGCGCTGAATTCGTCGAGCCAGTGATTGATGCGGTGGCGGGCATCGGACAGCCGGTGGCGCAGGCCGGCGACCAGCGCGCCGATCGCGGTGTCGGCGCCGGGCGCGCCGAGGGCGCGGTGCAGTTCGTCGAGGGCGCGCGCGCTGTCGCCGAGTTCGCGGCGCAGGCGCAGCTGGCGCTCGCCGAAGCCGCGCAGGCGGCGGTTCTCGACGATGCCGTCGCCGGCGAGTGCGATCAGCCGGCCGATGTGGCTGGCGCGCACGCGCAGGATCGGGTCGGCTTCCTCGACGTCGATGTAGGTCGGCGCGTCGGCCGGCGGCGCCATCGCGCCGCCGGCGGCGGACGCCGGCGCCGGCGCGGCGGCCGTCGTCGCCGTCCCGGCGTCCGCGGACAGCAGCGCCGCGGTGGTGTCCGCGGCGGCCTGGCGCGCGGCCTCGCCGTCATCGGTACCGAGCCGGCGCAGGCGGTCGACCGCCTGCAACGCCAGTTCGAGCAGCGCCGGCGGCAGCGCTTCGCCACGCTTCTGCGCCGCGCTCAGCCGGTCTTCCAGCGCATGCGAGAGTTTCACTGCCGGGTCGATGCGCACCGCCCGCGCGGCGCCCTTGATCGAGTGCGCGGCGCGCATCAGCGGCGCGATCAGCTCGAGCCGCTCCGGCGCCTGCTCGAGCTGCAGCAGCACGCGTTCCATCGCCTGGCACTTGTCGGCCATCTCGGTCGCGAACAGCGTGCGCAGGCGCTGGTCGGCGGCGCTGGCGGGTGCCGTCTCGACCGCCGCGGCGGAAGCCGGCGTGGCGGCAGGCGGGGCCGCCGGCGCGCCGCCATCGCCGAGCACCGGCGGCGGCGTCGCCACCGGTTGCAGCGCGGACGCCGCGAAGGCCATCGCCTCGTCGAACGGCAGCCCGGCGAGGTCGTCCAGCGCCATCAGCAGGGTGCGCGCCTCGTCGCCGTCACCGGCACGGCCACCGGGCGAACGCCACAGCGGCTGCAGGCGGGCGACGAAGTTCAGCAGCGGGGTGTCGCCGAGCACGCGGGTGCTGCCGGCGAACGCCGCAAGGCGCTTCTGCCACTGCGCCGACGCGGCCGCATCCCAGCCGCCGGTCAGCTGGCCGGCGAGTTCCTGCAACTGCGGCAGCAGCCGCCGCAGTTCCTGCTGCATCAGCGGCCAGAGCGCGCTCATCCGAACACCGCCGCGCGCAGCAGTCGCGCCACCGCCTCGCCGTCGAGCAGCGCCACCGCGACGCCGTCGTCCTCGGGCAGCAGCGCGCGCACGCATTCGTCGAGCGGGGCGCGCAGGGTGTCCGGCGGCGGCGTCTCGCGCTCGGGCGGGTAGCCGACCAGGCCGCGCACTTCGTCGCAGCGGAAGGCCAGCGGGCCACCGGCGTCCTCGATCAGCACCAGGCGGGTGCCGCGCCCGGACTCGGTGCGGCGGCCGAGCCCGAGCAGTTCGCCGAAAGCGATGCACAGCCGCAGTT
Source organism: Arenimonas composti TR7-09 = DSM 18010 (assembly GCF_000426365.1). GTDB lineage: Bacteria > Pseudomonadota > Gammaproteobacteria > Xanthomonadales > Xanthomonadaceae > Arenimonas > Arenimonas composti. Next base: position 167,120 of record NZ_KE384525.1, on the reverse strand, counting down.
CGCCGCGGACGTTGACGACGCCTTCGATGCGGCCGGCGGTGCGGTGCGCGAGCCGGCGGACCGGCGGGTCGGCACCGACCTCGCCGACCAGCGCCGGCGGCAGCCCGAGCCACTGGCGGCCGATGCGGAACACCAGCGCGGTCGCGCGGCCGGCGCCGGCGCCGGCGTCGTCGAGGCCGGCGTCGTCGGCCACGGCCGCCGATTCGCGCTGCAGCAGGTTGCGCGCGGCGCCGGAGAACACTGGGCAGTTGCGGCAGTGCAGGACCTCGGCGAGGCGTTCGCAGCTGTGGTCGCCGCCGTGCACGCCGATCGTGCGCCAGCAATGGGCCACGGCGTTCATGCGGCACCTCCGGGCGTCGCGCGATTGCGCAGGCGGCCGGCGCGGGCGCGCAGGTCGGCGGCGCGGCCACGTTCACCGCGGCGTTCGGCGAGGGCGATGCGCTGCTCGAGCGCGTCGAGGTGGCCGCGGTCGAGGTAGAGCACCTGGCCGAAGGCGCGGTCGGCGGCGTCGATGTCGCCGGCCGCCGATTCCAGCAGGCCGAGCAGGAACAGCGCGGCGACGTCGTCGGGCCGGCGCGAAAGCTGCGCCAGGCAGGCCGCGCGCGCTTCGCCGACGCGGCCGGCATCGGCGAGCCGGTGCGCCTCGGCGATCGGGTCGGCGGCGACCGCGGTATCGGCGTCGTCGGGCACGGCGGCCGCAGGTGGCGGCGCCGGGCGGGGCGGCGGCGGGCGGGAAGCGGGGGGCGCGGCCGCGGCGGCAGTCGCCGGCCGCGGCATCGGCGCGGGCGCCGCCGGCGATTCCCGGCGCGATGCCGGCGTTTCGCCGGCCGCGCGGCTGCCGGTGGCGGTCACGAAGGTCAGCGGACTGCCGCCGGGCCAGGGCTGCAGGCGCTGGTCGAAACTGCTGAGCACCTCGGCCTGGCCGGCGAACAGCAGCCCGTCCGGTCGCAGGCGCGAGAGCAGCGCCAGCAGCACCCGCCGGCGCGCGTCGGCATGCAGGTAGATCAGCAGATTGCGGCAGAACACCGCGGCGAACGGCGCCTCGTCGGCGAGCAGGCGCGGATCGAGCGCATTGCCGGTCCGGAAACGCACGCAGCGGCGCAGCAGCGGGTCGACCCGGTAGCCGCCCTCGCCGGCCGGGTGCAGCCAGGTCGCCGGCGGCGTCTGCCCGCGGAAGACCGAGCGGCGGTAGAGGCCGGCACCGGCCTTCGCGATCGCCGCCGGCGACACGTCGATGCCGAGCACCTCGAACTCGCCGGGCGCCAGGCCGGCGTCGAGCAGCGAGATCGCCGCCGACCACGCTTCCTCGCCGGCGGCGGACGGCAGGCAGAGCACCCGATAGGGGCGCGCGGGCAGGGCACGTGCATGCCGCGCGAGGTCGGCGAACTGTTCGCCGGCCCGGAAGAACCAGCTCTCGGGCACCGTGAAGGCTTCGACGCAGGCGGTCCAGGCCTGGCCATCACCGACGACGCGCGCGTGCAGCGCCAGGTCGTCGGCGACGCCGAGGCGGCGACGGGCCTCGGCGCAGGCATCGTCGATCACGCGCTCGCCGAGCGTCGCCGGATCCAGGCCGATGCGCTCGCGCAGCAGGTCCAGCAGGGCCTCGCGGCTCATGCGGCGGCGTCCGCGACGAACAGCGCCGCCAGCTCGTCCGGCAGCAGCCGCGACGGATCGAGCAGCTGCGGCAGCCCCGGCGGTTCGGCCAGGTGCGCGCCGAGCCACGGGGCGTCGGCGAGTTGCAGGCCGGGGACGGTTTCGCCGGCCGGCACCAGGTCGAGCACGTCCTCGGCGAGCAGGCCGACCAGGCGCGCGCCGCCGGTCTGTTCGGCGACCGACACGATCACGATGCGGCTCGAATGCACGGGCCGGGCATCGCGCTGCAGCACCAGCCGGCAGAGGTCCACGACCGGCACCAGCGCCCCGCGGAAGGGCAGCAGGCCGGTGACCGCCGCGGGTGCGAGCGCGACCGGCCGCAGTACGTGCCGCGGCAGCACCTCGACGACGCAGCGGCCCGGCAGCGCCAGGCGCAGCTCGCCGATGCTGAAGCAGAGCGCGAGCATCGACAGCGCCGGCTCAGTTGCCGCCGACGTTGAACTGGGCGATCTCCTGTTTCAGCACGGAGACCGCGTCGCGCAGGCTCTCGGTGGCGCTGTTGAACTCGCGCAGCGACACCGAGGTCTGGCGTGCGCCCTCGATCAGCTGGCCCATCGCGTCGCCGATCTGGCGGGCGCCCTGGCTCTGGCTCTTCATGCCGTGGTTCACCGCGTCGAAGCGTTCCGACAGCGTCTTGACCTGGCCGATGATCTGGCCGAACTGGCCGCCGACACGGGCGACATTGCCGACGCCGCTGCGCACTTCCTCGGCGAAGCGGTCGATCTCCATCACACCGGCAGAAACCGCGCCCTGCATCTGCTTCACCATCTGCTCGATGTCGAGCGTCGCCACCGCGGTCTGGTCGGCGAGGCGGCGGATCTCGCGCGCCAGCACCAGGAAGCCCAGGCCCTGCTCGCCGGCCTTCTCGGCCTCGATCGCGGCGTTGATCGACAGCAGGTTGGTCTGGTCGGCGACCTTCGAGATCGTGGTGACGACACCGGTGATCTCGGCGGCTTCCTCGCGGATCGCGGCGAGGCGGGCGGCCATGGTGTTCGCGGCCTGGGCCATGCGCTCCATCGTCGTGTCGAGGTTGCGCAGGCCGGCCTGGCCTTCCTCGGCGAGGGTGGCGGTCTGGCCGGCGACGGTGTTGACGCCGTCCATCGTCGACATCAGTTCCTGGCTGGTCGCGCTGATCTGCTTGACCGCGGCGGCGATCTCGCTGGTCGAGGCGCCGAAGCTCTGCACCGTCGCTTCCTGCTGGCGGCTGGTCGCGGCGAACTCGGTCGCCGTGCTCATCAGCTCGATCGAGGCCTGCTTGGCGCGGGTGACCAGGGCGCGCAGGCTGCGGGTCATGCCGGCGATCGCGTTGAGCAGCTGGCCGGCCTCGTCGCGGCCGTCGGTGGTCGGCACCTCGGTCGCGAGGTCACCGGAAGCGACCTGGTGGGCGATGCCGGCGGCGAGCTGGATGCGGCTCGACAGCGTGCGCGCCGAGCGGTGCGCGTACAGGGCCATGAAGGTGACGACCAGCAGGATCGCGGTGCCGAGGAACAGCAACGTGCGCGTGCGGGTCGCGACGACGTTCTCGGCGGAGGCCTCGTAGGCGATGTTGTTCGCGGTCGAGATCTCGACGACGCGGTCGACCGCCAGGCGATGCTTCTCGTAGGCCGCGCCCATCTGCGCCAGCGCCCGGCGCGCGCGTTCCTGGTCGCCGGCGCGGATGGCCGGCACGAACTGCTCCTCGCGCAGGCGGAAGAAGTCCTGGGCGTGGCGATTGGCGAGGCCGACCATGTTGTCGCGCAACTCGCTCTCCGGAAGCGTGCGGTCCCAGAAGGCCTGCCGCGCCTCGAACTGCTGGCGCAGCGTGTCGCCGCGGTCGACGAGCTTGGAGATCTTGGTCGCGTCGGTCTCGTCGGCCATCTGCAGGGCGAGCAGATAGGACTCGATGATGTAGGCCGGCGGCGGCAGTACGTCGGCGATCAGATCCTCGCCGAGGATGATCTCCGTGTAGATCGGGCCTTTGACCCGCACCTCTTCGAGGGTGCGCCAGGTGGTGAAGCCGAAGATCAGGAACAGCACCGCGAAAGCGAACACCAGCAAGGTGAGCTTCCCGGCAAGCAAGGACTCGCGCATCGCCACTTCCCCCTGAACGTGACGTCGCCATTTGAACACGTCGCCGCGGCGCGTGGCAGACTTCCGGACCCGCACCGGATCCACCGGCAGGAGGTCGCCATGCCCCGGCATCCGTCGTCCACCCCCGCTCCCGGGGATACCGACGCCCACGTCGTCGCGGCGACCCGCGTCTGGCTCGAGAAGGCGGTGATCGGCCTGAACCTGTGCCCCTTCGCGAAGGCGGTGCACGTCAAACGGCAGATCCGCTACGTGGTCAGTCATGCCGGCGACGTCGAGGCACTGCTGGCCGACCTGCTGCACGAACTGCAGCTGCTCGCCGCCGCCGACCCGGGCGACATCGAGACGACGCTGCTGATCCACCCGGAGGTACTGGGCGATTTCCTCGACTACAACGACTTCCTCGATCTCGCCGATGCGGCCGTCGAGGAACTCGGGCTCGACGGCGTGCTGCAGGTCGCCAGCTTCCACCCGCACTACCGCTTCGCCGACAGCGAGGGCGAGGACGACATCGCCAACTTCAGCAACCGCTCGCCGTATCCGACCCTGCACCTGCTGCGCGAGGACAGCGTCGATCGCGCGGTCGCCGCGTTCCCGGAGGCGGAACGCATCTACGAGGCCAACATCGAGACGTTGCGCCGACTCGGGCGCGCCGGCTGGGACGCGCTCTTCAAGCGCGCCCCCCCACCGTAGGAGCGGCTTCAGCCGCGATGCTCTCTTCCTCCCACCGACCCGCAGGAAGAGCATCGCGGCTGAAGCCGCTCCTACAGGAGGGGGCGGGGATCAGAAGGCGTCTTCGGGCAGCGCCATCAGCACCGCCGCACCGGCGCGCGCTTCCGCGAATCGCTGCGCCGTCTCCGGCAGCAGCCACGCGAAGTGGAAGCGGGCCGTCGCGAGCTTGGCGGCGTGGAAGGCGTCGTCCTGGCGGTCGATCGCGATCGCCGCCATCCGCGCCCACAGCCAGGCGAAGGCGAGGTGGCCGCAGATGCGCAGGTAGGGCACCGCCGCGGCGCCGAGCTCGTTCGCATCCTGCGGCACGCGGGCACCGAGCTCGCGGGTCAGCGCGACGGTGTCGGCGAGCAGCGTCGCCAGCGGCCCGGTGAACTCGCGCAGGTCCTCGCGGGCCGCGTTCTCCTGCAGGAAGGTCTCGACGTGACGGGCGAACACGGCGAACTTCGCGCCGCGGTCGGCGAGCACCTTGCGGCCGAGCAGGTCGAGCGCCTGGATGCCGTTGGTGCCCTCGTAGATCATGTTGATGCGGGCGTCGCGCACGAACTGGTCCATGCCCCATTCGCCGATGTAGCCGTGGCCGCCGAGCACCTGCTGGCACAGCGTCGTCGTCTCCCAGCCGTTGTCGGTCAGGAAGGCCTTGACGATCGGCGTCAGGAAGGCGACCAGCTCCGCCGATTCCGCGCGCACCGCCGGATCCGGATGCCCGTGCTCGCGGTCGATCAGCAGCGCGACCCAGGCGGCGAGCGCGCGCCCGCCTTCGACGTAGGCGCGCGCGGTCAGCAGCATGCGCCGCACGTCGGGGTGGACGATGATCGGGTCGGCCGGCTTCTCCGGACGCTGCGCGCCGGCGGCCGCGCGGCCCTGCAGGCGGTCCTTCGCGTAGGCCGCGGCGTTCTGGTACGCGACTTCGGCCTGGCCCAGCGACTGCATGCCGACGCCGAGGCGCGCCGAATTCATCATCACGAACATCGCCGCCAGGCCCTTGTGCGGCTCGCCGACCGGCCAGCCGGTGGCGCCGTCGAAGTTCATCACGCAGGTGGCATTGCCGTGGATGCCCATCTTGTGTTCGATCGACCCGGCCTGCAGGGTGTTGCGCACGCCCGGCCGGCCGTCGGCGTCCGGCAGGAACTTCGGGACGAGGAACAGCGAGATGCCCTTCGTGCCCGCCGGCGCGTCCGGAAGCCGCGCCAGCACCATGTGCAGGATGTTGTCGGCGAGGTCGTGCTCGCCGGCGCTGATGAAGATCTTGCTGCCGGTGATCGCGTAGCTGCCGTCGCCGCGCGGTTCGGCCTTCGTCTTCAGCAGGCCGAGGTCGGTGCCGCAGTGGGCCTCGGTCAGGCACATCGTGCCGGTCCACTCGCCGGAGACGATCTTCGGCAGGTAGGTCGCCTTCTGTTCGTCGGTGCCGAAGGCCACCAGGCATTCGTAGGCGCTGTGCGACAGGCCGGCGTACATCAGCCAGGCCTGGTTGGCCGAGTTCCACATCTCGTAGCAGCGGTTGTTGACCACCAGCGGCAGCCCCTGGCCGCCGAATTCCTCGCTGCAGGACAGCGCCGGCCAGCCCGCCTCGACGAACTGGCGGTAGGCCTCCCGGAAGCCGGGCGGTGCGGTGACCACGCCGTCGCCGTGCCAGGTGCAGCCTTCGCGGTCGCCGATCAGGTTCAGCGGCTGGATCACCTCGCTGGCGAAACGCGCCGCCTCGGCCAGCACCGCCTCGATCGTGGCGCGGTCGAGGCCAGCGTGTCGCGGCAGCGCGGCCAGCTCGCGCTCGACGTCGAGCAGGTCGAACAGGACGAAGGACATGTCGCGCAACGGGGCGGAATAGCTGGGCATGACGGGCTCCGGAAGTTCGCCGGCGACTCTACCATACTGGTCCGTACGGCCAACCGGCAGGGGCGGCTCCGGCGCGATCGGCCTATAGTCCCGGCGTTCTGAATCCGGGAAACCCGCCATGCGTCGCACGCCGCTCGTCCTCGCCCTCGTCCTCGCGCTCGCCGCCTGCGGCGACCCTGCATCCACCGGCGCCGCCGCCCCGGCGGCCGACGCGGCCGCCGCCGCGCCCGCACAGTCGGCCGCCGATGCGGCCTTCGCGGCGCTGTCGCAGCGCGCGCTCGACGACCTGCTGGCGATGAGCCCGGTCTCGGCGACCGGCATCGGCGAGCACCGGCACGATCATCTCGTCGACGACATGAGTGCCGAGGGCCGCGCGAAGAGCCTGGCGACCGCGCGCTCGCTGCTCGCCGACCTCGACGCGATCGACGTCGCGACGCTGTCGCGCGAGAACCAGGTCGACGCCGCGATCCTGCGCAACCAGCTCGAATACGGCATCTGGGACGAGGAAGTGATGCAGCGCTGGGCCTGGGACCCGCAGGTCTACAGCGGCCTGGCCGGCGGCGCGATCTACTCGCTGATGGCGCGCGAATTCGCGCCCATGCCGGATCGCCTGCGTTCGGCGACCGCGCGCATGGAGGCGATTCCGGCGCTGCTGGCGCAGGCGCGCGCCAACCTCGAGCCGGCACGGGTGCCGCCGACGCATGCGCAGACCTATTCGCGGCAGAACGCCGGCGTCGCCGGTCTGCTCGAGCAGTTCATCATCCCGGCGGCGGACCAGCTGCAGGGCGAGGAACGCGCGCGCCTCGACGCGGCGATGGCTGCGCTGCGCACGGCGCTGGACGAGCACCAGGCCTGGATCGACGCCACCCTGGTGCCGAACGCGAAGGGCGATTTCCGCATCGGTGCCGAGAAGTACGACCAGCAGCTGCGCTTCGCGCTGAACTCGTCGCTGTCGCGGCAGGAGATCCGCGACCGGGCGACCGCCGAACTCGCGCGCGTGCGCGACGAGATGTACCTGGTCGCGCGCAGCGTGCTCGCCGGCCGCGAGGGCGCGCCGCCGACGCCGGACACGCCGGATGCCGACCAGCAGCAGGCGGCGATCGAAGCGGCGCTGGAACTGGCCTACGCCGAGCGGCCGGCGCGCGACGAGGTCGTCGATTTCGCCCGGCACACGCTGGAGGTCGCCACCGCCTTCGTGCGCGAGAAGGACCTGGTGACGGTGCCGGACGCGCCGGTGCAGATCATCCTGATGCCGGAGTTCCAGCGCGGGTTCTCGGTCGCCTACTGCGATTCGCCGGGCCCGCTCGACAAGGGGCTCGACACCTACTACGCGATCTCGCCGATCCCGGAGGAATGGACGCAGGAACAGGTCGACTCCTTCCTGCGCGAGTACAACAAGTTCCTGATCCACGTGCTGACGATCCACGAGGCGATGCCGGGGCATTACCTCGAGGGCGCGCATTCGGCGAACCATCCGTCGGTGCTGCGCGCGGTGCTGCGTTCCGGCCCGTTCGCCGAGGGCTGGGCGGTCTACACCGAGCGCATGGTCGCCGACGCCGGCTACCTCGACAACGACCCGCTGTTCCGCCTGATGCAGCTGAAGTTCTACGCGCGCGCCGTCGCCAACGCGATCCTGGACCAGGGCGTGCACGTCGAGGGCTGGACGAAGGAACAGGCGATGGACCTGATGGTCCGCCAGACCTTCCAGCAGGCCAGCGAAGCCGAGGGCAAGTGGGTGCGGGCGCAGCTGTCGTCGACCCAGCTCGCGACCTACTTCGTCGGTGCCCAGGAACACTTCGACGCCCGCCGCGCCGCCGAGGCGAAGTGGGGCGCCGCCTTCGACCTGAAGGACTTCCACGACCGCATGCTGTCCTACGGCGCACCGCCGGTGCGGTATGCGCGGCAGCTGTTGCTCGACGAGCCGATCGAGTAACGAGTGGAGAGCAGCGAGTAACGAGTGGACACGCGCGCTGCGCGCGAAGGGCGCGGCGCACCCACTATCTCTCCACTCGAGCGCAGCGCGTCCGCGCCGGAGGCGCGGGCTTTCACTCGTTACTCGTTACTCTCCGCTCGTTCCTGGTATCGCGGCTGAAGCCGCTCCTACAGGGGGGCGTGGGAGTTAGACCGCCTCGCCCGCCGCGCGGCCGCTGGCCCAGGCCCACTGGAAGTTGTAGCCGCCGAGCCAGCCGGTGACGTCGAGGACTTCGCCGACGAAGTACAGGCCCGGCTGTTTCTTCGACGCCATCGTGCTCGACGAGATCTCGCGGGTATCGACGCCGCCGAGGGTGACTTCGGCGGTGCGGTAGCCCTCGGTGCCGCTGGCGGTGATCGGCCAGTGCGCGAGTTTCGCGGCGATCTCCGGCAGCTGCCGGTGCGTGTACTGGCGCAGCGGCCGGTTGCCGAACCACTGGTCGCACAGGCGCTGCGCGAAGCGTTTCGGGAACACGTCGGCGAGCGCGGTCTGCAGCAGCGCGTCGGGATGTTCCTGCTGGCGATGCAGCAGCCACGCCTCGGCGTCGAGCTCCGGCAGCAGGTCCAGCCAGAGCTCGCGACCGGGCTCCCAGTAGTTCGAGATCTGCAGGATCGCCGGGCCGCTGAGGCCGCGGTGGGTCACCAGCATCGCGTTGTCGAAACGCGCCTTGCCGCAGCGGGCCGACACGTGCACGGCGACGCCGGCGAGGTCGGCGTAGTGCTCCTGGTGTTTCCCGGACAGCGTCAGCGGCACCAGTCCGGCGCGGGTCGGCACGAGCGTGTGCCCGAAGCGGCGCGCGAGCTCGTAGCCGAAGCCGGTGGCGCCGAGGCTCGGGATCGACAGGCCGCCGGTGGCCACCACCAGCGCTGCGGCGTCGAAGGTCGCGGCGATGCCTTCGCCGCGGCTGCCGCCGGCATGGCTGGGCTCGCTGTGCACGCGGAAGCCGCCGCCGGGCAGCGCGTCGATGCCGGCGACCGCGGTCGCGGTGTGAATGCGCACGCCGGCGCGCCGGTTCTCCTCGAGCAGCATCGCGACGATCCGCTTCGAGGACTCGTCGCAGAAGAGCTGCCCGAGTTCCTTCTCGTGCCAGCCGATGCGGTGCGCATCGACCATCGCGATGAAGTCGTCGGGGCGGTAACGCGCCAGCGCCGACTTGCAGAAATGCGGATTGGCCGACAGGAAATTCGCCGGCGTGGTGCCGGTGTTGGTGAAATTGCAGCGGCCGCCGCCCGACATCAGGATCTTCTTGCCACAGCGGTTGGCGTGTTCGATCACCCGCACGCGGCGGCCGCGGGCGCCGGCGGTCAGCGCGCACATCAGGCCGGCGGCGCCGCCACCGATCACCAGCACGTCGATGTCTTCGCCGGCCATGCCAAAGTCCATGGAAAGGGATGGCGATGATACCGTCGCCGGGAACCAACCCCGTTCGCGGCGGTCGGGCGTTCCGATACCCTGCGATCGACAGGAGGCGCGGCATGGCGACGATGCGGACGATGGTGTGGACCCTGGCCCTGGTGCTGGCGGTCGGGGGATGCCACAAGGTCGACCAGGCCGGAGCGCCCGCGTCGGCGCCGGTGGCGGAAGGCGGGCGGGAGCGCGGCGCCGACGGCTTCGTCGGCCAGACGAATGCCGAAGGCAGCTTCCTCGCCTACAGCCACGACGCCACCATCCGGGTCGACGCCGCCCAGATCGGCGCCCGCGTCGACGCGGTGCGCGAGGCCTGCATGCAGCGCCGCTTCGGCGACTGCACCGTGCTCGGCGAATCGCAGCAGGCCGGGGACCATCCCTCGGGCAACCTGCGCGTGCGCGCGGTGCCGGAGGCGATCCAGCCGCTGGTCGCGCTGGCCGCCGAGGGTGGCGAGCTGGCGGCGCGGTCGACCAGCGCCGAGGACCTGGCCGATGCGGTGCGCGACAACGGCCTGCGCCGCAGCCGCCTCGAGAAGCAGCACGCGCGGCTGCTCGAATACCTCGACCGCGACGACCTCGCCGCCGACGCCCTGGTGTCGCTGAGCGGCCAGCTCGCGCAGATCGAGGCCGAGCTGCAATACGCCGAACAGGAGGCCGCGATGCAGCAGCGGCGCATCCGCACCAACCTGCTGACCCTGAACTTCCGTACCGACGGCGTCACCCTCGAGACCTCCGAGATCGGCGACGCCCTGCACGAAGCGGTCGACATCCTCGACGCCAGCACCGCCGTGCTGATCACGATCGCAGTGGCCCTGCTGCCGTTCGCGGTCGCCGGCTGGATCCTGTTCCTCGTGGTCCGGGGGCTGTGGCGCCGGCGGAAAGCGAGAAGCGAGCGAAGAGTAACGAGTAACGAGTAAGAGCGGTCTCGGCGCGATCTTGTCACTCGCGCGAAGCGCGCCCGTGCCGAAGGCGCGGGTCGTCACTCTTCACTCGTTACTCTCGACTCGTTACTACGGCTTTCCCTTGCGATGCGCCTTCCGCGGCCCCTTGAACGGCGGCACCGGCCGCCGCGCCGGCGGTGCGTCCGGGGTCTCGCCGTCGCGGGTGATGCGCAGCTGGCGGCCGGCGCACCAGACGCCCTTCAGGTGCTGCATCACGTCGACCGGCATGCCGTCGGGCAGGTCGATCAGGCTGTGGTCGTCGAAGATCTCGATGCGGCCGATGTGCTTCGCCTCCAGGCCGGCTTCGTTGGCGATCGCGCCGACGATGTTGCCGGGCTTCACGCCGTCCTGGTAACCGACTTCGATGCGGAAGGTGGTCTTGCCGGCATCCGGCGCGCGCGGTACCCGCACCTTCTTCGCGAAGTCCGGGCGGGCACGTTCCGGGCGCGGGCCCTTGTCGAAGCGGGCCGGCCGATCGGCGTAGCGGTCGCTGGCGGCGAGCAGGTCGCGGTCGACGCGCGGCTTGCGCGGTTCGACCTTCGGCGGCTCGAGCAGCAGCGGCACGTCGCCGCGGGCCATGCGCGCGAGCGCGGCGGCGATCTCGATCGCCGGGACGTTCATTTCCTGCTCGTAGGTCTCGACCAGGGCGCGGAAGGGCGCCAGGTCGTCACGGGCGAGGGTGTCGCTGATCTGCTGCTTGAACTTGGCGATGCGCACGTCGTTGACGGCGGCGACGGTCGGCAGCTCCATCGCTGCGATCGGCTGCCGGGTGGCGCGCTCGATCGCCCGCAGCATGCTGCGCTCGCGCGGGGCGATGAACAGGATGGCCTGGCCGCTGCGGCCGGCGCGGCCGGTGCGACCGATGCGGTGGACATAGCTCTCGGTGTCGTAGGGCACGTCGTAATTCAGCACGTGGCTGATGCGGTCGACGTCGAGGCCGCGGGCGGCGACGTCGGTCGCCACCAGGATGTCGATCTTGCCGTCCTTGAGCTGCTGGATCGTGCGCTCGCGCTGCGCCTGCACGACGTCGCCGTTGATCGCGGCGGCGGCGAAACCGCGCGCCTGCAGTTTCTCGGCGAGCTCGTCGGTCATCTGTTTGGTGCGCGCGAACACGATCATCGCGTCGAAGGGCTCGGCCTCGAGGATGCGGGTCAGCGCGTCGAGCTTGTGCAGGCCGCTGACTTCCCAGTAGCGCTGCTCGATGTTCTCGGCGGTGCGCGTCTTCGCGGCGATCGTCACTTCCTGCGGCTCGCGCAGGTAGGTCTGGGCGATGCGTCGGATCGCATGCGGCATCGTCGCCGAGAACAGCGCCGTCTGCCGCTGCTCCGGCATCTTCTTCAGGATCGCTTCGACGTCGTCGATGAAGCCCATCCGCAGCATCTCGTCGGCCTCGTCGAGCACGAGGGTCTTGAGCTGCGACAGGTCCAGCGAACCCTTGTCGAGGTGGTCGATGATCCGGCCCGGAGTGCCGACGACCACGTGCGCGCCGCGGCGCAGGGCCTGAAGCTGCGGGCCGTAACTCTGGCCGCCGTAGATCGGCAGCACCCGGAAGCCCGGCATGTGTGCCGCGTACTTCTGGAACGCCTCGGCGACCTGGATGCCGAGTTCGCGGGTCGGGCAGAGCACCAGCGCCTGCGGCGAATTCTGTGCCGGGTCGATGCGGGCGAGGACCGGCAGCGCGAACGCGGCGGTCTTGCCGGTGCCGGTCTGGGCCTGGCCGAGCACGTCGCGGCCGGCCAGCAGGTGCGGGATGGTCTGGGCCTGGATCGGCGAGGGGGCCTCGTAGCCGACGTCGGCCAGGGCCTTCAGCAGCGGCTCGCCGAGCGCGAGATCACGGAAAAGCAGCGGCGCGCTCGGCGCTTCGGGCGAGGTGTCGTTCATCGGGAATCCGGTCGGGTCTGGGAGCTTCGTCGCATGCCGGAATCGGACCACGGAGGAGCGCGAAGGGGTTGCATTCTAGCGCCGGCTGGCTGAATGCGCCGCCTGGAGCGAGGAACGAGGAACGAGGAACGAGGATCGAGTGAGCCCCCGCCGACGGCGGGGGGCGCTCGCGCAGGGGGATGGCGGATGCGGGAGTCGGGTACCCTTTGCGGGGTGGGATCGCGGCTGAAGCCGCTCCTACGTCCCCGTATCCTTTGTTCCTGCAGCCATGGCCTATCTCTGGGTAAAGACGTTCCACCTGGTCTTCGTGATCGCCTGGATGGCGACGGTGTTCTACCTGCCGCGGATCCTCGTGAACCTCGCGGAGAGCACCGGGCAGCCGGAGGTGCAGGCGCGGCTGGCACTGATGGGGCGGCGGCTGTACCGCTTCGGCCACCACATGTTCGGTGTCGCGGTACTGCTCGGGGCGGCGCTGTGGCTGGGCTGGCGGCTGCTGCCGGCGTGGCTGCCGAACCTGGTCGGCGACATGAAGTGGATCCACGCCAAGCTGGGCCTGGTCGTCCTGCTGCTGGTCTATTTCATCGTCACCGGGCGCTGGTTGAAGCGCGCGGCCGCCGGCGGCGCGTTGCCGTCGCCGACGACGCTGCGCTGGTTCAACGAGATCCCGCTGCTGCTGCTGATCCCGCTGGTCTGGCTGGTCCTCGCCAAGCCGTTCTGACCGCATCGCGATGATCCCCGGTTCCCGGGCGACCCTGGCGGGCTTCGCCGCCGTGCTGTTGTGGTCGACGCTGGCGGTGCTGACCACCGCAACGGCCGGCATCCCGCCGTTCCAACTGCTCGCCCTCGGTTTCGGGATCGCCGGTATCGCCGGCGTCGGCTGGCTGCTGCGCCCGGGCGGGCCGGGGGCCGGGGCACTGCGCCAGCCTGCGGCGGCGGCGACCCTGACGATCGCCGCGCTGGCGGGCTACCACGCGCTCTACTTCACGGCGCTGAAGCATGCCCCGGCGGTCGAGGCCAACCTGCTGAACTACCTCTGGCCGCTGTTGATCGTGGTGTTCGCCGCGCTGATCGGCGGCCAGCGGGTGCGGGCGGGGCAGTGGCTGGGCACCGCGCTCGGGCTCGCCGCCGCGGTGCTGCTGGTCAGCCGCGGCCAGGCCTTCGCGCTGGAGGAGCGGCACGCGCTCGGCTATGCCGCGGCGATCGGCGCCGCCCTGGTCTGGTCGCTGTACTCGGTGCTCAACGGCCGTTTCGCGGCGGTGCCGGTGACGGCGATGGCCGGCAGTTGCCTGGCGGTCGCCGTGATCGGCGGGCTCGCGCATGCGCTGTTCGAAACCTGGGTGGCCCCGACGGCCGGGCAGTGGCTGGCGATCATCGCGATCGGCCTCGGCCCGACCGGCATCGCCTTCGGACTGTGGGACGTCGGCACCAAGCGCGGCGACATCGCCGTGCTCGGCGCCCTCGGCTACGCGGCGCCGGTGCTGTCGACCGGCTGGCTGCTGGCCTTCGGCCGCGGCGCGCCGCACTGGACGCAGGCGGTGGCGGTCGGCCTGCTGCTCGCGGGGGCGGGGCTGGCGGTGACGCGGAAAGCGTAGTTCGGCTGCCGTGCCCGGTGCGCCCGGCACCTGCCCGGGAAATATCTGGCGTCGACGACGCGGGTCGTGCCGGCCAATTCGGCGCCGAGGGTGACGAAGGGTAGTGGTGCCGCCCCGCCGGCGGCCCCGAAGCTGTCGCGGCTGACGCCGACCCCGAGGACTCACCGTGCACGAGATCACGACTGCCGCTGCGATCGACCTGAAGGAAAAGCTGCTGCGCATCCACGAGCACTGGTCGCCGCGCGTCGTCGCCGAGATGAACGACTACCAGTTCAAGCTCGCGAAGGTGCAGGGCGAGTTCGTCTGGCATGCGCATGAGGATACCGACGAGGTGTTCATCATCCTCGACGGCGAACTGGTGCTGGAGTTCCGCGACCACGCGGTGCCGCTGAAGGCCGGGCAGATGTACGTGGTGCCGAAGGGTGTCGAGCACCGGCCGGTCGCGCACGGCGAGTGCGCGATCATGCTGGTCGAGCCGCGCGGCGTGGTGAACACCGGCGACGCCGGCGGCGCGATGACCGCGCCGAACGACGTCTGGATCTGATCCCCCCGCTCCTGGCGACTGCACCAACTCAAGGCTCCGCGAGTTCCTCGCCGCGAAACACCGCCACATGCGGCACCCCGTCCGCGCCGATCCAGCCGCGGTACATGCCCTCGGTATTGAACGGGAAGGCGACGCTGCCGTCGGCGCCGAGCGCGATCGCGCCGCCGTCGCCACCGGCCGCCGGAATCGCCGCGTTGATCACGTCGTCGGCGGCGCGCTGCAGGCGGTCGCCGCGGTAGCGCACGCGGGCGCAGATGTCGTGGGCGGCGGCGGCGCGGATGTAGTACTCGCCCCAGCCGGTGCCGGAAACCGCGCAACGCGCGTCGGCCCAGGTACCGGCGCCGATCACCGGCGAGTCGCCGACACGGCCGTAGCGCTTGTTGGTCATGCCGCCGGTGGAGGTGCCGGCGGCGAGGTGGCCGTCGGCGTCCAGCGCCAGCGCGCCGACGGTGCCGAACCAGGCGGTGGCCGGCAGCTCCAGGACTGCCTGCGCCTCCGCCGCGCGCGCCTCTTCCTCGAGCGCGCGCTGCAGCTGCTGCCAGCGCTTGTCGGTGCGGAAGTACGCCGGGTCGACGAGTTCGAGACCCTGTTCGCCGGCGAAGGTCTCGGCGCCGGCGCCGACCATCATCACGTGCGGCGAGCGCTCCATCACCGCCCGCGCGGCGAGGATCGGATTGCGCACGCGGCCGACCCCGGCGACGGCGCCGGCGCGGCCGCTGCGGCCGTCCATCAGCGAAGCATCGAGTTCGTTGCGGCCGTCGTGGGTGAACACCGCGCCGCGGCCGGCGTTGAACTGCGGCGCGTCCTCGAGCACGGTGATCGCGGCGGTGACGGCGTCGAGCGCCGGCTTGCCGTCCATCAGCGCGCGATGGCCGGCGCGCAGGGCGTCCGCCAGCGCCGCCCGCGCGGCCGCTTCCTCTTCCGCCGACAGGCCGGCGCGTTCGACGCCGGCACCGCCGTGGATCACCAGCAGCGGCTGGTGCAGCGCGACCAGCACGCCGTCGCGCACCGCGTACTCGCGGCGGAACTGCGGGGCTTCGACCTCGCCGGACGGCAGGCGCAGGGTCGAGCCGACACCGGCGCCGACCACCTCGACGCGTCCGAGCTGCATAGGCTCGTCCTCGCGCTGCCCGCGCGGGAAGCCGCCGTGCACGACCCAGGCGCCGGCGCCCGGTGCGGCCGCGAACACCCGCGCGCGGCCGTCGCCCTCGACGCCGACCGCGGCGTCCTCGTCGACGCCGAGGCCGATCAGCGTGCGCCCCGGACCGGCCAGCGTTTCCGCCTTGGCGACGAAGGCGATCAGCCGGCCGAGGCGGTTGCGCTCACGGAAGTGGGTGTCGGTGAGCACGCCCTTCAGCAGGTCGATGTGCAGGAAATCGCGCTCGATCGTGTTGGCGGCGCCGAGCGGATCCGCCAGCGCCGGCGGGCTGGTCTGGCTACCGCCGTCCATCGCCCCGTAGAGGAACTCGCCGAGCATCGCCAGCCCGGCGCTGGTGCCGCCGAGCGGCTTGCCGGCGCGCACATGCGCGTCGAGCGCCGCGGCGACCGGGGTGTCCTTCCAGTAGCGCACGTAGTTCGACTGGTCGCCGCCGGCGATGAAGATGCCGTCGGCGCGACCCAGCGCGCGCAGCACCGCCGGATCGGTGGCGGCATCGCGGCTGCCGAACACGAAGGTCTCGACCGAGGCGACGCCGCCGACCTCGTCGTGGAACTCGACCCCGATCTCGCCGCCCTGGGATGCGCGCAGCACGACGAGGTGGCCGTGGCCGGCGCGTTCGAAGAACCAGCGCAGCGCATCCTGGTTGCGGTCGCCACCGCCCATCAGCAGCAGGCCCGGCCGCACCTCGCCGGGCGTCGCCGCGTCGAGGTCGCCGATGGTGTGGCGGACGAGGTCCGCGGCCGACGCCGCCGGGGCGAGCAGGGCGAAGCTCAGGGCCAGGGCCCGCAGCCAGGGAAACGTCATGCCGCACTCCTTCGGTGTGTTCATGGAACTGGACGAACGTACGACCATCTTCCCCCACCCGCGGCGCGCCCGCCTCGGCTACGCTGCGCCGATGCCCGCCGCGCTCGATGCCTGGTTCGTCCGCGAGATCCTCGTCCACGAGGCGCTGCTGATGCACGTGCTGCGCCGCTGCTGGCCGCAGCGCGACGAACTCGCCGACCTGCGCCAGGAGATCTACGTGCGCGTCTACGAGGCCGCCGGCAAGGCGCTGCCCGAGCAGCCGAAGGCCTTCCTGTTCGCCACCGCGCGCAACCTGATCGCCGACCGCATCCGCCGCAGTCGCGTCGTGTCGATCGAGACGATGGGTGATTTCGAGTCGCTGAGCGTCTTGATGGTGGACGGGCTGTCGCCGGAACACTGGTGCGGCGCCCGCCAGGGCCTGCGCCGGCTGTCCGAGGCGCTCGACCGGTTGCCGCCACGCTGCCGCGAGGTGGTGTGGCTGCGCCGCGTCGAGGATCTGTCGCAGAAGCAGGTCGCGGCCAGGCTCGGGATCAGCGAGAAGACGGTGGAGAAGCATCTGGCGAAGGGCATGCGACTGATGGCGGAAGGCCTCCTCGGCGCCGGTGGCGACGAGGTCGGCAGCGCCGTGGCGGCGGCCCGCGGGGAACGCGATGGACGCGGGCACGCGGGCTGAGCGCGCCGCCGCCGACTGGCTGGCGCGGCGCGACGGCGAAGGCTGGCAGGCGGCCGACGAGGCAGCGCTGGAGGCCTGGCTCGGTGCCGAGCCCGCGCACCGGGTCGCCTTCCTGCGTCTGCAGGCGGCGTGGGACGAAACGGTGCGGCTGAAGGCGCTGCGACCGCCACTGCCGGCCGCCGACTGGGCCGCCGCGGCGCCGCTGCGCGTGCGTGCGCCGGCACCGCGCCGGCGCCGCTGGCGGCTGCCGGCGGCCGCGGCCGCCGCGGCGCTGCTGGCGCTCGCTGTGGGCGTGTTCGGCGACCGCTGGCGCGGGCCGGTCGAGGAAGCCGATTTCCGCAGCGGCCTCGGGCGCATCGAAACCGTCGCCCTGTCCGACGGCTCGCGCGCGACCCTCGGCACCGACAGCCACATCAGCGTGCGTCTCGACCGCGCCGAGCGGCGCATCGCGCTCGCCCGCGGCGAAGGCTTTTTCGAGGTCGCGAAGGCGCCGGACCGGCCCTTCGTCGTCGCCGCCGGCAGCCACGAGGTGATCGCGGTCGGCACCGCGTTCTCGGTGCGCCGGCAGGACGACGGCATCCGCATCGTCGTCACCGAGGGCACCGTGCGCCTGGTCGCCGCCGGCAGCGATCCCGGCGAGGGCCTGCTGCTGCCGGCCGGCAGCGTCGCCACCACCGGCGGCGGCGGCGTGCTGGTGCGCTCGCAGCCGCTGGCCGAGGTCGCGCGCCTGGTCGACTGGCGCAACGGCTTCCTGGTGTTCCAGGACAGCGCGCTGGCCGCCGCCGCCGACGAATTCAACCGCTACAACGCGCGGCGGCTCGAGATCGGCGACGCCGCCGCCGGCGCGCTACGCATCGGCGGCAGCTTCCGCTGGGACCAACTGGACAGCTTCGTGGGGCTGCTCGAGGCCGGTTTCCCGGTCTGCGCCGCCCGTGCCCCGGAGCGGATCGTCCTGTACACCGCCGGCGATCCGCACTGCCGCTAGGGGATTCGCCGGTCTCGTTCGTCCCCGCTTTCTGAAGGCGCCGTCGCGTGCGCCACCGGGGGAGATCATGCGTTCGCCGTTCCGACTTCTGCTGTTGAGCCTGGCCTGTTCCGCCGCGCTGTCCGTGCAGGCGCAGGAACTGCCGGCGCAGGCTTTCGACATTCCGGCCGGCAGCCTCGCCGGTGCGCTCGACGCACTGTCTCGGCAGTCCGGCACCCAGGTCGTCTATCCGGCCGACCAGCTGCGCGGCGTCCAGACCGCGGGCGTGCACGGCAACCTGAGTCCCGACCAGGCCCTCGATGCGCTGCTGCAGGGCAGCGGTTTCCGCGCCCGCCGCGGCGACGGTGGCGCCGTGGTGATCGTGCGCGAAGCCGCCCCGGCCGCCGCGCCGGCGCCGCCGCGCGCCGCCCCCGCGCCGACCCCCGCGCCGGCGCCGCCGCCGGAGGAGGAACCGACGACGCTGGAAACGCTGCAGGTGACCGGATCGCGCATTCCGCGCGCGCAGGTCGAGGGCCCGGCGCCGATCACCGTGATGACCGCCGCCGACATCCAGGCCGGTGGTTTCACCAGCGTGCCCGACGTGCTGCAGGCACTGACCCAGAACGGCGGCGAGACGCAGAGCCAGCAGTCCGCCGGCGGCGCCGACTTCTCGCCGGGTGCGCAGCAGGTCGACCTGCGCGCGCTCGGTCCGAATCACACGCTGGTGCTGGTCAACGGCCGCCGCATCGCCGACTTCCCGCTGCCCTTCGGCGGCCGCAGCAATTTCACCGACATTTCCAGCCTGCCGCTGGGCATGATCGAGCGCATCGAGGTACTGACCGGCAGCGCCTCGGCGATCTACGGCTCGGATGCCATCTCCGGCGTCGTCAACGTGATCCTGAAGCGTCGCGCCGACGGTGCGATGGTCGACTACCGCTACGGCGTCACCGGCGAGGGCGACGGCGAATCGCACCAGCTCAACCTCAGCGGTGGTTTCGGCACCGACCGCTTCGACTTCGTCGCCGGCCTGGAATACCGCCGCCAGGATCCGCTCTGGGGCTACCAGCGCGAGCAGCAGGATTCCAGCTACGACGCGCCGAATCCCGACCGTTACGGCTACCCGCCGCGCAACTTCCTGATCACCGACTGGTGGGACGACTACATCGATCCGGGCGAGGCGACCTGCGACGGCCTGTCGCAGCTCAACGAAGGTTCGATGCACTACGCCTACCGCCGCAATTACGGCTACTACTGCGGCAGCGACCGCGCGGTCGCCTACCGCACGATGAAGAGCGAACGCGACGGCGTGAACCTGTTCATGTCGATGGGCTACGACCTCGGCGACGGCCTGCGCTGGTTCGCCGACGTGCAGGCCGGCCGGCACGAGGTGAAGCTGTTCCGGGCGCCGCGCAGCTGGGCGCTGATGACCCCCGACGGCGTCGAGTGGGATTACTTCTACAACCGCAATACCGACCAGCTCGAATACTGGCAGCGGCAGTTCACCGTCGAGGAGATGGGCGGGCTGCGCAACGGCATGGTCGAGACGGTGCAGAAGACCTTCGGCATCACCACCGGCTTCTCCGGCACGCTCGGCGAGGCCTGGGACTTCGAGGCGGCGCTGAGCCATTCGCAGTACCGCGCCGAGATCAGCTGGCCGCAGATCGTCGCTTCGGCGGCGAACGACCTGTTCCTGGGCCCGTTACTCGGCTACGACGCCGACGGCTACCCGATCTACGACGCGCCCTACGACCGCATGTACACGCCGCTGACCCGCGCCGAGTACGAAAGCATCTTCGCCCGCACCACCTACCACCCGCAGTCCGAGACGCAGACGCTGTCGTTCACGCTGACCAACGCCGCGCTGTTCGAACTGCAGGGCGGCGCCGCCGGCTTCGCCGCGACCGCCGAACTCGGTCATCAGTCCTACGACCTGAAGCCCGATCCGCTGGCGACGCAGTACTACTACTACAGCTGGAAGGATTCCGACGGTAAGGGCAGCCGCAACCGCTGGGCGCTCGCCGGCGAGCTGCGCATGCCGGTGCTGGAGACCTTGAACCTGAGCCTCGCCG
The DNA here is from genome assembly GCF_000426365.1 of Arenimonas composti TR7-09 = DSM 18010. Taxonomy (GTDB): domain Bacteria; phylum Pseudomonadota; class Gammaproteobacteria; order Xanthomonadales; family Xanthomonadaceae; genus Arenimonas; species Arenimonas composti. The sequence continues at coordinate 146,829 of NZ_KE384525.1, read as the reverse complement.
GGCGTTTCGACCAGTACCGATTCGCCGGCAACGATCCGAACCGCTTCACCTGGAGTGCCGGTGTCGAGTGGCGGCCGGTCGACAGCGTGCTCGTGCGCGGTTCCTACGGCACCGCGTTCCGCGCGCCGGACCTGCATTACGTGTTCACCGGTCCGGGCAACGACGAGACCTCGGTCACCGACTACTACCGCTGCGACACCCAGGAGCCGGGCGAGGACTACGACGACTGCAGCTGGGGCGACGAGGGCATCATCCGGAGCCGCGTCGGCAACCGCGACCTCGAGCCGGAGACCAGCGATTCGTGGACGGCCGGTTTCGTGTGGTCGCCGGCGGAGTGGGTGGACCTGTCGCTGGACTGGTTCAGCATCGACATGCGCGACCAGGTGCAGGACCTGCGCGCCAACGAGGTGATGCGCTGGGAGCGCGACTGCCGCCTCGGCGTCAACGGCGTCGATCCGGGCTCCGACACCTGCCAGCAGATGCTCGCGCGGATCACCCGCACGCCGACCGGGGCGATCTACGGCGTGCACGTGAACCCGATCAACATCGCCCGCGAGAACACCGAGGGCGTCGACGTCACCGCCAATCTGCGCTGGGACACCCGCTTCGGCCTGTTCCGCGTCGCCGCCGGCTATACCTGGGTGCGCGAGCACCAGATCCAGGAGTACCCGGACGAGGCGATCGTCGACATGTTCGCGGTCAACAGCGGTTACGACATTCCGCGCAGCAAGGCGAGCCTGCGGCTGTCGTGGGAACGCCAGGGCTGGAGCGCGTCGATCCAGGGCCGCCGTCTCGGCAGCCTGCCGAACGGCTGGTCCTACGACGAGGTGTGGGAGGACGGCGACCCGGGTCCGACGATCCCGGCGACCTACCGCTACAACGCGACGCTCGGCTTCCGCTTCAGCGACCACGCGCGGCTGACGCTGACGGTGGTCAACCTGTTCGACGCGATGCCGCCGGCCGACCCGACCTATACCTCGTACCCGTACTACGACATCTCGTGGTTCGACACCGAGGGCCGCACTTTCTATCTGCAGTACACGCACAAGTTCGGTGGCGAGGCGCTGTAGCGCCCCGCCAGCGGGTCATCGGATCGTTTTTTCCCGGCCCGCCGAAAGGCGGGCTCTTTTTTTCCGCGATCAGATCCGCGAACCGGATTGCGCGGTCAGCGGGTGCCGTTGCGCTCGCCACCGCGGTTGCCGCCGTCGCGCTGGCCACCGCCGTGCGCCTTCGGACCGGCGTGGGCATGACCGCCGCCGTTGCCGGCATGCGGGCGACGCGCGTGCCGCTGCGCCGGCCGGCCGCTGCGCTCGCCGTTGCCGCCGTTGCCGGCGTTGCCACCATTGCCGCCATGACCGCCGTTGCCACGCGGCTGGCCCTGGCCGCGGCGCGGGGCGCCGTTGCCGGCCGCACGACCGCCGGACGGGCCGTCGTTGCCCATGCGGATCGGCCGTGTCGGCGCGTAGCCGTCGACCTCCACCAGCGCCACCTCGGTCTTCAGCAGGCGCTGGATCTGCCGCAGCAGCGGCGCCTGGTCGGCCTCTACCAGCGAGATCGCTTCGCCGCTGGCGCCGGCGCGGCCGGTGCGGCCGATGCGGTGGATGTAGTCCTCGGCGACCATCGGCAGGTCGTAGTTGATCACCAGCGGCAGCAACGGGATGTCGAGGCCGCGGGCGGCGACGTCGGTGGCGACGAGCACGCGCGCATCGCCCGACTTGAAGTCGCGCAGCGCCTTCAGCCGCTGCGCCTGGCTCTTGTTGCCGTGGATCGCGACCGCGCTGATGCCGGCCTTGCCGATCTGCTCGGCCAGGCGGTTGCAGCCGTGCTTGGTGCGGCCGAACACCAGGATCTGGTCCTGCCAGCGCTGGCTGAGCAGGTCGACCAGCAGGTCGCGCTTGCGGCTGCCGTCGACCGGGTGCATCACGTGGGTGACGCTGGCCGCGACCGCATTGCGCACGGCGACCTGCACTTCCTTCGGCTCGCGCAGGAAATCCAGCGCCAGCTTGCGGATGTCGTCCTCGAACGTCGCCGAGAACAGCAGCGTCTGGCGCTGCTTCGGCAGCCTGTCGAGGATGCGGCGGATCGAGGGCAGGAAGCCCATGTCGAGCATGCGGTCGGCTTCGTCGAGCACCAGCATCTCGACCTGCGACAGGTCGACGCTGCGCTGCTGCATGTGGTCGAGCAGGCGGCCCGGGCAGGCGATCAGGATGTCGACGCCGCGACGCAGCGCGTCCACCTGCGGCTGCATGCCGGCGCCGCCGTAGACGGTGGTGCTGTTGAACTTCAGGTGCTTGCCGTAGGCGCGCAGGCTGTCGTGCACCTGCACCGCCAGCTCGCGGGTCGGGGTCAGCACCAGCGCGCGCGGCTTGCGCGGGCCACGCGCCGACGTCGTGCCGGCGGCGATCTTCTGCAGCAGCGGCAGCGCGAAGGCGGCGGTCTTGCCGGTGCCGGTCTGGGCGCCGCCCATCAGGTCGTGGCCGGCCAGCACCAGCGGAATCGCTTCCGCCTGGATCGGGGTCGGGGAGGTGTAGCCGATTTCGCCCAGCGCGCGGACGAGCTCGGGCGCGAGCCCGAGGGTTTCGAAGGACATGGTGGAGCTCCGTTGAGTCACCCGGAGCGTTCCCTGAAACCGCGCTGTGGGTGGTACCGCATGTTGGCGAGGGACCAGGCTGGTCCGCCGGTTTGCGCAGCGAAAGTCGTGCGGAGTGGGCCGTGGCCGCGGCTCGGGGGAGCCGGCGGTAGGCGGGCAACCGGGGGAAAACGGTCAGCCGTGCAGCAAACGCGGCGATTGTAGCCGCATCCGACGTCCCGCGCCCGCCGTCCTGAACCGCGGGTTCACCTTGACGCCCGGGCGCCGGTCGGTACCGCGCCACAGGGGTGCGCTTCTGCCTCCGTGGAGCATCTTATGTCGGCAGAAGCGCACCCCTGCGGCGCGGCACCGCCGTGGCGGCTACGCGTACGCTCCGGAACCCGGTACGTCAGCGCGCGAGGGGCGTTACCGGCGTAATGGCCGGGGTCTGCGGACGAACCGCCGGTGTGGCGACCGGCGGCTTTCACCTGCACCGGTTTACCGATCCGGGCGCGCGCTCGCCTGAGCGCGTCGGTCGGAGCGCGGTGACCTGAGCGCGACACGCGCCTGCGGCGCGTCTCTGGATGCCGGGTATCGACGGCGTTTCGCGGCGCGACCGTCGCATCCCGCATGGCGGCGCAGGAACCGCGAAGGGGTCGGCGGCGATGGCTCCGCGTCACTTCGTCGATACCCAGGAATCAGAGACGCACCGCAGGCGCGGTATTGCGCTCCGGTCACCGCGGACCCGGCCGACGCGCTCAGGCGAGCGCGCGCACGGATCGGTAGACCGGGATGCGGTGTAGGCCACGATCGCTGCGCAAGGCGCTCGTCCGCAAACCCGGCGAAACCTCGACGGCGGGCCAGGACCGCGCGCCCGGACCCCCGTCCCGGACCCGCGCAAATGCGCCCCCTGCGTCGCGGTGCCGACCGTCGGCCGAGGCATTACCATGCAGCCATGAAGATCAGCTTCGAGCTCGAACCCGACGACATCGAGCGCTTCCATGAGGCGCTGGCGCGGGCGGAGCAGCGGGTGGCCTGCGCCGACGAGCACGACATCGTCGACGCCGCGCGGCATGCGCTGGAAACGCTGCCGATCCTCAGCGCGCCCGGCTACATCCGCCGCCGCATCCTCGAGGTCGAGCACCTGCTGGCGATGCTGGAGGACGAGGCCTGGGCGCTGCCGCAGGTCGAGCGCGCCGAGGTGCTGCGCCTGCTCGCCTACTTCAGCGATCCGGAGGACCTGATCCCCGACGACGTCGCGGTGATCGGCCTGCTCGACGACGCGATCATGCTCGAGCTGCTGATGAAGCGGATCCGCCACGTGATGACCGCCTACGGCGAGTTCTGCACCGCGCGCGACGCCCAGCCCGAGGCCGCCGACCCCGAGGACCGCGTGCGCCTGGCGCGTGAACTCGCCCGCCGCCGCGACCGCCTGCACGCGCGCATGCGCAAGCGCACGCTGCGCGACGCGCTGGCCGGGGTCGCCGGGCGTTCCGGCGAGGACCGCGCCGGCGACGAGACCCTGGTCGAAGGCGCGGACGCCGGCTGACGACGATGGCGAGCGCGCCGGTGCGGCTGTTGTGGCTGCTGGTGGCCTGGCTCGCGCTCGCGCTCGGGGTGGTAGGGATCGTGCTGCCGGGGCTGCCGACGACCCCGTTCGTGCTGCTCGCCGCCTACGCCGCCGCCCGCGGCTCGGCGCGCCTGCACCGCTGGCTGCTCGCGCACCGGCTGTTCGGGCCGATGATCCGCGACTGGCAGGCCAGCGGCGCGGTGAGCCGGCGGGCGAAGTGGGCGGCGACGGTGTCGATGCTGCTGTGTGCGGCGCTGATGTTCCTGACCGCGCCGAAAGTCTGGATGGCCGCGACCGGCAGCACGGTCATGCTGGTCGTCGGCACCTGGCTCTGGCGCCGCCCGGAACCGCCGTCCGCACCGCCGCCGCCCCCCTCGACACCTCCCCCGACACCTCCCTCGGCCCTCCTGTAGGAGCGCCATCAGGCGCGATGCCCCACCCCCGGGAGCCATCCCTCAATACGTCACCGTCGCCGTCACCGTGTCGACGTAGGTCCCCGACGCCTTCGCCCCCTGGCCCGCCGGCACCCGGCCGTAGACCGGCACCGACTGCGCGGCGCCAGTCCCCAGGCAGCTCACCCCGGGCGGACAGATCGCCGCGGCGCCCCAGACGCTGGTACGCGCCGCGTTGCTGTAGAGCTGGTAGTTGATCGTCGCCGGCCCGGCGCCGAGGCGCATGCGCCGGTTGTTGACGTCGCCGGCGACGCTGCCGCCGTCGAGGGCGAGCGACCACGCGCCGTTGCGGGTGCAGGTCACCGACAGGTTCGTCGCACCGTCGCGCGCGGCCGTCGGCGAGTAGACGCCGAAGTCCAGCGGCTGTGCGGTGATCGTGCAGGAGGGCTGCAGCTGCAGGCTGGCCTGGAAGGTGCGCGTCGCCGCCGGCGCATTGCCGCAGCTCGCCGGCGTGCCGAACAGGGCGCCCTGTTCGTACATCGTCACCGTCAGCTGCGAGGTGTAGGTACCGACCGCCTGGCCGTTCTGGTTCGCCGGTACGCGCCCGTGCACGACGATCGACCGGCTCGGAGTGCCGTCCAGCCACGGGAAGGTGACGTTGACGCCGGTCGCCGCGGTGTTGCCGAACACCTGCGAATGGGCGCCGTCGGTGTACAGCTGGTAGCGGAAGCTGCCGGCCGGACTGGCGAGCGACATCCGGCGGTCGGCGACCGTGCTGCCGCTGCCGCTGCCGGCGTCGATCGACACGCAGACGTTGTAGCCGGTGATGATCGCGCCGATGCCGCGCGGGCACGACACGACGATGGTCGTGGTCATGTCGATCTGGCCGGTCGGCAGCCCCTGCTGCACGCCGAACTGCAGCGACTGGGTATCGATCGAACAGGATTGCGCCGCCGCCAGCGGCGCGAAGGCCAGCAGGGCGAGCACGGCGAAAAGACGCAGCAGGGGCTTCATGGCGCACTCCAGTGGCAGGCGAGCGGCGGCGGCCGGGCCGGCGCGCCGTCGGCACGCAGCTCGACCGCGGCGACGGTCCAGCGGCAGCGGCCGCCGTCGAGCCGGCCCTCGAGCACCGTATCCGCGGCGGCGGACTCGAGGAAGGCTTCGCCGTCGAAGCCGACGATCAGCGATCGCCCGCCGGCGGCGACGCGGGTGCCGGCGGGCACCGGCGCGCCGTCGCGTCCGAGCAGGCGCAGGATCGCCGGCGCCCGCCGCTCGACCTCGAAGCGGACGACGACGCCGGCATGGTCGACCGGTACCGCGGTCTGCTCGATCTCGCCGACGCGGAAGTTGGCCGGCAGCGCATCCGGATCGATCGCCAGCCGGTTGCGCTGCCAGCCGCGCAGATCGGTGACCAGCAGGCGACCGTCGGCGCCGGTGTGGCCGTACAGGCGGTTCTCGTACAGCACCGGCACCCCGGCCTCGCCCGCGTCGACCACCGCGAACGCGTCGGTCAGCGCGCGTGCCGCATACACGCCGCCGCCGAGGCCGATCACGCTGCCGCGCGCCTGCGCGAACGCGCCGTCCCGGCCGGCGAGGCGTTCGACGCCGGCGCTGGCCTCGATGCGGTCGCCGCGGTACTCGAGCGTCGCCCGGCCCTCGCCGCCATGGCGGTCGCCGGCGAGCACGCCCCAGCCGAAGCCGCCCTCGTAGGGGGCGCTGCGGCGATACGTCGCGGTCGTGTCGAAATCGTCGCCGGCGCGCTGCACGCCGATCGTCGCGTGGCGGTCGCGGCCGAGCGGCAGGCTGAGGGTCAGGCCGCCGCCGCCGTCGCCGTTGCTGGCGAACAGCGAGGCGGCGACGTGGGCGCGGGTGCCGAACTGGCGCGACCACGACAGGCTGCGCACGGTCGTGACCTGGTCGCGGCGGTCGCGGTAGCGGATCCAGCTGGCGGCGAGGGTGCCGGCCGCGCCGCTCGTCCACGCCGACGCCCGATCCTCGGCACGCGCCGAGCTCGGGGCGCCGCCGGCGACCACGCTGGCGTCGCCGAGATCGCGGAAGCCGCTACTGCGGCGGGTCGTCGCCAGGTCGAGGCCCCAGGCCGGCGCATGCCACTGGTAGCCGAGGCTGCGTTGCCAGCCGCTGTGGTCGCCGCCGGAGCGCGCGAGCGCGGCGGTGACGAGGCCCCAGCGGTTGCCGGGCGACCAGACCGCGCCGGCGCCGCCGAGCCACAGGCCACGGGTCGCCTCCGCATGCGCCTCGACGGTCAGCCGGTCGCGCACGCCGCGGCGCCAGCTCGCGCTCGCCGCCGGGATGTCGCCGTAGCCGTCGTCGGCGCCCCAGCCGCGGCGCAGTACGCCGGCCTCGATGCTGAAATCGCTCAGCCCGACCGCGAGCCGGCGGGCGTCGACGTACAGCGGTACCGAGGTCGTGGTGGTGCGGCCGAGGGCGTCGGTGACCACCAGCTGGGCGACGCCGGCACCGCCGATCGTCGGCACCGCGTCGAGCACGAAGGGGCCGTCCTGCACCTCGCTGCCGAACTGGCGCACGTTGTTGACGTACAGCTCGACCGACGAGGGCAGGGTGGCGTCGGCGCTGAACTGCGGCAGCGGCGTCGTCACCAGGTCCGGGCGGGTCGCGAAGTTGCGCCGCCACTGCAGGCCGGCCATGCGCACCGGCCGGGTCCAGCCGAGGCCGCCGCTGTCGAGGTCGCCGACCGTCCAGGTCGTCAGCCGCTGCGGGTCGCTGTGCCGCCAGCGGCTGCCGAGGCGGCGGAAGCCGCGTTCGCCACCGGCCACGGCGTCGCCGAAGTGGGTGACGCCCTCGAGTTCGAAGGTGCCCCAGTCGCCGAAGACCGCGAAGGCGGTCGACACCGCGGCGGTGCGCTGGCCGGCCTGCCGGTGCAGGTAGCTGTCGTAGCCGAGCGTCCAGCCGCGGGCGCGGTCGGGCATCACCGCCGGCGGCGGTGTGTAGCCCAGGGCCTGCTGCGGGCGCAGCGCGGCTGGGATGCGCAGATGCAGGCGCTGCGCGGCGGCGTCGTAATGCCAGGCGAGGCCGGGCAGGGCGTCCAGCGGCACCAGGCCGCGCGCGTCGGCGGACACCCCCGCCGGCAGCACGAGACCGATCTGGGCCAGCTCGGCCGGCGTCGCCGCCAGGCTGCCGTCGCGCAGGCGGAACTCGGCGATCAGCCCGGTCGGGCGCTCGCCGTGGAAGACCTCGAGGAACAGCCGCTGTTCCTGCAGCGCGTCCATCGCCGCCGGATGCTGGTCCAGGCTGGCATAGGCGCCCGCCGGGGTCGCCGCGCGCACGCTGCCGCTGCCCGCGAGGGCGGCGGCGATCGCGAGCGCGAGCAACTCAGGGCCGGCGGACGTCGATCGTCGCGGCCTGGCCATTGAGCTGGGTGTCGAGAAGGAGGGGGCCGACGGGGATCCCGGTGCCGGCGGGCAGCGTCCAGCGCCGCTCGCTTTCCGGCAGCACGTAGCCGAAGAGGCCGGAACTCAGCACCACCGCCGGGCCGTCGGCGCCGCGCAGCGCGGTCACCGCGAGCTGGGCGGCCTGGCCGCCGCGGTTGCGGCAGCTCAGTTCGCTGGCGCGGAGTTCGCATTCGATCGCCGGTGGCGTCGCCGCGGCGGCGCGCACGAAGGCGGGGATCACGTAGCGCATGCGCATCTGCACGCCGGTTTCGCCCACCTGCGGGTCGCCGGGCAGTTCGTCGACGACGACGCGGAAGGTCGCGTCGACCGTGCCGGCCGGCGGCGTGCCGGTGAGGACGAGGCGTACGAGGTGCTCGCCGCCCGCCTCGACCTCGGCGATCGGCGGGCTGGCGACGAGGGCCTCGGTTTCCAGCAGGCGGTCCTCGCCGTCCTCCTGCACCCAGGCGTAGACGCGCACCTGGGCCGCCACGGTGGCGTCGCCGGTGTTGCCGAGCTGCAGCCGCGTGGCGTTCGCCCCGGACGGGATCTCGAGCAGGGTCGGGCCGGCCTGCAGCTGGCCGCGGGCGGAAACGCCGCCCGCGGCGAGCAGCAGCACGGCACCGGCGACGAGGGCGGCGCGTGCGGACATCAGTAGGTCAGCGTCGCGGTGATCGAGTCGCTGTAGGTGCCGTTGACCATCGGCTGGCCGGCGACGGTGCGCGCGTACACGGTGAAGCTGCCGGAGCCGTTGCCGGTCGGCTTGACCGTGCCGCCGTTGCCGTCGCCGAGGACCGAGCCGGCCACCGCGGCGGTGTACAGGTTGTAGGCGACCGCGCCGTCCATCGAGCGGGCGGCCTGGTTGCTGCTGTCGCCGGCGCTGAAGGCGACGTCCCAGCCGCCGTTGCCGGAGCAGGTCACCGTCGCGGTCGACGAGGCGGTGTGCACCGCGCTCAGGTCGTTGACGGTGCCGAAGTCGATGTTGCCGACCGCGACCGTGCAGTTGTTCTGCACCTGGATCGAAACGGTGAAGCTGCTGCTGGTGGTGGCGGCACCGGCGTTGCCGGCGAACAGCGCGGCGCCGGCGGCGAGCGCGAGGAGGGAGCTGCGGAACTTGGTCATGGTCGGGTCCTGTTGGGTTCGGGTTCGGCCGGAAAACCGGTCGCGATGGGCCACTGGCAAGGACCGTGCCAAGCCTCATTCCGCGAAAGTAACGGCGACTCACCCCAGGTGAAATGACCAACTGCGTCACATTGTGCCCGCTTTCGGGGGTGTTCCGATGTTCGCGTCACATCGGTCGCCGCGGGAAACAAGTCAGTCCCGGTTACCGGAAGTCCGTCCGGTTCGGTTCAGAGAATCCGTCGCGCCCCGGCATAGACGCGGCTCCAGTAGCTGGAATCGATGCGGTCCAGGCGCACCGTGCCGCCGCTGCTCGGCGCATGCACGAAGCGCCCCTCGCCGACGTAGATGCCGACGTGGAAGACCTGGCCGCGGTCCGCGAACAGCACCAGGTCGCCGGGTGCGAGGCGGTCGCGCGGCGGGCTCCTGCCCGGGGCGCGCGCCAGTTCGCCGGTGGTGCGCGGCAACGGCAGCCGGGCCGCGTCGAGGAAGACGTAGCCGACCAGGCCGCTGCAGTCGAAGCCGCCGGCCGGCGTGTTGCCGCCCCAGCGGTAGGGGGTGCCGACCAGGCCGATCGCGCGGATCAGCACCTCGTTGGCGCGCAGCGGATCGTCGGGCGACACGTCGACGATGCGGATCGGCGCCGGCGCCGTGCCGCCGGTGCGGCGTTCCGGCGCCGACGCGCAGGCCGCCAGCAGCAGGGCCGCCAGCAGGATCGTGAGGGAATGAAGGGGCCGCATCGGCGCGGCTGGCGCCGGGCGGGAGGGGCCGGGATAATGCGCGTCCGCAGTCACGGGCCGAGTCTGCCCGATCCCGCCGGACACGTCACCGGCCAGCCATGTGCGGCCGGCCGGGGCCGGCCGCGCCACCAACGGAAATCGCATGAACATCGAGAAGAACCGCGTCGTCCGCTTCCACTACACCGTCTCCGAGCCGGGCCAGCCGGCGATCGAGACCTCGCGCGAGCGGGCGCCGCTGGCGATCCTGTTCGGCCACGGCAACATCATCCCCGGCCTCGAGTCGGCGATGGAGGGCAAGGCCGCCGGCGACCGCTTCGAAGTGACCCTGGAAGCCGAACAGGCCTATGGCGAGCGCCGCGAGGGCATGGTCATGCGCGTGCCGAAGAAGCACATCCGCGAGAAGCGCCTGCTGCCGGGCCAGGAGATCGTCATCAACACCCGCATCGGCCCGCGCCCGGTGACCGTGGTCAAGGTCGGCGCCACCGTCGTCGACGTCGACATGAACCACCCGATGGCCGGCAAGTCGCTGCATTTCGACGTCGAGATCGTCGAAGTCCGCGAGGCCGAGGCGGTCGAGATCGAGCACGGCCACGTGCACGGCGAAGGCGGCGCGCAGCACTGACCGCCGCCGCGCCGGTCCCGACCTACCTGCAGCAGCGGCTGCCGCTGCTGGACGTGCTGCGCGGCTTCGCGCTGCCCGGGATCGCGCTGATGAACATCGAGTGGTTCACCCGGCCGCCGGGTGAGCTCGGCGACGGCGTGCCGGCGCAGGCCGAAGGCCTCGAGTACGCCACCGGCTGGCTGGTGCACGTGCTGGTGCAGGGCAAGTTCTGGCTGCTGTTCGCGCTGTTGTTCGGCGCCGGCTTCATGGTGATGCGGCATCGGCTGGCGGCGGCGCGGCAGCCTTTCCTGGCCCGCTACCTGCGGCGGACGGCGGCGCTGTTCGCCTTCGGCATCGCCCACGCGCTGCTGCTGTGGCCGGGCGACATCCTGCACAGCTACGCGATCGCCGCCCTCGGCCTGCTGGTGCTGGTTCCCGTCAGCGAACTGGAGCCGCGGCTCGGGCCGACCCTGCGCCTGAGCCTCGGTGCGGTGCTGTTCCTGCTGTTCACCGCCTGGCTGACGCTGATGGTGCTGGTGGTGCTGGTCGGTGGCGAGACCGCCGCGGCGGCGATGCTGCCGGCGGTCGACCGCAGCGCCGAACTCGCCCAGGCGGCCACCGCCTACGCCGCCGGTGACTGGTGGACGGTGACGGCGCAGCGCGGGCGCGACTTCGTGCAGGCGCTGGCGTTCGAGTTCTTCCTGGTGCCGGTCGCGCTCGGGGTGTTCCTGTTCGGCGGCTGGCTGCTCGAGACCGGGCGGCTCGCGCAGCCGGAACGGCACCTGCGTTTCCACCGCATCGCCGCGTTCGTGCTGCTGCCGCTGGGACTGGCGGTCACCGTCGCCGGCGCCAGCCGCGCGACCGGCATGGCCGACGCGCCGGATGCCGGCGCCGCGCTGGTCGCGCAATGGACGCACTGGGTCGGCGCACTGCCGATGACCCTCGGCTACATCGGCGTGGTCGTGCTGGCGATGCAGGTGCCGGCGGTCGCCAACGTCCTGCAGCGCTGGCTGGCGCCGGCCGGCCGCATGGCGCTGAGCAATTACCTGATGGCCTCGGCGGTGTTCAGCACGCTGTTCTACGGCTACGGCTTCGGCCTGTGGGGGCAGGTGTCGCGACCCGGCCAGGTCGGCCTGGTGCTGGCGCTGACCCTCGTGCAGTGCCTGCTTTCGGCGTGGTGGCTGGCGCGCTACCGTTTCGGCCCGGCCGAGTGGCTGTGGCGCGCGCTGACGTGGCTGCAGTGGCCGGCCTTCCGGCGAAAGATCACATGAGCACGACCGTCCCGGACATTGCGGAGTCCCGCGGCGATGCCGACGTCCTGGTGGTCGGCGGCGGCGTCGTCGGCCTCGCCTGCGCGTTCTACCTGCTCGCCGACGGACGCTCGGTGCGCGTGCTCGAGCAGGGCCGGGTCGGCGGCGGCGCCTCGCACGGCAACTGCGGCACCCTGACCCCGAGCCACGCCCCGCCGCTGGCGGCGCCGGGCATGATCGGCCAGGCCCTGCGCTGGATGTTCGACCCGGCGGCGCCGCTGTACATCGCCCCGCGCTGGGATCCGGCGATGCTGCGCTGGCTGTGGCAGGTCGCGCGCCGCTGCAATGCCGGCAGCTGGCACCGCAGTGGCATGGCCAAGGGGCGCCTGCTGCAACTGTCGCGGGCGCTGGTCGCCGATCTCGTCTATGGCCAGGACCTCGACTGCGGCTACGAGGCGAACGGCTTCCACTACGTGTTCCGCGATCCGCGCGCGCTCGAGAAGCAGCAGCGCGACCTGCCGTTGCTGGCCGAGCTCGGCATCGCCGCGAAGGTCCTCGACGGCGCCGCGCTCGCCGCCGACGAGCCTGCGCTGAAGCCGGGCATGGCCGGCGCGCTGTTCTTCCCCGGCGATGCCCAGCTGCGTCCCGACCGCTACGTCGCGGAACTGGCGCGGCTGGTGCGTGCCGCCGGCGGCGTGATCGAGGAGGGCGTCTGCGTCACCGGCTGCGAGCGCGACCGCAACGGCATCACCGCGGTGCACACCAGCGAAGGCCGTCGGCGCGCCGGCAAGGTCGTGCTGGCGCTCGGCGCCTGGTTGCCGGAGTTCGCGCTGCAGCTGCAGTTGCCGATCCCGATCCAGCCCGGCAAGGGCTATTCGATCACCTACGACCTCCCGGCGCGGGTGCCGCGGCGGCCGCTGGTGCTGAAGGAGCGCGCGGTCTGCGTCACCGCCTGGGCCGACGGTTTCCGCCTCGGCAGCACGATGGAATTCAGCGGCTACGACCACCGCCTGAACCGTGTGCGCCTCGACGCCCTGGTGCGCGGCGCCGGCGAATACCTGCACGAGCCCGAGGGCCCGGTGAAGCGCGAGGAATGGTGCGGCTGGCGGCCGATGTGCGCCGACGACGTGCCGCTGATCGGTCGCGCGCCCGGCTACACCAACCTCTGGCTCGCCGGTGGCCACGGCATGATGGGCGTCGGCATGAGCGCCGGCACCGGGCGCCTGCTCGCCGACCTGATCGCCGGCCGCGAGCCACCGATCGACCCGGCACCGTACGCGCCGGCCCGCTTCGCCGCACGGGGCGGCTAGACTGGCCCGCATGGACGACGTCTACACCCTGCACCGCGGCACCGCGCCGCTGCTGGTGAGCCTGCCGCACGACGGCATCGCGATCCCGGGCGACCTCGGCAACCGCCTGAGTTCCGGGGCGCTGTCGGTGCCGGACACCGACTGGTTCGTCGCCCGCCTGTACGCCTTCGCGCGCGAGCTCGGCGCCTCGGTGCTGGTGCCGGTGTACTCGCGCTACGTGGTCGACCTGAACCGGCCACCGGACGACACCTCGCTGTATCCCGGCCAGAACACCACCGGCCTGTGCCCGGTGCGCCGCTTCGACGGCGGCCCGGTCTACCTGCCGGGACAGGAGCCGGATGCCGACGAGGTCCGCGCCCGCGTCGAACAGTACTGGCGGCCGTATCACGATGCCCTGCAGGCGGAACTGCAGCGCCTGCGCGCGCAGCATGGCCAGGTGCTGCTGTGGGAGGGGCATTCGATCCGCAGCGAAGTGCCGTTCCTGTTCGAGGGCCGGCTGCCCGACCTCAATCTCGGTACCGCCGGCGGCGCGAGCTGCACGCCGGCGCGGCAGCAGCGGATCGAGGCCGTGCTGGCCGCGCAGCAGGACTACCGCTGGGTGGTCAACGGCCGCTTCAAGGGCGGCTACATCACCCGCCACTACGGCGACCCGGCGCAGCGCATCGATGCGGTGCAGCTGGAGCTCGCGCAGTCCACCTACATGGACGAGGCCGCCGGCATGTACGACCGCGCCCGGGCGGCGCACCTGCAGGGTCTGCTGGAAACGATGCTCCGCGCCGGCCTGGCCTGAACCGCCGGCGACGAAGTCACCGACACCCGGTCGCCGCGCTCAGCGCGGATCGAAGAAGCAGACCGAACTGCGCGCGAGCGTCCGCTGCTCGAGATTGCAGCTGGCACTGCGCGCGGCGCGGCCTTCGAGCCCCATCACCCCGATCGTCGCCGACGCCGCATGGCTGTCGTCGACCGAGGCGTACTGCAGGGCGATCTCGTGGCTGCGGTGGTACAGCACCGCCTGCGCCTGCAGCGGACGCGAGCTCGGCAGCGGGCTGACCCGCTCGTAGCCGTTCCATTCGATGACGGTGCAGGGCTCGGGCTCGCCACTGTCGGACGCGCGCGGGCAGCTCGGGAACCAGGCGTGGCGGACGCCGCCGCCGGGGCGGGCGCGCAGGTCGTCGTGGTAGACGAGGATGCGGCTGCCGCCCGGCGGGCGGCGGCCGACGTCCTCCGGACAGGCATTCGCGAAATCGGAGCCGTCGTCGGCGGCCAGCGCGTCGACGGCCGCCAGGTAGCCGTTGCCGGACACCACCAGACTCGGACTCGGGCGCTGGTACAGCTCGAAGGGCTCCCGCAGCGTCAGCAGCGCACCGGTGTCGTCGGCGTCGTCGCCGGTGATCGCCAGCGGTAGCGGGCTCGCATGGCCGTCGAGGTCGATGTAGTCGAAGCCGCAGCCGCCGCGCACGCTGTCGGCGACGCGGTAGGGATAGGCCTGGTCGACCGTCGCGAGCTTCTCGCGCGCCTGCAGCCCGACCGCCATCGCGACCGCGAACATCAGGCCGCAGAGCTGCAGCGTCAGCGTGCGCCGGTCGAAGCTCATCGCGGGGTCGTCGGAGCGGTCATCGGCGGAAATATGCAATTCGCATGCCATCACCGGGAGGCCGGCGCGGCGCGGGCGGCGCGGCACGGCGGCCGGCGCGCGCTGACGCCGCGCGTCACATTCGTGCAGGGCGGGTCAGGCGCGCGGGAGGGCAGGCGTGCGGGGAGGGCAGGCGTGCGGGGAGGGTCAGGCGCGCGGAGGCGCCGATCGCGCCTGAAGGCGCTCCTACACTTCGAGGGAGGCGAGGTCGCCCTTGGCCTCGAGCCAGGCCTTGCGGTCGCCGGCGCGCTTCTTCGCCAGCAGCATGTCCATCAGGCCGCGGGTGGCGGCGTCGTCGTCGACGGTGAGCTGGACCAGGCGGCGGGTATCCGGGTGGATCGTCGACTCGCGCAGCTGCGCTGGGTTCATCTCGCCGAGACCCTTGAAGCGGGTCACGCTGACCGCGCCACGGATCCTCTCCTTCTCGATGCGGTCGAGCAGGATCCGCTTCTCCTCCTCGTCGAGCGCGTAGAAGACCTGCTTGCCGACGTCGACGCGGAACAGCGGCGGCATCGCCACGAAAATGTGGCCGGCGCGCACCAGCGCCGGGAAGTGGCGCAGGAACAGCGCGCTGAGCAGAGTGGCGATGTGCAGGCCGTCGCTGTCGGCGTCGGCGAGGATGATCACCTTGCCGTAGCGCAGGCCGTCGATGTTCTCCGAGCCCGGGTCGCAGCCGATGGCCACCGCGAGGTCGTGCACCTCGGTGGAGGCGAGCACGCCGGTGGATTCGACTTCCCAGGTGTTCAGGATCTTGCCGCGCAGCGGCAGGATGGCCTGGAAATCCTTGTCGCGGGCCTGGCGGGCGCTGCCGCCGGCCGAATCGCCCTCGACCAGGAACAGCTCGGTGCGCGACAGGTCCTGGCTGATGCAGTCGGCGAGCTTGCCGGGCAGGGCCGGACCCTGGGTGATCTTCTTGCGGATCACCTGCTTCTCGGTCTTCAGCCGCGCCGCCGCGCGCTCGATCGCCAGCTGGGCGATCTGCAGGCCGGTCTCGACGTGCTGGTTCAGCCACAGCGAGAACGCGTCGTGCGCCGCGCCCTCGACGAAACCGGCGGCCTGGCGCGAACTCAGCCGCTCCTTGGACTGGCCGCTGAACTGCGGGTCGGTCATCTTCAGGCTGAGCACGTAGGCGACCCGGTCCCAGACGTCTTCCGGCGCCAGCTTGACGCCGCGCGGCAGCAGGTTGCGGAAGTCGCAGAACTCGCGCAGTGCATCGGTGAAACCGCTGCGCAGCCCGTTGACGTGGGTGCCGCCCTGGGCGGTCGGGATCAGGTTGACGTAGCTCTCCTGCACCAGCTCGCCTTCCGGCAGCCAGGCCACCGCCCAGTCGACGACCTCGGTGTCCTTGCCGAGGTGGCCGACGAAGAGTTCGGCCGGGAGGGTGTCGCGGCCGGCGAGGGCGCCGCGCAGGTAGTCGCGCAGGCCGTCCTCGAAGTACCACTCCTCGCGCTCGCCGGTCGCTTCGTCGAACAGCTTCACGGTCAGGCCGGGGCAGAGCACGGCCTTGGCGCGCAGCAGGTGGCGCAGCGCCCGCACCGCGATCTTCGGGCTGTCGAAGTACTTCGGATCGGGCCAGAACCGCAGGCGGGTGCCGGTGTTGCGCTTGCCGACGCTGCCGACCACTTCCAGCGCCGAGGCACGGTCGCCGTCACGGAACGCCATCCGGTGTTCCTGGCCGCCACGCTTGATGAACACCTCGAGCCGCTTCGACAGCGCATTGACGACGCTGACGCCGACGCCGTGCAGACCGCCGGAGAAGGTGTAGTTGCGGTTGCTGAACTTGCCGCCCGCATGCAGCCGCGTGAGGATCAGCTCGACGCCGGAGATCTTCTCCTCCGGGTGGACGTCGACCGGCATGCCGCGGCCGTCGTCGGCGACCTCGACGCTGCCGTCGGCATGGACCGTGACCTCGATCGTCTTCGCATGCCCGGCCAGGGCCTCGTCGACCGAGTTGTCGATCACCTCCTGCGCCAGGTGATTCGGGCGGGTGGTGTCGGTGTACATGCCCGGCCGGCGCTTGACCGGGTCAAGGCCGGACAGGACTTCGATATCTGCGGCGTCGTAGCGGCTGCTCATGCGTTCTTCGATCCGGTGAAGCCCGCGATTCTACCCGCTCGGATCTCGCCGCCTGCGACCTTTTCGTGGCGCGGAGCCGGCCTACGCAGGCTGCGGCGCTCGACGACTGGCCGCCCGGACACGCCGCGAGTACGTCCATGTAGGCTAATCAGCGCCATCCATGGCGCTGATTGTCCGGCCGGCCAGTCGTCGAGCACCACCCCGGATTTCCGGGCCGCGCCACGAAAGCACTCGCTGGCATTCGAAGTCCGGCGTGAATGCCGGTTGCCGGCTCACTCGGTCTTGCGCAGGGGAGGTGGGCGGAAACCGGATGCTGGCGCCCGACCCGGAGCCGCGGGCACTTCCTGGCCGCCGCCGCGAAATTCGGTGCCGTCGATGCGCCTTGCCCGCCGCGGACAATCGGCGACAGGGACGTCGCCGATTAGCCTACATGGACGTACTTGCGGCGTGTCCGCGGCGGGCAAGGCGCATCGGCGGCAGCCCGGAAGTCCCCCGGCGGTCAGGAAAGCGGTCGCGGGGAGGGGGCCGGGCCGGTAGAATGCGGTTTTCCAGCGGTGGCTCTCTGATGACTCGGTTGATCTTCGTTACGGGCGGCGTGGTGTCCTCGCTGGGCAAGGGCATCGCCGCCGCGTCCCTGGGCGCCATCCTCGAAGCCCGCGGCCTGCGGGTGACGATGATGAAGCTGGACCCGTACATCAACGTCGACCCGGGCACGATGAGCCCGTTCCAGCACGGCGAGGTCTACGTCACCGACGACGGCGCCGAGACCGACCTGGACCTGGGCCATTACGAGCGCTTCCTGCGCGTGCGCCTGAGCCGCAAGAACTCGGTCACCACCGGACGGATCTACGAGAACGTGATCCGCAAGGAGCGCCGCGGCGACTACCTCGGCGGCACGGTGCAGGTGATCCCGCACATCACCGACGAGATCAAGGCGGCGATCTTCGAGGCCACCGACGGCTTCGACGTCGGCATCGTCGAGATCGGCGGCACCGTCGGCGACATCGAGTCGCTGCCCTTCCTCGAGGCGATCCGCCAGATCCGCACCGAGCGCGGTCCGGACAAGGCGCTGTTCATGCACCTGACGCTGGTGCCGTTCATCGCGGCGGCCGGCGAGCTGAAGACCAAGCCCACCCAGCACTCGGTGAAGGAACTGCGCTCGATCGGCATCCAGCCCGACATCCTGGTCTGCCGTAGCGAACAGCCGCTGCCGGACTCCGAGCGCCGCAAGATCGCGCTGTTCACGAACGTGCCCGAGAACGCGGTGATCAGCTGCGTCGACGTGCGCAACATCTACGAGCTGCCGCTGTGGCTGCACAGCCAGCAGCTCGACCGCATCGTCGTCGAGCGGCTGCGGCTGGAGGCGAAGCCGGCCGACCTCTCCGAATGGGAGGCGGTGGTCGACGCGGTCGAGCACCCGGTCGACGAGGTCACGGTCGCCGTCGTCGGCAAGTACATCGACCACCAGGACGCCTACAAGTCGCTGGCCGAGGCGCTGAAGCACGGCGGCCTGCGCCAGCGCACGCGGGTGCGGCTGAAATGGCTCGAGTCCGAACAGGTCGAGACCGAGGGCGAGCAGGTGCTCGATGGCGTCGACGCCATCCTCGTTCCCGGCGGCTTCGGCGACCGCGGCTTCGAAGGCAAGGTGAAGACGGTGAAGTACGCGCGCGAGCGGAAGATCCCGTACTTCGGCATCTGCTACGGCATGCAGGCGGCGGTGGTCGACTTCGCCCGCCACGTCGCCGGCCTCGAGGGCGCCAACAGCACCGAGAACGACCGCAACTGCCCGCATCCGGTGATCGGCCTGATCACCGAATGGCGCACCGCCAGCGGCGAGATCGAGCGCCGCGACGAGAAGTCCGACCTCGGCGGCACGATGCGCCTGGGCCTGCAGGACCAGCGCATCAAGCCCGGCACCCGCGCCCGCGCGCTGTACGGGCGCGACGTAGTCGGCGAGCGCCACCGCCACCGCTACGAGTTCAACAACCGCTATCGCAGCCAGCTCGAGGACGCCGGTCTGGTGATCAGCGCCAAGTCGATGGACGACCTGCTGGTCGAGATGATCGAACTCGCGGACCACCCGTGGTTCGTCGCCTGCCAGGCGCATCCGGAGTTCCTGTCGACCCCGCGCGACGGCCACCCGCTGTTCATCGGTTTCGTGCGCGCCGCCCGCGAGCACAAGGCCGCCCGCCCCCCCGTACCCACCGTAGGAGCGCCTTCAGGCGCGATCCCTTCCGGTGCCGGTGCCGAAAAGGCAGGGCAGATCGCGGCTGAAGCCGCTCCTACAGGAGGCGTCTGATGCAACTCTGCGGATTCGAGGTCGGCCTCGACCGGCCCTTCTTCCTGATCGCCGGTCCCTGCGTGATCGAGTCCGAGCAGCTGCAGCTGGAAACGGCGCACGCGCTGAAGGAGATCACCGGCCGGCTCGGTATTCCCTTCATCTTCAAGTCCAGCTTCGACAAGGCCAACCGCACCTCGGGCACCAGCTTCCGTGGTCCCGGCCTCGAGGCCGGCCTGAAGGTGCTGGAGACGGTGAAGCAGAAGCTCGGCGTGCCGGTGCTGACCGACGTGCACGAATACACGCCGATGGACGAGGTCGCCGCCGTCGTCGACGTGCTGCAGACCCCGGCCTTCCTGTGCCGGCAGACGGACTTCATCCAGAAGGTCGCGCGCGCCGGCAAGCCGGTGAACATCAAGAAGGGCCAGTTCCTGTCGCCGTGGGAGATGAAGCACGTCACCGACAAGGCGAAGGCGACCGGCAACGAGGCGATCATGGCCTGCGAGCGCGGCGTCAGCTTCGGCTACAACAACCTCGTTTCCGACATGCGTTCGCTGAGCGTGATGCGCGACACCGGCTGCCCGGTGGTATTCGACGCGACCCACAGCGTGCAGCTGCCGGGTGGCGCCGGCGGCAAGTCCGGCGGCCAGCGCGAGTTCGTGCCGGTGCTGGCGCGCGCGGCGATGGCAGTCGGCATCAGCGGCATCTTCATGGAAACCCATCCGGACCCGGACAAGGCCCTCAGCGACGGCCCGAACGCCTGGCCGCTGGGAAAGATGGAAGCGCTGCTGCGCACCCTGATGGACCTCGACCGCATCACCAAGGCCAACGGCTTCCTCGAATCGGACAGCTGAAAGCATCGGACAACGGATCAGAGCCGATAAAGGCCGACCGCTTCCCGATTCGTGCAATCCGCTTTCATCCGTTGTGAAAATCCCATCTGGAGAGACCCTGCCCACCATGACCACGATCGCCAAAGTCCACGCCCGCGAGATCCTCGACAGCCGCGGCAATCCCACCCTCGAAGCGGAAGTGACCCTGTCCGACGGCAGCTTCGGCCGCGCGATGGTGCCGTCCGGTGCCTCGACCGGTTCGAAGGAGGCCGTGGAACTGCGTGACGGCGACAAGAGCCGCTATCTCGGCAAGGGCGTGCGCAAGGCGGTGCAGAACGTCAACACGACGATCGCCGAGGCGCTGGCCGGCTTCGATGCCGCCGACCAGAAGGGCCTCGACGACAAGCTGGTGAACCTGGACGGCACCGAGAACAAGGGCCGCCTCGGCGCCAACGCCCTGCTCGGCGTGTCGCTGGCGAACGCGCATGCGGTCGCGGCCTCGAAGCGGATGCCGCTGTGGGCGCATCTGGCCGGTGACCGCGAGGCGGTGCTGCCGGTGCCGATGATGAACATCATCAACGGCGGTGCGCATGCCGACAACAACGTCGACATGCAGGAATTCATGGTGCTGCCGGTGGGGGCGGCGAGCTTCGCCGACGCGCTGCGCAGCGGCGCCGAGATCTTCCACGCGCTGAAGTCGGTGCTGAAGGGCCGCGGCCTGGCCACCGCGGTCGGCGACGAGGGTGGCTTCGCGCCGGACCTGAAGTCGAACGAGGAAGCGATCGAGGTGATCCTCGAGGCGATCGGCAAGGCCGGCTACAAGGCCGGCGAGGACGTGCTGCTGGGCCTCGACGTCGCCAGCACCGAGTTCTTCGACAACGGCAAGTACAACCTCGTCGGCGAAGGCAAGCGCCTGACCAGCGAGCAGTTCACCGACTTCCTCGCCGGCTGGTGCGCGCAGTACCCGATCATCACGATCGAGGACGGCATGTCCGAGGACGACTGGGCCGGCTGGAAGCTGCTCACCGAGCGCCTTTCCGGCAAGGTGCAGCTGGTCGGCGACGACCTGTTCGTGACCAATCCGAAGATCTTCCGCGAGGGCATCGACAAGGGCATCGCCAACGCGATCCTGATCAAGGTCAACCAGATCGGCACCCTCAGCGAGACGCTGGAGGCGATCGCGATGGCCGACGCCGCCGATTACGCCGCGATCGTCTCGCACCGCTCCGGCGAGACCGAGGACACCACGATCGCCGACATCGCCGTGGCCACCACCGCGACCCAGATCAAGACCGGCTCGCTGTGCCGCAGCGACCGCGTCGCCAAGTACAACCAGCTGCTGCGGATCGAGGAAGCACTGGGTGCGAAGGCGCGCTACGCCGGTCGCGATGCGTTCGTCAGCCTGAAGCGCTGATCGATTGCGCCGCTGGGGCCTGCTCGCGCTGTTGCTGCTGGTCGCCGCCTGGCTGCAGCTCAAGCTGTGGCGCGGCGACGGCGGCTTTCCGGAAGTCGAGGCGCTGCAGGCGCGGGTCGAGGCGCAGCGGCAGGAGAACGCGCGCCTGCAGCAGCGCAACGACGCCCTCGAGGCCGAGGTAGAGGACCTGAAGTCGGGTGCGGCGGCGATCGAGGACCGCGCGCGCAGCGAGCTCGGGATGATCCGCCCCGGCGAGGTCTTCTTCCGCGTCGTCGAACCCACCCCGGGCGGTGACGCGCCGCCGCCGGCGATGCTGCCGGAAGGCGAGGGCGCCGCCGAACCGGCGCCGGGGGACGATCCCTGATGGCCTGGGCGGTGATTCCCGCGGCCGGTGCCGGCCGCCGTTTCGGCGCGGCGCTGCCGAAGCAGTACCACGAAGTCGCCGGCCGCAGCGTGCTCGAGCACAGCCTGCGTGCGGTGCTCGACCATCCGGACGTCGACGGCGCCGTGATCGCGATCGCCGCCGACGATCCGCACTGGCCCGGCTGGCGCGAGGTCGGCGGCAAGCCGGTGCTGTCCTGCATCGGCGGCGGCGAACGTGCCGATTCGGTGCTCGCCGGCCTGCAGGCGCTGCCGGCGACCGTCGACGAATCGCAGTGGGTGCTGGTGCACGACGCCGCCCGGCCCTGCCTGCACCGCGACGACCTCGCGCGCCTGCTCGAAGCCGGCGGCGCCGATGCGGTCGGCGCGCTGCTCGCGGCGCCGGTGCGCGACACCCTCAAGCGTGCCGGCGACGACGGCCGTAGCGTCGGCACCGAACCGCGCGAACGGCTGTGGCGGGCACTGACCCCGCAACTGTTCCGCCGCGGCGGCCTGACCCGCGCGCTGCAGGCGGCGCTCGCCGCCGGCGCCGCGGTCACCGACGAGGCGATGGCGATGGAACGCATGGGCCTGAAGCCGCGCCTGGTAGAAGGCCGCGACGACAACCTGAAAGTCACGACGCCGGCCGACCTCGCACTGGCGGAATTCCTGCTCGCCGGGCGCGGCAAGGGGAGAAGCACGCCATGAGCAGCGAATTCCGCATCGGCCAGGGCTACGACGTGCACGCCTTCGGCGACGGCGATCACGTCGTGCTCGGCGGCGTCCGCATTCCGCACGCGCGCGGCGTGCTCGCGCATTCCGACGGCGACGTCGTCATCCATGCGCTCTGCGACGCCCTGCTCGGCGCGCTCGCGCTCGGCGACATCGGCGTGCACTTCCCGCCGTCGGATCCGCGCTGGAAGGACGCCGACAGCCGCATGTTCCTGCGCCATGTCGACGGCCTGCTGCGCGAACGCGGCTGGCGCGCCGGCAACGTCGACATCACCGTGGTCTGCGAGCGCCCGAAGGTCGCCGCGCACGCACCGGCCATGCGCGCGAACCTCGCCGCCGACCTCGGCATCGACGTCGACGCGGTCAGCGTGAAGGCCACCACCTCGGAGAAGCTCGGCTTCACCGGCCGTGGCGAAGGCCTCGCGGCGACGGCGGTCGCGCTGCTGGTGCGCGCGTGAGCCCGCCGGGCGCGTTCGGCCCACCGGTGCTGTCGGCGCGCCTGCGGGTGGCGCCGGAGGATTTCATCGTCGAGGAACTGCCCGGCTTCGAAGCCTCGGGCAGCGGCGAGCACCTGCTGCTGACGATCGAGAAGCGCGGCATGAACACCGCCTTCGCCGCGCGTCGCATCGCCCAGTGGGCCGGCGTGCACGAATCGGCGATCGGCTACGCCGGCCTGAAGGATCGCCACGCCGTGACCCGGCAGCGGCTCAGCGTGCATCTGCCGAAGCGCGTCGCGCCCGATCTCGCGGCGCTGGAAAGCGAGGACCTGCGCGTGCTCGACCACGCCTGGCACGCGCGCAAGCTGCCGCGCGGCGCGCTCGCCGGCAACCGTTTCGTACTGCGCCTGCGCGACGTCGAGGGCGAGGCCGCGGCGATCGATGTGCGCCTGCAGGCGATCGCCGCGTACGGTTTCCCGAACCGGTTCGGCGAACAGCGCTTCGGCCGCGACGGCGACAATGTCGATGCCGCCCGCCGCATGTTCGCCGGCGAACGGATGCGCCGCGAACAGCGCTCGCTGCTGCTGTCGGCGGCGCGCTCACACCTTTTCAATGCCGTGCTCGACGAACGCATCGCCGCCGGCGACTGGGCGAACGGCAGCGACGGCGAGGTGTGGATGCTCGACGGCACGCACAGCGTCTTCGGCCCGGCGCCGCTCGACGACACCCTGCGCGAGCGCGCCGCCCGCCAGGACATCCACCCGACCGGGCCGCTGTGGGGCGCCGGAACGCCGCGTTCCGGCGAGCCGCTGCTCGCACGCGAACTCGCGGTGGCCGCGCAGTTCCCGGAACTCTGCACCGGGCTCGTCGCCGCAGGCCTGAAGCAGGAGCGGCGGGCACTGCGGGTCCGTGCCGCCGACCTGCGCTGGCAGCAGCCCGACGCCAGCACGCTCGAACTCGCCTTCTCCCTCCCGCCGGGCGCCTACGCCACCTCACTCCTTTCCGAACTCGGCGCGATGCGCTGACGTCCCGGAGCCCGGGATGGTTGCGCCCGGGAACGGCAGGAGTAGGCTGGCGCTGCGGTTTTCCTTCAGAGGAGGTCGCCATGAACACCGCAAGCAAGCTCGTCGTCGCCACCGCCGTGATCGCGCTCGCTGGCTGCGCCAGCTCCGGTGGCACCGCAATGGTCAGCCCCACCACCACGTCGAAGGTCGATTCCGCCTACGTGGCGGCGGTGGAACATGCGGCGAACAAGGCTCCGGTCCGCGTCCGCGTGATCTGGGTCAACCCGCCGGAAAGGCAGAACAGCGCGGAATAAGCCGTCAGCGGATGCGCTGCTCGCCGGGCCGCATCCTGGCGAGCAGCGCCAGCACGGCGCCGGTTCCCCCCATCGCCTCGGGCGCCGAGGCGTAGGCGAGTACTTCCGCGCGCTGGCGCAGCATCCGGTCGACCAGGGCCTTCAGCACCGAGCCGCCGTCGTCGCCGCGCGGTCCCTTGCCGTGGATGATGCGCACGCAGGCGACGCCCTCGCTGCGGGCCTCGCGCAGGAAGTCGCGCAGCCAGCGTTCGGCCTCGGCGACGCGCATGTGGTGCAGGTCGAGTTCGGCGCCGACGCTCCAGCCACCGCGACGCAACTGGCTCAGCACCTTTTCCGGCACATCGTCCCGGCGCCAGGCCAGGGCCTCGGCGGCGTCGATCGTCGCCTCGCTCCAGGCCAGTGCCTGCGAGCGGGCGAGGGCCTCGGCCTCGTCGCGTTCCTGCATGCGCGGTTCGGGTGCCGGCCGCGGTTTCTCCGGGGGTGGCGGCGCAGCGAGTTCGCGCACGTCGCCGATCGCGCTGCGGAACAGCGCGGCATCGTCGTCGTCGACCGCCGTGACCGGCGGCGACTTCACGGGTTTCGGCGGCTTCGGGATGCGGACCATGCAACGATTATCGCCCGCGTCGGGTGACCCCGGCGTGCGCCGGCGGCTATCATGCCGGCTCGTTCGAATGGGTCCCCGATGCGCGTACTTGTCAGCAACGATGACGGCGTGGAAGCCCGTGGCATCCGCGTCCTGGCCGAGGAATTGCGTGCCGCCGGCCACGAGGTGACGGTGGTCGCGCCGGACCGCGACCGGTCGGGGGCCAGCAATTCGCTGACGCTGGATTCGCCGATCCGGGTCGCCGAGCTCGGCGAGCGCGTCTGGCGCGTCGCCGGCACGCCGACCGACTGCGTGCATCTGGCCCTGACCGGCCTGCTGGAGGCGGATCCCGACATCGTCGTCTCCGGCATCAACAGCGCCGCCAACCTCGGCGACGACGTCATCTATTCGGGCACCGTCGCGGCGGCGATGGAAGGCCGCTTCCTCGGCCTGCCGGCGATCGCGATGTCGCTCGTCACCAGCGACGGCAGCCCGCGCCACTACGCCAGCGCCGCCCGCGCCGCGCTGCAGATCACCGCGCGCCTGCTGGTCGATCCGCTGCCGGCGGACACCATCCTCAACGTGAACGTGCCGGACCTGCCCTGGGACGAGATCCGCGGCTTCGAGGTCACCCGCCTCGGCCACCGTCACCGCGCCGAGGCCTGCATCCAGGAAACCGATCCGCGCGGCCGGCCACTGTGGTGGATCGGCCCGGCCGGTCCGGAGCAGGACGCCGGTCCGGGCACCGATTTCCACGCGGTGCGCAGCGGCTGCATCTCGATCACCCCGATCCACGTCGACCTGACCCGCTACCAGGCGCTCGAGAAGGTCGCCAGCTGGGTCGGCGGCATGAGCCAGGCGCTCGGGCCGGACGCATGACCCCGCGCTTCCAGAACCGGGCCGGGGTGATGGGCCTCGGCATGACCTCGCAGCGCGCCCGCGACCGCATGGTCGAACGCCTGCGCGAGGCCGGCATCGCCGACGAACGCGTGCTGACCGCGATGCGCACCGTGCCGCGCCACCTGTTCATTGACGAGGCTCTGGCCAGCCGCGCCTACGAGGACACCGCGCTGCCGATCGGGCAGGGGCAGACGATCTCGCAGCCGTACGTGGTCGCGCGCATGACCGCGGCGCTGATCGAGGACGGCATGCCGGCGCGCGTGCTCGAAGTCGGTACCGGCTCGGGCTACCAGGCGGCGGTGCTGGCGACGCTCGGCATCGAGACCTGGACGGTCGAGCGCATCGAGGAGCTGCTGCGGGTCGCCCGCCGCCGTTTCCGCCACCTCGGCCTCAACGTGCGCACGAAACACGACGACGGCCGCGCCGGCTGGGGCGAATACGCACCCTTCGACGGCATCATCGTCACCGCCGGCGCCGCAGCCCTGGAGCCGCCGCTTTTCGACCAGCTCGCCGAAGGCGGCCGCCTGGTCGCGCCGCTGGGCAGTGCGAGCTCGCAGCGCCTGCTGCGCTTCCGCCGCAGCGACGGCGAACTGCGCCAGGACGACCTCGGTGGCGTCGTCTTCGTCCCCCTGTTGCCGGGAATCCTCTGAGTGCAGCTCTTCCGACCGATGTACGAACGGGCCCTGCGCTGGGCCGCCCACCGGCACGCGCCGTGGTACCTGACCGCGCTGAGCTTCTTCGAGGCGATCATCTTCCCGATCCCGCCCGAAGTGATGCTGGCGCCGATGTCGCTCGCACAGCCGAAGCGGGCGTTCTGGTTCGCGGCGCTGAGCCTGGCCGGCTCGATGGTCGGCATGTTCGTCGGCTACGCGCTCGGCTATTACGCGCTCGAGCTGGCGATGCCGCTGGTCGAACGCCTCGGCTATGCCGGACAGTTCGAGCAGATCAAGCAGCAGGCGGCCGAGAACGGGCTGCTGCTGCTGATCCTGGCCGGCTTCACGCCGGTGCCGTTCAAGGTGTTCACGATCGCCTCCGGCGCCGTCGGCATGCCGCTGCTGCCGTTCTTCATCGGCGCGCTGATCGGGCGCGGCAAGCGGGTGTTCCTCGTGGCGCTGGCGATCCGCCTCGGCGGCGCGCGTGCGGAGGCGGCGCTGCGCAGGCACATCGAGCCGATCGGCTGGATCGCGCTGGTGCTGCTGGCGGCCGTGGTCGGCTGGCTGGTGTGGCAGGCACAGGGCGCATGAGCGGACGCGTTATCCTGATGGCATCGAAGTCAGCCGGACCCCGGATGAAGCGCCTGCCGTCGCCCGCCGCCGTCTTCCTGATGATCGCCGCCGTCGTGATGCTCGCTGGATGCGGGCATTCGCGGGTGGTGCAGCGCGAACCGGGGGCGCGGCCGGCCTCGTCGGCACGGCCGGCGCCAGTGCGTGACGGCGCCGACAGCTATACCGTGCAGCGCGGCGACACCCTCTACGGCATCGCCTTCCGCCACGGCCTGGACTATCGCGACGTCGCCGGCTGGAACCGCATCGCCGCGCCCTACACGATCTACCCCGGGCAGCGCCTGCGGCTGCGCCCCGAAGGCGCCGTGGCCTCGCGGCCGCCAGCCGCGACGCCGGCGAGCCCGACACCGGCGAGCCCGACACCGGCGAGCCCGACGCCGGCGAATACCGGGGTGACCGGCATGCCGCCGCCGCGCAGCAGCTCGCCGGGTTTCGTCGACGCGACTCCGCCCGGCCCGGCGGCCGCCGCTCCGACACCGCCGGACACGGTCGCGCCACCGGCGACGGCAGGGACCCCGCCGCCGGCGAATGCGGGATCGCCGCCGCCGCGGCCGACGGTGCCCACCGTGTCACCGGCCACGCCCGCGCCCGCCACGCCGGTCCCGGTCAACCCCGGCGCGGTCAGCGCCAGCGGCTGGAGCTGGCCGACCGAGGGGCAGCTGATCGGCCGCTTCGTTGCCGACGACCCGAAGCGCCAGGGCCTCGACATCGCCGGTACCGCCGGCCAGCCGGTGCGGGCGGCCGCGGACGGGGTCGTCGTGTATTCGGGCGCCGGCCTCGTCGGCTATGGCGAACTGATCATCGTCAAGCACAGCGACGACTGGCTGTCGGCCTACGCCCACAACCGCGTCCGCCTGGTCGCCGAGGGCGCCAGTGTGCGCCGCGGCCAGCAGATCGCCGAACTCGGCCGCTCCGGCACCAGCCGCGACATGCTGCATTTCGAGGTGCGCCGCGCCGGCAAGCCGGTCGACCCGCTGACGGTGCTGCCCGCGCGCTGAAAGCGCCTGTAGGAGCGGCTTCAGCCGCGATCCTCCACTACCTCGGACGAACTACGACCCGGCGTCAGCGTCGAGCAGAAACGCCACCACCACCCGCCGCCCCTCGCCGGCGAGCACGTTGAACGTGCGCGCCGCGGCGGCGTTGTCCATGGCCTCGAGGCCGATGCCACGCGTGAGCAGGGCGGCCATCGCGGCGGCCCCCGGGAAGCGATGGGTGGCACCGGTGCCCAGCAGCACCAGTTCGGGCGCCAGCGCCAGCACCGGTTCGAAGTCGGCCGGGTCCAGTTCGACGACGGTCCGCGGCCGCCAGTCCTCGACCAGGCGATCGGGCGCGAGCAGGAAACTCCTGGTCAGCGTGCGCTCGTTGACGCGCACCGCAGCGCCGTCGGCACCGCGCAGGACGTAGCGGAAATCCGGGTTGTCCTGCACCAGCTGCATGGCGGGCTCAGCCCTTCGGCAGCACGATCAGCGGGCGCTCGCTGCTGCGACGGTAGAGGATCGCGACATGGCCGATGCGGCCGACCAGGTGCGCCTGCGCGCGCGCGGCGAGTTCGCCGATCCACTCGTCGCGCAGCTCGCGGTCATCGGCGGCGATGCGCACCTTGATCAGCTCGTGGTGCTCCAGCGCGAGGCCCGTTTCGGCGACGATGTTGTCGGTGACGCCCTTCGCCCCGACCAGGATCACCGGCTTGAGGTCGTGCGCCAGGCCGCGCAGGTAGCGCTTCTGGGCATTGCTGAGGGCGACGGCCATGACGTTCCGGACGGGGTGGAAAGGGCGGCTAGGGTATCATGCAGGCCATACCCCACCGTCCGCGCGCGGACTCCCCGACCGATGGCCCGCAGCCGCAGCAGCACCCGCTGGCTCCAGGAGCACTTCGCCGACCCCTTCGTGAAGAAGGCCCAGGCGGAGGGCATGCGCTCGCGCGCGGCCTACAAGCTCGAGGAACTGCTGGCGAAGGACCGGCTGCTGAAACCGGGCATGGTGGTGGTCGATCTCGGCGCCGCGCCGGGAGGCTGGTCGCAGGTGGTGCGGCGTGAACTGGGCGATCGCGGGCGCGTCGTCGCGCTCGACATCCTCGACATGCCGCCGATCGCCGGGGTCGAGTTCATTCACGGCGATTTCAGAGAAGAAGGCCCACTTTCGCAGCTGGAAGCGTTGCTCGACGGGGCGGAGGTCGATCTTGTGCTTTCCGACATGGCCCCCAATATGTCCGGCGTGGATACCGTCGACCAGGCGCGGGCGATGTACCTGGCGGAACTGGCGAGGGACTTCGCCGACCGTCATCTCAAGGTCGGTGGCGCCTTCCTGATCAAGCTGTTCCAGGGCGAAGGTTTCGACGCCTACGTGAAGGATCTCCGCGGCCGTTACGAGCGTCTGGTGATCCGCAAGCCGGCGGCATCCCGTCGCCGGTCCAATGAAGTCTACGCGCTGGCGACGGGCCGGCGTCGAGGGAAGGATTGAATGAACGATCTTGCGAAGAACCTGCTGATCTGGCTCATCGTCGCGGTGGTGCTGATCGGCGTGTTCCAGACCTTTTCCTCGCCGAACCAGCCGGGTGAACTGACCTACGACCAGTTCGTCTCGCAGGTGAAGGACGGCCGCGTGCAGTCGGTCGAGTTCTCGCAGAACGGCATCACCGTCGTCGGCAAGCTCAAGGACGGCAGCCAGTTCACGACGGCGGCACCGCGCGACGACCGTCTGCTCGACACCCTGTTCGAGCAGAACGTGCAGATCGTGCAGGAACCGCCGAGCCGCAACGTGCTGCTCGGCCTGCTGTTCAATTTCCTGCCGGTGCTGCTGATCATCGGCTTCTGGATCTTCATGATGCGGCAGATGCAGCAGGGCGGCGGCAAGGGCGCGATGTCCTTCGGCAAGTCGCGCGCGAAGCTGCAGGGCGAGAACGAGGTCAAGGTCACGCTGGCCGACGTCGCCGGCTGCGACGAGGCGAAGGAGGAGGTCGGCGAGCTCGTCGAGTTCCTGCGCGACCCGGGCCGCTTCCAGAAGCTGGGCGGCAAGATCCCGCGCGGCGTGCTGATGGTCGGCCCGCCGGGCACCGGCAAGACGCTGCTGGCGCGCGCGATCGCCGGCGAGGCGAAGGTGCCGTTCTTCTCGATCTCCGGTTCGGACTTCGTCGAGATGTTCGTCGGCGTCGGCGCCAGCCGCGTGCGCGACATGTTCGAGACCGCGAAGAAGCACGCGCCGTGCATCATCTTCATCGACGAGATCGACGCGGTCGGCCGCCATCGCGGTGCCGGCCTCGGCGGCGGCCACGACGAACGCGAGCAGACCCTGAACCAGCTGCTGGTCGAAATGGACGGTTTCGAAGGCGGCGAAGGCGTGATCGTGATCGCCGCGACCAACCGGCCCGACGTGCTCGACCCGGCGCTGCTGCGCCCGGGCCGCTTCGACCGCCAGGTCGTCGTCGGCCTGCCGGACGTCCGCGGCCGCGAGCAGATCCTGAAGGTGCACATGCGCAAGGTGCCGCTCGACGTCGACGTCGAGCCGATGACGATCGCGCGCGGGACCCCGGGCTTTTCCGGCGCCGACCTGGCCAACCTCGTCAACGAGGCGGCGCTGTTCGCGGCGCGCGAGAACGCCCGCAACGTGCGCATGGAGCACTTCGACCGCGCCCGCGACAAGATCCTGATGGGCACCGAGCGCCGCTCGATGGCGATGAGCGAGGAAGAGAAGAAGCTCACCGCCTACCACGAGGCCGGACACGCGATCGTCGGCCGCATCGTTCCGGACCACGACCCGGTCTACAAGGTCACGATCATCCCGCGTGGCCGCGCGCTCGGCGTCACGATGTACCTGCCGGAAGGCGACAAGTACTCGTACAACCGCACGCACATCGAGTCGATGCTGTGCTCGCTGTACGGCGGCCGCGTCGCCGAGGAGCTGATCTTCGGCGAGGACAAGGTCACCACCGGCGCCAGCAACGACATCGAGCGCGCGACCAAGATGGCGCGCAACATGGCGACCAAGTGGGGCCTGTCCGAGCTCGGCCCGATCACCTTCGGCGAGGACGAGGACGAGGTGTTCCTCGGCCGCTCGGTGACGCAGCACAAGAACGTGTCGAATGAGACCGCGCGCCGGATCGACGAGGTCGTCCGCGACATCCTCGACAAGGCCTACGGCCGCACGAAGCAGATCCTCACCGACAACCTCGACAAGCTGCACATCATGGCCGAGGCGCTGCTGACCTACGAGACCATCGACGCGCAGCAGATCGACGCGATCATGGAAGGCCGTCGTCCGGGGCCGCCGGCCGACTGGGCGCGTTCCGGCCGGCAGTCGCGCGACGATCGTGGCCCGGGGCCGGCGATCGGTGGGCCGGCGCCGCAGACCTGAGGCGGCGCGGCCAGCGGCCGCGGGAAACGGACCATCGGAAAGACCGCCG
This sequence comes from Arenimonas composti TR7-09 = DSM 18010, assembly GCF_000426365.1. Classification (GTDB taxonomy): domain Bacteria; phylum Pseudomonadota; class Gammaproteobacteria; order Xanthomonadales; family Xanthomonadaceae; genus Arenimonas; species Arenimonas composti. The sequence goes on along the minus strand of NZ_KE384525.1, from coordinate 115,625 downwards.
CGAGGCGGTCTTTCCTTTTCGGCATCGCGCCTGAAGGCGCTCCTACAATGGGCGGGTTTCCGGAGGAGAGCCGCATGTTCGACATCGTTCCCCAGCTCGACTGCGCCGGCCGCGTGCTGCGCCTCGACCGCCCGCGGGTCATGGGCATCGTCAACGTCACGCCGGATTCGTTCTCCGACGGCGGCGCCCACGCCGATGTCGAGGCCGCCGTCGCGCACGGGCTGCGGCTGGCGGAGGAGGGCGCCGACCTCCTCGACGTCGGCGGCGAATCCACCCGTCCCGGCGCCGCCGCAGTGACGCTCGACGAGGAACTGCGCCGGGTCGTGCCGGTGATCGAACGGCTGGCGCGGGAGACCTCGCTGCCGATCTCGGTCGACACCTCCAAGCCCGAGGTGATGCGTGCTGCCGTCGCCGCCGGCGCCGGCATGATCAACGACGTCTACGCGCTGCGCCGCGACGGTGCCCTCGAGGCCGCTGCCACCTGCGGCGCCGCGGTCGTGCTGATGCACATGCAGGGCGAGCCGCGGACGATGCAGGACGCGCCGGCGTACGACGACGTCGTCGCCGACGTGCACGCCTTCCTGGCCCAGCGCATCTTCGCCTGCGAAATGGCCGGCATCGCGAAGAAGCAGCTCGTGCTCGACCCGGGCTACGGCTTCGGCAAGACCACCGACCACAATCTGCTGCTGCTGCGCCAGCAGACGCGCCTGCTCGACCTCGGCCTGCCGCTGCTCGCGGGCTGGTCGCGCAAGCGCTCGCTCGGCGAGCTCACCGGCCGCGAGGTCGGCGAGCGCGTCCACGCCTCGGTCGCCGCCGCGGTGCTGGCGGCCGAATACGGCGCCCGCATCCTGCGGGTGCACGACGTCGCCGCGACCGTCGACGCGCTGAAGGTGCAGGCCGCGGTCGCGGCGATGCCGGCGCCGAAACCGGCGGCGGCGAAGCCGGCGATCCGCTGGCCCGACGACGACTGAGTGCACTGGCGAGGATTTGACCAGACCGGGCGTGGGCCGCGTGGTTGCGGTCGCTCCGCGATCCATCCACAGGCGTTCTCCCAGGCTTGTCCACAGCCCCTGTGGAAATCGCCCGCCCCGGATCGGGGGATGACATCCGGGTCGTCCTGGCGGGTCGCGCATCGCCGCGCGCCGCCGGTTAAGCTGCCCCGGCCCCGATACGGACCCGGTTCGCCCATGGACTACTCGCCGCTGCACGTCACGTTCGCGATCTACATCCTCGGCATGGTCGGCATCGGTTTGGCCGCCTGGTATTTCACCCGCAGCTTCGACGACTACATCCTCGGCGGCCGCTCCCTCGGCCCGTTCGTGACCGCGATGTCCGCCGGCGCCTCCGACATGAGCGGCTGGCTGCTGCTCGGATTGCCGGGCGCGCTCTACGCCGGTGGCCTCGTCGAGGCCTGGATCGCGATCGGACTCGTGATCGGTGCCTGGGCGAACTGGCGCTACGTCGCGGCGCCGCTGCGCGTCTACACCGAACGCTGCGGCAACGCGCTGACGCTGCCGGACTACTTCACCCACCGCTTCGAGGACCGCAACAAGCTGCTGCGCATCGTCTCGGCGTCGATCATCCTGCTCTTCTTCGCGATCTACTGCGCCTCCGGCATCGTCGCCGGCGCGCGCCTGTTCGAGTCGGTGTTCGCGATTCCCTACGCCCAGGCGATGTGGTGGGGCGCCGGCGCGACGATCCTCTACACCTTCGTCGGCGGTTTCCTCGCGGTCAGCTGGACCGACACCGTGCAGGCCACGCTGATGATCTTCGCGCTGATCGTCACCCCGGTGTTCGTGATGCTGTCGCTCGGCGGGCCGGTGGAGAGCGTCGCGGTGGTCGAGGCGATCGATCCGGGCAAGCTCGACTTCCTTCGCGGCGCCACCCTGGTCGGCACGGTGTCGCTGCTGGCCTGGGGCCTGGGCTACATCGGCCAGCCGCACATCCTCGCGCGCTTCATGGCCGCCGAACACGCGAGCCGGATCCCGGCCGCGCGCCGGATCAGCATGACGTGGATGGTGCTCTGCCTGCTCGGGGCCATGGCCTGCGGCTTCTTCGGCATCGCGTATTTCGCCGGCCATCCGGAGCAGGCCGCGCCGGTGCAGGCGAACGCCGAGCGTGTCTTCATCCAGCTGGCGACGGTGCTGTTCAATCCCTGGGTCGCGGGCATCCTGCTGTCGGCGATCCTCGCCGCGATCATGAGCACGCTCAGCTGCCAGCTGCTCGTGTGCTCGAGCGCGCTGACCGAGGATTTCTACAAGGGCCTGCTGCGCCCGAACGCCGGCCAGACCGAACGCGTCTGGTTCGGCCGGGCGATGGTGCTGGTGGTGGCCGTGCTGGCGATCTGGCTGGCCTCGAATCCCGAAAGCAGCGTGCTCCGCCTGGTCAGCTACGCCTGGGCCGGTTTCGGTGCCGCGTTCGGGCCGGTGGTGGTGCTGTCGCTGTTCTGGCGCCGCACGACCCGCAACGGCGCCCTCGCCGGCATGATCGTCGGTGCGGTGACCGTGGTCGTGTGGAAGCTGTTCTATGCCGCGCCGAGCGGCCTGTACGAAATGGTGCCGGCCTTCGCGGCCGCGACCCTGACGGTGCTCGGCGTCAGCCTGCTCGGTAAGCCGACGCCGGCGATGCTGGGCCTGTTCGACCACGTGCACGGCGAGCTGCGCCGCAGCGGGCTCTGAGTCCGCGATGCGGGACCCGCGTCCGCCGGCGATCGCGCTGCTCGGCCCGACCGCGAGCGGCAAGACGGCGCTGGCGGTGGCGTGGGCACAGCGGCTCGACAGCGAAATCGTCAGCGTCGACTCCGCCCTCGTCTACCGCGGCCTCGACATCGGCGCCGCCAAGCCCGATGCCGCGACCCTGACGCGGGCGCCGCACCGGCTGATCGACCTGCGCGATCCCCACGAAACCTATTCGGCGGCGGAGTTCGCCCGCGACGCGCTCGCGGCGATGCAGGACCTCTCGGCCTCGGGGCGGGTGCCGATGCTGGTCGGCGGCACCGGCCTGTATTTCAGTGCGCTGGTCGACGGCCTCGCCGACATGCCGGAAGCCGACCCGGCGCTGCGCGCGCTCATCGCCACCGAGGCCGGACAGCGCGGCTGGGCCGCCCTGCATGCCGAACTGGCGGCCGCCGACCCCGCGGCCGCGGCGCGCATCCGGCCCGCCGATGCCCAGCGGATCACCCGCGCCCTCGAGGTCCTGCGCCTCAGCGGCCGGCCGATCAGCGACTGGCAGGCGGCCGCGCGGCAGCGGCGGGCGCCGTTCCCGTTCCGGCTGCTGGTGCTGGCCCTGGTGCCGCGCGATCGCGAAGTCCTGCACGGGCGCATCGCCCGTCGCTTCGACGCGATGCTCGCCGCCGGCTTCCTCGACGAGATGCGGCGGCTGCGCGCCGACCCGCGCCTGCATCCGGACCTGCCGTCGATGCGGGCGGTCGGCTACCGCCAGGCCTGGCGCCATCTCGATGGCCTGACCGACGGGGCGACCTTCCGTGCCGAGGCGGTCGCCGCGACCCGCCAGCTCGCGAAGCGCCAGCTGACCTGGCTGCGCGCGCGGCCGGCAATCCGCTGGCTGGATCCGGAGCACGACCGCGGCGAACTCGACCACGCGCTGCGCCTGTTCCTGCCCGGGGCATGACCACCGCCACCCGGCCTGCACACCGGCGGCTGCTAGAATCCGCCGGTTCGCGGCCTCGGACCCATTGGCCGCACATCGCGCCACGCTGGCGCGCCACAACAAGAAGATCGGAGTCCACCCCCATGTCCAAAGGCCAGTCCCTCCAGGATCCCTTCCTGAACGCCCTGCGTCGCGAGCGCATCCCGGTTTCGATCTACCTGGTCAACGGCATCAAGCTTCAGGGCACGATCGAGAGCTTCGACCAGTTCGTCGTGCTGCTCCGCAACACCGTCAGCCAGATGGTCTACAAGCACGCGATCTCCACCGTGGTACCGGCGCGCAACGTCCGCGTCGGGCCGGGCGGCGGCCAGGTGGCCGCGGCCGGTGGCGAGGACGAGGACGGCCAGGCCGAGTGAGCACCCCCCAGGGCTCCGCCGCGTTCGAGCGCGCCCGCCGCGGCGAGCGCGCGCTGCTGATCCAGCCGTATCCGCCGGGCCAGGTCGATCCGGCCCTGCTCGAGGAGTTCACCGAACTCGCGCGTTCCGCCGGCGCGACGATCGTCGGCACGATCACCGCGCGGGTCGAACGCGCCAATGCCGCCACCTACATCGGCAGCGGCAAGGTCGAGGAAGTGCAGTCGGCGGTCGCCGCCACCGGCGCCGACCTGGTGCTGGTGAACCATGCGCTGTCGCCGGCGCAGGAGCGCAACCTGGAGCGCGCGCTGAAGCTGCGTGTGGTCGACCGCACCGGCCTGATCCTCGACATCTTCGCGCAGCGCGCCGCGACCCACGAAGGCAAGCTGCAGGTCGAGCTCGCCCAGCTCAAGCACTGGCAGACGCGGCTGGTGCGTGGCTGGACCCACCTCGAGCGCCAGCGCGGCGGTGCGATCGGCCTGCGCGGTCCCGGCGAGACCCAGCTCGAGATGGACAAGCGCATCCTGCAGCGCAAGATCGAATCGCTGCAGTCGCGCCTGGACAAGGTCGAGGTGCAGCGCACGCAGATGCGCCGCGCGCGCAACCGCAACGCCGTGCCGCGCGTGGCCCTGGTCGGCTACACCAACGCCGGCAAGTCGACGCTGTTCAACGCGCTGACCGGCTCGGGCGTCTACGCCGACGACCGCCTGTTCGCGACACTGGACCCGACCGTGCGCCGGGTCGAAGGTGTGGCGCCGCTGGTGCTCAGCGACACCGTCGGCTTCGTGCGCGACCTGCCGCACGAGCTCGTCGCGGCCTTCCGCTCCACGCTCGCCGAGGCGCGCGAGGCCGACCTGCTGCTGCACGTGGTCGACGCCGCCGACGAACTGCGCGACGAGCGCATCCGCCAGGTCGACGCGGTGCTCGAGGAGATCGGCGCCGGCGACATTCCGCAGGTGCTGGTGTTCAACAAGATCGACCGCATCGAAGGCGCCGAAGCGCGGGTCGATGCCGAGGTCGAGGGCCGCGCCCGGGTCTGGGTGTCGGCGCGCGACCGGCTCGGCCTCGACCTGCTGCTGGACCTGCTGCAGCGCCGCTTCCAGGAACATCGCTTCACCGGCGAACTGGTGCTCGGACCGGCCGACGGCCGCCTGCGTGCCCGCCTGCACGATGCCGGCGCCGTGCGCGCCGAACGCGTCGATGCCGAGGGCCACAGCGTGCTGGATATCGACCTGGCCCTGGCCGCGGCCGAGCGGCTGGCGGCCGAAGCGGGCGGGCATCCGCTGCAGGCGCTCTTGCTTGTGACCCCCGACGCCCCTACCTACAATCCCGACACTGACTGAAAAACCGCGTCCCGGACGGCGTCGACCGCCGCATCCGGGGCCGTGGCACGGAGCAAGCATGGCCTGGAACCAGCCCGGCAACGGCGGCAACAAGGACCCCTGGAAGGGCAAGGACCCCGGCAACGAGGTCGAGGCCTTCATCAACCGGCTGAAGGGCATGTTCGGCGGCTCGTCGGGCGGTGGTGGCCGCGGCCGCGGCGGCGGCGCGCCCCAGGGCGCGTTCAACGCGCTGCCGTGGGTGCTCGCGCTGGTCGGCATCTGGCTGCTCTTCAACAGCGTGAAGATGATGGACGAGCGCCAGCGTGGCGTCGTGCTGCGCTTCGGCGAATACAACCGCACGATGGGCCCGGGCCTGAACTTCAAGTGGCCGTGGCCGGTCGAGACCGTGCGCGTGGTGGACGCCACCGCCGTCGTCGAACTCAGCGACCAGGTGCGCGTGCTGACCCGCGACGAGAACCTGATCGACATCAAGTTCAACGCCCAGTACAGCCGCGTCGATCCGCGCCTGTACCTCTACGGTTCGCCGGATCCGGAGGCGACGCTGAAGGACGCCGCCGAGAGCGCCGTGCGCGAGGTGGTCGGGCGCAGCACGATGGACACGGTGCTGTTCGACCGCGCCGAACTGGTGATCGCCGCGCGCGACCGCCTGCAGGAGTCGCTGACCCTCTACAACACCGGCCTGACGGTGGTTAACTTCAACCTGCAGGACGCGCGTCCGCCGGAAGAGGTGAAGCAGGCCTTCGACGATGCGATCAGCGCCCGCGAGGACAAGAACCGCATCGAGAACGAAGCCCGCGCCTATGCCAGCCGTGTCGTTCCCGAAGCGCGCGGCCGTGCCGCCCGCATGCGCACCGAGGCCGAAGGCTACCGCGCCTCGGTGATCGCCCGCGCCGAGGGTGAGGCCGAGCGCTTCAGCCTGCTCGCCGCGCAGTACCGCCTCGCCCCGGAGGTGACGCGCAAGCGCCTGTACCTGGAAACGCTGCAGGAAGTGCTCGCGAACAATCCGAAGGTGATCGCTGCCGACAACGGCAACATCCTCTACCTGCCGGTCGGCGCGCCCGCGCCGGCGCGCACGCCGGGCGTCGCCGACGCGCCGGTCATCCGCCTGCCGGCCACCCAGGCCGATCCGCTGCCGGAGCCGCGCGTCGAGCGCGACCCGCGCGACCGTGGCCGTACCGCCGGAGGCCGCTGACATGCGTTCGCCCACCCTCGCCATCTTCGCCGCCGTCCTCCTGCTGCTCGCCGGCATGGGCTCGGTCTTCCAGGTCAGCGAAGGCCAGACCGCGATCGTCCTGAACCTCGGTCGCGTGGTGCGCGCCGACCTCGAGCCCGGCCTGCACTTCAAGTGGCCGATCGTCGAGGACGTGATCAAGTTCGACCAGCGCATCCTGTCGCTGGACGACGCGCCGGAGCGCTACCTGACCGCCGAGAAGAAGGACGTGCAGGTCGACTTCTTCGTGAAGTGGCGCATCAGCGACGTCGCCACCTACTACCGCGCCGCCGGTGGTGGTGACCAGGCGATCGCGCGCCAGCGTCTGACCCCGATCGTGAAGAACGCGCTGCGCGAGCAGATCAACCAGCGCACGCTGCAGGAAGTGGTTTCGGCCGGCCGCGCCGAGCTCGCCGGCAGCCTGCTGGCCCAGGTCAACCGCGGCGCCGCCGCGCTCGGCGTCGAGGTGCTGGATGTGCGCATCAAGCGCATCAACCTGCCCGACGACAGCCAGATCCTGAGCACGGTCTACGATCGCATGCGCACCGAGCGCACCCAGGTCGCGAACCAGCTGCGCGCCGAGGGCCAGGAGCAGCGCGACAAGATCCAGTCCGAGGCCGACCGCGCCAGCGCGGTGCTGCTGGCCGAGGCCGAGCGCGACGCGCAGAAGCTGCGTGGTGAGGGCGATGCCCGCGCCGCCGAGATCTACGCCGCCGCCTATGGCCGCGACGCCGAGTTCTACGGCTTCTACCGCAGCCTGGAGGCCTACCGGCAGGCGCTGGCCGGTGGCCAGACCACGCTCGTGCTCGACCCGGATTCCGAGTTCCTGCGCTACTTCGAAAACGCCGGCGGCCGCTGAGCCGTGAAGGAACTGCTCGCGGCGCTGTGCCTGGTCGCGGTGCTCGAGGGCCTGCTGCTGTTCGCCGTGCCGCGCTTCTGGCGGCACGCGATGGCGGAAATGACGCACTGGCATCCGGCGCGGCTGCGCCGGGTCGGCGCCGTGCTGCTGCTGATCGGGCTGGCAGCGCTGTACCTGGTGAAGACGAGTTCGTAGTTCGTACGAGGTACGAGGTAGTTGGCCGGCGGGACGCCGCGAAGGCCGCGACGACTACCTCCTGCCTCGTACGAACTACGAACTGCTTTAAACCCGTCCCCGACCCGGGGATAATCCGCGAAAGCCGGGCGAGCCCGGCTTTTTCCACGTCTGGAGTAGGGCCATGGGTCAGTCGGTGGTGGTACTGGGTGCGCAGTGGGGCGACGAGGGCAAGGGCAAGATCGTCGACCTGCTGACCGAGGAGATCGGCGCCGTCGTGCGTTTCCAGGGCGGCCACAACGCCGGCCACACGCTGGTGATCAACGGCAAGAAGACGGTGCTGCACCTGATCCCGTCCGGCATCCTGCGCGAAGGCGCGCTGTGCCTGATCGGCAACGGCGTCGTGCTGAGCCCGGCGGCGCTGCAGAAGGAGATCGCCGAGCTCGAGGGCAACGGCGTCGAGGTGCGCTCGCGACTGAAGATCAGCCCGGCGACGCCGCTGATCATGCCCTACCACATCGCCCTCGATCAGGCGCGCGAGAAAGCCGCCGGCAAGGACGCGATCGGCACCACCGGCCGCGGCATCGGCCCGGCCTACGAGGACAAGGTGGCGCGCCGCGGCATCCGCGTCGCCGACCTGCATTACCCGCGCGAGCTCGAGGAAAAGCTGCGCACCACGCTCGACTACCACAACTTCGTGCTGACGAAGTACCTGGGGGTCGAGGCGGTCGACGTGCAGAAGACGCTCGACGAGGCCCTGGCTTTCGGCGAATACGTCGACCCGATGAAGGCCGACGTCGCCGGCATCCTGCACGAGCTGCGCAAGCAGGGTAAGCGGGTGATGTTCGAGGGCGCACAGGGCTCGCTGCTCGACATCGACCACGGCACCTATCCCTACGTCACCTCCTCGAACACCACCGTCGGCGGCGCGATGGCCGGCACCGGCGTCGGCGCCGACGCGATCGACTACGTGCTCGGCATCGCCAAGGCCTATGCGACCCGCGTCGGCGGCGGCCCCTTCCCGACCGAACTCGACGACGAGGTCGGCCAGGGCATCCGCGACCGCGGCCAGGAATACGGCGCCTCCACCGGCCGTCCGCGCCGCTGCGGCTGGATCGACATCGTCGCGCTCAAGCGCGCGGTCGCGATCAACGGCATCAACGGCCTGTGCATCACCAAGCTCGACATCCTCGACGGCATGGACAAGCTGAAGATGTGCATCGCCTACGAATACCGCGGCAAGCGCACCGAATACGCGCCGCTGGATGCCGGTGGCTGGGCCGAGTGCACGCCGGTCTATCTCGAGTTCCCGGGCTGGCAGGAGAGCACGGCCGGCATCACCGACTGGGACCAGCTGCCGCCGGCCGCGCGCGCCTACCTGCGCTCGCTGGAGGAGCTGGTCGGCTGCGAACTGGCGATCGTATCGACCGGTCCGGGCCGCGAATCGACGATGGTGCTGCGCGATCCCTTCGCCTGATGCCTGATCAGGGCACCGGCCGCGGCCGGCGCTCCTGGAACTCGCTGTCGAGGCGGTCCAGCCAGGCATCGATGCGGTAGTCCTCGTCCGGGGCCAGCCGGCGCAGATCGTCGAGCACCTGCTTGGCCTCGGTCAGCTCGCCGAGCTGGGCATGCGCCTTCGCCAGGGCCCAGTGCGCCTCGGCGCTGTGCGGCTGTTCGACGATCCAGTCCAGCGCCGAGGATTTCGCCGCCCGCGAGTGGCCGGAGGCGAGCAGGGTTTCCATCTCGGCGCGACGGAATTCGGAACGGCGCATCGTGCGCACCTCGCGCGCCATGCCGACGACGTTCACGGCGATGACCAGGAAGGCGAGCGCACCGACCGCGGCGGCCACGGCGGTGAACAGCAGCAGCCAGCGGATCAGTACCAGTTCCTGCAGCAGCGCGCCGGTATCCATTCGTATCGCCTCCGATTCGCGCCTACGATACGCGCAGGCTGCCCGGAGGGAACAGCATGGCGACGAACGAACGCGTATTCCGGATGCCCTTCGCCGGCGTCTACCCGATGTACCTGCAGAAGGCGGCGCGCAAGGGCCGCAGTACCGACGAGGTCGACGCGGTGATCCGCTGGCTCACCGGCTACGACGCCGCGCAGCTGCAGGCGCATGTCGATGCGAAGACCGACCTGCAGGGCTTCTTCGCGCAGGCGCCGGCCGCGGAGGCGAATGCCGCGAAAGTCACCGGGGTCGTCTGCGGTGTGCGCGTCGAGGCGGTGGAGGACCCGCTGATGCGGCAGATCCGGGCCATGGACAAGCTGGTCGACGAACTCGCCAAGGGCAAGGCGCTGGAGAAGATCCTGCGCTGAGCGCTCGGCTCAGCAGCAGCGCCCGCCGCCACGTCCGCCGTAACGCGCCTCCTGGGTCACGCGGAAGAATTCCGCGCGGCTCATCGGTGTGCGTTCCGGATGCGCTGCGCGCACGTGTGCGAGGTAGCTGTCGTAATCGGGCAGGCCGACCATCAGCCGCGCGCTCTGCGCGGCCCGCCGCCAGAAAGCGCTCACGGAAGCCACGAATTCGCCGCTCATGAGAGCGCTCCCGCCGGCACGGCGGCTTCCTGATCGCTGCGTCCTTCGCGGCGCCGGGCTTGAGCGATGGCCCGCAGCGAGCAGGCGAGGATGCCGAGCATGATCACGAGGAAGAGCAGGCAGAGCCCGGCATCGAGCCAGGAATTGAAGATCACGTGCCGCATCTGCGCCATGTCCTTCGCGGGGGCCAGCAGTTCGCCGGCCGCGGCGGCATCGGCATAACGCCGCGCCTGGGCGATGAAGCCGACCGCCGGGTTCGGGTCGAACAGCTTGTACAGCGCGGCGACCGTCGTGCAGATCAGCAGCCAGGCGGCCGGCAGCGCGGTGACCCAGGCATGGCGGTCGCGCTTCATCTTGAACAGCAGCACGGTGGCGAGCATCAGCGCGATGCCGGCGAGCATCTGGTTGCTGATGCCGAACAGCGGCCACAGCGTATTGATGCCGCCGAGCGGATCGATCACGCCCTGGTAGAGCAGCCAGCCCCAGGCGCCGACGCAGACGGCGGTCGCGAGCAGGTTCGCGCTCCAGGATTCGGTACGGCGCAGCGCCGGCACGAACTGGCCGAGCAGGTCCTGCAGCATGAAGCGGCCGACGCGGGTGCCGGCGTCGATCGCGGTGAGGATGAACAGCGCCTCGAACAGGATCGCGAAGTGGTACCAGAACGCCATCGACGCGCCGCCGGGCATCAGCTGGTGGAAGATCTGCGCGATGCCGACCGCCAGCGTCGGCGCGCCGCCGGCGCGGCCGAGGATCGTCGATTCGCCGACGTCGGCAGCGGTGGCGGTGAGCATCTCCGGCGTCACCGTGAAGCCCCAGGAGGAGATCGTCGCCGCGGCGGCCTGCACGTCGGCACCGATCACCGCCGCCGGCGAGTTCATCGCGAAGTAGACGCCGGGCTCGATCACCGCCGCCGCGACCATCGCCATGATGCCGACGAAGGATTCCATCAGCATGCCGCCGTAACCGATGTAGCGCATGTCGGTCTCGGTCGCGAGCAGCTTCGGCGTGGTGCCGCTGGCGATCAGCGCGTGGAAGCCGCTGACCGCGCCGCAGGCGAGGGTGATGAACAGGAAGGGGAACAGCGGTCCCTTCCACACCGGGCCGGTGCCGTCGGTGAACTGGGTCAGCGCCGGCATCTTCAGGTCCGGGTTCAGCACCAGGATGCCGACCGCGAGCGCGACGATGGTGCCGACCTTCAGGAAGGTCGACAGGTAGTCGCGCGGCGCCAGCAGCAGCCACACCGGCAGCACCGCGGCGACGAAGCCGTACCCGACCAGCATCACCGTGATCTGCACGCCGGTGAAGCTGAAGCGGGGTCCCCAGACCGGATCGGCGGCGACGTGGCCACCGAGCCAGATCGAGGCGACCAGGAGCACCACGCCGAGCAGCGACACCTCGAGCACGCGGCCCGGGCGCAGGAAGCGCATGTACACGCCCATCAGCACCGCGATCGGAATCGTCGCGATCACCGTGAACATGCCCCAGGGGCTGCCGGCCAGCGCCTTGACCACGATCAGCGCGAGCACCGCGAGCAGGATCACCATGATCGCGAAGCAGCCGAACAGCGCCAGGTTGCCGGCGCCGGCGCCCATCTCGCTGCGCACGATGTCGCCGAGCGAACGGCCGTCGCGGCGGGTCGAGAAGAACAGGATCACCAGATCCTGCACCGCACCGGCGAAGACGACGCCGGCGATCAGCCACAGCGTGCCCGGCAGGTAGCCCATCTGCGCGGCGAGCACGGGGCCGACCAGCGGACCGGCACCGGCGATCGCCGCGAAGTGGTGGCCGAACAGCACGTGCCGATGGGTCGGCACGAAGTCGAGCCCGTCGTTGCGCGTCACCGCCGGCGTCGGCCGCGCCGGGTCGATGCGCAGCACCCGCTCGGCGATGAACTTCGCCCAGTAACGGTAGGCGACCAGGTAGCAGCAGACCGCCGCGGCGACGATCCACAGCGCGCTGATCGCCTCGCCGCGGCGCAGCGCGATCGTGCCGAGCGCGAAGGCACCGAGCAGCGCCAGCAGTGCCCAGCCGAGTCGTGACAGCAGATGGCCCATCGAACGCCTCCTCCCCGAGGTGGCGCCAGTCTAGGCCAGGCTTCGCCGGAAGCGGCAGGGCTGCGGAAGCGCAAAAGAAAAGCCCCGCCGGAGCGGGGCTTTCGAAGATGGTGCCCAGGAGAGGACTCGAACCTCCACGGTTTTACCCGCTAGTACCTGAAACTAGTGCGTCTACCAATTCCGCCACCTGGGCAGGTGTCCGACGCCGGGGGCGTGGGAGCCGCGTAATCTAAAGATCGGCCCGGCGATTGTCAACGCCGCGTCGTTGATTTCACCCGGGCGCGAAGAAGCCGGGGTGTATCCTCCGCGCATGAAAAAGCCCGCAAAGAAGAAAGGGACCAGCCTGCCGGGCTGGATGCCGGAAAACCTGCGCAACGCCGAGGCCCCGTCCGGTCCGGGGGGTGGCGCGAAGAAGAAGGCCACGAAAGCCGCGAAACCGGCGTCGGCCGCAGCCCGTCCGGGCAAGAAGGCCACGCGCAGCGCGCCGGCCGCCGCCGGGCGCCCCGCGCGTGCACCGAAGCGCGGCGCCGCCGCCCGCTTCGGCGAGATCACCGACCCGCACGCCGCCCGCGAGGCGCAGCGCTACGAACAGCCGATCGCCAGCCGCGAGGCGATCCTCGAACTGCTGGGCGACAGTCCCGGCCCGCTGTCGGCCGACGAAATCGCCCGCCGCCTCGACCTCACCGCCGACGACCGTTTCGAGGCGCTGGGCCGGCGCCTCGCGGCGATGCTGCGCGACGGCCAGTTGCTGGTGAACCGCCGCGGCGGCTACGCGGCCGCGCGCAAGCTCGACATGATCACCGGCAACGTGATCGCCAATCCGGACGGCTTCGGCTTCCTGAAGGCCGAGGACGGCGGCGAGGACCTGTTCCTGCCGCCGCACGAGATGCGCAAGGCCCTGCACGGCGACCGCGTACTCGCCAGCATCACCGGCGTCGACCGCCGCGGCCGCCGCGAGGGCGCGATCGTGCGCGTGCTCGAACACCGCCTGACCCGCCTCACCGGCCGCTACGAGGAACGCTCCCGGATCGGCATGGTCGTGCCCGACGACCGCCGCGTGCTGACCGAGGTGCTGATCCCGCCGGACGAACGCAACGGCGCGAAAGAAGGCCAGCTGGTCGTCGTCGAGGTCACCGATCCGCCGCAGAACGGCCGGCCGCCGATCGGCCGCGTGCTGCTGGTGCTCGGTGATCGCCTGACGCCGTCGCTGGTCGTGCAGGCCGCGATCCACGGCCACGACCTGCCGCACGAGTTCCCGAAGCCGGTGCTCGTCGAAGCCGCCGAGGTGCCGCTGGAAGTGCCCGCCGCCGAGGCCGCGCGCCGCGTCGACCTGCGCGACATGCCGCTGGTGACGATCGACGGCGAGGACGCCAAGGACTTCGACGACGCGGTCTGGTGCGAGCCGAATCCCGAAGGTTTCCGCCTGATCGTCGCGATCGCCGACGTCTCGCATTACGTGCGTCCCGGCAGCGACCTCGACGACGAGGCGCAGAAGCGCGGCACCTCGGTGTACTTCCCCGGCTTCGTCGTGCCGATGCTGCCGGAGGTGCTGTCGAACGGCATCTGCTCGCTGAACCCCAAGGTCGACCGCCTGTGCTTCGTCTGCGACATGCAGGTCGGATTCGACGGCCTGGTGACGCGCTCGCGCTTCTACGAGGCGGTGATGCGCTCGCATGCGCGGCTCACCTACACCCAGGTCTGGCAGGCGGTCGGCGAAGCCGACACCGAGGACGGCAAGGCCGCGATCGCCCGCATCGGCAGCCTGCTGCCGCAGGTGCAGCGCCTGCACCAGCTCTACCAGGTGCTGGCGAAGGCGCGTGCCCAGCGCGGCGCGATCGAGTTCGAGTCGAGCGAGGTGCGCTTCGTGCTCGACAACACCGGCGAGGTCGTGCAGGCCGGCATGCTGGCGCGCAACGACGCCCACAAGCTGATCGAGGAATGCATGATCGCGGCGAACGTCGAAGCCGCGAAATACATCAGCAGCAAGGGCGTGCCGGCGCCGTACCGCGTGCATGCGAAGCCGCCGGAGGCCAAGTACGCCGACCTGCTCGAATACCTCGCCGAGTTCGGCCTGAGCCTGCCGTCCTGGGGTCGCGTGCGGCCGAAGGACTTCACCCAGCTGCTTAAGGCGATCCGGCTGCGTCCCGACGCGGCGCTGCTGGAAACCGTGCTGCTGCGCTCGCAGAGCCTGGCGGTGTATTCGACCGATTCCGAGACCGGCCATTTCGGCCTCGCGCTGCGCCACTACGGCCACTTCACCTCGCCGATCCGTCGTTACCCGGACCTGCTGCTGCACCGCGCGATCAAGCATGCGCTCGAGATCGGCGACGACGGCTACACCTACAGCGAGGCCGAGATGGCGGCGCTGACGCTGCGCTGCTCCGAACTGGAACGCCGCGCCGACGAGGTCGAGCGCGAGGTCGACGAACGCTACCGCAGTGCCTGGATGGAGAAGCACGTCGGCCACGAGTTCGACGGCGTGATCAGCGGCGTCACCAACTTCGGCCTGTTCGTCGAGCTCGCCGAGTCGAAGGTCAACGGCCTGGTGCACGTGACCCAGCTGCCGCACGACTTCTACCACTTCGACCCGCTGCGCCGTTCGCTGACCGGCGAGCGTCAGGGCCGCCGCTTCCGCCTCGGCGACCCGGTGCGGGTGCTGGTGCTGAAGGCCAGCGTCGAGGACCGGCGGATCGACTTCAAGCTCGTTCCCCCGCGGTAAAATGCGGATCGCGCCTGAAGGCGCTCCTACGGAAAGGCGCGGATGAGCAGGAAAGACCAGTGGATCGCCGGCATCAACGCCGTCGCGTCGGCGCTCGAGCACGATGTCGAACACGTGCGCGAGGTGCTGCTGGAGGCCGGCGCGAAGAACCCGCGCATCGTCGAGATCGAGGAGACCGCGCGCCGTCGCGACGTCCCGGTGCGCCGGGTCGCGCTGCAGGCGCTCGAGGGCATCGCCGGCGGCCTGCGCCATCAGGGCGCGATCGCCCGCTACGAGGCGGCGAAAGGCGTCGACGAGAAGGAGCTGCCGGGCCTGATCGAGGCCGCGGAAGGTCGCGCCCTGGTGCTGGTGCTCGACGGCGTGCAGGACCCGCACAACCTCGGCGCCTGCCTGCGCACCGCCGCCGCCGCCGGGGTCACGGCGGTGCTGATCCCGAAGGACAAGGCCGCGCCGGTCAACGCCACCGTGCGCAAGACCTCGGCCGGCGCCGCCGACCGCGTGCCGGTGGTGAGCGTCACCAACCTCGCGCGCAGCCTGCGCGAGCTGCAGAAGCTCGGCGTCTGGATCTACGGCCTCGCCGGCGACGCGGCGGCGACGATCCACGCCACCGACCTGCGCGGCAACGTCGCCCTGGTACTGGGCGGCGAAGGCGAGGGCATGCGCCGGCTGACCCGCGAAACCTGCGACGGCCTCGTCGCGATCCCGATGCCCGGCGAGATGGAAAGCCTGAACGTGTCGGTCGCCACCGGCATCGCCCTGTTCGAGGCGGTGCGCCAGCGCGGAAACGCGGCGTGAGCCTGCAGTGGTTCGACCTGGTCGGCCTGGCGGGCGTCGGCCTGGTGCTCGGCGCCTTCTTCCTGCTGCAGGCCGGCCGCCTCGGCGGCGAATCGCTCGGCTACCAGTGCGCGAACCTGTTCGGCGCGGTCTTCATCCTGGTGTCGATCTTCGGCCCCGGGCCGGCGCTGAGCGACGTGATCTCGACGACGATCATGCAGCTTGCATGGATCGCGATCAGTCTGTACGGGCTGGTGCGGGGCCTGCGCCGGCGCATCAGCGGATTCCGCACACGGCGCTCCCCGCCCGGGAACGGCCTGTCCTGATCGCGCGTCGGCCTTCGTATCGGCGGGGGCGGCCACGGCCCGATTGAAATGCCCGGCGGGCTTGGCGCAAATTGCCACTACGACCGGAAGCGCCGGTCTTTCAACCAGGGGAATCGCCATGTCCAGAACCGCCATCCTCGCTGCCGCCTCGGTGCTGCTCGCGGGCCTCGCCATCGCGCCGGAATCCGCCGACGCCCAGAACAAGCGGTTCAAGGGCAGCAGCGCACCGGCGGCACGCTCCAGCGAGGGCCTGCTGAAGATCCAGGTCTGCAACCGCAGCCGCCAGGGCGCCTCGGTCGCGCTGTCGTTCATCGAGCCGGGCGATACCGAATTCATCAATCGCGGCTGGTTCACCGTGCGCGCCGGCGAGTGCAAGATCCTCGGCCAGACCGACAACGCAACCTTCTACGGCTATGCCGACGTCGAGGGCACCGACCGCTTCTGGGGCGGCAACCACACCCTCTGCGTCGAGTATCCGGGGCCATACACCTTCTATACGGCCCGCGACGGCTACTGCACGGCCAGCCAGGACACCCGCGACTTCGTCGTGCTGACCGCCACCGAGGCGGGCACCTTCACCTGGAACCTCGATCCCTGAGGCCCGCGGTCAGCCGAGGGTAGCGAGCCACTCGTCGTCGCTGCCCTCGGCGATCCCCTCGAACAGGAACGTGCTGAGGTAGCGCTCCCCGGTGTCCGGGATCATCGCCAGCACCACGCTGCCCGGGTCGAGCGTGCGCGCGACCTCGAGCGCGGCCGCGAAGGTCGCGCCGCCGGAAATTCCGCAGAAGATGCCTTCCTGCTGCGCCAGCGCCCGCGCGGTGTCGCGCGCCAGCACGTCCGATACCGGCGTGATCAGGTCGTAGACCTTGCGGTCGAGCACCGCGGGGATGAAGTCCGGCGTCCAGCCCTGGATCTTGTGCGGGCTCCATTCCTTGCCGGCCAGCAGCGAGGCCACTTCCGGCTCGCAGGCGGCGATCTTCAGGTCCGGCCGGGCGAGCTTGAGCATCTGCCCGGCGCCGGTCAGCGTGCCGCCGGTGCCGTAGCCGGTCACGAACCAGTCCAGCCGCTTCCCGGCGAAGTCGCGCAGGATTTCCGGGCCGGTGGTGTTGCGATGCCAGGCCGGGTTCGCCTCGTTCTCGAACTGGCGGGCGAGGAAGGCGCCGTGCTTCTCGGCGAAGGCGGCAGCCGCGCGCACCATGCCGCTGCCGCGCTCGGCGGCCGGGGTCAGGATCACCCTGGCGCCGAGGGCGCGCATCAGCTTGCGGCGTTCGACCGAGAAGGTTTCGGTCATGAACGCGACGAAGGGATAGCCGCGCGCCGCGCACACCATCGCCAGGGCGATGCCGGTGTTGCCGCTGGTCGCCTCGACCACCATCTGCCCGGGCTGCAGCGCGCCGCTGCGCTCGGCGTCGAGGATGATCGCCAGCGCCAGGCGGTCCTTGACCGACGACATCGGGTTGAAGAACTCGAGCTTGGCGTACATCCGCACGCCCTCCGGCGCCAGCCGGTTGATGCGCACGATCGGGGTGTCGCCGACGGTGCCGAGGATGCTGTCGTGGATCATGGGGAGGCTCCGGGGGTGGGGGTCATTCCCTTGACGCGATGGCGGGGCCGGCGCGGACGCACTGGCGCCAGCGGTTGAGCACCGTGCAGAACAGCAGGGCGGTACGTTCGGTGTCGTAGACCGCCGAATGGGCCTGGCCGCCGTCCCAGGAAATGCCGGCGGCCTGCACGGCCCGGCTCAGCACGGTCTGCCCGTAGGCCATGCCGGCCAGGGTCACCGTGTCGAAGGTGCTGAACGGGTGGAAGGGGTTGCGCTTGTGCCCGACCCGCGTGACCGCGGCATTGAGGAAGCCCAGGTCGAAGCTGGCGTTGTGGCCGACCAGGATCGCCCGCTGGCAGCCGTGCCGCTTCGCGGCCGCCCGCACCGGCACGAATACCCGGTCGAGCGCCGTGCGTTCGTCGACCGCGCCGCGCAGCGCGCTGTCGAGGCGGATGCCGGTGACTTCGAGCGAGCGCGGATCGATTTCGGCGCCGGGGAACGGCTCGACATGGGTCGAGACCAGTTCGCCGGGGCGGTAATAGCCGTCGTCGTCCAGCTCGATCGGCTGCGCGGCGATCTCCAGCAGCGCGTGCCGGTTGCAGTCGAAACCGCCGGTCTCCACGTCCACGACCACCGGCAGGAATCCGCGGAAGCGCTCGGCCATGCGGGGGTGGGGGGCGTCCATGCCGGCAGGATACTTGGAGCAGGAGGTAGGAGGTAGGAGGTAAGAGGTAGTGAAGCAGTGCGTCGTGACCGGCACGTCCGCCGCGCACCGCATTGCTACCTCCTACCTCCTACCTCCTGACTCCTGCACCCCACGACGCGCGCCTCGCGCAGCCGCGCCAGCATCACCGCGCCCTCGGCGACGAATGCATCCGTGTCGGCGGCCCGGGCTTCGGCGGCGAGGGCGAGGAGCAGCGCGTGCCCGGTGGCGCCGGTGTCGTCGGCGATCGACTGCAGCAGGCGGAAGGTGAGTGCGCTGATCTCGTCGAAACGCACGCGCTGGGTCTCGTCGCGGCGCACGAGGAGGAAGGTGGGCCGGGGCGGCGGCGTCGCCGGGACGGCGTCCGGGCGCAGGCGGTGCACGGGCCAGGCGTAGGCGAGCACGCGACAGAGCGGCGACAGCAGCGGGCGGCCGGCGAGCAGGTCGTCGTCGGGGTCGTGCGCGATGGCGCCGGGATCGGCGTCGCTCAGGTCGAGCGCGAGTTCGATCCACTCGTAGTGCGCGAGCTCCTGCAGCCACGGCGGATCTCCCGCCGCGTCGCCGCGCTGCGCGAGGTACTGCAGGAACTCGCCGCCGATCCCGGGGAACAGCGGCGTGCGGCAACGCCACTCGCGCAGGAAGTCCGCGACCAGCGCCTGCCATGCCGCCTTGCCGAGCAGGCGGCGCGCGACCGGGAAAACACCGCCGAGCAACCCGCCGAGATTGTCGAAGACCAGGCGGCGGTAGACGCCGGCCCCGCGCACATCCACGCCGTCCGGAACCGGCGCCGCCTCCGGATCGCGCAGATGCGCGGCGAAGGCGCGCAACTGTTCGCGCAGCGCGGCGTGCTCAGGCATGGCCGCCGGGTGCGGTGCGGAGGATCGCGCGGACGCGGGCGACCTCCGCGAGCAGGTCGGCGAGCGGCGGGTAGTCGAAGTCGCGCTCCACCACCGTCGGCCGCGGCCCGAACAGCGCGCACGCGCGTTCGAGCAGCGCGTAGACGGGATCCGCGACCGGCGCGCCGTGCGTGTCGATCTTCAGGTCCGGGGCCTCGTCGTGGTGTCCCGCGACATGCAGGCCGACGATGCGCGGTCCCGGCAGCGCGCGCAGGAAGGCATCGGCGTCGTAGCCGTGGTTGGTGGCGTTCACGACGACGTTGTTGACGTCGAGCAGCAGGTCGCAATCGGCCTCGGCGAGGACCGCGCCGATGAAGTCGCGCTCGTCCATCGCCTGGAACGGCGCCGCGTAGTAGCTGACGTTCTCGACCGCGATCCGCCGCCCGAGCGCGTCCTGCACGGCGCCGATGCGCGCGGCCACATGCGCCACCGCTTCCTCGGTGAACGGCAGCGGCAGCAGGTCGTAGAGCTGCCCACCGTCGCTGCTGTACGAGAGGTGCTCGCTGTAGAGCGCGACGTCGTATTCGTCGAGGAAGGCGCGGACGCGGCGCAGATGCGTACGGTCGAGCGGATCGGCGCCACCCAGCGAGAGCGAGAGCCCGTGGCAGGTCAGCGGCACGCGCGCGGCCAGTTCGCGCAGCTGCTCGCGCCAGCGGCCACCGACGCCGATCCAGTTCTCGGGCGCGCACTCGAGGAAGTCGACGCCGCCGTCCGGCGCGTCGCGCAGTTGCGCCATCAGCGCGCGCCGCAAGCCGAGGCCGGCGGCGCGCGCGGTCACGGGCGATGCCACGACGCGGTCAGCCGTTGCAGGTGCCTTCCGTCGCCGCCTTGTCTTCGGCCTCGTCGCTGCCGCGGTCGCGGGACGCGTCGTCGTCGTGCGACGCGTCATGGTCGTGGGCGGCGTCGTGGGCGGCGTCGTGGTCGTCGTCGTGGTCGTCGTCGTGGTCGTCGTCGTGGTCGTGGCCGGCGCCGCAGCGGCCCTCGCCGCAACCGCCTTCGCCGCACCTGCCTTCGGCGGCCTTGTCCTCGGCGCCTTCCGTGGCCGCGGCCGCACCGCAACCGCCTTCGCCGCAGCGGCCTTCGCCGCACTTGCCTTCCTCCTCCGCCTTGTCGTCGCCACTGCCCGCGGCGAGCAGATAGCCCTGCGCGAGCGGCGTCATCGCGAAGGCGGAACCGGCGAGGACGAGGCTGCCGAGCGCGACGGCGCCGGCGACCACGACGGGGGTCAGGGTCTTGCTGGACATGGAACGCCTCCGGATGGCGGTGGGGTGCCCGCGCGCCGCGCGGGTGGGGCGAGCATGGACCGGGCGGCGGCGGATGTCACCCGCCGGCTCACGCGTGGTAGAGCACGAGGAGCGCGTGATGGTCCGCGTAAGGCGCGACCAGCCCGGCGGCGGTCGCCGGCCAGTGCGGATCCGTGGCCTGGTACGTCGCGCGGCTCTCGTGCCAGCGCCCGTCGGGTGTCAGCAAGGCATGCGGCCATGCGCGAACGTCGCCGGCGCGGGCCACGCGCGGACCATCCGGGGCGCGGGCGGTGAACGCGGGATCCGGCCATTCCGGAAGGATGTCCCGCGTGCACAGCAGGTAATAGTCCCACCGCCGCGCACGACCGTGGTCGCCGGCGTCTTCGCCGGGGTCGTCGCTCGCCTCCGCATGCGGGGCCATCGCCGCGGCGACCGCGGCGCGCAGCGCCGCCTCGTCGGCGACGTCCACGTCCGGCCGAACCAGGACCAGCAGGAACGCCTTCACCCCGGAGCCCGCCCCCGCCGCCTCAGGCGTCGGCCGGATCGGCGTACGCGTCGATCGGGATGCAGGCGCACATCACGTTCTTGTCGCCGTAGACGTTGTCGACGCGCGCCACCGGCGGCCAGTACTTGCCCTGCCGGAGCGACGGTAGCGGGAACGCGGCGAGCTCGCGCGGGTAGGCGTGCTTCCACTCCGAGGCGGACACCACCGCGGCGGTGTGCGGCGCGTGCCTGAGCGGGTTGTCGTCGC
Organism: Arenimonas composti TR7-09 = DSM 18010; assembly: GCF_000426365.1. GTDB lineage: Bacteria > Pseudomonadota > Gammaproteobacteria > Xanthomonadales > Xanthomonadaceae > Arenimonas > Arenimonas composti. The sequence goes on along the minus strand of NZ_KE384525.1, from coordinate 94,468 downwards.
GGTCCAGGCGGCCGTCGGCGATCGCGCGGATCTCGTCGCGGATCTGGATCATCGCGTCGACGAAGCGGTCGAGCTCGTGCTTCGACTCGCTCTCGGTCGGCTCCACCATCAGCGTGCCGGCGACCGGGAAGCTCAGCGTCGGCGCGTGGAAGCCGAAGTCGATCAGCCGCTTGGCGACGTCCTCGGCGCTGACGCCGGTTTCGTCCTTCAGCGGCCGCAGGTCGAGGATGCACTCGTGCGCGACCAGCCCGTTGCGGCCGGTGTACAGCGTCGCGTAATGCGGCGCCAGGCGCTTCGCGATGTAGTTCGCGTTGAGCAGCGCGACCTGGGTCGCGCGGCGCAGGCCGGCGGCGCCCATCATCGTGATGTACATCCAGCTGATCGGCAGGATGGAGGCGCTGCCCCAGGTCGCCGCGCTGACCATGCCGGTGCTGCCGTCGCCGACGCCCGGCGTGCGCACGTCGTCGACCAGCGCCCGCGGCAGGAACGGCGCCAGGTGCGCCTTCACCGCGCACGGGCCGACGCCGGGGCCACCGCCACCGTGCGGGATGCAGAAGGTCTTGTGCAGGTTCAGGTGGCTGACGTCCGAGCCCCACTTGCCGGGCTTCGCGACGCCGACCAGGGCGTTCATGTTGGCGCCGTCGGTGTACACCTGGCCGCCGTGCGCGTGCACGATCTCGCAGATCTCGACGATGTCCTCCTCGAACACGCCGTGCGTGGACGGGTACGTGACCATCAGCGCGGCGAGGCGGTCGCTGTATTTTTCGGCGGCGCGGCGCAGGTCCTCGACGTCGACGTTGCCGTTGGCGTCGGTCTTCGTCACCACCACGGTCATGCCGCACATCTGCGCCGACGCCGGGTTGGTGCCGTGCGCCGAGTCCGGGATCAGGCAGACGTCGCGATGCGCCTCGCCGCGGCTGGCGTGGTAGGCGCGGATCGCCAGCAGGCCGGCGTATTCGCCCTGGGCACCGGAATTGGGCTGCAGGCTCACGGCGTCGTAGCCGGTGCACTCGACCAGCATCGCCTCCAGTTCCTCGATCATCTGCCGGTAGCCGGACCACTGCGAGGCCGGCGCCAGCGGATGGATGTTCGCGAACTCGGGCCAGGTCACCGGGATCATCTCGGCGGTGGCGTTGAGCTTCATCGTGCACGAGCCCAGCGGGATCATCGTGCGATCCATCGCCAGGTCCTTGTCCGCCAGCGTGCGCAGGTAGCGCAGCAGCTCGTGCTCGCTGTGGTGGGTGTTGAAGACCGGGTGCTGCAGATAGGGCGAGCGGCGCACGAGGGCGGGCGGCAGCGCGTCGTCGACGCGGGCGTCGAGGGCGTCGAGATCGCCGACCGCGACCCCGAACAGCCGCGCCAGCGCCTCGACGTCGGCGCGGGTGGTGGTTTCGTCGAGGGCGATGCCGACGCTGGTCGCGTCGATCTTGCGCAGGTTGATGCGGGCGCGGCTGGCGTAGTTGTGGATCTGCTCGGCGTCGACGCCGGTGACGTGCAGGGTGTCGAAGAAACCGTCGCCGACCGCCACGCCGGCCTCGCGCAGCGCGTGCGCGAGCATCGCCGCGTAGCGGTGGGTGCGGGTGGCGATGCGCTTCAGGCCGTCGGGGCCGTGCCACACCGCGTACATCGACGCCATCACCGCCAGCAGCACCTGCGCGGTGCAGATGTTGCTGGTCGCCTTCTCGCGGCGGATGTGCTGCTCGCGGGTCTGCAGCGTGAGGCGGTAGGCCGGGCGGCCCTCGGCGTCGATGGAGACGCCGATCAGGCGGCCGGGCATCGAGCGCTTGAAGGCGTCGCGGCAGGCCATGAACGCCGCGTGCGGGCCGCCGAAGCCGAACGGCACGCCGAAGCGCTGGGTGCTGCCGACCACGATGTCGGCGCCCCATTCGCCCGGCGGCGCGATCAGGGTCAGCGCCAGCAGGTCGGTGGCCACCGCGACCAGGCCGCCGCGGGCGTGCACCGCCTCGGCGACCGCGCGGTAGTCGTTCACGGCGCCGAAGGTGTCGGGGTACTGGAGCAGCACGCCGAACGCCTCGGTGCCGGCAGCTTCGGCATCGTCACCGATCACCAGCTCGATGCCGAGCGGCTCGGCGCGCGTGCGCAGCACGGCGATCGACTGCGGATGCACGCCGCGGGAGACGAAGAACACGTTCGACTTCGCCTTCGACGAGCGCCGGGCCAGCGTCATCGCCTCGGCGCAGGCGGTCGCCTCGTCGAGCAGGGAGGCGTTGGCGATCTCCATGCCGGTGAGGTCGGCGCACATCGTCTGGAAGTTGATCAGGGCCTCCATGCGGCCCTGCGAGATCTCCGCCTGGTAGGGCGTGTAGGCGGTGTACCAGGCCGGGTTCTCGAGGATGTTGCGCAGGATCACGTTCGGCACGTGGGTGCCGTAATAACCCTGGCCGATGAAGCTGCGGAAGACCTCGTTGCGCTCGGCGATGCGGCGCAGTTTCGCCAGCGCGTCCACCTCGGACACCGGCGGCGGCAGCGCCAGCCCGCCGGTGGCCTTGATCGAGTCCGGCACGATCGCCGCGGTGAGCGCATCGAGCGAGTCGTGGCCGACCTCGCGCAGCATCTGTGCGATCTCGGCGTCGTTCGGGCCGATGTGGCGTTCGAGGAAGGCGTCGTGGTGCTCGAGGGAACGCAGGCTTTCGCGGCTCATGGCGGGTCCGGGCATTGGAAAGGGGGCCGCGCACGGCGGCGCGGGAATGCCCCTCTGTCCTTTTGCCTGAGAGTTTGGGGCGGCGTCCTGCCGTCCTTGCCCCTTCGGCGCCGGTGAACCGGTCTCTCCAGAGTCGCTCGCGCGGTGCGGTTCCTGGGTCCTGAGCGATTACGGGCGTTACGCCTTCGGCGGCGGCCGTGGCCGCCCTCTCCCGCACCGCGCATCGAGCCCGGCGATTCTACCCGAAGCCGGGCGGCGGCCGCCTCAGTCCAGCAGTTCCTTCGGCAGGTCGCCGCCGTTCTCGGCGATCCGCCGCAGCACCTCGCGGTGCAGCCACTGGTTCATCTCCGCGGAGCCGTCCGGCAGGTGCGACGGGGCGCCGAGTTCATCGGCGAGCTCCCGGCGCGCGGCGAGACTCGGATCCAGGTCCAGCAGCTTCAGCAGGTCGACGATCGAGGTCTTCCAGTTGAGCTTCTGGCCGGCGCTCGCCGACATCGCTTCGAGCTTCGCCATCACGTCGACGCGGGGCATCGCCGCCGGGGTGGTTCCGGCGGTCGGGGTCGCCGGAGCCGGGCTGCCGGTACCGCCGCTGCCACCGCTGCCGGGCGCCTGGCCGCTCAGCGGGCCCGGGGTCGCCGGCTTGCCGGGCGCCTGCTCGTAGGGGCGGGTGCCGTAGGCGTCGCGGTCCTTGCCGAGCCCGAGCTTGTCGAGGATGTTGCGGAACAGTCCCATCGTGGTCTCCGAGGCATGCGCGGCAGGCGCCGCGGTAACCACAATCGTCGGGACCGGCGTGTCGACGATCGATGATCGTGCGGCGCGGCTTCACGACGCCATGTCCGTCGGTCGACGGTGCCTCCACGCGTCGCCGCGCAAGCTCCCGCCGACCCCGGAGAGCACAGATGCCGCAGACCATCCCCGTCGCCGACCAGTACCTGGTGCAGCTGTTCCTGCCGCTGCGCGACAACGCCGGCCGCCCCTGCACCAAGGTGCAGTTCGAGGCGGTGCGCGCGGAGCTCACGGAAAAGTTCGGCGGCAGCACCGCCTTCCTGCGCTCGCCGGCCCTCGGTGCCTGGGAAGATGGCGTCGGCCTGGTCCAGCACGACGACGTCGTGCTGGTCGAAGTCGTCTGCGCGGAGCTCGACCGCGCCTGGTGGGGCGCCTACCGCCGCGATCTCGAGCGCCGATTCTCGCAGGAGGAGCTGATGATGCGTGCCATCGCCCTGGAATCGGTCGATTAGCCGGCGAGGATCGCGTCGCCCTTCATCCGCTCGCCGGGGAATTCGCCGTTCACGACGAACCAGGTCGCCTCGGCGATGTTGGTGGCATGGTCGCCGATCCGTTCGAGGTTCTTGGCCACGAACAGCAGGTGAGTACAGGCGGTGATCCGGCGCGGATCCTCGGCCATGTAGGTCAGCAGCTCGCGGAACAGCGCGGTGTAGGCGGCGTCGAGGGCGACGTCGCGGCCGCGGACGGCGATCGCGCGTTCGCCGTCGCGGGCGTTCCAGGAATCGAGCGCGTCGCGGGCGAGCTCGCCGGCGAGGTTCGCGAGGGCGGTGACGCCGTGCGCGAGCGGTACCGGCGGGCCGTCGGCGAGCACGATGCCGCGCTTGGCGACATTGGCCGCGAGGTCGCCGATGCGTTCGATGTCGGCGGAGATGCGCAGCGTCGCGTAAACCTCGCGCAGGTCGCGCGCGAGCGGCTGGCGCAGCGCCAGGAGCTGCAGCACGTCGTGGCCGATCGCGTGCTCGAGCGCATCGACGGCGTCGTCGCCGGCGACCACGCGCTCGGCGGCGGCGCGATCCTGTCGCTGCAGTGCGTCCATGGCGGCGTCGAGCTGGGCGACGGCCAGTTCGCCCATCCGGCGGATCTCGGCGTCGAGGCGGGAGAGTTCGGTGTCGTAACTCTGGACGATGTGGGCTTGCATGGAATCGCGCCTGAAGGCGCTCCTACGGGAGCGGGGAGGGAGTGCGGCGGGGCTCAGCCGAAGCGGCCGGTGATGTAGTCCTCGGTCTGCTGCTTCGCCGGCCGGGTGAAGATCGTCGGCGTCGGCCCGTACTCGACCAGCTCGCCGAGGTACATGAACGCGGTGTAGTCCGAGCAGCGCGCCGCCTGCTGCATGTTGTGGGTGACGATCAGGATCGTGAACTGCTGCTTGAGCTCGGCGAACAGCTGCTCGATGCGGCCGGTGGCGATCGGGTCGAGCGCCGAGGTCGGCTCGTCGAACAGGATCACCTGCGGCTTCAGCGCCACCGCCCGGGCGATGCACAGCCGCTGCTGCTGGCCGCCGGACAGCCCGAGCGCCGACTTGTCGAGCTTGTCCTTGACCTCGTCCCACAGCGCCGCCTGGCGCAGCGCGTGTTCGACGCGCACCGCCATGTCGGCCTTCGAGAGCTTCTCGTAGTGGCCGATGCCGTAGGCGATGTTGTCGCGGATCGACATCGGGAACGGCACCGGCTTCTGGAACACCATGCCGACCTTGCTGCGCAGCCGGTTGAGCGGGTACCTGGGGTCGAGCACGTCTTCGCCATCGAGCAGCACCTGCCCGCTCGCGCGCTGGCCCGGATAGATCGAGTAGATGCGGTTGAAGATCCGCAGCAGCGTCGACTTGCCGCAGCCCGACGGGCCGATCAGCGCGGTGACCTTGCGGTCGAGCACGTCGAGGTCGACGCCGCGCAGCGCCTGGCTGTCGCCGTAGTGGAAGCCCAGCCCGCGCGCGGCGATGCGCGCTTCGGCCGGAACCGTGTCCGTCGCGGCACCGGCGGCGCGGTGGATCGTCGCGGCGCCGGCGACGGCGGTCAGGGGGGGCATCGTGGTCGCATTCATCGGCTCAGTCATGGCTCATCCGGTTGCGCAGCAGCAGCCAGCGGGCGAGCAGGCCGATCGCGAGCACGAACATCGTGACCACGAAGGCGCCGGCCCAGGCGAGCTGGTTCCAGTATTCGAAGGGACTCATCGCGAACTGGAAGATCACCACCGGGACGCTCGCCATCGGCTTGCCCAGGTCGGTGCTCCAGTACTGGTTGTTGAGGGCGGTGAAGAGCAGCGGCGCGGTTTCGCCGCTGATGCGCGCCAGCGCCAGCAGCACGCCGGTGACGATGCCGGGCATCGCCGCGCGCCACAGGATCTGCACGTCGACCTTCCAGCGCGGGATGCCCAGCGACAGCGCCGCCTCGCGCATCTGCGCCGGCACCAGCCGCAGCATCTCGTCGGTGGTGCGGACGACCACCGGCAGCACGATGAAACCCAGCGCGATCGCGCCCGACAGGCCGGAGAAGCCGCCCATCGGCGCCACCACCAGCGTGTAGACGAACAGGCCCAGCACGATCGACGGCGCCGACAGCAGGATGTCGTTGACGAAGCGCACCGTCTCGCCGAGCGCGCGCCGGTTCGCGTACTCGGCCAGCCAGGTGCCGGCGGCGATGCCGACCGGCGTCGCCATCGCGACCGCGAGCAGGCACATGATCAGCGAGCCGGCGAGCGCGTTGAGCAGGCCGCCTTCTTCCTGGCCCGGCGGCGGCGTCATCGCGGTGAACAGGTGCGGCCCGAACGCAGCCATGCCGCGGCTGAGCGTGGTCCACAGGATCCACACCAGCCAGAACAGCCCGAACAGGGTCGCCGCGCCGCTCAGGGCGAGCACCACGCCGTTGCGCAGCCGGCGGCGCGCGTAGAGCCGGTCGGCGGTCGCGTTCATGCGCCCTCCTGCTTGTTCAGGCCGCGCAGCATCAGGCGGGCGATCGAGAGCACGATGAAGGTGACGACGAACAGCAGGAAGCCGAGCGCGATCAGCGAGCTGAGGTACATCGGCGAGTCGGCCTCGGCGAACTCGTTGGCGATGGTCGCGGCGATCGAGTTGCCCGGTTCCAGCAGCGAGGCGGTGAGGTAGTGCGCGTTGCCGAGCACGAAGGTGACCGCCATCGTCTCGCCGAGCGCGCGGCCCAGGCCGAGGAAGACGCCGCCCAGCACCGCCGAACGCGTGTACGGCAGCACGATGTTCCAGACCACTTCCGTGGTGGTGGAGCCGAGCGCGTATGCCGATTCCTTCAGCCGCGCCGGCACGGTCAGGAAGACCTCGCGCATCACCGAGGCGATGAAGGGGATCACCATGATCGCCAGCACCAGCCCGGCGGTGCCCATGCCGATGCCGAGCGGCGGGCCCTGGAACAGGCGCCCGATCACCGGCAGCGTGCCGACGTTCTCGTCCAGCCACGGGAACACGTTCTCGCCGAGCCACGGGACCAGCACGAACAGGCCCCACATGCCGTAGATGATCGACGGGATGCCGGCGAGCAGCTCGATCGCCGCGCCCACCGGCGTGCGCAGCCACGGCGGCGCCACTTCGGTGAGGAACACCGCGATGCCGAAGCTCACCGGCACCGCGATCAGCATCGCGATGAGCGCAGTGACGAGCGTGCCGTAGATCGGCACCAGGGCGCCGAACTCCCGGGTCACCGGGTTCCATTCGGTCGACACGAGGAAGCCGAAGCCGAACTCCTGGAACGCCTCCCGACCGCCCCAGGCCATCGACAGCGCGGCGGCGAGCAGCGTGACCAGCACGAACAGCCCCGCCGCGGCGACCGCCCCCCGGAAGAGGCGGTCGTTGCGGCTGTCGAGGCGATTGCGTTCGGCCAGCGCGGAGCCGGCCTGGGCGGGGATCGCATTCATCCGTCAGTCCGCGATGCGGCCATCCCAGTACGTGGTGATGCGGGTCACCAGGGTGTCCGGCAGCGGCACGTAGCCGAGGGTGGTCGCCGCTTCGTCGCCGTTGGCGTACACCCACTCGAAGAAGGCCAGGGCGCCGGCGCTGCGGGCCGCGTCCTTCGGCTGGCGGTGCATCAGGATGAAGTTGGTCGCGGCGATCGGCCAGGCGTCCGCGCCCGGCGCATTCGTCAGCACCAGGGAGAAGTCCTCGACGCCCGCCCAGTCGGCACTCGCGGCGGCGGCGGCGATCGACGCGTTGCTCGGCTGCACGAACTCGCCGGCGGCATTGCGCAGCGCGCCGTAGCTGAGGTCGTTGACCAGCGCGTAGCTCAGCTCGACGTAACCGATCGAGCCCTTGATCTGCTTCACGTAGGCCGCGACACCCTCGTTGCCCTTGCCGCCGACGCCGGTCGGCCAGCGCACCGAGGTACCTTCGCCGACCTTGGTCTTCCACTCGTCGCTGACCTTGGAGAGATAGTTGACGAAGTTGAAGGTGGTGCCGGAACCGTCGGAGCGGTGCACGACCGTGATGCGCGTCGCCGGCAGGGTCACGCCCGGGTTCACCGCGGCGATCGCCGGGTCGTTCCAGGTGCGGATCTTGCCGAGGAAGATGTCGGCGAGCAGTTCGCCGGTGAAGCGGATGCCGCCGGGCGCCACGCCTTCGAGGTTCACGACCGGAACGATGCCGCCGACCACCGACGGGAACTGCGCCAGGCCGGCCGCCTCGAGATCCGCCGGCGACAGCGGCGCGTCGGACGAGCCGAAGTCGACGGTCGCCGCCTTGATCTGCGCGATGCCGCCGCCGGAGCCGATCGACTGGTAGTTCACGCGATGGCCGGTGGCCTCGTTGTAGTCGGCCGACCAGCGCGACATCGCCGGATAGACGAAGGAGGCGCCGGCGCCGGTGACTTCGGCGGCCTGGGTGCCGGCCGCGAACGTCGCCGCGAGGGCGAGGGTGACGAGACGAAGCGTGGGGAATCGGGACACGGGGATCAGCTCCTTGCTGGGGATGGCGCAAGGATCGGGGAGGCGTGTTACAGCGTCGTTACAGCCAGCGAGAAACGAGAAACTAGGAACGAGAAACGAGAGAAGGGCTGTAGGAGCGCCTTCAGGCGCGAATCCCTTGTGTCGGAAAGAAAGAAAGCCCGCGCGCCTTGCGGCGACGCGGGCTTCCGTGTGCCGAGCGGGGCGTCGGCCGCCCCACTCGTTTCTCGTTCCTCGTTTCTCGTTTCTCGCCTTCCGTTCCTCACCAGAAGAACTGGACGCGCGCTTCCAGGATGTTCGGGCTGTCGGACACGCCGTTGCGCTCCGAATCCACCGCCACGTAGTTCAGCGCGAACTTGGTGTTGGAGCGCCAGTACCAGTTGATGCCGGCGGTCCAGGCGTCGAACTGGCCGCCGTTGACCGGGCCGTCGTCGAGGTCGATGGCGTCGTAGCGCAGGCCGAGCTGGACCATGCCGCGTGCGGGTTCGCCGGGCAGGCCCGTGGTGATCACGCCGTTGCGGTAACCCCAGCTTTCGCCGGTCACGTTCCACAGGCCGGAGACGTACCACGCGTTGCCCGAGAAGTCCGGCAGCCCGCCGCGGTCGACGGTCGACTGCAGGTATTCACCCTGCAGCTTGAAGCTGTCCTGCACCCACACGCCTTCCAGGCCCAGGGTGGTCTGGGCGTCGGCGGCGAGGGTGCCGGTGTCGACCAGGCGCACGCCGGCGAGGTCGGCCTGCGGCCGGGCCCGCAGGCGCAGGTTGCCGTCGGCGGCGTCCAGGTGCGCGGCGGACAGGCCCAGGTGCAGCAGGCGGCCGCTCTCGTTGAGCGGCGCCCAGGTGAAGCGCGCGCCGAAGCCGTCGCCCTCGCCCTGGTTGCGGGTGAGTTCGCGCCCGAACGCGCTGCCGGTCAGCGTCCAGTCGTCGCCGCTGAACGTGATGCCCACGCCGAGCCGGCGCGCGACGGCGAACGTGTTCGTGGCCGCGGCCTTGGAGATGAAGTCGTTGTTCTTCGTGCTCGACAGCTCTTCGAGGCTGTTGGGTTGCTTGAACTGGCCGAACACCATCGACGTGCTGCCGCTGAAGCGATAGCCGAGGTTGACGTCCAGGTACTTGTCGGCCTTGGCGTCGTAGCCCACGACCCAGTTCCACATGCCGGGCCCCTTGCCCTTCAGCACGATCTCGGCGCGGCGCAGCTCGTTGTCGCTGCTGCTGCCGTCGAGGGCGTCGCCGTTGAGGTTGATGCCGTCGTTGTCGAAGTCGTTGTAGTCGAACTGCACCAGGCCCTCGAGAGAGATCTCGGAGCCACCGGCCACGTCGATCGTGACTTCGGCGAAGGCGGGGGCGGAAAGGGCGGCGAGTACGGCCGTGGCGAGGAGCTTGCGGGCGGAAGTCATGGCATTCCTGCGGGTGCGGAGTGGACGGGATGCACGCATGCTCCGGTTCGCGCGTTTCGATTGTGTGACAAGGCGGCTAGGGAGGGGTTTTCGGCCGGTACGCACACAGGTCGCGGATCACGCATTCCGGGCATTTCGGCTTGCGCGCCACGCAGACGTAGCGGCCGTGCAGGATCAGCCAGTGGTGGGCGTCGCGGCGGAATTCACGCGGCACGCGCTTCAGCAGGGCGTCCTCGACGACGCGAACGTTCGCGCCCGGCGCCAGCCCGGTGCGGTTGGCGACGCGGAAGATGTGGGTGTCCACCGCGATCGTCTCCTCGCCGAACGCGGTGTTGAGCACGACGTTGGCGGTCTTGCGGCCGACGCCGGGCAGCGCTTCCAGCGCATCGCGGTCGCGCGGCACCTCGCCGCCGTACCGCTCGAGCAGGATGCGGCAGGTGGCGATGACGTTCTTCGCCTTGGTGTTGAACAGGCCGATCGTCGAGATATGGCGCTTCAGTTCGTCTTCGCCGAGCGCGAGGATCGCCGCCGGCGTGTTCGCGACCGGGAACAGCCTGCGCGTCGCCTTGTTGACGCCGACGTCGGTGGCCTGGGCCGACAGCATCACCGCGATCAGCAGCTCGAACGGTGTCGAGTACTCGAGTTCGGTGGTCGGGTGCGGATTCAGTTCCGCCAGTCGCGCGAACATCTCGCGCCGATGGGCCGGCTTCATGCGTCCACCTGCGGCGGCGCCGGCGCCAGCCAGCGGTCGAGCGCCGGTGCCAGCAGATTCATCAGCAGCACTGCCGGCACCAGTCCCCCGACGACGTCGCCCGGCTGCAGCAGCGGCAGCGCGAGTGCGCCGACGCCGGTACCGAAGGCGAGCCGGCCCCGACTGCCGACGCAGCCGCTGGCGCCGTCGCCGGCGACGAAGATCGCGACCAGCCAGGTGCCGGCGGCCGCGAGTGGCGAGAACGCGGCATGCAGCTCGCCGCCGGCCAGCGTGGCGAAGAGCGCCAGCGTCGCGAGCAGGGCCAGCGGCGCCTGCCAGCGCAGGATGCGCAGCGCGAGCAGCAGCAGGCCACCGGCGGCGAAGGCGGCGGCCACGTGCCGCGCATCGATCGGGAACCCGGCGACGACCGCGGCGACTGCCGGTGGCGGCGCCGTGAGTGGCGCGAGGGCCGCGACCGCGAGCCCGAGCATCGCCGGATGCAGCACGATCCCACCGGCGCCGCCGAAGGCAACCCGGCTGCCCAGCACCGCGACCAGCACCGCCGTCGCGATCAGCCACATGGGCGTCGCGAGCGGAATCAGCAGGGCGATCAGCAGGCCGGTGAGCACGGCACCGCCGTCACGCAGTTCGCGCGCGGGACGTCCGGCCAGCCGCAGTGCCACCGCTTCGATCGCGACGGCGAGCAGCACCGCGAGCACGAGCACGCTTCCGCGCCCCGGCTCGGCCAGCCCCAGCAACACGGTTCCCGGCAGCAGCGCGAACAGCGTCCACGCCGCGCGTTCCGGCAGCGCTCTCACGCGCCGCCCCCGGAGCGCTTCGCGCGCGCCCGCGCCAGTGCCGCCGCCACCGCATCGGCGCTGGACACGGCGGTCGCGCGCCGGCGGTCGGCGGCTTCCTTCTCCTCGGCCCAGCGCTGCAGGCGGCGCTTGCGTGCGAGGAAACGCTCGCGGGCGGCATCGGCGCGCGCGCGCGCCTCGGCACGCGCCGCCTGCGCGGCGATCGCGTCGGCGAACAGCGCATGCAGCGGGATCGCGGTCGGGCACGCGGCGTCGCAGCGGCCGCAGCCGCTGCAGGCGGCCAGCCCGCCGGCGGCGGCGAGGTCGTCGCGACCGGCGCGCAGGTGCAACAGCATCAGCGCCGGCTGCAACCCGGCCGCACAGGCGGCGCTGCAGTCGCCACAGCGGATGCAGGGCGCGTCGGCGCCGGCTGGCGCGGCGGGCAGGGCGCTCATCGACCCTTGAACACGGCCTCGCGGCGGGCGAGGAAGGCCTCGGTGCCTTCCTTCATGTCCTCGCTGGCGAACACGAGCGCGAACGCCTGCGCCTCGTAGTCCAGGCCGGTCTCCAGCGGCGCTTCGCCGCCGAGCACGACCGCATCGAGCACGCCGCGCAGTGCCAGCGGCGCCGAGGCCGCGAGCTGTTCGGCGAGCTTCATCGTCTCCGCCGCGAGTTCCGCTGCCGGCACGACCTTCGTCAGCACGCCGAGCGCGAGCGCACGCGCCGCATCGACCGGCGCGCCGAGCAGGCACAGCTCGAGCGCCGGGCCGCGACCGCACAGGCGCAGCAGGCGCTGGGTGCCACCGAAGCCGGGAATCAGGCCGAGCTTCACTTCCGGCTGGCCGACCTTCGCCGTGTCCGCGGCGATCCGCAGGTGGCAGGCCATCGCCAGTTCGAGACCGCCGCCGAGCGCGAAGCCGTTGACCATCGCGATCACCGGCTTCCCCAGCGTTTCGATGCGGCGCATCAGCGCCTGGCCGGCGCGGCCGAAATCGCGCGCCTCGATCACCGTCTGCGTGTGCATCTCGGCGATGTCGGCGCCGGCGACGAAGGCTTTCGGGCCGGCACCGGTGAGCACGACCACGCGCACGCCGGCGTCGCTGCCCGCCGCGGCGAACGCGGCGTCGAGTTCGGCGACGGTCGCGCGGTTCAGCGCATTGAGTTTTTCCGGTCGGTTGACGGTGACGACGCGGACACTGCCGCGGTCCTCGACCAGCAGGTTGGTGAACGCCATTGGAGCTCCGTGATGATGGGATGATCGCCGACGTTAGGAACTTGTTATCGGCGGGAAATGTCAGTAGCGGTTCAGCCCGCCCGCCGCTATCCTAGCGCGGCCTTCGGGGGCCCTCCCAGCAGGGCACCTGCATCCCCCAACCGGAGATACCTATGAAGTTGCGTCTGTTGGCTGCCGCCGTGGCGGCCTTTGGTCTGACCGCCGGCGTCGCCCTGGCCCAGACTGCCCCCGCGAACAACCAGCCGCCGCCGCCGCCGGTCAACAAGCCGGTGCTGAGCTACGCGATCGGTCACGATCTCGGTTCGGATCTGGCGAACAACAACGTCGACGTCGACATCAATGCCGTCGTGCGTGGCCTGCAGGAAGGTTTCGCGAAGAAGGCCGCGCCGTACTCGCAGCAGGACATGGAAGCGCAGCTCGCCGGCCTCACCCGCCGCATGATGGAGCGCGCCCAGGCCGAACTGCAGCGCGTCGCCGCCGAGAACAAGCAGAAGTCCGACACCTTCATGGCCGCCAACCGCGGCAAGCCGGGCGTGACCCAGCTGCCGAGCGGCGTGCAGTACCGCGTGATCGAGCCGGGCGCCGGTGCGCGTCCGGGCCCGACCAGCGCGGTGCAGGTGCTGTTCCGCGCCTCGCTGCACACGGGTCAGGAGTACGCCAGCACCTACAACCAGGCGAATCCGACCCCGATCACGATGAAGATCGACGAGCTGCCGCTCGCCGGCCTGAAGGAAGTGCTGCAGATGATGCCGCTGAACGCGCGCTGGGAAATCTTCCTGCCGCCGGATCAGGCCTACGGCAACGACCCGCGTGCGCCGGGTGGCCCGGGCACCGCGCTGGTCTTCGACATCAAGGTCGTTTCGATCCAGTAAGCAAGCCTCCCGATCGCCGCGCCGGTTTCCGGCGCGGCGATCCGGTTTCTGCCATGACGTTTTCCCGCGCAGCGCCCGACGGCGCCGACGCCTCCCTGATCGTGCGGCTCGACCGCGCCCTGCATCCGCTCTCGCGGCCGCCGGCCGGCCCGGGCTGGAACCACGCCGAAGTCGCCGAACTGCTTCCCGCCGACGCCCCGCTGCAACCGGCCGCCGTGCTGGTCGGCCTGGTGTCCCGCGCCGACGGCGCTCACGTCCTGCTGACCCGCCGCACCGACGTGCTGCGTCACCATGCCGGCCAGGTGAGTTTTCCCGGCGGCCGCATCGAAGCCACCGACACCGACCCCGTCGCCGCCGCGCTGCGCGAGGCGAACGAGGAGATCGGCCTCGCGCTCCCCCAGGCGCAGCCGCTGGGCTATCTCGACCCGCTCGTGACGATTTCCGGCTTCCATGTGTTCCCGGTCGTCGCGACGCTCGCCGCGGACTTCGTGCCGCGCCCGGATCCGTCCGAAGTCGCGGCGACCTTCGAGGTGCCGCTGGCCTTCCTGCTCGATCCGGCGAACGTGCGCGAACGCGAGATCGAATGGGCCGGCCGCCCGCGCCACCTGCTCGAGTTCCACCATTCCGGCCAGCGCATCTGGGGCGCCACCGCGGCGATGCTGGTGAACCTGCGGACGCGGCTGGAACAATCGCACTGACGGCGGCCGTCGCGGCCGCGAGGAGCCGACGATGGACACCGCGAATCCGACCCCGTGGACGACCCTGGTCGATGCGGAAGCGCTCGCCGCCGTCCTCGGTCCCGACGGCCCGGTGCTCGTCGACTGCTGCTTCCAGCTCGCCGACCCGGCCGCCGGCGAGGCCGCCTGGCGTGCGGCGCGGCTGCCGGGCGCGCGCTACGCCCACCTCGACCGCGACCTCTCCGATCATTCGCGCGCGGCCGCGGAAGGGCGGCATCCGCTGCCTGAGGAGGCCGGATTCCGCCGTTTCGTCGCCGGGCTCGGCATCGATCCGGACCGCCAGGTCGTCGCCTACGACGCCGGTGACGGCGCGATGGCAGCGGCGCGTTTCTGGTGGCTGCTGAAGCTGCTCGGACATCGCGCGGTCGCCGTACTCGACGGCGGCTTCGCGCGCTGGTCGGCGCTGCGACTGCCGCTCGAGCGGACGCCGCCGCCGGCGCGCACGGAGGCGGCCGCAGGGGCCTATCCCGGCCACTTCGACCGCGCCGCGATCGCCGATCACGCGGAAGTGCAGGCGCGCCTGCAGGAGGCCCCCGGCTGGCTGCTCGACGCCCGCGGGCCGGAGCGCTTCCGCGGCGAGGTCGAACCGATCGACCCCGTCGCCGGCCACATTCCCGGCGCCCGCAACCGGCCGTTCACCGCCAATCTCGTCGACGGTCGCTTCCGTGCGCCGGAGGAGTTGCGCGCGGAGTTCCAGGCGCTGCTGGCCGGGCGGCGGCCGGACGAGGTCGTGCTCGGCTGCGGTTCCGGGGTCACCGCCTGCCACAATCTGCTGGCGATGGAACACGCGGGGTTGCCGGGGGCGCGTGTGCATGCGGCATCGTGGAGCGGCTGGATCGCGGACCCGGCGCGTCCGGTCGCGACCGCTCCAGGCCCGGTCAGCGGCCCGGGGTAGGCAGGATCTCGACCCGCGACAGCTCGAAGTCGTCGATCACCATCCGCCAGCGGCCGTCGCGGAGTTCGGGCGGCCGGGTCACCGCGAAGCGGGTCGCGAGCCCGGGATGGCCGATCTCGAAGCCGGTGGCGTCGAAGCCGCGGACCGGCCCGACCACCGTCTGCCGCTGCTGCCCGCGCACGCGTTCGAAATCGCCGCGGCCGTCGGCGGTGATGACGAGGCGCACGCCGTCGCCGCGCCAGTGGCCGATGTAGTCGGCATAGTCCCCCGGCACCGGCTGCCTGCAGGCCGCCAGCAGCAGTACCGCGAGCATGCACAGGGTCGCCGCCGGCACCGCCGCGGGACGCCGTGGCGCGGGGCGGAACACGAGCCGTCGGCTCATTTCTTCAGGCGGGCGACCAGCGCCTGCAGCGCGGCCTGGGTCTGCGGCCGGTACCACTCGTCGACGAAGCCGGCGAGCTCGGCGTCACCGAACGCGGCGAGCGCGTCGATGGCATCGGCGCGGGCGATGCGGCGCGTGGCCAGCATCGCCGCCGGCGGCAGCTTCAGCAGTTCCTCGAGCCAGTGGCGGGCGCGCACGCCGACGTGTTCGGCGTCGGTGATCTCGTCGACCAGGCCGATCGCCGCCGCCTGTTCGGAGTCGACCATCGCGCCGGCGACCAGCAGGCGTTCGGCGCGGTAGCCACCGACGACGCGACGCATCAGGTGCTGGATGCAGTCCGGCGCCACCAGCCCGACCTGCACCTCGTTCAGGCCGATGCGGAACGGGCCGCGCGCCATCACCCGATAGTCGCAGCAGAGTGCCAGCACGCAGCCACCGGCCGGGCTGTGGCCGTTGATCGCCGCGACCACCGGGATCGACGAGCCGACCAGGGCGCGGGCCGCATCGAACAGCGACATCCAGCCGGCCTGCAGCGCCTCGCGATCGAGCGACATCAGGTGCGGCACGTCCATGCCACCCGAGAAGATCGTGCCGCCGCCGGTCAGGATGATGCCGCGGGCCCCGTCCTGCGGCGCCGCCCGCACCGCCGCCGCCAGCGCCTTCAGCAGTTCCGGCGTCAGCGCGTTCACCGGCGGCCGGGCGAGGCGGATTTCCTGGATGTCGGCATGGCGGTGCAGCTCGATCATGGGGCGCTCTCAGTCGATGCGGACGTCGGGAGCCCAACGATAGCGCACCGTGTATTCGAGGTGGGTCTCGCCGCCGGCCGGAACCGCGACGTCGAACCCGGCGCTGGTGGCATCGAGCTTCTTCGCGGCGACGGTGCTCGCGACGATCTCCCAGTCGCTCCAGCGCGGCAGGGTCTCGACGACGTGCACCGTCGCCGCCTCCGCCTTGGCGTTGCGCAGGGTCACGCGCACGCGTTCGGTCATCGTGCGGCCGGCGCGGTCGACCTGGAAGTCGAGGCGGCTGCGCTCCGCATCCAGGTCGAACACGGTGCCGAGCGCGAGTTCGACCTTCTGCCCGAGCGCGGTATGCGCCAGCGACGCCTCGCCGAGCAGGTCGCCGCCGGTGAACACGCGCACGCGCCCGGCGGGCAAGGGCAGGCCGAGGCCGTCGGCCTCGCGGTTGGCGAATCCGAGCATCGCCGTCACGGGCTGCTTGCCCGCGACATTGGTGAAGTCCGGATCGAGCATCGGCTGCGGCGGCACCCAGCCGCCCTGCGGGGCCCGCGTCTCGTAGCGGCGCTCGCAGGCGACGCCGGACGCCGGGGCGATCAGCGGCAGCCGCTGCACGCTGTCCTGCGGCAGGTCGCCGGTGCCGGGCAGCCGGTAGGCGTGATATTCGCCGGAGGCCTCCGGGGCGACCGCGGCGTCGGCGACCATCATTTCCGCGCGCGCCATCCGCGGGGTGCCGGCGTAGCCCTTCTGCTGCCGGTTCGGTTCGCCGGCGACCAGCGTCAGCTGCACGCCCTCGAAGGCCGTGCCGGAGCGGTTGGCGACCATCGCCGCGCCTTCGAAATCCATGCGGCAGCCTCGGCCCTGGCCGCTCAGCTCGGCGACGTATTCGGCACGCCAGCCCAGGCCCGACGTGGCATAAGCGAAATCGAAGGCCTGGCGGCCGCCGCGCGCCGACGCGATCGACCAGGTCAGGGTCGGTTCGGCGACGACGCCGGCCGGCAACGCATCCAGATCGAAGGCGGTGTACTGCGACAGCACCTTGATGCGGCCATCGGGCAGGCGCAGCGTGAGGCCGTCGCCGGCGGCGAGCAGGACGCCGCTGACGGTGCGGCGCTGGCCACCGACATCCTGTTCGACGGTGATCGTGCTGCCGATCGCCCGCTCCAGCAGTTCGGACTGGCCGGCCACCGCGAAGTCGTAACGCTGGCCGCGCACGCGCGCATCGCCGCGCGGCCGCAGGCGCACGCTGCCGGCGTCGAGCGCCGCCGGCAGGCCGCCGAGCGACACCATGTCCTCGCCGGCACGCAGTTGGAATTCGAGGGTGGCGTCATAGAGCGCGAAGCCGGCGCCGCCCGGCATCGGCATCGAACGCGCGACGGCGTCGAAGTCGCCGCTGTAGACGGTCAGGCGCGGCGTATCGGCGGCGGTGGCAGCGCCGGCAGCGAAGACGGCGGCGGTGGCGATCGCGAGCAGGGCGGGGCGCATCGTTCAGCTCCTTCAGGGGGCGCGGGCTAAGATAGGCACATGAACGTGACGCCGGTTTGCATGGGGTTGGAGCGCGTCCGGCGCGCTTCAGCCGCGGTTGGGTTGGCGCTGCTCGCGGCGCTCGCGCCGACGGCGGGCCGCGCCTACGACGCCGCCTGCGCGCCGGTGCTGGAGGAAACCTGGATCCGCGCGGCACCACCGGGCGCGGCGTCGCTGGCCGGCTACGGCGTGCTGCGCAACCGCTGCGCGACGGCGGTCACGGTGACCGGAATCGAGAGCCTGGATTTCGCCATGCCGATGATCCATCGCACCGAACTCGTCGACGGCGTCAGCCGCATGCGCGATGCCGGCGAACTGCGCGTGCCGGCCGGCGGCGAACTGCGCTTCGAACCCGGCGGCCTGCACCTGATGCTGATGCGCCCGGAACGGCCGCTGGCCGAGGGCGAGGTGGCGCGTGTGCGCCTGGTGCTGGAAGACGGACGCCGGGTGTTCGCGGCGTTCCCCGTCCGGCGTGATGCGCCCTCTGCAGGAAATAGTGATTAGGAAGCAGCAGGTAGAGGGGGCGTCGCCACTTCTACTTCCTGATTGCTATTCACTACTTGCCTTTTCAGAGGGAACAAGCGGCCCGCACGCCCTCCGGCAACACCACGGACTGCCCCGCCCGGTCCACCCACACCAGCACCGTATTGCCGTCGCCGTAGACCACCGACGGATCGCCCGCCGAGACGATGCGATGGGCGAGGGTCAGGCTCTTGTTGCCGACCCGTTCGGCCAGCAGTTCGACCGTGAGGGTCTCCGGCCACACGATCGGCCGGCGGTAGTTCATCGTCACCGCCGCCATGATCGGCGCCGAGGTTTCCGCGGCCCAGTCGCTGCTCAGCGATTTGAACCACTGCACGCGCGCTTCCTCGACATAGCCGAGGAAGGCCGCGTTGTTGACGTGGCCGAAGGCGTCCATGTCGCGCCAGCGGACGTCTGCGTCCATGCGGAACACCGGGTTCATGCGCTCTTCCTTCCTTCCCTGGGGACGTCGTCGTTGCCGGCCTTCTTGCTGCGGCGGGCAGCCTTCGCCGGCGCAACCGCGCGTGCCTTCGGATCCGCCAGCACCTTCGCGAGGAAGCGGCCGGTATGCGACTCGGGATTCGCGGCGATCTCCTCCGGCGTGCCGGTCGCGAGGATCGTGCCGCCGCGATGGCCGCCTTCCGGGCCGAGGTCGACCACCCAGTCCGCGGTCTTGATCACGTCGAGGTTGTGTTCGATCACCACCACCGTGTTGCCGTCGTCGCGCAGGCGGTGCAGCACCGTCAGCAGGTGCTCGATGTCGTGGAAATGCAGGCCGGTGGTCGGCTCGTCGAGGATGTAGAGCGTGCGGCCGGTATCGCGCCGGCTCAGCTCCTTCGACAGCTTCACCCGCTGCGCCTCGCCGCCCGACAGCGTGGTCGCGCTCTGGCCGAGCTTGATGTAGCTCAGGCCGACGTCGACCAGGGTCTCGAGCTTGCGCGCCAGCGGCGGCACCGGCTCGAACAGCTTCAGTGCGTCCTCGACGGTCATCTCGAGCACGTCGTGGATGCTGTAGCCCTTGTAGAGGATCTCCAGCGTCTCGCGGTTGTAGCGCTTGCCGTGGCAGACGTCGCAGGGCACGTAGACGTCGGGCAGGAAGTGCATCTCGACCTTGATCAGGCCGTCGCCCTGGCAGGCCTCGCAGCGGCCGCCACGCACGTTGAAGCTGAAGCGCCCCGGCGAATAGCCGCGCGCGCGCGCTTCCGGCACCTGCGCGAACAGCTCGCGCAGCGGCGTGAACAGGCCGGTGTAGGTCGCCGGGTTCGAACGCGGCGTGCGCCCGATCGGCGACTGGTCGATGTCGACGACCTTGTCGAACAGTTCCATCCCGTGCAGTTCGCGGAACGGCGCCGGCGTATGCGCGGCACCGTTCAGTTCGTTCGCGGCGAGGTGGTAGAGGGTGTCGTTGATCAGCGTCGACTTGCCCGAGCCGGACACGCCGGTGACGCAGGTGAACAGCCCGGCCGGGATCTCGAGGTCGACGTCCTTCAGGTTGTTGCCGTGGGCGCCGCGCAGCTGCAGCGTCATCTTCGGGTTCGGCTTGTGCCGTTTCGCCGGCACCTCGATGCGCCGGCGTCCCGACAGGAAGGCGCCGGTCACCGAGCGCGGCGAGGCCAGCATGTCCTCGAACGTGCCCTGGGCGACCACTTCGCCACCGTGCACGCCGGCGCCGGGGCCGATGTCGACCACGTGGTCGGCGAGGCGGATCGCATCCTCGTCGTGCTCGACGACGATCACGGTGTTGCCGAGGTCGCGCAGGCGGGTGAGGGTGCCGAGCAGGCGCTCGTTGTCGCGCTGGTGCAGGCCGATCGAGGGCTCGTCGAGCACGTACATCACGCCGACGAGGCCGGCACCGATCTGCGAGGCCAGGCGGATGCGCTGCGCCTCGCCGCCGGACAGCGAATCGGCCTTGCGCTCCAGGGTCAGGTAGTCGAGGCCGACGTCGACCAGGAAGCGCAGGCGGTCGCGGATCTCCTTGACGATCTTCGCGGCGATCTCGCCGCGCCAGCCGCTCAGCTCGAGCGTCTCGAAGAAGGCCAGGGCCTCGTCCACCGGCAGCTTGGTGATCTCGGCGAGGCCGCGCTCGGCGACGAAGACGTTGCGGGCGGAGCGGTTGAGGCGGGCGCCGGCGCATTCGGGGCAGGGGCGGTCGGAAATGAACTTCGCCAGTTCCTCCTTCACCGCCTGCGATTCGGTCTCGCGATAGCGGCGCTCGAGGTTCGGCACGATGCCCTCGAACACGTGCTTGCGCTGGGTGCGGCCGCCGGCCTCGGTGAGGTAGGTGAAGGTGATCACTTCCTTGCCGCTGCCGTAGAGCACCGCCTGGCGCACCTTCTCCGGCAGGTCCTGCCACGGCATGTCGGCGCTGAAGCCGTAGTGCCTGGCCAGCGAGGCGATCAGCTGGAAGTAGTAGGCGTTGCGGCGGTCCCAGCCGCGCACGGCGCCGGCCGCGAGGCTCAGCTCGGGATGCACGACGACCCGCGACGGGTCGAAGAACTGGGTGACGCCGAGGCCGTCGCAGCTCGGGCAGGCGCCCATCGGCGCGTTGAACGAGAACAGCCGCGGCTCCAGCTCCGGCAGCGCGTAGTCGCAGACCGGGCAGCTGAACTTCGAGGAGAACAGCAGCGGCGCCGCCGAGGCATCGTCGAGGTCCTGCACCTGGACCAGGCCGTCGCCGAGCTTCAGCGCGGTTTCGAAACTCTCGGCCAGGCGCTGCTTGAGGTCGGCGCGCGGCTTGAAGCGGTCGACCACGACCTCGATCGTGTGCTTCTGCCGCAGCGCCAGCACCGGCACCGCGTCGAGTTCGTGCAGCTGGCCGTTGACGCGCACGCGCACGAAACCCTGGGCGCGCAGCTGGTCGAACACCTGCACGTGCTCGCCCTTGCGGTCGCGCACCACCGGCGCCAGCAGCATGTAGCGGCGGTCCCCGGGCAGCGCCAGCACCTGGTCGACCATCTGGCCGATCGTCTGCGCCTCCAGCGGGTACTGGTGGTCCGGGCAGCGCGGGCTGCCCACGCGGGCGTAGAGGAGGCGCAGGTAGTCGTAGACCTCGGTGATCGTGCCGACGGTCGAGCGCGGGTTGTGCGAGGTCGACTTCTGCTCGATCGAGATCGCCGGGCTCAGGCCCTCGATGTGGTCGACGTCCGGCTTCTCCATCACGCTGAGGAACTGCCGCGCATACGCCGACAGCGACTCGACGTAGCGGCGCTGGCCCTCGGCGTAGATCGTGTCGAACGCGAGCGACGACTTGCCCGAACCCGACAGGCCGGTGATCACGATCAGCCGGTCCCGGGGCAGGTCCAGGTCGATGTTCTTCAGGTTGTGGGTGCGGGCACCGCGGATGCGGATCGTGTCCATGCGCCGGGGGCGACTCCTGGGGGAGGAGGAACAAGGCAGTCTATCAGGGGCCCCGCGTCCGACCCGCAGGTCCAGACAGCGCCCCGCCGACCGCCTCGTGTAGGAGCGGCTTCAGCCGCGATATGCGCCCGGGTCCGCAGCGCCCACCCGAAGTGGCGCCCCCGCGCCCATGCACAACCCACGCCCCGGAATCCGTTCATCCCCCGTCCGGAAAGGTGTTCCAGGTTGACCCGAAGGCTCCGTCCCACCTACAATCCCGCTTCTGTCCGCCGACCTCGGGCAGGTTTCGCAAAAATAACTACAGAGGAATCCCGGTCATGTACGCAGTCATCGTCACCGGCGGCAAGCAGTACCGCGTGATGCAGGGCGAAACCCTGCGCGTGGAGAAGCTCGACGCCGAAGTGGGTTCGGCCATCACCCTGGACAAGGTGCTGCTGGTCGGCAACGGCGAGTCCGTCACCGTCGGCGCGCCGACCGTGGCCGGCGCCACCGTCTCGGCCACCATCAAGTCCCACGGTCGCCTGGAGAAGATCCGGATCGTGAAGTTCCGTCGCCGCAAGCACCATCGCAAGCAGATGGGCCACCGGCAGTACTACACCGAAATCGAAATCACCGGCATCGCCGGCTAAGGCAGAGGAGACAACGTCATGGCACAGAAAAAGGGCGTAGGCTCGTCGCGCAACGGCCGCGATTCCAACCCGAAGTACCTGGGCGTCAAGATCTACGGCGGCCAGGCCATCGAGGCGGGCAACATCATCGTCCGTCAGCGTGGCACCGAGTTCCACCCGGGCATGGGCGTCGGCCTCGGCCGCGACCACACCCTGTTTGCGCTGGTCGACGGCAAGGTCGAGTTCTCGATCAAGGGCCCGAAGAAGCGCCGCACCGTGAGCGTCGTCCCGGCGGAGTGATCTCCGTCCGGATGCGCCGACAGGGCCCCGCTTCGGCGGGGCTTTTGTTTTCCTGCCCGCAATCCGCCACGTCCGCGCCCTTTCCGGCACCGCGGCCGCGGCCCACAATCGGTGCCGACGCATGAACGCGCAGCGCCAGGGAAGTCCATCGTGAAATTTGTCGACGAAGCGCAGATCCTCGTCACCGCCGGCAACGGCGGCAACGGCTGCATCAGCTTCCGCCGCGAGAAGTTCATCCCGCTCGGCGGCCCCGACGGTGGCGACGGTGGCGACGGCGGCAGCGTGTACCTCGTCGCCGACGAGAACCTCAACACCCTGATCGACTTCCGCCACCAGCGCCACTTCAGCGCCCAGCGCGGCCAGAACGGCATGGGCCGGCAGATGTTCGGCAAGGCCGGCGAGGACGTGGTGATCCGGGTGCCGGTCGGTACCGAGGTCATCAACGTCGAGACCGACGAGATCATCGGCGACCTCACCGCCCATGGCGAGCGCCTGCTGGTCGCCCAGGGCGGGCAGGGCGGCAAGGGCAACGTGCACTTCAAGAGTTCGGTGAACCGGGCGCCGCGCAAGGCCGGCACCGGTACCCCGGGCGAGGCGCGCGAGATCCGGCTGGAACTGAAGCTGCTCGCCGATGTCGGCCTGCTCGGCTTCCCGAATGCCGGCAAGTCGACCTTCATCCGCGCCGTTTCGGCGGCGACGCCGAAGGTGGCCGATTACCCCTTCACCACCCTTTATCCGAACCTCGGCGTGGTCAGCGTCGAGATGGACCGCAGCTTCGTGATCGCCGACATCCCCGGCCTGATCGAGGGTGCGGCCGACGGCGCCGGCCTCGGCGCCCAGTTCCTGCGCCATGTGCAGCGCACCCGCCTGCTGCTGCATCTCGTGGACCTGGCGCCGTTCGACGACGGCGTCGACCCGGCCGGCCAGGTGCGGGCGATCGAGGCCGAACTGCGCAAGCACGACCCGGACATGCTCGGAAAGCCGCGCTGGCTGGTGATGAACAAGGCCGACCTGCTGCCGCCTGAAGAGGCCCAGGACCGCGCCGAGGCGCTGGTGCGCGAACTCGACTGGAAGGAACCCTGGTTCCTGGTCTCGGCGATCGGCCGCGAGAACACCTGGCCGATCATGCTGAAGGTGCAGCAGTTCTTCGACGAGCTGAAGGCCGCGGCGCTGGAGGAAGCGGCGGAAGCGGCCGCGCGCGCGGAGATGCGCCGCGATGGCTGAGCCGCGGATTTCCCGGGCCCCGAAAGCAGAAAAGCCGGCTTGCGCCGGCTTTTCCTCGAACTGCCTGGAGCGCGTCGGCTCAGGCGGCCTGCTTCAGGGCCTTGATGCGGGCGCTGATGCGGCTCTTGTGGCGGGCAGCCTTGTTCCGGTGGATCAGGCCACGGGCCGCGAAGCGGTCCAGGATCGGCACGGCGGTCGTGTAGGCGGCTTCGGCGCCGGCCACGTCCTTCGCATCGAGGGCCTTGATGACCTTCTTGACGGCGGTGCGCAGCATGGAGCGCTGGGCGGAGTTGCGGGCGTTGCGGACGACGGTCTGCTTGGCGCGCTTCTTGGCGGACTTGATGTTGGCCACGGCGGGATCCTGGAATCTGAAGTTGACGGCCGGCCCGGACGGGCGCGGCGAAAAAAGAGGGGTGGTGCGCGAAAGACCCGGAATTATGGGCGAGCGGCGCCGCCGAGTCAAACCATGCCTCGGCCCGCCGCCGGGGTGAGCCGATGAGCCGTCGCGGCGGCGGCCTGCTCCGCTCCACCGCCGTCTTCAGCGCGATGACCCTGCTGAGCCGGGTCGCCGGCTTCGTCCGCGACGTCGTGCAGGCCCAGTTGTTCGGGGCCGGCGCCCTGGTCGACGCCTTCGCGATCGCCTACCGGATCCCGAACTACCTGCGGCGGATCTTCGCCGAGGGTTCGTTCGCGTCGGCCTTCGTGCCGGTGCTGTCGGAACTGCGGCAGAAGGGCGACGCGGCGGCGCTGAAGGACTTCCTCGACCACGTCGCCGGCGCCCTGTGCGCGACCGTGCTGCTGGTCAGCGGCCTGGGTCTGCTGGCGGCGCCGCTGGTGGTCGCGGCGATCGCCCCCGGCGTGCTCGACGAGCCCGCGAAGTTCGCGCTGACCGCGGACCTCCTGCGCATCGTCTTCCCCTACCTGGCGCTGGTATCGATGACGGCACTGGCCGGCGCCGTGCTGAACAGTTTCCAGCGCTTCGGCCTGCCGGCAGTGACGCCGGTGCTGCACAACCTGGCGGTGATCGCGGCGATGCTGTGGCTGGCGCCGCTGCTCGAGCGCCCGGTCTACGCCCTGGCCTGGGGCGTGCTGGCCGCCGGGGTACTTCAGCTCGTGCTGCTGTGGCCGGCGATGGGCCGGCTCGGACTGCGGCCGCGGCTGCGCTTTTCGCTCCGGCACGAGGGCGTGCGCCGGGTCGGCAGGCTGATGCTGCCGACCCTGTTCTCGTCCTCGGTGGCGCAGCTGAACCTGATCGTCGGCACGATGTTCGCTTCCTGGCTGGTCGTCGGCAGCCAGAGCTGGCTGTACTACTCCGACCGCCTGATCGAGTTCCCGCTCGGCGTGTTCGGGGTGGCGCTGGGTACGGTGATCCTGCCTCACCTGTCGCGCCGCCATGCCGACACCGACGACGCCGGCTACGCCGCGGCCCTGGACTGGGGCTTGCGCACGGTGCTGCTGCTGGCGGTGCCGGCGGCGCTCGGCATGGCCCTGCTGGCCGAGCCGATGGCGATCACGATCTTCGAACGCGGCGCCTTCGCCGCCGACGACAGCCGGATGACCGCGCTCGCGATGACGGCGATGAGCCTGGGCATTCCCGGCTTCATGGCCAGCAAGGTGCTGCTGTCGGCCTTCTACGCCCGCCAGGACACGAAAACGCCGATGCGGGCAGCGGTGATCACCGTGTTCGTCAACGTCGGCCTGACGGTGGCGATCACCACGCCGCTGTGGCTCGGCGACGTGCCCGGGGCGCATGCGGGCATCGCCCTGGCGACGGCCCTGGCCGGCCTCACCAATGCCTGGCTGCTGTGGCGCTACCTGCGCCGGGACCGGGGCTTCCGGCTCGGGCCGGGCTGGGGCCGGCACCTGCTGCGGCTGGCGGTGGCCAGCGTGGCACTGGCGACCGCGGTGCTCGCGGCCTCGCAGGCGGTCGGCGACTGGCGGGCCTGGGCCGGGGCCGCGCAGTGGGGCCTGCTGCTGGCGGTGGTCGCCGCCGGCGCCGGCGCCTACGGCCTGGCGCTGCTGGCGCTGGGCTGGCGTCCGCGCGAGCTGCGTGGGCTGCAGTGAGCCGGCGCGGGCGCGTCGCGGCTGGCATAATTCCGCGTCTATGAGCAGGCTGTTCCGGGACGTCGAGGGCGAGTCTCCTTGCCCGCACGGCAGCGTGGTGTGCATCGGCGCCTTCGACGGCCTCCATCGGGGTCATCGGGCGCTGGTCGGCCGCGTTCGCGAACGTGCGTCCGCGACCGGGCTGGCGGCCGCCGCCGTGAGCTTCGAACCGCTGCCCCGCGAGTTCTTCGCCCCCGCCGATCCGCCGACCCGGCTGAGCCTGCCGCGCGCCAAGTTCGAGGGCCTGCGCGACCTGGGCATCGACGTCGTCGGCCTGCTGCGCTTCGATCGCGCGATGGCGGCGATGCCGGCGCGCGAGTTCGTCGAGCGGGTGCTGGTGCGCCGGCTGGCGGCGCGCGAGGTCTGGGTCGGCCACGACTTCCGCTTCGGCCACCGCCGCGCCGGCGATGTCGCCCTGCTCGGCGAACTCGGCGCCGAGCTCGGCTTCAGCGCGCAGGTTTTGGCGCCGGTCTGCGTCGACGGTGGCCGGGTGTCGGCGAGCGCGCTGCGCGCCGCGCTGGCGGCCGGCGAGCTCGAGACCGCCGCGCGCGGCCTCGGCCGCCGCTACGCGATCGCCGGCAAGGTCGTGCGCGGCGCCCAGCTCGGGCGCCGGCTCGGCTACCCTACGGCGAACCTCCGCCTCGGCGGCAAGCGGCCGCCGCTCGGCGGCATCTTCGCGGTGTGGGTGCACGGCGTCGGCGAGGCGCCGCGGGCCGGCGTCGCCAGCCTCGGCACCCGGCCGATGGTCGACGGCGTCGAGCCGCTGCTCGAGGCCCATCTGTTCGACTTCGACGGCGACCTCTACGGCCGCCGCATCGAGGTCGAGTTCGTCGCGAAGCTGCGCGACGAGATGAAGTTCGCAGACCTGCCGGCGCTGGTCCGGCAGATGGATGAAGACAGCGCGCAGGCCCGACGGATCCTGCGCGCGGACGGGCAACCCGGAGTTTCGGCGTGAGCGACAGCGGCAAGGACTACAAACACACGATCAGCCTGCCGGAAACGGCATTCCCGATGCGCGGCGACCTGCCGAAGCGGGAGCCGGCGATGCTCGCGCAGTGGCGCGACGACGGCCTGTACGCGCGCATCCGCGCGAAGGCCGCCGGCCGGCCGCCGTTCGTGCTGCACGATGGCCCGCCGTATGCCAACGGCGCGATCCACATCGGCCACGCGGTGAACAAGGTGCTGAAGGACGTCGTCGTGAAGTCGCGCCTGCTGGCCGGCTACGACGCCAGCTACGTGCCGGGCTGGGACTGCCACGGCCTGCCGATCGAGCTCGTCGTCGAGAAGAAGTTCGGCAAGGTCGGCGACAGGCTCGACGCCGCGCAGTTCCGCGCGAAATGCCGCGAATACGCCGGCGAGCAGATCGCCGGGCAGTCGCGCGACTTCCAGCGCCTCGGCGTCACCGGCGACTGGGACCATCCCTACCGCACGATGGACTTCGCCTTCGAGGCGGACATGCTGCGGTCGCTGGCGAAGATCGTCGAGCGTGGCCACCTGAGCCGCGGCGTCAAGCCGGTGCACTGGTGCTTCGACTGCGGCTCGGCGCTGGCCGAGGCCGAGATCGAATACGCCGACAAGCAATCGCCGATGGTCGACGTCGCCTACGACGCGCGCGACCCGAAGGCGCTGGCGTCGAAGTTCGGCGTGCAGGTAGACGAGGCGACGATCGTCGCGATCCCGATCTGGACGACGACGCCGTGGACGCTGCCGGCCAGCCTGGCGGTCACCCTCGGCGCCGGGATCGACTACGTGCTCGTGGAAGGCCCGGCCCGCGGCGACCGCCGCCAGCTGCTGGTGCTCGCCGCCGACCTCGCGGAAGCGGCGCTGCAGCGCTACGGCGTCGGCGAAGTCGTCGAACTCGGCCGCACGGCCGGCGCCGGGCTCGAGCACGTCGCGCTGGCGCATCCGTTCTACGAGCGGGTGATCCCGGTGATCCTCGGCGAGCACGTGACCACCGATGCCGGTACCGGCGCCGTGCACACCGCCCCCGGCCACGGCCAGGAGGACTACCAGGTCGGCCTGAAGTACGGCCTGCTCGGGAAGTACTCGACGCCGGAACTGAACCCGGTCGGCGGCAACGGCGTCTACCTGCCGGGCACGCCGCTCTTCGCGGGCCAGTTCATCTGGAAGGCGAACGGCACGATCGTGCAGCTGCTGGCCGAGCGCGGCGTGTTGCTGGCGGCCGGCAAGCTGCAGCACAGCTACCCGCACTGCTGGCGGCACAAGTCGCCGGTGGCTTTCCGCGCCACGCCGCAGTGGTTCATCTCGATGGAGCAGGCGAACCTGCGTCGCGACGCGCTCGACGCGATCCGCGGCGTGCAGTGGGTGCCGGGCTGGGGCGAGGCGCGCATCACCGGCATGATCGAAGGCCGTCCCGACTGGTGCATCAGTCGCCAGCGCACCTGGGGCGTGCCGATCGCGCTGTTCATCCACAAGGTGAGCGGCGAGCCGCATCCGCGCAGCGTCGAGCTGATGCGTGCGGTCGCCGACCGCGTCGCCGAGGCCGGTGCCGATGCCTGGTACGCGCTCGATGCCGCCGAGCTGCTCGGCGCCGAGGCGGCCGACTACGAGAAGGTCACCGACATCCTCGACGTCTGGTTCGATTCCGGCGTCACCCACGAGGCGGTGCTCGCCGCCCGCGGCATCGGCAAGCCGGCCGACCTGTACCTCGAGGGCAGCGACCAGCATCGCGGCTGGTTCCACAGCTCGCTGCTGACCGGCGTCGCGATGGACGGCGCCGCGCCGTACAGGGCGGTGCTGACGCACGGCTTCGTCGTCGACGAGAACGGCCGCAAGATGTCGAAGTCGCTCGGCAACGTGGTCGAGCCGCAGAAGGTCATCGACGCGCTCGGCGCCGACGTGCTGCGCCTGTGGATCGCCAGCACCGACTACACGATGGAGATGTCGTGCAGCGACGCGATCCTGAAGCGCAGCGCCGACAACTACCGCCGCATCCGCAACACCGCGCGCTTCCTGCTCGGCAACCTCGCCGGCTTCGATCCGGCGCGGCACCTGCTGGCGAACGGCGAACTGCTGCTGCTCGACCAGTGGGCGGTGCATCGTGCGCATGCGCTGCAGGCGCAGATCGCCGAGGCCTACGAGCGCTACGACTTCGCCGCGGTGATCGCCGCGGTGCAGAACTTCTGCACCAACGACCTCGGCGCGATCTACCTCGACGTGACCAAGGACCGGCTGTACACGATGCCGGTCGACAGTCGCGGCCGGCGCTCGGCGCAGAGCGCGATGTTCCGCATCGCCGAGGCCTTCGTGCGCTGGATCGCGCCGATCCTCGTCTTCACCGCGCAGGAGATCTGGCAGCACCTGCCGGGTGAACGCGACGAACACGTGCTGCTGTCGACCTGGTACGACGGCCTGGCGCCGCTGCCGGCCGACGCGGTGCTGTCGGCCGACGACTTCGCGAAGCTGCTCGAACTGCGCGAGGCGGTCGCCCGCGTGCTCGAGCCGATGCGCGCCGACGGCGCCATCGGCGCCTCGCTCGAGGCCGAGGTCGAGGTGCTGCTGCCGCCGGAACAGCAGGCGCGGCTGGCGCCCGTCGCCGACGAGCTGAAGTTCTTCTTCATCACCTCGCGCTTCACGCTGAAACCGACCGACGGCGCGCCGGTGGAAACGCCGTGGATCCACGCGGTGTCGACCACGCACGGCAAGTGCGTGCGCTGCTGGCACTACGTCGCCGACGTCGGCAGTCACGCCGATGATCCGGGCCTGTGCGGCCGCTGTGTGAGCAACGTCGCCGGGGCCGGCGAAAACCGGCGGTGGTTCTGATGGCGGCGACCGGACAGGGCGGCCTGCGCGGCGATTTCGCCCGTTTCCGCGCCGCGCTGCAGGCGCCGCCGCGGCCCGACGCGCTGGCCTGGCTGCTGCTGTCGGCGCTGCTGATCGGTATCGACCAGTGGACGAAGCTGCTGGCGCTGAAGCACCTCGCGCCCGGCGAGCGCATTCCGGTGATCGACGGTTTCTGGAACTGGACGCTGCACTTCAACCCCGGCGCCTCGTTCGGGATGCTCGCGGACGCCGGTGGCGCCCAGATCTGGCTGTTCGGCGGCCTCGCGGTCGCGATCAGCGTCGCGCTGTCGCTGTGGCTGCGGGTCACGCCGCGTGGTGACTGGCGCACCGCGCTGCCGCTGGCGCTGGTGATCTCCGGTGCGCTCGGCAACCTCATCGACCGCGTGCGCATCGGCAAGGTCGTCGACTTCGTCGACTGGTACATCGGCGAGCACCACTGGCCGGCCTTCAACGTCGCCGACAGCGCGATCGTCGTCGGCGCGATCCTGCTGGTGCTGTTCAGCTTCCGCGCCGACAGCGGCGCGGCGAAAGGAGGATGATCGCGGCCATGGACGTCCTGCTCGCCAATCCCCGTGGTTTCTGCGCCGGTGTCGACCGCGCGATCGAGATCGTCAAGCGCGCGATCGAACAGCTCGGCGCGCCGATCTACGTGCGCCACGAGGTCGTGCACAACCGCTTCGTCGTCGAGGACCTGCGCCAGCGCGGCGCGATCTTCGTCGAGGAACTGGACGAGGTGCCGGCCGGCGCGACGGTGATCTTCAGCGCCCACGGCGTCTCGCAGGCCGTGCGCGCCGAGGCCGAGCGGCGCGGGCTGAAGGTGTTCGACGCGACCTGTCCGCTGGTGACCAAGGTGCACATCGAGGTCGCCCGGCATTGCCGCGCCGGCCGTGACGTCGTGCTGATCGGCCATGCCGGCCACCCCGAGGTCGAGGGCACGATGGGGCAGTGGCGGCGCGAGCACGGCGACAACCACATCCACCTGGTCGAGGACGTCGCCGGTGTCGCCCACCTGCAGCCGACGCAGCCGGACAACCTCGCGTACACGACCCAGACCACGCTGAGCGTCGACGACACCCGCGAGATCATCGCGGCGCTGCAGGCGCGCTTCCCCAACATCCAGGGCCCGCGCCACGACGACATCTGCTACGCCACCCAGAACCGCCAGGACGCGGTACGCCAGCTGGCGCAGCGCTGCGACGTGGTGCTGGTCGTCGGCTCGGTGAACAGCTCGAACTCCAACCGCCTGCGCGACGTCGCCGAGAAGATGGGTGCCCGCGCCTACCTCGTCGACGGCGCCGAACACATCGACCCGACCTGGGTCGCCGGCGCGCAACGGGTCGGCGTCACCGCCGGCGCCTCGGCCCCCGAGGTGCTGGTCGAAGGCGTCATCAGCCGCCTGCGCGAGCTCGGCGCCGCCCGCGTCGAGTCGCTGGAAGGCGAGCCGGAAAACGTCGTCTTCGCCCTCCCCAAGGAACTCCGCATCGCCCTCGTGGACTGAGCGATGCCTGCTGTAGGAGCGCCTTCAGGCGCGATGCGCACGCTCCAAATTGACCCGCCCCGCACCCTCCCCGTAGAATCCGCGGCCCACGCCGGAATAGCTCAGTTGGTAGAGCGGCGCATTCGTAATGCGTAGGTCGCAGGTTCGACTCCTGTTTCCGGCACCAGGTCACGAAGCCCCGCTCCGGCGGGGCTTCGCTTTTCCGGCGCCGGGCACCCAGGGTGCGGCCACCTTGATCCGCCGCTGACACCACCGCCGCCACAGTGCCGCGATGGACGCTCGCACCCGGAGCGCGCCGCCGGCGGCGGACGCGCCTTTCGTCATCGTGATCAATGCCGGTTCCGGCCACGGCGACGCCGACGAGGCGCGGCGGGCGATCGCCGGCGTGCTCGACGCTGCCGGCCGCCGGCACGCCTTCGTCGAAATCACCGATCCGGCGGGCATCGAGGCCACGGTCGCCGACGCGGCCCGGCAGGTGCAGGCGTCGAACGGGGTGCTGGTCGCCGCCGGTGGCGACGGCACCCTGAACGCGGTCGCGCGGCGTGCGCTCGCCGACGACCTGCCTTACGCGGTGCTGCCGCAAGGCACCTTCAACCTGTTCGGGCGCGAGCACGGCATTCCGCTCGAAGCCGCGGAGTCGGCGCGGGCGCTGCTGCGGGCGCAGCCGGCGCCGGTGCAGGTCGGCCGCGTCAATGGCCGGCCCTTCCTGGTCAATGCCAGCCTCGGTCTCTATCCCGAGCTGCTCGAGCGCCGCGAGGACGACAAACAGCGTTTCGGGCGCCACCGCGCCGTCGCCTATTTCTCCGGCCTGGTGACCCTGCTGCGGGAACGGGTGCTGCTGGAACTCGATATCGAGGGCGAGGGCGGTTCGCGGCGCGTGCGCACGCCCTCGCTGTTCGTCGGCAACAACCGGCTGCAGCTCGACATGGTCGGCATCGAAGACGCCGATCCGCAGCGCGACCACGAGCTGACCGGCGTGCTGGTGAAGCCCTGCGGCTGGTGGTCGCTGCTGTGGCTGGCGCTGCGCGGGGCGCTCGGACGCCTCGGCGACGCGGAGAACATCGAGACCTTCGCCTTCCGCCGGCTCACCGTCGTGCCGCGGGGGCCGCGTCGCTGCAAGCTGGCGCTGGACGGCGAGATCCTGCACATGGAGGCGCCGCTGGTCTTCGACGTGTCGCCACGGCCGCTGCGCCTGCTGCTGCCGGCCCCGGCGGACCGGGTGGCGCCGGAATGAGCCTGCTGCTGCACGTGTCCGACACCCACTTCGGCACCGAGCAGCCGGAAGTGGTCGAGGCGGTGGTCGCACTGGCGCAGCAGCGGCGGCCGGACGTGCTGGTGCTGTCCGGCGACCTGACCCAGCGCGCGCGCCGGCGGCAGTTCGCGGCGGCGCTGCGTTTCTGCGAGCGGCTGGCGGTGCCGCGCTGGCTGGTGCTGCCGGG
Organism: Arenimonas composti TR7-09 = DSM 18010; assembly: GCF_000426365.1. GTDB lineage: Bacteria > Pseudomonadota > Gammaproteobacteria > Xanthomonadales > Xanthomonadaceae > Arenimonas > Arenimonas composti. The sequence goes on along the minus strand of NZ_KE384525.1, from coordinate 62,004 downwards.
CAACCACGACATCCCGCTGTTCGACGTGTTCACCCGCGCGTTCGCGCCGTACCGCGGCTTCGTGCGCCGCTTCGGGGCCGACTTCGCGCCGGAGCTCGACCTCGACGACGTGCTGGTGATCGGCGTCAACACGACACGCCGCTACCGGCACAAGCATGGCGAGGTGTCGGCGGCGCAGGTCGCGGCGGTGGCGGCGCGGCTGCGGGCGGCGCGGCCCGAGCAGGTGCGGATCGTCGTGACCCACCAACCCGTCGACCTGCCGCCGGAGCGCGATCCGAAGAACCTGCTGCGCGGGCGCGAGCGGGCGGTGCCGGCCTGGGTCGAGGCGGGCGCCGACCTCGTGCTCGGTGGCCACATCCACTGGCCCTTCGTGCGGCCGCTGTCGGCCTCCTTCCCGCAGCTGCGGCGGTCGGCGTGGGCGGTGTCGGCCGGCACCGCGGTGTCGTCGCGCGTGCGCATGCAGGTCGGCAATTCGCTGAACCTGATCACGACCCACGGCGACGGGCGGGTGGTGGTCGAACGCTTCGATTTCCGGGCGGGAGCGGGCTTCGGGGTCGTCGACCGCCACGACCTGCAAACCGCGGGTTGACCGCCGGGGTTAACAACTGGGGTCAGATTCCTTCGTTAAGACGGGGGGGCGGCTCGGGAACCCGAGTGTCTGCGGCCGTCTTAACGAAGGAATCTGACCCCAGTTGTTAACCCAGTTGTTAACCCCAGTTGCGAAGCGCTCAGCGGAAGTCGCGGGAGGGGGCGTGCAGGCCGCCGGCGAGGGCGCTTTCGTCGAGCAGGCGGGTGGCGATCAGGTGGCGGACGCCGTCGACGGTTTCCCAGCGTCCCTCGACCCCCATCAGCGTCGATTCGACCAGCACCCGCCGCTGGCGTTCGCCGAGGGCATGCCAGACGACGACATTGACCATGCCGTGCTCGTCCTCGAGGGTGACGAAGGTGACGCCGCTGGCGGTCTGCGGCCGCTGCCGCCCGGTGACCAGGCCGGCGAAGCGCACCGCGCTGCCGTGGCGCGTGTTCTCAAGTTCGCAGGAGGCGCGGTAGCGGCGCGCACGCAGCCGCGGCCGCAGCAGGCGCAGCGGATGCGGCCCGAGCGACAGCCCGGTGCGCGCGTAATCGGCGAGCACATCCTCGCCGACCGCCGGGACCGGCAGCGTCACCGCGTCCTCTTCCGGCGAGCCGGCGAACAGATCCGTCTGCTTCTCGACACCGGCCACCGCCCAGGCCGCGCGATGCCGGTGCCCGGCGAGCCCCTGCAGCGCCCCGGCCTCGGCGAGCAGGGTGCGCGAACGCGCATCGAGCTGCGCCCGCCGGCACAGATCCTCGACGCCGGCGAAGGCCTGCGCCGCCCGCGCCGCGACGATGCGTTCGGCGACCGCCTGCGCGAGCCCGGCGACCTGGCGCATGCCCAGCCGCAGCAGCGTCCGCGCATCGCGCGGGTCCTGGCCCGGCGGCCGTGCCCGCGCGCCGCGTTCGCCCACCGCCACCGCTTCCAGCGTGTTGTCCCAGAAGCTGTGCCGCACATCGACCGGACGCACGCCGACCCCGTGCCGGCGCACGTCCTGCACGATCTGCGAGGGACTGTAGAAACCCAGCGGCTGCGCGTTCAGCAGTGCGCAGGCGAAGGCGGCCGGGAAGCGGCACTTCAGCCAGGCGCTGACGTAGGTCAGCAGCGCGAAGCTCGCCGCATGCGATTCCGGGAAGCCGTAATCGGCGAAGCCCTCGATCTGCGAATAGATGCGTTCGGCGAAGGCGCGCTCGTAACCGCGCGCCTGCATGCCGGCGAAGAGCTTGTCGCGGAACTCGCCGAGGCCGCCGCGGCGCTTCCAGGCCGCCATGCCACGGCGCACCGCATCGGCCTCGCCGGCAGTGAAGCCACCGGCGACCATCGTCAGCTCCATCACCTGTTCCTGGAACAGCGGAATGCCGAGCGTGCGCTCCAGCACCGGCCGCAGTTCGTCCTTCGGATAGTCGACCGCTTCCTTGCCCTGCCGGCGCGCGAGATAGGGATGCACCATGTCGCCCTGGATCGGCCCGGGACGCACGATCGCCACCTGGATCACCAGGTCGTAGAAATCGCGTGGCTGCAGCCGCGGCAGCATCGCCATCTGCGCCCGCGACTCGATCTGGAACACGCCGACGGTGTCGGCGGCGCGGATCATCGCGTAGGTCGCCTGCTTCGCCGCCGCCGCGCGTTCCGGCGCGTCGTCCTGCGCGAGCAGGATCGCCGACGGCGTGAGTTCGAGCGCATGCGTGTCGCGCAGCAGCTGCAGGCATTTGCGCACCGCGGTCAGCATGCCGAGCGCGAGGCAGTCCACCTTCAGCAGGCCCAGCGATTCCAGGTCGTCCTTGTCCCATTCGATGATCGTGCGTTCGGGCATCGCCGCGTTCTGCAGCGGCACCAGCCGCGACAGCGGCGCGTCGGAGATCACGAAGCCGCCGACGTGCTGGCTCAGGTGGCGTGGCATGCCGACCAGTTCCGCGGCCAGGGCCAGCACCCGGCGGATCGGCGGCGACTCGGGATCGAAGCCGCGTTCGCGCACGCGTGTGGCGGCGTCGTCGAGGTCGTCCCACCAGCTCAGCGAACGCGCCAGCTCGTCGACCTGATCCGGCGGCAGCCCGAGCGCCTTCGCGACGTCGCGCACCGCGCTCCTGCCGCGGTAGCAGATCACCGTCGCCGCCAGCGCCGCGCGTTCGCGGCCGTATTTTCGGTAGACGTACTGGATCACTTCCTCACGCCGCTCGTGCTCGAAGTCGACGTCGATGTCCGGCGGCTCGTCGCGCTCCTTCGACAGGAAGCGGCCGAACAGCAGGCGGGTATGGGTCGGGTCGACCTCGGTGATGTGCAGCGCGTAGCAGACCGCCGAATTGGCCGCCGAGCCGCGGCCCTGGCAGAGGATGCCCTGCTCGCGGGCGAAGCGGACGATGTCCTCGACGGTCAGGAAGAAGGCCTCGTACTGCAGCTCCGCGATCAGCCGCAACTCGGCGCGCACCTGGCGCACGACATCGGCGCGCACGCCATCGGGCCAGCGCCGGCGCAGGCCGCGGAAGCTGAGCCGGCGCAGCCAGCTGCGCAGCGTGTGTCCGGCCGGTACCAGCTCGCGCGGGTAGTCGTACTTCAGGCTGCCGAGGTCGAAGCGGCAGCGTTCGGCGATGCGCAGCGTCTCCGCGAGCAGTGCCGGCGGATGGATCGCCGCCAGCGCGCGGCGCGTGCGCAGATGGCGTTCGCCGTTCGGGAACAGCAGCGCTCCGGCCTCGGCGACGGTCACGTGGTGGCGGGTCGCGCTCAGCACGTCCTGCAGCGCGCGCCGGCCGCGCACGTGCATGTGCACGTCGCCGGCGGCGACCGGCGGCATCGCCAGTTCTTCCGCGAGCGCCAGCAGCTGCGCCAGGCGGGCGTCGTCGTCGGGACCGCGGTGCAGTTCCACCGCCAGCCAGCAGCGGTCGGGGAAATGCTGCTGCAGCCAGCGTGCCTGCTCCGGTTCGGGTTCGGCACCGGGCAGCCACAGGGCGAGCAGGCCGGCGCACGGGTCGCCGTCGTCACCGTCTCGGCGGCCACCGGCGTCGCCGCCATCGCCTGCATCGGCGGCGAAATCGCCACGGTCGATCCGGTAGTTTCCCTTCTCGCTGCGCCGGCGGCCGCGGGTGATCAGCCGGCCGAGGTTGCGGTAACCGGTGAGGTCCTCGACCAGCAGCACGCAGCGCAGGCCGTCGTCGAGGGTGAACTCGGCGCCGGTGATCAGTTTCACTCCGGTCTGCTTCGCCGATTCCCAGGCGCGCACGATGCCGGCGAGCGTGCATTCGTCGGTGATCGCCAGTGCCGTATAGCCCTGCTGCCGCGCACGCTCGAACAGCTCGCGCGCGCTGGAGGCGCCACGGCCGAAGCTGAAACTGCTCAGGCAATGCAGTTCGGCGTAACCGGGCAGCGACGCCGACGGCGCCGCCGGACGCGGCGGCGGCGGAAGCGCGGCGCTCACGCGAACCAGCCGTGCAGCAGGAAGGGACCGTCGCGATCGCCGGCGGCGCGGAAGGCCCAGGCGCGCTGCCCGCTGGCGGTTTCGACCACGTAGTAGTCGCGGCGCACGTCGCCGTCGTCCCACCAGCCGCTCTCGATGCGCTCCGGTCCGGCCAGCACCCGCGGCGACGGTCCACGCAGCGGGATCGGTCGCGGCAGCAGCCAGGTCGGGCGCGGCGGCAGCGTCGCCGGGTCGGGCAGGGCGGGGTGGCGGGTCGAGGGCGCGGGGGAGGCGGGGCGCTGTGCCCGTTCCGGGCGATGGTCGGGCGCCAGTTCCAGCCGCATGACTGCCGCCGCACCGAGCCGCGCCTGCAGCCGCGCCTGCAGTGCCGGCCAGTCGAGCGCGCTGGCCGGGCGCTGTTCGAACAGGTCGCGGCTGGCCGGCACGAAGGCCGGCAGCTCGTCGGCGCGCAGGCCGAGCGCGCGCACCGGCGCCGCCACCGCCTGCCGTTCCAGCGCCAGCTTCGCCAGCTCGAACAGCCGCGCCGGCTCGCGTTCCGGTTCGACCAGGCCGACGCTCAGCTCGCTCGGCGGCCGCAGATCGTGTTCGAACACCAGGCTGAAGCGGGCGACGCCGCCATCGCGGCCGGCGAGGAAGACCGCGAGGTCGGCGAGCAGGCGGCGCAGCGGGAACAGCAGGCCGGTGCTGTAGTGGATCTCGTCGTCGAACTCGAAGCGGGCGGCGAACACGTCCGGCGGCTGCCAGTAGCTGCGCAGGTCGGGGGCGTCGCCGGTCAGGCGGTCGAGGACCTCGAGGAAGCCGGCGCCGAAACGGCGCTGCAGGCCGGCCCGCGGCAGCGCGAACAGCTGCCGCAGCCGGCGCACGCCCATGCCGGCGAGGGCCTCGCGGCTGGCGGTGTCGAAGGGCGCCAGCGCCAGCGGCAGCGCGGCGAGGGCGCGCCGCATCGTTTCGTGGTCGCCGACCGCCAGGCCATCGTGGGCGCGGGCGAGGGCCTGCGCCGCCAGCGGCGTCGGTGCCACCGCCAGGGTGTGCGCGAGCTGCAGTTCGTGCAGGTCGGCGCGCAGCAGGCGCTCGAAGCGGGGCCAGGGGCCGAACAGGCCCATCGAGCCGCCGACCTCGAGCCAGACGGTGTCGGCGCCGTCGCTGCAGACCTGGCCGGAATAGCGGTAGGCCCAGGCGGCGACCAGTCCGAGCAGGCGCTCGGCTTCGGCGGCGTCCCAGGGCACCACGACCAGGCCCGGACACAGCGCCGTCGCCGCCGCCAGCGCCTGCCCCGGTGCGACCCCGGCCGCACGTGCGCCGGCATTCGCCAGCACCACCCGTCGCCGCTGCGGCGGCCCGGCCGCCAGCACCAGCGGCGCCGCCGGATCCGCCTGCCGGCGCAGCGCCGCGTCGAGGCTGCGGTGCGGCAGGTGCAGGGCAGCCCAGAGCTGGCCGGGGTCAGATCCCTTTTCCCGCATGGGACACCCCGCCTTCGGCCGGCCTCGCGAGCGGGAAAAGGGCGCTGATTCCGGTGGTTTCCCCGGCCGGCGAGAAACGAGAAACGAGGAACGGGAAACGAGTCGCGCCTTCGGCGCGGCGCGCGGCGCGCGAGTGATGAGTGGCCGCGCCGCGCGCGCCCTCACTCGTTACTCGTTCCTCTCCACTCGTTACTCGAATCTCGTCGCCCGCCCGCCCCCCCCGGCACTTCACCACCCGCACCCGCCCGCCCGCCGCGACCTGCAGCCGCAGCGCCGCCGGCGAGGGCTGCCGAACGGCGGTCGGCGGACGGAACAGGAAGCCGGGCGCCTGGCCGGTTTCGGCGGCGACCTGCAGGCGGCGCAGGCAGCGGTCGTCGGCACGTGGCAGCCAGCCGACGACGGCGCCGCAGGCCTGGCTGCGCAGGCACTGCTCCAGCGCCCAGGCGGTCTCGCCGCCGCTGTCGACCAGGTGCAGCCGGGTCGGATCGAGGCCGGCCCGCAGCAGCGCCGGCAGGCAGGGGCGGTAGGGCGGGTCGACCCAGACGATCTCGCGCCCGGCCGCCGTCAGCCGCACCAGCGCCGGCAGCAGCAGGGACAGTTCGCCGAGGCCGTCGAGGTCCGGCAGCAGTTCGCTCAACGCCGCCTCCGGCCAGCCGCCGCCGGGCAGCACCGCGTCGAGTGCGGCGAAGCCGGTCGGCAGCCGCGCCGGCGCGTTCGCCGACACCTGGCCGCGCCAGAGCTGGCGACTGGCCAGCAGCGGTTCGAGGGACACCACGGCGTTCATGCCTAACCCCGCCGCAGCAGGCCGCAGTACACGCCCTCGATCGCGAACACGCTGCCGGCCGGGACCTCGATCGGTGCGTGCTCGGGATTGCGCGGCAGCAGGGTGATGCGGTCGCGGCGGCGCTTGAGCCGCTTCACCGTCAGTTCGCCGTCGAGGCGGGCGACGACGATCTGGTTGTCCTGGGCGTCGGGGGTGCGGTGCACGGCGATCAGGTCGCCGTCGAAGATGCCGTCGTCGCGCATCGAATCGCCCTTCACCCGCAGCAGGTAATCGGGGCGCGGGAAGAACAGGGCGCGGTCGAGCAGCAGGTGGCCCTCGAACTCGGCGTCGCCGATCGGCTCGCCGGCGGCGACCCGGCCGAGCACCGGCAGGGCCAGCCCATTCGCCGGCGCCGGTGCGTCGCGCAGCACGATGCCGCGCGACTTGCCGGGCAGCAGGCTCAGCACCCCCTTGGCCTCCAGCGCCTGCAGGTGGGCCTGGGCCGAGCGCGGCTGCGAGAAGCCGAACTCGCGGGCGATCTCGGCCAGGGTCGGCGGCAGCCCGTGGCGCGCGACCTGGGCGGTGACGAAGTCGAGGATGGCCTGCTGGCGGGCGGTGAGGGCTGTCATGGCACAAATATATGTGGTATTCCTGACGTCCGCCAGAGGCGAATGCCGACAGCCTGTGCCGACGCCGGCTCAGGGCCTGAGACCGCCGGCGGGCTAAATTCACTTCCCCGACCAAGGACCCCGGAACCGATGGCCAAGGCCCGAACCGCCTACGTCTGCAGCGACTGCGGCGCCTCCTCGAACAAGTGGCAGGGCCAGTGCGGCGAATGCGGCGCGTGGAACACGATGAGCGAGTTCGTGGTCGAGCCGGCCGGTCCGGGCAAGGCCGCCGCCCCGGCCCGCCACGCCGGCTGGGCCGGGCGTCCGCAAGCCGCCGGGGTCACCGCGCTGAAGGACGTCAGCCAGGACGCCGAGGTGCGGCTGTCGACGACCATCGGCGAACTCGACCGCGTGCTCGGCGGCGGCCTGGTCGCCGGCTCGGTGGTGCTGGTCGGCGGCGACCCGGGCATCGGCAAGTCGACGCTCCTGCTGCAGGCGCTGGCGGCGATGGCGGCGCAGGTGCCGGCGCTCTACGTCACCGGCGAGGAATCGCTGGCCCAGGTCGCCGGCCGCGCGCAGCGCCTCGGCCTGCCGCTGGACAACCTGCATGCGCTGGCCGAGACCGGCATCGAATCGATCCTGGCGCTGGCGGCGGCCGCGAAGCCGACGCCGCGGCTGCTGGTCGCCGACTCCATCCAGACCCTGTGGAGCGAACTGCTGACCGCCGCCCCGGGCTCGGTCAGCCAGGTGCGCGAGAGCGCCGCGAAGCTGGTGCGCTACGCGAAGGAGACCGGCACCTCGGTCTTCCTCGTCGGCCACGTGACCAAGGAGGGCGGCATCGCCGGTCCACGCGTGCTCGAGCACATGGTCGACGCGGTGCTGTATTTCGAGGGCGAGTCCGGCTCACGCTTCCGCGTGCTGCGCGCGTTCAAGAACCGCTTCGGCGCGGTCAACGAACTCGGCGTGTTCGCGATGGGCGACAAGGGCCTGCGCGAGGTGCCGAATCCCTCGGCGATCTTCCTCTCCGGCGCCAGCACCGCCCAGCCCGGCAGCGCGGTGATGGTGACCCGCGAGGGCACGCGGCCGCTGCTGGTCGAGGTGCAGGCCCTGGTCGACGATTCGTCCCTGTCGAATCCGCGCCGGGTCGCGCTCGGCCTCGAGCAGAACCGGCTGGCGATGCTGCTGGCGGTGCTGCACCGGCACGGCGGAGTCGTCACCGGCGACCAGGACGTGTTCGTCAACGTCGTCGGCGGCATCCGCGTGCAGGAAACCGCGGCCGACCTGCCGGTGCTGCTGGCCGTGCTGTCCTCGCTGCGCGACCGGCCGCTCGCCGAGAAGACCGTCGCCTTCGGCGAGGTCGGCCTCTCCGGCGAGATCCGCCCGGTGCCCAACGGCGAGGAGCGCCTGAAGGAAGCGGCGACGCACGGCTTCCGCCGCGCGATCGTGCCGCGCGCGAACGCCCCGAAGAAAGGCGCCTACAAGGACCTCGAGGTGATCGCGGTCGAGCGTCTGTCCGAAGCGCTCGATGCGGCCGCCGAAGGCGGCTGAAGCGCGTCTTCGTGACGTCGCGAAACTGGTAGCGAATCACTGACGCCCTTCGTGGCGGTGGCGGGAATTCCACGCCCGCATCGCGCCGATGTAAGCGTCCTTGAGCGATGCCGCGCGCACGATCGCGAAGTCGGCGTTTTCCATCTCCCTATACTCCGCGCGCCTTCAACAACGGGGAGATGCAATGAAGCGCGCAAACCTTCGCAGCACGATGCTGCTCGCGGTCGCGGCGATGTTCGCGACGTCACTCGATGCCGCCGCGCAGTCGGTCGACATCGGTGGCCAGACCTGTTCCAACAACTACTCGCTCTACGACTACTTCAGCAACGGCGAATACATCGGCAGTGCCTGGGAAGTGGACGGGGTCAGCTGCACCGCCAACCCCGGTGCCGGCTTCGACTACGACTTCAGCGCCCCCGGCAGCGGCGGCGGCACCGGTCCGGCGACGCCCGCCTGCCGCTCCACCGATCCGGCGGTCGCGAACACGCATACCGACGCCCTCGCGGTATCGGCGTCGACCGACATCAAGTCGCGCCCCGACTACCGCAACCGCGAATACGGCGCACTGATCTACCGCGACGCCGGCGGTGCGCTGCGGATGACCGCGCTGGTGCCGGGCACCGCGACGTCGGTGACCTTCAGCCTCTCCCAGCTCGGCGTGACCGCATCGAGCATCGTCGGGATCGTCCACAACCATCCGTACAACGTGTACAACACGAGCCCGCAGGAACTGCAGATCAACCTGAATCCTTCGGTGGGCGACTGGAACACCGCCGCCGAGATGGTCGCGCACGGTGCGAACCCCAACGTGCTGCAGCTCTACGTCGTCGGCACCGACGGGGCGCTGCGCGAGTTCGACTACAATAACCGCGCTGCCTACGAGCCGCGTCGGACTCCCCAGGGCTATGGCGTGACGCCCGGGGACAAGGTCCCGACGAACCTCGTCGCCACCCCCTGCCCGTGAGCCGTCCGCCGATGAAGATCCTCCATTGCCTTTCCGCCGCGCTCGTCGCGGCCCTGCTGGCGGCGCCTGCCGCCGCCGGCGACGACGTGATGCTGCAGAACTTCCTGCCGGCGAGCCGGGCGACGACCGACGTGTTCCAGTGCACGCCCGGGCACGGTCCGGACGTGCGCATCGAGGTCACGTATGCGCTCGACGCGAAGGGGCCCGGCGATTACGCGTCGCGGCTGGTCGCGCTCTCGGTCGACGGCGTGGCGCTGGACGCCGAGCGCGTTTCGGAAGTGAACGACTTCGTCGGTACCGGCCGCCTCACGGCCGCCTCGGCGGCCTGCAGTGGCGAGAACGTGCGCGTTTCGCTGCAGGTGTTCCGTCCCGAAAGCATCGAACCGGGTGATTGCCTGGACGCGGCCAACCAGAACATCTCCGTGCTGTTCGAAGGCCGGCCGCGCACGCTGCGGATCCTCTGACGTGACCCGCCGGCAGGTCGGTCCGGCGCTCGCGGCCGCCGTGGCCGCGGCGCTCGCCGCGCTCGTCTGGTGGGGTGGGTGGGCGACCGGTGGCGACACGCCGCCGGTCGCCGCGGAAGGGCCGTCGGCGCCGGCATCGCCTCCGGCTGCAGAATCCGCCGAACGGCGGCCGGCGCTCGCGCCGGAGGTCGCGATGGCGAGCCTGCCGCCGCTCGACACCCCGCTCGCCAGCACGCTGCCGACGCTGGAGTCCCTGGCAAGGCAGGGCCATCCCCGCGCCGCCTGTCGGCTGGCGGCCGAACTCGAACGCTGCGCCGCACTCCCGGTCGCGCAACACCAGCACGACCGCTGGCTGGCCGAACGCCGGCAGGCGCTCGAACTCGCCCGCGTCGGCGAGAACGCCGCGGCCGCCCGCGACTTCGCCGCCGCGTTCGAGGCCGAACTGGCGCGGCGGGAAGGCGTGCTCGCCGAGATGGAGCGCCATTGCGCCGGTGTTCCGGAAACGCCGGTGACCGCGCGCCTGGAACGCTGGCGGACGGCGGCGCGGCTCGGCGATCCGACCGCGATCCGCCAGTACGCCGGTGGCCGCGTGTTCTCCTGGGCCGACATCGTCGAGAACGCTGCCGCGATCCCCGATTACCGCCGCGAGGCCGGGCCGATGCTGCAGGCGCTGGCGCGCGACGGCGATCTCGAGGCGACGCTGCTGCTGGCGGCGGCGCATTCGCCGCTGCGCGACGACTGGCGCGGCCTGCTCGCGCAGGTGATGGGCAGCGACGGCGCCCGCTCGCTGGCGCTCTACCGGCGCGCGCTGGCCGCCGCGAGCGGCGTCGACGCGCACCGGGCGCGCACGCTGGTGTCGGACATCTCGCAGCAGATCGAGCAGCTCGAACACGCGCTGACGCCCGAAGAGCTGCAGCGTGCCCGCCAGCTCGAACTCGACTTCGACACCTGGGCGCCGGTGGATCCGGCGCCGGCGGCGGAACGGCCGATCGGCGCCTTCGGATCGCTGCCGCCGGCGCCCCCGGCCGCCTGCTGAGCCCGCCTACAGGCGGTGCAACACCAGTTCGTAGACGAACTTGCTGCCGAAGAAGGCGAGCAGCAGCAGGGCCATCGCCACCAGGGTCAGCTTCACCGCGCGCGGCCCACGCCAGCCCCAGCGCCGGCGCCCGAACAGCAGCACCGCGAGCACGATCCAGGACAGGATCGACAACACCGTCTTGTGGCCGAGGTCCTGGGCGAACAGGTCGGCGACGAAGACGACGCCGGTCAGCAGGGTCAGGCTCAGCAGCACGAAGCCGACGCCGAGGCTGCGGAACAGCAGGGTCTCGGTCTGGGTCAGCGGCGGCAGCAGGCGCAGCCAGCCGCCGAGATTGCGCCGGCGCAACGCCCGGTGCTGGAACCACAGCATCAGTGCCACCAGCGCCGCCACCGCCAGCGTCGCGTAGGCGAGCAGGGCGAGCAGCGCGTGCAGCTGCAGCGGCCAGCCGAGCGCGCCCTGGGCGCGGCCGCCGCCGCTGGCGGCATAGGCGACCAGCGAGACCGCCGCCAGCGGGAACACGAGGATGCCGAGCGCTTCGATCCGCTGCCCCGGACCGAAGGCCGTCGTCAGCGCGGCCATGCCGAGCCCGACCAGCGACAGCGCCGCGAAGAAGTGCAGGTCCGGGCCGCCGAGCCGCTGCCAGGCCAGCGCGTGCACGGCCACGTGCAGGCCGATCGCGGCCAGCGCCAGCGGCAGCCAGCGACGGGAACCGGCCGGCGACGACGCCGCGGCCGCGATCGCGCCGGCCAGCTGCGGGCTGGCGGTGGCGTAGAGCAGGGCGGCGAGCAGGGACAGGACGAGGGCGACGGACATGCGGCGAGTTTCGCACACGCTGCGAACCGTTCTCGACCCGCACGCGCCGGCTGGCACGGGCCGCTCACGCCGCGGCGCTATACTTCGCGGCCCTACCGCTGCACCCCGGAATCCCATGTTCGAGTCGCTGACCCAGCGCCTGACCGGCACCCTCCAGCGCCTGCGCGGCCATGGCCGCCTGACCGAGGACAACATCCGCGAGGCCACCCGCGAGGTGCGCATCGCGCTGCTCGAGGCCGATGTCGCGCTGCCGGTGGTCTCGGCCCTGATCGAGCGCATCAAGGCGCGCGCGGTCGGCCAGGAAGTGCTGACCTCGCTGACGCCGGGCCAGGCCCTGATCAAGATCGTCCGCGACGAACTCGCCGAGGTCATGGGCGCGGCCGCCAGCGAGCTGAACCTCAACGTGCAGCCGCCGGCGGTGATCCTGATGGCCGGCCTGCAGGGTGCCGGCAAGACCACCACCGTCGGCAAGCTCGGCAAGCACCTGAAGGAACGGCGCAAGAAGAAGGTGATGGTGGTGTCCGCCGACGTCTACCGTCCGGCGGCGATCGAGCAGCTGCGCACGCTCGCCGGCCAGGTCGGCGTCACCTTCTTCCCCTCGGATGCCGGCCAGAAGCCGGTCGACATCGTCCGTGCGGCGATCGCCGAGGCGAAGAAGACCTTCATGGACGTGCTGATCGTCGACACCGCCGGTCGCCTGGCGATCGACGAGGCGATGATGGCCGAGATCCAGGCCCTGCATGCCGCGATCGACCCGGCCGAGACCCTGTTCGTCGTCGACGCGATGACCGGCCAGGACGCCGCCAACACCGCCAAGGCCTTCGCCGACGCGCTGCCGCTGACCGGCGTCGTGCTGACCAAGACCGACGGTGACGCCCGCGGCGGCGCCGCGCTCAGCGTGCGCCACATCACCGGCAAGCCGATCAAGTTCGTCGGCGTCGGCGAGAAGCCCGACGGCCTCGACGTCTTCCACCCGGACCGCGCCGCCAACCGCATCCTCGACATGGGCGACGTGCTCAGCCTGGTCGAGCAGGTGGAGTCGCAGGTCGACCAGGAGAAGGCGAAGAAGCTCGCCGAGAAGGTCGCCAAGGGCAAGAAGTTCAATCTCGAGGACATGCGCGAGCAGCTGGTGCAGATGCAGAACATGGGCGGCCTGCACGGGCTCATGGACAAGCTGCCGGGCATGGGTTCGGTGCCCGAGCACGTGAAGAACCAGGTCACCGGCAAGGAAGTGCCGCGGATGGTCGCGATCATCGATTCGATGACGAAGAAGGAGCGGCGCAATCCCGGCCTGCTCAATGGCTCGCGCCGCGCCCGCATCGCCCGCGGCTCCGGCACCACCCCGGCCGACGTCAACCGCCTGCTGAAGCAGTACCAGCAGATGGAGCAGATGATGAGCAAGCTCTCGCGCGGCGGCATGAAGGGCCTGCTGCGCGGCATGAAGGGCATGATGGGTAGCGGCTTCCCGGGGCGCTTCCCCGGCCGCTGAGGCGCGCCGCCGTCAGTGATCGCCGCCGGGCGGCCGCGCGCCCTTGGCGGTGAACGGCGGCTTCGCGATCCAGACGAAGGCGATCACCGCGAGGAAGATCATTCCGAGCAGGTGGAACATCTCGTTGAAGCCGAGCTGCGCCGCCTGCTGGCCGATCTGCTGGTCGAGGACCATCGCCCCGCGCTGCAGGTCGCCCTGGCCGAGCTGCAGCAGCAGCGCCTGCGTCGACGGATCGTGGGCGCCGATGTGCTCGGTCAGGCGCGCGTGGTGCACGGTGCTGCGCTGGTTCCAGGCCCAGGTCGTCAGCGACGCCGCGAAGCTGCCGCCGAGCGTGCGCACGAAGGTCGCCAGTCCGGAACCCGCGGCGATCTCGTGCGGTTCCAGGTCCGACAGCAGGATCGACAGCATCGGCATGAAGAACAGCGCCACGCCGAGGCCCTGCACCAGCTGCAGCTCGGCGACGCGCGCGAAGTCGACGTCGAGGTTGAAGCCGGCGCGCAGGAAACTGGTCGAGGCCATCACCACGAAGGCGATGCTGGCGAGCACGCGCAGGTCGACGCGGTGCGCGTACTTGCCGACCGCCGGCGCCAGCAGCACCGGCAGCACGCCGATCGGCGCGGTCGCGAAACCGGCCCAGATCGCCGTGTAGCCGAGATTGCGCTGCAGCCACAGCGGCACCATCAGGCTGATCGAGAAGAAGGCCGCGTAGGCCACGACCATCGCCAGCGTGCCGGCGGCGAAGTTGCGGTGGCGGAACAGGCGCAGGTCGACGATCGGGTCCTTTTCGGTCAGTTCCCAGATCACGAACACCGTCAGCGCCACCACCGCGATCACCGACAGGATCACGATCTGCGTCGACGCGAACCAGTCGTGCTCGTTGCCGAGGTCGAGCACGATCTGCAGCGCGCCGACGCCGAGCACCAGGGTCGCCAGGCCGATGTAGTCCATCTTCTGCCGCTGCGGCTGCTCGGGCCGCCCGCGCAACTGCGTGCCGACGATCCAGGCGGCGAACACGCCGATCGGCACGTTGATGAAGAAGATCCATTCCCAGCTGTAGTTGTCGGTGATCCAGCCGCCGAGGATCGGCCCGGCGATCGGCGCCACCACGGTCACCATCGCCAGCAGCGCCAGCGCCTGGCCGCGCTTGTTCGCTGGATAGATCGACAGCAGCAGCGCCTGCGTCACCGGATACATCGGCCCGCAGACGAAGCCCTGCAGCGCGCGCGCCGCGACGAGCATGCCCATGCTCTGGGCGATGCCGCACAGGAAGGAGGCGACCACGAAGGCCAGCGTCGCCCATATGAAGATCTTCGTCTCGCCGAAACGGCGGGTCAGGAAGCCGGTCAACGGCAGTGCGATCGCATTGCTGACCGCGAACGAGGTGATGACCCAGGTGGCCTGGTTGGCGCTTGCGCCGAGCGTGCCCGAGATGGTCGGCAGCGAGACGTTGGCGATCGTGGTGTCGAGCACCTGCATGAACGACGCCAGCGCGAGGCCGACGGTCGCGAGCGCCAGGCTCGGCGGCCGGAACGCGGCGGGCGCCGACGGCGCCGCCGGCTTGCCGGTGGCAGGCGTGGGAGAGGCCATCGCCGACGCCGTCAGCCGTGCGCCGGCGGCAGGTTGCGTTCGATGATGTCGGCGATCACGGCGTCCACCGCCTCGAGCTGGCCGCCGTAGGCGGCGGTGCTGAGGTGGGGGGCGGCTTCCGCGCGCGGCGCCGCCAGCACCGGCCCGCTGGCATCGTGCACGTCGACGTCGACGTGCATGCTCAGGCCCAGGCGCAGCGGGTGTTCGGCCAGCGACGCGGGATCGAGTTCGATGCGCACCGGCACCCGCTGCACGATCTTGATCCAGTTGCCGGACGCGTTCTGCGCCGGCAGCAGCGAGAACGCGCCGCCGGTGCCCATGCCCAGGCTGACGACCCGGCCGGTGTATTCGACGTCGCCACCGTAGAGGTCGGCATGCAGGCGCACCGGCTGCCCGAGACGCATGTCGGCGAGCTGGGTCTCCTTGAAGTTGGCCTCGACCCACACCTGCTCCAGCGGCACCACGGTGGCGAGCGCGGTGCCGGCCGACACGCGCTGGCCGAGCTGCACGTGGCGCTGCGCGACATGACCCGAGACCGGCGCGACGATCTTCGTGCGCTGCAGGTCCAGCCAGGCCTGGCGGACGCGCGCCGCGGCGGCCGCGACCTGCGGATGCTCGCGCAGGGTCACCGCGTCGACGAGGGCGCGGCTGCGGGCCAGGTCGCCTTCCGCTCCGGCCAGCGCCGCTTCGGCGGACGCGAGGAGCTCGCGGGCATGCGCGAGCTCTTCGCCGGAAATCGCTCCGCTGGCGACCAGGTCCTCGCGGCGGCGCACGTCCTCCCTCGCCTGGCGCACGGCGATCTCGCGCGCGCGGCGCTCGGCCTGGCCGGCATCCACCGCGCTGAAGAAGCCGCGCACCTGGCGCACGCTGGCGGCGAGGTCGGCGACGGCCTGGTCGTAGGCGACCCGGGCGTCGTCGGCGTCGAGCTGGACCAGCACCTGGCCGGCCTCGACGCGGTCGCCTTCCTCGGCGGCGATCGCGACGACGGTGCCGCCGGTCTGCGGCACGACGTCGACGACATTGCCCTGCACGTAGGCATCGTCGGTGTCGACATGCCAGCGGCCGTGCAGCAGATACCAGCCGCCCCAGCCGGCGATGCCGGCGACGACGAGGGCGAGCACGCCCAGCAGGGCGCGCCGGCGTCGGCCGTTGCTGGCGGGCGCCGGCGCGGGGACGGGATGCGGAGTGATTTCGGTGGTCATGGTCGCTGCCGTCAGGCGGGAATCAGGGGGAGTTCGTGGCCGGCGGCGTCGCGAACCGGAGGCCACCGCCGAGCGCCTGGTCGAGGTCGACCGCGGCGAGATAGCGCTGTGCCTGCAGGGTCGCGAGCTGCTGTTCGAGGTCGAGCAGGGGCCGGTGCGCGGCGAGCACGTCCAGGCGCGAGCCGACGCCCGAGCGCTGGCGCGCTTCCGCCAGCGCCAGCGCCTCGGACGCCGCGTCGCGGGCACGGCGCAGCGCTTCGTCCTGGGCCTGCAGCGCCGCGACGGCCTGCACCGCGTCCGCCACTTGCTGCAGCGCGGTCGCGACGCGGCCGTCGTAGGTCGCCACCGCGAGGTCGTAGTCGGCATCGCGGCCGTCGAGCTCGCCACGCAGGCGGCGCCCCTCGAATACCGGCAGCGTGACCGCCGGGCCGCCGAAACCGAGCAGGGCGTCGCTGGCGAACAGCGCGGCGGGATCGCCGCCGACCAGCCCGATCAGACCGCTGAAGTCGACGTTCGGGCGGAATTTCGCCTCGGCCGCGTGGATGCGCTGCGCCGCGGCCTCGGCGCGCCAGCGCGCGGCGACCACATCGGGCCGGCGGCCGAGCAGGTCGCTCGGCAAGGAAGCGGGCAGCGCCGGCGGGGCGGCGGCGAGCAGGCGCGGCCGCTCCAGGGCAAGGCCGCGGTCGGGACCGGCGCCGAGCAGGGCGGCGATGGCGTTGCGGGCGCTCTCGATGCGCTGCTGCGTGGCGTGATGGCGCGCCTGCACCGCCGCGACGGTCGCCTCGGCATCGCGCAGCCCGCGGCTGCCGTCGATGCCGGCATCGACGCGCTGCTGCACGAGCCGGCGCACTTCCCCGGCGCGGGCGAGTTCGCGGCCGGCGATGTCTTCGGCCGCACAAGCCTGCGCGAATCCGACGTAGGCACGGACGACCGCAGCGGCGAGTTCGAGCCTGGCCGCCTGTGCCTCGACCTCGACCGCGCGGGCCTCACCGAGTGCGGCGGCGTAATCGGCGCGGTGCCCGCCCCAGAGGTCCAGCGGCCAGGCGAAGTTCACCATCAGCACGGCGTTGTGCATCGGCCCGTCGCCGGCGAGCGAGCCCGGCAGCTGCGCCAGCGCGTACTGGCCGCTGGCGCTGGCGGCGGGGCGGCGCGCGGCGTCGGCGAGACCGGCCTGGGCGCGAGCCCGGCGCAGGCGGGCGTCGGCGGCGGCCAGCGAAGGGCTGCCGCGCAGCGCCTCGTCGACGAGGGCGTCGAGCTGGGGATCGGCGAAACCGCGCCACCAGGCGAGATCCGGAAAGCCGGCGTCGGCCAACACGATGTCTCCGACGCTGCGGCGCAGGCCGGCGGCATCGGCGTCGTGCAGCGTGGCGGCGGGGGCCAGGCCGCCGGTGCTCGCGCAGCCCGCGGTCAGCAGGGTGACGAAGGCGGCGATCGTCGCCGCGGACGTGCGGCGACCGAAGGTGCGGGCGGACATGTCAGGCGTCCCGGGAGGAAAGGTTGTCGCGGACGTGTTCGAGCAGCGCGACGAATTGCCGCTGCTGGTCGACGCCGAGGCCGGCGAGGGCGGCGTCGCGGACGCGTTCGCCGCATTCGGCGATGTCGGCGGCGATCGCGCGGCCGGCGGCGGTCAGGTGGATGCGCAGGGCGCGCCGGTCGTCGGGGTCGGGGACCCGTTCGACCAGGCCGCGTTCCTGCAGCCGGTCCAGCAGGCGGGTCATCGCGCCGCCGCTGAGCTCGGCGATGCGCGCCAGCTCGGTGGCACCGGCGACGCCGTCGGCGAGCTTCTTGATCGTCAGGAACTGGCTGAAGTTCAGGTCGTGGCCGGCCCCGATGAGCTCGTGCTCCCAGCGTTCGCGCATCGCGTCGCGTACCTGGCGGACGAGCAGGCCGAGCTGGGAACCGGTGGGGCGGGAGGGGGTCATGCGGCGGCATTTTAGTAGCCTTTGCAATAATTGCAAGGGCAACTAATTGCCTGCAGGGAAAAGGAAGGCGCGTGTGGCGCCACGAGTCGCG
>NZ_KE384525.1:0-44056 GCF_000426365.1 Arenimonas composti TR7-09 = DSM 18010 | reverse complement strand
CTAGAATGCGCGGCTTCCCCGAGCCGGTCCCGGCCGGTTCCTGTCACGCAAACGCAGAGCAAACCACATGGTCAAGATCCGTCTGACCCGCGGCGGCGCCAAGAAGCGCCCCTTCTACCACATCGTCGTCACCGACTCGCGCAGCAAGCGCGACGGCCGTTCGATCGAGCGCGTCGGTTTCTACAACCCGATCGCCGTCGGCGCCGAGAAGCGCGTCGAGGTCGACACCGCCCGCGTTCAGCACTGGGTTTTCCATGGCGCGCAGCTGACCGACAAGGTCCGCATGCTGGTCAAGGAAGCCTCGGCCCAGGCTTCGGCCTGAGCCTCCGGTCCCGCGCCGCGGGACCTTTCGCGATGACCACGACGACGCGCCGCGTCCTGCTGGGCAGGGTTGCCGGCGCGTTCGGCGTCCGGGGCGAGCTCAAGCTGCTGTCCTGGACCGATCCCCGCGCCGCTCTGTTCGGCTACCAGCCCTGGATCCTGCGCACCGCCGACGGCGAGCGCGAGGTCTCCGGCGTGCGCGGTCGCGACACCGGCAAGACGGTCATCGCCAGCTTCCCCGACGTCGCCACGCGCGAGCAGGCCGAGGCGCTGCACGGCGCCGAGATCTGGGTGCCGCGCGACCGGCTGCCGCCGCCCGCCGAGGGCGAGTACTACTGGGTCGACCTCGAGGGGCTGGCGGTGCAGACCATCGACGGCCTCGCCCTGGGCACCGTCTCGCACCTGTTCGACACCGGCGCCAATGCGGTGATGGTGGTCGACGGCGAGCGCCAGCGCCTGATCCCGTTCGTGATCGGCCAGTACGTCACCGCCGTCGACCTCGACGCCGGCCGGGTGACCGTCGACTGGGACCCCGATTTCTGAGCGCGCCGATGCGCATCGACGTCGTCACCCTGTTCCCGGACTTCATCCGCGACAGCGCCGGCCTCGGCGTCGTCGGACGGGCGCAGGAACGCGCGCTGCTGACCGTCCACGGCTGGAATCCGCGCGATCACGCCACCGGAAACTACCGTCGTGTCGACGACCGCCCGTTCGGCGGCGGCCCCGGGATGGTGATGCTGGCGGAGCCGCTCGAGGCCTGCCTGGCGGCGGTGCGCGCCGCCGATCCGGCGCCGGCGCCGGTGCTGCTGATGAGCCCGCAGGGCCGCCGGCTGACCCAGGCGAAGGTGCGCGACCTCGCGGCGCTACCGAGGCTGATCCTGCTCTGCGGCCGCTATGAAGGGCTCGACGAGCGTTTCGTCGCCCGCCACGTCGACGAGGAACTGTCGATCGGCGACTACGTGCTCAGTGGCGGCGAACTCGCCGCGGCGGTGGTCATCGACGCGGTCGGGCGCTTGCAGGACGGCGCCCTGAACCACGCCGAGTCGGCCCGCCAGGACAGCTTCGAGGACGGCCTGCTCGACTGCCCGCACTACACCCGCTCGGGGGCCTGTGGCACCGAGGGCGTGCCGCCGGTGCTGCTGTCCGGCGACCACGCGGCGATCGCCCGCTGGCGGCGCAAGCAGAGCCTGGGCCGCACCTGGCAGCGGCGTCCGGATCTGCTGGCGCGGATGGCGCTGACGAAGGCCGACCGCGCCCTGCTGGCCGCGTGGATCGCCGGCGACCGCGACTGATCGGCTTCCCTTTCAAGCACTTGCCCGGCTATACTGCCGCGCTTCCCATGAGCCACGCACGGATTCCCGGGCCTCTGGCACGCACGACAACAACCATCAGAGGCGTCCCATCATGAGCATCCACAAGCTGCTGCAGCAGTTCGAAGCCGAGCAGGTCAAGCGCGAGCTGCCGAAGTTCGGCCAGGGCGACACCGTCGTCGTCAACGTCAAGGTCAAGGAAGGCAACCGCGAGCGCGTCCAGGCCTACGAAGGCGTGGTCATCGCGATCAAGAACGCCGGCCTGAACTCGGCCTTCACCGTGCGCAAGATCTCGCACGGCTTCGGCGTCGAGCGCGTGTTCCAGACCCACAGCCCGATCATCGACTCGGTCACGGTCAAGCGCCGCGGCAAGGTCCGCCAGAGCAAGCTGTATTACCTGCGTGCGCTGGAAGGCAAGAAGGCGCGCATCAAGGAAGACCTGGCGGCGCGTTCGGCCGACTGAGCCGCGCTTCCCGCTTCCCCGCGACGGCCGCCCTCGGGCGGCCGTTCGCATTTCCGCAGCACGCCACACCCGTAGGAGCGGCTTCAGCCGCGATCCCCACGCCTCGCGAGCGCCCCGGGGTGCACGCCGCCATAACGGGCTTCTCGTTCCCCCTTTCCGGCCAGCGTAGGCTTCGGCCATGAGTCCACTCGCCGCCGCGCTGATGCTGCTCACCGTGTCCGCCGCCACGACGGTCGCCCGGCTGCCGGTCGACGCGCCGTCGCCGCTGCTCGACGGCGACGAATACAACCGCCGCCTGCAGTCGCCGATCGCCGCCGACGACCTGCGCCGGTTCGTCGAAGCCAGCGGCCGCCGGCTCGCCGCGGAGGAGTTCGCCGGCGGCGAGGTCGACGCCTGGATCCCGCCGGCGGAGCCGGACGCCGGCTTCGGGCTGCTGCTGTTCGTGCTGCCGGACGATTCGGTCGCGCTGCCACCGGAATGGAAGCGGCCGCTCGCCGAACGCGGCATCCTGCTGCTCGTCGTGCGCGGCGCCGGAAATCACGTCGAGCTGTTCCCGCGACGCATTCCGCGCATCCTCGACGCCTATTCGTACGCGAAGGCGCGCTGGCGCATCGACCCGGCGCGAACGTGGATCGGCGGTTTCTCCGGCGGCGCCCGCGTCGCCCAGCGGGTCGCGATGGCGTGGCCGGACGAATTCACCGGCACCCTGCAGTTCGCAGGCAGCGTGATCGTCGGCAGCGCGCGACTGGCGCCGCCGCCGCCGGAACTCGCGCGCCAGCTGCAGCAGCGGACCCGGTTCGTCTTCGTCAGCGGCCAGCAGGACCCCCGCAACCGCGGCAACGACGGCCGCGCACGGGCTTCCATGCAGGCCTTGTGTTTCGCCGACGTGATCGTGCGTTCGCCGGCGCGGCTCGACCACTGGGTGCCGAACGCGCGCGAACTCGCGAAAGCGCTCGATGCGCTGGCCGCGCCGGTACGGCCCGATCCGGACTGCGCGGCGCGACTGGACGCGGAAATCGCGGCGGCGCTCGACGCGGCCGAGGCGCGCTTCGCCGCCGGCGACGTGGCGGCAGCGCGCACCGCGCTGGTCGCGATCGACGACCGCTGGGGCGGGCTGGCCGCGCCACGCTCGGTCGAACTGGCGCGGCGCATGCTGCCGGCGCTGCGTGCGCAGGACACGGCGCCGGCCGAGTGAAACGTTCACCCGCCGCAACGCCCGTGCGCGCAGAATTCCGCCGATGACCGAGCACCCCGAACCGAACCCTGGCGTCCGCCTCGACCTCTGGCTGTGGGCGGCGCGCTTCTTCAGGACGCGCGGGCTGGCGAAGCAGGCGATCGAGACGCACCGGGTGGAGATCGGCGGCCAGGCGGGCAAACCCTCGCGCGCCGTGCGCGTCGGCGACCGTCTGCGGGTCCGTCGCGGCGATGACGTCTTCGAGATCGACGTCCTCGGGCTCAGCGACCAGCGCGGCCCGGCACCGGTCGCGCAGGGGCTGTATGCGGAGACTGCCGAATCGAAGGCGGCGCGCGAGGCCGCGGCGGCGCAGCGCCGCGCCACCGCCACCGGTTACCGGCCGCCGGCCGGCAAACCCGACAAGCGCGCGCGCCGGCTGATCCAGGCCCTCGGCGACCTCGACGCGCTCTGATCGCGCCTGAAGGCGCTCCTACAGCTTCGCGTTCAGCCTGAAGGCGCTCCTACAGCTTCGCTTTCAGGCGGTAGAGGGCTTCGAGGGCCTGTTTCGGGCTGAGTTCGTCGGGCTCGATCGCGGCGAGTTCCTCCAGCGCCGGCGAGGTCTGCGGCGCGAACAGACCGAACTGCAGCGGTGCGTCGAGCGCCGCCGGCGCGGTCGCCGCGGCCGCATGCGGGCCGCCGCGGCTTTCCAGCTCGGCCAGGGTGCGCCGCGCCTGCGCGACGACCTCGCGGGGCAGCCCGGCCAGCGCCGCGACCTGCAGGCCGAAGCTGCGGTTCGCCGGGCCGTCCTTGACCGCGTGCATGAACACCAGGCGGTCGCCGTGTTCGACCGCATCCAGATGCACGTTGGCGATGCCGCTGCCGGGTTCGGCCAGCGCGGTCAGCTCGAAGTAGTGGGTCGCGAACAGGGTCCAGGCGCGGTTCTTCTGCGCCAGATGCCGGGCGCAGGCCTCGGCCAGCGCGAGGCCGTCGTAGGTCGAGGTGCCGCGGCCGATCTCGTCCATGAGCACCAGCGACTGCGCGGTCGCGTGGTGGAGGATGTAGCTGGTTTCCGCCATCTCGACCATGAAGGTCGACTGCCCGCGGGCGAGGTCGTCGCCGGCGCCGATGCGGGTCAGGATGCGGTCGATCGGCCCGATCACCGCCTTCGCCGCCGGCACGAAGCTGCCGATGTGCGCGAGCAGCACGATCAGTGCGTTCTGCCGCATGTAGGTCGACTTGCCGCCCATGTTCGGACCGGTGATCACCAGCATCCGCCGCTGTTCGTCGAGCAGCAGCTCGTTCGGCTCGAAGGGCTCGGCGCGTACGGCTTCGACCACCGGATGCCGGCCGCGTTCGATCTGCAGGCAGGGCGCGTCGACCAGTTCCGGCGCGGTCCAGTCCAGCGCCAGCGCGCGTTCGGCGAAGGCGGCCAGCACGTCGAGTTCGGCCAAGGCGGCGGCGCAGCGGCGCAGCGGTTCCAGGCCTTCGTTGAGGCGGTCGAGCAACTGCTCGTAGAGGAATTTCTCGCGGGTCAGCGCACGGTCGCGGGCGCCGAGCACCTTGTCCTCGAAGGCCTTCAGTTCCTCGGTGATGTAGCGCTCGGCGCCGGTCAGCGTCTGCCGGCGGGTGTAATGCGCCGGCGCGCGCTCGCTCTGGCCCTTGCTGATCTCGATGTAATAGCCGTGCACGCGGTTGTAGCCGACCTTCAGCGTGGCGATGCCGGTGGCCGCGCGTTCGCGCCCCTCCAGGTCGATCAGGAACCGGTCGGCATTGGTCGACAGCACGCGCAGTTCGTCGAGTTCGGCGTCGAAACCGGCGCCGATGACGCCACCGTCGCGCAGCAGCACCGGCGGCTGGACGACCAGCGCCCGCGCCAGCAGGTCGGCGGCGTCCGCGTGTTCGCCGAGTTCGCCGGCGAGGGCGCCGAGCCGCGGCGCGTCCAGCGGCGCGAGCAGGGCACGCAGGTCGGGGAGCATCGCCAGGCCGTCGCGCAGCGTGGAGAGATCACGTGGGCGCGCCGAGCGCAGCGCGACCCGCGACAGGATGCGTTCGAGGTCGCCGACGCCGCGCAGGCGCTCGCGCAGGGCATCGTGGGCACCGCTGTGCACGAAGGTCGCCACCGCCTGGTGGCGTTCCGCGAGCACGTGGCGGTCGCGCAGTGGCCGGTGCAGCCAGCGCCGCAGCAGGCGGCCGCCCATCGGGGTGATGCTGGCATCGAGCACGCCGAGCAGGGTGTGTTCGTTGCGGCCGTCGACGCGGCTGTCGAGCTCGAGGTGGCGGCGGGTCGCCGCGTTGAGGGCGATGCCGTCGTCGGCGGACTCGAACGCGATCGCGGTCAGGTGCGGCAGCCGCTGCTTCTGGGTTTCCTCGACGTAGGCGAGCAGGGCGCCGGCGGCGGCGGTCGCCAGCGGCCGTTCTTCGAGTCCGAAGCCGCTGAGGTCGTGCAGGCCGAAGAAGCGCAGCAGCTGGCGCCGGCAGCTGTCGGCATCGAAACCCCAGGGCGGACGCCGGCGCAGGCCGCCGCGCTCGAGCAGGCAGGCGGGCAGGCCATCCTCGTCGGGCACCAGCAGCTCGGCGGGCTCGAGCCGCGCGAGTTCGCTGGCGAGCTGCTCATCGGTCGTCACTTCCGATACCAGGAAGCGACCGCCGGCGAGATCGGCCCAGGCCAAGCCCCAGCCGGCGCGCCCGCGCGCGACCGCCAGCAGCAGGGTGTCGCGGCGTTCCTGCAGCAGCGCCTCGTCGGTGACCGTGCCCGGCGTGACGATGCGCACCACCTTGCGTTCGACCAGGCCCTTCGCGAGCGCGGGATCGCCGATCTGCTCGCAGATCGCCACCGACTCGCCGAGCGCCACCAGGCGCGCGAGATAGCCTTCGTACGCATGCACCGGCACCCCGGCCATCGGGATCGGTGCGCCGCCGGAACTGCCGCGCTGGGTCAGGGTGATGTCGAGCAGGCGCGCGGCCTTGCGGGCGTCGTCGTAGAACAGCTCGTAGAAGTCGCCCATCCGGAAGAACAGCAGGATGTCGGGGTGCTCCGCCTTGGCGGCGAAGAACTGCTTCATCAACGGCGTGTGGGCGGGCGCGGACGGCGGGGACTGGACGGACATGGGCTCGGAACTGGCGGACGCCCCGGCATTGTGCCGGAAGCGTCCGCCGCTTCGGCCGTCGCGTCCGCGGCGACGACCGGGTCAGGGCTCAGGTGGTGCCGGGGCTCCCGGCATTCTGGTCCTCGGCCTCGAAGCGCACCGGCACGCGGATCCAGCCCTCGACCTTCTCGCCGCCGGCACCGTTGCGGCCGGCATTGAAGCGCCAGTTCCGCGCCGCCTCGACCGCCGCGGCGTCGAATACGCCTTCCGGTGAGGAACTCACGACCTTCACCTCGCGCGGTACGCCGTCTTCGCCGACCAGGATCTCCAGCAGCACCTG
This sequence comes from Arenimonas composti TR7-09 = DSM 18010, assembly GCF_000426365.1. GTDB lineage: Bacteria > Pseudomonadota > Gammaproteobacteria > Xanthomonadales > Xanthomonadaceae > Arenimonas > Arenimonas composti. The sequence continues at coordinate 37,362 of NZ_KE384525.1, read as the reverse complement.
GCCGCTGATGTGGTCGCGTACGGCCGCCGCGGGATAGGCCGGCGCGGTGAGCACATCTTCATCGGCCGCGATCTGCGCGGGACCTGCGGTTGCGTCGGCGGCTGGCGCTGCCGGTTGCGCGGCCCAGGCCAGGCCGGCGGACGCGATCAGCGCGACGGAAACCGCGACGGCGGCGGTTCGCCGGCGCCGGGAGGAAGCGAGGGGACGTTCGAGCATCTGGATTCTCTCCTTGAGGGAATGGCCCGACTGCCAGTGGCAGGCGAGCGGGAGGCCGACATCGGCCAGATGGGTCTTCAACATCGCGCTGCCGTAGCGGCGGCGCGAGCGTGGGTTCTGCCGCAGCACCGCGGCGTCGCAGGCCAGTTCGATGTCCTCGCGGAAGCGGCGTTCGGCCCGGACGAGCAGCGGGTTGAACCAGAACAGGCAGCGCAGGACCGTCGCGAGCGCCTGCGCCGGCAGGTCGCCGCGGCGCAGGTGCATGCACTCGTGGGCGAGCACGAGCGTCAGTTCGCCGGCGTCGTAGCGCAGGCGGAAATCCGCCGGCAGCACGATGCGCGGACGCAGCAGGCCGACCACCGCCGGACCGCCGGCCGGGCTGGCCAGCCAGGGCGTGCCCTCGATCGGGCGCAGCCCACGCAGGAACCGGCGCTGCCGCAGCGCGAAAACGAGGGCCCCCGCCGCGGCGCCGCTCGCCCACAGCGCCAGCAGCCAGGGCCCCGCGGACGTCGCGCCGGCGCCTTGAATCACCGGCGCGAACACGGCGTCGGTGATCGCACCGGCGGTCCCGGCGGCGCCGGGGCCGGCCGCCCGCGCCGGCAGCCACACCGCCAGCACCGCCAGCGGCACCGCGGCCCAGGCGAGGGCGGCGGCGCCGGGACCGGCGAAGTCGCGCAGCGGCCGGCGCAGCGCCAGCACCGCCAGCGCGGCCAGCGACGAGGCGAGGGTGGCTTCGAGCAGTTCGCACAGCAGCTCAGTGCTCGTCATCGAGGTTCTCCACGAGACGCTTGAGTTCGGCGATGTCGTCGGCGCTGAGGGCGCGGGCGTCGGCGAGGTGGGCGACCAGCGGCGCCAGGCGGCCGTCGAACAACCGGTCGAGCAGGCCGCGGCTCTGGCCCGCGACCCAGGCGGCACGCCGCAGTACCGGCGTGTACAGGAAGCGCCGCCCGTCCCGCTCCACCGCCAGCGCGCCCTTGCGCACCAGCCGGTTGAGCAGCGTCTTCACCGTCGAGGCATGCCAGCCGGGCTCGCGGGCGAGCTCGGCGATGATTTCGTCGGAACCGCGCGGACTGGTCCGCCACAGGACTTCCATGACCACGCTCTCGGCATCGCTGATCTGCATCGGGTTCTCGTCTACGTCCGTAAACATGGGCGCAGACTACACGCGTAGACGAGTCCGTCAAGCCCCCCCGATGGTCAGCGCGTGGTGGCGCGGCTACCCTCGCGCCATGCCCCCCGCCTACGACGACGAAGCCCTGCACGACCTGGCCCGCCAGGTCGGCGCGTCCCTGCAGGCCCGCCACCTGATGCTGGCCACCGCCGAGAGCTGCAGCGGCGGCTGGATCGCCAAGATGATCACCGACATTCCCGGTTGCTCGGCCTGGTTCGACTGCGGCATGGCGGCGTACAGCTACGAGGCGAAGCAGGCGCTGCTGGGCGTGCGCCCGGAAACACTGACCGAGCACGGCGCGGTCAGCCGCGAGACGGTACTGGAGATGGTCAGCGGCGCGCTGGTGAAGTCCGGCGCGTCGATCGCCGTCGCCGTCACCGGCATCGCCGGGCCGACCGGCGGCCTGCCGGGCAAGCCGGTCGGCACGGTCTGGATCGGCTGGAAGCGGCGGGGTGACTATCCGCGCGCCGACGTCTTCCATTTCGACGGCGACCGCGACGCGGTGCGCCGGCAGACGGTGGCCGCGGCGCTGGAAGGCCTGCTGGCTCTGGCTTCCTGAGCTTCGTCGCACGCGGGGCTTGACAGCCCCGGCGGGTCGGTTAGTAGTATTACTACTAATGGACATCACCGAAACCCAGCACGCGATCCTCGCGCTGATCCGTCAACGGATCGCCGACGACGGCGTTCCTCCCTCCCAGGTGGAGATCGCGCACGCCTTCGGCTTCAAGGGCGTGCGTGCCGCGCAGTACCACCTCGAGGCGCTCGAACAGGCCGGCCTGATCCGTCGCGTCGCCGGCCAGGCGCGCGGGATCCGGCTGGTGCAGCCTCCGGTTCCGTCCCCGGCCGCCGACCTCGTCCCGGCGGCCGGGGACGAGCCGCTCCGGCTGTCGGTGCTCGGCCAGGTCGCGGCCGGCCTGCCGATCGGCGCCGATCCCGACCTGCACGGCATGGTCCTGCTCGACCGCGTGTTCTTCTCGCCGGCGCCGGACTACCTGCTGCGGGTCAAGGGCGATTCGATGCGCGACGAGGGCATCCTCGACGGCGACCTGATCGGCGTGCACCGCACCCGTGACGCACGTAGTGGCCAGATCGTCGTCGCCCGCATCGACGACGAGATCACCGTGAAGCTGCTGAAGATCGGCAAGGACGGCGTGCGCCTGCTGCCGCGCAATCCCGACTACGCGCCGATCGTCGTGCGTCCGGACCAGGACTTCGCGGTCGAGGGTCTGTACTGCGGTCTCGTCAGGCCGAACCGATGACCCGGTCGAGGAAGAAGGCGCAGGCCGAACGCGCTGTTTCCCTACCCGAAACCACCGCCGGCGCCGCTGCTGCGGCCCCGGCCGCACAGGCAGAGTCGGAATCGCCGGGAGCATCTCGGTCCGTGAGATTCTCCGCCGCCACAATCGCCCGCAATCCCTCCACGACTTCCAGGACGACGACGATGAGCACGATGGACGAGAACAAGAAGCGGGCCCTGACCGCCGCGCTGAGCCAGATCGAGAAGCAGTTCGGCAAGGGCGCGGTGATGCGCATGGGCGACAAGTCCGCCGAGCCGGCCGAGGTCATCGGTACCGGTTCGCTGATGCTCGACATCGCGCTCGGCATCGGTGGCCTGCCGAAGGGGCGCGTGATCGAGATCTACGGTCCGGAGTCCTCGGGCAAGACCACGCTGACCCTGCAGGCGATCGCCGAATGCCAGAAGGCCGGCGGCACCGCCGCGTTCATCGACGCCGAACACGCGCTCGACCCGACCTACGCGGTCAAGCTGGGTGTGGACATCGACAACCTGCTGGTCAGCCAGCCGGATACCGGCGAGCAGGCGCTGGAGATCGCCGACATGCTGGTGCGCTCGAACTCGGTCGACATGGTCGTCGTCGACTCGGTCGCCGCGCTGACCCCGCGCGCCGAGATCGAGGGCGAGATGGGCGACCAGCTGCCGGGCCTGCAGGCGCGCCTGATGAGCCAGGCCCTGCGCAAGCTCACCGGCAACATCAAGCGCAGCAACTGCATGGTGATCTTCATCAACCAGCTGCGCATGAAGATCGGCATCATGATGCCGGGCCAGAGCCCGGAGACCACGACCGGCGGCAACGCGCTGAAGTTCTATGCCTCGGTGCGCCTGGACATCCGCCGCATCGGTTCGGTCAAGAAGGGCGACGAGGTCATCGGCAACCAGACCAAGATCAAGGTCGTGAAGAACAAGATGGCGCCGCCGTTCAAGGTCATCGTCACCGAGATCCTCTACGGCCAGGGCATCAGCCGCGAAGGCGAGCTGATCGACATGGGTGTCGACGCCAAGCTGATCGAGAAGGCCGGCGCCTGGTACAGCTACAACGGCGAGCGCATCGGCCAGGGCAAGGAGAACGTCCGCGCCTGGCTGAAGGAGAACCCGGCGGTCGCGAAGGATCTCGAGGCCAAGCTGCGCGAGAAGTTCGTGCCCGGCCTGGTGATCGGCGACGAGAACGCCGAGGTGGTCGAGTAAGCGCTCGCCCCGGCGTCCTCCGGCGATGATCGACGAGGAAGACTCCCGCGCCGGCCGTGACGAGGCCGAGGCAGCCGCCGAAGCCTGGCGGCGCGGTCTCGGCCTGCTGGTGCGGCGCGAGCAGTCCCGCCGTGGTCTCGAGCGCAAGCTCGGCGAGCGCGGCGTGGACCCGGCGTTGGCGGCGGCGGCGGTCGACCGCCTGGCCGCCGCTGGCTGGCAGGACGATGCGCGATTCGCCGCCTCGTTCGCCCGTGACCGGGCCGCCTCGGGCTATGGACCGGTGCGTATCCGTGCGGAACTGGCGGCGCACGGGATGGATGCGGGGCAGGTGGCCGCCGCGCTGGCCGCCTGCGAGGCCGACTGGGCTGAACGTGCCGTGCAGCTGGCGCAGCGGCGGTTCCGCGCCGCCGACCTGGTCGACCCCGCCCGGCGGCGCAAGGCCCAGGCCTTCCTGCTGCGCCGGGGTTTCGACGGCGGCCAGGCCGCGGCGGCGCTGGCGGCGCTGCACGGGCAGGGCGGTGACGGGGATTGACGACGGGATCCGCAGCGTTCGTGCAGCCGCGGGCCCGATGCCGGCCCGATGCCGCGGGCCTGCTAATCTTGCGTCCCCGCGATCGCGCGTTCGCCCGGCCCGTCCTTCGTGACGGATGAGGCCGCGGGCGCGTCGTCGCCGTCCCCCTGCCAGCCGCCGCCATGACCCTCAAGACCAGCAACCAGATCCGAAGCGATTTCCTCGAATTCTTCCGTTCCCGCGGCCACGAGGTGGTGGCTTCGAGCCCGCTCGTTCCCGGCAACGACCCGACGCTGCTGTTCACCAATGCCGGCATGGTGCAGTTCAAGGACGTCTTCCTCGGCGCCGAGAAGCGCAGCTACCGGCGCGCGGTATCGAGCCAGCGCTGCGTGCGCGCCGGCGGCAAGCACAACGATCTCGACCAGGTCGGCTACACCGCCCGCCACCACACCTTCTTCGAGATGCTGGGCAATTTCAGCTTCGGCGACTACTTCAAGCGGGACGCGATCGTCTGGGCCTGGGAACTGCTGACCGGGGTCTGGCAGCTGCCGAAGGAACGCCTGCTCGTCACCGTCTACCACACCGACGACGAAGCCTTCGACATCTGGCACAGGGAGGTCGGGCTGCCGACCGATCGCATCATCCGCATCGGCGACAACAAGGGTGCGCCTTACGCCAGCGACAACTTCTGGCAGATGGCCGACACCGGTCCCTGCGGCCCCTGCACCGAGATCTTCTACGACCACGGCGCGCACATCCCGGGTGGCCCGCCGGGCTCGCCGGACGAAGACGGCGACCGTTTCATCGAGATCTGGAACAACGTCTTCATGCAATACGACCGCCAGCCCGACGGCAGCCTGGTGCCGCTGCCGGCGCCATGCGTCGACACCGGCATGGGCCTGGAGCGGATCTCGGCGGTGCTGCAGCACGTGCACAGCAACTACGAGATCGACCTGTTCCAGCACCTGATCAAGGCAGCGGCGGAGCTGACCGGGACGCAGGACCTGGAGCACAAGTCGCTGCGCGTGATCGCCGACCACATCCGCGCCTGCAGCTTCCTGATCGTCGACGGCGTGCTGCCGTCGAACGAGGGCAGGGGCTACGTGCTTCGCCGCATCATCCGCCGCGCGATCCGCCATTTCTGGAAGCTCGACGGCCTGCACGCCGACGGTCGCTTCTGGCGCATGGTCAAGCCGCTGATCGACGTGATGGGTGACGCCTACCCGGAACTCGGCGCGAAGCACGCGCTGGTCGAGCAGGCGCTGCGGTCGGAGGAAGCCGCGTTCGCGACGACGCTGGAGGCGGGCATGAACCGTCTGCAGGGCTACCTCGCCGAGTCCGGCAACCGCATCGGCGGCGATCAGCTCTTCCAGCTGCACGACACCTACGGCTGCCCGCCGGACCTCATCGCCGACCTCGTGCGCGAGAACACCGACAAGGGCTGGCAACTCGCAGAGGGCGCGCTGGCCGAATACGAGTCGCTGATGGACCAGCAGAAGCAGCGTGCGCGCAGCGCCGGCCAGTTCGGCGGCGGCGTGGCGCTGCCGGCCGAACTGATCGCGCGTCTGCGCCCGACCGAGTTCGTCGGCTACGAAGAGCGCGAGGCCGACGACTGCCGCATCGTCGCGCTGCTCCGCGACGGCAAGCCGGTGGAGACGATCGCCGCCGGCGACGAGGCCGTGATCGTGCTCGACCGCACGCCGTTCTACGCCGAATCCGGCGGCCAGGTCGGCGACATCGGCGAGCTGCTCGATGCTGCCGGTAATCGCTTCGCGGTCACCGACACGCGCAAGCTGTCCGGCGCCTTCCACGGCCACTTCGGCCGCCTCGAGGCGGGCACGCTCGCGCTCGGCGACCACCTGTCCGCGCGCATCGACGCCGAGCGCCGCCAGGCGACGGTGCTCAACCATTCGGCGACCCATCTGCTGCATGCGGCGCTGCGTCGCGTGCTCGGCGAGCACGTCACCCAAAAGGGCTCGCTGGTGGCGCCGGACCGCCTGCGCTTCGACTTCGCGCATTTCCAGCCGCTCACGCCGGAGCAACTGGCCCGCGTCGAGACGATCGTCAACGACGAGATCCGCCGCAATGCCGAGGCGGAAGTGCACCACATGGGCATGCAGGAAGCGATCGACTTCGGCGCGATGGCGCTGTTCGGCGAGAAGTACGGCGAACGCGTACGCGTGCTGCGCATGGGCGAGTTCTCCACCGAGCTCTGCGGCGGCTGCCACGTGCACCGCACCGGCGACATCGGCCTGTTCAAGATCGTGTCCGAAGGCGGCCTGCAGGCCGGCGTGCGCCGCATCGAGGCGGTGACCGGCGCCACCGCGCTGGCGGAAGTGGCCGCGGCCGAGGAGCGGCTCGCGCGGATCGCCGGCCTGGTCGGCGGCAGCGAGGCCGACGTCGCCGAAAAGGTGCGGCAACTGCTCGAGCGTCAGAAGAAGCTCGAGCGCGAACTGGAATCGCTGAAGGCGAAGGCCGCCGCCGGCGCCACCGCCGATCTCGCCGCGAACGCGCCGGAAGTCGGCGGTGCACGCGTCGTCGCCGCGCGCCTGGAAGGCCTCGACGCGAAGGCCCTGCGTGAGGCCGTCGACCAGCTCAAGTCGCGCCTTTCCGATGCGGTGATCGTTCTGGCCTCGGCGGTCGACGGCAAGGCCTCGCTGGTCGCCGGCGTGCAGGGCGCGCCGCTGGGCAAGGTCAAGGCCGGCGAGCTGGTCGGCCACGTCGCCGCGCAGATCGGCGGCAAGGGCGGCGGCCGTCCGGACATGGCCCAGGGCGGCGGCAACGATGGCCCGGCGCTGAAGGCCGCGCTCGAGGCTGTGCCAGGCTGGGTCGGCGAGCGCCTCGGCTGAGCACGAACGCGCGCCGCCGAGCGGCGCGAAGGCCTCCGGTGCCGCGTTTGCGCGGTGACCGGGGGCGATCTACCATCGGGCAAGGCCGCAATTGCGGCCCTGGAACCGCAGCGCACGCCGCCGCGGGCCGGTGCAGGGACGTATCCGGAGGTGGGGCCAATGCTGATACTGACGCGAAGGGTGGGAGAAACCCTGATGATCGGCGACGCGGTCACCGTCACCGTGCTCGGCGTCAAGGGCAATCAGGTGCGCATCGGCATCACCGCGCCGAAGGATGTCGCGGTGCATCGCGAAGAGATCTTCCAGCGCATCCAGAAGGACGATGGTGCCGCGCCGGATGCACACGATGCGCCGGCGGGTTTACCCGAGCGGGAGTGACCGCTATCCTATGCGGCCGGTCGCGCGCTGTCGTGGTGCGACCGGGCCAGTTTCCGGAGTGATGCCCGAGAGGCCGAAGGGGCTCCCCTGCTAAGGGAGTATGGGGTCAAAAGCTCCATCGAGGGTTCGAATCCCTCTCACTCCGCCAGTTCCGATCGCCGCCGCAGGGCGGCGATTTTTCGGTGAGGAACGAAGCTGGAAACGGAAAAGAAATTCGTGCGGGTTGTTGACGGATTCGAAGACGCCCCTCATAATTTCGCTTCTGCTGCGCGCCCGTAGCTCAGCTGGATAGAGCACCAGGCTACGAACTTGGTGGTCGGGAGTTCGAATCTCTCCGGGCGCGCCACTTTTCCAAGAACCCGTCGGCAGGCTTGCATGGCTGCCGGGCTTGACCGCCGGGGTATAGCTCAGCCTGGTAGAGCGCCAGCTTTGGGAGCTGGATGTCGTGGGTTCGAATCCCTCTGCCCCGACCAGGTCGAGCGATACCCGCTCCGTCGGATCCGGGCCAAAGGCGCCGCGCTATCATCGCTGCAGGCGCCCGTAGCTCAATCGGATAGAGCACCGGCCTTCTAAGCCGGCGGTTGCAGGTTCGATTCCTGCCGGGCGCGCCATGAGGTTCGTGGCGAGTACTGCAGTTTGGTGGATGTAGCTCAGCTGGTTAGAGCATCGGATTGTGATTCCGAGGGTCGCGGGTTCGAATCCCGTCTTCCACCCCAGTTCAAGGCACGGCATAATGCCGCGTCGCAACCGCTTCGGCGGGAAGATCAAGGGCCGTTAGCTCAGTTGGTAGAGCAGTTGACTCTTAATCAATAGGTCGTAGGTTCGAATCCTACACGGCCCACCAATCTTCCCGAAGAATCGATCCGCGCGGCGTTGCGAGAGTGGCGGAACTGGTAGACGCGCTGGATTTAGGTTCCAGTGGGGCAACCCGTGAGAGTTCGAGTCTCTCCTTTCGCACCATCCGGCAACGGACGCGGAGGATCTGACCGGAGCTCCGCGGGTTTTTTCATTTTCAGCGTCCGGAGATGGGCGCGATCGCAGGAGTTGACATGCAAGTCTCGCTCGAGAACACCGCCGGCCTGGAACGCCGCCTCACGGTCAGCCTGCCGGCCGAACGCCTCGACGGCGTGGTCGGCGCGCGCCTGAAGGAGATCGCGCGCACCGCGAACATCAAGGGCTTCCGCCGCGGCAAGGTGCCGACCCGCGTGATCGAGCAGCGCTTCGGCGCGCAGGTGCGCAACGAGGCCTACGGCGAGCTGATCCGCGACAGCTTCGGCGAGGCGATCCGCCAGGAGAACCTGCAGGTCGCCGGTTCGCCGGACATCAAGGCCGAGCCGGCCGGCGAGGGCGGCGAGATCCGCTACACCGCCACCTTCGAGGTCGTGCCGGAGTTCGGCGCCGTCGACCCGGCGGCGCTGAAGATCGAGCGCGTCACCGCGAGCGTCGAGGACGCCGACATCGACACGATGATCGACACGCTGCGCCAGCAGCGCCGCACCTGGGAGCCGGTCGAGCGCGGCGCCGAGACCGGTGACCTGGTGAACGTCGAGACCATCGCGACGACCGCCAATGGCCGCCTGCCGGCGGAAGGCGCCGACCGCGGCGCCACCGTGCTCGGCTCCAACGTGATGCTGCCGGAACTCGAGGCGAAGCTGGCCGGCATGAAGGCCGGCGACGAGCAGGAAGTCGAGGTCACGTTCCCGGCCAACTGGCGCATCGCCGAGCTGGCGGGCATGGAAGCCAAGGTCGCGCTGAAGGTGGTGCGCGTGTCCGCGCCGCGCATGCCGGAAGTCGACGAGGCCTTCATCAAGAGCTTCGGCATCCGCAGCGGCAAGATCGAGCAGTTCCGCAACGAAGTGCGTGCCAACCTCGAGCGCGAGCTGAAGGGCGCGCTGATGCAGCGACTGCGCGCCGAAGTCGCCGGCAAGCTGGTCGCCGCCTACGCCCACGTCGAGCTGCCGCCGCGCCTGATCGAGGCCGAGGCCCGCAACATGGCCGCCGCCGCCGAGCAGCAGGCGCGCCAGCAGGGCCAGGCGAACGCGAAGTTCGATTCCACGCAGTTCATGGCGCCGGCTCGCAACCGCGTCGCCGCCGGACTGCTGGTCGGCGAGGTCGCGCGCCAGAACGACCTGCGCCTGGACAACAAGCGCCTGAACGAGACCCTGCAGCTGATCGCCTCGACCTACGAGGATCCGGCGCAGGTCATTGAACTCTACCGCAACGATCCCAACCTGATGTCCGGGCTTCGCAACCGGGTGATGGAGGAGCAGGTGATCGACTGGATCGCCGAGCGCGCCGACGCCACCGAGAAGGCGATGTCCTTCACCGAACTGATGCGTCCGACCGCCTGATGCGGCCGACAACGAGGAGCGTGGGCATGGAAACGAAGGGTCTGAACCTGGTGCCGATGGTGGTCGAGCAGACCAGCCGCGGCGAGCGCGCCTACGACATCTACTCGCGCCTGCTCAAGGAGCGGGTGATCTTCTGCGTCGGCCCCATCGACGACTACATGGCGAACGTGATCGTCGCGCAGATGCTGTTCCTCGAGGCGGAGAACCCCGAGAAGGACATCAGCCTGTACATCAATTCGCCGGGCGGCGTGGTCACTTCCGGCATGGCGATCTACGACACCATGCAGTTCATCCGGCCCGACGTCAGCACGATCTGCATCGGCCAGGCGGCGAGCATGGGCTCGCTGCTGCTGGCCGCCGGTGCGAAGGGCAAACGCTACTGCCTGCCGAGCTCGCGGGTGATGATCCACCAGCCCCTCGGTGGTTTCCAGGGCCAGGCCACGGACATCGAGATCCACACCCGCGAGATCCTGACCCTGCGTGACCGCCTCAACGGCATCCTGTCGAAGCACACCGGCCAGCCGGTCGAGCGCATCGCCAAGGACACCGACCGCGACAACTTCATGGACGCCGAAGTCGCCAAGGCCTACGGCATGGTCGACGCGGTGCTCGACCGCCGTCCGGAAGAGTCGATCCAGGCGTCCTGAACGGCGTTACGCGCCTGATTCCGCGACGGATTTCACGGTCCGGCCGGTACTCCCTGGCCGGCGATTGGCGCTGTCCGCGCTGTGATATTCTCGATTCCGACCCCGTCCACCAGGGCCTTGAAGAATGACCGAAGACCGCCAGGGCCGTTCCGGCGACAGTAGCAAGATCCTCTACTGCTCCTTCTGCGGAAAGAGCCAGCACGAGGTGCGCAAGCTGATCGCGGGCCCGAGCGTGTTCATCTGCGATGAATGCGTCGAGCTGTGCAACGACATCATCCGCGAGGAGCTCGAGGAGAAGGCGCACGCCGCGCGTTCGCACCTGCCGAAGCCGCGCGAGATCCTCGAGGTGCTCGATCAGTACGTGATCGGCCAGCACCGCGCGAAGAAGACGCTGTCGGTGGCGGTGTACAACCACTACAAGCGCATCGAGAGCCGGATCAAGAACGACGACATCGAACTGTCGAAGTCGAACATCCTGCTGATCGGCCCGACCGGTTCGGGCAAGACGCTGCTCGCGGAGACGCTTGCGCGCCTGCTCAACGTGCCGTTCACGATCGCCGACGCGACGACGCTCACCGAAGCCGGCTACGTCGGCGAGGACGTCGAGAACATCATCCAGAAGCTGCTGCAGAAGTGCGACTACGACGTCGAGAAGGCGCAGCAGGGCATCGTCTACATCGACGAGATCGACAAGATCTCGCGCAAGTCCGAGAACCCGTCGATCACCCGTGACGTCTCGGGCGAGGGCGTGCAGCAGGCGCTGCTGAAGCTGATCGAGGGCACCGTCGCCTCGGTGCCGCCGCAGGGCGGCCGCAAGCATCCGCAGCAGGAGTTCCTGCAGGTCGACACCAAGAACATCCTGTTCATCGTCGGCGGCGCCTTCGCCGGCCTGGACAAGATCATCCAGGCGCGCAGCACCGAGGCCGGCGGCATCGGTTTCGGTGCGAAGGTGAAGAGCGCCGAGCGCAAGGTCGAAGTCGGCAAGATCCTCGCCGAAGTCGAGCCCGAGGACCTGATCAAGTTCGGCCTGATCCCCGAGTTCGTCGGCCGTCTGCCGGTGGTCGCCACGCTCGAGGAGCTGGACGAGGCCGCGCTGGTGAAGATCCTCACCGAGCCGAAGAACGCGATCACCAAGCAGTTCAAGCGCCTCTTCGATATGGAAGGCGTGGAACTCGAGGTGCGCCACGACGCGCTGCTGGCGATCGCCCGTCGCGCGCTGAAGCGCAAGACCGGTGCCCGCGGCCTGCGCACGATCATGGAGTCGGTGCTGCTCGACACGATGTACGACCTGCCGTCGCTCGAGAACGTCAGCAAGGTCGTCGTCGACGAGGCGGTGATCAACCACCAGACCGAGCCCTACCTGATCTACAGCAACGCGCAGTCGCCGGCGAAGGCCGCCTCGGGCGACTGATCTTCACGCGGCCACCGGCCGCGCGACGGAAGCGGAAGGGCCGGCCTCGCCGGCCCTTTCCTTTTGCGGGCGAAAGCCGCTTGCAAGCCTCCCCCGGCAACCCCATAACCTGAGCCTGCGGGGCCGCACCGGCCCCGGACGGAGTCCTCCATGTCCGAATCCACTTCCACCGCGACCGTGCACGACCTGCCGGTACTGCCGCTGCGCGACGTCGTCGTGTACCCGCACATGGTCATCCCGCTGTTCGTCGGCCGTGACCGCTCGATCAAGGCGCTCGACCTGGCGATGGCCGCCGACAAGCAGATCCTGCTGATCGCCCAGAAGAGCCCCGACACCGACGATCCGGGTGCCGACGACCTGCATTCGGTCGGCACGCTGGCGCAGGTTCTGCAACTGCTGAAGCTTCCCGACGGCACGATCAAGGTGCTGGTCGAAGGCTCGGCGCGCGTCGTCGTCGAGGGTTACGGCGAACGCGAAGGCGCGCTGACCGCGCGCGGCCGCGAAGTCGAATCCGAATACGAGCGCGACGAACGCGAGATCGAGGTCACGCTGCGCTCGCTGATGACGCTGTTCGAGCAGTACGTCAAGACCAACCGCAAGCTGCCGCCGGAACTGCTCACGACGCTTTCCGGCATCGACGATCCGAGCCGCCTGGCCGACACCATCGCCGCCCACCTCGGCGCGCGCCTGGCCGACAAGCAGCAGCTGCTCGAGATGCTCGAGGTCGGCAAGCGCATGGAGATGCTGATCGGCCTGGTCGACGGCGAGATCGACGTCCAGCAGATCGAGAAGCGCATCCGCGGCCGGGTCAAGTCGCAGATGGAGAAGAGCCAGCGCGAGTACTACCTCAACGAGCAGATGAAGGCGATCCAGAAGGAGCTCGGCGAGCTGGACGATGCGCCGAACGAACTCGAGGAGCTGACCAAGAAGGTCGCCGCGGCCGGGATGCCGAAGGCGGTCGAGGCGAAGGCCCGCGCCGAGCTCAACAAGCTCAAGCAGATGTCGCCGATGTCGGCCGAGGCCACCGTCGTGCGCAATTACATCGACTGGCTGGTCGGCGTGCCGTGGAAGAAGCGCACGAAGATCCGCAAGGACCTCAAGGCGGCGCAGGACGTGCTCGACGCCGACCACTACGGTCTGGAGAAGGTCAAGGAGCGCATTCTCGAATACCTCGCGGTGCAGGCGCGGGTGAAGAACATGAAGGGTGCGATCCTCTGCCTCGTCGGCCCGCCCGGCGTCGGCAAGACCTCGCTCGGCCAGTCGATCGCGAAGGCGACCAACCGCAAGTTCGTCCGCATGTCGCTCGGCGGCGTGCGCGACGAAGCCGAGATCCGCGGGCACCGCCGCACCTACATCGGTTCGATGCCCGGCCGCGTCGTCCAGAACCTCAACAAGGTCGGCAGCCGCAACCCGCTGTTCATGCTCGACGAGATCGACAAGATGAGCATGGACTTCCGCGGCGACCCGTCGTCGGCCCTGCTCGAGGTGCTGGATCCGGAGCAGAACCACGCCTTCAACGACCACTACCTCGAGGTCGATCTCGACCTGTCCGAGGTGATGTTCGTCGCGACCTCGAACTCGCTGAACATCCCGCGGCCGCTGCTCGACCGCATGGAGGTCATCCGCATCCCCGGCTACACCGAGGACGAGAAGCTGCACATCGCCCAGAACTACCTGGTGCCGAAGCAGCTGAAGGCGAACGGGCTGAAGCCGGAGGAACTGAAGATCGCCGAATCGGCGATCCGCGACATCGTCCGCTACTACACGCGCGAGTCCGGCGTGCGCAACCTCGAGCGCGAGATCTCGAAGATCTGCCGCAAGGTGGTGCGCGAGATCGCGCTCGCGGGCCCGCGCAAGGGCAAGCCGCGGACGATCACCGTGTCGGCCAAGAACCTCGACAAGTACCTGGGCGTGCAGCGCTACGACTTCGGTCGTGCCGAACAGCAGCCGGAAGTCGGCCTGGTCACCGGCCTCGCCTGGACGGAGGTGGGCGGCGACCTGCTGCAGGTCGAGGCCTCGCTGCTGCCGGGCAAGGGCCAGCTGATCCTCACCGGCCAGCTCGGCGAGGTGATGCAGGAGTCGGTCAAGGCCGCCTACAGCGTCGTGCGCTCGCGCACCGAGCGCCTGGGTCTGGACGCGGAGTTCCACCAGAAGTTCGACACCCACGTGCACGTTCCCGAGGGTGCCACGCCGAAGGACGGTCCGAGTGCGGGCATCGCGATGGTGACCGCGCTGGTGTCCGTGCTGTCGGGCGTGCCGGTGCGCGCCGACGTCGCGATGACCGGCGAGATCACGCTGCGTGGGCGCGTGCTGCCGATCGGCGGACTGAAGGAGAAGCTGCTCGCGGCGCTGCGTGGTGGCATCCGCACCGTGCTCATCCCGGAGGAGAACCGCAAGGATCTCGCCGACATTCCGAAGAACGTCACCCAGGGCCTGGAGATCATCCCGGTGAAGTGGATCGACGAGGTTCTGGACGTCGCCCTGGTGCGTGCACTGGCGCCGGAGCCGGAGGCGGGGCAGGGCACGGAGAACACCGGCGAGAAGTCGGGGAAGACGGTCGGCGGCGCTTCGGTCAGGCACTGATTCGCGCGTCGGAAAACCTCGGAAACCCGCGCTCCGCGCGGGTTTTCTTATTGCGCGGGTGCGGGGCCACTGGTATAAATCCGGCAGCCGATGCGCCCTTCGTCATTCTCGCGCACGCGGTACAGGTGGATCGGATTCGAGGCCCGGGCGAACGCCGCCGGGTCGATCCGTTTTTCAGCACGCGGGCAGCGACCCGCCCAGGGAGTCAAGAATGAACAAAGCCGAATTTACGAGTGCCGTCGCCGACGAGGCCGAGCTGTCCAAGGCCGATGCCGGCCGCGCCGTCGACGCGATGATCGAAGTCATCAAGAAGGCGCTGAAGAAGGGCGACACCGTGACGCTGGTCGGCTTCGGTACGTTCTCCGTGCGCAAGCGCGCCGCCCGTCAGGGCCGCAATCCGCAGACCGGTGACACCATCAAGATCAAGGCTTCGAAAAATCCTGCCTTCAAGGCTGGTAAAGCGCTCAAGGATGCCGTAAACTAAGCGTCTTCCTTGGGAAGGGTGCTTAGCTCAGCGGTAGAGCGTCGCCCTTACAAGGCGAGGGTCGGGGGTTCGAAACCCTCAGCACCCACCAGGTAAGTGATACGCGGAGTGGTAGTTCAGTTGGTTAGAATGCTGGCCTGTCACGCCGGAGGTCGCGGGTTCGAGTCCCGTCCACTCCGCCACGTTCCCGAGGGCGCCCCGCAAGGGCGCCTTCGTTTTTTCCGGCACCGCCTGTGCGGTGCCACGCACTGATCGGCGAAGCCAATGCTGCAGAAAATCCGCGAAAAGTCGTCCGGCTGGGTTGCCGGCGTCATCCTCGGGCTGGTCATCATCACGATGGCGTTCTTCGGTATCGGCGACTACTTCACGCCGAAAATCGACACCTATGCCGCGCGTATCGAGGGGCCGGCGAAGTTCCTCGGCTGGGGTGGCCAGGCCCGCGAGATCCAGGTCGACGCCTTCCGCCAGCGCTTCGAGGCCTATCGAGCGCAGCGCCGCCAGGCCGAGGGCGAGTCCTTCGACAGTGCCGGCTTCGACAACCTCGAGAACAAGCGCCGCGTGCTCGACGAGATGATCGACGAGCAGATCGCCGCGATGGCGGCCGAGCGCGACGGCCTGGTGCTGGTCGACGAGCAGATCGCCGAGATCCTGAAGCAGGACCCGCGCTTCCAGGTCAATGGCGTCTACAGCCCGGAACAGTACCGTCTGGAACTGGCCGCCACCGGCCGCACGCATGCCCAGTACATGGCGGCGATGCGCGCGCAGTGGTCGTCGGCCGTGCTGCCGTCGCAGATCGTCGAGACGGCCTTCGTCAGCCGTGCGGAAGTCGAGCAGGTCATCGAACTCGGCCAGCAGAGCCGTGACCTGCTGATCGTCGACCTGTCGACGCCGTCGTTGCCGGAGGAAGCACCTGCGGAGGCCGAACTTCTCGCCTGGTACGAGGCGCACGCCGACTTCTACCGCACGCCGGAACAGGTGGCGATCGAATACGTCGAAATCGACAGCAGCAAGCTGCCGCCGCCGGCGGCGCCCGACGAGGAAACGCTGCGCCAGCGCTACGCCGAGCAGAAGGCCCGCTTCGGCAGCGAACCCGTGCGCGGCGTCGCCCATCTCCTGATCGAGGTGCCGGCCGGTGCCGACGCCGCGGCCGATGCGGCCGCGCGCGAGAAGGCCGCGACGCTGGCCGAGCAGGCGCGTGCGCCGGGCGCCGATTTCGCGGCCCTGGTCGCGGCGAGCTCGGACGATGCCGGTTCCAGGGCGAGCGGCGGCGAACTCGGTGTCGTCGGCGACGGCCTGTTCCCGTCGGAAGCCCTCGAGGCGCTGACCGAGGTGGGCCAGATCAGCGATCCGGTGCGGACCTCGGCCGGCTGGCACGTGCTCAAGCTGACCCAGTACACGCCGGGCCAGAGCAAGCCGTTCGAGGAAGTGCGCGCCGAGCTCGAGGCCGAGTACCTGACCACCGAGCAGGAGCGCGTGTTCTCCGAACTCGCCAACCGCCTGCTCGAACAGATC
Source organism: Arenimonas composti TR7-09 = DSM 18010 (assembly GCF_000426365.1). Classification (GTDB taxonomy): domain Bacteria; phylum Pseudomonadota; class Gammaproteobacteria; order Xanthomonadales; family Xanthomonadaceae; genus Arenimonas; species Arenimonas composti. The sequence goes on along the minus strand of NZ_KE384525.1, from coordinate 20,767 downwards.
TACAAGACCCCGACCGCGCTGGCCCCGGCCGCCGAAGCGGTGAACCTGCCGGTGCAGCGCACCGGGCTGTTCACCCGCGCGCAGGGCGACGGCATCGCCGCGATCGACGACGTGCGCCGCGTGGCCTTCCGCGACGAACAGCGTCTCGATCGCCAGGTCAGCGACACGATCGAGGTCGGCCCCGGCACCGTCGTCGCGCTGCACGTGATCGAACACGTACCGGAGGCGCCGATCCCGTTCGCCGATGTGCGCGATCGCGTGCTCGCCGACTACAACGCCGACCGCCTGGCCAAGGGTGCGAAGGCCCAGGCCGAATCGCTGCTCGCCCGTCTGCAGGCCGGCGAAACCCTGGAAGCGGTCGCCGAGGAGCTGAACAAGACGCCGATCGCCCAGACCGGGGTGACGCGCCGCGGCATGCTGCCGCCGGCGATCGCGCAGGCGGTGTTCTCGCTGCCGGTACCGGCCGCGGACGGCCGCAGCTACGGCATCGCCGCCACCTCGCCGGACCAGTACATCCTGTTCGCGGTGACCAAGGTGACGCCGGGCGAGGTGAGCGAGGAGATCGCGCCGATGCTCGACATGCTCGTCGAGCAGTTCGCGCAGGCCCGCGGCGATGTCGAGTACCGCCAGTACCTGCGGGCGCTGCGCAGCTATTACACCGTGAAGATCGCCGAAGACCGGCTGTAAGGCCGGTCCCGCGGTGCGGCGGCGATCACTCGCCGCCGATGCCCGTCATGCCGAGGATGTTGTAGCCGGCGTCGACGTAGGTGACTTCGCCGGTGACACCGGCGGCGAGGTCGGAACACAGGAACGCGGCGACGTTGCCGACGTCCTCGATGGTCACACTGCGGCGCAGCGGCGCCGTCTCCTCGACGTGGTTGAGCATGCGCCGGAAGTTGGCGATGCCGGCGGCGGCGAGCGTCTTGATCGGACCGGCCGAGATCGCGTTAACCCGCGTGCCCTCCGGGCCGAGGTTCATCGCCAGGTAGCGCACGTTCGCTTCGAGGCTGGCCTTGGCCAGTCCCATCACGTTGTAGTTCGCCAGTGCCCGCTCGGCGCCGAGGTAGCTCAGCGTCAGGATGCTGCCGTTGCGGCCCCGCATCAGCGGCCGCGCGGCCTTCGCCAGCGCCGCCAGGCTGTAGCTGGAGATGTCGTGGGCGATGCGGAAGTTCTCGCGGGTCAGGCCGTCGAGGAATTCGCCTTCGATCGCCTCGCGCGGCGCATAGCCGACGGAGTGCACGAGCACGTCGAAGCCGTCGCCCCAACGCTCGCCGAGCGCTGCGAACAGCGCGTCGATCTGCGCATCCTCGGCGACGTCGAGCGGCAGCACGATGTCGGAGCCGCACTCCGCGGCCGCCGCTTCCACGCGCGACTTCAGTTTGTCGTTCTGGTAGGTGAAGGCCAGTTCCGCGCCTTCGCGATGCATCGCCTCGGCGATGCCGGAGGCGATCGAGCGCTGGCTGGCGATGCCGACGATGAGGGCGCGCTTGCCGCTGAGGAATCCCATGGTGTTCTCCGCTTGCCGCCACGCGGCGGCGAAGCCGTTAGTTTGGCGCGTGCGTGGCCATACGGCCAAGCATGGGGACTCAGGGGTCGATGCGCAGTTGCTGGCCCACGCGCAGGACCGAGCGCAATTCGAGCGAATTGAGTTCCAGCAGCTGGCGCAGGGGCACGGCGTAGTGCTGGGCGATCCGCGACAGCGTGTCGCCGCGGGCGATGCGGTGCACGCGACCTGCGCCGTCGCCACTGCCGGTCGGCGCGGCCTCGGCGCGCGACGGGCTGGCGTCGGCGGCGGACCACACCGCCTCCGGATTCGACCGCGCGAGCGCGACCTGCGACGTCATCGGCGCCAGCACCACCCGCGGCACGCCCGGCACCACGCGGCCCTGCCGGTAGGCCGGATTCAGGTTGCGCAGCGTCGCTGGTTCGATGCCGAGCGTGCGTGCGGCGACATCCAGACTCTGGATGCCCGGGGGCAGTTCGAGCTCGGTCAGCGGCAGGAAGGTCGCGTCGCGCGGCAGCTCGAGCCGGTGCCGCTCCGGCTTCGCGAACAGGCAGGCGAGGGCGTGCATCTTCGCGACGTAGTCGTAGGTCGTGCCGGAAAGCCCGCGCGGTAGCCGGCGCTCGCCCGACACCCGCTGCTCGCCGCCGGCGAAGGCGCGCAGGATGCGGTACTCGCCGGCGTTGTAACCCATCGCCGTCGCCCGCCACTCGTGCTCGAACATCCCGCCGAGCCGCTGCAGGTGGTCGAGCGCGGCGTGGGTGCCTTCCACCGGCGACAGCCGGCCGTCGTAACCGTTCTGCACCTTGATCCCGTGCAGGCGGGCGGTGCTGGCGATCATCTGCCACATCCCGGCCGGCCCACCGGGACCGACGGCATTCGGGCGATACCAGCTTTCGATGATCGGGATCAGCACGTATTCGCCAGGCAGGTCGCGGCGCTCGACCTCCTCGAGCACGTAGGCCATCAGCGGCAGGATTTCCTCGACGTGGCGGGCGAAGCCGGCGGGGTAGCCGGCATAGCGCCGCCGCCAGGCCCGGTTGTGTTCGCCGCGCACGCAGACCGGCGGCGAGAAGCGCGCGACCATGCGGTCGAAGACTTCGGCGCCGGTGTCGATCGGATCGGGAGGCGCCGGTTCTTCCGGCGGCGGTGGCGGCGGCGGAAGCACCGGCGGTTCCGGCCGCACCACGACGGGGGTGACCGGCTCCGGCACCTCGTCGGCGACCGGCCGCACGGGCACGGCGCAGGCCGCCATGAGGACGGACAGGCAGGCGGCGGCGGACAGGCGGAGACGTCGGAAGTTCATCAGCGGCGGCGAGGTGTCGGCGACGCCGCACAGGATGACCTGGGGCACGCGGATGACGCAGAATCCCGACCATGCCCGCGGCTCCCGCCCGTCGTCAACCCGATTCCCCCGCCGTCGCCTGGTTCCGCAACCCCTCCCACCTGCCGCTGGTGCACGAGGTGCAGCGGCAGGTGCTGCCTGAACTCACCCGCGTCTTCGGTCACAGTGGCCTGTACCTGCGGCCGTCCGATGCGGTGCCGCCGTCGCTGTCGGGCAACATGCTCGCCGAGGTCGTCAGCCTGCACCGCCACGAGGACCGGTTCGCCGGCGACCTGGCCTGCCGCGACACCGCGCTGCCGATCGCCGGCGGCAGCCTGGCCCTCGCCTACGCCCTGTTCGTCTGCGAGACCTCGCCGGATCCGGCCGCACTCGTCGCTGAGCTCGCGCGCGTGCTGAAGCCGGACGGGGTGGCGATGCTCGTCACCCTGAATCCGCTGGCGCCACTGCGCCTGCGCTGGGCCTTCCGTGGCCTGGCGCCGCCGGGGCGGCACCGGCTGGCAGCGCTGCTGGCCGCGGCCGGGCTCGATCTCGAGCGCGTGCGTCACGTCGGTCCCCACTGGGCGCCGCCGTCGCGTTACGATCCCGCCCCCCCGGCCGGCTCGGACGGCCCGTTCGCCGGGTTCCGGATGGCGCATCTGCTGATCGCCCGCAAGCGCGACCCCGGCATCACCCCGCTGCGTGTCGGCGCCCCCGCGGTCGCCCTGCGGCCGGGCATTTCCCCAGGTTGAAGGCAACGCATGGAAGCGAACAGGAAACAGGTGGAGATCCATACCGACGGCGCCTGCCTCGGCAATCCCGGCCCCGGCGGCTGGGCGGCGCTGCTGCGCCACTCCGGCCACGAGCGCGAGCTCACCGGTGGCGAGGCCAACACCACGAACAACCGGATGGAACTGCTGGCGGCGATCATGGCACTCGAGGCGCTGAAGACGCCCTGCGATGTCGATCTTTCGACCGACTCGCAGTACGTGCAGAAGGGCATCGGCGAGTGGCTGCCGAACTGGATCCGCCGGGGCTGGAAGACCGCCGGCGGCGGCGCCGTGAAGAACCAGGACCTGTGGCTGCGGCTACAGGCCGCCTGCGCCCCGCACCGGGTCCGCTGGCACTGGGTGAAGGGCCACGCCGGCCACCCGGAGAACGAGCGCGTCGACCGTCTGGCCCGGGCCGAAGCCGAGAAGCTGAGGAACTGAGATGCGGCAGATCGTCCTCGACACCGAGACCACCGGCCTGGCCTGGGAGAAGGGCAACCGCATCGTCGAGATCGGCTGCATCGAAATGATCGAGCGGCGCCCGACAGGCCGCCACTTCCATCGCTACTTCAATCCCGGTCGCGAGATGGAAGCCGGCGCCCAGGAAGTGACCGGGCTGACCCTGGAATTCCTGCAGGACAAACCGCCGTTCGCGAGCGCGATCGACGAGTTCCTCGCGTTCATCGAAGGCGCCGAGCTGGTCATCCACAACGCCGGCTTCGACGTCGGCTTCCTCGACTACGAATTGTCGCTGGCGGGTCCGCACTACGGCCGCATCGTCGACCACGCCAGCGTGCTCGACACCCTGGCGATGGCGCGCGAGCGCTGGCCGGGCCAGCGCAACTCCCTGGACGCGCTGTGCCGCCGCCTGGGCATCGACAACGGCCACCGCAAGCTGCACGGCGCCCTGCTCGACGCCGAACTGCTGGCCGAGGTCTACCTCGGCATGACCTCGGGGCAGGGCGACCTCGGCTTCGCGGTGGTCGAGCCCGCCGCGGTCGGCGTGCGGATCGACTTCGACCCGACGGTGCAGGCCCGGGCGCGGGTGCTGCACGCCAACGCCGCGGAACTCGCCGCACACGAGGCGCGGATCGCGAAGATCGCCGCGAAGTCCGGCCGCCGGCTCTGGCCCGAGGCCGTCGCGGCCGACGTGCCCGAGCCCGCCTGAAGGCGCGCGCAGGTGGCGGCCATCGTGGATAATCGGGGCGAGTTCCGACCGGCGAGGCCACGTTGAACGCCACCGTCCTGCTGACTTCGGTCGACATCAACATCCCCGGCTACAAGATCCTTCGCCCGATCGGCGAGGGCGGCATGGCCTCGGTTTTCCTCGCGGTGCAGGAATCGCTCGAGCGCGAGGTCGCGCTGAAGGTGATGTCGCCGGCGCTCGCGGCCAATTCCGAGTTCGCCAGCCGCTTCCTGATCGAAGGCAAGATCACCGCGAAGCTGCAGCACCCGAACCTGGTCACGGTCTACGACATCGGCAGCCACGCCGGCGTCTACTACCTCGCGGCCGAGTACATCCCCGGCGGCACGCTGAAGGACCGCATCACCGAGGGCGGGCTCAGCGTCGCGCACATCCTCGACATCGTTTCCGACATCGCCAATGGCCTCGACTTCGCGCACGAGAAGGGCTTCGTGCACCGCGACGTCAAGCCGGGCAACGTGCTGTTCCGCAACGACGGCCGGGTCGTGCTCGCCGACTTCGGCATCGCCAAGGCGATGGACGGCAGCAACAGTTCCACCGTCGCCGGCGCCTCGATCGGCACGCCTGACTACATGAGTCCGGAGCAGGCGCGCGGCGAGCCGGTCGATGGCCGCTCCGACCTCTACAGCCTCGGCACCGTGCTCTACGAGATGCTCGAGGGCCATCCGCCCTACCAGTCGGGCGATCCGTTCACGGTCGCGCTGATGCACGTGACCCATCCGGTGCCGAAACTGTCGGACCGCTACGCCTGGCTGCAGCCGCTGGTCGACGGCCTGATGGCCAAGGAAGCCGGGCAGCGCTACAACAACGGCAAGGCCTTCATCGACGCGCTGCACAAGCTCGTCGACGCCGCGCCGCAGGGCGCCGTGCTGCAGGAAACCACCCAGCGCAAGCCGGGCAGCGGCAACCGCATCGCCGGTGGCGCCGCGACCCAGCAGCGCACCCGCATCAGCGCCCGCGGCGGTCAGACGCAGCGTCCGGGCTGGGTGATTCCGGCGGCCGGCGCCGCCGGCCTGCTGGTGATCGCCCTGGGCGCCTGGTGGCTGCTGTCCCCCTCGCCGCAACCGGTGCCGACGCCCGAACCGCCGCGCCCGGTCGTCACGAACCCGACCCCGCCGCCGGTCGACGGCCGGCTGCCGGAAGGCTTCGAGATGCCGGTGCCGGTCGATGCCGACAAGCAGGCGCAGATCGACCAGGCGCTGAATGCCGGCGAAGCCCTGCTCGCCTACGGCACCGACAAGAGCAACAACGACTACGGCCGCAAGCTCGACTGGCCGCCGGACGACAGCGCGCTCGGCTATTTCCGCCAGGCGCTGGTGCTCGATCCGGAGAACGCGCGTGCCCGCGCCGGCATCGCCGCCCTGGTCGCCTTCTATCGCCGCAACGCCTACGAGGCCTGCGAGCGCACCCTGTGGTCGGCCTGTGGCCAGCTCGCGCGCAAGGGCCTGGACATCGATGCTGCCGACGAATACCTGCTGCAGCTGGTCGACATCGCCGGTCGGGGTGATCGTGGCGAAGCACCGGCGCTGCCGCCGGCGCCGCCGGCCACCTGAGCGATCCGGTCGACCCAGGCGCCGCTCAGACGCGGCGCAGCAACAGCACCGTGACGTTGTCGGAGCCGCCGCCGTCCAGTGCGGCCGACACGAGGTGGTCGACGCATTCCTGCGCGGTCAGTTCGGTGCGGGCGAGCAGGGCGGCGATGCCGGCATCGTCGACTTCTTCGGTGAGGCCGTCGCTGCACAGCAGCAGCTGCTGGCCCGGCTTCAGCTCGCCGGACAGCGCCTCGACCTTGAGGTTCTGCGGATCGGTGACGCCGAGCGCCTGGGTGACGACATTGCGGTGCGGATGTGCGCGCGCCTGTTCGGCGGTGATCGCGCCCTGGTCGATCAGTTCCTGCACATAGCTGTGGTCCGACGACAGCTGGCGCAGCTGGCCGTTCCACAGGTAGGCGCGGCTGTCGCCGACCCAGGCCAGTTCGAAGCGGTGGTCCTGGATGCGCAGCGCGACGACGGTCGTGCCCATCGGCAGGCTTTCCGCGCGCTGCCGGCTGTGCCGGATGATGTCCTCGTCGGCGCGGCGGATCGCATCGGTCAGCGACCGGCCGGCGCGCACCTCGCGCACGACCGCGTCGCGGGCCAGCGCGCTGGCGACTTCGCCGAACTCGTGACCGCCCATGCCGTCGGCGACGAGCCACAGGCCGAGTTCGGCATCGCCGAAGTAGGTGTCCTCGTTCAGCTCGCGGCGCAGGCCGACATGGCTGAGGTGCCCGAATTCGATCATTGCGTGGCCTGCAGGGCGGAGGTCGTGCGACTCATGGGTTTCCCATCATGGGACCGTGCTGGTTCGGGCCGCAAGCCGCGACCGGCATGGGCCGGCCGCGGCACTGGCACCGGTCAGAACTCCATCCGCAGACCGAGTGCGACGTTGTACTGCGACTCGCCGTTCCGGCCGAGCAGCTGTTCGTAGTAGAGGAAGCCCGAGCGGCCCTTGGTGAGCACCAGCGACAGGCCGACGCCGATCCGGAAGTAGTCGCTGTCCCTCGCATCGCCGCTCACGATGATCGGGGTCGCGGTCGGGTCGTGCAGGAAGCGCGCCTGCAGCGCCTGCGGGTCGTCGCGGAACTCGTGCTCCCATTCGAGCTGGAAGTGCGGAATCAGCACGCCCCACTCGGCGCTGTGGGTATAGGTCAGCTTGGCGCCGACGGTCGAGGCCAGCGACGTGATCGTGCGCTCGTCGATGTGCAGGCCGAGGCCACTGCCGGCGCCCGGCGCGAGCTGTTCGTCGATCGCGTCGAAGTCCAGGCGCGTATAGAGCAGACGGCCGTAGGGACCGATGCCGAACGCGCCGCGATTGAAGTCACGGCCGAAGGTGAACGCGGCCGAGAGCAGGTCGCCGCTGGAATCCGACTTCGCCACCTGCGAGATCGAACTCATGCCGCCACCGGGCAGCGGCAGCGAGTAGTCGATCCTGCGCACCAGGCCGAAATCGTTCTGGCCGAAGGTGAGCACGCCGTCCACATACCAGGAGTCGGACTTGTAGTAGGTGGTGTAGGCCGAGACCGACCAGCCCGTGGTGTCGACGCTGCCGCGGTTGTCGGCGAGTTCGGTGTCCTGCCGCGTGTATCCGAGGGCGGCGCCGAAGATCCACGAATCGCTGTAGCGGTAGTCGAGGCCGAAGGTCAGCCCCTCGATGTCGAAGTCGAACGCCGGATCGAGGCTGCCCTCGTCGAACTCGCCGCGGCCGATGTTGCCCGAGGCGAAGAAGCCCCAGCGGCTGAAATCGCTGCCGATCTCACCGCCCGCGGCCGGATCCTCGGCCTGGCTGAACGCGCTGGACAGGGCCTCCAGCGACAGCGGGCCGGAACGCGTGTTGAGCGCCAGGCCACCGAAGCTTGTGCCCATCGTGCCGCTGCGCAGCGCGGCGATGCGCGCCTTCAGGTTCTGGAACTGCGCCTGCACCGCGGCCAGCGACGCCTGACCCTGGGCCAGGGCGAGCGGAGTCATCAGCTCGTCGAGCGCGCCGACGACCGCGTCGGGATCGACACCGGCGGAGTCGAGCAGCTCCCGGCAGCGTGCCAGCAGGTCGGCCTGTTCCGCGCTCGGTGCGGCGAGTGCCGCCAGCGCGGGGCAGGCGTTGTCGATGGCGATGGCGACCTGCTGCTGGATCGGGTCGAGGCCCGGCAGCCCGGCCAGCGCGCCGTTCAGCGAGAACACCGCCGGCGCGGCGGCGATCGGCGAGGTCGCGGTGACCTCGATCGCACCCGCGACCGACACCGTCACCGTGTTGGTGGCGACGCCGGCGGCATTGGTCGTCGAGGTCGCGCTCGCGAGCGTGCCGGACGAAGCCGACCACTGGATCACCGCACCCGCGACCGGCAGGCCACCGCCGTCGTGCAGGGTGACCTCGAGCGGGGCCGACGGCTCGTTCGGCTGCAGCACCTGTTCGTCGCCGCCGGTCACGGTCAGCGTGCCGAACTGCGAAACCGTCAGCTGGAAGGTCACCGATACCGACGGGTCGTCGCTGCGGGACGCGGTGACCGTCGCGGTGCCCGGCGTCGAACCGGCGACCACCGTGGCGCTCGCCTTGCCGTCGCTCCCGGTCGGGCCGCCGGCGGTCACGATGACGTTGCCGGTGGAGGTCCAGTCGATCACCAGGCCGGCCGTCGGCGTGCCGCTGTCACTGGCCAGCACCTCGAGCGGCGCCGCGAACGCGCTGCCCACCACCGTCGCCTGGTTGTCGCCGCCGGCGATCGCCAGGGTCGGCACCGTCGCCGCGGTGACCGAGAAGGTCAGCGACGACTCGTCGCCGCTCGCGGGAATGCCGTCGGGATCGACCTCGACCTGCAGGGCATTGGCGATGTTTCCGACCGTCGTCGCGGTGACCGTCACCGAGGACTCGCCGTCGGTATCGGTCGTGGTATCGAGCTTCTGGATCAGGATGCCGGGTGCGGCGTTCCAGGTGACCGTCACGCCCGGCAGCGGGGCGCCACCCTGTTCGACCTGGACCGAGAAGGTCGTCGGCACGCCGACCTCGAGCTGCGCCGGGTTCGGTGTCAATGCTCGGGTGATGGTCGCCTCCGCGGTCGCATTGAGGTTGAAGGTGACCATGACCCCGGGATGCAGGAGACGCTCGGCGGTGATCACCAGCGGGCCGGGCGAGGTGGGGATCACGCTGACGTGCGCCTCACCGTTGCCGTCGGTGTCGCCGCTGGCATTGAGGGTCGCGGTGCCGGTGACCACCTGCCAGGAGATCGGCTCGCTGGCGGCCGGCACGCCGCTGTCCTCGGCAACCACCGAAAGCACCTGCGCCAGCGTCTGGCCCACCGTGCCGGTCTGGCCCTGGCCGCCGTTGATGCGCAGCGTCGGCGCCGAACTGACGTCGACGGTGAAGGCCACGCTGGACTCGTCGCCGGAAGCCGGGATGCCGTCCGGGTCGATCGCCGCGGTCACGCCGCCGGGATAGCTGCCGGGGGCCGTGCCGGCGACCGTGGCGCTGGCGCGGCCATCGGCGCCGGTGAGGCTGGTGCCGCCGCCGATCGTCAGCCCGGCCACCGAACTCCAGTCGACGACCACGCCGGCCAGCGGGGCGCCGCCCTGCGTGGCCTCGACCGTGAACACGGTGGCCACGCCGTCGCCGATCGTCACCGGATTCGGCGTGACCGCGCTCAGGCTGGTGCCGGCCGCGACGATGTCGGCGGTGAAGACCACCTGCACCGACGGGTCATCGCTGCGGCTGGCGACGATCGTCAGCGTGCCGGGCGCCCCCGGTACCACGCTCGCCTGGGCATTGCCCAGGCCGTCCGTGGGGCCGCCCGGATTGACCGTGGCGGCACCGGCCGGCGAAACCTGCCAGTCGATCGCGAGACCCACCGCCGGCGTGCCGCTGTCGTCCGCATTCACGACCAGCGGCGATGCCAGTGCGACGCCGACGATGCCGGTCTGGTTCTGGCCGGAAACGACGGTGAGTTCGCGCTGCACGTCGACGATCACGTGGAAGCGGTGCTCGGATTCGTCGCCGCTGCCCGGCCTGCCGTCGGGGTCGACGCTGGCGATGACGCCGTCCGGGTAATCGCCGGCGATGTCACCGCGGATCTGCATGCTGGCATTGCCGCTCGCGAGGGTGACGCTCGCGCCGCCCGTCACCGTGATGCCGGGCACCGCCGTCCAGGTCACCGGCACCAGCGCCGCCGGCAGGCCCTTCTGCTCGAGGTGGATCGTGAACATCCGCGGCACGCCGACCAGCAGGTTGGCGGGGTCGTCGCTGACCGCGTTCATCGTGGTCGCGTTGGCGCGCACCTCGAGGTCGAAGACCACCTGCAGGCCGACGTCGGTCCAGGTCGCGGCCACCTGCACCGGGCCGGCGTTGGTGCCGGCCGTGATGGTCGCGCGGGCGAGGCCGTCGGTCGGGTTGCTGGTGACCACCGCGGGCGTGGACAGGGTCGCGTCGCCGCTGAGGACGGTCCAGGTGATGTTGGCGGAGAAGTTCGAGGTGCCGGTCTGGGTCCTGACCTGCAGTTCCGGGAAGTCATCGCCGGGCAGGGCCTGGCCGTTGTCGCCGGCCTCCTTGGTCAGCACCGGGGCGCCCAGGATATTGGCATCGAAGATGTACGAGGCTTCGTCGCCGCTGGCCGGGACGCCGTCGGGGTCGACGCTGGCAGTCAGCACGCCGGCGAGGAGGCCGGGCGTGTTCGGCACGACGGCGACTTCGGCTTCGCCCGCGCCATTGGTCTGGCTGGTCGGGCTCAGGACGGTGATGTCGGGCGTCGCCGCGGTCCAGGTAACGGTGGTGGCCGGGCGTGCGACGCCGCCCTCCTCGACGTAGACGCGATAGAGCTGCTGCACCCCGACGAAGCCCGGGTTCGGGTTCGGCGACACCGCCGTCATCGTCACCGGCCGCGGATCCACCTGCAGGGTGAACAGCACCGTCAGGTTCGGTTCGTCGCTGCGCCGCGCGAGGATCTGCAGCGTTCCGGTCTGGGTCGGGGTGACCGCGATGCTGGCGAAGCCATCCACACTGGTCTGGGAACTCGCCGGGAAGGTGGCGTTGCCCGTCACCAGTTCCCAGTCGATCTGCAGGTTCGCGGTCGGGTCGCCTGCACTGTCGTAGGCATAGACCATCAGGTCGTCGGCGAAGGGGACGCCGACGATCGTGGTCTGACCGTCGCCTTGCTCGTGGTCGAACAGCGGCACCGGGACGACGTCGACGGTGAAGCTGGCGGTGCCCTCGTCACCGTTGTTCGGGATGCCGTCGGGGTCGACGCTGGCTTCGACCAGGTACTGGTCGACATCGACGCCGTCGAAGATCGCGGTGCTGCGGCCGGTGCCGTCGGTATCGGTGCCGGTCGGATTGAGCAGGTTCAGGCCGGTGGCAGGCGAGACGGCCCAGGTCACCGGGAAGGACGTCATCGGCACGCCGGTGGCGTCGGCGACTTCGACGACGTACTGACCCTGCGTGCCCTGCTGGAGCGTCAGCGGCCCGGAAACGAAGGTCACCACGGCCGGGATGGGATCGGCCTGCAGGTTGGCGAAGGCGACGCCGGGCTTGGCACTGTCAAGACGGCGCGCCGTGACCTGCACGGGACCGACTGCCGTCGGAGTGACGACGGTGCGCGCCACACCGCCGCCGTCCGAGACCGAAATGGCCGGCGAGGCGGTGCCGTTCACGACGATCCATTCGACCTGGACATTGGCCGCCGGGGTCGCGCCGGTGCCGTCGTCGTCCGAGACGCCCACTTCGAGTTCGAGCGGGAACGGCGTGTTGGGCGTACTCGCCTGGTTCTGGCCGGAGAAGACCGCGATCGCGCGCTCGACGGCCGTGATCGTGAACGTTTCCTGCGTGCCGAGGGTGCAATTGGTGTTCGTACAGCCGAAGCCGGTGACCACCTCGGCCGTGACCTGGTGAACGCCGGGAGTGGCCGGGATGTAGTCGTAGGCAGACAGACCGGTGTCCGTCTCGACGATCACCGAAGTGACCGGATCGGTCCACCGGATGTCGGTGCCGTCGTCGCCGGGGAACGAGGCGCTGCCGTAGAACACCTCCATCGACACCGTTTCCCCGGTCTCGACATCGAAGGTCAGCGGCGAGGCCGGTTCAACACCGGTCGCCTCGACGGTGACGTACCACTGCACCGGCAACAAGGCACCGCAACCGTCGGCAGTGCCCAGGTTGCACAGCGTCTCGCCCGTATAGACGTGCGTGGTCGCACCGAGCGGCTGGACGAAGGCATCGACGGTGCCGCTGGGGCCCGCGGTCGACGTGCCGACGAGGGTACCGGCGGAATCGTGGAATTCGACGGTGTCGCCCGCCGGCAAGCCGTTTTTCAGGAACGTTGCCTCGAGGGTGGTGGCCATGCCCTCATGGATCACTCGCGTCGGATCGATCGCGGTCAGCACCCAATCGGCATAGGTTTCGAAGTCCAGGACGACCTGGTTGGTACAGGCGGTCGAAAGACACTGGACCACGACCTGGCCAGCGCCGTTGTAGTTCGTGCCCAGGTTCACCTGGACGGTGACGGTCGAACCGGCGGTGGCTCCGGCGAATGTTCCGGAAATGATCCCGGTGGACGTCAGTACGGCACCGCCGGTGGTGTCGATCGGGATCGAGATGTTGCCGCCGACGCCTCCGGCCGGGCAGGCGGGGCTGTTCTCGACGGCGAAGCTCAGGGTCACCGTTGAGCCCGGTGCGCCGGAGGCCCAGGACACACCCGTGTTCTGCAGGTTGCAGGACTGCGCCGAACCCGGCGCGCTCCAGAAGACTGCGATGCACGCGAGCATCAAAGTCGCGAGCCACCGCCAGGTGGCCGCACGACCCATCGCCGCCCGTCGGCCGAATGCCGCGCTGCTCATGAACGTCATCGCTTTTCCCCAGGATTGCGGCTATAAATCCGCCGCGAGTATTTAGCGGCTGACGCGCCGCTGCAAGCACCGCGCGCGGTCGCATCGCTTCCAACGGAGCCATGCCCATGAGCGTGCGAAAAGCTTGTCCGGTCCGCCCCAAGAACCTCGTTTCGCGAACCTTCATCACCCTCGTCGCCGCCCTGACCGTGCTGGTCGCCGGCCTGCCGGTGCAGCCCAGCTACGCGGCGGTCAGGAATGCCGAGGATCTGCTGATCGTCGACTGCCTGCTGCCCGGTCAGCTGCGCCGGCTCGGACGCCAGGCGACCTACATGACCGCGCGTCGGCCGATCCGCACGACCCAGGCCGACTGCGAGATCCGCGGCGGTGAATACGTCGCCTACGACCGCGCCAACTACCAGACCGCGCTGCGCGTCTGGCTCGAGGGCGCGATGGCCGGGGATCCGGAAGCGCAGAACAACGTCGGCGAGATCTACGCGAAGGGGCTCGGCACCGCGCCCGACTACGCGATGGCCTTCCAGTGGTTCCGCAAGGCGGCCGACCAGGGCTATGGCCGCGCCAAGATCAACCTCGGCTTCCTGTACGAGCAGGGCCTCGGCGTGCAGCAGGACGGGGCGATGGCGCTGAACCTCTACCGCGAGGCTGCCGGTATCCAGGACGAGCTGATGTACGCCTCGGTCGTCGCCGTGCAGCTGAAGGCGAAGGACGACACCATCACCGCCCTCGAGGGCCAGGTCGCCGAGGGCGAGGCGGAACGCGCCGCCCTGCAGCAGCGCATCGAGCAGCTGCAGCGCGAACTCGCGCAGCGACGCAACGCGCTCAACGCCGCCAATGCCGAACTCGCCGCGACCCGCGAGCGGCTGGCCGAAGCGCGCGCCGCCCAGGACGACAGCCTGACCCGACTGCTGGAGAGCCAGCTGGTCGCGCAGGAAGAACAGATCGGCGCTCAGCGCGCGCAGCTGGCAGCGCTGGAACGGCAGACCGGCGGCAGCGCCGGCGCGGCAACGATGTACGCCGGCGTGCCGACGCTGGAGATCCTCGATCCGGTGTTCGTCGCCACCCGCGGCCGCAACACCGCGGTCTACCGGGGCGGCCCGGGCACGCGCCGGATCGTCGGCCGCATCACCAATCCGTCGCTGATCCAGGCGGTGACCGTGAACGGCAAGCCGGCCGAGCTCAGTTCCGGCGGCGGTTTCAGCGCCGAGGTCGAGGTGCCGGCGGCCGGCGCCCAGGTGCAAGTCGCGGCGGTCGGCAAGGACGGCAGCGAGGCGGCCCTCGATTTCACCCTGCTGCCGCAGGCCGGCAGCGGCCCCGCCACCCCGAACGGCGCGCCGGCGTCGGACGGCACGCTGCCGCGCGGCGTGAACCTGGGCCGTTACTACGCGGTGGTGATCGGCAACAACACCTATCGCGATACGAACTACGCGACCCTGACGAGCGCGTCGAACGACGCCAACGCGGTCGCCCAACTGCTGCGTTCGCGCTACGGCTACGAGACCAGCCTCGTGCTCAACGGCAGCCGGCTCGAGATCCTCACGGCCCTCAATGCGATGCGCGAGAAGCTCAAGCCCGAGGACAACCTGCTGATCTATTACGCGGGCCACGGCGAGATCGACGCGCAGGGGCAGGGCTACTGGGTGCCGAGCGATGGCGTCGCCGGCAACGAGCGCAGCTGGATCTCGAACGCGGCGATCAGCGACATCCTCAACACGATCGCGGCGAAACACGTGATGGTGGTCGCCGACTCCTGCTACTCCGGCACGATGACGCGTTCGGCGGTGCCGGTCTTCGACGCCTCGCAGCCGGCGGACAAGTGGGCGGGCTGGGTGAAGACGATGGTCGACGGCCGCTCGCGCACCGCGCTGACCTCGGGCGGCGTGATGCCGGTGCCGGACACCGGCAGCGGCCGCCACAGCTATTTCGCCCGGGCGTTCCTGAACACCCTGCAGGACAACAACCGCCTGCTCGAGGGGCAGCGGCTGTTCCGCGAGGTGTCCAGTTCGCTGGCGCTGAGCGCGCTGAACTCGCCGGTGCCGCAGGTGCCCGAATACGCGCCGATCCGCTATGCGGGCCACGAAAGCGGCGAATTCTTCTTCATGCCGCGCGGCGCCGGCGGCACGGCGGGGGCGCCCTGAGGCTGGCGAACTCGTTCGCGGCCCCCTATACTTCGCGGCCCCGGTGCGCGACCACCGCGCCGGGGTCCGGAGAGGTGGCAGAGTGGTTGAATGTACCTGACTCGAAATCAGGCGTGCGTTTATAGCGCACCGAGGGTTCGAATCCCTCCCTCTCCGCCAGACCCGAAAGCCCCCGACGACCTCGGGGGCTTTCTTTTTCGGCCGCCGCCGGGCGCCGGCTAGAATGGCCACCTTCCCGCCTGGATGGCCGCCATGTCCGAAATCCTCGTCCCCGTCTCCTTCGGCGAACTGCTCGACAAGATCGCGATCCTGCAGATCAAGTCGGAGCGCATGACCGACGAGGCCAAACTCGCCAACGTCCGCAGGGAACTCGCGGCGCTGGAGAACACCTGGATGGCGCATCCGGTCGCCGCCACCGACATCGGCCGCCTGCGTGCCGAACTGAAGGCGGTCAACGAACGCCTGTGGGTGATCGAGGACGAGATCCGCCTGAAGGAGAAGGCGCAGGCCTTCGACGACGAATTCATCCGCCTCGCCCGCTCGGTCTACTTCGAGAACGACGAGCGCGCGCGGGTGAAGAAGGAGATCAACCTCGCGCTGGGCTCGGCCTACGTCGAGGAGAAGAGCTACCAGGACTATCGCGCGCCCTGAGCGCCGCCGGCGGTTTCAGAGCCCTCGGTGGGCGCGGAACGCCTCGAAGCGGGCGATCGCGTCGTCCACGGTCACCAGATCCATCACGCCCGGGAACTCGATCCGCTGGCCCCAGCGCAGCGCCGACGCCGGCTTGTGCATGAAGCGCTCGGCGGCCTCGGCGAAACGGTTCACCGTCCAGCGCCGGTCGGAATAGGGGCCGGAACGCTCGGCATCGGTACAGGCGTGCAGGCCGAGCACCGCGGTCCCCATCGCATTCGCCATGTGGGTCGGTCCGGAGTCCGGGGTCAGCACCAGCGTGGCGCGGGCGAGCAGCGCCAGCAGCTGCTTCAGCGTGTCCTTGCCCACGAGGTCCCTTGCCGGCGCCCGCATCGCCGCGAGGATCGCATCGGCGGTGTCGCGTTCCAGCGCGCTGCGGCCGCCGACGATCACCACCCGCCAGCCGGCCGCAGCCGCGTGGTCGGCGACCGCCGCGTAACGTTCGGGGCGCCAGTTGCGCAACGGATGGCTGGAACAGGGCGACACCAGCAGCGTCGGCTGTTCCCCGGGCATCGCTTCGGCGGCCCAGGCATGCGCTTCTTCCGGCACCGGCAGCCGCCATTCGATCGCCCCCGGTTGCAGGCCGAGCGGAATCAGGAACTGCTGGAAAGCATCGACGACGTGGTGGCCGCCGGCGGGAATGCGCTCGTTCACGAAAAGTCCGTGAGCTTCGCGGCTGCGCCCGCGGTCGTAGCCGATCCGGCGGTCTGCCTGCACCGCGGTGGACACCAGGCCGGCGCGCAGGGCCAGTTGCAGGTTCAGCAGGGCATCGAAGCGGCGTCCTGCGAGCTCGCGCCGCAGCGCCTGCCAGCCGGCGAAGCCGGCCTTCTTGTCGTAGACGACGAACTCGACGCCGTCGAGGCCTTCCAGCAGTTTCGCCTCACCGCGGCCGATCACCCACGTGAGCGCGGCCGACGGCAACGCTCGCTGCAGCGCGCGCACGAGCGGCACGACATGGGTGGCATCGCCGAGCGCCGACAGGCGCAACAGGCAGAGTGAACGCGGCGCGGGACTGCTGGGCATTGTTAGACTGCCGAGGATGGAAACGACCGCCGCCACTCTCGAGCGCGTACAGCCGTTCCGCGACACCCGCGGAACCGGCGGGATTGTGTTCGACGCCGCGCGACTGCGGCAAGCGACGCCGGAATGGCTCGATCCCGCGTACTGGCTGGATGCCGCCGAGCCGGTGCGTGAAGGCGGCCGCGGTTCGGCGTGGTTCGTGCGAGGCAGCTTCGGCGATGCCGTGCTTCGCCGCTATCGCCGTGGTGGCGCCGCCGCCCACCTGAGCCGCGACCGCTACGTCTGGCTGGGCCGCGAGCGCGTGCGCAGCGTCGCCGAATTCCGCCTGCTCGCGAGCCTGAAGGCCGAGGGACTGCCGGTGCCGGCGCCGCTGGTCGCGGGCTGGTGGCGGCGCGGGGCCTTCTACCGGCAGGCGATCCTGGTCGAACGCATCCACGGCGCGCGGGCACTCGCCGCATGGTTGCCCGACCGCGTCGCCGCAGCGCCCTGGGCCGCGGTCGGGCGCACGCTGGCGCGCTTCCAGCGCCGCGGCCTCGACCACGCCGATCTCAATGCCCACAACATCCTGGTCGACGGCGGCGGCGAGGTCTGGCTGATCGACCTCGACCGCGGCGTTCGTCGCGACGGTGGCGACGGCGGCTGGCGCGAAGCCAATCTCGCGCGCCTGCAGCGTTCGCTGGCCAAGATCGCCGGTGACGACGGCGGCTGGCGCGACGGCTGGCGGCTGCTGCATGCCGCCTACGCCGGCGCCCTGCGGAGCCCGGCGCGATGAACTGGTCGCTGCATTTCCTCGGCGTCGGCAACGCGCAGGCGGCGATGACGCTCGGCTCGGCAGCGGCGGTGATCGAGCGCGACGGCGCCCCCGAGCTGATGATCGACTGCGGCCAGGAAGCGCTGACCAGCTTCGAACGCGCCTACGGAAGGTTGCCGGATGCGGTGTTCGTGACCCATGTGCACATGGACCACGTCGCCGGCCTCGAGCGGCTGTTCTTCGCGACGTATTTCGATCCGGCGCGACGCGGCAAGGTGCGCCTGTACGTGCCGGTCACCGTTCTGCCGCACCTGCAGGCGCGGCTGGCCGACTATCCCGGCGTCGTCGCCGAGGGCGACGCGAACTGGTGGGACGCCTGGCAGCTGGTGCCGGTGAGCCGCGGCTTCTGGCATCGCGGCCAGTGGTACGACGTGTTCCCGGTGCGCCACCACCTGCCGGACACCGCCTTCGGACTGCGCCTGCGCGGCAGCGTCGTCTGGACCGGCGACACCCGGCCGATCCCGGAAATGCTCGCGCACCACGCCGGCGCCGGCGAAGTGGTCGCGCACGACTGCGCGCTGCACGGCAATCCCTCGCACAGCGGCGTCGACGATCTCGAGCGCGAGTACCCGGCGGAGCTGCTCGCGCGCTGCGTGCTCTACCACTACGCCAGCGACGCCGACGGCGAGGCGCTGCGCGCGCGCGGCCACCGCGTCGCGCGGGCCGGCGAGCGGCTCACGCTGGCGGCGCCGCTGCCGGGATCGGCATGAACGCCGTACCTGCAGGCTTCGCCGCGGCGCCGGCCATCGGTCCGGCGCACGACCGCCTCGGCCGCCCCCTGCACGACCTGCGCGTGTCGGTCATCGAGACCTGCAACTTCCGCTGCCCGTACTGCATGCCGGCGGAAGCCGCCGACGAGGCCGGCCTGGGCAGCACCGGCCGGCTGTCGTTCGCCGAGATCGAAACCGCCGTGCGCGCCTTCGTCCGGCTCGGCGTTCGCAAGGTCCGGCTGACCGGCGGCGAACCGCTGCTGCGCCGCGGACTTCCGGAGCTCGTCGCGCGGCTGGCGGCGGTTCCCGGTATTGAAGACCTGGCGCTGACGACGAACGGTTCCCTGCTCGCCGGCCACGCGCGGGCGCTGCGCGAGGCCGGATTGCGCCGGCTGACCGTCAGCCTCGACGCGGTCGATGCGGACCTGTTCCGGCAGCTTTCGGGCGGGCGCGGCGAGATCGCCGACGTGCTCGCCGGCATCGCCGCCGCCGAGGCGGCCGGTTTCCGCCGCATCAAGCTCAACTGCGTCGTCCAGCGTGGCATCAACGACCACCAGGTCGAGGCGATCGCCGAACGCTTCCGTGGCAGCGGCCACGTGGTGCGCTTCATCGAGTTCATGGACGTCGGCAACTGCAACGGCTGGCGGCGCGAGCGTGTCGTTCCCTCCGCCGAACTGCGCGAGCGCCTGCACGCGCGCTGGCCCCTGCGGCCGCTGGAACCGGCCTATCGCGGCGAGGTCGCCGAGCGCCACGCCTGGTGCGACGGTGCCGGCGAGGTGGGCTTCGTCAGCTCGGTCACCGCGCCGTTCTGCGGTGACTGCCATCGCGCGCGACTGGCCGCCGACGGCCGCCTGGTCACCTGCCTGTTCGCCGCCGACGGCGCGCCGCTGCGGCCCTTCATCGCCGCCGGCGAGGAAGCTCTGGCCGATCGCATCGCCGCGCTGTGGCAGGCACGCGCCGACCGCTACAGCGAGGCGCGCGGGCGGGCAGGGCAGGGCCGGCGCATCGAGATGTACTTCATCGGTGGCTGAGGGCCGCATGTCCGCGAAGAAACTCACCCATGTCGACGCCCGTGGCCGGCCTTCGATGGTCGACGTCGGCGACAAGGCGGTCACCGCCCGCGCCGCGGCCGCCGAATGCCGGCTCCGCTTCCCGGCGGCCGTGGCCGCGAGCCTGCGCGCCGGCGGGATGGCGACGAAGAAGGGCGCGGTGATCGACACCGCGATCGTCGCCGGCACGATGGCGGTCAAACGCACCCACGAGTTGATCCCGTTCTGCCATCCGCTGCCGATCGACGGCTGCCGCTTCGATGTCGGCTGGCACGACGAGCGCACGCTGCGCATCGAATGCGGCGTGCGCACGACGCATCGCACAGGCGTCGAAATGGAAGCGCTGACCGGCGCCACCGTCGCCGCGCTGACGGTTTACGACATGTGCAAGGCGCTGAGCCACGCGATCGTGATCGGCCCGGCGAAGCTGCTCGGCAAGCGCGGCGGCCGCCGCGATTTCGGCGAGGCCGGCTGATGGCGGTCACCGTGCTGTATTTCGCGAGTCTGCGCGACGCTGCCGGCCGCGACAGTGAAACGCTGCCGCAGCCGGCGTCCCTGCGCGCGCTCTACGCTGGACTCCGCGCGCGGCATGGCTTCGCCTTGCCGGCGGAACGCCTGCGTGTCGCGGTCGACGGCGCTTTCGTCGCCTGGGACACGCCGCTCGCCGACGGCGCCGAGGTCGCCTTCATTCCGCCGGTCTCCGGCGGATGAAGCGCTTCGCCCTCACCGACACCGCGCTGGACACCGTCGCCCTGCAGGCGGCGCTGCAGTCCCCGGCCGCAGGCGCCTTCGCCAGCTTCGAGGGCCGCGTGCGCGACCACCATGCCGGCCGCACCGTGCGCGCGCTGCACTACCAGGCCTATCCGGCGCTCGCCGACTCCGAGGGCGAGGCGATCCTCGCCGAAGCCCTCAGCCGCTTCGACATCCTCGACGCCCGTGCGGTGCACCGCACCGGCGACCTGGCGATCGGCGACCCCGCCGTCTGGGTCGGCGTGATCGCCGCCCACCGCGGCCCGGCCTTCGATGCCTGCCGCTGGATCATCGACGCCCTCAAGGAGCGCGTGCCGATCTGGAAGCGCGAGAGCTATGGGGACGGAAGTGAGGCGTGGCAGCACCCGGGGGCTGCTCAAGAAGTAGTGGATAACAAATAAGAAATAGTCGTCGCGCCCGCCGCCCCGCAGCCTCCACGCGGCCGCGCGGCG
>NZ_AUFF01000003.1 GCF_000426365.1 Arenimonas composti TR7-09 = DSM 18010 | reverse complement strand
GTGTGTAAGCAGGGCAACCTGTTGAGCTGACCAGTACTAATGATCCGTGCGGCTTGATCATATAACCTCAATCCGCTTCGGCCTCGACGCACGTCGACGGACCGTCGCCACGAACCTCGCTACTTCCCACCCCATGAGAGCGTGTGCGCGCACTCCCGCCTGAACACCGGCAGGAACACCGCGACCCTCCACCCTCTCCCTGGCGACCATAGCGCTGTGGAACCACCCGATCCCATCCCGAACTCGGAAGTGAAACGCAGCTGCGCCAATGGTAGTGTGGCCTAAGCCATGCAAGAGTAGGTCATCGCCAGGGGCTCTACCCCTAAAACCCCCGCCTATCGGCGGGGGTTTTTCTTTGCGCCGGAGGTGATGACAGCCGCCGGGCCCCGTGCAACCATCCGCCATCGAGCGCAGGCGCGCCGCCGACACGCGATGTCGGCCGGGGAGGCGTGACTGCGCAGGGGCGGCTGTCGGCGGAGAGGACGGGGCAGCGAACGCAGTGAAGAATGTCGCCGAAGCAAGCGCGCCGCTTTCCGATGTCTATGCGCATGCCGTGCGCCTGCTCGAGAACGGCCGCGCGGATCTCGCCGCGGCGCAGGCGCGGGAAATCCTGCGTGCGGTGTGCACGCATCCGCCGAGTGAACTGCTGCTCGCCCAGGCCGAGGCCGCATCCGGCGACGAGGCGTCTGCGGTCCTCCGGTTGCGAAGGCTCGCCGCGGCCCACGTGGACTGGGGCGCTCCGCTGCTCGAACTCGGCAGGATCCAGGCGCGCCAGGGTGACGGCACCGGCGCGATCGCGTCGCTGCGCACCGCCGTCGCCAGGACACCCGGGCTGCCGCAGGCCTGGCTGGCGCTCGGCGACCATCTCGCGGCGACCGGCGACGAGGCCGGCGCGCAGCAGGCCTATGCCGAACACGTCCGCCACGCGACCACCGACCCACGGCTGATGACCGCCGCCGCGGCGCTCGCCGACGGCCAGCTGCCGGAAGCGGAGCGTCTGCTGCGCCGGCACCTGCACGCCGCCCCGACCGACGTCGCCGCGATCCGCATGATGGCGGAACTCGCTGCCCGGATCGGCCGCCACGAGGATGCCGAACGCCTGCTGCGTCGCGCGATCGCCCTCGCACCGCGTTTCCTCGCGGCGCGGCTGAACCTGGCGACGCTGCTGCACCGCCTCAACCGACCGGAAGAGGCACTGGCCGAACTCGACGTTCTGCTCGCCGCCGATTCGCGGCACCCGGGCGGGCGCAACCTGAAGGCCGTCGTGCTCTCGCGCATCGGCGACTGCGCGCCGGCGATCGAAATTTACGAACAGCTCCTGCGCGAATACCCCGAACACGGCCGCATCTGGCTCAGCCTCGGCCACGCGCTGAAGACCGAAGGCGAACGCGAACGCGCGATCGCCGCCTACCGGCGCAGCATCGCCCTCGAACCCGGCTTCGGCGAGGCGTGGTGGAGCCTCGCGAACCTGAAGACCTTCCGCTTCGCAGCGGACGACATCGCCGCGATGCGCACCCAGCTGCAGCGCGGCGACATCGAGAACGACCAGCGGGCGCAGTTCGAGTTCGCACTCGCCAAGGCGCTCGAGGACTGCGGCGATCACGCGGCCTCCTTCGCGCACTACGAAAGCGGAAACGCCCTGCGCCGCCGCAGCCTTCCCTATCGCCCGGCCGACGCCACGGCCCGGGTGCGTCGCGCGGTGCGCCTGCTGCAGCCGGGCTTCCTGCGCGAGCGCGCCGGGGCCGGCCACCCCGCGCCCGATCCGATCTTCGTGATCGGCTTGCCGCGCGCCGGCTCCACGCTCGTCGAACAGATCCTGTCGAGCCATCCACAGGTCGAGGGCACGATGGAGCTGCCGGAGATCATCGGACTCTCGAACCGCCTGCGCCGGGAGGCCGGCGACGGCGGCGGTTACCACGAACTCCTCGCGACGCTGACGCCGGGGGAACTGCGCGACCTCGGCCAGACCTACCTGGACCGCACCCGCGTGCATCGCAAGCTCGGCCGGCCGTTCTTCATCGACAAGATGCCGAACAACTTCCTGCACGTCGGCCTGATCCACCTGATCCTGCCGAACGCGCGGATCGTCGACGTCCGCCGGCATCCGCTGGCCTGCTGCTTCTCCGGCTTCAAGCAGTATTTCGCCCGCGGCCAGGCCTTCAGCTACGGGCTGGCGGACCTGGGCACCTACTACCGCGACTACGTCGCGCTGATGGCGCACGTCGACGACGTGCTGCCGGGGCGCGTGCACCGCGTGATCTACGAGGAACTCGTCGCCGACACCGAAGCCGAGGTGCGGCGCCTGCTCGCGCACTGCGGCCTGTCGTTCGACCCGGCCTGCCTGCGCTTCTTCGAGAACGACCGGCCGGTGCGCACGGCCAGCTCCGAACAGGTCCGTCAGCCGATCTACCGCGACGGCGTCGACCACTGGCGACATTTCGAACCGTGGCTCGGGCCGCTGAAGGCGGCGCTGGGCGACGTGCTCGACCACTATCCGGACGTGCCGAAGGGGATCGCGGCGGGGTACCGGTAACACCAACCGACGATGGGGAGATCGACATGACACGAGGAACGAGCCGAAAACCGCCGGGCCGCCATGCGCGCCTGGCGACCGCGATCTGTCTCGCGCTCGCGGCGCCCGCCTGGGCGCAGGACGCGGCGCCGACGCTCGACGAGATCGAGGTGACCGCGCAGAAGCGCACCGAAAACCTGCAGGAGGTGCCGATCAGCATCCAGGTGCTCGGCGCGCAGCAACTCGACCAGCTCAACGTGTCCGACTTCGACGACATCACGACGCTGTTCCCCAGTGTGTCGTTCCAGCGCCTTGGCGAGGTGCCCTCGAACTTCCAGGTCTACATGCGCGGCGTCGCCAGCGGCGGCGACGGCAACCACTCCGGTCCGCTGCCGAGCGTCGGCGTCTATCTCGACGAACAGCCGATCACGACGATCCGCGGCGCCGTCGAGGTGCATCCCTACGACATCGCCCGCGTCGAAGCCCTCGCCGGTCCGCAGGGCACGCTGTACGGCGCCAGCTCGCAGGCGGGCACGCTGCGCATCATCACCAACAAGCCCGATCCGGGCGGTTTCGCGGCCGGCTACGGCATCGAGGTGAACAGCATCGACCACGGCGGCACCGGGCACATCCTCGAAGGCTTCGTCAATGCGCCGCTCGGCGACGCCGCGGCGATCCGCCTGGTCGGCTGGTCGAAGGAGGAGGCCGGCTATATCGACAATCGCCTCGGCACGCGCACCTTCCCGACCTCGGGCATCACCGTCGACAACGCCGGCTTCGCCCGCGACGACTTCAACTACGGCGATGCCCACGGCGCCCGCCTGGCGCTCGGCCTGAACCTCGGCGACGACTGGACGATCACGCCGTCGGTGATCGCCCAGGATTCGTTCATCAACGGCAGCTTCGGCGTCGACCGCCGCGTCGGTGACCTCGACACGGAGGCGTTCCGGCCGCAGACCGCCGACGACCGCTGGGTGCAGTCGGCGCTGACGGTGCAGGGGCGCATCGGCAACTTCGAACTCACCTACGCCTTCGCCCACCTCGACCGCGACCTCGACACCGAGTCGGACTACACCGACTACGCGTTCTGGTACGACACCCTGGCCGGCTACGGCGCGTACTTCTACGACGACAACGGCGACCTCGTCGATCCGACCCAGTACATCCAGGCGAAGAACGGCTACGGCAAGACCAGCCACGAGATCCGGCTGTCGTCACCGGCCGACAACCCGGTGCGCTTCGTCGTCGGTTACTTCGAGCAGAAGCAGACCAACGACATCCAGGAGCGCTACCTGATCGACGGCCTCGCCGGCATGCTGTCGGTGCCGGGCTGGGAGGACACGATCTGGCTGACCCGGCAGATGCGCGTCGACCGCGACAAGGCCCTGTTCGGCGAAGTGTCGTGGGACATCACCGATCGCTTCACCGCCACCGGCGGCATCCGCTTCTTCGAGGTCGACAACACCCTGCGCGGCTACTTCGGCTTCTCGGAAGGCTTCTTCCCCGGTGCCGATTACGGCGAGGCCGCCTGCAACGCCGACCCGTCGCTGCCGGCGTATCCGAACGCGCCCTGCGAGGTCTTCAGCAAGCGGGTGAAGGAGGACGGCCACATCGGCCGCATCAACCTCAGCTACGACCTCAGCGACGACGTGATGGTCTACGGCACCTGGTCCGAGGGTTACCGTCCCGGCGGCATCAACCGCCGCGGCACGCTGCCGCCCTACCTGTCGGACTACCTGACGAACTGGGAAGTCGGCTGGAAGGGACGCTTCGCCGACGGCCGGCTGGTGTTCAACGGCGCCGCCTTCAGCCAGGACTGGGAGGACTTCCAGTTCGCGATCCTCGGCCAGAACGGCCTCACCGAGATCAAGAACGCCAACAACGCCCGCATCCGCGGCCTCGAACTCGACCTCAGCTGGGCCGCGACCTACAACCTGACGATCACCGGCGGTGCCGCCTTCTACGACGCCGAACTGACCGAGAACTACTGCGGCTTCACCGACGCCCAGGGCAATCCGGAAACCAACTGCGCCGCACCGGAAGCCCCCTCGGGCACGCAGCTGCCGATCACCGCGCCGTTCAAGGGCACGCTGACCGCACGCTACGAGTTCGAGGCGGGCGGCTTCGACGCCTACTGGCAGCTGCACGCGGTGCACGAGGGCGACCGCAACACCGACCTGCGCGTGGCGGTGAACGACATCCTCGGCGAGCTGGACGCCTACACCCTGTTCGACTTCTCCGCCGGCATCGGCCGCGGCAACTGGAACCTCGACTTCTTCGTCAAGAACATCCTCGACGAACGCGCCGAGTTGTCGCGCTTCACCCAGTGCGCCGAGACCACCTGCGGCGAGCAGCCGTACACGGTCGTCGCGCAGCCGCGGACCTGGGGGCTGCGCTTCTCGCAGAAGTTCTGAGGCTGCAACGAAGAAGCCCCGCCGGCTCGCCACCGGCGGGGCTTCGCATGACCGGAAACCGGCGCCGCCTCAGCGCAGCGCGTAACCGAACTGCTGGCGGAACTGTTCGGAGAATTCGTCGAAGTCGAAGCGCTGGTTCTGCGGCCCCAGGTGCTCGATCTTCAGTGCGCCCATCAGCGAGGCGATGCGGCCGGTGGTGGCCATGTCCATGCCGTTCATCAGGCCGTAGATCAGGCCGGCGCGGTAGGCGTCGCCGCAGCCGGTCGGGTCGACGACGCGGATCGCGTTCGCCGACGGGATGTGCATCGTGCCGTCCTTCGTGTGCACCTCGGAGCCCTTCGGACCGCGGGTGATGATGTAGCCCTGCACGCGGCCGGCGATGTCCTTCTCCGACAGGCCGGTCTTCTCCTGCAGCAGGCTCGACTCGTAGTCGTTGACGGTGACGTAGGTCGCCTGCTCGATCATCGTCGTCAGCTCGCGGCCGTTGAACAGCGGCATCGCCTGGCCCGGGTCGAAGATGAAGGGCACGCCCAGCTCGGCGAACTCGCGCGAGTTCTGCAGCATCGCCTCGTAGCCGTCCGGGCCGACGATGCCGAAGCCGACGTCGGCGACGTCGCGCACGTGGTTCTCGTACGAGCGCATCATCGCGCCCGGGTGGAAGGCGGTGATCTGGTTGTCGTCCAGGTCCGTCGTGATGAAGGCCTGGGCGGTATAGAGGTCCGACAGTTCCTTGACGTGGTCCAGCCGGATCCCGCAGCCCTCGAAATGCTCCCGGTACGGGCCGAAGTCCTGGCCGACGGTCGCCATCGGCACCGGGTCGCCGCCGAGCAGCTTCAGGTTGTAGGCGATGTTGCCGGCGCAGCCGCCGAATTCCCGGCGCATCCGCGGCACCAGGAAGGACACGTTGAGGATGTGGACCTTGTCCGGGAGGATGTGGTTCTTGAACTGGTCCTGGAACACCATGATCGTGTCGTAGGCCAGCGAACCGCAGATGAGGGCAACAGGCATGTCTCGGATTCCCGCAGGCGGGGCGGCCCGGCCGGCCGCCCGCAAAGGCGCACATGGTAGTCAAACCGGCGGCTAAAGGCACGGAAATAACGGGTTTTTACCTTGCCGGCGGTCACCGGCGCAGTTACCCTAGCCAACCCCTCGCAACCCCTCCCGGCAAGGCTTCCAGCTGATGTTCAAGAAGCTCCGCGGGCTGTTCTCGAACGATCTCTCGATCGACCTCGGCACCGCCAACACCCTCATTTTCGTCCGCGGCCAGGGCATCGTCCTGAACGAGCCGTCGGTCGTCGCCGTGCGCCATGGCCACGGCGGCCGGGAAGTCGCCGCGGTCGGCGCCGAGGCCAAGCGGATGCTGGGCCGCACCCCGGGCAACATCACCACGCACCGGCCGATGAAGGACGGCGTCATCGCCGACTTCACCCACACCGAGGAAATGCTCAAGCAGTTCATCCGCAAGGTGCACAAGTCGCGCTTCCTGCGGCCGAGCCCGCGGGTGCTGATCTGCGTGCCCTGCGGCTCGACCCAGGTCGAGCGCCGCGCGATCAAGGAATCGGCCGAGGAGGCCGGTGCCCGCGAGGTCTACCTGATCGAGGAACCGATGGCCGCCGCGATCGGCGCCGGCATCCCGGTCGACGAGGCCCGCGGCTCGATGGTCATCGACATCGGCGGCGGCACCTCGGAAGTGGCGGTGATCTCGCTGAACGGCATCGTCTACTCGCAGTCGGTGCGCATCGGCGGCGACCGCTTCGACGAGGCGATCATCAATTACGTCCGCCGCAACCACGGCACCCTGATCGGCGAGACCACCGCCGAGCGCATCAAGCTCGAGATCGGCTGCGCCTTCCCGCAGCAGCAGGTCAAGGAATTCGAGGTCTCCGGCCGCAATCTGGCCGAAGGCGTGCCGCGCAACATCGTCATCAATTCCAACGAGGTCCTCGAGGCCCTGCACGAGCCGCTCAGCGGCATCGTCAGCGCGGTCAAGCAGGCCCTCGAGCAGACCCCGCCGGAGCTGTGCGCCGACGTCGCCGAGCGCGGCATCGTGCTGTCCGGCGGCGGCGCCCTGCTGCGCGACCTCGACAAGCTGATTTCCGAGGAAACCGGCCTGCACGTGCATGTGGCCGACGACCCGCTGACCTGCGTCGCCCGCGGTGGCGGCCGGGCGCTGGAGCTGATCGACATGCACGGCAACGAGTTCTTCTCGGCCGAATAGGGAAACCCCGCCCGTGGTCTACCCCGGCGCCCCTGCTCCCCGTCTGGGCGACAGCGCCGGCGGCACGCTGCCGCTGCTGGCCTGGATGGCGCTCGCGGTGATGCTGATGGTCGCCGACCAGCGTGGTGATTTCGGCCAGCGCGCCCGCGGCTACGCGGCGGTCGCGGTCGAGCCGGTCTGGTGGCTGGCGGCACTGCCGCAGCGGGTCGGCGGCTGGCTCGGCGAGCAGCTGGCCAGCCGCAGCGAGCTGCAGGAGGAGAACGACCGCCTGCGCCGCGAGCTGCAGGTCAGCAGCAGTCGCCTGCACCGCCTCGCCGCCGTCGCCGAGGAGAACGACCGCCTGCGCGAACTGCTCGGCGGCACCCGCGGTTTCACCCTGTCGGCGAAGCTGGTCGGCATCCTCGACGTCGACCTCGACCCGACCCGGCAGCGGCTGATCCTCGAAGCCGGTAGCGAGGAGGGCGTCACCGTCGGCCAGGCGATGATCGACGCCGGCGGCGTGCTCGGGCAGGTGATCGAAACCGGCCCGCACCGCGCCACCGCGCTGCTGCTCACCGACTCCTCGCACGCGATCCCGGTGCAGGTGGTGCGCTCGGGCATGCGCTCGATCGCCTACGGCACCGGCGAAATCGACCGGCTGGAACTGCGCAACATCCCGCAGAGCGGCGACATCCGGGTCGGCGACCTGCTGGTCACCTCCGGCATGGGTGGCCGCTTCCCGGCCGGCTTCCCGGTCGGCACCGTCACCGAGCTGCAGCCCGACGACACCCGCCTGTTCGTGGTCGCGCAGGCGCGCCCGGCGGCGCGCATGGACCGCGGCCAGGAGGTGCTGCTGGTCAGCAACGTGCGCGATGCCGTCGACATCGGCCCGCCGCTGCCGCCGCCGCCGGAGGCCGAGGCCACGCCGGATCCGGCGTCGGGCGCCGCCGCCGCCGACGCCTCCGCTCCGACGGAGGGCCGCGAATGACCCGCGTCCCGCCCGCCTGGCTGCGCTACGGCAGCCTGTTCTTCGCCCTGGTCGTGCTGATCGTGCCGCTGCCCGAGGCGGCGTCGCTGATGCGCCCCTACCTGCTGGCGATGCTGCTCTGTTACTGGCTGCTGGAAGCGCCGGACCATGCCGGCCTCGGCCTGGCCTTCGCCTGCGGCCTGGCCGCCGACTTCGTCTCCGGCACCCTGCTCGGCGAACAGGCCCTGCGCCTGGTGGTGATGGCCTTCCTGGTGCAGCGCTTCCGCGCCCGCCTGCGCTTCTTCCCGCTGTGGCAGCAGGCGGCGGCGGTGTTCGCGCTGCTGCTCAACGACCGCCTGATCGCGGTCGCGATCCACCTGATCGCCGGTGACGGCCTGCCGCCGCCGGCCACGTGGCTGTCGCCGCTCGTCGGTTTCGCGCTGTGGCCGTGGCAGTTCCTGCTGCTCGACGGCCTGCGCCTGCGCCTGCGCGAACGCGAGCGCGGGGCCTGAGATGGTCAAGCCTCGCGGCCCGCGCCGGCAGCGGCTGAAGAACCTCAATGCCGAGGCGGAACAGTTCCGGCGCCGGGCGATGCTGGGTTTTCTCGGCATCGCGCTGGCGATGGTCGGGCTGGCGGCGGGCTATTTCCGCCTGCAGGTGCTGCAGCACGAGGAATTCGAGACCCGCTCGGACGCCAACCGCATCAAGCCGCGGCCGATCGTGCCGGCGCGCGGGCTGATCTACGACCGCAACGGCCGCCTGCTCGCCGACAACGTGCCGGCCTACCGGCTCGAGATCGTCGCCGAGCAGGTCGAGGATCTGGAGGCGACGCTCGCCGGCCTGGGCGAACTGGTCGCGCTCGATCCCGAGGACATCGCCCGTTTCCGCGAGCAGCGCCGGGTCACCCGCGGCTTCCGGCCGGTGCCGCTGAAGCTGCGCCTGGACGAGGGCGAACTGGCGCGGCTGGCGGTGAACCGGCACCGCTTCCCCGGCGTCGAGGTGGTGCCCTATCTGACCAGGCGCTATCCCTATGGCGAGCTGTTCGCGCACATCGTCGGCTATGTCGGCCGCATCGATGCCGACGACCTCGCGGCGATGGGAGACAGCCGCGATGCGGCGCTGACCCACATCGGCAAGACCGGCATCGAACGCTTCTACGAGGAGCGCCTGCGCGGCCGGATCGGCTACGAGGAAGTCGAAACCAATGTCGAGGGTCGCCCGCTCGGCGTGCTGCGCCGGCACGACGCCCGCCCCGGCGCCGACCTGTGGCTGAGCGTCGATGCCCGCCTGCAGCAGGCGATGGTCGACGCCTTCCAGGGCTCGCACGGCGCCGCGGTGGCGGTGGATCCGCGCACCGGCGAGATCCTCGGCATGGTCAGCCTGCCGTCCTACGACCCGAACCTGTTCGTCAACGGCATCAGCCGGCGCGACTGGGCGGCGCTGCAGGCGCCGTCGCGGCCGCTGTTCAACCGCAACGTGCTCGGCGGCGCGCCGCCGGGCTCGACGATCAAGCCGTTCATGGCCCTGGCCGGACTCGAATACGGCCTGCGCACGCCGGAACAGCAGACGCTGTCCACCGGCATGTTCCACCTGCCCGGGCAGTCGCGCGGCTACGGCGACTGGCGGCGTGGCGGCCACGGCTACGTGAACCTGCGCGAGTCGCTCGCGCAGTCGGTGAACTCCTACTACTACCAGCTCGGTTACGAGATGGGCGTCGACCGCATGGATGCGTTCTTCGACCGCCTCGGCTTCGGCCACCCCACCGGCATCGACCTCGCCGGCGAGGTCTCCGGCGTGCGCCCGTCGCGGGCGTGGAAGCGGCGCCAGTACAACCAGGACTGGTATCCGGGCGACACCGTGAACGCGGCGATCGGCCAGGGTTACTGGGTGACGACGCCGCTGCAGCTGGCCCAGGCCACGGCGATGCTCGCCAACGGCGGCGTCCGCCATCGCCTGCACCTGCTGCAGGCGACGCAGTCGGGCTTCAATGCACCGAAGGTGCCGGAGCCGATGCCGCCGGGCGTGCGCGTGGTCGATGCGCCGGATCACCTCGCCGCGGTCCGCGACGGCCTGGTCGCGGTGCTGCACGGGCCGACCGGCACCGCGCGTGCGGCGGCGGCCGGCTCGCCGTACCTGATCGCCGGCAAGACCGGCACCGCCCAGCGCGTCAGCCGCCGCGGCAGCGAGGCGATCAGCCCGAACAGCCTGCCTTATCACCTGCGCCACCAGGCCTGGATGATGGCCTACGCACCGGCCGATGACCCGCAGATCGCGGTCGCGGTGCTGGTCGAGCATGGCGGCTCGGGTTCGGGGGCGGCGGCGCCGGTGGCGCGGCGGATCCTCGACGCCTGGCTGCTGCCACCGGTGGAGGCGCCACCGTGATCGCCTTCCTGCGCTGGATCGCGGCGATGCTGCGGCGGCTGGTCGACAAGATCGACCTGCCGCTGCTGCTGGCGCTGCTCGGGCTGATGGTCGTGAGCCTGGTCGTGCTGTCGAGCGCCTCGAACGGCAACAGCCGGCTGGTGATCTCGCAGGGCGCACGCTTCGGCATCGGCCTGGGCGCGCTGGTATTGCTGTCGCGGCTGCCGCCGGCGCGGCTGCGGCTGTGGACGCCGCATGCCTACCTCGCCAGCCTGATCCTGCTGGCGCTGGTGTTCGTGTTCGGCTCCGGGCGCAGCGCCAACCTGTGGCTGAACCTCGGGGTGTTCTACCTGCAGCCCGGCGAGCTGCTGAAGCTGTCGGTGCCGATGATGCTGGCCTGGTACCTGCACGGCGCGGTGCTGCCGCCGCGCTGGGGCACGCTGGCGGTGTGCGCGGCGATCATCGGCCTGCCGGTGGCGATGGTGATCCTGCAGCCGGACCTGGGCACCGGCATGCTGGTGATGGCCTCCGGCGTGTTCGCGGTCTTCCTGGCCGGCATCGCCTGGTGGCGGATCGGCCTGTTCGCGGCGCTGGGCATCTCGGCGCTGCCGATCGGCTGGATGTACCTGATGCCCTACCAGCGCGACCGCATCCTGACCTTCATGGACCCGGAGACGGATCCGCTGGGCGCCGGCTGGAACATCATCCAGTCGAAGATCGCGATCGGCTCCGGCGGCTTCAGCGGCAAGGGCTGGGGGCAGGGCAGCCAGTCGCACCTGGACTTCCTGCCCGAGCACACCACCGACTTCGTGTTCTCGGTGCTCAGCGAGGAGTGGGGCTGGCTCGGCGTGGTGACGGTGCTGGCGCTGTACCTGTTCATCGTCGGCCGCTGCCTGTGGATCGCCGCGCAGGCGCGCGACGGCTATGCCCGCCTGCTCGCCGGCGCGCTGGCGATGACGTTCTCCGTCTACGTGCTCGTGAACGGCGGCATGGTCGCCGGCCTGCTGCCAGTGGTCGGCGTGCCGATGCCGCTGCTGAGCTACGGCGGCACCTCGGCGGTGTCGCTGCTCGCCGGCTTCGGCATCGTGATGGCGGCGCAGGCGCACCGCAAAACCCACGTCTGAAAAACCGGGGTCGGAGTACATTGCGCTGCGTGCTAGATTGCCGGCAGTTCGCCACGCGACAGATCATGCGACCGATCCTGCGTTCTTCCTTCTCCACGCTGCTGCTGGCCGGCGTCTCCGCCTGCGCGCAGACCCCCACCGCGACCCGCAGCGCCGATGCGGCGCCCGCGCCCGTCGCGGTCGCAGACGCGGCGGCGCCGGCCGCCGACGCGAAGCCGCCCGCCGCCGCCCCGATGCCGACGCCCGCCGCCGCGACTCCGCCTTCGGTCGTCGACGCGCCACCGCCGGCGGACTGGCCGGCCGACGCCGACCTCGCCACCCGTCGCGCCGCCTTCGTCGACTACGCGACCGGCAAGTACGACCTCACCCGCGCCGAGGTCGAGGCCTGGCTGGCGCAGGCGCAGTACCGGCAGAGCATCGTCGATGCGATGTCGCGGCCGGCGGAAGCCGTCCGCACCTGGGCCACCTACCGCCCGATCTTCATTTCCGACGCGCGTATCGCCGGCGGCCGCCGCTTCCTGCAACAGAACCGCGAGGCCCTGGCGAAGGTCGCCGCCGACACCGGCGTGCCGGCCGAGGCGATCGTCGCGATCATCGGCGTCGAGACCAGCTACGGCGGCAACACCGGCAGCTACCGCGTGCTCGATGCGCTGTACACGCTCGGCTTCTTCTACCCGTCCAGCGGCGACGCCGGCAAGCGCCCGCGCGAACTGCAGCGCGGCGCGTTCTTCCGCGACGAGCTGGCACAGGCGATCCTGCTCGCGAAGGAAGAGCGCCTGGACCTCGCGACGATGAAGGGCAGCTACGCCGGCGCGATGGGCATGGGCCAGTTCATGCCGTCGAGCTACCGCGCCTATGCCCGCGACGGCGACGGCGACGGCCGCCGCGACCTGTTCACCTCGCTGCCCGACGTCTTCGCCTCGGTCGCGAACTATTTCGTCGCCCACGGCTGGCAGCGCGGACAGCCGGTGGTCGCGCGCGCGGTCGCCGATGCCGGCGCCGCCCCGTTCACGCCCGACACCCTGGAGCCGGCGTTCAGCGCCGCCGAACTGGCCGCGAAGGGCTACCGCGCCGATGCCGCGCCGGCGGACCTCGGCGCCACCCTGGTCACCTTCGAGGGCGCCGCCGGCACCGAGCACTGGTTCGGCTTCCGCAACTTCTACGTGATCACCCGCTACAACCGCTCGCCGATGTATGCGATGGCCGTCTGGCAGCTGGCCCAGGAGATCGCCGGGACCCCGGTGGCGTCGGCGCCATGAGGCGCGCGCTGGGGCTGCTGCTGGCCGCGGCCGCGGTGACCGGCTGCGCCGACAAGCCGGTGCGCCCGACCGCCGGCGCCGGCACTCCGGTCGGCCCGGGCACGCCAGCGACGGCCGCCGCCGCCGAAGCCGCCGCGGCCTCGGAACGCATCCAGGAAGCCTGCCGGCAGGTGCGCGAGCACCGCGACGAGGACTACACCCCCGGCGGCCTGTACGCGCCCGGCGTGCGCGACAGCGCCCCGACCGCGGCGCTGGACCTCAGCGGCATCCTCGAACCGGTGCCGCGCCCGGAGCCGCCGGCCGCCTACGGCAACCGCACGCCCTATACCGTGCTCGGCCGCGTCTACCGCGTGCTCGCGAGCCCGGAAGGCTATGTCGAGCGCGGCACCGCCTCGTGGTACGGCCAGAAATTCCACGGCCGCCAGACCTCGAGCCGCGAGATCTACGACATGTGCAGCTTCACCGCCGCGCACAAGACGCTGCCGCTGCCGAGCTATGTGCGCGTCACCCGCCTCGACACCGGTGCCAGCGTCGTCGTCCGCGTGAACGACCGCGGGCCCTTCCACGAGGGCCGCATCATCGACCTGAGCTACGCGGCGGCGGTCCGCCTCGGCCTCGACCGCAGCGGTACCGCGCCGGTGGAGGTCGTGGCGCTGCCGGGTGGCGCCCAGGTCGCCGGCGGGGTGCCGTTCCGTCCGGGCGACGCCGCCGCCGGACCGGTGCGCGCCACCGCCACGCCGGCGCCTGCGAGCGCGCCCGTTGCGGCCGCGGCACCCGCCGTCGCCAACGGCCCGCAGCTGATCCAGGTCGGTGCCTACCGCGAGAAGGACAACGCCCGCCGCGTCGCCCGCCAGCTCGAGGACGCCGGCCAGCGCGGCGTCGACATCGACGCCGTGCGCACCGACGCCGGGCGCCTGTGGCGCGTGCGCATCGGCCCGCTCGAAGGGGACGCGGTGAGTGCCGCGCTCGCCCGCATCCGCGCGCTCGGCCTGCCGACGCCGCGAGTATTCAGTCAGTAGCCGCTATCGTGGCCCCACCCTCACGGCCGGCGCCGCGCCGGTCACGTTTCCTGGAGTTGCACCGGATGTCCCCCAGCCGCTTCCTCACCGCCGCGTTCGCCGTCGTGCTCGCCGGCGCCGCGCTCGCGCAGACCCCGACCCCGACGCCCACCCCGGCCCCGCGCCCGGCGAGCCCCGCCGCCGCGCCGGCGCCGACCCCGCCGGCGCCGGTGCCGACCGGTGCCAAGGCCTGGATCCTGATGGATGCCGTCAGCGGCCAGGTACTCGCCGGCGAGAACATCGACCAGGCCCTCGAGCCGGCCAGCATCACCAAGGTGATGACCTCCTATGTCGTCGCCGCCGAGATCGCCGCCGGCAAGGTCGGCCTCGAGGACCGCGTGCGCATCAGCGAGAACGCCTGGCGCAACGGCGGCGCCGGCACCGACGGCAGCTACAGCGCGCTGGAGGTGAATTCGGAAGTGAAGCTCGACGATGTGCTGCACGGCCTGGTGATCCAGTCCGGCAACGATGCCGCGATCGCGCTGGCCGAACACGTCGCCGGCAGCGAGGCCGCCTTCGTCGACCTGATGAACAGCCATGCTCGTCGCCTCGGCATGAACGGCAGCCACTTCGAGAACGCGCACGGGCTGTCGGCCCCGGGCCATGTGATGACCGCGCGCGACATCGCGATCCTGTCGCGGGCGCTGATCCACGACTTCCCCGAGCACTACGCGCTCTACAGCATCAAGGAATTCACCTACAACGGCATCCAGCAGTGGAACCGCAACAACCTGCTGTGGAAGGACGATTCGGTCGACGGCATCAAGACCGGCCACACCTCCGCCGCCGGTTACTGCCTGGCCGCCTCCGCGAAGCGCGGTGACCAGCGCCTGATCTCGGTCGTGCTCGGCATCGACAGCACCAGCCGCAGCGACGGCTTCCGCCTGCGCGAGCAGGGCAACCTGGCGCTGCTGAACTGGGGCTTCCGCTTCTTCGAGACGCACAGCGTCTACGCCGCCGGCGCCAAGGTCGCGGACCAGCAGGTCTGGCGCGGCGAAGCCGACAGCGTCGCCCTCGGCCTGGCCGAGCCGCTGCTGGTGACGCTGCCGCGCGACCGCTACGACGAACTGCAGCCGACGATGGACGTGCCGAAGCAGCTGATCGCCCCGATCGAGAAGGGCCAGCAGATCGGCACCCTGCGTTTCAGCCTCGATGGCGAAGTGGTCGCCGAGCGCCCGCTGGTCGCGCTGGAAGCGGTGCCGGAAGGCGGCTTCTTCAAGCGCATGAGCGACGACTTCTGGCTGTGGTGGGAGAGCGAGTGAAACCGGCCCGGTGCGCCCCCATAATCGGGGCATGAGCATCAAGTCCGACAATCCCGAGCATGGCTTCCAGTTCCCCGGCGTTTTCGAGCTGAGCGCGATGGGCGCCGCGGACGCCGAACTGCAGGCGATCGTGCCGATGGTCCTCGAGGCCCTCGGCCTGACCGTCTACCACGACCGCACCACGCTGCGACCCTCGACCAAGGGCAACTACGTGTCGGTGCGGGTCGTGTTCGAAGCCCATTCCCGCGACGACTACGATGCCGCGCACGGCGCCCTGCGCCAGCACCCGGCGGTGAAATGGACGCTGTGAGCACGCCGGACTGCGCGCGGCCGCCGGCCACGGCGCAGCGCGACTGGTTCGTGCACGACCTCGGCCGCCAGGCCTATGAACCGGTGTGGCGGGCGATGCAGGACTACACCGACCGCCGCGACGGCGACAGCCCAGACCAGCTCTGGCTGGTCGAGCACGATCCGGTCTTCACCCAGGGCCAGGCGGGCAAGCCCGAGCACGTGCTGGCCCCGGGCGACATCCCGGTCGTGCAGGTCGACCGCGGCGGCCAGGTGACCTACCACGGCCCCGGCCAGATCGTCGCGTACCCGCTGGTCGACCTGCGCCGGCTCGGCATCGGCGTCAAGCAGCTGGTCTGCCGCATCGAGCAGGCGGTGATCGACGTACTGGCCGCCTACGGCATCCCCGGCGAACGCCGCGACGGCGCCCCGGGCATCTACGTGCGCGGCCGCAAGATCATGGCCCTCGGCCTGCGCGTGCGCCGCGGCTGCAGCTTCCACGGCCTGGCCTTCAACGTGGCGATGGACCTGGAGCCGTTCGCGCGCATCAACCCCTGTGGATTCCGGGGCTTGGAAGTGACCTCGGTGCTAGAATGCGGCGGTCCCGCGAACCCTGCGGAACTCAAGCCGGCGCTGGTCGCGGCGCTGTCGCGGCAGCTCGGGCTGAACGCGCGGACCGCGCCTGAAGGCGCTCCTACCGAAGCCGACATCGCGCCTGAAGGCGCTCCTGCCGAAGCCGACCATCGCGCCTGAAGGCGCTCCTACGGAAGTGCGTCGATGACCGAAGCCGCCAAGACCATTCCGCTGCAGGTGCTGGGCTCGCCGCTGGTCGAAGGCGAGAAGCAGCTCGGCAACGACAAGATCGCCCGCAGTCCGGTCAAGTTCGACGAATCGGCGCCGGTGCTGCGCAAGCCCTCGTGGATCCGCGTGCGCATCCCGTCCGGCAACGCCGTGGCGAAACTGAAGGCGAAGCTGCGCGAGAACCGCCTGGTCACCGTCTGCGAGGAGGCCAGCTGCCCGAACATCCACGAATGCTTCGGCCACGGCACCGCCACGTTCATGATCCTCGGCGAGGTCTGCACCCGCCGCTGCAGCTTCTGCGACGTCGCCCACGGCCGCCCGAAGCCGCCGGATCCGGCCGAGCCGGCGAACCTCGCGCGCACCATCGCCGACATGGGCCTGCGCTATGTGGTCATCACTTCCGTGGACCGTGACGACCTGCGCGACGGCGGCGCCCGGCACTTCGTCGACTGCATCCGCGAGGCGCGCGCGCTGTCGCCCGCGCTGAAGATCGAGATCCTGACCCCGGACTTCCGCGGCAAGGGCCGCATGGACCGGGCGCTGGAGATCCTCGCCACCGCGCCGCCGGACGTGTTCAACCACAACCTCGAGACCGTGCGCGAGCTCTACCCGAACGTGCGCCCGGGCGCCGACTACGACTGGTCGCTGCAGCTGCTCAAGCGCTTCAAGGCGCAGCACCCGGAGGTCGCGACCAAGTCCGGCATCATGCTCGGCCTCGGCGAGACCCGTGAACAGGTGCTCGGGGCGATGCGCGACCTGCGCGACCACGACGTCGACATGATCACGATCGGCCAGTACCTGCAGCCGACCCCGCACCACCATCCGGTGATCGCCTACTGGTCCCCGGAACAATTCCGGGAGTTCGAGGTCGAAGGCCTGGCGATGGGCTTCACCCACGTCGCTTCCGGGCCGATGGTGCGCTCCTCCTACCACGCCGACCGGATGGCGGCCGAAGCCGGCTTCGTCGCCGAAACCGCCTGAACCCCGGCCCGGTGTAGGCTGGCCCGGACGTTCGCGCCAGCACTACCGGCACAGGCCGCAAACTGCATCGCGGCGCAAGCTGGACCCCTGATTCCCGGATGGTTGCCATGTTCAAGCAAAAGCTCCTCGCCTTCACCGCCGCCCTGCCGCTCGTGCTCGCGGTCGGCGCCAGCCCGGCGCCGTCGCCTGCCGCCGGCGGCCCGACTCCGGTGGAGGCGTTGCGCGCCGGCCCCGAACATGCGGCCGCCGCCGCCCTGGTCTACGGCGTGCTGTCCGACAGCCGCTACGTCTACCGGGCCAAGCCGCTGGACGATGCGATGTCGGCCGAGATCCACCGCCGCTACCTGGAAGCGCTCGACCCGCAGAAGCTCTTCTTCACGGCCACCGACATCGCCCGTTTCGACGCGTGGCGCCTGAGCCACGACGACGCGATCCGCCAGCAGAGCTTCGATCCCGCCTTCGAGATCTACCGCACCTACCTGGAGCGGCTCGACGAGCGCGTCGCGCACGCGCGCCGGCTCGTCGCGCAGCCGTTCGACTTCACCGTCGACGAGGAATGGCGGTACGACCGCGAGGAAGCGCCCTGGGCCAGCAACGCCGGCGAACTCGACGAGCAGTGGCGCAAGTACGTGAAGAACGACGCGCTGCGCCTGCACCTGGCCGGGCGCGCCGCCGACGACATCCGCCGCACCCTCGACAAGCGCTACGCCGGCATGCAGGAGCGCGCGCACGAGCTGCGTGCCGAGGACGTGTTCGAGATGTTCATGAACGCGTACGCGACCTCGATCGACCCGCACACCAGCTACCTCGCGCCGCGCAGCGCCGAGGACTTCGACATGCAGATGCGCCTCTCGCTCGAGGGCATCGGCGCGATCCTGCAGCGCCAGGACGAGTTCGTCGTGATCCGCACGATCGTGCCCGGCGGTCCGGCCCAGCTCGGCGGCAAGCTCGCCGTCGGCGACCGCGTCGTCGCGGTCGGGCAGGGCGACAGCGGCGCGATGACCGACGTGGTCGGCTGGCGCATCGACGACGTCGTCGCGCTGATCCGCGGCCGCAAGGGCTCCACGGTCCGCCTGGACGTGCTGCCGGCCGAAGCCGGCGTCGACGCCTCGCCGACCCGCGTCACGATCGTCCGCGACAAGGTGAAGCTCGAACAGCAGGCCGCGCAGAAGCAGGTCATCGACGTCGGCGACCGCCGCATCGGCGTGATCGAGCTGCCGACCTTCTATCTCGATTTCGAGGCCCGCCGCCGCGGCGACCGCGACGCCCGTTCGGCCACCGCCGACGTCGCCAGGCTGCTGCGTGAGCTGCGCGAGGAGAACGTCGACGGCGTCGTGATCGACCTGCGCGACAACGGCGGCGGTTCGCTGCTCGAGGCGATCGAACTCACCGGCCTGTTCATCGATACCGGCCCGGTCGTGCAGGTCGTCGAGACCGGCGGCCGCACCACCGTCAGCCGCGACGAGGTCGCCGGCGTCGCCTGGGACGGCCCGCTGGCGGTGCTGGTCAACCGCAGCTCGGCCTCGGCCTCGGAGATCTTCGCCGCGGCGATCCAGGACTACGGCCGCGGCCTGATCATCGGCGAGCCGACCTTCGGCAAGGGCACCGTGCAGAACCTGATCGACCTCGACCGGTTCCCGAGCAAGGGCGACGCGAAGATGGGCAAGCTCAAGCTCACCGTCGCGCAGTTCTTCCGCGTCGACGGCGGCACCACCCAGCACGCCGGCGTCGTGCCCGACCTGGCCTTCCCGGTCACGCTCGACGCCAGCGAGTTCGGCGAGAGCACCTACGACAACGCGCTGCCGGCGACCCGCATCCGCCCGGCGCCGCATGCCAACCTCGGCAACCTGGCGGCGCTGCGCCCGCAGCTGCTGAGCCGGCACGAGGAACGCGTCGTCGACGACCAGGAGTTCCAGTGGTGGGCGTCGGACATCGCCACCTTCCGCGCCGACCGCGCGCGCAAGACCGTGTCGCTGAACGAGGCCGTGCGCCGGGCCGAACGCGACCGCCTCGAGGCCGAGCGCCGGGCGCGGGACGATCAGCGCCGCGCCCTCGGCATCCCGGTGCCGAGCGACCTGCGCCGCAGCGACGACGGCCTCAACGCCAGCGAGCGCAGCGTCGCCCAGCAGGCGGCCGAGGAAGAGGCGGCGAAGAAGCGCCCGGACCCGCTGCTGCGCGAATCGGCGGCGATCCTCGCCGATGCCCTCGACCTGCTCACCGGCGACCAGCAGCTGACCGCGCAGGTGCTGCCGCTGACCCGGCAGCCGACCGTCTGGGCGGAATGATCGAGGTCCCGGTTCCCGCGCTGCGCTCGCCGTGCGGGACGGTGATTCCCGCAGGAAACGGATAGCCGCCCGTCCCGGGCAGCGCGACACTGCCCGCATGGACGACATCGACCCCCGCCTCGAGCGTGCCCGCCGCCTGCTCGACGACGCCGACCTCGGCCTCGCCGCGCTCGGCGCCGAAGTCGGGCTCAGCCCCGGCCACCTGCAGCGCCGCTTCCGCGCCGCCTTCGGCCTGAGCCCCGCCGAATACCGTGCCCAGCGTCGCCTGCGTGCGCTCAAGCAGGGTCTGCGCGCCGGCGGCGACGTCACCCGCGCCCTCTACGACGCCGGCTACGGCTCGCCGAGCCGGGTCTACGAGGACGGCGCCGCCCGCCTCGGCATGCCGCCGCTCGCCTATCGCCGCGGCGGTGCCGGCCTGCAGATCCGCTGGGCCACGGTCGCCACCACGCTCGGCCTCGCGCTGGTCGCGGTCAGCGAACGCGGCGTCTGCGCGGTGCTGCTCGGCGACGACGCGGCGGCGCTGGAAGCCGAGCTCGCCGGCGAATTCCCGCAGGCGCAGCGCCAGCGCGTCGACGCCGGCCGCGACGACTTCCTGGCGCCGCGCGTGCGCGCCGTCGCCGAGGCCCTGGCCGAAGGCTGCGGGCGGGTGCCGGTCGAGCTGATCGGCACCGCCTTCCAGCAGCGCGTCTGGACCACGCTGATGAAGGTGCCGGCCGGCGAAACCCGCAGCTACGCCCAGATCGCCGCCGAGATCGGCCAGCCGCGCGCGGTGCGTGCGGTCGCCCGCGCCTGCGCCGGCAACCGGCTGGCGGTGCTGGTGCCCTGTCACCGCATCGTCCGCGGCGACGGCAGCCTCGGCGGTTACCGCTGGGGCCTGCCGCGCAAGCAGCAGCTGCTCGCCGACGAGGCCGGACGCCGCCGGCGCGAAGGCGGTCGCGCTTGAGCGCCTCGCCCGGCCCGGCCACCTCCGCCCCGGCTTCGAGTCCGCCCGCGGCGCCGATACGGTCACCGGCGCTGGCGACCGCGTTCGCGCTGCTGTCGGTCTACCTGGTCTGGGGCTCGACCTATCTGGCGATCCGCTACGGCCTCGAGGGCTACCCGCCGTTCCTGATGGGCGGCCTGCGCTTCCTCGCCGCCAGCGCGCTGTTCTACGGCGTGCTGCGCTGGCGCGGACACGCCGCGCCGACCCGCGCGCAGTGGAAGAACGCGGCGGTGATGGGCCTGCTGATGCTGGTCTGCGGCAACGGCCTGGTGAACTTCGCCGAACAGACGGTGTCCTCCGGCGTCGCCGCGATCGCGGTCGCGTCGATGCCGCTGTGGGCGGCGCTGTTCGGCCGCCTGCGCGGCATGCGCTCGAGCCGCGGCGAATGGCTGGGCCTGACCGTCGGCTTCCTCGGTGTCGTCTGGCTCAACGCCGGCAGCGAACTGCGCGCCAGCCCGGCCGGCATGATCGCCCTGCTGGCGGCGCCGATGGCCTGGGCCTGGGGCTCGGTCTGGAGCCGCGGCCGCGACCTCGCGCCGGCCTTCATGAGCACCGCCGCGCAGATGGTCTGCGGCGGCATCGCGATGACCCTGCTCGGCCTGGTCCTCGGCGAACGCATCGTCGAAACGCCGCCGCTTTCGGCGACGCTGGCGGTCGCCTACCTCGCGCTGTTCGGCTCGATCATCGGGTTCAGCGCCTACGTCTGGCTGCTCGATCACGTCCGCCCGGCGCTGGCGACCAGCTACGCCTACGTGAACCCGCCGATCGCCGTGCTGCTCGGCGCCCTGCTGATGGGCGAGCGGGTCGGGGGGAGCGCCGTGGGGGGGATGGCGCTCATTCTGGTGGGGGTCGGGGTGATTGCCGCTTCGCGGCGGTAGGGCGAGTAGCGAGCGGAGAGTAAAGAGTAACGAGTAACGAGTAACGGCCCGCGCTTCGCGCGCGCGGCGCCCCGAGGCCGCACCACTCGTCACTCGCGCCGAAGGCGCGCGCTTCGCGCGGAAACGAGTCGGGGGACGAGCGGTCGCGACACGCCCTTCGCGTGCAGCACGGGCGTTCACTCGTTACTCGTTACTCTCCCCTCGTTGCTCGCTCCCGCTCCCGCTCCGCAAGGCCGCCAGGCGCTCACGAAACCACACGCCCGCCGCCACCGGCGCGTCTTCGCCGCACTGCACGCGGTAGGCGCGGCCGGTGAAGCTGCTGCGCGAGGCGGCTTCGTCGATGAAGTCTTCGGTGCGGGGGATGTCGCGGTCGCCGGCGTAGTCGAGCTTGCGCTGCAGGTGGGCGGCCGCGCGCTCGCCGTCGTACCAGCGGCCGTTGCGTTCGAAGCGGCAGTCGGAGCTGCGCAGGCCCGAAAGCAGGGATTCGATCTCGGTCGTCACGTCCGGCGGGGTCGCGGCGGAGGCGGCCACGGCGAACAGCAGAGTCAAGAGTGGAGAGTAACGAGCAACGAGTGACGGCACGCGCTGCGCGCGGGTGAAGAATGGAAGCGCATCGCGCTTTTCGCGCGCAGCGCGCGCCGTTACTCGTTGCTCGTTGCTCTTCACTCGTTACTCCCCTTACAGCGTGCGCAGCGCCGTGGTGACCTGCATCCGCGCCGCCCGCAGCGCCGGCAGCAGGCCGCCGACGAAGCCGATCACGACGGCGATGACGAGGCCGGTCAGCACCAGCTTCGGGCTGACCTCGAAGGCGAAGACGACCTGGGTGAAGCTGGCCTGGCTCAGCGTCGACACCGACATGCCGTTGAACAGCAGGTAGGCGAGCAGGGCACCGACCACGCCGCCGGCGGCCGCCAGCAGCATCGATTCGACCATCACCGAGGCCAGCACCGGCAGTGCGCCGAAGCCGATCGCGCGCAGCGTGGCGATCTCGCGGGTGCGGGTCGACACCGCCGCGTACATCGTGTTGAGCGCGGCGAAGATCGCGCCGAGGCCCATGATCAGGGTGACCACGATGGCCAGGCCCATGATCGTCTCGCGCACGCCCCTGGTCTGCGCGCTGTAATAGACCGGTTCGGCGATGACGTCGACCGCCAGGCGCGGATCCGCCGCCAGCGCCGCGCGCAGGGTTTCGATCGCCGCCGGCGACGCCAGCCCGACGCGCACCGAACTGACCGCGTTGCCGCGATTGAAAGCCGACTGCGCGGTGCCGAGGTCGACCCACATCTCGCTTTCATTGGCGTCGTCGGACTGGAAGCGGCCGACCACGGTCCAGTCCGAACTGCGCATGCGGATGGTCTGGCCGACCTCGACGCCGGCGAACTGGCCGGCGATGCCGTTGCCGACGATCACCTCGCGCCTGCCCGGTTCGAAGGACCGGCCCTCGACGATCCGCACTTGCGGGCGCAGCTCGAACGATGCCGGCTCGACGCCGCGCAGGGTGACGTTGGCGACCGCGGCCGGATCGTCCTTCCGCGGCAGCTCGGAGATCACCATGATCTCGCCGGCGGCCAGCGGCCGGCCGTCGCTGCCCTTGCGGATGCCGGGGCCGAGCTTGATCAGGTCGGTGGAATCGCCGCCGAAACCGGAATTGAGCTCGGCATTGGACTGGCCGCGCAGCACGATCGCATTGTCGGGCCGACCGGCCTCGACCAGGGTCGACGCGAAACCGTTGGCCATCGCCAGCAGCGCGGTGAACACCGCGACGACGCCGGCCAGGCCGATGACGATCACCAGCGACGCGCCCCAGCGCTGCGGCACGCTGCGCAGGTTCATGCCGGTGATGGCGAGGATCTGCTCGAACATCGTGATTCTCCTTAGCGGCCGGCGAGGGCGTCGACGATGCGCAGGCGGCGCGCGCGCAGGGCCGGCAGCAGGCCGACCGCGAGGCTCAGCAGCACGATCGCGACGATGCCGGCGATCCAGACCTCGGCGCCGACGATGATCGGCGGCAGGAAGCCGCCGCTGTTGGCGCTGATGCCCTGGCTGAGCAGCGCCGAGATGCCGAGCCCAAGCAGGCCGCCGATCGCGCAGAGCGCCAGCGTCTCGGCCAGCACGAAGCCCAGTACCGCATCGTCGCTGAAGCCCAGCGTCTTCAGCACCGCGTACTGCGGAATGCGCTCGCGCACGCTCTGCGCCATCGTGTTCGCGACCACCAGCAGCAAGGTGAAGAACACCGCGAACAGGATCCAGCGCACCATCATGCCGATGTCGCCGAGCTGCTTCAGGAAGTTCACCATGAAGTCCTTCTCGGCCATCGAGCGGGTCTCGTCCGCGGTGTTCTCGAAGCGCTTGTCGATCGTCATCGCCACCGCCTCGGCCATCGCCGGGTCCTCGACCCGGATCGCGAACATGCCGGCCAGGCCCTTGCCGAACTGCAC
This sequence comes from Arenimonas composti TR7-09 = DSM 18010, assembly GCF_000426365.1. GTDB lineage: Bacteria > Pseudomonadota > Gammaproteobacteria > Xanthomonadales > Xanthomonadaceae > Arenimonas > Arenimonas composti. Next base: position 520,460 of record NZ_AUFF01000003.1, on the reverse strand, counting down.
CGCCTCGTCGAAGTAGCCGTGGTTGATGTAGATGCCGTTGGTCTGCGACTGCCAGCTCTCGTCGACGCCGTCGAAGATGCCGACCACGTCGAATTCCCAGTCCTTGCTGCCGTTCTTCTGCGGGAAGATGTTCGACGCCAGCGGGATGCGGTCGCCGACCTTCCAGCCGTACTTGTCGGCGACCATGCGGCCGACGATCGCGCCGGTGCGGGTGGTCGCGAAGGCGCGCCAGTGTTCCTCCGGCATCACGTATTCCGGATACACCTTGTGCATGCGCTCGGGGTCGACCGCGAAGGTGAAGATCTCGGTGTTGTCGACCTTCGACACGCCGCCGAACCACTGCTGGTACATCGCGGTCTCGACGCCGGGGATCGCGTCGATCTCCGGCACCATGCGCATCGGCAGCGAGTTGGTGAACGACACCCGCGACTGCGTGATGATGCGGGTGGTGCCGACGAAGTCGCCGCTGCCGGTGAACACGACGTGCACCGCCTGCAGCAGGCCGAACAGCACGAAGGCGAAGACGATGCAGCCCATCGTCAGCAGTGTCCGCGTCTTGCGGTGGAAGAGGTTGGCGAGGACCAGTCCGGTACGGGTCATGGGCGTGCCCTCAGTGCGCCGCGACGGCGTCGACGAGCTTGCCCTTGTCCAGGTGCACCGTGCGGCGCGCGAACTCGGCCGCCTTCGGGTCGTGCGTGACCATGATGATGGTCTTGCCGTGTTCGCGGTTCAGCGTCTGCAGCAGGGTCAGGATCTCGTCGGCGGTCTTGCGGTCGAGGTCGCCGGTCGGCTCGTCGCAGACCAGCAGGGTCGGGTCGGTGACCAGGGCGCGGGCGATCGCGACACGCTGCTCCTGGCCGCCGGACAGTTCGCTCGGCCGGTGCCCGGCGCGGTCGCCGAGGCCGACCAGGGTCAGCGCGACCTGCGCCCGCTTCGCGCGCTCGGCGCCGCCCATCTTCGCCAGCAGCAGCGGCAGCTCGACGTTCTTCTGCGCGCTCAGCACCGGCAGCAGGTTGTAGAACTGGAACACGAAGCCGACGTGCTCGGCGCGCCAGCGCGCCAGCTCGCCGCCGGAGAGCTGGTCGATGCGCCGGCCCTCGACGGCGACCGAACCGGCGCTGGGGACGTCGAGGCCACCGATCAGGTTCAGCAGCGTCGTCTTGCCCGAGCCCGAGGGACCCATCAGCGCGACGAAATCGCCCTTCGGGATGTCGAGGTCGATGCCGTGCAGCACTTCGACCGTCTGCTTGCCGCGGGTGTAGGTCTTCTTGAGCTGGCGGATCTGGACGAGGGCGGGTTCGGACATGGTGGGCTCCGGGTGGAGGGGCGCGGGCTAGGGCTGGATGGCGACCTGGGTGCCGTCTTCGAGGTCGGCAGGTGGGGAGAGCACGACGAGTTCGTTGGCGGCGAGGCCGGAGAGGATGCGGCGCTGGCCGTCGCGGCCGTCGCCGGCGTCGACGTTGCGCAGGCGGGCGCGGCCGTCGACGACCACGAACACCGCGCTGCGGCCATCGCGGGTCACCACGGCCTCGGCCGGTACGGTGACGCCCGGCGCGACCGGGGCGCTGCCGGCGGCCGGCGCCTCGCCGAGGAAGGACACGCGCACGCCCATGTCGGGAACGATGCGGGCGTCGCGCTCCAGGAAGGCGATGCGCACCTTCACCGTCGCCTTGCTGCGGTCGGCGGTCGGCACGATCGCGATCACCTCGGCGGGAATGCGCCAGTCCGGATACGCGTTCAGCACCGCCTCGACCTTCTGGCCCGGCTTCACCCGGCCGATGAAGGACTCGTTGACGTCGACCTGGATCTCCAGCGAAGCCATGTCGACGATCGTGCCGATGCCGGTGCGGGTGAAGCCGCCGCCGCCGGACACCGGCGACACGATCTCGCCGGGCTGCGCCGCCTTCACCGTCACCACGCCGGCGAAGGGCGCGCGCACGATCGTGTTGTCGACGCCGAGCTCGGCCATCGCCAGGCCTTCGCCGGCGACGTTCACCGCGCGCCGCGCGGCGTCGAGCTGGGCCGCGGCGATGTCGCGCTCGGCGCGCGACTGGTCGAGCAGGGACGCGGCGATCAGTTGCCGGCCGGCGAGTTCGCCGTTGCGCTGCAGGTTGCGCTCGGCCAGCGCCAGCGCCGCCTCGGCCCGGGCGACCTCACTGCGCGCGGCGGCGAGGCGGGCGGCGGCGAGATTGCGCTCGGCATCGGCATCGGTGGCCTCGAGCCGCGCCAGCACCTCGCCCTCGGCGACCACCTGGCCTTCCTCGATCAGCACTTCGTCGACCTTGCCGGTGATCTTCGCCGACACCGTCGCGATGCGGCGGGCGGTGACGTAGCCGGAGGCGTCGAGCACGGAACTGGCGACCGGGGCGCCGCCGGCGGATTCGACCGTCGCCGCCGTCGCCGTGCGCACCGGCACCGGCTGTGGCCGCAGCAGCCACCAGGCGCCGGCGACGAGCACCACCGCGAGCACCGCCGCGACCAGCGGCCAGCGCCGCGGCCCCGACGGCGGCGGCGTGCGCGCGCTCCGGTCGATGCGCAGTTCGTCGATCAGTGGATTGGACGCCGTCATGCCGCTTCCCGAACTCCGAAAGGCGGCCAGTGTACCCACGGCCTCCCCCGGACCCGGGTGCCGGAATGCACTTTTTCGAGGTGACGGACGTCAGCTCGGGAAGCGCGCCCGCAGCATCGCCCAGGCGGCGCGCAGGCCCTGCGCCTCGCCGCCGGCGGGCTTGCCGGGGCGCTCGCCATCGTTCCAGGCGTAGACGTCCAGGTGCGCCCAGACCTGGTGCTCGGGCACGAAGCGGTCCAGGAACACCGCCGCGGTGATGCTGCCGGCCATGCGCGTCGCGCTGCCGTTGGCGATGTCGGCGATGCCCGACTTCAGATAGCTCACGTACGGCCGCCACAGCGGCATCCGCCACAGCGGATCGCGCGCACGCTCGCCACCGGCGAGGAAGTCGCGCGCCACCGCGTCGTCGTTGGCGTACAGGGCCGGCAGGTCGGGGCCCAGGGCGATGCGGGCGGCGCCGGTCAGCGTCGCGAAGTCGAGCAGCAGCTGCGGCTTCGCCTCGGCCGCGTAGGCGAGCGCGTCGCAGAGCACGAGCCGGCCTTCGGCGTCGGTGTTGTCGACCTCGACGCTGAGGCCCTTGCGGGTCGCCAGCACTTCGCCCGGACGGAAAGCGTTCGGGCCCACCGCGTTCTCGACCGCCGGCACCAGCAGCTGCAGGCGCACCGGCAGCTTCAGCGCCATCACCAGCTTGGCCAGGGCGATCGCGTGCGCGGCGCCGCCCATGTCCTTCTTCATGTTGCGCATGCCGTCGGCCGGCTTCAGGTCGAGGCCGCCGGTGTCGAAGCACACGCCCTTGCCGACGATCGCCAGGCGCGGATGCGCGTCGTCGCCCCAGTTGAGCTCGAGCAGGCGCGGCGCCCGGTGGCTGCAGCGGCCGACCGCGTGGATCGCCGGGAAGTTGCGCTTCAGCAGTTCGTCGCCGGCGATGACCTCGATGCGGCCGCCGTGCTTCTGGGCGATGCCGGCGACCACGGCCTGCAGCTCGTCCGGGCCCATGTGCTCGGTCGGGGTGTTGACCAGGTCGCGCACCAGCACGCTGGCCTTCAGCAGCGCCCAGGCCTCGGAACTCTCGGCGTCGGCGCTCTCGAGCAGCAGCCGCGCCGGCGCCCGCAGCGGCTTCACGTAACGGTCGAAACGGTAGGCGCCGAGGCCCCAGCCGAGCAGCAGCACGCCGTGCTCCGGGCGCAGCGGCGAATCGCCGGCGATGCGCCAGGTGCCGCCGGGCAGCAGCTGCGGCAGGTGGGCGAAGGCCAGCGGGTCGGCCGGGTCGGCGATCGTCGCCAGGGCCCACGGCGCGCCGTCGTCGCCGGGCACCAGCAGCGGTGCGCCCGGGGCGGCGGCGAAACCGGCCGCTTCCAGCCACGCCCGCACCGGCCCCGGCTGCGCGGCCAGCCAGCCGGCGTAGTCGGCGCGCGCGACCAGCCGCAGCGGACGCGCGGCGGAGGACTGGTCGGGGCTGGCGAAGCAGGGCGGCAGGCTCATCGGGACTCCGTGCAGGCGAACCGGCGCCGCGAATGCGGTGCCGTATGGTGATCGAGGATAGCGCGGGGCGGGGGCGCGCGACCCGCGAACTTCGTCGCAGAAGCGTACGCCGGCAATCCCCCGGTTTCCGGTGTGCTCATTCCAGCAGCTTCGCCCAGTGGCCCCAGCCCTCGACGCGGGCGGCGACGATCTTCAGGCAGACCAGCATCGGCACCGCGACCAGCAGCCCGACCACGCCCCACAGCCAGCCCCAGACCAGCAGCCACAGGATGATCGCCAGCGGGTTGATGCGCATCGTCCGGCCCAGCACCAGCGGCGTCAGCAGCTGGCTCTCGAGGCCGTGCAGGATGATGAAGCCGGTGGCCGGCAATGCCGCCGCGCCGAGCGTGTCGAACTCGCTCAGGCCGACCAGGGCGAGCAGGGCCATCATCACCAGCGGGCCGACGAAGGGCGTCAGGTTCAGCAGCGCCGCGAGCACGCCCCACAACAGCGGATCCTCGACCCCGAGCCAGTACAGCCAGGCGGCGGTGGCGACGCCGAGGATGCTGCTGGTGGCGCAGATCGTCAGCATGTAGCGCGACAGGTCGCCCTGGATCTGGTCGACGATCTCCACCGTCAGCTTGCGCTGCCGGCGGGTCGGCCGCAGCGCCAGCAGCTTGTTCAGCAGGTCGTCGCCGAACACCAGGAAGCTGAAGGTCAGCAGCAACACCGCGAAGATCGCGCCGAGCACCTTCGGGGTCGCCGACAGCAGGTCGGCGCGCGGCGGCCGCACGACGATGCGTTCGCCGCTCTCGTCCTCGCCGGTGATCGTGTCGAGGGCGCCACCGGCATCGGTGGCCTCGCGGATCGGCCGGATCATTTCCTGCAGCTTCGGCGCCGCGTCGCGCATCACGAAGCCGGCCTTCTGCGACCACTCGCCGGCCGGGCCGGCGACGAACTTGCCGAGCGCGCCGAGCACGCCGATAAGCAGCGCGACCAGCACGAAGGCGGAAATGCCGCGCGGCAGCCAGCGCAGCGGCATCTTGCGCATCAGCGGCCCGAGCAGCATCGCGAAGAAGGCGGCGAGCAGGATCGGCTGGATCAGGCTGGCCGCGAAATAGCAGGTGTAGAGCACGACGCCGAGCACCAGCACCGACAGCATGCGCGCGTTCGTGCGCATGGCCTGCAGCCGCTGCAGGTGCGAGGACTGCGGGGTGGCGCCCTTCGCGGCGCCGGCGGCGACCGCATCGGCCGCGGCGTCGGTGTTCACCGGCGGCGGCGCGGCGTCGACGGGGGCGGCCGGCGGCGGCGCATTCGCGCCTTCCGGTATCGGCACCGGCACCGGCGACGAGATGCCGGCGCTCACCGGATCCTCCCGCCGGCGTCGGCGGCGACGTCTTCGGCGACGTCTTCGGCGACATCGGCGGCGACGTCCTCGACCGCCGCCGCGGCTTCCTCGCCGGCCGCCTGCGCCGCGGTGAAGCCGGCGAGCAGGCTCGGCAGCAGGCTCTCCATCGCCATGCCGAGGATCGCGCCGAGCGGCCCGCTGCCGGTCTGCTTCGCCCGTGCCGGCATCAGCCCGGCGGCGACGCCCGCGGCGAAACCGCCGGCGACGATCCGCAGCGGTGTCGCCACCCGCCGCAGCTCGGCCTTCGCGCTGCGCACCGCGTCGATCTTCGCGACATGCGCCTGCAGGCAGGCCGCCTCGGCGGCGGCGACGACCAGGGCGCGTTCGCTGACGCTGAGCTTCATTCCTCCTCGGCCTCCTTCGGAACCGCCAGGCCACCGCCCAGCTGGCGGCGGGTGCCTTCGAAGTCGGCGTAGCGGAACAGCGCCCGCGCGCGCAGGAAGGCCAGCACCGCCAGCACCGCGCACAGCGCCAGCGGCACCAGCACCGCCAGCGGCCAGGACAGTCCGGCCCAGTGCAGGCCGACCACCGCGAGCACCGTCAGCAGGCCGAGCACGATCGCCAGCAGCACCATGCCCAGCAGCAGGAAGACCATCGCCTGCACGACCGCGTCGCGGGCGAGCGCCACCTCTTCGACGAACAATCGCTGCAGCGCCTTCAGGTGGCCGGTGTAGGCGGCGACCACGCCCTTCGCCGAAGCGAGCAGGGCCAGCGCGTCGCCGGCGAGCGGGCCGGCGGCGCCGGGCGCAGCGGGATCGGGTTCGGGATCGGGGGCGGCCGGCGAATCCGGCGGCAGCTCGCCGGCGTCCGTGTCCGGGTCGGCGACCATCCGCGCTTACTTGCGGCGGGTCAGCGCGGCGACCAGGTAGCCGGCGGCGAAGGCGACGCCGAACGAGGCCAGTGGGCGGCTGCGGATCAGGTCCTCGGCCTGGCCGAGCATCTCGCGGCCCTGGTCGAGCAGGGCCTGCATCTTCTCGTCGAGTTCGGCCTTGGCCTCGCGGGCCGCGGCGCCGGCGGCGTCGACCGCTTCGCCGACACCGGCCTTCAGCGCGTCCTTCGCCTCGCCGAGGTTCTCGCGGGCGTTGTCGATGTGGCGTGGCACCTGACCGTCGTTCGCATTCATGGCGCAGTCCCCGGAAGCGTGTTGCGGCCACATTACACCGCCGCGTGTGGCGGCGGCGTCGTGATCGCCGGCGCTCAGCGCATGACCAGATAGCCCTGGCGGCGGCCGCGGGCGACGCCCAGCACCAGCTCGTCGTCGCTGCGGTCGACCGCGGCGCGGAAGGCGGTGAGGCTGCCGACCTCGCGGTCGTTGAGGCGGGAGATGAAATCGCCCGGGCGCAGGCCGCTGCGGGCGGCGCGGCTGCCGGCTTCGACCTTGCTGGCGATGACGCCGGCCAGGCCCTGCTGGCGCAGGCGTTCCGGCACCTCGGTCAGGGTCGCGCCGGCGAGGCGCGGGTCGAGGTCGCCACCGTCGATCTCGCGCGGCTGCGCCTTCAGTTCCGCCTGCACGCTGATGCGGCGGCCGCTGCGCAGCAGTTCCAGCGCCACCGGCTGGTCGACCGGCAGCAGGCCCTCGACGTTGCGAAGCGACTGCGCACCGTCGACGCGCTGGCCACCGGCGGACACGATCACGTCGCCCGGGCGCACCCCGGCCGCTTCCGCCGGGGTGCCGCGGTAGACGCGGGCGACCAGGGCGCCGCGGGCGCTGTCGCCGAGTTCGAGCATCTTGCGGGCGTAGGGGGTGATGTCCTCGGCGTCGAGGCCGAGCGAGCCGCGGCGGACCTCGCCATAGGCCATCAGCTGGCGCATCACCTCGTGCGCCAGGTTCGCCGGGATCGCGAAGCCCAGGCCGATGTTGCCGGCGGCGCTGCCGCGCGGATTGAAGCTGGCCGAGTTGATGCCGACCAGCTCGCCGTCGAGGTTGACCAGGGCGCCGCCGGAATTGCCCGGGTTGATCGAGGCGTCGGTCTGGATGAAGTTCTGGAAGCCCATGCCCTGCAGGCCGCTGCGGCCGACGGCGCTGACGATGCCGCTGGTCACCGTCTGGCCGAGGCCGAACGGATTGCCGACCGCGACCACGAAGTCGCCGACCCGCAGCTTCGAGGAATCGGCCAGCGGCAGCGCCACCAGTTCCTCGGCCGGGATGCGGATCACCGCGATGTCGGTGTCCTCGTCGGCGCCGACCAGCTCCGCCTCGAAGGTGCGGCCGTCGTGCAGCTGCACCGAGACGCCGTCGGCATTGGCGATGACGTGGAAGTTGGTGACGACCAGTCCGCGCTCGGCGTCGACCACGACGCCCGAGCCCAGCGACTGCTGGATGCGCTGCTGCGGCATCGCCCCGGGGCCGCCGAAGAATTCGGCCAGCGGATTGCGCACGCGCACGACCTGGCGCGAGTAGACGTTGACCACCGCCGGGGTGACCCGCTCGATCATCGGCGCCAGCGAGGGCAGCGGCTGGCCGCCGACCTCGGCCGGCAGCGCCGCGTGGGCCGGGCGGGGCAGGGCCAGTTCGGCGACAGTGCCGACGGCGCTGCGGGCCAGCGACGGCGTGTCCGGGGTGGCGGCGACGGCCGGATCCGCGCTGGCGGCCGGGTCGGCGGGCACGCTGAGCCAGCGGCTGAGTCCGGCCCCGGCGAGGGCGGCGAGCAGCAGGCAGGTGACGGCGGGGAGGGCGCGCATGGGGGCTCCTGAATCAGAAACTGGGGTCAGAGTACTTTCCCCGGAAATGTACTCCGACCCCGGTTTTGCAAGCCCGGTCCGGAAGCCGTGGAACCCCCGCCAGGCAAGCTCAGGCGCCTTCCGCAAAGCCCGTGGAACATGCTGAAAAACGGGCATTTTTCACCCGGGCCGGAAAGCTTTTCCGGCGGTTGACAGCCCCGGGGGGCAGGGGTAGCTTTGCGGTCCGCGCCACAACATCTTGTGTGGTCGTCGGGGAGGGGCCCCAAGCTTTGGGGTCTGGTCAGAAGATCGAAGAGCGCCCCGGCAGTGGGCGTCGCGGAGGAAAACACCGAAATGAGCACCGTTCGCCTGGAGGCGGTTCGCGAGGAGGCAGCGCTCGGGATCGGCATGCAGCCGGCCTCGTGGGACATCTGGGACAAGAAGTACCGCCTCAAGACCAAGAAGGGCGAACCGGTCGACCTGACCATCGACCACACCTGGCAGCGCGTCGCCCAGGCCCTGGCCGACTCCGAGGCCAGCCCGGAGAAGCGCAAGTACTGGTACGAGCGCTTCCTGTGGGCGCTGCGCCGCGGCGCGATCCCGGCCGGCCGCATCACCTCGAACGCCGGCGCCCTCGAGCACAAGCCGGCCACCAGCACGATCAACTGCACCGTGTCGGGGATCATCACCGACTCGATGGACGACATCCTGGCCAAGGTCCACGAGGCCGGCCTGACCCTGAAGGCCGGCTGCGGCATCGGCTACGAGTTCAGCACCCTGCGCCCGCGCGGCGCCTACGTGTCGGGCGCCGGCGCCTACACGTCCGGGCCGCTGAGCTTCATGGATATCTACGACAAGATGTGCTTCACCGTCTCGTCGGCCGGCGGCCGCCGCGGCGCCCAGATGGGCACCTTCGACGTCAGCCACCCGGACGTGAAGGAGTTCATCGGCGCCAAGCGCGAGGACGGCCGCCTGCGCCAGTTCAACCTGTCGCTGCTGGTCACCGACGACTTCATCCAGGCCGTCAAGGCCGACGCCGACTGGCCGCTGGTGTTCCCGGTGAACATCAAGGAAGCCGACGACGTCGACACCAGCGATCCGAAGCAGGTGGTCTGGCGCGACTGGCCGCATTCGGAGAACTACGTCCGCCGCGACGACGGCCTGGTGGCCTGCAAGATCTACGGCCACATCAAGGCGCGCCAGCTGTGGAACCGGATCATGGCGTCGACCTACGACTACGCCGAGCCGGGCTTCATCCTGATCGACCGCGTCAACGAGATGAACAACAACTGGTGGTGCGAGAACATCCGCGCCACCAACCCCTGTGGCGAACAGCCGCTGCCGCCCTACGGCGCCTGCCTGCTGGGCTCGGTGAACCTGACGATGTTCGTCCGCGACCCGTTCACCGACAAGGCGCGCTTCGACTGGGAGGAATACAAGGAGGTCGTGCGCGTGTTCACGCGCATGCTCGACAACGTCGTCGACGTCAACGGCCTGCCGCTGCCGCAGCAGCGCGAGGAGATCCTGCGCAAGCGCCGCCACGGCATGGGCTTCCTCGGCCTCGGCAGCACGCTGACGATGCTGCGCATGAAGTACGGCGAGGGCGAGTCGATCGCGTTCACCGAGCAGGTCAGCCGCGAGATGGCGCTGGCCGGCTGGGAAGTCGCGCTGAGCCTGGCGAAGGAGAAGGGCCCGGCGCCGATCATGGACGAGGAGTTCGCGGTCACCGCCGAGATGCTGCGCAAGCGCCCGGAGATGAAGAAGGACGGCTGGAAGGTCGGCCAGAAGATCAAGGGCCGGCAGCTGCATGCGCTGTACTCGCGCTACATGCAGCGGGTGGCGACGGTGGCGCCGGAGCTGGTGAAGGACCTCGCCGAGCACGGCGCCCGCTTCACCCACCACAGCTCGATCGCCCCGACCGGCACGATCTCGCTGTCGCTGGCCAACAACGCCAGCAACGGCATCGAGCCGAGCTTCGCCCACCACTACAGCCGCAACGTGATCCGCGAAGGCCGCAAGACCAAGGAGAAGGTCGAGGTCTTCAGCTTCGAGCTGCTGGCCTACCGCACGCTGGTCAACGCCGACGCGATGCCGTTCTCGGACGACCCGAAGACGAAGCTGCCGGAGTACTTCATCGCCGCCGACGACATCACCCCGAAGGCGCACGTCGACATCCAGGCCGCCAGCCAGCGCTGGGTCGACAGCTCGATCAGCAAGACCGCGAACGTCCCGACCGACTACCCCTACGAGGACTTCAAGGACATCTACCTCTACGCGCACGAGAAGGGCCTGAAGGGCTGCACCACCTTCCGCTTCAACCCGGCCGCCTTCCAGGGCGTGCTGGTGAAGGAAGCGGACCTGGAGAACACCACCTACCGCTTCGAGCTCGAGGACGGCACGGTGGTCGAGGCCCGCGGCAACGAGGAGATCGAGTACGACGGCGAGATGCACAGCGCCGCCAACCTCTTCGATGCCCTGAAGGAAGGGTATTACGGCAAGTTCTGATCTGCACTCGTCCGGACGGACGCCGGGCGGGAAGGCTTCACGCGCAGGCCGCGACGGATCGCGCTAGTTTTCCAGCCCGGCGGAATCGATTCCGTCGAACATCCAGACGAGGAGAGTGGCAATGAGCAATGGCAACGGCGTGACCGCGGCGATTTCCAGCGCCGCCGAAACGGTCACGGAGAAGGCGAGCGAGCTGGGCGCGGCGATTTCCAACAGCGCCCCGGCCAAGGCGGTCCGCAAGGCCGCCACCCGCGCCCGCAAGACCGTCGCGGAAGCGGCGGCCACCGTCGGTGAGAAGGTGGGCCTGGGCAAGCCGGCGAAGAAGGCTTCCCGCAGGCCGGCGGCGAAGAAGGCCGCCTCGAAGAAGGCGACGAAGAAGGCGACGAAGAAGTCCGCCACCCGCAAGGCCGCCGGCCGCAAGGCCGCGACCACCACCCGCACGGTGAAGAAGGCCGCGAAGAAGGCCAGCCGCACCGTGAAGAAGGCGGCGAAGAAGGCGACGCGTTCGGTCGCGGCCCGCAAGGGCGCGGCGAAGAAGGCGACGCGCAAGACCGCGGCGAAGAAGTCCAGCGCCGCGCGCAAGGCCCCCGCCCGCAAGGCGGCGGCGAAGAAGGCGCCGGCCCGCAAGGCCGCGCCGCGCAAGGCCGCGAAAAAGACGGCCCGCTGAGCAGCACCCGGTTGTCGAAGTAAACGGTCCCCGCCGTGACCCGGCGGGGACTTTCATCCCCCAGGAACAGAATCAATGGCCATCAGGATCACCAAGAAGATCAAGGGTTACAGCGTCGCCAAGCCGGAGGACGCCGCGCGCGAAGCCGCCGCCGCCAGGCCGGCCGCCGCCGTGCCCGCCGCCGAGCCGGAATCGAACATCGTGCACATGCACGAGAAGCTCGAGCGCCCCGACGTCCTGATCGGCTCGACCTACAAGATCAAGTCGCCGCTGGTCGAGCACGCGATGTACGTGACCATCAACGACATCGTGCTCAACCAGGGCAGCGAACACGAGCTGCGCCGCCCCTTCGAGGTCTTCATCAACTCGAAGAACATGGACCACTTCCAGTGGATCGTCGCGCTGACCCGCATCATGAGCGCGGTGTTCCGCAAGGGCGGCGACGTCACCTTCCTGGTCGACGAGATGAAGGCCGTCTTCGACCCGCGCGGCGGCTACTTCAAGCAGGGCGGCGTCTACATGCCCTCGATCGTCGCCGAGATCGGCTCGGTGGTCGAAGAACACCTGAAGTCCATCGGCATGATCCACGACCCCGAGATGGACGCCGCCCAGCGCGCCCTGATCGCCGAGAAGCGCGCCGCCTACGAGAAGCGCACCGCCGCGCCCGCCGCCCCGGCCGCGCCCGGCGCCGACGAATCCGTGCAGGTCACCGGCGAAGGCGCCACCTTCCCGCCGTCCGCGACGATGTGCTTCAAGTGCAGCACGAAGGCGACGGTGATCATGGATGGGTGTGCGACGTGCTTGAACTGCGGTTATTCGAAGTGCGGTTAGCCGATAGTTGAGGCCAATATGTCACGCTGGACGAGCAGGTTTGAGTCTCACGGATTTCAGCAAGCATGGGCAGACACAAAATCAAAAATCGAAGCCATTGAGGTCCGCGACAAGAGCGTTGTCACCGACATAGAAGAGCTAGGTCGACTTCGGAAGGTGGTGGCCTTCATCGACGGTCTGATGAAATCCATTGACCCAGAACTCGTCCCAGGTTCGGTCTGGGACAGTTTTGATGAGCAATGTCGCCAACTGAAATCGAACATTGAGGCGTACGTTTCGACGCTCGATATTGGCTATCTCAGAAATGCGAACGGGCATGCGGACAATTTGCTGACGTACGTACGGCCATACATGGTCGCGGGTGGTCGTACCTCTAAGGCGCTTCGAGATGCGGCCGTTTCTTATTCGACGACGATGTCGGCACATCTTGAAACATTCAAGAAACTTGCGCGTGAGGCTTTGGAAGAGATTCGGAAGATTAGCGGCGATGCCAGCGCGGCATCGCAAGTGACCGCTAAGGTGGCAGCCGAGGTCAAGAGTCTTCAAGTTGAGCTTTTCGGCGAAGATGATGCTTCTGGAGTCCGTGAGCAGATTCTCTCTGCCCAAGAATTGGCCAAAAAAAGCGCAGACGAGCTTTCCTCATTGCATTCGAAATTTCTCGTCGGTAGCGACGGAAAACCGGCGCTAAAGACCTCAATTGTCGAGGCCTACGAAGCTGCGAAGAAGGATCGACAAAGGCTTTCAGAGTTGTTGTCGAAGGCTGAGTCATCTCTAGAGAGGCTTGGCAACTTTCATCACGAAGTGTTCGGCGAGCCTGACGAAGAGGGCACCTATACCGGTGGATTGGCGAAAGAGATCCAGGTGCAGCGGGCGAACCTTGTCCAGCTTCAGGCCGATCATGCGGAGAAGTACCTGGCACTCACTGACGAGATCAATTCTCTCCTTCCGGGTGCGACGAGCGCAGGGTTGGCTTCTTCGTACAGGCAGATAAAAGATTCGTTCAATCGCCAAATTCGATTTGCAGGGGCGGCTTTCTATGTTTCTGTGGGTCTGCTTGCAGCAATGTCATTGCTGACGGTGTTTGATTGGACTGAAGGCTGGTTTGTATTGCGAGCGGCGGGGGACTGGAAGCAAGTCCTGAACGGGCTGGCCCAGAAACTTCCCTTCTATGGAGCGATCGTCTGGCTTGCTTACTATGTTTCCAAGCGGCGCAGCGAGTACCAGAGATTGCAGCAGGAATACGCCCACAAAGAGGCGGTTGCCAGTTCGTATGAAAACTTCCGCAAGCAAGCGGAGGCGATCGGGGGGAAAGATAGTGCGTTGCTCACGGCACTCCTCGCGAAGGCAATCGAAGCTATGGCGCACAATGCATCGCAAACTCTGGATGGTGCGCATGGAGACAAGATGCCTAGCCTAGATGTTGTCGAGAAGGCGGTAGATAGATTAGCCAGCGTCGGGGAGCGGCTCCGAGGTTTGCGGCCCGCGTAGGTTCGAGACCATCCGGCGCTGGCTGGGCTGGTCCGCGAGAAGGACAGCACTGACGAGGAAGCCGGCTTAGGGACTCACCGATGGCGTCGGCCGCCGCGCGCGTGACGATTAGCGCGCACAATTGCGCCGGTCACCAGCCACCCGGCCATCACCCCCGCAACATGCCCGAGCTTCGGGTAGCCGACATGCACGATGTCGATCGCGAACGCCAGCGCGATCGCGAAGGCGACCGCGCCCAGCAGGAAGCGCGAGCGGTCGATGCCGGCGAACGCCAGCCACAGCCCGGCGCCGGCGATCGCCATCACCGCCTGCGAGGCGCCGGTGCCGAGATTCCACGGTGCCGGTACGGTCAGGGTGCTGAGGAGCATCGCGATGGCGCCACCGACCAGCCAGATCGCGAACAGGCGCGGGCCGCCGAGGTGCCGCTCGACGGCGGCGCCGACCAGGCCCAGGCAGAACACGTCGCCGAGCATGTGCGGCTGCTTCACGTGCACGAGCTGCGCGGTGACCAGGCGCCAGAGTTCGAGTTCGCGCAGCTGGTGGAAACGCAGGCCCCAGGGCTCGAGGTCGACGACGCGCACGCGGCCGAACCAGGCGCCGCTGACGTGGATGGCAACCCAGACACTCATCACGGCCGTAGCTGCGCAGAGCAGCAGCGTGCACCACGGCAGGTGACGTCGTGGCGCGACGACTTCGGCGGCTGGGGTCGGGGATGGCATGCGCGGAGCATCACGCGCCGATCTGGCGATTCGCGGGCAAACAGGAATCGTCGTCACGCGCGCGGGGACTTCCGGCACGTTCCCCTCCGTGGCTCGAGGCCTAGCGTCCCGGCACCACCCGTCCACGAGGTGCCGCCATGGCCACACTTTCCCGCCGTCACTTCCTGCAACTCGCCACCGCCCTCGGCGCGACGCTCGCCTGGGGCTGCGCCTCGGTCGGCCCCTCGAAGTCCGGCTGGCGCGAACGCCGCGATCTCTATCCGCAGGGCGTCGCCTCGGGCGACCCGGACGCCGGCAGCGTGCTGCTGTGGACGCGCCGCCCCTACGACGACGGCCGCGCGCGTGCGACGCTGGTGGTCGAGGTCGCCGAGGATCCGGGCTTCGAACGCGTGATCGCCACCACCGCCGCGCCGGTGTCGGCGGCGTCGGACTGGACCTGCCGCGTGCTCGTCGGCGACCTGAAGCCGGCGCGCGAGTACTGGTACCGCTTCGTCGACGAGGAAGGCCACGGCAGCCGCATCGGCCGCACGCTCACCGCGCCGGCGGCCGACGATCCGCGGCCGGCGCGCTTCGCCTTCGTCAGCTGCCAGAGCCTGCCGGAGGGTGCGTTCAATGCGTACCGGCGGATGATCTTCGAGGACGAGCGCGCGCCGCCGGACGCGCGTCTCGGGTTCGTGCTGCACCTGGGCGATTTCATCTACGAGGTCGTGCAGTACCCCGACCAGGTCGCGGCGAACGGCAAGCGCTACGACCGCACGATCACGTTCCCGGTCACCTTCCCGGACGGGCAGAAGGTCGCCGGCGGCCGCTTCATGGCGCCGGCCTCGCTGGCCGATTACCGCGCGCTCTACCACGCCTACCTGAGGGATCCGGACCTGCAGGACGCGCGTGCGCGCTGGCCGTTCGTGCCGATCTGGGACAACCACGAATTCTCGTGGCAGGGCTGGCAGTCGATCGCCGGCTTCGGCGAGGGGCCGGTGCCGGGGCAGCGGCTGAAGGTCTGGGCCAACCAGGCCTGGTTCGAGTTCCAGCCGGCGCGGGTGCTGCCGGCGGGGACGTCGCTGGAGGCGTTCCCGGCGCCCGAGGTCGAGGACGTCGAGGTCACGGAATTCGACGATACCGGCCTGGGCCTGGAGCCGAACAACCTCGCCGCGATCGACAGCCTGATCGCCTATCGCGCGCTGCGCTGGGGCCGGCACATCGACCTGCTGATCACCGACCAGCGCAGCTTCCGGTCGCCGGATCCGTCCAACCGGCCGGAGCTCGCGCCGCTGTTCGAGGGCGACACGCTGCCGTTCTACCCCGAGGAGATCGCCCGCCAGCTCGACGGCGGCCGCGACACCGCCGGCGGCCCGGCACCGGTGCTGCGCTACCGCGGCCGCGAGATCCCGAACTTCCGCGCGAACGAGCCGGCGCAGTCGATGCTCGGCGCGAAGCAGAAGGCCTGGTTCCTCGAACGCCTGCGCGGCGCCAGCGCGACCTGGAAGATCTGGGGCAGCTCGCTCGGCACCACCGACTGGCGCATCGATCCGCGGCACCTGCCGAAAGAAGTCGCCGAATGGCGGGCCGAGGACGGCTACGCGATCCTCGCCGGCGGCGACTGGGGCGGCTGCTACGTCGAGCGCGCGCAGATCTTCGACACCGTGCGCGACGCCGGCATCACCGGTTTCGCCGCGGTCGCCGGCGACCGCCATGCGTTCTGGGCCGGTTACGCGGCGAAGGACCTGCCGCCGCGCGCGTTCGAGCCGGTCGGCGTGAGTTTCGTCGGCGGCTCGATCACCTCGCCGGGCATGGGCGAGGCCTGGGAATTCGGCCGCCGCGACAATCCGCTGCGGCCGCTGTTCATCGCCGACCGCGAGACCGGGCCCGAGCCTGTGATGAACCTGATGATCAACCACGGCGTGCGGGCGGCGCTCGAGTACACACGCACTGGCGATCTCGCCGCCGCGCATGCCGTGAGCAATCCCGACAACGCCCCGCACCTGAGCTTCGTCGACATGGCCGGCCACGGCTACGCCACCGTGCGCGTCGACGGCGAGCGCATGCGCACCGACTTCGTGTGCATCCCGCGGCCGCTGACGCGCGCCGGGACCGCCGACGGCGGCCCGCTGCGCTATCGCGTGCGCCACGAGGTGGCGCTGTGGCGGGCGGGGGAGCGGCCGGAGCTGCACACCACGGTGCTCGAGGGCGACCCCGGGCTGGCGATCTGACCGAAAACGGTGTCAGAGACAGTTATCGCGATAACCGTCTCTGACACCGTTTAGCAGAAGTGGTCGAGTTGCGGCGGGCGGGGCAGGGGCACCGCGCGCGCCGTCTACACTCGGGGCTCAATCCCGGTCGCGAGTCCCATCGATGTCGATCTCCTTCCGCGCCCTGCGGGCGCCCGCCGCTGCAGCCCTGCTGTTCTTCGCCGCGCTGCCCGCCATCGGCGCCGACACCGTCGACCGTTCCTACACCGTGCGCCTGTCGCTGGACGCCACCGGCGCGATCACCGACGCGCAGCTGCAGGGCGAGGTGCCGGCCGCGCTGCACGAGAGCGTGCTCGCCGCGGCGAAGCGCGCCGAGTTCGCGCCCGCCCGCCGCGGTGGCGAGGCGCGGCCGAGCCGGACCTCGGTGAACGTCGGCGTGCGCCTGCAGCCGCAGGGCGACGGTTACCGCGCCGAAATCGTCGGCGTGAACCAGGGCGGCGGCTGGCAGCTCCGCGAGCAGGGCCGCCCGCGTTTCCCGCAGCGGGCGGCGTCGGCGGGTTACAGCGCCCGCGTCGTCGTGCACGCGTTCTTCGACGCCGACGGCCGGCTCGACCGCACGCGGTCGCGCGCGCGCTCGGTGCAGGTGATGGACCGCGGCGGCACCGTCGTCACCCACGGCGACGCCACGCCGGCGCGCTTCGCCGCCGACTTCCGCGTCGCCACCGAGGCGGCGATCCGCGGCTGGCAGCTGACGCCCGACGAGGTCGACGGCCAGCCGATGGCCTCCGAAGTCCTGGTGCCTGTGACCTTCTGCGCGCCTGCGGCCGGCGCCTGCGATTCCCGCTTCCCCATCGACGACGCCCGCCCCGACGCCCCCGCGAAGGCCAGCGACAGCGACGTCGACCTGCCCGAGCTGCGCGAACCCCAGGAGTGATGCGATGTCACCGATGAAGTCCGTTTCCACCCTGCTGCTCGCCGGCCTGATGAACCCGGCCGCCGCGGCCGCGCACGAAACCCCGTTCGCGATCGCCACCGGCTGCCAGGACGCCCCGCTCGAACAGACCCTGCTGGCGGCATCGGCGCCGCTGTCGGCCGCCAGCTTCCGCATCGCCAGGCTGCCCGATGGCGCACGCGAACCGGCGCTGGCGGTGATGCTCGACCGCGGCTTCCGCCGCGACCTCGGCGGCCCGGAGCAGCCGCTGCTGGTGCTCACCGCCGTCGGCGGCCGCGAGCGCAGCTGCATCGTGCGCCTGTCGGTGAACGACTGCCCGCAGGCCGCGGCCGTCTACGACCGCCTTCGCGGCGAGTCGATCCCGCTCGGCTTCGACATGGAGACGCCGGGCAACACCCTCGTGCTGCACGCGACCACCTATCGGCTCGAGTTCCTCGACGGCCAGGGCAACCACAACACCTGGCGCTACGCCGGCATCGCGCATCCGCTGGCGACGGTGATCGATGAGTCGATGGCGGCCCTTGAGTCCTGCCTCGCCCCGGCGCGGGCCGCCTACGAAGGCCGGTGAGCCGCGACCCTGGCGCTGTCGACACCTTCCCGTTTCACGCCAGCACTGCCCCGCCTCAGTCGACCAGGTCCAGCAGCCGCGCCCGCTCCACCGCATGCCGCCGCGTCCCCGCGCCGAGCTTCGCGAACACGTTCTTCAGGTGCCACTTGATGGTCTCGGCGCTGACGTCGAGGGCGCGGGCGATCGACTTGTTCGACAGGCCGCGGCCGAGCAGGCGCAGGATCTCGGCTTCCTTGGCGGTCAGCAGGCCGGCGCGCGCCGGGGCCCGCGCCACGGTCGGGGCGGCGCCGGCGGCCGCCTCGGCCGCCTCGGAAGTCGTCGCCGCATACGCCGCGTAGGCGCCCCAAGCCGCGGCCCGCGCGCCGTTGCGTCCGCTGCCGTTCTCGGCCGGCAGCAGCTCCCGCGCCAGCGCCACTGCCGCCGGATGCGCCTCGGCGAACACCCGGCCGACGCCGCCGATCGCCGCCAGCCCGCGTGCCTCCGCAAGCAGCCGCGCCGCCGCCTCGCGATCGCCGTCGGCCCCCAGCAGCGCCCGCAGCACGAGGATCGTCAGCGCGTCGCGGCCACGCCGCCAGCGCGTCGCCAGCGCATCGGCGCGGGCGAGTTCGCGCGTGGCGGCGGCGTGGTCGGCATTCGCGTACGCGGCCAGCGCCCGCGCCAGCGCCGCCGCCAGGTGCGCCTGCGCGCTCAGCGGCGCGTCGGGTTCGGGCGGGATCGCGGCGAGGAAGCGGTCGAGGGTCGCGACCAGCCGCGTCGCGGTTTCGGCACGGCCGGCGTGCGCGTGCAGGCGGATCTGTTCGGTCAGCGCGTGCAGGCGCAGCCGCGGCAGGCCGCGGCGCTGGCCGACCGCTTCCAGGCTGGCGATCAGGGTCAGGGCCCGGCGCTCGTCGCCGCGGGCGGCGGCGGCGCGGATCAGCGCGCGGTAGGCGGCGAGCACGAGATCGGGCATCGCGTTCTCGACCACGTCGAGGCGATCGGCGAGCACCGCCTCGACGCCGTCGCCGTCGCCGGCCTCACCGAGGGTCGCCGCGCGCACTGCCGCGAGGATCGCGGCGACGGTGCCGCGGCGGCCGTCCTCGCGTTCGGCGCGCGCCAGCGCCGGCTTCAGCAGCGCCTCGGCGTGCCGCGGCTCGGCGTCGGCGAGGTGGCGCAGCGCCGCCATCGCGGTCGCGAACGCGTTCGCCAGCCGCAGCGAACCGCCGCTGCCGAAGCCGAGCACCTGCGCGACCAGCGCCCGCACCCGCGCGCTGTCGCCGGCATGCAGCGCGAGGAAGGCCTGGCCGTTGAGCGGCGCGACCGCGAACAGCGGATCGTCGATCGGCACGTTCGCGCGCGGGAAGCGCGCCAGCAGCGTCGGCAGCAGGTCGATGCGGTCGGCGTAGATCGCGGCGCCGCCGGCCACCCGCAGCGCCGCCATCACCTGGCTCGGCGAGGCGCGCGGATCCCCGGCCACCGCCAATGCATGTCGCAAGGCCTCGGCATGGCCGTCGCCGAGTGCATGGATCCAGCCGGCGACCAGCGCCAGCGTCGCGTCGGCGGCGAGCGTCTCGCCGGGCAGCCGCGCCAGCCAGCCGGTGGCCTCGTCGAGGCGGCCGTGGGTGCCGAGCGACCACAGGGCCCGGATCGCCAGCCGGGTCGCGGCCGCCTCGTCGCCGGCGGCCAGCGCGTGCTGCGCCGCTTCGTGCAATAGACCGGCCGCCTCGCAGGCCGCGGCGGCGCGCGCGTGCAGGCTCGTCCGCTCCTGCGCCGGCAACTCGTCGAAGCGCGCCAGCAGGAAGTCGCGCGCCAGCGGATGCAGGTGGTAGCGGTCGTCGTCCTCGTTGCGCGCGAGGATCGGCGAATGCCGCAGCAGTGCGTCGAGATGGAGGCCGGCTTCGGGATCGCCGGTCACCGCCCGGCACAGCTCGACGGTCGGGTGGGCGAGGATCGCCGCCCGCACCAGGAAGGCGTAGGCCGGCGGCGCCAGCCAGCCCGGCAGCGACTCGAGGAAATAGCTCTGCAGGTGCCCGCGGCGGGCGGAGATCCGGCGCACCGCGGCGGCGAGGTCGGCCTCGTGCTCGATCGCCGCGACCGCCAGCTGCAGGCCGAGCGGCCAGCCCTCGGCGAGGTCCTGCAGGCGCGTCGCCTCGGCCAGCGTCAGGCGGCTGCCGAGGCGGCGCTGCAGCACTTCCAGTGCTTCCCCGGGGCGCAGACGCAGATCGTCGGTGCCGACCACCACCGCATGCCCGTGCGCCGCGAGTTCGGCGGTGCGCAGCGCCGGTGGTTCGCGCGAACCGAGCACGATGCGCAGGTTGCCCGGCGCGTTCAGCAGCAGGTACTGCAGTGGCCCGTGCAGGGTCGCCGCCGGCAGCCGTTCGGCCTGGTCGATCATCAGCACGGTCTCGGCGCCGGTGCGCGCGACTTCGGCGAGCAGGCCGGTCAGCACATGCATCGCCCGGCCGCCGCCGTCGTCGTCCCCACTTCCGGCGCGGCCGATCGCCGCGCGCACCGCGAAACGGGCGGCGCGGGCGAAGCGCAGGGGTTCGTCCTCGCCGTCGGCGTCGAGCCAGGCCACCTGGGCGCCCTTCTCCAGCCAGCGCCGCCGCCACTGCAGCAGCAGCGTCGACTTGCCGAAACCGGCGGGCGCGACCACGAATACCGCGGTGCTCTCGCGCACGTCGTCGCGCACCCGCACCAGCCGCTCGCGCAGCAGCGCCGCCCGCGGCACCCGTGGCGGCGTGGACTTCAGCGTGAACTCGGCGTCGGACATCGGTCGCGGGTGGGGTGGTGTGGGTGGGCGAGGGGGCGGCGCTCCATCCTCCGCCGACGCGCCGGCCTTGGCGAGCCGGCGTCCGCGGGCCCGGGGCTGCCGCGGCGATTGTCCGTCGCGGCCGCCGCGGCGCCGCGACCGCCCCCCCTCCCCGGGGGGGGATTCGCGGCGCCCGGACTGCTCCACTCGCCGTCGACGCCGGCCCCGGGGATGGGGCCGCGACGAACGGGGAGAACCACCATGCTTTCGAGGAAGAACACGCTCGCCGCCGTGCTCGCCGCGGCGCTGCTGGCCGGCGCCGGGGCCGCCGCCGCGGCGGAAGGCGAGCGCAGCGCCAGCGACCGCGCCGCCGCCGACCGCGCCCGCGGCCTTCTGGCGGCCCATCCGCAGGCGCTCGGTGCCGGTGGCGCCGACACCTGGTCGCTGCGCGACGTGATCGTCGACGCCGACGGCAGCGAACACGTGCGCTTCGACCGCCGCTGGCAGGGCCTGCCGGTGATCGGCGGCGACATCGTCGTGCACTCGCGCGACGGCGTCCTGCGCGATGTTTCCGCGACGCTGGCGGCGCCGCTGGCGTTGTCGGCCAAGCCCGGCATCGGCGCCGACCTCGCCCGCGGCCGCGCCCTCGCCGCCACCGGTGCCGGCTTCGTCGCCGGGGCGCCGCAACTGGTCGTCCATGCACGCGGTGGCCAGCCGCCGCGGCTGGCCTGGCAGGTGCCGGCCAGCGGCGGCGAGCAGGAACTGGTGCTGATCGTCGATGCCCATTCCGGTGCGCTGCTCGACCGCTGGAGCGCGCGCCACACCGCCTCCGCGACCGGCAGTGCGCGCACCCTGTATTCCGGCGAAGTGACGCTGCGGACCCGGCTCGCGCAGGGCGTGTATTCGCTGCGCGATCCGAAACGCGGCGGCATGGAGACCATCGACGGCTCCAACAGCCGCACCTCGGGCAGCCTGTACACCGATGCCGACAACGTCTGGGGCGACTTCAGCACCGACGACCCGGCCACCGTCGCCACCGACGCCCAGTACGGCGCCGCGATGACCTGGGACTACTTCAAGAAGCGCTTCGGCCGCCTCGGTATCGCCGGCGACGGCGTCGGCGCGCGCAGCCGCGTGCACTACGGCCGCAACTACATGAACGCGTTCTGGAACGACGCCTGTTTCTGCATGACCTACGGCGACGGCGACGGCGTTTTCATCGGGCCGCTGGTGTCGCTGGACATCGCCGCGCACGAGATGAGCCACGGCGTCACCTCGCGCACCGCCGGGCTGATCTATTCCGGCGAGTCCGGCGCCCTCAACGAAGCCACCTCCGACATCTTCGCGGCGATGGTCGAGTTCCATGCGAACAATCCGGTCGACCCGCCGGACTACATGATCGGCGAGCAGATCGTGCTCGCGAACGTGCCCGGCAGCCCCGACCAGCTGGCGCTGCGCTACCTGTTCGACCCGGCCGCCGACGGCGTGTCGCGCAACTGCTGGTCGGCGGACGTCGCGGACCTCGACGTGCACCTGTCGTCGGGCATCGGCAACCGCTTCTTCTATCTGCTCGCCGAGGGCAGCGGCGCCCGCACCTATGCCGGCGTCGACCACAAGGCGCGCACCTGCGACGGCACGAAGGTGAAGGGCATCGGCCGCAACCGCGCCGCGCAGATCTGGTACCGCGCGTTGACCGTCTACTTCACCTCCGACACCGACTACGCCGGCGCCCGGGTCGCGACGCTGCAGGCCGCCGCCGACCTGTACGGCGACGACTCCAGGGAAGTCGCCGCCGTCGCCGAGGCCTGGAACGCCGTCGCCGTTCCCTGAGCCGCCGCTCCGCGCCCGTCCGCCACCGTCCAGGAATTCCGATGACCGCCATCCGTTCTTCCCGCCGGGCCGCGCCCGTGCGTCTTCCCGCCGTCGCGCCGGTCGCGCGCGCGGTCCGCAATGCCCTCGCCGTGTCGACGCTGGCGCTGGCCCTCGCCGCGCAGGCCGGGGCCGCACCCTCGACCGCCGGCGCGCCGGTGAACGTCGTGGCGCCGTCGCCCCCGCCGGCGATCCACGACCCGAGCCTGGTGGCCGAACCGGCACCCGGCGCGACCCCGCAGGCGGTGGCCACCGCGGTCGGCCTGCTCGAAATCGGCCCCGACGCGATCGTCCACACCGATGCCGACATCGCCGCGGTCGCTGCCGCCGATGCCGCCTATGCCTACGCCGTCGTCGCGATCGCCGACCCGAGCGGCATCGGCCTGCTGGTCAACGGCGGTGACCTCCTGGCCGATGCCCGTGCCGGCGACGGCGACGCGCTGGCGATCGGCAGCTACGTGTTCGCCGAGATCGCCTCGGTGTTCAACGACGGCAGCACGACGGCCGCCGCGTCCGCGGTGAACGGCGACGCCAGCGCCACCGCCGTCCAGGTGCAGTCGTCCTACGGCTGGGTCGAGAACGCCGGCAGCCTGGGCGCCACCGCGGTCGCCGAATACGGGGACGCCAGCGCCACCGGCGCCGACCTCTACGGTTTCCAGGGCGGCACCATCGACAACCTCGGCAACGTGTCGGTCGCCGCGATCGCGACCGGCGGCGATGCCGACGCGACCGGTCTGCAGGTCATCGGTGTCGTCGGTTCGGCCTATGCCTACAACCGCGGCGAGGTCGTCGTGGCCGCGACCGGTGACGCCGCGCGCGCCACCGGCGTCGCCGCGGCCTCGCTGTATTACGGCCACGGCGTGGTGGTGAACAGCGGCGATGTCGTCGCGAGCGCGACCGGCGGCATCGCCGGCTACGGCGAGGTCGAGGCGACCGCGGTCGGCCTGTACGGCTTCGCGCTGGCCTATTCGTCGGTCGTGCTCAACGGCGGCGACGTGCGCGCGGTGGCGACGGCGACGGCGCCGATGAATCCGGTCGACGGCTTTCTGCGCGCCGAGGCGATGGGCATCGGCGCGATCAACGTCTACGGCGTCTTCGACACCGTGGCCGACAACGACGGCGACGTGACCGCGCTGGCCACGGTCAGCACCGGCTTCGCGACCGCCTGGGGCGTCGCCGCGCGCTCGTCGGGCTTCTACGGCGGCGAGGTCGTGGTCGGCAACGACGGCGCCATCGCCGCCGCGGCCTACGCCGACATCGGCGTCGCCGAGGCCACCGGCGTCTACGCTCGCAACGACTTCGCCGGCATCGACGTCGTCAACCGCGGCGACGTGCTGGCGATCGCCGACACCCGGCGCGGCGTGGTGAACGTGTCGGTGAACTACGCGACCGCCACCGGCGTGCTCGCCGCCTCGTTCTACGGCGACACCCACGTGGACAACCACGGCGACATCACCGCGATCGCGCGCTCCTACGGCGCCATCAACGAGGCCACCGGCGTCTCGCTGCAGGGCGCGTCCGCCGCGCTGTACAACGCCGCCGGCGCGACCATCAGCGCGCTCGCCGACGCCGAGCGCTTCGGCCTCGGCCGCGCCACCGGCGTGCTCGCCAGCGGCACCTACTACGCCGGCGTGACCAACCTCGGCACGGTGATCGCCCAGGGCACCGCCCGCAGCTTCCTCGAGAGCGAATACGCCGGGTTCTACGGTGCCGGCAGCGTGCTCGGCATCGGCGCGATCGCCAACTTCCAGGGTGACGCCGCGATCAGCAACCACGGCGACGTCTTCGCGATCGCCGCCGCCGACGAGGTGTTCGACTTCTTCCAGGGCGGCGCCGGCGCGGTCGGCGTGCATGCCTACGCGAAGTACGACGCCAGCGTGGTCAACACCGGCCGCATCGTCGCCACCGCCGACACCGAGTTCGGCATCGCCAGCGCCTACGGCGCGGTCGGCGAGGGCAAGTACAATACCGACGTGGTGAACCAGGGCGAGGTGTTCGCGATCGCCACCGCCGGCAGCGACGCCGCCAGCGCCTACGGCGGCCGCGCGGTGGCGATGGGCCTGAAGGTCTTCCATTCCGACCACGCGCTGATTCACAACGACGGCCTCGTGGTCGCCCAGGCGATCGTCACCGGCGAGGCGCGCAACGACGCCCCGGCGATCGCCTCGAGCTGGGGCGCCGAGATCGGCTACAACTCGAACGTGCTCGACGGCGTCATCGACAACGCCGGCCGCATCGAGTCCTACGCCCGCGCCGACTTCGGTTACGCGACGGCCTACGGCAGCTTCGTCTTCGCCGGCTACGAGGCGGTGACCGTCAACAGCGGCGACATCGTCGCGGTCGCCGACGCGCTGCAGGGCGATGCCTGGGCGGTCGGCGCGTTCGCCTACGCCCGCCACGCGCAGTACTACGTGCCCTGCGACGCCGACGGCTGCGACTGGGGCAACGGCTGGTTCACCACCGACGGCGGCATCACCACGCTGGACAACGACGGCAGCATCGCCGCGGTCGCCGCTGCCGACGGCGGCCGCGCCAACGCCTACGGCGCCGCCCAGCTCGGTGCCTACGGCGCCGGCATCGTCAACCGCGGCGACCTCTTCGCCGGCGCCAGCGGCGACGTCGCGCATGCGGTCGGCGCCCTGGCCAACAGCAGCGACGGTGACGCCGGCCTCGACAACCGCGGCGCCATCGCCGCCCGCGCCGAGGGTGCGACGGCGAGCGCGATCGGCGTCCACCTGCTGGCGGGCGGCGACGTCACTGCGTTCAACACCGGCACGATCGTCGCCACGGCCTACGGCGCCGACGCCAGCGCCACCGCGCTGACGGTCGCCAGCGGCGGTCTCGCGACGCTGGATAACCGCGGCAGCGTCGCCGCGTTCGGCGACGGCGCACGGATCGCGATCGACACCTCGGCGGCGGCGGCCTCGCAGCTGCGCAACGCCGGCGTACTGCTCGGCGCGGTGCGCGGCGGCGACGGCGACGACGTGCTGGTGAACGCCGCCGACGGCACCTGGTTCGCGCTCGGCCAGTCCGACTTCGGTGCCGGCGGCAACCGCGTCGACAATGCCGGCCGGGTGGTCGTGCGCGGCGGCGACATCGGTATCGACCTCGGCGGCGGCCGCTTCACGAATACCGGCATTCTCGACCTGCTCGACGGCGCTACCGGCGACCGCCTGCGCATCGGCGGCGACTTCGCCGGCAGCGGCCACCTGCGCGTGGACGCGAACGCCGTCAGCGGCGCCGCCGACCACCTGCACATCACCGGCGACATCGCCGCCGGCAGCGTGACCACCCTCGACGTGAATCTGCTGGCGCGGCCGGAAGCGGCGGACTTCGCGATCGAGCTGGTGCGCGTCGACGGCGTCTCCACCGCCGGCAACTTCGCCCTCGGCGACGTCGGCTGGCAGTCGGCACTGGTGACGCTGGACTTCGACCTGCGTGCGCAGATCGCCGGCACCGGCGCCGACGTGTTCTCGCTGGGCGTGCGCGTCGACGGCCTGACCGGCGTCGGCGAGCAGTTCGCGGCGCTGCTGCCGGGCGTCGCGACCCTGGTCGAGGCGCAGGGCGGCAGCTGGCGGCAGCGGATGGGCCACGTCGCCGCGGAAGGGCGGCCGGCGCCGGCGTTGTGGCTGCGCACCTACACCGACAGCGGCGATGTCAGTGCGGCGCACCACGGCTTCGGCGCCGCCGATATCGACTTCCACCAGCGCACGAACGGCCAGGAGCTCGGCATCGACTTCGCGCTGACGCCGCGGCTGTCGGTCGGTCTGCTCGGCGGCCGCAGCCGCGCGAGCCAGGACGTCGGTGGCGGCCGCAACCGCTTCCGCGCCGACACCGTCGGCCTGTACGCCACCTGGCAGGGCGAGGGCGGCGTTTACCTCGACCTGTCGCAGCGCTGGAGCCAGGTCGACGTGCGCCTGCGCCTGCCCGGTGGCGACCTCGCCACCGACGTCGACGCCGCCAGCAGCCACCTCGAGCTCGGCTACCGCGGCTGGCATCTCGGCGGCATCGTCGTGAGCCCGCAGCTGCAGCTGACGCATACCCGCATCGACGGGCTGCCGAGCCTGGCCTGGGCCGGCTCCGACTTCACCGCCAGCGGCGGCGAGGCCAACCGCGCCCGCGTCGGCCTGGGCTTCGAACACGAATTCGAAGCCGGCGGCTTCACGCTGGCGCCGTACGCGACGCTGGCGGCGGTGCATGTGTTCGACGACGGCCAGCGCCACGTCATCAACGGCGGCATCGTCGGCGAGACCTCGCTCGACGGCACTTCGGCGCTGCTCGAACTCGGCCTCGGTGCCCGCCGCGGCGGCCTCGCGCTCGGCGCCGGCCTGGCCTGGAACGATGGCGGCGCTCGCGACGGCTTCGTCGCCGCCCAGCTCACGCTGCGCTACGCCTGGTAAGGCTTTCCCCGGGGGCACGCTCGCGACGCCCGGACCCGACGACCGGGTGATGCGTGCCCCCTTTTTCTTCGACCGAAGCGGATGAACGCCGATCGAAACGTCGATCGAAGGGGGTGCGGGCGATGTTGATGACGGCGCTGGTATGCGGCGTCGTGCGGGGGCTCCTCGCAGTGGCTGCCCGGCGCCGGCGGCGGCAGACCCCGGATTCCTGACACGGAAGATCAGGTACACGCCGATCTGTCCCTGATCCGCGCGCCGGACGCCGCCGCCACCCGCCCGCGGTTCTGGCACACTCGCCCCGACCCGCCGGCGTCCGGCGACGGGCCGCGTCGGGCTCACCGGACGTGCGCAGCGAGGGGGTTTGGCATGCGGCCGACCGATATCGCGGATCCCGCGGTCTTCCACCGGGTCGTCGACTGCCAGTGGGCCTGCCCGGCCCACACCCCCGTCCCCGAATACATCCGCCTGATCGCCGCCGGCCGTTACGCCGACGCCTATGTCGTCAACTGGAACAGCAACGTGTTCCCGGGAATCCTCGGGCGCACCTGCGATCGCCCCTGCGAGCCGGCCTGCCGGCGCGGCCGCGTCGAGGAGGGCAATGGCGAGAAGCCCGAACCGGTGGCGATCTGCCGGCTCAAGCGCGTCGCCGCCGACCACAAGGGCGACGTGCGCGCGCGGATGCCGAAGCCGGCCGAACGCCGCAACGGCCGGCGCATCGCCTGCGTCGGCGCCGGCCCGGCCTCGCTGACGGTGGCGCGCGACCTCGCGCCGCTCGGTTACGAGGTCGTCGTGTTCGAGGCCGACGCCAGGGCCGGCGGCTTCATGCGCACGCAGGTGCCGCGTTTCCGGCTGCCGGAGGCCGTGATCGACGAGGAGGTCGGCTACGTGCTCGACCTCGGCGTCGATTTCCGCGGCGGCACCCGCATCGCATCGATGCGCGCGCTGCTCGCCGAGGGATTCGACGCCGTGTTCGTCGGCTGCGGCGCGCCGCGCGGCCGCGACCTCGATCTGCCCGGACGGCAGGAAGCGGCGGCGCACATCCACCTCGGCATCGACTGGCTGGCCAGCGTGTATTTCGGCCACGTCACCCGGGTCGCGAAGCGGGTGATCGTGCTCGGCGGCGGCAACACCGCGATGGACTGCTGCCGCAGCGCGCGCCGGCTCGGCGGCGAGGAAGTGAAGGTGATCGTGCGCTCGGGCTTCGACGAGATGAAGGCCAGCCCGTGGGAGAAGGAGGACGCGATGCACGAGGGCATCCCGATCCTCGACTGCCGGGTGCCGAAGGCCTTCGTGCACGAGAACGGCGTGCTGACCGGCATGCTGTTCGAGAAGGTGAAGTCGGTGCGCGACGAACGCGGCCGCCGCCAGCTCGTGCCGACCGGCGAGCCCGACGAATTCCATGCCTGCGGCGAGGTGCTGGTCGCGGTCGGGCAGGAGAACGCCTTCCCGTGGATCGAGCGCGACCTCGGCATCGATTTCGACCAGTGGGGCATGCCGGTCGTCGATCCGCGCACCCACCAGAGCACGCGCCCGGAGGTGCTGTTCGGCGGCGACGCCGCCTTCGGGCCGAAGAACATCATCTGGGCGGTGGCGCACGGGCACGAGGCGGCGCTGTCGATCGACGCGCTGCTGTCCGGCCGCGACCCGCAACTGCGGCCGCTGCCCGAGGTGTCGCTGCAGGCGCAGAAGATGGGCATCCACGAATGGGCCTACGACAACGACGTCTCCCTCGACGAGCGCCACAAGGTGCCGTGGGTGGCGCCGGACCTGGCGCTGGCGAGCATCGCCCGGGAAGTGGAGCTGGGCTTCGATGCGCAGACCGCGTGGAAGGAGGCGCAGCGCTGCCTGAACTGCGACGTGCAGACGGTGTTCCTGCGCGAGCGCTGCATCGAATGCGACGCCTGCGTCGACATCTGCCCGATGGACTGCCTGAGCTTCACCGGCAACGGCGAGGAGGCCGACCTGCGCCCGCGCCTGACCGCGCCGGCGCTGAACATGGAGCAGCCGCTGTACGTCTCCGACCGCCTGAAGACCGGGCGGGTGATGGTCAAGGACGAGGACGTCTGCCTGCACTGCGGCCTGTGCGCCGAGCGCTGCCCGACCGGCGCCTGGGAGATGCAGAAGTTCCTGCTGCAGACCGCGAAGGCCTGCGGCGCCCGCGGGGCCGCCGCATGAACCGCGCCGCCGTGATGCCGATCGCCGCGGTGAACGACTTCGTCGTCAAGTTCGCCAACGTCAACGGTTCGGGTTCGGCCTCGGCGAACGAGCTGTTCGCGAAAGCCATCCTGCGCATGGGCGTGCCGGTGAGCCCGCGCAACATCTTCCCGTCGAACATCCAGGGACTGCCGACCTGGTACGAGGTGCGCGTCAGCGAGGCCGGCTGGCTCGGCCGCCGCGGCGGCATCGACCTGATGGTGGCGATGAACCCGCAGACCTGGGACGCCGACGTCGCCGAACTGTCGCCCGGCGGTTACCTGTTCCACGACAGCACGCGGCCGCTGCCGCCCGGCAGGCTGCGCGACGACATCGTGCCGCTGGGCATGCCGCTGACCGCGATCTGCAACGCGCACTACGCCGACCCGCGGCAGCGGCAGCTGTTCAAGAACATCCTGTACGTCGGCGCGCTGGCGCAGCTGCTCGGCATCGACGCCGACGTGCTCGACGCCCTGGTCGCCGAGCAGTACCGCAGCAAGGCCACGCTGCTCGACGCCAATCGCGAGGCGCTGCGCATGGGCCGCGACTGGGCCGCGGCGAACCTGCCGCCGGCGCTGGGCCTGCAGCTGCGCCGCGCCGATGCGGTCGGCGAACGCATCTTCGTCGACGGCAACACCGCCGCCGCGCTCGGCTGCGTCTACGGCGGCGCCACCGTCTGCGCCTGGTATCCGATCACGCCCTCGTCCTCGCTGGCCGAGGCCTTCGAGAAGTACTGCCTGAAGTTCCGCGTCGACCCGGAAACCAAACAGAACCGCTTCGCGATCCTCCAGGCCGAGGACGAGATCGCCTCGATCGGCATGGTGGTCGGCGCCGGCTGGAACGGCGCGCGCGCGTTCACGACGACCTCGGGGCCGGGCATCTCGCTGATGAGCGAGTTCATCGGCCTGGCCTATTTCGCCGAGATCCCGGTGACGATCATCGACGTGCAGCGCGGTGGCCCCTCGACTGGGATGCCGACGCGCACCCAGCAGAGCGACCTGCTCGCCGCCGCCTACGCCTCGCACGGCGACACGAAGCACATCGTGCTGCTGCCGCAGGATCCGAACGAATGCTTCGAGTTCGCCGCCGCCGCGCTCGACCTCGCCGACCGCCTGCAGACGGTGGTGTTCGTGCTCAGCGACCTCGACATCGGCATGAACCAGCGCCTGTGCGCGCCGTTCGCCTGGGACCCGGCGCGCCGGCACGACCGCGGCAAGCTGCTGTCGCACGCCGATCTGGAAGCCGGCCGCGAGTTCGCCCGCTACAAGGACGTCGACGGCGACGGCATCCCGTACCGCACGCTGCCCGGCACGCATCCCGAACGCGGCGCCTACTTCACCCGCGGCACCTCGCGCGACCCGAAGGCACGCTATTCCGAGCGCGGCCCCGACTACGTCTACAACATGCAGCGACTGCTGCAGAAGTTCGACACCGCGCGCGACCTCGTCCCCGCCCCCATCCTCCGCCTGTCCGCCCCCCCTGTAGGAGCGCCTTCAGGCGCGACGCCTTCTGATGCAGAAGCGCCTGCAGGCGCGATGCCTCCCCCTCCTTCCAATGCCTCCGCCAACACCCGCCTCGGCGCGATCCACTACGGCTCCACCACCCCCGCGATGGACGAAGCCGTCGCCATCCTCGAATCCTCCGGCCTCCCGCTGGACACCCTGCGCATCCGCGCCTTCCCGTTCCCCGACAGCGTCCGCGACTTCGTGCTCGCGCACGAGCGCGTGTTCGTGATCGAGCAGAACCGCGACGCCCAGTTGCGCAGCCTGCTGATCAACGAATTCGACCTGGATCCGGCGCGGCTGGAGCGGGTGCTGCATTACGACGGGACGCCGATCACGGCGCGGTTCATCGTCGGGGCCATTCGGGAAAGGACTGCGTCATGACCTGGATCGCGAAACCGGCGCTGCGGCATCCGTCGCTGGCCTGCAACAAGGTCGGCTTCACCCGCCGCGACTACGAAGGCAAGATCAGCACGCTGTGCGCCGGCTGCGGCCACGACTCGATCTCGGCGGCGATCATCCAGGCCTGCTGGGAACTCGACATTCAGCCGCACCGGGTCGCGAAACTCAGCGGCATCGGCTGCAGCTCGAAGACGCCGGACTATTTCCTCGGCCAGTCGCACGGCTTCAACACCGTGCACGGGCGCATGCCGAGCGTGCTGACCGGCGCCAACCTCGCCAACCGCGAACTGCTCTACCTCGGCGTGTCCGGCGACGGCGATTCGGCCTCGATCGGCATGGGCCAGTTCGTGCACGCGCTGCGCCGCGGCGTGAACATGGCCTACATCGTCGAGAACAACGGCGTCTACGGGCTGACGAAGGGGCAGTTCAGCGCCACTGCCGACCAGGGCTCGGTCTCCAAGCGCGGCGTGGTCAATGCCGATTCGCCGATCGATCTGGTCGGGCTCGCGCTGCAGCTCGGCGCGACCTACGTCGCCCGCGGCTTCTCCGGCGACAAGCGCCAGCTGGTGCCGCTGATCAAGGGCGCGATCGCCCACCGCGGCGCCGCCTTCATCGACGTGATCAGCCCCTGCGTCGCCTTCAACAACCACGACGGCAGCACCAAGAGCTACGCCTGGGTGCGCGAGCACAACGAGGCCGTGAACCGCCTCGACGTGATCCCGCCGCGCGCCGAGATCGCCGTCGACTACGCGCCCGGCACCACCGTCGAGGTCGAACAGCACGACGGCAGCCGGCTGCGCCTGCACAAGCTCGACGCCGACCACGACCCGCGCGACCGCGTCGCCGCGATGAACCACCTCCAGGCCCGCCAGGCCCGCGGCGAAGTCGTCACCGGCCTGCTCTACGTCGACCCGCAGGCCGGCGACCTGCACGAGCACCTGCGCACGGTCGCCACGCCGCTGAACGCGCTGCGCGAGGACGTGCTGGTGCCGGGTCCCGACGTGCTCGCGAAGATCAACGCCGCCTTGCGCTGAATAACGGTGTCGGAATAACGGTGTCAGAGACAGTTCCGCGCGGAACTGTCTCTGACACCGTTCTAGTCGAGCACGACGACCGGCCCGGGCAGTCGGCAGGTGCCGCGGTGCGGAAGGGTGTCGCAGCAGGCGGGTTGCAGCGTCGCGCTCCGGGCCGCGCCGACCGGGTGCTCGCCGCAGTGCGCCCCGGCACCGGCATCGACGTACAGCACGCGCGTGGCGCGCAGGCCTTCGACGAGAACGGCGTCGTGACCGGCAGCGGCGATCTCCTCTCCTGAATCCGCCAGCAGGCGCACGCCCGGATCCGCGACCTCGATGCGTAGCAGGCGCCGGCGGTCCGGCCACGGCGCGCGCACGGTCGTGCAGCGACGAACCTCGAAGCTCAATTCGACGGCGCCGGCCGGCAGCGGCGGGCAGTCGGCCCAAGCCGCTCCCACCGCGAACAGGGCGGGGAGGGCGAGTGCGAAGGCGGCGAACATCGCGCGTGTCATCGGCATTCCTCGAGTCGGCGTCCCCGGAACGGTGCCGGGCACGGTTAACCGGAAATAACGGTGCCTGGCACCGATGATCGCACCGATGATCCGTCCATCGCCGACCGGATCGACGCGGCGACCTCGGCCATCCGCGCCGGCGTCACCCGCACCCGCTCGCGCCGCGCCGCATCGCCACTCGCATCATGCGTCGTTCCGCGCACGCGCCCGGCCGCCTCGAAACTCGCCAGCTGCGGCGGCCCGATGCCCCAGTCGCTGCCCGGCGTGCGCGGCACCACGTGGAAGTGCGGCGTTTCCTGGCCGCTGTATACGCCGTTGTTCTGGAAAGTCAGGATGCCGAGCGGTGCGAACGCGCGCTCGAGCGCCTTCGCCAGGCGCCGCGCCGCCAGCATCACCGCCCGGCATTCGTCGTCGGTGAGGGGCTCGCGTTTCCGCAGCTCGATCATCCCGGTCCCCTCCCGTTCGCGCCGAGGCCACCCTCGCAACTACGGATCGGCAACCGCCAATTCCAGCCCGGTATCACCACGCGCCACCGCCGGAATCGCGATCCGCCGCAGCGGCACGCGGCCGTTGCCGCCCCCGCACCCGGCCGCCAGCATCCATCCGACGCGACACCGGGGAACCCGCCATGAAGCTTCGAATCCTGCTGACCACGCTGGCCCTGTGGGCCCTGCTGGCACTGACCGGCCCGGCCGCCGCCGCCGCCGAGGTCGAACTGCTCGACACCTGGCCCCGCGGCGACGACGTCGTGCTCGCCGACGGCCAGAACTTCTACGTCCGCCTGCGCTACCGCAGCGACGAACCGGTCGGCATCTGGGCGCGCCCGTTCTGGCGAGGCGCCCCGGCGAACGCCGGCAGCCACCCGTCGGCGCGCTACGAAGGCGAGGGCGAGGTCGTCGGCTGGTTCTTCCTGATGGACGGCACCGCCCGCGTCGACGAGATCCGGGTGCAGGTCGGCAACGGCTACCAGGACCCGGTGCTGCTGCGGCTCCCGGTGAACGTGCGTCGCGGCAGCCCGCTGTCGACGCCGACGCCGCCCGACTGGGTCGCCGCGCTCGAGGCCGAAAACCAGCGCCGCCGCGCCGCCGGCAGCGCACCGCCGCGCGAGCCGCGCAGCCTCGGCTGGCGACTGGCGGCGGCGCCGCTGATGCTGGTCTTCGCGCTGCTCGGCACCGCTCCCGGCGCCGCGTGGCCGCTCTACGGTGTCCTGCGCTGGCGCGGGATCTGGCGCATCGCCGCGGCGCTGCCATTGGCCGCGCTCGCCTTCGTCGTGCTGCGCCTGGTCGTCGACACCTTCCGCGACCCGACCTCGCACAACCTCTGGCCCTTCGAGCTCGTGTTCTTCGACCTGCTCGCGGTCGGCTTCATGCTCGTCGTCTTCGTCGGCAAGAGCGTCTGGACACGGATGAACGCCCGCTAGCGAATCCCGCTCCCTTCGCCACGTTCGTGAGAAACTGCGCGCCGGGAATTCCGGGAGAAACAGCGGTGACCATGCTCAAGGCCATCACGGCGACCGTGCTGGGCGACCAGGAAGCGCCGGATGCGATCCCGCTGACCCTGCATCCGGGGGACGAGGTCGCGCTCGGGCGGCCGCATCCCGATCGTCCGGGCTATGTCTGGGCCGAGGACGGCCAGATCAGCGCCGGCTGGGTGCCGCTCGACGTGATCGATGCGATCGGTGACCGCGGCCGCGCCACCGCCGAATACTGCAGCGCCGAACTCACCGTCGCCGCCGGCGACCAGGTGCGGGTGATGTGGAAGGACCCCGCGCACGGCGCCTGGTGGTGCGAGGACCGCGCGAGCGAGCGCGGCTGGGTGCGCGCCGAGCTGCTCCAGCCCGACGAACCCGACTAACCCGCGCAACCCGCCCAACCCGACAACCTCTGTAGGAGCGGCTTCAGCCGCGATGCTTTCCACTTTCGCGCGTGAGCGCGAAAAGCATCGCGGCTGAAGCCGCTCCTACAGGGAGGGTTCGTGGGCATCGCGGCTGAAGCCGCTCCTACAGACGTGGATTTCACATGGCCCGCACGACACTCGATGGCCCCTCGCCACGAGTGCACGCCGTGCCACCAACCACGACGCTCGAGGTCGACGAGCATCCCGGATTCGAACGCCGCTTCCACCGCGTGCAGCGCGTGGGTTGGGCGTTACTCGTCCTGCTGGTGGCGGCGGCGCTGCTCGGGCTGACCGGCAGCCGCGGGCCGTTCGCACGCGCGATCGCCGCGGGCGACGGCGTGCTCGTCGACCATCCGCGCTTCGCGCGCCATGCCGCCGATGTCGAGATCGTCGCGACGATCGAGGCCGACAGCATCGCCGGCGACCGCCGCTTCGCGCTCGAACTGAGCGGCAGCGGCTGGCGCGACCTGCGCATGGAGACGATCGCGCCGCAGCCGCGGGCGATGCGTACCGAAGCCGATGCGCTGATCCTCGAGTTCGACGCCGGCACCGGTGATCAGGTGGTGCGGATGCACGTGCTGCCGACCGCGCCCGGCGTGACCCGCACCGGCATCGGCCTCGCCGGACGCGCACCGGCGCGGCTGCGCAGCCTGGTCTGGCCCTGAGTCCCCGGCATGGAGAGCGTGCTGCGCGCCGCCGCGGTCTACCTGTTCCTGCTGGTGGTGTTCCGCGTCGGCGGCCGCCGCACGCTCGCGGAGATGACGCCCTTCGACCTCGCGCTGGTGCTGATCGTCGCCGAAGCGGCGTCGCAGGCGCTGATCGGCGAGGACTTCTCGGTGATCAACGCCTTCGTCGTGGTCGCCACCCTGTTCGTGCTCGAGCGGTTGTTCGCGCGGGTCAAACAGCATTCGAAGGCGGCCGATCGCTGGCTCGACGGTGTGCCGACGGTGCTGGTGGACGACGGCGAGGTGCTGCAGGAGCGCCTGCAGCGTTCACATGTGGACCGCGCCGACATCCTCGAGGCGGCGCGTGCCGCGCACGGCCTCGCGAACTTCGCGCAGATCCGCTATGCGGTGCTGGAACGCGACGGCTCGATCTCGGTGATCCCGCGGGAAGATCCGCGATGAGCGCGCTGCCGCCCCCGCCGCTGCCGGCGGCGCCGAGCCTGGCGCTGTTCCTCGACATCGACGGCACCCTGGTCGAGTTCGCGGACCGGCCCGACGGCGTGCGCGTGCCGAAGCCGGCGATCACCGCGCTCGCGCATCTGCAGCGCCGGCTCGGCGGCGCGCTGGCGGTGCTCAGCGGGCGCGAGCTGGCGGCAGCCGACCGCCTGCTGGCGCCGCTGCAATTGCCCGCCGGCGCGCTGCACGGGCTGCAGCGGCGCGCGGTCGACGGCACGCTGACGACGACGGCGCCGCCGCCGCTGGTCGCCGGCCGCGTCGACGCCGCCTGCCGCGCCGGCGCCGCCGCGCTCGACGGCGTGTTCGTCGAGGCCAAGGCCGGCATCGGCTTCGCCCTGCATTACCGCGGCGCGCCGGCGCAGGCCGAGGCGGTGCGCGCGCTCGCCGCCGAGATCGCCGCGACCGCCGACGGCCATTACCTGGTGCAGCACGGTGACTGCGTCGCCGAACTCAAGCCGGTCGGCCAGGACAAGGGCAGTGCGCTGGCCGCGTTGATGCAGACCTCGCCGTTCCGCGGCCGGGTGCCGATGATGATCGGCGACGACCTCACCGACGAGCCGGCCTTCGTCGCCGCGCGCGAACTCGGCGGCCACGCGGTGATCGTCGGCGGCCGCCGGCCGACGGTGGCGACGCACGCGCTGGCATCGCCCACCGCGGTCCGCGCCTGGCTGGCGGCGATGGCGACCGCGCGCGGCTCGGGGGTGCCGGCATGAACCGCTCGCTCGACCTCGGCGTGATCGGCAACGGCGGCTGCGCCGCGCTGGTCGACGGTCGCGGCCGCATCGTCTGGAGCTGCCTGCCGGCCTTCGACGGCGACCCGGTGTTCTGTGCGCTGCTGCAGCCGGTGCACCACGACGGCGGCTATTTCGCGGTCGAGCTCGAGGACCTCGTCGACAGCCGCCAGCGCTACGAGGGCAATACCGCGGTGCTGGTCACCGAACTGCACGACGCCCACGGCGGCATCGTCGAGATCACCGACTTCTGCCCGCGCTTCAAGCAGTACGGCCGGGTCTACCACCCGGTGGCGATCGGCCGCCGCGTGCGCCCGCTCGCCGGGTCGCCGCGCGTGCGCATCCGCCTGCGTCCGCTCGCCGACTGGGGCGGGCGCGTGCCCGAGCGCACCGTCGGCAGCAACCATGTGCGCTTCCTGCTCGACGGCTGGACGCTGCGCCTGAGCACCGACCTGCAGTTGCCGCTGCTGCTCGGCGAGCACCCGTTCGTGCTCGACCGCGAGCTGCACCTGATGCTCGGGCCGGACGAGACGATCGCGCAGAACCTCGGCGCCTTCTACCGCGACCACCTCGCGCAGACGCGCGACTACTGGCACGAGTGGGTGCGCTTCCTGGCGATCCCGGTGGAATGGCAGGACGCGGTGATCCGCGCCGCCATCACCCTGAAGCTGTGCCAGTACGAGGGCAGCGGCGGCATCGTCGCGGCGATGACGACCTCGATCCCGGAACACGCCGATTCCGGGCGCAACTGGGACTACCGCTACTGCTGGCTGCGCGACGCCACCTTCGTGGTGCGGGCACTGAACCGGCTCGGGGCGACGCGCAGCATGGAGGAGTACATCCGCTACGTCGTCAATCTCGCCGCCGGCCGCGACGCGCTGGCGCCGCTGTACGGCATCCACTACGAGACCGAGCTGCACGAGCGCACCGTCGAAACGCTCGCCGGTTACCGCGGCATGGGCCCGGTGCGCGTCGGCAACGATGCCTGGCGACAGGTGCAGCACGACGCCTACGGCAGCGTGGTCCTGGCCGCCTCGCAGTCCTTCTTCGACCACCGCCTGCGCGCCCGCGGCGACGCCACGATGTACGCGCGCCTGCGGCCGATGGGCGAGGCCGCCGCGCGCTTCTGGAACGTGCCCGATGCCGGCCTGTGGGAATACCGCGGCCGCGCCCGCGTGCACACCTATTCGAGCGTGATGTGCTGGGCGGCCTGCGACCGCCTCGCGCGCATCGCCGGCCACCTCGGGCTGCAGGACGAGGCGGCGCACTGGCGGCCGCAGGCCGCGTCGATCCGCGAGGCGATCCTGCAGCGGGCCTGGAGCGAGCGCCGACGGTCCTTCGTCGAGGCGGCGGAGGATGATCGCCTCGACGCCAGCGCGCTGCTGTTCGCCGACCTCGGTTTCGTCGCCGCCGACGACCCGCGTTTCGTCGCCACCGTCGACACCATCGGTCGCGCGCTGCGCCGTGGCTCGACCCTGCTGCGCTACGACGAGGCCGACGACTTCGGCACCCCGGCGACCGCGTTCAACGTCTGCACGTTCTGGTACATCGACGCACTCGCCGCGGTCGGCCGCGAGGACGAGGCGCGCGAGCTCTTCGAAGGCATGCTGGCGCGGCGCAATCCGCTCGGCCTGCTCAGCGAGGACATCGAGCCGGAGACCGGCGAACCCTGGGGCAACTTCCCGCAGACCTATTCCCAGGTCGGGCTGATCAATGCGGCGATGCGCCTGAGCCGGCGCTGGGAGGACGTCGTATGACGACCGCCCTGCGCACGATGGCGACGACGCTGCGCCTGCAGCTGCGCTTCCTGCTGCCGCTGCTGGCGGTGCTGGTGCTCGCCGCCTGGGTGGCGGTGCCGATCCTCGACAGGCTGCAGCTGCGCTGGTTCGCGCGCGACCTCGATGCGCGCGGCGAACTGGTCGCCAATGCGCTGTCGGATTCGCTGGCCGAAGCACTGCGTTCCGGCGACCGCGCGCGGCTCGAGCGCCTGTTCGGCCGCACCGCCCTCGACGAGCGCATGTACGCGATCGGTCTGTGCGACCGCGCCGGCACCGTCGTCGGTCGCAGCGAGGCCTACCCGGCGGCGCTGGAATGCACCGAGGCGCGTGCCCGCGTCGAGGCCGGCCGCCAGCGCCTGGAGATGTTCGGCGGCCCGCTGCACATCAGCGTGCATCCGCTGCGCGGCGGCGTCGGCGAACTGGTGCTGCTGCACGATCTGGCGTTCATCGAACATCGCAGCCAGGACAGCCGCCGCCTGCTGGTGTTGTTCCTCGCCGGGCTCGGCTTCGTGCTGGCGCTGGTGACGATCGGTGTCGCGCAACTGAGCTTCCACGGCTGGGTGCGCGGCGTGCGCGCGCTGCTCGGCCGCGACGGCGACGCCGGCAACGGCAACGACATCGCGGCGGTGCTGCCGCCGGAGCTCGAGCCGCTGGCCGACGACCTGCGTGCGCGCCTGCGCGACCTCGAGGACGAGTACCGGCGCTCGCAGGGCCCGGAAGTCGCCTGGACCGCCGAACGCCTGCGCGCGTTGCTGCTGACCCAGCTGCGCGGCGACCAGGTGATCTGCGTGTCCAATCGCGAGCCGCTGATCCACGACCGCGGCGCCGACGGTGGCGTGCTCGTGAAGCGGCCGGCCAGCGGTCTGGTCACCGCGGTCGAGCCGGTGATGCAGGCCTGTTCCGGCACGTGGATCGCCCACGGCAGCGGCAGCGCCGACCGCGACATGGTCGATGCCGACGACCGCGTCGTCGTGCCCGGCGGGCAACAGGACTACTGGCTGCGCCGCATCTGGCTCACCGAGGAGGAAGAGAAGGGCTACTACTACGGCTTCGCCAACGAAGGCCTGTGGCCGCTGTGCCACGTCGCGCATGTGCGGCCGGTGTTCCGGCGCTCGGACTGGGAGGCCTACAAGGCGGTGAACCAGCGCTTCGCCGATGCGGTGGTCGCCGAGGCGCGCAGCGAGGACCCGATCGTGCTGGTGCAGGACTACCACCTGGCGCTGGTGCCGGCGATGGTGCGCGAGAAGCTGCCGCAGGCGACGATCCTGACGTTCTGGCACATCCCGTGGCCGAATCCGGAGTCGTTCGGCATTTGTCCGTGGCGGCGCGAACTGCTGCGCGGGATGCTCGGCAGCACGATCCTCGGCTTCCACACCCGCTTCCACTGCCGCAACTTCCTCGAGACCGTCGACCGCTATCTCGAGGCGCGCATCGAGCACGAGCACTCGATCATCTCGGTCGGGCGCAAGGAGACCTATGTCGAGAGCTATCCGATCTCGATCGCCTGGCCGGACGAGACCGAGAGCGCGGCCTGGCCGGCGGTCGCGGCCAGCCGCGAGGCGGTGCGGGCGCGGCTCGGGCTGCCGGAGGATGCGCGCATCGCGGTCGGGGTCGACCGCTTCGACTACACGAAAGGCATCATCGAGCGCATCAACGCGGTCGAGCGGCTGCTGGAGAAGCATCCGGAGCACCTCGGGCGCCTGGCCTTCGTGCAGGTGGCCTCGCCGACGCGCAGCGAACTCGACGAGTACCACGGCTTCCAGGACCGGGTGAAGGCGCTGGTGGCGCGGGTCAACGCGCGCTTCGGCCGCGAGGGCTGGCAGCCGGTGCACCTGCTCGCCGAACACCACGACCACGCCCAGCTGATCGAGCTCTACCGCGCCGCCGATGCCTGCGTGGTGACCAGCCTGCACGACGGCATGAACCTGGTCTGCAAGGAGTTCGTCGCCGCCCGCGACGACGAGCGCGGCGTGCTGGTGCTGAGCCGCTTCGCCGGCGCCGCCCGCGAGCTGCACGAGGCGCTGATCGTGAACCCTTACGACGTCGAGGAAACCGCCGACGCGCTGCACCGCGCGGTGACGATGTCCGAGCCCGAACAGCGCGAACGCATGGCCAGCCTGCGCACCAATGTCGCCGAGTTCAACGTCTTCCGCTGGGCCGGCCGCATGCTCGTCGACGCGGGCCGCTGGCGGCTGCGCGCCCGCGTCGAGGCGCGGCTGCGGCGGCATCGGCAACGCTGACGATGAGAAACGCGCCGTAGGAGCGGCTTCAGCCGCGATCACTCCCACTCGCGCAAAGCGCGTCCGCGCCATGGGCGCGGGCCGTCACTCGTTCCTCGTTCCTCGTTTCCCGTTTCTCCCTTCCAGGCGCACAGTAAGCCCCACCGGCGGGGAGCCGGCAGGAGACGCCATGACCACGCTCAGGTTCGCGGCCGTCGCGGCCGCCTTCGCGGCGACGCTGGTCGCCTGCGCCACCACCACGTCGGTTTCCGCGCCGGCCGATTACGGCGCCCGGGCGCTGGCCGATGGCGACCCGGTCAGCTGCAGGCTGCCGCCGCAGGTCCGCCGCCTGCACGGCAACGTCAGCATCCTTGCCGCCGGACGGGTGGTGCGAACGACGGCCGGCGACTGCCGCCAGCGCGGCGGCGAGGCGCGGGCGATCGCCGCCGCGGCCGGGCCTCGAGACGGCAGCAACGGCGCATCGGCCGTGGTCCCCGGCGACGTCGGCGGCGCCGTCGCGGTGCTGGTCGGTGGCGACGGCTCCGGCAGCGCCTGCGCGCTGGCCGGCACGGTCGCCGGGCTGCGCACGGGCCAGCTCAACGTGCGCAACGGCCCCGGCACCCGGCACCCGCGCCAGGACGGCCTCGGCAACGGCCGCCGCGTCTTCGTCTGCGACGGCAGCGCCGACGAGCAATGGCTCGGCATCGTCTACCCCGTGAGCGGCGGCCAGGACTGCGGCCTCGCCAGCGCGCGCGGCGACGGCGGCCCCTACCGGGGGCCCTGCCGCGCCGGCTGGGTCAATGCCGGCTGGATTTCGCTCGACGACGACTAGCGACAGCCGGGAACGGAATTCCCGGACACGCAATTTCTTCCGGCTGCGCCTCCGGAGGCTGACGAGGCGCTGCGCGTGCGCTGCGGGAAAGGAGCCGAAAGAACGCGGTGCCGTGCGTGGGGCAGGGGGGCCGCCACCGCTTTTCCGCGCCTGCCCGCCGCTTGGCACGGCCATTGCTGCGCTCTCCTTCGCAGCAACGTCGCTGCGAACCCCACGGAGACCGGAAATGGCCAATCGCAACCAGCAGGGCGGCCGCGGCCAGCAGAGCCAGAGCCAGGGCAGCCAGCGCGGCAGCCGCAGCAGCCAGGGCCAGCAGAGCCAGAGCCAGGGCGGCGGCAACCGCGGCAGCCAGGGTCAGCAGAACCAGAGTGAGGGTCGCGGATTCGCAGGCATGGATCCCGAGCGGCAGCGCGAGATCGCCTCCGAAGGCGGCAAGGCCGCGCACCGGAGCGGCAACGCCCACGAGTTCGACAGCCAGGAAGCCCGCGAGGCCGGCCGCAAGGGCGGTGAGGCCAGCGGCGGCGGCAATCGCGGCGGTCGCTAGTCCGCGACGGAGCGGGCGGCCCGTCCTCGGCCGCCCGCCTCCTGCGGTCTGCGGCTACGCCCCTTCCTACGGGGTACGTCCCTTTCTTACGGGGTACGTCCCCGTTCACACGCAGGCGACACGGCGGTCGGCAATGTGAAGGACCCGTCACCGATCGCAGGTTTCCCGCCGCCGGCTCGCCGTCCGGCGCTAGGATGGCGCCAGATGAGAGCAGTGCTCGTCACCACCCCACCGGATGCCGACCTCGCCGATCTCGCACTGGCGCGGGAGCTGCTGACCAGCCCCGGCATGGCGGTGCAACTCGCGAACCTGGTCGGCGCGCCGATCGAATACCTGCTGACCCGGCAGCTGCCCGCGGCCGCGAGCCGCCTGGTCGAAAGCGCCAGCCGCAAGGCGGTGGAGACGGCCTTCGCGGCCGCGGTGCGCACGCTGCGCGACCGCAGGCCCGGCGTGATCGCGCGCGAGGGCCTGCACCGCGCCGCGGTGCTCGGTACCGGCGCGGTCGGCGGTTTCTTCGGCCTGGCCGGGCTGGCGGTCGAATTGCCGCTGACGACGACCGCGATGCTGCGCTCGATCGCCGACATCGCCCGTAGCGAAGGCGAGGACCCGCGCGAGGTCGACACCCGCCTGGCCTGTCTGGAAGTGCTGGCGCTCGGTGGCCGCAGCCGCAGCGACGACGGTGCCGAATCGGGCTACTTCGCGACCCGTGCCGCGCTCGCGCAGCAGATCAGCGCGGCGACCAGGCACCTCGCCGGCGCCGCCGCCAACGGCAGCGCGCCGGTGCTGGTGCGGCTGATCGAGGGCATCGCCAGCCGCTTCTCGATCCCGGTCAGCCAGAAGGCGCTGGCGCAGGCCGCGCCGATCGTCGGCGCCGCCAGCGGCGCGGCGCTGAACCTGATCTTCATCTCTCATTTCCAGCGCATGGCCCGTGGCCACTTCATCGTCCGCCGGCTCGAGCGGACACATGGCGCGCTGGTGATCCGCGAGCAGTGGCAACGGCTGGGGGAAGCCGCATGACTCAGGAAGCCGCGCGCCCGGATCCACCGGTACAGGATCCGGAACAGATGCCGCCGCACGCCCGCGAGGAGATGTTCCAGCTGCTCGTGGAACGCGTGCGCGACTACGCGATCTTCATGCTCGACCCGGCCGGCATCGTGATGAGCTGGAACCGCGGCGCCCAGCGCATCAAGGGCTATGCGGCGGCGGAGATCGTCGGCCACCACTTCTCGCGCTTCTATCCGGAGGAGGCCCTGCGCGCCGGCTGGCCGCAGACCGAACTCAAGCTCGCCGCCGCCGAGGGCCGCTTCGAGGACGAAGGCTGGCGCGTGCGCAAGGACGGCAGCCGCTTCTGGGCCAACGTGGTGATCACCGCGCTGCACGACGACAGCGGCCACCTGCGCGGCTTCGCCAAGGTCACCCGCGACCTGACCGAGCGCAAGCGCATGGAGTCGCTGGAAACCAGCAACCGGCAGATGACCGAGTTCGTGGCGATGCTCGCGCACGAACTGCGCAATCCGCTGGCGCCGATCCTGATGGCCTCGTCGGCGGCCCAGCTCGGCACCAGCGATCCCGAACGCACCGCGCGCGCGCTGACGATCATCGAGCGGCAGGCGCGCCATCTCGGCCGCCTGGTCGACGACCTGCTCGACGTCAGCCGCATCAGCCGCGGCGACGTGCGTCTGGAGCTGCGGCGGATGCGCCTCGCGGACGCGGTCGCGCAGGGCATCGAAGCCGTCCGGCCGATCGCCGACCAGAAGCAGCACACGCTGACCGTCGAGCTGAAGCACGATCCGGTGGTGCGCGGCGACCCCGTGCGCCTGACCCAGGTCGTCAGCAACCTGGTCGGCAATTCGGCGAAGTACACGCCGCCGGACGGCCGCATCGACATCGCCGTCGACGTGCGCGAGAACGATGCGGTGCTGACGGTCGCCGACAACGGCATCGGCATCGATCCCGAGGTGCTGCCGCGGGTGTTCGACTCGTTCACCCAGGACCGCCGCGCGCTCGACCGGGGCCCGGGCGGACTCGGCCTCGGGCTGACGATCGCGCGGCGGATCGTCGACCTGCACGGCGGCACGATCGTCGTCGAGAGCGCGGGGCCGGGCTGCGGCACCCGCGTCGAGGTGACGCTGCCGATGCAGTCGACGGCCGCGGAGGCCGGGCTGACCGTCCTGGTGGTCGACGACAACGTCGACGCCGCACAGATCCTGCGCGAGGTCGTCGAGATGGGCGGCCACCGCGCGGTGATGGCCTTCGACGGCGAGACCGCGCTGGCGCTGGCGCGCGCGGAGAAGCCGGACATCGCCCTGCTCGATCTCGGCCTGCCGGGACTGAGCGGCTACGAACTGGCGCGCGCGTTCCGCGGCGAGCCGGAGCTGAAAGGCATGCAGATCGTCGCGATCTCCGGCTACGCGACCCAGGCGGACCGGGAGCTGTCGGCGGAGTCCGGCTTCGACGCCCACCTCGCGAAGCCGCTGGCGCTCGACATGCTCTTCAAGACCCTCCCGGCCCTCAAGCCCCGATAAGCCTCGACGACCGGGCTTAACAACTGGGGTCAGATTCCTTCGTTAAGACGCTCGCAGATCCGTCAGCAGCAGCCACTCCGCCCGCGCCTTAACGAAGGAATCTGAC
Organism: Arenimonas composti TR7-09 = DSM 18010; assembly: GCF_000426365.1. GTDB lineage: Bacteria > Pseudomonadota > Gammaproteobacteria > Xanthomonadales > Xanthomonadaceae > Arenimonas > Arenimonas composti. Next base: position 476,011 of record NZ_AUFF01000003.1, on the reverse strand, counting down.
CCCAGTTGTTAAGCCGACCCCTTAGAACCACCGCCGCCAGCGGGCGAACAGGAGGGCGGAGACGCCGAGCAGGGCCAGGGCGCCGACCGTGAGGGAGAAGCCGAACTCGGCGTCGAACAGCCGGGTCGCGAAGTTCATCCCGAAAGCGCCGACCACGACCGCCATCAGGCCGAGCACCACGGTCGCGAAGGTCAGCACGTACATCGTGCGGTTCATTCGCAGCGCGGTCTGGTTGCTGAACAGGTCGAAGCTGCCCATCACCAGGTCGCGGCAGTTCTCGACCATGTCCATCGCCCGCTCGAAACGCACGTCGAGCGAGCGGAAATGCCGGTCCGCCTGCGCGCCCTCGTCGGGCCGGAAGTCGGGCCGCGACAGTGACGCGAACACGGTGCGGTGCGGCGCCAGCATCCGCCGCAGCCGCGACGCCGCCCGCCGCAGCTCGCGCAGCTCGCCGAGGCATTCCTGCCGGCGGTCGTCGAAGATCTCCATCTCCAGGCGCTCCACCGCCATCTCGAAGGCCGACACCGCGTCGAAATAGGTCGACAGCTGCGCGTCCAGCACCGTCGCCGCGAAGCTTTCGGCGCTCAGCCGCCCGAGCTCGCCGCGGCCGCCGCGGCCGGCGTCGACGCCGCCGCGCAGTTCCTCGAGGAAGGCCAGCGGCGCGGCGTGGCTGGTCACGACGACGTTGTCGCCGGCGCAGACGTCGAGCACGTCGCCCTCGAAGCCGGCCGCCGGGCTGCCGCGCACCGAAACGACACGCAGCGCGAAGCGGGTGCCCAGCCGCGCCAGCGCCGGATGCCCGTTGCCGGCGAGGTGGCATTCGGGGAGCCGCAGCGCCCGCCACACGTCGGCGACCAGGTCGTCGCCGGCCCCGCACAGGTCCACCCACAGCATCTGCCCCGGGCCGACCTCGAGGCTTTCGAGTTCGACGAGGTCGAGGTGACGCTCGCCGCCGCCTTCGACGTCGAACAGCACCGCGCGCAGCGGCGGCAGGTCGGCAGGGGGAACCACGACGGCCATCGCCACCTCGGGGAAAGGTCCGCGCGACCATGCCAGCCGCACCGTGAGTGCGCCGTGGCGGCGGCGCCGACCGGGCAAGCGTTCGCGCCCGACTCACGGGCCGGCGGCGAGGCTGGAGACCCGTTCGCGATTCGCAAGGAGAACAGCGATGGCCGTCTGCGACGTCTGCGGCAACGACTACGACAAGGCCTTCACCCTGAGCCAGGGCGACCGCCGCGGCACCTTCGACAGCTTCGAATGCGCGATCCACGCCTTCGCCCCACGCTGCGCCCACTGCGACTGCCGGATCATCGGCCACGGCGCCGAGGCGGACGGGAAGATGTTCTGCTGCGCGCATTGCGCGACGCACAGCGGAGTGCGGGGGCTGGAAGACAGGGTCTGAAAGCACGGAGCTCGCCGACGCTGACGCAGGGCGTTCACCGACGCCGCGTCATTCCCGGGGCGCGGCCGCGGAGAGCAGATCCTCCTCGCCCATGTCCCGGCGCGCCTCGGCCACCGCCTCACCGACCGCGTGGTGCTCGGCTTTCGGCGGCGGCGGGGGCGGCGCCTCGACGGTCGCTGCCACCGGCTCCGGCTCGCCGCATTCGATCCAGCGCTGCACCGGCCGGCGGAAGGCGATGCCGGCGGCGATCAGCGCCGCGCGCACGCGCCGGATCGACTCGCTGCGGCACCAGCCGAAATTCGCCTCGCGCTGGTCGACCCAGCCGAAAACCTGCAGCAACAGCCAGTCGTGGTCGGCATTGCCGATCTGCACGAACGGGGCCGGGTTCTCCAGCATGCCGGGCACCGATGTCACCGCCGCCAGCGCTTCGCGCAGGGCCGCGTCGATGTCCGCTTCCGGCGCCAGCCGCATTTCGAAGAAGAAGCGGCGGCGGCCGTTGCGCGTGTGGTTGAGGATCACCGACTTGAACACCAGCGCGTTCGGCAGGCGCAGGTGGTTGCCGTCCGGCGTCATCAACAGCGTCGCGCGCGAGGTCAGGCCGACGACGATGCCCTCGTTGCCGTCGATCACCACGCTGTCGTCCGGCGCGAACGGCTGCTTCAGGCTGAGCAGGATGCTGGCGATGTAGTTCTCGGCGAGGTCGCGGAAGGCGAAGCCGACGGCGATGCCGACCACGCCGGCGGAACCGATCAGCGCACCCGCCAGCGCCAGCGCGTCGAGCAACTGCAGGCCGATCAGCAGGCCGACCAGCACGAACACCAGCTGGATCGCCTGCGCCGCGAGGCCGGCGAGGAAGGGATTGGCGTCCTTGCGCTGCAGCGGCCCCCAGCGCCCGCGCGACAGCCGGCGCCCGAGCCACCAGAACAGCGCCACGATCAGCGCCGCGACCACCAGCAGCGGCGTCGCCGCGAGCAGCCGGCCGAGCCGGTCCAGGCTGTCGGCGCGCCAGTCGCGCAGGCGATCGCCGACGTCGGTGTCGATCACCAGGCGGTCGAGCACCTCGGCGACGTCGGGCTCGGCGGCGGCGACCCGGCGCGCGAGCTCGCGGTCGGCTTCGCGGCCGACGCTGCCCTCGAGCACCAGCACGCGGCCGCGGCGCACGACGCGAACGTCCTCGAGGCCGGGGATCGCCCGCAGATCGGGGGTGCCGGGCAGTTCGGCCGTCGCCGGCGGGGTCGCCGGTTCGGCCGGGGTTCCGGAAGTTTCGGTCGCGACTGGAACGACCGGAACTTCGGCAGTGCCACGCGCGGGCCCGGGCAGCACCAGGGCGGCCGAGACCAGCGCGGGCGCCAGCAGGGAAGGCAGCGACGGGAGGCGCCGCATCAGGTCATCGCCGACGGTTCCTCGAACGGCAGCTGCGACGCGCCGGTCCGCTGCACTTCGGCATCGACCAGCGCCAGCGACTCGTCCGGGATGTCGACCACCACGAGGATGCGGCCGGCCTGGATTTCGTCGTCGAAGCGGCGACGGATCGGATCCGGCAACGCCGAGCCGATCAGCGACGAGGCCCAGGTGCCGGTGACCGCGCCGAGGGCCGCGATCGCCGCGGCGCCGGCGACGGTCACGCCGAGCGGCGGGATCACCATCGCGACGAGGCCGGCGACGATGCCGACGCTGCCGCCGGTCATCGCGCCCTTCACCGCCGCCGGCTGGAAGTCGGTGTCCGCGGAGCGCCGGTTCTCCGGCAGCACCTCCATCTCGATGTCGTTGCGCGCGATCAGGACGATGTCGTCGTCGAGCACGCCGGCGCGTCGCGCGGCGCTGATCGCCTCGCGTGCCTGTTCCAGGTCGTCGGTCAGGTAGACGTGCTTTCTCTTCATCGCGGCATCCTCTTGGTTGACGGCGATTCTTGGCGGCGGCTCGTGAAAGCGACGTGCGCCGCGTCGTCACGCGGCATCGGCATGGTCCGTGCACGGAATACCCACGTCCGTTCCCTTCCGCCATGACGAGTGCCGACATGCCGACCACCAAGCCTGAACTCGAATCCGCGAATCCCGAGCCGGCGCTCGACGCCGCGCTGCGCGATACCTTCCCGGCCAGCGACCCGCCGGCGGCCACCGGTTTCACCCCACCGACCACCGCCGAGGCGGCCAATGAGATCGACGAGGTCTGCGCCTGGCTGGTACTCGCCGCGCCCTGCGTCGACAAGCCGGTGGAGCAGTGGCGCACCTGCGGCCAGGGCCGCTGGCTGAGCCCCAACGTGCCGGCGCTGATCGCCTCGCTGAGCCCGGCCGGCGCGCTGCTCGAGGCGCTGGTCAACCAGCACCTCGAGGAATGCCGCGACGAGTGGAAGCTGGTGCCGCTGAAGCTTCCCGGCGAAACCCTGCGCCGGCTCGACAACCCGCACGAGCTCTGGCGCGAGCGGCCTTACCGCAACGAGGTGCGGATGTGCGGCGACCGCTGGGCGCTCGAGCAGCAGTCGCTGGCACTGCGCGTGCCGAGCGCGCTGTGCCCGGGCGAGTACAACATCCTGATCAACACGCTGCACCCGGATTTCGCCAAGCTCAGCCGCGGCGACGCGCAGCCCCTCGAGATCGACTCGCGGCTGCGTTAGAGCCTGGAAAAAGTGCGCCGCCACGCCGAGGCGGGCGGCGCGAAAGTCCGGATGCCCGGGCTCGCCGGTGTCCTGTCGCCGGCGCGGGCGTTCCAGACGAGGACCCTCAGTCGGCGATGGCGATCCGGCGCTGCAGTTCGGCGACCCGGGCGGCGTGCAGGCGCAGCTGCGGCAGGCGGCCGGCGGCGGCGCGACGGACCGCCTCGCTGTGCGCGGCATCGGCCGAGGCGCGCTCGAACAGGGCGATCGCCATCGTGTGCTCGTCGGCCTGCCAGCGCAGCCAGGCGGCGTCGAACTCGGTCGAGGGCAGGGTGCGCAGGCCGACCAGGCCGGCTTCGCTCCGCGGCGCCGACGGCGCGACGCGCGAGGCGGCACTGCCGCCGCGCAGCGCATCGAGATCGGCGTTCGCGGCGGCGTGTTCGCGCTCCAGCCGCGCCGCGAACTCGCGGACTTCTTCGTCCGCCGCGGCGGTGCGCGCCAGACGCGACGCCGAGACCTCGCGTTCGCCGGAAGCGATCGCCGCGGCGAGGAAAGTAGCGTCGTCGCTGGTGAGCGGCGCCGGTTCCGGCGCGGGTGGCTGGGTCGTGTCGACCGCGGTGGCGACGGAACCGTCTTCGTCGACCGGCGGCTGCATGGCCGGCGGCGGGTTCGTCGGCAGCGGGTCGACCTGGCGGCCGTCGACGCCTTCCACGCCAACCGGCGGCGACGTCGGTTCTTCGGTCGGGCCCTGCGGATTCTGCGCGGCGAGGGCGTTGCCGATCACCAGCGCCGGCACCAGCAGCAGGGCGCCGCGGCCCAGGGCGCGGCCGCGCGCCGGGCGGCGGCGCATCACGATTCCTCCTCGTCGCCGTCGCCGGTGCCGGCCTCACCGGCCTCGCCCGGGCGGCCGCTGCTCCCGCGATCGTCACCGTCGGCCTCGGACGCGTGCGCGAATTCCTCGTCCTGAGCGTCCGGGCGTGGCTGCGCGGCGGTGGTCATGTCGTCGCTCGGCACGCGGATGCGCCCCTTGCCGTCGTAGTTCTGGCCGCCGAAGCCCTGGCCTCTGCCGGCGTCCGCCGGTGCCGAGCCGTGGTCGCCGTAGGTCAGTCCGGCGAAGCCCTGGTCGCCGTAGCCGCGCCCGTGGTCGGCGTAGGCGGCGGAATGGTGCGCGAAACCACACGTGCCTTCCGCCAGTTCGGGCGCCTGGGGTTCCGCGGCCTGGGCGCCGTCGTCGCCCTGCTCGCCGCCACCGCGCCGCGCGAAGGTCTGGCCGCCGTAGTCGGGATCGCCATAGCTGCGGTCGCCGTAGCCCTGGCCCGAATAGCCCTGGCTGCCGTAGTCCTGGTCGCTGAAGCCGCCGAAGTCGCGCTCGCCGCGGTAATCGCCGCCGGCACCGAAGTTCTCGTCCTCGAAATCCTTCGCACCGGCGCGCTCGTACGACTGGCCCCGATCGGCGACCGGCAACGGTCGCTCGCGCTCGCCTGCAGTGTCCTGTCGTGCCATGACGTTCTCCTTCGCGCGCAACCGGCGCGCTCACCCGAACCGCTGCAACACGCGTGCCACCGGGCGGCGGCGGGGAAGCTTTTTCGGCACGGATCCGGCCGCCTCCGAGCGGGGGGAAAGGCGTGCCGGCCGCCGCCGGTTGGCACGGACGATGCAGGCACCACGGAAGGATCACCGCGAGGAGAACCCCATGAGCGTCCGCGAAGCCCAGACCCTGCCGCAGGCCGCGGCCGATGCGATCGATGCGCTGGTGCACCTGGTGGTGTTCTCGGCGGCCGAGGGCCACGGCACGTTCGCGGCCGCGGCCCACGACAGCCTGCGCCAGCTGCTGGAGGCGCCGGAGTCGCGGCAGATCGTTCCCGCCGAGTATTTCGACGGGCGCGACGACGACGTCGAGGTGGCGATCCCGAGACCGCGAAATTCCTTCCTGACGATGTAAGCGGAGCCGCTAATGAAGTCGAAGTCCACGCGCAAGCTGCGCCCCGCGCAGAAGCAGTCCCGCCAGCCCGGCCGGCAGAAGGCGATGACACCCGCGCCGGTGACGATCCGCGACGACTACCGCGGCAGCGGCAAGCTGCAGGGCCGGCGTTGCTTCATCACCGGTGGCGACAGCGGCATCGGCCGTGCCGTGGCCGTGCATTTCGCCCGCGAGGGCGCGGATATTGCAATCGCCTACCTCGAGGAGAACGAGGACGCCCGCGAGACGAAGCGGCTGGTCGAGGCCGAGGGCGGGCGCTGCCTGCTGCTCGCCACCGACCTCGCGAACGAACGCAACTGCCGCACCGCGGTGAACCGGGTCGTGCGCGCCTTCGGCGGCCTCGACGTGCTCGTCAACAACTGCGGCGAGCAGCACGAGACCGCCGAGCCGGAAGACCTGAAGGCGGCGCAGATCCGGCGCACCTTCGAGACCAACGTCTTCAGCTACTACAACGTGCTGGTCGCGGCACTGCCGCATCTGGGCGAGGGCGCGGCGGTGATCAACACCGGTTCGGTGACCGGCGCGCGCGGCCACGAGAGCCTGCTCGACTACGCCGGCACCAAGGGCGCGATCGCGGCGATGACGAAGTCCTTCGCGCAGGCGCTCGCCGATCGCGGCATCCGCGTCAATGCGGTCGCGCCCGGACCGGTGTGGACGCCGCTGATCCCCGCCAGCTTCCCGCCCGACAAGGTCGCGAAGTTCGGCAGCAACACCCTGCTCGGGCGTGCCGGCCAGCCGGCGGAGATCGCGCCGGTGTACGTGCTGCTGGCGAGTGCCGACGGCGCCTTCATCACCGGCCAGGTGCTGCACGTCAACGGCGGCTCGTTCCTCGGCGGCTGATCCGCGGACGCCTGCCGCGCGGGCGGGCGCGCCGGCCCGGGCGTAGGATGTCCCGGGCCAACCCGGGGAGCGCCGCCATGCCGCAACACCTCGCCTGCCTGACCCTGCTGTTCGCGTCCATCGCGTCGACGACCGCGCGCGCCGACGACCCGAAAATCGCCGTCGACGAACTCTCGCTCGGCGGCATCATGCTGCGCATGGACGAAGCCGAAGTCGACGTCAAAGTGTGCGCGGTCGACGCGGTATGTCGGGGCTGAAGCTGGTCGTGCGGCGCGAACTGCACCGGCCGCCGGCGCGCTGAAGGACTTCGGCGAGGACGTGTCGGGGAAGGCGGAATGACGTCGCCCGCCATCGGTCCTTCGGACGGCTAGGCGGCGGCCGCCGGCGTCGGCTAGTCTGCGCGGCCTGCGGCGACGCAGCGGATGCCGCCGCAGCCAGCGGCGGCCGGCCGCGTGGCGGAGCAGGGCGTGGTGGCGATCGCCCTGCCGGTGATCATCTTCGGACTCGGCTTCTACTACTTCCAGAAGGGCGAGCCGGAGGGCTGAGCGTCACCGCTGCTTCAGGCTTTCCTCGAGCTGCATGATCAGCGCCGCGCACCGGCGCCCGTCGGCGACCAGGTGACGCGCCGAGGCCGATTCGCGCTCGCCTTCCGGCAGGCGCGCGATCAGCACCTCGGCATTGAGCAGCAGCGAGCCGAGCCGGTTGCGCAGGTCGTGCAGCAGGCGCGCGGCGGACGCTGCGGTCTCGTCGTCCGCTGCCCCCGGTGGCTCAGGCCTCGTCATGGTCGGTCCCGCGGCGCGCGCCGGCGGGTTCCCCTTCGGTCACCGGGATGCCGGCGCTGCGGTAGGCGTGCAGGCGGTTGTAGATCGTCTTCGTGGTGATGCCGAGCGCCTGCGCCGCGCGCGCCTTGTTGTTGTCGAAATAGGCCAGGGTCTTGAACAGCATCCGCCGCTCGATCTCGTGCATCGGCGTGCCGACCGCGAAGGTGATCGTGCCCTGGGTTTCGGCCAGCGGCGCGTCGGTGGCGCCGGCGCCCGGCACCGGCGTCACCAGTTCGTCCTCGGCGAGGATGAAGGCGCGCTGCAGCACGTTCTTCAGCTCGCGAACGTTGCCGGGCCAGCCGTGCCGCAGCAGCCGCTCGGCGCCGTCCTGCGACAGCCGGCGGCAGACGTCGTGGCGGGCGTTGAGGCGCTGCAGGAAGACGTCGGCGATCAGCAGGATGTCGTCCGGGCGTTCGCGCAGCGGCGGCACCGCCAGCGGGAATTCGGCGAGGCGGTAGTACAGGTCCTCGCGCAGGCGGCCTTCGCGGATCGCGTCGGCGAACGGCCGGTTGGTCGCGCTGACGATGCGCACGTCGACGGCGATGTCGTCGCTGCCGCCGACGCGGCGGATGCGCCGCGACTCCAGCGCCCGCAGCAGGTGCACCTGCAGCTTCGCCGGCATCTCGGTGATCTCGTCGAGGAACAGGGTGCCGCCCTGGGCCTGTTCGAACACGCCGATGTGGCGGCCGGTGGCGCCGGTGAAGCTGCCGCGCTCGTGCCCGAACAGCTCGGTCGCGAGCAGGTCGGCCGGCACCGCGCCGCAGTTGATCGCGACGAAGGCGCCGCGGCGGCCGCTCTCGGCGTGGATCGCGCCGGCCACGAGTTCCTTGCCGGTGCCGCTCTCGCCCTCGACGAACACCGCGGCATCGGTCGGCGCCACCCGCTGCACCTGCCGGCGCAGTTCGCGGATCGCCTTCGATTCGCCGGCGATGCCGTGCCAGTCGCGGCCGGGGGCGCAAGCCGTCGCCGGGCGGCGGCGCGCGGCGGTGTCGAGCAGGGCGGTGAACTGGCTGGCGTGCAGCGGTTTGACCAGGTAGTCGGCGACGTGCACGCGCAAGGCCTTCAGCGCCGAATCCACCGTCGGCCGCCCGGTGCAGAGCACGACCTGGGTGCGGCCGAGGTCGATCGCGTCGATCAGCGCGAGGCCGTCGCCGTCGGGCAGGTTGAGGTCGAGCAGGGCGAGGTCGAACTGCGCCGAGGCGAGGCGCGCGCGTGCTTGCTCGAGCGTGCCGGCGATGGTGATCTCCCAGCCGTGCGCGCGCGCGAGTTCGGCGGCCGCATGCACGAAGCCGACGTCGTCGTCGAGGATGAACAGGGTGGGCGCAGGCGTCGTCACGATCGCCACGCGCCGTGAGGCGGGGGACTGCGTTGCGGTCATCGTCGTCTTGCTCCGGGGGTGCGGCGATTCTGTCGCAGCGGATGTTGCGGGCGGGTCTAGGTCGCGTGAGGATGCGCATTCACCGCGCGTGCCCGACCGTGCGCATTGCAATCCGGAAACGATGACGACCGCCGACGAACCACGCTCGCCCTGCGTGCGCAACTGCTGCCTCGACGACGCTTCGGTATGCCTCGGCTGCGGCCGCCACATCGACGAGATCGTCGCCTGGCACGCGGCCGACGCAGACGAGAAGCGGCGGATCCTGGCGCGGGCACGGGAACGCCGCGAGCAGCGGCGGCCGCCGAACGCGTGAGTTTCTGGATTGTCTTCACGTCGGGATAGGATCGGCGCATCCACCGCCGACCGCCCCGGAGTCCGCATGCGCCCGAGCCGCCACCTGATCCTTGCCCTGGCCGCGCTCGCGGCCGCGCTGTCGCTGGCCGCCTGCGAGCGCGGCAGCGGGCCCGCCAGCGGCGGCACGGCCGCGGCGGCCGCCGAGGCCGTCGCCCGGCCGTCGCGGCAGTACACGATCGAGGAATTCGTCGCCAGCACCCAGATGGGCGGCGTGTCCTTCAACGGCGACGAGTCGAAGCTGCTGTTCGCCGCCAACCGCGACGGCGTCTGGAACGTCTTCACGGTGCCGGTCGAAGGCGGCGACTGGATGCCGGTCACGAACTCCACCACCGACAACAGCTGGGCGGTGTCCTTCTTCCCGAACGACGACCGCATCCTGATCGCCCGCGACAAGGGCGGCGACGAACTCGACCACCTCTACGTGATCGCCGCCGACGGCAGCGAGACCGACCTGACCCCGGGCACCGGCCCGGAGCACGCGCTCAAGGCCGACTTCCTCGGCTTCAGCGGCGACGGCGACCACTTCTGGGTCGTGAGCAACGAACGCGACCCGCGCTTCTTCGACCTCTACCGCTACGCCAGCGACGGTTACGCGCGCGAACTGGTGTTCCGCAACGACCAGGGCTGGGAGCCGTCGGAGGTGTCGCCGGACGGCCGCTTCGCCGCCTTCGCCGACCCCAACACCACCAACGACGGCGACCTCCACGTCGTCGAGCTGGCCACCGGCAAGGCGACGAAGGTCTCGGAGCACACCGGCGACGCGATCTTCGCCGCGCAGGACTTCAGCCCGGACGGCGAGTGGCTCTATTACACCGCCAACGACGCCGGCGAGTTCGCGGCGCTGCGCCGCGTCTCCACCCGCGACTGGACGCACGAGGACGTGCGCTCCGCCGACTGGGACATCGTCGACGCCGCGCTGTCGGACAGCGGCCGCTACCTGGCGGTGTCGACCAATGTCGACGGCAGCACCGGCGTGCAGCTGTTCGACACCACGACGAACACCGAAGTGGCGCTGCCGGAACTGCCCGGCGGCGAGATCCGCAACCTGCGCATCGGCCGCTCCGACGCGCGCCTGGCCTTCTACCTCAACGGCGACCGCCAGCCGAGCGACCTGTACGTGCTCGACCTCGGCGGCGAGCCGCGGGCGCTGACGCGGGCACTGAACCCGGCGATCGACGCCGCCGACCTCGTCGACAGCCAGGTCGTGCGCTTCCCGTCCTTCGACGGCCTGCAGATCCCCAACATCCTGTGGAAGCCGCACCAGGCCAGCGCCGACAACCGCGCGCCGGCGCTGGTGTGGGTACACGGCGGCCCGGGCGGGCAGACCACGCGCGCATTCGCGCAGGTGCAGCAGTTCCTCGCCAACCACGGCTACGTGGTGCTGGGCATCAACAACCGCGGCAGCAGCGGCTACGGCAAGACCTTCTACGCCGCCGACGACGGCCGCCATGGCCGTGAGCCGCTGTGGGACGTGATCGAGGCGAAGCGCTGGCTGGCGCAGCAGGACTACGTGGACCCCGACCGCATCGGCGTGATCGGCGGCAGCTATGGCGGCTACATGGTGCTGGCGGCGCTGGCCTACCACCCGGGCGAGTTCCGCGCCGGCGTCGACATCTTCGGCGTCGCCAACTGGGTGCGCACGCTGGAATCGATCCCGCCGTACTGGGAGTCCTTCCGCGAGGCCCTGTACCGCGAGATCGGCAACCCGGAGACGCAGCGCGACTTCCTGCTCGCGACCTCGCCGCTGAACCACGCCGGCAACATCGACGTGCCGCTGATGGTGCTGCAGGGCGCCAACGACCCGCGCGTGATCCAGCCCGAGAGCGACGACGTGGTCGCCGCGGTGCGCGCGAACGGCGTGCCGGTCGAGTACGTGGTGTTCCCCGACGAGGGCCACGGCTTCACCAAGAAGGCCAACCAGATCGCCGGCTACGGCGCCGTGCTGGCCTTCCTCGACGAGCACCTGAAGAACGCGCCGGTGCCGGCGCCGGCACCGCGGCCGGCGCGGATTCCGGTGGGGGCGGATGGGACGGAAAATGCGGAAATTCCGCGGAGCGAGTAGAGAGTGGAGAGCAACGAGTAACGAGTAGGGGCTGGCGCTATTGCGCGGGAAGCAGTCGGCGGCATCGGCATTCGCGCGCAGCGCGGGCCCTCACTCTCCACTCGTTACTCTCCGCTCGTTACTCGCTCCTCGCTCCTCGAGTCTCCGGTTGCGCCGAAAGATCAGCTGCCCGATCACCGCCGTCGCCAGGATCGCGGCGTTGGTGAACACGAACACCGCATTGCCCACCAGCCAGCTGTAGAGCAGGAAGCCGACGCTGGCCGCGCACTGGCCGACGAAGAGCCAGCTCGAGACGCCCTCGGTGCTGCGCTCGCGCCACTGCACGACGACCTGGCGGATGAGGGTCGCCAGCAGGATCGCCGACGCCCCCCAGCCGAGCCAGTCCGCAGGTTCCATCGCGGAGTCGTGCCGGTCAGTTCTTGCGGCGGCCGCGCAGCATGTCGTCGCGGGCCTGCTCGGCACGCGAGGCACCGATCGCCGTCTCGACCTGCTTGACCTCTTCCGGCGGCGGCAGCACGGCCGGCATGCCGAGCGCCTGGATCCACAGCTCGCGGGTCCAGCCCTTCGAGTGGTAGATGTGGTGGTCTTCCTGATCCTCGACCGCCTCGTAGGCCTGCTTCAGCACGTCGGTGAAGTCGCCGCTGCCCTTCTCGGCGACCATGCCGATCAGTTCCCAGTTCATGTGGTCCTTGGTCTCGGCGTGCACGACGCACTCGCCGGCGACGATCTCGGCCTTGGCCGGGTCACCCGCTTCCTGCGCCATCGTCATCGCCTGCACGAGCGACATCGCGATGTGGTTGCAGACCTCGCGGCCCGGCGTGCGCACGTCGGGATCCATGCCGAGCTGCTCGAAGACGTTCAGCAGCACCTGGCGGTGGGTGCGGGTCTCCTCGAGGTATTCCTCCCACTCCTTGCGCAGGTCGTCGTTGACGGCGCATTCGATCGCCTTCTCGTAGACGGCGATGCCGCCGATCTCGGTTTCCAGCGCCTGGTACAGCAGCTCGTCGAGGTTTTCGATGTCGGACTTCTTCCTGGCCATGGCGGTCTCTCGTGGTTCGGGGGTTGGGGCCGGCAGTGGAGCAGCGCGCACGTGTTGCCCGCGTGCACACGCCCCTGAACGGGGACGTACCCCGTAGGAAGGGGACGTACCCTGTAGGAAGGGGACGTACCCTGTAGGAAGGGGACGTACCCCGTCAGTGGTCGTACTGGTCCTTCAGCGCCTTCAGCAGGTCGTGCATGCGCTGCACCTGCGGCAGGTAGCTGCGGGCGATGTCGCGCACCGGCCCGGGCGGGCCGTGGTTCACGGCGTCGTGGAAGGTGGACAGCAGGCGGTCCTCCTGCGCTTCCAGCGCGCGCGCGTAGGGCGCATCGGGATCGTCGGCCAGGCGCGCGCGCAGGTCGGTCCAACCGGCGAGCAGGCCGGCGGCGACGCTGCTGCGCTGCGGCGGCGAGCTGCCGATCGGCGCGGCGGCGCGCAGGTCGTCGGCGATCTTCTGCTTGTTCATCCGCAGGTCGCGGAAGAGCTGCGCATGCGCGGGGTTGCGGCTGTGGTCGGCGGCGTCGCCGAAGAAGGCGATCGCATCGAGCAGGGCCTGCAGCAGGTCGTCGAGGGTTGCGCGTTCGGTGCTCATGGCGGCCTCCGGAGGAATCGGAGGCCATTGGATTTCGCCCGCCGTGAATGCCGCGTGCGGCATCAGCGGGAATTGCGCGGCAGGCTGTTGTGGATCGCGGTTGCCGCGAGCGCGCCTTCACCGACCGCGACGCTGATCTGCCGCAGCGAGGCGACGACGTCGCCGGCGGCATACAGGCCCGGCACCGAACAGGTCTGGCGCGCGCCGACGCGGATGCCCTCGCCGCTGCGGCAACGGGCGCCGAGCGCCCGCGCCAGCTCCACTCGGGCGCGGCCGCCGGTCATCGGGTAGATCGCATCGAAACCGAGGCGGTCGCCGTCGGCGAACTCGACTTCGCCGCCGGTCGCACGTGCCGCTTCCGCGTCGGCCATCAGCGGCACGTGCACGCGCCGCACCTTCTCGCGGATCAGTCCGATGCCGGCGGCATCCAGCTCGCGCCGGGCCTTCGCCGGCAGCTTCTCCGCCGGGTCCAGCACGAGCGTGAGCCGGCGCGTCCAGGTACGCAGGAACAGCGCGTGGGCGACGCCGTGATCGGCCTCGCCGAGCAGCACGACGCGCTTGTCGAGCGCTTCCCGGCCGTCGCAGATCGGGCACCAGCGCACGACGCCGGTCAGCGTCTCGCGGCGGCCGAGGCCGGGGACCGGCGCGTGGTCGCTCATGCCGGTGGCGAGCAGCACGCGGCGGGCCTGGAAGCGGCGCCGGCCGGCGCCGGCGACGAAGTGGCCGTCGTCGTCATCCGCCTCGCGCCGCAGCGTCTCGACGCTGCCGGCGATCATCGTGACACCAGCCGTTTCGGCCTGCGCGCGCAGCCGCTGCAGCAGCCGGCGTCCGGAAATGCCGTCGGGAAAGCCCGGGACGTTGCGCGCCTTCGGAATCTTCGCGGCGCGGCTGTCGCCGGCGTCGACGAGCACGACCTCGCGGCGATAGCGCGCCAGGTAGGTCGCGGTGACGAGGCCGGCGGGGCCGCCGCCGACGATCAGGCAGTCCAGCGGGCGACGGCTCATGCTTCGGCTCTCCGGCTTGTGGGTTCGTGTCGCTTCGAAGCCGCCACCGCCTCGGCGACCACGCGCCAGGCCCGCAGCTTCGCCGCGAAGTCCAGCGAGGCGTTCGCCGGGCTCGTCGACGGCAGCCGCGTCACCGCGATCCCGGCCGGCAGCAGCCCAGGCCGCATCACTCGGGTGCGGAAGGTGTTCGCTGAGTACGTGCCGTTGTTGAACACCGCGCGGATGCCCGGGAAGGCGGCGAAGAAGCCGGCGAAGTCGTTGACGCGGGCGGTCGCCGCGTCGATGGCGCTGTCGAGGCTGCCAGGCCGCACGCACTCCGCGAGCACGTCCCACACCGCGACACCGGCGTCCGCGAGCCGCTGCGTGCGCTCGGCATACGGCAGTTCCGGCGCGATCCCGAACAGCTCCCCGACGATCGGCCAGAAGTGATTGCGCGGATGCGCGTAGTACTGCTGCTGCCGCAGCGACTCCACCCCCGGCATGCTGCCCAGCACCAGCACCCGCGCGGCAGGGGAGGTGATCGGCGGCAGGCCGGTGAGGATCTGCGGGTTGGCGGCGGCGGGGCGTTTGGGCATGGCTTGAGTGCTAGTTCGTAGTTCGTACGAGGTAGTTCGTAGTCAGGAGCGGCGGCGTCGCGGCCCGAGGGGCGGGGGGGCACCGGCCTGGACGAAGCGGGGATGCGTCCGCGGGAAGCGTAACCACGGGGATGTGCCGGCCCCGTTAGCGTGGGCCCGCGCCCGCGAGGCGTGGAGAGGAACGCGGGCCACGCCAGCCGGCGAAGCCCTTCCGGCGCGCGACGATCTCCGTGCCGGGCGGTGCGAGGGCCACGAGTCGCTTTCCGAGCCGCGAGGAGGAAACGAGCTCGTGGCCCTCGCATCGCCCGGCCCCGCGCAAGAGCAACGCGCCGGAAGCCGGGCTTCACCGGAAGACCACGGCGCCCGCGCGAGTCTTCACGACCCACCGCTGGAGACGATCCATGCGCCCGATCTGGACCGGCACCCTGTCGTTCGGCCTGCTGAACATCCCGGTGAGCCTGATGGCCGGCGAGCGCAGGACCGACCTGCACTTCCGCATGCTCGACAGCCGCAACAACGCCGCGGTTCGCTACGAGCGGGTCAATGCCGAGACCGGCGAGGAAGTGCCGTGGAAGGAGATCGTCAAGGCCTTCGAATACGACAAGGGCAACTACGTCGTGCTGGAGGAGGAGGACTTCAAGAACGCGGCGCCCGAGGGGCGTGAGGCCGTGGAGATCTCCGGCTTCGTCGACGAGGGTGCGATCGACGCCCGCTACTTCGAGAAACCCTACGTGCTGGTGCCCGGCAAGAAGGCCGAGAAGGGCTATGTGCTGCTGCGCGAAACGCTGCGCGACGAGGGCAAGGTCGGCATCGCCCGGGTCGTGATCCGCACGAAGGAATACCTGTGCATGGTCAAGCCCTTCGAGAAGGCGCTGATCCTGGTGCTGCTGCGCTTCCCGCAGGAACTGGTGGACCTCGACGACTACAAGCTGCCGGACAAGGCCGAGAAGGAATACCGGATCAGCAAGCAGGAGAAGGACATGGCGGCCAGGCTGGTGTCGAGCATGGCGGCGCCGTGGGATCCGTCGCAGTACAAGGACGAGTTCCGCACGCGGCTGCGCAAGGCGATCGACGCGCGCCTGAAGCAGAAGGGCACGACGACCCGCATCAGCGACGGCGACGAGGAGCCGGGCGAGGACGCCGCCACCAATGTGGTCGACTTCATGTCGCTGCTCGAGAAGAGCCTGGAGGGCGGCAAGCGCACGCCGGCGGCGAAGAAGACCGCAGCGAAGAAGGCGCCGGCGAGGAAGGCCGCGGCGAAAAAGGCACCCGCCAAACGCAAAAAGGCTTAACAACCGGGGTCGGATTCCTCCGTTAAGAATCGGGAAATTGCCGACGACTTCAGACCTCCGGATCGCGACGATCGTCGCGAACCGGAGGTTCCGCCATGCCCCGTCGTCCACGAATCACCCATCCCGACCTCACCCAGCACATCGTCCAGCGCGGAAACAACCGCGGGCTCTGCTTCTTCGCCGACGAGGACCGGCGCACCTACCTGGGCGCGTTGCGGGAGGCAGCGATGCGCAACGTCTGCCTGGTGCACGCCTTCGTGCTCATGTCGAACCACGTGCATCTGCTCGTGACCCCGGGCGAGGAAGGCGCGGTGGCCGCGACGATGCAATCACTGGGCCGCAAGTTCGTTCGCCACGTCAACGACACGCACGGACGCAGCGGAACGCTCTGGGAAGGGCGGTATCACTCGACGCCGGTGTACGGCCTGGGTCACACGCTCGCCTGCTACCGCTACATCGAGGAGAACCCGGTGCGGGCGCGGATGGTCGGCACGGCCGGGGAGTGGCCATGGTCGAGCCACATTGCGAACGCGACCGGGTTGCCGGACGGGCTGCTGACGCCGCATGCGGCGTTCCTCGGTCTGGGTGACGAGGACCGGCGCCGCGGTGAGAATTACGCGCGGCTCTTCGACAGGCCGCTCCCGGCGCACGTCGTCGACGAGATCAGGTTCTGTCTGCGCCGGCGCGAGCCATTCGGGAAGCCGCCGGCGAACGACCGCTTAACGGAGGAATCTGACCCCAGTTGTTAAATGGGGTCTTTGTGGTCGGCGGGCGGGGCGCGCCGGTCGCCGACCAGCGACGCGAACACCAGCATTCCGCCCACCACCGCCGCGATCAGGAACATCACCAGCGCCAGCGCCGGGTAGCCGAACAGCTTCGGGCCGGCGTCGATGCGCATGATCAACGCCGCGCCGACGATCATCGCCGCCGAGATCAGCCCCGCGGTGATGCGGTTGGCGACCTTCTGGATGCCCTCGATCAGCTTCGATTCCTCGAGCCCGGCGATGTGCACGCGGAAGCGGTTGTCGGCCAACGTGCGCAGCAGCACCGACAGCCGCGGCGGCGCCTCGCGCACCAGCTCCTGCACGTCCAGCGCATCCGTGACCAGGCGGCCGAGGTCCAGGCTGGACGTCGCGCGCGCCCGGAACAGCTTTTCCATGTGCTCGCGCAGGATGCCCTTGATCGACACGTCGCGGTCGAGCGCCAGCATCACCCCTTCCAGGTTCAGCAGCGTCTTGGCGAGCATCGTCAGCTCGGTCGGCGGCTTCAGGCCGCAGTCGATCGCGACCCGGATCATCTCCAGCAGCACCTCGCCTTCCGACTCGACGCCGACCTCGGCGTGGCAGAAGCGCGACACCTTGCGGCTG
Organism: Arenimonas composti TR7-09 = DSM 18010; assembly: GCF_000426365.1. Lineage (GTDB taxonomy): Bacteria > Pseudomonadota > Gammaproteobacteria > Xanthomonadales > Xanthomonadaceae > Arenimonas > Arenimonas composti. Next base: position 458,711 of record NZ_AUFF01000003.1, on the reverse strand, counting down.
ATCTCGCGGGTGAAGCGCGGCTCGTCGAATTCCTCCAGCCGCGTGCCCATGTGCATGAACACTTCCGCGGCCTGCTCGCCGCGGCCCTCGACCGTCGCCAGCACCAGTTTCAGCAGCTGGTCGCGCAGGCGCGGCGGCACGTGGCCGACCATGCCGAGGTCGAGCAGCACCAGCTGGTGCTCGGCGGTGAGCAGCATGTTGCCCGGGTGCGGATCGGCGTGGATCAGCCCGTGCACGAAGATCTGGTCGAGGTAGGCGCGGCCGAGGTCGTGCGCGAGCGGCACCAGGTCGATCTCGGTGCGGCGCACTTCGGGGATGTCGGTGACGCGGATGCCGGTGGCCAGCTCCATCGTCAGCACGCGCGACGTCGTGTAGTCCCACACCGGCGCCGGCACCAGGATGTCGGGGAACTCCTCCATCCGGCTGCGGAAGGTCTCGAGGTTTTCGGCCTCCTGGAGGTAGTCGAGCTCGGCGAGCATCGCCGCGTGGAATTCCTCCAGCCACTCGGCGAAGCCGTAGCGGCCCGGCGCCAGGCCGACCGCGCCACCGGCGGCGACCAGGCGCTTGAGCGACGCGAGGTCGGTCTCGACCTGCGTCGACAGGTCCGGCCGCTGGACCTTCACCGCGACCCGGCGACCGCTCGGCAGCGTCGCCGCGTGCACCTGGGCGAGCGAGGCGGTGCCGATCGGCTCCGGCGAGAACGCCTTGAACAGCTTGCGCACCGGCGCCCCGAGTTCCTTCTCGATCTGCGCCTCGATCTGCTCGAGCGGCACCGGCTCGGCCTCGTCCTGCAGGCGCTCGAGCGCGTCGAGGTATTCGCGCGGCAGCAGGTCGGGTCGCGTCGACAGCGTCTGCCCGACCTTGACGAAGGTCGGCCCCAGCGCCTCGAGGTCGTCGGCGAATTCCTTCGCCTTCGCCGGATCGCAGGCTTCCTCGCGTCCGACACCGGCGCGACGGAACAGTGGCGAACTGCGGTGCTTGAGCAGGAACGCGGTGATGGCGGCGAGGCGCGAGGCTTCGTTCATGGCAGGCGGGGCGTCGTGGGAGTGGCGCCGACTATCGCGGGCACGGCGTCGCTGCGATGCGAAATCCTTTCCTGCCGCCGTGCCTCAGCCGCGGTTGCCGCCCGCGAGCACCACCGGCAAGCCGTCGCCGACGCCGCCGGCGAAATCCAGCGGCACGATCTCGTCGGCGCGCAGGCCGGTGCGCCGGCCGATGTCGGCCACCTCGGCGTCGTAGGCGCGCAGCGCACGCGCGGCGCAGGGCTCCGGATCCTGTTTGCCGTCGCAGACCTCGAGGGCGGCGAGCAGGCGCTCGCGGGCGTCGTGGTGCGCGAGCCGGAACTCCACCTGCGCGCGTGCGTAGACGTCGCTGGCGTCGATCAAGCCGACTTCCGCGGCAGCTCCGGTATCGATGCCGTCGGCGCGCCCGGGGATGACGCGGTCGCGCACCGCCATCACCGCGGTATCGGCCGGGCTCGCGGCGTCCACCTCTGCCGCGCCGATCGGCGGCGCGTCGGCCGGGTCGGGCGCGCAGGCGGCGAGGCCCGTGGCGAGCAGGGCCGCGCAGGCCGACAGCAAGGGCAGGCTTCGAGCGGAGGTGGCCATGTTGGCCTCCGGCGTGGAACGGGGACGAGGACGATCCGCCGGTGGCCGTCGCGACCGCGTGTCGGAAATGTCGACGCCGTGTCTTCCTCCCGGAACGGAGGCGCGAAATCCTTACACGGCCCGGCTGGCGTTTTCCGCCCTCTGGCGACGGCCGCGAGGTCACCCCGGGGGCGCCACGGCGGCCCCCGCGTCCACCGTGCAATCGGGTGACGCTCGCGACGCCGCTGGCATGTGCATTGCAACGGTTCCGGCAGGAGGTCGCGCCGCGGCTTCCTTCCCACCCGACCCAGGAGACGACGATGAAGCGCAATGCGGACCACCGACGCGGACCGGCACCGGAACGGCAGCAGCACGGCCGTGCCCAGGAACGTTTCGGCGAGGCCTGGGGTGCGAGCGGGGGCGACGCCTCCGGCGGCGCGCCCGGCTACGGCCACGAGGCCGGCGGGCAGTTCGACCATCGTGATCGCGGAACCCGCGGCGGCGACTACGACGCGCGCGATCCCGGTTTCGGCGAGGGGGCCGGCGGTCGTTCCTTCCGCGAAACCGAATTCGTCAGCCAGACCCAGGGCGGCGGTTATCGCGAGGGCGGCCACGGCTACAGCGATCTCGGCAGTGGCCAGGGTTTCGGCACCCAGGACTACAGCCGCAACGACTACTACGCCGACAACGCTCCCGGCGGGCGCGGCATGGGCGGGCAGGGCAGCGGCGGCTACGGGCCTTCGCCCTGGCGCGAGGACGGCCGTCGCGGCGGCGGCCGCGGCGGGCACGGCGGCGGCAGCCAGGACAGCTACGGCAGCGGCCGTGATTTCGGTGGTCAGGGCGGTTACGGCGGCTACGGCGAGAGCGCCGGCGGCCAGTGGCAGGGGCAGCGCGGCGCGCGCGGCTACTGGGGCGGCCAGGGCGAGGCTGCCGGTGGCGGCAGCCTGCGTGGCAAGGGTCCGAAAGGCTGGAAGCGTTCCGACGCGCGCATCCAGGAGGATGTCTGCGAGCGGCTGAGCGATGACCACGAGATCGACGCCAGCGACATTTCGGTGAGCACCCAGGACGGCGTCGTCACCCTCGAAGGCAGCGTCGGCCATCGCGCGATCAAGCACCGGGTCGAGGACCTGGTCGAGCAGTGCAGCGGAGTCGTCGACATCCGCAACCACCTGACCGTGCGCCGCGACGCTGCCGGGGATGCGCCGCCGGCGTAAGCTGGCGGTCTCGCGCCACGAGCACCTCCGATGAAGCGCCTCGTCTTCGCCCTGCTCTGCCTGCCCGCCGTCGCGGTCGCCGCGCCCGGCACGCTCTACAAATGCGATGCCGGCGGGGCGATCACGATCCAGTCCGATCCCTGCCCGCGGGGCGCGGTCGAGGTCTGGCGCCGCGATGCGACGCCGGAGGCGGGTCCGACGCCCGAGGAACTGGCCGCCCGTGCCGCGCTCGCCCAGGCGCAGGCGCAGCGTGCCGCCGAGGAGGCGAGGCTGGCCGAGCAGGCCCGTCTCGCCGACGAGGCCCGCCGCGCCGCCGCCGAGCGCGCCCGCGCCGAGGAAGCGTCCGGTGCGCCGCCGCGGGTGACCGAATGCTCGAAGGCCCACGATTTCGCCCGTGACGTCGACGCCAAACCGTGGCTCGACCTCAGCGACGCGGCCCGCACCCGCCTGCGCGAATGGGTGGAACAACAATGCCGCGATCCGGGCGCTGGCGGCAGCGCGGTTCCGCTCTCGCTGCGCTGAGCGTTCGCCCCGCGCGCGGGTCCGGAAACACCGAACCGGGCGACGCCTGCGACCGCCGCCGGTCGCGGCGGTTTCCTCGCGCGGCGGCATCGTTGCCGCCATCCCGCCGCGCGGTTTTCGCACTCGCTTCGCGCCGTTCGCCGATGCCGGCGGGCGCCGCCGCACGCTCCAATGCAGCCATCGCGACGCAGGGAGAGCGGCGATGGACGGACGGGCGGAAATGGCGACGGCGGGGGCTTCCGGCCTCAGCCTGCTCCGGCGCGGCGACCGCCTGACCTGCCGGGTCAGCGGCTGTACCCGCCTGGAGACCCTCGATGCCTATCTCGTGCAGGTCGCCGAGGACTGCCGGCGCCGGCCGGTCGCGGCGGTGCTCGTCGACCTGACCGAAGCCGACGACCTGGTCTGTGCCAGCGACCGGCTCCGCCTCGGCTTCCGGCTGGCCGAAGCCTGGCCGCCACAAGTGCCGATGGCGGTGCTGGTCCTGCCGGAGATGCACCTGCCGGACCGCAGCTTCGAGCACCTGGCCTGCCGCGGTGGCCGCCGCGTCCGCAGCTTCAGCGACCGCACCGAGGCCTGGCACTGGCTGGCCCGACAGGTGGAGGGCGCGCGCCGCGATTCAGGCTGAGGTCGTCCACCGCGCGGCGGCATGCGTCAGAATTCGGCCATGACCCGGTCCGACAACCTGCGCGGCATCGTCGCGATGCTCTGCGCGGTGGCGATGTTCTCGCTGATGGACGGCGGCCTGAAGCAGTTGTCGGGCCACTATCCGCCGCTGCAGGTGGCGGCGATCCGCTCGTGGGCGTCGCTGCCGCTGGTGGCCGCCTGGCTGCTGGCGAGCGGCGCCACCGTCGGCAGCCTCTGGCGAATCCGCTGGCCGCTGCACCTGCTGCGTGGCGGCCTGTCGGTAGCGATGCTGGCCGCCTTCACCTACGCCATCAAGCGCATGCCGCTGAGCAGTGCCTATGCGCTGTTCTTCATCGCGCCGCTGGTGATCACCGCCCTGTCGGTGCCCCTGCTCGGCGAGAAGGTGGGGCCGCGGCGCTGGGTGGCGATCGCCGTCGGCATGCTCGGCGTGCTGGTGGTGCTGCGGCCGACCGGCGAAGGCGTGATGACCTTCGCCGGGCTGGCGGTGATCGGCTCGGCCGTGGCCTATGCGTTGTCGGCGATCACCGTGCGCGTGCTGCACCGCACCGACAGCGCCCAGAGCATGGTGCTGTGGACGCTGCTGCTGTCGGGCATCGGCGCGACCGTGCTGGCCTGGCCGCAGTGGGCACCGCTGCGCGGCGGCGATGCCTGGGTGATCGCCGCGGTCGGCCTGTGCGGCTTCATCGGCCAGGTGGCGATCACCGAAGCCTTCCGCGCCGGTGAGGCCTCGGTGGTGGCGCCGTTCGAATACAGCGCGCTGGCCTGGGGCCTCGGGCTCGACTACCTGATCTGGCGCACGCTGCCCGACGGCTGGACCTTCGTCGGCGCCGGCATCGTCGTCGCCAGCGGCCTGTATCTGATCCACCGCGAGCGCCGGCTCGCCGCTGCGGCTGCGGTCGTGACGCCGCCCTGAAGCAGCTGCGCGTGCACGTCCCCGGAACGCCGCGACCGCGTAACCTTGGGGCCCCCCGCGACGCCCTCGAGGTTCCGATGTCCCTGCGTTACGCCGCTCCGACGCTGCTGCTGCTCGCCGCCTGTGGTGGCGCGCCGCCGGACGCCGCCGTCGCCGAAGCGCCCGGCACCGAAGTCGTCGAGGACGCCACGGCGATCGACTGGAGCGCCTGCCGGCTGCCGGCCTCGGCACTGCCGGTCGGCGGGCGGCTGTTCGTGGTCGATGGTGGCCGGCCTGCGCCGGGCGCCGAACCGGGCCGGGAAGCGATCCGCCGGGTCGACATCGAAGTGCCCGGGCCGGTGTCGCTGCTGCTGACCGCGCCCGACATGACGGTGTGGATGGTGCGGGTGTCGCCGGAGACCGAAGTCCAGGCGGTGTTCGCCAGCGGCGACGAATCGCAGCGGATCACCGGCCAGCGGCTGGGTGACGCGCGGCTCGCGGTGTCGGCGGCGACCGGCCAGCCCTGCGGCCGCTACTGGCGCCGCGACGGCGATGGCCCGGGTTACGCCGAAGTCGCCGAGGCGGTGTTCGGCCGCGGCCACGATGCGGTGTACACGATGCGCACCGGTACCGTCGTCATCGGCGGCACCGACAGCATGGAACCGGATCCCTGAGGATCAGCCGCCGCCCAGCGCGGCGACCAGTCCGGCGACCTGCGCCTCCAGAGCTTCCACCCGCGCCTCGAGCGCATCGATGCGGGCAGCGCGCGTGTCGTCCCGCGCGTCGCCGTCGTCCTGGTCGCGGCCGCGGGACGCCCGCGGCGGCGGCAGGTCGGCGAGTTCGACCGGGCCGCAGAGCAGGTGCATCCAGCGGTCCTCGCGCTGGCCCGGGCCGCGGCCGAGGTTCGCGACGATGCCGCGCTGGGCCAGGCGCTCGAGCACCTGCCGCGTTTCCTCGAGGTCGGCGATCTTCGCCAGCCTTTCGCTGCGCGCATGCAGTTCGGCGACGGTCTGGGCGCCGCGCAGCAGCAGCAGCGCCAGCAGCGCCTGCTGGGCGCGGGTCAGCGAATAGGCTTCGGCGAGGCGGTGCTCGTAGCGCTGCGCGCGGGCGCCGTGGAGCGAACGCACGAGCCGGCGCGATTCCAGCTCGCGCAGGGCATGCCCGACCTCGCCCGGCTCCAGCTCAAGCACCGGTTCGCGGTTGTTCTTCTGGTTGCAGGCCAGGGTCACCGCATTGGCGGTCAGCGGGTAGGCCTCGGGCGTCGTGGCTTCCTTCTCGACCAGGCTGCCGAGGATGCGCGCCTCGGTCGGGCTCAGCTGTGGCACCTCGGCCGTGCCGGTGATCTCGCTCATGGGGTCCTCCGCGGGGCCGTCATGATACGCGTCGACACGAAGCCCGCGCCGTACTGGCTAGAATCGTCGAGAGACAGGGGAGCGCTGCATGAAACACCGTTTCGCCTTGGTCGCGGCGCTGCTGGCCGCGCTGTTCAGCGGTGGCGCGCTGGCCGCGGACGGCGAACCCGCCGCCGGACCCGCGCGCAAGGTGGGCTGGGTGTGGGTCGAGCTCGACGCCGCCGGCCAGGTCACCGATGTCGTGCAGGACCCAGGCGAGGTCCCGCTGATCGCCGGCGTGCTCGAGCAGCACGCGCGCCGGCTGCAGTTCGCACCGGCCAGCGTGGACGGCGTCGCCGTCGCCAGCGGGGCGCCGCTGGAACTGACGGTCGAGTTCGTGCCGGTCGCGGGCGGTTACCGCCCGGATCTGGTGATGGCGCGCCTGCCGGTCGTGCGCAGCCAGCGGACACCGCCGCGCTACCCGGGCAATGCCGCGACGGCCGGCGTCGGCGGCTATGTGCGCGTCGGCTACACCGTCGATGCCGGGGGCGCGCTGCTGCCCGGCAGCGTCTCCGTGCTCGATCGCGGGTTCTTCGGCGACCGCGGCGGTCGTGACGAGGGCAAGCGCACCGCCCTGGTCGACGCCGCGCTCGCGGTCGTGCCGCATTGGACCCATCGGCCGGTGCGCATCGGCGACCAGGCACTGAGTTTCCGCCTCGCGACCACGGTCTCCTTCCTGCCGCCGGACGTGCGCCGTCTGGCGGGCGCACTGGCCGAACGCCTCGGCGAGGACCCGCCGCCGGCGATCGTCGAGCCGGGGCGGGTGCCGCCGCGCCTGCTGGGTGAATTCGCCGCCGGGCCGGCCGCCGGCGAAGGCGTCGAGGTGCAGTCGACTCGCGTCGGCCGGGGTGGGTCGCCGTGATCCGGCTGGTCGGTTTCGACGGCGACGACACCCTCTGGCACAGCGAGGGCTATTACCGCGAGGCGCAGGCGCGCTTCGAGGCGATCATCGGCCGCTACGTCGACCTCGGCGACGCCGACCTGCACGCGCGCCTGCTGGCGGTCGAGCGCGGCAACCTGTCGCTGTTCGGCTACGGCGCCAAGGGCATGACCCTGTCGCTGCTGGAGGCCGGCTACGCGGTGACCGGCGGCCGCATCGACAGCGCCGACATGCACGCGATCCTCGGGATCGGCAAGGACGTGCTGCGGCATCCGGTCGAATTGCTGCCGGGCATCCGCGCGGCGGTCGAGGCCGTGGCCGGTGACTACGAGGTCGTGCTGATCACCAAGGGCGACCTGTTCCACCAGGAGCAGAAGGTCGCCGCATCGGGGCTGGCCGACCTGTTCCGGCGCATCGAGATCGTCAGCGAGAAGGACGCCCGCGCCTACGCGCGCGTGCTCGGCGAGTTCCGGGTGCAGCCGCACGAGTTCCTGATGGTCGGCAATTCCCTGCGTTCGGACATCGAACCAGTGCTGCGCCTCGGTGGCTGGGGCGTGCACCTGCCCTATCACGTGACCTGGGCGCACGAACTCGAGCACAGCCTCGAACCGGCGCACGACGCACGCATGCGCACGGCCGATGCACCCGCCGGCATCCCGGCGGCGGTGGCCGACCTGGCCCGGATCGCGGCCGCCGGATGAGCGCCGAAACCGCCGCCGCGCCCAGCGTGTCGCCGCGCCGCCGGCGGCAGTTGCGCCTGCTGCGGCAGACCGCGGCGGCGCTGACCGGCGTGATCGCGGCGATGACCCTGCTCGGCTGGGCCCTGGACGTCGCCGTGCTGAAGTCGCTGCTGCCGGGGCACGCGACGATGAAGGTCAATACCGCCGTGGCGCTGCTGCTGGCGGCGCTGGTGCTCGGCGCCTGCGATGCCGAGCGCCGCTGGGTGCGCAGCGGCACCTTCGCCGCGTCGGTGGCCGTGCTGCTGCTGGGGCTGACGACGCTCGCCGAATACGCGACCGGCTACCGCCTGATCCCGCAGATGCTGCTGCTCGACCGCGCGGGCGCCGACGAGTTCGTGAAGATGTCGCAGATCAGCGCGTCGGCCTGCCTGCTGCTCGGCTGGCGCGGACTGCAGTTCCAGCGGGAGTCGTCGGTGCTGGTCGCGCAGGGGCTGGCGCTGGCGATCGTCGGCATCGCCCTGTTCGCGCTCAGCGGCTACGGCTACGCGATGGGCACGCGCGGCGACGGCGCGCCCTTCAATCCGGTGTCGCTGCACACCGCGCTGGCCCTGCTGCTGCTCGGCATCGGCTGGCTGGCGACCCAGCCCGACGTCGGCCTGCTGCGCATCCTCGGCGCCGAGAACTTCGGCGGCGAGCTCGCCCGCCGCACCCTCGGCCCGGCGCTGCTGACGCCGGTCCTGCTGAGCTACGCCGCCCAGGTCGCACGGCGCAACGACCTGCTGTCGGAAGGCGCGACGATCACCTGGCTGGCACTCGCGTCCGGGGCCGCGGTGGTCACGATGATGTGGTGGGCGAGCACGCTGCTCGACCGCCTGGAGCGGCAGCAGCGCGCGGCCACCGCGCTGCAGCTGCGCGCGAACACCGATGCCTTGACCGGCCTGGGCAACCGCCGCGCCTTCGACGCGTCGCTCGCCGAGCTGCTGGCCAAGCGCGGGGTGTCCGGACCGCGCACGTTTTCCCTGCTGCTGCTCGACCTCGACCACTTCAAGTCCTACAACGACGCCTTCGGCCACCCCGCCGGCGACGAAGCCCTGCACCAGGCGGGCATGCTGCTGCGACTGGCGCTGCGCCCGGGCGACATCGCCTGCCGCTACGGCGGCGAGGAGTTCGCGGTGCTGCTGCCCGGCGCCGAAGGCCACAACGCCGTGCGCGTCGCCGAGCGCATCGTCCAGGAGATGCGCAGCGCCCTGTGGACCCGGCGGCCGGTGACCGCGAGCGTCGGCGTCGCCGAAGCCCGCCCCGGTGACGATGCCGCCGCCCTGATCGCCCGCGCCGATGCGGCGCTGTATGCGGCGAAGGGCGCCGGACGGAATCGGGCGGTACTCGCCGCGAAGGGCGAGTAGCGCGTTCGCGGAACGGGGAACGGGAACGAGCGGCAGCGCGCTGGCGGGCCTCAGGGCAGCACGAAGCGCACCGGCACCAGCCCCCAGGCCCCGACCGCGCGGCCGTCGCGCATCGCCGGGCGGAAGCGCCAGCGGTCGGCGACGGTATCGCGCGCGGCACGGTCGAGTTCGCGGTGGCCGCTACTCTGCTCGATCGTGACCTCGACCGGGTGGCCGCCCTCGTCGACGCGCACGCGCAGCACCACCAGGCCTTCCTCGCCACGGCGCAGGGCATTGCGCGGATAGCGCGGCGACGGGTGCACGTCGAGCGCCAGCTCGACCAGCGCCGGCGCAGCGGGCTCGAAGGTGTCGACCAGCGGACCCACCTCGCCTTCCGGCGGGGCGTAGATCTCGCCGTCGGGGAAGACCGGCGCGTCGCTGACCGGCGGCGCTTCCGGTTCGACGACCCGCGGTGGCACCTCCGGGCGCGGGCGCTCGCGGATCTGCTCGATCCGCGGCGGCGGCGGTTCGGTCTCCCGGATCGGTTCCGGCTTGACGATCTCCTCGATCACCACCGGCGGCGGCTCGGCGTCGATCGCCGCGGGCGCCTGCCAGCTCGACGGCATCATCAGCACCGCGAACACCAGCCCGTGCAGGCTGATCACGCCGACATTGCCGGCGATGCGCTTGCCGTCGAGTTCGGCGAACGGCGCGGGGGCGGGAGCGGTATGGACCATGGGACACCTCCTTGGCTGGGCAAGGAGTGGCAACGCGCGGGCGGGCGAATCGGGGTTGAAGGATCCGTGCGCGCGGCGAACGCCGCGGCGTCAGCGGGCGCGCGTGTCGAGCAGGGCCGCCAGCAGGCCGGACAACGGCAGCACCCGGGCGCCGGCGGCGCGGGCGAGCGCGGCGGCCGGCATCGTCGCCGCTTCCGCCTCGGCCGGATCCTGGACCAGGGCCTGGCCACCTGCGGCGACGACCGCGGCGAGTCCGGCGGCGCCGTCGTCGCTGGCACCGGTCAGCACGATCCCGGTCAGGTCGGGGCCGAAGACCGCGGCGGCGGTCTCGAACAGCACGTCGACCGAGGGCCGCGACCAGCTCACCGGCGGGTCGACCGACAGCGCCACCGCGGGTCCGGTATCGACCTGCAGGTGGTAGTCGGGCGGGGCGACGACGATCGTGCCGGCGACCAGCGGCATCTTGTCCTCGGCCTCGAGTACCGGCATCGCGCAGCGCGGGGCGAGGATCCGCGCCAGCAGGCTCGGCCGTTCCGGCGGCACGTGCAGCACCACCAGCACGACCGCCGGAAAATCCGCCGGCAGGTGCGGCAGCAGGGCGCCGAGCGCCGAGACCCCGCCGGCGGAGGCGCCGATCACCACCGCACGGCTCGCCGGCGCGTTCAATCGCGTACCCGCTGGTAGATGCGTTCCGGACCGGCGACCTCGCGGAACGCCGCCGCATGCGCCGAGAAGCGCACCGACTCGCGGCTGCCGATGCCGAGGAAGCCGCCGACCGGCAATGCATCGCGGAACAGTCCGAGCGCGCGGTCCTGCAGCGCGCGGTCGAAATAGATCAGCACGTTGCGGCAGGAGACGAACTGCACCTCCGCGAACACGCTGTCGGTGGCCAGGCTGTGGTCGGCGAACACGATCGCCTTGCGCAGCGCCTTGTCCATCAGCGCATTGCCGTAGTTGGCCGTGTAGTAGTCGGAGAACGGCGCCTGGCCGCCGGCGCGCTGGTAGGCGGCGCTGAAGTCGGCCATCCGCGCCAGCGGGAACACCCCGGCGCGCGCCCGTTCGAGCGACGTGGCGTTGATGTCGGTGGCGTAGATCATCGCCCGCGGCAGCAGCCCCGCCTCCTGCAGCAGGATCGCCAGCGAATAGGCTTCCTCGCCGTTGCTGCAGCCGGCGACCCAGATCTTGAACGAGGGGAAGGTCTGCAGCCGCGGCAGCACCTCGCGGCGCAGCGCGAGGAAATAGGCCGGGTCGCGGAACATCTCCGACACCTGCACCGTCAGGTAGTCGAGCAGCTGGGCGAACAGCGCCGGCTCGCGCAGGATCCGCCCCTGCAGTTCCGACAGCGTCTTCGCGCCGAAGCGCGCGGTCGCCGCCGCCATCCGCCGCCGCAGCGAAACCATCGCGTAGTGGCGGAAGTCGTAGTGGTAGCGCTGGTAGATCGCGTCCACCAGCAGCCGCAGTTCGAGATCGTGGGGGTCGTTCACGGGCGCGCGCGTTTGGGCATCCACACACGCACGAGCGAGAGCAGGCGGTCGACGTCGAGCGGCTTGGCGATGTAGTCGTTGGCGCCGGCGGCCATGCACTGCTCGCGGTCGTCGCGCATCGCCTTGGCGGTGAGCGCGATCACCGGGATGCGGTTCCATTCCTTGCGCTCGCGGATCTTCCGGGTCGCGGTCAGGCCGTCCATCTCCGGCATCATGATGTCCATCAGCACGAGCTCGAACGGGTCGTGCGCGTCCTGCGCATCCAGCATCTCGAGCGCCTCGCGGCCGTTGCGCGCGACGTCGACGCGGACGCCGCGCGGACGCAGCACCGCGGTCAGCGCGTGCACGTTGCGCACGTCGTCCTCGACCACGAGCACGCGGCGGCCGTCGAGCACTTCGTCGCGGCCGCGCACTTCCTGCAGCATCTGCTGGGTCGCCGGCGGCAGCCGCGCCTCGACCTGGTGCAGGAACAGCGTGACCTCGTCGAGCAGGCGCTCCGGCGAGCGCGCGCCCTTGAGGATGATGCTCTCGGAGTAGGCGAGCAGGCGCTGCTCCTCCTCGCGGCTCAGGTTGCGGCCGGTGTGCACGATCACCGGCGGGAACGCGAGGTCGTCGCGGCTGGCCATGTGCTCGAGCAGCTGGTAGCCGGTCATGTCCGGCAGGTGCAGGTCGAGCACCATGCAGTCGAAGCTCATCTGCCCGAGCAGGTCGAGCGCGGCGGCGGCGTTCTCGGCGGTGACGATGCGGATGTCGTCGGTCTGCAGCAGCGCGGTCAGGCTGATGCGCTGGTGCTCGTCGTCCTCGACCACCAACACGCGCCGGTCCTGCTGCGAGAACTTCCGTTCCAGCGTCTTCAGCGCCTCCTGCAGCTGGCTGCGCTCGACCGGCTTGAGGGCGTAGCCGACGGCGCCGAGCTCGCGCGCCTCGCGGCTGAAGTCGGCGACCGACAGCATGTGCACCGGGATGTGGCGGGTGCGCGGATCGCGCTTGAGCTGCTCGAGCACGCCCATGCCGGACAGGTCCGGCAGCACGACGTCGAGCAGGATCGCGTGCGGGGTGTACTGCTGCGCCGCGGCGAGGCCGTCGGCGCCGGTGTGCGCGAGCAGGCAGCGGAAGCCGGCCTCCTGCACGAGGTCGCGCAGGATCGCCGCGAAGCCCGGGTCGTCCTCGACCGCCAGGATCACGCGGTCGCCGCTGGCGATGGTGTCACGGTCGTCGGCGAGGGCGCTGCCGGTGATCGGCGCATGCGCGCCGTGTCGCGCCGGGGCGGCGCGGCCCACCGGTGCCGGAGCCGGGGCCGGCGTCGCGGGCATGGCGGTCTTCGCCGGCGTGGCCGGCAGCGGCATCGGCTCGGCCTCGGCGTCGACCACGGCCTGCCGCGGCAGGACCAGGGTGAAGGTGCTGCCGCGGCCGACGGCACTGGTGACGGTGAGGTCGCCGCCGAGCCGGCGCGCCAGGTCACGCGAGATCGACAGGCCCAGGCCGGTGCCGCCGTAGCGGCGATGGGTGCTGCCGTCGGCCTGGCGGAAGGCCTCGAAGATGACCTCGTGCTGGTCCTCGGGCATGCCGATGCCGGTGTCGACCACCGAGAACGCCAGGCGATCGCCGGGCGCGGTCTCCAGCCGCAGCACGACGCTGCCGGCCTCGGTGAACTTCAGCGCGTTCGACAGCAGGTTGCGCAGGATCTGCGCGAGCCGCTGGCGGTCGGTCTGCAGCTCGGCGGCCTCGGCGGCGGCGGCGACGTCGACCTGGAAGGACAGGCCCTTCTCGTGGATCGTCGGCGCGAAGCTCTCGGCGAGTTCGCGCACCAGCGCCGCCGGCGCGATCGGCTCGATCACGACGTCGAGCTTGCCGGCCTCGATCTTCGACAGGTCGAGGATGTCGTTGATCAACGCCAGCAGGTCGTTGCCGGCGGAATGGATGATGCGGGCGAAGCCGACTTCCTCGTCCGACAGGCGGCCGCCGCGGTTGTCGGCGAGCAGGCGCGACAGGATCAGGGTCGAATTGAGCGGCGTGCGCAGCTCGTGCGACATGTTGGCGAGGAACTCGGACTTGTAGCGGTTCACCCGCTCGAGCTCGGCGGCGCGCTGCTCGAGGTTCGCCTGCGCCTCGGCGAGGGCGTCGCGCTGCGACTCCAGCTGGGTGGCCTGCTCCTCGAGCACGGTATTGGTCTGCTCGAGCTCGCGCTGCTGGTGCTCGAGCAGGGTCTGCGCCTGCCGCGCCAGCCGGCTCTGTTCCTCGAGCTCCTCGTTGCTGACCCGCAGTTCCTCCTGCTGGGTCTGCAGTTCCTCGGCCTGGCGCTGGGTTTCCTCCAGCAACTCCTCCAGCCGGCGCCGGCTCTGTGCCGCGCGCACGGCGATGCCGAGCATCTCGGAAACGCGCGCCGCGAATTCGACGTCCTCCGCCCGCACCGCACGGAAGAAGCCGAGCTCGACGACCGCGACGGTGCGGCCGTCGACGCGCGCCGGCACCAGCAGCAGTTCGCGCACGCGGGCGCCGCCGAGGCTGGACTCGACCCGGAAGTAGTCGGCCGGCAGGTCGCGTACCCGCAGCGGCGCCTTCGCGTCGATCGCCTGCCGGACCAGGCCGCTGGCCGCGGCGGCGACGCCGTCCGCGTCGGCGCGGCCGCGGCTGGTCACGTGGGCCAGGCCGTCGCCGTCGCCGGCATGCACCGCCGCCAGCGGCGCTTCGAGGAAGGCCGCGAGGAAGTCCATCGCCTCGGTCGCCAGGGCTTCCAGCGACCGGTCGCCCTGCAGGCGCTCCGACAGGCCCATCTGGCCGCTGCGCAGCCAGGCCTGGGTGACGCTGGCGCGGTGGTCGCGGGCGGCCATCCACGCGGCGATGCCGATCAGCACCAGCAGCAGCGACAGGCCACCGAGCGTGACCGCATACGAACTGTCGGCGGCGGCCTGCCAGCCGGCCTGTTCCTGCGCGAGCCGCTCGCGCTGGTCGGCGACCATGCGCGCCACCAGCGCGCGCGCCTGCTGCATCAGTTCGCGGCCCTGGTCGGTCCGCACCAGGCGCAGCGCTTCCTCGCGATCGCCCTCCCGATACAGGTCGATCGTCCGGTGCAGCTCGGCGCTCTTCTCCTCGGCCAGGTGGATCAGCACCGAGACGTCGCGGGCCTGGTCGGCGTCGGCATCGCCGAGTTCGCGCATTTCCCCGAACAGCGCCGGCAGGCGGCCCTCGGCTTCGGTCAGCGGCAGCAGGTAGCGCTCGCTGCCGGTCAGCAGGTAGCCGCGCTGGCTCGTCTCCATGTCGCGCAGCGCCAGCAGGGTACCTTCGGTGGCGGCGATCAGGGCATTGCCGCGCTCGATGCGGTCGACGGCGCGTCCGCGTTCCTCCAGCGCCTGCCACGACAGCGCGCCGATCAGGATCACCGCGATCGCCGCCAGCACGAAGCCGGCGAACACGCGGAACGGCAGCACGCTCACCGGCGCGCTCGGAACGGCGGAAACCTGGCTTCGATCCACGAAAACTCCTGCATGCGGGCGGCGCGACGGCGCGCGGTATCCCCGGGGGCCGTGCGTGAAAGCTGTGGTGTGCCGCCCCGATGCTGGCCGCCGCCGACGGCGGCCGTCAAACCGGTGCCCTCTTCACGCGGCGCGAACGATGGCCGAGGCGGGCTCCATGCCGTGTGAAGGCGGCCGTCAGAAGATCTCGGCGACGCAGCAGCGCAGCGAGCCGCCGGCCTTCTCCAGTTCGCCGAGTTCGACCTCGCCGATCGCGAACCCGGCGCTCGCCAGGACCTCGCGCTGGCCGGCACGGAGGGCCTGCGCCGCCCGCCGGCTGAACCAGACCCGGCCCTCGTCGAGGGCGATGCAGTTGCCGGCGAAGGCGGCTTTCTGCGCGGCGTCGAGCGCGACCACCCGCGGGGCGTACAGCGCCGCGATCGCTGCCGGCACCGCCGGGTCGGCGAAACCGTCGGCGCAGATCACCAGCGCGCGTCCGGCGAGCACGCTCATGACGACGTTCGTGTGGTACTCGCCGTCGGCCAGGTCGAACAGCAGGGTCGCGCGCAGACCGAGCGCGGCGTGGACCGCGGCGGCGCCCGCCGGATCGCAGCGCTCGCCGAGGCCGGCGAAGCCGAGGCCGCGGGCGCGGTCGATCACGAAGGAACCGGTGAGTTCGCAGACGCCGGGCTCCTGGCGCAGGTCGACCTCGGCATAGCCCATCGCCGCGAAGAAGCCGCGGATGTCGGCGCGTTCGGCCTCGCGCTGGCGCACCGGGTGGCGCATGCGGCCGACCAGCAACCGGCCCGGCGCGGTGGCGAACACGTTGTTCGGGAACACGCCGTCGGGGCAGCCCGGGTCGCCGGGGAAGGCGATCACCGGCAGGCTCGTCGCCAGCGCCGCCTGCAGCGCCCGGTGCTGGGCCAGCGCCTTCCCGGGGTCCACCGCCGCGGCCAGGTCCATGTAGGCGTTGTCGCTGGCCGACTGCGCGGCGAGCGCGAAACCGTCCGGGGCGACGAGGAAAGCGGCCTTGGCGCAGGCGGGGCCGGCGTCGGCGGCGAGCGCGCGGGCGTGGGCGAGGAATTCGGTCGGGTCGCGCGTGAGCATGCGGCTTGGTGGTAGTTCGTACGAGGTACGAGGTAGTGACTGCGCTTACGCGCAGGCGGGGTCGGTGGCGGCGAGGGCGGCTTCGATCACGTCCCAGCCGGCACCGGGCTTGGTCGCGCGTTCGCTGAGCACCTGGCGGAACAGGCGGCCGCCGGGCTGGCCGTGGAAGAGGCCGAGCAGGTGTCGGCTGATGTGCTTCAGCGCGACGCCGCGCGCGAGCTGGGCCTCGACGTAGGGGCGCAGCGCCCGCAGCAGTTCGGCGCGCGGCCGGGCTTCGCCGCCGAACAGCGCGACCTGCATCAGGTGCAGGCGGTAGGGCTCGTGGTAGGCGGCGCGGCCGATCATCGCCCCGTCGAGGCGTTGCGCCGCGGCCACGGCCGCCTCGACCTCGCCCAGGCCGCCGTTGAGGACGATGCGCAGCGCCGGCCGCTCGGTCTTCAGGCGGTCGACCCAGTCGTAACGCAGCGGCGGGATCTCACGGTTCTCCTTCGGGCTCAGGCCCTGCAGCCAGGCCTTGCGCGCGTGCACGACGAAGGTGTCGATGCCGGCCGCCGCGACGGTGTCGATGAATCCGAGGAAGACGCCGTAGTCCTCCATCTCGTCGACGCCCAGCCGGCATTTCACCGTGACCGGCACCGTGCCGGCGGCTGCGCGCATCGCCGCCATGCACTCGGCGACCAGCGCCGGTTCCTTCATCAGGCAGGCACCGAAGCGGCCGGCCTGCACGCGGTCGCTGGGGCAGCCGACGTTGAGATTGATCTCGTCGTAGCCCCACTCGACGCCGATCCGGGTCGCGGTCGCGAGGTGGCCGGGGTCGCTGCCGCCTAGCTGCAGTGCCACCGGGTGCTCGACCGGGTCGAAGCCGAGCAGGCGCCGGCGATCGCCGTGGATCACCGCCTGCGCATGCACCATCTCGGTGTACAGGCGCGCGTCCGGGGCGAGCAGGCGGTGGAAGACCCGGCAGTGGGTATCGGTCCAGTCCATCATCGGCGCGACGCAAAGGCGCCAGGACGCGGGCTCGCGGGGAGATCCGGCTGAAGCTGCGGGCATTTCCTGTACCGGGGATGCGAGCGCGACAGGATACACGGGGGCTTCGGCCACGCGCCCTGGCGGCGGCCCGTCGTGGCTGACCGCCCGCTGCACGGAAAGCGGCGCAAGTGATTGATGCACAAAAGGTTCAGAAGGAGTTCACTGGCCGCTCAACAGACTGCCGCCCATTCCCGTGGCTAGCCGGCCACGAATGCCCGGAGCTAGTATCCAAGCGATGCGTCACGCCCCCACGACACTGCTGATGTTCTGCGCGCTCGCGCTCGCCCCACTCACCGTGGCGGCGCAGCAGCGGGGTGACCGCGGTAGCCGCGACGAGGCCGCCGACCGGGTCCGCCAAGTAGAACGCGCCGGTGGCCGGGTGCTGCAGGCCGAGCCGATGCAGCGCGGCGGCCGCGAGGTCTATCGCATCAAGGTCCTGACTCCCGACGGTCGCGTGCGCGTGATCGACGAGGACCGCGGTCCGGGTCGCCGCGAGCGCCCGGAGTTGACGGACCGGCGACGCGAGTTCCGCAACGATCAGGGCGCCGAGGCTGCCCGCGAACGGCAGCAGCGCGTCGAAGCCGAGCGTCGCGAACGCCAGCGCGAGCAGTCGCGCGAGCGCGACGACCGGCGCGAGGACCGGTTCGACCGCGGCGGCGGCCGCGGCCGTCGCGGCGATTGAACCCCGCCGCCCGGACCTTCCGTCCGGTCGGCCCAGTCGAAGGAGACGACATGCGCGTTCTGCTGGTCGAGGATGAAGCCCCGCTGCGCGAGACCCTCGCCGCGCGCCTGAAGCGCGAAGGGTTCGCGGTCGACACCGCCGCCGACGGCGAGGAAGGTCTGTACAACGGCCGCGAAGTGCCGTTCGACATCGCCGTGATCGATCTCGGCCTGCCGAAGATGTCCGGCATGGACCTGGTCAAGGCGCTGCGCGCCGAGGGCCAGAAGTTCCCGATCCTGATCCTGACCGCGCGCTCGAGCTGGCAGGACAAGGTCGAGGGCCTGAAGTCCGGCGCCGACGATTACCTGGTCAAGCCCTTCCACGTCGAGGAACTGCTGGCGCGCATGAACGCGCTGCTGCGCCGCGCCGCCGGCTGGAGCAAGCCGACGCTCGACTGCGGTCCGATCCGTCTCGACCTGTCGGCGCAGACGGTGGCCGTCAACGGCACGCTCGTCGACCTGACCAGCTACGAATACAAGGTGCTCGAGTACCTGATGCTGCACGCCGGCGAGCTGGTCTCGAAGGCCGACCTCACCGAGCACATCTACCAGCAGGATTTCGACCGCGATTCCAACGTCCTCGAGGTCTTCATCGGCCGCCTGCGCAAGAAGCTCGACCCGGATGGCCAGATCAAGCCCATCGAGACCGTGCGCGGCCGCGGCTATCGCTTCGCGATCCCGCGCGACGAGTAAGCGCCCATGCGGCGTTGGCGCACGCTGTCGCTGCAGGCGCGGCAGCTGCTCGCGGCCAGCCTCGCGCTGGTCGCGTTCCTCGGCTTCACCGGCTACGCCCTCGACCGCGCCTTCGTCGACACCGCCCAGAATGCGCTGCGCGTCCGCCTGGAGACGCTGGCGATCGCCTACGTGCAGGGCAGCGAGTTCGACCGCGGCCGCAATTTCATCCCGCCGGAGATCCCGCCGGACATCCGCTTCACGCTGATCGGCCAGGGCCTGTACGCGAGCGTGCGCGGCGCCGGCCTGCGCTGGGAATCGGAGTCGGTGCGCGGGCGTTCGCTGCCGCCGGTCGAACTGCTCGGCCCCGGTGAGACGCGCTTCGAGGGGCCGCTGCGCATCATCGACGCGCACGGCATGGAGAACGCCGTCTATTCGTACTCGATGGGCGTGGTCTGGGAGTCGGTCGACGACTTCGAGGTCACCTTCAGCGTCTACGAGGATGCCGCGCAGATCCAGGCGCAGGTGATCGTTTTCCGGCGCGCGCTGTGGAGCTACCTCGGCGTCGCCACGATCGCGCTGTTGCTGCTGCAGCTGGGCGTGCTGCGCTGGAGCCTGCTGCCGCTGCGCAACGTCGAGCGCGAGGTCGCGCGCGTGCGGGCCGGCCAGAGCCAGCGCCTCTCCGGATGGCATCCGCGCGAGCTCGAGGCGATCACCGAGAGCGTCAACGGCCTGATCGAGAGCGAGCGCAGCCACCTGGAGCGCAGCCGCAATACCCTGTCCGACCTCGCGCACAGCCTGAAGACGCCGCTGGCGGTGCTGCGTGCGCGCCTCGAGGCCGACGCCGGAAACGAGGAACTGCGCGCCGAGGTCGAGACCCAGGTGCAGCGCATGAACGAGATCGTCTCCTACCAGCTCTCGCGCGCCGCCCGCAGCGGCCACGCGCTGTTCGCGGCGCCGATCGAGATCGAGCCGCGCGCCGAGGAGATCGTCGCCGGCCTGGAGAAGGTCTACGCCGCCAAAGGCGTGCTCTGCGAGTTCGAGATCGACGGCGCCGCGCGCTTCCACGGCGAACTCGGCGACCTGCAGGAGCTGCTCGGCAACCTGCTCGAGAACGCCTTCAAGTGGGCGGGATCGCGGGTGCTGCTGCGGGTCCAGGGCGAGCCGGCGCCGAACCGCCGCCCCGGTGTCACCTTCGAGGTCGAGGACGATGGCCCGGGCATCCCGCCGGACAAGGTCGAACGCGTGTTGCAGCGCGGCGTGCGCGGCGACGAACGCGTGCAGGGCCACGGCATCGGCCTGTCGATCGTGCAGGACATCGTCGCCGCCTACCGCGGCGAGTTCAGTGTCGGGCGCTCGGAGGAGCTGGGCGGCGCGCGGTTCGTCGTGCGCTTCCCGCCGGCGATCTGAAAGCGAGGAACGAGGAACGAGGAACGAGGAACGAGTGAACACTCGCGCTTCGCGCGGCCGCGCCAGGGGCGCGGGCTGTCACTCGTTCCTCGTTCCTCGTTCCTCGCTTCAAAGCGGCGACTCGCCATAGAACCGCCGCAGGTGCGACGCGACCTCCGGCATCGCCGCCGCCAGTACCGCGGGCGCCGAGAAGTGGTATTCGCTGGTGACCGCGAAGAATTCCTCGGGGGCTTCGGCCGCGTAGGGGTCGATGACGGTTTCCTCGCCGGCGTCGACGCGGGCGCACAAGGCCTCGTAGGCCGCCTGGAAGTCGCGGGCCCAGGCGCGCTGCCAGGCGGCGGGCAGGGGTGGGGTGCCGTCCATCGCCTGGTCGAGGGCGTCGAGCTTGTGCGCCATCTCGTGCACGACGACGTTGAAGCCCTCGTGCGGCGACCCGGCCTCGGCGGCGACGTCGTCCCAGGACAGCACCAGCGGGCCGAATTCCCAGGATTCGCCGATCAGGTCCTCGTCGTATTCGTGCAGCACGCCGGTGTCCTCGTCGTGCTCGTGGCGCTGGGCGCGGAAGGCGCCGGGGTAGACGAGCACCTGCGACCAGCCGCGCAGACCCTCGGCGCCGAACTCGAGCAGCGGCAGGCAGCACAGCGCCGCCAGCAGCATGCGCTGGTGGTCGTCGAGTTCGAGACCATGCAGCGGGGTGATCGACTTGCCGGCGCGGAAGCGGGTGATTAGGCCGTGCAGGCGTTCGCGGCGTGCGGGCGCGAGGCGCGCGACCCACGGCGCGGCCTCGGCGAGCAGGGCGATATCGTCGGGGGAAAGCGTGCGCGGCGCGCGCAGCCGGCGGAACAGCGATCTCAGCGGATCATTCCCGGCAGCAGGCTGTGCCAGCGCGGGCCGCCGCGGGTACGGGATTCGCTGCGTGGACGCACCGGCGCGGTGGTGCCGGGACCGCCGGTGCTGCCATTGGCGTCCGCCGGCGTGGCCTTGGTCGGCGTTTCCTGCGCTTTCGGGCAGCCGGTGGCCGGGGCCGCGTCCTGTTCGCCATCGGCGGCGTGGACGCCGGACGCGACGAAAGCGAGCAGCAGCGCGATCAGGATCCGGTTCATGGGTCACCTCGCAGGGAATGCCGAAGGGATGCCCGACGGCGGCGAAAGGTTGCAGCCGACGTTATACCAAATCCGTGATCTCCCTCCCGGGTTCCCGGGTGATCAACGGTGTACGTCCCGGCTAGACTCCGGCGGGCATGAACGCCGCCTCCTTCGCCCTGTCCGCACCGGCGCTGATCCGCGGTCCCGCCCTGCGCCGTGCGCTGATCGCCGGGGCGCGGCGGGTGATCGCCCAGCGCGACGCCCTGAATCGCATCAATGTGTTTCCGGTGCCCGACGGCGACACCGGCAGCAATCTCGCCTTCACCCTCGGTGGTGTGCTGGCCGGCGCGCTCAGCCGCCGCAGCCAGGGCGCCGGCGACCTGCTGCGGCGCGTCGGCGAGGACGCCGTCGACGGCGCCCGCGGCAATTCCGGGGCGATCCTCGCGCAGTTCCTGACCGGCGTCGCCGAAGCGGTCGGGCCGGTGCGTGCCCTCGACCCGGCGGCACTCGCCCGCGCCGTGCGCGCCGGCGCCGCTTCCGCGCGCCAGGCGCTCAGCGAGCCGAAAGAGGGCACGATCCTCAGCGTCATCGCCGCGTTCGCCGAGGCCCTGGATCCGCGTGGCGGCGAGGACCTCGGCGCCTGGTTCAGGCGCGCGCTCGAACACAGCCGGCGCGCCCTCGCGGACACGCCGAAGCAGCTGCCGGTGCTGGCGAAGGCCGGGGTCGTCGACGCCGGTGCGCGCGGCTTCGTCGACCTGCTCGAGGGCATCGACGAATTCATCGCCTCCGGCGCGGTCGACGCCGCCGGCGTCGCCGACGAGACCCCGGCCGAGCTCGAGGCCGCGGAGGCGCACGGCGAACTCGCCGACGCCGATCCGGAACACCGCTGGTGCAGCGAATGCCTGCTGGTGGCCGAGGTGCTCGACCGCGCCGCGCTGCGCGCCGCCGTCGACGCCCTCGGCGCCTCCTGCGTGGTGCTCGCCGGCAGTGCGCAGCGCCTGCGCCTGCATGCGCACGTGCGCGATCCGGGTGCCTTGTTCGAGATCGCCGGCCGCTTCGGCCGCGTGGAATCGGCGAAGGCCGACGACATGCATGCGCAGGCACGCACCGCCGCCGGCAAGGTCGGCATCGCGGTGATCACCGACAGCGCCGCCGATCTCCCGGAAACGCTGATGACGCAGCTCAACGTGCACATGGTCGCGGCACGCGTGAACTTCGGCGAACGCGATTACCTCGACAAGGTCGGGCTGTCGACGAAGGACTTCTACCGCAAGCTGCGCAGCGAAGCGGTGCTGCCGCGCACCAGCCAGCCGCCGGCGGGCGACTTCCGCCGCCAGTTCGAATTCCTGCTGTCGCATCACCGGGCGCTGGTCTATGTCGGCCTGTCGCGGACGCTGTCGGGCACGCTGCAGGCCGGCGAGACTGCGGCGCAGCGCCAGGATGGCCGCGCGCATGTGTTCGACACCGGCAATGCCTCGGTCGGCGAAGGGCTGATGGTCGCGCGCGCCGGCGAGATGGCACTGGCCGGCGCGGACGCCGATGCGATCCTCGCCGAACTCGCGCGCCTGCGTCCTCTGACGAAGACCTTCGCGATGGCACCCGACATCGCCCACGCGGTGCGCGGTGGCCGCGTGCCGGCCTGGGCGCTGCCGATCGCGCAGGCGCTGGGCCTGGCCGGCATCGCCCGGCTCACCGACGACGGCCGCCTGAAGCTGGCCAGCGGCCTGTTCGGGCGCCGGCGGCTACCGGAGCGTTTCGCCGGCTGGGTCGCGCGCCGGGTCGATCGCCGGCAGGCCTGGCATGTCGCGGTCGGCCACTGCGATGCGCCGGAAGCCGGCGCCGCCACGCTCGCCGCGCTGCGCGAACGCCTCGACGTGCGCGACGCGTGGCTGGTCGAGACCGGCTCGGCGGTCGGCGCGCATGCGGGGCCGGGGGCGGTGGTGGTTGCCGTGCAGCCGGCGGGCTGACTCACCGCCACCGGGCTTTGTAGGAGCGGCTTCAGCCGCGATGCTCTTGCCGTCAATGCCGTTCGATCGCGGCTGGAGGCGCTCCTGCAGGGCATCGCGGCTGAAGCCGCTCCTACAGGGGGCATGGCCTAGAATCACGGGATGCTCGTCCTCGCCCTCCTCGCCACCGCCTACGCCCTCGGCTCGCTCTCCGGCAGCCTGCTGCTCGGGCGGCTGCGCGGGATCGACATCCGTCGGCAGGGCAGCGGCAATGCCGGCGGCACCAATGCGCTGCGCACGCAGGGCTGGAAGTTCGCGCTCGGCACCGTCGTCGTCGATGTCGGCAAGGGCGTGCTGGCGGTGTGGCTGGCGCTCCGCTTCGGCGCTGGTGTGAGCTGGTTGCCCTATGCGGCGGCGGCGGCCGCGGTGCTCGGGCACGTGTGGCCGGTCTTCCACGGCTTCCGCGGCGGCAAGGGCGCGGCGACCCTGCTCGGCGCGCTGCTGCTGGCCTGGCCGTGGGCGGTCGCGGTGATGCTCGGCACCTGGCTCGTCGTCCTGGTGATCGGTGGCTACGTCGGGCTGGCGACGATCCTCGCGGCCTTCGCGCTGCTGCCGTTCGCGCTGATCGAGGGCGCCCCGGCGGAACGCCTGGTGTTCGCGGCCTTCGCGGCGCTGTTCATTCTGTACACCCATCGCAGCAATGTCGCGCGGCTGCGCGCCGGTACCGAGAGCCGCTTCGAGCGCGTGCGCCTGTTCGCGCGCCGGCGGGGCGCCGCGTGAGCGACCGCGCCCTGCTCGCCCGCCTGTGCGCCGGCCCGGCCTCGGGCGCGGCGCTGGCCCGCGAACTCGGCATCAGCCGCGCCGCGGTGTGGAAGCGCATCGAAAGCCTGCGCGCCGCCGGCGTCGACATCGCCGCGGCGGCGGGCAGCGGGTACCGGCTGGCGCGGCCGCTGCAGCTGCTCGATGCCGACGCGCTCGCCGCGGCGCTGTCACCGGCGGCGCGCACGGAACTCGCCGGGCTCGAGGTGCTGTTCGAGACCGATTCGACCAATGCGCTCGCGCTGCGCGAACCGGCGCCGGCGCAGGGCACGCGCGCCTGGTTCGCCGAGCGGCAGACGGCCGGCCGTGGCCGCCGTGGCCGCGAATGGCAGTCACCGCTCGCCGCCAACCTCTACCTGAGCCTGTCGCGCCGCTTCGAGGGCGGCATCGCCGCGCTGCAGGGCCTGAGCCTGGCGGTCGGCGTCGCCACCTGCGAGGCACTGCACGCGCTCGGCATCGGCGAGGCCGGACTCAAATGGCCCAACGACCTGCTCGCGCGTGGGCGCAAGCTCGGCGGCATCCTGGTCGAGGTCGGTGGCGACGCCGGCGGGCCGATGCGGGTGGTGATCGGCCTCGGCCTGAACGTGGCGATGCCGGCCGATGCGGCGATCGACCAGCCGTGGATCGACGTCGCCACCCTCGCCGGCGACAGCGCGCCGACGCGGCCGCAAGTCGCCGCCGCGCTGCTCGATGCGCTGCTGGTGCTGCTGCCGCGTTTCGAGGCCGAGGGCCTGGCGCCGTTCCTGCCGGCCTGGCAGCGGCACGACCTGCTGGCGCAGCGGCCGGTGCGCCTGATCGAGGGCGAGCGCGTGCACGAGGGCATCGCCGAGGGCATCGCCGCCGACGGCGCGCTGTGCCTGCGCGGCGCCGACGGGACCGTCCGGCGCTTCCACGCCGGCGAAGCCAGCCTGCGCGCCGCATGAACTGGCTGCTCGATCTCGGCAATTCGCGGCTGAAGGTCGCCGCCTGGCGGCCGGGCCGGGCGCCGGCCGCGGCCCAGGCCTTCGCGCACGGCAGCGCCGACTTCCTGCCGTCGCTGCAGCGCTGGCTCGCCGGCGTGCGCCGCGGCGACCGCTGCTGGCTGGCCTCCGTCGCCTCCTCGGAACTCACGGCGACCGTCGCCGAAGCGCTGGCCAGCCACGGCAATCCGGCGACGCGCGCACGCACGCGCAGCGAATGCGCCGGCGTGCGCATCGCCTACGCGGAACCGGCGCGGCTCGGCGTCGACCGCTTCCTCGCGCTGCTGGCGGCGCATCGCCGGGGTGCCGAGCCCTGGCTGCTGGTGTCGGCCGGCAGCGCGCTCACCGTCGACCTGATCGACGGCAGCGGCCAGCATCGCGGCGGCGTCATCGCGCCGAGTCCGGAACACATGCGCGCGGCGCTGGCGCAGCGTTTCCCGGCGCTGGCCTATGCCGGCGGCGAGGCGATGGATTTCGCCGCCGACACCGCCGACGCACTCGCCGGCGGCAGCCTCGGCGCCGCCCTCGGCCTGGTCGAACGCGCGCACCGGCAGGCGACGCGGCTGCTCGGTCGGCCGCCGCGGGTGCTGGTCAGTGGCGGTGGCGGCGACCGCCTGCTGCAATCCCTGGAAATCGATACCGTCGAGGCCGCACCGGCACTGGTGCTGGAAGGCCTGGCGGTCTATGCGGCGGAGACCGCGGGCGAGAACGGATGATCCTGCGCGGACTGGTGGTGTTCCTGTGTTGCCTGAACCTCGGCGTCGGCCTGTGGTGGGCCCTGCAGCGCGAGAAGCCGGTGCTGCTGCCGCCGCCGGTCGACACCGGCGTCGGCAGCCTCGTGCTGCTCGGCGAGGCGGGACCGCCGCCGACGCCGGAGCAGGCCGACACCGCGGGCATCCCGGTGCCGGTACCCGCCGATGTCGAATGCCTGACGCTCGGCCCGTTCGCGACCCCGGCCGAAATGCGCGCGGCGATGGGTGCGCTGGCGCCGCACGTCGCCCGCATCGAATTCCGCGAGGTCGCCGCCGGCGAATCGCGCGGCTGGCGGGTGTTCCTGCCCGCGGCCGGGGACCGCGAGCAGGCGCTGGCGGCCGGTCGCGCGCTCGCCGCCAAGGGCGTCAACGACTACTACGTCGTCACCGGCGGCGCCGACGTCAACACGGTCTCGCTCGGCGCCTTCCGCGACCTCGCGAATGCCGAACGCCGCCGCGACCAGATCGCCGCGCTCGGCTTCGAACCCGTGCTCGAGGCGCGCCCCGCGGCGGCGCCGGTGTGGTGGATCGATCTCGCCTCCGAACCCGGGCTGGACTGGGCGGCCCTGCTGCCGCGGCGCGAGGGCGTGTCGGCGCAGGCGCTGGAATGCCGGTGAACCGCGGCGCAGCGGGTAGAATCGCGGCATCGCCGGCTTAGCTCAGTTGGTAGAGCAACCGCCTTGTAAGCGGTAGGTCCCCGGTTCGAGTCCGGGAGCCGGCACCAGCGAGGAGCCGAAGCAATGAGCCGAACCTTTCCGCAGATCGCCCTGATCGGCGCCCCGACCGACGTCGGTGCCGGCCACCGCGGGGCCTCGATGGGGCCGGAGGCGCTGCGTGTCGCCGGCCTCGGCGAGGCCCTGCGCGCGCGTGGGCTGGACGTGCTCGACACCGGCAACCTGCTCGGCCCGGCGAATCCCTGGCAGCCGCCGACCGCGGGCTATCGCCATCTCGACCAGGTCGTCGAATGGAACCGCCGGGTGATGGAGGCGGTGGCCTCGCAGCTGCGCTTCGGGCGTCTGCCGGTCATGCTCGGCGGCGACCACTGCCTGGCGGTCGGCAGCATCACCGCGGTCGCCGCGCACTGCCGCGCCACAGGCCGCAAGCTGCGCGTGCTGTGGCTCGACGCCCACGCCGACTTCAACACCTGCGAGGTCACGCCGTCCGGCAACTGCCACGGCATGCCGGTCGCCTGCCTCTGCGGCCTCGGTCCGCGCCCGCTGACCCATCTGGGTGGCGACGCGCCGGCGCTGCAGCCCGGGGAGATCCGCCAGATCGGCATCCGTTCGGTCGACCCGGGCGAGAAGAAGCTGGTGAAGGAATACGGCCTCGACGTCTACGACATGCGCCACATCGACGAGGTCGGCATGAAGCGGGCGATGGAGGAGGCGCTGGCCGGCGTCGACGACGAGACCCACATCCACGTCAGTTTCGACGTCGACTTCCTCGACCCGGTGATCGCCCCCGGCGTCGGCACCACGATTCCCGGCGGTCCGACCTACCGCGAGGCGCAGCTGGTGATGGAGATGATCGCCGACACCGGCCGCATGGGTTCGCTCGACATCGTCGAACTCAACCCGGCCTTCGACGACCACAACCGCACGGGCTTGCTGGCCGTCGACCTGGTCGAGTCGCTCTTCGGCAAATCCACCCTGATGCGCGACTGACCCCCCGCCCGCCTCTGTAGGAGCGGCTTCAGCCGCGATGCTCTAGGCAAGAGCATCGCGGCTGAAGCCGCTCCTACAGGGCATCGCGGCTGAAGCCGCTCCTACAGGGCATCGCGGCTGAAGCCGCTCCTACAGGGACGAGCTGCAGGTCAGTTGGCGGCGTCCTCGATCTTCTCGCCGGCCTTGCTGAGGTCGCGGCCGAAGCCTTCGACGGTGTTGCAGGCCGAGAGCAGGAACAGCGCGGCGAGGACGAGCAGGGCGGGGGTGGCGAGGCGGCGGAACATGGGCGACTCCGGTCAGGGACTGGACGAAGTCTACGTCGGGCTGCGGTCGCCGCGTACCGGGTTACTGCCTGTCTCCTGTGCAAAGGCATCGCGGCTGAAGCCGCTCCTACAGGGGGGGAATGCATTCACCGGGGATCGGGCGCGAAGCCGAGCGGGAAGGGCTCCGGACGGCCCGGCGGCTGCGGCCAGCGCGGCGGCAGGATGCGGCGGGCGACCAGCACCTCGGCGCTGTCGTAATACAGGCTCGCGAGTTGGGCCGGGTGGCGCGACGCGCGTTCGAACTGCGTCACCGAAGCGGCGTCGCGGCGACGGTCACCATGGCCGGTGCCGAGCTGCTGCCGCGGCTCGTCGGCGTAGGGGGCGTAGGCGCGGCTTTCGGCTTCGCGGGCGCGGCTGCCGGCGTCGGCGGGCGAAGGTGCGGACTGCGCGGGCGCGGCGGGCCGGGGCGCTTCGGCGCGGGCGGCGGCGACATCGTCGCGCTCGTACCAGGGCGCCGGCGGCGGATAGGTCGGCTGGCCGATGTGCACCGGCGGCGCCGGGCGCTTCTCGCGGAAGGCGGCGACGCCGATCACGCCGACGTTGCCGGGGCGGCCGGTGCGGGCGGCGTAGCTGTCGGGCAGGGCGGTGAAGTGGAACTCGGCGACCTCGCCGAGGTTCTTGCGCCAGCCGCGCACCTCCAGCCGCTGCCACGGTTCGAGCACGTAGCCGCTCTGGGCGCTGCCGGCGGTTTCGCCGCTGATCACGTTGACGCCGTCGACGGAGACCACCGCGAGTACGCGCTCGCCGGTCAGGTTCTGCAGCACGATCGCGTAGCGGTGGCCGGGACGGCCCTCGATCCAGTGGCGGCCGTCGTGCGGCCACGCGGGCAGGTCGTGGCCGCTGTCGAGGTCGCGCACGCTCAGGCCGACCAGGGTGTCGGCGCGGGCGCAGCCGCACAGGGCCAGCGCCAGCAGGGCGGAAAGCAGCAGGAACAGGCGTTTCATGGGCATTCTCCGGGGTCGGGCACGGCTTCCAACGCCCGGCGGCGGGGAACGGGGTTGCCGCCGCGGTTAGACTGGCGGGCCCCGCGTCAGCCGCCGAAATCCATGTCGAACACCCGCGTCCTCACCGGCATCACCACTTCCGGTACCCCGCACCTGGGCAACTACGCCGGCGCGATCCGCCCGGCGGTCGCCGCCTCCCGCCGCCCGGGCGTCGAGAGCTTCTACTTCCTCGCCGACTACCACGCGCTGATCAAGGCCCAGGACCCGGCGCGGGTGCAGCGCTCGACGCTGGAGATCGCGGCGGCGTGGCTGGCCTGCGGGCTGGATCCGGACAGGGTGTGGTTCTACCGCCAGTCCGACATCCCCGAGATTCCCGAGCTGACCTGGCTGCTGACCTGTGTCGCCGGCAAGGGCATCCTCAACCGCGCGCACGCCTACAAGGCGGCGGTGGACCGCAACGTCGCCGAGCACGCCGACCCGGACGCGGGCGTCACCGCCGGCCTGTTCATGTATCCGGTGCTGATGGCGGCGGACATCCTGATGTTCCGTGCCAACCTGGTGCCGGTCGGCCGCGACCAGGTGCAGCACATCGAGATGGCGCGCGATTTCGCCGCCCG
This sequence comes from Arenimonas composti TR7-09 = DSM 18010, assembly GCF_000426365.1. Lineage (GTDB taxonomy): Bacteria > Pseudomonadota > Gammaproteobacteria > Xanthomonadales > Xanthomonadaceae > Arenimonas > Arenimonas composti. Next base: position 429,799 of record NZ_AUFF01000003.1, on the reverse strand, counting down.
CTTCAACCACCTCTACGGCGAGCACTTCGTGCTGCCGGAAGCGGCGATCGACGAGAACGTGGCGACCCTGCCCGGTCTCGACGGCCGCAAGATGAGCAAGAGCTACGACAACACCATCCCGCTGTTCGCGCCGAAGGCCGAGTTGAAGAAGCTGATCTTCTCGATCGTCACCGACTCGCGCGCGCCCGGCGAGTCGAAGGACACCGAGGGCTCGGCGCTGTTCCAGCTCTACCAGGCCTTCGCGACGCCGGAGCAGACCGCGGCCTTCGCGCAGGCGTTCGCCGACGGCATCGGCTGGGGCGACGCCAAGCAGGCGCTTCTCGAGGTGATCGACGGCGAGGTCGCGCCGCTGCGCGAGCGCTACCAGGCCCTGATCGCCGACCCGGCCGCGATCGAGGCGCGGCTGCGCGAGGGCGCCGCGAAAGCGCGCACGATCGCGACGCCGTTCATGCGTGAGCTGCGGCACGCGGTCGGCTTGCGCGACCTCGGTGCCGCCGCCGGTGCGGCGAAGCCGGAAAAGGCGAAGAAGGCGACGCTGCCGACCTTCAAGCAGTACCGCGAGAAGGACGGCCGCTTCCACTTCAAGCTCATCGCCGCCGACGGCCGCGAACTCCTGGTCAGCGAGGGCTTCGCCTCGCCGAAGGACGCCGGCGAACTCATCGCCCGCCTGAAGTCCGGCGAACTGACCGGCAAGGCCACGACCATCGGCCGACTCTCCGAGGGCGTCACGGCTGACGACGTCGATGCGGCCCTCGCGACTTTCGCGGACTGAACGGCTCCGACGAAGCCGGGCGGGAAGGAACACAGATTCCGCAGATTTCTCGGATCAGGGCGGATCGAACAACGATGGGTAGACGGTCCATTGCTCCCATCCGCACAGGCTTGATCCGCATTCATCCCTGAAATCTGCGGAATCTGCGTGCTTCTGCGAAATCCGGAACGCTCAGTCGTGGACGTTGGCGTTGCTGCGGGTCAGGCGGCGCTTGCTGCGGACGACGCAGAAGCGGTGGCCCGTCGGGGCTTCGAGCACGATCCAGCGGCTGTCGTGGGGCCGCGCGATCTCCCTGGCGCCGAGGGCGATCAGGCGCCCCGCCTCGGCCTCGATGTCGTCGCTCTCGATGTCCAGGTGCACGCGCGGCGGGTGTTCGACGCGCTGCACCTCGATGTGCAGTCCGAGCGGCGAACCGTCCAGCACCGCGTAGCGGCCGTCGTCGCCTTCGTTCGGGTCGACGATGCCCAGCCCCAGCGCACGGCTCCAGAACTCCGCGTGCGCGTCCAGCGCGCCGCCTTCGCAGTCGATGATGAAACCGGCGAGGCGGCTGTGGTGCGCCATGGCCTTACTTCGCGCGCTGCAGGTCGTCGATCAGCGCCTTCAGGAAGCGCGCCGCCTCGCCACCGGTGGCGGCGCGGTGATCGAAGGTCAGCGACAGCGGCATGATGCGGTGAGCCTCGATGCCACCCAGCACCGGCACCACCGCGTGGTGCAGGCGGCCGGCGCCGATGATCGCCACGCACGGCGGCACGACGACCGGCGTCGCGTACTTGCCGGCGAACACGCCGAAGTTGCTGAGCATGATCGTGTAGCCGCGCAGGTCTTCCGGCGGCAGCGAGCGGTTCTTGACGCCGTCGCGGATGCGGTTGAGCTCGGCACGCACCTGCTGCGGGTAGAGCCGCTCGGCGCCGCGCAGGTTGCCGACGAACAGGCCGTCGGGCGAATCGATCGCGATGCCGACGTCGACGCGCGTATGCCGGCGCAGGGTGCCTTCCTTGGCGTTGAGCCAGGAGTTCATCGCCGGCACCTGCTGCGCCGCGACCGCGAGGCCGCGGATCAGACGGACCATGATGTCCTCGCCCGGCGCCCAGGCGTGCAGGTCGGCGTCGTCCATCAGCGTGGTCGGCACGACTTCGGCATGCGCCTGCGACATCGAGCGGACCATGTTGCGGCGGACGCCGCGGATCGGGTCGTCGACGTCCATCGCGACCGCCGTATCGCCCCTGGGTTTTCCTGTAGGAGCGCCTTCAGGCGCGATGGCCCGCGCCGGCGACGGAGTGGCCGCAGCGATCGCGGCGGCGGTGGTGGCGGAAGGGATCGGGGAGGGCATCGCGGCTGAAGCCGCTCCTACAGCCGCTCCTACAGCCGGTCCCACAGGCGCCGTTCCCGCGGCGGCGGCCTGCTTGACGTCGGCCATCGTTACCGTGCCGTCGGGGCCGGTGGCGCGCACGCGCGCCAGGTCGATCTTCAGCTTCTTCGCCAGCGCACGCACGGCCGGCATCGCCTTGACGCCGCCGATCGCCACCGCCTGCTCGCTGCGCACGGCGTTCGAGCTCTGCATCGCGCCGACCACGGTGCCGGCGTCGCCGTCCTGTTTCGGCGCCGCGCCTTCATCGGCCTTCAGCTCGCCGCCTTCGTCGGAGGCGTGCACCGTGGTGGCGTCGCCGTCATCGCGCGAAGGCTCGTCCGGCACCGGCTGGCCGGCGCCCTTGTCGGCGCCATGCCCGCCGCCGCCGTGGCCATGCGAGTGACCGGTGTCCTGCGCGTCGGCGCGCTGCGGCAGGTTGGGATCGAGCTCGACCTCGGCCAGCCAGGCGCCGGTGGTGATCACGTCGCCGGACTTGCCGGCCAGGCGCGTCACCTTGCCGGAGAACGGCGAGGGCACGTCGACGACCGCCTTCGCGGTCTCCATCGACACCAGCGGTTCGTCGAGCTTCACGATGTCGCCGACGGCGACATGCCACTCGACGATCTCGGCATCGGGCAGGCCTTCACCCAGGTCGGGCAGCAGGAACAGTTTCTTCTCGCTCATGGTCTGTCGAATTCCTTCAGCTCAACCGTGCGCCATCGCGCGCTTCGCCGCGGCGACGATCTTTTCCACGCTCGGCAGGTACTTCATCTCGAGGCGGAACAGCGGGATGTGAGTGTCGTAGCCGGTGACGCGCTCGACCGGGGCGACGAGGTCGTACATCGATTCCTCGGCCAGGCGCGCGGCGATCTCGGCGCCGAAGCCGGCGGTCTTGGCGGCCTCGTGCACGATCACGCAGCGGCCGGTCTTCTGCACCGACTCGCGGATCGTGTCGAAGTCGAGCGGCTTCAGCGTCGCGACGTCGATGACTTCGGCATCGATGCCTTCCTTCGCCAGCGCTTCGGCCGCCTCCAGCGTCTCCTTCACCTGCGAGCCCCAGCTGACGAGGGTGATGTCGGCGCCGTCGCGCAGCACGAAGCAGACGTCTAGCGGCAGCGCCTCGCCGTCGTCCGGCACCTCTTCCTTGTACTGGCGGTAGATGCGCTTGGGCTCCATGAAGATCACCGGATCCGGGTCGCGGATCGCGGCGAGCAGCAGGCCGTAGGCACGCTGCGGCGACGAGGGCAGCACGACGCGCAGCCCGGGCACGTTGGTGAAGATCGCCTCGTTCGCTTCCGAATGATGCTCGGGGGCACGGATGCCGCCGCCCCAGGGCACGCGCAGCACCATCGGGCAGCTCAGGCGGCCGCGGGTGCGGTAACGGAAGCGCGCGGCGTGGCAGACGATGTGGTCGACCATCGGGTACACGAAGCCGTCGAACTGCGCTTCGGCGACCGGCTTCATGCCCTGCGAGGCGAGGCCGACGGTGAGGCCGGCGATCGTCGTCTCGTCGAGCGGCGTGTCGAGCACGCGCTGGTCGCCGAAGCGCTGCTGCAGGCCGGCAGTGGCGCGAAACACGCCGCCGTTGACGCCGACGTCCTCGCCGAGCACCAGCACGGTGTCGTCGTTGGCCATCTCGTACGCCAGCGCCTGGGTGATCGCCTCGATCAGGGTGATGGCGGCCATGTCAGCGGCCCTCCCACTTCAGCGCATCGGCGCGCTGCGCGAGGACTTCCGCCGGCAATTCGGCATACAGGTGATCGAACATCGCTTCCACCGGCTGCACCCTGGTTTCCAGATACGCGTTGACCTCCTCGTCCACGCGCTTGCCGCATTCCTCCTTCCACGCCGCTTCTTCGGCTTCGCTCCACACGCCTTCGCTGATCAGGAAGGTGCGCAGGCGGGTCATCGGCTCGCGTTCCCAGGCCGCCTTCACCTCGGCGTCGTCGCGGTAGCGGCGGGCGTCGTCGGCGGTGGTGTGGTCGGACAAACGGTAGGTGATCAGCTCGAGCACGCTGCCACCGTGGCCGTTGCGTGCGCGCTTGAGCGCGTGGTCCATCGCCGCGCGCACCGCGATGATGTCGTTGCCGTCGACCTGCACGCAGTCGAGGCCGCCGGCCAGGCCCTTCTGCGCCAGCGTCTTCGCGCCGGTCTGCGCCTTGCGCGGCACCGAGATCGCCCAGCCGTTGTTGATGATGCAGAGCACGAACGGCAGGGTGTAGGCGCCGGCGGAATTGATCGCCGCGTAGGTGTCGGTCTTCGAACTGCCGCCGTCGCCGACGCAGGTGACCGCGACGCGCGGCTCGCCGCGCAGCTTGAAGGCCAGCGCGGCACCGGCGGCGTGCAGGCACTGGGTGGCGATCGGCACGCACCACGGATAGTCGTGCGGCGGGCCGGCGAAGTCGTTGCCGCGCTCGTCGCCGCCCCAGTACATCAGCACGTCGCGGGCGCGCACGCCGCGCATGAACTGGGCGCCGTACTCACGGTACGAGGGCGCGAACACGTCGTCGTACTGCATCGCGCTGCCGATGCCGATGTGGGCGGCCTCGTGGCCGAGGCAGCTGGCGTAGGTGCCGAGCTTGCCGGTGCGCTGCAGCGCCACCGCCTTGGTGTCGAAGGTGCGCACGTACAGCATCTGCCTGAACAGCTCGACCAGCGTGCCGCGGTCACGCACGGCTTCCGGCAGGTCGTCGCGCACCAGGCGGCCGTCGGGGCCGAGGTACTGCAGGTATTCGATTTCGAAGGTTGCGGCCAGAGACATCGCGACATCCCGTGGAAACAGGGGCCCGATCATAGCCGCCCCGGACCGTGAAGAAGAAACGGGCGCCCGGAGGCGCCCGTTTCCATGCTGCGGGGTACGGAAGCTCAGCGTGCGGGAACGATATTGATGCCCGCCGCGTCCTGGTTGTTGCCCGGATCGGTGTCGTTGCTGCGCGTCTGCACGTCGGCCGACAGCGTGATCGTCCCCGGATCCAGCGGCTGCACGTCGATCGTCAGACGATCGATCACGCCGGCGTCCATCGCCCCGCCGCGGCGGCAGGCGATCACCGTGCCGACGGGGTCCGCGATCGGCGCGTCGCAGGTCCAGCCGGGCGCGCCGATGCGCAGGATCTGCTCCGGTTCCACGTCGAGCGCCAGCGTCGCGGTGGTGCCGGCCGCCGGCATGGCGCCGGCATTGGCGACGAAGGCCCGCAGGGTCGCGGTGTTCGGCAGGCGCGCCGACGGCGACTTCGCCTCGACGACGACGGTGAGGTCGGTGTCGAGGAAGGCCGGCACCAGCAGTTCGGCGACCAGCGGGTCGTGGTCCGAGCTGCGCAGCGGCACCGTGGTGTCGGCGGCGTTGTCCTCGGCGAAGTCGGCGTTGACGCGGGCGTGGTGCAGGCGCGCTTCGGTCGACTCGAGCAACGCCTGGTTCACGACCGCATGGTCGAGCGCCTGCAGGTTGCCCTCGAACACGAAGGAGTAGCGCTGCGCCTCCGGCTTGGTGCCCAGCAGGTTGGTCAGCGGCACGGTGACCGCGCTGTCGGCGTGCACGAGCACGGTGTTCTCCGCCGCCGGCGTGCCCGAGATGATGCCCATGACGTCGACGTAGCCGTCGCTGAACTCGAAGGCGTTGAAGTCGCCGATCAGGATCACCGGCATGTCCGGCTCGGCCTGGTGGATCGATTCCACCAGCTCCGAGACCTTCACCGCCTGCTGGGCGCGCTTGCCGCGCGAACGGGCGCCGGTCGTGCCCCATACGGCGCGCGACGCGTTGTCGTTGACGTCCAGCAGCGACAGGTTGTGGTTGACGATGACATGCGCGTCCCAGGTGTTGCCGTTGTCGCCGTGGATGCGGGCGACCAGGTGCAGCGGCGGACGGTCGAACAGGATGTCGCTGGTCGAGTTGTCCGGGGCGACCAGGCGTTCCGTCACGAACTCCTGCTGGATCGAGAGCACCTCGACGCGGTGCTCGGCGCCGCCGGGCGAGGCCGCGCGACGCACCAGGAAGCCGAGCCGCTGCGCGCCGCTGCCCGCGAGCACGTGCGCCTCGTAGTCGGGGCTGTCCGGGCAGAAGCCGAACTCGTCGTCGTTGATCGACTCGGCGAGCCGCTGCGCGGTCGCCAGGTCGGCGATCTCGACGAGACCGACGACGTCCGGCGTGTACATGTACCGGCAGAAGACCTCGTTGAGCTTCGCGAGCCGGTCGAGCGGCACCGCGGCGCCACCGGACAGGTTCTCGATGTTGTAGCTGCCGATGCGCACCTGGCCCGGGCCCGGCGCCGGCACCGCGGCCGGCAGCGCGCCGCCGATCACCTCGACGCCCGCGTGGTCGCCCATCAGCAGGGTGAAGTCGCCGCGGTCGTAATACATCACGCCGCGCAGGCCCTTGAGCCTCGTGCGGTTGTCGACGTCCAGGTGGCTGCCGTCGACCAGGCCGGTGCTCTCGATGCGCAGGCGTTCGGCGTTCTTGTCGAACAGCGGGATCTCGTTGCCCGGCGGCAGCGCGATGTCGTCGAGTACGGCGATGCCGGGCTCGCGGAACGGGCTCGTGACCGCGTTCGGAACGACGTGGAAGTCGCCGAAGGAGTTCGTCGGCCCGACCACCCGCATCTGCGGCAGCTTCACGCGCATGCCCTGGTAGCGGCCGAGCGCGGCCGGATCGGCACCGGGCTGCATCAGCGCGGTGTCGATCGTGACCGTCGCCGGCAGCTTCTGGCCGGTCGCGATCACCGTCAGGCTGCTGTTGCCGAGCTGGGTCAGCGGGAAGCCGTGCGGGGTGCGCCGGTACTCGGCGACCCGCGCCGCGACGCGGACGCGGTTGCCGATCGCGGCATCGGCCGGCGGCGTCGTGCTGGTGAACACGAAGACGCCCTCGGCGGTCATCGGATCGGAGTCCTCCTCGCCACGCGCCGACTGGATGAAGTAGCCGTTCGATCGCCGGGCGGTGACGATGCCCTCGGTGACGATCTCGGTGCCGACCGGCAGCGGCGAGCCGACGCCGAGGCCCTGGATCTGCGCGATCGTGACCTCGCCGATGACCGACAGCGCGATTTCGGCGGTGCCTTCGCGGCTTTCACCGTCGGTGATCGCGACCGGCAGCGTCTTCTGGCCGGGCGCGCCGCCGACCGTCGCGAGGTAGGACCAGGTGCCGTCGGCGGCGACCGCGTCACCGTGGCTGCCGTCGTCGAAGAAGGCCTGCGCGGCGTCGCCGCCGATCGCCGAGAGGTCGGCGACGACGGTGATGGCGCTGCTGTCGGGATTGGTGCCGCCGGTCACGGCCACGGTCAGCAGGGTCGAATCCCCGGCGAGGAGCGAGGACGGACTGGCGGCGCCGACGCCGGACGGGTCGGTCGGGTCGGTGCTCGGCACGCAGCTGGCGGTGTGGCTGCCGAGCCCGGCGAAGGTGTCGTTGGCGTAGGCGTCCCACTGCGTGCTCGGGTCGAACGCATCGTCGATCACCGTGTCGCCGGCGCAGACCGTCGCCTTGCGGCGCAGGGTCGCGTCGGCGGTGCCGTGTGCGCCGGTGCCCCATTCCGTCCCCGGGTCCTCGCCGACGCGGCCGAAGGAGTCGACCACGGTGCCGGCGCTGCCGCCGCGGCGCAGCACCAGCGCGTCGTCGCCGTTGTGCGACAGCGAGCCGGTGGTCAGGTCGGCGACGCCGGTCACCGCCGCGACCGCGCTGCTGTTCGCGATCACGTACACGTCGCCGGCGGCGATGCTGCCGGTCAGCGTGATCGTGCTGGACGGCGAGGTGCCGCCGTTGGCGTAGACCTGCAGCACGTACTGGCCGGTGCCGAGGTTCACCTCGGCGTCGGTGCCGTTGTAGATCTCGACGGCCTTGTTGTTGCTGCTGCCTTCGATGTACTCGGAGATCAGCAGGTCGGTCGCGGCCGCGGCGTTGCCTGCAAGGGGCAACGCGAGGATCGCGGCGAAAAAGCGGGTACGGCGCGGACATTTGCGCATCGGGGCCACCTGGTTGGGTTCGTTGCGGGACCGTCACGGCGCGGGCACGCCGATGAATCCCCCGGCCGGCGCTGTGACAGAATCGGAATCTAATCCGAAATCGCGTCGGCGGTGTTACGCGGTTTTCCTATTGCGCCGCCGCCCGGAATCCGCCATGAGCCAGCATCCCGACCGGAACCCGCCCCCGATGAACCAACGCGCCCTCGAACAGGGCATCACCACCGACCTGCGCGACCGCCTGACCTACGGCGGCTACCTGCAGCTCGACACCCTGCTGTCGGCGCAGACGCCGGTGTCCGAACCGCCGGTGCACGACGAGATGCTGTTCATCGTCCAGCACCAGGTCTCGGAGCTCTGGATGAAGCTGGTGATCCACGAGCTGCGCGCCGCCATCGCCTGCCTGCAGAACGACGACCCCGACGGCATGCAGAAGGTGCTTGCGCGGGTGAAGCAGGTGCAGGCGCAACTCACCGGCATGTGGTCGGTGCTCGAGACCCTGACCCCGGCCGACTACCTGCGTTTCCGTCACCTGCTCGGCCCGGCCTCGGGCTTCCAGTCGCTGCAGTACCGGCTGATCGAGTTCCTGCTCGGCAACAAGAACGCCGACATGGGCGCGGTGTTCGCGCACGACCCGGTCGCCAGCGCCGAGCTGCGCGCGGTGCTCGAGGCACCGAGCCTGTACGACGAATTCCTGCGCTGGCTGCACCGGCGCGGCCATCCGATCCCGGCGGCGAGCCTCGCGCGCGACTGGGCGCAGCCGCATGCGCGCGATCCGGCGCTGGTGCCGGTGTTCAAGGCGATCTACGAGGACACCGCGACGCACTGGGACGCCTATGCCGCCTGCGAGCAGCTGGTCGACCTCGAGGTCGGATTCCAGCTGTGGCGTTTCCGCCACATGAAGACGGTCGAACGCATCATCGGTTACCGTCGCGGCACCGGAGGCAGCAGCGGCGTCGGATTCCTGAAGCAGGCACTCGACCTGACCTTCTTCCCCGAACTCTTCGAAGTCAGGACGGTACTGGGCACGTGATCACGAACGACATCGTCCTGCTGGGACTCCTCGCCGCGACGCTCGCCGCGATCTTCTGGGCCGCCAGCGGTCCGACCCCGTTCCTGAAGCGCTTCTTCACGTGGGTGCCGGCGCTGCTGCTGTGCTACTTCATCCCGGCGATCTACAACACCGCCGGGCTGATCGACGGTCACGCGACGAAGCTCTACAACCCGGTCGCGCGCGACGTGCTGCTGCCGGCGGCGCTGGTGCTGCTGACGCTGTCGATCGACCTGAAGGGCATCATGAAGCTCGGGCCGAAGCTGCTGCTGGTGTTCGCGGCGGGCACGCTCGGGGTGATGCTCGGTGCGCCGGTGGCCTTCCTTGCGCTGAAGCTCATCCATCCGGAAACCGTGTCCGGCGACACCTGGGCCGGGATGTCGGCGCTGGCAGGCAGCTGGATCGGCGGCGGCGCCAACATGGTGGCGATGCGCGAGGTCTGGCAGGTCGACGCCACCACCTTCGGTCAGTTCGCCGTGGTCGACGTCGCGGTCGCCAGCCTGTGGATGGCGGTGCTGCTGTTCCTGGCTGGGCGTTCGGCCGAGATCGACGCCCGCCGCGGCGTCGACACCCGCGCCCTCGACGAGATGAAGGCGCGCATGGCCGCGTTCGAGCAGGCCAATGCGCGCATTCCGGGCCTCACCGACCTGATGGTGATCGTCGGCGTCGCCTTCGGCGGCGTCGGCATCGCGCATGCGGTCGCGGTGCCGCTGGCCGGCTGGTTCGGCAGCACCTTCGAATGGGCCAAACGCTTCAGCCTCGACTCGCCCTTCGTCTGGGTGGTCGTGCTGTCGACGACGATCGGCCTGCTGCTGAGCTTCACCCGCGCACGCCGGCTGGAATCGGCCGGTGCCTCGAAGCTGGGCTCGGTGATGCTGTATTTCCTGATCGCCTGCATCGGCATGCAGATGGACCTGCTGGCGCTGGCCGACAAGCCCTGGCTGTTCCTGCTCGGCCTGATCTGGATGGCCACCCACGTGCTGGTGCTGTGGCTCGCCGCGAAGCTGCTGCGGGTGCCGCTGTTCTATTTCGCGATCGGCTCGCAGGGCAACATCGGCGCCGCCGCCTCGGCGCCGGTGGTCGCCGCCGCCTTCCACCCGACCCTGGCGCCGGTCGGCGTGCTGCTGGGCACCGTCGGCTACGCCACCGGCACCTACCTGGCCTACGTCGTCGGTCTGATGCTGAAGGCGCTCGCGGGCGCCTGAATACCGATGTGAAGGCCGTCCCGGTTTGACTCGATCGGGCCGGACGGTTACACCTTGCCCGCCCTGCGGCGCCGCTTCTGCCGGCCCGCGACCGGGGTTCCACCATTCCTAGACCGAAACCAGGGGAGAGACCGCATGAGCGGCGCCACCGCCACCAATCAGGGTCCGATCCCTGAATTCAAGCAGCTGCTCGGACATCCGAAGCCGCTGTGGATGCTGTTCATGACGGAGTTCTGGGAGCGCTTCGCCTTCTACGGCATGCGCTGGGCCCTGACCCTGTACATCGTCGCCCAGTTCCACGGCGGCGACTCCGCCGGCGAGAAGCCGGCGAGCGAGCTCTACGGCGCCTACCTGGCGCTGGTCTACGCGGCGGCGATCTTCGGTGGCTACGTCGCCGACAAGCTGATCGGCTACCAGCGCGCGATCCTGCTCGGCGCGGTGATCATGGCCGCCGGCCTGTTCCTGGTCGCGGTGCCGGCCTTCGACATGCTGAAGCTGGGCCTGGCGACGATCATCGTCGGCAACGGCCTGTTCAAGCCGATCATCTCGACCCTCGTCGGCAAGGTGTACGCGCAGGGCGACGAGCGCCGCGATTCCGGCTTCACGATCTTCTACATGGGCATCAACCTCGGCGCGATGATCGCGCCGATCCTGACCGGCTGGCTGGCCGAGCGCATGTTCGGCGGCTCGCCGGACATGCCGGCCTACAAGATCGTGTTCATCGCCTCGGCGATCGGCATGGTGATCAGCCTGGTGTGGTTCTGGTTCGGCCGTCACCAGCTGCGCGGCATCGGCCTGCCGCCGGCCGGCTACGAGGGCATGGGCCGGCTGTTCGCGGTCGCCGTCGGTGCCGTCGTCGCGGTGCCGGTGTTCTACTTCCTGCTGACCATCGACGCGGAGATGCTGCAGTACATCCTGATGGCGCTGTTCATCGTGCCGGCGCTGCTGCTGCTGGTCGAAGGCGTGCGCGAGGGCAGCGTGGCCCGCGACATGGTGATCGCGATGCTGATCATCTTCGTGTTCAACGTGCTGTTCTGGATGTTCTTCGAGCAGGCCGGCGCCAGCTTCAACTTCCTGGCGCAGAACATCGTCGACCGTCAGTTCGGCGACTGGACCTTCCCGGTCGGCTGGTTCCAGTCGGTGAATTCGGTGGCGATCATCACGCTGGCGCCGGTGCTGGCCTGGCTGTGGGTGCGCATGGGCCGCAACAACCCGTCGATCCCGCGCAAGTTCGGCCTCGGCCTGGTGTTCAACGGCCTGGCCTTCCTGCTGCTGGTGTTCGCGCTGTCGAAGCTGGTCGACGACGCCGGCAAGATCCCGTTCTGGACCCTGTTCATGGTCTACGTGATCCAGTCGGTCGGCGAGCTCTGCCTGTCGCCGATCGGCCTGTCGATGACCACCAAGCTTGCGCCGGGTCGCCTGACCGGCCTGGCGATGGGCTGCTGGTTCCTGTCGATCGCGATCGGCAACAACCTGGCCGGCATCTTCGCCGGCAAGGTCAGCGGCGAGACCGGCATGACCGTCGCCTCGGCGCAGTCCGGCTACGAGTTCGGCTTCTGGGCCCTGGTCGGCTCCGGCGTGCTGCTGTTCCTGGTCGCACCGCTGATCCAGAAGCTGATGCACGGCGTGAAGTAACCACGCCCCCGCCACCCCTGTAGGAGCGCCTTCAGGCGCGATCACTGCAGGAGCGCCTTCAGGCGCGATTGCTTCCACCGCGGCCCGGGTCCCCCGGGCCGCGTCGTATCCGGAGCCCCGCCATGCACACCGCCACCCTCCCGCGACCGACCCCCGCCTGGCGCTGGGCCGCGCTGGTCCTCGCCAGCCTGGCGATGTTCGGCAACTACTACGCCTACGACGCGCTGAACCCGGTGGTCGACCTGCTGCGCGAGCAACAGGGCCTGGACTACCGCGAGGTCGGCATGCTGTCGACCGCCTACAACATCGCCGCGCTGCTGGTGCTGCTCACCGGCGGCTGGGTCATCGACCGCTTCGGCGCCCGCCGCGCGATCGTGGCCTTCGCCGCGGTCTGCGTGCTGGCGGCGGCGGTCACCGCGGCGGCGCCGAATTTCCCTACGTTGCTGTCCGGGCGCTTCCTGCTCGGTCTCGGCGCCGAGCCGCTGATCGTCGCGGTCACCGTCGTGCTCGCGCGCTGGTTCAAGGGCAAGGAGCTGAGCTTCGCCTTCGGCCTGAACCTGTCGATCTCGCGCCTGGGTTCGGCGGCGACCGACTGGTCGCCTTCGTTCGCGGCGCCGCTGTATTCGAACTGGCACGACCCGCTGTGGCTGGCCACCGGCGTGATGTCGGCCGGCCTCGGCGCCGCGGTGCTGTACTTCGCGCTCGAGCGCCGCGCCGAGGGGCGTTTCGACCTCGGCGCCGCCGGCGAGACCGACCGCCTCGACCTGCGTGGGCTGTATCGCTTCAGCCCCTCGTACTGGTACATCGTCGCGCTGTGCGTGGTGTTCTATTCGACGGTGTTCCCGTTCCGTTCGTTCGCGATCGACTACTTCCAGCAGGCGCACGGCCTGTCGCGCGAGGCCGCCGGCATGCTCAGCAGCCTGCTGCCGGTGGCAGCGATCGTCGCGACGCCGCTGTTCGGGCTGTGGGTCGACCGGGTCGGCCGGCGCTCGCTGTTCATGGCGATCGGTTCGCTGGCGATGCTGCCGCTGTTCCTGGTCGTGACCTACCTGCCGCCGGGGCCGGCGGTGCCGCTGCCCTTCAGTGAGGTCGAACTGCCGCTGACCCTGTTCCTGGCGGTCCTGGTGTTCGGTGGCGTGTTCTCGCTGATCCCGGCGGTGATGTGGCCGGCGGTCGCCTACATCGTCGAGGAGCGCCGGCTCGGCTCGGCCTATGCGCTGATGACCTTCTGCCAGCAGATCGGCTGGGCGATCGTGCCGCTGGCGGTGGGCACGCTGAACGAGCACTTCCTCGCCGGGCCGGAGAACCCGGCCGGCTATGCGCCGGGCATGTGGTTCTACACCGCGCTGTCGGCACTGGGCCTGGTGTTCGCGTGGAAGCTCTGGCAGGCCGAACGCGGGCCCGGTGGGCATGGCCTGGAATATCCGGGCGGGGCGCGGCCGCCGGCCTGATCAGTCGTCGGGGCGGGTCTCGAGTTCCAGGGTTTCCAGGCGGGTGAGCAGGCGGTCCAGCGCCGCGCGCTCGTCGTCGGCCAGGCCCTCGAGCAGGCGCTGCTGGTAGGCGAGGGCCAGCGGCGCGACCTCGGCGTGGATCGCCACGCCGGCGTCGCTCAGGCGCAGGCAGGAGCGGCGGCGGTCGTCGCCGTGGGTGTCGCGCTGCAGACGGCCGGCCGCCTGCAGCGAGGCGATCGCCCGGCTGACCGCGACCTTGTCCATCGCCGTGCGTTCGGCGACCTCGCGCGCCGAGATGTGCGGATGCCGCGCCAGCACCGCGATCACCCGCCACTCGGTGATGCCGAGGTTCCAGCGCTGCGCATACAGGCGGGCGATGTCCTGGCTGATGCGGTTGGACAGCACCGACAGCCGGTAGGGCAGGAAATGTTCCAGTTCCAGCGGCTCGGAATCGGCCATGCGGCGGCGTGCCTTGCAAATGGTTTCAAGTGAAACTATAACGGCGGCGAGCGTGTGACAAGCGCGCGGCCGCCCGGCGCAAGCCATCACCCCGGACCAGGAGGACGCATGAGCGCCCAGCCCCAGACTTCCCCCAATCTCGGCATGAAGCCGACCACCTTCGAGAACCCGATGGGTATCGACGGTTTCGAGTTCGTCGAGTTCGCCGCCCCGGCCGGTACGGTCGACCTGCACGACCTGTTCCGCCGCCTCGGCTTCACCGCGGTGCTGAAGCACCGCAGCCGCGCGATCACCGTCTACCGCCAGGGCGGGGTCAACTTCCTCGTCAACGAAGAGCCGGATTGCTTCGCCGCCGACTTCGCCGCCAGGCACGGTCCCTGCGCCTGCGGCTTCGCGATCCGCTTCACCGAGCCGGTCGGCAAGGTGTTCGAGGCGGTGAAGGGCAACGGCGGCGAGGCGGTCAGCCACAAGGCCGACACCGCCGCGATCCAGGTGCCGGTGGTGAAGGGCATCGGCGACTGCATGCTCTACCTGGTGCCGTCCGGCCAGAACGCCTATGCCACCGAGTACGTGGCGATCGAGGGCGCGGCGCAGAACCCGGCCGGGTTCGGCCTGACCTTCATCGACCACCTCACGCACAACCTCTACTTCGGCAACATGCAGAAGTGGAGCGACTACTACGAGCGCCTGTTCAACTTCCGCGAGATCCGCTACTTCGACATCAAGGGCGCCAAGACCGGCCTGGTGTCGAAGGCGATGACCGCGCCGGACGGCATCGTGCGCATCCCGCTGAACGAGTCGAACGATCCGAAGTCGCAGATCAACGAATACCTCGACGCCTACAAGGGCGAGGGCATCCAGCACATCGCCTGCTTCACCGACGACATCTACGCGACGGTGGAGGCGATGCGCGCGCAGGGCGTCGAGTTCCTCGACACCCCGGACACCTATTTCGAGGTCGTCGACCAGCGCATCCCGAACCACGGCGAGGACGTGCCGCGGCTGGCGAAGAACAAGATCCTGATCGACGCCGACCCCGACACGAAGACCCGCCTGCTGCTGCAGATCTTCACCCAGAACTGCATCGGCCCGATCTTCTTCGAGATCATCCAGCGCAAGGGCAACGAGGGCTTCGGCGAGGGCAACTTCCAGGCGCTCTTCGAATCCATCGAACGCGACCAGATGCGCCGCGGCGTTCTTTGAACGCAGAAATGTTGGTTGAGAAAGAAGAAATGAAGAGGTCGTCGGCCGGATTCGGCGCAGGCCACACCCCTTCATTTCTGGACTTTCGTTTCTGATTTTTCGATTCGGGGGCACGATGTCGCTGACGTATCAGTCGGGGTTCGGGAACGAGTTCGCGAGCGAGGCGCTGGCAGGCGCGTTGCCGGTCGGGCGGAACTCGCCGCAGAAGGCGCCCTACGGGCTCTATGCCGAGCAGATCAGCGGCACCGCGTTCACCGCGCCGCGCGGCGCGAACCGGCGCAGCTGGCTGTACCGGATCCGCCCGGCGGCGCTGCACGGCGGGTTCGCGCCGCTGGCGCTGCCGCGTTTCCACAACGACTTCGGCGCCGGCCCGGTGACCCCCGAGCAGCTGCGCTGGGATCCGCTGCCGCTGCCGGAGGCGCCGACCGACTGGCTCGAAGGCCTCTTCACGATGGCCGGCAACGGCGGCCCGGAGCAGGGCAGCGGCGTCGGCATCCATCTGTATGCCGCCAACCGCGACATGGCCGGCCGCTACTTCTACGACGCCGACGGCGAGCTGCTGATCGTGCCGCAGCAGGGCCGCCTGCGCATCGCCACCGAAATGGGCGTGCTCGAGCTCGAGCCGCAGGAGATCGCGGTGATTCCGCGCGGCATCCGCTTCAGCGTCGCGCTGCCCGACGGCGCCGCGCGCGGTTACGTCTGCGAGAACTTCGGTGCGCTGCTGAAGCTGCCGGACCTCGGCCCGATCGGCAGCAACGGCCTCGCCAATCCGCGTGATTTCCTGGCGCCGCTGGCGGCGTACGAGGACCGCGAGGGCGATTTCCAGCTGGTGTCGAAGTTCCAGGGCCACCTGTGGTCGGCGCCGATCGGCCATTCGCCGCTCGACGTCGTCGGCTGGCACGGCAACTACACGCCGTACAAGTACGACCTGCGCCGCTTCAACACGATCGGCTCGATCAGCTACGACCACCCGGACCCGTCGATCTTCCTGGTGCTGCATTCGCCGAGCGACACGCCCGGGACCAGCAACATGGATTTCGTGATCTTTCCGCCGCGCATCCTGGCGATGCAGGACACCTTCCGGCCGCCGTGGTTCCACCGCAACATCGCCAGCGAGTTCATGGGCCTGGTGCACGGCGAATACGATGCGAAGGCCGAGGGCTTCGTGCCCGGCGGGGCCTCGCTGCACAACAGCTTCACCGGGCACGGGCCGGACGCCGGCACCTTCGAGAAGGCCTCGAACGCCGACCTGTCGCGGCCGACGGTGATCCGCGAGACCATGGCCTTCATGTTCGAGACGCGGCACGTGCTGCGCCCCGTGCGCCAGGCCATCGACGCCGCGCACCGGCAGACCGGCTACCGCGACTGCTGGCAGGGCCTCGCCCGTCACTTCAGCCCGGAGAAACGCTGATGGGCCCGCGCACCTGGGCCGCCGCGGCGGTGCTGCTGCTCGCCGCTGCCTGCAGCGGCGGCACGGACGCGCCGGAAACCGCGCCGGCGCCTGCCGCGGATGCGGATCCGGCGACGACCGGGGCATCGGCGCCGGCGCCGGCCACCGAGGCCAGGCTCGCCAACGATCCCGATGTCGTGCATTTCCAGGGCTTCGGCAGCGCCGCCTTCGGCGCCGGCGAGGCCGAGGTGCGCAGCGCTTTCGGTGCCCCGATGGCCGGGCGCGGCGAATACGATTCCGAAGACTGCTACTACCTGCAGCCCGACGGCGGCGGCCAGCCGGGTTTCATGATGCTCGAAGGCGGATTCGCCCGTTACGACGTCTGGGACACCAGCCTCGCCGCCCCCGGCGACCTGGTCGTCGGTGACCACGCCGACGACGTGCTCGCCCGTTTCCCGGGCCGCGTCGAGCAGCAGCCGCACAAGTACGAGGAGGGCGGCCGCTATCTGGTCGTCACGCCGGAGGACGGCAGCCGCGCGCGGCTGGTGTTCGAGGTCGGCAGCGACGGCATCATCTCCGGCTGGCGCATCGGCCTGCCGCCCGCCGTGCACTATGTCGAAGGCTGCAGTTGAACCCCTGCCGCGCACCGCGCGCGGCGCACGAACAGGAATGCTGACCCGATGAAGCTCGGATCGTTGAAGGAAGGCGGCCGCGACGGCACGCTGATCGTCGTCTCCAGGGACCTGAGCCGCGGCGTGCGCGCGACCGGCATCGCGCCGACGCTGCAGCGGGCGCTCGAGGACTGGAGCAATACCGCGCCGCGCCTGGCCGCCGTCTACGAGGGCCTGAATGCCAGCCCGGCCGAGACGATCAACGGCGAGCCGGTGTTCGCGCTCGAGCCGGCAGCGCTGGCGGCGCCGCTGCCGCGCGCCTACGAGTTCGTCGACGGCAGCGCCTACCTGCCGCACGTCGCCCGGGTGCGCAAGGCGCGCGGCGCCGAGGTGCCGGAGAGCTTCTACACCGACCCGCTGATGTACCAGGCGGTCAGCGCCGGTTTCCACGGCCCGCGCGATCCCGTGCCGGTGGCCGACGAGGCCTACGGCATCGACCTCGAGGCCGAGGTCGTGATCGTCACCGACGACGTGCCGCAGGGCGTGTCGGCGGCCGACGCCGCGGCCCACATCCAGCTGGTCGGCCTGGTCAACGACGTCTCGCTGCGCAACCTGATCCCGGCCGAGCTCGCGAAAGGCTTCGGTTTCCTGCAGTCCAAGCCGCGCTCGGCGCTCAGCCCGGTGTTCGTGACCCCGGACGAGCTCGGCGAGGCCTGGCGCGACAGCAAGGTCCACCTGCCGCTGGTGACCCACATCAACGGCGAGTGGTTCGGCGCCCCGGAGGCCGGCATCGACATGCAGTTCGACTTCGCCCAGCTGGTCGCGCATGCGGCGAAGACGCGGCCGCTGTCGGCCGGCACCATCGTCGGCTCCGGCACGGTGGCGAACGAGGACACGGCGCTCGGCGCCTCCTGCTTCGCCGAGCGGCGCACCGTCGAGACGCTGCGCGACGGCAAGCCGTCGACCCCGTTCATGCACTTCGGCGACGTGGTGCGCATCGAGATGTTCGACCGCGAGGGCGCCAGCATCTTCGGCGCCATCGAGCAGAAGATCGCCCGCGCCTGATCCGCGCCGCGGCGGCGACCGGGTCTGCACCGGTCGCGGCCGCGGGCGTATGCTGGCGCGCAGGCGGGGCAGGGCATTGGAGGGCGTTCCGATGAACCACGGCACGATCCGGCTGTACTCGTACTGGCGGTCCAGCGCCGCCTACCGGGTGCGCATCGCCCTGAACCTGAAGGGCCTGGCCTACGAGATCACCCCGGTGCACCTGCTGCGCGACGGCGGCGAGCAGCACAAGCAGGCCTTCGTCGACCTCAATCCGCAGCAGCTGGTGCCGGTGCTGCTGCACGGCAACCGCGTGCTGAGGCAGTCGATGGCGATCATCGAATACCTCGACGAGACCTTCCCGGCGCCGCCGCTGATGCCGGCGACCGCGCGCGACCGCCAGCGCGTGCGCCTGGTCGCGCAGATGATCGCCTGCGACATCCACCCGGTCGCCAACCTGCGCGTGCTGCAGTACCTGGAGCGCAACCTCGGCGTCGACCAGGCCGGCCGCGAGGAATGGATCCGGCACTGGATCCGCAGCGGCCTCGACGCGATCGAGGAGACGCTGGCCGACAACCCCTCCACCGGCACCTTCTGCGACGGCGAGCAGCCGACGATGGCCGACTGCTGCCTGGTGCCGCAGGTCTTCAACGCCGAACGCTTCGGCGTCGACATGGCCCCCTACGCGACGATCCGCCGCATCGTGCAGGCCTGCAACGTGCTGCCCGAGTTCATCGCGGCGCGGCCGGAGCGGCAGCCGGATGCGCAAGCGCAGTAACGAGTGGAGAGTAACGAGTAACGAGCAATGCAAAGCCCGCACCATGTGCGGGCTTTGCATTGCTCGTTACTCGTTACTCTCCACTCGTTACTCCCGGGCCGAAGCCGGAGGGCATGAGAAGGAGCGAGTGGTTCAGAAGGAAGCGGAGTCGGCCGACGCCCCGCCGTACATGTCGGCATAGGGGTCGTGCTCGCCGGTCGAACCTTCGGACAGGCGGATCTTCAGGGCCAGGCCGTCGCGGGAGTCGGCCTTGCGCAGGGCTTCCTCGAGCTCGATCTTGCCTTCCTTGTACATGCGGTACAGGGCCTGGTCGAAGGTCTGCATGCCTTCCTGCAGCGACTTGTCCATCGCTTCCTTGATCTCGTGCACCTCGCCGCGGCGGATCAGGTCGCGGATCATCGGGGTGTTGATCAGGATCTCGGTCGCCGGCAGGCGCTTGCCGTCCTTGCCGATCACCAGGCGCTGGGAAATGATCGCCTTCAGGTTCAGCGACAGGTTCATCAGCACGTTCTTGTGGGCCGATTCCGGGAAGAAGTTCAGGATGCGGTCGAGCGTCTGGTCGGCGTTGTTCGAGTGCAGCGTCGCCATGCACAGGTGACCGGTCTCGGCGAACGCGATCGCCGATTCCATCGTCGTCGCGTCGAGGATCTCGCCGATCAGGATGACGTCCGGCGCCTCGCGCATCGCGTTCTTCAGCGCGTTGTGGAAGGCGTGGGTGTCGAGGCCGACCTCGCGCTGGTTGACGATCGATTTCTTGTGCTTGTGCAGGAACTCGATCGGATCCTCGATCGTGAGGATGTGGCCGGTGTTGTTGGCGTTGCGGTGGTCGATCATCGCGGCGAGCGTGGTCGACTTGCCCGAGCCGGTGGAGCCGACGACGAGCACGAGCCCGCGCTGCTCCATCACGATGTCCTTGAGCACCGGCGGCAGCCGCAGCTGGTCGATGCTCGGGATCTCCGACTTGATCGCGCGGATCACCATGCCGACTTCGCCGCGCTGCTTGAACACGTTGACGCGGAAGCGGCCGGTGTCCTTGACCGCGATCGCCATGTTGTATTCGAGGTCGCGCTCGAACGCGGGGACCTGGCCCTCGTCCATCAGCGAGTAGGCGATCTTCTTGACCATGCCGGCCGGCAGGCCGGTGTTGCCGAGCGGGTAGAGCTTGCCTTCGACCTTGATGTAGACGGGTGCGCCGGTGGTCAGGAACATGTCCGACGCGTTCTTTTCCGTCATCAGCTTCAGGAAATAGCCGATGTCCATGCTGGTGTCCCCTGTGGCGGCCCGACGGACGCGGCCGGAGGGCTACAATGGGCCGCTTCCCGACACCGTCCTGCGAGTCCGCCTTATGACATTTTCCCGGCTGAAAATCCATCTAGCGCTCGTACTGATGCTGGCCTGCGCGCCGGCCTGGGCGGCCGATCCGCCGCGTGCGGAAATCGCCGAGGCCGAGCGCGCGATCGCCGCCGCCGAGCGCGAACAGCCGCGCGGCCAGGCCGGCCGCTACCTCGACGACGCCCGTCGCCAGCTCGCCGAGGCCAATGCCCTCGTCGAGCGCCGCAAGCATCGCGATGCGCTGCCGGTCGCGCAGTCGGCCGCGGCCACCGCCGAGCTCGCCGCCGCGCAGGCGCGGCTCGACAACGCCCGCGAGACCGTCGACAGCCGCACCGCCCGCAATGCCGACCTGCGGCGGCGCCTGCTGGTGCAGGGGAACTGAGCATGCGCATGTCGCTGGAGCTTTCGTTCGCCGTCCTGCTCGCGGTCGCCGCCGCCGCTGCACCGGCGGCGCGTCCCGATCCGCACGCGGAAGAGGTCGCCCGCCTGAGCGGCGAGATCGCCGCGCTCGACGCCGATCCCGCGCTCGCCGAGCTCGGTGCGGTCGCGCGCCTGAAGGCCCGGCAGGCGATCGCCGATGCCGCCGCCGCGCGCCGGCGCGACCGCGCGCACGCGCTCTACCTCGCCGGCCTGCGCGTCGCCACCGCGCGCGCCGCCGCCGAGGCGGACCTGCTCGCCGAACAGGCGCGCCAGCTCGACGACGAGCGCGACCAGATCATGGTCGAGGCCAGTCGCCTCGAAGCCGAACGTGCCCGCCGCGAGGCCGAGCGCCTGCGCCTTCGCGCGCTGGCCCGCGAGGAGGCCGCCGAGCGCGAGATGCGCCAGCGCGAGGAAGCGCAGACTCTGGCCCTGCAGAGCGCCGCCGCCGAGGCCGAACAGGCCCGCCGCCTCGCCGAGGCCCGGGCCGCCGAAGCCGCGCTCGCCCGCCGCGAGGCCGAACTGGCCGCGGCGCTGGCCGCCGATGCCGGTAATGCCAGCCCGCCGCCGGTGCGTCGCGAGGGCGGCCGCGAGATCTACACGCTCGCCGGCGACGCCTTCCCGAGCGGCAGTTCGCAGCTGACCGCGGTCGGCCAGGCCAGCCTGCGCGCGCTGGCGGCGCAGCTTGCAGGCGGGAGTGGCCGGATCAGCATCGAGGGCCACACCGACAGCCAGGGCGCCGACGACGCCAACCTGCGGCTGTCGAAGCTGCGCGCGGAAGCGGTGCGGCGGGTGCTCGAGGACGCCGGCGTCGACGCCTCCCGGCTCAGCGCAAGCGGCCACGGCGAGGCCCGTCCGGTCGCCGACAACGGCAGCGCCGCCGGCCGTGCCCGCAACCGCCGGGTCGAGATCATCCTCGACTGATTTGCTTGCGAATCAGTGACTTGCTTACGGGGTTGCCACCCCGGGGGCAGGGGAGTAGGTTCGGGTTGCCGGCATCATGAGCCGGTTACCGAGCCAGGCCGATGAAAGCAGACCTCGTCCCCGCCGACTGCGCCGATACCCGAAAGGAAGCGGGCGCGTCGACGAGGGACGCCGCCCGCGAAAGCGACCTGACCTTTGTCTCAATCCGCTGCGCCCCGGCCCCCATCGGCCGGGGCGTTCGCGTTTCTGGAGGAGGTCATTCCCATGTTTGAAGGGCAACCGCAGCACGAAGTCGACGCACTGATGAAGAACGACCCGGAGTTCCGCCAGCTCTACCACCGCCATCGCGAGCTCGACAAGCAGGTGCTGGATGCGGAACTCGGCGTGCTGCCGCTGGACGACACGACGCTGGCGAAGATGAAGCGGGAGAAGCTCAACGCCAAGGATCGCCTGACCCGCATGTTCGACCGCCGCAAGCACTGATTTTTCCGCGGCGGCGGCGGCCCACCTCGTCGGGTCGCCGCCGCCTGCGCTTCGGGACCGGTGGTGCGAGGGTAGAATCGGCCGTTTCCGGCCTCCGGCAAGAACCCATGGTCCATCAGAACGTCCTGCAGCTGATCGGCAACACGCCGATCGTCAAGGCGCAACACCTCGACACCGGTGTCTGCGAGCTCTACCTGAAGCTCGAGTGCATGAATCCCGGCGGTTCCATCAAGGACCGCATCGGCCTGAAGATGATCGAGGCCGCCGAGGCCCGCGGCGACATCCGGCCCGGCGCCACCCTGGTCGAGGGCACCGCCGGCAACACCGGCATCGGCCTGGCCCTGGTCGCGCAGCAGAAGGGCTACAGGCTGCTGCTGGTGGTCCCGGACAAGATGAGCCGGGAGAAGATCTTCAACCTGCGGGCGATGGGCGCCGAGGTCGTGCTGACCCGCTCCGACGTCGCGAAAGGCCACCCGCAGTACTACCAGGACATGGCCGAGCGCATCGCCGCCGAGACGCCGGGCGCCTACTTCATCAACCAGTTCGGCAACCCGGACAACCCGGCCGCGCACGAGCAGGGCACCGGTCCGGAGGTCTGGGAACAGATGGGCGGCGACATGGACGCCATCGTGTTCGGCTGCGGCAGCAGCGGCACGATGACCGGCATCTCGCGCTTCTTCGCGAAGACCGCGCCGCACGTCGAGCTGGTGCTGGCCGACCCGGTCGGCTCGATCCTGGCGCAGTACATCAACGAGGGCGTGCTCAGCACCAAGTCCGGCAGCTGGCTGGTCGAGGGCATCGGCGAGGACTTCCTGCCGGGCATCTCCGACTTCAGCCGGGTGAAGAAGGCCTATGCGATCTCCGACCGCGAGAGCTTCCACGCCGGCCGCGAGCTGCTGATGAAGGAAGGCGTGCTCGGGGGCAGCTCGACCGGCACGCTGCTGGCGGCGGCGCTGAAGTACTGCCGCGAGCAGACCACGCCGAAGAAGGTCGTGGTGTTCGTGCCGGACACCGGCAACAAGTACCTGTCGAAGATGTACAACGACTACTGGATGCTCGACCAGGGTTTCCTGGAGCGTCCGCACCACGGGGACCTGCGCGACCTGATCCTGCGTCCCTACGCGCAGCGCGACACCGTCGTCGTCGCCCCGAACGACACTCTGCACGTCGCCTACCAGCGCATGAAGATGTACGACGTCTCGCAGCTGCCGGTGATGGAGGGCGAGGAGATCGTCGGCATCGTCGACGAGTCCGACGTGCTGATGCACGTGTTCGGCGACGAGAACAAGTTCCGCGACAGCGTCGCCACCGCGATGGTGCGCAAGCTCGACAAGCTCGAGGTGACCGCGCCGATGGCGGCGCTGATCCCGGTGTTCGACCGCGGCCACGTCGCGATCGTCATGGACGGCGGCAGGTTCCTCGGCCTGATCACCCGCATCGACCTGCTCAACTACCTGCGCCGCCGCGCGCAGTGACCCCCCGGACGGAATCCCGATGAAAGACCACAGCAAGCACGGCCTCGGTACCCGCGCGATCCACGCCGGCCAGCAGCCCGACCCGAGCACCGGCGCGGTGATGACGCCGATCTACGCGACCTCGACCTATGCCCAGTCCAGCCCGGGCGTGCACCAGGGCTTCGAGTACTCGCGCAGCCACAACCCGACCCGTTTCGCCTACGAGGCCTGCGTCGCCGCGCTCGAGGGCGGCCGCCGCGGTTACGCCTTCGCGTCCGGGCTGGCGGCGACCGCGACCGTGCTCGACGTGCTCGATACCGGCGGCCACGTCGTCTGCATGGACGACGTCTACGGCGGCACCTACCGCCTGTTCGAGCGCGTGCGCCGGCGCAGCGCCGGCCTCGACTTCAGCTTCGTCGATCTCGACGACATGGCGGCGCTGGAAGCCGCGGTGAAGCCGGAAACGAAGCTGATCTGGTGCGAGACCCCGACCAATCCGATGCTGAAGCTGGTCGACATCGCCCGCGTCGCCGACTTCGCGCGCGCGCGCGGCATCCGCCTGGTGGTCGACAACACCTTCAGCTCGCCGATGCTGCAGCGGCCGCTGGAACTCGGCGCGCACCTGGTCATGCATTCGGCGACCAAGTACCTCAACGGCCACAGCGACATCGTCGGCGGCATGCTGGTCGTCGGCGACGACGCCGAGCTCGAGGAGAAGCTGACCTTCCTGCAGAACGCCGTCGGCGGCGTGCAGGGCCCGTTCGACAGCTTCCTCGCGCTGCGCGGCCTGAAGACCCTGCACCTGCGCATGAAGGCCCACTGCGACAACGCGATGCAGCTGGCGGGCTGGCTGGAAGCGCACCCGGCGATCGAGCGGGTGATCTACCCGGGTCTGGAATCGCATCCGCAGCACGAACTCGCGAAGAAGCAGATGCACGGCTTCGGCGGCATGATCAGCATCGTGCTGAAGGGCGGCCTGGACGCGGCCCGCCGCTTCATGGAGCGCACCGAGCTGTTCGCCTGCGCCGAGTCCCTCGGCGGCGTCGAGAGCCTGGTCAACCACCCGGCGATCATGACCCACGCCTCGGTGCCGCCGGAGCGGCGCGCCGCGCTGGGCATCAGCGACGCGCTGGTGCGCCTGAGCGTCGGCGTCGAGGACCTCGCCGACCTGCGTGCCGAACTCGAGCGGGCGCTGGCCGACTGAGCCCACCGGCGCGGCCGGCGCTGCCGCCGCGCTAGACTCGGGGACATTCCAAGACGGCGCGAGCCTCGATGCGCGAACTCCAGCCCAGTTCCGCCACTCCGTCCCTGCAGCCGATCGCGCTGCGGTCGATGTTCTGGCGGCCGGACTACCTGGTCGCCTCCGACTGGCTCGAGCACCTGCCGGTGGCCTTCTGGCTGGTCGAGGCCCTGCAGCCGCGGGTGCTCGTCGAGGTCGCGGTGCCGGGCAGCCCCTCGTACTTCGCGTTCTGCCAGGCGGTCGAGCGGCTGGCGCTCGACACCCGCTGCTTCACGGTGCTGCCGCCGGCGGCGGGCGAGGGCGCGCCGGCTGCGGATCCGGCCGCGATCGACGCCTTCCACGACCACAACGACGCGCGCTACGCCGGCTTCTCGCGCCTGCTCGACGGCGACTTCGACGAGGCGCTGGCGCGTTTCGGCGACGGCACCGTCGACCTGCTGCACCTGGACCTGCGCGCCGGCTACGGCGCCCTGGTCGAACTGATGGCGGCGTGGCGGCCGAAGCTGTCGTCGGCGGCGGTGCTGGTGCTGCACCGTACCCACGACCGCGGCCGCCGCAGCGGCGCCCATCGCCTGCTCGCCGACCTGGGCGGCGAGCACCCGGTGTTCGAGTTCAGCGCCGGCGAAGGCCTGGCGGTCGTCGGCCTCGGTGCCGACCACGGACCGATGCTCGAGCGGCTGTTCGCGGCCGCCGACGACGACATCGCCCGGCGCTCGGTGCACGAGGTGTTCTCGCGCCTCGGCCGCGCCTGCGTCGACGGCTTCCATGCGCGCAGCAGCCAGCAGCGCGCGCGCACGCTGATGCGCGATCTCGAGGACCGCCAGCGCCGCCTCGACGAGGCCTCGACCGCGCTCGAACGTCATCTCGCCGAACTGCGCGCGCGCGAGGACGAACTGGCGCAGGCACGCATGGGCCTGCAGCTGCAGGGCGAGCGCCAGGCGATCGAACGCGCCGGCCAGGAGGCCCGCCTGCAACTGCTGCAGGAAGCCCGTGACGAGCTGCGCCAGCAGCTGCAGCAGGCGCAGGCCCGGGTCGATGGCCTCACCGGCGAGCGCGCCGAAGCCCTGCGCGACGCCGCCGCCGAAACCGCCGACCTGCGCGCTCGCCTCGATGCCGCCATTGCGCGTATCGCCGAACTGGAGGCCGAGCGCGAGACCCTGCAGGCGCGCGCCCGGGAAACCGTCGCGGACCCCGCCGTCGCCGCCGAGCGCGACAGCCTGCGCGAAGCGCTGACCGCGCTGCGCGCCGAGCGCGACGCCGCCCGCGCCGAGAGCGACGCGCTGTCGGCCGACCGCGACGACATGCAGGCCGCGCTCGCCGCCGCCCAGGCCGAACGCGACCGTGCCCGCGACGCCCTCGCGACCGCCGGCGACGACCTCGCGGCGCGCGAGCGCGCCCTCGCCGAGGCGCAGGCGAGCCTCGCCGCCCGCGATGCGGCGCTGGCCGACAGCCGCAACCAGACCGCCCGCCTCGCCGAACTGATCGGCGAGCGGGATGCCGAACTCGTCGGCCTTCGCGGCGAAGCCGCGCAGCGGCAGCGGCAGGAAGGCGACCGCGCCGCCCAGCTGGCGACCCTGCGCGCCGCCACCGACACCTTGCAGGCGCAGTACGACGACCTCGCGCAGGAACTCGCGCAGCTGCGCAACGAACGGGTCGACGTCGACGCGGAGCTGGCCCGCGTCCGCGAGGCGCTCGCCGCGGCCGCGTCCGAACTCGACCATCTGCGCGGCGAACAGGCCGCTTCCGAGACCGAACTCGCGCGCCTGCGCAGCGAACGCGCCGGATTCGCGGACGAACTCGAGCGTCTGCGCGGCGAGCGCGCCCGCCTCGACGCCGAGCTGGCGCGCCTGCGCGACGGCGACGCCGACCGCGACGGCGAACTGGCGGCGGTCCGCGCCGAACTGTCGACCCATGTCGCGATCGCCGAGAACCGCCAGCGCGAACTCGGCGAGTGGCAGCAGCGCGCCGACGCCTTCGCCGCCGAACTGGAAGCGACCCGCGAGGCGCATGCCGCCGAGATCGCGCGCCTGCGCAGCGACGGCCAGACGATGATCCAGCGCCTCGCCGGCTCGGTGAAGGCGCTGCGCGAGGAACAGGCGGCGCACGCCGGCGATCTCGCCGCCCGCGACCGCACGATCGCCGAGCTGCAGGCGCAGCTGGCGGCGCAGACGGCCGAACAGGACCGCCGCGCCGCCGAGACGGCGACGCTGACGCGGATGCTGATGGACACCGAACACCGCGCCCGCCAGGCCCAGGCCGGCAGCCAGGCGGCCGACGCCGCCCGCCGCCACGCCGAGGCCGAGGCGGCCGCGCAGCGGGAACAGCTGCAGCAGCGCGAGGCCCACGTCGCGGCGCTGGAAGACGAACTCGCGCGCCTGCGCGGCGAGCTGCTCGCCCTGCGTTCCGGCGGCGCCCCCGGGCCATCTTCCGGCGGCGGCTGGCTGACCGCGCCGCTGCGGGCGATGGTGCGGCCGTTCCGCCCCGGCGAAACGCCACTGGCGTCCGGGTTCGTCGAGGCGGCCTCGCCGGCAACGCAGGCGCCGGTCGCTGCGTCGGCCGAGGTGGGCCCGGCGCCGGCACTCGCCGACGACCTCGCCGAACTGCGCGCCTGCGAACTCTTCGATCCCGACTGGTACCTCACCGCCTATCCCGACGTCGCCGCCGCCGGCGTCGATCCGGCCGAGCACTACCTGCGCCAGGGCGCCGCCGCGGGTCGCGATCCCGGTCCGGGCTTCGCGACCTCGGCCTATCTGCAGGCCAATCCGGAAGCGGCGCGCTCCGGCATGAATCCGCTGCTGCACTGGGCGCGCATCGGCCGGCACGAGGGCCGCGCACCGCGCTGAGCGGCATCGGCCGAAGGTACGACGTGGTCGCCGCGGCCGATTCGCTAAACTCCGGCCTCCCCGAGAGGAGCGAAACATGGCGACGAACGCAGCCCCCGCACGCGGGAAAAACAAACTCTTTCCGGACGCCGACGCGGCCCTGCGCGACCTCGTCCGCGACGGCCAGACGCTGGCGGTCGGCGGCTTCGGCCTATGCGGCATCCCGGAGGCGCTGATCGCGGCGCTGCGCGATTCCGGGGTGAAGAACCTGACCGCGATCTCGAACAACGCCGGCATCGACGGCTTCGGCCTCGGCCAGCTGCTGACGACCCGGCAGATCCGCAAGATGATTTCGTCCTACGTCGGCGAGAACAAGGAATTCGAACGCCAGTTCCTCGGCGGCGAGCTCGAGCTGGAGTTCAACCCGCAGGGCACGCTGGCCGAACGCCTGCGCGCCGGCGGCGCCGGCATCCCGGCCTTCTTCACCCGCACCGGCTACGGCACCGTCGTCGCCGAGGGCAAGGAGACGCGCCAGTTCGACGGCCACTGGTACGTGCTGGAGACGGCGCTGAAGGCCGACGTCTCGCTGGTGAAGGCATGGAAGGCCGACAGGGCCGGCAACCTGGTGTTCCGCAAGACCGCGCGCAACTTCAATCCGGCCTGCGCGATGGCCGGCGCCGTCTGCGTCGCCGAGGTCGAGCAGCTCGTCGAGGTCGGCGGGATCGATCCCGACCAGGTGCACCTGCCCGGCATCTACGTCGACCGCATCGTCGTCAACCCGAACCCCGAAAAGCGCATCGAGCAGCGCACCGTGCGAGGAGCGAAGTAATGGCCTGGTCCCGCGATGAAATGGCCGCCCGCGCCGCCCGTGAACTCACCGACGGCGCCTACGTGAACCTCGGCATCGGCCTGCCGACCCTGGTCGCGAACCATATTCCCGAGGGCATCGACGTCTGGCTGCAGAGCGAGAACGGCCTGCTCGGCATCGGCCCGTTCCCGACCGAAGACGAGGTCGACGCCGACCTGATCAATGCCGGCAAGCAGACGGTGACGGCCCGCGCCGGCGCCAGCTACTTCGGCAGCCACGACAGCTTCGCGATGATCCGCGGCGGCCACATCGACCTGGCGATCCTCGGCGCGATGGAAGTCACCGACCAGGGCGACCTCGCGAACTGGATGGTGCCCGGCAAGATGGTCAAGGGCATGGGCGGCGCGATGGACCTGGTCGCCGGCGTCAAGCGCGTCGTCGTGCTGATGGAGCACACGACCAAGACCGGCGAGCCGAAGATCCTGCCGAAGTGCACGCTGCCGCTGACTGGCGTCGGCGTGGTGAACCGGATCATCACCGAGCTCGGCGTGCTCGACGTGAGCGCGGACGGCCTGGTGCTGGTCGAGACCGCGCCGGGCGTGAGCCCGGACGAGCTGCGCGCGAAGACCGGCTGCCCGGTCGCCGGCTAGACTTCCCCGACCCGGCAGGCTGCCGGGGCAGGGGAAAACATGCAGATCGAAACCATTGGCGCCGCGGGCGGTGCCGACGTCTGGGCGCCGGTGCCGCCGCAGGTGCCGCCGGTCGGGCCGCCACCGCTGCCACCGCCGCCGTTGCCGCCGCTGCCGCCGGTCCGGCACGGGCTGGTGTTCACCGGCCGCGCCAGCGAGTTCTTCGGCATCTGGTTCGTCAACCTGGTGCTGACCGTGCTGACGCTGGGCATCTATTCGGCCTGGGCGAAGGTGCGCACCGAGCGCTACTTCTACGGCAACACCCGCGTCGCCGGCACGCCCTTCGAATACCTCGCCAAACCGCTGCCGATCCTCTACGGCCGGCTGATCGCCTATGCGGTCGTGATCGCCCTCGGCCTGAGCTGGCACTTCCAGCTGTTTGTGCTGTGGCTGCCGCTCGCGGCGCTGGTGATGCTGCTGCTGCCGTGGGTCGTGCAGCGGGCGCTGCGCTTCCGCGCCCGCTATTCGGCCTGGCGCGGGCTGCGTTTCCGCTTCGTCGACGGCGTGTACGAGTCCTACGTCGCCTTCCTGTTCAGGCCGCTCGCGCAGCTGTTCACATTCGGCCTGCTGATGCCCTGGGTGCGGATGGGCCAGCACGACTACATGGTGCGCGGTCACCGTTTCGGCGGCCTGCGCTTCGCCTTCCACGGCGATCTCGGCGCCTATTACATCCCGTTCCTGATCTCGATCGGCCTGGCCTTCACGGCCTATCTGGTGATGCTGCTGGCGGTGTTCGCCGGCGCACTGCTCGGCGTCGCGATCGGCGGCGACGGCGCCGGCAAGGGACCGTCCGACCTGGCGATCGCGCTGATGGTCGCGCCGATCGCGCTGGTCTACCTCGCGTTCCTGGCGATCCCGGTCTACCTGCGCACGAAGTACACGAACCTGATGTGGAACGCGACGAGCCTCGGCCCGCACCGCTTCGAGTCCTCGCTGCGCGCCCGCGACATGATCTGGATCCTCGCCAGCAACGGCGTGCTGATCGTGCTGAGCCTCGGATTGGCGGTGCCGTGGGCGATGGTGCGGCTGGCGAAGTACCGCGCCGCGCACATGGCCGTGTGGGTCTACGGCGGCCTGGATTCCTTCGGCGCCGAACGCACGCAGCGCGAGGGCGCGGCCGGGGCGGAGCTCGTCGACGCCCTCGACATGGGCATGGACATCGGCCTGTGAGCGAACTCCCCGGCACCTGGTTCGACGGCCGCAGCAGCCGTCCGCAGCCGGTCCGGCTGAGCCAGCCGGCGCCCGGGCGGCTGCGCCTCGCCGCGCATGCGCAGACGCACGAGTTCGACGTCCGCCAGCTCGAGCTCAGCCCGCGGCTCGGGCGGATGGAACGCATCCTGACCGTGCCGGGTCAGGGCCAGGTGCACCTCGACGACTCGCCGCTGCTCGATGACTGGCTGCCGCGCCGCGACCGCGTCGAACGCTGGGCGCACTGGCTCGAAGGCCGCCGCCTCGTCGCGCTCGCCTCGGGCCTGCTGACCGCGGTCGGCGCGGTGCTGTTCTTCACCATCGGCCTGCCGTGGATGGCGGTGCGGGTGGCGCCGCTGATTCCGCCTGCGGTCGAACGGCAGATCGGCGACCACGCGCTGGCGATCGTCGACCTGCAGCTGCGCCCGAGCCGGCTGCCGGCCGAGCGGCGGGCGGCGCTGCAGGACCGCTTCGCCGAACTGGTCGCCGGCCTGCCGCGCGAGGCCGACTACCGGCTCGACTTCCGCTACGCCGCGGCGATCGGCCCGAACGCCTTCGCGCTGCCCGGCGGGCAGATCCTGATGACCGACCAGCTGGTCGAACTGGCCGAACGCGACGAGGAACTGCTGGCGGTGCTCGCGCACGAAGCCGGCCACCACGAACACCGCCACGGCCTGCGCGGCGCCCTCGAGGACTCGGCGGTGCTGGTGGTGATCGGCTTC
Organism: Arenimonas composti TR7-09 = DSM 18010; assembly: GCF_000426365.1. Classification (GTDB taxonomy): domain Bacteria; phylum Pseudomonadota; class Gammaproteobacteria; order Xanthomonadales; family Xanthomonadaceae; genus Arenimonas; species Arenimonas composti. The sequence goes on along the minus strand of NZ_AUFF01000003.1, from coordinate 398,830 downwards.
ATGTTCGGCGACGTCAGCGGCGCCGGCTCGCTGTCGGTCTCGGTGCCGACCCTGCTGCTGCAGACCGGATTCTCGCGCGACCACGAAACCGAAGCCGACACCTTCGCCTTCGTCCGCCTGCGCGACGTCGGCATCTCGCCGGAGCATTTCGCGACGATCATGGAGCGCATGGCCGATCACCATGCGCCGGGGCGGAAGGGGGACGGCGAAGGCCCCATGGGCTATCTCTCCACCCATCCCCCGACCCCTGCCCGAATCGCCGCGGCCCGCGCTGCCGCTTCGTCCTCCGACTGAGGCTTCGAACGCGTGGGTGCTTTCGCGGGCTTGCCGGCGGCTGCGCGTTCGTTTTCCGGAAAGGAAACACGCGCACCGGCGTCCGAGTACGCAAGCGCCCGGCGGCTGGAAAAGACAACGGCCGCGCGTGGCGGCCGTTGTTTCGCGCAAGAAGCCGGAAGGATCAGAGCGCGGCTTCGAGATCCGGGAGGAGGGTGAAGAGGTCGCCGACGAGACCGAAGTCGGCGATCTCGAAGATCGGCGCCTCCGGATCCTTGTTGATGGCGACGATCGTGCCCGCGTCCTTGATGCCGGTGAGGTGCTGGATCGCACCGCTGATGCCGACCGCGATGTACAGCTCCGGGGCGATGATCTTGCCGGTCTGGCCGACCTGCAGCTCGTTCGGCACGTAGCCGGCGTCGACCGCGGCGCGCGAGGCACCGACGGCGGCGCCGAGCTTGTCGGCGAGCGAATAGATCACCTTGAAGCCCTCGGCCGAACCGACGGCGCGGCCGCCGGAAACGACCTTCGGCGCGCTCTGCAGGTCCGGGCGGTCGCTCTTGCCCTGCTGCAGGCCGACGAAGCGGGTGTGGGTCGGCAGCGCGGCGTCGACCGACGCGGCCTCGACCGCGGCGCTGCCACCGGTGCCGACCGCCGGCCAGGACGCGGTGCGCACGGTGGCGACCACGGTCTGGCCTTCCGGCGCGGTGACGTCGACGATCGCGTTGCCGGCATAGATCGGCCGCTTGAAGGCGTAGGCGCCGTCGACCGCCATCACGTCCGAGACCTGGGCGACGCCGAGCAGGGCGGCGACGCAGGGCATCAGGTCCTTGCCGAAGGTGGTCGAGGGGCCGAACACGTGCGTATAGCCGGCCGCCAGCTTCGCGACCTGCGGCGCCAGCACCTGCGCGATCGGATGCGCATTGGCCGGGTTGGCGACGCTCAGCACTTTCGCGACGCCGGCGAGCTGGGCGGCCTGGGCGGCGACCGCATCGGGGGCGTCGGCCAGCACGGCGACGTGGATCTCGGCGCCGGCGATCGCCTGCGCGCAGGCCACGCAGCGGGCGGTGGCGGAATTGAGCTTGCCGTCGAGGTGTTCGGCGACGATCAGGATCTTGGTCATTGTCATCGGCTCCTTACACCAGGCCCTTGGCGCGCAGCGCCGAGACCAGCTCGGCGACGTCCTTCACCATCACGCCCTTGCTGCGCTTCGGCGGCGGCGCGTGCCTGCCGGTCGTGAGGTGGTCGCCGCTCTCGACCGCGAGGTCGGCGAACGGGATCGTCTCCAGCGGCTTGCTCTTGGCCTTCATGATGTCCGGCAGCTTGATGAAGCGCGGTTCGTTGAGGCGCAGGTCGGTGGTGACCACGGCCGGCAGATCGACCTCGAGGGTCTCCAGACCGGCGTCGACCTCGCGGGTCACGGTGGCCTTGTCGCCGGCGACCTCGAGCTTGCTGGCGAAGGTCGCCTGCGGGCGGCCCCACAGGGTGGCCAGCATCTGCCCGGTCTGGTTGGCGTCGTCGTCGATCGCCTGCTTGCCGAGCAGGACCAGCTGCGGCTGCTCCTTCTCGACCAGCTTCAACAGCGCGCGCGCCGCGGTCAGCGGCTGCACCGGGCCATCGGCGACGACGTGGATGGCGCGGTTGGCGCCCATCGCCAGGCCGTTGCGCAGGTGCGGCTGGGCGTCGGCGGGGGCGATCGTCGCGACCACGACCTCGGTGGCGATGCCCTTGTCGCGCAGGCGCAGGGCTTCCTCGAGGGCGATGTCGTCGAACGGGTTCGGCGACAGCTTCACGCCGTCGGTGACCACGCCGGAGCCGTCGGGCTTCACCTGGATGCGGACGTTGTAGTCCACGACCCGCTTGTAACCGACCAGAATCTTCATGGGGTGTCCTCTGCTGGGCTGCGGGACGGCGCAGGGCGCCCGCGGGAGAAAGTCCGACATTTTAGCCCGCTTGGCGGTTCCGGCCCATCCCGCGCCCCCGGGCCCGGTCCCGGGGGTGGCGGGGGCCGACGCCGCCTCGGCTAGAATCGCCCGCTCGATCGACCGGGGGCTGCCCCGGAGACGCTGGCGCGCGGGAGGGCCGGAAGCGGATGCGAACGTGACGGAGCTCGCCTGGCAGGGATGGCTGACGGTCGGTGTCGTCGCGGCGACGCTCGCGCTGCTGCTGTGGGAACGCTTCAAACCCGACGTGGTGCTCGCCGGCGCCGTGGTCGTGCTGATGGCGAGTGGCGTGCTGACGCCGGTGCAGGCGCTGGCGGGTTTCTGGAATCCCGGCGTGCTGACGGTCGCGGTGCTGTTCGTGCTGGTCGCGGCGCTGAAGACCACCGGCGCGATCCGCTGGATCGGCGCGCTGGTGCTGGGGCCGCCGAGCAGCGAGGTACGGGTGAGCCTGCGGATGACGGCGATCACCTCGGCCCTCAGCGGCTTCATCAACAACACCCCGCTGGTCGCCACGATGATCTCGGCGATCGAGCAGTGGAGCCGGCGCACCGGCATTCCTGCGTCCCGGCTGCTGCTGCCGATGAATTACGCGACGATCGTCGCCGGCACGATGACCCTGATCGGAACCAGCACGAACCTGATCGTCGCCGGCCTGGTGGTCGCCCAGGGCCTGCCGCCGCTGAAGCTTTTCGACCCGTTCTGGGTCGGCCTGCCGGCGGTGCTGGTCGGCGTGCTGTACCTGTCGACACTCGGCCGCTGGCTGCTGCCGACCCGGCGCTCTGCGCTGGAAGCGGCGCGGGCCGAGACCTGCGAGTTCGCGGTCGAGATGCTGGTCGAACCCGGTGGCCGGCTGGTCGGCCGCACCGTCGACGACGCCGGCCTGCGTCACCTGGAGGGCTCGTTCCTGGTCGAGCTGGCGCGCGAGGGCGAGCTGCTGGCGGCGGTCGCCCCGGACACGGTGCTGAACGCCGGTGACCGGCTGGTCTTCGTCGGGATCACCGACGCGATCCGCGAACTGCGCCGGATCGACGGCCTCCGCCCGGCCACCGACCAGGTGTTCAAGCTCGGCAGCGTGGCCGGCAGCCGCCATCTGGTCGAGCTGGTGCTGAGCCCGTTCTCGCCGGCGGTCGGCCGGAACCTGCGCGAGTCCGCATTCCGCAATCACTACGAGGCCGTCGTCATCGCGGTGTCGCGCCAGGGCCGGCGCGTGCAGGCCAAGCCGGGCGACGTCGTGCTGCAGGCCGGCGACACCGTGCTGGTCGAGGCCGGTCCCGAGTTCATGGGCCGCTGGGGCAATTCCCCGGATTTCCTCGTCGCCAGCCTGATCGACGGCGAGCCGGCGATCGACCGCCCGCGCGCCACCGCGACGCTGGCGATCCTGGTCGGAATGATCGTCGCCAATTCGGTGTTCGGTGCCGACATCCTCACGTCGGTGACGGTCGCCGCGGTGCTGGTGCTGGTCGGCCGCTGCGTCAGCCTCGGTGAGCTGCGGCGCAGCATCGACCTGCGCCTGCTCGCGGTGATCGCCTGCTCGTTCGCACTCGGGGCCGCGGTGGACCACACCGGCGTCGCCGACGCGGTGGCCACACAGCTGCGCGGCTTCACGGCCTCCGACCCCTTCTGGACGCTGGTGGCGATCTACGTGATGGCGGTGGCCTTCACGGAGCTGCTGACGAACAACGCCGCCGCGGTGCTGATGTTCCCGATCGGCATGGCGGCGGCGCAGCAGCTCGGCGTCGATCCGATGCCCTTCATCATGGCCGTGATGGTCGGGGCCTCCTGCGGTTTCATCACGCCGATCGGGTACCAGACCAACCTGATGGTCTATGGTCCCGGTGGTTACCGCTTCCTGGACTACATCCGCGTCGGCACCCCGATGTCGCTCGTGGTGGGGATCACCGTCCTCTGGGCGATTCCCCGCGCCTGGCCGTTTTGACCCCCCACTCCCCGTACAATCAGGCTCACATGAACCTCGAAACCCGACTGGACATGATGATCGACCCGCAACGGCAATCCCATCTCGACCGGCTCGAGGCCGAGAGCATCCACATCCTCCGCGAGGTCGCCGCCGAGTTCATCAATCCGGTCATGCTGTACTCGGTCGGCAAGGACAGCTCGGTCCTGCTCCACCTGCTGGTGAAGGCCTTCCATCCGGCGAAGCCGCCGATCCCGCTGCTGCACGTCGACACCGGCTGGAAGTTCCGCGAGATGATCGCGTTCCGCGACCAGCGCGCGCGCGAGACCGGGGTGGAACTGCGTACCTGGACCAACCCCGAAGGCCTGGCGCAGGGCATCGGCCCGATCACCCACGGCGCCACCGTGCACACCGACGTGATGAAGACCCAGGGCCTGAAGCAGGCGCTGGACAAGTGGGGCTTCGACGCCGCGATCGGCGGCGCCCGCCGCGACGAGGAGAAGTCGCGCGCCAAGGAGCGCGTGTTCTCGTTCCGCAGCGCACAGCACCGCTGGGATCCGAAGAACCAGCGTCCGGAGCTGTGGGACCTGTACAACACGCGCATCCACAAGGGCGAGAGCGTGCGCGTCTTCCCGATCTCGAACTGGACCGAACTGGACGTGTGGCTCTACATCTTTCGCGAGAAGATCCCGGTGCCTTCGCTGTACTTCGCGCGCGAGCGTCCGGTGGTCGAGCGCGACGGCGCCCTGATCATGGTCGACGACGAGCGCCTACCGCTGCGCGAGGGCGAGACGGCGCGGATGCGCCAGGTGCGCTTCCGCACGCTCGGCTGCTACCCGCTGACCGGCGCGATCGAATCCGATGCCGACACCCTCGAGGCGATCATCGCCGAGATGCTGGTCGCCACCACCTCCGAACGCCAGGGGCGCGTGATCGACCACGATCCGACCGCGTCGATGGAGAAGAAGAAGCAGGAGGGCTACTTCTGATGAACACCGAAACGACGACCGCCGCCGAGCACACGTCGACGGATACCGGGGCCGCGGACCACGCCGCCACCATCGCCGCCTACCTGCAGCAGCACGAGACCAAGGGCCTGCTGCGCTTCATCACCTGCGGCAGCGTCGACGACGGCAAGAGCACGCTGATCGGCCGCCTGCTGCACGACACCAAGCTGCTGTTCGACGACCAGCTGGCCGCGCTGGAGAAGGACAGCCAGCGCCACGGCACCCAGAACGGCGAGATCGACTTCGCGCTGCTGGTCGACGGCCTCGCCGCCGAACGCGAGCAGGGCATCACGATCGACGTCGCCTACCGCTACTTCAGCACCGAGAAGCGCAAGTTCATCGTCGCCGACTGCCCAGGCCACGAGCAGTACACCCGCAACATGGCCACCGGCGCGTCCACCGCCGACCTCGCCGTGGTGCTGGTCGACGCGCGCAAGGGCCTGCTGACGCAGACGCGCCGGCACAGCTACATCGTCTCGCTGCTCGGCATCCGCCACGTGCTGCTGGCGGTGAACAAGATGGACCTGGTCGGCTACGACCAGGCGGTGTTCGACGGGATCGCCGAGGGCTACCGCGCGCTGGCCGCCCAGCTCGGCATCCCGCAGGTGCAGGCGATCCCGCTGTCGGCGCTGAAGGGCGACAACATGCTCGAGCGCTCCACCGCGATGCCGTGGTACGAGGGCCCGACGCTGCTGCACCACCTGGAGTCGGTCGACACCGCCCGCGACGACGACGGCCTCGGCCTGCGCCTGCCGGTGCAGTGGGTCTGCCGCCCGAACCAGAACTTCCGCGGCTTCGCCGGCACCATCGTCGCCGGCCAGGTCGCGCCCGGCGACGAGGTCGTCGTGTTGCCCTCGGGCCGGCGTTCGAAGATCGCCCGCATCGTCACCGCCGACGGCGACCTCGCGCGCGCCCATCGCGGCCGCCCGGTGGTGCTGACCTTCGAGGACGAGATCGACGTCAGCCGCGGCGACGTGATCGCCGCCGCCGCGGATCCGGCCGAAGTGGCCGACCAGTTCGCCGCCCACCTGCTGTGGATGAGCGACGCGCCGCTGCTGCCGGGCCGCCCGTACTGGCTGAAGATCGGCACCCGCACCGTCACCGCCCAGGTCACCGAGATCAAGCACAAGATCGACGTGAACACCCAGGCCGAGCTCGCGGCGAAGCACCTGGACCTCAACGAGGTCGCCTACTGCAATCTCGGCCTCGACCAGCCGATCGCCTTCGAGCCGTACGCGAAGAACCGGCAGATGGGCGCCTTCGTGCTGATCGACCGGCAGACCAATGCCACCGTCGCCGCCGGCACGCTCGACTTCGCGCTGCGCCGCGCCGCCAACATCCACTGGCAGCACCTCGAGGTCGACAAGACCGCGCGCGCCAGGCTCAAGGGCCAGCAGCCGCGCTGCCTGTGGTTCACCGGCCTGTCCGGCGCCGGCAAGTCGACGATCGCCAACCTCGTCGACAAGCGCCTGCATGCGATGGGTCACCACACCTACATCCTCGACGGCGACAACGTCCGCCACGGCCTCAACAAGGACCTCGGCTTCACCGACGAGGACCGCGTCGAGAACATCCGCCGCGTCGCCGAGGTCGCCAAGCTGATGTGCGACGCCGGCCTGATCGTGCTCGTGAGCTTCATTTCGCCGTTCCGCGCCGAGCGCGAGATGGCGCGGGAACTGTTCGCGGAAGACGAATTCCTCGAGGTCTTCGTCGACACCCCGATCGAGGTCGCCGAGCAGCGCGACGTCAAGGGCCTGTACGCGAAGGCGCGGGCCGGCCAGATCCGCAACTTCACCGGCATCGACTCGCCCTACGAGGCGCCGGAGCAGCCGGAGATCCACCTGCGCGCCGGCGAGGAAAGCGCCGAGCAGATGGCCGAGCGCATCGTCCGGCATCTGCTGGGGTGAGGCCGCGTGGCCGCGACGGCAACCGATCGCGGCTGCGACGCCTGCCACCAGCGCTACCTCACCGTCTTCAGCGAAACCGTCGACTGGGCCGACGGCGAGGACCCGCAGTTCCGCCAGTCGTCGTGCTGCTGCACGGCCTCGCGCGCTCGCCGGCGTCGATGCGGCCGATGGCGAAGGCGCTGGAATCGGCCGGCTGGCGCGTCTGCAACATCGGCTATCCGTCGACCACGCAGGCGATCCCCGACGACGACGGCAAGGTGTCGGTCGCCAGCGCCCGCCTCGAGGGCATGCGCGACTTCCTCGTGGTGCCGGTCAGCCACCCGTTCCTGATGCGCGACGAGGCGGTGATCGCGCAGACGCTGCGCTACCTGCGCGAGGGCGGATTCGAACATCCGCCGGTCGAACCCGAGCCGCCCGCGATTCCCGGCGAGGTCGCCGCCGGCGACGGCGAGGCGAGCTGGCGCACGTTGCTGGGCGGCGCCGCGTACACGCCCGCGCAGCGGGTGCCGCGCCGCGTTCCCGACGACGCGACCGACACCGACGACGGCGCCCCGCGCCCGCCCTTCGTCGACGATGGCGACGCCGCCGGCGCCGGTTTCGTGCCGGTGGTCGCGCTGACCCTGCGCCGCGACGACGTCCTGCTGCGCGAGGCGCGCAGCTGCGGCGAAGTGACCACCGCTACCCGCGACGTCGCCACGACCCTGCACTTCGATCCCGCCGCCGGCCGTTACGTGGCGCGGGACCGGTGAACCGATGGCCGCGGTCGGGAGATCGCGTTCTGGCGCCTGAGCGCGTCGGCCAGCCGCGGCGCGACCCGGGTGGAAATACCCTGCGCCGCTGGCGCAGGCCCCCACGGCCAAACCATCCCGTCCGCCGTCGTCCCGCGTTCCGGAGCCTCGACACCGTTCCACGGCGGTGACGCGCCATAGTGGGGCACTTCTGCCGACATCAAGGCTCCGCGGAGGCAGAGGGCACCCTGCGGCGCGGATCCGTCCGTCCTCGAGCGCTCGAGCCGGCGGACCGGGGTGGCGGCAGCGCGCGGGGTGGCCGACACTTGGGGAATGAAGATTGCGCTGGTGACTGCGATTGCGTCGTACGGCCGGGATGACGACCTGGCCCACCTGGTGCCCGCGTGCACCGAAGCCGGCATCACTGCCGAAGTGCGCGCCTGGGACGACCCGACCGTGAGCTGGGCGCGCTACGACGCCGCCGTGCTGCGCTCGACCTGGGACTACATCGACCGGCTGCCGGAATTCCTCGCCTGGTGCGAGACCGTGGCCACGAAGACGCGGCTGTGGAATCCGCCTGCGGTCGTGCGCTGGAACACCGACAAGCGCTATCTCGGCGAGCTCGCCGCGCAGGGCCTGCCGGTGATCGGCCGCTTCTATCTCGCCCCGGGCGAGGATCCGGCGACGATGCCCGACCACGACGAGTTCGTGGTGAAGCCGACGGTCGGCGCCGGTTCGCGCGACGCCCGCCGCTTCGTCCGCGCCGAGCGTGATGCGGCGACCGCCCATGCCGCGGCGCTGCTGGCGGAGGAGCGGCATGTGCTGGTGCAGCCCTACCTGGACGGCGTCGACCGCCTCGGCGAGACGGCGCTGGTCTACTTCGACGGCGAATTCAGCCACGCGATCCGCAAGGAACCGCTGCTGCAGCGCGGCGGCGCCCCCGGCGCGCCGGCCGGCGGGGAACGCATCCAGGCCCGCACGCCCTCGGCCGAAGAGCTGGCGGTCGGCGAGCGCGTGCTCGCGGCGATTCCGGGTGGGCCGCTGGCGTACGCGCGGGTGGATCTCCTCCCTTCCGAAGACGGGCCGCAGCTCCTCGAACTCGAGCTCACCGAGCCCTCCGTCTTCCTGCCCTGGGCCCCCGGGGCTGCTGCCCGCTTCGCGCTCTCGCTCCGGAGGCGGCTCGAAAGCGTGTAGACGCCCGAGAACCGTACTCGGAACAGGGTCCGCCGCCCGCGGCGCAGGCCCGCGTAGTACTTGCTGGAGGTGGCGGAAGTCGCCACACGTGCCTCGAGGCCCGCGCCGCAGGCGCGGTATTGCGACCAGATCGCCGCGAATCCGGCCGACGCGCTCAGGCGAGCGCGCGCCAAGGATCGGTGAACCGGAACCAGACGAACGACCCGATCGCCACGCAAGGCGCTCGTCCGCACCCGACCCGAAACCACGGCGGTGCCGTCCGTCGGAAACGAGGCCGCGAACCCGCGAACTAGAGGTTCTGGTAGTTCGGCCCGGAGCCGCCCTCGGGCGTCACCCAGTCGATGATCTGGTAGGGGTCCTTGATGTCGCAGGTCTTGCAGTGCACGCAATTCGCCGCATTGATCTGCAGCCGCTTGCCGGTCGGCGCCGCCGGCTCCGGCACGATCTCGTAGACGTTCGCCGGGCAGAAGCGCGTGCAGGGATTGCCGTATTCCTCGGCGCAGCGGGTCACGCAGACGTTCGTGTCGCGGACGATCAGGTGCACCGGCTGGTCCTCGTCGTGCTCGGTCGCCGCGAAGTAGACGCCGGCGAGGCGGTCGCGCGGGGCGAGCGTGCGCTCGACGTAGTCGCGCTTCGGCTGCTCGGCCTCGCCGAGCTTTTCCAGCGCGCTCCAGTCGGCCTTGCACTTCCAGGTCCACGGCGACAGGCCGGCGGTGGCGGTTTCCCAGGCCGAGTTGACCAGGCCGAACCACAAGCCCTTCTTGAAGCCCGGCTTGATGTTGCGAACCTTGCGCAGCTCGGCCATCGCCGGCGAGGCGCGCAGCGCGGCGTCGAAGCCGGTGCTGTCCAGCGCGCCGTCGTCCGCCTTCTGCGCGGCGACGTGCTCGGCGGCGAGCATGCCGCTGCGCATCGCCTGGTGGGTGCCCTTCACCTTCGGCACGTTGAGCAGGCCGGCGGTGTCGCCGATCAGCAGGGCGCCGGGCATTTCGACCTTCGGCAGCGACTGCCAGCCGCCGGTGACGATCGCGCGCGCGCCGGCGCTGAGGATGGTGCCGCCCTCGAGCAGCGGCTTCACATGCGGGTGGTGCTTCCACTGCTGGAAGGCTTCGTAGGGCTGGTAGTTCGGGTCGCGGTAGTCGAGGCCGCTCACGTAGCCGATCGCGACGCGGTCGCCGTCCAGGTGGTAGAGGAAGCTGCCGCCGTAGGTGTGGCTGTCTGCCGGCCAGCCCATGCTGTGCACGATCTTGCCGGGCTGCACGCGGCCCGGCGGCAGCTGCCAGAGTTCCTTGATGCCGATCGACCAGTTCTGCGGATCGCTGTCGCGGTCGAGTTCGAACTTGCGGATCAGGCGCTTGGTCAGATGGCCGCGGGCGCCCTCGGCGAGCACCGTCAGCTTCGCCTGGATGTCGATGCCCTGGGTATAACCGGGCTTGTGCGAACCGTCTTTCGCGACGCCCATGTCGCCGATGCGCACGCCGGTGACCCGGCCGCCGGCGTCGTGCAGGGTCTCGGCGGCGGCGAAGCCGGGATAGATCTCGACGCCGAGCGCCTCCGCCTGCGGCGCCAGCCACGCGCAGAGCGCGCCGAGGCTGACGATGAAGTTGCCGTGGTTGCGCATCTGCGGCGGCACGAACGGGAACTTCGTGCCGCCGGTCTTCGTCAGGAACCAGAACTCGTCCTCGCCGGCCGGTACGCAGACCGGCGGCGGGTTGTCGCGCCAGCCGGGCAGCAGGGCGTCGAGCGGCTGCGGCTCGATCACCGCGCCTGACAGAATGTGGGCGCCGACCGTCGAGGCCTTCTCGATCACGCAGACCGACAGGTCGGGGCGCAGCTGCTTCAGGCGGATCGCGAACGCGAGTCCGGCCGGGCCGGCACCGACGGTGACGACGTCGTACTCCATGACATCCCGCGGTTCGCTCACGTGCTGCACTCCATACGCTCGGGTGCGGAATTGTCGCGGTTTGCCGCCGCACGGGCAATCAAGGACACTGCGTGAAACCCCCGCAAACCCTCGAATCCGAATGAGCGCCAGCCCCGACGCCCTGCGCCAGAGTCCGCTGTACCGCGTGCTGCATGCGCTGGCACGCGGCGAGGTCGGCAGCGAGGCGCTGACCGCCGCCTGCCTGGACGCGATCGCCGCCGATGCCGGCCTGAATGCCTGGAGCCACGTCGATGCCGACGCTGCGCTCGCGGCGGCGCGGGCCAGCGACGCCCGCCGCGCCCAGGGCCAGCCGCTCGGCCGTCTCGACGGCGTGCCGGTGGCGGTGTCCGACCTGTTCGACGTGGCCGGCATGCCGACCGCCGTCGGCCTGCCGGGCGCGGCCCCAGTGGCGAGCGAAGACGCGCATGTCGTCGCCCGCCTGCGGGGCGCCGGCGCGGTGATCCTCGGCAAAACGGCAGTCGATGAAGCCGGTTTCGGGGCCAGCGGCCGCAATCCGCATGCCGGCGACATCGCCAATCCGGCCCATCCGGGGCGGCTGGCGGGCGGCTCCTCCGGTGGCGCCGCCGCCGCGCTGGCGGCTGGGCATGCCGCCGCGGCGCTCGCCGGCGACACCCTCGGCGGTGCGCGCATTCCGGCCGCCTTCTGCGGTCTGGTGGCGCTGAAACCTTCCTTCGCCGAACTCAGCTGCCGCGGCCTCGCCGCCGGCCTGCGCCGGCTCGACACCCCCGGCCTGATCGTGCGCGCGGTACAGGACGCCGGCCTGCTGCTGCCGGTGCTGCAGGGCTACGACGCCGCCGATCCGCGCTCGCGCAAGCGGCGGGTGCCGCTGGCACCGCCGGACTGGACCCCGGGCCAGCTGAAGGCCGGCGTGGTCGCCGATCTCGACGTGCTCGGCGTCGATCCCGATGTCATCGCCGGCTTCGAGGCGGTGATGGCGCGGGTCGCGCCGGTGTTCGGCAGTGCCCTGCCGGTGGCGATGGACGTCGCCCCGCTCGACGTCGCCGCGACCCGGCGGGCGGCGCTGCTGCTGATGGAAGCCGAGCTGCTCGCCACCTACGGCGAACGCCTCGACCAGGCCTCGGCGCCGCTGCGCGGCCTGCTCGCTTTCGCAGCCCGCCGGTCCGCGGTCGACTACGCCGCCGCGAACCACCGCCTCGACGAGCACATCGTGCGGGTGCGTGAACTGTTCGAGCGCTTCGACGTGCTGCTGCTGCCGACCGTCGCCAGCGCGCCGCCGGCGGCCGACGTCGCCGAGCCGCGCAACCTCGCCGACCTGACCGCGCTCGCCTCCCTGGCCGGTTGCCCGGCGCTGCAGCTGCCGCTGCCCGGCGGTCTCGGCCTGCAGCTCGTCGGCGAACCCGGCAGCGATCTGCGCCTGCTCGAGCTCGGCGGCATCATCGCGTCGGTCGCCGATACCGGCGAGTGAGTCCGGCGGCGCCGGGTCGATGGCGTTCGTCCCGCTGCCGCTCGCCGACGCCGACGTCCGCTTCGCCCCGCACTGGCTGGCGGTCGACGCGGCCGACGCGCTGCTGACGGCGTTGCGGCGCGAGGTGCCCTGGCACGTGCACCGCATCCGCCTGTTCGGCCGCGACGTCGACTCGCCGCGGCTGAGTTGCTGGATCGGCGATCCCGGCACCGGCTACGTGTATTCGGGAACCCGCTTCGAGCCGCATCCCTGGCCGCCGGCGCTGGCGGCGCTGCGGCCGCGCATCGATGCCGCCGTCGGCACCCGCATGAACAGTGTGCTGGCCAACCGCTATCGCGACGGCCGCGACGGCATGGGCTGGCATGCCGACGACGAACCCGAACTCGGGCCGCGGCCGGTGATCGCCTCGCTGAGCCTCGGCGCGCCGCGCCGTTTCGTGTTCCGGCGCCGGCCGCGGCGCGGAGAACGCGCATCGACGGAAAAGTTCGAACTCGAACTCCCGCCCGGCAGCCTGCTGCTGATGGCGGGCGACACGCAGCGCTACTGGCAGCACGCGCTGCCGAAGACGGCGCGTCCGGTGGGGGAGCGGGTGAATCTGACCTTCCGCTCCGTGACCCCGTAGGAGCGGCTTCAGCCGCGATCCCGCGCCTTCGGCGCGGGCCCCGAAGGGCGGAACCTGAAGGACGGAACCTTGAAGGCAAGTAGTGGATAAGAAGCAGGAAATAGCGAGCGTCGCGGCGGGTCGGGACGTTTCGCCAGGACGCGGCTGCCCCGCCCGCTATTTCCTATTTGCTATCCATTACTTGCCGTTTCTTTCGAGCGGGATGGAACGCTCCGCGCGAGTGGGTAGGGATCGCGGCTGAAGCCGCTCCTACGGGTTCCGCGTTCCTCGTTCCTCGTTCCTCAGCTTCTCGCCTTCGGTCAGGGTCCAGCCGACGACGTCCGTGGACAGGGCCGACAGCGCCTCGCCGAATGCGGCGACCATGTCGGGAATCTGCGGGCTGGTTCCGGCGACGGCCTGACGGAAGCGGCGGGTCGCGAAGCCTTCGCCGCGGCGGTGGTTCAGGCGCGCCTGCACCTCGATCACCGCTTCCGGAGCCCCGCGCCCGTAGTCGGTCTCGAAGGCGCGCACCTCCAGCACCAGCGAGAAGTCGCTGCGTTCGCCACCCGTGCCGCCGCCCCAGCGGCCGACCGCGGCGATCTTTCCCGAGTCCTCGAAGGCTTCGACCAGCGCCGCGCGCAGCAGGTCCGGCGCGGTGTCGGCCCAGGCGGCGCCCTTGTAGGCCTGCAGTTCGTGCGGTGTCGGCCGTACGGCGATGCGCACCGAGTCCAGCGCCTCGATGCCGGCGGTGGTGCCGACGGTCAGCGACCAGTCGACCTGCGGCCACGACGGGTCGACGCGCACCTGCGTCTCCGGGTCGTAGACCTTGATCGCGATCTTCGGGCCGCCGATCGAACCGCAGGCGGTCAGCGCCGTCGCGGCGGCGAGGGCGAGGAGCGTTTTGCGCAGGGTCATGGTTCGAACTCTTCCGGTTGTTCGCGGCCGAGGATCACGCCGGCGGGGTTGCTGTCGATGCGCTCGACGAGGTCGTCGAGCTCGCGGATCAGCGAGCGCAGCTGGCGCATGGTCGGGCCGACCTGGCCGAGGCCGTCCTGGGCGAAGTCGCCGATCGCCTCGCGGTTGTCGCTCAGGATGCCGTCGAGGTTGCCGCTCGCCGATTCCAGCGACGCCAGCGTGCGGTCCAGTTTCTCCATCAGCGCCGGCAGCTGCTGCACGAGGTTGGCGTCGACGCCGTTGATCGTGCGGTCGGCGCTGGCCAGGGTGGTGTTCAGGCGGTCGGTGGCTTCGCGCGCGTTGCGCAGCAGCTGGGCGATCTCGTCCTTCTCCGCGGCGATGGTGCCGGTGATCTGGTCGAGCTGGTCGAGGGTGCGGGTGACGCGGGCGATGTTGTCCTCGCTGAGCAGCTGGTTCACCCGGTCGACGATCTCGTTGGCGGTCTGGGCGATGTTCTGCAGCGCCGAGGGCTCGCTGGCGATCACCGGCACCTCGCGGCCGCGGCCGCCGTCGAGGATCGGCGCGCCGGGGCTGCCGCCGGTCAGCTGGATCACCGTGGTGCCGGTCAGGCCGGTCACCGACAGCTTCGCCTTGGTGTCGGTGCGCACCGGCGTGTCGGCGGCGAGGCGGATGCGCGCGACGACCTTGCGCGGGTCGTCCTTCATCAGCGACAGCTCGCGCACCGCGCCGACGCTGATGCCGCTGTAGAGCACCTGGCTGCCGACGCTCAGGCCGGTGACGGCCTCGGTGAACACGACGTCGTACTCCTCGTACGTGCGTTCGCTGGTGTACTTCGCGGCCCACAGTGCGAACAGCACCGCGGCGACGCAGACCAGCAGCGTGAACGCGCCGATCAGTACGTGGTTGGCCCGTGTTTCCATGCGTCAGCGTCCTCTGTCCTTCGCGTCCTGCGCGGCACGTCCGCGCGGGCCGTGGAAATATTCCTGCACCCAGGGGTGGTCGAACTTCTCGACCTCGGGCAGCGGCGCCGCGATCACCATCCGGCGGTCGGCGAGCACCGCGACGCGGTCGCAGATCGTGTACAGCGTGTCCAGGTCGTGGGTGATCAGGAACACCGTGAGCCCCAGCGCCCGCTGCAGCGTGCGGATCAGCTCGTCGAAGGCGGCGGCGCCGATCGGATCCAGGCCGGCGGTGGGTTCGTCGAGGAACAGCAGGGCCGGGTCCAGCGCCAGCGCGCGGGCGATGCCGGCGCGCTTGCGCATGCCGCCGGAGAGCTGCGAGGGCAGTTTCGGCGCCGCGTTCTCGTCGAGGCCGGCCATGCGGATCTTCAGCATCGCCAGGTCGTCGATCATGTCGGCCGGCAGGTCCGGGTAGTGCTCCTTCAGCGGCACCGCCACGTTCTCCTGCACGGTCAGCGAGGAGAACAGGGCGCCGTTCTGGTACAGCACGCCGGTGTTGCGCTCGATGACGCCCTCCTCGCGGGCGCGCTCGGACAGCGCGTCGACGCCGAGCACCTCGATGGTGCCGCCCTGCGGCGGCCGCAGCCCGAGGATCGCCCGCATCAGCACCGACTTGCCGGTGCCGGAGCCGCCGACCACGCCGATGATCTCGCCGCGCTGAACGTCGAGGTCGACGCCGTCGTGCACCACCTGGCTGCCGAAGACGTTGCGCAGGCCGCGCACCCGGATCGCCGGGGCGCCGTGGTCGATGCCCTCGGCGGACACGGCCTGGGCGGTGGCGCTCACCAGTCCATCTCCAGGAAGAACATCGCCGCGAAGGCGTCGAGCAGGATCACCAGCGAGATCGTCTGCACCACGCTCGAAGTCGTGCGCTCGCCGACCGACTGCGCGGTGCCCTGGGTCTGGAAGCCCTCGAGGCAGCCGATCAGGGCGATCACCGAGGCGAAGATCGGCGCCTTCGACAGGCCGACCCAGAAATGGCGGATGTCGACCATCTCGTGCAGGCGCGACAGGTACATCTCGTAGGTGATGTCGAGGCTGGCCATCGACACCGCCATGCCGCCGACGATGCCGGCCATCATCGCCAGGAAGGTCAGCAGCGGCAGCATCACCAGCAGCGCGAACAGGCGCGGCAGCACGAGCAGTTCGATCGGGTCGAGGCCGAGGGTGCGGATCGCGTCGATCTCCTCGCCGGTCTGCATCGCGCCGATCTGCGCGGTGAACGCGCTGGCGGTGCGGCCGGCCAGCAGGATCGCGGTCAGCAGCACGGCGAATTCGCGCAGGAAGGCGATCGCGACCAGCTCGACGACGAAGATCTCGGCGCCGAAGTCGCGCAACACCGTCGCGCCGAGGAAGGCGATGACGCAGCCGACCATGAAGCTCAGCAGCATCACCAGCGGCACCGCGTCGAGGCCGACCTGTTCCATGTGGTGCACGGTCGGGGTGACGCGCAGGCGGCGCGGGTTGAACAGGGCGCCGGCGGCGGTGGTCAGGGTCAGGCCGAGGAAGCCGATCAGGGCCAGGACTTCGCGCGTGTAGTCGTCGACCGCGTAGCCCATGCGCGCCAGCATGTCCTTCAGGCCGAAGTTGCGGACCTTCGGCTTGCGCGGGTTCTCGCAGATCGCCTGCACGGTGCCGGTCAGCGGCTGGAACTTCGGCTGCACCTCGACCGTGGCCAGGCCGAGGCCCACCCGCACCGCGTAGCGCGACAGCATCATCGCCCCGGCCGAGTCGAGCCGGGTGATGTCGCGGCCGTCGATGTCCAGTGCCGCGTCGGGCGCGTGCTCGAGCAGTTCGAGCATCTGCTGCGAGTGCACCAGCGTCCATTCGCCGCCGGCGACCAGGATGCCGGGATGGCTGTCGCTGGGTTCCATGCTCGGGCGTTCGCTCATGCGCCGAGGATAGCCGCGACCGGGGCCCGCGTGCATCGTCGTGCGGTGAAGCCGGCCGCGTTTTTCTGCGATGCTTGCCGGCCATGACCGCTCCCGTCCTCATCAGCCAGGCGACCTACGAAGCGCGTGCCGCGTTCGTCGCCGAACTGGCGGCCCGCCTGCACACCTACGGCACCACCGCGCAGCGACTGGAAGGCGCGGTGGCCGGTGTCGCCTCGCGCCTGGGCCTGGAATGCGAGGTGTGGTCGAACCCGACCGGCCTGATCCTCAGCTTCGCCGATCCGGTGCGTGGCCAGCAGAACGGCATCACCCGGGTCATCCGCCTGCAGCCGGGCGAACAGGACCTGGGCCTGCTCGCCGCCGCCGACGCGATCGCCGAGGACGTGCTGGCCGGGCGGATGGCCCCGGTCGACGGCCATGCGGCGCTGCGTGCGCTCGACGGCGTGCCGGCGAAGCGCTCGCGCCTGCTCGACATCGCCTGCTTCGGCCTGTCCGCGGCGGCGGTGGCGGTGCTGCTCGGCGGCGGCCTGCCGACCCTCATGACCGCCTGCGTCGCCGGTCTGGTCACCGGCGCGCTGGCGGTGCTCGGCGCCGGCCGGCCGCAGCTGATGGAGGCGCTGGAGGCGATCGCCGCGCTGGTCGCGACGATCGCGGCGGCGGCGATCGCGACCTTCCTGGTGCCGCTGTCGCTGAAGACGGCGATCGTCGCCGCACTGATCGTGCTGATGCCCGGCCTGATGCTGACCAATGCGGTCAGCGAGCTGTCGAGCCAGCAACTGGTTTCGGGCACGGCGCGCTTCGCCGGCGCATTGATGATCCTGCTCAAGCTCACCTTCGGCACCGTCGCCGGCATGCAGCTGGTGCGGCTGTTCGGCTGGCAGGTGCAGGAAGCGCCGCCGCAGCCGCTGGGGCCGGTGGCGGAGATCATCGCGTCGCTGGTGGCGGCGTTCGCGTTCGCGGTGCTGTTCAAGGCCGCGCGCCGCGATTTCCTGCTGGTGATGGCGGCGGTGCTGCTCGGCTACGCGCTGACCCGCGTCGGCGGCGAATGGCTCGGCCTGGCCAGCACCAGCTTCGCCGGCGGCGCCTTCTTCGCGGCGATGGGCATCGCGGTGGTCAGCAATGCCTACGGCCGCTGGGCGAACCGCCCCGGTGCCCTGATCCGCGTGCCCGGCATCATCCTGCTGGTGCCCGGCTCGGTCGGCTTCCGCAGCCTGAGCTTCGTGATGGAACGCGATGTCTTCCTCGGCCTCGACACCGCCTTCCTGCTGGTCTCGGCGCTGATCGCGATCGTCGCGGGGCTGCTGTTCGGCAACCTGCTCGTCCCCTCGCGCCGCAACCTCTGAACACCCTGTAGGAGCGGCTTCAGCCGCGATGATTTTCGCGCTGCCGCGCGAAGACAGCAGCATCGCGGCTGAAGCCGCTCCTACAGATGGCGATCCTGCAGGCGTGGGTCAGACGCGCTGCCAGACGATGTCGATGCCGTCGCCGTCGCCGGCGCCGGCATTGGCCAGCGCGATGCGCAGCATGTCGGCGAAGTCCGGGCTGATGCCGGCCTCGACCAGCAGTTGCAGGGAGTCGGCGTTGACGAAGTAGTCGCGGTCGTTCGAGTGCTCTTCCTCGAACTGGTCGACCAGGATCTTCAGGTCGGCCTCGCCGATGTCGCCGAGCGTGGTGCGGCTACCCTTGAGCGAAATGCGGAACATCGGCGTCTCCGGCTCACTTGTTGATCAGGAAGTCCTCGAGCTTGCGGCCCTGCGCCAGTTCGGCCTGCAGCCACTTCGGCGGCATGCCGCGGCCGGCCCAGGTCTGCTCGGGATTGGCGGGATTGCGGTACTTCGGCTCGACCTTCGCGCCCTTCTTCGGGCCCTTGGGCGCCGCGGCCTTCGCCGGCACCTTGCGCGCCGGCACGCCGGCCTTCTCGCGGACCATGCGCGAGGTGCCGAACAGTTCGTCGACGCTGTAGCCCTCGGCCTTCGCCAGCGACACCAGCTTGCGCCGCACTTCGGCGACCGGCTTGCGCTTGGCCAGCGCCTTGCGGCGGGCGGTGGCCTTGGCGATCAGGGTCTGCAGTTCCTTGGCCGACAGGCCGGTGACGTCGATGGGCATGGCGAATCCTCGTGGATGCAGGGGCGCGGTGCGCCGATGCCGCGATGGTAGCCGCCCGGACGGCGGGCGTCAGCAGGCCAGCGCGGCGTCGACCTCGGCGCGGGTGAGGTTGCGGCTCTCGCTGTCGCGGCGACCGCGGTATTCGAAGGTACCGGCCTCGAGGCCGCGCGGCGACACCACGACGCGGTGCGGGATGCCGATCAGCTCGATGTCGCCGAACATCACGCCCGGGCGCAGGCCGCGGTCGTCGAGCACGGCCTCGTGCCCGGCGGCGACGAGTTCCTCGTGGAGCTGCGCGGCGGCGGCGACCACGGCCGGATCGTCCTTCGGATTGATGATGCAGACGGCGACCTGCCAGGGCGCCATCGGCGCCGGCCAGACGATGCCGTTGGCGTCGAAGTTCTGCTCGATCGCGGCGGCGACGATGCGCGACACGCCGATGCCGTAGCAGCCCATCTGCATCACCCGCGCCTTGCCTTCGGCGTCGAGCACGGTGGCGCCCAGCGCCTCGGCGTACTTGCTGCCGAGCTGGAACACGTGCCCGACCTCGATGCCGCGGGCCATGCGCAGCGTGCCCTTGCCGTCCGGCGAGGGATCGCCCTCGACCGCGTTGCGGATGTCGGCGACCAGGTCGGGTTCCGGCAGGTCGCGGCCCCAGTTCACCCCGGCGAGGTGGAAGCCGGCGCGGTTGGCGCCGATCACGAAGTCGGCCAGGGCGGCGGCGCTGCGGTCGGCGATCACGGTGATCGATTTCGCCGGCTGGCGCGGGCCGATGAAGCCCGGTTCGCAGCCCAGGTGCTCGACGATCTCGGCCTCGGTGGCCATGCGGAACTCGACGAGACCCGTCAGCTTCGCCAGTTTGATCTCGTTGACCGCGTGGTCGCCGCGCACCAGCGCCAGCACGAAGCCCTGTTCGCCGACCACCGCGACCGATTTGAGCGTGCGCTGCAGCGGCAGGCCGAGCAGGGCGGCGACGTCCTCGCAGGTCTTCTGGGTCGGCGTCGCGACCTCGCGCAGTTCCTCGGCCGCGGCCGGGCGCGGGCCGGGCGCCACCGCCTCGGCCATCTCGACATTGGCGGCGTAGTCGCTGCCGTCGGAGAACACGATCGCGTCCTCGCCTGAATCGGCCAGCACGTGGAACTCGTGCGAGGCGCTGCCGCCGATCGCGCCGGTGTCGGCGGCGACGGCGCGGAACTTCAGGCCCAGGCGGCTGAAGATGCGGCTGTAGGCGTCGTACATCGCCTGGTAGGTCTGCGCCAGGCTCTCGGCGTCGAGATGGAAGGAGTAGGCGTCCTTCATCAGGAACTCGCGCGCGCGCATCACGCCGAAACGCGGGCGGATCTCGTCACGGAACTTGGTCTGGATCTGGTAGAAGTTCAGCGGCAGCTGTCTGTAGGACCGCAGCTCGTTGCGCGCGAAGTCGGTGATGACTTCCTCGTGGGTCGGGCCGTAGCAGAACTCGGCGTCCTTGCGGTCGCGGATCTTCAGCAGCTGGCCACCGAACTTCTGCCAGCGGCCGGTCTCTTCCCACAGCTCGCGCGGCTGGATCGACGGCATCAGCATCTCGATCGCGCCGGCGCGGTTCATTTCCTCGCGCACGACCGCCTCCACCTTGCGCAGCACGCGCAGGCCCAGCGGGCTCCAGGTGTAGAGCCCGGCGGCGAGCTTGCGGATCATGCCGGCGCGCAGCATCAGCTGGTGGCTGACGATCTCGGCGTCGGCGGGGGTTTCCTTGCTGGTGTTGAGGTGGAACCGGGAGAGGCGCATCGATCGGGCCGGTGCTTGGCAGGGCCGGCCATTGTAGCCGGCCGCGCGCATCCGGCGCCGCCGGATCAGCCCCCGGAGGCCGGCTGGCAGTAGACGTCGACCTGGCTCTTGGCGAGGGCGCGCTGGGCGGCGCGTTCCTCGGCGCTCATCGGCGCCTCGGCGATGCCGTCGCCGTCCTTGTCGACACCGACCGGTTCTTCGGAATCGAGCATCTGCAGGTTCGCGCGGGCCTGGTCGCAGGTCTGCTGCTCGGGCGTCTTCGGCGTCTCGGCCGGCGGCGGCAGGTCGGGGTCGCGGCTGTCGAGGTTGCGCACCTCGGCGCCCTGGGTCGGGACCTGGGTATAGGAATAGGTGCCGTCGGCGTTCTTGACGCGGTAGATGGTGACGTCGTCGGCCGCGGCCAGGCCCGGCAACAGCGCGGCGGCGAGGGCGAGCGGCAGGATCTTGCGGGACATGGCAGGGCTCCTCGAGCGGTGCGCCCTTGTTACCACCGTGCCGGAAGTGCCGCAAGGACGGGCGCGCACTGGGGAGCGCCGCGCCCAGCGGCTACACTGGCGCGCATGGAATCCCAAGACGAACAGGTCCCCGTCCGCGCCCGGGGCATCTACCTGCTGCCCAACCTGCTGACGACCGGCGGGCTGTTCTCCGGCTTCTACGCGATCCTCGCGGCGGCCAGCGGCAACTTCGAGGCGGCCTGCATCGCGGTGCTGGTGGCGGCGCTGTTCGACGGCGTCGACGGCCGGGTCGCGCGCATGACCGGCACCACCAGCGAGTTCGGCGTGCAGTACGACTCGCTGGCCGACCTGGTCAGTTTCGGCATGGCGCCTTCGCTGGTGATGTACCACTGGGCCCTGGTCGGCTTCCGCGCCGACGGTCCGCTGCTGGCCAAGGTCGGCTGGGCCGCGGCCTTCCTCTATGCCGCCTGCGCGGCGCTGCGGCTGGCGCGCTTCAACACCCAGGTCGGGTCGACCGACAAGCGCTGGTTCATCGGCCTGGCCAGTCCGGCGGCCGCGGCGCTCGTGGTGTCGTTCGTCTGGGCGATGAACAGCTTCGGTTTCAGCGGCCAGGGCCATCGCTGGAGCGCGATGCTGCTGGTGGTCGCCGCCGGCCTGCTGATGGTCAGCCGCTTCCGCTACTGGAGCTTCAAGGGCCTGCCGCGCAGCGACAAGGTGCCCTTCATCGTGCCGCTGCTGATCGTGCTGGTGATCGCCGCGCTGTTCGTGACCCAGGCCAAGGGCCTGTTCGTGATCGCCCTGGTCTACACCCTGTCCGGACCGGCGTACTGGCTCTGGACGAAGCTGCGTCCGCGTCCGGCGACATGACCTGGAGCGGGGAAC
Source organism: Arenimonas composti TR7-09 = DSM 18010 (assembly GCF_000426365.1). Lineage (GTDB taxonomy): Bacteria > Pseudomonadota > Gammaproteobacteria > Xanthomonadales > Xanthomonadaceae > Arenimonas > Arenimonas composti. Next base: position 376,918 of record NZ_AUFF01000003.1, on the reverse strand, counting down.
AGCAGCGCCTGCTGGCGGCGATGGGCTATGTGCTCTATCGCCGGACTGGTGGCGCCACCGCCGACGCCGCGGCCGGATTCGTGGACCCGCCGGAACACGACCGCCTGTGGCAGGCCCTGCGCCGCGCCGCCTGCGGCCGCGATCCGCGCCCGCTCGGGCTGCCGCCGCTGGCGCAGCTGCGCACCGATCCGGCGGCCAAGCGCGCACTGTGGCCGCGCCTGCGGGCGCTGCGGCGGAGCTGAACGTGGCGGCGCGCCCGGACATCGCCAGCCAGGTGCGGCCGATGCGCCAGCAGGACGTCGATGCCGTCGCCGACATCGAAAAGCGCGCCTACCCGTTCCCGTGGACGCCCGGGATCTTCCGTGACTGCCTGCGCGCCGGCCACCAGTGCTGGGTACTCGACGCCGGCGACCGCCTGATGGGCTACGCGGTACTGAGCACCGGCGCCGGCGAGGCCCACCTGCTCAACATCTGCATCGCCCCCGAGTACCAGGGCCGCGGCCACGGCCGCCGCCTGCTGCGGCGGATGGTCGACCTGGCGCGCTGGCACGGCGCCCAGCGCATCTTCCTGGAAGTGCGCCCCTCGAACCCGCGCGCCTACGCCCTGTACCAGGACGAAGGCTTCAACGAGATCGGCCAGCGGCCGAACTATTACCCGGCGGAGAAGGGGCGGGAAGACGCGATCGTCATGGCCCGCGAGTTGCTGTAGGAGCGGCGACAAAAACCGTAGGAGCGGCTTCAGCCGCGATGCGTTGGGCCGCCGTAGGAGCGGCTTCAGCCGCGATGCTTCTCCTGCGCGATCTGGCGGAAAAGAGCATCGCGGCTGAAGCCGCTCCTGCAACACCCCCGGCGCGGGTCAGAGACGCGCGCGCTGCGCCGCCAGCGCCGCGTGCTGGGCGCTCCAGTCGGCCAGGCGCGCGCGTTCCTGCTCGACCACCGCGGCCGGGGCATTGCGCACGAAGGTGTCGCTGGCGAGCTTGTTCTCGCACTTGCCGATCTCGGCGGCGATGCGCTTGAGCTCCTTGTCCAGGCGCGCGCGCTCGGCGTCGAGGTCGACCAGGCCGGCGAGCGGGATCAGCAGCGTCAGCCCACCGACCAGCGCCGCCGAGGCCGCCGGCGGCTCGCCTTCGCTGCGCTCGATCGAGTCCAGCTTCGCGAGGAAGCGCAGCGCGGCTTCGTGCCGGCGCAGGCGCTCGCGGTCGTCGTCGTCGCCGCCGTGCACGAGCAGCGGCACGGCCTTCGCCGGGGCGATGCCGAGCTGGCTGCGGATCGAGCGCAGCGCGCTGACCACGGCCTTCAGCCATTCGACGTCGGCGGCGGCGTCGGGCGCCAGCAGCGACTCGCGGTATTCCGGCCATGGCTGGGTGCTGATGCTGTCGCCGTCGATGCCCAGGTGGGGCTTCACCGCATGCCAGATCTCCTCGGTGACGAAGGGGATCAGCGGGTGCAGGGCGCGCAGCAGTTCCTCGAGCACGAACACCAGCGTGTGGCGGGTGCTGGCCGCGGCCTCGGCGTCGTCGCCGCTGAGCGCCGGCTTGGCGAGCTCGAGGAACCAGTCGCAGTACTCGTTCCAGGCGAACTCGTAGAGCGCCTGCGAGACGAGGTCGAAGCGGTAGTCGCGGAAGTGCTGGTCGACGGCGTGCAGGGTGTGCTGCAGGCGGTCGAGGATCCAGCGTTCGGGGTCGGTGCGGGGGGTTGGGGTTCCGGTGAACGGCATCGCGCCTGAAGGCGCTCCTACAGGAGCGCCGATGTTCATCAGGGTGAAGCGGGCGGCGTTCCAGAGCTTGTTGCAGAAGTTCTTGTAGCCCTCGCAGCGCTGCAGGTCGAACTTGATGTCGCGGCCGTGCGTGGCCAGCGAGGCGAAGGTGAAGCGCAGGGCGTCGGCGCCGAAGGCCGGGATGCCGTTCGGGAACTCCCTGCGGGTGGCCTTCTCGATCTTCGGTGCATCGGTCGGCTTCATCAGGCCGGTGGTGCGCTTGGCGACGAGGTCGTCGGCGCTGATGCCGTCGATCAGGTCGATCGGATCGAGCACGTTGCCCTTGGACTTCGACATCTTCTGGCCCTGCGCGTCGCGCACCAGGCCGGTGATGTAGACATCCTCGAACGGCACTTCGCCGGTGAAGTGCTCGGTCATCATGATCATCCGGGCGACCCAGAAGAAGATGATGTCGAAGCCGGTAACCAGCACCGAGGTCGGCAGGCGCTTGTCGAAGCCGCGCTCGGCCATCGCCTGCGGGTCCGGCCAGCCGAGCGTGCTGTGCGACCACAGCGCGCTGCTGAACCAGGTCTCGAGCACGTCGGCGTCGCGGCTCAGCACGACGTCGTCGGCGAGTTCGAAGCGCCGGCGGATCTCCGCCTCGTCGCGGCCGACGTAGACCTTGCCGGCGCCGTCGTACCACGCGGGAATGCGGTGGCCCCACCAGAGCTGGCGGCTGATGCACCAGTCCTGGATGTTGCCGAGCCAGTGCCGGTAGGTGTTGATCCAGTTCTCGGGCACGAAGCGCACCTTGCCCGGGGCGCCGTCGACGCCCTCGACCAGCTCGAGGCCGCGCTGCGCGAACTTCTCCATGCGCACGAACCACTGGTCGGTGAGGTAGGGCTCGATGATCTGCCCGGTGCGGTCGCCGCGCGGCACCATCAGCCTGTGCGGCTTCTCCTCGACCAGCAGGCCTTCGGCCCCGAGGTCGGCGAGCACGGCCTTGCGGGCGGCGAAGCGGTCGAGGCCGCGGTACTTCTCCGGCGCATTCGCATTCACGCTCGCGTCCGGGGTGAACAGGTTGATCAGCGGCAGGCCGTGGCGCTGGCCGACCGCGTAGTCGTTGAAGTCGTGCGCCGGCGTCACCTTGACCACGCCGGTGCCGAAGTCGCGGTCGACGTAGGCGTCGGCGATCACCGGGATCTCGCGGCCGCTCAGCGGCAGGCGCACGGCCTTGCCGATCAGCGCGGCGTAGCGCGGGTCTTCCGGATGCACCATCACCGCGGTGTCGCCGAGCATGGTCTCCGGGCGGGTGGTCGCGACGATCAGGTAGTCACGGGTTTCGCGCAGGATCTCGTTGCCGTCGGCGTCGAGTTCGACGTGCTCGTAGCTGGCGCCGTCGGCCAGCGGATAGCGGATCGACCACAGGAAGCCGTTCTCCTCCTCGCTGACGACCTCGAGGTCGGAGATCGCGGTCTTCAGCACCGGATCCCAGTTCACCAGGCGCTGGCCGCGGTAGATCAGGTCCTGCTCGTAAAGGCGCACGAAGGTCTCGACGACCGCGGCGCTCGGGCCGGGATCCATCGTGAAGGTCTCGCGGCTCCAGTCGCCGGACGCGCCGAGGCGGCGCATCTGCCGGGTGATGGTGTCGCCGGAGTGCTGCTTCCACTCCCACACCTTCTCGATGAACTTGTCGCGACCGAGGGAATCGCGGGTTTCGCCCTTGCCCTCGAGCGCGAGATTGCGGCTGACCACCATCTCGGTGGCGATGCCGGCGTGGTCGGTGCCGACCTGCCACAGGGTGTCGAAGCCGCGCATGCGGTGCCAGCGGATCAGCGCGTCCATCAGCGTGTGCTGGAAGGCGTGGCCCATGTGCAGGGTGCCGGTGACGTTCGGCGGCGGCAGCATGATCGTGTAGGCCGGGCCGCGGCCGCTGGGCCTGAAGCAGCCGGTCGACTCCCAGTGCGCGTACCACTTCGTCTCGAAGGCGGCGGGTTCGAAGCTCTTGTCCATGGTGTTCCGAAAGGCGGCGCCCGGCCGCGGGGCCGGGGCGAAGTGGGCGGGGAAGGGCGCAAATCCTAGCAAATCAGGCGCTTGCCGCGGGTGCCCGGCGGCTTCGCCGACGTTTTCGCGGGCCGGCTTCCGCTAGTCTTCACCGATGCCGATCGATCCGCTCGCCGCCGTCATCACCGTCGTCGTCGTCGTGGTGATCGTATTCGCCATTCCCTCGCGCCGCCCGCTGGCGGGGGCGCCGGAGCCGGAGGTGCCCCGGTCCCGGCGCAAGCCCGGGGCGGCGCTCGCTGCCGACGAGATCGCGGAACTGGAGACGTTCCGGCTGGCGAACGCCTTGCCGGCGGTGCCGCTGCGGCCCGCGCCGGAACGACCCGTCAGCACCGATGGCTGCCGCCTCGGCGGCCCGGCCTGGCTGCCGGACGGCGAGAACTGGCCGCGCGACGACGAAGGGTGGCCGCTGGAGTTCCTCGGCCAGCTCGATTTCGCCGGACTGCCGGAACTGGCGGATTTCCCGCGCCAGGGCCTGCTGCAGTTCTTCATCGGTGGCGACGATCTCTACGGCGCCGACTTCGCCGCACCCGGGCTGGGACGGGCGCGGCTGTTCTGGCGCGACCGGATCGACGGCGGCCGGCTCGTCGAGCCGCCGCCGCTGGTCGAGGAGGCCGGCAACGCGGACACCGGCGTGGAGTACTCGCCCTTCATCGATCACGCGCTGCGCCGGCGCGGTGTCGCGCTGGTGCCCGGCGAACTGGAACTCGATCCGTTGCCGGACAGCGACTGGCGCATGCAGCAGCGACTGCAGGGCAAGCTGCATCGGGCCGGTATCGACCGGATGCTCGAGGCCTGGCGCGACGGGCAGGTGCGCGGCCACAAGACCGGCGGGCATCCGGCCTACACGCAAGCGGACTTCCGCAGGAAGGCCGAGGGCGACGGGCTCGACGTCGTGCTGTTCGGCCTCAGCTCCGACGACGTGCTGATGTGGGGGAATTGCGGGAAGGCCAACTTCCTGATTCCGCGCGGGGCGCTGCGGCGGCGCGATTTTTCGCGGGTGGTGTTCTGGTGGGATTGTTGTTGAGGGGTGGTTGGGCAGGTTGCGTGTGATCGCTTGGGATCGCGCCTGAAGGCGCTCCTACAGAGCGAGGGGGTGGGGGTCGGAGAGTCAGGCGAAGGCGTCGCGGGTGAGGTTTTCGGGTTCGCCGTCGGTGCAATGCACCTCGTCCTCGATGCGCACGCCGCCGAAAGGCAGGAAGTGCTCGACGAGGTCCCAGTCGACGTGTTTCGCCTGCGGCGTTTCGCGCAGCTGCGCGAGCAGCATCGGGATGAAGTACAGGCCGGGCTCGATCGTCACCACCATGCCGGGTGCCAGCGTGCGGGTCATGCGCAGGTAGGGGTGGCCCTCGGGGCGCGGGATCAGCTGGCCGTCCTCGTCCTGGAAACCGGCGACGTCGTGCACCTGCAGACCGATCGGGTGGCCGAGGCCGTGCGGGAAGAACACCGACGTGACGCCGGTCGCGAGCATGTCGCCCGGATCCATGTCGACGACGCCCAGCGTGCGCAGCACATTGCCGAGGCGCAGATGCGCCTGCAGATGCAGCTCGCGGTAGTCGGTGCCGGCGCGGACCAGGCCGCAGAGCGCCTGCTGCTCGGCGTCGACCGCGGCGACAAGGCGCTCGAAGCGTTCGTCGCCGTCGCCCCAGGTGCGGGTGATGTCGGCGTTGTAGCCGTCGACCTCGGCGCCGGCGTCGATCAGCAGCGTGCGCGAGCGCGTCGGCGCCGCGGCGTCCTTGTACTGGTAGTGCAGCACCGCCGCGTGTTCATTGAGGCAGACGATGTTGGTGTAAGGCAGGTCGAGATCGGTATGGCCGGTCGCGCGCAGGTACTCCGCGTGGATGGCCATCTCGGAGGCGCCGGCGAGGAAGGCTTCGCGTGCGGCGAGGTGGCCGGGCACCGCGCGGCGCTGCGCGGCACGCATGCGCTCGAGCTCCCAGGCCGTCTTGTACGCGCGCTGGTAGTGCAGGTAGTCGATGACGGTTCTCGGATCGTTCGGCGCGAAACCCGGCACCGCGGCATCGGCTTCACCGATGATCGCCGCGCGTCCGTTCGCGGGCAAGTGCTGAGCGACCTGCGCAGGATCGCTGACGACGCGGATGTCGAATTCGTCGACCCACACACCCGAAGGCGGGCTCGGCGGCACGTGCCAATAGTCATCCGGCTGGAAATACACCAGTACCGGCTTGCGTCCCGGCGTGTAGGCGATCCAGCACTGCGGATGCCGCGTCAGCGGCAGCCAGGCCTTGAACTGCGGATTCGGGCGGAAGGGATAGGGCCGGTCGTCGAGAAACTCGAATTTCTCCACGCCGGAGGCGATCAGAAGGTGATCGAATCCCCCTTTTTGCAGCGCCGCGTCGGCGCGCGCCTTGATCGTGTCGAGGTGGGCGCGATATAGACTGGTTTCGGCGTTCATCGGCAGCTTCCGCGGAAAGTCCGGATTCTGCCGCAAACCCCTCCCCCCGCGCAGAGAACGCATGTCCCCGCAGCACGACCAGCGCCTACAACGCGGATTCCTCGGCTGGCCCGCGTGGGTCTGGGCCGCGGTCGCGTTCGCCCTGGGCCTGGTGCTCAGCACGGTGCTCACGGGCCTGCACGCGCGCTCGCTCGAACGCGAGGAGCACGCGCGCCTGGAACGTGTCGCCGAGCGCACCTTCGACGCGCTCGCCGCGCAGCTGGAAACCTGCGGTCTGCTGGTGCGCTCGCTGCAGGCGCTGTTCCTGTCCTCCGACGACGTCACCGAGGACGAGTTCGGCGCGATGTACGCCAACCTGCGCCCGCGCGACCTGTTCCCGAGCCTGCAGGCGGTCGCCTACGCGGTCCGCCAAGTCGGCGAAGACGGCGAACCGCATTACCCGACGGTGTTGCTCGAACCGCGCTCCGGAAACGAATCGCTGCGCGGCTTCGACGTCGCCCGGCAGCCGGCGAACCTGGCCGCGGCACTGTTCGCGCGCGACGCCGACCGCCCGGTGATGTCGGCGCCGTTCGCCCTCGTGCAGCGGGCCGACGCGCCCGGCCCGCGCGACGGCATCACGATCCGGCTGCCGGTGTTCTCGGCCGGCCTGCTGCCGCGCGACGTCGGCGAGCGCCGGGCGCGCGAGATCGGTTCGCTGGCCGTGTCGTTCCGGGTCAGCACGCTGATCGCCGGCGCGCTGCCGGACGAGAGCCGCGAGACCTTCGACCTGCGGGTGACCGACGTCACCGAGGCGGCGCCGAAAGTGCTGTTCGGCGAGGACGTCGGCGACCACGATCACGACGGCACGGTTTTCGTGCGCGAGATCGCCTACGGCACCCGCAACTGGCGGATCGAGGCCTGGCCGCGCCTGGCCAGCGGCGACACCCGCTGGTCGCCGCTGCTGACCTTCGCGCTCGGCCTGCTCGGCAGTGGCCTGCTCGCGGCGCTGGTGTGGTCGATGGCCGGCACCCGCCAGCGCGCGCTCGCCCTGGCCGAGGGCATGTCGGCGCGCTTCCGCGAGAGCGAGGAGCGTTTCCGCGCGCTCAACGACCTGCTGCCGGCGCTGGTGCTGCTGGCCGACAGCGCCAGCGGCCGCGTGGTGTATGCGAACCAGGCCTGCCGCGACCGGTTCGCGATCGACACCGGCGACGAGCTCGTGCTCGCCGACATCGTCGAGGACGCCGACCTGCGCGAACGCCTGCGCGCGCTCGGCAGCGGTGACGGCGACCTCGTCAACGAGAGTGCCGCGCTGCGCGGCAGCGGTGGCGCCGATCCGTTCTGGGCGACGCTGTCGGTGACCCGCATCGAGTTCGACGGCCGCCCGCACCTGCTCGCGGTCGCCAACGACACCACCGAGCTGCGCGTGCTCAGCGAGGAACTCAGTTGGCAGTCGAGCCACGACGTGCTGACCGGGCTCGAGAACCGGCGCGAGTTCGAGCGCCGGTTGCACCGCGCGATCGTCGCGCTCGACGCCGGCGCCGCGCCGGGGGCACTGATCTACCTCGACCTCGACCAGTTCAAGCTCGTCAACGACACCTCCGGCCACTACGCCGGCGACCAGCTGCTGGCGCAGCTGGGCTCGATCATCACCGGCGTGCTGCCGGAGTCGGCGACGCTCGCCCGTCTCGGTGGCGACGAATTCGCGGTGCTGGTGCCGGCGATCGACGCCGAGGGCGCGACCGCGCTGGCCGAACGCATCCGCGTCGAGATCGACGGCTTCGTGTTCGGCTGGGAGGAACGCAACTACACGACCACCGCCAGCGTCGGCGTCGTGCTGCTCGACGGCCCCGGCCTGAGCCTGCGCAAGGTGCTCGCCCAGGCCGACACCGCCTGCTACATGGCGAAGGAGCGCGGCCGCAACCGCGTGCACGTGTTCTCCGATACCGATTCCGAGACCGCGCGCCGGCGCAGCGAGATGGAGTGGGCCGGCAAGGTGCGCGAGGCGCTGTCAGAGGGCCGCTTCGAACTGCATTACCAGGAACTCGCGCCGCTGTGGCATCGCGAGGGCGCCGACGGCGTGCACATGGAGATGCTGATCCGCATGCGCGACGAGGCCGGCGCGATGGTGCCGCCGGGCGCGTTCATCCCGGCCGCCGAACGCTTCGGCCTGATGCCGCTGCTCGACCGCTGGGTCGTCGACACCACGCTCGCGAACTTCGGCCGCCTGCATGCTTCCGGCAAGCCGCCGCGGCTGTGCGCGATCAACCTGTCGGGCCCGACCTTCGAGGACGACAGCTTCGCCGACTTCGTGCTGCAGCGGCTCGAGGAATACGACGTGCCGCCGAGCCGCATCTGCTTCGAGATCACCGAGACCGCGGCGGTCAGCAACATGACCCGCGCGATCGCCTTCATGCAGCGCCTGCGCGGCGCCGGCTGCCGGTTCTCGCTCGACGACTTCGGCTCGGGCATGGCCTCCTTCGGCTATCTGAAGAACCTGCCGGTCGACTACCTGAAGATCGACGGCAGCTTCATCCGCAACCTCGAGAACGATCCGGTCAGCTATTCGATCGTGCGCGCGGTCACCGACATCGGTCACCAGCTGGGGCTGCAGGTCATCGCCGAGTGGGTCGCCGACGACAAGGCCCGCGACCTGCTCCGCGGGCTCTCCGTCGACTACGCCCAGGGCTTCGCCATCCACAAACCGGAACGGGCGGCGTGCTTCGGGCCGTGACTGTTCCGGGTCGGCGGTCGGCGTTCGGTGGTCGGCGGTCGGCACCGCGCTGAAGGCAGGCCCCGCGCCTCACACACAGCTTTCAAGTTCGGCGCGGGGCCTGCCTTCAGCGCGGCGCCGCCGCGACGGATTCGTCGCGGTTCCGCAGTCCGCGCCCTCGGCGCGCGCGCGACGGCGGCGGGTGCGTTGCCTGCGCGTCTGCGGACACGCCCCGTGCGTGGCGACCGGACACGTGTGCGCGATCCGAGCGGCCGTTCCGGGCGCGCACCTGAAGTGCGCAGGTTCTGCCTGCGTGGTGGCCGTGGGAAACCGGATGCGAGTGGTGGCGCTGCGGCCATAACGCCGCCGTGACCGCGACCTCATCGAAAGCGCATGCCGTGGACCGCGAAATCGCGGTTCTGCGACGGCGTTTCGTTTGCCGCTCGAGCGCAGGCTGTCCGCGCGCGTATGGCTTCGCTACTCATACGCGACGCGCAGAAGCATCGGCCCGCTTTCGCTCTTATCTTCGCGTCCACCCCGCCTCGTCCGGCGCCGCCGAATTCCGCAGCCGATTTCCCGCGGCCACCACGCAGGCAGAACCTGCGCACTTCAGGTGCGCGCCCGGATCGGTAGATCGGTGCGACGCGTTGTCGCCGGTCGCCGCGAATGGCGCCTGTCCGCGAACGCGGCGGAAACGCACCCGCCGGCGTGGCCCGCGCGCCGAAGAACCGTCTGCGGAACCGCGATGACCCCGTCGCGGCGGCGGCGTGCTGAAGGGGTGCCCCGCGCCGAACGTAAAGGCCTTGTGTGAGGCGCGGGGCACCCCTTCAGCGCGGTGCCGTCCGCCAGCGAGGAAGAATCAGCGCGAGGCCACAGCGGAGCATGAAGGTCCGAGGTCGATCGGGGGCCCGAGGGGGACGGGATCGCGCTGGAGGCGAAGGCGCGGGACCAGCGCGGCGGTGACGAGGATTTCGTTCTCGTCGGTGAGCAGCAGCGCACAACCGACCCGCATCGCCCGTGCCGTGGCCTCGAAGCCCGAGGGCCCGGCGACGTAGAGCGCGGTGGCGGCGGCATCGGCGCGCACCGGGTCGTTGTCGATCACGACGACCGCCGCCGCGCCGCGCGCCGGGTGGCCGGTGCGCGGGTCGAGAATGTGCGGCCAGCGGGTGCCGCTCGCGGAGGGGCGGAACTTGCTGAAATTCCCGGTGCTGAAGATCGCCTCGCCGTCCTCCAGCATCGCCTCGCCGAGGGTGCCGCCGAACGGGTCGCGCAGCGCCACCGTCCAGGGCCGGCCGGGGCCGTGGCCGAGCACGATGCCGTCGCCGCTGCCGAAGGCGACCCGCGCTTCGGCGACGCCGTGCCGGCGCAGGATCGCCACTGCGCGTTCGGCCGCCATGCCCTCGGCCATCGCGCCGAAGTCGAGCTGCAGCTGCGGGTTGTCGCTGCGCAGCGCGAAGCCCTCGACCTGCAGCTGCGCCAGCGACGGCCGCTGCGCCAGCCAGCGGTCGATCCAGCGCCGGGTCGGCGGTGGCGACACCACCGGGAACGTGGTCGTGTGGAAGCCCCAGGCGGCGATCAGGCCGCCGACGCCCGGGTCGAACAGGCCCTCGCTGGCTTCGACGAGCGGCTTCGCCCGCTGCAGCAGCGCAGCGACCGACGGCGTCGCCTGCGCGGTTTCGCCGGCGGCGAGGGCGGCGTTGATCGCGGTGACCGGCGAGGGCTGCCAGGCATGCCATTCGGCGCTGTCGTGGCGCAGCGCAGCGGCGAGCTCGTCGAAGGCGGCGCGGGCGGTCGCCGGGTCGCCGTGGATCTCGACGCGGATGTGGCCGTCGAAGGCCTCGAACTCCTCGGCCAGTGCCGGCGTCCCCGACCGGCACCCGGCCAGTGCCGCCAGCAGCGCCGCCGCCGCGATCAGGCGCCTAGACGTACTGGCTGCCGGGCGCATCCACCCACTCGCGGATGAAGGCGACGTCCTCCGGGGACACGTCGATGAAGCGGAAGCCGGTCCAGACCTGGCCCGGCGCCGACGCCTCGTCGTTCCACAGTTCGTGCGCGCCGACCTCGACCTCGCGCAGCTGGCCGTCGGGGCGCGGCAGCGCGAAGCGCATCTGGTAGAGCGCGTCGCTGACCAGCTTCTCGCCGAGGATCAGCAGCATGCCGGTCTCGGAGAGGTTGCTCAGGTGACCGACGACCTGGCCGGTCATCGTGTCGGTGACGTCGATCGCGTCGACCTTGCGCCGCTTCGCGCGGCGGAGTTCGTTCGGCGGCGTGCTCATTGCGGATTCCCGGCCGGGGACTGTCCGGCGAAGGTGCGCAGCGCATTCATCACCGTCGACCATGCGCGGTCGATCATCGTGCCCTTCTCCTCCTCGACGAGCTTCGCCTGGTTCTGCGCCATCAGCCGCGCCAGGCTCTCGAGCGTGTACTCGCCGACCTTCTGGCCGCGATGGTTCACGAACAGCATGTGGCCGGTGACGGTGGAGAACCACGACAGCCGCCGGCGCACCTTGTCGCCCTGCTGGTTCAGCGTGAACTCGAACCAGGTGCCGAACGGCAGGTGCTTGATCTGCTCGAGCCGCGCCTGTTCCTCCGTCGACAGCGGGATCTTCGCGCGCTGGCCGGGTTCCATCTCCTCGCCGAGGCGGGCGCGCGATTTCATGCGCAGCGTCATCTCGGTGCGGCTGGCGGCCGAATCGTCGTCGGCGAGCGTCTGCGGTTCGACGAGGCGCTGGGCGATCGCCGCGGCTTCCTCCTCGTGGTAACCGACCTGCGACAGCGAGGCGAGCACTTCCTGCCGCAGCGCCTGGGCCTGTTCGGTCGTCAGGGTGATCCCGGGCGGCGACTGCGCGACCTGGATCAGCCGCTCGGCGACCGCGAGCTGGTGCGCCCAGGCGGCGGAATCCTCGCCCTGGCGCAGCGCGGTCAGCGCCATCACGTCGGTCCAGGCCTGGCTGAGCAGGGTGTGGGTGAAGCGCGGCAGTTCCTGGCGGCCGAGCATGCCCTCGACGACCTCGGACGCGCGGTCGCGGGCGAGCGCCAGCTTCTCCTTGCCGCGGGCCGCCTCGACGTGCCGCTTCTCGGCGACCTCGGCCTTGCGCGAGATCGTCTGCAGGTGCGAGCTCAGGTCCTCGAGCAGGTTCGAGAACAGCGACAGGTCGCCGTCGAAGTCGCGCACGGTGCGGTCGACGACGGCGTTCATCTTGCCGACCAGCTGCTGGTCGGCATCGTCCTCGCCGAGCCAGTAGGCGCCGGTCTCGGCGATCGCATTGAGCATCTGCCGGGCCGGGTGCTGCGGCCGGGTGAAGAAGGCCTTGTCCTGCAGCGCCACGCGCAGCAGCGGCACCTGCAGCTTCGCGAGCAGGCTCGAGGCCGGACTGCTCGGCCGCACGTCCTTCATGATGTGGTCGAACAGCATGCCGACGAGGTCGATCGCGTCGCCGTCCTCTTCGGCGAGCGCCGGTGCCTTGTCGCCGGGCAGGGCGGTGCGCAGCTGCGCCAGCAGGTCCTGCTTGAGGTGGTTGACCGTGCGCGCCACCGGCTTGCCGTTGGCCATCACCGTCGGCTTCAGGCTGTGCTGCAGGTTGCCGAGCACGTACTGCACCTCGGCGGTGCTGACGGTGACCGAATTGCCGGGGTCCGGGCGCGCCCCGCCACCGCCGAGCTTGCCGAGCAGCTGCCGGCGGCCGGCGAGCAGGTGGCGCATCTGCTGGAAGGCGTCGTTGGCGGCGTCGCGCAGCGCGTTCGCGGCGCCGATCGCCGCGCGCGCGGCGGCCCCGGCGGCCTCGGCCCCGGCCGGCGCGTCGCCACCGCCGCCTGCCTGCCGCGGCGAGCCGCCGTCGTTGCCGGCGGCGCCGCCGGCGTCGGCGGACTCGTTGCCGCGGCGGGCCGGGCGCCCGTCGTCACCGCGCGCCGAGCGCGGCAGCGCGGCGCCCTGGCCGGTCGGCCGCGCGCGCACCGGCACGTAGTGCAGGTTCGGCAGCACGCCGTTGCGCGACAGCATGCTGTTCACGGCCTCCACGTAGGGGCCGTACAGCGGCACCAGGTGGCGGTCGAAGATGCGGAACATCAGCAGCCGGTGTTCGGTCTGCAGCTGCAGGCAGTCGGACGCCTGGCGCAGCATGCGGCACAGCGCCTGCGGGCCGACCGGCAGGTTCTCGGCATCGAAAGCCGGGCGGCCGGCGAGCACGCCGAAGCGCTGCCCGAGCAGGTAGAGCGGCAGGCTGTTGCGGACCTCGGTGCGGCCGGCGATCTCGGTCATCACCGTCGCTTCGTCGAGGTCGAGGTTCTCGACCAGGGCAAGTTCGGTATGGCTCAGGCGGAAGCCGCCGGTGCTGGTGCGGCTGCCGGGCGTGTCGCGGATGCAGGCGAGCTCGGCCTCGAGCGCGACCAGGAAGCGCGGCACCAGATCCGGGCGGGTGCGCTTGACCAGCCGCTGCGCTTCCAGCCAGCGCACCTGCACGGAATTGCTGCGGGCCTGCTCGGCGTGCCGGAACAGCTGCTGTTCGAACTCGTCGAGGACCGCGACGAGGGTCCGCTCCATTTCCTCGGACGTGCGCTCCAGCACGTTGCCCAGCAGCGTCCGCACCCGTTCGGGCAGCGGGCGCGAGGCAAGCGTGGGTGCGGCCGCGTGCGGCCCTGGCGCCGATGCCGACATTCGCCGCTCCATTCAGATTCCCCTGCACGATTCTAGGCACACCGCCGCGACGACGGCCAGCCCGGGCGCGGGGTCGACGCCGTCGCCGTGAAAGCCGGCGACGGCGATCGTGCGCTCAGCGGGCAGCGTCCCAGGACAGCGAGAGCAGCACGCTGCGGCCAGGCGTGTTGTAGCCGTGGACCCAGGCGTAGTCGCGGTCGCCGAGGTTCTCGACCCGGGCCTCGAGCCGCCACCGCGGCGCAAGCTCCCAGCCCAGGCGCAGGTGCACCAGGGTGAAGGCGTCGAGGTGGGCGCCGTAGTCCGGGCGGTCGGAGACATGGTCGACGTCGACACCCAGCGACAGGCCGCTGTCCCAGACATGGCCGATATCGGCATGCGCCTTGCGGTCGGCGCGGCGCAGCAGGCGTTGGCCGGTCGCGGCGTCCTCGGCCGACAGCCAGGCGAGGTTGCCACCCGCGCTCCAGCCGCCGTCCGACCAGCGGTATTCGAGTTCGACGCCGTCGAGTTCGGCGCGATCGATGTTGATCGCGTTGTTGGTGCCGGGAGCGGCGAAGGCGATCAGGTCATGCACCCGCGAGCGGTAGGCCGACAGGCCGAGCCGGTGCGCCGGCGCCGGCCGCCAGTCGAGCCCGGCTTCCCAGGTGCGCGAGCGCTCCGGGCGCAGGTCCGGGTCGCCGCCGTAGCCGTAGCCGGTGTCGGGGTAGTAGAGCTCGTTGAAGTTCGGCGCCCGGAAGCCCTCGCCCCAGCTCAGCCGCCACTGCAGGGTGTCGCTGAGGTCCCAGCCCCAGCCGGCGTGGCCGGTGTCGGCGTCGCCGTACTGGCTGCTGTGGTCGCGGCGGGCGCCGAGGTCGAATACATGCGCGCCGACCCGCCCGCCCCAGGCGACGAAGACGCCGGTGCTGTCGCGGTCGCCGTCGAAGATCACGCCGTCGAAGGCATTGCTCGAAACACCGTCCTCGCGCTGCCAGTTCAGGCCGAAGCGCAGCGAGGTGCCGGTGCCGGTGGCGACGTCGTGCAGCCAGTCGACGCTGGTGCGCCGGCTGCGGAATGCGTGGCTGAAGGCGGCCAGGGTGTCGAGGTCCTCGCGGGCGTGGCCGAGCACCAGCTCATGCCGCCAGTCGCCGCCGAGCCGGCCGGCGAGGGTGACCCCGCCCGAGGAATTGCGGGCGCGGGTCACGCCCTGGTCGATCTGCACGGTGCCGCGGGTGGCGATCGCGGTCGCCGCCAGCGTGTGGCCGCCGACGGTGGTGCGGCCGCGCAGGCTCAGGTTGGCGTTGCGGTAACCGTCGTCGTCGGGGTCGTGGCCCCAGGCGAGCGGGTTGGTGGCCGAGAAGCCGTCGGCATGGTCGTAGCCAGCGGTGACGCCGAAGCCGCCGCGCTCGCCGGCGAAGCCGGCACCGGCGCTGGCGCCGACCCGGCCGTAACTGCCGGCCCAGGCGCGGGCCGAGGCCGCGGACGGGTCGCGGGTGAAGATCTGGATGACGCCGGCCAGCGCATCCGACCCCCAGACCGAGGCGCGCGGCCCACGCACGATCTCGATGCGCTCGATCTGCTCCAGCGGCAGGTGGGCGAAGTCGAACACGCCCTGGCCGGTCGAGTTCACCCGGATGCCGTCGACCAGCACCAGGGTGTGGGTCGAGTTGCCGCCGCGCATGAACAGGGCGCTGCCGCTGCCGTGCCCGCCGGTGCGGGCGACGTCGATGCCGGCCTGGCGGCCGAGCAGGTCGATCAGGTCCGGGGCCTGGCTGGCCTCGATGTCGGTGCGCTCGAGCACGGTGACCGAAGCCAGCGACTCGTCGAGCGGACGCTCGACGCGGCTGGCCGTGACCTGCACGGTGTCGAGCTTCGTCGGCGAGGTGGCCTGGGCCGCGGTCGCCAGCAGCAGCGCGGCGGGCAGGACGGCGAGGGACGGCCGCGCGGCGGCGCGCCGGCGGTGGGGGGGAACATGGCGGAACATCGGTCTTCTCCTGGAATCGCACACCCGCGGGAAGACACGCGGCGGAGAAAACGGGGAAACGGAAGCCCGACGGGGGCCGACGCCGCCCCGTCGCCCTCCGCGACGTGCCGTGGTGGCCGCCGACAGGCGGCGGCCGCTCCTGGCCGGTCTCCGGGCTCGCCAGTGGCACGTCGCCGTGCCGGTCCTTCCGCCTTCCCATGCCGGCGGCACAGTGGCTTGCTGGAAGGATGTCCTGACCTACCGTTGCGGGGGCAGCGCCGGAGTTCGACCGGCTTCCCGTCACCAGGGGCCGCGCATTCTAGCGCTCAGCGCAGGAAGAGGGCGATGACGTCGTTGGTGAATCGGCGGCCCAGCTCGGTCGGGCGCAGGTACTCGCCGTCGCCCTCGAGCCAGCCGCGTTCGCGCGCGGTCGCCAGTTCGCCGGCGATGGCGCGGCGCGTCAGGCCGGTGCGGGCCTCGAAATCGCGCAGCGCGAAGCCCTCGACCAGGCGCAGGGCGTTGAGCATGTAGTCGAACGGCCGGTTCGCCGGCGCGATCGGATCGTCGCCGCCGATGCCGGCCGCGGTGCCGGCGTGGGCGAGGTAGTCGCGCGGGTTCTTCGGCTTCCAGCGCCGGCGGATCGTGCCGCTGGCGCCGTCGCTGATCTTGCCGTGGGCGCCGGCGCCGATGCCCAGGTAATCGCCGAAGCGCCAGTAGTTGAGGTTGTGCGCGCACTGCCGGCCGGTGCGGGCATAGGCCGAGACCTCGTACTGGGCGTAACCGGCGTCGGCGAGGCGGGCGATGCAGGCTTCCTGGATGTCCCAGGCGGCGTCCTCCTCCGGCAGCCCTTCCGGCGGCCGCGCGGCGAACTGCGTGTTCGGCTCGAGCGTCAGCTGGTAGTGCGACACGTGCGCCGGCTGCAGGGCGATCGCGCGCTCGATGTCGTGCAGCGCCATCGCCAGGTCCTGGCCGGGCAGGGCGTACATCAGGTCGAGGTTGAGGTTGTCGAGGCCGGCGTCCTGGGCCAGCTTCACCGCCGCTTCCGCCTCGCGGCTGTCGTGGATGCGCCCGAGCCGCTGCAGGCAGCCGTCGTCGAAGCTCTGGATGCCGAAGCTGACGCGGTTGACGCCGGCGGCGCGGTAGCCCTCGAAACGGCCGTGCTCGGCGGTGCCGGGATTGCATTCCAGCGTGATCTCGGCGCCCGGGTGGAACTTCAGGCGCGCGGCGCAGGCGGCGAGGATGTCGCCGATCGCCGCCGGCGGGAACAGGCTCGGCGTGCCGCCGCCGAAGAACACGCTGTGCACCGGCCGGCCCCAGACCAGCGGCAGGTCCTGCTCGAGGTCGCGCACCAGCGCGGCGACGTATTCACCGATCGGCAGCTCGCCGCGCTGGCCGTGCGAGTTGAAGTCGCAGTACGGGCATTTGCGCACGCACCACGGGATGTGGATGTACAGCGACAGCGGCGGCGGGATCAGCGCCGGCGTCGTCGCGTCCCCGCGGCTGTCCGGCTCAGACATCGCCGAGTCGGGCGCGCAGGGCGGCGATCGCGCGGCCGCGGTGGCTGATCGCGTTCTTGGTCGTCGCGGGGAGTTCGGCGGCGGTGAGGCCGTGTTCTTCGTCCAGGAAGACCGGGTCGTAGCCGAAGCCACCGTCGCCGCGCGGGGCGTCGAGCACGCGGCCGTGCCAGCTGCCTTCGGCGATCAGCGGCTGCGGATCGTCGGCGTGGCGCAGCAGCACCAGCGCGCAGTGGAAGTAGGCGCGGCGGTCGCCCCCGGGTCGGCCGGCGAGTTCGCCGAGCAGCCTGCGGATGTTCGCCGCCGCGTCGCCGTGGGCGCCGGCGTAGCGGGCGCTGTAAAGCCCCGGCGCGCCGCCGAGCGCCGGCACCACCAGCCCGGAATCGTCGGCGATCGCCGGCAGGCCGCTGGCGGCGGCAGCGTGTCGCGCCTTGATCAGCGCGTTCTCGACGAAACTGCGGCCATCCTCGATGGCGTCGTCGATGCCCAGTTCCGACTGTGCCACCAGCGCGAAACCGGCATCGGCCAGCAGCGGCCGCAGCTCGGCCAGCTTGCCGGCGTTGGATGTCGCCAGGACCACACGGCGGGGGGACTTGTTCACAACGGATTCGCCCGGATTCTCTCGGATTGGTTTCGCAGTTCGTTGCGGTTTTCGCCGGACACCATGGCACTGGGACGGAACCTGGGCCCCGGTTCGAACCTGATCGGCTTCGATCCGGGCGAAGCCGTTGTTCGTTCGTTCAAGGCTGCGCGAGCGCGGCGCGCTGCAGGGCGATGAGTTCGTTGCAGCCCTGGCCAGCGAGTTCGAGCAGCCGGTCGAGTTCGTCGCGGCGGAAGGCGTGGCCCTCGGCGGTGCCCTGGATCTCGATGAAACCGCCGCCGTCGTTCATCACCACGTTCATGTCGGTGTCGCAGGCGCTGTCCTCGCGGTAATCGAGGTCGAGCACCGGCACGCCCTGCCACAGCCCGACCGAGACCGCGGCGACCGCGCCGACCACCGGATCGCGGCCGATGTCGCCGCGCTTCTTCAGCCACGCCGTGGCATCGCACAGCGCCACGTAGGCGCCGGTGATCGCCGCGCAGCGGGTGCCGCCGTCGGCCTGCAGCACGTCGCAGTCGAGGGTGATCGTGCGTTCGCCGAGCGCGCGGCGGTCGACGCAGGCGCGCAGCGCGCGGCCGATCAGGCGCTGGATCTCGAGCGTGCGGCCGCCCTGCTTGCCGCGGGACGCCTCGCGGTCGTTGCGGGTGTTGGTGGCGCGCGGGAGCATGCCGTACTCGGCGGTGATCCAGCCTTCGCCCTTGCCGCGCAGGAAGCCCGGCACCTTGTTGTCGACGCTGGCGGTGCACAGCACGCGGGTGTCGCCGAAGGAGATCAGCACCGAGCCTTCGGCGTGGCGGGTGTAGCCGCGTTCGATGCGGATGTCGCGCAGCTGCGCCGGGGTGCGGCCACTGGGGCGAAGGGAGACGGTCATCACGGAATTCCGGGGCGGAGCGGGCGGGCGCAGGCCGGCTAGACTACCATTCGCCCTCCCTGCCACCCGGAACGGACGATGATCCGCAGCATGACCGCCTTCGCCGCCTGCGAGGCGCCCGCCACCGGCGGCACGCTCGCCTGCGAACTGCGCGCGGTCAACCATCGCTTCCACGAACTCAGCGTGCGCGCCCCCGAGGAACTGCGTGCGATCGAGCCGGCGATGCGCGGGCGCGTCGCGTCGAAGGTGTCGCGCGGCAAGATCGACCTGACCCTGCGCTTTCGCGCGGCCGCCGGCCCGCGCGGCGAACTGAAGGTCGACAACGGCCTGCTCGGGCAACTCGCGGCGCTGGCACAGGACACCCAGCAGCGCTTCCCTGGCCTGCGCACCAGCTTCACCGAGCTGCTGGCCTGGCCCGGCGTCGTGCACGAGGATCCGCTCGACCACGCCGGCCTGCAGGCCGAGGCGATGGCCCTGCTCGACCGCACGCTGGGCGAGTTCGTCGCCGCGCGCGAGCGCGAGGGCGGCAAGCTCGCCGCGGTGATGCGCGAGCGCCTCGACGGCATCGAACGCATCACCACCCAGGTGCGCGCCTGGCTGCCGGACATCCGCGCCGCGTTGCGCGCCCGCCTCGACGCCCGCCTGGCCGACCTGAAACAGCCGCTCGATCCGGGCCGGCTGGAGCAGGAGATCGTGCTGAACCTGCAGAAGATGGACGTCGACGAGGAACTCGACCGCCTCGACAGCCACGTCGCCGAGGCCAGACGTGTGCTCGGCCTGCCGGAGGCGGTCGGCCGCCGGCTCGATTTCCTGATGCAGGAATTCAACCGCGAGGCCAACACCCTCGGCTCCAAGTCCGTCGACGCGCGCACCACGCAGGCCGCGGTCGAACTGAAGGTGCTGATCGAACAGCTGCGCGAGCAGGTGCAGAACCTCGAATGAACACCCCCGACGCGCCGCTGCCCGGCACCCTGTTCGTCGTCGCCGCGCCGTCCGGCGCCGGCAAGTCCAGCCTCGTCAACACCACCCTGGCCAAGGAGCCGGGCATCGCGCTGTCGATCTCGTTCACCTCGCGGGCGCCGCGCCCGGGCGAGCGGCACGCCCAGCACTACCACTTCGTCACGAAGGCGGAGTTCGAGGCGATGATCGCCGCCGGCGACTTCTTCGAGCACGCGCTGGTGCACGGCGACTACAAGGGCACCGCGAAGCAGTCGGTGATGCCGCAGCTGCTGGCCGGCAAGGACGTGCTGCTGGAGATCGACTGGCAGGGCGCCCGCCAGGTGCGCGAGAAGGTGCCCGACAGCGTCAGCGTGTTCATCCTGCCGCCGTCGAAGGAGGCGCTGCAGCAGCGCATGCGCAACCGCGGCCAGGACAGCGAGGAGACGATCGCCCGCCGGCTCGCCGCCGCGCGCGAGGAGATGTCGCACTACGACGAGTTCGACTACGTGATCGTCAACGAGCACTTCGACGCCGCCGCCGCCGAACTGCGTTCGATCTTCGTCGCCCACCGCCTGCGCCGGGAAGCGCAGGCCAGGCGCCACGCGGCCCTGATCCGCGACCTACTCGCCTGAAGCCTGAGCCTAGGGGGACGAACTCGCCCCACCCCCTGGGATTTGCCCCGCGGGCGGGGATTCCGTACAATCGCCGGTCCTCGCAACCCCCCGAGACCCTCAATGGCCCGCATCACCGTGGAAGACTGCCTGGCGGTCGTCGACAACCGCTTCGAACTGGTCCTGATGGCCTCCAAGCGCGCCCGCCAGCTGGCGAAGGGCGTCGAGCCGACCATCGACAACAGCGAGCAGCAGGACAAGCCGACCGTGCTGGCCCTGCGCGAGATCGCCGGTCGCCGGATCGACCAGAAGCTGATCGACGAGGTCGAGAAGGCCGAGCGCGAGCGCGCCGAGCGCGAGGCGCTGGAGTGGGCCGCCGCCGAAGTCGTCGACGACGACCTGGGCAAGGGCGGCGACGACCTCTGAGTCGCCCCGGGCCGATCAGCCCGAGGCCGGGATGAAGACGCGCCGGTTCGCCGGCGCGTTTTTTTTCGTCACGTGAATGGCGCTCGGCGGCGCCGTTGCCGCTCCCCGGCGCGCCGCGTAACCTGCCGGCATGTCGCATTTTTCCCCCCCGCAGACCCGTGCCGCGGCCACGGCGGACGCCTGCCCGGACCCCTGTCCGGACGCCGTCGACGCCCTCGAAAAGCGCCTGCGCGACTACCTGCCGTCCGACCAGGTGCGCCGGGTCCGCCGCGCCTACGAGGTCGGCGCCCGCGCCCACGACGGCCAGACCCGCAAGAGCGGCGAGCCCTACATCACCCATCCGGTCGCCGTCGCGACGATCCTCGCCGAGCTGCGCCTGGACGCCGAGACGCTGTGCGCGGCGATCCTGCACGACGCGCTCGAGGACACCGCGCTGCCGCGCACCGAGATCGAGCGCGAGTTCAGCCCGACCGTCGCCGAGCTGGTCGACGGCGTCACCAAGCTCGACAAGCTGCAGTTCCGCGACCGCCAGGAGGCCGCCGCCGAGAGCTTCCGCAAGATGATGCTGGCGATGGCGCGCGACCTGCGCGTCATCCTGATCAAGCTCGCGGACCGCCTGCACAACATGCGCACCCTCGACGCGATGGCGACCGAGTCGCGCCGGCGCATCGCCCGCGAGACGCTGGAGATCTACGCGCCGATCGCCCAGCGCCTGGGCATGAACAAGATCAAGGCCGAACTGCAGGATCTCGGCTTCCGCGCCCTGTATCCGTTCCGGCATGAGGTGATCCGCCGGCGCATCGCCGCGCAGCCGGTGATGCGCCGCGAGGCGCTGGCGACGATCGAGGCGCAGCTGGCGCAGCGGCTCGCGCAGGAAGGCCTGCGCCACACGCTGGTGAGCCGGGTGAAGTCGCCGTGGAGCATCTATACGAAGATGCGCCAGGAGAACAAATCGCTCGAGCAGGTGCTCGACGTCTTCGGCTTCCGCATCGTCGTGCCGACGGTGATGCAGTGCTACCACGCGCTCGGCGCCGTGCATTCGCTGTACAAGCCGCTGGACGCGCGTTTCCGCGACTTCATAGCGATCCCGAAGGCGAACGGTTACCAGAGCCTGCACACCGTGCTGTTCGGTCCCTACGGCGCGCCGGTCGAGGTGCAGATCCGCACCGAGGACATGGACCTGGTCGCCGAACGCGGCATCGCCGCGCACTGGGTCTACAAGTCCGCCGGCAGCGGCGGCAGCGCCGCGCAGGCGCGCGCGCAGGACTGGGTGCGCAACCTGATGGACAGCCAGCAGGCCGCCGGTTCGTCGCTGGAATTCCTCGAGAACGTGAAGGTCGACCTGTTCCCCGACGAGGTCTACCTGTTCACCCCGAAGGGCGACATCCTGGCGCTGCCGCGCAACGCCACCGCCCTCGACTTCGCGTACGCGGTGCACACCGACGTCGGCAACCACGCGGTCGCCGCCCGCGTCGATCGCAAGCTGGTGCCGCTGCGCGCGAAGCTGGCGAGCGGGCAGAGCGTCGAGGTGATCACCGCGCCGTCGGCGGCGCCGGGCCCGCAGTGGCTGGAGTTCGTCGTGTCGAGCAAGGCGCGCACCGCGATCCGCCACTACCTGAAGCGGCTCGAGCACGAGGACGCCGTCGATCTCGGCCACCGCATGCTCGACCGCGCGCTCGAGAACCAGGACAGCTCCTTCGACCGCATCCCGGCGGAACGCATGGAGGCACTGCTCGCCGACATGCGCTATCGCCGTCTCGAGGACCTGCTGGCCGACATCGCGCTCGGCAACCGCATGCCGGCGCAGGTCGCACGGCTGATGGTGCACGGGCAGGAGGAGGGGCCGGCATCGTCCGCGGCGCCGTCCACCGAACGGATCACGATCTCCGGCGGCGAGCGCGGCGTGCTGAGCTTCGCGCAGTGCTGCCACCCGATCCCCGGCGACGAGATCATGGGTTTCCTCAGCGCCGGCAAGGGCGTGGTGGTGCACCGGCTCGACTGCCCGAACGTCGGCGAATACCGCAAGTTCCCGGAGCGCTGCGTACCGATGGCCTGGGACCGCGACGTCCGGGGCGACTACCGCGTCGGCCTGCGCATCGAGGTCGAGAACAAGCCGGGCGTGCTCGCCCAGGTCGCCGCCGCGGTCGCCGAGAGCAACTCGAACATCGACTCGGTGGAGTACCGCGAACGCGACGTCGCGATCTCGGTGATGGAGTTCTCGATCGAGGTGCGCAACCGCAAGCATCTGGCCGACGTGATCCGGCGGATCCGCCGGCTCGGCGTCGTGCACGGTGTGCAGCGGATGTAGCCGGCCTACAATCGCCGCTCCCTTTCCGAGAGATCCGCCATGGCCCGTGAACCCGTCAGCAGCGACCGCGCGCCGGCCGCGATCGGCCCGTATTCGCAGGCGGTTCGCGCCGGCGGCACCGTGTGGCTGTCCGGCCAGATCCCGCTCGACCCGGCGACCGGCGAACTGGTCGACGGCGACATCGCGACCCAGACCCGCCGCGTGTTCGACAACCTCACCGCGGTCTGCGCGGCCGCCGGTGGCTCGCTCGCCGACGTCGTGCGCGTCGGCATCTACGTGATGGACCTGGGCGACTTCGCGCAGGTGAACGCGGTGATGGCCGAATACTTCGACGCCCCGTATCCGGCGCGTTCGACGATCCAGGTCGCCGGCCTGCCGCGCGGCGCGCGCGTCGAGGTCGACGCGGTGATGCAGCTCGGCTGAACCGGCTTCCGGTGCCGGCGCGTTGCCGGCATCCTTCGCGGATGCGCAAGCGCAAGGAATCGCCCGCGGTCGATCCGCAGCTGCAGCCGGCGTCGACCCTCCCGGGCGTGGGACCGGCGGTCGCGGAGAAGCTGGCGGCGCGCGGCCTGCTGCATGTCCAGGACTTCTGGTTCCAGCTGCCGCTGCGTTACGAGGACCGCACCCGACTGACGCCGGTCGCGGCGCTGCGGCCCGGCATGACGGCGCAGGTGCTGGGGCGGGTGGTCGCGGTCGAGCGCGGATTCCGCGGCCGACCCACGCTGCGCATCGTGGTCGCGGACGACTCGCGCGGCGGCCTGGCCCTGCGCTTCTTCCACTTCAATCGCGCGCAGCTGGCGCAGTTCGCGCCCGGCCGGCGGATCCTGTGTTTCGGCGAGGCGCGTCCGGGTCTGCATGGGCTGGAGATGGTGCACCCGAGCTATCGCCTGCTCGCCGAGGACGCGGTGGTGGTGCCGGGTGACCGCCTCGACCCGGTGTATCCGACGGTGGATGGCATCGGCCCGGCGAGCTTCGCGCGCCTCGTCGACGCGGCACTGCAGCGGCTGCCGGACGCCGCCACGCTCGAACTGCTGCCCGCCGACGCCTGCGCCCGGCTCGGCCTGCCGGGCCTGCGCGAGGCGCTGCTGCTCGCGCACCGGCCGCCGCCGGGCGACGAGCTCGCCGGTTTCGCCGACGGCAGCCATCCGGCGCTGCGCCGGCTGGCGCTGGAGGAGCTGCTGGCGCACACCCTGAGCCTGCGCCGGCAGCGGGTCGCGCTGCGTCGGCATGGGGCCGCCGCGGTGCGTCCCGGCAGCCGCCTGGCCAAGGACCTGCGCGGTCGGCTGAAGTTCGCGCTGACCGGCGCGCAGCAGCGCGTGCTGCAGGAGATCGCCGGCGACATCGCCCGGCCCGAGCCGATGCTGCGGCTGGTGCAGGGCGACGTCGGCAGCGGCAAGACGGTGGTGGCGGCGCTCGCCGCCGCCGATGTCGTCGCCGCCGGTCACCAGGTCGCGCTGATGGCGCCGACCGAGTTGCTGGCCGAGCAGCATCTGGCGAACTTCCGCGCCTGGTTCGACGCGCTCGGCGTCGAGGTCGCGTGGCTGGCAGGCAAGGTCACCGGCCGCGCCCGCACGGCCACGCTGGCGCGGATCGCCGATGGCCGCGCCCAGATCGTCGTCGGCACGCACGCGCTGATGCAGCAGCAGGTCGCGTTCGCCGGGCTGGCGCTGGCGATCGTCGACGAGCAGCACCGTTTCGGCGTGCACCAGCGGCTGGCGCTGCGCGACAAGGGCCTGGCCGGCGACCGCGTGCCGCACCAGCTGGTGATGACCGCGACGCCGATCCCGCGCACGCTGGCGATGTCGGCCTACGCCGACCTCGACGTGTCGGTGATCGACGAGATGCCGCCGGGACGTACCCCGGTGACGACGGTCGCGGTCAACGCCGACCGGCGCGGCGAGGTCGTCGCGCGCATCCAGGCGGCCTGTGCCGAGGGCCGCCAGGCCTACTGGGTCTGCACCCTGATCGAGGACAGCGAGGAGGTCGAGGCGCAGGCCGCGCAGTCGACCTTCGAACTGCTGGGCACGGCCCTGCCGGGCCTGCGCCTGGGCCTGCTGCACGGGCGCATGAAGCCGGCGGAGAAACAGGCGGTGATGGCCCGCTTCAAGGCCGGCGAGCTGCAGCTGCTGGTGGCGACGACGGTCATCGAGGTCGGTGTCGACGTGCCCAATGCCAGCCTGATGATCATCGAGAACGCCGAGCGCCTCGGCCTGGCGCAGCTGCACCAGCTGCGCGGCCGCGTCGGTCGCGGCGCCGCCGCCTCGAGCTGCGTGCTGATGTACAAGGGGCCGCTGTCGGCGATGGCGCGCGAACGCCTGGAGGTGATGCGGGCGAGCACCGACGGTTTCCTGATCGCCGAGAAGGACCTCGAACTGCGCGGGCCCGGCGAACTGCTCGGCACCCGCCAGACCGGACTCGCGGCCTTTCGCATCGCCGACCTCGGCCGCGACGCCGCGCTGCTGCCGCACGTGCAGGAGATCGCCGACGCGCTGCTGGCGCAGGATCCGCAGGTCGCCGACCGCCTCGTCGCGCGCTGGGTCGGCGCCGCCGCCCGCTTCGCCGGGGCCTGAGGCGACGCCGCCGGGCGAACCCGCGATAATCCGGCGATGAACGACCCCATCCCGCTGCTGATCGACACCGACCCCGGCGTCGACGACGCCCTGGCCCTGCTGATGGCCTTCGCAGACCGCCGGCACCGCCTGCTCGGCCTGACCATCGCCGCCGGCAACGTCGGCCTCGACCACACGGTCGCGAACGCGCTGAAGCTCTGCGAGGTCGCCGGCGTCGACGTGCCCGTCCATCCCGGCTGCCCGGTGCCGCTGGTGCACCCGGCCGCCGACGCTGCCTACGTGCATGGCCGCGACGGCTTCGGCGATACCGGCTACGCGCCGGCCGCGCGCGCCGCCGCCGACGAGCACGCGGCGCTGGCGATCGTCCGCCACGCCCGCGAGCACGCGGGCCGGCTGGTGCTGGTGACCCTCGGACCGCTGACCAATGTCGCGCTGGCCCTGCGCCTGGACCCGGAACTGCCGCAGCGGATCGCCCGCCTGGTGGTGATGGGCGGGGCGGTGACCGGGCAGGGCAATACCTCGATCCCGGCCGAATTCAACATCGGCTTCGATCCCGAGGCCGCCGAGGTCGTCTTCCGCGCCTTCCCGCAGTTCGAGCTGGCGGACTGGGAGGCCGTCGTGCGGCATCCCCTGCCACGCGGGAGCCTCGAGGCCTGGCTGCAGGCCGACGATGCCCGCGCCCGTTTCTACGAGGGGATTTCCCGGCACACGCGGCAATGGTCGATGGCCCGGGACCCGCACGGTTTCCACAGCGCCGATGCGCTGGCGATGGCGGTGGCGCTGCAGCCCGAAGGCGTTCGCCGGGCCGAAACCCGCCACTTGGCGGTCGAACTCGAGGGCCGGCTGTCACGCGGCGCCACCGTGGTCGACTGGCAGCGCCGGAGCGGCCGGCCGGAGAACGCCCGGATCGTGCTGGACTACGACCCGGCGCTGTTCGCGGCGCAGGTGCGCGAGGCCCTCGGCGCCTGAACCGCGGCCTCCCGCGCAGGCCGTGAAGGCCGCGCGGCCGGCGCGGCAGACGGGGTCGCAGCTTGCGGCGGGGTCCGCCGGCCCCCTATAATCCCGCTTCTTTCATTCCAGCACCCGGCGGAGTTCCAAGCCATGAAGGCCGACATCCATCCGAATTACAAAGAAGTCGTCTTCCAGGACCTGTCCTCCGACTTCGCGTTCCTGACCCGTTCGACCCTCTCCAGCAAGGAGACGGTCAAGTGGGAGGACGGCAACGAATACCCGCTGATCAAGGTCGACATCACGTCCGCCTCACACCCGTTCTACACCGGCAAGCAGAAGGTGCTCGACACCGGCGGCCGCGTCGACCGCTTCCGCAAGCGCTACGCCAAGTAATCCGCGCCGCCCCGCGAGGGGCCGGTTCGCCGCGAAGGCCGCCTCCGGGCGGCCTTCGTCGTTCCGGGCCGCGACGCGGCGTTCCGTAACCGGTTTCGCGAAACCGGGTTCCGGTCGGTGTCGGCGCCGCGGGGCTGTGCGATACTTCGCCGAATGGTGGCCGGCGCTTCCGCGTGGTTGCCGAAGAACCATCGCGAACGCCTTCGCCGGGAGTTTCCGCGGCGCGGCTTCGCCTTCGAGACAGGAGTCTTCCCGTGACCGACCTCAAGAGCGTCGCGCTCGCCGCTGGCGGCAAGAATGTCGAGCTTCCCGTGCACACCGGCACGCTCGGCGCCCCGTGCATCGACATCGGCAAGCTGCCGAAGGAAACCGGGCTCTTCACCTACGACCCGGGCTTCGTCGCCACCGCCAGCTGCCGCAGCGCGGTGACCTACATCGACGGCGACGAGGGCGTGCTGCTGTACCGCGGCTACCCGATCGAGCAGCTCGCCAAGCAGTCGAGCTTCCTCGAGGTCAGCTACCTGCTGATGAACGGCGAGCTGCCGACCAAGGACGAGTTCGCGAAGTTCGAGCACGAAGTCACCCACCACACGATGATGCACGAGGCCTTCAAGGCCTTCCTCGGCGGCTTCCGCCACGACGCGCATCCGATGGCGATGCTCTGCGGCATGATCGGCTCGCTCGCGGCCTTCTACCACGACGGTCTCGACCTCGAGGATCCGGAGCAGCGCCGCCTGGCCGCGATTCGCCTGATCGCCAAGGTGCCGACGATCGCCGCCGCCTGCTACCGCTACTCGATCGGCTGGCCGGTGCGCTATCCGCGCAACAACCTCGAGTACGTCGAGCGCTTCCTGCACATGATGTTCGAGGTGCCGAGCGGCCCGCTCGAGCTCAAGCCGGTCGCGGCCAGGGCGCTGGACCTGCTGTTCATCCTGCACGCCGACCATGAGCAGAACGCCTCGACCTCGACGGTGCGTCTGGTCGGTTCCACCGGCGCCAATCCGTATGCCTGCGTCGCCGCCGGCGTCGCCGCGCTCTGGGGCCCGGCCCACGGCGGTGCCAACGAGGCGGTGCTGAAGATGCTCGCCGAAATCGGCCGCCCGGAAGACGTCGCCAAGGCCGTCGACCGCGCCAAGGACAAGAACTCGGGCTTCCGCCTGATGGGCTTCGGCCACCGCGTCTACAAGAACTTCGATCCGCGCGCGACGATCATCCGCGAGATGTGCCACAAGGTGCTGGCCGAACTCGGTGTCGACGATCCGATGCTCGAGGTCGCGATGCGGCTCGAGGAGGCGGCGCTGAAGGACGACTACTTCATCCAGCGCAAGCTCTACCCGAACGTCGACTTCTACAGCGGCATCATCTACAAGGCGCTCGGCATCCCGACCGAGATGTTCACGGTGATGTTCGCGATCGCGCGCACCGCCGGCTGGGTCTCGCACTGGCTGGAGCAGCAGAACGATCCGGAAGCCAAGATCGGCCGTCCGCGGCAGATCTACACCGGCGCCGACCGGCGCGACTACGTGCCGGCCGACAAGCGCTGAGTCACGGCACGCCGCGCTTTGCAGACGCCCCGCTCCGGCGGGGCGTCGTCGTTTCCGGGTCGTGGAATGCGCGTCCTGGCGGCGCTCAACCCGCCGCGTCGAGCAGCCGCCGCAGGGCGGCGATGCCGGCGCGTTCCAGCGGGCGGTCTTCGAGCGGATCCCAGGGCGCCTGCCGCGCCGCCGACAGCGGCAGTTGCAGCAGCTCGAAATCGACGCCGCCGGCACTGAACCGCCAGGCGGGCACGTCGATGCGCTGACGGCGGTCCAGGCGCACCGCTGCCTGCGACTGCCGCGCCGGCACGTCACGCTCGAGCAGCGCATGCGTCACCGCGTCCGGGTCGTCGGCGTGCAGGTGCAGGGTGACCGGTGTGCGCGCATCGGCGCTGCCGTCGAGGACGGGGCCGGCCAGACGCGGATCCAGGTGGGCGAAGTGCTGCATCGCCGCCAGCGCGGCCTCGCGCTGCGCGCGCAGGCGGCCACCATCGGCGGGAGCGAACAGCTGCCGGTAGGCGAGCACCGCAGCGCGGATCTCGTCGCCGCCGGGCAGGGCGGCCTCGTCGCGGACACCGAGGCGTTCGGCGACCTTGCGGCGCGCCCGCGCCGGGTCGCTCTCGGCGCCCTCGGCCAGCAGCCGGGCCACCTCGTCGGCGATCCTGGCGCGCTGGCGCCGGATCGCAGGCTCGTCGCGTCGGGCCATGCGCCCTCCCGGTCAGAAGATGTCGAACGCTTCCTCTTCGCTCAACGCCGGGTCCAATTCGAAGCCACTGCTCGTGACGCGCTCGTAGTCTTCGGTCTTGAAGAACTCGGTCATGCCGCCGGGCGTGCCTTCCGGAACCAGCCGACCGGTGGCCGGGCTGATGGTCGCGGTGATCACGCCGGTCGGCGGCGTCTGGTCGGCTTCCGGGACGCCGGCGAGCGCCTCGCGCATGTAGCTGATCCAGATCGGCAGCGCGGCGCGGCCGCCGTACTCACGGCTGCCGAGCGTCTTGAAGTCGTCCTTGCCGACCCAGACGGTCGTCACCAGGTCGCCGCCGAAGCCTGAGAACCAGGCATCGCGGTGTTCGTTCGTCGAACCGGTCTTGCCGCCGAGGTCTTCGCGCTCGAGCACGCGCGCGGCGGTCGCGGTGCCGCGGCGGACGACGTCGCGCATCAGCGAGCGCATCAGGAAGGCGGTGCGCTCGTCGATCGCGCGCGGGGCGAGGTTCACCGGGCCGTCGACCACCGGCGCGGGAGCGGCTTCGCTGTCCTCGCTGCCGGCGGCGACCGGTGGTGCCGGCGTGCTCGCCGGGCCGAAGTCGAAGCCGTCGACCACCGTGGTCTCCCGCCGCTCGCCGGCGAGGCGGCCCGGGCAGGCGGCGCAGGCGCGGGCCGGATTCGTCCGCGACAGCTCGACGCCGTTGCGGTCCACCACGCGCTCGACGAACCACGGCTCGACCAGGTAGCCGCCGTTGGCGAACACCGAATAACCGCGGGCGATCGACAGCGGCGTCAGCGACGCGGTGCCCAGCGACATCGACAGGTTCGGCGGCAGGCTCTCCTGGGTGAAGCCGAAGTTGGTGATGTAGCGCACCGCGAAATCGACGCCGATCGCGTCGAGCAGGCGCACCGACACCAGGTTGCGCGACTGCACCAGCGCCTCGCGCAGGCGCATCGGCCCGGCGAAATTGCCGGCGTCGTTCTGCGGCCGCCAGACGTTGCCGGCGCGGTCGCGGAACACCACCGGCGCATCGAGCACGATGCTGGCCGGCGAGAAACCGCGCTCGAACGCGGCCGCGTACAGGAACGGCTTGAAGCTCGAGCCCGGCTGGCGCTGCGCCTGGGTCGCGCGGTTGAACTTGTTGAGGCCGAAGCTGAAGCCGCCGACGAGGGCGCGGATCGCCCCGTCCTCGGGCTGCAGCGACACCAGGGTCGCCTGCGCGGCGGGAATCTGTGCGACCACGTACTCCGGCGGCGGCGGCGTTTCCGGCGGCGCGGCACCCGGCTTCGGCGCTGCCGGCGGCAGCGTCGCGACCCGCACGACGTCGCCGCGGGTCAGCAGCTGGCGCGGGTTCTTGCCGGTCCAGCGCGTCGCCTTGGCGTCGAGCAGTACCGGTTCCCCCGCCGCCAGCACCACGCGCGCGGCCTCGCCTTCGAAGCCGGACACGACGCCGGCCGGCAGGCCGCCGAGGGCCGGGTAGGCCCTCAGCTGCTCGCGCAGGGCGGCGTCGTCGGCATCCGCCGCCAGCTCCAGGTGCGCCTCGGCGCCGCGCCAGCCGTGCCGGCGGTCGTAATCGAGCAGGCCCTGCATCACCGCGGCGGCGGCGGCGGCCTGGTGGGTGCTGTCCACGGTGGTGTAGACGCGCAGGCCGCTGGTCGTGGCTTCGGCGCCGTAGCGGCGCTCCATCTCGGCGCGGACCATCTCGGCGACATAGGGCGCTTCCGCCTCGATGCGCGGCTCGTGCGGGCTGGCATGCATCGGCGCCGCGGTCGCGGCGCGCGCCTCGGCCTCGGAGATCATGCCGAGCTCGAGCATGCGCTCGATCGTGTAGTCGCGGCGGACCTGCGCGCGCCCAGGGTTGATGATCGGGTTGCCGGTCGACGGGAACTTCGGAATCGAGGCCAGCGTCGCGGCTTCGTCGAGGCTCAGCTGGTCGAGGGTCTTGCCGTAGTAGTAGTCGGCGGCGGCGGCGATGCCGTAGGCGCGGTTGCCGAAGAAACTCTTGTTCAGGTAGAGCTCGAGGATCTCGTCCTTCGTCAGCTCGTTCTCCATCTTCAGCGCCAGGAAGATCTCGCGGACCTTGCGCGTGTACGAGTACTCCGGGCTCAGGAAGAACTGGCGCGCGACCTGCTGGGTGATCGTGCTGCCGCCGGGCACGCGCTGGTCGTCGGTGGTCGCCAGCAGCCACACGGCGCGGCTGATGCCGCGCCAGTCGATGCCGGGATGCTCGTAGAAGTTGGCGTCCTCGATCGCGATGAAGGCGTTCTTGACGTGCTCCGGCACTTGCTCGATCTCGACCGGGAAGCGCCGGGTCTCGCCGATCAGCGCCATCAGCTTGCCGTCGCGGGTGTAGATGCTCAGGGGTACCTGCAACTGCACGTTGCGCAGTTCGCGGACGTCCGGCAGCTGGGGTGCGATCAGCCAGTAGAGGACCCCGATGGCCAGGATGCCCAGCACCGCCAGGCCCAGGAACAGGTACAGAGCCCGGCGGAGCAGGCGCAGCAAACGGGCCATCCAGGGCCTCTCCCGTGGTTTACATCGATATGGAGCAGGGAGTATAGAACGGGGCGTGACTTCTGGCCGCGGGGACGGCCGGATCGGGGAAACGAATTCGTCTAACAGGCAACCCGCCGGGCCGGCGGGCAGGGGTCCACGAGCATCCGGGGCAGGGGGGCATTGCCATTCGGGAAAATTTCGTTATTTAATGTAACGGCGCACCATTCGTGTGTAAGCGCCCGTCGGAAGGGGAGAAACCGTGGGTCTTTTCGGAAATGCCAAGACACCGCTGGTCGGCGTGGACATCAGTTCCACCGCCGTCAAGCTGCTGCAACTCACCGAAACCGGCGGCCGCTACCGCGTCGAGCATTACGCGGTGGAGCCGTTGCCGCCCAATGCCGTGGTCGAGAAGAACATCGTCGAGGTCGAGGCGGTGGGCGAGGCCATCAAGCGGGCGGTGGCCAAATCGGGCACCAAGGCCAGGCACGCCGCGGCCGCGGTCTCCGGGTCGTCGGTGATCACCAAGGTGATCCCGATCCAGGGCGACCTGGACGAGGACGCCCTGGAGGACCAGGTCCAGCTCGAGGCCTCGAACTACATCCCGTTCCCGATCGAGGAAGTCAGCATCGACTTCGAGGTGCTCGGCCCCGTGCCGAACAACCCGGAGATGAACCAGGTGCTGCTGGCCGCGTCGCGGACCGAGAACGTCGAGCTGCGCCAGTCGGCGCTGGAACTCGGCAGCCTCACCGCGAAGGTGATCGACGTCGAGGCGTTCGCGATGGAGAACGCCTTCAAGCTGGTCGCCGACCAGCTGTCGGTGCCCAAGGACGCGATCGTCGCGCTGGTCGACATCGGCGCGACCATGACCACCCTCAACGTCCTTCGCGGGCAGCGCAGCATCTACACCCGCGAGCAGGTCTTCGGCGGCAAGCAGCTCACCGACGAGGTGATGCGCCGCTACGGCCTGAGCTACGACGAGGCCGGCCTGGCCAAGCGTCAGGGTGGCCTGCCGGAAAGCTACGAGGTCGAGGTGCTCGAGCCGTTCAAGGAAGCGCTGGTCCAGCAGGTGTCGCGCCTGCTGCAGTTCTTCTACGCCGGCAGCGACTACAACCGCGTCGACCAGGTCGTCCTGGCCGGCGGCTGCGCCTCGATCGCCGGCATCGGCAATCTGGTCGAGGAGCAGCTCGGTGTCCCGACCGTCATCGCAAACCCGCTCGCCAACATGGCGCTCGGCCCCCGCGTCCAGGCGCATGCCCTGGCGCAGGACGCCCCGGCGCTGATGATCGCCTGCGGCCTGGCCCTGAGGAGCTTCGACTGATGGCCAGAATCAACCTACTCCCCTGGCGTGCCGAGCGGCGCAAGCAGCGCCAGCAGGAATTCGTCAGCATGCTCGCCGTTTCCGGCTTCGCCGGCCTCGTGATCAGCGCGATGATCTGGCTCTACCACGACGGCCAGATCACCGGCCAGGAAGAGCGCAACCAGTACCTGGTGCAGGAGATCGCCGCGGTCCAGAAGCAGATCGACGAGATCGCGCTGCTGGACAAGAAGCGCGCCGACCTGATCGCCCGCAAGGAAGTGATCGAGAAGCTGCAGGCCAGCCGCTCGCAGATGGTGCACCTGTTCGACGAACTGGTCCGCACGATCCCCGAGGGCGTGCGCCTGAGCTCGATCAAGCAGAACGGCGACACGCTGACCCTCGAGGGCAGCGCCCAGTCCAACGCCCGCGTCAGCTCCTACATGCGCAATCTCGAGGCCTCGGGCTGGATGACGAATCCGGATCTGACGATCATCGAGGCGAAGGGCAGCGACCGCGGTCTGCCGAACGTGTTCACGCTCAGCGTCAAGCTGCGTGATCCGAGCGCGCCCGAAGCCGATTCGGTCGAAGCGGCTGCCGCCGCGCCTGCCGCCGCGGGAGGTGTCCAGTGAGCAGCAAGAAGTCCATGAAGGACGTCAACCTCGACTTCAACAACGCCGGCAACTGGCCGATCCAGTACAAGATGGCCGCCTGCGTCGCGCTGATGGCGGTGATCATCGCCGCCACCTGGTATTTCCTGGTGACCGACCAGCGCGTGATCATCGAGCAGAAGGAAGCCGAGGAACGGGCGCTGCGGGCCGACTTCCAGGAGAAGCAGGGCCGCGCCGCGAACCTCGAGCCCCTGAAGCAGCAGCTCGCGCAGATGGAAGTGATGCTGCAGCAGATGCTGCGCCAGCTGCCGAGCAAGAACGAGATGCCCGACCTGATCGTCGACGTCTCGCAGACGGCTCTCGCCAGCGGCATCAACAACGAGCTGTTCCAGCCCGGCCCGGAAAACCGTCTGCAGTACTACGCCGAGAAGCCGATCTCGCTGCGCATGGTGGGCACCTACCACCAGTTCGGCGCGTTCGTCAGCGGTGTGGCCTCGCTGCCCCGCGTCGTCATCATGACGATGCACGACATCTCGCTGACGCCGCGTGGCAATGGCGACAACACCCTCGTCCTGGCGGGTACGGTCAAGACCTACCGCTATCTCGACGAGGATGAACAGGCCGGCGCGGCCCCTGCGACGACCGGAGGTGCGCAGTGATCCCGAACACGCCGAAGAAGGCACTGATGGCCGTGGCGGTGGTCGCGGCCACCCTGGCGCTCACCGGCTGCAAGCGTGACAGCCGTGACCTGCGCGAGTGGGTCGCCGAAGTGAAGGCGCAGCCCGCGCCGCCGCTGGACCCGCTGCCGGTGATGAGGAATTTCGAGACGTTCGAGTACAACGCACAGACCCTGCGCGATCCGTTCGCCCAGCCGCTCCCCGATGAACAGGGCAGCGGACTGCGGCCCGACCCGGACCGGCGCAAGGAAGTGCTCGAGGCATTCCCGCTCGACAGTCTCGACATGGTCGGCACCATCGGTGCCGGTCAGGATGTGATCGGTCTCGTCATGGGCCCCGACAGGGTGACCTACCGGGTCCGGCCGGGCAATTACATGGGGCTCAGCGACGGTCGAGTCACCGGCGTCTACGAAGACCGCATCGAAATGGTGGAACTCGTACCTGATGGGGCGGGTGGCTGGCTTGAGCGTCAAGCCAAGATCGCCCTTGAAGACAATTGATTGGGGGAATGCACGATGACCGCTAACAAGACGATCGGCCAGGGGAAGGGCGGCAAGCGGACCTGGTGGCTGGCTGCAGGGACGTTCGCCGCCGGCATGGCGATGTCGCTGTCGGCCATGGCAGCCAACGTCCTCCAGGATGTCCGCTACGAGTCCGCACCGGGCGGCAAGGTGGACATCACCTTGCAGTTCGCCGAGCCCGTGGGCGAGGTCCAGGCCTTCACCACCGATACTCCGCCGCGCATCGCGGTGGACATCCCGGACACCACCAGCGCGCTGCAGCAGCGTCGGGTCGTGATCGGCAGCGGCGCCACCTCGGCGGTCTCCGCGGTCGAAGCCGCGGGCCGCACGCGTGTCGTCGTCGACCTCTTCCGGCCCGCCGGCTACACCGCGCGCAGCGACGGCAACCGGCTGATCCTGACGGTGGATGCCGGCGCGGTTTCCGCGGCGCCGACCGCCGGCAGCAATGTGCTGGCCGATTCCTCCGATCCGACAAAGCGCGTTCCGGCCACGCTGGAAGTCGCCAACATCGACTTCCGCCGCGGTGAAAACGGTGCGGGCCGCATCATCATGCGCTTCTCGGGCGACGGCGCCGCCGCCGACATGCGCAACGAAGGCGACCAGGTCGTCATCGACGTCGCCAACGCGGCGATTCCGGAAAACCTGCGCCGCCAGCTCGACGTGACGGACTTCGCCACCCCCGTGGTCAGCCTCGACCCGCGCGCCAATGCCGGCGCTACCCGCCTGGTGGTCAACACCAGCGGTGCCTACGAGTCGATGGCCTACCAGACCGGCAACGAGTACGTGGTCGAGATCGCGCCGAAGCGTGGCACGGTCATCGCCGCCGCCGGTGATGCCCGCGCCGCTGGTGCGATCGACAACCTCGACCGTCCGGAGACCTACACGGGCCGTCCGGTGACGTTCAACTTCCAGGACGTGCCGGTGCGCACGGTCCTGCAGCTGATCGCCGAGGAGTCGAACCTCAACGTCGTCGCTTCCGACACCGTCTCCGGCAACGTCACCCTGCGTCTGGTGAACGTGCCCTGGGACCAGGCCCTCGAGATCGTCCTGCGCGCCAAGCAGCTCGACAAGCGCCGTGACGGCAACGTCGTGTGGGTCGCGCCGCAGGCCGAGATCGCGGATTACGAGAAGGCCCGCGCCGATGCCCGCATGGCGCTCGAGGAGCGTGAGCCGCTGATCACCGAGTACATTCCGATCAACTACGGCAACGCCGAGGACATCGCCAAGCTGCTGACCGAAAACAGCAAGAACAGCGGCAGCGGTGGTTCGGCCGCGGCCGGTGGCAGCGGCGCGGTGGCCCTGCGTGGCTTCCTGTCGGCGCGCGGCAACGTCAGCTTCGACAGCCGCACCAACACGCTTCTGCTGATCGACACCCAGCGCAAGATCGACGAGATCCGCGCGCTGCTGGCGACCCTCGACCGCCCGGTCGACCAGGTCCTGATCGAGGCCCGCATCGTGGTCGCGACGGAAACCTTCGCCCGCGAGCTCGGCGTCCGCTTCGGCGTCTCCGACCGCAACGGCATCGACCAGGGCGACCCGGGCACGACGACCGATTCCGGCTTCGACGTGGCGCTGCCGATCACCTCGCCGGCCGGCCTGTTCAACCTGAGCATCCTGCGTAGCGACGTGCGCATGGATCTCGAGCTGCAGGCCCTGGAAGAGGAAGGCCGCGGTGAAGTCGTGTCGAACCCGCGCGTCATCACCGCCAACCAGCGCGAAGCGGTCATCCGCCAGGGTGACGAGGTCGGCTACCTGACGATCCAGCCGGCGACCACCCCGGGCGGTGTCGCCCAGGCCACGGTCGAGTTCAAGGAAGTCCTGCTGGAGCTCAAGGTCACCCCGACGATCACCCAGGACGGCCGCGTCTACCTGAACCTGATGGTGAAGAAGGACGAGGTCAGCGACCTGATCGCCAACCCGGCCGGTGGCTTCGTGCCGCAGATCGCCCGCCGCGAGGTGAGCACCGCCGTGCTGATCGACAACGGCCAGACGGTCGTGGTCGGCGGCGTCTACGAGTTCGAGAACCGCGAGGACATCCGCAAGGTTCCGTTCCTCGGCGACGTGCCGGTGCTGGGCAACCTGTTCCGCAGCCGCGGCCGTTCGGTCAACAAGGCCGAGCTGCTGATCTTCGTGACCCCGCGCATCCTGACGGTCGCGCATCGTCCGAACTGAGCGGCAACGTTGAAGTGAACCAGGGACAGGGCCGCGCAAGCGGCCCTGTTCCGTTGTGGCGGGCCGCAGCAGCGAGGAACAGGAGGAAGCGATGTCGGGATTGCGGACCAGGATCGAAGCCGGGCAAATCCTCTTCCGCCAGGGCGAGATTCCCGATAGCGCATTCCTGATCGAGTCCGGCGAGGTCGAAGTCCGTGTCCGCCAGGGCGACACCGAAGTGGTGCTCAGCATCCTCGGCGAGGGCGACCTCGTCGGCGAAATGGCGGTGATCGACGATTCGTACCGGACCGCCACCGCGACGGCGATCACCGACTGCGTGCTCTACCGGGTCGATCGCCGGCAGATCGGCGAGCGCCTCGTCGCCGCCGACCCGATCATTCGCGCCCTGCTCGAAGGCCAGCTCAAGCGCTATCGCGGCGCGCTCGCCGCGCTGCAGGGCCAGAGCCTGCCGGACACGAGCACCCCGTCCGAACAGCTCGGCATCGACAAGATCCGGCTGGAAACCCAGCTGCGCGAGGCGCTCGCGGGCCATGCGCTCGAGCTGAGCTACCAGCCGATCCTCGACATCCCCGCCGACCGCATCGCCGGCTACGAGGCGCTGGTGCGCTGGCAGCATCCGGAGCGTGGCCCGGTCTCACCGGCCGAGTTCGTCGCGCTCGCCGAGGAGACCTCGCTGATCGTGCCGATCGGCGAGTACGTGATCGACGTCGCCTGCGCCGCCGTCTCGCGCTTCGCGCGGGCCGGCGTCGACCCGGTGCCGTTCGTGGCGGTGAACGTGTCCGCGCGCCAGCTCGTGCATCCGGGACTGGTCGAACGCATCCTCGCGCGCGTCCATCACGCCGGCCTGCCGGCGGGCAGCCTGAAGCTGGAGATCACCGAAAGCCGCGCGCTCGACATCGAGCTCGTCGCGCGCGTCATCGAACTGTGCCAGCGCCACGGCATCCGCGTCGCGCTGGACGACTTCGGCACCGGCTACTCGCATTTCGGCCAGCTGCACCGGCTGCACTTCGACACCGTGAAGCTCGATCGCTCGTTCGCGCACGCGATGCTCGCCGATCCGCGCGCGATGGCGATCATCGAACATCTGGCCGAGCTCGGAAGGGCGCTGCGAACCGACATCGTCGTCGAAGGCGTGGAAACGGGCGAACAGCTCGCCGAGCTGCGCCGGATCGGCTGCCGCTACGCGCAGGGCTATCTGATCGGCCGGCCGCGCGCGCTCGGCGAGTGGCTGGCGTCGGCCTGAGCCGGGCGCCCGTGTTCTAATCCGTGGTGGGCCTGCGCGGCCCGGAAGCGATCGGGCGTCCGCCGCGATCCACGACTGCGGCCGAGGGAGCCTGATGAGCACGACGAAGACGATGCCCCTGCACTGGAAGATCGCGATCGGCTTCGTGGTGGGCCTGATCGCCGGCCTGGCGGTCCACTACGGCATCGGGCCCGAGGTCGACGGGGTGCGCAAGCTGATCGCCTGGGCGACGCAGCCGTTCTCGACCCTGTTCCTCAACCTGATCTTCATGCTGATCGTGCCGCTGCTGTTCTCGGCGCTCGTGGTCGGCGTGTCGGAAATGGGCGACGTCGCCTCGCTGGGGCGGATCGGCTGGCGCACGCTGGCCTGCACGGTCTTGTTCTCGGGCATCGCGGTGCTGATCGGCCTGGTGCTGGTGGGCGTATTCAAGCCCGGCGCCGGCGTCGATCCCGCGCTCGCACAGCAGCTGCTGGCCGAGCAGGGCGACCGCGCCGCGGCGATCGTCGACGACAGCCGCAGCCAGGCCAGCGGCATGGCCATGCTGCTGTCGATCGTGCCCACGAACGTGATCAAGGCCGCGTCCGACAACGGCACGATCCTGTCGCTGATGTTCTTCTCGCTGATGTTCGGCGTCGGCATCGTGCTCAGCGCCGACAAGCCCGCGGTGGCGACGCTGAAGCGCGGCATCGAAGGCCTGTTCGAAGTCTCGATGACCCTGATCGGACTGGTGATCCGCCTGGCCCCGCTGGCGGTGTTCTGCTTCATGTTCAATCTTGCCGTGCTGTTCGGCTGGGACCTGCTCGTGCGGCTGGCGTCCTACGTCGCGGTGGTGGTCGGGGCGCTGGCGATCCACCTGTTCGTCGTCTACCCGCTGGCGATCAAGGCGCTCGGCCGCTACTCGCCGGCGCGGTTCTTCCGCGGCGTGCAGGGCCCGATGCTGGTGGCCTTCAGCACCGCCTCCAGCAACGCGACGCTGCCCGCCGCCCTACGGGTCGCCGACACGCGGCTGGGCCTGCCGTCGCACGTGTCCCGCTTCGTGCTGACCATCGGCGCGACCGCGAACCAGAACGGCACCGCGTTGTTCGAGGGCGTCACGGTGATCTTCCTGGCGCAGTTCTTCGGCGTCGATCTCAGCCTGGGCGACCAGGTCCTGGTGATGCTGGTCTGCATCCTCGGCGGCATCGGCACCGCCGGCGTGCCGTCCGGTTCGCTGCCGGTGGTGGCGCTGATCTGCGCGATGGTCGGGGTGCCGCCGCACGGCATCGGCCTGATCCTCGGCGTGAACCACTTCCTCGACATGTGCCGCACCACGGTGAACGTCACCGGCGACCTGGCGATCGCGACGATCGTCTCGCGCGGCGAGGCACATCGGGCTGAGCCGAGTTCGTAGTTCGTACGAGGTACGAGATAGGGAGGCGGCCGGAAGGTAGCCGGAGCCCGCTGTCACTACCTCGTACCTCGTACGTACTACGAACCACGCAAGGCGGCCTGGCGCAAGACAGGCCGCCGGAGGGATGGGACAATACCGGCCCCCGCCGGCTGCCCGATCCCAGACATGACGACCCCGACCCGTCGCGACCTCGCGAACGCCATCCGTTTCCTCGCCATGGACGCCGTCGAGGCGGCCAAGTCCGGCCACCCGGGCATGCCGATGGGCATGGCCGACATCGCCGAGGTGCTCTGGAACGACTTCCTGAGCCACAACCCGGGCAATCCGCACTGGTTCAACCGCGACCGTTTCGTGTTGTCGAACGGCCACGGTTCGATGCTGATCTACGCGCTGCTGCACCTGAGCGGCTACGACCTGCCGATCGAGCAGCTCAAGCGCTTCCGCCAGCTGCATTCGAAAACCGCCGGCCACCCCGAGTACGGCCACACCCCCGGCGTCGAGACCACCACCGGGCCGCTCGGCCAGGGCTTCGCGAATGCGGTCGGCATGGCGCTGGCGGAGAAGATCCTGGCGCAGCGCTTCAACCGCCCGGGTTTCGACGTCGTCGACCACAACACGTGGGTGTTCATGGGCGACGGCTGCCTGATGGAAGGCATTTCGCACGAAGTCGCCTCGCTGGCCGGCACCTGGGGCCTCGGCAAGCTGATCGCCTTCTGGGACGACAACCGCATCTCGATCGACGGCGATACCGCCGGCTGGTTCACCGACGACACCGCCGCCCGCTTCGAGGCCTACGGCTGGCAGGTCATCCGCAAGGTCGACGGCCATGACCCGCAGGAACTGCTGCAGGCGATCCGCACCGCCAAGGCCGAGACCGGCAAGCCGACCCTGATCTGCTGCCGCACCGTGATCGGCTACGGCGCCCCGACCAAGTGCGGCAAGGAAAGCTGCCACGGCGCCCCGCTGGGCAAGGACGAGATCGCCGCGACCCGCGAGGCGATGGGCTGGCCGCACGAGGCTTTCACGATTCCGGCCGCAGTCGCCACCGGCTGGGACGCCCGCACCGCGGGTGCGGAACGCGAACGCCGCTGGAACGCCCTGTTCGACAACTATGCCGGCGCCCACCCGGAAGCCGCCGCCGAGCTGCGCCGCCGCATCGCCGGCGAGCTGCCGGCGAACTTCGCCGAAGCGGCGCAGGCCTATGCCGCGAAACTGCAGCAGGACGGCCCGGTGGTCGCCTCGCGCAAGGCTTCGCAGATGGCGCTCGAGGCCTTCGGCCCGCTGCTGCCGGAACTGATCGGCGGCTCCGCCGACCTCGCGCATTCCAACCTCACGCTGTGGAAGGGCAGCAGGTCCGTCACCAGCGACGACGCAGCCGCGAATTACGTGCACTACGGCGTGCGCGAGTTCGGCATGAGCGCGATCAGCAACGGCATCGCGCTGCACGGCGGCTTCATTCCCTACGACGCCACCTTCCTGGTGTTCTCCGACTACGCGCGCAATGCGCTGCGCATGTCGGCGCTGATCCCGACCCGCGCGATCCACGTGTTCACCCACGATTCGATCGGTCTCGGCGAGGACGGCCCGACCCACCAGCCGGTGGAGCACCTGGCCTCGCTGCGCTACATCCCGAACAACGACGTCTGGCGTCCCTGCGACGCGGTCGAGTCGGCGGTCAGCTGGCAGGCGGCGATCGAGCGCCGCGGCGGTCCGAGCTGCCTGGTCTTCAGCCGGCAGAACCTCGCCCACCAGCCGCGCAGCGATGAACAGCTCGCCGACATCGCCCGCGGCGGCTACGTGCTCTCGGATCCCGCGGACGCGAGCTTCGACCTGATCCTGCTGGCCACCGGCTCGGAGGTGGAACTGGCGATGGAGGCGATGCGCCGCCTGGCCGGCGAGGGCATCAAGGCCCGCGTCGTGTCGATGCCGAGCACCGACGTGTTCGACCGCCAGCCGCTCGAATGGCGCGAGGGCGTGCTGCCGTCGTGGTGCCGCAAGCGTGTCGCGGTGGAAGCCGGCGTCACCGATTACTGGCGCAAGTACGTCGGTCTCGACGGCGCGGTGATCGGCATCGATACCTTCGGTGCTTCGGCGCCGGCCGACCAGCTGTACAAACACTTCGGCATCACCGTCGAGGCCGTGGTCGACGCGGCGAAGTCGCTGCGCTGACTCAGCGCCGCGGGCGGTCGTCGATCCGCTCGCCGGCGAGGGCCCAGCGCAGCAGGCGGGCCTCGATCCGCTCGCCGACGCTGGAAGGCCGGTCCAGGCCCATGCGTGCCAGCGCCTCGGCGTCGTCCGGCGTGGGGGCGAACAGGGCCGCTGCGATGGCCCGCAGGCGCCCGCGCCTGGTCGCGGTGCGCGCGCGCAGCCGGGCCAGCGCACGCGCCAGCCGCTGCTCGACCTCGGTGAAGTCGCTGCCCATCGGGTAGTCGGGCAGCACGCCACTGCGACGGAACCGACGCAGTCGCGCCGCCAGCGCTTCCGGCTGGTTGTCTCCGGCGACGTTCGCGTGCGCGGGCGCGAGCTTCCCGGCCGCCACGGCCTGCTTCGCCAGCGCCGGCTGGTGCGCGGCATCGGTGATCGCCAGCATCGCGCGCACGCAGTCCTCGTCGCTGCGACCGCGCAGGTCGGCGATGCCGTATTCGCTGATCACCAGGTCGCGCAGGTGGCGCGGAATGGTGGTGTGGCCGTAATTCCAGCGGATGTTGCCGTCGCCGCGGCCGCGGGTCGCGCGCAGCATCAGCACCGAACGTGCGTCGTGCAGGGCATGCGCCATCGCCACGAAGTTGTACTGGCCGCCGACGCCGGAAACGACGCGACCATCGTCCAGCGCATCCGACACCGCCGCGCCGAGCGCGGTCATCATCATGCAGGTGTTGAAGAAGCGCGCATCGCGGCGCTGCTCGCGTTCCAGCGCCTCGTTGTTGCCGTACAGCTCGTTGATGTGGGACACGCGGGTCATGCCGATGCCGCGCGCCTGTTCCGGCGGCAGTTCGCGCAGCCAGCGGTACAGGTCCTTCGAGCCCAGGTAGAAGGCGCCGTCGAGCCAGCGGCCTTCGGCCTCGCGCAGGGCCAGGTCGTCCGGCGTCGGCGTGCCGCGGTTGAGGCGCGCCATCGCATCGACGTCGTCGACGACGCGGCGCACCAGCACGCCGGCCTCGGCCAGCCGACGGAAGCCGTCGTTGACCATCTCGCTGGCGCCGTACAGGCCCGACGTGAACGGCGACGTGCCGCCGACGGCGCATACCAGCGGCGACTGCGCCAGCCCGGGCGCCAGCGCCTCGAGCACCGCCAGGTAGTCCGCGTTGCGGGTGTGCCGCAGCACCAGCGCGTGGCAGAGCGCGTCCGACAGCGAGCCGATGCCGATCTGCAGCGTGCCGCCGTCGCGTACCAGCGTGCTGGCGTACAGGCCGATCGCGTAGTCGGCGTCGTTCACCGGCTCGCGCGGCAGCGCGAACAGCTGCGGCGCCGGGCCGGGCAGCTCGAGCACGATGTCGAAGAAGTCCGCGTCGACCGCGCAGGGGCCGTCCAGCCAGGGCAGTTGCGGGTCCACTTCCGCGACCAGCAGCGGCCGCGGCTTGCCCAGGCGCGTGAGCTCGTCGAGCAGGTCGAAGCTCAGGTCCGGATTGCAGCTCAGGCTCAGGCGGCTGCCGCCGGGTTCGCGCGCGACCTTCTGCACGAGGGCATTCGCGCCGCGTTCGGCCACCGCGCGGGCGACGTGGGTGTAGTTCAGGCTCACGTACTGCCGCTGCGCCTGGTCCGAGCGCAGCATCGCCCCGGACTGCAGGTAGAACTCCTCGACGCGGATGTTCTCCGGCAGGCGGCCGGCGCGCATCGCCAGCGCGTAGTCCAGCACCGGGAAGTCGGCGCCGAAGTGGCGTTCCAGGAACGGGCGCAGGAACCGCGCCTGCAGGCCGCTGCCGGCGGAAGGCGGGGTCAGCGACAGCGCGGTCAGCAGCTGCAGCGAACGCTCGGGCTCCGCGGCGATGCGGCGGGTGATCGCGTTGAGCAGCCGATGCGGCTTGCCCAGGCCCAGCGGCGCCGCCAGCACCAGATGCGGGCCGGCGTGTGCGAGCAGCCGGTCGACGGTGGTGTCGAGCGAATCGAGGTGGAGCGGCGCGGCCATCATCCGGAAAGTCGGCCGGCCGGCGGCGTCAGCGCGCCGGTGCCAGCGCTTCTTCCAGCAGCGCGGCGAGTCGCGCGGCGGCCTGGCGCAGGCGCTCTTCGGCCAGCGGGCGGTGACGATCGAGGTAGTCGTCGCGCAGCACGCGGCCGCGCGGGGGGTCGTTCGGCGGCCACGGATACACCGCGTGCTCGACGATCAGCCGGCACGACTCCACCGACCACGCGCGCGCGGCGTCGGGCATCGGCGCCAGCGGCGCGATGACCGGCGTCGGGCCACGCAGCAGCGTTTCGGCATAGGCATCGCGGCCGAGGCCGGCACTGGCCAGCAGGTGGTAATCCCAGACCCGGTGCAGGTTGGAACCCTCGACACCATCGCGGGCGGTGCGCGTGCGCAGCTGCAGCTGGAAATTGTTGCCGCCGCGGTCGTCGCCGTAGCCGGCGTGCATCGGCTGGTGGGCGTCGCCGACGAAATGCACGACGAACTTCAGCGCCTGTGCACGCTCGGCGTCGGAACGGCTGCGGTCGGCGAGGATCGCCTGCTGCGCGGCGATCGCATCGGCGACGCAGTTGCCGGACGGGCACACGGTCTCCGGCACGAAGGCGCAATCGGCATCGCGGGCGAAATTGACGTAGTGCCAACGCTCGCTGAGCTTGCCGAGTTCGTTGCCGTGTTCGCGGTTCTCGGCACGCAGTTCGTCGGCCCACGCGGCGATCGCGGCGAGCGTCGGCTCGGGCTGGCCGTCGGCGGTCAGCAGGCGGGTGACTTCGGCGGCGGCCTCGTCGGACAGCTGGCGCTGCGCCAGTTCACCGACGAGCTGGTGGCCTTCGCGGCTCCAGGCCTGGGACGT
The DNA here is from genome assembly GCF_000426365.1 of Arenimonas composti TR7-09 = DSM 18010. Lineage (GTDB taxonomy): Bacteria > Pseudomonadota > Gammaproteobacteria > Xanthomonadales > Xanthomonadaceae > Arenimonas > Arenimonas composti. The sequence continues at coordinate 332,664 of NZ_AUFF01000003.1, read as the reverse complement.
TGCCGGCAGCAGCGCCGCCAGCAGCAGGGAAAGACAGGCGATGCGGGTCTTCATGGCCGCCGATTCTACGCCGGCGGCCATGAAGCCCGAAGTCGGCTACGGAACGCCGGGGCTCAGAACGCCCAGACGAAGGACACGCCGTAGACCATCGGATCGATCGTGACGCTGCCGACGTCGGCGCCGTTCACGGACACGTCGGTGTGGATGTCGATCCAGCGCGCGTCGACGCGCACCCACTTGTCCTCACCCACCGCGAAGTCCAGGCCGGCGTGCGCCGCCAGGCCGAACGAGGCGTCGAGCTCGAGTTCGGCGCCGTTGAGCGGGCCGCGGGTGTCCTCGTCGAAGAACACCGTGTAGTTCAGGCCGAGGCCGATGAAGGGCCGCACCTTCTCGCCGTCGAAGTGGTACTGCAGGCTGACGGTCGGCGGCAGGTGCTTCGTGGCGCCGGCGAGGGCGCCGTTGAGGCGGATGTCGTGCTCGAACGGCGTCGCAGCCAGGATTTCCAGGCCCCAGTTGCGGCTGAACCAGTACTCGGCGGTGACTGTCGGGCGCCAGTCGTCGCCGACGTCGGCGGCGAGGGCGCCACCGGCCAGGCTGCCGTTGCCGGACTTCGGCGCGACCAGGCCGGCACCGACCGAGAAGGTCCAGTCGCCGGCGTCCTGGGCGTGGGCGGGGGCCGCGAAAGCCAGCGCGGCGGCGCAGGCGAGCGGGGCGAGGAGCTTGGAAACGTGCATCGGAACTCTCCGTTGGGGATGGGACGGAGAAATTTTCCGGGGCCGCCCCTGGGCTCCGCCTTGAGGCAGGTCAAATCCGCCCGATGCTGCGGCGAGCCCCCGGGGGTTGCTAAAATCCGGGGTTTCCAACCCTCCCGCCCGGTTCGCGGCGGTTCCCCAGGAGACGTCATGTCCATCAAGGTCGCCATCAACGGTTACGGCCGCATCGGTCGCAACATCCTGCGCGCGCTCTACGAGAGCGGTCGCACCAACGAGATCCGGATCGTCGCGATCAACGACCTGGGCGATGCGCAGACCAATGCCCACCTGACCCGCTTCGACACCGCGCACGGCCGCTTCAACGCCGAAGTCGTCGTCGACGGCGATCACATGGTGGTCAACGGCGACCGCATCCGCGTCTGCGCCGAACGCGACCCGGCCAAGCTGCCCTGGGGCGAGCTGCGCGTCGACGTCGTGTTCGAGTGCACCGGCCTGTTCACCTCGAAGGCCAAGGCCGGCGCGCACCTCACCGCCGGTGCGAAGAAGGTCGTGATCTCGGCCCCGGGCGAGAAGGACGTCGACAACACCGTCGTCTTCGGCGTCAACCACGACACCCTGAAGGCCTCCGACACCGTCATCTCCAACGCCTCCTGCACCACCAACTGCCTGGCGCCGCTGGCCAAGGTGCTGCACGAGAAGATCGGGATCGTGCACGGCCTGATGACGACCATCCACGCCTACACCAACGACCAGGTGCTGACCGACGTCTTCCACAAGGACCTGCGCCGCGCCCGCTCGGCGACGATGTCGCAGATCCCGACCAAGACCGGCGCCGCCGCCGCGGTCGGCCTGGTGCTGCCGGAACTCAACGGCAAGCTGACCGGCTTCTCGATGCGCGTGCCGACGATCAACGTCTCGGTCGTCGACCTGTCGTTCGTCGCCCAGCGCGAGACCAGCAAGGAAGAGATCGACGCCATCGTGCGCGAAGCCTCCGAGGGCGCGCTGAAGGGCGTGATCGGCTTCAATGACCAGCCGCTGGTCTCGGTCGACTTCAACCACGACCCGCGCAGCTCGGTCTACGACAGCACCCTGACCCAGGTCATGGGCGGCACCCTGGTCAAGGTCTGCTCGTGGTACGACAACGAGTGGGGCTTCTCGAACCGCATGCTGGACACGACGCTGGCGCTGATGGCGGCGAAGTAAGCGGCGGCTTTGGATATGGATGAGAAGGCCCGCGCAAGCGGGCCTTTCTCTTTTCCCCCGATCAAAAGGCAAGTAGTGGATAGGAAACAGGAAGTAGTCGTCGCTGGTGAAAGGTCGCCGGGCAGCGGGAACGACGACTACTTCCTATTTCCTATCCACTACTTGCCTTCTGCCTCCGGCCTTTCGCCTTCCTCCAGCTCACGGCGCATCCTCGCCCACGCCCACGCCCACGCCCGCCCCCGCCGCCGCTCTCCCCAGCCGGTCATGCACGGCCCGCCAGGCCTCGCCGGCCGGCGGCCGCTCGACCAGCAGCATCGCGGCGCCGCGGGCGTCGAGTTCGCGCAGCGCGGCATAGAGGCCGTGCGCATATGCGGCGGGATCGGCGGGCAGGCTCAGGCCTTCGCTGCCGACGGGTAGCGCGTCGAGGGCGAGCACCAGCGCGTCCGCCGTCGCCGGCAACGCCGCCACCAACTCGGCGCGCGGCAGCAGGCGCAGCGGCGTGCGCGGGGCGTAATGGGCGGCGAGGGTGCCGGAGGCGCGTGGGCTGCTCGCCGCCGCGCCGACCGCCACCGGGCCGATCACCGCCTCGACCTGGGCCCGCGAAATCACGCCGGGACGCAGGATGCGCGGGGTGTCCCCGCTGAGGTCGACGATCGTGCTCTCGATGCCGACGGCGCAGTCGCCGCCGTCGAGCACCACCGGCACCGCGTCGCCGAATTCGCTGCGCACGTGCGCGGCGCGGGTCGGGCTGATGCGGCCGAAGCGGTTCGCCGACGGCGCCGCGACGCCGCCGCCGAACGCGCGCAGCAGCCGCTGCGCCAGCGGATGCGCCGGCGCGCGCAGGCCGACGCTGTCCTGGCCACCGGTCACGACATCGGCCACCGTCGCCGCGCGCGCCAGGATCAGGGTCAGCGGCCCGGGCCAGAACGCCGCGGCCAGCGCCCGCGCCGCGTCCGGCACGTGGCACGCCCAGGCATCGATCTGGTCGGCGCCGGCGATGTGCACGATCAGCGGGTGGTCGGCCGGCCGGCCCTTCAGCGCGAAGATGCGCCGCACCGCGTCCGGCTGCGCGGCGTCCGCGGCGAGGCCGTAGACGGTCTCGGTCGGCAGGCCGATCGCCTCGCCGCGGCGCAGCGCCGCGACCGCCGCCGCGATCTCGTCGTCGAGTTCGGGATTCTGCATGCGCGCATGCTACCGGAGCCGCCCCGGCGCTTGCTCAGCGCAATCCGCGCAGGAACCACCAGGCGCCGAAGCCGAGCATCGCCATCGTCACGAGCACGATCAGCCCGCCCCAGAACCAGTACGGCAGCCACAGCGCCGCGGCGATCTGGGCGACGTCGGAAGGCATCGCGCCGTCGCCGGTGTGCGCGGTCGCCATGAACAGGTAGTCGGCCCGCGAGAACGAGGCCAGGCCGAGCTGCATCGCCAGGAACACGCAGATCACCTGGCTCGCCGCCGGTGGCCCGCGCCAGGCCAGCAGCGCCAGCGGCACTCCCAGCGCGATGCAGAAGCCGACCGCGAACGGGTTCGCCGCCCACAGCAGCACCACGAGCAGCAGGCCGGCCGCGCACGCGCCGAGCGCGACATGGGCGCCGCGCGGGTGCCGACTCGACATCAGCAGCATCAGCGCCATCAGCGGCGCCCCGAGCAGGCCGCCGGCGGCGACCGCGGCGCGGTCGGGCGCGCTGAAGTTGCCGTTGGCCAGCGCGACCCCGGAGCCGTCGGCCCACAGCCGCAGCGCCTGGAACTCGCCGCCGACCGCGGCCGCGCTCAGCCCGTGCCCGAGTTCGTGCACCAGCGTCGACAGGATCAGCAGCGGCCACTGCAGCCAGCGCAGGCCCCAGTCCGGCAGCAGCATCGGCAGGAAGTGCAGCAGCAGGGTCAGGGCCAGCGCCCAGGCCAGCGCCAGCTTCGCCGGGCGCAGGTGAAGGGCACGGTCCGGGGCAGCCGGCGCCGGCACCGCGGTAGGCGTGGCGGGCGGCGTGACGGGCGGCGTGACGCGCTCCATGCCGCATCCTGCCACGCCCCGCCGCGTTTGCGGGGCGGCGTCGGCGCGGGGGAAAATGCCGGCCTTCCTGCAGACGGAGTGAACGATGTCCATCCTGCGCATGGCCGACCTGGATCTGGCCGGCAAACGCGTGCTGATCCGCGAAGACCTCAACGTCCCGGTAAAGGACGGCCGCATCACGTCGGAACAGCGCATCACCGCCGCGCTGCCGACGATCCGCATGGCGCTGGAGAAGGGCGCCGCGGTGATGGTCACCTCGCACCTGGGCCGGCCGAAGGAAGGCGTGTGGACGCAGGAGGATTCGCTGGCGCCGGTCGCCGCGCGCCTGTCGGAACTGCTCGGCCGGGACGTGCCGCTGCTCAGGGACTGGGTCGACGGCGTCGACGTGTTGCCCGGGCAGATCGTGCTGCTCGAGAACTGCCGCATGAACGTCGGTGAGAAGGCCGACGACGAGGCGCTGAGCCGCAAGCTCGCCACGCTCTGCGACGTCTACGTGATGGACGCCTTCGGCACCGCCCACCGCGCCCAGGCCTCGACGCATGGCGCGATCCGCTACGCGAAGCTCGCCTGCGGTGGCCCGCTGCTGATGGCCGAGCTCGACGCGCTGGCGAAGGCGCTGGAGAACCCGGCGCGGCCGCTGCTGGCGATCGTCGCCGGCAGCAAGGTCAGCACCAAGCTCGAGCTGCTGTCGAGCCTGGTCGGCAAGGTCGACCAGCTGATCGTCGGTGGCGGCATCGCCAACACCTTCCTCGCCGCGCTCGGGCATCCGGTCGGCAAGTCCCTGCACGAGGCCGACCTGCTCGACACCGCGCGCGCGATCATGGCCGACGCCAAGGCGCGCGGCGCCGAGATCCCGCTGCCGACCGATGTCGTGGTCGCGCCGGAATTCGCCGCCGATGCACCGGCGACGGTGAAGCGGGTGGAAGACGTCGCCGAAGGCGACATGATCCTCGACATCGGCCCGGACACCGCCGCGCGCTACGCCGAACTGGTCGCGAAGGCCGGCAGCGTGGTCTGGAACGGCCCGGTCGGCGTGTTCGAGTTCGACGCCTTCGGCAAGGGCACCGAGGTGCTGGCGAAAGCGATCGCCGCCTCGAAGGCGTTCTCGATCGCCGGTGGCGGCGACACCCTCGCCGCGGTCGACAAGTACGGCGTCGAAGCCGGCATCAGCTACATCTCCACCGGCGGCGGCGCCTTCCTCGAGTTCTGCGAGGGCAAGGAACTGCCGGCGGTGACCGCCCTGCGCGCCCGCGCCTGAAGAACGGAACCACGATGATCCTGCGTGGCGCCCTGCTCCTGCTTCTCGCCCTGCTGCCGGCGCTCGCGCCGGCGGCGGCCCCGGTGGTCCATGAGCGCGGCGAGTTCCGCTTCGCCGTCGGGCCGGCGCCGGACTTCGTGGTCGAACAGGCGGTCCCGGATACCTGGACCGCCGATGCCGGCAAGGATCCGGCGGAACCGTGGCGGCACTGGCTGCTCGACCAGCAGGTCGACCGTCGCGACGGCCGCCACGTCTTCTATCACGCGGCCGCGTGGCAGGCCGGTTCGCAGCGCCTGCTCGGCGATGCCGGCAAGTATTCGGTGTCGTTCAGCCCCGAATACCAGACCCTGACCCTGCACGCGCTGCAGGTGCGCCGCGACGGCGAGTGGATCGACCGCCTCGACGCCGACGCGGTGTCGCTCGCGCGCCGCGAGTCCGGTTTCGAGAACGACCTCGCCGACGGCGAGGTCAGCGCGCTGATCGTGATCGACGACGTCCGCGTCGGCGACGTCGTGCGCATCGCCTTCACGATCGAGGGCAGCAATCCGATCATGGACGGCCACGTCGCCAACTCGTTCTGGCTCGCCGCCGGCGCGCCGCTGCTGTACCGGCACGGGCGGGTGCTGTTCGACGCGGCCACCGCGGCCCGCGCGCGCGTCTTCGGCAGCGATTTGCAGGTGCGCCGCCGCGAGACCCGCGACGGCCTGGAGTTCTCGTTCACCAGCGCAGGTGCCGCCGCCATCCGTGACACCGACGACTATCCGAACTGGTACCGCCGTTACCCGAGCGTCGAGATCGCCCGCGACGAATCGTGGGCCGACATCGTCGCCTGGGCGCTGCCGCTCTACACGGTCGGCGACGAACTGCCGGCCGAACTCGAGGCCAGGCTGCCGGAATGGCGCGCACTGGGCGACCCCTACCGCATCGCCGGCGCGGTGCTGCGCCTGGTGCAGGAGGAAGTGCGTTATTTCGGCATCGAGATCGCCGACAACACCCATCGCCCGAACCCGCCGGCGCTGGTGTGGTCGCGCCGCTACGGCGACTGCAAGGACAAGGCGCTGCTGACCGCGCTGCTGCTGCGCCGGCTCGGCCTGGACGCGGTGCCGGCGCTGGTGTCCACGAGCTGGGGCAAGGCGATCGCCGACGGCGCCCCGGCGGCGTCCGCCTTCAACCATGTGATCGTGCGCCTGCGCATCGACGGCCGCGACTACTGGCTCGACCCGACGCTGAGCGCGCAGCGCGGCGACATCCGCCAGCTCGACCTGATCGACTACGGCGTCGCGCTGCCGGTCGCCGCCGGCGTCACCGCGCCGGTGGTCGTGAACCCGCCGGAGCGGATCCACAACGCGCTGACCATCGTCGAGCGCTTCGCCCCGGCGGCGGACGGCCGCAGCGTCGACCTGCGCATCGAGACGACCTACCGCGGCGAACGCGCCGAAACGATCCGCCGTCAGCTCAACGGGCAGTCGTTCGCGGTGATGACCGAACACTGGGCCGACTACTACCGCAAGCGCTACGGCGAACTCGCGATCGCCACCCCGGCCAGCGTCGACGAGGATGAGGAAGCGAACGTCATGAAGATCGTCGAGCACTACACGCTCGCCGATCCCTGGCAGCGGCACGGCGGCACCGCGCTGCTCGACACCTGGCCCGACGCGCTGTCCGGCAGCCTCGACCTGCCGGGCCGCGTCAGCCGTGAGGAGCCGCTGCGGCTGGAACGCCCGGAAACCCTGCGCCACGAGATCCGCGTCGAACTGCCCGAGGGCTGGAAGCTGTCGAGCGAGCCCGGCACCGTCAGCGCCGCCGGCGGCCCTATCGCATACCGGCGCGTGCTGCGCCAGGCCGACGGCGTCGTCGAGATGACGCACGAGCTGAAGAACGACCGCGAATACGTCGACGCCACGCAGATGCGCGACTACGTCGCCGGCCTGCGCGAGGCGAAGGCGGCCGCCGGCATGCGCCTCGCCTTCGCGCTGCCGTCCGCGCTGCGCGACAGCGAACGCGACCGCCGCCTGCGCGACCTGCTGCGCGGCGAACTCGACGCCCCGACCGGAGCCCGCTGATGCCCCTGCGTTCCTTCCCGCGCGCGGCCGTGCTGGCCGCCGCCTGCCTGTTCGCGCTGCCCGGCGTGGTCGCCGCCGCCGAGTCCGCACCCGACATCGCCGCGGAGTGGCAGGCGCTGCTCGCCGGCGGCAACGACCCGAAGGTGTATTCGGCCTTCTCGGTCGCGATCGACGTGCTCGACGAGCAGGAACAGGTCGTCGAAGCGGCCTGCCGCGAGCAGGCCGACGCGCTCGAACAGGCGGCGCGCGACGCCGCGCTGTCGGCCTTCGTCGTGCATACCGCCTACCGCTGCGCCGAGGCACGCGGCGACGAGGATGCGGCCGAGCGCCACGCCGCCCGTTTCGCCGCGGTCGCCCGGCATGCGCTGGCGATGTCGAACCCCGACCGCGAGGCGCCGCCGATCCGCGTGCTCGCCGGTCGCGACATCTACACGATCCTGCGCGCCAGCGGCCTCGAGTGGCGCTACGAGCGCTTCGAGCCGTTTCCGCAGGGCCGCCACCTCGTCGTGCTGGTCGCCGCCTGGGATCCGGAGAAGCAGATCGAGCGCCTGCTGCGCTTCGACTACCTCGAGCCGCTGCTGGTGCTGCGCGGCCGCCCGGGCGAGGTGCGCTTCCCGGTCCCGCGCATCGAGGCGCGCCAGGCGCTGGCGCGCGACCTCGCGAACGCACGGATGCTGATCGGCCGCGACTGGCTGGCGGCGATCGCCGCCGGGCGCGAGGCCGAGGGTCCGGCCCGGGTCGCGGCGCTGCGCGAGGTCGCGAACGACGGCGGCATCCTCGCGAGCTCGGTGTGGTTCCACACCTGCGTGCGCATGCCGCATCCGCAGTGTGGCGAGGAACTGCTCGACGTGCTGCTGCCGCGCGCCGAGGCCGGGCACGCGTTCGCGCTGGTGCACGTCGCCGCCGCTTACGCGGCCGGCGTCGGCGTCACCCGCGACGAGGACGCGGCGATGCAGCTGCTCGACCGCGCCAACGCCCGCCTGCCCGGCGGGGCCGCGGTGCTGCAGTACGCGCGGCTGCTGCAGGAGGTCGATGTGACGCCGACGCCGGCGCTGCGCGAGCGGCTCGTGGCCGCGGCCGCCGCCGGCAATGCGCAGGCCGAGGTCGTGCTGCTGGAGGACGGCTGGCGCGACACCGCGGACGCGGAGCGGCGGCTCACCGAGGCGCAGGAAGCGGCGCTGCGCCGGCACGCCGAGGCCGGCTCGGTCGCGGCCCTCGACGAGCTCGCGGCCGACCGGCTGCGTCGCGAGCGCACGGACGACGCGCTGCCGTGGCTGCGCCGTGCCGCCGCGCTCGGCTCGCCGTACGCGCAGCGCGTGCTCGCCAACCTGCTCGAACGCGGCGGCGGTGATGCCGCCGAGGTGCGCCGCCTGCGCGAGCAGTCGGCGCAGGGCGGCGACGCGCTCGCGATGCTGCTGCTCGGCTGGCAGGACGAGGGCGAGGGCCGCACCGCCGACGCCCTGCAGTGGTATTCCGGCGCGGCGGTGTACGCCCTGCCGGCCGGGCGGGTCGCCTATGCCCGGCTGCTGCTGCAGACCGATGCCAGCGCCGACGCCGCACGGCGGGCGGTGAACCAGCTCGCCGAGGCCGACTCCCCGGAGGCACGCCGGATGCTGGCGATGCTCCACCTCGAGGGTGAACGGGTGCCGCGCGACCCCGCGAAAGCCCGCGCGCTGCTCGAGGCCGACGCCGCCCGCGGCGACCGCAGTTCGCAGGCGACGCTCGCGAGGAGCCTGCTCGAGGGCCGGTTCGGCGCGCCCGACGCCGACGAAGCGCAGCGCTGGCTGCGCGACGGCCTCGCCGAGTTCCACCCGGTCACCGTCGATGCCTGGGCGATGTATCTGGCCTACGAGAGCGGCGAGGCCGACGGCCGCGAGCGCGCGGTCGCGCTCTACCGCGAGGCGCTGGCGAAGCGGCCGGAAGCGATGCTCTTCAACAACGCCGCGTGGCTGATGTGCACGACGGCGGGCCTGGACGCCACCGTGCGCCGCGAGGGCCTCGAGGCCGCGCGCCGCATCGGCGACCCGGAGGCCGTCGGCGCCGACGCGATGCCGCTCGGCTACCTCGACACCGTCGCCGCCTGCCACGCCGCGGTCGGCGAGTTCGCGCGTGCGAGCGCACTGCAGCAGCGCGTCGTCGACGCGATCGCCGCGAGTGACGCCGACGACCCCTCGCTGCCGGCGATGCGCGAACGCCTCGCCCATTACCGCGACGGCCGCGCCTGGCTCGAGACACCGGAAGCGGTCGCCGCCCAGCGCGCGGCCGACGAGGCCGCCGCCACCGCCGCCCGCGCCGAACGCGAGCGCGGCGTCGCCCCCGCCGACGGCGAAGACGCGCTGCGCTACCGTGGCGTCAACAAGGGACAGAAGCCATGACCGACCAACTGCGCCGCACCCGCATCCTCGCCACGCTCGGCCCGGCGACCGACGCGCCCGGCGTGCTCGACGACCTGATCCGCGCCGGCGTCAACGTCGTGCGCATGAACTTCTCGCACGGCACGCCCGACCAGCACGCCGCCCGCGTCGCCGCGGTGCGCGCGACCGCCGCCGCCCAGGGGCGCGAGGTCGGCATCCTCGTCGACCTGCAGGGCCCGAAGATCCGCATCGAGAAGTTCGCCGAGGGCAAGGTCGCGCTGCGCTCCGGCGACCGCTTCAGCCTCGACTGCCGCGCCGACGCACCGCCGGGCGACCGCAACCGGGTCGGCGTCAGCTATCTCGGTCTGGTCGGCGACGTCGCCCCCGGCGACGTATTGCTGCTCGACGACGGCCTGATGGCGGTGAAGGTGGTCGCGGTCGCCGGCGACCAGATCCACACCGAGGTCCTCACCGACGGCTTCCTGTCCAACCGCAAGGGCCTGAACCGGCTCGGCGGCGGCCTGTCGCTGGGCGCGCTGACCGACCAGGACCGCGAACACATCCGCATCGCCGCCGAGCTCGGCGTCGACTTCATCGCGGTGTCGTTCTGCCGCTCGGCCGCCGACATCGAGGAGGCGAGGGCGCTCGCCCGCGCCGCCGGCAGCGACGCCTGGATGGTCGCGAAGATCGAGCGTGCCGAGGCGATCACCAACCTCGTCGAGATCACCCAGGCCAGCGAGGTCGTGATGGTCGCCCGCGGCGACCTCGGCGTGGAGATCGGCGACGCCGAGCTGCCGGGCCTGCAGAAGAAGATCATCCGCACCGCCGTCGAGCACAACCGCGTCGTGATCACCGCGACACAGATGCTGCAGTCGATGGTCGACAACCCGATCCCGACCCGCGCCGAGGTGCTCGACGTCGCCAACTCGGTGATCGACGGCACCGACGCGGTGATGCTGTCGGCCGAGACCGCGTCGGGCAGCCACCCGGTGAAGGCGGTGCAGGCGATGGTGCGCATCTGCCTCGGTGCCGAGCGCCAGTTCGACCACGACACCGATTTCGAGAAGGCCGAACGCAACCTGCAGCGCGTCGACCAGGCGATCGCGATGGCGAGCATGTTCCTCGCCGAGCACATCAATGTGCGCGCGATCATCGCCCTGACCGAGTCCGGCGGCACCGCCCGCTACCTGTCGCGCTTCCGCTCGGCGGCACCGATCTTCGGCCTGTCCCGGCACGCCGCCGCGCGCCGGCGCATGGCCCTGATCCGCGACGTCTTCCCGATCCACTACGACAGCCAGGGCAAGGGCACGCGGGAGGCCGCACGCGGCGCCGTCGCCCACCTGTTCGAACTCGGCCTGCTCGCCGAGGGCGACCGCGTGATCATCACCAGCGGCGACCACATGGAGCACCACGGCGCGACGAATACGCTGCGGCTGCTGCAGGTCGGGCCGGGGGGGCGGGCGGAGGGGCTGGGGGAGCTCTGAAGCGAGTAACGAGTGGAGAGTAACGAGTAACGAGTGACTGCCCGCGCCCATGGCGCGGGCGTGCTTCGCACGGTCCCACCAGGCCGGCAACGCCCGGCCATATCACTCGCCCCTCGCGCGAAGCGCGGGCTTCCACTCGTTACTCGTTACTCTCCACTCGTTACTCATTAGTCCTTGCTCCGCAAGGGCTTTCCAGCGGGCGAGCCGCTATAATGCCGGCCCTTCACCCAAGCCCCGGAGTCCACCCGCCATGAGTATCGACCAGCTCGCCGAAATCGCCCAGGCCATGGTGGCCCCGGGCAAGGGCATCATCGCGATCGACGAGTCGACCAACACCATCAAGAAGCGCTTCGACGGTGTCGGCATCGAGTGCACGGAAGAGAACCGCCGCGCCTACCGCGAGATGCTGCTGACGACGCCGAAGCTGGGCGACCATATCTCCGGCGCGATCCTGTACGACGAGACCCTGCGCCAGAGCACCAAGGCCGGCGTGCCCTTCACGAAGGTCATGACCGACGCCGGCGTGATCCCGGGCATCAAGGTCGACAAGGGCGCAATGCCGCTCGCCGGCTTCCCGGGCGAGCTGGTCACCGAGGGCCTGGACGGCCTGCGCGACCGCCTGAAGGAATACGCCAAGCTCGGCGCCCGCTTCGCCAAGTGGCGCGCGGTGATCACGATCGGCGAGGACATGCCGTCGGGTACCTGCATCGAGGCCAACAGCCACGCGCTGGCCCGCTACGCCGCGCTCTGCCAGGAGCAGGGCCTGGTGCCGATGGTCGAGCCCGAGGTGCTGATGGACGGCGAGCACGACATCGAGACCTGCTACGAGATCACCGAGGTCACCCTGCGCTCGCTGTTCGGCGCCCTGTACGAGCACAACGTGATGCTCGAGGGCACGATCCTGAAGGCCAGCATGGTCGTCCCCGGCAAGGACTGCCCGGAGCAGGCCAGTGTCGAGGAAGTCGCCGAGATGACCCTGCGCTGCCTGAAGGCCACCGTGCCGGCGACCCTGCCGGGCATCGTGTTCCTGTCCGGCGGCCAGAGCGACGAGCAGGCCACCGCCCACCTCGACGCGATGAACAAGCTCGGCGCCAAGCCGTGGCCGCTGAGCTTCAGCTACGGCCGCGCGATGCAGTCCGCCGCCCTGAAGCTGTGGGCGAAGGACATGGCGGCCAACGTCGGCGAAGCGCAGAAGACCGTCTACGCCCGCGCGAAGGACAACGGCATGGCGGCGCTCGGCCGCTGGAAATAAGCGCGGGGATCGCCCGCTCCCCGGAAACGCCGGCCTCGTGCCGGCGTTTTCATTCGCGGGTCCCGGACCTCAGCCCGCCACCGACAGCCGTAGCCAGCGGCGCTCCAGCGCCTGCATCAGCAGGTCGACCGCGGTGTTCAGCGCATCAGCGCGCCGAGGATGCGCTGTCGCGCGTGATTGCGGCATCGGCGAGCAGCAGGCCCGCGTCAACGTTTCCAGCGACCGTGCGTTGGTTTTCCTGCGTCATGGTCCGCGACCCCTGCTCCGGGGCAGCGGCGGGCCTGTGCCTGCACCCGCCCATGGCGACTGGCCCGTACAATCGGCCCGTATTCCCGCGGCGTCCAGTTTCCACCACGTTGCCGCTTCAAGGACGACCCTGCATGACCCCATCGATCCGTCCCCTCCTGCTCGCCGCGTTCGTCACGCTCCTGGCCGGCTGCAGCGCCGACGGCCCTGCCGCGCGCGGCGGCGCGCCGGCGGCGACGGTCACGACGACGGTGGTGCAGGCGCGGCCCTGGAGCGACGCGATCGAGGCGCTCGGCACCACCCGCGCCAATGAATCCGTGCTGGTCACCGCCAAGGTCACCGAGACCGTGGTGCGGGTGAACTTCGAGGACGGCGACCTGGTCGAGGCCGGCCACGTGCTGGTCGACCTGTCCGGCCGCGCCGAAGTCGCCGGCCTCGCCGAGGCCGCCGCCGCCTTCCGTGAGAGCGAGCAGCAGTACCGGCGTATGCAGGACCTCGCCGCGCGCCAGCTGATCCCGGCGAGCCAGCTCGACACCCAGCGCGGCACGATGGACGCCGCCCGTGCCCGCCTCGACGCGGTGCGCGCACGCCTGCAGGACCGGGTGATCACCGCCCCGTTCGCCGGCGTGCTCGGCTTCCGCCAGGTCAGCCCCGGCACCCTGGTGACGCCGGGCACGACGATCGCCAGCCTCGACGACATCTCGGTGATGAAGCTCGATTTCGCGGTCCCCGAGACCTTCCTGTCGGCGCTGGCGCCGGGCCAGGCCGTCACCGCCCGCAGCGCTGCCTTCCCGGGCCGCGAGTTCACCGGCACCGTGCGCACGATCGACTCGCGTGTCGACCCGGTGACCCGCGCCGTCACCGTGCGCGCGGAAATCCCCAACGCCGACCGCGCCCTGCGCCCCGGCATGCTGCTGACCCTGCGCGTGTTCCAGCCGGAGCGGCAGGCGCTGGTCGTGCCGGAGATCTCGGTGATCCAGGTCGCCCGCGACGCGCACGTGTTCCGCGTCGGCGCCGGGGACAGCGTCGAGCAGGTCGGCGTCAGCCTCGGCGCCCGCCGCGAAGGCGAGGTCGAAGTGCTGTCCGGCCTGCAGCCGGGTGACCGCATCGTCGTCGACGGCAGCGGCAAGCTGCGCGCCGGCATGACGATCCGCGACGTGACCGCCGCCGCCACCGCGGAACCGCCGGCGGCCGACGCCGCGGCCGGCGGCAACTGAGGCGGGCAGGGCGGCGATGAAGCTCTCCGATCTCTCGATCAAGCGCCCCGTCTTCGCGACGGTGATGAGCCTGCTGCTGCTGGTGATGGGCACGATCGCCTTCACCCGCCTGACCCTGCGGGAACTGCCGAACATCGACCCGCCGATCGTCTCGGTGCAGGTCAGCTATCCGGGCGCCTCGGCGGCGGTGGTCGAGACCCGCATCACCCAGATCCTCGAGGACGCCGTCGCCGGCATCGAGGGCATCGAGACCGTCGAGTCGCGCAGCCGCACCGGCCAGGCCGCGGTGACGATCGAGTTCTCGCTCAATCGCGACATCGAAGCCGCCGCCAACGACGTGCGCGACGCCGTCAGCCGGGTCATGGACCGCATGCCGGAAGAGGCAGACCCGCCGGAAGTCGCCAAGGTCGAGTCCGACGCCGAGGTCATCCTGTGGCTGAACATGAGTTCCGAGCGCATGGACACGCTCGAGCTCAGCGACTACGCCGAACGTTACGTCGTCGACCGGCTGTCGAGCATCGACGGCGTCGCCCAGGTGCGCGTCGGTGGCCAGCAGCGCTACGCGATGCGCATCTGGCTCGACCGTGAGGCGCTGGCCGCGCGCGGCCTGACCGTCAACGACGTCGAGAGCGCGCTGCGCCGCGAGAACGTCGAGCTGCCGGCCGGCAGCCTGGAATCGCAGGACCGCGACTTCACCCTGCGCGTGATGCGCGGCTACCTGCAGCCCGAGGACTTCGCCCAGCTCACGCTGGCACGCGGCGCCGACGGCTACCTCGTGCGGCTCGGCGACGTCGCCACCGTCGAGCGCGCCTCGGCCGAGCGCCGCGCCTACTTCCGCGGCAACGGCCAGCCGAACATCGGCCTCGGCATCGTCAAGACCTCGACCGCCAACAGCCTCGACGTCGCCCGCCTGATCAAGGAATCGCTGCCGGCGATCCAGGACACGCTGCCCGAAGGCACCCGCATCTTCGTCGCCTTCGACAGCACGATCTTCATCGACGCCGCCGTCGACCGCGTCTACTGGACGCTCGGCGAGGCGATCGCGCTGGTGCTGGTGGTGATCTTCCTGTTCCTCGGCAGCGTGCGCGCGGCGCTGATCCCGGCGGTGACGGTGCCGGTCTGCCTGGTCACGGTGTTCATCGCGCTGTGGGCGTTCGGCTTCACGATCAACCTGCTGACCCTGCTGGCGCTGGTGCTGTGCATCGGCCTGGTGGTCGACGACGCCATCGTCGTGCTCGAGAACGTGCAGCGCCGCGCCGACCTCGGCGAGCCGCCGCTGGTCGCGGCGAAGCGCGGCACCGCGCAGGTGGCGTTCGCGGTGATCGCGACTACCGCGGTGCTGGCGGCGGTGTTCCTGCCGATCGGCTTCATGGAGGGCAATACCGGCCGCCTGTTCCGCGAGCTCAGCGTGGCGATGGCGGCGGCGGTGTCGATCTCGGCCTTCGTGGCGCTGACGCTGACGCCGATGATGTGCTCGCTGCTGATCCGCAGGCACGAGCAACCGCGCGGCTTCAATGCCTGGGTGCAGGGCCACATCGCCGGGCTCGGCGAGGCCTACGGGCGGACCCTGCGCCGCTTCGTCGCGCGCCCGAAGACCTTCGCCACCGGCACCGGCGTCGCGATCCTCGCCGGCGTCGGCGTCACCGTGCTGCTCGGCGCGGTGGTGCCGCGCGAGCTGGCGCCGCCGGAGGACCGCGGCGCCTTCTTCGTGACGATTTCCGGGCCGGAAGGCGCCGGCTACGACTACACCGTCGAGCAGATGCATGCCGTCGAACGCGTGCTGCTTCCCTACGCGGGCGAGGACGGCCCGATCGACCGCGTGAACTCGCGCGTGCCCGGCGGCTTCGGCCCGGCCGGCGACATGCATACCGGCCAGGCGATCGTGCTGCTGAAGCCCTGGAACGCCCGCGACGTCGCCACCGGCGACCTCGTCGAGCAGCTGCGCGCCGAACTCGCCGAACTGCCCGGCATCACCGCCCGTCCGCAGGTGCGCACCGGCCTGGTGCGCAGCGGTGGCCAGCCGCTGGCGGTGGTGCTCGGCGGCCCGGATTACGAGGAACTCGCCGAGTGGCGCGACCGCATGCTCGCGCGCATGGAGGCCAACCCGCGGCTGTTCGCCGCCGATTCCGACTACAAGGAAACGCGGCCGCAGCTGCGCGTCGAGATCGACCGTGCCCGCGCCGCCGACCTCGGCGTGTCGGTCACCGAGATCGGCCGCACCCTCGAGACGATGATGGGCTCGCGCCGCGTCACCACCTACGTCGACGACGGCGAGGAATACGACGTGATCCTGCAGGCCCGGCAGGAGAACCGCGGCTCGCCGGCCGACCTCGCCAACCTCTACGTGCGCTCGACGACCACCGGCGCGCTGGTGCCGCTGTCGAACCTCGTGACCCTGACCGAACTCGCCGAGCCGGGCCAGTTCAACCGCTTCAACCGCCTGCGCGCGATCACGATCAGCGCCGGCCTGGCACCGGGCTACACCCTCGGCGAGGCGCTGGACTGGATCCGCCAGGTCGCCGCCGAGGAACTGCCGGAGCGCGCGCAGATCGACTACAAGGGCGAGTCGCGCGAATACCAGCGCGCCGGCGGCGCCGCGCTGTTCACCTTCGGCATGGCCCTGCTGATCGTCTACCTGGTGCTGGCGGCGCAGTTCGAGAGCTTCCTGCACCCGCTGGTGATCATGCTGACGGTGCCGCTGGCGGTGCTCGGCGCGCTGATCGGCCTGTGGCTGGCCGGCAGCTCGCTGAACCTGTTCAGCCAGGTCGGCATCGTGATGCTGATCGGCCTCGCGGCGAAGAACGGCATCCTGATCGTCGAGTTCGCCAACCAGCTGCGCGACGAGGGCCGCGAGATCGCGCAGGCGATCGTCGAATCGGCGACCGTGCGCATGCGCCCGATCCTGATGACCTCGATCGCGACGATCATGGGCGCGGTACCGCTGGTGCTCGCCGGCGGCCCCGGTTCGGCCAGCCGCGGCACGATCGGCATCGTCGTCATCGCCGGCGTCGCCTTCTCGACCCTGCTGTCGCTGTTCGTGGTGCCGGCCTTCTACATGCTGCTCGCCCCGTACACGCGTTCACCGGACGCGGTGGCGCGGACGCTGGAGAAGCTGGAAGCGGAGACGCCGTCGGTGGGCGGGCATGCCTGAGCCGGGGCGACCGGCTCAGATCACCATCGGTACGAGCAGGAAGATGACATTGCCGCCGGCGTGGGCGATCACCGGCCACAGCAGGCTGCCGCTGTGGAAACGCAGCCAGCCGTAGGCGAGCCCGCCGACGAGCGTGTAGGCCGCCGGAATCCATTCGAAGCCGAACTCGCCGCCGCGCAGGCCGAGGCCGTGCCAGAGGCTGAACATCACCGCGGTCGCGAGGATCGCCGGCCACGGCGAAGCGCCGGGCTCCCGCCGGCCGGCGACCAGGCCGAGAAACAGCGCCGGCGCGACACCGCGATACACCAGTTCCTCGACGATGCCCGGCATCGTCAGCTGGAAGGCGAGGGTTTCGGCATCTGGTGCGTCGGGGCGGAAGACCGCGCCGAGCGTCGCGCTCAGCGCGATCAGCAGGCAGGTCGCGACGAGCGATGACCCGGCATTGCGCCGCGGCCACACCAGCCCCGCCGCCTCGCGCGGAATGCGGAAGGCCAGCAGCACCGCGATCGCCAGCGCCAGGCTGTAGAGCTTGCCCGACCAGTTCCAGTTCCCGCCGACGAAGGCCAGACCGGCCTGGCCGCCGAGCGCGGTGAGCAGATCATCGATGCCCAGGTAGAGCGCGAAGGCGAACCCGAGCGGAATCGACAGGCGTGCATCGCGGAAGCGCGCGAGCAGGAACAGCGCGAATGCGATCGCGGCGAAGGTGGCGGAATAGCTGAAGATATCGGCGAGCCGGGACATGGCGGGAGCGTCGTTTTCGGAAAGCCGGAATTCTTCGGAGCCAGGCGATGAGCGGCATGTGCCGATGGAGCCTGGGCCGATGGTCACGGCTCCTCCTCGATCCAGCCAGCAGCGGCCACGCCCTCGGCGAACTCCGATCGCATCACCCATACCCGGTGCCGGTTGCTGTGCGAGGCGGCATGGGTAGTGGGGCGTTAGACTTGCCACCGTGTCCAGGAGCATCGACGTGACCGAGCGGCGGGAAGGCAGCGGCCTGTACAAGGGCCCAGGCGAGAAGCGCGACAAGCGCCAGCGCGAGCTGGACAGGCGCGGTTCGCCGCGCACGGGGCAGGAGCGTCGCCATGTGGGACAGGCGGGCGAGGAGCGCCGCCGTCCGCGACCGGCCGCGCCGGCGCCGTCGCCCGCCGTCGATGCCGCCCGTGAACCGCGCGAGCGCGAACAGCGCTGGTACGGCCTCAACGCCTGCCTGGCGCTGTTCGAACGCCGCCCGCAGGACCTGCGCAAGCTGTGGCTGCTGGAATCGCGGCTGACGGTGCTGCGCGAGGTCGTCGCGTTCTGCGTGAAGCACCGGCTCGGCTACACGGTGGTCGCCGACGAGGACCTGCGCCGGCTGTCGGGCAGCGAGCACCACGAGGGCGTGGTGATGGCGGTCGCGCCGGCACCGGAGCTCGGGCTGTCGGCCTGGCTGCGCGATCTCCCCACCGGACCGCAGCTCGCGCTGTGGCTGGACGGGGTCGGCAACCCGCACAACCTCGGGGCGATCCTGCGATCGGCGGCGCATTTCGGCGTCGCCGGCGTGCTGCTGCCGAAGCACGCGCCGCTGGCGCTGTCGGGCGCCGCCGCGCGGGTGGCCGAAGGCGGCGCCGAGCGGGTGCCGATGGTGCGCCTGGGACGCCCCGACAACGCGCTCGCGCAGCTGACGTCCGCCGGCTTCGTCGCCGCGGCGACGGTGGTGCGCGGCGGCACGCCGCTGTACGGCACCGCGCTGCCGCAGCGGCTGCTGCTGGTGCTCGGCGCCGAGCAGACCGGCGTCGATCCGGCGCTGGCGGCGGCGACGGCGCTGCGGCTCGGCATCCCGGGCACCGGCGCGGTGGAGAGCCTGAACGTCGCCGCAGCGACGGCCGTGCTGGTCGGGGAGTGGTGGCGGCAGCGTCACGGCTGAGCCGGGCATAATCCCGGCATGTTCCGGATGCCTTTCCCCTCGGCCGGCCGCGGCCGCGCCGCCGCATGGCTGGCGGCGCTGCTGGTCGCGCTGCTCGTCTCCGCCGGGCCGGCCACCGCCGCCCGCACCAGTTACGACCTCGACTACACCGTCGAATTCCTGCCCGAGGACGGCCAGGCGCGGGTCAGCATCGCGCTGAAACCCGGCGACGGCGCCGTGCGCTCGCTGCGCCTGAAGATGCCGGCCGACCGCTACACCGCGGTGACCGGCGACGGCGAGGTCACGCGCGCCGGCGACCACGTCACCTGGGTGCCGCCGCGCGAGGGCCGCGCCCGCCTGCGCTACCGCTACCGCATCGACCACCAGCGCCAGAGCGGCGGCTACGACGCCCGCATCACCGCCGACTGGGTGATCGTCCGCGGCGACGACCTCGTGCCCTCGGCCAGCGTGCGCGCGACCGTCGGCGCCGACTCGCGCGCACGCCTGCGCTTCGTGCTGCCGGAGGGCTGGACCAATGTCGACACCCCGTTCAAGCACAGTCGCGACCGCAAGTCCTTCGTGATCGTGAACCCCGAGCGCAACTTCGACCGCCCGGTCGGCTGGATCATCGCCGGCGCCGTCGGCACCCGCCGCGAGGTGATCGACGGCACCGAGATCAGCGTCGCCGGCCCGAAGGGCGACGTGATCCGCCGCAACGACATGCTGGCCTTCTTCAACGGCCTCGTACCGGCCTTCGAGAACGCCTTCGGCGACCTGCCGCCGAAGCTGCTGATCGTCAGCGCCGGCGACCCGATGTGGCGCGGCGGCCTGTCGGGTCCGCGCTCGCTGTTCCTGCACGCCGACCGCCCGCTGATCAGCGAGAACGGCACCAGCACGCTGACGCACGAGATCTTCCACGTCGTCACCCGCATCCGCGGCGCCGACGGCGACGACTGGATCGCCGAATCGCTGGCCGAGTACTACTCGATCGAGCTGCTGCGCCGCGCCAACCTGCTCAGCGACGACCGCGCCGACCGGGCGCAGTCGTGGATGGTCCGCCACGGCCGCAGCATCCGCAGCCTGACCAGCGACCGCTCGCAGGGCGAACGTACCGCCCGCGGCGTGCAGCTGCTGCGCGAGCTCGACGCCGAACTGCGCGCCGCCAGCGACGGCGACCACGACCTGGACGACATCGTGCGGGCGCTGATCCCGCTGCGCGAGGTCTCGCGCGAGGATCTGCGCGAGCAGTTCGAGAAGCTCGCCGGCAAGCCGTCGCAGGTGCTGGCGACGCCGTTGCTGAACTGATGCGCCTGCACCGGCTGAAGCAGCTGCTGCGGCGCCCGCCGCCGGCGCCGGAACCGCCGGCGGCGCGCGACTTCGGCGCGCTCGCCGAGTGGCAGGCCTGGCTGCGCGACGACGGCGAACTCGCCGCCGCCCAGCACTGCATCCTCAGCGCCGTGCCGACCGTCGCCGGCGGCCGTGCCTGGCCCGGCTGGTGTGGCCTGTGCCGGCGGCCGGCGCACTTCGCCCTGCGCGCCGGCAGCACGGCCGGCGACCTGCGCGAACAGCTCGAATGCGCGCATTGCGGCCTCAATGCCCGACACCGCGCAGCGCTGTCGGCGCTGCTGGCCGGGCAGTCGCGGCAGGCGCGGGTGTACCTGACCGAGCAGGCCTCGCCGGCCTACGTCTGGCTGCGCGCCCGCTTGCCGCGCGCCGAGGGCAGCGAGTACGGGCTGGCGCCGGACGTGCGTGCGCGCATGCAGCGCTACTACGAAGCGATCGGCGGCCACGGCGCGCTGGTCGAACGCGACGTCACCGCGCTCGCGTTCGCCGATGCCTCGCTCGATGCGATCGGCAGCTTCGATGTGCTCGAGCACGTGCCCGACTACGCCGCCGCGCTGCACGAATTCGCCCGCGTGCTGCGCCCCGGCGGCCGGCTGGTGCTGACCGCGCCCTTCCTCGACGACACCCAGGCCACCGAAGTGCTCGCGCGGCGGCGCGCCGACGGCGGCATCGAACACTTGCTGGATCCGCCGGAACTGCACGCCGACCCGCTCGGCGACGGCGTGCTGTGCTGGTACCACTTCGGCTGGGACCTGCTCGACACGCTGCGCGCCACCGGCTTCCGCCACGCCGCGTGGCAGCGCGCCTTCGACCCCCGCGAGGCGATCTTCGGCCTCTGGACCCTCGTCGCCCACCGCTAGCCCGACCAGCCCCCTGTAGGAGCGGCTTCAGCCGCGATGCCTACCCCGCGAACCGATCCTGATCCGCCCTCATCTGCGAAATCCGCGAGCTAATTCGCCTTCACAGGAGCGGACGGTGCGGGTGGAGTGACCGGGATCGTGCCGAAGTCGACGGTGGTTTCCGCCGCCAGGAAGGCCATGACCGCATACGCCGCCACCTGCTGGTCGAGCGCCGCGGGCTCGACCTTGTCGAGGGTGTCGTTGGCGGTGTGGTGCCAGTCGAAGTAGTCGGTGCCGTCCTGGGCGAGCTGGCCCCAGGGCGCGCCGAGTGCGGCGATCGGCGACACGTCCGGGCCGGGGCCGCCGCCTTCGCTTTCGTAGGCGACGCCGATCGGCGCCAGCACCGCGCCGATCCGTTCGAGCACCGGCCTCGCCGCCGGCTCGGTGCCGCCGCGCAGCGCATAGACGCGGCCGGCGCCGAAGTCGCTCTCGGCGACCAGCTGGTGGTCGCCGATGCGGTCCTCGGCCGCGCGCGCGGCGGCGTAGGCCTTGCCGCCGAACAGGCCACTTTCCTCGTTCGCGAAGGCGATCACGCGCACGGTGCGGCGCGGCCGCTGCGGCAGCTGGCCGATCAGGCGTCCGGCCGCCATCGTGATGCCGACGCCGGAGGCGTCGTCGATCGCGCCGGTGCCGAGGTCCCAGGAGTCGAGGTGGCCGCCGATCACGACGACCTCGTCCGGCAGCTCGCGCCCGCGGATCTCGCCGATCACGTTGTGCGAGGTGTATTCGCCGCGGGTTTCGGCGGCGATGTCGAGTTCGACCCGCACCGGGGCGCCGCGGTCGACCAGGCGCTGCAGCTGGTCGGCATCGGGATTGGACAGCGCCGCGGCCGGGATGCGCGCGACGCCGTCGGCATAGCGCATCACACCGGTATGCGGCAGGCGGTCGCGGTCGGTGCCGACCGAGCGGATCAGCAGCGCGACCGCGCCCTTCTTCGCCGCCTCGGAAGCGCCGGCGCCGCGGATGCGCGAGGCCGGCGAATAACCGTGGCCGTCGCGGAAACGCTCCATGCGGTAGTTCACGAAGGCGATCTTGCCGGCGAGGCTGCCCTCCGGCGCCGCCTGCAGCGCTTCCAGGCTCGGGAAGGCGACGACTTCGGCCTGCAGCGGCCCGTCGGTGCCGATGCTGCCGCCGAGGGCGGTCAGCACCAGCGGCTGCGCGAACGCGCCGACCACCGCCGCGCGCTCGTGCCCGCGCCACCAAACGTTGAACGTCACCGGCTCGAGGTACACCTCGTCGAAGCCGAGTTCGCGGAACTTCGCCTCGGCCCACGCGACCGCGCGCGCATCGGCCTCGGTGCCGGCCAGGCGCGGACCGACTTCGGTGGTCAGCGATTCGACGACCGCGAACGCGCCGCTGCCGGCCATCGCGGTGTCGCGCAACTGCGCGGCGGCGGCGAGCGCGGCGGCGTCGAGGCCCGCAGCGTCGACAGCGCTGCCGGCGGTCGCGTTCACCGCGCTGGCCGGCGCGACGGCGTCACTGGCGGCGACGGGCAGGCCGGCGGCGAGCACGGCGGCGAAGGCGAGGGCGAGCGGCAGGCGGCGGAACGTGCGGGACATACGGACTCCAGGCGGTGTTGCGGGGCCGGAAACGACGACGCCGGCATCGCTGCCGGCGTCGGGGAGGGGCGCGATCAGCGCGCCTTGAGGGCGTCGCGGATCTCGGTGAGCAGGCGGACCTCCTCGCTCGGCGCCGGCGGCGCCGCGGCTTCCTCGGCCTTCTGCCGGCGCGACAGGCGGTTGATCGCCTTGATCGCCATGAAGATCGCGAACGCGATGATCAGGAAGTCGACGATGCTCTGGATGAACAGGCCGTACTTCAGCAGCACCGCCGGGACCTCGGCGCCGGCGGCGTCGACCGTCGCGGCCTTCAGTTCGATCGCGAGGTCGCCGAAATCGATGCCGCCGACCAGCAGGCCGATCACCGGCATGATCACCCCGTCGACGAGGGCGCTGACGATCTTGCCGAACGCGGCGCCGATCACCACGCCGACCGCGAGGTCGACGACGTTGCCGCGCATCGCGAATTCGCGGAATTCCGAGATCATGCCCATCGTCGTGCTCCGTGTTGCGGGACGGCCAATCTAGCGCAGGCCGCCACCGCGGCGCGAGGCCGGTTCCGGGGAATCAGGCGATGAGTCCACACAGCGGCGGCAGGTCGTCGATGCGCGCTTCGAAACGGTCGCCACGCTGCAGGGCCGCGACGCCGGCCGGCGTGCCCATGAACACGAGGTCGCCGGCCTTCAGCGCGTACAGCTTCGACAGTTCGTGCAGCACTTCGGCGACGCTGAAGACCATCGTGTCGAGCGTGGCCTGCTGGCGAAGCTCGCCGTTCACTTCCAGCGCGATGCGGCGCGCGCCCGGCGCACCGAAGTCCGCGGCCGGAAGCAGTGCGCCGACCGGCGCCGACGCGTCGAAGCCCTTGCCGGTATCCCAGGGCAGGCCCTTGGCCTTCGCCGCGGACTGCAGGTCGCGCCGGGTCAGGTCGAGCCCGACCGCGTAGCCGAACACCAGCGCCGCGGCGTCCTCGGCGGCGACCACGCCGTCGGCGTCGCGGCCGAGCGCGGCGACCAGTTCCACCTCGTGGTGCAGGTCGCGGGTCGCCGGCGGATACGCCACCGCGCCGCCATCGGCGACGACGGCGTCGGCCGGCTTGCTGAAGAACACCGGATTGCCGCGGTCGACGCTGGCGCCCATCTCCTTCGCATGCTCGGCGAAGTTGCGGCCGATGCAGAAAATCCGGCGCACCGGGAAGCGCAAATCGCTACCGGCGATCGGCAGGGTAGGGACGGGGCGAGGCGGAAAGGCGTATTCCATAGACTTCTGTAGGAGCGGCTTCAGCCGCGATCACGAACCGCTGCCGATCATCGCGCGAATGCGCGGAAGACCGGAAGTCGACAGACGTGGAGAAGGAGCATCGCGCCTGAAGGCGCTCATACAGGGAGGGTGGATCAGGCGCGCGGGGCGGAAATGCGCTCGCGCACGTCGTTCACGACGCGGAACTCGCCTTCGATCACGTCGGCCTGCGCGCGGCGCGCGGTGGCGCTCGCGGCCTGCGCGTTCAGGGCGCGGCGGATGCCGGCGAACAGCAGCATGCCGAGCCCCGCTACCAGCCCGAACACCAGCAGCGCGCCCAGCAGGACGAGGCCGACCAGGCCGAGCAGCAGCTTCGCCAGCGGATTGCGCGGCTTGGCCGGTCGGTAGCTGAACACGCGGTGGAAGAAGAAGGGCATGTACGGAAGGCGTGGGATAATGCGGACACCAGTATCGGCGAGGTGCGGTGTGGAAAGTGCAAGTGTTTCGTTAATCCTGCTGCCCGCCGACACCCCCCAGGGCCTCAGCGAGACCGAAGGCGAGGTCGACGGCGAAATCCAGTCGCTGGTGGTCCGCCGCGACGGCGACCGGGTCCGCGCCTGGCTGAACATCTGCCCGCATGCCGGCCGCCGCCTCGACTGGGCGCCCGGCCGCTTCCTCGTCGACAAGGGCCAGCTGGTCTGCGCGGCGCATGGCGCCAGCTTCGAGATGGAGAACGGTCTGTGTGTGGCCGGGCCTTGTCGGGGGCAGTCGCTGGTTCGGGTCGACGTCGCGCTGAAGAGCTGAGTAACGAGTGGAGAGTAACGAGTAGGGAGTGGGGGTCAGAAGATCACGTTGACGACCAGCAGGGTGATCACGAGGTAGATCAGCGTCAGCGGCGCGCCGGTCCGCCAGAGGTCGCGGCCCGTGTAGCCGGCGGGGCCGCTGATCATCGCCAGCACCGGATTGGTCACGCTGAGGAAGTTGTTCGAGGCCGACAGGGCGACGATCAGCGCGAAGGCGAGCGGACTGCCGCCCGCCGCGACCGCGACGTTGATGCCCATCGGCACCATCACCACGGTCGCGCCGACATTGCCGATCACCAGCGCGAACGCCGTCGCCAGCGATGCGATGACCAGCTGCAGCACCCACACCGGCACGCCGGCCGGCAGCCGTTCCAGCATGCCCTGCGCCAGCCAGGCCGCGGCGCCGGTGGAGTCCATCGCCCAGCCGAGCGGGATCAGGCAGGCCATCAGGAACACCGTCTTCCAGCTGATCGCCGCGTAGGCCTCGTCCATGTTCAGCACGCCGGCGACCATCATCGCCGCGGCGCCGGCCATCAGCGCGATCGGCACCGGTACCAGGGTCGTCAGCGCCAGCGCCATCGCCGCGACGAACACACCGATCGCCCACCACAGCTTGTGCGGCCGGTGCTCGCCCTTCGGGTAGTCGGTGACGACGACGAAATCGCGGCTCTCGCCGGCGTGCGCCAGGTCGGTCCAGATGCTGTGGAAGACCAGCATGTCGCCGGCCTTCAGCGGCATCCTGCGGATGTTCTCGCGCAGCACCTGGTTGTCGCGGTTGACCGCCAGCAGGCTGATGCCGAAGCGCTTGCGCAGGCGCAGGTCGTGCTGGGTCTTGCCGATGAACGACGAGGTCGGCGGGATCACCGCCTCGGAAATGCCCGACCGGCTCGGATTGAACAGGTCGGCGAAGTGGCGCAGGCGGGCGCTCATGCGCAGCAGGTTCTTCTGCGCGTAATCCTGGATCGCCTCGCGCCTGCCCATCACCCCGAGCACGCTGCCGACCCAGATCATCTGGTCGGCCGGCGGGCTCACCCGCGACTCGTTGCCGGTCAGCAGCGCCAGCAGCAGCGGCGCGTCACGCTGCGCCTCGGCCTCGCCGACGCTCATGCCGACCAGCGGGCTTTCGGCGGTGACGGTCAGTTCGAAGACGTCGCCGTCGATGCCGTAGGCCTTCGCGAAATAACTCGCCGTGCGGCTCGGCGCCACGCCCTTGTCGCCGCCGCCGATACGCGCCAGCAGGCGGCCGCCGAAGCGCTGGTACCAGGCCAGGCAGATCAGCAGCAGCAACAGGCCGACCGGCAGCGGCGCGAACATCGGCAGCGGCTCGAGCGTGGCGACGCCCGGCGGCAGGTTGCGGTTGGCGGCGACCAGAAGGTCGTTGAGCAGCATCAGCGGCGAATTGCCGACCATCGTCAGGCCGCCGCCCATCACGATCGCGCTGCCGATCGGCAGCAGCAGGCGGCCGAGGCCGATGCCGGTGCGGCCGGAGACGCGCGCGGTGACCGGCAGGAACAGCGCCATCACCGACGCGTTCTGCATGAAGCCGGAGATCAGGCCGGCGACCGCCGAGGTCAGCAGGATCAGCCGCTCCTCCATGCCCTTGGAGACGCGCAGCAGCCACACCGCGAGGCGGTTCAGCGCACCGGTGCGGTCGAGGCCGGCACCGAGCACCATCGTCGCGATCATCGCCATCACCGCATTGCCGGAGAAACCGTCGAACAGCTGGCTCGCCGGCACCAGGCCGGTGAGTCCGAGCGCGACCATCACCACCAGCGCGGTCGCATCGGCGCGGATGCGTTCCACTGCGAACATCGCCATCGTGAAGACGACCAGCCCCAGCACGATGACCATGTCGCTGGTGAGGGTCAGTCCGGCGTCCATTCGGCGGCTTAGGGATCGTCCGGCAGGCGGTCGTAGAGCAGGTCCCAGACGCCGTGGCCGAGCTTCAGGCCGCGCTGCTCGAAGTGCGTCTGCCGCCGCCATTCCGGCCGCGGCAGTGGCGTGCGCGGGCCGGCGCGGTTGCGCAGGCGCGGTTCGGCATCGAGCACGTCGAACATGTGTTCGGCGTAGTTCTCCCAGTCGGTGGCCAGGTGCAGCAGGCCGCCGGGCGCCAGCCGCGCGCAGAGCAGGCCGACGAACTCCGGCTGCACCAGCCGCCGCTTGTGGTGGCGTTTCTTGTGCCAGGGATCGGGGAAATAGATGCGCACCTGCGCCAGCGAGGCCGGCGCGATCTCCTCGCGCAGCACCTCGACGGCGTCGTGCTGGTACAGGCGCAGGTTGTGAACCCCCGCTTCGGCCGCGGCGTTCAGCAGCCGGCCGACGCCGGGGCCGTGCACCTCGATGCCGATGAAGTCGTGCCGCGGCTCGTTCTGCGCCGCGAACAGCAGCTGCTCGCCATTGCCGAAGCCGATCTCGACGATACGCGGCGCGGCGCGCCCGAACACCGCGTCGAAATCACGCGGCGTGGCGCCGTACTCGAGCCCGTAGCGCGGCCAGTGCAGGTCGAACGCACGCTTCTGCGCCGGCGTCTGCCGGCCCTGGCGCAACACGAAACTGCGGATCGGCCGGTGCGGCCGCGGCTCCCCGGCGACGTCGTCGGCGGTCGGTTGCTGTTCCGCCATCAGATGAAGTGCCCGTCGAGCGGCGAGGACGCGCTGGCATTGCGCTTCTTCGGGATGCGGCCGGCGAGGAAGGCCTCGCGGCCGGCCTCGACCGCCTTGCGCATCGCGCTGGCCATCAGCACCGGGTTCCTGGCGCCGGCGATCGCGGTGTTCATCAGCACGCCGTCGCAACCGAGTTCCATCGCGATCGCGGCGTCGCTGGCGGTGCCGACGCCGGCATCGACCAGCACCGGCACCTTCGCGTTCTCGACGATCTCCAGGATCGACCAGCGGTTCTGCACGCCGAGGCCGCTGCCGATCGGCGCCGCCAGCGGCATCACCGCGACGCAGCCGATCTCCTCGAGCCGCTTGGCCAGAATCGGGTCGTCGCTGGTGTAAACCATGACCTCGAAGCCCTCGGCGACCAGGATCTCGGCGGCCTTCAGGGTCTGCACGACGTCGGGGTAGAGGGTCTTCTGGTCGCCGAGCACCTCGAGCTTGACCAGGCGGTGGCCGTCGAGCAGCTCGCGCGCCAGCCGGCAGGTGCGCACGGCGTCGTCGGCGGTATAGCAGCCGGCGGTGTTGGGCAGGATGGTGTAGCGGTCCGGCGGCAGCACGTCGAGCAGGTTCGGCTCGTCCGGGTTCTGGCCGATGTTGCTGCGGCGGATGGCGACGGTGACGATCTCGGCGCCGGCGGCCTCGGTGGCCAGGCGGGTTTCCTCGAGATCCCTGAACTTGCCGGTACCGGTCAGCAGGCGGGAACGGTAAGCCTTGCCGGCGATCACCAGCGGATCGGCAGCGTGCGGGGGGGTGGGGTGGTTCATGGCGCAGATTATGGCCGCGTGTGCGTGCCGCGTCGAACCACTGTAGGAGCGGCTTCAGCCGCGATCCCCTGGGCGAGTAACGAGTGGAGAATAACGAGTAACGAGTGCCAGCCCGCGCTGCGCGCGGTCGCCTGCGGCGGACTCGCGCCGACCCCGCCTCAGCCGCCCCCGATCGCGTGGATGACCTCCACCTGGTCCCCCGCGGCCAGCACCTGGCTGCCATGCCGGCTGCGCGGCACCACTTCGCGGTTCACCTCGACGGCGACCTTGCGGCCGGCGTACCCGGCCTCTTCCAGCAAGTCCGCGACCGTCGTCCCTTCGGCGACCTCGCGCCCCTCACCATTCAACCTGATCTCCATACCCCCAATCCTACCCGCTCTTTTCCGGACGCCGGGTCGGGGACGCGGGTGGCCGCGGTGCGTCGGCGTTTTCCGGACACGCCGTGAACCCGTCCATGGGGGCTCATCGCCGACGTCCCTGTCGGCGATGGTCCGGAAAACGCCGACGCACCGCGGCCCCGCAACATCCCGGCGGCGTCCGGAAAAGGGCACGTCGGATCGGGAGGACCCCGGGGGGCGTGGCACCCGCGCTCCCCGGCGCAACGTGCCGGCGGCCCGTCCCGCGAACCCCAGCGAACGGACGCCGGAGCGTTGCCGCCGGCGCCGGCGCGGTGGCATGATCGCCGCCGATTGCGGGTGTAGTTCAATGGTAGAACTGCAGCTTCCCAAGCTGCTAACGTGGGTTCGATTCCCATCACCCGCTCCAGATTCGACGGCGGCCCCAGGCCGCCGTTTCCATTCGCCGGCCCCGCCGGCAGGCCGGAGGTGGTCGCGATGTCGCAGCTCGTCCGCCTCGGCTGGCGCGAGTGGCTCGCGCTTCCGGACCTCGGGATCCCCGGGCTGCGGGTCAAGGTCGACACCGGCGCGCGTTCCTCGGCGCTGCACGTGCTCGACGAGGCGTTCTTCCGCCGCGATGGCCGCGAGTTCGTCCGCTTCAGCGTCGAGCCGCGCGCCGGCGCCACCCCGCTGCTGGCCGAGGCCGAGGTGCTCGACCGCCGCGTCGTGACCGACTCCGGCGGCCACCGCACCGAGCGCACCTTCATCCGCACGCGCCTGCAGCTCGCCGGGCAGGCCTTCGTCGCGGAAGTGAACCTTGCACGCCGCCGCAACATGCTCTTCCCGATGCTGCTCGGCCGGACGGCGCTCGCGGGGCGATTCGTGGTCGACCCGGCCGGGAGCTTCCTGTTCGGAGAGGGGACGTCGTGAAGATCGCGATCCTGTCGCGCAACGCCAAGCTGTACTCGACCCAGCGCCTGGTCGACGCCGCCCGTGCCCGCGGCCACACCGTGCGTGTGCTCGACCCGCTGCGCTGCTACATGGCGATCGCGCCGGGCGGCTTCCGCCTGCGCTACAAGGGCCGCGAGCTCGCCGGCATCGACGCGGTGATCCCGCGCATCGGCGCCTCGGTCACCTTCTACGGCACCGCGGTGCTGCGCCAGTTCGAGCTGATGGGCGCCTGGAGCCCGAATACCTCGGACGCGATCCTGCGCGCCCGCGACAAGCTGCGCTGCCACCAGATGCTGGCCGGCGACGGCCTCGGCCTGCCGCTGACCGTGTTCGGCGACAACCCGGACGACACCGAGGACCTGCTCGGCCTGCTCGGCAAGCCGCCGCACGTGATCAAGCTCAACGAGGGCACCCAAGGCAACGGGGTGATCCTGGCCGAGAACCCCGGCGCCTCGCGCAGCGTCATCGAGGCCTTCCGCGGCCTGTACGCGAACTTCGTCGTGCAGGAGTTCATCGCCGAGGCCAAGGGCGCGGACCTGCGCTGCTTCGTGGTCGGCGACCGGGTCGTGGCGGCGATGCGCCGGCAGGCGGCGGCCGGCGACTTCCGCTCGAACCTGCACCGCGGCGGCCGCGCCAGCGCGGTCGAGCTGAGCCCGGAAGAGACCGAGACCGCACTGCGCGCCGCCCGGGTGATGGGCCTGGGCGTGGCCGGCGTCGACCTGCTGCGCTCGCGCCGCGGCCCGCTGGTGCTGGAGGTCAACTCCAGCCCCGGCCTGGAAGGCATCGAGGCGGCGACCGGGGTCGACGTGGCCGGGGCGATCATCGACCTGCTGGCTTCCCGCCCCGGCCTGGCCAAGGCCGGCCGGCGCGGTTCCCGCAAGGCCGGCCCGGCCGCCACCCGGGCCCCGCGCAAGGTCGCCGCCACCGACGGGAAACCGGGCCGGGCGGCGCCCCGGGCGCAGTCCCGCCGGCGGGGTCGGGGCTGAGAGCCCGACCGGGCGGGCTTTAACGGGTCTTTAATCCCGGCCGGCCTAGGCTTGCCGGGCCGTCAGACCGCTGGTCGACTCCTCGTCAGGGCTTCATCCACGGAATACGGCAATCGGGGCAGTAGCAACCTTCGGCCCGGGTCCGGCGTCGTAGTGGCGCCACCCGGGCCATTTTCTGTGCCCGGCATTGCCGAAAACGGCTTTGCCTCTGGCATCATCGAAATGCTATCCACCAAATCAGGGGTCCGACCCATGTTCCGTCCCGTCGTTTTCGTCTCCCTTCTCGTGGCTTCCGGCCTGGCCTTCGGCAAGCAGGAGGCCTCCGTGCTTTCGATCGAAAGCGAAGATTTCGCCGCCCAGCGCCAGCAGATCGAGGCCGACCTCGCCGATGGCGAGACCTATGCCGAGATCTCCAGCATGGACCGCCGCACCGTGCGCGAGCTGCTCGACCGCATCGCCGGCCGCCTCGAGAACGCCGGCTCCGTCGACGCGATGAGCGCCGACCAGAAGGCGCAGCTGTTCAACGAGCAGGAGCAGGTCAACCAGATCCTGACCCAGGCCGCCGCCGACAGCCGTCTGGTCTGCCGCCAGGAAGCGCCGACCGGCTCGCGCTTCAAGAAGACGACCTGCTTCACCGTCGCCGAGCGCCGCCGCCGCATGGAATCGGACCAGGCCGACCTGCGCCGCACCCAGAACGGTCTCGGCCCGGCCAACAACTGACCGTGCGCATCCTCGTCGTCGAAGACAACCGCGACATCGCCGCGAACCTCGGGGACTACCTCGAGGATCGCGGCCACACGGTCGATTACGCCGCCGACGGCGTCACCGGCCTGCACCTGGCGGTCGTCAACGAGTTCGACGCGATCGTGCTCGACCTGAACCTGCCGGGCATGGACGGCCTGGAGGTCTGCCGCAAGCTGCGCCAGGAAGGGCGCAAGCAGACGCCGGTGCTGATGCTCACCGCCCGCGATTCGCTCGAGAACAAGCTCGAGGGCTTCGAGTCCGGCGCCGACGACTACCTGGTCAAGCCCTTCGCGCTGCAGGAAGTCGAGGCGCGGCTGGCGGTGCTGGCGCGCCGCGGCAAGGCGGCGCAGCCGCGCATCCTCGAGGTCGCCGACCTCATCTGTAATCTCGACACCCTGGAAGTGCACCGCCAGGGCAAGCTGCTGCAGCTCAACCCGACCGCGCTGAAGATCCTGCAGGCGCTGATGGAAGCCTCGCCGGCGGTGGTCACCCGGCAGGAACTCGAGACCCGCGTCTGGGGCGAGGAACTGCCCGACAGCGACTCGCTCCGCGTGCACATCCACGGCCTGCGCGCCGCCGTCGACAAGCCGTTCGAGAAGGCGCTGATCCAGACCCGGCACGGCATCGGTTACCGGATCGTCGACCCCGACGCGAGCTGATCCGTGCGCTACCGGCGGCGGCTGCGCAGTCGCATCATCCTGTCTTTCCTGCTGCTCGGTTTCGGGCTGACGACGCTGTTCGCGTTCGCGACGATGGTGCTGCGCGAACGCGTCGAGGACGACCTGATCGGCGAGGCCCTGGTCCAGAACCTCGAGGACTATTCGTCCGGGTTCTACCGCGATCCCGAGAACGCGCTGTTCGCGTTCGAGAAGATCCGCGGCTACACCTTCAGCCAGCGCCGCTTCGGCAACGTGCCCTTCAACTGGCGCGACCTGCCCGACGGCGTGCACGAGATCAGCGAAACCGACGAACGCGGCCGCCCCCGCACCTACAAGCTGGCGGTGAAGAAGGACGCGGACTACTGGTTCTTCCTCAGCTACGACATCGCCCAGGAACGCGCGACCCAGCAGCAGCTGACCTATGCGCTGTTCGGCGCGGTGGTGGCGTTCTCGTTCCTGTCGCTGGTGGTCGGCGTGTGGTCGAGCGCGCGGGTGATCAGCCCGGTGACCGACCTCGCGCGCCGGGTCGAGACCCTCGCCGGCAGCGACAGGCCGACGCCGCTGGCCGCGCATTTCGCCGAGGACGAGGTCGGCCAGCTGGCGGCCGCACTCGACGACTACGCCGAGCGCATGACCAAGCTGGTCAAGCGCGACCGCGAGTTCAATTCCGACGTCAGCCACGAACTGCGCACGCCGCTGGCGGTGATCCGCGGCGCCACCGAGCTGATGCTGGCCAACCCGGACCTGCCGGAAAAGATGCGCCAGCGCCTGCTGCGCATCGACCGCGCGGCGCAGCAGTGCACCGACCTGACCACGGCGCTGCTGATGCTGTCGCGCAACGAGCGCGGCACCGGCCACACCCACCTGCTGAAGCTCGCGCAGCAGCTCGCCGACGCCGCCCGCACCCAGCTCGGCGGCAAGCCGGTGCAGGTGCGGGTCGAAGGCGACGCCGAGGCGACCGCCGAAGCGCCGGAAGCGGTGCTGGCGGTGGCGCTCGGCAACCTGATCGGCAACGCCTGCAAGTACACCGCCGAAGGCCACGTCCGCATCCTCGTCGCCGCCGACCACGTGCGCATCGAGGACACCGGCCCCGGCCTCAGCGCCGAGGACGCCGCCCGCCTGTTCGAACGCGGCTACCGCGGCTCCGGCGCCGGCGGCACCGTCGGCGGCGGCATCGGCCTGTCGATCGTGCGGCGCCTCTGCGAGCTCTACGGCTGGGAAGTTTCGATCGCGCCGGGCGCGGAGCGCGGCGCTGTTGCCACCCTCCGGTTCGCGTTCTGAGAGCCAGGCTCCAAGGGACGACCAGTGCGTCCGTCCGAAAGCGATGAGAGTAGAGTCGACGGCCAAGGGAAGGTGGATCGGGGGATCCCGATGGTCAAGTTCGCAATCCTTGCCGGCCGAGTACTGGTCGCGGCCTGGCTGGTTCTCGCCCCTGCAACGACCACGGCTGCCACGCCACCCGATGTCATCGTGGTCGACGTCGGTCCGTACGAGGATGCGGCCACCGCGAACGCGGATTCGGCGAACGTCGAGTGGCTCGTTGACGGCCCGCGTTCGGATGCGGTGACCCTCGCCTGGGCGGCGCTCGAACTCCAGGCGGTGCTGGCCGCAGGTGGAATCCCGGCGGAGATCCGTGGCGAGCCGAGCGGTGAACGGCATTTCGCTCTTCGGGTGCTGGCACCTGACGCCCGGGATGGCCGCCTTGGCGATCAGGGTTTTCGCGTTTCCGTTTCCCCAGATCAGGTCCTGATCGAAGGAAACACACGGATCGGCGTGCTCTATGGCGTTTACGCCGTCATCGAGCGGCTCGGCGTTCGATGGTATTCCGAAGACGATGTGGTCGTACCCGCGAAACTCGCCGTCACCGAGATCGACTGGGAAGCCTGGTACGAGCGCCCATCCGTCCAGCTACGTGGGTTCTGGATTCCGATGGACAGCGGGATCACCGTCCCGGAATCGTTCGCGATCTGGATGGCGCGCAATCGATTGAACCTGTCGGGAACCCTGCCTCTACATGTACGTCGGAAACTCGGTATCCACTCCTGGCAGGGCGGGCACCGGGTTCTCCAGGAGATTCTCTCCGAGCCGGGCTTGTTCGAGGCTCACCCGGAGTGGTTCGGTTTCGTCAACGGCAAGCGGCAGCGGATAGACGCGAGCACGGGCAGCTATCACAACCCGGCGTTCGAGAACCCCGAGATGGCGGCGCATGTCGCCGACCGGATCGTCGAGAGACTCCAGGGAGGGGACCTGGAGGACGCCGATTTCCTCGCCGTCTGGTCCTCGGACGGAACCAACCGGGGTTGGGACGACAGCGCGGAAGCGCGCTCCGTCGGGAACAACGTCGACAACATCAATCTCTTCTATATCCGACTGGCGGGACATCTTCGGGACGCGTATCAGTCGGGTCGCCTGGAAAGGCCGGTGACCGTCACGGGCATGAGCTACAACCTCACATGGGTACTGCCCAGCCGCCCCGATCTGGTCGACGAACTGCGGGAAGCCGACTACCTGCACCTCTATTACGAACCGACCCGCTCGTTCACCGGCTCGCTGGCGGAACCCGACGGACGGCCCACGGATTCTCTCTACCTGCAGTCGCTCGCGGACTGGAAAGCGATCGCGCCGCTCCGGCATGGCGTCGTCGAATACTTCAACAACTCGAGCTACGGGGGATTGCCGATCAGCGATCACCAGTCGCTCATGGACGACTTCCGCGCTCAGATGGGAGACGGCGCCGAAATCTACGCCTACATGCACCCCGTACACCACCCGGGGCCACGCAAGCTGACCAACTGGTTGATGGCGCGCATCAGCTGGCTGGGTGATGTCCCGCAGCTCCGCAAGCAGGTCAATGAATGGACGACCGATTACTTCAAGCGTCGCTACGGAAACGACAACTGGCGGGAGATGCGCGACATCTACGCACTTTCGGACAAGGCCACAGGCAATGCGCGGGAGATGATCTTGCGAAGGTCGCTGTGGGATCTGCTCTTCAGGCAGCATCACAACGGTCGCGTGTGGACGCCTGGGCAGGTCGAGACCTTCGCCTCGCGGTTCCTCGACGGGGGCATCCAGGCGATCCCCGAGCCGAACACCGACTCGGCTGACGGATTGATGGAGACCGAATTCGTGGGCCTGCGGGATTCCCTTGCGATGCTGGCCGAAGCGAGAGAGCGTTTGGCTGCCGTCGAGACGGGGCCGTCAGGGACCGGCAGGAAGCGCAGATTGACGGAGCTTTCCGCCTGGTTGACGGATGCCTGGCGTCGCTATGAGCTACTGCGGATTTCGGCGCTCTACTACCGCGAGGTGAACGGCCTGCTTTCCGCGCCTGTGGACCGGATCGAACAGCACCGCGTGAGGATCGAGAACCTCAACCGAATGCTGTCGAATTCCCCCTACACGAACGACACCGTCAGTTCGCGTATCGACCAGCGTGGCACCTTCCAGCCACCGGAACGGCTGGAAGTCGATTGAGTCGAATCACCTTCAAACATACTCGAGCCAGCCGCGGGTGTCCGGGGTGCGGCCGTCGAAGAGGCCGAAGAACAGGTCCTGGATGCGGCGCGTCAGCGGGCCGGGCTTGCCGGCGCCGACGGGGCGGCCGTCGACGCTGCGGATCGGGGTGATCTCGGCGGCGGTGCCGCACATGAAGAGCTCGTCGCAGAGGTAGAGGTATTCGCGCGGCATGTCGCGCTCGACCACCGGGATGCCGGCGTCGCGGGCGAGGGTGATGATCGTGTTGCGGGTGATGCCGTCGAGCAGCGCGGCGCTGACCGGCGTCGTGTGCAGGGCGCCGTCGAAGACCAGGAACAGATTTTCGCCGGCGCCTTCGCTGAGCAGGCCGGTCGAGGCCAGCGCGATGCCTTCGCCGAAGCCGAGCCGGCGCGCCTCGCGGGCGATCAGCTGGCCGGACAGGTAATTGCCGCCGGCCTTGGCGCCGGCCGGGATCGTGTTCGGCGCGAAGCGCTGCCAGCTCGACACGCAGGCGTCGATGCCGGTCTCGAGCACGCCCGGGCCGAGGTAGGGGCCCATGAACCAGGCGGCGACGGCGACATCGGTCGGCGTCTCGGCGCTGAGCCCGAAACCGCCGAGGCCGCGGTAGGCGATCGGCCGCAGGTAGGCGCGCTCCAGACCGTTCGCGGTGATCACGTCGCGGCAGGCCTGCGCCAGCGTCGGCAGGTCGAAGGGCATCGCCATGTCGTAGATCTTCGCCGACGTGTACAGGCGGCGCAGATGGTCGGTGAGGCGGAAGATCGCCTGTCCGTCCGGCGTCGGATAGCTGCGGATGCCCTCGAACACCGACGAGCCGTAATGCAGGCCATGCGCCATCACGTGCACCGTCGCTTCGGCCCACGGCTTGATGCGGCCGTTGTGCCAGATGTGGTCGGGGTAGGCGTTGCTCATGCCGCTGGGCCTCCGGGGTCGGGCGGCCATTCTAGTGCGTGGGGAAAAAACGGTGTCAGAGACAGTTATTGCCGGCGCACCTTCCCGAATCGCGATGCCTCGGGCAATAACTGTCTCTGACACCGTTTTTTTTCTAGAACTCGATCCACCAGCAGCCGGCGTTGCGGCGCAGGCCGAAGCGCGCGGTCGCCGAGCCCGGATCGGTGCTGCTGCTGGCCTGCAGGATGCGCAGGCCGGTCGGGCGGGGCGTGCTCGCGCGGGGTGACGGCGGCGGCGCGCCCGCCGCAACGGCATCGGCGCCACGCTCGAGCGGGACGATCGCGACCGGTGGTGGCACATCCGCCGGCCGGGGCGGCGGCGATGGCGCGCGACGACGCAGGCTGGCGAGGAAGGCCGGCCCGGGTTGCGAGCGCGCGTCGGGCTCGGGAACCTCGGTCGCGAAACGCGGCGGCGCATCGGTCCGCGCCATCGCGCCACCCGCCGGGCTGCGCGCCGAGGCCGGGAAGTCGCGCGGATCGGGCGCATACCCGCCGGGCTGCGCCGGGTAGTCGAGTTCGACGCCGGCGAGCGGCCGGCCGACGATGCCTTCGAGCCGCTCCATCAGCGCGAACGCCGCGCGCGAGCCGGTGCCGGCCCAGTGGTAGTAGTTCGCGAGCCGGTTGACGTCGCCCGCCATCACCGCGCTGCGCACGCCTTCGAGCAGCGCATCGGGACTCGTTGCGCAGCCGCGGGTCGCGAAACCGCCGACGGCGCCGTGCAGGCCGATCGTCGCCGGCGCCCCGGCATTGCGCTCCGGGGTCGGGTGGAAGCTGCCGGCCGGGGTCGCCCCGAGCGAGTCGCAGGACCGGTCGGTGAAGATCGTCGTGCCGTCGGGGCCGAGGCAGCGCTGGATCGCGCCGGGGCTGGCGGCCGACCCGGGCGCACCAGCGAGCGCCGCCAGCGCGCACGCACCGACGACGAGCGCGCGGCCGGCGATCACCGGAGCGGCGGAGGCGAAGCGACGAACAGGCAGCTCACGCGACATCCGCGCAGCCTATGCGCCACGGCGTGAGGGAGCGTCAAGTCCGCCGGGTTTTTCGCGAACGCCGCGTGAGGGGTCGGTATCGGTTCAGCGCAGTCGCGCCAGCACCGCTTCGGTCGGCTTCGCCAGATTGAGCGTGAAGAAGTGCAGTTCCTCGACGCCGCCTTCGATCAAGCGCCGGCACATCGCCGCGACCAGGTCGGCGCCGAACTCGCGGATAGCGTCGACGTCGTCGCCATACGCGGCCATGCGCTTGTCGATCCAGCGCGGGATCTCGGCGCCGCAGGCATCCGAGAAGCGGCGCAGCTGGGTGAAGTTCGAGATCGGCATGACCCCGGGGACGATCGGGATCGTGATGCCGGCGGCGCGGCAGTCGTCGACGAAGCGGAAATAGGCGTCGGCGTTGAAGAAGTACTGGGTGATCGCGCGGTCGGCGCCGGCCTCGACCTTGGCGCGGAAATGGCGCAGGTCGGCGAGCGCGTCGTCGGCCTGCGGATGCACTTCCGGATAGCCGGCGACGGCGATGCGGAAGTGGTCGCCGTGTTCGGCGCGGATGAAGCGCACCAGGTCGCTGGCGTAGTGCAGGTCGCCGGGGCGGGCCATGCCCGAGGGCAGGTCGCCGCGGAGGGCGACGAGGCGGTTGCAGCCGAGTGCGCGGTAGTCGGCGAGGAGGGCGCGGATCTCGTCGCGGGTGCCGCCGACGCAGCTCAGGTGCGGCACGGCGTCGAGGCCGACGTCGGTGCGCAGGCGGCGGACGGTGTCGGCGGTGTAGGAAAGCGTGGAGCCGCCGGCGCCGAAGGTCACCGACACGAAGTCGGGCGAATGCGCCTTCAGGCGGCGGGCGGTGCGGTCGAGCTGGGCGATCTGGTCGTCGGTCTTGGGCGGGAAGAACTCGAAGCTCAGGTGCGGCATGGCGGGTCCGGGGCGCGGGGTTCCCGGGAATATATCGCTTCTTCTGGATGAAGCGATGGACTTAACAACCGGGGTCGGATTCCTGCGTTAAGGCCGATGCCGCAGGCCTTAACGCAGGAATCCGACCCCGGTTGTTAAGGGGCTTGCTGCTCAGCCATGCTGACGGCAATGAGCTCGGGGACTGCCGACGGCGTTCCATCCGGGTCCACGGCGCGGCAGCGCGCCGAGGACCTGCACGAACGCGCGCTGATCGGCGGCGTCTTCTACCTGCTGTCCTGGTTGCTGGTCGCCGGCTACGGCGGCGCCTGGGACCGCCATCCGCGCCTGAGCGGGACGATCTGCGGATTGCTCGTCGTGCTCGGGGTCGCGCGCCTGCTGGTGCGGCGCTGGTACCTGGCCGATCCGGCGCGCGCCGTCACCAGCATGCGCATCCAGTGGGCGGTGCTGCTGGTCACCGCGGCGCTGTGGGGCGCGGTGTCGGCCTGGGCGCTGTGGGACCGCGGCTTCGCACCCGCCTACACGCTGACCCTGCTGGCGACCTGCGCGCTGGCGATGGCCTTCGCGCAGATCTTCGCGATCGCGCGCCGGCTGGCGCTGGTCGGCACCGCGATGATCTTCCTGCCGATGCTGGCGATCGTGCTGGCGCGCCTCGCGGACCCCGGCATCGCGATCGTGCTGGTGCTCAATCTCGCCTACATGGTCGCGGTGATCGGGCGCGGCAATCGCGAATACGAGGGCCGGCTGGCGCTCGACGTCGAACTGCGCGAGCAACGCGACCGTTTCGCCGCCGCCAGCCGCACCGATGCGCTGACGGGGTTGGCGAACCGGCGGCATTTCCAGCAGGGGCTGGAGGACCGCATCGCTGCCGCGCGGGCCGACGGCAGCGAGCTCGCGCTGGCGTTCCTGATCGCCGACCTCGACCACTTCAAGTCGATCAACGACCGCTTCGGCCACGCCGCCGGCGACCGCTGCCTGCGCGAGGTCGCGGCGCTGCTGCGGGAATCCTTCGGCGAGGCCGGCGACGCCGGAGCTGCGGCCCCGCTGGGTGCCGATGCCGACGGCGAGCGCGTGCTGGTCGCGCGCCTGGGTGGCGAGGAGTTCGGCGTACTGGTCAGCGGGGTCGCCGCCGCCGGCATCGCCGCCCGCGCCGAAGCCTTCCGCGAGCGCCTGCAACACGCGCCGATCGAACTGCCGGACGGCACCCGCTTCGAGGTCACGGTGAGCGTCGGCCTGGCCCGCTTCGCGCCCGGCCGCCACCGCGACGGCGATGCCCTCTACGCGGCCGCCGACGAAGCCCTGTACCGCGCCAAGAACGGCGGCCGCAACCGCATCGAAGCCGCTTAACAACTGGGGTCGGATTCCTACGTTAAGCCGACGCCGGAAGTCGGCTGGCCGGATCAGTGCGGCCGGCTTAACGTAGGAATCCGACCCCAGTTGTTAATTCCAACGATGCTCATCGAGATGACCGACTTCGCGCGCCGTCGCCTGTTCCCGGGCGACGGCCGCGCCACCGCGATCCAGGACTGCACCGCCGGGGAATTCACCGCCCGCCTCAATGCCGAGCCGCCGCACGCGGTGCTGCCCGGCTACGCGCCGTTCTGCCGCCTGCACGTGCACCGCAACTGGACGTCGACGAAGTGCTCGGTGATCCCGATCACCGCCGAGAACCGCCACCTGCTGCGCTCGGCCTACGAGGCGCGCACGCCGGCCGAACTGCCGGTGCTCGTGCGCTGGTTCGAGGGCCTACAGCCGCCGGTCGCCAACTGGCTGATCCCGATCCTCTACAGCCGCGAGCAGATGGCGAAGGAAGGCACGCCGATCGCCGCCGAGTGGGGCATCGTCGGCTGCCTGTACACGTTGGAACCGGAAGAGATTCCGATGGTGCCGATCACGATGCTCCGCAATGCGCTGGGTGTCGGCGAGGGCGGCAGCGGGGTGCCGATCGACCGCGCGGCGTATGCGCGCAGCGTCGCGTTCTGGTCCACTCACGCCAACTGGCGCTGAGCGCTTAACAACTGGGGTCAGATTCCTGCGTTAAGTCGCCCGTGCGGCCGGAGTGACCGAGCCGCTGCCTGCGACTTAACGCAGGAATCTGACCCCAGTTGTTAACCCCGGTTGTTAGGCCCCGGCGGCTCAGGGTTCGGCGTAGCGGCGCAGCAGGTTGAAGTAGGTCTTGTTGACCAGGTCGAGCGCCCGCGGCGGCGCGTTTTCGGCGATCAGTTCGCGGGCTTCGGAAAGGTCGTGCAGGAACTCGCGCACGGCGACTTCGCGCACCAGGCTCTGCACCCAGCCGACCACCGCCAGGCGCTCGCCGCGCAGCACCGGCCGCACGCGGTGCAGCTGCCCGGTCGGGTAGCAGATGGCCGACCGCGCCGACAGCTTGAAGGCCGCCTCGCCGGCGCCGGTGTCGAAGGCCAGCTCGCCGCCGTCATAGTCGTTCGGCGAACTGAGGAACAGGGTGAACGAGACGTCGCTGCGGACGTGGTTCGGCTCGTTCATCAGCGGCGCGTCGACGTGCAGCCCGTACGCCATGCCCGGCTGGTAGCGGCTGACCAGCATCGCCGCCAGCCGGCGCGGCTGTGCCGCGGCCATGAAGGTGTCGGAGCGGCCGAGCGCGGCCATCACGATCGCCGAGATCCGCGGCATCAGCGGGTGGTTCCACGGGATCTGCTGGTTGCGCTTGGCCTCGGCCAGGCGCTCGCCGGCGGTCTGCCGCCCGTCGGCGAAACCGGCGGTCGCGACCAGCTGGCGGAGCTGCGCGAGCTCGTCGGGCGTGATCAGGTCGGGAAGCGTATGGATCATTCGCGCCGGGGCCGAAGGGGATGGAGACCCTGCCGAAAGTCATGCTTCCGTGCAGGCGGTCACATCTTCTTCATGCCCCGGGGAGGGGTCAACCCGGTTTCGGGGGTGGTCGACGAAA
This sequence comes from Arenimonas composti TR7-09 = DSM 18010, assembly GCF_000426365.1. GTDB lineage: Bacteria > Pseudomonadota > Gammaproteobacteria > Xanthomonadales > Xanthomonadaceae > Arenimonas > Arenimonas composti. The sequence continues at coordinate 291,636 of NZ_AUFF01000003.1, read as the reverse complement.
GGTAGGAGACGAGGGGGCGGGAGGCGGGCGGGAATCGGCCGGCGCGAATCGCCGGCGGGAATCGGCGGCGGGAATCGGCGGGGCCTAGTCCGCCAGCGTCCTGACCACCGCCGCGACCTCGACGTCCTCGTCGACCGGCGCCAGCGGGTCCTCTGCCAGGCACACCGCGCAGGCCATGCCCTGGGCGAGGGCGGCAACGGCGCTCGGGAAGGCGGCGTGGTGTGTCGCGCGCAGGCGCAGCTCGCTGCCATCGAGGGGATCGACCACCTCGGCGACGTAGAACCAGCCCTGCGGCGCCTCGAGGGCGACGACGTTGAGCGACTTGTCGCCGAAGCGGTCGTGCTGGCGGGCGATGTACATGGCGGGCTCCGGGACGGGCTGCCGCCACCATCCCCCACCGCCGGTCAAAACGGTGTCAGAGACAGTTTCCCGAAGCGGGCCCGGTGGCGATCGTGACGACCTGGCCGCCGCTGGGCATAGTCGGCACTCGCCCTTCGAGCCCGATGATGCCAGCCCGCCCCGACCCGATCCTGCCGCTCGCGCTGCGCTACGGCACCGACCTGCCGGTCCCGCCGAAGCTCGAGCTCGCGCTGCCGGCATTCGCGGTCGGCAGCGTGTCGCCGATGCGGTTCTCGCCCGACGGCGCCCACCTCGTCGTGCCGACCGCGAACGGCACCTTCCTGTGGGACGTCGCCACCGGCACGAAGCGGCTGAAGCTGGCGGTGCCGTCCAACCCGGACGAGTTCGCCTTCAGCGCCGACGGCCGCGAGTTGCTGGTCCGCGGCGGCGCGCAGTTCGCGCGACTGGCGATGCCATCGGGCGAACTGGTCGCGAAGTTCCGGGCGAAAGAGCCGCTGCGCCTCGACGGCCTGCCCTGTCTCGGCCCGGACGCGGCGCAGCTGCTGCAGCTGGCCGCGTTCGGCCGGGTGCTGGCGATCGACGCGACCAGCGGTCGCACGATCGCCGGGCACGTGCTCGACCCCGAGGGATGCGACGGGGCGGTGCACTGGCTCGCCGACGCCGGTTACGCGCTGATCGCGCAGCGGGCGGTGATGGACGGAGACGGCCGCTATCGGAGCGGGCTGTGGCGCTGGGATCCGCCGTTCGCGGTGAACGCGCCGCAGCGCCTGCCCGGCGCCTGGGACCACCTCGACACCGCGTACCTGCCGGCGCGCGGCGAACTGCTGCTGCACCATCGCCCCGCCGGTGCCGGGCGCGACGCTTACGTGCTCGAGGTCGTCGACGCGCGAACCCTTGCGCCGAAGCAACGCTTCGCCTGCGGCGCGGCGACACGGGCGCGGGCCGGCTTCGCCCACGACGGCGGCGCGTGGTCGGCGGCGGTGGACGAAGGCGGCGTGCAGATCGGGCTGCCGGACGGTGTGATCACCTGGCCACTGAGCATCGGCAGCGCGGCATTCTCGCCGGTGGCGGACCTGGTCGCGCTGTCCGGCCCGCTGGGACTGGTCGCGCCGCGCGCGATGCTGCCGGGGCTGTTGGCGTCGGCGCAGCGCCAGCGCGACCTCGACCTGCTGAACCACCGAGGCTACGCGCGCGGCACGACCTGGCCGGGCCGGCAACTGCCGCCGCGGATCGTCGCCTGGCGCGGCGCATCCGGCATCGGCTTCGAAGTCGAGGCGATCGACGGGCGCAAGTACGTGCCGCTCGAGGGTGTCGCGATCGCCGGCTCGGCGGCTGTCGACGACATCGTGACTGCGCTGGCCTCGGCGATCACCCGGGCGCAGGCGGCGGCGCTGCCCGGGCAGGCGCGCGAACGCCGCGATTTTCAGGCCGGTGCGTTGACCGCGCCGCCCGGCGACTGGCAGGCCGGTGTCGCCGTCACGCTGGCGAGCGACGCGATCGACCTGTGGCCGCTGAAGGCGAAGAAGGGCGGGGGTTTCGTCCAGCACTGGAGCCCGGTCGCGGCGATTGCCGCCGAGACCCGCGGCGGCGCGCTGTGGAACGCGATCGCGGCAATGCTCCCGCGCCCGCCCCCCGTAGGAGCGCCTTCAGGCGCGATGCCTTTCCCGAAAGTCTCGGGAAAGGCTAAAAGCATCGCGGCTGAAGCCGCTCCTACAGGGGGGCGCGGGGTGGGTCAGTAGCGGTAGTGCTCGGGCTTGTAGGGGCCTTCCTTCGGCACGCCCAGGTACGCGGCCTGCTCGTCGGTCAGCACGGTCAGCTTCACGCCGATCTTCTCCAGGTGCAGCCGCGCCACTTCCTCGTCGAGCTTCTTCGGCAGGATGTAGACCTTCGGCTCGTAGGTGTCCTTGTTGGCCCACAGGTCGATCTGCGCCAGGGTCTGGTTCGAGAACGAGTTCGACATCACGAAGCTCGGGTGGCCGGTGGCGCAGCCCAGGTTCACCAGGCGGCCCTCGGCCAGCAGGAAGATCGAGTTGCCGTTCGGGAAGGTGAACTTGTCGACCTGCGGCTTGATGTTGGTCTTCACCGCGCCGGACGCGTACAGCGCATCGACCTGGATCTCGTTGTCGAAGTGGCCGATGTTGCAGACGATCGCCTGGTCCTTCATCGCCTGCATGTGCGCCAGCGTGATCACGTCCTTGTTGCCGGTGGTGGTGACGTAGATGTCGCCGCGGCCGAGGGTGCTCTCGACCGTGTTGACCTCGAAGCCCTCCATCGCCGCCTGCAGCGCGTTGATCGGGTCGATCTCGGTGACCACGACGCGTGCGCCGTAAGCGCGCAGCGAATGCGCCGAACCCTTGCCGACGTCGCCGTAGCCGCAGACCACCGCCACCTTGCCGGCCAGCATCACGTCCATCGCCCGCTTCAGGCCGTCGGCCAGCGACTCGCGGCAGCCGTAGAGGTTGTCGAACTTCGACTTCGTGACCGAGTCGTTGACGTTGATCGCCGGCACCCGCAGCTTGCCGGCCTCGGCCAGCTGGTAGAGGCGGTGCACGCCGGTGGTGGTCTCCTCGGAGACGCCCTTCCACTCCTTGACCACGCCGGTCCAGAAGCCCGGGCGCTCCTTCGCGACGCGCTTGAGCAGGTTCTTGATCACCTGCTCCTCGTGCGAGCCCGAGGCCGAATTCACCCAGCTGTCGTCGCCCTGCTCGAGCTCGTAGCCCTTGTGGATCAGCAGGGTGACGTCGCCGCCGTCGTCGACGACCAGCTCGGGGCCCTTGCCGCCCGGGAACGACAGCGCGTCCAGCGTGCAGTCCCAGTACTCCTCCAGCGTCTCGCCCTTCCAGGCGAACACCGGCGTGCCGCTGGCGGCGATCGCCGCGGCCGCGTGGTCCTGGGTCGAGAAGATGTTGCAGGACGCCCAGCGCACGTCGGCACCGAGGTCCTTCAGGGTCTCGATCAGCACCGCGGTCTGGATCGTCATGTGCAGCGAGCCGGTGACGCGCACGCCCTTCAGCGGCTGGGCGGCGGCGTACTTGCGGCGGATCGACATCAGGCCCGGCATCTCGTGCTCGGCGATGTCGATTTCCTTGCGGCCCCAGTCGGCCAGGGAGAGGTCGGCGACCTTGAAGTCGTGGGTGGGTTTGATCTGTGCGTTCATGTGGAGCTCCGTCAGGGCGACGCCGGCCGGGCAGGGGCCTCGGGGGTCGCGGTCAACGGGCGCGGTTGTTCAGGAACCCGGCCCCGAGCCTGATCCCGGCGGGTCCGCGTTGCGCGGGCCGGGCTTGCAGCGCCCCTCGGGGGGGTGGCCCGCGTGGGGCCGGGCCGAATTATACGAATAATCAGGCTAGGAACCGATGACCTCCGATTAGGCACAAACCTATTGCCTTGCCCCGAGCCACTGTGAACGGTCATTCTTCCTGACGGCGCCGCTGAACGGCTCGAGTTCAGCGGGCGCGGGGGCATAAGTGCACCGTGACAGGGGACGGAGCATGAATTTCACAGAGACACAGGCGGAGGCGATCCGCCATCGCGAAGGTAATCTCCAACTGATTGCCTGCGCCGGCTCGGGCAAGACCGAGGTGGTCGCGCAGCGCGTCGTCAATTTATTGCGGCCGCGCGAAGCCGGAGGGGGCGACTGTGCTCCTTCTAACATCATCGCCTTTACCTTCACCGAGAAGGCCGCCGCCGAGCTCAAGGAACGCATCCACACCCGCTGCGGCGAGCAGCTTGGCACCGTGACCGGCCTGGCCGAGATGTACGTCGGCACCATTCACGGCTTCTGCCTCGACCTGCTCAAGACTGAAGTGCCGGAGTACATGAAGTACGAGGTCCTGAACGAGGTCCAGCAGGTCCTGTTCGTCGACCGTCACTCGAAGGCATCCGGGCTGACCGAGAGCACCACCCTTGACGGCACCCCGCTCAGGCGGTTCATCGATACCCGCAACTACACCGCCGCGCAGGCCATCCTGCGCGAGGACATGCCCGACCGCCCGCGCGAACTCGAGGGCAATTCGGTCGCCGCCGCCCTGCCCAAGTACGAAGACCTCCTGCACCAACGCGGCTACCTCGACTTCTCCGGCATCCTCAAGGCCGCCGTCGACCAGCTCCGCGGAAACGAGGGCTTGCGGGCCCGACTCGCCGCCCGCGTGCGCCATGTCATTGTCGATGAGTATCAGGATGTGAACCCTGTGCAGGAGGCCGTGGTCCGGGTCTTCCATGACCTCGGCGCCGCGATCTGCGTGGTCGGCGACGACGACCAGACCATCTACCAGTGGCGCGGCAGTGACGTTCAAAACATTCTGCAGTTCGCCAAACGCTACCCGGGCGTCCGCTCGATCCGCCTCGAGGAGAATTTCCGCTCCAGCGACGGCGTGATCGCCGTCGCCCGCGATTTCATCGGCACGGTGGTCGATCGTCTGCCCAAGGCGATGAAACCGGCCGATGCCCAGGCGTACGAGCCCGGTGACATCGTCGCGCTGTCGTTCGACCATCCGGCCGACGAGGCGGCCCATATCGCCCGCAGCTGCAGGGCCCTGCACGGGGTGGCCGTGCGGGACGACGGCCGCGAGCGCGGCATCGCCTGGTCCGACATGGCGATCCTGCTGCGTTCGGTTCGCCGCGACGGTGCCGCGATCCAAGCGGCTCTAAGTGACGCCGGCATCCCCTACATCATCACCGGCATGGACAACCTCTTCGAGAAGGAGGAGGTCGAAGCCGCCCGTCAGTTGTTCTATTTCCTCGCCCGCGAGGACGGGGTCACGGTGGAATCGGTCCGTGACGCGTGGCGCGCGGCGGACCTCGGCATCCGGCCTGCTGCGCTCGACGCCGCGCTCATCGCCGCGGCCCGAGCCCGCGACGACATGCAGCGCGCCGATATCGGCCAGTTCAAGGTCTACAACCTGCAGCGGCAGTTCATGGGTTTCCTCGAGCGCATCGAACTGCGAGAGGAAACCGTTCCGGGCGGTCGTGGTGAGGTGGTGTTCTACAATCTCGGGAAGTTCAGCCAGGCGATCTCCGACTTCGAGAGCATCCACTTCCGATCCGACCCGGTCGAGAAGTACAGCTCATTCGCCGGTTTCCTGCGCCACCACGCTGACAAGGTCTATCCGGAAGGTTGGCAGGACAGCGCCTACGCCTCGCCCGACGCGGTCCGCATCATGACCGTGCACCAGGCCAAGGGCCTGCAGTGGCCGGTGGTCTTCATCCCCCAGTTGGTCCGCAACCGGTTCCCGTCCAAGGGCGCGGGCGGCCGCACGCCCTGGCACCTGATCCCGGAACGCGCCTTCGGCAACGCCGCACGCTACAAGGGCGGACGCGATGACGAATCGCGGCTTTTCTATGTGGCGATGACCCGGGCGCAGAAGTTCCTGCACCTGACCTGGGCACCGACGCCCGGCAACCAGTTGACCAAGAACCCGTCAGACTTCTTCAATGACGTTCTGGCCTCGAAGTACGTCAAGCGCCGCGCGCCGGACTACTCGGCCCGCCCGCGCCTGCCGCCACAGCCACGCAGCGCGGTGGCCAACGTCACGCTGTCGTTTTCCGACCTCAAGTACTTCTTCGAATGTCCCTACCAGTTCAAGCTCCGCATCCTCTACGGGTTCAACGCCCCGCTGGATGAAGCGCTCGGCTACGGCAAGTCGCTGCACGACGCCTTGGCCGAGGTCCACGCGCGCGCCCTGCGCGGCGATACGATTGACCCGTCCGAGGCCGATGCGCTGGTCGACCGCCACCTTCGCGCACCGTACGCCTATCCGGCACTGCGCGAGCAGCTGGCCGGTGCGGCACGCAAAGTGATCGGCGCCTACCTCGTCCGCAACGCCGCCGCCTTCCGCAACCTCGAGTTCTCCGAGAAAGCAATCGAGATTGCGCTGGGTGACGGCATCTCGGTGGCCGGGCGCATCGACCTGGTGCGGCGGCTCGACACCGGCGAGGTCACCATCGTCGATCTCAAGTCCACCGATCGCGCCCAGGCCGAGGCCGTCACCGAAACCCAGCTCCACATCTATGCGCTCGGCTACCACGAACTCACCGGCCGCGACGCGGACTACGTGGAGATCTACGAACTGGACGAGCAGCGCCAGAAGCGCCGTTCGGTGGACGCAGACTTCATCGCCGACGTGCAGCGCGACGTCCGGCATGCTGCCGGATCCCTGCGCAGCAATGACCTACCCGCCAAGCCGCACGCCCGCAACTGCGGCGCATGCGACTACCGCCGCCTGTGCAGCGCGGCCCATCCCGAATCCTGAACTCGACACAGAAGCCAATCATGAAGCTGAAAGCCGCCATCCTGCAGGTCATGGGCAGAGACGAGATGAAGAGGGCCTGCGATGCACTGGATATCGATGGGGCCGATATGAGGTCCGTCGAATCGATGGGCGAAGCGCTCGCCAAAGCCAAGCGCGCCAAGCCGAAGGCCTTGATCGACATCCTTAGCGAAACTCAGGTCAAGGAAGTGGCTGAGCTGGTGGGCGTGGACCCAACGGGGCGCAAGAAAGCACTCATTAATCGGCTGCTTAACCCGGATCACGTCACTGAAGACGACACATCGGACAAAGCCCGCGCAGCCAAATCGCGGAGATCGTATGGAGTCCAGGAGGAGCCGTCCCGCACGCAACCAGCTGCCATTGGCGAAGGCTCCGCCCAGTACGTCCACCTCGTCGAGGCCGTGCAGCGTCCCGAAGCCGGGCTTCAGGACCAGTTCCAGACCCGCAGGCCGCCGAAGACCTACCGCTATGACAGCTCGCTGGACCCGGCCCTGTCGTGGGACGAACAGCCCGTGCGCGAACTCAGCGAATGGCTGATCGGCCTGATCGCCCGCACGGGCACCGAAGGCGAGAAGACCGTGTTCGCCGAGCCGCAGGAATGGAAGGGCGGCGGCGTGCGCGTCGCCTCACTGGCCGAAGCCGCGCAGCGGCTGCAGTCCCTGTCTCAGCCCTTCCTGAACTGGGCCGGCAAGGCCGAACGGCAGGAAATCCGCGTCCCCACCGTGCCGCTCTTCGTGCACGAACGGCATTCCACGAAGGCCATTCTCGACGGCATCCGTCACCGCAAGGCGCAGGGCCAGACCTTCGACCTGTTCGGCGGCGGCGGCATGGAGATCCACGAAAAGCTCGAGGCGTACGAGCACAAGGGGCCGTGGCAGAACCGCATGATCCTCGGCGACAGCCTGCAAGTCATGAACTCCCTGCTGGAGTTCGAGGGCATGGGGGGGCAGGTGCAGATGGTGTACATCGATCCGCCCTATGGAGTTCAGTATGGGTCCAATTTCCAGCCTTTCGTAAGAAACAGAAAGGTGAGCGCCGCCGACGATCAAGACCTAACACGCGAACCCGAGATGGTCAAAGCGTATCGCGATACATGGGAGCTCGGACTACACTCCTATCTTGCTTTTCTGCGTGACCGCGTTTTGCTTGCCCGCAACCTTGTGGCTGACACAGGAAGCATTTTCGTACAAATTTCTGACGCCAATCTTCACTATGTTCGGGCGATCTTGGACGAAATCTTCGGTCCGCAGAACTTCGTTGCTTGCATTAACTACAAGACGATGATGCCTTTGGAGTCGGGGCGCATTGAATCGGTCGTCGATTACATCTGCTGGTACGCTCGTGACAAGACGAGGATGAAATACCGCAATCTTTACGTCGAAAAGAAGGTTGGGGCGGGGTCTGAATTCGTTTTTGCTGACAATCCGGATGGAACGTATCGGCGATTGACGCGCGAAGAAGTCGATGACTTTGACGAAACTGCAGCAAACAATGCTGTTTTTAAGCGCTCCGACCTTACGTCTTCCGGCTACACAAAGTCCTGTATTTTTCCGATCGATTTCGACGGGGGCACATTCGAAACGTCCGGCGGAAAGAGCTGGCGGACTACCCGAGATGGAGTGAATCGCCTTAAGGCCAAGAACAGGCTGTTTGCTCTTGGTGGGCGACTCTACTACAAGCTCTATCTTCGAGATTTTGGGTTCACTTCTAGAACAAATCAGTGGGCGGATACCATCGAGAACACGGGTCGCTTATACGTGGTGCAAACCACCGCGGCCGTTATCGAACGGTGCATGTTGATGTGTACCGACCCCGGCGACCTTGTTCTTGATCCAACGTGTGGGAGTGGAACGACCGCATACGTAGCGGAGCGTTGGGCTCGTCGCTGGATTACAGTTGATGCCTCTAGGGTTCCGCTGGCCTTGGCTAGACAGCGTCTTCTGACAGCGACCTTCCCATACTACGAGCTTAAGTCTCCCAGCGCGGGACCATCAGGTGGCTTCGTTTACAAGCGCAAGCAGAACCGGAAGGGTGCGGAGGTCGGTGGGCTCGTGCCCCACATCACCCTGAAGTCGACTGCGAACGACGAGCCCCCGGCCATGGAGGTGCTGGTCGATCGGCCGGAGGAGATCAGCGGCGTGACGCGCGTCGCGGGCCCCTTCGTCGTCGAGGCAACGATCGCCCCCGCGCAGATGATTGACGCAGAGGACGGTGAGGGGCCGGCCTCTGGCCAGGAGTCCGCCTCGCACATCGACCGCATGACCGAAGTCCTGCGCCAGTCCAAGACCTTGCGTCTGCCCGGCAATCGCGAACTGGTGCTGTCCAGCATCCGTCGCACCGCGGACGCCGAGTACCTGCACGCCGAAGCCACTGACGGCGGCCACCGCGCGGCCGTGGTCTTCGGTCCCGCTGATGGCGCGATCTCCAGTTCGCTGGTCTACGAAGCCGGACGCGAGGCGCACTACCTGAAGTACGACCGCCTCTACTTCTTCGGCTTCGCCATCGAACCCGGCGCCCGCACCCTGATCGAGGACGAGAAAAAGCTGCGCCTGCCGGCCGCCTACGTCGCCGTCACCCCGGACGTCGCGATGTCCGACCTGCTCAAGACTACCCGCGCGTCCGAAATCTTCTCCATCACCGGCCTGCCGGATGTCGTGGCTCGCCCGGCCCGCCGAAAGGGTCCGGCCGGTGAGGTGCTCCACGAAGTGAAACTCAAGGGCCTCGACCTCTTCGACCCGTCCACCAGGCAGACCGAATCCATCGACGGCGCCGACGTGCCCTGCTGGATGCTCGACACCGACTACGACGGCCTTTGCTTCCGTGCCAGCCAGGTCTTCTTCCCCAAGACCGCCGCTTGGGACAACCTGCAGCGCTCCCTGCGCGCGGAGTTCGACCCCTCGGTCTGGGAACACTTGGCCGGCACCACCAGCGAACCCTTCCTGCTCGGCAAGCGCCGCCGCATCGCTGTCAAGGTGATCGACGAGCGCGGCAATGAGCTGCTACGCGTACTGGACGTGTCAGCGTGATGGTGCGTGTGCTCGCAGTCGACGCTGTGGCCTGTCTCGATGTCGGATCACCCGCCAAGGGCAATGTCGGCTGGGCGGTTCTCAGCGACGATCGGCGGCGGGCTGGCGGTGATCTGAGCGTCTTCGTCGGGCACGTCGTGGACCTGCTGGCCGCCGGCCAACGCGTAGCCGTCGGATTCGAATGCCCACTCTACGTGCCGAAACGAGCGGACATGTTCGCCATGTCCCGCCGGCGTGCCGGGGAGGAGCGTGTGAACTGGTGTGGCGGACCCGGCGCCTCGGTGCTGGCCATAGGATTGGCCCAAGTGAACTGGTGCCTCGCGCGTATCGCGGAGCGCGTGCCAACTGTCCGCGGCACGACCCGATGGGCCGAGCTGGTCCAAGGAAGCGCAAACCTCTTCTGCTGGGAGGCGTTCATCACCCGGCGGGCCGGCATCTGCGTGCAACTAGGCGATGCGGATGGCCTGTCGCCCCACGAACGCGACGCGCTGTGCGGGGCGATGGCGTTTGCGGCCGCCATCGCCGACGGATCAGTGCCGATGGGGGACTTCGCGCGCGAAGACGCCTTTTCCCTCGCCGGGCTCCACCTGCTGGAAACCGGGCTGTCTGACGACATAACCCTGCTGTCGGAACCCTGTTTGGTTCTGAAGGTGAGAAAGCCGACATGAGCCGGATCAACACAGTTGCCAACCCGATCATCAACTCGCCCTACGCGGCGCCAGCTCATCACTGGCACATCGCCGAGGGTAAGCCGCCGGAGAAGCGTTCTGGACGGCGCCTTGCCAGTTACTTCCTGCGCGTTCCCGAGTCCGCAGCGCGTGGGCGACGGGCCGAGGGTGTGCGGGACTTCTTCGAGGAGGACCTCAAGGGCCAGGAGTACCTGCTCGACCTCGCCAATCTGCTGCGGCAGCGCGTGCAGGAATGGAGGGACCGCGGTTACGCCGGCGCCACCCGCGTGACCCGCGAGCTGATCGACACCTGGCGTCACCCCGACCGCGTGCACCCGCTGTTCTTCGCCCAGCTAGAGGCGGTGGAAACCGCGATTTTCCTCGTCGAGGGACCGGCGGATCTGCGGCAGGGCGTCCATGTCCCGATGGACGAGCCCGGCGAGGATTCACGCAGCCAAGGCTATCGCGCCTTCCAGCGTTACGCGCTGAAGATGGCCACGGGCAGCGGCAAGACCACGGTGATGGGGATGCTCGCCGCGTGGTCGATCCTGAACAAGGTCGCCGACCCACAGGCGGCGGCGTACTCGGACACGGTCCTGATCATCTGTCCCAACATCACCATCCGGGACCGTCTGCAGGAACTCAAGCCCGAACGCGACGACCTGTCGCTCTACCGCACCCGGGAACTGGTGCCCGTGCACCTGATGCCGGACCTGCGGCGCGGCGAGGTCTTCATCACCAACTGGCACAACCTCGAGCGGCGCGAACTGACCGACGTGAACGGGCAGTCGGCCAAGGTGGTGAAGCGCGGTGTCCCGGTCGAATCAGATCGGGTCATCAAGCCAGGCCCCAAGCTGTCCGTGGCGGACATCGAGCAACAGGCGACGGTGGGGAAGTTCACGATCCTGCGCATCGACCGTGACCGCCAAGAAAGGCCCAGGGCTTACACCGTCCGCGAGACACGATACTTCGAGAGCGATGCTGCTTTCCTTCGGCGCATCCTCGGCGGCCGTAAGGGGCGGAGCTCCGCCGTCTTGGTAATGAACGACGAAGCGCACCACGCCTACCGGCGCGGCGCGGCCCCTGCGACTGGGGACGACGATGAGGAGTCCAAGGCCAATGCACGCGAGGCGACGGTCTGGATCGAGGGCCTTGACCGAATCAACAAGGCGCTCGGCGGCCGAAGCAACGGCATCCGCCTCTGCGTAGACCTGTCCGCCACACCGTTCTACATCCAGGGTAGCGGCAACGAGGTCGGCAAGCCCTTCCCCTGGATCGTGTCCGACTTCAGCTTGCTGGAAGCCATCGAGGCCGGGCTGGTCAAGGTGCCGCAACTGCCGACCGACGAGTCTGGCGGAACCGAGGTGCCGCCCTACTTCAACATCTGGCGCTGGGTGGAGCAGAAGGCGCGCGGGGAAGGCCTGATCGGGCCCGTGACCGTCACCGAGGTGATGCGTTGGGCCGCACAGCCGATCATGACCTTGGCGCAGAACTGGCGCGAGACCGAGGCGATCTGGAATCAGCGGTTCAAAGACGGCAACCGCCGCCATGACGTGCCGCCGGTTTTCATCATCGTCTGCAAGGACACGACGATCGCCAAAGCCATGCATGCCTGGCTGGCCGACGGTGACCCGCAGTACGGCGCGGGCGTACCGGAGTTCCGCAACCGGCCGGGCCGCGAGTACACGGTCCGCATCGACAGCAAGGTCGGAGAAGACATCGCAGCTGGCGGGAGCGAAGACGAGACGCGCCGACTGCGCTTCGTGTTGGAAACCGTGGGGCGCGTTGAATGGCCGGGTGGCCACGTGCCGGACGAATACGCAGCGCTGATCGAGAAGGTCAATCGGAAGCTCGAAGAGGAAGATCGGTCAGCCGAGCGCATCGATCCGATGGTTCCGCCGGGACGCAGGATCCGGTGCATCATTTCCGTGTCAATGCTTTCCGAAGGTTGGGATGCCACGACGGTTACGCACGTTGTCGGATTGCGCCCCTTCGGATCGCAGCTGCTTTGCGAGCAGGTCGTTGGCCGTGCATTGCGGCGAACGTCATACACTGTGGATCAGGAAACGAAACTGTTTACCGAGGAGACGGCGCAGATCTTCGGCGTTCCCTTCGAGCTGATTCCGTTCAAGGTCGAAGGTGGTAAGCCCGCGCCGCCCACGCCGCCTGCCAATCACGTGTACGCGGACTCGGCCAAGTCCGAGTACGAGATCGAATTTCCGGTCGTCGATGGCTATCAGGACCCGGGAATCTTCAAGGTCGGCGTCGACTGGAACCACGTGGGAGAACTCGTCATGGATCCGGAACAGGTTCCGGATGCGACGCTCCTCATGGGGCTGACGACGGCTGACGGCCGCTTGTTGGCCTTTGGCCCAGGAAGCCCGGTGCTGGTCAGTCTCGAAGCTTGGCGAGCCAACGTCAGGCCGCAGCAGGTCGCGTTCGAGCTGGCCAGCGCACTTGTCCATCGGTGGATGGAAGACAGAGGTCCCGCAATTCCAGCTCATCGACTCTTCCCGCAGATGCTGGCTGTGTCGCAACGCTTCATGGAGGAGCACGTCACGCCGGTAGGTAGTCGCAAACTACAGGATCTCGCAATTAACCCCTATTTCGGCAAAGCGCTCACCATGCTGACGCACGCCATGGATATCGTTGATGAGTCCGGGCAGAGCAAGGAGCGCGCGATCATTCCAAGTGGGGCTGCGGGCATCCGAAGCACTGCGCATATCAACTTCTACACCGGCAAAGAGCTTCACGAAGCCACCAAGTCGCACACGAACGCTTCAGTTTTCGACTCCGAGTGGGAGAGAGAGGCCGCGTTGCTTCTCGACGCGCACGAGGGAGTCGAGGCTTGGGTGAAAAACGTCAGGCTAGGACTTTCGATTCCCTACCGGGATAACCAAGGTGGCGCCCGGAGGTACATTCCGGATTTCATCGTCCGATTGGTCGACGGCAGACTGTTGATCATCGAAATCAAGGGCCAGCTTGGCGAGGCGCATCTAAAGAAAGCTGCGGCTGAGCGCTGGTGCCGGGGCGTAAATAACGACGGGCGATTTGGTACGTGGTCGTACCACCTTTGCCTGCATCGCACCGCGATCGGTAAGCTACTGGAAGACCTCTCGCCGACGGTCACGGAACCACACTTGCGGCTCTCTTGAAATTCGTCTGGGGTTGCCGGTTAATTTACGGGGCTTCACCGGATCTGGTGGGTCACCGGACCGGAACTTGAGCCGGTCGCGGATATAAGTCCAGCCCGCCGGGGTGGAAAAGAATCGCGTTGCGGAAGCGCTCCCGGCTGCGGAACCCGCAGGCACGCTGCTTGGACGAGTTGCAAGCATTGCGGTCCACACCAGGTGAAGCGTGCTCTGCGCGCCCCTGTCAGGCCGGCGACATCAAAGTGCTCAGTGCTCCGAAACCTCAAAGCCCGCGCAGGTTACGGCTGTCCCGACAACGATCAAGAGTGATTTCGCCCTGCTCATGCCGACATAGAGCAGCTCCTCGCTATGCGTCAAATCGATGGTGTCCAGACCCCAAAGAATCACAATCGGAGACTCGAGTCCTTTGAAGCGCTGAATCGTGTCGATCAGGACGGTGTTGTTGGTGCGAATGCCTTCCTCCAGCCAAGTCGCGGGCTTCGGTAGGGGTAGCCGCCTCAAGGCTGCGTAGTAATCGGCTTTGCGCAGCGCATCGGCAATCAATACAGTGATATCTCCTGCAGAAACTCCTTGGCGAGCGACGAGGTCAATGATCCGTGCATTGATCTTAGCGGCCTGGGCATCACGCCCGGGCGACGCGTCGAACTGCAATTCGTCCCCTTCGATATCAGGAGGGCTGACTGGTAACCCCTTGTAGTGCTTGTACGCAGCCACATGAATCGGCGCGGTATTCCTGCAGTTGTTTGTCAGCGTGAACGGCTCTTCGCGTATCGGGAAGGTGCCAGCGCGCGCGTAAACATTCTGGTTGTCATCGTAGAAGACGTATAGCGGCGCGCTTTCGTAGTCCGACAGCATGAGTTCAAGCGGGACCCAGAACTCTTCACGGAAATCCTGGCCCTCGTCACAAACGATTGCGTCATAACGATCGGGAAGGACCTCCAGAGAATACGCAAATGCGTTGGGAAGCTGTACGTCGTAGAGACCCTTGCCGGGGTACGTCACCTTCGCCTCTGCAACAAGATCTCGGCCCGAGACGTGATTGGCCTTTTCGACCTGTCCATAGCAAAGCTGATGGAAGCTCATTACGTCCAGGTTGCTCGTACCAGCGCACGTGCTCGACAAGTGATCGGCCAACTGCCTGTTGTAGCAAGTGAGCAATGTCTTGAAACCCTCTGAGGCGAGGCGGCGGGCCTTCTCAAGCGCCAAGACGGTCTTGCCTGTACCCGCACCACCGCTGACTGCGGCTCTTCGATGTGAGCGCAAGAAGTCAAGAACTCGCATCTGGTCTTTCGTGAGCACCAGTCTGCGCGCCTCCTGATCGGCAAGCCGCGACGCGACCAGCGGAGCGACGACAAAGGATCTCGCAAACACTTCGCGGACTACGTCGATTCCACGGCGTCCTATCGGTGTAAAGCTTCCGGCGTCGCTACCCCAGTAGTCAAAGACTCGATCGATCCACGACTTCGGGTCTTGAAGAGACCTGGCAGAGCCAATCAAGGCTCCGGGCATGTCCGGTCGACTCAGTGCATTGGTGTCGCCCACGTCGGGGAAGAAGACTGTGTGGCCTCGAAGCACATTCCCGAGACCAAGGTCCCGCCACCGTGGGTGCTCGTTCAGCTTTGAGCGAATCGAGTACTTGGCCTTTAGCGCCTGGCTAATCGGGTTGTTAATGGGGTGCTTCTGCTGATGGCGGTCTACAGAAAACCAATCACCGGTGCTCGCATCAAATCCGACGCCGCCGCCTTTTACTTCAATGCAGAGATAGCCGTGGTCGGGATGGCAAACCAAGAAGTCCGTTTCCCCATCCTTCGCTTGCTCTTCCTCTCGTCGCAGTATCCACCCGACCTGAAAAAAGACGACGTAATCCTGTGGAAGCTTGTTCCTCAGAGCCCGATATACCTTCGCCTCGGCCTGTGATGGCAGCTCATTGAGCTGCGCTTCAGAAAGCTCAGGAATCATTGTCGACATTGAGATCTTCCAGAATACGCATGCGGTGCAAGTTCAAAGTCACATGTGGGGTCGCCTGCGACTTACCATCAAACAGGATCGTAAGCAACTTGGTATTGCCACGAGTGACCACATCTCGAATTTCTCCACATCCCATGTCCTGATGCTGTATCCGTGCGCCGGGGATGAATAGTGCAGAAGGGTCTGCTCGCTCTTCTGTTACCGCGTCCCGCCAGTTGCCGTCGAACATGAAGGCAGTAACTTGGGTTGCCGGGCTTCGAATGGGATGCACGCGAATGTGCTCTGGGTCAGAAACGAATTCGACGACATACAACCAGTAGCGGTCTCCGTAGTCTTGAGCATTGCTGAACTGGAGCCGTGATAGACCGACCCCGGTTTGGTTCCACTCTCCATTGACGCCCTTCACTTCGATAAACCGGTCTTCGCCAGTAACGGGGTTGCGGCTGATGATGTCGTATCCAGGGTGGGTTTGCGCCATCTGTTCCGGCACGCGACCGCGCTCCTTTTCATAGGCACATACCGCCTCGCGAGCCACAACCTCGACCGCCAAGTTGTGCGCGGAGGGGTCGTCCTGATCGCAAGTGTCCGAAGACTCCTCTTGCCTTTGCCGAACATAGGAAAGCAGGCGTCGGTCCCATTGTTCCTTGTGCTTGGGGCGGGGTTTCTTCGCGCGTCGCTCGCCTGCACCGGAGCCCTTGTTGCTGCCGCCGCCAGTTTCCGAGCCATCGCGTCCAGTAACACCACGGCGTGGGCCGCCAGATTCCCCCTCACGCCCAGGTTGCTCTGTTGCCTCTCCTCCCGTTGAGGGCTCTGACGTATCGCGTTGCAGCTTTCCATGGGGAGTGCCAGGAGCGCCGTCGGTCTGTTCGCCAGAATCGTCGACGGAGGTAGATGCTGCCCCGGTTTCCTCGTGGTCGTCTGGCTCCGCTGTGCCGCCCATCTCATCGAGGTCCGGCGACGTCAGGTCTTCCGTGTTCCCGTTCCCAGTCTCTACATCTAAATAGGGAATACCAGCATCACTCAATTCGCGATGAGCGTATTCCACCGCCATCCCCATGAGAGGACGAACGCTTAGCGTCAGCTTTGAGATTTCGCTGCCTGATTCCTCTGGCATCAGTTGGTGGAACAACGCATTGAGGACGTGTGCCCAACTCCGATCGCCCACTGGGCGGGCGAGAATCAAGCGCCCATTCTCGATGTCGTAGAACGCCTGCGCCGGTGTTGGAGGCGCGAATGCCTGATCCCCTCCAACATGGACAGACGCATGGATACGGACAATGTCGTGGCTGACGGCCGTCAACGTCGAAAGAGCGCTCCGAATCTTCTTTCTAACAGTTGTCGGTTTGTCATGAAGCAAACGGGCGAGGATGTCCATCCTGTCCATCAGCTTTTCGGCGAGCTGGGTTTCGTCGACCTGCGGGCCATCGACGAATTCAAGTGCAACCTGCGCACTCTCACTCAGCCTTCTGACACCGACTTCTTCCACGAATGGCCAAAGTTCAGGAACGGGCTTGCACAAGGCTTGGTCGAGTTCCCCGCCAAAGAATCCGGCATGCCACTCGCTATCCTGGAGCAGGACTTCGTCCGGATGAGTGAGCTGGGCCCGTAGGTTCAAGATCGCTGGAGCCTGCTGCAGACGCTGCAGGTCCGATGGTGTCAGCTCCTCATTTTCATGGGCGGTAGCAACGCTGGTCAGGCAGACGTCATAGACCGCGCGGTCTGGACCTGTCAGCGGCTTGGACTGCTCGAAGTATTCGCCAACGATATCGAGCAGAATGTCGACGAAATCCCGACCTTCCGGCGCATTCTTCACTCCAATGGCATCAAAAAGCGGCCTAAACGACTCGTAGTTGCCCGGAATGGTGTACGCGTAGCGCCCAAGTTGCTGTGGCACCCAGTACAGCTGGTTGGGACGGACGAATGCCTTCTGGCTTTCGACATAAATGCATCGCGAGCCAGCGAGAGTCGCAATGAGCGGATCTGATCGTTGTGCGCGCTCGTTCAACACCTGATACGTCGAGACATGGGGCTGCACGCCCGATGCGATGCAATGCTGCAAATGGTCGATGACCAGCCGAGTTTCCGGGTTGATGGAAATACCCAGTTCTTCCAGTAGCTCTGTTTTCAGGCGTACCGTGTTCCTGAAGTCCAGAATATTGGCCTGTGAGCGGAATGCGTCGGCACGGTAAGGTGCGTACAAGGAGTCGGCTGAGTGCCACTCTTCCGTGTCCCCGTCGGCAGGGAAACACGCCGCCTCTCGAAGGTCATCCAGGGCATCCTGAAAGGCTCTTCTCTCTTTCCACTCATCGTAGTTGTCGCAGAGGACGTAAAAGGCCTCGCTGCTTGCACGCTTCGTATCTTCGCTTGGCAGGTATTTCTCGGCGATGAACAGCATCCGATCGACCAGGTGTCTGGCAATCGGTGATCGTCGGATGCCAAGGCTGTCGATGAATGTATGCACTGATCGCGTATTCGGAATGCGGCCGGCATCCAGCCAGTGCTGGGGCGCGTCTCCGAGAACCCTGACGAGCTCTTCAGTGCGGCGGTACGTGTTGACTGGGCGCGACCAGCCTCCATCCTGCGTAGGCACGATCGGAAGCGATCCCAGCAACCGACGTATGTCATCCTCGTCCACCAAATGCGGGTGATTGGCGAGCTCGCTAATCAGCCGTTTGTACTTGCTTGCATCCAGAGGGCCGTCGTTATCAAAAAACGTTGGCAACACGGTCTGTACAAACGCCTGGATCGTTTGTGTCTGCACGCCCAGTTTGCTCGTCAGGAGAACTCTGGCTGATTCTGTAAGGACAGAGTCGTCGAGCAAGTCGGCCTGACCGGTGGGATCTGTGAAGTTGCCCGGCAAAAGCGCTTGGGTGGCTTTGACGAGGCCGCGGCTTGAGTGCCATATGGGGAGGTCGCGCAGTTGCTCATAAACTGTCTTCTCGACGGCGCTTTGGTGGTCCAAAGCAGCAAACAACGAGTAGAGCTCGCGCAGCTCCTTCGGGGCAATGGCGATGACATCTTCAACTGGTTCGGTTTTGCACATCTCGCTGATGTGAGAAGCCACTGCGCCGAGATGGAGCTGCTTTATCAGTCGGGTGATTCTCGGAAATCCTTCGAGAAGGCTGGAGGCAATCGCGAGTCTCGGCAGCAATGCCGCAATACGACCTGCGTCCAGCCCGGCAGGCGCCGTGTAGGACTGGTTGATTGTTACCGCGAAAAGATCCTCGGTGACGACAAAGGGCAATGCCAACAGTCGTTGCACCGCTGGATTCGTGCTGGGGTTGCTCGCTCCCGCATCTGGAAGAAGGTCGTTGATGATGCTCCAGAGAGGGCGGTGAAAATGTTCCAGTCTTTCCTGGTCGACTTCCGTTGCTCCCGCCACCTGTTTTGCCATTGCTGATTCCATCAGCACAACGAGCCGTTCAAGCGTCAGAATCGGCGCGCCTAACTGGTTCATCGCCGTTTGGAATGGGCGCAGCTCCTCAGCAACGAGCCTGCCGCCCACCTCGAGCAATGCCTTAGCCTGATGTTCATTCAGGTTAGTGCGGGGAATAAATACGCTGCTGGGTTGCTGAAGGCTGCCGTCCTGTGCCTCCGCAATCTGTGCTTGTGTCGCAGTTACCTTCAGGCGCTCCCAGAACCGCTTGAAGCAAGCGGGGTGTCCCACCGGCTTGGAGGAGAGGTCGTATGCTCGACCGAGGATCTGCCACAACTGGACGGGACCGAGCATTTGCAGGAGGCCTTCGGGGTCCCTGGCCAGCTCGGTGGCGGCGGCGTCGATGAGCATCTCATTCCACGCCTGCTCGTGTTGATGCCCGGCAAAGATCACCGCTTTGCGATCAGACTCGGGGAAAAAGTCCGCGTTGAGGTGTAGAGGAAGCCCGGTGGACTGTTCGGTGGGTAAGAACGCGTAGAGCAGCCCCTCTGTCAGTGGTTCGGGATCAATTCGCAGACCAATGCTGATATTGGTGCTTCGATGAAGCGTCTCCAGCCGAGGGTGTGTCGCATAGAGGCGCTGGGCAGCCTCCGCTGCGTCGGCGCGAAGAATGTGCCATTGCTCAATGTCACCACTGGGCCTGAAACTGACTATGAGGTCCGAGCCTTCGCTTCTGTCCAGATCGCAGGCCAGCAGGAGTTGGCCATTCCGGCGTATCTCAGCCTTCCGAACGTGGCGAAGAAACAGCAGGCTCTTGCGAAGAACGGTCTGGAAATCCTCGGCCAGCTGATCGATGTGGGTGGGGCTGACGTGGGAGATTCCAAGCGCGAGGCGCGCCTCAGTGTTGGGATCGCTCGCCCAGGGCAGAAAGAAAGACGTTCCATCTGGCTCTTCGAATGCCTCGATGAACCATTGCCCCCGCTCGGGGTAAAGCGCCAGCTTGATGCCGGAAGAGCGGATCTCAGGATGGTCCGTCACCTGATAGGTGGACACGAAGCCGATACCAAAGCGACCGATATTCTCGCCGCGCGATAGCTTCCCGCCGCTGCCGACATCCGTGATGCGGTGGTAGTCGCACTTGTAGTTGCCCTCGGAGAGAAATGCGCACGGCTTGTCCAAGTCGCCGCAGTAAGTGAACTGGCCGCTGTTGCGCACCAGCAAACCACTGTCCGTGATGTCGAATACGATTTCCTCGGCTTTCGCGTCATCCGCATTCTGGATGAGCTCCAGCGCCATCACGTCGTAGCCCTGCAGCCCGGCGAGGTGGCTTCGGATGTTGCCAAGGAGGTTGGCCGTGTACGAGCCGCTTAACCTGGATTGGGCTGGCTGATCCATTCGAGCTCCGGGTTTGTTAGTTGCCTGGATTTCGCGCTTTTGCTAATGGGTTCGTCGACCGGTGTCAACGCCGATCCAAATCTGACCCACTTAGCCCCGCTGCCACCGATTCAAATCTGACCCACCCCGGCGCTCATGCTCCGTTTGCCGCTCGCACCGTCCCCGCCTTGCGCTTGTCCTTGAGCCGATAGCTGTCGCCGGTGATCTGCACGATGTGGGCGTGGTGCAGAAGGCGGTCCAGCAGTGCGGCCGTCAGCGTCGCGTCGTCCGCCAGCGCGGTTGCCCACTGCGGGAACGGCAGGTTGCTGGTCAGGATCATGCTTCCGCGCTCGTAGCGTTTGGCGACGACGTTGAAGAACAGGCTGGCCTGCTCGCGCCCGAACGGCAAGTAGCCCAGTTCGTCGATCACCAGTAGCCGCGGACCGATCACGGCGCGGTTGAAGTAATCGCGCAGACGGCCCTGTCCGTGCGCCGATGCCAGTTGCAGCATCAGATCCGCGGCAGACAGGAAGCGGACCTTGATGCCGGCCTGGATCGCGCGCATCGCCAGGGCGATGGCCAGGTGCGTCTTGCCTACACCCGACGGGCCGAGCAGCACGACGTTCTCGGCCCGTTCGATGAACGCCAGCGATGCCAGTTCGGTGATCTGCGGCTTGGAGACGCCCGCCGCGAACCGAAGTCGAACGCTTCCACCGTCTTCGGCGCCGGCAGTGTCGCCAGCTTCTGCAGGGTCTGGCGTGTGCGCTCGACACGCGCGGCCGCCTCGGCCTGCAGGACCTGTTCCAGGAACTCGCCGTAACTCGTTTCCGTCGCGACGGCCCGCTGCGCCAAGGCCGGCCACTGGCTCGCGATCGCCGGCAGTCGCAGTTGCTCGCACAGCGCCTGCACCCGCTCGTGGTGCAGGTTCATGCGTGGGCTCCCAGCAGCTCGCCGTACACCGACAGCGGGTGCTGCAGCGACACGAATGGCGGTACGCGATCGGGCAAGGGGCGGCCGCTTGCGGGTCCGGCTTCAACACCGGCAGCGGCTGCAGGTGTTGCCGCTCGAGCAGCAGCCGATCGCGCGGACGTTCGCGGGTTCCGGCGTGGATCCGTTCGTTCGCGACGTCGTCGAGCCAGCGACGGACCTCGCGATTGGCGGTCTGGATGTCGAGCACCAGGCCGCCACTACGCAGCGTCGCCGACAGCGGTACCACGAAGCTGCCTTTCAGGTAGCCGTTGAAGCGTTCGACCTTGCCCTTGGTGCGTGCCCGGTACGGCCGGCAGACCCGCGGAACGAAAGCCCAGCGTTCCGCCAGCTGCACCATCTGCGGGTTCCAGCGGTGCCGTCCCGGGCCGTACACGTCACGCTCCAGCAGGACCGGCTTGGCGTTGTCGAACAGCACGTTCCGCGGCACGCCGCCGAAGTTGTCGAAGGCGCCGACCAGCCCCGCCTCCCAGGCCGGATAGCTTTCGTCGTCGCCGAAGCGCACGAACGTCGAGCGGCTGAAGCCGAGCGTCGCGACGAAGGCCACGAGCCGGTCGCGTCCGCGCCGGATCGTCGTGAAGTCCGCCTGCATCTGTTCGCCCGGTGCCGTCTCGAAGCGGAGCACCGGCTCCGCGGGCCCGCGCCGCAGCGGCGCCATGAACGCCTTCAACTGGCTGATGCCGCCGTCGTAACCGCGCTTGGCGAGCTCACGCAACAGCACCGTCGCAGGAATGACGTCCGGGCTGGCGGCCGCCAGAC
This sequence comes from Arenimonas composti TR7-09 = DSM 18010, assembly GCF_000426365.1. Lineage (GTDB taxonomy): Bacteria > Pseudomonadota > Gammaproteobacteria > Xanthomonadales > Xanthomonadaceae > Arenimonas > Arenimonas composti. The sequence goes on along the minus strand of NZ_AUFF01000003.1, from coordinate 269,700 downwards.
GCGAGCGCACGTAGTCCTCATGCGGCGACAGCTTCGTCGTGCCCTTCGCCCGTTCGGGATAACGCGACTCCGCCCCGCGCAGGTAGCGCCGCACCGTGTTGCGCGACAGCCCCAGCTCCCTTGCGATCTCCCGCACACCCTTGCCCTGCCGGGCCAGAACCTTGATCTCCACCGCTTCCTCCTAGGTCAACATCCAGGCGGCCTCCAGAAGGCCGCCATCCTCGCCCGGAGTGGGTCAGTTTTCGATCGGCGGGGTGGGTCAGTTTTCCATCGGCGCTAACACCTCAACGAAACCTGGTTCACTTCGATCGACCATGCCAAAAGCTTCGATCTCGGCTTGGCGCCGGGATTACAACGAGGAGCGGCCACACAGCGCAATCGGGAATCGCACACCTGCCGAGTTCTCTGCCGCGCTGCGACAGGACGGCATCCTTGTCAACAAACCCGCGGGCGGTAAGCTCGCAATCCAGGACTCTACGAAGTAAGGACTGGCCCTAAGAACGGGGGCAGGTCAACAGGATAGTTGTCGCCCCGATAGAACCCTTAATCTCGGCGGCGATGAAGAAGGGACGCAGTGGCTCGATAGGGAAAGACATTGAAGGAATTGGCGCCGGAAGAACGCCTTGATACGCTCCGGCAGGCAGACGACCGATAACGGCACGACGAATCTGGGGGGTTGAAACATGGCAAAGAAGGGCGTGTTTTGCATCGAGGGCGAGTGGTCCAAGAGTTTCAGTCACCAAGATTCTGTGCGCCCACTCGTGGAGTTTCTAACTGCTGGGGACGATCTGCGTCCTGCGATATACCGTCGGGCGGCCAGTGCCGACGCATTTATATGGTACTTGGGTAGGTGGTTGGAGACGACGCACTACGACATCGGCTTTCTCACCTTCCACGGAACCAAGGGTAAAATTGAGCTAGGCAGGGACGTCGTGTCGCTGAATGAATTGGCCGACCTGCTTTCCGGGAAATGCGAAGGTCGCCACATCCTGCTCTCGTGCTGTCAAACTCTTAAGGTGACTAAAGAAGAGTTGGCGGAACTCCGAGTAGTCTCAAAGGCGCGATCGGTGAGTGGCTACACCAAAAGCCCTGATTTCGTGGAGGGAAGCGCCTTCGACCTAATGGTTCTGACTCGGCTGCTTTACCACGACCGCCCGGCCCGCGCAGAAGAGTGGCTGCAGAAAAATTGCGCAGGGCTCGTCCAGAACTACGGGTTCGTCATGGACTATCGGACTCGTCGATGACTTTGCTGATCGGCCGGCGAATGACGGACGTTATTCGCTTGCCGAACCCATGCAACCACCACTGCAGTACCCAGGTATCTACCACCGTCGCCGCGATCCGGTACGAATCCCCAAGATCTTTGACCGTCTGATCGTCCGACAGTCGCATCTCCAGCAGATGCGCCCCGGCCTCCTTGTCGATGGTGAAGGAAAGCCGAACCATCCGTCCGCGGCCGAAGGCGAACAGGCCCTCGTCGTGGCAGCGATCGAGATCGAATCCGGCCGGCCGCTGGAAGCCAAGCGTGGTAGGGCGTGCCACGCGCATCCGGTGCAGTGCGAGGAGGCGTTCGTCATCGTGGCCGTCGAACCGGCAGACCAGGTAAAGCGCCGGCTCGAGCTGGACCAGACCGAGCGGCATCACCTGCGCCTGCCACTGCTCGCCGACGGCGTTGCGGTAGTCGACCTCGAGCAGTTTGTTGTCGTAGAGCGCATGGCAGACCGCTTCGAACACCTCCGGGTCGACCGGCGGCGGCAGCAGGTGCTGGGCGCGGCTTACGACGCGCACCTTGCTGAGCCACTCGCGTTCGCGCGAACCGGGCTTCGCGCCCAGGTTGATGCGCGCCTGCTCGAACAATGCGGACAGCGAGTCCTTCAGCGACGGCGGCAGCAGCGGATGCAGCTGCCGCCAGGCCAGGTGCAGCAGCAGGGATTCCTGCGCGCCTAGCTTGGGCGCGGCGAAGAAGTCGGCATCGCGCTTGAAGCGGTAGCCGTGGGGCCGGCTGCGGGTGTCGCGCTCCAGCTGGAGCAGATCCTGCAGCTGGTCGAGGGTGCGCTGGATCGAGCGCACGTCGCGCTTCATGCCGGCGGCCTCGAGATGTTTCCGCAGCTCGGGCGCGCTCGTCCAGCCCGTCCGCGGGATGCGCTTGAGCAGCTCGAGCACGAGCCGCGCCGTTTCCTGCGTTCCTTCCCGCTTGCCTCGCATGGTCCCCCGGGCGCCCCTGTGCCGGCTTCAGTGCACGAAGCCGATCCGCCGTTTCCCCTGCTCCTTCAATCCGCAGTCGGCCTGCAGCCGCGCGACCAGGTCGGCGGCGTCCGCGAGCGGAGCGATCCGATGATGCCGCAGCACCGCCGCGAAGTCTCCCGGGGTCAGCGCGTCCATCCGCGCGGCCGCTGCCTCGTCGGCGGGCCGCGGCGGCGCCAGTTCCAGCGCGGCACAATGCCGGCGCAGCATGACGACGGTCTGGTCGGGGCGCAGGAAGTCGAAGTGCAGCTTGGCGTCGAAGCGGCGCAGCGCCGCCTGGTCCAGCCCGTCGACCAGGTTGGTGGAGGCGATGAACAGGCCGGGGAAGCGCTCCATCCGGGTCAGCATCTCGTTCACCAGCGTCACCTCCCAGGAGCGGTGCGCGCCGCGGCGGTCGCGCAGGAAGCCGTCGACCTCGTCGATCAGCAGCAGGGCGCCCTCGGCCTCCGCCTCGCGGAAGGCGGCGGCGATGGCCTTCTCGGTTTCGCCTACGAAACATCCCAGCAGGTCGGAGCCGCGCTTGACGTGCAGCGGCATGCCGAGGCGGTCGGCCAGCCAGCGCGCGAACGCGGTCTTGCCGGTGCCCGGCGGGCCGTACAGGCAGAGGCGGCCGGCACGCCGGCGTTCCAGGCCCTGCGCCAGCGCCGCCATGTCGACTTCCGTGTTGAGGAAGGCCAGGTCGTAGGCGCCCGGCGCCAGCAGCGGGTCGGCGTCCGGCAACTGCGCGTCGATCGCTTCGAGGGCGCGACCGACCACCCGCTGCAGGGCGGCGTCCGGATCCGGAAGTTCGCCGGCCACCGCGCGTACCACCGAGGCCGCGCGCACCAGAGTCGCCGGCGACAGGGCCTCTGCGGCGGCGAGGCGCGCCAGGCTCGTTTCGCCCGCGAGGTCGCCGCAGGCGTGTTCGGCGATGCGTCGGCGCTGCCGCTGCGGCGGAATCGGCAGTTCCAGGACCAGGTCGAAGCGGCGCAGGAAGGCGCGGTCGACACCGGCCAGCGTGTTCGCCAGCCACAGGGTCGGCACGGTGCCGCCCTCGAGCGTGCGGTTCATCCAGCCCTTGCGCGCTTGCGCCGCGCTGCGCCGCTCGCCACTTTCGGCGAACACGTCCTCGACCTCGTCGAACAGCAGCAGCGCGCGTCGCTTCGACAGCAGGGTCTGGGCGCAGCTGAACGCGCGCAGGCGCTTGTCGCCGCCGATCGGATCGCCGTCGTCGTCCTCGGTGCTCACCTCGAACAGTGGCGCGCCCAGGTCATGCGCCAGCAGCCGCGCCAGCTGGGTCTTGCCGGTGCCCGGCGGCCCGTGCAGGAACACGTTGACGCCGGTGCGGCCGGTGGCGAGCGCATGGCGCAGGTAGGGGCGCAGCACCGCGAGGTCGTCCTGCAGGTGTTCGTAATCGGCGAAGCCCAGTTCCGGCGCCGGCGCACTGCCGACGGTGCCGCGCAACAGGTCCAGCGGTTCGGCCGGCGTCCGGAGCACGTGGTCGGCGAAGGCCGGCGACAGCAGGTCGAGCTTGTGCCGCAGCGTGCTGTAGCCGCCGCGGTCCAGGGTCACGAGCCCGGCACGGGCGAGCAGGCCTTTGCGGCCGAGGGTGGCCGCGAGCCGCCGCTGCGGAATGTCCAGCACCCCCGACAGCACCCGCAGCAGCTGCGTGGTGTTCAGCAGCGCCAGCCACTCCGAGACCGTTTCGAGCAGCGGCTCCTCGTGCAGCATCACGGTGAAGCCGAGCACCGCGCGGTCGTCGTCGTCCAGTTCCAGCAGCCCCGCCAGCCGCGCCAGGTTCTTCGCCAGGGTCGCCGGCGGCTGCACCTTGCCGCGCGCCGCCGCATCCTCGGCGGCGGCGTGCGCGCGGCGCAGGCGGGCGAGCAGGACGTGCTTCGGCGGCGAGCCGGCGTCCTCGTCGTCGTAGCCGGCCGCGATCTCGCGCTCGCCCGCCTCGAGCAGGCCAAGCGAAAGGGCCACGGCCTCGTCCTCGATGCCGTCGCGGAGAAAGGCGCGATGGGCGCCGAGCGGCACCAGCATCCGCAGCATCCACAGCCGCACGAGCGGCGAGAGGCGGGTGGTGAGGGTGCTGCGGTGGCGGTGGCGCATGGGTCGTCTCCGGTGGGTGGAGACGAGTGTCCGGACCGTCAGGACGTCATGTGTCGTATGGCGACTCCGGCACCAACGGGGTCATCCGTTCGGTTTCAGCCAGATTTCCTCGAAGAGCTGCTTCTCCCTGCTGTACATCACTTCGATGTCGTCCGGCAGGCGGGCGGGTTTCGGCTCCTCGTCGTCATTGAGCAAGCGGTCCCGCTCGAGGTGCGCGTCCCACCAGGAACTGCAGACGGAAGGCACCGCTCCGCCTGCCTCCAGCAATCGCCAGAGCGATGCGCAAAGCAGCGTCGCGGCGAGGTTGCCGTTGCTGTAGCCGCGTTGATAACGGGGCTGCGAGACGAGCCAGTCGATTTCCTCGCGCTCGCGCAGTGGCGATGCTTGCGCTGCTGACGCATCGGATTGCCACCGCATCAGGACGGGGGCCGGCACCAATCCTTGGTTCTCCAACGCGGTGATCGTCGCGAGGAGCATCGTGCGAAAGGGTTCGGCGTACAGCGCACGTACCCGCGCCGCGATCCAGTTCTCGTCCGGCACACTGCTGAAGCAAGGCATAGGAAGTCTCCGCTGACGATGACTCGCCGCAGTATCCCGCGCCGGCCGGCGGCTCAGGCGGGAAGCTGCCGCAGGTGCAGCGCGTTCCCTCGGCGGGTACGATCGTTCCCATAATCGGAACGAGGATTCCCGATATGGGAACGCCAGTGCCTTCGGACGCCGCGCCTTTGTCCACCGCGGACGTCCTGTTCACCCCGGTCCAGCAGCGCGTCCTCGGCCTGGTGTTCGGCCAGCCCGATCGCCGTTTCCAGAGCGCGGAACTTATCCGCCTCGCAGGCGCAGGTACGGGCGCCGCGCACCGCCTGCTGATGCGCCTCGAAGGTGCCGGGCTCGTCGCCGTAGAGCGGGTCGGCAACCAGAAGTTCTATCGCGCGAACGAGAAGTCACCGATCTATCCGGAGCTGGTCGGATTGATCACGAAGACGGTCGGCCTCGCGCAGCCACTGCGGGCGGCACTCGCGCCGCTCGACGACCGCATTCGTGCGGCTTTCGTATTCGGATCGATCGCGAAGGGCGGCGAGCGCGCCGGAAGCGACGTCGACCTGATGGTGATTTCCGACGGCGTGTCCTACGCCGATCTGTACGCTGCACTGACCGGCGTCGAAAGCGTGCTCGCGCGGCCGGTCAACCCCAAGGTGATGAAGCCCGACGAATGGCAACACCGACGCCACGAGGCCGACAACTTCATCTCCCGCATCGCGGACCAGCCCAGGCTGTTCGTGATCGGCTCGGACGATGACCTCGGCTGAACTCGAGAACCTGGTGCGCAACGGCCAGCTCAAGCGCGAGCCGCCGACCGCACGCGAGCAGGCCGGCCTGCTTGGCTCGGCCGACGCGCGATTGGCCGACGCCGCGAACGAGACCCTCAGCTTCGACAGCCGGTTCGATCTCGCCTGCAACGCGGCGCACGCGATCGCGTTGTATGCGCTGCGCCGGACAGGCTACCGTTCCGACCATCGCTATCTGGTGTTCCAGTTGCTGCCGCGCACGGCCGCTTCGCCACCTGAAATCTGGCGCATTCTCTCGGCGGCGCACGACCGACGGAACCTTGCCGAGTACGAGGGGCATATCGATCCCGACGACCAGTTCCTTGTCGACCTGCTGGAAGCGACGCGCCGGCTGCGTGACGCCGTCGCCGCGCTGGACTGACGCAGGCATCGCGACCGGGCCCGCCTCGCCGGGCGCCGCCCCCGCGCAAGGCGCGTCGCCCGGCGGGGCGAAGCCCGCGGCGGCTTCAGCGTTCCGTATATCGCGCGAGCAGGCGTTCCCGCAGCGGCTCGACCATCTCCCGCCCCCGCAACCCCTCCCGCCACCTCCCCGGAATCCCCTGCACCCCATACCGCATCCCCGCGATCCCGCCCGCCACGCACGCGGTCGTGTCGGTGTCGTGCCCAAACCCGATCGCCCGCCGCACGCAGGCCTCGTAGCCGTCGGTCGACTCGACGGCGTGGATCGCCGACCACAGGGTGTCGATGACGAAGCCGGTGCCGCGCGCGTCGTCGGCGTTGCCGGCGTGCAGCGCACCAGCATCCGCAGCATCCACAGCTGCACGACTCGCGAGCGGCGGTTGTCGAGTGCAGTCGAACTACACCAGGGCCTGTCGGATCCGCGAGAGCATATCGACCAGTTGCCGATGGTCGGCCGCTCGTTTCGCGGCGCCGCGTCGCCCCAGGTTGAACATCTTCCAGCGGATCGCCGGCAGGTCGGGGACATGCGCCGGCACCGCGAGACGATGCCACTCCGGCGTTTCGGTTTCGACCGAAAGCAGGAAAGCACATGCGTTCGCGTCGAGCCGGGCATGGATGGCGGCCACCAGGGTCTCGCGCGCCTCCGTCAGTGCCGCGACATCGACCGCCTCTTCGGTCATGCCCGCGAACTCGTCGACGAAAGCGGCGTCGAGCGGGAGACGATGCGGGTCGAGCAGTTCCGCCGCCGGGCGGGTCGCCGCCACCAGGTAGACGAGGAAGGCCGCCCACAGTTCGTCGGTCAGGCCTTCGTTGGCGAACAGGTGGATGATGTCGAACAGGTCGCGCGGATGCTGGCGATCCAGAGCCGCGACCATTTTGCCGGCGAACAGGTCGGCGAATCCCAGTGTCTGCACCTCGATCAGGCCGAACCGGTCTTCCGCGGCCGGCTGCAGCCGACGCAGCTCCGGAGCGAACACCGTGCCACGAAGTACCGGCGTCACGTCGATCTTGATCGCAGTGCGCTCCCGCTCGATGAGCAACCCGACCGGGTCGCCCTCTTTTGTCTGCCTGTCCCGCACCCGGCATCCCAGCTCCGCGCGCAATGCCGCGCGAATCCGGACCAATCCGGCGGCGATACCCGCGAGCGAGGGTTCACGCTCCGCGAGCGGCAGCCAGGCGAGATCGATGTCCACCGACAGCCGGGGCAAGTCGCGGAAGAACAGGTTGATCGCGGTGCCGCCCTTGAGCGCGAAGTCGCGCTCGCGGGCGACGATCGGCAGCACGTCGACGAGCAGCGCGAGCTGTCGCGCGTAGGCGTTATCGAAGCTTGCCATCGAGGTCCGCCGGCAGGCTGATCTGGAAGCGCGCGTCGAACCGGCCGCCCGGCTGCAGCGAGCGCTTGCCGCGCCCGAGATCCACCGCGTCCAGATCGAGATGCTTCAGCCACGGATGCCCGTGCCGGTGCGCCAGCGCCAGGAAGAGGCGCTTGACCTTGAAGCTCGTGCAACAGGTCAGCAGCGCCTGCACGCGGGCCGGGCGCAGCCGCACCAGGCCGGCGAGGATCGCGTCGGCTTCGTGCGCGCTCGCGCGCTGCGGGACCTCGTCCAGCAGTTCAAGGAAGGCGCGCTCCTCGCTGGCGAAGCGCAATACGTGCCGCGCGCCGTCCGGTCTCAGTTCGACCAGGGCCCGCGCGGTGTCGCCGCTGCCGGGCGGGAAGGCGAACAGGCGGTCGGAATGCCACTGCAGCGGGTAGCCGGGAATGGCGGTCGCCGCCCAGCGGGGTGGCTTCGCCGGACCGTACAGGTGGATCGTCTTCGGACCCGGGCGCAGGTAGTGCGCGAAGCCGCCCCAATCGAGCGCGGAGAGCCCGCCGACGTGCAGCGGCAGGGCGAGTAGTTTCTGCAGTGCGTGGACGGCGTCGGTCCAGTCCGCTTCGGCGCCGGTGCGGCGATAGAGCCCGTAGCCGGCCCGCGCCAGCCACCCTCCGGCGACATAGCGCGGCAGCCGGTTGTCCGCGTACCCGTTGGAGGTCAGCCAGCGCGTGGGCAGGAGGGCGCCTGGCGGGAAGTCCGCCAGAAGGCGTTTGAGAGAGGCAGCCTTTTCCTCGCGCATGGTGAGGAGAATAGGCTTGTGGATGAACTGGTGCAAGTTCACCTCACGCAGGATTTCCCGGAACGCGTGGGCTGGGAGTGGGCGCGGCGCGCCATCGCACGGGTCGCGGACCCGGACTGAGGCCGCGACGCCTTTCGTGACCTCCAGCACCACCCGGCTGCATGCCGGCGCGGGCAAAGTCCCCCCATGACCCGCGCCATCGCCACCCACGCCCTGAGCCTGCGCTTCGCCGGCGGCTTCGGCGTCCACGACCTCGCGCTGTGCGTGCCGGAAGGCGCGATCTACGGCTTCCTCGGCCCGAACGGGGCCGGCAAGACGACGACGGTGCGGCTGCTGCTCGACCTGCTGCGGCCCGACGCCGGCACCGTCGAGCTCTTCGGCGAACGGCTGACGCGGGCGCACCGCGCGCCGCTGCGGCACGTCGGCGCGCTGGTCGAATCGCCGTCGCTGTATCCGCACCTGACCGGCCGCGAGAACCTCGAGGTCACGCGCCGGCTGCTCGACGTGCCGCGCGCGCGCGTCGCCGCGGTGCTGGCGCGCACCGGGCTGGCCGACGCCGCCGACCGCCGCGTGCGCGACTACTCGCTCGGCATGCGGCAGCGACTGGCGATCGCGCTGGCGCTGCTGGGCGAGCCGCGGTTGCTGGTCCTCGACGAGCCGTCGAACGGGCTCGACCCGGCCGGCATCGTCGACCTGCGCGCGCTGCTGCGCGGGCTGGCGGGCGAGGGCGTCACCGTCTTCGTGTCGAGCCATCTGCTGGCCGAGGTCGAGCAGACCGCGACGCATGTCGGCGTGCTGCACGGCGGCCGGCTGCGTTTCGAGGGCGACATCGCCGCGCTGCGGGCGCGGTCGCGGCCGCGGCTGCGCATCGTCGTCGACGATCCGGTGCGGGCGGCGGCGCTGCTGGCAGGCTTCGGCGAGACGGTGGAGCGCGACGGCGACGCGCTGGTCGTGCCGCTCGGCGACCGGCCGGCGGAAGCGATCAACACGCGCCTGGTCGGCGCCGGCCTCGCGGTGTCGCACCTGGCGCTGGAGGCGCGCTCGCTGGAGTCGCTGTTCTTCGACCTCACCGGCGAACCCGCGCAGGCGGTGGCGGCGTGAGCGCGCTCGCACGCGCGCTGTCGGCGGAGGCGCTGAAGCTGCGCCGCACGCTGGCGCTGTGGATGTGCGCGATCGCGCCGGCGGTGGTCGCCGGGATGATGGTGCTGCAGCTGGTCGCGCGCGAGCTGAAACCGTCGCCGATGAGCGGCGAACAGGTGTGGCAGGCCTTCGGCGCGAACGTCTACGGGCTGTGGATCGTGCTGATGCTGCCGCTGTTCGTGACGCTGCAGTCGGCGCTGCTCGCCGGGCTCGAGCACGGCAACCAGCAGTGGAAGCACCTGCTCGCGCTGCCGCTGCCGCGCCCGGCGCATTACGCCGCGAAGTGGCTCGTGCTGGTGGCGATGACCGCGGCGGCGTTCGCGCTGCTGGTGCTGCTGACGGCGCTCGGCGGCGGCGTGCTGATGGTGGCCAAGCCGGTGTTCGGCCTGGCCGGCGCGCCGCCGTGGGCCTACCTGGCGAAGACCGGCGCCATCGGATTCGTCGCCTCACTGCCGATGCTCGCGCTGCAGGGCTGGATCGCGCTGCGTTTCCGCAGCTTCACCATCGCGGTCGCGGCCGGCATGAGCGCGACCGTCGGCGGCTTCCTGATCGTGCAGTCGTCCGACTGGGCGCCGCGCTATCCGTGGACGATGCCGATCCAGGCCCTCGCCAGCCCCGAAAACGCCGATCCGGTGCGCGCGGTGACCGTCGGGCTCGTGCTCGGCCTCGCCCTCGCGGTCCTCGCCATCGTCCACCTCGCCCGTCGCGACGCCGCGTGACGCCTGCGGTCAGGGGCACTTCGTCGACGCGGCTCCGCGCGGGTCGCGGACGGGGGCGAACGTTCCCCTCGACATCCGTCCCCGCGCATTCGACAGTCCACCCATGCCCGCCGCCAGCCCGAGACCGCGCCACCCGCCGCGCTGGCCCCTGCGCCTCGCCGCCTCGCCCTACTTCGCGCCGGTGGTCGGCACCGCGTCGATGCTGCTGGTCGCGCACGCGCTGTCGCATCTGCGCGCGCGTGACCTCGCCGCCGGCGATGCACTGCACGCGACGCCGCTGCACGTCCCCGTCGTCGCCCGCGAGGATCCGCGCGCCGCGGTCGCGCTCGATGCGGCCGAACTGTCCGCCGCGCTCGAACGCTGGCCGTCGCTGACGCCGGTGGTGCCGGCCAGCGGCAATGTCGCCGCGCCCGGCGGCGGCCGCCTGTTCTGGCGGCGGATCGGCGGCGATGCGGACGCGCCGATCGTGGAGCTCGAACGCAAGCGCGGCCTCGAGACCCACGTCGTGCGCTACCGCGCCCGCGACGGCGCGATCGAGCTGCTCGCGTCGCGGCGGCTGGGCATGCCGGAGGTGTGGTGGGGCGTGGCCGCCGGCGTCGTCGCCGCGTTCCTGTTCTGGTTCGCGATGCGGCGGATTCTCGTTTCCCGGCAAAGGCTTCGCGCCTGAAGGCGCTCCTACAGGCCGGCCGCGGCGGGGGCGGAGAAGAAGTAGCGGCAGAGGTGGAAGAACACCGGCGCCGCGAAGCACACGGAGTCGAGGCGGTCGAGCATGCCGCCGTGGCCCTCGATCATCTGCCCCCAGTCCTTGGCGCCGAGGCTGCGTTTCACCGCGCTCAGCGCCAGCCCGCCGAGGAAGCCGGCGAGCACGATCACCGCGCTCATCCCGGCTGCCTGCAGCGGCGTGAACGGGGTGAAGCCGTGCAGCGCGGTGCCGACGCCGATCGCCAGCAGCCCGCCGCCGACCAGGCCTTCGACGGTCTTGCTCGGGCTCACCTTCGGCGCCAGCTTCGTGCGCCCGAACAGCTTGCCGCAGACGTACTGCAGCACGTCGCTGATCTGCACGACGAGCAGCAGGTAGAACAGCAGCATCAGGTTGCGCTCGCTGCCGTGGCCGGGCGTCGCGGCGCCGGGCGCGGCGAGGTCGATCAGCAGCAGCGCCGGCGCGTAGCTGATGAAGTAGACGCAGATCAGCACGCCCCACTGGATCTTGGTGGTGCGCTCGAGGAACTGGTCGGTATCGCCCTGGAAGGCCGCGAGCACCGGCAGCGCGAGCATCGCGTAGACCGGGATGAAGATCGCGAACAGCCCGTACCAGTCGCTCCAGATCAGCCAGTACTGCACCGGCAGCACGACGTAGAAGGCGGCGACGAGCGCCCAGTGGTCGCTCCAGCGCGTCGGCGTCAAAGTGACGAACTCGCGCAGCGCGATCAGCGAGGCGAAGGCGAACAGCAGCACCGTCGCGCCGGCGCCGAGCCAGAAGCAGATGCCGAGCACCGCCACCATCCACCACCACGCGACGATGCGCTGGTTGAGGTTGCTGACGGTCGGGTTCGGCGCGCCGCGCGCGCGCCAGGCGAGCACGCCGCCGATCAGCGAGGCGAGCACGAGCAGCCCGACGACGCCGGCGAACAGAATAACGGTGTCGGAGACAGCTATTCCCGCAGGGAGGCCGGGCACCGAAGCAAACAGGGGAATAACTGTCTCTGACACCGTTATTCGGCTCCGTGCAGGCGGGCGCGGTCGTAGTCGGCCCACTCGCGGTCGTGGTGGATGCCCCAGCGCACCGGGTTGGTCTTCTTCAGCGCCTTCAGGCAGCGCTCGAGCTGCCCCTTCGTCGCCGCGTGCGCATACCAGGTGATCAGGCGCGGCTCGCGATGCACGAGCACCAGCAGCGCATCGCCGTCGCGTTCGAGCGCGAAATGGGTCGCGGCGGTCCAGCGGTCGAACTGGTCGGGCAGCACGACCGCCAGCGGCTGGATCAGCGCCACGAACGGGAACGGCCCGCGGTCGAAGTCGTCGTCGATCACCCGGATCGACACCGAGGCGGTGCGGTCGGCCGACAGTGCGCGCGTCCGCCACTGCTCGCCGATCGCCGCGAGATCGAAGCGCGCGCCGGGTTTATCGCCGAATCCGAACAGTCCCATCGTCGTCTCCTCAGCCCGCCGCCGGTCCGGCATTCATCAGCGCGACCACCGCGGCGCGGGCGCGCTGCAGGAAGGCCGCCTTGTCCTCGCCGTCGATGCGCTGCAGCGGTGCCCCGAAGCGCACCGCGCAGGTCAGCGGCACCGGGATGTGCGCGCCCTTGGGCATCGAGCGGTAGAGGTTCTCGAGATACACCGGCACCAGTTCGACCTGCGGGAAGCGCGTCGCCAGGTGGAACAGGCCCGACTTGAACGGCGCCGGCTCGCGCTCGCGCCCGCGGGTGCCTTCGGGGAACAGGATCAGCGACTGCCCGCCGGCCAACGCCTCGGCGAGCGGCGCCAGCGGGTCGGCGGCGGGATCGCTGCGTTCGCGGTCGATCAGCAGCGCGTTGAACACGCTGGCGCCGAACCATTTCCGCAGCCCCGGCTTGCCCCAGTAATCGCGCGCCGCGACCGGCCGCGTCGTGCGCCGCAGCCAGCCGGGCAGGGCCGACCACAGCGCCAGGGTGTCCAGGTGCGAGGTGTGGTTGGCGAAGTAGATGCGTGTGCTCGCCGCCGGTGCGCAGCCGAGCCAGCGCGGCGAGGCGCCGACGAGGCCGCGCAGGCCCAGCACCAGCGGCGTACCGACCAGGCGACCGGCGAGGCTCACGGCGCCATGTCCCGTGCCGGCGCCTCCGTGGCGGCCGTCGCTTCCGCGCCGTCGGCGCGCGCGCGCAGCTTCGCGGCCAGCCGCTGCGTGCGGCCGATGCAGGTCAGCAGCGAACCGACGGCGATGATCCAGGCGCCGGCGTCGAGCGCGAACACGCTGTCGCGCCAGAAGGGCTGGAAGCTGGCGATGAGGCAGGCGACGGTCAGCACGAACATCCGCCGCGGCTTCGCGAACATGCCGGAGAAGTCCTGCTCGAAACCGAGGGCGCCGCCGGTCGCGCGTACGTAGGCGGTCAGCGCCGCGAACAGCGCGCCGGCCCAGCCCAGTGCCGGCGAACCCGCGGCGTAGCCGAGCGCGATGACCAGCACGCTGTCGGCGACGCGGTCGGGCAGTTCGTTCCACAGCGCGCCGGTCGGGCCGCCGCGGCCGCCCTCGACCGCGACCATACCGTCGAGCAGGTTGCACAGCAGCCGCAGCTGCACCATCACCGCGCAGAGCAGTGGGCCCCAGGGGGCCTCGAGCGCGAGCAGGGCGCCGGCGCCGACCAGGGCCACCGGCACGCTGGCGAAGGAGATCAGGTCCGGGCTGGCCTTGGCGCGCACCAGGGCGGCGGCCATGCGGCGCGCCCAGCCGGTGTCGCGGCTGGCGAGCGGGCGGCGGTTCTTTCCGGCGGCTTCGGGCATGGCGGAACGATGCCAGATTCGGGGGGCGGCGGGGCTGCTCCGCGGCGGTGGTGGGGGGCTGGAAAGAAGACGGGCCGCTTTCGCGGCCCGTCTATCGCGCCTGAAGGCGCTCCTACCTTTGGGGATCGCGCCTGAAGGCGCTCCTACGGGGTGGGGGAGGGGTTATTTCTTGGCGGCTTTCTTCAGGGCCTCGGCGCGGTCGGTCTTTTCCCAGGAGAAGGCGGTGGCCGTGGTCTTCTTGCCGTCGGCGCCGGTGTAGCTGATCTCCTTCGGCTTGCGGCCGAAGTGACCATAGGCGGCGGTGGCCTGGTAGATCGGGTGCTCGAGGTCGAGCATCTTCGTGATGCCGTACGGACGCAGGTCGAAGTGGGCGCGGATCAGCTTCTCGATCTGCGCGTCCGGGATCGCACCGGTGCCGAAGGTGGTCACCGAGATCGAGGTCGGGTCGGCGACGCCGATGGCGTACGAGACCTGCACCTCGCAGCGGCGCGCCAGGCCCGCGGCGACGATGTTCTTGGCGACGTAGCGCGCGGCGTAGGCGGCCGAACGGTCGACCTTCGACGGATCCTTGCCGGAGAACGCGCCGCCACCGTGGCGGGCCATGCCGCCGTAGGTGTCGACGATGATCTTGCGGCCGGTCAGGCCGCAGTCGCCGACCGGGCCGCCGATCACGAACTTGCCGGTCGGGTTGATGTGCACCTTGTTCTTCGGCAGCGACTCGAACCACTTCTTCGGCAGCACCGGCTTCAGGATCTGCTCGCGCACGGCCTCGACGAGGTCCTTCTGCTTGACCTCGGGGTCGTGCTGGGTCGACAGCACCACGGCGTCGAGGCCGAGGATGCTGTTGCCGTCCTCGGCGTAGCGCAGGGTGACCTGCGACTTCGCGTCCGGGCGCAGCCACTTGAGCTTGCCGCTCTTGCGAACCTTGGCCTGCTGCTCGACCAGGCGGTGCGAGTAGTAGATCGGCGCCGGCATGAATTCCGGGGCCTCGTCGCAGGCGTAGCCGAACATCAGGCCCTGGTCGCCGGCGCCCTGTTCCTCGGGCTTCTTGCGGTCGACGCCCTGGTTGATGTCCGGCGACTGCTTGCCGAGCATGTTGATGATCGCGCAGGTGTGGCCGTCGAAGCCGACGTGGCTGTTGTCGTAGCCGATGCCGTTGATGACCTTGCGCGCCAGCGCTTCGATGTCGACCCACGCCGAGGTCGTGACCTCGCCGGCGACGATCGCCGCGCCGGTCTTCACCAGCGTCTCGCAGGCCACGCGCGCGCGCTTGTCCTGGGCGAGGATCGCGTCGAGCACGGCATCCGAGATCTGGTCGGCGAGCTTGTCCGGATGGCCTTCGGAGACCGACTCGGAGGTGAAGAGGTAGCTGGACATCGAGGTTATATCCTTCTATTGCGATGAAGGGATGAGGTGGGGCGGGCGCGCATGATACATCCCGGGCCCGGTGGGTGCATCTGGTTTCGGGGGAGTGTGCCGGCGAACGCGGTAGCGCCGCGTTAAGACCCCCTGCCTCCTTCTCTCTCTCCTGTAGGAGCGGCTTCAGCCGCGATGCTCCTGCCGCGATGCTCCAACTCAGCCGCGATGCTCTTTCCTCCCCGCCACTCCGGGAAAGGCATCGCGGCTGAAGCCGCTCCTACAACGGGCTCCTACAATCGGCAGATGGATTCGGTCACCCACCTCTTCCTCGGCGCCGCCCTCGCCGGCGCCATCGCCCCGCCCGCGCACCGCCGCGCGGCGATGCTCGCCGGCGCCGGCCTGCAGTCGCTGCCGGACATCGACGTCCTGCCGCTGCTGTTCGCCGACCCGGTGGCGGAGATGACCTGGCACCGCGGGCCGACGCATTCGCTGCTGTTGCTGGTGCCGTTCGGCTTCCTGCTCTGGGCCTGGCTGCGCCGGCGCGGCGGCCGGGTCGCGGCGGCGCCCGGGCGCTGGCTGGCGATCATCCTGGCCTGCCTGCTGGTGCATCCGCTGCTCGACGCCTGCACCGTCTACGGCACCCAGCTGCTGTGGCCGCTGCCGGTGCCGCCGGCGATGTGGGCGACGCTGTTCATCATCGATCCGCTGCTGTCGCTTCCGCTGTTGCTGGCCGTCCCCGTCGCGGCATGGCTGGGCATGCGCCGGCAGGCGCGGCCGTGGCTGGTCGCGGCGCTGGCGCTGAACCTGGGTTACCTCGGCTGGGCCGCGGTCGCCAAGCTGGCCGTCGAGCGCGAGGCGGCGCGGGCGCTGGCGGCGCGCGGGCTCGCCGACGCGCCGCGCTTCACGGTGCCGATGCCGTTCACGACCTTCGCCTGGCGGGTGGTGGCGATGACGCCCGACGGTTTCCTCGAGGGCGAGCGTTCGCTGGTCGCCGACCGCGGGCCGCTGCGGCTGCGCGCCTACCGGTCCGACACCGCGGACCTGGCGGCGGTCGCCGGGTATCCGGCGGTGCGCCGGCTGGCGTGGTTCAACCACGGCTTCATGAAGGCGCAGCAGCGCGACGGCCGGCTCGTGCTCACCGACCTGCGGATGGGCGCCGAACCCGATTACAGTTTCCGCTTCGTGGTCGCGCGCGCCGACGGCGACGGCTGGCGCGAGGTGCCGCCCGAGGCGCTGTCCTGGCCGTGGGAAGCGCGCCGTCGCCTGCCCGACCTGTGGGCGCGCATCTGGACCGAGCCGGTGGGGGAGGAAGGCGAATGAACGACGTCAGCCGGCTGGACCTGTCGCAGTTGCCGCCGGAGATCCGCGGCAAGCTCGAGCAGCAGATGGCGCGCATGTCACCGGAGATGCGCGCCCATTTCATGGGCAACGGGCTGCCGCAGCTGCTGCAGCGCCTCGGCGCCGGCGCCGGCAACGCCACCGCGGGCGCGCGCGCCGCCGCCGCGAACGTGCCGGTCGACGACCTCAAGCGCCTCGGCCAGCAGCTGCTCGCGCGTGGACGTCGCGCCCCGCGCGGCCACTTCAACGAGACGATCCGGCCGGGCGATGCGCCGGGTTCGGGTCGGTGGCTGGTGGTCGCGGTCTTCGTCGCGGCGATCGGGGCCTTGCTCTTCAGATAGAGCGAGTAACGAGTGGAGAGTAACGAGTAACGAGTGGGAGCTCGGGCTGCGCGCGACGCGCCGAAGGCGCGACTCGTTTACTCGTTACTCTCCACTCGTTACTCGCCTCAAGCCGCTTCGGCCAGCACGAGTCCGTCGAAATAGTCCGCGGTCAGCGCCAGCTGCTCCGCCGCCGACTCCGCCCGGTTCACCACCGCCCGGAAGGCGGCGTTCTCGGGGCGGTCCTTCGCGTACCAGCCGAGGTGCTTGCGGGCGATGCGCACGCCACTGGTTTCGCCGTAGAAGGCGTGCAGGTGGCGCAGGTGGGCGAGCAGGATGTCGCGCACCTGGGCGACCCCGGGTTCGGGCAGGGTCTCGCCGGTGGCGAGGTGGTACGCGATCTCGCGGAAGATCCACGGCCGGCCCTGCGCCGCGCGGCCGATCAGCAGACCGTCGGCGCCGGTGTGGCGCAGCACGAAGGCCGCCTTGCGCGGTGAATCGATGTCGCCGTTGGCGAGCACCGGGATCGACAGCGCCTGCTTCACCGCGGCGATCGTGTCGTACTCGGCGTGGCCGGTGTAGTGCTGGTCGCGGGTGCGCCCGTGCACCGCCAGCGCGGCGATGCCGCAGTCCTCGGCGATGCGGGCGATCACCGGCGCGTTGCGGTGCGCGGCGTCCCAGCCGGTGCGGATCTTCAGCGTCACCGGCACGTCGACGGCCTGCACGACGGCCGACAGGATGCGCGCGACTAGCGCCTCGTCGCGCATCAGCGCGCTGCCGGCCCAGGCATTGCAGACCTTCTTCGCCGGGCAGCCCATGTTGATGTCGATGAGCTGGGCGCCGTGCTCGACGTTGTGGCGCGCCGCCGCCGCCATCACCTCCGGCACCGTGCCGGCGATCTGCACGCTGACCGGCGCCGGCTCGCCGGCGTGGTCCATGCGGTTCAGGGACTTGGCGGTGTTCCAGAAGCGCGGGTCCGAGGTCGTCATCTCCGACACGCACAGCCCGGCGCCGAGCTGCTTGCACAGCATCCGGAACGGCTTGTCGGTGACGCCGGCCATCGGCGCGAGCACGAGCGCGGGGGCGATCGTGTGCGGGCCGAGGTGGAGGGCGGGCAGGGCGGGCGGAGTCACCGCAGCATTCTAGTTGGAAGCCGAGGGACCGGAGCGTCGTTGTTCGGGCAGCAGCAGGGTGTCCGGGTCCGCCGGAAGCCAGCCGGCCGGCGGCTCCCGGCGATGACCGAGGCGCTCCATGCGCAGGAAGAAGGCCTCGCGCTCACCGACGCGCGCGGCATCGTCCATCAATTGCTCCCAGCCGCCGCCGACTTCGGCGGTGACTGCCAGCACTGCGGGGGTGGACATCAGCCACAGATAGCGGCGACGTGCTTCCACCAGTTCGGCGGTGCGCGGACCGTCGGGCAGGAGGCGGCGCAACATCAGCTCGCCGACATGGTTGTGCAGCATTCCCCCACGCGATCCCGACAACAGATCGGCATAGGCGATGCAGTCGGCGCGCAGGTCGTCCGCCATTCGGCCGTTCACCGGGTTGCAGAGTTCGACGAACGGCTGCGGGAAGACCGGCCGCAACTGGAACTCCCAGTACACCGGCAGCATCGCCGGCCGGTCCGAGCCCGATGCGGCGGCGAGAGGTTGCAGCAGTGCTTCCGGCCAAGGCACTCCGGAGTCGTCGAGGCCGCGACGCAACAGCGCGAACAGATCGGCGAAACGGTCGTCGAAGCGTGACGCACCGGCGGCGCGCGCGAGCATTGCACGCCGTTCTTCCGCGGTCGCGGCATCACGCGCCGCGGCGAGGGCCCAGCTGGCGGCGTTGTCCGGGTCGACCGCCGTCAGCCTGCGGGCGGCGTCGGCGATCGCACAGGGCGCCTGGCGCGGATCGCAGTAGAGCGCGGCGACGAACAAGGGCATGACCGCGTCGCGATCGCGTGCATGCGCCGCGGCGATGCGCCGTGCGAAGTCGCCCATCGGCAGCACCCGCGGTCCGTCGCCGCGCCAGTAGGCGGGCAGGTCCGCGTTGCCCGGACGCGACCACAGTGCCGCGATCACGAGGTCGTCGCTGCCGCCGCGGGCTTCCCAGCGCGCGGCGACCTGTGCCCGGTACGGGGCACCGATGTTCTCCACCACCGGTGCCAGGATCGTTTGCGCGCCTTCGGCACCCCGCTGCCGGGCGAGCGCTGCCGTGAACGCGCCGAGGATGCGGGCGAGCAGGGCTTCGTCGCCGGCGGTCGCCTCCTGCAGCCAGGCGACCGTGTCCTCCGCACGTGTCTCTTCCGGGGCGACGTCGCCGTGGTGCTCCGGACCGGCGCGTTCGCCCGCGATGTCGCCGGTGAACAGGTG
The DNA here is from genome assembly GCF_000426365.1 of Arenimonas composti TR7-09 = DSM 18010. Taxonomy (GTDB): domain Bacteria; phylum Pseudomonadota; class Gammaproteobacteria; order Xanthomonadales; family Xanthomonadaceae; genus Arenimonas; species Arenimonas composti. Next base: position 250,808 of record NZ_AUFF01000003.1, on the reverse strand, counting down.
CACCGCGAGTTCGACCGCCTTTTCCTGCGCCTGCGCATGCATCTCCGCGCGCAGACGCTGCACTTCGGAGATCGACCGCGCGGATTCCGCTTCCCGCCACTGCACCGCCGCGACCGCGAAGCCGATCGCCAGCGCCGCGAACGCCGCCGAGGATGCGAACGCGAGCTTCGGCTCGCGACGCAGCCAACGCACGAAGCGCTGCGGCGGCGACAGCGGGCGCGCGCCGACCGGGCGGCCGTCGAGGAAGCGGCCGAGGTCGTCGGCGAGTTCACGCGCGCTGGCGTAGCGCTGCGCCGGCTCCTTCTCCAGGCAGCGCAGGCAGATCGCGTCGAGGTCGGCGGGGATGGCGCGGCGCAGCGACGACGGCCGCGGCGGCGTCAACGCGACCACCGCGTGCAGCGTCGCCTGCGAGTCCTCGCCCGCGAACGGCGCCCGCCCGGCGAGCATCCGGTACAGCGTCGCGCCGAGACCGTGGATGTCGGTGGCGGCGCCGAGCGGCTGCGTCCGCAGGGTCGCCTGCTCGGGGGCCATGTAGGCCGGCGTGCCGGAAATCTCGTCGCCGCCGTCGTGGCCGGCGTCGATGCGCCGGGCGAGGCCGAAGTCGGCGACCAGCGGCTCGCCGTCCGTGGTCAGCAGGATGTTCGCCGGCTTCAGGTCCAGGTGCAGCACGCCCAGCCGGTGCGCGTAGTCGATCGCCTCGGCGACCTTGCGCAGCAGCCGCGCCGCCTCATGAGGCGGCATCGGGCCGTCGCGGTGCAGGCGCTCGGCGAGCGATTCGCCGGCGACCAGGCGCATCGAGAACCAGTGCAGGCCGTCGCGCTCACCGAACTCGTGGATCTCGACGATGTTCGGGTGCTGCATGCGGGCGGCGCTGCGCGCCTCGCGGCGGAAGCGGGCGATGAATTCATCCGACGCCCACGGTCCGGCCGCGAGCAGCTTGATCGCGACGTCGCGCTCCAGTCCGTGCTGGCGGGCCCGGTAGACCACGCCCATGCCGCCGGCGCCGAGCTTCGCGACCAGTTCGTAGTCGCCGAAGCGGCGCTGTGCCGGGTCGTCGAGGTCGATCGCCAGTTCGTCGGCCGACAGCCAGGCCAGCGGCCGCGAGCCGCCGGCCGGTCGCGACTGCGAGGCGAAGGCGAAGTCGGCGAGGGCGCGGGTGACGTCGCCGGGCGTGGGATGGTTCATCGCATGTCCTCTCGAGCAAGCGCTTCGTGCAGTTGCCGCCGCAGCACCCGCCGCTGTTCCGGCGTCGGCGCCCACAGCCCGAGCGTCGCGTCGATGCGCTGGCGGAAGCGTCGGCGCAGGCGGCGCAGGGCGGCGACCAGTCTGCTCGCGGACAGCCCCAGTTGCTTCGCCGATGCGCCGAGCTCGGCCGGGTCCGGATCGTGATCGATCCAGGGACGCAGGGCGGCGAACACGGCGTCGTGGCCGGCACGCGTCGCTTCCAGGCCGACGTCGGCCAGCGCCGCCGCGAGCACCGCGCGGGCGAAAGTGGCAGGCAGATCGGCCCGGTCGCCGTTGCCGCGCAGGCTCGCGGCGATGGCGGCGAGGTCCGGCGGCGGGCCGCCGCTGCGCCCCCAGCCCTCGAGCAGGGCCTCGGCCGGCGCCGGCAGTGCGGTCACCGGCACCTCCGGCCGATTGCCGGCGAACGCGGTTTCCAGCAGCCGGCGGCGGCGCGCGGGCGCGTCGGGCGCTTCCGCAGGCGGATTGCAGGATCGTCTCTCGCGCATCGCGTTTCCCCGGTTCCGATACACCGTCTAAGCGGAACCGCGGCGGCGATGACAGCCGGCGGGCGCCGGGGCCAGCGCCTCCTTCGCTGCGACGCCGCATGCGTCGCCGCGCGGGCCCAGCCGCGTCAGTCGCCGCGCAGCGCCCGCCGCAGCCAGGCCAGTTCGGCGTCGACGTCGGCACCGGCCGCCAGGGTGTCGGCGAGTTCCCGGCGGACGTGGTCGCGCAGGCGTTCGCGCAGCCGCCGCACCGCGACCGCGACGTGGTTCGCGCTCATCCCGAGTTCGCCGCCGATGCGCGCGTAATCGGCAGCGGCCGGCGGCTCGACCAGGAAGGGCTGCAGCGCCGCAAACAGCCGCGCCTTGCCGGCGCGCGTGGCTTCCGTGCGCAGTCGTTCGGCGGCGCGGGCGACGACCTGCAGGGCCCAGTCGCGGTCGAACGCCGCGGCGACATCCGGGGCCGGGTCGGCGAGCGCTGCCAGCGCGGCCTCGCCGGCGGGGAGGCCGGCGTCGCGGCGTGCCGCATGGGCGTCGCGCCAGGCCTGGCGGTGGTGGTTCTGCATCGCCGCGTGCAGGAAGGCGCGGAAGGAACCGCGTTCGCGGTCGGCGCGCGCCGCCAGCCGGTGTTCGACGAAGTGCAGCAGGAAGGCCTGGGTGGCGTCGTCGGCGGCGTCGCTGCCGGCGTGGCGACGGAACCAGGCGAGGATCACCGGCCGATAGGCGGCCAGCAGGGCCTGCAGGGCGTCGCCGGCGCCGGCGTCGGCGCTGCCAGCGGCAAGCACGAGACTCCAGCGCGTCGAGCCGCCTTCCGCGTCCATCACGCCAGCCCGTCGATCTCGCCGGCGTGCTCGGCCAGATGCAGAAGGTGTGCGCGGGTGTACTGCGCCCTGTCGAGCGCGCCATAGGCGAAATGCGGCTGCAGCGGTCCGGCATGCGCGGCGAAGCGGTCGAGCGCCGCCAGCAGCCGGTCCGACGCCGCGGTGACATCGGTCGCGGCCAGCGCCGGCGCCCCGGGAATCGGTTCGGTGGTGCCATGCCGCATCGCCCCGGCGCGGGCGAACGCGCGGAAGGCCAGGGTGCCGGCGCTGGCCTGGAACCAGGCCGGCTTCATCTCGGGGAAGCCGTCGAGCGAGAACTCGATGCTCTGCGCGCAATGCTCGAGCACCTGCGCCAGCGGCCATGCCGTCAGCGAGCGCGCGCCCGGGGAGGCGGCGATCCGCTGCACCCAGGCCCGCGCCGCGCCGAGGTCGGCGATACCCGCGACCGCCGCCGGATCGCCCGCCAGCCACCACGCTCCGCCGGCGAGCCCGGCGGCGGTTCCGGTGGCGATTCCCTTCAGTAGCGTGCGGCGCTTCATCCGCGGGACCGTGAGTTGGTAGTTCTCATGATGTAGTGGGTAGTGGGTCCGCGGCCACACCGGATCACGCGTTTCTCGCCGGCCGGTCGCCAGAGGTCGAAACGACGCGGGCGACGACTACGAACTACATCAAACGAACTACGAACTACCCCTCACTTCATCCGCCCGCGGCATCGCCAGCGCCGCGCCGCGGCGGGTGGTCGACAACGCGGCGAAACGGCCGGCGAAGCGCACCGCGGCGGCGAATGGCGCCGCCGGGTCCGCGGCGAGGCGGGCGGCGAGGGCGCCGCTGAAGGCGTCACCGGCGCCGGTGGTGTCGACGGTGGCGACCTTGTCGGCATCGACCGCGTAGCAGGCCTCGGCATCGCCGCGGCGCCTCGCCTCCGGGTGCGAGACGAAGCAGCCGGCGGCGCCCAGCGTCACCACGACCGTCGACCGCGGCGCCAGCTCGCGGCACAGGCCGTGCAGCGTCGGCCCGCGCAGGCGCGGCAGGTCGTCGGGCGACACCGCGCGCTGGGCGTGCCGGCCGAGCAGAGCGGCGAATTCGGTCTCGTTGGGCGTCAGCACGTCGGCGACGTCGATCAGCTCGCGGCGCGTCGGCGCGTTCGCCGGCGCCGGGTTGAGCAGGGTCAGGGCGCCGCCGTCGCGGGCGGCCGCGAGCGCGGCGAACACCACGTCGGGCGGCGATTCCAGCTGCGCCAGCACCACCGCCGCGCCCGCCAGCGGCACCTGTTGGGCGGCGACGAAGCCCAGACTCAGGCAGGCGTTGGCGCCCGGCGCGATCGCGATCACGTTGCGGCCATCGGCGTCGACGAAGATGCCGGCGGCGCCGGACGGGACGTCGGCGATCACTTCGTCGCGCAGGTCGATGCCCTCGGCGGTCGCCAGCACGCGTGCGTTCGCCGCCGCCGCGTCGGCGCCGAGCGCGGCGACGAACACCGTCGGCGCGCCGGCACGCGCCGCCGCCACCGCCTGGTTGAAGCCCTTGCCGCCGGGGCCGCCGGCGTAGGTCGCCAGGCGGGTCGCGCCCGGCACCGGCAGCACGTCGGTCGTCCAGACGTGGTCGTGGTTGTAGGAACCGACGACGACGACCTGGCGACGTCCCGCGCCCATGTCAGCCGCCGAGGCTGGTCAGCACACCGGCGATCGTCGCCGTCATCAGCGTGGCGATGGTGCCGCCGAGGACGGCGCGCAGGCCGAAGCGGGCGAGGTCCTGGCGGCGTTCCGGGGCGAGGCCGCCGATGCCGCCGATCTGGATCGCGATCGAGCTGAAGTTGGCGAAGCCGCAGAGCGCGTAGGTGGCGATCAGCCGGCCCTTCTCGCTCAGCTCGACGCCCTCGACGCGGCCGTTGACGATGTCGGCCAGCTGCAGGTAGGCGACGAATTCGTTGATCACCACCTTCTGGCCGATCAGCGAACCGACGACGTTCGCGTCCTGCCACGGCACGCCGATCACCCAGGCGATCGGCGCCAGCAGGTAGCCGAACAGGTTCGCGAGGTCGGTCGGCTTGCCCAGCCAGGCCGACAGGCCGCTGACTTCGCCGAGCCAGGTCAGCGGCGCGTTGATCATCGCGATCAGCGCGATGAAGGCCAGCAGCATCGCGCCGATGTTCAGCGCCAGGCGCAGGCCGTCGGCGGCGCCGGCGGCGGCGGCGTCGATCACGTTCGAGGTGGTCTTCTCGACCTCCATCTTCACGGTGCCGCGGGTCAGCGGGTTGCCGGTTTCCGGGATCAGGATCTTGGCGATCACCAGCGTCGCCGGCGCCGCCATGATCGACGCGGCCAGCAGGTGCTTGGCGTAGAAGGCGCCCTGCACCGGATCGCCGGCGCCGAGCATGCCGACGTAGGCTGCGAGCACGCCGCCGGCGATGTGCGCCATGCCGCCGATCATCATCGTGATCAGCTCGGACTCGGTCATGCGGGCGATGTAGGGGCGCACCGTCAGCGGCGCCTCGGTCTGGCCGATGAAGACGCTGGCGCAGACGCTGGTGGTTTCGGCGCCGGACACCGGCATCAGCTTGGTGATGCCCCAGGCCATCCAGCGCACGATCCACTGCATCACGCCCAGGTGGTAGAGCACGCCCATCAGCGCGGCGAAGAAGATGATCGTCGGCAGCACCTGGAACGCGAAGATGAACCCGTACGTCTCGGTGTTCATCAGGCTGCCGAAGATGAACTGCGAGCCCGCGTTCACGAACTCGAGGATCCGCACGAAGCCGTCGCCGAGCGCCTGGAAGACGTCCTTGCCGCCCGGCACCAGCAGCACCAGCGCCGCGAACGCGATCTGCAGGCTGACGCCGATGCCGACCAGCCGCCAGTTCACCGCCGCCTTGTTGTTCGAGAACACCCACGCGATGCCGACCAGCACGGCGAGACCGAAAAGCCCGAACAGGATCGACGTGAACATCGCGTGGCGCCTTGGAGAGGATGGGGCAGGGTAGTGGCTGGGCCCGGGCGGGGGCAAGGATTCGGGCCGAGTTCGTAGTTCGTACGAGGTACGAGGTAGGCGACGCGGCGGGCGGGCCGCCGAAGATCCCCGGTTTCGCGGGTCGTCACCGGTCGCGAGGCCCGCGCTTCGCGCGAGAAGGCAGTGGGAGGTAGTGGACGACCGGTGCAGCGACGAACCTCCCCGCCCCCACGCCTACCTCGTACCTCGTACGAACTACGAACTACGCTTCAGCCATCATCCCGCGCCACCACCCGGTTCCTCCCCAGCGCCTTCGCCACGCGCAGGCGCTGGTCGGCGCGCTTCATCAGCCCGGAGAGGTCGTTGGCGTCCTGCGGGCAGCTCGACAGGCCGGCGCTGAGGGTCAGGCGGCGCGGCGCCTCGTCGGGGTCGGGCAGGAACGGCTGCGATTCGAGCTTGCGACGCAGGGCTTCGACGCGCTCCCACGCGGCGCCGATCGGCAGCCGCAGCACCAGCACGAATTCCTCGCCGCCGACGCGGATCATCGGCTCCTCGCGGCCCAGTTCCATGCGCAGCACCTTCACCGCGTGGCGCAGCGCGCGGTCGCCGGCGAGGTGGCCGAGTTCGGCATTGATCAGCCGGAAGCTGTCCAGGTCGATCAGCGCCAGGCTCATCGTCTGGCCTTCGATGCGCGCCTCGGCGACGAGTCCGGGCACGCGATGGGTGAGGTAGCTGCGGTTGGGCAGGCCGGTGAGCCCGTCGGTGCCGCTGAGCTGGGTGAGGCGCTGGGCGCGGAACACGACGATCGCCGTCACCAGCGTCACCGCGACCAGCAGCACTTCGCGCTGCAGCTGCGACGACGCGCTGACCGTGCCGTACGCGGCCGACACCAGCGGCGCGTCGGCCGCGAGCACGAAGCCGAGCCACAGCAGCGCGAACTGCGCCATCGCGGCGCCGCCGGCGACGAGGGTCACGCGCAGGTCGTGGCGCAGCGCGGTGGCGAAGATCGCGAGCGGGTAGCAGCACCAGACGACGACGCTGTTGAGCGCCGCGGCCGGGTCGTCGACGCCGAGCAGGAGCAGGACGAGCGTGACGACGCTGACGTCGAACACCGACGACACGGTCGGCAGCCAGCGATGCCGGCGCTTGCGCTGCGCGAGCGTCAGCCACGCGCGGCTGAGCGCGAGCACCGTCAGCGTGCCGGCCAGCCCGGCACCGGTCTCCCACGCGGTGCCGCCGCCGAGCAGGTTCGTCAGCGGCAGGAGCAGCAGCAGCGCCGCGACCAGCAGGCGCAGCCGCGCGACCAGCAGTTCGCCGCCGGCGCCGACCTCCAGCAGGATCTCGTCGGGGCGTTCGCGCAGGGCCGCGGCCAGGTCGTCGAAGGTGTCGCGCAGCGTGCTCACGCGGGGATCCGGAGGGGGGTGGGAGCCGGGCCCGAAGTCTACCGGCTGGGGAGCGGGACGGGTTCGTCCTGGCAGGGGGTGCGGGTCGCGGCAGTGTCGGGCCACGGAACCAGGCCACTCGCGAGACGGGTGGTGATTTCGTCCGGCGAGTAGACGCGATCGCCGAAATGGCGCGCGTGCATGCTGGCCGCCAAGGCACGGGCGCGCACGAGGCGGTCGGGCGGTGAGTTCGACACGCCCGGTGGATCGTCGCGGCGGCCGGAGAGGCGACGGAGCAGGAGGCGATACGCGAGCGCGCGCTCGGGGTCGTTCGGGATGATGCCGGCCAGCAGGCCGAAATCGGGGCCGTCGCTCGTGACGAGATAGAGGAAGACGGCCTCGGGCGTACCCGATTCCAGCAGGCGCTGCAGCATCGCCGGCGCATCGCGTCGCCACGCGTCGAGGCCGGGATGGTTCAGCCAGTCGTACGTCTTCTGCCGGTGCAGGTGGCGTCCGTCGACATAATGCAGCATCGCTTCGGTGACACCGGCACGGGCCGCGCGCGTCAGGTAGTCGTCGGCGCGCGCGTGGATCGCGGGCGGAATCGCCATGCACGCCTCGTGATAGGCGAGCGTCGCGAGCTCGCTACGGTCCTGTTGTTCCAGGTACTCGTCCGGGACGTCCGGTGGTACGAAGGATTCCCGGGTCGCCAGCGCCCTCGTGTATTCGGCGGCGACACGGCAGCCCAGCAGTGCGATCCAGACGCGGCAGGCCGCATGGACATCGCCGGCTTCGGCGCGGTCGTGCAGCAGCGCGACGACGACGTCCGGGGCGGTCGACTGCGGAGGCAGACCGATCGCGTGGCCCGCCATCGGCGGAGCGGCACCGGCTTCATCCGGGGCGGTGCGCGCGGCGGATCCACCGGCGCTTTCCGCCGCGATGGGCGGGCCGGTCCGTGCGTCGTCCGCGCGCGCATCCGGCGGCAGCGCGGTGCGGATGCCCCAGGCCACCAGCAGCGCGGCGGCGGCCCCAAGTGCGAGCCATGCGCGCCGACCCTTCATTCCAGTGTCCCGCATCCGGTGCCGATGCGCGGCGGCGGGAGTGGTTCGGCATGGCCCCCGTAGTACGCCTGCGGGCGCAGGACCAGAAGATCGCGCGCGCCGGGATCGTGGGCCGCGAAGAACGCCGCGTGCATGCGTTCTGCGTTCGCCGCCGCCTGGGCGCGCTCGTCTTCTGGCGCGGGGGTCGGCATGTACTGCCGCGACCCCAGCCACGCCACGGTCACTTCTTCGCCCAGCAGTCGCACCGCCAGCTGGCGCGCGGCCTCGGCGTCGACCGCGTCGTCGGGGATCAGTGCCTCGACCATGCCCTCGCCGCCGCCATGACCGGCGGCAAGGAGCAGCGCTGCCTCCGGCATGCCGGAAGCGAGGGCGCGCTGCAGGGTGGGCAGCGCCTCGCGCCGCCAGTGGTCGAACACCGGATCACGCAGGAAGCCGGTCGTGGCGCCGAACATGCCGAGACCTTCCGCATAGCGCAGCATCGCTTCGGGTTCACCGGCGAGCGCGGCCTGCCGCAGCAGTTCCGGCCCGCGCCGGCGAAGCGGTTCGGGCAGCTTCGCGCATTCGAGCGCGGCGGCGGCTTCCGCATCGGCCCAGGGCCGGAGGCGTCCGGCTTCCTCCGTCTCGCCGAGCGCCTCGAGTTCGGCGATGCGGACCTGGCCGTGCAGAAAGATGCCCTCGGGACTCGCGAACTGCAGCAGCGCGCGGCAGCGCGCGAGCTCCGCGCCGAGGCGGCAGGCCGCAGCGGAATCGCCGGCATCGGCCCGTTCCTCCAGCGCGTCGGCGAAGCCGGATAGCGGCGCGTCGACCGGCGGCAGCGGCCCGAAAGCCTTCGCGGCGGCGCCCGCAACCTGATCCGGGGACGTCCGCGCCGTTACGTCGGACCGTGCCCGGACGTCGACGGTCGTGGACGGGTCGGGTCGCGCGGGGTCCGGCGGCGCCTGCGCGTGAAGGAACCACGCGGCGAAGACCAGGATGCCGACGATGAAGAGTAGAGCGGGGCGCAGGCGCATACGGGAAGACTACGTGGTCGCGGCGGCGCGCGCCGCGCCGTGCCGGGCTCAGAGCGCGCCAGGCACGCCCTTCCACGCCACCCACACCGCGAGCGCCGCGAACAGCGCGGCCGCGGTCCAGCGCGCGGCTTTCAGCGGCAGCCGGTCGGCGAAGCGGGCGCCCAACAGCACCACCGGCGCGTTCGCGAGCAGCATCCCTAGCGTCGTGCCGGCGACGACCTGCCACAGCGGCGCGTACTGCGCCGCGAGCACGACGGTGGCGACCTGGGTCTTGTCGCCCATCTCGACCAGGAAGAAGGCGATCGTGGTCGCGACGAACGGTCCGAAGCGGGGCGGCTTCGGCGCGCCCTCCTCGTCCATCTTGTCGGGGACCAGGGTCCAGGCGGCGACCGCGGCGAAGGCCACGACGACGCCCCAGCGCAGCCACTGCGGGTCGATCCAGCCGGCGACGAGATTGCCGACCCAGCCGGCCAGCGCATGGTTGAGCAGGGTCGCGACCAGGATGCCGGCGACCACCGGCCAGGGCTTGCGGTAGCGGGCCGCGAGCAACAGGGCGAGCAGCTGGGTCTTGTCGCCGATCTCGGCGATCGCCACGGCGAGGGTGGAAACGAGCAGTGCGTTCAAGCGGGAACTCCGGGGCCGGGGACAGGGAAACGCGAAGGCCGGCGACGCACGCCCCGGCCGGGATCGCGCACCGCCTGCCTCCGGTCTTGCCCACGTCTGCCGTGACGGCAGGGCCCGCGCACCATGGCTGCTGCCAAGTGTGTTGACGCGCGGTGGCCGCCTGGCGGCGGCCCGGGCTACTCCCCGAAGTCAGGGAAAGCCCGCGGATTGTAGCGGATCAGTCGCTGCAGGGCGCGCGGGCGGTGGGCGAATCGTCCAGCGGCGAAGGCCAGGACAGGCGCCGCCGCGCCTCGTCGTCGGTGTGGACGCGGTTGTCGAACCATTGCGCGTGCAGGCGCGCCGCCTCGGCGTTGATCGGCGCGCGACTGGCCGCGTCGAGGCTGCCCGGCGCGGTGTCCTCGCCGAAGCTGACGACGCTTCACTGAAAGCCTCCGCAGGCTTCCGATTCCTTGTCGGGATCGAGCGCGCCTGGTACCGGCGACTGCGCGTCGACATGGGTGCCGCCACCGGCGAAATCGCGGCGGTACATCGCCTCGGCGCGGGTCGCCGCGCGTTGCTGCGCCGCGGCGTCGGCAAGCTGCTCGGGCGTCGGGCCGCCGAAACGGGCGCGCAGCAGCGCATAAGACATCGCGGTTTCGGCATCGTTCTCGACGAGGCCGGCGAGCGGCGTCGCATCATGGGCATAGGCGGCCTCGAGCAGTTCGACCGCCTCGACGATGCCGGCGGCGCGCGCGCGTTCGAGCATCGGCAGTGCTTCGGCGCGCCAGGCGTCGAACACCGGGTCGGCGAAGACGTGCGCGAAGTCCTCGGGCCAGTGTTGCCCATCGGCGTAGCGCAGCATCGATTCGGGATCGCCGGCGAGCGCGGCCTGGCGCAGGTAGTGCGAGAGCAGCGTCGGCGCATCGCTCGCGAACATGCTGCACTCGATCGCGAGGCCGCGCAGTTCCGTCGCCGCGGTGGACACGCCCCGGGTTTCGCCGACAGCACCCGGCGGACGCAGGGACGCCACGTGGTTCCGGATCGGCCCGCAGGCCAGCAGCAGACGGGCGATGCGGCAGGCGGCGCGGGGCTCGCCGGCGTCGGCGAGGTCCCGCAGCGCGTCGAGGCGGTCGAGCATCCGGTTCGACTTGTAGAACGCTGCGACGGCATGGCGCGGCGCGCCGGCGGTCTCGCGCGTCGGAATCGCCGGCGGCGGCGGCACGACCGGCAGCGCGATCGTCGGCAGCGGCCGCGACGGCGGCGGGAGCGCCGGTGCGGCGACTTCGGCCGGGGCCTCCGCCGGGCGAGTGGTGTCGGCGCGTGACCACAGCCAGGTCGCCGCCGCCACGGCGAGCAGCACGGTCGCCAGGAGCAACGAGCGGCGATTCATCGCGCGGCGCCTCCCCGATGCGCGCAATCGATGCGCGCACGCGCATGGGGATCGAGCTTGATCAGCTCGTAAGGCGGAGCGCCGGGGTGAACCCGGAGGCCGGGCCGTTCGATGGCGCGGGCGAAGTACTCGCGGTGCCAGCGGTCAACGAGTTCGTTCGCTGCGGTGCGGCCCTCGGCCGTGAGGAAGCGCGGGGGCTTGCCGTCGGCCCACCAGCGGATCCGGCTTGCGAGCATCAGCAGCGCGTTGTGCATCACCATGTCGTGCGGCAGCAAGGCGCGTACCGGCGATGCCTGGTCGACGGATCCCGCGTAGCCGCTGCTCAGCGCGCTCAGTGCGTCGACGCTGCCGGCAGCGAAGGCGGCGTGCAGCAGGGCCGGTGCCTCGCGCTTCCACGCATCGAACGCCGGGTCGCGTAGCCAGGAATAGTCGCGTGGCTGGCCGGTCGGATCGCGCGGGCGCGGTCGGCCGCCGTCGATCGGTGCGTCATGGCCGAAGTCCAGATGAGCGCCGTACGCATAGAGCAGGATCGCGTCGATCTCCCCGGCGAGCGCGGCCTGGCGAAGCAGGGTGCCGCGCTGCGCCGCGAGGCCCGCGGGCACGGCGGCGCAGTCGTCGACGACGGCACCGTGACGTTCCAGCAACAGCTGCAGCTGCTCGAGCTGGTCCGCGGGCATCGTGTCGAGCGCCTGCTCGAGTGCCGCCGACTGCGCATGCATCCCCGCAGTGAGGCGGTTGGCGACATCGCAGCGGAGCAGTTGCATCGCCAGCCGGCAGGCGGCCTTGCCGTCACCGGCGGCAGCGCGTTGCTGCAGCGGGCCGAGCTGTTCGGCCAGCGGCAGGGACGGCGAGGGCAGTGCCGGCAGCGCTGCCGTACCGGCGGCGGTCGGGACGGGCGTCGCGGGGTCCGCGATCGATTCCGGATGCGCAACCGGCGAGGCATCGACTGCCGGCGCTGCCTGCGGCGGCGACAGCCACCAGGCGGCTGCGGAAAGCAGGAGCGCGGCGACGCCGACGGGAATGGCGTATCGGTGCGGGCGCGGCATCGGTCACAACGGTGGCGAGAGGCGCGCCAGTACAGCAGCGGCGCCGCGGCGCTGGCAAGCCGCGGCGCCGATAGGGGGTCCACTCAGCGCACGAGCACGACCGTCGCCTTCCCGTCGTCGCCGTCGCTGACGGCCACGTCGCCGCGGACGATGCGGATCACCTCGCCGTCGGCATCGAACCAGGCGGTTTCCGGCGGCCGCGGCGGTGCCGGCGGGGCCGGCGGCGCCGGCGCGGTGATGCGCGGCGCTGCCGGCGGCGTCGGGGCAGCAGGCGGTGCCGGCGGCGTCGGCGGCGTCGGCGGGGTCGGCGGCGGCGGCGCGAACCAGCGCAGCGGCGGCGCTTCCGGCACGGTGACCTCGACGCTGCGTTCGGCGCGCTCGCGCAGCACGTCGACGCGCACCTTCTCGCCTTCGCCGCGGTCGCGCAGCAGGCGCATCGCGTCGCGCGGCGTCGCCACCGCCTCACCACCGATGCGGCGGATCACGTCGCCCGGCTCGAGGCCGCCGACGGTGTCGCCGCCGCTGATCACCAGGACGCCGCGGTCGGTGCCGAAGTAGCGGCCGAGTTTCGGCTCGAGCGCGGCCAGGTTCAGGCCGTTCCAGCGGAAGGCCTCGCTGAGCACCGGAACGCGGCAGTCGGCGTCGCCGGCGGCGCAGGGGGCGGCGGCGATGCGCTCGAGGTCAACGCGTACACCGGGGGCGATCAGCTCGAGCGCACGGGCGGCCTCGCCGCGGGCGAATTCGGCATGCCGGCGGGCCTCGCGCGCGTGGTTCCCGGCGTCGCGCGTGAACACCATCACGCGCGAGATGTCGTCGACGGTCACCAGCGCCTCGCCGTCGCGGCCGTCGCGGCGATAGCCGATCCGCAGCTGCTGGCCCTTGCGCAGGTCGTGCAGCTGCGTGCGGGCGCTGGCGATGGCGCTGTCGTCGCCGGCACCGCCGCCGCCGCTGATGCGGCGGCCGTCGACGCTGACCAGCACGTCGCCGGCGCGCAGGCCGGCCTTGTCGGCGGGGCCGTCGGGTGTGACCGCGGCGATGCGTACGCCGCCTTCCGGGTTGGATGCCATGACGATGCCGATGCCGGGGCGGGCGGCGGCGGCTTCGGCGGCCTCGATCACCTGGAAGCGCAGGCGTTCGAGGTCGGTGCTGTCGAGTTCGGCGACGCGCGCGGCGGCACGCTCGAGTTCGGCGCGGGCGCGGTCGAGTTCGGCGCGGGCGGCGGCGATCGCGGCGCGGTCGGCGGCGGTCGGTGCGCGCGGTGCCGGCTCGGCGGCGACGGCGACCACCGGGACCGCGAGCGCGACCGTGAGGGCGAGGGGAAGCAGGCGGGATTTCATCGGGAACCTCGGTAACGGTGGGGGTCGTGCGGGGAGGGTCAGAACACGGCGACGAGTTCGCCGTCACCGCCGCGGCCTTCGGCGGCGAGCCACTGCGCGGTGCCCTGCAGGCCGGCGTAGTCGCGCAGCAGCGCGACGCGGTGGCGCCACAGCAGGCGGCGGTCCTCGGCGTCGAGGCTCGGGTCGGCGAGCGCGGTGTCGAGGCGCGCCAGACGGTCGTCGAATTCCAGGCTCACCAGGGTCGCGCTGGCCGACAGCGCGTCGCTGCCGCCCATCGCCGCGAGCAGGTGTTCCAGGCGCGCCGACTCGGACATCAGTTCGGCGAGGCTGGCGTCTTCGCCGGCGACGCCGGAAGCCGGCGCGGTCGCCACCGGCGAGGACGGCGCCGGCGACGGCAGGGTGCCCGCCTGCCAGCGCGGCATCAGCGCAACCAGCGCCAGCACCGCGGCGGCGGCGAGCGCGAACGGCCAGCGCCGGCGCGGCGCCCGCGCGCGTTCGGCGGCGGCGATGCGTTCGGCCAGCCGCGGCCAGGCGCTGCGGTCCGGCGTCTCCAGCGGCAGGGCCATCAGCGCGGCGCCGATCTCCAACGGCGGCCGCTCTTCGCGGACCAGGACATCGTCAGGCATGGCTCAACTCCGGGGTGATCTGCAGCTGCTCGCGCAGGCGGCGGGTGCCGCGCGCGAGCTGCGATTTCGAGAAGGACGCGGTGCGGCCCATCAGGGCGGCGATCTCGTCGTGGGTGTAGCCCTCGGCGTGGTACAGCCAGAGCACGCTGCGGGTGGCGTCGGGCATCGCCTGCAACGCTTTCGACAGCAGGGCGGCGTCGGCGGCGGCCGGCGGCAGCAGGGTTTCGTGCGCCTCCAGCTCGACCTCGTCGGCGTCGTCGGCGAAGGGTTGGCGGCTGCGCTTGCGCAGGCGCATCAGCGCCTCGTTGACCGCGATCTGCCGCAGCCAGCCCCAGAACGGCGACTCGGCGCGGAATTCACCGATGCGGTCGAACAGCTTCAGCATCGTGTCCTGCAGCGCGTCCTGCGCTTCCTCGCGGTCGCCGAGCAGGCGCAGCGCCAGCGTGAACACCGGCCGCTCGAAGCGCCGGTACAGTTGCTCGAAGGCGCTCGCCTCGCCGCCACGGGCACGGGCCACGAGGCTCTCGGGGACGTCGATCGCGAAGGCGGAAGGGCTGGTCACGGGGGGTAGGATGCGCCTGGCGGCGAAAGCGTCGCACTGGGAGGCGAGGAGCGAGAAACGAGAAACGAGGAACGAGGAACGAGTGACGGCGCGCGCTTTGCGCGAGGGGGGAGTGATCGCGGCTGAAGCCGCTCCTACCACTCGTTTCTCGTTCCTCGTTCCTCGTTTCTCAGTCGCTGAACAGGATGCCGGGCCCGGCCTCGAGCCACCGCCCACACCCCACCAGCGCCATCGCCATCTCCAGCTCCGTCCGCAGCAGATGCAGGACATGGGCGACGCCTGGCGCGCCGGCGACGGCCAGGGCGTACATCGCGGCGCGGCCGATCAGCACGGCGTCGGCGCCGAGGGCGCGGGCGATCAGGGCTTCACTGCCGTCGTGGATGCCGCCGTCGAACAGCACCGGCACCCTGCCGGCGACCGCGGCGGCGACCGCCGGCAGGGCGTCGAGGCTGGCGACCGTGCGGTCGACGGTGCGGGCGCCGTGGTTGGAAACGATCAGGCCGTCGAGGCCGAGTGCGAGCGCGCGGCGGGCATCGTCCGGATGCAGCACGCCCTTGAGCAGCAGCGGCAGCCGGGTCTGCGCCTCCAGCCAGGCGACGTCGTCCCAGCGCGGCGCCGCCGCCAGCAGCGGGCTCTGCAGTGGGCCGGGGCCGCCGGGCATCGCGGTGAACGAGGGCGACGGCGCCATGCCGGCGAGGTTCGCCGGTATCCGCGGCAAGCGGCCGGCGATCCGTTCGCTCAGCTGCGGCGGCGCGATCGGCAGGTCGACGGTGAGCACGAGGGCGCGGCAGCCGACGGCTTCGGCGCGCCGCACCAGCGCCAGGGTGTCCTCGCGCCGCGGCTGCCAGTAGAGCTGGAACCACAGCGGCGCCACGCCGCAGGCGGCGATGTCCTCTAGCCGGAAGCCGGACAGCGTCGCCGCGACCATGCCGGCACCCATCGCCGCGGCGCCGCGGGCGCTGGCGAGCTCGCCCTCGGGGTGCAGCAGGGTCTGGTGGCCGACCGGCGCGAGCAGGAAGGGATGCGCGAGCAGGTCGCCGAACAGCTCGACGCGGGTGTCGCCGCCGGCGACGTCCGCGAGCATCCGCGGCAGCAGGCGGCGGCGGTCGAAGGCCATGCGGTTGTCGAGAAAGGTACGGGCAGCGCCGCCGGCGAGCCAGGCGTAGACATCGGGATCCAGGCGGGCGCGGGCATGCGTGATCCAGTCATCGGCGCAGCGCACGCCGGCCGGGATCGGGCTCGCCGCGGCGCCGCTCACGTGTCCGACCAGCGCCGCAGCAGGTTGTGGTAGACGCCGGTCAGGCGGGCGATTTCGGGATTGCCGGGAACGTCGAGCGCCAGTTTCTGGATCGCCAGGTCGAGTTCGAGCAGCAGCGCGCGCTGGGCATCCTCGCGGACCAGGCTCTGGATCCAGAAGAAGGCGGCGACACGGGCGCCGCGGGTCACCGGCGTCACCTGGTGCACGCTGGTGCCCGGATAGAGAACGAGATGCCCCGCGGGCAGCTTCACCCGGCGGTCGCCGAACACGTCCTGGATCACCAGCTCGCCGCCTTCGTATTCGTCGGGATCGCTGAGGAACAGCGTCGCCGACAGGTCGGTGCGCACGCGCTGCGGCAGGCCCGGCGCGTTCATCACCGCGCCGTCGACGTGGAAGCCGTAGGTGCCGCCGTCGGCATAGCGGTTGAACTTCGGCGGCAGCACCCGCAACGGCAGTGCCGCGGCCATGAACAGGCGGTTGCCGGACAGCGCCTGCAGCACGATGTCGCCGAGCCGCTTCGCCAGCGGATCGTCGGCCGCCAGCTGCTGGTTGAGCTTGGCGTGCACGGCGAGGTGGCCGGCGGTGCCGCGGCCGTCGACCCAGGACGCGGCGGCGAGGTCGCGGCGGAATCCGGCCAGGGTGGCGGCGTCGATCAGGTCGGGGATGTGGACGAGCATGGCGGCGATTATCCGCGATTCGCCCGCACGCCGGCGGCAGTCGCCGGCCGCCGCGCCGGACCGCTAGACTGGGTCCGGATTCCAGGGGAGCACCGCCGTGACCGCCGCCACCTTCTTCGCCTTCATCCTGCTGTTCGCCGCGCTGGTCTTCCTGTTCAAGGCGGTGCGGATGGTGCCGCAGGGCTACGAGTGGACGGTCGAGCGCTTCGGCCGCTACACGCACACGCTGACCCCGGGCCTGAACCTGCTGTTCCCGATCGTCCAGGGCATCGGCCGCAAGGTGAACATGATGGAGCAGGTGCTCGACATCCCCTCGCAGGACGTGATCACCCGCGACAACGCGGTGGTGAAGGTCGACGGCGTGGTGTTCTTCCAGGTGCTCGACGCCGCGAAGGCGGCCTACGAGGTCTCGAACCTCGAGCAGGCGACGATCGCGCTGGTCATGACCAACATCCGCACCGCGATCGGTTCGATGGACCTCGACGAGTCGCTGTCCAAGCGCGACGAGATCAACGCCAAGCTGCTCGGCGTCGTCGACCAGGCCACGCATCCGTGGGGCATCAAGGTCAACCGCATCGAGCTCAAGGACATCCAGCCGCCGCGCGACCTGGTCGACGCGATGGCGCGGCAGATGAAGGCCGAGCGCGAGAAGCGCGCGAACATCCTCGAGGCCGAGGGCCACCGTGCCTCGGAAATCCTGCGCGCCGAGGGCGAGAAGCAGGGCGCGATCCTGGAAGCCGAGGGCAAGCGCGAGGCCGCCTTCCGCGACGCCGAGGCCCGCGAGCGCCTCGCCGAGGCCGAGGCCAAGGCGACGCAGATGGTTTCCGACGCGATCGCCGCCGGCAACGTGCAGGCGATCAACTATTTCGTCGCGCAGAAGTACATCGAGGCCTTCAAGTCGCTGGCCGAGGCGCCGAACCAGAAGTTCGTGCTGATGCCGATGGAGGCGAGCGGCGTGATCGGTTCGCTGGCGGGCATCGCCGAGCTGGCGAAGCAGGGCCTGGCCGGGCGCGTCGAAGCGCCGCAGCCGCCGCGCGCGGGGGCCTGATGACCGGCACGCAGATCGCCTGGGCCGCGGTCGCCCTGCTGCTGATCGCCGGCGAGACCGTCGCGCCCGGCGTGTTCCTGGTCTGGGCCGGCATCGCTGCCGGCGGCGTGTTCCTGGTGCTGCTGGCGGTGCCCGGACTTCCGCTGGTCTGGCAGGCGGTGGTGTTCTGCGTGTTCGCGGCGGTGCTGGTGCCGGTCTACCTGAAGTTCCTGCGTGGCCGCGGCCGCCCCAGCGAGCAGCCGTTGCTCAATCGCCGCGGCGAGCAGCTGGTCGGCCAGGTGCACGTGCTCGAACAGGCGATCGTCGACGGCCGCGGCCGGCTGAAGATCGGCGATGCCTTCTGGATCGCCGAAGGCCCCGACCTCCCCCAGGGCGTCCGCGTCCGCATCACCGGCGTCCGCGACATGGCCCTGCAGGTCGTCCCGGCGGAGTAGCCTCCTCCATGAGGTTCATTTTTCGACACGGATTCACTCGGATAAGCGCGGATAACAGCGGATCAAGCGGTTCTTTTGCTGTCGGCCGTCCGTGGCCGCCGCACGTCGTGGATTCGGCGCATCGCGACCGCCGGGTCCTGGCCGCCGCCCGGACATCGCGCCATCGTTGATGGCTTCAGCCGCTTTGATCTGCGTTCATCCGTGTGAATCCGTGTCGAAAACCTGATCCCGGCAGCTTGGGCGCTACCTCCCGGTCTTGAGAGTCGTTATCATTTGGCGGTCCCCCGTCGGAGTCCGCCATGCGTGTGCTGATCGTGTTGCTGCTCGCCGTCGTCGCCGCCTCCGTGGCGCGCGCGGACGAGCTGGTCGTCTATACCGAGCGCAAGGAACCGCTGGTGCGGCCGATCTTCGACCGTTACACCGCCGAGACCGGCGTGCAGGTGCGGATCCTGTCCGACGGCGCCCCGGTGCTGATCGCGCGGCTGGCGGCCGAAGGCGCCAACACCCGCGCCGACGTGTTCATGTCGGTCGATGCCGGCAACCTCTGGCAGGCGGCCGAACGCGGCCTGCTGGCGCCGCTGCAGTCGCCGGTGCTGAGCGCCAACGTGCCGGCGAACCTGCGCGATCCGCAGGGCCGCTGGTTCGCGCTGAGCCAGCGCGCGCGCACCATCGTCTATTCGACCGAGCGCGTGCAGCCATCGCAGCTGTCGACCTACGAGCAGCTCGCCGACCCGATGTGGAAGGGCCGGCTGTGCCTGCGCTCGGCGAAGAAGGTCTACAACCAGTCACTGGTCGCGACGATGATCGAGCGCCTCGGCGCCGAGCGTACCGAGCAGATCGTGCGCGGCTGGGTCGCCAACCTCGCGACCGCGCCGTTCGCCGACGACACCCTGCTGGCGAACGCGATCGCCGCCGGCCAGTGCGACGTCGGCATCATCAACACCTATTACCTCGGGCGCCTGCAGCACGACGACCCGAAGCTGCCGGTCACCGTGTTCTGGCCGAACCAGGCCGACGCCGGCGTGCACGTGAACATCTCCGGCGCCGGTGTCGTCGCCGCCTCGAAGCACAAGGCGCAGGCGCAGCACTTCCTCGAGTGGCTGGCGTCGGCCGAGGCCCAGGGCGAATTCGCCAGCGCCAACTTCGAGTTCCCGGTGCTGGCCGGCGCCCACGTCGACCCGGTCGTCGCCGCCTGGGGCGAGTTCAAGCCCGACCCGGTGAACATCGCCGTCGCCGGCCATCGCCAGGCCGAGGCGGTGCGGCTGATGGACCGCGCCGGCTGGCGCTGATCCGATGACACCGGCGTCGGCAGTGGCGCGGCCGGTGCCGTGGCCGGCGCGCGGCGGCGCGTGGCTGCTGGCGGCGCTGCTGCTGGCGCCGACGCTGTGGCTGGCCAGCGCCTTCGCGACGCCGGCGCCCGAGGTCTGGCCGCACCTGTTCGCGGAAGTGCTGCCGCTGGCGCTGCGCAACACGCTCGCGCTGCTCGGGCTGCTGGCGGTGTTCGCGCTGCTGCCCGGCGTCGGTTTCGCCTGGGCCAGTGCGCGCTACGAATGGCCGGGCCGGCGCTTCTTCGACTGGGCGCTGGTGCTGCCGCTGGCGCTGCCGGGCTACGTCGTCGCCTTCGTCTACGTCGGCCTGACCGACTATGCGAGCGTGCTGCAGACGACCTGGCGCGCGCTCGGTGGCGCACCCGCGGGTTTCCCGGAACTGCGCAGCGTGCCCGGTGCGGCCTTCGTGCTGGCGCTGGTGATGTACCCGTACGTCTTCCTGCTGGTGCGGGCCGCCTTCCTGCGCCAGGGCAGCGCGGCGATGGATGCCGCGCGCATGCTCGGACACGGTCCGCTGCGGTCGTTCTTCCGCGCGGTGCTGCCGATGGCGCGGCCGGCGCTGGTCGCCGGCCTGAGCCTGGTGCTGCTGGAAGCGCTGGCCGACTTCGGCGCGGTCAGTATCCTCGGCGTCGATACCCTGACGACCTCGGTCTACAAGACCTGGTACGCGCTCTTCTCGCTGCCGGCGGCGGCGCAGCTGGCGTTCTCGATGGTCGTGCTGGTCGGGCTGGTGCTCGCGCTGGAGCGCTGGGGCCGTGGCCGCGGTGCGCGCTCGGGGCCGCAGCTGATGCCGCCGCCGCGGCGCCGCCTGCGCGGCTGGCGTGGCTGGGCGGTGACGGCGGCGGCGGCGCTGACCCTCGTGCTCGGTTTCGTGCTGCCGCTCGCGCGCCTGCTGTGGTGGTCGTGGCGTGCGCGCGCGGCGCTGCCGGAAGTCGGCGAGGCGGCGATCAACACGGCGCTGATCGCCGCCGCGACCGCGCTGCTGGTGCTGGTGCTGGCCCTGGTCTTCTCGGTGCTGGCGCGGCGCAGCGGCGGCGACCGCGGCGTGCGTGCGGCCGGTTTCGTCGCCGGCCTGGGCTACGCGGTGCCGGGCACGGTGCTGGCGGTCGGGGCGATGTGGCTGCTCGTTTCGCTCGAACAGACGTCGTCGTGGCTGGGCTCGCTGGCGCTGAGCTCGAGCCTGGTCGCGGTGCTGCTGGCGCTGTCGGCGCGTTTCCTGCGCGTCGGCCACGAGGCGACCGAAACCGCCTTCCTCGCGCTGCGTCCTTCGCTGCTGGAGTCCGCGCGCCTGCTCGCGGTGCCGCCGCTGTCGCGGTTGCGCCGCGTCGTTCTGCCGTTGCTGCGTCCGGGTCTGGTCGCGGGCCTGCTGCTGGTGCTGGTCGAGGCGGTGAAGGAACTGCCGGCGACCCTGATGCTGCGTCCCTTCGGCTGGGACACGCTCGCGGTGCGCGTCTATTCGCACACCACCGAAGGCCTGTGGGAACAGGCCGCCTGGCCGGCGCTGTGGCTGGTGGTGGTGGGCCTGGTGCCGGTGTGGTGGCTCGTGCGGGCGCAGGACTAGTTCGTAGTTCGTAGTTCGTACGAGGTACGAGGTACGAGGTAGTGGCGCTGCACGGCGACTACCTCGTGCCTCGTACGAACCGGGAACTGGAGTGCGATAATCGGCGCCCGTTTCCGACCACCGCAGCCCGCCATGACCAAGCAGACGATCCTCAACGCCACCCACCGCGCGCTCGGCGCGAAGATGGTCGACTTCGGCGGCTGGGACATGCCGATCAGCTACGGTTCGCAGATCGAGGAGCACCACGCGGTGCGCCGCGCGGCCGGCATGTTCGACGTCTCGCACATGACGATCCTCGACCTGGACGGCGCGCAGGTGCGGCCCTTCCTGCGCAAGCTTGTCGCCAACTCGGTCGACAAGCTGAAGGTGCAGGGCAAGGCGCTGTACGCCTGCATGCTCGATGCGAACGGCGGCGTCGTCGACGACCTCATCATCTATTACCTGCGAGAGGACTGGTTCCGCCTGGTCGTCAACGCCGCGACCCGCGACAAGGACCTGGCCTGGATCCAGGCGCAGGCGGCGCCGTTCGGCGTGCAGATCCGCGAGCGCCGCGACCTGGCGATCGTCGCGGTGCAGGGCCCGCAGGCGCGGGCGCAGGTGCAGGCGCTGCTCGGCGCCGACGCGGCCGCGGCTGCCGGCAAGCTCGGCAAGTTCGCCGCGGCCGAACTCGACGGCCTGTTCGTCGCCCGCACCGGCTACACCGGCGAGGACGGTTACGAGGTGATGGTGCCGGAAGACCGCGCCGTCGATTTCTGGAACCGCCTGCACGCCGCCGGCGTCGCGCCCTGCGGACTCGGTGCGCGCGACACGCTGCGCCTCGAGGCCGGCATGGCGCTGTACGGCCAGGACATGGACGAGTCGGTGACGCCGTTCGAGGCCGGTCTCGGCTGGACGGTCGCGCTCGACGAGGGCCGCGAGTTCAACGGCCGCGCCCGGCTCGAGGAACAGAAGGCCAGCGGCGCCGCCCGCCAGATGATCGGCCTGGTGCTCGACGAGAAAGGTGTGCTGCGCCACGGCCAGAAGGTGTTCACCGCCGCCGGCGAGGGCGAAATCACCTCCGGCACGTTCTCGCCGACGCTCGGCAAGGCGATCGCGCTGGCGCGGGTGCCGGCCGGCGTGGTCGGCGAGGTCGAGGTCGACATCCGCGGCCGGCGCCTGCCGGTGCGCGTCGTGAAGTATCCGTTCGTCCGCGACGGCGCCGCCCAGCCGGGCGTGCTGTCCTGATGCCGGCGTCCGCGGCGGTCGCTAGACTGTCGCGGCATCCCCCCCACTCCTGATTCCCAACCGCGAGGCCTGTCATGAGCGAGATCCCCGGCGATCTTAAATTCCTCAAGTCCCACGAATGGGCCCGCGTCGAGGACAGCGGCCGCGTGACCGTGGGCATCTCCGACCACGCCCAGGGCCTGCTCGGCGACCTGGTCTACGTCGAACTGCCGAACGTCGGCGACAGCATCGAGGCCGGTGCGGCGGTCGCCGTGGTCGAATCGGTCAAGGCGGCGTCGGATGTCTATTCGCCGGTGTCGGGCACGATCGTCGAGGTCAACGCGGCGCTCGCCGACAAGCCGGAAACGATCAACGAGGACGCCTACGGCGAGGGCTGGCTGTTCGTGCTCGAGCCGTCCGACACCGAGCAGCTCGCCGAGCTGCTGTCGCCGGACGACTACGCCCAGCTGCTCGAAGACGAAGCCTGAGTCGGCGCATCGCTTCCGCTTCCGACCGGCCGCCGATGTGCGGCCGGTTTGTTTTTCGGCGGCGGCGATCGCGCGGTTTCGCGCAGTCGGCGTTTTTTGCAGTGCGCAAATGCGCCGTTCGGCGACACCCGCGCGGAAAAATTTTCGCCGCCTCCGACCACCCCGCGCCGGCATCGCGCACGCCCCGGCGAACACCTCGCGTCGCCGGCGACGCGCGAAGGGCGCAGCCGTTTTCCCGATGTTTTTTCGCGACGGCAACTTCGCCGTGTCGTTCGTGCCGATGGCATCGCGACGGCGACGTGCGACGTTCGGCGACGAAGACGCATCGATGCCGGCGCGTTTCCGCCGTCGAAGTTGTTGACATCGCAAAATTGCGTGATTAGCTTTCGCCCAGCAGAAGTCAACTGCGGAAGAGAGTGATCAGGATCGATTCGACAGCGCGGGTCAGCTCACCGAACTCCACCCGGAAATTCCCAACGGTGGATCAGGGCGAACATCCCTCCACGAAATCGATGCCGCAGTCCCCCACCCGCTTCGACGACGCCCGGGCCGGTCACGGTCCGGGCGTTTCCATTTCCGGCGTTTGCAAGCGCCGACCCCATCCGTCCGTCGCGTCGATCGCGGCGGCGGTGCGCCACGGGAATCGCCCCGTGGCGGTGCCTTTGTGACTGGGCAGTCCAAAAGCCAACTGACGAGGAGTTGACCATGGCTACGAAGAAAGCTGCGAAGAAGCCGGCCAAGAAAGCCGCGAAGAAAACCGTGAAGAAGGCCGCCGCCAAGCGCCCGGCCGCCAAGAAGGCCGCCAAGAAGACGGCGAAGAAGGCGACCAGGAAGGTCGCGAAGCGTCCGGCCAAGAAGGCCGCGAAGAAGGCGACCAAGAAGGCCGCGAAGCGTCCGGCAGCCAAGAAGGCGACCAAGAAGGCCGCGAAGAAGACCGCGCGCAAGGCGACCAAGAAGGCCGCTGCGAAGAAGCCGGCGAAGAAGACCGCGAAGAAGGCGGCTGCGAAGAAGCCGGCCAAGAAGGCCGCCAAGAAGGCTGCGCGCAAGCCGGCCGCCAAGAAGGCGGCGCCGATCCCGGCCGCCCCGGCCGTGCCGACGCTGTAATCCGGCCGCTCAAGAAGTAATGGACTCTCTCCCCGTGTTGCCCAGGCGGGGAGGGAGACTTTCCGGAAAGCGCCCTCGGGCGCTTTCGTCGTTTCAGCGTCGGCGACGCGGCTGCGGTGCCGGCGTGGTGACCCAGTCGCGTGCCGGCAGGCCCAGCGCCTTGTCCATCGCCGTCGGCATCAGCCCGGACGGCACCGCACTCTCGCTGTTCCACAGGATCACGATGCCGACCTGGCGTTCGGGCAGGAAGGCGATCATTCCGCGATAACCCTGCACCGCACCGGCGTGGTACACGAGGGTGTGGCCGGCGTAGTCGAAGATGCGCCAGCCGAGCCCGTAATGCGCGGCCTGCAGGCGTTCGCGCCGCCACGGCGACGAGGTGAGCTCGCCCGGCGTTTCCACCTGCGGTGACTGCACCGTTTCCAGGATCGATTCAGGCAGCACTTCGGGGCGGTGGCCCATCTGCGCGATCAGCCAGGTCGCCATGTCGCGGATGCTGGCGTTGACGCCGGCGGCCGGCGGCACCCGGTAATAGGTTTCCTTCGGCCGCACCGAGATCCAGCGGCCGCCGCTGCGCACGTGCGGGCGGGCCCAGCTCGCGCTCGCCTCCAGGCCCTCGCGGCCATAGGTCGCGTTGAACATGCCGAGCGGATGGAAGATGCGCTTCTCGACCTGGTGCGCGTAGAAGTCGCCGGTCGCTGCGAACACCAGGTCGCCGACCAGGCTGAAGGCGATGTTCTGGTAGGCGTAGCAGTCGCCGGGCGCGCAGTACATCGGTGCGTCGCCGAGTTTTTCCGCGAGCAGCGGGTAGGGCTCGTCGGCCTCGAGCAGGCGGTCGCCGAAGTTGTAGCCGATGCCGATCCGGTGGCTGAGGATGTCGCGCAGGGTGACGCGCTGGGCGCCGTCCATGTCCTGCAGGCGGAAGCCGGGCAACTGGTTGGTGATCGGCTGTTCCCAGGACATCGCGCCTTCCTGCACCAGCATCGCCGCCAGCGTGCCGGCGAAGGCCTTCGACAGCGAGGCCAGGCGGAACACGGTGTCGGGACCGACGGGGTCGCTGCCCTTGCTGTCGACGACCCCGTAGCCGCGCAGCGACAGCACCTCGCCGCGCTCGACGATCGCCATCGCCAGGCCGGGCAGGCGACCGCTCTGCACGACCTGTTCGGCGAGCCGCTCCATCTCGCGCGCCTCGTCGCGGTAGTCGTCGGTCGGCTTCGCCGCCGCGGACAACAGCGCCGGCGTCAGCAGCAGGCAGCAGGCGAGGGTGCGGAGGAACTGCGGAACGGCCCGGGACGGGCCGGCTTTCTTGGCGGACATGACCGACGTATGCTGGCGAGACAAGATGATTCTAGCGCCGCGAGTCCGGCGCATCCGTGAATTCCCGGGGGAGGACTGCGGATGATGATGACGCTGATCGTGTTGGCCGTGATCGCGGCGGTGATCGTGTTCTGGGGCGTCGGCATCTACAACGGCCTGGTCGCCGCGCGGAACGCCTTCCGCAACGCCTTCGCCCAGATCGACGTGCAGCTGACGCGCCGCTACGACCTGATCCCGAACCTGGTCGAGGTCGCGAAGACCTACCTCAAGCACGAACGCGAGACGCTCGAGGCGGTGATCCAGGCGCGTGCCGCCGCGGTCAGCGGCCTCGCCGCCGCGAAGGCGCAGCCCGGCAGTGCCGAGGCGATGGCGAAGCTGGGTGCCGCCGAGGGCGGCCTCGCCGGCGCGCTGTCGCGGCTGATGGTGGTCGCCGAGGCCTATCCGGACCTCAAGGGCAACCAGAACATGATGCAGCTCAGCGAGGAGCTGAGCTCCACCGAGAACAAGATCGCCTTCGCGCGCCAGGCCTACAACGACAGCGTGATGGCCTACAACAACCGCCGCGAGATGTTCCCCGGCAACCTGGTCGCCGGTTCCTTCGGCTTCCAGCCGGCCTCGCTGCTCGAGATCAGCGAGCCGGGCCGGCGCGAACCGCCGAAGGTGGCGTTCTGAACGCGGCCGGGTCCGGTCGGCGACCGGACCGGCGTCACCGCGACAGCTCCGGCGCATGAACTTCTTCCAGCGGCAGGACCACGCACGGCGGTCGTCGAAGCGCCTCGTGCTGCTGTTCGCGCTCGCGGTGCTGGCGATCGTCGCCGCGATCGACCTCGTGCTGCTGCTGGCCTTCGGCGCCCTCGGCGAGGACGTGCAGCCGGCCGAGCTGGTGCTCGGCCTGGTCGCCGCGACGGTGGTGACCGTCGGCATCATCGCGGTCGGATCGCTGTACCGGATGGCCAGCCTGCGCGCCGGCGGCGCCGCGGTCGCGCAGCAGCTCGGGGCCACGCCGGTCGCCGAGGACACCCGCGACTTCCACTACCGCCGGTTGCGCAACGTGGTCGAGGAGATCGCGATCGCCTCCGGGGTGCCGGTGCCGCAGGTGTTCGTGCTCGAACAGGAGTCGGCGATCAATGCCTTCGCCGCCGGCTGGACGCCCGCCGATGCGGCGATCGCGGTGACCCGCGGCGCCCTCGACCGGCTCAACCGCGACGAGCTGCAGGGGGTGATCGCGCACGAGTTCAGCCACGTGCTCAACGGCGACATGCGCCTGAACATCCGGCTGATGGGCGTGCTGTTCGGCATTCTCGTGCTCGGGGTGATCGGCCGCCGCATCCTGATCCACGGCGGCGGCCGTTCGCGCAACGGCGGCCCCGTGCTGATCGCGGCGCTCGGGCTGACGATCGTCGGTGCCGCCGGGCTGTTCTTCGGGCGTCTGATCAAGGCTGGTGTCAGCCGCCAGCGCGAGATGCTCGCCGACGCGTCGGCCGTGCAGTTCACCCGCCAGACCGCCGGCCTGGCCGGCGCGCTGAAGAAGATCGCCGGCCTGCCCGAAGGCTCGAAGCTCGCGGCGGCGAACACCGAGGAGGTGTCGCACATGCTGTTCGGCGACGGCATCGGCTTCTCCCGCCTGTTCGCCACGCATCCGCCGCTGGTCGAGCGCATCCGGGCGCTGGATCCACAGTTCCGCCCGGACTCGCTGCCGGAGCTGAGCGCGCGCTGGCAGCTGCATCCGCCGTCGGGTCTCGACGAGGACGTCGCCCTCGGCCTCGACCGCCGCGAGCGCGAACCGTTGCCGCGCGACCAGGCCGAGCTGCGGCTGAGCCCGGCGACCGTGGTCGCCCAGGCGGGAGCGCCACAGGTCGACGACTTCGTGCGTGCCGGCGCCCTGGTCGACGCGGTCCCGGAAGTGCTGCGCAACGCCGCGCACGAACGCGACGAGGCGCCGGCGCTGCTGTTCGGCCTGCTGATGGCGCCGCCGGGCAAGGTGCGCGAGCGCCAGCAGTACGAACTCGCCGCGCGCCACGACGACCGCCTCTCGCGCCAGGCCACCGACTACGCCGACCGCCTGGTCGATCTGCCGAAGATCCTGCACCTGCCGCTGGCGGCGATGGCGATGCCGGTGCTGCAGCGGCGTCCGCGCGCCGAACTCGAGCGGTTCATGGACGGCTGCTTCGCGCTGACGCACGCCGACGGCGAGATCAGCCTGTTCGAGTACTGCCTCGGCCGCCTGCTGCGGGTACAGGTGCGCGACGCGCTCGAGCCGGAACGCTGGACCGCCGGCAATCGCCGCCTGAAGGAGGCGATGGCGCCGGCGCTGACCCTGCTGGCGGTGCTCGCCGACGCCGGCCACGACGATCCGGGGTCGGCGATGCGCGCCTTCCTCGCCGGGGTCGACCGGGTATTCCCGCAGGTGCACGCGGTCTTCCAGCCGCCGAAGGATCCGTTGCGCGCCCTCGACGAGGCGCTGCCGGTGCTCGAGAAGGTGGAGCCGGTCGGCAAGCAGCTGCTGCTCGAGGCGGTGGTCGTCGCGATCGGCCACGACGGCCGCCTGACCGTCGCCGAGGCCGAGCTGCTGCGCGTCGTCTGCGCCTCGCTGCAGGTGCCGCTGCCGCCGATGCTCGACGAGGGCCTGGTGGCGAAGGACCGCGTCTAGGTGCGCCTGTAGGAGCGGCTTCAGCCGCGATGCCTTTGAACCAATCGCGGCTGAAGCCGCTCCTACAGAAGAGATCGCGGCTGAAGCCGCTCCTACAGGGGGGGGCGTTCCTGCGGAAGGGGGGCGTGGGTGCCGCGGATCAGGTCGGCCGCACGCTCCGCGATCATCATCGTCGGCGCGTTGGTGTTGCCGCCGACCAGCCGCGGCATGACCGAGGCGTCGATCACGCGCAGTCCGGCGACGCCGCGCACCCGCAACTGCGGGTCGACGACGCTGTCGGCGGCGTCGGCCGGACCCATGCGGCAGGTGCCGACCGGGTGGTAGACGGACTCGGCCTTGCGGCGGATGAAGGCGACGATGCCGGCCTCGTCGCGCACGCCGGCGCCGGGGTAGATCTCGTCGCCGCGGAACGGCGCGAAGGCCGGCTGCGCGAGGATCTCGCGGCTCAGGTGCACCGCCTCGACCATCGTCTTCAGATCGAAACCCTCGGGGTCGGTCAGGTAGCCGGCGTCGATGTGCGGCTTGTCGCCCGGGTTCGCGCTGACCAGGCTCAGGCGGCCGCGGCTGCGCGGGCGCAGGCCGCAGGCGTGCAGGGTGTAGCCATTGCCGGGCAGGCGGTTGCGGCCGTGGTCGTCGAGCTGCGCAGGCACGAAGTGGAACTGCATGTCGGGGCGTTCGTCCTCGGCGAGCCGGCTGCGCAGGAAACCGCCGGCTTCGGCGATGTTGCTGGTACCCGGCCCCTTGCCGAGCAGGTAGTACTGCAGCGCCACCGAAACGTCGCTGAGCTGGTCGTAGCTCAGGCCGCGGGTGCAGCGCTGCAGCGTGCAGATGTCGAGATGGTCCTGCAGGTTGGCGCCGACGCCGGGCAGGTCGGCGACCACGTCGATGCCGTGCCGGCGCAGTTCGTCGGCGGGGCCGATGCCCGACAGCATCAGCAACTGCGGCGAATTGATCGCGCCGCCGGACAGCAGCACCTCGCGCGCGGCCTGCGCGTGGAAGGCGCGGCCACCGGCGTTGTAGACGACGCCGTCGGCGCGGCCGTCGCGGAAGGTGACACGCGCGGCGGCGGCGCCGGTGACGACCTTCAGGTTCGGGCGTGCGCGCGCCGGCTTCAGGTAGGCCTTCGCCGAAGAGCAGCGGCTGCCGGCGCGGGTGGTCGTCTGGTACCAGCCGAAGCCGTCCTGGCGCGGGCCGTTGAAGTCGTCGCTCGGCGCGTGGCCGGCTTCGCGCGCGGCCTGCAGGAAGGCTTCGGAGAGCGGGTTGCGGTGCGTCGGGTCGGAGACCGTCAGCGGACCGTCGCCGCCGTGCAGCGCGTCGCCGCCGCGGACATTGCCCTCGCTGCGGCGGAAGTAGGGCAGCACACCATCCCAGTTCCAGCCCTCGGCGCCCATCCGTGCCCACTCGTCGTAGTCGCCGGCGTGGCCGCGGATGTAGCACATCGCATTGATCGAGCTGGAGCCGCCGAGCACCTTGCCGCGCGGCCACCACAGGCGGCGCCCGTCGAGCTGCGGCTGCGGCGCGGTGTCGTAATCCCAGTTCACGCCCTTGCGGTTCACCAGCTTGGACAGGCCGGCGGGCATGTGGATGAAGGGATGCCAGTCGCTCGGGCCGGCTTCCAGCAGGAGAACGCGACAGTCCGGGTCTTCGCTCAGTCGGTTGGCGAGTACACAGCCTGCCGAACCCGCACCCACGATGATGTAGTCGTACAAGAGGCTGCTCTTCACTGCGGTTGCGCCCGATGGTGGGCGCCCGATCTAGAGCAAACACTCGGCGCGTGAACGGCGTCACTGTCCGCGACGACGCATTGCAGGCACCGTCTGGCCGATCCGCGCCGGGGCCGTTATCGTGCCGCCACCCGACGGAAGCCCGATGACCGACGCCGATTCCAGCGCCAGCCACTACGCCCACCTGCGCGCGACCCTGCGCGAGCGGCCGGCGCTGGCGTGGTCGTTCCTCTATTTCTTCTTCCTGCTGACCGGCTATTACGTCCTGCGGCCGGTGCGCGACGCGATGGGCGCCGCCAATGATCCGAGCGCGGTCTTCCCGGTGGCGATGGTCGACTGGTTCGCCGCCCGCGGCATCGCCCTCGGCGATTACCAGCTGCAGGTGCTGTTCACCGGCACCTTCTTCTCGATGCTGCTGCTGCAGCCGGTCTACGGCGCACTGGTCAGCCGTTTCCCGCGGCGCGTGTTCCTGCCGGTGGTGTACCTCGCGTTCGTCGCCTGCCTGGCCTGGTTCTGGTGGGCCTTCGAAGTGCGCCTGCCGGGCCGCGGCGGCCTGTTCTTCATCTGGCTGGCGGTGTTCAACCTGTTCGCGGTGTCGGTGTTCTGGAGCTATATGGCCGACGTCTGGCGCGATTCCGAGGCGCGGCGCCTGTACGGCTTCATCGCCGCCGGCGGCACCCTCGGCGGCCTGCTCGGGCCGCAGCTGACGACGCTGTTCGTCACCCGGGTCGGCGTCGCCAACATGCTGCTGGTGTCGGTCGGCTGCCTGCTCGCGTGCCTGGTGTGCATCGTCGCGCTGGCGCCGTCGGCGCGCGCGCGCGAGGGCGCCGACCCGTCGGTGCGCGACGAGGCGGCGATCGGCGGCGGCATCCTCGAGGGCCTGCGCCGCATCGCCAGCGATCCGCTGCTGCGCGCGCTGGCGATGCTGATGTTCTTCGGCGTCGGTGTCGGCACCCTGCTGTACAACGAGCAGAACGCGATCGTGCGCGCGATGACCGCCGGCGACCCGGCCGCCGCCGAGCAGGCCACCGCCTTCTTCTCGACGATCGACAAGTGGATCAACTGGCTGGTGCTCCTGCTGCAGGTCTTCGTGACCCGCGTCGTGCTGACCCGCTGGGGCGTGGCGCCGCTGCTGCTGTTTCCGGCGCTGGCGATCTTCGTCGGCTACGCGATCCTCGCCGCGGCGCCGCTGCCGGTGCTGGTGGCGGTGGTGCAGATCGTGACCCGCGCCTCCGAGTTCGCGCTGAACAAGCCGGCGCGCGAGACCATCTACACGCGCGTCGACCGCGCGGCCCGCTACAAGGCGAAGGCGGCGATCGACACCGTCGTCTACCGCGGCGGTGACCTCACCTTCGTCTGGGTGCACAAGGCGCTGGCCGCGTTCGGCAGCGTCGTCGTGTTCGCCAGCGGCATGGCGGTGGCGGCGGCGTTCTTCGTGGCGTCGTGGCGGGTGGTGCGCGAGCAGGCGAAGCTGCAGGACCGCCCGTGAATGCTCCCGTAGGAGCGCCTTCAGGCGCGATGCTCCTGGAGCATCGCGGCCGAAGCCGCTCCTACGGTTCGCGGGATCGCGGCTGAAGCCGCTCCTACGGGGTTCGCGGGATCGCGGCTGAAGCCGCTCCTACACAGAGGCGGGCGGGCGGCCGATAATCCGGGGCAATCGCATTCCCGGAGACCTCCCATGAAGACCCGCGCCGCCGTCGCCCACCAGGCGGGCAAGCCGCTGACGATCGAAACCGTCGACCTCGAGGGGCCGCGCGCCGGCGAGGTGCTGGTCGAGATCAAGGCCACCGGCGTCTGCCATACCGACGAGTTCACGCTGTCGGGCGCCGACCCGGAAGGCATGTTCCCGGCGATCCTCGGCCACGAGGGCGCCGGCATCGTCGTGGACGTCGGCCCCGGCGTGACTTCGGTGAAGAAGGGCGACCACGTCATCCCGCTCTACACCCCGGAATGCCGGCAGTGCGAGTACTGCCTGAATCCGAAGACCAATCTCTGCCAGGCCATCCGCAGCACCCAGGGCCAGGGCCTGATGCCCGACGGCAGCAGCCGCTTCTCGCTCGACGGCAAGCCGGTGCTGCATTACATGGGCACCTCGACCTTCTCGAACTTCACGGTGCTGCCCGAGATCGCGGTCGCGAAGATCCGCGAGGACGCGCCCTTCGACAAGGTCTGCTACATCGGCTGCGGCGTCACCACCGGCATCGGCGCGGTGATCTGGACGGCGAAGGTCGAGCCGGGTTCGAAGGTCGTGGTGTTCGGCCTCGGCGGCATCGGCCTGAACGTGATCCAGGGTGCACGCCTCGCGGGCGCCGACATGATCGTCGGCGTCGACCTGAACCCGGCGCGCGAGGCGATGGCGCGCAAGTTCGGCATGACCCACTTCGTGAACCCGGCGGAAGTCGGCGGCGATCTCGTGCCCTACCTGGTCTCGCTGACGAAGGGCGGCGCCGACTATTCCTTCGAGTGCATCGGCAACGTGCAGGTGATGCGCCAGGCGCTCGAGTGCTGCCACAAGGGCTGGGGCACCAGCGTGATCATCGGCGTGGCTCCGGCCGGCGCCGAGATCAGCACGCGCCCGTTCCAGCTGGTCACCGGCCGCAACTGGCGCGGCAGCGCCTTCGGTGGCGCCCGCGGCCGCACCGACGTGCCGAAGATCGTCGACTGGTACATGGAAGGGAAGATCGACATCGATTCGCTGATCACCCACACGATGCCGCTGGAGAAGATCAACGACGCCTTCGAACTGATGCATCGCGGCGAGTCGATCCGCAGCGTCGTGGTGTACTGACATGACTATCGAGATCGTTTCCGAATCGCGCTGCTTCGGCGGTGTGCAGGGCTACTACCGCATGCAGTCCACCGCCTGCGCCGGGCCGATGCGCTTCACCGTCTACCAGCCGCCGCAGGGGAAGGACGGGCGCGTGCCGGTGCTGTACTACCTGTCGGGCCTGACCTGCACCGAGGACAACGCGACCATCAAGGCCGGCATGCAGCGCGTCGCCGCCGAACTCGGCCTGCTGATCGTGGTGCCGGACACCAGTCCGCGCGACACCGGCATTCCCGGCGCGACCGGTGATTCCGACATCGGCGAAGGCGCCGGTTTCTGGCTCGACGCGACGGTGGCGCCGTGGTCTTCGCGCTTCCGCATGGAAACCTTCGCGGTCGAGGAACTGCCGGGCGTGATCGCCGAACACTTCCCGGCCGATCCGGCGCGTGCCGGCGTACTCGGGCATTCGATGGGCGGGCACGGGGCGCTGACGCTGGCGCTGCGCCACCCGGAGCGTTACCGCAGCGTCTCGGCCTTCGCGCCGATCGTCTCGCCCTCGCGCGTGCGCTGGGGCGACCGCGCCTTCCGCACCTATCTCGGCGAGGACCGCGCGGCCTGGGCCGAACACGACGCCTGCGAGCTGGTGAAGCGGCGGCCGTTCGCCGGCACGATCCTGATCGACCAGGGACTGGCCGATCCCTTCCTCGGCGAGACCCTGATCCCGGAGCATTTCGAGCAGGCCTGCGCCGAAGCCGGGCAGGCGCTGCAGCTGCGCCGGCACGAAGGCTACGACCACGGCTACTGGTTCGTGTCGAGCTTCATCGAAGATCACCTGCGCCACCACGCCGGCGTGCTCGCCGGCTGAGCGCCACCATCGCCACGTTCGCGCCGCCGGGGCGGCACAGGAGAGGCCCATGCTGATGCTGTCGACGCTCGCGAACGTGCTGGTGGCCCTGGTGGCCGCCCTGCACCTGTTCTTCCTGGTGCTGGAGATGTTCCTGTGGACCACGCCCTACGGCCGCCGCGTCTTCGGACTGAGCGAGGCGGCTGCGCGCGAGACCGCGAAGCTGGCCGCGAACCAGGGCCTGTACAACGGCTTCCTCGCCGCCGGCCTGGTCTGGGGGCTGTGGTTGCAGGATGCGGCGATCTGCCTGTTCTTCCTGGCCTGCGTGACCGTCGCCGGCCTGTTCGGCGCGTGGACGGTGAAGCGCTCGATCCTGTTCGTGCAGGCGCTGCCGGCGGTCGCGGCGGCGGCCGCCGTCCACTACCTCTGATCCCGATCCTGGGATCTGTAGGAGCGGCTTCAGCCGCGATCCGGGAGATCTGTAGGAGCGGCTTCAGCCGCGATGCGTTCTGAATCATCGCGACGCGTTCAAAGGCATCGCGGCTGAAGCCGCTCCTACAGGGGTCACGAACGTTTCGGGGACAGCCACATCGCGACGACCGCGTTGAACACGCGCTCGCCGCCGGCGTCGAAGACGTCCACATTCACCGGCAGCTCGTAGCCCGCGTCGGCGGCGACGATCTCCGCGGCCGGCGTGGCCACGCCACGCTGGCTGCCCACCGCCTTCTTCAGGTACTGCACCGTCATGCCCTTCGGGATCCAGCGCATGCCTTTCGGCAACGAGGCCTCGGTCATGACCCCCGCCACCAGCTCGGCGAGGTTGCACAGCGCGATCGCGTGCACGGTGCCGATGTGGTTGTGCACGCCGCGGCGGTCGCGGATCACCGCCTCGCAGCGTCGCGCCTCCAGCAGGGTGAAGCGCGGCGCGATCGTGCCGAAGTAGGGCGCCCTGAAGCAGACGGCGCGCGAGAACAGCCAGTGTCCCAATGGCCACCGGCTCATCTTGTTCCAGGTTCGCAGCAGGGGAGCCATCGCGGAGAGTGTTCCCGAAGTAGCAGTGATGAGTCGGAGCCGAAGCCGGAGGTGGAAAGGGCGCCGGTGACCGGCCACCGACGCCCTCTATTTCCTATTTCTTACTTCTTGTTTCTTTTTTCCCAGTTTCCTGCTCAGGCCGCATGCCTCGCCGCCCGCTTCTGCTGGCGGTACATCGCCGCCGACTCCAGATCCGCCGGATCGAAATCGTCGACGCTGATCGCATCCCAGGTCATCGCGCGCAACTCTTCGAGCTGCGCCTTCTCCTCGGCGGTGATCCAGCCCTCGCGCAGGCCTTCGGCCAGCTGCGAGGCGAAGTCCAGCGCCTCGATGTCGCTGTTCTTCAGCGCCTTGAGGAACTTGCGCTCCACCGGCTCGGCGAGGATCACCTTCGGCAGGTAGCTGTTGATGCGGCCGGCCGGATTGTTCTCGCAGGGGGTCAGGAAGGTGCCGGCGCCGAGGCGGTCACGCGCCTCCGACGGCGACATCAGCAGCGCCGCCGCGCGGTGGCCGAGGCGGTCGCTCGGCGCCTGCGCGCGCCGGCCCCACGGGAACACCAGCATCCACAGCAGCCAGCCGACCGGACGGATCGGGAAGTTGCGCAGCGCCCCCGACAGCGCCAGCTCGATCTTGTGCGCGGCGTCGTGGAAGGCGTAGGCCAGCAGCGGCTGGTCGGTGACCGGGCGGCCTTCGTCCTCGTAGCGCTTGAGCATCGCGCTGGCGATGTACAGGTGGCTGAGCACGTCGCCCAGCCGGGCCGACAGCCGCTCCTTGAACTTCAGCTTGCCGCCGAGCATCAGCATCGAGGTGTCGGCGACCAGTGCGAGGTTGGCCGAATAGCGGTTGAGCTTGCGGTAGTAACGGCGGGTGTAGGCATCCCCCGGCGCCTTGCCGATGCGGGCGCCGACCAGGCCGAGCACCCACGAGCGCACCGCGTTGGAGATCGCGAAACCGATGTGGCCGAACAGGTTGGTGTCGAACTCGCGCAGCGCCGCCTCGCGGTCCGGGTTCTGCGCCGCCTGCATCTCCTTCAGCACCCACGGATGGCAGCGGATCGCGCCCTGGCCGAAGATCATCAGCGAGCGGGTCATGATGTTGGCGCCCTCGACCGTGATCGAGATCGGCGCCGCCTGCCAGCCGCGGCCGAGGTAGTTCTTCGGGCCGAGGATCACGCCCTTGCCGCCGTGCACGTCCATGGTGTCGGCGGCGAGCTGGCGGGCCATTTCGGTGGCGTGGTACTTGGCGATCGCCGACGGCACCGCCGGCTTCTCGCCGCGGTCGACCGCGGCCGCGGTGGCCTGCGACAGCGCGCTCGTGGCGTAGGCATTGCCGGCGATGCGCGCCAGCGCTTCCTCGACGCCCTCGAAGCGGCCGATCGACAGCCCGAACTGCTTGCGGATGCGCGCATAGGCACCGGTGACGACGGCGCCGATCTTCGAGGCGCCGCTGGCGGTCGAGGGCAGGGTGATCGCGCGGCCCACCGACAGGCACTCGACCAGCATGCGCCAGCCCTGGCCGATGTAGTCCTCGCCGCCGATCAGCTGGCTCAGCGGCACGAAGATCTCGTTGCCGCGCACCGGACCGTTCTGGAACGCGCAGTTCAGCGGGAAGTGGCGGCGGCCGACTTCCAGCCCCGGCGTGTCGCGCGGGATCAGCGCGAGGGTGATGCCGCGGTCGGATTCGTCGCCCAGCAGCTTGTCCGGGTCGTGCAGGCGGAAGGCCAGGCCGATCACCGTCGCCACCGGCGCCAGCGTGATGTAGCGCTTGTCGAAGGTCAGCTTGACGCCGAGCACGCGGGCGCCGTTCCACTCGCCTTCGCAGACGATGCCGAAGTCGGGGATCGAGGTCGCGTCCGAGCCGGCGGTCGGACCGGTGAGCGCGAAGCAGGGCACCTCGCGGCCATCGGCCAGGCGCGGCAGGTAGTGGTTCTTCTGCTCGTCGGTGCCGTAGTGCAGCAGCAGTTCCGCCGGGCCGAGCGAGTTCGGCACGCCGACCGTCGAGCTCAGCGTCGCCGATACCGATGCCAGCTTCTGGATCACCTTGTGGTGCGCCAGCGCGCTGAAGCCGAGGCCGCCGTACTGCTTCGGGATGATCATCCCGAAGAACCGGTTCTTCTTCAGGAAATCCCACAGTTCCGGCGGCAGGTCGGCACGGACATGGGTGATCTCCCATTCGTTGGTCATGCGGCAGGCCTGCTCGACCGGGCCGTCGAGGAAGGCCTGCTCCTCCGTGGTCAGCTGCGGCTTCGGCTGCGCCAGCAGCGTTTCCCACTTCGGCATGCCGGAGAACAGCTCGCCCTCGAAACCGACGGTGCCGGCTTCCAGCGCGGTCTTCTCGGTCGCCGACAGCGGCGGCAGGATCTTCGTGTAGAAGCGCAGCGCCTGCTTCGTGATCAGCGCCTGGCGCAGCGGCGTGATCAGCAGCGGCAGCGCGATCACCGCCAGCAGCACGCCGGCGACGATCGTCGCGGTGAGGTTGGCGCCGGCGAGGCCGGCGGCGACCAGGCCGGTCGCGGCGATCGCGGTGAACACCGCCAGCGACAGCCGGTGGTAGGCCGTGACGAGCACGGCGAGCAGCAGGACGAGGAAGGGAGCGAGCAGGCTCATCGTGGATCTCCGGAAGCGGCCGTGGGGACCGCGGACAGGTCGGACAGGAAATCGAGGAGGGCGCCGGTGAAGGCGTCGTTGTCGTCGCCGGCCACCATATGGGTGGCGTCGGGCAGTTGCACGTGACGGGCGTGCGGAACGAGTTCGAGGAAGTGGGCGATGGTGTCGGCGGTGACCAGGTCGCTGCGACCGCCGCTGACCAGCAGCACCGGCACGTCGAGGGCGTGGCAGGCGTCGTCGAGCACGTCCTGCAGGCCTTCGGTGTCGGGGATGAATTCGGACAGCAGGCGCGGATCCCAGTGCCAGACCAGGCGGCCGTCGGCCCGTGGCACCAGCAGGTGGGCGAGCTGGCCCGGCGTCTTGCGGGCGCGCCGGTGCGGCAGATAGGCCGCGATCCGTTCGGCGGCGTCTTCCCAGGATCCGAAACCGTCGGGGTGGGCGCCCATGAAATCGAGGATGCGGGCGACCCCGGCCGGCTCCCAGCGCGGGGTGATGTCGACCAGCACCAGCGCCGAGAACGGCCGCGCGCGCGCCTGCGCGATCATTCCGGTCAGGCCACCCATCGAGGCGCCGACGAGGATCGGCCGCTGGCCGCCGGGCCGGGCGGCGGCGGCCGCGGCGGCGAGCACGTCGGCGACGAACTGTTCGCCGGCATAGACTCGCGTCTCGGGATTGCGTCCGGAACCGCCGTGGCCACGCGCGTCCCAGGCCAGACTGGCGAAGCCGGCGGCGGCGAGCCGGCGCTGGCTGCCCGACCAGGCCTGGCGGGTCTGACCGAAGCCGTGCGCGAGCAGCAGCCCCGGCCCACCCCCGGCGACCCGGGTCGCGGCGAGCACCAGACCGTCGTCGGCGACGACGTCGATCATCGCGGCAGGCGCCGCGCCGGGCGGGGAGGGACAGGAAACCATACGGCCGAGTATTGGGGGCCGTGCGCCGGTGTGTCAATACGATTCCGTATGGTGCATCATGCACCGTACGGTGGCGACCGGCCCCGTGCAACGAAACCGCCTGGACCCCGGACGATGCCTGCCACCGCGAACAAGCCTGAACGTCCCGCCCGCCTGAGCGCCGAAGACTGGGCGCTCGCCGCCCTCGACGTGATCGCCGAACAGGGGCTCGCCGCCGTCGCGGTCGAGCCGCTGGCGCGTCGCCTCGGTGTCACCAAGGGCAGCTTCTACTGGCATTTCCCTTCACGCGAGGCGCTGCTGGTCGCGGCGCTGGAGCGCTGGGAAGCGATCGAGCAGGAAACCGTGTTCGGCAAGCTCGAGGCGATCTCCGATCCGCGGTCGCGCCTGCGCGCGCTGTTCCAGCTGGTCGCGCACGAACTCAAGCCGCACATCATCTATTCCGAGCTGCTGAAGGCGCTCGACCACCCGGTCGTGCAGCCGGTGCTGCACCGGGTGTCGCAGCAGCGCATGGACTACCTCGCCGCCAGTTTCCGCCAGTCCGGTCTGCCGCGCATCGACGCGCAGAACCGCGCCCGCCTGACTTACGCCGCCTATGTCGGTTTCCTGCAGCTTTCGCTGCAGCTCGGGCAGCCGCGGCTGCACCAGGAAGAGTTCGAAACCTACGTCGACCACGTGATGGCGACCCTGATCCCCGCCTGAGCTTCGGGGCAGGCCGGCGCCGCAGCCGTTAGAATGGTCGCCTTCACGGCGCCGTAACTACCGGCGCTTTCTCGCTTTCCGCCTAGAACAGGCCCTCCCGGAGCCCGCCAGCTGATGTCCACGAAACTCGACAGCCTGAAACAGTGGGTCGACGACGTCGCCCGCCTCACCCAGCCCGACGCCATCCACTGGTGCGACGGCAGCGATGCCGAGAACGACCGCCTGACCGAACTGATGCTCGCCGGCGGCGACCTGCTGCGGCTGAACCCGGAGACGCACCCGAACTGCTTCCTGCACCGTTCGAGCCCGAGCGACGTCGCCCGCGTCGAGCACCTGACCTTCGTCTGCACCCCGGAGCGCGAGGATGCCGGCCCGAACAACCACTGGATGGCGCCGGAAGACGCGCACGCGAAGATCGACGGCCTGTTCGCCGGCTGCATGAAGGGCCGCACGATGTACGTCGTGCCCTATTGCATGGGTCCGATCGACTCGCCGCTCGCCCGTTGCGGCGTCGAGATCACCGACTCGCCCTACGTCGTCGCCAACATGCGCATCATGACCCGAATGGGCGCCGCGGCCCTGGCGCGCATCGAACGCGAAGGCGCCGAGCGGGCCGCCGCCGGCCAGAAGGACGTTTACGTGCGCGGCCTGCATTCGATCGGCGAGCTCGATCCGGAGCGCCGCTTCATCATGCATTTCCCGCAGGACCTCACGATCAAGAGCTACGGCTCGGGTTACGGCGGCAATGCCCTGCTCGGCAAGAAGTGCCACGCGCTGCGCATCGCCAGCTTCCAGGCCCGCAGCGAGGGCTGGCTCGCCGAGCACATGCTGATCGTCGGCATCGAGAACCCGCAGGGCGAGGTGCACTACGTCGCCGCGGCTTTCCCGTCGGCCTGCGGCAAGACCAACCTGGCGATGCTGATCCCGCCGGAAGGCTATCGCCGTGACGGCTGGAAGGTCTGGACGGTCGGCGACGACATCTGCTGGATGCGCCCGGGCGCCGACGGCCGCATGTACGCGATCAATCCGGAGGCCGGCTTCTTCGGCGTCGCCCCGGGCACCAGCGCCAAGACCAATCCGAACGCGCTGGCGATGCTCTACAAGGACGCGATCTTCACCAATGTCGGCGTCACCGCCGACAACCAGCCGT
Organism: Arenimonas composti TR7-09 = DSM 18010; assembly: GCF_000426365.1. Lineage (GTDB taxonomy): Bacteria > Pseudomonadota > Gammaproteobacteria > Xanthomonadales > Xanthomonadaceae > Arenimonas > Arenimonas composti. The sequence goes on along the minus strand of NZ_AUFF01000003.1, from coordinate 211,502 downwards.
GGTGGGAAGGGCTGCCGGAAGGCAAGCCGGTCAAGGACTGGCAGGGCCGCGACTTCGACCCGGCGAACGGCCCGGCCGCGCATCCGAACTCGCGCTTCACCGTCAGCGCGAAGAACTGCCCGAGCTGGACGCCGATGGCGGAAGACCCGCAGGGCGTGCCGCTGAGCGCGATCGTCTTCGGCGGCCGCCGCGAATCGCTGGTGCCGCTGGTGTTCGAAGCCCGCGACTGGACCCACGGCGTGCTGGTCGGCGCCTCGATGGCCTCGGAAACCACCGCCGCCGCCACCGGCGCGGTCGGTGTCGTGCGCCGCGACTCGATGGCGATGAAGCCCTTCGCCGGCTACAACTTCGGCGACTACTTCGCCCACTGGCTGAGCTTCGACCAGCCGGGCGCGAAGCTGCCGAAGATCTTCCACGTGAACTGGTTCCGCAAGAACGCCGCCGGCAAGTTCATGTGGCCGGGCTTCGGCGACAACCTGCGCGTGCTCGAGTGGATGCTCAAGCGCGTCACCGGCCAGGCCGGGGCGGTGGAGACGCCGGTCGGCAACCTGCCGAAGCCGTCCGACCTGAACATCGACGGCCTCGAGCTCGATGCCGCCACCCTCGAGGCCCTGCTGCAGCTCGACCGCGAAGGCTGGAAGGCCGAAATGGAAAGCATCGGCGAATACCTCGACAGCTTCGGCGACCGCACCCCGCACGCCCTGAAGGCCGAGCGCGCCAAGATCGCCGCCCAGCTCGCCTGACCCGCTCCTCCCTGTAGGAGCGGCTTCAGCCGCGATGCTCCACCGCGGCTTCAGCCGTGATGCTCCACCGCGGATTCAGCCGCGATGCTCCACCCGCGGGCCGGCCCAAACCGGCCCGCGGCTTTTTCAGCATCCGCTAAACCCTCCCACCCGGCGCCGCATCCGACTGGCTATGCTCAACGCCGCCGTGGACTACCAACCCGACGACACCGCCACCTCGCCCCGCGAGGAGGACCACGCGCTGGTGCGAGCGGCCGGCGCTGGCGACGTGCGTGCCTTCGAGGCGCTGTACCGCCGCCATCACCGCCGGATCTATTCGGTACTGCGGCGGCTGTGCGGCGGCCACGACGCCCGCGCCGAGGACCTGCTGCAGGACGCCTTCGTGCGCGCCTGGCAGGCGCTGCCGGGCTTTCGCTTCGAGAGCGCGTTCTCGACCTGGCTGCATCGCCTCGCCGTCAACACCGCACTGATGGAACTGCGCTCGCGCCGCGGCGGCGAGGATCTCGAAACCGACGACAGCGCCCTGGAAACCCATGCCACCGCCGACGGTGCGCAGCGCACCGCGCTCGGCATGGACCTGGAGCGCGCGGTCGCGACCCTGCCGCCGCGCGCGCGCGCGGTGCTGGTCCTGCACGACATCGAAGGCTGGAAGCACGAGGAGATCGCCACCAGCCTCGGCATGGCCGTGGGCAGTTCGAAGGCGCAGCTGCATCGCGCCCGCGGCCTGCTGCGCAGCCGACTCGGAGAAGCCCATGAACGACCCTGACCTGCGTTTCCGCCTGCGCCAGCTGCCGCGCGAGATCGAGCCCGGACGCGACCTGTGGCCGGACATCGCCGCCCGGCTGCAGCAGCCGCCCCGCCGCAGCCACTGGCGGCCGATGCTGGCCGCCGCGGCGGTCGCCGCCCTGGCGATCGCGATCGGTGCGCAGCTGCGCACGCCGGAATCCCCCGTGCTCCCGGACCCCGCCGCCGTGGCCGTCGCCGAAGGCCCGGCCGGGGAGGGTGGGGCCGCGGGCAACGGCGTGCTGCAGCGCGAAGCCCACGCGATGGCGCGCGAATACGACGCCGCCCTGCGCGAGTACGCCGGTGCGCCGGTGCCGGAAGACCTGCAGCCGGTGCTGGCGACCCTCGACGCCAGCGCCGACCAGATCCAGGAAGCGATCGCTCGCGACCCCGATGCGCCCTGGCTGCTCGACCGCCTGCGCAGCACCTATTCCCGCCGGCTGCAGCTGACCCAGCGTGCGGTCACCGGCTGAGCCGGCACCACACTCATACATATATGTATCCAGGAGCCCTCCGATGATCCCCCGCATGATCCTGGCCGCGGCCCTGCTCGCCGCCGCCGCCGCCCCCGCCTTCGCCGCCACCCCGATCGACGAGACCCGTCCGCTGGCCGCCGACGGCCGGGTGTCGATCGAAAACCTCAAGGGCCGCATCGTCGTGCGCGCCTGGGACCGCCCGGAAGTCCACATCGGCGGCACCCTCGGCGACGGCGTCGAGAAGCTGGCCATCGGCGGCAGCGCCTCGTCGCTGTCGATCGAAGTCGAATACCCGCAGTCCGGCTGGTTCTTCGGCCGCCGCGACGGCGGCGAGCCGAGCATGCTCGAACTGCGGGTCCCGGCCGGAGCCTCCGTGTCGATCGACGCGGTGAGCGCCGATGTCGACGTCAGCGGCATGCGCGGCGCCCTGCTCGAGGTCGACGCCGTCAGCGGCGACATCACGCTGCGCGACATCGCCCCGCGCGAACTGCGCATCGACAGCGTCAGCGGCGACGTCGACGCGCGCGGGGACACCCGCGACCTGAAGATCGACACGGTGAGCGGCGACGTCACCGTCTCCGGGAACGTGCGCGGCCGCGTCGCCATCGATGTCGTCAGCGGCGATGTCGAGGTCGACGCGGGCACGCTCGATCGCCTCAGCTTCGGTTCGGTGTCCGGCGATGCCGAACTGCGGCTGAGCCTCGCCCCCGGCGGTCTCGTCCGCGCGGACGCGGTGAGCGGCAACATCACGCTGAGCCTGCCGGCCACGACCTCGGCGCGCCTGGCGATGGAGACCTTCAGCGGCCGCCTGACCAGCCCGGTCGGGCAGGTCGTGAAGGAAGAATTTGGCCCCGGAAGCCATCTGAATGCGTCTCTCGGGGACGGCGACGGCGACATCCGGCTCGAGTCCTTCTCAGGGAATGTCCGGGTCGATATCCGTTAAGTCGCTGAAAAGGCTGTCAATTGCGGCCCCCGCGCCCGAAAACGGTCGCGGGGGCCGGTCTTTTCACGGTCCCGCAAAATTTTCTTTACGGGGCCTTAACCCGTTTGCGGTCCGTAAAGATTGCGTTATGCTCCGGCGGCCAGGGCGGCTTAGCAGTCGGGATTCCGCCCAAAGGCTTATGTCCCGAACTCTAGAGTCACCATCACTCTGACGTTGGAGAGAGAGTAAATGTCCAATCGTAACCAGCTGTCCGGCGCGATCCGCTTCGCGCTCCTCGCCGGTGCCGCTTCCACCTTCGCGACGGTCCCGGCCTTCGCGCAGGATTCCGATGAAGCCACCACCATCGACACGATCGAGGTCACGGGCTCTCGCCTGAAGCGCGCCGATATCGAAGGTGCGGTTCCGGTGATCGTCATCGACCGCACGCAGATCGACGCCTCGGGTGACGTGTCCGTCGCCGACGTCCTGCGTGACACGACGTTCGCGTCGTTCGGCAACTTCCGTCCGCAGTCCGGTTCGTCGGCCCAGTCGCTGGCGACCATCGACCTGCGCGGTATCGGTTCGGGCCGTACGCTGGTGCTGGTCGACGGCCGTCGCGCCCCGACCAACCCGATGTCCGCCTCGAGCGGTACCGACCTGAACGCCATTCCGCTGGCGGCGGTCGAGCGCATCGAGATCCTGTCCGACGGCGCGTCCGCCGTGTACGGTTCCGACGCGATCGGCGGCGTGGTCAACATCATCCTGCGCAAGGACTTCAACGGCGCCGAGCTGCGTTTCGGCGTGGGTTCGACCGACGTCACCGGCGGCGACCTGGAAGACATGTCCGTCGTGCTGGGCTCGGCTTCCGACCGCACCCGCCTGATCGGTGGTGCCTCGGCCTCGAAGCGCGGCATGGTGTTCACCCGCGACCAGATCGGTGGCGGCGCCCTCGGCGTGTCGACCTACGGCAACAACTACTACAACTGGGCCACGGGCAACGCCTCGCCGGTTCCGGGCTTCAACTGCAACGCCAACGGCTTCTGGACCCTCGGCAACGGCCTGTGCTCGTTCGACTTCAACTCGGTCGCGGCCAACGAGGCGAAGGTCGGCACCAAGTCGGTGTTCGTCCGTGGTGACCACCAGATCAACGACGACTGGTCGGTGTACTTCACCGCCAACACCACGAAGGTCGAGACCTTCGGTCGTTACGCGCCGGTCCCGGGCGTGGTGCGCGTCGACGACGGCACCCCGAACGACATCAACGGCGGCGTGATGTGCGGCGTCGGCGGTTGCGCGGCCAACGGCCTCGCCACCGACGGTCTGCCGACCTACTTCTACCACCGCTTCGCCGCGGCCGGTAACCGCGACAACTTCACCGACACCCAGAACTCCGACTTCTCCGTCGGCTTCCAGGGTCAGCTGACCGACACCATCGCGGTGGACTTCGGCGCCCGTCGCACCGACTACAAGTACATCGAGCTGGGTCGCGGCTACATCGTCGGCTCGCTGGCCTCGCAGGCCGCCAACGCCGGTGACTACATGTTCACCGATCCGTTCGGCGCCCCGCAGGAAGTCCTCGACGGCTTCTCGGTGACCATCAACCGCGAGTCGCGTTGGCAGACCGACGAAATCTACGGCCTGGTCAACTTCGACCTGTTCGAGATGGGCGGCGGCACGGTCAACGCCGTCGTCGGTGCCGAGTACCGCGAAGACACCTTCAAGGACATCTACGACTCGCTGTCCTCGGCGGGCGTCGTCCTCGGTTCGTCGGGTGGCCCGTCGGCCGGTTCGCGTGACGCCAAGGCGGCGTACTTCGAGCTGCTGCTGCCGTTCGCCAGCACCTTCGACATCACCCTGGCCGGCCGCTGGGACAGCTACAGCGACTACGGCAGCGACTTCTCGCCGAAGATCGCCCTGCGCTTCCAGCCGCTCGAGAACCTGACCTTCCGCGGTTCGTGGGGTCAGGGCTTCCGCGCCCCGGGCCTGGACATCCTGACGCAGGCCGCGTCGTTCTCGGCCGAGCCGGTCAACGACCCGCAGTCGTGCGCCGCGCTGGGTCAGCCGACCAACTGCTCGCTGCAGGTCGACACGTTCTTCCTGGCGAACCCGGACCTGTCGTCCGAGCAGTCGACCCAGTGGTCCGTCGGCGTGGTCTATGACCCGGTCGAGTGGCTGGACCTCTCGCTCGACTACTACAACATCGAAGTCGAAGACACGATCTCGTCGATCGGTGCGCAGGACATCATCAACTCCGACCTGGATCCGGCCACCTACGGTCCGATCCCGCCGGGCCTGAGCATCACGCGCGCCGCCAACGGCCGCATCACCGAGATCATCGCCGGCTACGCCAACCAGGGCATCCTGACGAACAAGGGTTGGGACTTCCGTGCCAACACCAACTTCGACCTGGGCAACTGGGGCGAGCTGTCGAACAGCCTGCAGGTTTCCAAGACCGTCGAGTTCGAAATCGACGACGGCCTGGGCAACATCTCCTGCTACGTCGGCTGCAGCTCGGTGAACGGCTACCCGGACCTGCGCGCCGTGCTGCTGAACAACTGGACGATCGGTGACTTCACCTTCGGCTGGAACGTCAACTACATCGGCGACAACGGCCCGAACGGCGGCTACGCCACCAACGACGTCCAGCTGTCCTGGAAGGCCCCGTGGAACGCCACGATCGCGGTCGGCGCCATCAACGCCGGCAACCGCTATCCGGAGCTGAACGCGTTCGACGGCCGTCCGTTCAACTTCTACCTGTACGACGCCTACGGCCGTACGACCTACGTCCGCTACACCCAGCAGTTCTAAGAATTGCCGGTTGCACGGAACTTCGAGGGGCCCGCAAGGGCCCCTCTTTTTTTGCCGGAAACGATCGTTCCTCGTTTCCCGTTTCCCGCCTTCATAATCGGCGGATGACCGAATCACGACCGTCCGCGAGCACCGCCCAGAGCGACGCCGCCGCCCGCCGCGCCGCCTGGTCCGCCTACTGGCAGGCCGGCGCCCTGCATTCCTGTGTCGGCAGCTGGTCCGGCAACTACGGGGGAGCGATCGCGGCGTTCTGGAGCCGCAGCTTCGCGGCCCTGGCCAACGGCGCGCGTGTGCTCGACCTCGCCACCGGCAATGGCCCGCTGCCGCAGCTGCTGCTGCAGCAGCGCCCCGACGATGCCGCCCTGCGCATCGACGCCGTCGACGCCGCCGCACTCGCACCGGCCTGGTACCGCGCGGATGCGCAGCCGCGCCTGCGTTTCCACCAGGGCGTCGCGATGGAGGCGCTGCCGTTCGCCGACGGCAGCTTCGACCTGGTCACCAGCCAGTACGGCTTCGAATATGCGGATCGCGCGCCGGCGCTCGCGGAGCTGTTGCGCGTGCTGGCGCCGCGTGGCGGGGTCGCGCTGGTGATGCACCACGCCGGATCGGTGCTGGTCGAGGTCGCGCGCAGCGAACTGCGGCACCAGGCGCGGCTGCTCGCCGACGACGGCCTGCTCGCCGCTGCCGCCGCGGTCGTGCCGTGGTTCGCGCTCGCGCGTGCCGGCGGCAATCCCGGCGCAGATCCTGCTGCCCGCCGGGCCCGCGCGGCCTACAACGCGGCGCAGCAGGCGCTGTCGACGGCGATCGCCGGCGAACACGCCCCCGACCTGCTGGTCGATGTCCGCGATGCGGTGCATCGCCTCGTCGCCGCCACCGGCGCCGATCCGGCACCGACCCTCGCCGCCCTCGCCGACTGGCGCGCCGGCCTCGGCAATGCCGCCCTGCGCAGCCGGGAGCTGGTCGCCTGTGCCCTGCATCCCGGCGATGTCGCCGACCTCCGCGATGCCATCGTCACCGCCCGTGGCGGCGGTGTCACCGTCGCCGAGCTCGGTCAGGAAGAAGGGGTGCTGGGCTGGAGCCTCGAGAGCGCGTGAGCGTGCAGGGAGCGGGTGCGACCTTCACCCGCCTTCCGGCGCGTCGTCGAGTGCGGCGAGCAGGGGACCCAGCGCGAATTCGTAATTGCGCCAGCGCCCCACCGACCGCGCGTGCACCGGCTGCCGCACCTGCCAGCGGCTCGGCGTCTGGACGCCGCGTTCGCTGCGATGGAAGTCCAGGCAGGCAGGATCCCAGGGCAGGCCGGCGAAATGAATCAGCCGGCGCACCTGCGCCTCGACGTCGGTGACCAGGGCTTCGTAGCGCAGCTCGAGGATGGGCAGCGGCAGGACCTGCTGCCAGTGCCGCATCAGCCGCTGCTCGAGATTGATGAAGCCGGCGATGCCTTCCAGCCGGGTCGCGAAACGCTCGTCGAGGGAGAAGTTCTCCCCGTAGATCGACACCGCGACGTCGCGCGGATCGCGCCGGCACCAGACCACCCGCGCATTCGGGAACAGCAGCGCGGCCAGGCCGAGCAGCTGGAAGTTCAGCGGTGACTTGTCGACCAGCCGCAGCGCGTCGGCGGGCGCGCGCCGGGTCGCGGCCTCGAGCCAGCGCGGCGCCGCCCAGGCGAGGGCGTCCGGATGCAGGTCGTCGGGACCGGGCGGCCAGCGCCGGGCGCGCCCCGGGCGCAGCGGCGCCAGCGCGGCGACCAGGCCGAGTTCGGCGAGTTCGCCGCAGCCGAAAACCTGCGGATGGGCGCCGAGGATCGACTCGGTCAGCGTCGTGCCACTGCGCGGCATGCCGACCACGAACAGCGGCCGCGGGTCGGGGTCGTGCCCGGGGCGCGGCCCTGCGGCGAACACCTGCGCCGGCCAGTCGGCGACGATCGCCTCGCCGCGGGCGCGGATGTCGCCGTCGTCGTAGTCGCCGATCATCCGCCGGCGCGCCGCATTGGCGTCGTCCCAGCGCGCCATCGCCTCGCGGTACTCGCCGCGGCCGTCGTGCACCTTGCCGAGCTCGTAGCCGAGCAGGGCGCGTTCGGGGTCGGGGATGTCGTCGCCGAGGCGGGCGGTGGCGGCCGCGACATGCTCCGGCGCCGCCTTGCCGCGGCGCAGCCCGAGCAGGCCGGCGAGCGGAAACGCCCAGCCCGGGCGCAGCGCCAGCGCGCGCTGGTAGGCCGCCTCGGCGGCATCGCGGTGGCCTTCGTCCTCCTCGCCCTGCGCGAGTGCCATCCACAGGTCGGCATCGTCACCCTGTCGCTGCAGGGCGTCGCGATAGAGCGCGGCCGCCTCGTCCTGGCGGCCCATCCGGCTCAGGGTCTCACCGAGTCTCAGCACCGCCTCGGCATCCGGGCGGCGACGCCGCACTTCCTGCCACAGCGGCAGCGCATCGGCCGGGAAGCCGCTGCGGAACTCCGCCTGGGCGAGCGCCAGCAGGGTCGGTGTCTGGTCCGGCGCGAGCGCGTGCGCGCGGCGCAGCACCGGCAGCGCGGCGGCGTCGTCCTGCAGGCGGACGAGGGTGATGCCGCGCAGGTGCCAGGCGAGGGCGAGCCCGGGCTGCAGCCGCGTGGCCGCCTCGAAATGCGGCAGTGCGGCGGCGAAATCACCGCCGTGCGCCAGCACACTGCCGAGTTCGACCTGCAGGCTCGCCACGCCGGGCGCCGCGGCGACGGCCGCGCGCAATTCACGCAGCGCCTCGTCGCGCGCACCGGTATTGGCCGCGAGCAGGCCGAGCGCGCGATGCACCGAGGGGTGTCCGGGAAACGCCGCGAGCAGGTCGAGCAGCGCCCGCCTTGCCCCGGCGACATCGCCCCGTTGCTGCAGGGCGCTCGCGGCGGCGAGGCCGGCGGCGAGCGGATCGGAAGGCGGCGATGCGCTCATCGAGCAGGCGGCGCGGCGTGGGAGCGCGAGACATTCATGGGACCGCGATTCTACCCGCCGCGTCGCGTGTACCGGGCCGGCTAGAATGTGCCTCCCGCCGCAGACCGTCCGCCGAATGCTCGCCGAAGATCTCGACCTCGCGCCCTGGCGCGAACGCCTCGCCCGCGACGGTCGCGTGCAGATTCCCGGATTCCTGCAGCCGGCGGTCGCCGAGCGCCTCGCCGAATGCCTGCGCACCCAGGTGCCGTGGTCGACCGCCGAACGCGGCCAGCCCGACAGCCCGCCGTGGATCGGCGCGACCCTCGCGCAGCGGATGCCGGCGGCCTACCGCCGCGCCGTCGCCGACTTCCATTTCGTCTACGACCGCTACCTGATCGTCGAGGCGATGAAGGCCGGTCGGGATCCGCACCTGCCGCTGCACCCGCTGCTGGTCTACTTCAACAGCGAGCCCTATTTGCAGGCGATGCGCGAACTCACCGGCGATCCGTCGCTGGCGATGGTCGGCGCCCAGGCCACCCGCTACCTGCCCGGGCAGTTCCTGCGCATGCACGACGACCGCCACGAAGACGAGGCGCGCCGCTACGCCTACGTGCTGAACCTGTCGCGCGACTGGGAACCGGACTGGGGCGGGCTGCTGCATTTCGTCGACGCCGACGGCAATCCCGACGGCGCCTTCGTGCCGCGCTTCAATTCGCTGAGCCTGTTCAAGGTGCCGATGAAGCACTACGTCGGCGTCGTCGCGCCCTGGGCCCGCAATCCCCGCCTCGCCATCACCGGCTGGTGGCACGCCAGACCCCCGGCGCGCGCGGCGTAATCGCGCGGACGCTGTCCGCAGGCCGGTGTGATACGTCGGCGGCCGCGATGTGCGTCATGCCCCGCGGACATGCCGCAAGTACGTCCATGTTGTCTCTTCACCGACATCCATGTCGGTGAAGGTCCGCGGTGCATGCCGCACACCGCGGCCCTGAAGTACCCGGCGGCCTGCGAACGCTACCGGCGCAGCGCACCTGGACCCCTGCGATTCGCGGCGGCCTGCGCGGGGCGAAAGCAGTTCCCGCGCCGCCGATTGGCCTACACGGACGTACTTGCGGCGTGTCCGGAAAGCGCCCCCGTGCACCTCGGCGTACTGGCCGGATCGGAAGCGGCGCGGGGAAGACTTACAACTCCCCCAGCGGCGCATCGGCACCGTAGTAGGCCATGATGCCTTCGAGCGACTCGCGGACGAGCATGCGCTCGGCGTCGCTGAGCAGCGGATGCCAGATGTCGAAGATCAGCACCACGCGCAACTGGTCGCTGTGGTTCCAGGCCTCGTGCTCCATCGTGTCGTCGAAGATGACCAGTTCGCCCGGCGTCCACGTGCGCGTGTGGTTGCCGACGCGGATGCCGCAGTCCGGCGGGATCACCAGCGGCAGGTGACAGGTCAGGCGGCAGTTGGTGGCGCCGTTGTGCGCGGGGATGTGCGTGCGCGGCTTCAGCGCCGAGAAGAAGGCCGCCGGCGCGCGGTTGTTCACCTCGACCTGCGGCACGTTCTCGAGCATCGCCATCGTCGCCGGGCAGCGCGCGACGTGATCGTCGATGCGGCGGCCGTGCTGCCACAGGAAATAGGCGCTCCAGGCGGGATTGCGGTCGAGCGCGGCGAACTGCCCGGGATGCTCGGACGGACGGGTGCGCACGTAGGGCACGAAGCCGGCATCGTCGCCGGCGAGCACGCCCTCGAGTTCGGCCCGCACCGCGTCGGTGCAGGCCTCGGCCGCCGGCGCCCAGGCGAAGTCCTCGCGTTCGAAGAAGGCGATCGCCGGCAGTCCGGGGATGTGGAACATCGCCGGCTTCGGCAGGTGCAGCGGCTTGCGCCCGAGCGAGACGTCGAGCGATTCGTCGAAGCGACCGGCCGTGCGCGCCGACAGCCCGCTGCGCAGCGGCGCCAGCCGGGCGTCGAGGAAGCGCGCGAGTTCGGCGCGGTTCCCGCTCACCGCCGCCTGCGCCCGCTCGAGCAGGGCGCGCGCCTCCGGCGCCACGGCCACCGCATCCGGGGTCGTGCGCAGCGCGGCTTCGTAGGCCAGGGCCTGGTCGCGCAACCGGCCGAGGCGGCCGTAGATCGCCGCCTTCTCGAAATGCACCGCGTAGGCGCCCGGATCGAGCTTCACCGCCTGGTCGAGTTCGCGCAGCGCGCCGTCGTCGTCACCGCCGGCCGCGAGCGCGCGCGCCAGGGTCGCGTGCGCGAGCGCCGAGGCGCGGCCGGTGGCGACCGCGCGCTGCAGCAGGTCGCGGGCGCCGGCGAGGTCGCCGCGGGCGAGCGCCTGGGCGCCGTGCGCGGCGAGCGCGCCGGGGTGGCCGGGCATGCGCGCCAGCACCTGGTCCCACAGGCGCAGGGCGGCCTGCACGAGGCCGCCGCGCATCAGGCGTTCGGCTTCGGCGGCGAGCGCGTCGACCTGCGGGTCACCGGGGATGGCGGACATGGGGTTCTCAGCAGCAGCCGTGGTCGCCGAAGCCGTCGCCGCCGGCCTGCACGCCGACGCCGCGGGTCAGGCCCTTGCCGCTGGCCTCGAAGTGTTCGGCGATCACCCGCGCCACCACCGCGGTGACGCGCTTGCCGGTCGGGATGTGCAGGAACTCGTTCGGGCCGTGCGCATTGCTGTGCGGGCCGAGCACGCCGGTGATCATGAACTGCGCGCCCGGGAACTTCTCGCCGAGCATGCCCATGAACGGGATCGTGCCGCCTTCGCCCATGTACATCGCCGGGGCGCCGAAGAAATCCTGCGACGCGTGGTCGATCGCGTGTTCCAGCCACGGCGCCAGCGCCGGCGCATTCCAGCCGGTCGAGGCCTTCTCGAGTTCGACCTCGACCCTGCAGCCGTTCGGCGGGTCCTGCTCGAGCACGCGCTTGATCACCTCGCCGGCCTTCTTCGGCTCCAGCGTCGGCGGCAGGCGCAGGCTCAGCTTCACCGCGGTGTACGGACGCAGCACGTTGCCGGCGCTGGTCAGCGGCGGCATGCCGTCGACGCCGGTCACCGACAGCATCGGCCGCCAGGTGCGGTTGAGCACGAGTTCGCCGAGGTCCTCGCTCATCGGCGTCATGCCGGGCAGGAACGGGAACTTGTCGTAGACCGCGGTGCCGAGCACCTCGGTGGCGCGTTTCGCCTGCTGCCGGCGCTGCTCGGGAATCTCGACGTAGAGGTCGTCGACGAGGATGCGGCCGGTGGTCTCGTCCTCGAGCCGCGACAGCAGCTGGCGCAGGATGCGGAAGCTCGACGGCACCACGCCGGAGGCGTCGCCGCTGTGCACGCCTTCCGACAGCACGCTGACGCGCAGGTTGCCGCCGGCGAGGCCGCGCAGCGAGGTCGTGCACCACAGCTGGTCGTAGTTGGCGCAGCCGGAGTCCAGGCAGACCACCAGCGAGGGCTTGCCGATGCGCTCCGACAGGTGATCGACGTAATGCGGCAGGTCGTAGCTGCCGGATTCCTCGCAGGCCTCGATCAGGATCACGCAGCGGCTGTGCGGCAGGCCCTGTTCCTGCAGCGCGCGGATCGCGGTGAGCGAGCCGAACATCGCGTAGCCGTCGTCGGCGCCGCCGCGGCCGTAGAGCTTGTCGCCCTTGATCACCGGCTTCCACGGGCCGAGGTCGTCGGCCCAGCCGGTCATCTCCGGCTGCTTGTCGAGGTGGCCGTAGAGCAGCACGCAGTCGTCGCCCTGGCCCGGCACCTCGATGAAGATCAGCGGGGTACGTCCCTCGAGACGCACGACCTCGACCTGCATGCCGGGGATCGGCTGCGCCTTCGCCCACGCCTCGAACTGCGCGACCGCCGCGTCCATATGCCCGTTCTCGCGCCACTGCGCGTCGAACATCGGCGACTTGTTCGGGATGCGGATGTACTCGACCAGCTGCGGGACGATGTCGTCGTCCCAGGTGGCGGACACGAAGGACTGAAGCTTGGCGGTATCCATGGCGGTTCCAGCGAAGACAGGACGGCGATTTTACCCCGCCGGCGGGCCCGTGCCCGTGCCGGGTAGGAAGCGGATTACAGCGGCGCACGCCGGCTTCGCAGCCGCGGCGCCGGGGTATGGCGATGGGCGCGGCGCGGTGGGCTGTCGAGACTGAGCCTGCCGCCACGCCGTGGCGGCGCCGACATCCACGAGGAGCCGATCATGAAGAAGAAGTCCATTTCGCTGCTTTCCCTGCTGCTGGCCGCGCTGCTCGCGGGGCCCGGCCTCGCCGCCGTCGAGCAGGTCGACATCAACAGCGCCGATGCCGCCACCCTCGACCGCGTGCTCAACGGCATCGGCCCGGCGAAGGCCGAGGCGATCGTCGCCCACCGCAACCAGCACGGTGCCTTCCGCAGCATCGAGGAACTCGCCGAGGTCAAGGGCATCGGCCTGGCGACCATCGAGCAGAACCGCGACCGCATCATCGTCGGCGATTCGGGCGCCGGCCCGGCGCCGGCGGAACCGGTCCCCGCGGCGGCGCCGGCGACGATGCCGGCGCGGCAGTGAATGAGCCGCGCCCTGCCGGCCCGCGCCGAATCCGCGCGGGCCGGCCGGATCTGCCACGTGCGCCTGCTGACCCTGTACCGCCGGCCCGTGTTCGACGATGCCGACGCGGCCGGCGTGGTTTCCGCGGTGCACGGGCTGCGCTGGCCCTGGCGGCATGCCGGGGTGGTCGCCTGGCGGCTGCAGCCGGACCAGTGGCAGGCGGTGCTGGAACTCGACGGCAGCGAGCCCCTCGCCGCGGTCGTCGGCCGCTTCAAGGCCGTCACCTCGCGCGCGATCGATGCCCGCCACCGGATCAACGGCTGGCTCTGGGGTCGGGGATTCCGGGCGCGCGACCTCGGCGCCGGCGAGGACGTCGCGGCCGAGGTCCAGCGTCTTCGCGGAACCTGGGGACCGGGGAACGCGTGAGGGCCCGCGCCCTGCGGGCGCGAGGGCCAGTGCCGCCCCCACCGGCTTGCGCGTGCGAAGCGCGCGGGCCCTCACGCGTTCCCCGTTCCACGCTTCCGGCTTCCCGCAGTAGGCTAGTGCCATTCCCGCCCCCGGCCCGCCGATGCGCCTTCGCCACCTGCCTGCCAACGAGTACCGACGCGAGCGCTGGCGCAACGAACGTGGCTGGACGCGGGAGATCCTGCGCTGGCCGGAGGCCGCGGCCGACTGGACGTGGCGGGTGTCGATCGCCGAGATCGACCACGACGCGCCGTTCTCGGCATTCCCAGGCGTCGACCGCGAACTGGTGCTGCTGCACGGGGAGGGCATGCACCTGCATTTCGACGACGGCGAGTCGGTGACGCTGCAGCCGCCGCACGACCGCATCCGCTTCGCCGGCGAGCGGCCGCTGCGGGCCGAACTCGTCGCCGGGCCGACCCACGACTTCAACCTGATGTGGAAACGTGGCGCGGTCGCGGCGACGCTGCTGCACCGGCCGCTGGTCGGGCCGATGGTGTTCTTCGCCGAGCCGGGCGTGACCTGGCTCGCGCACGTGATGCAGGGCCAGGCGGCCGTGAAGGACCTCGCCCGCCCGCTGCATCTCGCACAGCACGACAGCCTGCTCCTGCTGCCGGATCCGGAGGGGCCGTCGCGGCTGATCCTCGACGGCGGTGGCGAGCTGCTGCTGGCCCGCCTGCACGCGGCCGACGGCTAGAATCGTTAATCCCGTACCCCCGCCGCGATGACCCCTTCGAGCGTCGACGCTTCGTCCCCCGCCGTGCCCGCGGCGACGCGCCGTCTGCCGGGCTGGCTGGGTTGGCTGCTGCTGGTCGTCGCGCTCGCCGCGGTCGTCACCGGCATCGGCATGCGCGATCCCTCGCCGCCGGACGAGCCGCGCTTCGTGCTCGCCGCGCGCACGATGATCGAGACCGGCCAGTGGCTGGTGCCGCACCGCGGCAGCGAGATCTATGCCGAGAAGCCGCCGCCGTTCATGTGGGCGCTGGCGCTGTCGTACGGCGTGGTGCGCGACTGGCGCGTGGCCTTCCTGCTGCCGTCGGTGCTCGCCGCGCTGGCGACGCTGTGGCTGGTCTTCGACCTCGGCCGGCGCCTGTGGTCGCCGCGCGTCGGGGTGTACGCCGCGGCGGCACTGTTCGCCTGCCTGCAGTTCGGACTGCAGGCCAAGCGCGCGCAGATCGACATGGTGCTGGTGGCGTTGACGACGCTGGCGATGTGGGGCCTGCTGCGCCACCTGTTGCGCGGCCCGGCCTGGGGCGCGCTGGCGGTGGCGGGTTTCGCCGCCGGGCTCGGCACCGTGACGAAAGGTGTCGGCTTCCTGCCGCTGCTGGTGCTGCTGCCCTGGCTGGCGACCTCGCGCTTCGCCTCGCCGAGGGTCACGGCGGCCGCACCCGTGAGCCGATGGCGCTGGGGCCTGCTGGCGCTGGGCTTCCTCGCCGGCGCCGCGGTATGGCTCGGCCCGCTGGCGGTCGCGCTGCTGGCCTCGAACGATCCGGCGCTGCCGGATTACGCCCGCCACCTGCTGTTCCGGCAGACGGCCGTGCGCTATGCCGACTCCTGGCATCACGTGAAGCCGGCCTGGTACTACCTCGAGGTGATCGCGACGATGTGGCTGCCGCTGGCCCTGCTGCTGCCGTGGCTGATCGTCGGCTGGTGGCAGCGACTGCGTGGACGCGAGCGCGCGCTGTGGCTACTGCTCGGCTGGGTCGTGCTGGTGCTGCTGTTCTTCAGCGCCAGTCCCGGCAAGCGCGGCGTCTACCTCTTTCCGGCGCTGCCGGCGCTGTGCCTGGCGGCGGCGCCGCTGCTGCCGGCGCTGCTCGAACGCCGCGGGGTGCAGCGCGTGCTGGCCGCCTGGATCCTGCTGCTGTCGCTGCTGCTGGGCGGCCTGGGCGCCGCCGGTCTGGCCGGCGCCGTTCCGCGCCTGCCGGAGATCGTCGCCGAACGTGCCCTCGATCCGGCCACCGTGGCGTCGCTGCTGGGCTGGCTGCTGGCGATGGGCGCGGGCGGGTTGCTGCTCGGCATCGTCGCGCTCGCCCGGCGCCGCCATGCCGGCCCGGCCACGCTCGCGTTCTCGGCGGTGCTGTGGTTCGGCATGGGCCTCGGCATCGGGCCGGCGCTCGATGCCAGCGGCTCGGCACGTGGCCTGATGAGCGCGGTCGGCGCCCGCATCGGCAGCGACGCCGAACTCGGCCTGGTCGCCTGGCGCGAGCAGCAGCTGTTGCAGGCGGACCGTGCCGCCGTCGATTTCGGCTTCCGTCGCCCGTGGCACGAACAGTGGCGCGAGGCGCAGTCCTGGGTCGCCGGCGATCCCGGTCGGCGCTGGATCTTCGTGCTCGACGAGGCGATGAGCCCCTGCGCCGACGCCGCACAGGCGATCCCGATCGGTCGCGCGAACCGCCGCGACTGGCTGCTGCTGCCCGGCACCGCACTGCGTACCGGCTGCGTGACGCCGCCGCTCGCCGACGAGACCGGCGAGGCCGGTGATCCGGATGGGGACGACGCATGAACGCGACACCGCAACTTTCGATCGTCGTGCCGGTGTTCGACGAGGAAGGCAACATCGCCGCGCTGGTGCAGGAGATCGTCGCCGCGCTGCGCGGGCGGCTCGTGTTCGAGATCGTGATCGTCGACGACGCCTCGCGCGACGGCACCGCGGCGATCCTCGCGGCGCTGAAGGCGCAGGTGCCCGAACTGCGACCGCTGCGCCACGCCCGCAACGCCGGGCAGAGCGCGGCGATCCACACCGGCGTGCGCGCGGCCAGGGCCGCGTGGATCGCGACCCTGGACGGCGACGGCCAGAACGATCCGGCCGACCTGCCGGGCCTGCTCGCCGCGCGCGATGCCGCCGCCCCCGACGTGAAGCTGTTCGCCGGCTGGCGCGTGCAGCGCCGCGACACCGCGAGCAAGCGCTGGGCGTCGAAGCTGGCCAACGGCATCCGCCGCCGCATGCTGCGCGACGACACGCCGGACACCGGCTGCGGCATCAAGCTGTTCGAGCGCGCGGTGTTCCTGGCGCTGCCGCGCTTCGACCACATGCACCGCTACCTGCCGGCGCTGTTCCAGCGCGAAGGCTGGAAGACCGTCAGCGTGCCGGTGAACCATCGTCCGCGCGGCGCCGGCGTGTCCAAGTACGGCAACCTGCAGCGGGCCTGGGTCGGGCTGGCCGACCTGCGCGGCGTCGCCTGGCTGATCCGCCGCAACCGCCGCGCCGACGTCGAGGAGATCTGAGCATGGACGTGATGAACACCCCTATCGCCTGGCTCGAATGGACCGGCGTGCACATGTCGCCGTGGAAGCTGATCGGCCTGACCGGGGCGCTGATGTTCGGCCTGCGCTGGGTCGTGCAGTTCCTCGCCTCGCGGCGGGCGCGGCGGCCGGTGATCCCGCGCGCGTTCTGGTACATGAGCCTGGCCGGCAGCGCGATGACCCTCAGCTATTTCGTGTTCTCGCACAAGCAGGACGCGGTCGGCATCGTGCAGAACCTGTTCCCGACCTTCACCGCCGCCTACAGCCTGTGGCTGGACGTCCGCCACCGCGGCTGGCACGGCGACCGCGCCCCCCTGTAGGAGCGCCTTCAGGCGCGATGCGCTTCCTCTTCTGATCTTCCCTCGGCGGGTCGAAGTGCCGATCGCGGCTGAAGCCGCTCCTACAGGGGGGAGGGATGGCGGTCGCGCGGGGATTTGAGTTTCGTCAAGGCCCGGTCCGCGGCCCGTCGCTAGCATGCGGCCCTCATCTTCCGGAGCCGCATTCCCATGCCCCAGGTCCTGTTCGAAGAAGGCGCCCACCGGGTCGTCGTGTTCAACGACCTCGTCCGCGGCGACGACGGCGTGCAGGCGAACCAGTTCCTGATCCAGCACGGCGACCAGTCGGCCCTGCTCGATCCGGGCGGTGCCCTGCTGTACACGCCGCTGACGCTGGCGATCAGCCGCTACATGCAGCCGAAGGACCTGACCTGGATCCTCGCTTCGCACCAGGACCCGGACATCATCGGTGCCGTCGACCGCTGGCTGATGTACACCCAGGCCACCGTCGTGTGTTCGAAGCTCTGGGGCCGCTTCGTGCCGCACAGCGTGCCGCACTATCAGAAGAACGCCGGCGCCGACCGCTACCGCCTGCTCGAGGACCAGGGCGGCACCGTGCCGATGGGCGACAGCGAACTCTGGGCGCTGCCGGCGCATTTCCTGCACTCGGTCGGCAACTTCAGCTTCTTCGACCCGGTCAGCCGGATCCTGTTCTCCGGCGACGTCGGTTCGTCGCTGGTCGCCAGCGGCGTCGCCTACCGGCCGGTCGAGGACTTCGAGGCGCATACGCGCACCATGGCCGGTTTCCACCGCCGCTACATGGCCTCGCGCCGGGTCGCGGCGCTGTGGGTCGCGATGGTGCGCGAGCTGGATCCGCTGTGGATCGTGCCGCAGCACGGCCTGCCGCTGCATGGCGCGGCGATCCCGGCCTTCCTGTCGTGGCTGGAGAACCTCGAGTGCGGCGTCGACCTGCTCGGCGCCGGCGACTACCGGCTGCCGCGCGGCGGCCTGCGCTGATCGCGCTGGAACCGGCCCCGCTGGAGCCGGGGCGCGGCCGCGCTCAACGGTCGTCGCGCGTCCACACGGCGCCGTCGGCGACCCGTACCGGGAACTTGCGCACCGGCGCGTAGGCGGGCGCGCACAGCGCCTCGCCGCTGCGCAGGTCGAAGCGGGCGCCGTGCAGCGTGCATTCGATCTGGTCGCCGTCGAGCGGGCCGGCGCTGAGTTCGAAATCCTCGTGCGTGCAGCGGTCCTCGAGCGCATGCAGCTCCCCGTCGAGGTTCACGACCATGATCGGGGTGTCGCCGTCCCAGGTGACCTGGATCTCGCCCGGCAGCAGCTCCGACGTCGCGCAGACGCGCACCCAGCCCAGCGGGAATTCGTCGTCGGCGCTCATGCGGTGACCTCCGTGCGCAGCGGTTTCTCGAGCACCTCGAAGCGCAGGTCGTCGCGCTTCGGCAGCCCGAAGCGGGCGTCGCCGTAGGGGAAGGGCTTGAACACGCCGGTACGGCGGTAGCCGCGGCGCTCGTAGAAGGCGATGAGTTCGTCGCGGATGTCGATCACCGTCATCCGCATCGTCGCCTGGCCGAAGTCGTCGCGGGCGATGCGCTCGGCTTCGGCGAGCACCGCCTTGCCGATGCCGCCGCCCTGGCGGCCGGGCGCGACCGCGAACATGCCGAAATAGCCGGCCTCGTCCTCGACCGCGACATGCGCGCAGGCGATCAGCGCGCCGCCGGCTTCCGCGAGCAGGATCAGGCTCCGCGGGCGCGCGAGCTGCGTCCGGATGTCGTCGGCGCCGGTGCGGCGGCCGTCGAGGAAATCGGCTTCGGTGGTCCAGCCGGCGCGGCTGGCCTCGCCGCGGTAGGCGGATTCGACGAGGGCGACGACCGCTTCGACATCGGCGGCGCCGGCGGCGCGGAACTGCAGCGGAATCGTGGTTTCGGACATCGGCGGCGGCAGGGTCAGGCGAGCAGTTTGCGGCAGCGGCCGATCGCCGCCGCGAAGTGGTCGATCTCGGCGTGGGTATTCCAGAACGCCAGCGAGGCGCGGCAGGTCGCCGGCACGCCGAGGTGGGCCATCAACGGATGCGCGCAATGGTGGCCGGCGCGCACCGCGACGCCCTCCAGGTCCAGCAGGGTCGCCAGGTCGTGCGCATGTGCGCCTTCGACCAGGAAACTGATCACCGCCGCCTTGCCGGGTGCGTTGCCGAAGACGCGCAGGCCGGGGATCTCGGCCAGGCGCGCGTTCGCGTGCGCCAGCAGCGCCTGCTCGCGCGCCTCGATGTGGCCCATGCCGATCTCGTACAGGTAGTCGACGGCGGCGCCGAGGCCGACCACGCCGGCGATGTTCGGCGTGCCCGCCTCGAACTTGTGCGGCGGGTCGTTGAACACGGTCTGCTCGAAACGCACCTCGCGGATCATCTCGCCGCCGCCGAGGAACGGCGGCATCGCCTTCAGGTGCTCGCGCCGGCCCCAGAGCGCGCCGGTGCCGGTCGGGCCGAGCATCTTGTGGCCGGTGAAGGCGTAGAAATCGCAGCCGATCGCGGCGATGTCGACCGGCCGGTGCGGCAGCGCCTGCGAGCCGTCGACGACGGTGATCACCCCGCACCGGCGCGCCTCGCGGCAGATCTCGGCGACGGGATTGACGGTGCCGAGCACGTTCGAGACGTGCGTGACCGCCAGCAGCTTCACGTCCGGCGTCAGCTTGCGGCGCAGGTCGTCGAGGTCGAGTGCGCCTTCCGGCGTCAGTTCGACCACGCGGATCCGCGCACCGTTGCGCTGCGCGACCAGCTGCCACGGCACGATGTTGGCGTGGTGCTCCATGCGCGTCAGCAGGATCGTGTCGCCTTCCTGCAGTCGCGGCAGCGCCCAGCTGTACGCGACCAGGTTCAGCGCGAAGGTCGTGCCCGGCGTCAGCACCAGCTCGTCGGCGCCGACGTTGACGAACGCCGCGAGCTTGCGCCGCGCGCCTTCGTAGGCGTCGGTGGCCTCGGCGCCGAGCGCATGCATCGCCCGCGACACGTTGGCGTTGTGCTCGCGGTAGAAGGCGTCCACCGCGCGGATCACCGGCAGCGGCTTCTGCGAGGTGTTGGCGCTGTCGAGGTAGACCAGCGGCTTGCCGTGCACTTCCCGGGTCAGCACCGGGAAGTCGGCGCGGATGCGCAGCCAGTCGGGATGGATCGCGACGGCGTTCATGCGGTCTCCGTGCCGAGCCGGCGGCCCAGGCGGGCGTCGAGCAGGGCGATGTGTTCGGGTACCGGCAGCACCCGCAGCGGCGCGCGCAGGAAGGCCTGCTGCAGCAGCCGCTGCGCGGCGACGCGGTCGAGGCCGCGGCTGCGCAGGTAGAACAGCGCGGTCTCGTCGAGGCGACCGACGGTGGCGCCGTGCGCCGCCTTCACCTCGTCGGCGTGGATCACCAGCACCGGCTGGGTGTCGATCTCGGCGTCTTCCGACAGCAGCAGGTTGCGGCTCTCGAGCGCGGCATCGCTGCCGTCGGCGCCCTCGCGGATGGTGATGCCGCCGTGGAAGGCGATGCGCGCGCGGTCGTCGGCGAGGCCGTGCCAGGGCAGTTCGCAGCGGGTGTCGCGGGCCTGGTGTTCGACGTTCAGGCGGGTGTCGACGTGGCGGCGGCCGTCGCCGACCAGCACGCCGCCGGCGATCACCGCGGCGCCGGCCCCCTGCAGGTCGACATTGAGTTCGTGCCGAGACAGCGCCGCGCCGAGTTCGAGATCGAGCCGGCGGTACTCGGCGCCGGCGGCGAGCACGGCATCGCTGCGGGCGATCTGGGTCGCGCCGGCATCGTCGTCCTGCAGGCGCGCATGCACCAGCGCGGCGTCGCGGGCCAGGTGCACGTGGCAGACGTGGTTGTGCAGGTGGCGGTGCGCGCCTTCGCCGAGGTGGTGTTCGACGACGGTGGCACGGGCGCCGGCCCGCAGTTCGATCAGGTGGCGCAGGTGGGCCGCGACGTCGCCCTCGGCCGGGGTGGCGACGAAGACCAGGTGCAGCGGCGCCTCGGCGACGGCACCCTCGGCGAGCCTCAGCAGCACGCCCTCGGTGGCGAGCGCCGCATTGAAACGCGCGAACACTTCGTCGGCGTGGTTGAAGCGGCGGCCGAGTACGGCGACCGCGCGCGGGTCGTCGCCGGCGAGTGCGGCCGACAGCGGCCGCAGCTCGACACCCGCCGGCAGCCCGGCGAGGTCGGAAAGTCCGGGGGCGTGCACGCCGTTGACGAAGACCAGGCGCGGCGCCGGGATCGCGGCGATGCGGGCGGCGTCGACCGCTGCAGGCTGCGCCGGCGGCGGCACGAAGGTGCGTGCGGAAAGCGCCCGCAGCGAGGTGTACTTCCAGCGCTCGGTGCGCGCACCCGGCAGGCCGTCGGCGAGCGCGGCGGCGAGCGCGGCGCGACGCGCCTCGCCGAGGCCCTGCGCCGCGACCAGCGCCGGCGGCAACGCCGCGAACTGCGCCTGCAGGGCGTCGAGCAGGGCGCTCACGGCGTCGCCTTCGCTTCCGGCGCCACGCGATCCTTCACCCAGGCGTAGCCGTGTTCCTCGAGCTGCAGCGCCAGTTCCGGGCCGCCGCTCTCGACGATGCGGCCGTCGGCGAGCACGTGCACCACGTCCGGCCGTATGTAGTCGAGCAGGCGCTGGTAGTGGGTGATCACCAGGAAGGCGCGCTCCGGCGAGCGCATCAGGTTGACGCCGTCGGCGACCGCCTTCAGCGCGTCGATGTCGAGGCCGGAGTCGGTCTCGTCGAGGATCGCCAGCTTCGGCTCGAGCAGGGCGAGCTGGAAGATCTCGTTGCGCTTCTTCTCGCCGCCGCTGAAGCCTTCATTCACCGCGCGGTGCAGCAGCTCGTCCTTCAGCGACAGCACCGCCAGCTTCTCGCGCACCTTCTTCAGGAACTGCATCGAGTCGAGTTCGGACTCGCCGCGCGCCTTGCGCTGCGCGTTCAGCGCCGCGCGCAGGAAGTAGGTGTTGTTCACGCCCGGGATCTCGACCGGGTACTGGAAGGCGAGGAAGACGCCGGCGGCGGCGCGCTCCTCCGGCTCCAGCGCCAGCAGGTCGACGCCGTCGAGCTTCACCGAACCCCGCGTCACTTCGTAGCCGTCGCGGCCGGCGATGATGTTGCCGAGCGTCGACTTGCCGGCGCCGTTCGGCCCCATGATCGCGTGCACTTCGCCGGCGGCGACCTCGAGCGTGAGGCCCTTGAGGATTTCCTTGCCGCCGATGCCGGCGTGCAGGTTTTCGATCTTCAGCATTGGACAGCCTTTCAGGTGCAGGGGCGTTCGTAAGCGAACCGGTGGGCGGTGGCGGTGGGCATCAGCTGCACGCGCCTTCCCAGGCGAGCAGCCGGGTGCCGCCGTCGGCATCGCGGACCTCGTAGCACTGCACGTAGTCGGAGCCTTCGAAGGCGGGCAGGGCGGGGCAGTCGCGGGCGGTGGCGTCACCGAAGGTCGACGGCACTTCCGACGGCGCCACGGCGATGTTGCCGGCGGGGTCGGTGCGGAAATCGCGCAGGCCGGCGCCGTCGTGGTTGGCGCGGAACACCAGCGCATCGCCGGCGATCGTGCGGATCTCCGCGCTGTAGGGCTTGCCCCAGCGGCGCAGTTCGCGGCCCTCGGCATCGAACTCGACCACGAAGTCGGGCAGCAGGAACGGATCGTCCAGCGGCATGCGCTCGACCACCGCGATCGGGGTCATGCCGCAGGGATCCTCGGCCCACTGCACGACCCGCGCATCCTCGCCTTCGTCGCTGCGGGCGGAAAACCAGAACTGGAAGCTGTTGCGGCCATCGGCGACCGGGGCGCCGTCGATCCGCGGCGTCGCGGCAGCGAGAACGGCAGCCTGGGCCTCGGCCACCAGCGCGGCTTCGGCGTCGGAGACGGGCGGGGCGGCATCGTCGGCCGCGGTCGCGGCGATCGCCTCGCGCGCGGTGTCCTGCGCATCGGCCCCGGCGGCGGGCGCCTGCGGCGATTCCGGCGCGCACGCGGCGACGGCGAGGGCGGTGGCGAATGCGGCGGCGAGCCGCGCGGAACGGTAGGTGGTGCGTGACATCAGCCGACGGCTCCTTCCAGGGACACTTCCAGCAGTTTCTTGGCCTCGACCGCGAATTCCATCGGCAGCTCGCGGAACACCTGCCGGCAGAAGCCGTCGACGATCATCGACACCGCGTCCTCCTCGCTGATGCCGCGGCTGCGGCAGTAGAAGAGCTGGTCGTCGCTGATCTTCGACGTCGTCGCCTCGTGCTCGACGGTCGCGCTCGGGTTCTTCACTTCGACGTAGGGGAAGGTGTGCGCGCCGCAGCGCTTGCCGATCAGCAGGCTGTCGCACTGGGTGTGGTTGCGGGCGCCGGCGGCGGTCTTCTCCATCTTCACCAGGCCGCGGTAGGTGTTCTGGCCACGACCGGCGCTGATGCCCTTGCTGACGATCTTCGATTTCGTGCGCTTGCCGAGGTGGATCATCTTGGTGCCGGTGTCGGCCTGCTGGCGATGGTGCGTGAGCGCCACCGAGTGGAACTCGCCGACCGAATCGTCGCCGCGCAGCACGCAGCTCGGGTATTTCCAGGTGATCGCGCTGCCGGTCTCGACCTGGGTCCAGCTGATCTTGCTGCGGGCGCCGCGGCATTCGCCGCGCTTGGTCACGAAGTTGTAGATGCCGCCGACGCCGTTCTCGTCACCGGGATACCAGTTCTGCACGGTGCTGTATTTGATCTCGGCATCGTCGAGCGCGACCAGCTCGACCACCGCCGCGTGCAGCTGGTTCTCGTCGCGCTGCGGCGCGGTGCAGCCTTCGAGATAGGACACGTGGCTGCCTTCCTCGGCGATGATCAGGGTGCGCTCGAACTGGCCGGTATCGCGGGCATTGATGCGGAAATAGGTGCTCAGTTCCATCGGGCAGCGCACGCCCTTCGGGATGAACACGAACGAGCCGTCGGAGAACACCGCGGAATTGAGCGCGGCGAAGTAGTTGTCGCCGACCGGCACCACCGAGCCCAGGTACTTGCGCACCAGCTCCGGATACTCGCGTACGGCTTCCGAGATCGAGCAGAAGATCACGCCCTTCTCGGCGAGTTCCTTGCGGAAGGTGGTGCCGACCGAGACCGAGTCGAACACCGCGTCGACGGCGACGCCGGCGAGCTTCGCGCGCTCGTGCAGCGGCACGCCGAGCTTCTCGTAGGTGTCGAGCAGCTCCTGCGGCACTTCGTCGAGCGACTTGTACTTCGGCCCCTTCGGCGCGGCGTAGTAGCTGACCGCCTGGAAGTCGATCGGGGCGATGTCGAGTTTGGCCCAGGCCGGCGGCGTCATCGTCAGCCAGTGGCGGTAGGCCTTCAGCCGCCACTCGGTGAGCCATTCCGGCTCTTCCTTCTTCGCCGAGATGAAGCGCACGACGTCCTCGTCCAGGCCCGGCGGCAGGGACTCGGAGGCGATGTCGGTGACGAAGCCGGCGCTGTATTTGCGGCCGAGCTGTTCCTGGATTTCCTGGTTGCGGGTGTTCATGCGGTTTCCTTCGCCGGCGCCAGGGTCAGCGGGATCGCCCGCGACGGATCCGGCGGCAGCAGCTGCGCCAGCGTCACCGCGCCGAGCGCGTCGGCGATGACTTCGTTGATGCGCCGCCAGTGCGGCAGCAGGTCGCAATGCGGCTCGTGTTCGCAGGACGAGTGGTCGCCGGCGCAGTCGGTCATGCCGAGCGGGCCCTCGATCGCCTCGACGATCGCCAGCAGGCTCACCTGCATCGGCGGGCGGGCGAGCCGGTAACCGCCGGCGGCGCCGCGGAAGCTCTCGACCAGGCCGGCGTGCACCAGCGGTTTCAGCACCTTGGCGACGGTGGTCGCCTCCAGCCGCGCACGCTCCGCCAGGCCCGCCGCCGACAGCATCGGCTCGGAGGCGCGGGCCAGGGTGGCCAGCACCAGGGTGGCGTAGTCGGTCAGGCGGGTGACGCGCAGCATCGTGGGGTCCTGCCAATCAGGACCGAAATTGTACGGTTTGAGCCGCGGCGGCTCAACCGGCGCTCAGGCCACGTCGACGCCGATCAGGCCGCCGATCAGGAACACCGTGCCGCCGGCGGCCGCGCCGATGCCGAGCATGCGCAGGCCGCCGCGCCAGGGGTTGCGGCCGGTGAACAGGCTCATCGCGGCACCGGTCGCGAACAGCCCCAAGGCGGCCAGGGCGGTGCCGGTGATCGCCGCGCCCGGCAGCTGCGCGCCGAAGAAGAAGGGCGCCAGCGGCACCAGCGCACCGACCGTGAAAGACAGGAACGAAAACGCCGCGGCGCCCACCGGCGAGCCGAGATCGTCCGGGTTGAGTCCGAGTTCCTCGCGTGCCAGCACGTCCAGGGCCTGCCTGGGATCGCGCACCAGCCGGCTCGCGAACTCGCGCGCTTCCGCCGGGGGCATGCCGCGGGCGATGTAGATCAGGGCCAGTTCCTCGGCCTCGGCCTCCGGGTATTTCTTCAGTTCGTCGGCTTCCAGCCCGATCTGGTACTCGAACAGTTCGCGCTGCGAGCGCACCGACACGTATTCGCCGGCGGCCATCGACAGCGCACCGGCGAGCAGACCGGCAATGCCCGTCGCCAGCACGGTGGCGGTGGAGGCGCTGGCGCCGACCACGCCGAGCACCAGGCTCGCGTTCGAGACCAGGCCGTCGTTGACGCCGAAGATGGCGGCACGCAGGTTGCCGCCGCCGACCCCACGGTGACCGGCGCCGACCTGCGACGGATCGGTCGGCATCAGGTGGCCGGCGAGGGCGGTGGTGTAGGTGGAAAGCCCGCGCACCTTCATCGCCGCGAGCGCCGGCCGCATCCGCCGCGGTCCGAGCCGTCGCGCCAGCGCCGCGACCAGGCGGGCGCGCGCATCGGGGGCGAAGGCGGGGAGGGTCTGGCCGGCGTCGTGTGCCAGCCCCGCCCAGATTTCCGCCTGGGCGTCGGCGGCGGCGGCGAGATCGCGGAACAGCGCGGCGATGCGGGAATCGGCCTCGGCTCGGGCGAGGGCGCGGTAGAGCCAGGCCGAACGCTTCTCCTCGCGCCAGCTAGCTGCCGGATCCATGCGCGCTTCCCCCGTGAATGCCGCGTCAGGATACGCGGCCGCACCGGGCTGCGCACGGCGGCGCGATGCACCACAATGACGCCCCCACGTTCCGGACCGATACCGATGTCGAAGAAGATCGAAGCCCGCCGTTCCCAGATCCACGGCAATGGCGTGTTCGCCATCGCCCCGCTGAAGAAGGGCGAGCGGATCATCCGCTACCGCGGCGCCCTGCGCACGCACGCCGACGTCGATGCCGAGTACGGCGCGATCCCCGAAGACGGCCACACCTTCCTGTTCACCCTCAACGACGACTACGTGATCGACGCCAACGTGCGTGGCAACGTCGCGCGCTGGATCAATCACAGCTGCAAGCCGAACTGCGAGGCCGTTTTCGAGGAATCCGCCGGCGGCGACCGCCGCCAGGACGCGATCTGGATCGAGGCGCTGCGCGACATCGCTGCCGGCGAGGAACTCACCTACAACTACGGCATCGTCCTCGAGGAGCGCTACACGCCGGCGCTCAAGCGGCTCTGGGGCTGCCGTTGCGGCGCCCGCAACTGCACCGGCACGATGCTGCAGCCGAAGCGCAAGCCGGCGGCGAAGAAGGCCGCGAAGAAGGCCGCGAAGAAGAAATCGGGCGCTCGCCGCGGCTGAGTAGGCGATCGAGCTTGGTCGACGGATCCGGCGGCCGGCCCCTCCAGCGGCCGACCCACCGCAGGAAGCCGACACCGATGATCTTCGTGACCAATGGGCCGGGCCGCATGGGTTCCGTAGGCGCCAGGATGCGGCGCCCCCCGGACGAGGCCTTCTCGATGACGCGCGCCGCCTGGCTGGCCTTCCTGCTCACCGCCGCGATGCCGGCCGCCGCGGTCGAGATCGACGGCCACCTCGCGCCGGGCGAATGGGACGGCGCCCGCCACATCACCGACTTCGTGCTGGTGCAGCCGATGACCGGCGCGCCGGCGACCTGGCGCACCGAGGCCTGGGTGCTGGCGACGCCGGAAGGCCTGGCCGTCGCCTTCCGCAACGAGCAGCCGCCCGAGGTGCCGCGCACCACCCAGCGCACCCGCCGCGATCAGGGCGGCCAGCTCGACCGCATCAACGTGATGGTCGACTTCGACGGCGACGGCCGCACCGGTTACGACCTGATGGTCACCAACGTCGGCGACGTCTCCGACGAGGTGATCACCAACGAGCGCAACTTCAGCACCGACTGGGACGGCGTGTGGCAGCACGCCGCCCGCCAGGAAGCCGATGCCTGGTACGTCGAGCTGCTGATCCCCTGGCACGTGGCGCCGATGGCTCGCCCCGAAGGCGGGGTGCGCACGATCGGTCTCTACCTCGACCGTGTCGTCGGCAGCACCGGCGAACGTTTCGGCTGGCCGGACATCAGTTTCCAGCGCCCGACCTTCCTGTCGCAGTTCGCGAAGGTCGAGGTGCCGCACTTCGAGCAGTCGTTGCTGGCGGTGACGCCCTACGTGGTCGCCAGCCAGGATTTCGTCGGCGACCGCGCCGACTTCGACGCCGGCGCCGACCTGTTCTGGAAGCCGAACGGCAGCTTCCAGCTGGCGGCGACGCTGAATCCCGATTTCGGCCAGGTCGAGAGCGACGCGCTGGTCGTGAACTTCGGCGCGGTCGAGACCTTCTTCGGCGACAAGCGGCCCTTCTTCACCGAGAACCAGGGCCTGTTCGACTTCGGCTTCGGTGTCGGCAACAGCCGCCTGCTCTATACCCGTCGCATCGGCGGCAATGCCGACGACGGCAGCGGCGCCGCCGACGTGCGCGCGGCGATCAAGCTCAACGGCAGCCTCGGCGCCACCCGCTACGGCGTGCTCGCCGCCAGCGAAGGCGACGACGCCGGCCGCGACTTCCTCGCGTTGCGCGCGACCCGCGACTTCGGCGCCCACGACCTCGGCGGCATGCTGACCCGGGTCGACCGCCCCTTCCTGGACCGCAGCGCCAGCGTCTACGCGATCGACGACCGCTGGGTGCCGGCGCCGGGCTGGAACGTGGCCTCGGCGCTCGTGTTGTCCCGCATCGAGCAGGCGGGCACCACCACCGGCGACAGCGGTTTCCAGACCCGCATCGACTGGGAGATGGGCGAAGGCCGGCGGCAGCAGCTGTATTTCCTGCACCTCGGCGATCAGCTGCAGCTCGACGACTTCGGCTACCTCGACCGCAACGACTTCAACTACCTGCGCTACGAGTTCGCGCAGCGGCGCACCGGGCTGCCGGAATCGTCGCCGTTCGCGTCGCACGAATGGCGCTGGGCGGCCTCGCAGCGGCGCAATGACCACGGCCTGCTGATCGCCAACGCGGTCGCCGTGAACCGGGTCAGCGAGCGCCGCGACGGTGGCAGCGAATTCTTCGACATCGGCGTCTGGAGCCGCGGCCACGACGACCGCATCACCCGTGGCAACGGCGTCGTGCGCGTGCCGGAGAAGGTGTTCCTGTTCTGGGAGCGGTCGCGGCCGCGGCGCGGGCACTGGTCGCTGTACGGCTGGGCGAGCGCGAACGCGGAAGGCCTCGACGGGATCTCCGGCATGGGTCTGGAACTGGGCTTCGAGCCGACGCTGCACATCAGCGACACCCTGTCCCTGCGCGGCGAGTTCGCGCTGCAGCGCATTCCCGACTGGCTGCTGTGGCGCGGCGGCAACCTGCTCGGCAGCTACGACGCCGAATTCGCCCGCATCGGCGCCAACCTGCAGTGGCGGATCGGCGACCGCCAGGAACTGCGCGTGCGCTTCGAGACCATCGCCCTCGATGCGCGCGCGGAGCAGGCCTGGCGGGTCGCTGGTGACGGCCGGCCGCTCGCCAGCAACGACCCGCTCTCCGATTTCAGCCTCGCGCAGATGGGCCTGCAGATCCGCTGGCGCTACGAGCTGGCGCCGCTGTCGGACCTCTACATCGTCTACGGCCGCGGCGGGTTCACCGAGCAGGCCGACAGCCGTTCGCTGGCGCAGCTGCTCGGCGACGCCACCGATCTGCGCGACGCCGACCAGATCCTCATCAAGCTCAGCTACCGCTTCAGCAACTGACGCACGACGGCTGAGTTCCGGGCGCGACGGAGGGCAGCCGCGTGGCCACTGGTGACGGCCTGAGGGTTGGCGTAAAGTTTCAGAAATTTCTGAAACTTCGGGATTCGTGATGGATCTGCCACCGCTCAGTCAGTCCTTCGTGCTGCACTTCGGTGAAATGGGCAGCCGCTGGGGCATCAACCGCACGGTCGGGCAGATCTACGCCCTGCTGTTCATCTCGGCGCAACCGCTGACCGCCGACGACCTGACCGAGCGCCTCGGGGTCAGCCGCTCGAACGTCAGCATGGGGCTGAAGGAGCTCACCTCCTGGCGCCTGGTCCGCCTGAGCCACCAGCCCGGCGACCGCCGCGACTTCTATTCGGCCCCCGACGACGTCTGGGCGATCTTCCGCACGCTGGCCGAGGAGCGGCAACGGCGCGAGGTCGACCCGACCCTGTCGATGCTGCGCGACGCCCTGCTGGTGACGCCGGACTCACCCGAGGAGAAGCACGCTCAGGAACGCATGCGGCAGATGCACGCGCTGATCGAACAGCTGACCGACTGGTTCGCCGAGATCCGCCGGCTGTCGCCACAGACCCTGGAGAAGCTGATGGCCCTCGGCGCGACCGCGACGAAACTGCTGGAGATGAAGGAACGCTTCCTCGGCCCGGAAGCCGCCCCCGACTACGGTGGCCGGCCATGAGCGTGCCCCTGCTGCTCGCCGCCGCCGCGGCGACCGCCGGCTCCGACCCCGCCGCCGCGGTCGATGCCGTGATGCTGGCGCGCATCCAGTTCGCGACCAACATCAGCTTCCACTACCTGTTCCCGAGCATCACGATCGCGCTCGGCTGGGTGCTGCTGTACTTCAAGCTGCGCTTCCTGCGCAGCGGCGACGAGGCCTGGCTGTCGGCCTATTTCTTCTGGGTGAAGGTGTTCGCGCTGAGCTTCGCGCTCGGCGTCGTCAGCGGCGTGGTGATGAGCTTCCAGTTCGGCACCAACTGGCCGGGCTACATGAACACCGTCGGCAACATCGCCGGGCCGCTGCTGGCCTACGAGATCATGACCGCCTTCTTCCTCGAGGCCAGCTTCCTCGGGATCATGCTGTTCGGGCGCAAGCGCGTCGGCGAGCGGGTGCACACGCTGGCGACGGTGCTGGTCGCGGCCGGCACCACCGCCTCGGCGTTCTGGATCCTGGCGCTGAACTCGTGGATGCAGACGCCGGCCGGGCACGTGATGGTCGACGGCGTCGCCCATGTCGGCGACTGGTGGCAGGTGATCTTCAATCCCTCGTTCCCGTACCGGCTCACGCACACGCTGATCGCCTCCGGTCTGACCGTCGCGTTCCTGGTCAGCGGCCTGGCGGCCTACCGCTGGCTGCGTGGCGACCGCGGCGGCGACGTGCGCGCGATGCTGCGCACCGGCGTGCTGATGGCGGCGGTGCTGGCGCCGGTGCAGGCCTTCGTCGGCGACCAGCACGGGCTGAACACGCTCGAACACCAGCCGGCGAAGATCGCGGCGATGGAAGGCATCTGGGGCGAAGGCGAGAAGGGCGCGCCGGCGCTGGTGTTCGCCTGGCCGAACGAGGCCGAGCGCCGCAACGACTACGCCATCGGCATCCCCGGCCTGGCGGCGCTGATCCTGACCCATGACCTCGAGGGCGAGCTGCAGGGCCTGGACGCGTTCGACGACCACCCGCCGGTGTTGCCGGTGTTCTGGGGCTTCCGGGTGATGGTCGGCGTCGGCCTGCTGATGATCGCCACCGGCCTGGTCGCGGCGTGGAAGCTGCGCGGCGGGCGCGAGCCGCCACGCTGGCTCGCGCGCTGGCTGGTCGGCATGACCTTCTCCGGCTGGATCGCGACGCTGGCCGGCTGGTACGTCACCGAGATCGGCCGCCAGCCCTGGCTGGTCACCGGCATCCTGCGCACGTCCGAAGCCGCCGCCGACCACCCGCCGGCGGTGATCGGGCTGAGCCTGTCGGCCTACCTGGCGCTGTACGCGGTGCTGCTGCTGGCCTATGTGTCGGTGCTGTTCCACCTGGCGCGCAAGGGCGGGGCCACGGTGGCGCCGCCGATCACCGCCGCGCGCGGCGACGCCGACGAAACCTGAGGAGGCCGCGATGCTCGATGCCCACCTGCCGCTGATCTTCGTCGCGCTGATGGCGATCGCGATGCTCGCCTACGTCGTGCTCGACGGCTACGACCTCGGCGTCGGCCTGCTGGTGCCGCTGGCCGACGGCGCCGGCAAGGACCGCATGGTCGCCTCGATCGGCCCGTTCTGGGACGCCAACGAAACCTGGCTGGTGCTCGGCGTCGGGCTGCTGCTGGTCGCATTCCCGGTGGCGCACGGGGTGATCCTCGGCGCGTTGTACCTGCCGGTCGCGGCGATGCTGGTCGGGCTGATCCTGCGCGGCGTCGCGTTCGACTTCCGCAGCAAGGCCCACGACGAGCACCGCGGGCTGTGGAATGCGGCGTTCTTCGCCGGCTCGCTGCTGGCGTCGCTGGCGCAGGGCTGGATGATCGGGCGCTGGATCCTCGGTTTCGAGGCCGGCGCGGTACCGCTGCTGTTCGCCGCCTTCGTCGCGATCTGCCTCGCCGGTGGCTATGCGCTGCTGGGCGCCACCTGGCTGCTGCTGAAACTCGAAGGGCCGCTGGTGCAGCGCGCCGCCGGCTGGGGCTGGTGGGCCTTGTGGGCGACCGGGCTCGGCATCGCCGCGGTGTCGATCGCGACGCCCTACGTTTCGCCGCGCATCTTCGAGAAGTGGTTCGCGCTGCCGGGCTTCTTCCTGCTGCTGCCGGTGCCGCTGCTGACCGCGATCGTGTTCGCCGTCTGCGAGAACCACCTGCGCCGGATCCGTCGCGGCGAACCGGGGCGCGACTGGGTGCCGTTCGCGGCGGCGATCGCGCTGTTCGTGCTCGCCTTCGCCGGACTGGCCTACAGCATGTTCCCGTACCTGGTGATCGATCGCATCGTCTATTCCG
This sequence comes from Arenimonas composti TR7-09 = DSM 18010, assembly GCF_000426365.1. Taxonomy (GTDB): domain Bacteria; phylum Pseudomonadota; class Gammaproteobacteria; order Xanthomonadales; family Xanthomonadaceae; genus Arenimonas; species Arenimonas composti. The sequence goes on along the minus strand of NZ_AUFF01000003.1, from coordinate 179,393 downwards.
AAGCCGCGGCGGCGCCGGAGTCGCTGAAGGTGATCCTGATCGGCGCCGCGATCACGCTGCCGATGATCATCGGCTACACGGTGTTCGCCTACCGGGTGTTCTGGGGGCGCAGTACCGAGCTGAGCTACGAGTAGCCGGAGCTTCGTTCCACCAGCGTCGGCGCCGCGTCGGCCCTCACCGTGGCGGCAGCGCCAGCACGACGCCGAACTCGCAGACCACCGGCGGGAAGGTCGTCAGGATCGCCAGGTCGGAGGCGTATTCGCCGTCGCCGGCCGGGTAGCCGTCGGGGATGTCCTCGTCGGCGAACTGCGGCGGGCACAGCGTCACCGGCCCCACCACGGTGTCTTCCGGGCCCAGGGCGCCGCCTTTCCAGTCGATCACCACGCCGCCGTAGTCCCAGTAGAAGCCCATGAACGAGAACGGGCGGCCGTTGATCGCCGTCAGCTCGGCCGCGGTGAGGCCGTTGCGCACGCCGTCGGCGCGCTGCCATTCGGTGACGTCGCTGCCGGCCACCAGCATCGCCGGATGCTCGCCGGTCTCGTCGAGGTGGACTTCCAGCTGGCGCGTCGGCCGGTCCGGGAACAGCACCCAGCCCGGCATCGTTTCGCCTTCGCCGACCGCCAGTTCGCGTTCGACGACATTCTCGGCGCCGTAGCGCGCGCGCAGGGAAGCGAGGGTGTCGTCGCCACTGGCGATGCCGTCCAGCAGGCCGTTCGCCGGCGGCACCGCGGCCGGTGCCGTGTCGGGAATGAGGGTGTCCTGCGCGGCGACCGGCTCGCCGGATACGGTGACGCCGTCGGCGCCGGTGTTCGCATCGTCGGTGGCGGCCGGAGCCGCCTGCGCGCCCACCTCGGCGGGCGGCAGTGACGGATCGGGCGCCGCGGCGCGCTCGCAGCCGGACAGCACCAGGGCACACAGCAGCAGGCGGGCAGGGCGCATCGGGTCACCTCGCGGGGGAATGCGGCGAGTGTAGCCGCAGGTCCTGCGCCGCCGGTGCCCCGGACTCCGGGACCGCCGCTCAGTCCTCGTCGTGGTGGGGTTTCCAGCCCTCCACGAGTTGCTTCTGCACGTTGCCGGGCACCGGTTCGTAATGACTGAACTCGAGCACGTAACGGCCGCGACCGGCGGTGGCACCCTTGAGTTCGGCGGCGTAATCGGTGAGCTCCGACAGCGGCACCTGCGCGCGCACGACGATTTCGCCGTCTCGGCCGCCGTCGGTGCCGTGGATGCGGGCGCGCTTGCCCGCGAGCTGGCCGGTGATGTCGCCCATGTGCGCTTCCGGCGCCGCCACAGTGAGTTCCACGATCGGCTCGAGCACTTGCGGCTTCGCCTTCAGCACCGCATCGAGGAAGGCGCGCTTGCCGGCGGCGACGAAAGCGACTTCCTTCGAGTCGACGCTGTGGTACTTGCCGTCGTAGACGGTCACGCGCACGTCCTGCAGCGGATGCCCGGCGATCGCGCCGCCCTGCAGCACCTGGCGCACGCCCTTCTCGACCGCCGGAATGAACTGGCCGGGAATCGTGCCGCCCTTCACCGCGTCGACGAACTCGAAGCCCTTGCCACGCTCCAGCGGCTCGATGCGCAGGAAAACCTCGCCGAACTGGCCGGCGCCGCCGGTCTGTTTCTTGTGCCGGTGGTGACCTTCGGCGGGCGCGGAAATGGTCTCGCGGTAGGCGATGCGCGGCGGACGCGACGTCACCTCGACGCCGTAGCGCTCGCGGATGCGCTCGAGCATCACCCGCAGGTGCAGTTCGCCCAGGCCGCGGATCACCGTCTCGTTGAGCTCGGCATTGTGCTCGACGTGGAAACCCGGGTCCTCCTCGGCGAGCTTCTGCAGCGCCGTCGCGAGCTTCTGTTCCTGGCCGCGGGTGGCCGCCTCGATCGCCAGCCCGAACATCGGCTTCGGGAAATCGATCGGGCGCAGGTGGATGTGGTCCTCGTCGTGGCTGTCGTGCAGCACCGCGTCGAAGTGGATCTCGTCGACCTTGGCGACCGCGGCGATGTCGCCGGGCACGGCCTGCTCGATCTCGACGTGTTCCTTGCCCTTCAGCCGGAACAGGTGGCCGACCTTGAACGGCTTGCGGCCGTCGTCGACGAACAGCTGGCTGTCGCGGCGCACCGTGCCCTGGAACACGCGGAACACGCTGAGCTTGCCGACGAACGGGTCGTTGACGATCTTGAAGACGTCGGCGATCACGTGCGCCCGCGGATCCGGCGTCGCCGTGATCGGCTCGCCGTTGCGCTCGAAGGCCGGCGGGTTGCCCTCGTCCGGATTCGGGAACAGTTTCTCCGCGAGTTCCAGCAATTCGGCGACCCCGGCGCCGGTCCGCGCCGACACGAAACACACCGGCACCAGATGGCCCTCGCGCAGGCACTGCTCGAAGGCGTCGTGCAGTTCGGCGCCGGACAGGCCTTCCTCGCCGTCGCTGAGGTAATGGTCCATCACCTGTTCGTTGATCTCGACCACCTGGTCGACGATCTTCTGGTGGAAGTCCGCCACCGGCCCGAGGTCGGAGTCGCCCTGCGGATTGAAGAAGCAGTCGACGACGCGGCGGCCGCCGTCCGCGGGCAGGTTCATCGGCAGGCATTCCGGACCGAATTCCTCGCGCAGCGCCGCCAGCACCTCGGCCGGGCGCGCGCCGTCGGCGTCGATGCGGTTGATCACGACGACGCGGCAGAGCTCGCGTGCCTTCGCGGCTTCCATCAGACGCCGGCTGCTCCAGCCGATGCCGGCGACCGCGTCGACGACGATCGCGACGGTCTCCACCGCCGACAGTGCCGACAGGGTCGGGCCACGGAAGTCCGGATAGCCGGGCGTGTCGATCAGGTTGATGTGGAAGCCGCCGTGGTCGATGGCGGCGATCGCCGTGTTCAGCGAATGCCCGCGCGCCCTTTCCATCGGATCGTGGTCGGACACCGTGGTGCCGCGTTCCAGGCTGCCTGTCGCTGGAATCGTGCCGCCGGCATGCAACAGGGCTTCGAAGAGGGTGGTCTTGCCGGCGCCCGGGTGGCCTGCGAGGGCCACGTTGCGGATCTGTTCCGTCGAGTAGGACATGAGGCCGTGCTCCCGCGTGGGAATGGCCGGGCTAGGGTCGCGCCGGGGGGAGGGCGCGTCAACCGCAATGACCCTCGGCCCGCCCACCTGTAGGAGCGGCTTCAGCCGCGATGCTCCTCGCCGTAGGAGCGGCTTCAGCCGCGATGCTCCTCGCCGTAGGAGCGGCTTCAGCCGCGATGCTCTTGTCGATGGTGAAGAGCATCGCGGCTGAAGCCGCTCCCACGGGACGGGGATCGCGGCTGAAGCCGCTCCTACAGGGTGCGGGAGGCGAGGGCGCGCGCGACCGTGCCCGCGATCCCGTCCATCGCCCGCTCGATCTCCGCCTCGTGCCGGCGCCACTTGTCGGGCGCCGGCGCGGTCAGGGTGTAGCGCGACAGCGGCAGGGTCGGGCCGAGTTGCCGGTCCCACTGCCAGCCGGCCCAGGCGGCGACGCGCTGCACCTGCGCCTGCGGGTCGGCGGTCACGTCGGCGTGGTCGACCGCGATCCAGTGCTCGCGCGGCAATGCCTGCAGGTCGTCGAGCAGCGTGCGCATGCACGCGTCCCACTGCCCGGCGACGATGTCGGCGAGCGGCCTGCCGGCCAGTTCGCGCCAGCCCGGGGTCAGCAGGAAGGACCACGGCGGCCCGCTCCAGCCCGGCAGCTGCGGATACATCACGAAGTCGCCGGAACTCCAGCCGTCGATCATGCTGCCGAGCACCTGACGCGGATCGCGGTACAGCCAGATGAAGCGCGCGTCCGGGAACAGCGTGCGCAGGAAGGGGATGCGCAGGGCGTTCTTCGGCGTCTTCTCGAGCATGCGGATCGTCGCGCCCGGCGCCGGTGCCCGGCGTTCGCGGTCGCGCAGCGCGGCGAAGAAACGCTGCCGCAGCTGCTCGTCGATGCCGTCGGCGGCGTCGGCCGCGGTCAGCACGTTCGAATCCCAGCCGCGCGCCGACGGCGACAGCGCCGCGAGACCTTCGATCAGCGCATGGCTCTCGTCGCCGGGGCTGTAGACGCCGGGGGCCTTCGCCAGCGTCTCGAACAGCAGGGTCGAGCCCGAACGCGGCGGGCTGACGATGAACACCGGACGGTCGAACTGGTGCAGGCTCGAGCCGCTGGTGCTGGCGATCGGCTTGCGTCGCACCGGCGTTTCCGCAGCCGGCGCACCGTGCACGTCCTGGCGCGAGGCGGCGCCGCTGGCGTCGATGTCGGCCAGGGCGACGTCGAACACGTGCGACTGCAGCGCGAACCACAGGCCGACCTCGTTGCGCAGGCCGATCTCGCCGACGCCGAGCGCGAGCAGGCGGGCGGCGGTGGCGTCGAGCAGGGCGCGGTAGCGTGGCCAGCCGCCGCGGTCCTCGCCGTGCGCCGCCCACAGCGCCAACCAGCGCCGCGAGAAGTCGAGCAGGGCCTGCTGGATCGCCGGCAGGCGTGGATCGCCCACCGCTTCGCCGAGCAGGAACACGAAGTGCTCGCGCATCTCCCACGGCGACATCACCAGCGGCAGGTTCACCGTCTCGAAGTCGAGCGGCGGCGCCGGCCGCGCCGGGTCGAAGGCGAACGGCGCGGCGTGCCAGCCCGGCGCTTCGCGGCCCGGCGCGCGGCCGGCGGCGATCAGCGACCACAGGCGCTCGCCGCCGACGGTGTCGAGCACCAGGTGGATGCGCTCCTGGTTGCTCTCGTTGAGCACGCGGTGCCGGCGCCAGGTGTCGAAGATCCAGCACTCGCCGGGCGCCATGTTCACTTCGGCGTCGCCGCACTGGAAGCGCACGCCGGGCGTGGTCACGATCGGCACGTGCACGCGCATGCGCTCGCGCCAGTAGTAATTGGTGTCGACGTGGGCGCTGACTTCCGACTGGCCGTAGAGCTTCATCAGGCGGGCGCGGCCCCAGGTGGCGCCTAGCGCCTCCATCACCTGCATCACCTTCGGCAGCCGCTGCAGGTGCGGGGTCGGGCGCATCACCCCGGCGAGGTCGTCGTTGTCCGGGTCGCCGCCGGTGGTCACCAGGGTCAGGGCGCTGTTGCCGGCAACGCCGACCGCGCGCGCGCGCCAGTGCCGGTCCTCGATCTGCGCGATCTCCGCGGCGAGGGCGGCGGCGTCGAAACGGATCGGCAGCTGGACGAACGGGACCTGCAGTTTCATCGCGATATCCGGGAGGCGAACGCGGCATTTTAGCCCGCCGCCGTGCCGTGGCCCCGGGCCGCCACCCCCGATCCCCGGCGGGCGTAGACTCGGCCCACCACCGCCACTGGAGCTTCGCCATGGGATTCAAGCGCCACGCGACCGCCCGCTGGGAGGGCGACCTGAAGTCCGGCCAGGGCCGCATGAGCACGCCGCAGAGCGGCCTGTTCGAGGGCACCCGCTATTCGTTCGGCACCCGTTTCGGCGACGAGAAGGGCAGCAACCCCGAGGAACTGCTCGCCGCCGCCCACGCCGGCTGCTATTCGATGGCGCTGAGCTTCATCCTGCAGAACGCCGGCCATACCGCCGAGCGCATCGACACCAAGGCGGAGGTACAGATGGAGACCGCGCCGGGCCCGCACGCGACCGGTGTGCACCTGACCGTCAGCGCCAGCGTGCCGGGGCTGTCGGCGGAGGAGTTCGCCGCTTTCGCCGAGAACGCCAAGGCCAACTGCGTGATCTCGAAGGTGCTGGCGATCCCGGTGACGATGGACGCCCGCCTCGCCTGAGGCCTTGCCTGAACCGGGGGGCTGCCGTAGGCCGGCGGCCGCCCGCGATTCAGCCCGAATTCGGCGAACCGGAACGATGCTGGCCCGGCGCCGATCCCCGGCGACAGGAGTTCCCATGAAGCGCTCGATGCTCGCCCCGCTGGTGCTCGCCCTGACCGCCGTGTCGACGGCGCAGGCCCAGTCGTACGACGACCGTGGCTACTACGACCGCGACGGGTACGGCAGCGCCGCCATCCAGGACGTCGCCCGCGTGACCCGCGTGGAGCCGATGGTCGAACGCGTGCAGCAACCGGTGGACCGCCAGGAATGCTGGTACGAGGAAGAGCCCGCCTATGCCTACGAGGACGACCGTCGCGGCGTTCCGCGCACCAGCGGCGGCGGCGCGGTGCTCGGCGCGATCGTCGGCGGTGCGCTGGGCAATACCGTCGGCCGCGGTGACGGTCGCCGCGCGGCGACGATCGCCGGCGCGGTGATCGGCGGCACGATCGGCAACAACGTCGAGCGCGAGAACATCCGCCGCCAGGACGAGTACTACGGTCGCGACGACGCGCCGGTCGCCACGACCGAGGTCCGCCGCTGCCGCGTCGTCACCGACTACCAGCCCGACGAACGCGTCGTCGGCTACCGGGTCGAATACGAATACGCTGGCCGCCGCTTCGAGACCGTCACCGACCGCCACCCGGGCAGCCAGCTCCGCGTGCGTGTCGAAGTGATCCCGGAAGACTGATCCGGAATCACCGGAAGTCGCCAGCGAAGGGGCCCGAAAGGGCCCCTTCCGCTTCCACGGGTTATGGTTGCGGCGGGACCTCCGGGGAAGCGCCATGCGTCGACTCAAGCCACTCGTTGCTCGTTCCTCGTTTCTCGTTTCCCTGCTTCTCGCCGGCGCCGCCAGCGCCGCCGACACCACCGTCCTCGTCAACGCCCGCATCCACACCGGCAACCCGGACCAGCCGGCCGCGACGGCCATGGCCTGGGACGCCAGCGGGCGCGTGCTCGCCGTCGGCGACGAGGCGCCGCTGCTGCTGCACTACGGCGGCCTCCGTATCGTCGATGCCGGCGGCGGCGTCGTGATCCCGGGCATGATCGACGCCCACGCCCATCTGATGAACCTCGGCTTCGCGCTGCTGCGTGCCGATCTCGTCGGCGCCCGCGACAGGGCCGAGGTGATCGCCCGCCTGCAGGCCTTCGCCGCCGATCTGCCCGACGGCGCCTGGCTGCTCGGCCGCGGCTGGGACCAGAACGACTGGCCCGACAAGGCCTTCCCGACCGCCGCCGACCTCGATGCCGCGTTCCCGGACCGGCCGGTCTGGCTGGAACGCGTCGACGGCCACGCGGGCTGGGCGAACTCGGCGGCGCTGCGCGCGGTGGGCCGCGACCTGTCCGGCGACTGGCAGCCCGACGGCGGCCGCATCCTGCGCGACGGCGAGGGCCGGGCGACCGGCGTGTTCATCGACGCCGCCTCGGCCCTGGTCGACGCGGTGGTGCCGCCGGCCTCGCACGCATTGCGCGCCGAGGCGCTGGAACGCGCGCTGGCCGCCGCGGTCGCGAACGGCCTGACCGGCGTGCACGACATGGGCGTGTCGCTGGACGACCTGCGGCTGATGCGCGAGTTCGCCGACGCCGGTCGCCTGCCGCTGCGCATCCGCGCCTATGCCGACGGCGATGCCGCGGCGCTGGCGGCGCTGTGCGCGATGGGTCCCTACGAACACGGCGGCGGCCGGCTGGCGATGCGCGGGGTGAAGTTCTACGTCGACGGCGCCCTCGGCAGCCGCGGCGCGGCCCTGCTCGAAGACTACAGCGACGAGCCCGGCCACCGCGGCCTGCTGGTCACCGCGCCGGAGGACTTCGCGGCCGGTGTGCGCAAGGCGGCCGACTGCGGCCTGCAGCCGGCCAGCCACGCGATCGGTGACCGCGGCGTGCGCATCGTGCTCGACACCTATGCGCGCACCCTGGGGGACGCCAGCGCCGACGATCACCGCTGGCGCGTCGAACACGCGCAGGTGATCGCGCCGGAGGATTTCAGCCGCTTCGCGGCGCTGCACCTGGTCGCGTCGATGCAGCCGACGCATGCGACCTCGGATATGCCCTGGGCGCAGACGCGCGTCGGCGGCGAACGCATCCGCGGCGCTTACGCCTGGCAGACCCTGCGCGCGGCCGGCGTGCCGCTGGCGCTGGGCTCGGATTTCCCGGTGGAATCGGTGGATCCGCGGCTCGGCCTGTACGCGGCGGTGAGCCGCCAGGACAGCGAGGGCCGCCCGCGCGGCGGCTGGTTCCCGCGGCAGCGGCTGACGCCGGTGCAGGCGCTCGAGGGCTTCACCGCCGGCGCCGCCTTCGCCGCTTTCGACGAGGCCGAACTCGGCCGGCTGATGCCGGGCTACCGCGCCGACTTCGTGATCCTCGACGCCGACCCGCTGGCGATGCCGGCGACGCGCTTGCCGGTGCTGGTGGTGCGCTCGACCTGGGTCGACGGCGAGGCGGTCTACGAAAAAACGGTGTCGGAAACAGTTGATCCGGGAGTGTCCCGGGCTCCGCCGCAGCCCTCTCCGGATTAACCGTCTCTGACACCGTCGCGTTTCAGTCGAGTGCGTCGATGCGGTCGTCGAGCCGCAGCCAACCGTGCTTGCGCTCGCCGTATACCGACACCGTCGGCGCCGGAAACGCCGGATCGGCGAAGGCACCGACCGGGATCATCACGACGCCGGGCAGGGCGTCGGCGCGGTAGTACACGGTCGCGCCGCAGTGCGGGCAGAAGTGGAAGCGGGCGAGGGCGCCGCTGTCGCCGGCGAGCACGAACTCGCGGCGCTCGCCGGCGATCGTCACCGCCGCGTCCGGATACCGCGCCTGCACCGCGAAGGCACTGCCGCTGCGACGCTGGCAGTTCAGGCAGTGGCAGACCGAGACGCGCACCGGTTCGCCGCGCGCCTCGGCGACGAGACGGCCACAGCTGCAGGCGGCGCGCCGGACATCCATCAGCCCAGCGCCGTCCGCGCCAGCGCGAGGCCGCCGAACACCGGCAGACCCTCGAGGCAGTTCAGGTGCGCCCGCGCCAGCCGCTGCATGAACGGCGACAGCGTCGAGTTCGCCGGATCGAAGCCGTTCGCCGCGACGTCGCCGCTCAGCACCAGCGTCGCGCGCACCACTTCCATGACCAGCAGCAGGGCCAGGGTCCAGGCGATGAAGGCTAGCAGGGCGAGGAGGCTGGGACTCACGGCGTCGTGTTCCGGGGGGCTTCGGCTACTGCGCCGGCGGGCCGCCGGCGCGTTCCCATGATGCCACCGGCCCGGCGACCTCCCGGAACAGCGGATGCGGCTCCGGCCGCTTCACCTGCTGCCAGCGCGCGAGCACCGCCGGCGAGCGCGCCGCGAGTTTGCCGCACAGGTGCGTCCATTCGCGGTCGAGCTGGCCTTCGGTCACCGCGATCGTCGCGGGCGGGCCCGCGAGCGCCGGGAACTTCGAAGCGTCGTACGAATAGCCGCGTGCCGTGGCTTCCGCGTGCACGGCGGCGAGGTAGGCGGCGATGGCCGCCGCCGGATCCGGGTGTTCGCGAAAGCGCTCCAGCTGCGGATGCCGGGTATAGCCGCGGGTAGTGCCGCGCAGCACGGCCTGCGCCAGCAGGGTTTCGCGCCAGAGCGCGGTCAGACCCTGCCGGTCGAGATAACGCGGATGCAGGGACCAGAGCCGCACCGGTCAGTCCGGCCAGTCGAGGCGGCCGCGCACGACCGTCTGCACCTGGCCGCCGCTCCAGACCTCGCCCTCGGCGTCGACGCGCAGCTCGAGGCGGGCATCGTGGCCGACTTCGCGGCCCTGGCTGACGACGTAGCGGCCGTCGGCGTTCGGCATCGCGCCGGATTCGTGCAGGAAGGCGGCGAGAGTCGCGTTCGCCGCGCCCGACGCGGCGTCCTCGACCTGCGCCGGCTGCCCGACCAGGGCGCGCACGACGAGGTCGTAGTCGCGGCCCTGGCAGCGCGCGAACACGCACAGGCCCATCGCCTCGTGGGCGCGGGCGAGGGTGGAAATCGCGTCCCAGCGCGGCACCAGGCTGCGCACCGAGGCCTCGTCGACGAGTTCGGAGATCCACCAGCGGCGGCCGCCGTCCATCAGCACCGGCGGCAGCGCGCCGGGCACGTGCCCGCGCAGGGCATTGCTCAGGCGCACGTCCTCGGGCTGGCCGACCTCGAGCACGCGGGCCTTCGGTGCGCGCACCGCGAGCCGGCGTTCGCGGCCGTCGCCACGCACCTCGACCGGCAGCAGGCCGACCGCGCATTCCTGGATCAACACGCCGTCGCGCGGCGTCGCCAGGCCGGCGTCGAGCACCGCATGCGCGCTGCCGATGCTCGGATGCCCGGCGAAGGGCACCTCGCGGCGCGGGCTGAAGATGCGCAGGCGGTAGCTGGCCTCGGCGGTGGTCGGCGGAAAGACGAAGGTGGTTTCCGGCAGCCGGGTCCACTTCGCGATCGCCTGCATCGTGTCGTCGCTCAGGCCTTCGGCGTCGAGCACCACCGCCAGCGGGTTGCCGTCGCCGGGTTTGGCGGCGAATACGTCCAGCTGCACGAACTCCCTGTCCATCACCACTCCTCGCTCGGGGGCCGCGATCGTAACGCTTTCCGGATGCCGGCATCCGCAAGCCGGCGTCCGGAAAGGGTGCGTTGCCGGCGTGGTCCCGCGTCTGGCGGCGATGCGGGCGCTGATGCCGGCGAATTGCCCGGAATGCGGTCATCACGTCGGCTAGACTGCGCGGCGCCGCGTGCGTTGCACGCTCCCCCCGCCGAACCCGAATGAATCCGCCTGCCAACGCCGCACCGGACAACCTCGCCGACTGGACCGTGCTCAAGTTCGGCGGGACGAGCGTCGCCCGCCGGGCGGGCTGGGAGACGATCGGGGCGCTGATGCAGCGCCGGGCGGACGAGGAAGGGACGAAGGTGCTGGTGGTGGTGTCGGCGCTGGCCGGGGTGACCAATGCCCTGCAGGCGATCTGCGATGCCCACGCCGATGCGGACGCGGTGCGCGCCGGCATCGATGCGCTGGTGCATCGCCATGAAGCCTTCGCGGATGAGCTCGGGGTCGAGCGCGGCGCGGTTCGCGACCGGCTGGCCGAGCTGATCGGTCTGGGCGTCGATCCGCGCGCGGCGTCCGGGGCGCTGGACTGGCAGGCGGAAGTGCTGGCGCAGGGCGAACTGCTGTCGTCGACGCTCGGCGCCGCCTTCCTGCAGGCGCAGGGACTGGACGTCGGCTGGGTCGATTCGCGCGACTGGCTGCAGGCGCAGGCGCTGCCGAACCAGAACGGCTGGAGCCGGCGGCTGTCGGCCTCGTGCCTACCGCAGGCGGATGCGCTGACCCGCGCGCGCTTCGCCGACGCCGGGCCGGCGCTGCGCATCGCCCAGGGCTTCATCGCCCGCGGCGAGGACGGCGGCACCGCGATCCTCGGTCGTGGCGGCAGCGACACCAGCGCGGCCTATTTCGGTGCGCTGCTCGGCGCCCGCCGGGTCGAGATCTGGACCGACGTGCCCGGCATGTTCAGCGCCAATCCGCGCGCGGTGCCCGATGCGCGGCTGCTGAGCCGGCTCGACTACGAGGAAGCACAGGAAATCGCCACCACCGGCGCCAAGGTGCTGCATCCGCGCTGCATCCATCCCTGCCGCGAGGCGAGGGTGCCGCTGTGGATCCGCGACACCGCGCGCCCGGACCTGCCCGGCACCGTGATCGACGGCGGCGCCGCGACCGTGCCCGGGGTCAAGGCGATCAGCTCGCGCCGCGGCATCGTGCTGGTGTCGATGGAAACGATCGGCATGTGGCAGCAGGTCGGCTTCCTGTCCGACGTGTTCGAGCGTTTCAAGGCGCACGGGTTGTCGGTCGACCTGATCGGCTCCTCGGAAACCAACGTCACCGTGTCGCTCGATCCCAGCGACAACCTGGTCAGCACCAACGTGCTCGACGCGTTGTGCGCCGACCTCGCCCAGGTGTGCCGGGTGAAGGTGATCGCGCCGTGCGCGGCGGTGACCCTGGTCGGTCGCGGCATGCGCTCGCTGCTGCACCGGCTCGGCGAGGTGTGGGCGCAGTTCGGTCGCGAGCGCGTGCACCTGATCTCGCAGTCGAGCAACGACCTCAACCTGACCTTCGTCGTCGACGAGGCGCTGGCCGACGACGTGCTGCCGACCCTGCACGCGCTGCTGGCGCAGTCGGGGGCGATGCCGGTGCACGAGACGGCGGTGTTCGGGCCGAGCTGGCGCCGCATCTGCGCCGCCGATGCCGCCCGCACGCCGGCCTGGTGGGAGACCTGCCGCGACGAGGTGCTGGCTCGCGCCGCCCGCGGTACGCCGCGCTACCTCTATCACTTGCCGACGGTACGCGAGCGCGCCCGCGAACTCGCGGCGCTGCCGGCGATCGATCGCCGATTCTACGCGCTGAAGGCCAATCCGCATCCGGCGATCCTGCGCACGCTCGAGGCCGAGGGCTTCGGTTTCGAATGCGTCTCCGCCGGCGAGCTCGAGCACCTGTTCGCGGTGCTGCCGGCGCTGGCGCCCGCGCGGGTGCTGTTCACTCCCAGCTTCGCACCGCGCGACGAATACGAGGACGCGTTCGAGCGCGGCGTGCACGTCACCGTCGACAGCCTCGCGCCGCTGCGGCAGTGGCCGGAGCTGCTGCGTGGTCGCCGCGTGCTGCTGCGCATCGATCCCGGCTTCGGTGAAGGCCACCACGAGAAGGTGCGCACCGGGGGCCGCGAGGCGAAGTTCGGCCTCGCCGAGGATGCGCTGCCGGAGTTCCTCGCCGCCGTCCGCGAGCTCGGGCTGCGCATCACCGGCCTGCACGCGCACATCGGCAGCGGCGTGCAGGATCCGCGCCACTGGCGCACGGTGTTCGCGCGCCTGGCCGCGCTCGCCGACCGCATCGGCACCGTCGAGGTGATCGATGTCGGTGGTGGTCTCGGCGTCGCCTACGACCCCGACGGCGAGGCTTTCGACCTCGGCGCCTACGGCGCCGCGCTCGCCGACGCCCGCGCCGGCTGGCCGCATTACTCGCTGTGGGTCGAGCCGGGCCGCTGGCTGGTCGCCGAAGCGGGGGCGCTGCTGCTGTCGGTGACCCAGGTGGCCACGAAGTCGGGCGTGCGCCGGATCGGCGCCGACGCCGGCATGAATGCGCTGATGCGCCCGGCGCTGTATTCGGCCTGGCACCGGATCGTGAACCTGTCGCGCCTGCACGAAGCGGAGGGCGCGCCGGCCGACGTCGTCGGGCCGGTCTGCGAGACCGGCGACGTGCTCGGCCGCCGTCGCTGCCTGCCCGATGCCACCGCCGAAGGCGACGTGCTGCTGGTCGCGCACGCCGGTGCCTACGGCATGAGCATGGCCAACCGCTACAACCTGCGGGACCTGCCCGCCGAGGACGTTTTCGATGTCTGATTTCGACCGCGCCGCCGTGCGTGCCTTCCGCTTCGTCGACTGCGCGTTCGCGCCGGAGAGCGGCGAGGCGCGGCTGGTGTACGCCTTCGACCACACCGACGAGTTCGTCGAGTCGCTGCGCTTTCCCGGCGCGCCCTTCGTGCTCGACGGCGAACGTGCGGCGGCGGTCGCGCGCGCGCTGCGCCTGTTGCACCTGATCGCCGGCGTCAGCTATTACAAGGCGGCGGTGCCGCCGGAGATCGTGATCGAGGGCGAGGGCATCGGCGCCGACACCGCGGCGCTGCTGCAGTCGGTGTACGAGAACGGCCTCGGCGAGTTCGCCTACCGCAACGGCCTGTCCCTGCGCGGCCGCATCCCCTTCCCCTCCGCCCCCGTAGGAGCGCCTGCAGGCGCGATGCCCTCCGCTCCCGTAGGAGCGCCTTCAGGCGCGATGCCCTCCGTAGGAGCGCCTTCAGGCGCGATGCCTTCGCCTGGTGATCCGGAAGAAGCATCGCGGCTGAAGCCGCTCCTGCAACAGCAGCGGCAGCCGCAGGAGCGGGCGCTGGTGGCCATCGGCGGCGGCAAGGACTCGCTGGTGTCGATCGAGGCCCTGCGCGCCGCCGGCGTCGAACAGACCGTGGCCTGGATCGGCAGCTCGCCGCTGATCGCCGCCTGCGCCGCGCGCACCGGCCTGCCGACCCTGAACGTGCAGCGCACGCTGTCGCCGCGGCTGTTCGAGCTCAACCGCGCCGGCGCGCTGAACGGCCACATCCCGGTCACCGCGATCAATTCGGCGATCCTCGTGCTGGCCGCGCTGCTCACCGGCCACGACCAGGTGGTGTTCTCGAACGAGCGCTCGGCCAGTTACGGCTCGCGCATCGTCGACGCCGACGGTCACGTCACCGACGAGGTCAACCACCAGTGGTCGAAGGGCTGGGACTTCGAGCGCGACTTCGCCGCGCACGTGCGCCGGCACGTCGCCGCCGACCTGCGCTACTACTCGCTGCTGCGCCCGTATTCGGAGCTGGCGGTGGCGCGGCAGTTCGCGAAGCAGGACCGCTACGACGCGCACTTTTCCAGCTGCAACCGCAATTTCCACATCCTCGGCGAGCGCCCGACCCAGCGCTGGTGCGGCGAATGCCCGAAATGCCGCTTCGTGTTCCTGGCGCTGGCGCCGTTCATGCCGAAACCGCGGCTGATGGCGATCTTCGGCCGCAACCTGCTCGACGAGCCGGACCAGGCGGGCGGCTTCGACGCGCTGATGGAGTTCCGCGACCACAAGCCCTTCGAATGCGTCGGCGAGGGCATCGAGGCGCGCGCGGCGATGGCGGCGCTGGCGGCGTCGCCGGCCTGGTCCGAGGACGCGCTGGTGCGCCGCTTCCGCGACGAGATCGCCCCGTTGCTCGAGGTCGCCGACCTGTCGATTGCGCCGCTGCTGCAAGCCTCGGATGATCACGGCATTCCGGACGGGCTGTGGGGACGGCTGCGTGCGAATTTCTGAGCTCGAAGGCAAATCCGTCGCGATCTGGGGCTATGGCCGCGAAGGCCGCGCCGCGCTCGCCGCGCTGCGCTGGCGGCTGCCGGCGCAACCGCTGACCGTCTTCTGCTCGCCCGACGAGGTCGAGGCGCTGGCGGAACTGCAGGATCCGCAGCTGACCGTGCTGCCGACGGTCGACGCCGCGGCATTGCGCAGCTTCGACGTCGTCATCAAGTCACCCGGCATCAGCCCCTACACCTCGCCGGCCGCCGATGCGGCGCTCGACGGCGTGACGTTCATCGGCGGCAGCGGCCTGTGGTTCGCCGAGGCGCCGGCCGGGCGCCGCATCGCCGTCACCGGCAGCAAGGGCAAGTCGACCACCACCGCGCTGATCGCCCACCTGCTGCGCGCCGCCGGGCATCGCACCGCGCTCGCCGGCAACATCGGCCTGCCGCTGCTGGAACTGCTCGACGTGCAGCCGCCGCCGGACGCCTGGGCGATCGAGCTGTCGAGTTACCAGACCGGCGAGGCCCAGGATCTCGATGTCGCCGTCGTCCTCAACCTGTTTCCGGAACACCTCGACTGGCACGGCAGCGAAGCGCGCTACTTCGCCGACAAGCTGGCACTGGTCACCCGCGGGCGGCCGCGGGTCGCGGTGCTCAACGCCGCCGACGCCGCGCTCGCCGAGCTCGACATCCCCGCCGGCACCGCGGTCGCCTGGTTCAACCACGGTGACGGCTGGCACCTGCGCGACACGGTCGTGCACCGCGGCGAGCTCGCCGTGCTCGATGCCCGCCACCTGCCGCTGCCCGGCCGCCACAACCGCCTGAACCTGTGCGCGGCGCTGGCGGCGATCGAGGCCGCCGGTTTCGACGCGGTCGCGGCGGCCCCGGCGGCGGCAGGCTTCCGGCCGCTGCCGCACCGGCTGCAGACGCTCGGCCAGCGCCAGGGTGTCGAGGCGGTGAACGATTCGATCAGCACCACGCCGCACGCCAGCATCGCCGCGCTCGACCTGTTCCGCGGCCGCCGCGTGGCGATCCTCGTCGGCGGCTACGACCGCGGGCTCGACTGGGGCGTGTTCGCCGAACGCATCGCCGCCGATCCGCCGGCGGCAGTGATCACGATGGGCCAGAACGGCCCGCGCGTGTTCGAGAAGCTCAAGCCGCTGGCCACCGGCGACCGTTTCCTGCTCGCCGAGGCCACGGACATGGAAGCCGCGGTCCGCCTCGGGCTGCAGGCCCTCGGCAGCACCGGCGTGCTGCTGCTGTCGCCGGGCGCGCCGAGCTTCCCGCGCTACCGCGACTACACGGAGCGGGGCAGGCATTTCGCCCGCTGCGCGGGTTACGACCCGGACGTGATCGCGTCGATTCCCGGCCTCGGCGTCGCCTGAACCCCGATCCGGTGGGAGCGGCTTCAGCCGCGATGCTCTTCTCCTGATTCGCACAAGAGCATCGCGGCTGAAGCCGCTCCTACAGCGTGCGCGTGCGGGTTCAGGGTGCGGGTACAGGGCGCGCGGCGGCATAGAATCGACGCAAACCCTACCGGAGCCTCCTCATGCGCAAGCTGCTGCTCGCCGCCGCCCTGTGTTCCGCCAGCTTCGCCGTCGCCGCCTCGCCGGTCGCCGAACCGGTCGAATGGGAGGTCGACGGCAAGACCTTCTCCGGCTTCCTGGTCTACGACGACGGCGATGGCGATCCGGAGCGTCCGGGCATCGTGATGTTCCCGAACTGGATGGGCCCGACCGCCGACGCGGTCGAGCGCGCGAAGGCGATCGCCGAGGACGACTACGTGATCCTGGTCGCCGACATGTACGGCAAGGACCTTCGCCCGGCGAACCCGGACGAGGCCGGCAAGGCCTCCGGCGCGGTCTACGCCGACAACGCGGCGCTGCGCCGGCGCGCTGCCGCCGCGGTCGAGGTGCTGCGCGGTCGCGCCGCCGACCTGCCGCTCGATCCGGAGCGGTTCGCCGCGATCGGCTTCTGTTTCGGTGGCGCGGTCGCGCTCGAACTCGCGCGTGCCGGCGCCGAGCTCGATGCGGTCGTCAGCTTCCACGGCAGCCTGCGCACCAGCGTCCCCGCCGCGGCCGGCGTGACGCGACCGCCGATGCTGGTGCTCAACGGTGCCGCCGACACCTTCGTGTCGCCGGAGTCGATCGCCGAGTTCAAGCAGGAGATGACCGCTGCCGGTGCCGACTGGCAGTTCGTCGACTTCAGCGGCGCCGTGCACTGCTTCGCCGAACCGAGCGCCGACGGCAACACGATTCCGGGCTGCAAGTACGACGAACGCACCGCGAACCGCGCCTACGCGATGATGGCGGACTTCCTCGACGAGAACTTCGGCGAGGACTGACGTGCCTGCAGGAGCGGCTTCAGCCGCGATGCTCTTCTCCTGGACCGCGCAAGAGCATCGCGGCTGAAGCCGCTCCAACGGAAGGGCATCGCGGCTGAAGCCGCTCCAACGGAAGGGCATCGCGGCTGAAGCCGCTCCTACGGAAAGGCATCGCGGCTGAAGCCGCTCCTACAGGAGGGGGGTCAGGAGTTGCGTTCCAGGGCGTAGCGGGCGAGGCCACGCAGCGCCGCGACCCATTCCGAATCCGCCAGGCCGTCGAGCGCGGCTTCCGCGGCCGCAGCGAACCCGGCCGCACGCGCCTGGCTGTAGCCGATGCCGCCGCTCTGGCCGATCGCCGCGAGCACTTCCGGCATCGCCGTCGCGTCGCCGGCCTCGACGATCGCGCGCAGGCGTTCGCGCACTTCGGCACGGCTGTTGGCCATCGCGTGGATCAGCGGCAGCGTCGCCTTGCCCTCGGCGAGGTCGTCGCCGAGGTTCTTGCCGAGGGCGTCGGCGTCGGCGGTGTAGTCGAGCACGTCGTCGGCGATCTGGAAGGCCATGCCCAGCGCCATGCCGAAGTCGTGCAGGCGCTGCTGGGCCGCTTCATCGGCGCCGGCGAGCAGGGCGCCGAGCCGGGTCGCGGCGGCGAACAGCACCGCGGTCTTGCGCTCGATCACCGCCAGATAGGCGGCCTCGTCGGTGTCGGGGTTGTGCACGTGCAGCAGCTGCAGCACCTCGCCCTCGGCGATCCGGTTGGTGGTGTCGGCGAGCACGCGCATGACCGGCATCGAGTCCAGCTCGACCATCAGCTGGAAGCTGCGTGAATACAGGAAGTCGCCGACCAGCACGCTCGGGGCGTTGCCCCACAGTGCGTTGGCGGTCCGACGGCCACGGCGCAGGTCGGATTCGTCGACGACGTCGTCGTGCAGCAGGGTCGAGGTGTGGATGAACTCGACGATCGCCGCCAGCTGGTGCGCCGCCGGGCCGCCACCGCCGAGGGCGCGCGCGGCCAGCACCACCAGCATCGGCCGCAGGCGCTTGCCGCCGCCGCCGACGATGTGTTCGGAGATCTGGTTGATCAGGACGACGTCGGAGGCGAGTCGGTCGCGGATCAGCGCGTCGACGGCCGCCATGTCGGCGGCGGCAAGGCGCTGGATGGCGGCGATGCCGGGCAGCGCGGCAGCGCGGGCGGGGAGGGGAGCGGACATGCCGCGATTATACGGGCCGCCCCCCGCGAAGGCGGCGTCGCCGGCGGCTTCCCGGGCCGCGTCCGACCCGGGAATGGCGTGGCTCAGGCGCCGGGGAACACCTGGTAGCGACGCAGGGCCAGGCCGATGCGTTCGCCGCGGCGCGGTGCGGCGACGTCGCCCGACGGCAGGTCGACCTCGACCGGCCGCGACTGCCCGGCCAGCTCCGCTTCCAGGATGAGTCGGCCGGCGAGCCGACGGACCTCGGTGACGGTCGCGGCCACGCCCTCGTCCGTCGATACGACCGAGATGTCGTGCGGACGCACGAACAGCGTCGCCGGGCCCGGAGCACCGGCTTCGGCCGGCAGTACCGCGCCGTCGTCGCCGAGGCGGAAGCCGCCGCCGTCGACGCGACCGCCGATCTGGTTGGAGCGGCCGAGGAAGTCGAACACGAACGGCGTCGCCGGCTCCGCGTAGACCTGCTCCGGTTCGCCGTCCTGCTCGATCCGGCCACGGTTCATCACCACGACGCGGTCGGCCAGTTCCAGCGCCTCTTCCTGGTCGTGCGTCACGAACACCGTGGTGAAGCCGGTTTCCTCGTGGATCCGCCGCAGCCAGCGGCGCAGCTCGACGCGCACCTTGGCGTCGAGGGCGCCGAAGGGTTCGTCCAGCAGCAGCACGGTCGGGCCGATCGCCATCGCCCGCGCCAGCGCGACGCGCTGCTTCTGGCCGCCGGACAGCTGCGCCGGCAGCCGCTCGCGGTAATCGATCATCTGCACCAGTTCCAGCAGCTCCCGGACCTTCGCCGCGATGTCGGCCTCCTTCGGGCGCTCGCGCCGCGGCTTGCAGCGCAGGCCGAACGCGACGTTCTCGAACACCGTCAGGTGCGGGAACAGCGCGTAGTGCTGGAAGACGAAGCCGACCCGCCGCTCGCGCAGCGACAGGCGGGTGGCGTCGCGGCCGCCGAACAGGATGCGCCCCTCATCCGCCGGCAGCAGGCCGGCGATCAGGCGCAGCAGGGTGGTCTTGCCCGAGCCCGACGGGCCGAGCAGGGCGACCAGCTGCCCGGAAGGGATCGCCAGGTCGACCGGATGCAGGGCGGCGGTGCCCTCGAAGATCTTGCTCACGCCTTCGATTCTGATGTCCATGCGTCACTCCGTCAGTGTCCGCGGGCACGGCGTGCGAGCGAATCGCCGTGTCTCCATTCCAGCCACAGCTTCAGGCACAGCGTCACCAGCGCGAGCAGCGCCAGCATCGAGGCCACCGCGAACGCGGCGACGAAGCTGAATTCGTTGTAGAGGATCTCCACCTGCAGCGGCAGGGTGTTGGTGAGCCCGCGGATGTGGCCGGAAACGACCGACACCGCGCCGAACTCGCCCATCGCCCGGGCGTTGCAGAGCAGTACGCCGTACAGCAGTGCCCAGCGGATGTTCGGGAAGGTCACCTTCCAGAACATCGTCCAGCCGCCGGCACCGAGCGACGCCGCCGCCTCCTCCTGTTCGCCGCCCTGCTGCTGCATCAGCGGGATCAGCTCGCGGGCCACGAACGGGAAGGTGATGAAGATCGTCGCGAGCACGATGCCCGGCACCGCGAAGATGATCTTGATTTCGTGCAGCCGCAGCCATTCGCCGAACCAGCCGTGGGCGCCGAACAGCAGCACGAAGATCAGGCCCGCGACCACCGGCGAAACGGTGAACGGCAGGTCGATCAGCGTCAGCAGCACCCGCTTGCCGCGGAACTGGAAGCGGGTGATCGCCCAGGCGGCCGCGACCCCGAAGACCGCGTTCGCCGGCACGCTGATCGCCGCCACCAGCAGGGTCAGGCGGATCGCCGCGAGCGTGTCCGGCTCGACGATCGCCTTCGCGTAGGCGGCCCAGCCCTGGCGCAGCGCTTCGAAGACCACCGCCGCCAGCGGCAGCAGCACGATCCCCGCCAGCAGCAGCAGCGCGAGCGCGGTGAGGCCCCAGCGCACCCAGGCCGGTTCGACGACCGGGTCGCGGAATGCGATCCCCGGCGCCACCGGGCCCGCGGGGGCGGCGATCGTGGTGTCAATTGCCCTGTCCACGCGCGAGCCTCCTTTCGAGCAGGTTCAGTGAGAGCAGCACGACGAACGACACCGCCAGCATCAGGACCGCGATGCCGGTGGCGCCGTTGTAGTCGAACTCCTCGAGCCGGATCACGATCAGCAGCGGCGCGATCTCCGACACCCGCGGCAGGTTGCCGGCGATGAAGATCACCGAGCCGTACTCGCCGACACCGCGGGCGAACGCCAGCGAGAAGCCGGTGAGCATCGCCGGCAGCAACTGCGGCAGCAGCACCTTGCGGAAGGTGGTGAAGCGGCCGGCGCCGAGCGACGCCGCCGCTTCCTCGTGCTCGCGGTGCAAGGCCTCGAGCACCGGCTGCACCGTGCGCACCGCGAACGGCAGGCCGACGAACATCAGCGCGATGACGATGCCGAGCGGCGTGTACGCGACCTTGAGACCCACCGGCTCGAGCCACTGGCCGATCCAGCCGTTGCCGGCGTAGAGCGCGGTGAGCGCGATGCCGGCGACCGCGGTCGGCAGCGCGAAGGGCAGGTCGACGATGGCGTCGGCGAAGCTGCGTCCGGGGAACCGGTAACGCACCAGCACCCACGCGATCACCGTACCGGCGAACGCGTTGAAGGCGGCCGCCGCCAGGGCCGTGCCGAAGCTGAGCTTCAGCGCCGCCTGGACGCGCGGTTCCGCGATGATCTGCCACCAGCCGTCGAGCCCGAGTCCGCCGGCGCGGATCACGAGTGCCGACAGCGGCAGCAATACGATGAGGGCGAGCCAGGTGAGGCTCAGTCCCAGCGTCAGGCCGAAGCCGGGCAGGGGCCCGGCGCGGCGCCGATGGCCGAGGGCGGACATGGGTCAGCGCCCCGGCTGCATGATCCGGTCGAAGAAACCTCCGTCTTCGAAGTGGACCTTCTGCGCGTTCTCCCAGCCGGCGAAGGCATCGTCGATGGTGACCATCGGCATCGCCGGGAAGCGCGCCATCACCGCCGGGTCGATGCCTTCCGGGTTGCGCGGCCGGTAGAAGTGCTTCGCGGCGATCGCCTGGCCCTGCGGGGTGTACAGGTAGTCGAGATAGGCCTGGGCGATCTCGCGGGTGCCGCGGCGGTCGACGACCTTGTCGACGATCGACACCGGCGGCTCGGCGAGGATGCTGATGCTCGGGTAGACGATCTCGAACTGGTCACCGGCCTCGGCGAGGGTCAGGTGCGCCTCGTTCTCCCAGGCCAGCAGCACGTCGCCGACGCCGCGGTAGGCGAAGGTCGTCGTCGAGCCGCGGGCACCGGTGTCGAGCACCGGCACGTTCGCGAACAGCCGGCGCATGTAGTCGAGCACGCGGGCGCCGCTGCCCTGGTATTCGCGGCTCGCCCAGGCCCAGGCGGCGAGGTAGTTCCAGCGCGCGCCGCCCGAGGTCTTCGGGTTGGGCGTCACCACGCCCACGCCCTCGCGCACCAGGTCGCCCCAGTCGCGGATGTTCTTCGGATTGCCCTTGCGCACCAGGAACACGATCGTCGAGGTGTAGGGCGAGCTGTTGTGCGGCATCCGCGACTGCCAGTCGGCCGGGATCAGGTCGCCGCGCGCGGCGATCGCGTCGATGTCGGAGGCCAGGGCCAGGGTGACCACGTCGGCCTCGAGGCCGTCGATCACCGAGCGCGCCTGCTTGCCCGAGCCGCCGTGCGAGGCGTGGATCGTCAGGGTGGTGCCGGTGCGCTGTTTCCAGTGCGCGGCGAAGGCGGTGTTGAAGTCGGCGTAGAGCTCGCGCGTCGGGTCGTAGGACACGTTCAGCATCGAGCTCTCGGTCGCGGAAACGGCGCCCGCGACCAACGCGAGCAGGGCCGCGGCGAGCAGCGGAAGGAGCCTGGCACGCCGGGACGCGCGGTTTTCGGACTGGTTCATGGGTATCTCCTCGCGGGGAATCAGAACGCCACCTGCAGGCGGGTGAAGAGGGTCTTCTCGTCGTCGCGGTCACCACCCACGGCGCCGCCGTCGAAGCGGGTACGGGTGTGGTCGACGACGAAACGGAGGTTGCTGGTCAGGTACCAGTTCAGGCCGATGCCCCAGCTCCGCGCGCGCGTCGCGGCCAGTACCGGGTCGGCGAAGAACGGGAAGGCGTCGTCGTCGATGTCGAGCTCGCCGAAGCGGCCGACCAGTTCGAAGGCGCCCCAGCCGTCGGCGCCGGCGCTGAACGGGCGGTCCGGGCGCACGCCGCGCCAGGAGGCGTCCTCGCCGGTCAGCACCCAGCCCAGGTTCAGGCCCCAGGCCGCGTGCTCGAGCGTTTCGGAAACGCCGCCGAGCAGCAGTTCCTGGCGCGAGTGGATCGCCTCGAAAGTCGCCCCGAACGGGCCCTTGTAGTACCAGCCCTGCGGCGAGAAGCGGCTGTGCCGGCCGTCGGCGGCGACGCCGCCGCGGTAGTTGAAGAACACGTTCTGGCCCGGCGTGCGGTAGCGCGGCAGGAATGCATTGCCGGCGCCCTCCTTGTCGCCGGTGCTGCCGGCGACACCGAAGCCGAGGCCGGCCAGCGCCGAATCGGTACCGCGCCAGGGCTCGAAGAACAGGCGGCCGGCGAATTCGCGGTTGTGGTCGGGGTCGGTGGTCGAGCCGTCACGGCCGTCCGCGGCGCCGTTGTAGATGCCGGCCACGTAGCTGACCTTGCCGCCGGCGAACTCGCCCATCAGCTGCACGCCGAGTTCGCGGTTGGGGGCCAGCTCGGTCGGGAAGCCGCGCTCGACGAACGAGATCGCACTGCCGGCCTGCAGGCGCTCGAGGCCGATCGGCCCCTTGACCTTGCCGGCGCGCAGGGTGAAACGCGGATCGAAGCGCACGTCGATGTAGGCGTCGACGAGGGAGGCGCTGTCGCCGGCGAGTTCCGGGGTGATGCGCCAGCCGATCAGCCTGCCGAGCGAGCCTTCGAAGGTCGGGCGCACACGCCGGAGCAGGAAGCCGTCGCCGAAGGCGTCGTCGTCGTCCAGGAACACGCGGTGGTCGGCCTGCACGAGGCCGCGGATCTTCAGTTCGAAGTCGCCACCGGAATCGCGCACGCTCAGGCCGCGGCCGTCGATGGTCACGGTCGGCGCCGCGGCGCGCGCGGTTTCGGCGGCGACGCGGGCGGTTTCGGCCCCGGCCTGCTGGTCGAGCCGGCGTTCGAGTTCGCGCAGGCGCTGGTCGAGCGCGGCGATCGGATCGGTGCCGGGAGCGGGGGCGGGAGCCTCGCCGCCGAGGCGGGCCTCGATGCGCTGGATGCGCTCGAGCAGCTCGGCGACGGTCGGTTCCGCGGCGTTGGCCTGTGCGGAAACGAGGGCCAGCGCCAATGCGCCGGCGAGGGAAAGGGGTCTGGATCGGGGTGTAGCCCTTCTGGACATGACGCCTCCTTGACTGGTTCCAGTCGAGTTGCCGGGCGCCTCCAGCGGTCTGGTCGGCTACGGGGGTGCGGGTTGGGTGGTGCGGAAGTTCGGAGGCCGCGCCGTGGTGGCGGCGACGGGTGTTGCGGACTGCATCGGTCCGTCGACGTCGGGGCTCAGCGCGGCGCTTCGTCGACCTTCATCTTCTCGGTGCGGACGATCTGGACGATCCGCGACTGGTGCAGCACGACTTCGACCGCGCCGTACGGGGTCTCGCGGATCGCCGCCAGCACGGCCAGCTCCTGCGGACTCAGCGGGGTTTCCGCGATCGCCGCCAAGGGGGCGGTCGTCGGGCGGGGGGACGGGCCGATGCCCGTGACTTTCTGGCGGATCATGCTTCCTCCTTCGCTCAGGAATGCCCCGCCGGCTCGGCGCTGGCGGGTTCGGTGGACCGGATGAACTCGGCGAGGCTGCAGCGGTCCAGAACCCCGGACATCGCCTCGCGCACGTCGCCCATCAGCAGTCGCAGGCTGCAGCTCCCGGGATCCGGGCAGTCGGTGCAGGGCTTGTAGGCGCTGACGCTCGCGCAGCGCAGCGGCGCCAGCGGGCCGTCGATGACCCGGATGACGTCGCCGATCATGATCTCGCTCGCGTCGCGGGCGAGCCGATGGCCGCCGATGGTGCCGCGGGCGCTGGAGACCAGGCCGGCCTTGCGCAGGTCGACCAGGATCGCCTCCAGGAACTTCTCCGGCACCTTCGCTTCCACCGCGATCCTCCGCGCCTGCAGGCGGTCGGGAGCCGCCCGCGCCAGGGCGCCGAGGGCTCGCAATGCGTACTTGGCCTTCATCGTCAACATAAATTCCGACTGAACGTATAGGATTTGCAGAAACCCGCTGTCAAGCACTTCCGCAAAAGTCCTACGGGTGGCCGGGGCGCATGTCCGACGCGGACGGGGCTGGCATACTCCACGATCCGTTCAAGGCTCGAATCCAAGGAACCAGCATGGCCCGCGGCGTCAACAAGGTGATCCTCGTCGGCAATCTCGGCAACGACCCCGAGGTCAAGTACACCCAGGGCGGCATGGCGGTCTGCACCCTGAGCGTGGCGACCACGTCGGTGCGCAAGGATCGCGACGGGAACCAGCAGGAACGCACCGAATGGCATCGCGTGAAGCTGTTCGGCAAGCTCGGCGAGATCGCCGGCGAGTACCTGAAGAAGGGCCGCCAGGTCTACATCGAGGGCTCGATCCGCTACGACAAGTTCACCGGCCAGGACGGCCAGGAACGCTATTTCACCGACATCGTCGCCGACGAGATGCAGATGCTCGGCGGCGGGGGTGGCGGCGACGGCGGCGGCGGTTACGGCGGCGGCCAGCGCAGCGGCGGGGGTGGCGGTGAACGCGCCCCGCGCGGCGGTGGCGGTGGCCCGCGCGGCGGTGGTTCCGGCGGCGGCTATGGCGACCGTGGCGGTGGCAGCGGCGGTGGCGGCTACGGCGGTGGCGGTGGTGGCGGTGGTGGCGGTTCGCCGGGCCGCGACGAGCCGTTCCCGGACGACGACATCCCGTTCTGAGCCGCGGCCCGCGGCTGCGCCGGCTTCCTCCGAGCACGCACGACATGCAGACCTGGCTCGTGACCGGCGGTGCCGGCTTCATCGGCGGCAATTTCGTGCTCGACGCGATCGCGTCGGGCCATCGCGTGGTCACGCTCGACGCGCTGACCTACGCCGGCAATCCCGACACCCTGGCGGCGGTGGCGGACGAGCCACGGCACGTCTTCGTGCACGGCGACATCCGCGACCGCGCCCTGGTCGCCCGGCTGCTCGCCGAACACCGTCCGGACGCGATCGTGCACCTGGCTGCCGAAAGCCACGTCGACCGCTCGATCGACGGGCCGGCGGCCTTCGTCGACACCAATGTCGTCGGCACCCTGGTCCTGCTCGAAGCGGCCCGCGACCACTGGCGCACGCTCGACGACGCCGCCCGCGCGCGCTTCCGCTTCCTGCAGGTGTCGACCGACGAGGTCTACGGCTCGCTCGGTCCCTCGGGGCGCTTCTGCGAGAGCACGGCCTACGCGCCGAACTCGCCGTACTCGGCCTCGAAGGCCGCCGCCGACCATCTGGTGCGCGCCTTCCACCACACCTACGGCCTGCCGGTGCTGACGACGAACTGCTCGAACAACTACGGGCCGTTCCAGTTCCCCGAGAAGCTCATCCCGCTGGTGATCCAGAAGGCGCTGGCCGGCGCGCCGCTGCCGGTCTACGGCGACGGCCGCAACGTCCGCGACTGGCTGTACGTGCGCGACCACGTCGCGGCGCTGAAGGCGGTGCTGGCCGGCGGCCGCGTCGGCCACACCTACACCGTCGGCGGTGATGCCGAACGCGAGAACATCGAGGTCGTGCGCGCGATCTGCGCCGCCCTCGACGCCCGCCGCCCGCGCCCCGACGGCCGTTCCTACGCCGACCAGATCGCCTTCGTCACCGACCGCCCGGGGCACGACCGCCGCTACGCGATCGACGCCGGCAAGCTGCGGCGCGAACTCGGCTGGGCGCCGACGGTGGATTTCGAACAGGGCATCGCCGCGACCGTCGACTGGTACCTCGCGAACCCCGCCTGGGTCGCGCGCGTGCTGGACGGCAGCTACCGGCTCGAACGCATCGGCGTGGAGGCGTGATGACGCGCAGGGGCATCATCCTCGCCGGCGGATCCGGCACCCGGCTGTACCCGATCACCCAGGGCATCAGCAAGCAGCTGCTGCCGGTGTTCGACAAGCCGATGATCTATTACCCGCTCAGCGCGCTGATGCTCGCCGGCATCCGCGACGTGCTGGTGATCAACACGCCGCACGAACAGGCGCTGTTCCGCCGCCTGCTCGGTGACGGCAGCCAGTGGGGCATGCGCATCGAATACGCCGCGCAGCCGAACCCGGAAGGGCTGCCGCAGGCCTTCCTGATCGGCCGCGAATTCCTCGCCGGCCAGCCCAGCTGCCTCGTGCTCGGCGACAACATCTTCCACGGCACCGGACTGACCGAGCTGCTGCGTCGCGCCGACGCCCGCGGCCAGGGCGCCACCGTGTTCGGTTACCGGGTGCGCGATCCGCAGCGCTATGGCGTCGCCGAATTCGACGCCGACGGCAAGGTGGTCGGCATCGAGGAGAAACCGGCGCAGCCGCGTTCCGACTACGCGATCACCGGCCTGTACTTCTTCGACGGGCGCGCGCCGGACTTCGCGGCCTCGCTGCGGCCGTCGGCGCGCGGCGAACTCGAGATCACCGACCTGATCCGCTGCTACCTCGACGAGGCGGCGCTGCAGCTCGAGGTGCTCGGCCGCGGCTACGCCTGGCTCGACACCGGCACCCACGAATCGCTGCTGCAGGCGTCGAACTTCATCGCCACGATCGAGGCGCGCCAGGGCCTGCGCGTGTGCTGCCCGGAGGAGATCGCCTGGGGCAACGGCTGGATCGACGACGCCGCGCTCGCGGCGCTGGCGGCGCCGCTGCGCAACAGCGGTTACGGCGAATACCTGCTGTCCCTGCTCGGCCGGGGCGTGCGCCGATGAAGGTGATCGCGACCGGCCTGGCGGACTGCCTGCTGTTCGAGCCCCGGGTGTTCAGCGACGACCGCGGCGAGTTCTTCGAAGCCTTCAACCACGACCGCCTGCGCGAGCACGGCCTGCAGCCGGCCTTCGTGCAGGGCAACGTGTCGCGCTCGCGCCGCGGCGTGCTGCGCGGCCTGCACTACCAGTGGCCGCAGCCGCAGGGGAAGCTGGTGACGGTGCTGGAGGGGGAGGCTTTCGACGTCGCCGTCGACCTGCGCCGCGACTCGCCTGACTTCGGCCGCTGGACGGCCGTGGTGCTGTCGGGGCGCAACCGCCGCCAGTTCTGGATCCCGGAAGGCCACGCGCACGGCTTCGTCGCGCTGAGCGAGGACGTGCTGTTCGGCTACCTGTGCACGGCGACCTACCTGCCGACCGCCGACGCCGGCGTGCGCTGGGACGACGCCACGCTGGCGATCGACTGGCCCGTGTCGGCGCCGCTGCTGTCGGCCAAGGATTCCACCCTGCCTTTCCTCGCCGACATCCCGGCCGTACGCCTGCCGGCCGTCGCCTGATGCGGATCCTGCTGCTCGGCGCCGACGGCCAGGTCGGCAGCGCACTGCGTCGCAGCCTCGCGCCCTTCGCGCAGGTGCTGAGCTCGACCATCGACGGTCGCCTGCCTGACGGCGGCCAGGCGCTGCCGGCCGATTTCATGCAGCCCGGCGCGCTGCCGGAACTGGTCGCCGCCACGGCGCCGGCGCTGGTGATCAATGCCGCCGCCTGGACCGCGGTCGATGCCGCCGAGACCGCGCCCGAGGCCGCGTTCCGGGTGAATGCCGGCGCCGTCGCCGAACTCGCCGGCGCCTGCGCGGCGAAGGACCTGCCGCTGCTGCATTTCTCGACCGACTACGTCTTCGCCGGCGACGCGGTGCGGCCCTGGCGCGAGGACGACGTCGCCGCGCCCGGCAACGTCTACGGCGCCAGCAAGCTCGCCGGCGAACAGGCGGTGCGCGCCGCCGGCGGCCCGCACGGGATCTTCCGCCTGAGCTGGGTGTACGCGCCGGAGGGGAAGAACTTCCTCGAAACGATGCTGCGGCTGGCGCGCGAACGCGACGAGCTGCGGGTGGTCGCCGACCAGACCGGTGCGCCGACGCCGGCGGCGTGGATCGCCGACGCCGTGGCCCGGGTGATCCGCAGCGATCGCGAGCTGCGCGGCACCTGGCATCTGGCCGCCGCTGGCGCCACCACCTGGCACGGCTTCGCCGAGGCGATCGTCGCCGACGCGCTCGCCGCCGGTCTGCTGGCGCGGGCGCCGCGGGTCACCGCGATCGCCAGCGCCGACTGGCCGACGCCGGCGCGGCGGCCGGCGAACTCGCGTCTGGACGGCAGCCGCCTCGCCGCCGACTTCGGCCTGCGCCTGCCCGACTGGCGGCAGGGCGTGCGCGAGACCATCGCCGCGCTGCGCGCACGGCACGGCTAGAATCCGCTGGCGCCGTCGCGGCACGACGACGGCCGATTTCCAGGGGGAGACATCGATGAACCAGCCGCTGTGTGCGGTCCTGCTGGCGGGGCTGTTCGCCGCCGTTCTTTCGCCGGCCTTCGCGGCCGAAGCGCGGCCCGCGCCGCCGCCGGTCGAGTACTTCGCGCGGCATCCGGCCTACAGCGACGCGCGCATCTCGCCGGACGGGCGCTACCTCGCGATCTCGGTCGACCAGGGCGAGAAGGACGTGCTGACCGTGTTGCGGATGTCCGACCTCGGGCTCGTGCACGTCAACGCCCTGCCGGGCGACAAGAGCGTCGCCGGCTTCCGCTGGATCAGCGACGAGCGCCTGGTCTTCACCGCGGTCACCAAAGTCGGCAGCTACGCGCTGCCGGCGAGCACCGGCGAGTGGTTCGGCGTCAACGCCGACGGCAGCCAGCCGCAGCCGTTCATCCACTACGGCCAGCGTTCCGCCAGCGAACGCCGCAAGCAGATCGGCAACGAGCGCTACCAGATGCTCGACAGCCTGGTCGACGAGAATTCGCGCGACGTGCTGATGGCCGCCTACTACCCGCGCTCCAGCGAGGGCGCCGGCGTCGTGATGGTGCGCGTCGACACGGTCAGCGGCGAGCGCCGCAACCTGACCCGGGCGCCGGCCGAGAACTGCGGCCTGGTGCTCGACGAGAAGAAGGAAGCGCGCTGGGCGGTCTGCAGCCAGGACACCGACGCCGCCGGCAACTTCGACATCCACAGCGAGGTCTGGCGCCGCGGCGACGACGGCCGCTGGGTAAAGCTCAACAGCAGCGCCGCCAGTGGCCGCAGCCTGCGGGTGATCACCACCGCCGACGACGGCACGATCTACGCGATGCAGGGCGACGGCAAGGCGCCGGAAGAGTTCGGCACGATCGCCGCCGACGGCAGCTTCCGGCAGCTGTTCGCCGATCCGGTGGCGGAGATCTCGAACTACGTGTTCTCGCCGCTCGACGGCCGCATCATCGCGGTGGTCACCGCCGCCGGCGTGCCGAAGGTGCACCTGGTCGACGAGGAGCATGCGGACGCCGAGATCTTCGCCTCGCTGTCGCAGGCCTTTCCGGGCCAGCTGGTCGATTTCGAGAGCGCCACCCGCGACGGCCGCCAGATCATCGTGTCGGTGCGTAGCGACCGCAATCCGGGCGAGCTCTACCTGTACGACCGCGAGACCGGCCAGGCACGCTTCCTGCTCAAGCGCCGCGCCTGGGTCGAGCCGGCGCAGTCGGCGACGGTGCGCGCGTTCCGCTTCACCTCGCGCGACGGCCTGACGATCCACGGCTACCTGACGATCCCGGCCGGCAGCGACGGCCGGAACCTGCCGCTGATCGTCAACCCGCACGGCGGCCCGATGGGCGTACGCGACGACTGGGAGTACAACTGGGAAACCCAGCTGTTCGCCAGCCGCGGCTACGCGGTGCTGCAGGTGAACTTCCGCGGCTCGGGCGGCTTCGGCAAGGCGTTCCAGGACATGGCCTACGGCAACTGGGCCACCGGGATCATGAACGACGTGCTCGACGCCACGCACTGGGCGATCGACCAGGGCGTCGCCGACCGCGAGCGCATCTGCATCTACGGCGGCAGCTTCGGCGGCTACGCGGCGATGATGGCGCCGGCGCGCGAACCCGGCCTGTACGCCTGTGCCTTCGGCTACGTCGGCGCCTACAGCGCGGCGATCCAGATGCAGCGCAGCGACACCAGCCGGCGCGAATCCGGCCTGCGCTACCTGCGCCGCGCGCTCGGCGCGACGGTGGCCGAGCAGAACGCGATGTCGCCGGTGAACCACGCCGACAAGCTGGCGGACCTGCCGGTCTTCCTCGCCGCCGGCGCCCGCGACCCGCGGTGCCCGCCCGAGAACACCGAGGCGATGCGCGACGCGCTGATCGCCGTCGGCAACACCCCGGAAGGCGTGATCATCCAGTCCGGCGAGATGCACGGCTTCTACGGGGTCGACGCGCGCCTCTCGCTGTACTCGCAGATGCTCGACTTCTTCGGCCGCCACATCGGCGGGCGGGTCGACGTCGGCGATGCGGCGGCGGCGGCGGAGCCCGCGGCTCCGTGACCCGCAGGCGCCCCGCGGCGGCGGCGACCGTCGCGGCGCGTCAGTCGCCGCCGAGCCAGCCGGCGATGTCGCCTTCGAGGCGGTCGGGGTCGGCGTCGAACCAGGCCGTGCGCTGGTTCTGGAATCCGAACGTGTAGCGGCGGCGCTCCGGTGGACGGTCCGCGGCTTCGACGAGCCGGCCGTCCTGCAGGCGCAGGAACCGGGCCTCGAGCGCGATGCCGTCGCGACCAGTGCTGCGGTCCTCCACCCAGGAGGTCACCCCGATGTCGCAGCCGCCGCGCGGCGCCGGCGCGGCACGCAGCGCGCCCGGTCCCCAGTCGGCGACGCCGGCGCGCGAATCCAGCAGCCGCCAGTCGTCCGAGAAGACGCGCAGCGTCCAGTGGTTCACGCCGAGCCCGTTGCCCTGCGCGTTCCAGAGCGTCACCAGGTTCTCGCGGACGCCGTCGCCGTCAAGGTCGACGCGGTGCAGCGCGAACGCGTCGTAGCGGCCGCCCATCAGCGAGTCGCGCCAGGCCTGCACCGGCTGGCCGTTCCGCAGCAGCAGCAGCGCGTAGGACCAGTTGCGCGGGTCCTGTTCGTCGACGCGGCCGTCGTCGCGCGCGTACGGCGGCTCGGCCGATCCGTCTTCGCTTTCCCACACCGCAGCCTCCTGCAGTTCGGAGTCGATCATGCAGCGCCACAGGACGGTGTCGGCGTCGACCTGCATCGAGAGGCCGAACAGGCACCCAACCGGGTTGGACGGAACCTCGGGCAGCCCGCCGAAGCGTGCCCCCTCCGTGCGCTCGGGGAGTGGCGGTGCGCGCAGGACTTCCCCGGCGCA
The DNA here is from genome assembly GCF_000426365.1 of Arenimonas composti TR7-09 = DSM 18010. Taxonomy (GTDB): domain Bacteria; phylum Pseudomonadota; class Gammaproteobacteria; order Xanthomonadales; family Xanthomonadaceae; genus Arenimonas; species Arenimonas composti. The sequence goes on along the minus strand of NZ_AUFF01000003.1, from coordinate 148,013 downwards.
GGCCGCCCAGGGCGCGGCGCCGGCGAAGCCCGGCAGCAGGGCGGACAGGATGGCGCAGGCCACGAGCCGGCGCGTGCGGGAAGCCGTGCGGGGGAACGATGTGTTCATGCGCCCCAGCTTAGCGCGGCTCCGCCGGCCTTTGCCCACCGTGTCGGGCGGCCTACCATGGGCCGTTCCTTCCGGAGACCGAGATGATCGTGAAAGCCCTGTTCCCGGCGCTGCTGCTCGCGGCCCTGACCCCGCTGGCGCATGCCGAAGACGCGCGCCGTCCGTTCGACGTCCGCGACCTGGTGACGCTCGAACGCGTCGGCTCGCCGACCCTGTCGCCGGACGGGCGCCGCCTCGTGGTCACCGTGCGCCAGGTCGATTTCGACGCCAACAAGGCCAGCACCGGCCTGTGGATCGAGGACCTGTACGCGCGCGACGCGGCACCGCCGGTGCGCTTCACGCCGGAAGGGATGAACGTGAACTCGCCGGCCTTCTCGCCCGACGGCCGGTACGTCTGGTTCCTGTCGGCGAAGAGCGGCTCGCAGCAGATCTGGCGGCAGGCGATCGGCAGCGACACGCCCGAGCAGATGACCGACCTGCCGCTGGACGTCGGCTCGTTCCGGCTGGCGCCGAGCGGCTACAAGGTCGCGTTCTCGATGGAGGTCTTCACCGACTGCGCCGACTTGGACTGCACCTCGCAGCGCCTCGCCGACACCGCCGCCGGCAAGACCACCGGCGTGATCCACGACCGCCTGTTCGTGCGCCACTGGGACACCTGGGCCGACGGTCGCCGCAGCCAGCTGTTCGTCTCCGAACTGGACGTGGACGGAAAGCTCAGCGAACCCGTGCACATCAGCCGCGGCCTCGACGGTGACGTGCCCTCCAAGCCGTTCGGCGACGCCTCCGAATACACCTGGTCGCCCGACAGCGGCACCTTGGTCTACAGCGCGCGCGTCGCCGGGCAGAGCGAAGCCTGGTCGACGAACTTCGACCTCTTCCACGTCGCCGCCAATGGCGGCGCGACGCCGTTCAACCTCACCGCGGGCAACCCGGCGATGGACACCGGACCGGTGTTCTCGGCGGACGGCACGAAGCTCTACTACCGGGCGATGAAGCGCCCCGGCTTCGAGGCCGACCGGCTCGCGCTGATGGAGCTGGACCTGGTCACCGACGCCGTGCGCGAGATCGCGCCGCAGTGGGACCGCAGCGCCGACGGCATCACGCTGTCGGCCGACGGCGCGACGATCTACACCACCGCCTACGACGTCGGCACGCACGACCTGTTCGCGGTCGACATCGCCGATGGCGACGTGCGCATGGTCGTCGCGGGCGGCAACATCGGCGGCTTCGACCTCGCCGGCGACACGCTCGCGTACACGCGCGACTCGCTGACGTCGCCGGCGCAGGCCTTCGTCGCCCGCGCCGACGGCTCGTCGCCGCGCCAGGTCACGGTCAACAACCAGGACGTGCTGGCGACGCTGGCGATGGGCGAGGCCGAGCAGTTCTCTTTCGCGGGCTGGAACGGCGAGACCGTGTACGGCTGGGTCGTGAAGCCGGCGAACTACGAGGAAGGGAAGCAGTACCCGGTCGCCTTCCTGATCCATGGCGGGCCGCAGGGCAGCTTCGGCGACAACTTCCACTACCGCTGGAATCCGCAGACCTACGCCGGCCGCGGCTTCGCGGTGGTGATGATCGATTTCCACGGCTCGGTCGGCTACGGCCAGGACTTCACCGATTCGATCAGCCGGCACTGGGGCGACCGCCCGCTCGAGGACCTGCAGAAGGGCTGGGCCGCCGCGCAGGCGAAGTACGCGTTCCTCGACGGCGACCGCGCCTGCGCGCTCGGCGGCAGCTACGGCGGCTACATGGTGTCGTGGATCGCCGGCGTCTGGCCCGACGCGTTCAGGTGCCTGGTGAACCACGCCGGCGTGTTCGACACGCGCCTCATGGGCGTCAACACCGAGGAGCTGTGGTTCAGCGAGTGGGAGAACGGCGGCACCGTCTGGGACGTGCCGGAGAACTACGAGCGCTTCAACCCGCTCAACCACGTCGCGAAGTGGCAGGCGCCGATGCTGGTGATCCACGGCGAGAAGGACTACCGCGTGCTGGTCGAGCAGGGCCTGGCGGCGTTCTCGGCGGCGCAGCGCCGCGGCATCGAGAGCCGGCTGCTGCGTTTCCCCGACGAGAACCACTGGATCCTGAAGCCGCACAACAGCGTGCAGTGGCACGACACCGTCAACGAATGGCTCGAGCGCTGGACGGCGGAGTGACGTCGACTTGAACGCTCCGCTACCCCTCGACCTCGAGCACCTGCGGCGCGGCTGCGCGCGCTGCTCGCTGCACGTGCTCTGCCTGCCCGCGGCGATCGAGGGCGAGGACCTGCAGCGGCTGGACGACATCGTGCGCTCGCGCCGGCCGCTGCAGCCGGGCGAGCGGCTTTATCGCGCCGGACAGGCGCTGACCTCGCTGTACGTCGCGCGCGAGGGCGCGTTCAAGACGATCGCGACCGGCGGCGGCGCCTCGCAGGTGATCGGCTTCCACCTGCCGGGCGAGCTGATCGGTCTCGACGGCCTCGGCGACGGCATCCACGCGGTCGACGCCGAGGCGCTGACCCGCGCCGAGGTGTGCGTGGTGCCGCTCGAACAGCTCGAGTCGGTCGCGCGCGAAGTGCCGGGCCTGCAGCGCCAGCTGCTGCGCGTCATCGGCCAGGGCATCGGCCGCGACCAGACGCACGTGGAGATGCTCGGCCGCCGGCAGGCGCCCGAGCGCATCGCGCTGTTCCTGCACGGCCTCGCCGAGCGCTACCGCCAGCTCGGCCGCGGCGGCGAGAACCTGCAGCTGCCGATGACCCGCGAGGACATCGCCAGCTACCTCGGCATCGTCATCGAAACCGTCAGTCGCACGCTGTCGAAGATGCAGGACGACGGCGTGATCGCCGTGCGCGGGCGGCAGCTGCGGATCCTCGACGCCGCGAGACTCGACGCCCTCGCGCATCCGTAGCCATTGCAGGAGCGGCTTCAGCCGCGATCCGCTCTTGCTTCGACGCGCGTCGAAGTCGCAAATCCTCGCCGGAAGCCGGCGGCGCGCGCTTCCGATCCGGAAAGCAGAGCCGCGCGACTCTTACTGCCGATAATCGTGACCGCCATCCCGGTCGAGATCATCGATTGATGCGAGTGTGACTCCATCTGCCGCGGCCTCCAGGGGAAATCGTGCGAAAACTCTGCATCACCGGCGCGTTGATCGTGCTTGCCACCTCGACCGCGCTGGCTCAGGACGGTCGCGCCCCCTGGGAGAACTACGCATCCCGTCTCGCCTCGAGCCAGGAAGTCGGACATCTCGGCGATGACCTGCTCGGCGACAGCGTTTCACTCAACGATGGTGGCCTGAGCTTCTTCGCGACCGACGTCAGCCTGCCCGGCAACGCCGGGCCCGGCGTCGCGGTCGCGCGCAGCTATCGCGTCAAGGACATGCGCTGGCGCATCGCCGACGGCGCGTTCGGCGACTGGGACATCGAGGTTCCGTCGATCAGCGGCAACTACCTCGAGGGCTGGGTCGATTCCGCCGGCGGCCAGGCGCGCTGCTCGGTCGGCGGCCGGCCAGCGCCGGACGCCAGCCGGGGGATCATGGCCTGGGATTACTGGAACGGTTTGCGGCTCGACATTCCCGGCGTCGGTGGCGGCACGCTGCTGGAAGCCAACGGCAACCAGCCTGAAGGCACGTCGATCGTCGACTACCCCTACCTGACCAACGATCACATCCGGGTCGACTGCCTCACGAGCGGGATAGCCAATCCGGGCGCAGGGATCAGCGGCGAAGGCTTCGTCGCCGTGACACCCGACGGCACGACCTACTACTTCGACTGGATGGCGACGCACGAGGAAGCGCCGCTTCGGCAGGGCACCCGGATCATCTTCTTCAGCGATCCGATCGGCAACGTCATTCCGCGCGAGTACGAGATTCCGGTGAAGCGGCACATGCTGCTGGCGACGCGGGTCGTCGATCGCTTCGGCAACGTGGTGAGCTACAAGTACTCGAATGCCGCGGACGGCCGCACGCGGCTCGTCGAAATCCGCAGCGGCGAAGCGACGACCGGCGCCGGTGGTGACGGCCGCCTGCTGAGCCTGTCGTACGACAGCAACGGCAATGTCTCGCAGGTTTCCGACAATACCGGCCGGGTCTGGACCTACGAGTACGGCACGACGCCGGACGGACGCCGCACGCTGGAGAAGGTGAACGTGCCGGGCGGAGACGCCTGGACCATCGACCTGGCGCAGTTCACCGATGCCGAACTGGACTATCCGTTGACTCCGGGGCCGTGGGAGCGCAGCTGCGCGACAGAGCTTATGCCGCAGAACGCCGGGGCGGCGGCGTCACCTGTCGGCACGATCACCCACCCGTCGGGCGCCACCGGCACCTTCACGCTCGGTATCCGCCGGCACGGACGGACCAATGTGCCGCTGTTCTGTGCCAACGTGACCGGCGGCGGCCAGCCGAACGACCCGACCGACGACGTCGCCTACGTGCCGGCGAGCTACGACAGCTTCAGCCTCGTCGCCAAGACGATCACCGGCAACGGCGTTCCGACGGCGCAATGGAGCTACGACTACCAGTCGCCGCGACGCTACAACAATCCGAATGGCGGGCCGTTCGCGAACCCTTACGTCTGTCCGTCGAACAAGACGCTCGAACAGTGCGCGGAAAAACCGGCCTGCACGTCGATCTCGGGTTGTGGCCTGAACGCGACGACCCTGGTGGTCGCGCCGGGTAACCGCTGGGTCCGCTACACCCACGGCACCGAGTGCCGGTCCAACTAGGGCCAGTTGCTGAAGGTCGAGACCGGCTACGGCACCGCCCCGTCGACGGTGCTCGTCGGTGGGCGACCGCAGAACGTCCTGCGCGAGGTCCGCCACGTTTATGAGACGAACCCCGACGGCAGTTGCCCGATCCAGTGGGGTGAAAGCCTGGAGTTCGGCATCGACTACAGCGAGTGCGTCGTCCCGATGACCGAATCGGTGACCTGGCAGCAGGGAGTCGAATTCGTCTGGAAGGAGCTGGCGCGCAATGCGTGGGCGATGCCGACGCAGGTCAAACGCTATTCGCGGGAAGGCGGGATCGAACGCGACAGCCGAACCGACGAGACGACCTACCTCAATGACGTGTCCCGCTGGGTCATCGGCCTGGTCACGCACGAACGCAACGTGGAGCTGGACTACATCACCGCACGCACCGACTATCACGGCACCAGCCGGCTCCCGATCACGATCTTCTGGCCGTACCCCAACGGTGGTACCGCGATCCCGCAGCAGAAGCTGGCCTGGTCCGCGAAGGGCGTGCTCGCCACCGTGCGCGACGGCTTGGACAACATCACCACCCTTTCGAGCTGGAAGCGCGGCGTTCCCAGGCTCGTGACCCATGCCGACACGACAACCCAGGCCGCCGTGGTGAACGATCGCGGCCAGATCACGCGGGTGACCGACCAGCTGGGTTTCGCCACGAACTACGCGTACGACGCACGCGGGCTACTGTCGGCAATCACCTACCCGAGCGGCGATGATGTCGCCTGGAACGCCACCGTGCTGGGCTTCACGAGAACCACCGCCGTCGAGTACGGATTCCCGGCCGGAACGTGGAAGCGGACCGTCCAGACCGGCTCCGGCGTGAAGGTCACCTGGTTCGATGCGTTGTGGCGGCCGCTGATGACCCGCGAGTACGACAGCACCGACCCGGCCGGTACCCAGCGCTTCAGTGCCTGGGAGTACGATGCGGCCGGTGATACCGTCTTCACCGCCTACCCCCGTGCGAGCGTCAGCTCGCTGGCATCGTTCTCGACCGGGACTTACAGCGAATTCGATGCCCTCGGCCGGCTGGTGTTGACGCGCCAGGACTGGGAGGGCAGTGGCCAGCTCGAAACCCTCACCGAGTTCCTGACGGGCTTCCGTACCCGCACGACCAATCCGCGCGGCTTCCAGACGGTGACCGCCTACCAGGCCTTCGATGATCCGGGTGCCGCGGCTCCCACCTTGATCGACGCGCCGGAGAACCAGCGCACCCTCATCCTGCGCGACGTGCTCGGCCGCGCGCTGACGCTCACCCGGACCGGCAGCGTGCCGGGGCATCCGGCCGTCTCGCGTCACTACCTCTACGACTCTGCAAGCCGCCTGTGCCTGCTGTCGGAGCCCGAGACCGGCGGCACTGTGCTGAACTATGACGACGCCGGCAATGTCGACTGGTCGGCCGCGGGCCTGACGATGTCGTCACCCCATCCCCAGCCCGACCCCGCCCTGCAGCCTGCGGCCTGCGACACCCTGCGCACGACCGCATACACCAGCGGCCGCCGCGTCGAGCGCAGCTACGACGTGCAGAACCGGCTTCTGACCCTGGTGTTTCCCGACAATACCGGGAACCAGACGTGGACCTACACGGCCGACGGCCTGCCGGCGACGATCACGACCAGCAACAACGGGCTTGGTGAGATCGTCACCAATGCTTACACCTACAACCGCCGCCGGCTGATGGCCAGTGAGACCTCGGCGCAGCCCGGCGCCTACAGCTGGACCGTCGACTACGGCTACAGCGCCAACGGCCACCTCGCGACGCTGGACTACCCGAGTGGCCTGCAGGTCGACTATGCGCCGAACGCGCTCGGCCAGCCGACCCGCGCCGGCGACTTCGCCACCGGCGTGAAGTATTTCCCGAACGGCGCGATCCGCGAGTTCCACTACGGCAACGGCATCAAACACACGATGCTGCAGAACGAGCGGATGCTGCCCGAGCGCAGCACCGACAGCGGCGGCATCCTCGACCTGGAATACGTGTTCGACGCGCACGGCAATCCCGTATCGATCACCGACTATGTCGATGTGAATCGCAACCGGGCGATGGAGTACGACGCGCTCGACCGCCTGGTCGAGGCGCAGTCGGTCGCCTTCGGCGGCAACGGCATCCACGCGTTCAGCTATGACGTCGTCGACAACCTGCGGTCGTGGACGCGCGGCGCCGGCAGCGGCGATCCGGGCAAGGACTTCGCGACCTACGAATACGACGGCACGACCAACCGGCTGACGCGCATCCTCGGCAGCGGCAGCCAGGTCCGCCACACGTTCACGTGGGACGCGCAAGGCAACCTGCGCACGAAGGACGGCACGACGTTCAATTTCGACTACGGCAACCGCGATCGCGGCATCGCCGGCCAGGAAGGCATGCGTTATGACGGCCACGGCCGCCGCGTGTCGACATGGATGCCGACCACCGGACTGGCTCGCTTCTACCTGTATGCCGCGGGCGGCCAGCTGCTGTTCGAAGGCAACGAGACGGACGGCCGCAACACCGATCACATCCATCTCGGCGGCAGTCTCGTCGCGACGGTCGACTACCTGCACGGCGGCGGCGGAACCCGCGTCCACTACAAGCACACCGACGCACTGGGCAGCCCGGTCACCACGACCGACGAGAACGGCGCGCGGGTCGGGGACTACGTGGTCTACGAGCCGTTCGGCCAGGCGCTCGGCGCGCCGATCGACGGCGTGGGCTTCACCGGCCACGTGATGGATCCGCAGAGCGGGCTGGTCTACATGCAGCAGCGCTACTACGACCCGGAGGTGGGGCGGTTCCTGAGTGTGGATCCGGTGGCGGCAGACACGATCGGCGGGCTGAACTTCAACCGCTACAACTATGGAAACAACAATCCATACCGATTCACTGATCCAGACGGACGGCAGTCGACCTCGACTACAGCTAGCAGCGAAGAATGGAAGCGTCGGGCAGCTGAGCGGAACGGGCGAAGGCCACTCGTCGCCAGCAGCGGAACTACGGATGACGGCGTTGAATCTGGTAGCACGCCATCGGCGACTCAGGAGCCAGTGGCCAACGCAACGGCGGCACAGAGACAAGTTCTAGCGACGGGAAATGCGCGAATATTCGGCAGGACGGACAATGGCCGAGAGTACAAGTTCCAAATGGACGATTCCGGCGCTATCCGTGGCAGAAACCAGGACAACTGTACTGGAGATGACCGCTGCACGTTTGTGCCTGGAACAATTTTTGTCAACTCCACTTTGCTTGGGCACGTTCACGCCATTCCAGCTGGCTATGAGAATATGTCGGACGCGAAGAAGTACTCCCGTTCGTTCATTGGTCCAGGCGATCACGCTCCACTTTCAATCGGGCGTGCAAGTGGAGTCGTAATGCCAAGCGGAGAACGGTACGTTATTACCGGTACATACTCTGCGCCGGTCGTCGAGTATCTCGGCGGCGGCGACGCACGGTTTGGCGCATACGTACAGGCCAACTGGAGGCCTGGTATGACGCCGTCTGAAGTCGCTGCTTCGGTCGAAGGTTTTCTTGATGGTGTGACCTGCCCCCTGTCTTAGGGCCAGTTCCTATTTCGTAGAGTCCTGGGTTGCGAGCTTACCGCCCGCAGGTCGGTTGGCAATGCTGCCGTCCTGTCGCAGCGCGGCAGAGAACTCAGCAGGAGTCCGGTTTCCGATGGCGCTGTGTGGTCGCGCCTCGTTGTAGTCCCGGCGCCATGCCGAGATGGCTGCCTTCGCGTGGTCGATGGAAGTCAACCAGGTTTCGTTGAGGCATTCGTCGCGGAACTTGCCGTTGAAGCTCTCGACGTAAGCGTTCTGCGTCGGCTTGCCGGCCTCGATCAGGAGCAGCTTGACCCCATTTGCGGAAGCCCACTGATCCAGCGCCCGTCCGGTGAACTCCGGGCCCTGATCGGTACGGATGGCCGCTGGATAGCCGCGGAACCGACACACGGCGTCCAGGATGTCGGCGACGCCTTGGCCGTTGATGCGTCGACCCACGGCGATCTCGACGGCTTCCTTGGTGCAGTCGTCCACCACCGTGAGGCACTTGATCGGCTTGCCGTCCGCCAGCGCGTCGAACACGAAATCCATTGACCACGTGTGGTTGGGTCCCGAGGGGACGATCAGCGGCCGCCGCTCGACCGCCACGCGCTCCCGCTTACGACGCCGTCGCACAGCCAGCCCGGCGGCACGGTAGAGACGGTGCACGCGCTTGTGGTTGACGAGCATGCCTTCCCGCTCCAGCAGCACGTGCAGCCGCCGATAGCCAAAGCGCCGACGCTCGCCGGCAAGTTCGATCAGCCGCACCTGGACTCCGTCGTCGGTTTTCCTGGGCTCGTAGTGCAGGACGCTGCGCGACAACCCCAGCAGATCGCAGATCCGCCGCTCAGAAATACCCATCTTTGCCCGCACCGCCGCGACTGCATCGCGCCGCGCCTGCGGGCTCAGAATTTTCCCCGGGCCACCACCTTCAGCGCCTCGTTATCCAGCATGGCTTCGGCCAGCAGCTTCTTGAGCCTGGCGTTTTCCGCCTCGAGCGTCCTGAGTCGCTTGGCATCCGGCACTTCCATACCGCCGAACCGCCGCCGCCACAGGTAGAACGACGCATCGCTGAAGCCGTGCTTGCGGCACAGCTCCTTGATCGGGGTGCCGGCGGCGGCCTGCTTCAGGAAGCCGATGATCTGCTCGTCGGTGTAGCGCTTCTTCATTTCCGTCCTCGTGTTGATGACGGACTCTACTTAGATCAGAGTGGCGCGGAAATCGGGGGGCAGGTCAGGTGGCAGATGATCATGAAGAGGAATGACATAAGAAGCACGTCAATTCTTTTGGTTGCGCTAGTGTTGGGGTCGTGCGCGGGGATTGAGACAGTCGCTGTCCAGAGATTGGAAGCACTGCGTCAGCTCAAGGACACCATAAATTTCGTTGTGGTCGAAGGCTGTGTTGCCTTGACGCCGATGGAGACCTTTGCTCTTTACGACGACTGTCGCCTTGCGGAGAGCGCAGAGCCGGCGGCCGCGATCGATGTCTCATTTGTGGGGTTTGATGTCGATGTTCCAGCCGACGGAGGCGTCTGCATGCGAATAATCGGTGACTACATCGCGTTTGGCCCGAATACGCTTGCAATGGGCTACTACTTCGGGCCAAACGGACACCTTCAAGCTAGACAAGCTGACTTCATCCCGTGTGAGTCAGCGCAGCCCTCTACACGATGACGCTCACAGACGATCAAGCTGAGGACTGCGACCACGACGAACTTGGAGGAAAGACTCGTCTTGCTGCCTGGTTCCGACGCAGGCGTAAGTGAGTGCTCGGCGATGAGCGAGGTGCTCATGGTTGCGCACATGCGTGACTCATTGGGAATTCCCCGGGACGAAGATGACCTGATCGGAGCGGATGGCATCACGGGTCGGGTGCAGTGAATTATGAACTTCATTGTTGTCGAGGTAACCTGGCAACGGAATTTGTCCGAGTGACGGAGCGTTGCGGCTAGGAACTGCGCGCTCAGACCGACCGACAGCCCAGCGCTTCCAGAACTGCATGCACACCGGGTACGCCGGCGAGGAATGGCGCGGCGATCGTGACGATGCCGGCCGAGGCGATCAGCGCCGCCGAGGCGATGCGGCCCCGGCGCGAGGCCAGCCGTGACTGCAGGCGGGCGCCGGCCCAGGTCAGCGGCACCATCGTCGCCAGGGTGCCGGTGCCGAAGGCGAGCATCACCAGGGCGCCGTGCAGGGCGTCGGCTTCGAGCCAGGCGGCGACCAGCACCGTCGTCGACAGCCCGCAGGGCAGCCAGCCCCAGAGCATGCCCATCAGCCACGGCCGCAGCGGCCCGGTCGAGGGCACCACGCGCGCGCGCAGCGGCGCCAGCGCGTTCCAGGCGACGCCGCCGGCGCGCGTCACCCAGGCCAAGCGACGCGGCCACAGCAGGCGCACCGCGACGACGATCAGTACGGCGCCGAGGGCGATGCGCAGCGTCGTCGCCAGGCCGTCGATGCGCGCGAGCGACAGCAGGGCGCCGCCGAAGCCGCCGACGATCGCGCCGGCGAGGGTGTAGCCGAGCACGCGGCCGCCGTTGAGCGCGAACGCGTTGGCCAGACGCGGCGGCCCGGCGCCGGCGAGGCCGGTGGCGATGCCGCCGCACATCGCGACGCAATGCACGCCGCCGAGCAGGCCGGTCAGCAGCGCCGCGCCGAGCACGACCAGGTCGACCGGCATCAGCGCGGCGGCTCCGTGGATTCGTCGGTGGCGGCCCTGCCGTTCGATGCGGCGTCGTCGCCGCGGCGCGGCTGCGCCGGCGCGTCGTCGCGGCGCAGGATGTCCAGCGCCGGCGTGTCGAGGTCGTCGAACTGGCCGCGGCGCACCGCCCACAGGAAGGCCCAGATCGCCGCGCCGAGCAGCAGGATCGACACCGGGATCAGCGCCAGCAGGATGTTCATGCGGCGATCTTCGCACCGCGGCCGAGGCGCAGGGCGTTGCCGGTGACCAGCAGCGACGACGCCGCCATGCCGAGCGCGGCGAGACCCGGGCCGACCACGCCGATCGCGGCGAAGGGCAGCGCGACCAGGTTGTAGGCGATCGCCCAGCCGAAGTTCTGCCGCACGACCGCCCGCGTGCGCCGCGCCAGCGCGATCGTTTCCGGGATGCGGCCGAGGCGGTCGGCGAGCACGACGATGCCGGCGGCGCGGTGGGCGAGGTCGGCGCCGCCGGCGAGCGCGATCGAGACGTCGGCAGCGGCCAGCACCGGCGCGTCGTTGAGGCCGTCGCCGACCATCAGCACGCGCCGGCCCTGCGCCTGCAGCGCGCGCACTGCGGCGAGCTTGTCCTGCGGCAACTGGCGGGCGGCGAAACGCTCGATGCCGACCTCGGCGGCGACGGCGGCGACGGCGGCGGCGCCGTCGCCGCTGAGGATGCGCACGTCGAGGCCGGCGGTGCGCAGCGCCGCGACCGCGTCGGCGGCGTCGTCGCGCAGCGGATCGGCGACGGTGAACTCGGCGACCGCGACCTCGTCTCGCGCGAGCACCAGCGTGCCGGCATCGTCGTCGCCGGCGGTGCCGGTCGCGAACGAGGCCCGGCCCAGGCGCCAGCGGGCGCCGTCGATGTCGGCCTCGAGCCCGTGGCCCGGAATGGTGGTCACGACCAGGCCGTCGCGGTCACCGGGGTCGAACGCCGCGAAGGCATATGCCAGCGGGTGAGCGCTGCCACGTTCCAGCCGCGCCGCCAGCGCCCGCGCCGCCGCTGCATCGACATCCGCGAGGACGCGCGTCGCGAGCAGGCGCGGCTGGCCGCGGCTCAACGTGCCGGTCTTGTCGAACACGACGGTGTCGACTTCCGCCAGCGCGTCGAGGGCGTCGTCGGCGAGCACCAGCACGCCACGCCGCGCCAGTGCCGCGTGCGCACTCGCCAGCGCGGTCGGCACCGCCAGCGACAGCGCACAGGGGCAGGTGACGATCAGCACCGCGAGCGCGATCTCGAATCCGCGCTCGGGCGACACCTGCCAGCTCCACAGCGCGAACACCGCCGCCGCGACCACCAGCAGCGCCGTCACCACCTGGCCGGCGACGCGGTCGGCGACCCGCGCCAGCCGCGGCCTGTGCGCCTGCGCGTCCTCGACCAGGCGCACCAGCTGCGACAGCCGGGTGTCGGCGGCGATGCGGGTCACCCGCAGCCGCGCCGAGGCCTCGCGGCAGAGGCTGCCGGCCCAGGCGGTGTCGCCGGCGGATTTCGCGACCGGCACCGATTCGCCGGTGAGCAGGGATTCGTCGAAGGCCGCCGGTGCCAGCAGTTCGCCGTCGGCGGCCAGCGCCTCGCCGGGGGCGACACGGAGCACGTCGCCGACCTGCAGCGCCGCCGCGGGTACGCGCTCGCGACGGCCGTCGACCTCGCGCGTCACCAGCGCCGGCCGCGCCCGCGCCAGCACGTCGAGCACCGCGCCGGCGCGCTGCCGCGCCATCGCGCCGAGGAAGCGGGCGATCAGCAGGAACCAGACGAACATCACCGCGGCGTCGAACCAGACCACGGCGCCGCCGCGCAACGTCTGCACCGCACTGGCGAGGTAGGCCAGCAACACCGAGCCGGCGATCAGCGTGTCCATCGCCGGCGCCCGCGCGCGCAGCTCGCGCGCCATGCCGGCGAGGAAGGGCCAGCCGCTGAAGAACACCACCGGCGTCGACACCAGCAGGGCGGTCCAGCGGAACAGGTCGCGCATCGGTACCGACATCGTGGCGTCGTAGTACAGCGCGTCGGCGTACATCATCGCCTGCAGGGCGCCGAGGGTGGCGACGCCGAGGCGGGCGATGAGCGTGTTGCGTTCGCGCCGTCGCTCGCGCTCGGCGGCGGCGCCGCCGGCGAGGTGGGCGCGGTAGCCGAGCGCACCGAGCCGCGCGAGCAGGGCCGACAGCCGCGCGCGCGCCGGGTCCCAGGCGATCCGCACGCGGCCGGTGACGGCGTTCGCGCCGGCCGCCAGCACGCCTTCTTCGCCGGCGAGCGCACGGTCGATCAGCCAGGCGCAGGCGGCGCAGCGCATGCCGTCGACGACGACGGTGATCTCGCGGCCGCCGGCGATCGCCACCGCGTGGCCGGCGAGCACGTCGTCGCGGTCCCAGGCCGCGAAGTCCTCGGGATCGGGATCGACGCGGGCGCCGTCGGCGCTGCGCAGGCGGTAGTAGTCGGCGAGGCCGGCCTCGGCGATCCAGCGCGCGGCGGCGGCGCAGCCCGGGCAGCAGAACGCGGCGTCGACGCCGTCGATGCGGGCGCGCGGCGGATCGGCCGGCAATGCCTCGCCGCAGTGGTGGCAGGCGTCGCGGACATGCCCGGCGGCGGGCGACGGCGAGGCGACGGCCGCGCCGACGGCGGCGCCTGCCCCGCGCGGGGTCATCGCGGCGGCTCCGCCGCGGCGAAGGCCGGCTGCAGGACCACGTCCGCGGCGGGCGCCGACGGGTCCCAGCGGCCGACGATGCGCCAGTGGCCGTCGGCCGGTGCGAGCCGCAGACGCCAGGCGATCGTCCGGTCGAAATCGGCGACGGTGACGACGCCGGCGCCACGCGCGACCTCGATGCGGCGGTCCAGGCGCGCCTCCAGCGGATGCACGAGTTCGAGCGCGTAGTCGCCGTCCGGCAGCCCGTCCAGCGCGATCTCGAAGGCGCCGTCCCCGCGCAGGTGCGCGGTGACGCGGTGGCCGAGCGCGAGCGCGCGTTCGTCGGCGGCGAGGTCGCGCTGCTGCACCTGGGCGCTGCGGCGCACGTCGTCGGGCGCGGAATCGAAACTCAGGCCGGCGCCGACGCCGAGCAGCGCCAGCGTCGCGATCACGCCCACCAGCGGCAAGCCGACGAGCAGCCAGGTCACCGGCTCCCGGTACCAGCGACGCGCGGACGCGTTCACGGCGGCCCGAAGAAGCGCGATTCCGTCTCGGCGCGCAGCCCGCCGTCCTCGCTCTCGACGACGAACACGACGTCGCTTCCGCCACGCACGGCGCCGGGCGGGGCGCGCAGCGTGACCGGCACGGTCAGCACCTCCTCGGCGTCGGCCGACAGCACGCGCGCCGCGTCGACGAGCACCACGCCGTCGGGCGCCTGCACGGCGATGCGGAACGTGCGTGCCTGCTGGCCCTTGTTGACGATGCGCACCTGGTAGCCGTTCTCCACCGTGCCGTCGACGGCCGTGCGGTAGAGCGCGTTGCGGTCGCGGATCACGTCGACGATCAGCGGGTTGCGCCCGGCGATGCCGAACACGAACGCCGACGTCGCGGCGAGCAGCAGCACGCCGTAGATCAGCACGCGCGCGCGCAGGATCCGCGTCGGTTTGCCGTCGAGCGCGTTCTGGGTGGTGTTGCGGATCAGGCCGCGCGGGTAACCCATCCGGTCCATCACCGAATCGCAGGCGTCCACGCAGGCGCCGCAGGCGATGCACTCGTACTGCAGGCCGTTGCGGATGTCGATGCCGGTCGGGCAGACCTGCACGCAGATCGTGCAGTCGATGCAGTCGCCCAGGTCCTCGGGCGTCGCCGCGACCGGCGGTGGCGGCAGGCCGTGCTGGGCGTCGACCACTAGCGACGTGGTCGCGCGCGCATCGGTCTTCTTGCCGCGATGGGCGGCGTCGACGACCGCCGCGGTCGCGACGTCGAGCGGCAGCAGCCCGCGCGCGCGCTCGAGCACGCTGCGGATCTTCGCCTTGCTGCGCGGCCCGCGCGGTTCGCCGCGCATCGGGTCGTAGGCGATGATCAGCGTGTCGCGGTCGAACATCGCGCCCTGGAAGCGCGCGTACGGGCACATGTACTTGCAGACCTGCTCGCGCAGGAAGCCGGCGTTGCCCCAGGTGGCGAGCGCGTAGAACAGCACCCAGAACGTTTCCCAGCCGCCCCATTCGAACGGCACCAGGCGCGCGCCGAGATCGCGGATCGGGGTGAAGTAGCCGACGAACGTGAAGCCGGTCCACAGCGCGAACACCAGCCACAGCGTGTGCTTGGCGAGCTTGCGGCGGATCTTGTCGGCGTTCCACGGGCCGGCGTCGAGCTTCATCCGCTGCATGCGGTCGCCTTCGGTCCAGCGCTCCATCCACAGGAACACCTCGGTCCACACCGTCTGCGGGCAGGCGTAGCCGCACCAGATGCGCCCCGCGAGCGCGGTGACGAAGAACAGCGTCATGCCGGCGATGATCAGCAGCAGCGCGAGGTAGAAGAAATCCTGCGGCCAGAAGTTCAGCCCGAACACGTAGAACTTGCGCGCCGGCAGGTCGAACAGCACGGCCTGGCGGTCGCCCCACGGGATCCACGCGAAGCCGTAGTACATCCCGAGCAGCCAGAACACCGCGATCTTGCGCAGCCGGTCGAAGCGGCCGTCGATCTCGCGCGGGTAGACCTTGCGCTCGGAGACGTAGGCGGCGCCGTCGTCGACGACTTCGATGGGGATACCGCGGGGCACGACTACATTCTCCCGGTGGGCGGGTTGAACCGGCTCGAGGGCCGCAGCAGCAGCCAGGTGAAGAGGCTCGACGCCGCGGTGCACGACCACAGCAGGAAGAAGCCGAGGGTGTAGGCGCTGCCGCGGCTGATCTCCAGCTCCGGCCAGACCAGGTCGCGCAGCGCCAGCGGATCGAAATGCGCGAACACCGCGGCGGTGGCGACGCCGGCGGCGAAGAAGCTCGGCCAGAGGATCGCGCCCAGCCGCTGCGCGAGCGGCCGTGGCGGATGGTCGATGACCGGTTCGGCGCGGAGTTTCACCGTACCGATTCTCCCCCCGCGGCCGCGCTGCCGCCAGCCTCGCGACGCGCCGCGTCGGAGATCGACCACACATAGGCGGCGACCAGGCGCGAGCGGGTTTCGCCGAGGATCGGCAGGTGCGCCGGCATCATGCCGTTGCGGCCGGCGATGACGCCCTCGCGGATCGTCTCGAAGTCGCCGCCGTAGAGCCACACGCCATCGGTCAGGTTCGGTGCGCCGAGGGCCTCGTTGCCGCGCCCGTCGGCGCCGTGGCAGGCGGCGCAGACGCCGGCGAAGCGGGCCCTGCCGGCACCCGCGAGTGCCGGATCGGCGCGCAGGCCGGACAGGCTCTGCACGTAGGCGGCGACTTCCGAGATGCCGACCTCGCCGCCCATCGCCGCGCCGAGCGCCGGCATCGCCGCCTGGCGGCCGTGCAGCACGGTGGTGAGGATCTGCTCGGGGCTGCCGCCCCATTGCCAGTCCGCGTCGGTGAGGTTGGGGAAGCCGCGCGCGCCGCGCCCGTCGGCGCCGTGGCATTGCGCGCAGGTGTTGGCGAAGATGCGCGCGCCGAAGCCGACCGCCTGTTCGTCGCGCGCGATCTCGTCGATGCCCATGCCGTCGAAGCGACTGAACGCCTCCGCGAGGCGCGCGTCGGCTTCCGACTTGGCGCGGTCGTGTTCGCCCGCCGAGGTCCAGCCGGCCGTGCCGGCGAAACCGCCGAGGCCCGGGAACCAGATCAGGTAGCCGATCGCGAACACGATCGTGATGTAGAACAGGTTGATCCACCAGCGCGGCAGCGGCTTGTTGTATTCGCGGATGTCGCCGTCCCACACATGCCCGGTGGTCTCGGTGTGCTTGCCGTCCTTCGGCGGGCGCGAGGTCCACCACAGCAGCCAGGCGGCGCCGAGGATGTTCGCCGCCACGATCAGGATCACGTAGATCGACCAGCCCTTGCTCATTTGTCCTTCCCGTCCTGTTCGCGCGCGTCGTCCTCTTCGAGCGGCAGCCGTGCCGCCTCGTCGAACTCGCGCTTGCGCCTGCTGCTCATCGCCCATGCGACGCCGCCGAGGAAGGCGGCCATCGCGACCAGCGTCACGATCCCGGTGAGCACGCCGTCAGCCCTTCGGCGCCCAGCGGCCGAGGCCCTGCAGGTACGCGACCAGTGCGTCCAGCTCCGTCTTGCCCTGGACCGCGTCGCCCGCCGCCTCGATCTCCTCGTCGGTGTACGGGTCGCCCAGCCGCTGCAGCGCGCGCATGCGGGCGCGCAGTTCGGCGACGTCGATGCGGGTCTCGGCGAGCGCCGGGTAGCCGGGCATGTTCGACTCCGGCACCACGTCGCGCGGATTGATCAGGTGCACGCGGTGCCAGTCGTCGGAATAGCGGCCGCCGACCCGCGCCAGGTCCGGGCCGGTGCGCTTGCTGCCCCACTGGTGCGGGCGGTCGTACACCGACTCGCCGGCGAGCGAGTAGTGGCCGTAGCGCTCGGTCTCGAAGCGCAGCGTGCGCACCATCTGCGAGTGGCAGTTGTAGCAGCCCTCGCGGACGTAGACGTCGCGGCCGGCCAGCTCCAGCGCCGGATAGGGCTTCTGCCCCGGCAGCGGCTCGATCGCCTCGGCCTGGTAGATCAGCGGCAGGATCTCGGCGAGGCCGCCGAAGCTGATCACCGCGGCGATCGCCAGCGCCATGATCCCGATGTTCTTCTCGAGTTTCTCGTGCCCGCTCATGGCGTCGCTCCTTCGGCGTGGTCGACGGCCGGCGCGATCACCGGCACCGCGGCGCGGCTGCCCGCCTGCCACGTCTTCCACATGTTCCAGACCATCAGCAGCATGCCCGCCAGCACCAGCAGGCCGCCGCAGAGCCGGCCCAGGTAGTACGGGTACGTGGAGTTCAGCGCCTCGACGAACGCATAGGTCAGCGTGCCGTCGGGGTTGGTGGCGCGCCACATCAGGCCCTGCATGACGCCGGCGATCCACATCGAGGCGATGTACAGCACCACGCCGACCGTGTGGATCCAGAAATGCCAGTCCACCGCCTTCGTCGAATGCATCGCCGGCGCGCCGAACAGGCGCGGGAACAGCGCGTACAGCGAGCCTACGGTGATCATCGCGATCCAGCCCAGCGCGCCGGCGTGCACGTGGCCGACGGTCCAGTCGGTGTAGTGGCTCAGCGAGTTGACGGTCTTGATCGACATCATCGGCCCCTCGAACGTGGCGATCATGTAGAACGAGATCGCGACGATGAGGAACTTCAGGATCGGGTCCGTGCGCAGCTTGTGCCACACGCCGGTCAGCGTGAGGATGCCGTTGAGCGCGCCGCCCCAGCTCGGCGCCAGCAGGATCAGCGAGAACACCATGCCCACCGACTGCACCCAGTCCGGCAGCGCGGTGTAGAGCAGGTGGTGCGGGCCGGCCCACATGTAGATGCCGATCAGCGCCCAGAAATGCACGATCGACAGGCGGTAGGAGTAGATCGGCCGCTGCACCTGCTTCGGCACGAAGTAGTACATCATCCCGAGGAAGCCGGTGGTCAGCAGGAAGCCGACGGCGTTGTGGCCGTACCACCACTGCACGAGCGCGTCGACCGCGCCGCTGTAGATCGGGTAGGACTTCCACAGCGAGGCCGGCATCACCAGGTTGTTGCCGATGTGCAGGACCGCGATCGCGATGATGAAGGCGCCGTAGAACCAGTTCGCGACGTAGATGTGCGGGATCCGCCGCTTGACGATGGTCCCGAAGAACACGACGGCGTAGGCGACCCACACCACCGTGATCAGGATGTCGATCGGCCACTCGAGCTCGGCGTATTCCTTGCTCTGGGTGATGCCCAGCGGCAGCGTGATGACCGCCGCCACGAGCACCGCCTGCCAGCCCCAGAACGTGAAGGCCGCCAGCCTGTCGGAGAACAGGCGCACGTGGCACGTGCGCTGCACCACGTAGTAACTGGTCGCCATCAGCGCGGTGGCGCCGAACGCGAAGATCACGCCATTGGTGTGCAGCGGCCGCAGCCGGCCGTAGCTCAGCCACGGGATGTCGAAGTTCAGGGCCGGCCAGTACAGCTGGGCGGCGATGAAGACGCCGACGGCCATGCCGATGACGCCCCAGATGACCGTGGCGACGGCCATCTGCGTGACGACCTTGTCGTTGTAACTTTCCGTACTCGTGGACATGCGCGGTTCCCTGCGTTCACGGCGCCCATTGTCGGCCAGCCGGGGCGCTCCCGGCTTTGACATGCGTCAATCGGCCAGCGCGGCCTTCACGGCGGCGAGAAAGGCCGGGTCGGGCACCGACCCGAGCGTTTCGGTGCGCGCCAGCACCCGGCCCTCGCCGTCGACCAGCACGAGCGCCGAGGTGTGGTTGAACTCGCCGTCGGCCAGCGCGCGATAGCGCACGCCCAGCACCGCGGCGAGGCGGCGCACGCCGGCCGCGTCGGTGCGGGCGAGCGTCCAGCGGGCCGGATCGAGCCGGCGCCGGTCGGCGACCGACTTCAGCGCCGCGGTGTCGTCGCGGTCGGGGTCCAGGCTGACCAGCAGGAAGCCGAGGCGGGCGCGTTCGGCGTCGGTCAGCGCGTGCTCGACGCCCTTCGCGCTGTCGATGATCAGCGGGCATACGTAGCGGCACGAGGTGTAGAAGAGGCTGACGACGCGGACCTTGCCGCGGCCGTCGGCGAGCAGGAACTCCCGCCCGGCCTGGTCGCTGTAGGTGTCGCCGAGGCGATACGCCGACTCCGGCGGCAGGTCGGCCGGGACGGCGCGCTCCGCCGCCGCGGCGGGTACCGGAAGCATCGCGAGCACGGCGGCGACGGCCAGCGCGCGGAGGAACGGGTTCATCGGGCGGCTCCTGGGGGCAGGTCGCGGGCGCAGCGGAAGCCGAGATTGCCGGTGGTGTCGTCGCCTTCGAGCGAAGACAGGAGCGCGACGCGCATCAGGATCGCGTAGTTGTCGCGGTCCTCCATCGACAGCGCGCCGGCGCCGCAGAAACGCATCGCGTCGGAGACGTCCTGCTCGCGGCTGTCGGTGGAGACCAGCATCGCCGACCAGTCCTCGGTCCACTCCCAGACCAGCCCGTGCACGTCCTGCAGGCCGTAGACGTTGCGCTCGCCGCCGACCTCGGGAAGCGGGCGGTTCGACGGCACCGAATACCAGGCCAGGATCCGCTCGCGCCATGCCGGGTCGGCGCGGGCGTCGCGGCGGGTGGCGTCGGCCGCGGCCACGTATTCCCATTCCGACCACGTCGGCAGGCGCGCACCCTGCGATTCGCAGTAGGCCTGCGCGGCGAACCAGCTCACGTGCACGACCGGCTGCGCGGGCTTGACGCTGCCCAGGCTCAGCGGCCCGGACCAGTGCTGCAGGTAGCGCGCCTCGGCGAACACCGCCGGCGCGACGCCGCGCCGCCATTGCGGATTGCGGGTGACGAACGCGAGGAACTCGCCGTTGGTCACCGGGCGGCGCTGCATCTGGAACGCGTCGACGGCGACCGGACCGGTGATGTCCTCGTAGCGGAGCGCGGACGGGAAGGAGCCGGCGGGGATCGTGACCCAGTCCGATGGCGTGGCGGCCGGGGTTGCGGGCGCCGGGGTCGGGGGATTCGCGCCTGAAGGCGCTCCTACAGACAGGGTGGGCGCCGCCGCGAGGCCGAGGGCCAGCGCGGCGGCGAGCGTCACCGGGAGCGCGGCCGCGCGCATGTCAGTGCGCGGCGCCTTCCGAGCGCGGCGTGCCGGCGCGGACGCGGGCGACGTCTTCCTTGCTGACCACGCCGCCGGGGTTGTCCCAGCTGTTGAGCACGTAGGTCAGGATGTTGGCGACCTCGTCGTCGGTCAGCTGGCTCATCGGCGGCATGACCGAGTTGTAGTCCTGGCCGTTCACCGTGACCGGCCCGCTCAGGCCGTTGAGCACGACGGCGATGAGCTCGTCGTGGCTGCGCGTCAGGTAGTCGGACTTCGCCAGCGGCGGGAACACGCCGGCCAGGCCGGCGCCGTTGCCCTGGTGGCAGGTGGAGCAGGTGCCGGCGTACAGCGCCTGGCCCGCGGCCGCCTGTTCCTGCGGCGTCAGCGTGCCGGCCGCGGCCGCGGCGGCGGCTTCGGCCACCGGCGCGCGGCTGGCGCCGGCGTCGCCCAGGTAGGTCTCGTCGACTTCCTTGCCGGTGTAGATCGACAGGTTCTCCGGGCCCTCGACCTGCAGGATCGCCAGCGCGCCCTTGTTGAACGCGCGGAACAGCGAGTGGTCGACCAGCACGTAGCTGCCCGGCACCTCGGTGTGGAACTCCATCATCGCGGCGCCGCCGGCGGGGATCAGCGTGGTCTGCACGTTCTCCTGGTAGCGCGTGCCGCCCTCGTACCAGACCTTGTCGAAGATCTCGCCGATCACGTGGAAGCTCGACACCAGGTTCGGACCGCCGTTGCCGACGTACATGCGCACGGTCTCGTCGACCTTCGCGCGCAGCGCGTTGTCGCCGGTGAGCGCGCCTTCGCTGCCGTTGAACAGCACGTAGGTCGCGTTCTCGTCGATCGCCCGCTGCATGTCGAACGGCGCGTAGCCCTTCTCGCGGTACTTGGTGGTCGTGTAGAAGTCGCCCTGCATCACGTAGAACTCGCGGTCGACTTCCGGCAGCCCCTCCGGCGGTTCGACCAGGATCAGGCCGTACATGCCGTTGGCGACGTGCATGCCGACCGGCGCGGTCGCGCAGTGGTAGACGTACAGGCCCGCGTTGAGCGCCTTGAACGTGAACTGCGAGCTGTGGCCGGGCGCCGTGAATGTCGACGAGGCGCCGCCACCGGGGCCGGTGACGCCGTGCAGGTCGATGTTGTGCGGCATCTTCGAGTCGGGGTGGTTGTTGAGGTGGAACTCCACCGTGTCGCCCTGGCGCACGCGGATGAAGCTGCCCGGCACGGTGCCGCCGAACGTCCAGAAGGTGTAGGTGACGCCTTCGGAGATCTCGAGGTCGACCTCTCGCACCTCGAGGTTGACGACGACCTTCGCCGGGTAGTCGCGGCCAGTCGCCGGCGGCACCAGCGGCGGGCTGGTCAGGATCGCCTCGATCGGTTCGCCCTGGGGCGGCCCGAAATCGCCGGCGCGGGAACCGCCGGTGTCACCGCCGGCGGCGGCCGCGGCGTCGGCACGCGCGGCGTCGCGGGCATCGAGCGCGGCATTCGGGTTGTCGCGGCCGCAACCGGCAGCGAGCAGGGACAGGAAGGCGAGGGCCAACAGACTGCGCTTCATGCGGATTCTCCGGACGGTCGATACTGCGTCGGGGGAAGGATCGAACGCGACGGCGTCGGCCGTGTTGACCCACGTCAAGCAAGCGGTGATCCCGAGTCTGCCCGCACTCGTCGCGAAGGGGAAGCTGTTCATCGATCCCGAACGGGAAACGACGCGGGCGGACTGAGCCCCGTGCGCGGCACACCCGGCGGCAGTCCCGTGTCGAACTGCCGCCGCAGTGCGGCCCGCGCAGCCGCGACATCGATGCCGCGTGCCGCGAGCCACGCCGCGTCGAACAGCGTCTCCGCATAGCGCTCGCCGCCGTCGCCGAGCAGGCCGACGATGCTGCCGCCGGTGCCGGCGGCGTGCATCCCGCGCGCCAGGCGGAGGCAGGCCAGCAGCACCGTGCCGGAACTTCCTCCGTAGCGGCGCCCGAGCCGTTCGCCGAGCAGCCAGGCGCCGGCGATCGAGTCGGCGTCGTCGACCTCGTCGACGGCATCGACGACGTCGTACAGGAAGCCCGGCTCCGCGCGCGGGCGACCGATGCCTTCGATCACCGTCGCGGCGCTCGCGCGGGCATCCGGATCGCGCCGCCGCCAGCCTTCGGCGAACGCACCGCCGCGTGGTTCGGCGACGCACAGTCGCGTGCGGGTCCCGCGCAGGCGCAGATAGCGCCCGATCGTCGCGGAGGTGCCGCCGGTGCCGGCGCCGCAGACGATCCACGCCGGCTCCGGATGCGGCTCGCGGGCCATCTGGGCGAGGATCGACTCGGCGATGTTGTTGTTGCCGCGCCAGTCGGTGGCGCGTTCGGCGAGCCCGAACTGGTCGAGGAAGCACAGGTCGTCGGCGGCGGCGCGCGCCCGCGCGACCGCGCGGCAGTCGGCGCCGACCGGCGCGAGCACCGCGTCCGCGCCGTAATCGCGCAGCAGCCGCACTTTCGCCGGCGCGGTGGTCTCCGGCATCACCGCGGTGAAGCGCAGCCCGAGCAGGCGCGCGAACCACGCTTCGGAAATCGCGGTGCTGCCCGACGAGGCGTCGATGGTGCCCTGGCCTTCGCGAAGCCGCCCGTTGCACAGCGCGTACAGGAACAGCGAGCGTGCGAGCCGGTGCTTGAGGCTGCCGGTGGGGTGCGAAGACTCGTCCTTGAAATACAGGTCGATACCGGGAAAGGCGGGCAGCCCGAGCTGCAGCAGATGCGTGTCGGCCGAACGCGCGGCCTCGCGGGCCAGCGTGGCGACGGCGGCCGCGCTCCAGGCGCGCGCGCTCACGCGAGGGCCTCGCACGGCGCCGGCACGCACGGGCGCGGGCCGGGCGGGGGCCGGATCGCCGGATCCATCAGGACATCCCCGCGAAGACGCCGAGCGGGTGGTGCGCACGCGCCACCGAGTACATGAAACCGAACACCAGCAGCGCGGCGACGTAGCAGGCCGCCTGCACCCTGCGCGTGCGCCCGCGCTTGAGCGCGAAGGTCCCGAGCACGATGTAGATCACCAGCGCGGTCAGTTTCACGCCCAGCCACGGCACCACGAACGGGTTGAGCTTGAGCGCGGTCAGCAGCATCAGCGCCGCGGTCAGCAGCGTGGTGTCGATCGCGTAGCTGAGCCAGCGCACCGGCGTCGCCATCGCCGCGCGCACGCCGGCGAGCACGAGCGCGCCGCGCAGCGCGAACAGGCCGCCGCTGGCGAGCGCCATCGCGATGTGGACCATCTTGATCTGCAGGTAGAACGCGAGCATCGGAAGATCCTCAACCGGGTTTGCCGTCGGCGCGCGGCGTCGCGTAGATCCACAGCGATCGCACCACCCACGGCAGGAAGACGAGCAGCCAGCCGGCGCCGGCGGCGATGAACCAGGGCGACGGGTTCGCGAACAGTTCCGAAACCACGCGCACGACCGCGACCAGCTGCATGCCGGCGAACGCCAGCGCCGGGATCGTGCCCAGCACCAGCGGCCGCCCGGAGTGGCCCTGGGTCACGCGCGTCACCATCGCCACCAGCAGGCTGCCGAAGAAGCCGACCGACAGCGCGTGCACCGGGCCGCGCCCGAGCAGGTATTCGCCGCTCGCCATGAACCAGGCGGACTGGCCGGCGTACAGCGCCAGCGCGAGCGGCAGCCAGGCGTAGCCGATGAACAGCACGCGCAGCAGCGGCGGCGCCTTACCGCGCGGCCACCAGCGCCACAGCGCCAGTGTCGTCAGCGCCAGCATCGGCAGGTCGACCAGCCACAGGTACGGGTGCAGGTGGGCGAGCTCGAGCGCCAAGTGCGCGATCCACAGCGGCCACATCGCGCCCAGCAGCCACAGCGGCCGCCAAGCGCGGTAGCCGGGCACGACGTTGCCGGCGAAGAACGGGAACATCCGGTGGGCGACCGTCGCATACACCGGCACCAGCAGGCCGAAGGTGCCGATCTTGAGCATCGCGAAACCCAGCTTCGGGTTGCCGGTGTGCAGGAAGACCGCGAAGCACAGCAGCCCGGCCAGGCCGAACACCAGCGCCGCGAAGCAGGAGATCGCGTGCCAGTTCGGCTCGCGCGCGCGCAGCAGCCAGCCGGCTAGCACCGCCATCGCCGCGATCCAGCCGGCGCAGGTGTTGATCACGCCGAAGTGCAGCAGCGCCGGGATGTCGGCGGCGACGCCGGCCAGCGTCAGCGCCTGCCCGAGCAGCAGCCCCAGCCCGACCGGGAGGTAGTGCCAGCGGCCGGCTTCGGTGAGGCCCATCCAGCGCGGGAAGACGGTGAGCAGGAAACCGAAGATGAAGGTGGGCAGCACCTGGTACTGCATCACGAACGCGTGCACCCAGCCGGCCGGTGTCGCGATCGGCGGCGCCTTGCCGGCGAGCCAGGCGGTCCACCAGGCCATCGCGGCGAGCACGTTCGCGGCACCGACGAAGAACATCAGCCGGTGTGGGGCCGCGCCCATGATCGCGAGCGGAAAGGGAGCAGGTATGCGTTTGGCGTCCATGGCGGGCAGGTTAGGTGGCCCGCCGTGGACGCGCCTTGATGCAGGTCAGGCGCGGCGGGCTCAGCCGCCGCAGCCGCCGCAGCAGACGGACGGTTGGGTTTCGACACCGTCGGGCGTGACCGGAACGCCCAGGGCATGCAGCAGTCCGGCCAGCGCGAGGGACGACATCGCGGCGTTGATGCGCAGTCGCCCGATGACCGCGTCGTGGTCGACGATCGCGGCGGGATCGAACCCCTGCAGTGCCGCGGCGAGACGGTCCAGGTCCACCGGCGTGCGGGGCGGGAGGGTGATGCGGTATTCCATGGTCAGGCCTCCATCGCCACGGCAGCCTTCGCCGGCACCGGAGCCGCGGCCGGCACGATCGCCGCCGGCACGGGCTCCGATGTCGGCCG
The DNA here is from genome assembly GCF_000426365.1 of Arenimonas composti TR7-09 = DSM 18010. Classification (GTDB taxonomy): domain Bacteria; phylum Pseudomonadota; class Gammaproteobacteria; order Xanthomonadales; family Xanthomonadaceae; genus Arenimonas; species Arenimonas composti. Next base: position 122,482 of record NZ_AUFF01000003.1, on the reverse strand, counting down.
GATCCACAGGCGCAGCACGAACCACGCGATCGCGAGCGCGCCGATGCTGAAGATCGTGTCGCCCGGCACGCGCATCCACACCAGCAGGTCGATGACCGGCTGCTGCATGAACTCCGCCGAGCGCGCGTACCAGTAGCCTTCGCCGATCGCGGCATTCAGCTGCAGGATGCCGATCGGCAGCAGCGTGCAGACCGCCATCAGCGTCAGGCCGATGTTCAGCGCCCAGAAACCGGTGCGCAGCGGTGCCTCGGGCCAGATCGCCTGCGGCTTGATGCCGCGCAGGCAGAACAGCATCAGGCCGATGCCCAGCATCCCGTACACGCCGAACAGCGCGGTGTGGCCGTGCAGCGGCGTCAGGTTCAGGCCCTGCATGTAGTACAGCGGCAGCGGCGGGTTGATCAGGAAACCGAACAGGCCGGCGCCGACCAGGTTCCAGAACGCGACCGCGACGAAGAACAGGATCGGCCACTTGTACTTCTGCATCCACGGCGTGGCGCGGCCGAGCTTGTACGTGTGGTACGCCTCGAAGCCGACGTAGGCCAGCGGCACCACTTCCAGCGCCGAGAACGAGGCGCCGATCGCGATCACCGCCGTCGGCGTGCCGGTGAAGTACAGGTGGTGCAGGGTGCCGAGTACGCCGCCGGCCATGAACACGATCGTCGCGAACAGCACCGCGACGGTCGCCGTCAGGGTGCGGATCAGGCCCAGCTTCGTGAACAGGAAGGCGATGACCGCGGTCGCGAACACCTCGAAGAAGCCCTCGACCCACAGGTGCACGACCCACCAGCGCCAGTACTCGACCATGGACAGATGCGTGTGCTCGCCCCACATCAGGCCGGCGCCGTAGAACAGGCCGATCGCGACGGTGGAGAGGAACAGCAGCGTGGTGATCGACTTCGACTCGCCGCCGGCACGGATCGCCGGGACCAGGCAGCGCCCGACCAGCGTCAGCCAGATGCCGAGGCCGGCGAACAGGAACCACTGCCAGAAGCGGCCCAGGTCGACGTACTCCCAGCCCTGGTGGCCCCACCAGAAGTTGTGCTCGAGGCCCAGCTTCTGCATCACCGCGAACCACTGGCCGGCGAACGAGCCGACCACGATCACGATCAGGCACACCCAGAGCACGTTGACCCCGAGCGCCTGGTATTTCGGCTCGTGGCCGCTGATCGCCGGGCCGATGTACAGGCCCATGCCCAGCCACGCGGTCGCGATCCACAGCACCGCCAGCTGCGTGTGCCAGGTGCGCGTGAGCGAGTACGGCAGGATGTCGCTGAGCGCGAAGCCGTACGCCTCCTGGCCCTCGACCTGGTAGTGCGCGGTGATCGCGCCGAGCAGGATCTGGCACAGGAACAGCGCGACGACGACCCAAAAGTACTTCGCGGTGGCCTTCATCGACGGCGTCACGACCACCTTCGCGAGCGGATCGCTCGCCGGCAGCAGCGGCCGCTCACCGTCGCCGTGCGACACCGCGTAGTGCCAGCCCAGCAGCGCGATGCCGGCGAGCAGGAACAGGACGCTGAACACCGTCCACATCAGCAGGCCCGACGGCGGCGTGTTGCCCACCAGCGGGTCGTGCGGCCAGTTGTTGGTGTAGGTGATGTCCTTGCCGGGCCGTTCGGTGACCGCGGTCCACGCGGTCCACCAGTAGAACGCCGTCATCTGCCGGCGATGCTCCGCGTCCGCGACAGTGCCGTCGCGCATCGCATAGGCCTCGCGCAGGTCCTTCGTCGCCGGATCGTTGCTGAACAGGCTCTGGTAATGCGCCGACACGTTCGCGATCGCCTGCGCGCGCTCCGGCGTGATCGTGATCGTGCCGGTGGCCTCGTCGAAGGTGTTCGCGCGCAGGTCGGCCTGCAGCTGCGCCTGAAGCGCGCCCTGTTCGGCCGGGCCCAGGCTGGCGTAGTCGGGCGCCCGGTTGTCGATGCGCGCGCGGCGGTCGAGCAGGTCGACGGCTTCGCGGTGCAGCCAGTCGGCGGTCCAGTCGGGCGCGACGTAGCCGCCATGGCCCCAGATCGAGCCCAGTTGCTGGCCGCCGATCGACTGCCATACCTGCCGCCCGGTCTGGATGTCGTCGCGGGTGAAGACGACCTGGCCGTCGGTGGTGACCACCCGTTCGGGGATCGGCGGCATGACGCGGTGGATCTCGCCGCCGACCCACAGCAGCACGGCGAACGAGGCGACCAGCAGGGCTCCCAGGCCCAGCCAGAGCTTCCGTGTAGTACTCATCGAACGTCTCCCATGACGATGCGTCGCCATGGTCCGCGCGCGCCGCGCGACACTCCCTGACCTGGATCAAGCGGAATCGCGTGGGCGTCCGGATCCCGCAGCGCCCGCGCCGATGCCGGCCTAGTCCCTGAGGACCGCCTTCGCCAGCCCGGCGAGCCGCGCCGGATCGAGGATCTCGAGCTCGCGGCGGTCGACCCCGACCAGGCCCTCGGACTGGAAGCGGCGCAGCACCCGGCTGACGGTCTCGGGCGCGAGGCGCAGGTAGTTCGCCATGTCGGTGCGCGACATCGTCAGGTGCAGGCGCGTGGCGGAGAACCCGCGCCGCTCGAAACGGCGCGACAACGCCACCAGGAAGGCCGCCATCCGCTCGTCGGCGCTGAAATCGCCCGACAGCAGCGCCGCCTTGCCGATGTCCTGGCTGAGCAACCGGAAGAGCTGCGCCTGCAGCCCCGGCATGCGCGTCGCCAGCAGCGCCATCTTCGGGAACGAGAAGCGGCAGAGCATCACCGTGTCGAGCGCCACCGCGTTGCAGGGATAGCGCGACGCGTGGATCGCGTCGAGGCCGATCACCTCGCCCGGCAGATGGAAGCCGAGCACCTGCTCGCGCCCTTCGGCGTCGAGCACGTAGGTCTTCACCGTTCCCGCGCGCACCGCCGCGATCGCGTTGAACTCGTCGCCTTCGCGGAACAGGTGCATGCCCTCGTGGAAGGGGCCGACGTGTTCGACCAGCACGTGCAGTTCGGCCAGCGACGACTTGTCGTAGCCCTGCGACAGGCAGGCGTCGGAGAACGCGCAGGTGCTGCAGAAACGCAGCTCGTCGCCGTCGTCGGCGATCGGCGAGGGCCGGGGCCGTCGTGCCGGCGTGCTCACGCGGATGCCCCTTGAGCGCTCAGATCGCCTTCGAATAGCGGCCGGCGGATTCGCCCTGGTGCAGGTAGCGGTCGAAGCATGCGGCGATGATACGCAGCAGCAGGCGACCACGCGAGGTCGCGGTGATCGCCTCCGGCGTGACCTCGACCAGGCCATCGGCGACCAGCGCCCGCACGCGGTCGAGCTCGGCAGGGAAGGTCGCCGCGAAGTCGATGTCGTGCCGGCGCTCGACGTCGGCGATGTCGATCCGGGCCGAGCACATCAGCTGCTGGATGATGTCGCCGCGCAGGACGTCGTCGGCGTCGAGCTGCATGCCACGCCAGGTCGGCAGCCTGCCGGCGTCGATGGCGATCTCCCACGCGGGGAGGTCGCGCGGATTCTGGCTGAAGGTCTCTGCCACGTGGCTGATCGCGCTCACGCCCATGCCGACCAGGTCGCAGTCGGCATGCGTGGTGTAGCCCATGAAGTTGCGGTGCAGGCCGCCGGCCGCCTGCGCGCGCGCCAGGTCGTCCTCCGGCAGCGCGAAGTGGTCCATGCCGATGTGCACGTAGCCGGCGGCGCCGAGCTTGTCGATCGCCAGCTGCAGCAGCGCCAGCTTGTCCTCGGGGGCCGGCAGCTGCGCCTCGTCGATCTGCTTCTGCGGACGGAACAGCTGCGGCATGTGCGCGTAGCCGTAGATCGCCAGCCGGTCGGGACGGGCCGCGGTGACGATGTCCAGCGTGCGCTCGAAGCCGGCGAGCGTCTGCTTCGGCAGGCCGTAGATGAGATCCACGTTGACCGAGCGGAAACCGTGCGCGCGGCAGTCGTCGATGACCTTCATCGTCTCGGCGACGCTCTGGATGCGGTTCACCGCCGCCTGCACCGCCGGGTCGAAGTCCTGCACGCCGAGGCTGGCGCGGTTGAAGCCCATGAAGCCCAGCGCGGCGACGGCACCGTCGGCGACGAAGCGCGGGTCGAGCTCGATCGAGAAGTCGCGCTCGGGCGAGCTGCTGAAGCGGAAGTGGGTGGCGAGGCTTTCGAGGAATTCGCCGATCTGGTCGGCGGTGAGGAAGTTCGGGGTGCCGCCGCCCAGGTGGATCTGGATCACCTCGCGGTCGCGCGCGAACAGCGGCCCGAGCAGCGACGCCTCGCGCACCAGCCGCTGCAGGTACGGCGCGGCGCGCCCGTGGTCGCGGGTGATGATGCGGTTGCAGCCGCAGTAGAAGCAGGGGCTGAAGCAGAACGGCACGTGCGCGTAGAGCGACAGGCGGCGCGGGATCGGGTCGTCGTTGCTCGCGCGCGCGGCACGGACGAACTCCGCCTCGCCGAAGCCGGGCGCGAACTGCGGCGCGGTCGGGTACGAGGTGTAGCGCGGACCCGGGCGGTCGTAGCGGCGCAGCAGTTCGGCGTCGAAGGACGGAATCGCGTTCATGGCCGGCATCCTGCCGGGCGGCCGGCGGCGATGCCTTGACGCCGGTCAAGCCCGCGACGGTCACATCCGGCGGCCCGGGACTGTCCGCGTGGAGCCCGGGTCGGCGTTCGACCCGGTTTTCACCACGATGATGCGCCGCAACAGGCCTCGAGGAGCCTCCCGCCCATGAAGACCGCTTTCCGCTTCGCCGCCGTCACGCTCGCCCTGGCCGCCGGCACCGCCGCCGCCGACTGCGCACCGCTCGGCACCCTGCCGGGCTACGAGCCCGACTCGGAGACGAAGTACGCCTGGCACCGCAACACCTTCCGCGTGGCCGATGCCGACGGCAGCGTGCGCGAGCAACCGGTCGCCGGCCGCTACTGCGAGGCCACCTACATCTTCCAGGGCGACACGCCGATGAGCGCGCTGGAGATCCAGTACAACTATCGCGAGCAGCTCGCGGCGCTCGGTGCGACGGTCGCGTTCGCCGAAGGCAACGACACCCACGCCTGGTTCGACCGCGACGGCACCCGGCACTGGGTCCACGTCTACAGCGACGACCACCGCATCGACATCGTCGTGGTCGACGTCGCGCCGCACCGCCCGACGCTGACCGCGCCGTGCGCCGACGACCACCGCCTGTTCGGGCACATGCCCGGCTTCGTCGCCGAGGAACCGGAGCGGCGGAATTTCGACGAGGCGGAGTTCCGCAGCTTCGACGCCGACGGCGGCTTCACCGGAATCACCGCGCAGGGCGCGAAGTACCACGCCCGCTTCGTGCTCGCCGACGGCGGCCAGCCGGTGGGCTGGCCCGACGTCATCGAGAATTTCCGTCATGCCGTGCTGGCGCGGGGCGGCGAGATCGTGCACGACGGGGAGGAGAACAACCTCACCGCCCGGCTGATGCACGAGGGCCAGCTGGTGTGGGTCGGCGTGTATTCCGAGGACCGGATGTACGAGCTGACGGTGATCGAGGAGAAGCCGTTCGCCTCCAGCCTGCTGCCGCCGGAACCCGACGCGCTGCGCGCCGCGCTCGATGCCGAGGGCCGGGTGGCGCTGTACGTGAACTTCGACTTCGGCAAGGCGACGCTGCGCCCGGATGCCGCGCCCGTGCTCGACCGGGTGCAGGCGCTCATGCAGGCCGACCCGGCGCTGGCGCTGTCGATCGAGGGCCACACCGACGACATCGGCGGCGACGCGGCGAACCTGGCGCTGTCGCGGGCACGCGCGGCGGCGGTGGTCGCGGCGCTGGTCGGGCGCGGCATCGACGCCGGGCGGCTGGCGAGCGACGGCCACGGCGAGGGCCGGCCGCTGGTCGCGAACACCGATTCGGCGAGCCGGGCGAAGAACCGCCGCGTCGAGCTGGTCAAGCGCTGAGCGCGACGGGCGCCGCGCGCGTCAGATCCAGCGCGCGCGGCGCAGCACCACGAACAGCACCGCCATCACCGCGATCGTGACGCCGATCAGGATCGGGTAGCTCCAGCGCCCCGCGAGTTCAGGCATGTGCGGGAAGTTCATGCCGTACCAGCTGGCGATCAGGGTCGGCGCCGCGAGCAGGCCGGCCCAGCCGGCGAGGCGCTTGACGATCTCGCCCTGGGCCACGGTGACCAGGGCGAGGTTCACGTTCATCGCCGCGGTGAGCATCTCGCGCAGGGTGTCGACCGCGTCGTTCACCCGCAGCACGTGGTCGTAGACGTCGCGGAAGTACAGCCGCATGTCCTCGCCGATCAGCGCGACGTGGACGCGGGTGAGCTGGCCGGTGATGTCTTGCAGCGGCGTCACCGCCAGCCGCATGCGGGTGAGTTCGCGCTTGAGGTCGTAGAGCTCGCGCACGGTCTCGCGGCGGAACGTCTCCTCGAAGATGTCCTGCTCCAGGCCCTCGAGCCGCGCGCCGAACACGTCGACGATCGGCAGGTAGTTGTCGACGATGAAGTCGAGCACCGCGTAGAGCGCGTAGCCGGGACCGAGCGCGGTCGCCGCGGCGTCGCGTTCCAGGCGTGCCCGCACCGGCGCGTAGCTGAGCGACGCGCCGTGCCGCAGCGTCACCAGGTAGCGCGGGCCGACGAACAGATGCGTCTCGCCGAAGCGGATGCGGCCGTCGACGACCTGCGCGGTGTGCGCGACGATGAACAGCGAATCGCCGTAGGCCTCGATCTTCGGCCGCTGGTGCGCGTGCCGCGCGTCCTCGACCGCGAGGTCGTGCAGGCAGAACTCCTCCTGCAGCTTGCCGAGCAGGTCGGCCGGCGGATTGAACAGCCCGACCCAGACGAAGCTGCCGTCGTCGACGGCGAGCACGTCGCTGATCTCGTCCAGCGGAATCACCCGCTTGCTGCCGTCGCGCCAGTAGGCGACGCAGTTCACCACCGGGGACGGGGTCTGGTCCATGCGTGGATCTTCCGGGGGGAGTGCGCCTTCGGCAAGCGAGTAACGAGTGGAGAGTAACGAGCAACGAGGGAAGACCCGCGCGCAGCGCGCGCTTTCACTCGTTGCTCGTTACTCTCCACTCGTTTCCCGCTTCGGATCGAAGGTTTTCAGCAGCGCCCAATGCACCGGCAGCAACAGCAGCACCCAGTCCGTGTTCTGCTGGTCGAGGAAGGGCAGGAACTTCAGGAAGCCGGCCAGCGCCGCCATGCCGGCGACGGTCCACAGCAGCGGCCGGAACCACGCCCCCGGCGTGCGGCCGCGCAGCTTCGCCCATGCCGCCGGCAGCAGGCCCAGGGCCAGCGGGCTCAGCAGCAGCAGGTTCTGGTTGGCGTGCCCGGCGACATGATCGGAGCCGAACCACAGGAAGCCCATCAGCACGCCGCACAGGCCGGCGAACAGCCAGAACAGGCCGGCGCCGAGGCCGAGCAGGCGCGGCGCCCGGCGCGCGCTCCAGAACACCACGGCGGCGATCGCGATGCCGAGCAGGAGCGCCGGCAGGCGCCAGCGCGGCGCGGCGTCCGGCGGCTGGCCCAGCCGATGCGGCAGCAGCACTTCCTCGGACGCCACCAGCGGTCGCCCGTCGGCGAGGGTGATCCGGCGCAGGTCGTCGCGCAGGCGCATCGGCACGAACGCCTCGTCCCAGCGCGACAGTGGCTGGTCCGCCCAGCCGGCGAGGCCGAGGTGGAAACCCAGCGCCATCCACGGCGCCGGCGCCGCCAGCCGCACGGCCTCGCTGCGCCAGGTGTCGCCCTGCGAGCGCGGCACCAGCTGCCGGTGCAGGGCGCCTTCGAGCGCGAAATCGATGCCGTCGCGCACCTTCGTCGAGCAGTTGCTGGTGAAGTACTCGTAGCGGTAGCGCGATTCCGGCCCGGTGGCCTGGTCGTGCAGGCGCGCGGCGAGGGCGGCGGCACGTTCCGGCGGCAGGTCCAGCCACTGCATCGTCGCGCCGCGGCCGACCTCGGCGTAGTAGCGCAGGTCGCGTTCCAGCGGCAGCGCGACCAGCCGGTACACCATCCGGCCGCGGGCGAAATTCCAGACGAAGCCTTCCTCGTCGAGGTCGAAGTAGCCGTAGTTGTAGGACACCGGCCCGGCCGCGGCGGGGTCGTCGACGACGATCGCGTTGTGGCCGAAGCGCTCGAAGAAGATCTCGCCCGGCTCCATCGTCAGGATGCCGATGCGCAGGCCGCGCGCCTGCGGCGGCGCGGCCTGCGTGCCGTCGTCCTGCCCCGTGGCCGCCGGCACGGGGGCGTCCTGCACCGGCGCGCCGGCCGCGCGCGCGACCGCGGTGCCCAGCAGCAGCCACGCGGCCAGCAGCCAGGCCGCCACCGCGGCGGCGCGGGGCGGGCTCATCCGGGAACGGAAGCGGCCGCGGGCCTCACTCGCCCGCATGGACGCTGACGATGAAGGTGTGCACGCGGCGGCGGTCGGCGCGGCAGACGCGGAAGTGGAAACGCCCCAGCGCCAGCTCCTCGCCGGCGGCCGGCAAGTGGCCGATCGCCGAGGTGACCAGGCCGCCGATCGTGTCGTACTCGTCGTCGGGGAAGTCGGCGCCGAAGCGCTCGTTGAAGTCGTCGATCGGGGTCAGCGCGTCGACCATGAACTGGCCGTCGGCCTGGGCGGCGATCAGCTTGGCCTCGTCGAGGTCGTCGTGCTCGTCGTCGATCTCGCCGACGATCTGTTCGAGCACGTCCTCGATCGTGACCAGGCCGGCGACGCCGCCGTGTTCGTCGACGACGATCGCCATGTGGTTGCGCGACAGGCGGAACTCGCGCAGCAGCACGTTCAGGCGCTTGGATTCGGGGATCAGCACCGCCGGGCGCAGCAGCTCGCGCACGCTGCCGGGGCCGCCGTCGGACACCAGGCCGCGCAGCAGGTCCTTGGCGAGCAGGATGCCGAGGATCTCGTCGCGGTCCTCGCCGTGCACCGGGAAGCGCGAGTGCCCGGACTCCACCACCATCTTCGTCAGGTCGAGGAAGCGCGCGTCGATCGGCAGCGACACCATCTGCGAGCGCGGCACCATGATGTCGCCGACCTGCTGTTCGGAGACGGACAGGGCGCCCTCGAGCATCTTCAGGGTGTCGGCCTCGAGCAGGCCGTTGGTCTGCGCGTCGCGCAGGATCTCGATCAGGTCGGCGCGGGTCTGCGGTTCACCGGAAAACGCCAGGCTGAGGCGTTCGAGCCACGAGCGGCGTTCCGGCGCGGTGGTACTTGGCGAGTCCTCTGACATGCGGGCTAGCGTCTCGTGACGGGGAGTCGATTCTACACGGCCAACCTCCACCCGCCCCCAAAACCCGCCCCCCTGCCTCTGTAGGAGCGGCTTCAGCCGCGATCCCGGAGGGACCCGGAACGAATGGGAGGAAGGCATCGCGGCTGAAGCCGCTCCTACAGAGGCAGGGGGGGCTGCGGGGTCAGTAGGGATCGGGGAGGCCGAGTTCGGCCAGGATCTCGCGCTCCATCTGCTCCATCGCCTCCGCCTCGCGTTCGTCCTCGTGGTCGAGGCCGAGCAGGTGCAGGACGCCGTGCACGGTCAGGTGGGCGTAGTGGGCCTGCAGGGGCTTGCCCTGTTCGGCGGCTTCGCGGGCGACGACCGGGGCGCAGATCACCAGGTCGCCGAGCAGCGGCAGCTGCACGCCTTCGGGCAGTTCGGCCGGGAAGCTCAGCACATTGGTCGCATAGTCCTTGCCGCGGTAGTGGCGGTTGAGGGCGCGGCCTTCCTTCTCGTCGACGACCCGGATCGCCAGGTCGGCGCGCTTGATGCGGCCCTTCGTCGCCGCGGCGACCCAGCGGCGGAAGCTGGCGGAGGCCGGCACCCCGGCGCGGCCGCAGCCGTAGCTCACCGACACGTCCAGCTGCAGCGGCCAGCGGCTCATTCCTGGGACTCCTTGCCGTCGCGGGCATCGTAGGCGCGGACGATGCGCGCGACCAGCGGGTGGCGCACGACATCGCGGGCGTCGAAGAAGGTGAAGCTGATGCCCTCGACCCCGCGCAGCACGTCGATGGCGTCGCGCAGGCCGGACTTCTGGTGCTTCGGCAGGTCGATCTGGCTGAGGTCGCCGGTGATCACCGCGGTCGAGCCGAAGCCGATCCGGGTCAGGAACATCTTCATCTGCTCGATGGTGGTGTTCTGCGCCTCGTCGAGGATCACGAACGCGTCGTTGAGCGTGCGCCCGCGCATGTAGGCCAGCGGCGCGATCTCGATGACGTTGCGCTCGAGCAGCTTGGCGACCTTCTCGACGCCGAGCATCTCGTACAGCGCGTCGTACAGCGGCCGCAGGTAGGGATCGACCTTCTGGCTGAGGTCGCCGGGCAGGAAGCCCAGCTTCTCCCCGGCCTCGACCGCCGGACGCACCAGCAGCAGCCGCTGCACCCGGCTCTCGTTGAGCGCATCGACCGCCATCGCCACCGCGAGGAAGGTCTTGCCGGTACCGGCCGGGCCGACGCCGAAGTTGATGTCGTTCTGCGAGATCGCGTGCAGGTACTTCGCCTGGTTGGCGCCGCGGCCACGCACGGTGCCGCGCTTGACCCGGACCGTCACCTCCTGCGGCGCGAAGTCGTCGTCGCCGGCGATGCGCTCCAGGCTCGCACTGCCGAGGCGCAGGTGGATGCGGTGCGGGTCCAGGGTCTCGCCGGCGGCGTCCTCGTAGAGCGCGCGCAGCAGCTTCTCGGTGGCGTCGACGGCTTTGCCATCGCCGGTGACGCGGAACACATGTCCGCGATTGGCGATCTCGACACCGAGCCGCAGTTCGATCTGCCGCAGATGTTCGTCGAAGGGGCCGGCGAGGTTCGCCAGCCGTTCGTTGTCCTCGGGTTCGAGCACGAAATCCCGGTGCGCCGCGTGCTTCGTCATCGTTGCTCCGATTCCCGGTCTGCGGGATTACGCGGCGACGGCCTCGTCGACCGTCACCACCTCGCCGCGCAGTGAGTTTGTCCTCACCTCGGTGATGCGCAGGTCGACGAACCGGCCGATCAGGCGGGGATTGCCGGGGAAGTTCACGTTGCGCATGTTCTCGGTCTTGCCGGTCAGCTCGTCCGGGTTGCGCGCGCTCGGGCCTTCGACCAGCACCCGCTGCACCGTGCCCAGCATCGCCTCGGAAATCCGCCGCGCATTGGCATTGATCGCCGCCTGCAGACGCTGCAGGCGCGCGAACGCGACCTCGTGCGGCACTTCGTCGTGCAGGTTCGCGGCCGGCGTGCCGGGACGGCGCGAGTAGGCGAAGGAGAAGCTCTGGTCGAAGCCGACTTCCTCGATCAGCTTCATCGTCTGCTCGAAGTCGCGCTCGGTTTCGCCGGGGAAACCGACGATGAAGTCCGAGCTGATGACGATGTCGGGCTTCGCGGCGCGCAGCTTGCGGATGCGCGCCTTGTACTCGAGCGCGGTGTGGTTGCGCTTCATCGCCGCGAGGATGCGGTCGCTGCCCGACTGCACCGGCAGGTGCAGGAACGCCGCCAGCTGCGGCACGTCGCGGTGCGCCTCGATCAGCGCGTCGGAGAACTCCAGCGGATGCGAGGTCGTGTAGCGGATGCGGCCGACGCCCTCGATCGTGGCGATCGCGCGGATCAGCGTGGCGAGGTCGGCGATCTCCGGGCCGTCGCCGATGCGGCCGCGGTAGGCGTTGACGTTCTGCCCGAGCAGGTGGATCTCCCGGACCCGCTGGGCGGCGAGCTGGGCGACCTCCAGCAGCACGTCGTCGAACGGCCGCGAGACTTCCTCGCCGCGGGTGTAGGGCACCACGCAGAAGCTGCAGTACTTGCTGCAGCCTTCGATGATCGACACGAAGGCGGTCGGGCCCTCGGCACGCGGTTCCGGCATGCGGTCGAACTTCTCGATTTCCGGGAAGCTGACGTCGACCTGCGGGCGGCCGCTCTCGCGCCGGGCCTCGATCAGGTCGGGCAGGCGGTGCAGGGTCTGCGGACCGAACACGAGATCGACGAAGGGCGCTCGCTTCAGGATGGCCTCGCCCTCCTGGCTGGCGACGCAGCCGCCGACGCCGATCAGCACCGGCCTGTCCTTCTTCAGCTGCTTCCAGCGGCCGAGCTGGGAAAACACCTTCTCCTGCGCCTTCTCGCGGATCGAGCAGGTGTTGACCAGGATGACGTCGGCCTCGGTCTCGTCCTGCGTCAGTTCCAGGCCTTGTTCGGCGGCGAGCACGTCGGCCATGCGGGCCGAGTCGTACTCGTTCATCTGGCAGCCGTGGGTCTTGATGAACAGCTTGCCCCGGGCAGGGGCGGGGGCGGGCGGGTTCCCGGGCATCGCGGCGCTTAATCCGTTCCGGAAGGGGCCGACATTCTAGGCCCCGGCCCGGACAGCGGCCACCGATCCTTCACCCGGCCTTGTCTTTCACGGGGCTAGGGGCGTACAAGTCGCGCCCATGGGGATGACGAAGCCGGTTCTGGCCTGCCTGGTGCTCGCGGCTGCGTCCGTGGGCACGCCCGCGGCCGCCGGCACGCTCTACAAGTGCGTCGGTGCCGACGGGGTGCCGAACTACACCGGGGCGAAGCTCCCCGGCGCGCACTGCACGGTCGTCGCCAACTACTCCGCTGCCGACGCCCGCCCACGTGGCGCCGCGCCGGCGCCGCGGCCGACGCCTCCCGCCACGGCCGGTGGCGGCGGCGGTAGTGGCGCCGCCGCGGCGGCCGTTCCGGCCTCGCGGGTGGAATTCCGTACCGCCAGTCCCGGCCAGGCGCTGCCGGCCGCGGCCGGTGGCGGCCGGGTGACCCGGGGCGCCATCTACCGCTACGAGCGCGACGGCGTCACCCACTATACGAATGTCCGCCCGGCGGGCGGGGCCGGGGCCCAGCTGCTCTTCAGCTACCTGGAGACCTGCTACGCCTGCGGCGCCCTGCCCGGGGTGGACTTCTCGAACGTCGCCCTGAACCTGGACGCCTACGCCGAGGAAGTGCGGGCGGCGGCCGCCGAGTTCGGGGTCGACGAGGCGGTGGTGCGGGCGGTGATCCACGCCGAGTCCGCCTTTCGCGCCAATGCGGTCTCGCATGCCGGCGCCCAGGGCCTGATGCAGCTGATCCCGGCGACCGCCACCCGTTTCGGGGTCGCCGACGTGTTCGACGCCCAGCAGAACATCCGCGGCGGCGTGCAGTACCTGGCCTGGCTGCTCAACCGTTTCAACGGTGACCTGACCCTGGCCGCCGCCGGCTACAACGCCGGCGAAGGCGCGGTCGACCGCTACGGCGGGGTGCCGCCGTACGCCGAGACCCAGCGTTACGTCCAGCGCGTCGGCGTGCTCGCCGAGCGCTATCGCGGCGCCATCGCGAGCCGCTGATCCCTCTTCCGGAAGGGCGAGGCGCGCGTTGTCCGCGCCGCGCCCACTCCGCTACAATGCGCGTCTTTGCAGGGCCCGGGCCCGGCAAACGCCGTTTTTCCAGCCACTTAGCAAGAGTTTTCGGAGAGCCGGATGGCTAACGAAGGGGTCAATTCGGGCCGCCGTCGCTTCCTGACCGCCACCACCGCCGTCGTCGGCGCGGTCGGCGTCGCGGGCGCCTCGGTACCGTTCATCAGTTCCTGGAAGCCGAGTGCGCGCGCCCAGGTGGCCGGCGCGCCGGTCGAGGTCGACATCAGCAAGATCGACTTCGAGCCGGGCATGCGCATGATCGTGCAGTGGCGCGGCAAGCCGGTCTGGATCTTCCGCCGCACGCCGGAACAGCTGGCGGCGCTGCCGTCGCTCAACGACCGGCTGCGCGACCCGAATTCGGAAAACGCCGACCAGACGCCGGCGTTCGCGAAGAAGGAATACCGCTCGATCCGTCCGGAGCTCGCGGTCATCGTCGGCATCTGCACCCACCTCGGCTGCTCGCCGAGCTACGTGCCGGAGCTGCAGCCGCAGGCCTTCGACGCCCAGTGGCAGGGCGGCTTCTACTGCCCGTGCCACAACTCCCGCTTCGACCTCGCCGGCCGCGTCTTCGAGGGCGTGCCGGCGCCGTCCAACCTCGAGGTGCCGCCGTACCACTTCGTCGACGACAACCATCTGATCGTGGGCATCGCGCCCGAGGAGGGCGCATGAAGCCTGGGTTCCTGATCCGCGCCCTCAACGGCGGCCTCGGCTGGGTCAACGAGCGTGCGCCCGGCATGATGCCGGCGTACCGCAAGCACATGACGGAGTACTACGCTCCGAAGAACTTCAACCTCTGGTACTACTTCGGTTCACTGGCGCTGCTCGTGCTGGTCAACCAGATCGTCACCGGCATCTTCCTGACGATGCACTACAAGCCGGACGCCTCGCTCAACGAGTTCGGCATCCCGCACGCGTTCTGGAGCGTCGAGAACACGATCATGCGCGACGTCGACGGCGGCGCGATCATCCGGTACATGCACAGCACCGGCGCGTCGCTGTTCTTCGTCGTCGTTTACCTGCACATGTTCCGCGGCCTGATCTACGGCTCGTACCAGAAGCCGCGCGAGCTGGTGTGGGTGATCGGCATGCTGATCTTCCTGGTGCTGATGGCCGAGGCCTTCATGGGCTACGTGCTGCCGTGGGGCCAGATGTCGTACTGGGGCGCGCAGGTGATCATCAACCTGTTCGGCGCGATCCCCGGCATCGGCGAAGGCCTGACCGAGTGGATCCGCGGCGACTACCTGGTGGCCGACGCGACGCTCAACCGCTTCTTCGCGCTGCACGTGATCGCGCTGCCGCTGGTGCTGCTGCTGCTGGTCGTGCTGCACCTCGGCGCCCTGCACGAAGTCGGCTCGAACAACCCGGAAGGCGTCGACATCAAGAAGGTCAAGGACAAGGAGACCGGCATTCCGAAGGACGGCATCCCCTTCCACCCGTACTACACGGTGAAGGACCTGTTCGGCGCCGGCTTCTTCATGATCATCGCCGCGTTCATCATCTTCTTCACCCCGGCGATGGGCGGCTGGTTCCTGGAGTGGGACAACTTCATCGCCGCCAACCCGATGGTGACGCCGGAGCACATCAAGCCGGTGTGGTACTTCACGCCGTTCTACGCGATGTTGCGCGCGATCCCCGACAAGTTGTTCGGCGTGATCGTGATGGGCGGCGCGACGATGATCCTGTTCCTGCTGCCGTGGCTGGACAAGTCGCCGGTCAAGTCGATCCGCTATCGGCCGATGCTGCACAAGCTGCTGATCGCGATCTTCGCGGTGGGCTTCGTGGTGCTGGGCTGGCTCGGCGCGCAGTCGGGTTCGGACACCCAGAAGCTGGTCGCGCAGATCCTGACCTTCTACTACTTCGCCTTCTTCATCTCGATGCCTTTCTGGTCGCGCATGGGCCAGTTCAAGGCGGTTCCGGACCGGGTGCCCGCGCATGACTAAGCTCCGTATCTTCGCCCTGCTGCTCGCCCTGGTTCCGGCGCTCGGCTCCGCCTCCTCGGGCGGCGACCTGCAGGTGTCGGGCACCGACCTCAGCGACAAGGCCTCGCTGCAGAGCGGCGCCGGCCTGTTCATGAACTACTGCTCGGGCTGCCACAGCCTGGCGATGGTCCGCTACTCGCGCCTGGCCGAAGACCTCGACCTGGACCCGGCCCTGGTCGAGCAGTACCTGATCCGCGGCGACGCCAAGATCGGCGAGAACATCGTCACCGGCATCCCGGCCGCCCAGGGCGAAGCCTGGTTCGGCAAGGCCGCACCGGACCTCAGCCTGATCGCCCGCGCCAAGGCCGGCGGTGCCGACTGGGTCTACACCTACCTCAAGAGCTTCTACGTCGACGAATCGCGGCCGATCGGCTGGAACAACAAGCTGTTCCCGAACGTGTCGATGCCGAACGTGCTCTGGGAGCTGCAGGGCATCCAGCGCCCGGTCTACGAAGGCCACGGCAGCGAGCAGCACGTCGCCCGCCTCGAGCTGGCCAGCCCGGGCCGCCTGGACGGCCGCGAGTTCGACAAGGCGGCGCGCGACATCTCCGCCTTCCTCGAATACGTCGCCGAGCCGGCGGGCATCAAGCGCACCTCGACCGGCGTCTGGGTGGTGCTGTTCCTGGCCTTCTTCACCTTCCTGGCCTACCTGCTGAAGCTCGAGTACTGGCGCGACGTGCACTGAGTCGCACCGGATATCGGCACGGGGCCGCCTTCGGGCGGCCCCGTCGTTTCCGGGGTCCGCCGCCGTCTTGCGGAAAATCCGGCCTTTGGGCAGGGTTGAGTCTTCCGACGACCGCCGGCAGGGGCTGGCGGCGCCGTGGAGGGGAAGCAATGGCCGCCAGCCCGCGTATCCGCAACGCCCTGACGCTGTTTTCCGCCCGTGACTGCGTGGTCTGCCACCGGGTCCGCCTGGTGCTCGCCGCGAAGGGCGTGAGCTACGAACTGGTGCCGGTCGACCCGGGCAGTCCGCCCGAGGACCTGGTGGACCTCAACCCTTACCACTCGGTGCCGACCCTGGTCGATCGCGACCTCGTGCTGTACGCCGCGTCGGTGGTCTGCGAATACCTCGACGAGCGCTACCCGCATCCGCCGTTGATGCCGGTCGATCCGCTGTCGCGGGCCCGCCTGCGCCTGGCGATGGTGCACGTGGACCACGACTGGGTGCCGCCGGTGCAGCAGATCCAGCACGGCACCAAGGCCCAGGCCGACGCCGGCCGCAAGCGCCTTAAGGAGCTGCTGATCACCTCGCTGCCGCTGTTCCGTGCCTCCAAGTTCTTCCTGAATCCGGAAATGAGCCTGGCCGACTGCGCGATCGCGCCGATCATCTGGCGGCTGCCGGCGCTGGGCGTGCAGCTGCCCAGGGAAGCCAAGGTGATCGAGGACTACGGCATGCGCATCTTCCGCAACCCGGCCTACCTGCGCAGCCTCACTCCGGAGGAGAAGGGGCTGCGGGAACTGCCGCCGTGAGCGAATCCGGCGCCGCGATGTCCTCGAACCGCCCCTATCTGCTGCGGGCGATCAACGAGTGGATCAACGACAACGGCATGACCCCCTACCTGCTGGTCGACGCCGAACGCGACGGCGTGCAGGTGCCGGCGTCGGCGGTGAAGGACGGCCGGGTGGTGCTCAACATCGCCCCGCGCGCGGTCGCGCAGCTGCTGATCGACAACCGCGAGGTACGCTTCATGGCGCGCTTCGGTGGCGTCAGCCAGGCGGTGATCGTGCCGATGCCGGCGGTGCTGGCGATCTACGCGCAGGAAACGGGGCAGGGGATGATGCTGCCCGACGACGGCATCGAGCCGTCCGACGGTCCCGATGACACCGGTCCGGGTCCCGGTCCCGACAGCGGCGGCGACCCGCCGAAACGCAGCCACCTGCGCGTCGTCAAGTGACCTCGGCGCGCGGCGCCGGCCCGAGCAGGGCGTGCAGCCGGCGTCCCTGCATCACGATGCGGCCGGCGTGGCGGTCGTCGCCGTCCAGCGAGAACTCGAAACCGTAGTGGCGTTCGACGGCGAGCCAGCCGTCGGCGCCGCGGCGCAGGCGCATCGCCACGAGGTGCACGCTCTGGTCGAGCCACTGCACGCCGGCGCGCGCGCAGGCATCGCGCCCGTGCTGCACCGCGGCTTCCGCGGCGGCGCGTCCGGCGAACCAGAACGCCACCAGTGCGGTCGCGCCCAGCATCGTCAACAGTTCGGTGAGCATGGAGGGACTGTGGGGACGCGCCCGGTCGGCCGCAAGTCGCCCACTGCCACGATCGCGTGGGGCTGGCTAAGATACGGCGGGCGACGTTCGGGAAGGGCGTCGCCGGTCGCAGGAGAGCGAAAATGAAGCTGGTGTTTCCGAACGGCGAACACGCACAGGTGTTGCTGAGCCACGGCATGAACCGCATCGGCTCGGCGCCCGACGGCGCGGTCGTGCTCAACCTGCCGGAAATCGCCGTGCGCCACTGCGAGATCCACGTGACCGGCGCCGGCGCCAACCTGCAGGTGCCGGAAGGCGGCGGCCGCGTGACGGTCAACGGCCGCGCGATCGAGGACATCATGGCCCTGCGCGCCGGCGACCTGATCGGCATCGGCCCGGTGCAGGCGCGCTACACGATCGTCGAGGCGGTGCGCAGCGTGCCTTCCGAAGCGCCGGTGGCCGCACCGCATCCGGACGACGACAGCGGCGCCACCCGCGTGCGCATCGCGATCCCGAAGTTCCTGCTGCGCGGCGTCTCCGGCGCGGTGTTCGGCAAGGTCTTCCCGGTGACCGGACCGACCGCGATCGGGCGCGCCCCGGAGTGCGACATCTCGGTGCAGGGCGACGAGATCTCGCGCCGACATGCGCTGGTCAAGCCGACGCCGGACGGGCTCGCGGTCGAAGACCTCGGCTCGGCGAACGGCACCTACGTCAACGGCAAGCGCGTCCAGCAGGCCTTCCTCGGCCCGGGCGACGAACTCAAGCTCGACACCGTGCGCTTCATCGTCGTCGCGCCGGGCATGGAGATGGCGCAGCAGACCGCGCGCATCGCCAAGGCCGAAGCCGCCCCGGCGGCTGCCGGCGCGCCGCGCCGCGGCAACACGCTGAGCATCTGGGTGCCGATCATGCTGGCGCTCGCGGCGCTGGCGGTGTTCGCGGGGCTGATGCTGGGGAGGTAAGCGGGATCGCGCCTCAAGACGCTCCTACGGGGGGGGCGGGTGGGTCGCCGAGGCGCATCGACAGGTCGAGCGCGCGCACGTGCTTGGTCAGGCCACCGATCGAGACGCAGTCGACGCCCGCCGCGGCGATCGAGCGCAGGCGGTCCGGGGTAACGCCGCCGGACACCTCGAGCGGAATGCGACCGCCGGCGCGGCGCACGGCTTCGTGCAGGTCGGCGTCGCTGAAATCGTCGACGAGGATGCGGTCGCAGCCGGTCGCCAGCGCCGCGTCGAGCTCGGCGAGCGACTCCACCTCGATGATCAGCGGCAGCCCCGGATGCAGCGCGCGCGCCTGCGCCGCCGCCGCGGCGATCGAACCGGCCGCGTGGATGTGGTTCTCCTTCAGCATCACCGCGTCGTACAGGCCCATGCGGTGGTTGTCGCCGCCGCCGCAGCGCACCGCGTACTTCTGCGCCTGGCGCAGGCCGGGCAGGGTCTTGCGGGTGTCGAGAACGCGTGTGCGGCTGCCGGCGACCAGGGCGACGTGTTCGGCGGTGACGGTGGCGGTGCCGGACAGCGTCTGCAGGAAATTCAGCGCCGGACGCTCGCCACTGACGAGGGCGCGGGTACCGCCGGCGAGGGTCACCAGCACGGTGCCGGCCTCGACGCGTTCGCCCTCGGCGACACGCCACGCGATGGCGATGTCCGGATCGAGCGCGCGGAAGCAGGCATCGAACCACGGCCGTCCGGCGATCACGCCGGCTTCCTTCGCGATCACGAAGGCGCGGGCGGGCGCGTCCGGCAGCAGCTGGGCGGTGGCGTCGCCGGGGCCGATGTCCTCGGCGAGCGCACGCGCGACGTCGGCGGCGACGAGTTCGACGGAAGGCGGCGTCGGCGCCATCAGCGCGCCAGGTCCGGCCACTGCGACGCCGCGAGCCCCTCGTCGACGAGCAGCACCGGGATGCCGTCGTCGACGCGGTAGATCGTGCGGCGGTCGCGGGTGATCAGGCCGGCATCGAGGGCGCCCTGCTGGGCGGTGCCGTCGATGCGGCTGA
The DNA here is from genome assembly GCF_000426365.1 of Arenimonas composti TR7-09 = DSM 18010. Classification (GTDB taxonomy): domain Bacteria; phylum Pseudomonadota; class Gammaproteobacteria; order Xanthomonadales; family Xanthomonadaceae; genus Arenimonas; species Arenimonas composti. Next base: position 103,069 of record NZ_AUFF01000003.1, on the reverse strand, counting down.
TGCCGCCGGCGGCGATGCCGCGATTGACCGCCGCGAGTTCGTCGGCCGTCAGCAGGGCGAGGGGCTGGCGGGTCGCGGGGCAGCACAGCAGGTCGAGCAGTTTGCGGTCCATCGGCGGCTGATTCGGCAGGAATTCGCGTCTAGAATAGCCTTTTGCCGAAGCCGCCCGCCATGAACCAGAACGTCGTGGCTCCGCTCGTCGGGGTCGTCATGGGCTCCCGCTCCGACTGGGAAACGATGCAGCACGCGACGCAGCGGCTCGAACAGCTCGGCGTTCCGCACGAAGTCCGCGTGGTCTCCGCGCATCGCACGCCGGAGCTGCTCGTCGACTACGCAAAGTCGGCGCAGGCGCGCGGACTGCGCGCGATCATCGCCGGTGCCGGCGGCGCCGCCCACCTGCCGGGCATGATCGCTGCGATGACCGCGGTGCCGGTGCTCGGCGTGCCGGTGCAGAGCCGGGCGTTGAGCGGCCTCGATTCGCTGCTGTCGATCGTGCAGATGCCGGCCGGCGTGCCGGTGGCGACCTTCGCGATCGGCAATGCCGGGGCCGCCAATGCCGGCCTGTTCGCGGCGGCGCTGCTGGCGGCCGGACACGCGAACATCGCGGCGGCGCTGGCGGACTTCCGCGCGAAGCAGACCGCCGACGTGCTCGCGCAGCCCGACCCGCGGCAGCCGTGACCACCGTCGGCATCCTCGGCGGCGGCCAGCTGGCGCGCATGATGGCGCTCGCCGGCGCGCCGCTGGGCCTGCGCTTCCTCGTGCTCGACGCCGCCGAAGACCCCTGCGCGGCGCAGTGCGCGCCGCTGCTGCGCGCCGATTACCGCGATGCCGGGGGCCTGGCCGAATTCGCCGGGCGCGTCGACGTCGCCACGTTCGATTTCGAGAACGTGCCCGCCGACAGCGCGCAGTGGCTGGCGGCGAAGGTCCCGGTGTTCCCGGATCCGCGCGCGCTGGCGGTGGCGCAGGACCGGCTCGCCGAGAAGACACTGTTCCGCGACCTCGGCATCCCGGTGCCGGACTTCGCCGCGGTCGCCGACCGCGCCGGCCTCGACGCGGCGATCGCCGCGGTCGGTACACCGAGCATCCTGAAGACGCGCCGCCTCGGTTACGATGGCAAAGGCCAGTTCCGCCTGAAGTCGCCCGCCGATGCCGGCGCGGCCTGGGACGCGCTCGGCGCACAGGCGGCCAGCGTCGGACTGATCCTCGAGGCCTTCGTGCCGTTCCAGCGCGAAGTGTCGGTGGTCGCCGTGCGGGGGCGCGACGGCGAGCTGCGTGCCTGGCCGCTCACCGAGAACTGGCACGACCACGGCATCCTCGCCGCCAGCCTGGCCCCGGCGGTCGTCGGCGCAGCGCTGCAGGAAACGGCGCTCGCGCATGCGCGCCGCATCGCCGAGGCGCTGGACTACGTCGGCGTGTTCGCCCTCGAGCTGTTCCTGTGCGACGGCGTGCTGGTCGCCAACGAGATGGCGCCGCGCGTGCACAACTCCGGCCACTGGACGATCGAGGGCGCCGTGACCTCGCAGTTCCATAACCACCTGCGTGCGGTGCTCGGCCTGCCGCTCGGCGACACCGCCGCGATCGGCCGCAGCTGCATGCTCAACTGGATCGGCGAACTGCCCGATGCGGCGCCGGTGCTCACCGAAGCCGGCGGCTACTGGCACGACTACGGCAAGTCCGCGCGCGAAGGCCGCAAGGTCGGCCACGCCACCCTGCGCGCCGACGACGATGCGTCGCTGGCGACGATGCTCGAGCGCGTCGGTCGCGCGCTGGGACGCGAGGCACAGGTGGCGCCGGTGATCCAGCGACTCACGGAAGTCTAGTTCGTAGTTCGTACGCGGTACGAGGTAGTGGCCGATGGCGACCTCGCCGGCTGCGACTACCTCGTACCGCGTACGAACTACGAACTACGTGCCGGCGTCGCTGGCGAACACCACCACATGCGCCAGGTCCGTCCGCACCCTTACCCGTTCGCCAGGCGCCTTTTGCCGGTGACTCGGGAACAGCGCCGCGAGCACGGTGCCGTCGTCCAGGCGCAGCGTGTGCAGGCTTTCGGCGCCGCGGAAGGCGACCGCATCGACGGTGGCTTCGATGCCGCTGTCGCCATCACCCGCGACCAGATCGTCTGGGCGCAGCAGCACGCGCACGTCGGTGCCGGGCGGGAAGGCCAGCGGCAGCGCCGACTGCAGCTCCCCCAGCGCGGTGCGCACGCGGTCGCCGGCGAGCACGGTCGCCGGCAGCAGCCGGCCCTCGCCGACGAAGGACGCCACGAAGGGGTCGGCGGGGCGGTGGTAGAGCTCGAAACCCGGCGCCCACTGCAGCAGGCGGCCGGCGCGCATCACGCCGACGGTATCGGCGAAGCCGAAGGCCTCTTCCTGGTCGTGGGTGACCAGCAGGGCGGCGATGCCCAGGGTCTTCAGCAGCGCGCGCAGCTCCTCGCGCAGGCGCACGCGCAGATCGGCATCGAGGCTGGAAAAGGGTTCGTCGAGCAGCAGCAGGTCCGGGCGTGGCGCCAGCGAGCGCGCGAGCGCGACGCGCTGCTGCTGGCCGCCGGACAATTCATGCGGATAGCGCTTCGCCAGCGCTTCCAGGCCGAGCATCGCCAGCGCTTCGTCGCAGCGGCTCCGGCGTTCGCCGCGGGGCAGCCGGTGCAGGCCGAAGAGCACGTTACCGGCGACGCTCAGGTGCGGAAACAGCGCGAGATCCTGGAATACGAAGCCGAGGCCGCGCTGTTCCGGCGCCAGCGTCGTGGCGTCGCGGCCGCGAAGTCGGATGCGCCCGGCCGCCGGCACGTGCAGGCCGGCGACCGCGCGCAGCAGCGTGGTCTTGCCGCAGCCGCTGGGGCCGAGCAGGCAGCCCAGTTCACCGGGCTGCAGCTGCAGCGAGGCATCGACCACCGCCGCGTGCCCGGCGTAGGCGCAGTGCAGCTGCGCGACGTCGAGCAGCGGGGCGGTGGCCGTCATCGCCGGTCCGGGCTCAGGCCAGGCGGCTGGCGACGAAGTCCCAGTTCACCAGGTTCCAGAAGGCCTCGACGTACTTCGGCCGCGCATTGCGGTAGTCGACGTAGTAGGCGTGTTCCCAGACGTCGCAGGTCAGCAGCGGGGTGTCGGCGCCGGTCAGCGGGGTCGCCGCGTTCGGGGTGCTGACCAGGGCCAGCGAGCCGTCCGGACGCTGCACCAGCCACGCCCAGCCGGAACCGAAGGTGCCGATCGCGGTGGCGGTGAACTGCTCCTTGAACGCCGCGAAGGAACCGAAGGCCCTGGTGATGGCTTCCGCCAGCGCGCCGGTCGGCTCACCGCCGCCGTTCGGCGACAGGCAGTTCCAGTAGAAGGTGTGGTTCCAGACCTGGGCGGCGTTGTTGAAGATCGCGCCCTGCGACTTGCGCACGATCGTCTCGAGGTCGGCGTCGGCGAACTCGGTGCCTTCGATCAGCTTGTTGAGGTTGGTGACGTAGGCCTGGTGGTGCTTGCCGTGATGGTAGTCCAGGGTCTCGGCCGAGATGTGCGGCTCGAGGGCGGCGCGGTCGTAGGGCAGGGGGGGAAGTTCGAAGGCCATGGGAATCTCCGTCTCGATGGGCTGCACGCCGGCGCCCGGCGCGTTGGCCCTATAATTCTAGCCCTTGTGCGCGGCCGTTCCGTCGCCGCGCCTGCAACGGAGTACCCGATGAGCGTCATGGATCGCATCAAGGCGGTGGTCGAAGGACACCCCGTCGTCCTCTTCATGAAGGGCACGCCGCAGTTCCCGATGTGCGGCTTCTCCAGCCGCGCGGTGCAGGCGCTGAAGGCGGCCGGCGCGGGCGGTTTCCACACCGTGAACGTGCTCGAGGATCCGGAGATCCGCGCCAACCTGCCGCGTTATTCCGACTGGCCGACCTTCCCGCAGCTGTTCGTCAACGGCGAACTGATCGGCGGCTGCGACATCACCGTCGAGCTGCACGAGAGCGGCGAACTGGCGCGCATCGTCGGCGAGGCGCAGAAGCCGGCATGAATGCCGCCGGCCCGACGCCGCTGCCGGCGCCGGCCGCCGACGCCCTCGCCGGACGCGTGATCCTGGTCACCGGCGCCCATGGCGGCCTCGGTGCCGCTGCCGCGAAGGCCTGTGCCGCCGCCGGCGCCACCGTCGTGCTGCTCGGCCGCCGCGTGCCCAAGCTCGGACGCGTCTACGACGCGATCAAGGCGACCGGGCCCGAGCCCGCGCTGTATCCGCTCGATCTCGCCGGCGCCGACCCGGCCGACTACGAAACGCTGGCGGCGAAGGTCGCCGGCGAACTCGGTGGCCTGCACGGCGTGCTGCACTGCGCCGCCGACTTCCCCGGCCTGGCGCCGCTGGAGGCGACCCCGCCGGACGTCTTCGTGCGCAGCCTGCACGTCAACCTGACCGCGCCGTGGCTGCTCACCCAGGCCTGCCTGCCGTGGCTGCGCCGGTCGGGCGACAGCGCGGTGGTGTTCGTGACCGACGACCCGGCCCGGGTCGGCGGCGCCTACTGGGGGCCTTACGGCCTCGCCAAGCAGGCGCTGGCGGCCCTCGTGGCCCAGCTCCACGCCGAGACCGATACCGGCCCGGTGCGCATCAGCGGCCTGCAGCCGGGGCCGATGCGCACCGACCTGCGTGCCCGCGCCTACGCCGATGAAGCCCGCCTGCGCGTGCCCGGCCCGGAGGCCTGGGCGCCGGCCTGCGTGCACCTGCTGTCGGCGGCCGGCGCCGACCGCCGCGGCCGGGTGTGGGCCCCGGAATCGCCGTGATGACCACGCTGTCGGCGGCCCTGCTGCTGTTCCTGATCCTGGATCCGCTGGGCAACATCCCGATCTTCCTCGGCCTGCTGAAGCCGCTGCCGGAGAAGCGCCGGCGCATCGTCGTCGCCCGCGAACTGGTGATCGCCCTGGTGGTGCTGTTCGTCTTCCTGTGGGGCGGCATCTACGTGCTCGAGGCGATGCACCTGCGCCAGGAGTCGGTGTCGATCGCCGGCGGCATCGTGCTGTTCCTGATCGGCCTGAAGATGATCTTCCCGAGTCCCGAGGGCATGTTCGGCGACCTGCCGGACGGCGAGCCCTTCATCGTCCCGCTGGCGATCCCGATGGTCGCCGGCCCGTCCGGGATGGCGGCGGTGATGCTGCTGGCCGCCCAGGACCCGGGCCGGATGCTCGACTGGAGCCTGGCCCTGCTGCTGGCCTGGGGGGCGACCGCGGCGCTGCTGCTGTCGGCGACCTCCCTCTACAAGGTGCTGGGCACCCGCGTCCTGACCGCGGTCGAGCGCCTGATGGGCATGCTGCTGGTGGCCCTGTCGGTGCAGATGTTCATGGACGGCGTCGCCGCCTGGCTCGGCGCCGTCACCGGAAATTGAACCGGTTTCCCGGTTTCCGGGTTTCATCCGCCTGTCACGGGCCGCGGTTAGCGTGTTAAACTCTTGTTAGTGCCGGGCCGCCTCGCTTCCCCGCCCCCGGCTCCGCTCAAGGATCAAGCCGTGCCTTCGGCACCGCGGCTGGAAGCCGCTCTTTCTTTCACGCCAACCAACCAGGGTTTCAAGACCATGACCAAACGCAACCGGGTACGGCTTTCGCAGCTTTCCCTCGGCCTCGCGATCGCGCTGGCGGCCGCTCCGGCCTTCGCGCAGCAGACGTCGGCCTCCATGAGCGGCCGCATCGAGATGGCCGACCAGACGCCGGTCGCCGGCGCCCAGGTCACCATCGTGCACACCCCGTCGGGCACCGTCAGCAACGCCGTCACCGGCGCCGACGGTCGCTACCAGGCGCGCGGCCTGCGCGTCGGTGGTCCGTACACGATCACCATCGTCAAGGACGGCGAGACGGAAGTCCGCGAGGGCGTCTACCTGCAGCTGGGTGAAGTGACCGCGGTCGACGCGATCCTCGGCCAGGACACCACCACGCTGGACGTGGTCGAAGTAACCGGCGTCGCCTACGGCTCGGAAGTGTTCAGCGCCGAGAAGATGGGCGCGGGCACCAACGTCAACCGTGACCAGATCGACGCGTTCCCGTCGATCGAGCGCAACCTGCAGGACTACGCCCGTCTCGACCCGCGCGTCGTGCAGACCGACAAGTCGCGCAACGAGATCTCCGTCGGCGGCCAGAACCCGCGCTACAACGTCATCCGCATCGACGGCATCAGCACCAACGACTCGTTCGGCCTCGAGTCGAACAGCCTGCCGACCCCGCGCCAGCCGTTCTCGATGGACGTGATCGACCAGGTGTCGATCGACGTCGCCAACTACGACGTCACCATCACCGGCGGCACCGGCGGCGTGATCAACGCCGTGACCAAGTCGGGCACCAACGAGTTCCACGGCAGCGTCTACGGCCTGTGGCGCGACAACACGATGGTCCGCGACAACGAGGACGGTTCCGACTTCAGCGGCTTCGAGGACGAGACCACCTGGGGCGTGACCTTCGGTGGCCCGCTGATCAAGGACCGCCTGTTCTTCTTCTTCAACTACGAAGACTACAAGATGGGCGCTCCGGGCCCGTCGTTCGGCCCGGTCGGTTCGGGCGCCTCGAACATCGTCAACATCACCAACGCCGAGATCGACCAGGTCCGCGCGATCGCCGCGGGCTACGGCCTCGACATCGGCCAGTACGGCGGCGACATGGCCGCCGACACCACCGGTGAGGAATACGGCTTCAAGCTGGACTGGAACATCAGCGACGCGCACCGCGCCAGCTTCCGCTTCGGCACCTCCGACCAGAGCGTCGCCAACTTCCCGGACTTCAACAGCACCAACATCTCGCTGGACACGCACGCGTTCCAGCGTGACTTCGGCTTCGACACCTACACGGTGCAGCTGTTCAGCGACTGGAGCGACCGCTTCTCGACCGAGGCGAAGGTCTCGTTCCGTGACTACAGCGCGGTCCGCACCCCGACCGTGAACACCCCGGAAGTCGCGATCCGCATCAACAACAACTTCCTCAACTTCGGTACCGAGGAGAACACCCACGTCAACGTCCTCGAGACCGAGACCTGGAACGCGTCGTTCGTCGGCAACCTGTTCCTCGACGGCCACACGGTGAAGTTCGGCTTCGACTTCGAAGACAACGACATCTACAACCTGTTCGGCCGCCGCACCAACGGCGTCTACACCTTCAACAGCATCGCCGACTTCGCCGCCGGCCGCCCGAGCTTCTTCCAGTACTTCCACCCGGCGGGTGGCGATCTGGACAACATGGCGGCGATCTGGGGCATCCAGAACCTGGGCGTCTTCATCCAGGACACCTGGAACGTCAACTACAACCTGACGCTGACCTACGGCCTGCGCTACGACGTCCCGAACGTCAAGGACAGCCCGCGCTACAACGCCGCCGCCGAGGCCGCGTTCGGCTTCGACAACAGCTCGACGATCGACGGCAATGCGCTGTTCCAGCCGCGCGTCGGCTTCAACTACACCTTCGACAGCGACCGCGCGATGCAGATTCGCGGTGGCGTCGGCCTGTTCCAGGGCTCGGCCGCGAATGTGTGGCTGTCCAACCCGTTCACCAACACCGGTTTCGGCTACAGCGACTTCCGCTTCAGCTCGGGCCTGAACCTGCCTTGCAACACGCCGGACGGCCGCTGCTTCGTCGCCGACCCGAACGGCCAGCTGGTGCTGGTCCCGGGTGGCGCCGCCGCCGGTCTGCAGGCCATCGACTTCGTCGATCCGGACCTGGGCCAGCCGGCCGTGTGGAAGGCCAACCTCGCGTTCGATCACGAGCTGCCGTGGGGCGGTCTGGTGCTCGGCGCCGAGATGGTCGTGACCCGCGTCAAGGAAGCGATCTTCTACCAGCAGCTCAACCTCGGCACCGTGCAGACGGTCGGCCAGGACGGCCGCCTGATCTACTGGAACGAGGCTGGCCGCAGCCCGGGCCGCTGGAACCAGTTCGGTTCGAACGCCAACTGCGGCGTCGCGGGCACCGCGATGGGCTTCGGTTGCGTGAACGGTTCCGTGGTCTCGCGCTTCGGCAGCAACCCGGGCTTCACCGACGCGATCATCGCCCGTCCGACCGACCAGGGCGGTTCCGAGCAGATCACCCTGTCGCTGCAGAAGCCGTTCAGCCCGGACAGCGACTGGACCTGGATGCTGGCCTACACCTACACCGATGCCGAGGAAGTCAGCCCGCTGACCAGCTCGACCTCGAACTCGCAGTGGGGCAACAGCAACACGTTCCACCCGAACGAAGAAGTCGCGGCCACCTCGTCCTACGAGATCCGTGACCGCTTCAGCGCCGCGCTGAGCTGGAAGCACAACTTCTTCGGCGACTACGCGACCAAGGTGTCGGTGTTCTACGAAGGCCGTTCGGGCAAGCCGTTCAGCTACGTCTTCGACAACGACGCGAACGGTGACGGCCGCTTCGGCAACGACCTGTTCTACATCCCCGCGGGCCCGGGCGACGTGCTGTTCGCCAACCCGGCCGAGGAAGCGGCGTTCTGGGCGTACGTCAACGGCAACGAGTACCTGCGTTCGCACCTGGGCCAGGTCGCCGGCCGCAACGCCGACCGTGGCCAGTGGGTGAACCAGTTCGACGTCCGCATCTCGCAGGAACTGCCGGGCTTCTTCCAGGGCCACAAGTCCGAGATCTGGCTCGACATCCTCAATGTCGGCAACCTGATCGACAAGGACTGGGGCAAGATCGACGAAGTCGCCTTCCCGGGCAGCTTCGGCGTCGCCGAGTTCGGCGGCATCGATCCGGTCACCGGCAAGTACGTGTACCGCTTCAACACGCCGGACAGCAGCCGCATCTACGACGACCGCGGCATCTCGCGCTGGTCGGTGCAGGTGGGCTTCCGCTACTCGTTCTAAGCGGCGGCAGCAGGTGTGACGGCGACGGCCGGCGGGAAACCGCCGGCCGTTTCCTTTTGCGGATCCGGGAGGGACTGACGGTCCAGCCGGCGGTGGTACATTCCCCGGTCCAGAACGAAGAGCGAAGCGAAGAAGAAGCAACATGACGGAAACCACCACCCTGCCGCCGACCTGCAACGCGCGCATCTCGCCGCGCGGCGGCCTCGACATCCTGTCGCGCGAGGAAGTCGCGCGCCTGCAGACCGCCTCCAGCGGCGGCCTGCGCGAACTGCTGCGGCGCTGTGCGCTCGCGGTGCTGACCACCGACGCCGACTCCGACGATCCGCGCGCGGCGGCGCTGCGCTATCCCGATTTCGACATCGAGGTGCAGCAGCAGGACCGTGGCATCAAGATCGAACTGACCGCGGCGCCGGCGACGGCCTTCGTCGAGGGTGAGATCATCCGCGGCATCGCCGAGAACCTGTTCGCGGTCGTCCGCGACATCGCCTACAACGCCAACGAGGTGCACGGCAGCGGCCGCTTCGACCTGGGCACCGGCTCCGGCCTGACCAGCGCGGTGTTCGAGATCCTGCGTAATGCGCGGGTGATGAAGTCCTTCCAGGACCCGAACCTGGTGGTCTGCTGGGGCGGCCACTCGATCAACCGCGACGAGTACCTGTACACGAAGAAGGTCGGCTACCAGCTCGGCCTGCGCGGCATGGACATCTGCACCGGCTGCGGCCCGGGCGCGATGAAGGGACCGATGAAGGGCGCGACCATCGCGCACGCCAAGCAGCGGCAGTGGAAGCCGCGCTACATCGGCATCACCGAGCCGGGAATCATCGCCGCCGAGTCGCCGAACCCGATCGTCAACCAGCTGGTGATCATGCCGGACATCGAGAAGCGCCTCGAAGCCTTCGTCCGCCTCGGCCACGGCATCATCGTCTTTCCGGGCGGCGTCGGCACCGCCGAGGAGATCCTCTTCCTGCTCGGCGTGCTGATGCACCCGGAGAACCGCGAGCTGCCGTTCCCGTTCGTCCTGACCGGACCGGCGCAGTCGGCGGCCTATTTCGAGCGCATCGACCAGTTCCTGCGCCTGACCCTGGGCGAGGCCGCGACCTCGCGCTACCGCATCATCATCGACGATCCGGCCGAGGTCGCGCGCGAGATGAAGGCCGGCATCAGGAAGGTCAGGGAGTTCCGGCTGAAGGAGCAGGACGCCTTCTTCTTCAACTGGTCGCTGCACCTGCCGCTGGAGTTCCAGCACCCGTTCGTGCCGACCCATGCGGCGATGCGCGGCCTGAACCTGCACCGCGACCAGCCGGTGCACCTGCTCGCGGCCGACCTGCGCCGGGCGTTCTCGGGCATCGTCGCCGGCAACGTCAAGGTCGAGGGCATGCGCGAGATCGAGCAGCACGGCCCGTTCGACATCGACGGCGACCCCGAGATCATGCGGGCGCTCGACGCGCTGCTCGCCGACTTCGTGCAGCAGCGGCGGATGAAGATCGAGGGAACCTACAAGCCCTGTTATCGCGTGCTCGGGGCCTGAGGCCGCGCGGCGGCGGCCGCCGGCGTCGGCAGGAAGACCGTCACGACGAAGCGGCCCTCCGTTTCCGTCGCGTCGATCCTGCCGGCGCCTTCGGTCATCGCCCCGATCCGGGTGCGCACCGACTCCAGTCCGACGCGGTGCCCCTGACGCGACAGGCTCCCCGGCGGCGGCAGCGGATTGGCGACGGTGACCTGCACGCCGTCGGCGCCGGTTTCGAGGCGGATTTCGACCGTCGAAGGTTCGCTGCGCGGTTCGACGCCGTGGCGGACGGCGTTCTCGACCAGCGGCTGGATCGACAGCGCCGGCACGCCGAGCGGGGGCAGGGCATCGGGGACCCGGAGATCGACCTGCAGCCGGTCACCGAAGCGCCAGCGCTCGATCTCGAGGTAGCGCTCGACCAGCGCCAGCTCGTGGGCCAGCGGGATCACCTCCGGCCCGGCGAGCGCGGCGCGGAACAGTTCGGCCAGGTCCAGCAGCACCCGTTCGGCCGCTTCCGGCCGCGCATGCACCAGCGCCGCGCCGGTGTTGAGCGTGTTGAACAGGAAATGCGGCTGGATCCGCGCATGCAAGGCCTGCAGCTCGGCGTCCTTGGCGCGCAGCGCGAGCAGGCGCATGCGCCAGGCGCGTTCGAGCGCGGCGACGCCGATCAGCCCCACGGTCAGCGTGATCAGGGTCAGGCGCACGAAGTAGGCGCCGACGGCACCCTCGGGGCGGGCCGGCACGAACAGCCACCACGCCAGCGCCCCGGTCAGCCAGCTGCACAACAGCAGCAGGCCCAGCGACAGCCAGGCCAGGCGCCGTTCCGGCAGTCCGGCCAGGCGATGCCGGAAGACGTAGAGCACACCCAGGGTCAGCAGCGCGACCCAGACGACCATCATCGAGACGAGCCCGAAATGCACCGCGAAGTCGGCGCTGGCGCCGCCGGCGGTCAGCAGCAGCGCCAGGCCCTCGCAGGACAGCAGTACCGCGACCAGGCCCTTGGGCTGCCACAGCGTCTCCAGCGGACTCGGCGGGTTCGGTGTGGACATGGCGGACCGGTGCGGGGACGCCCGGATGATACCGGCCGTGGGCCGTTTGGGCGCCCATCGTCGCCGCCCGTCGGCCAGGTGCTGGCGCCGCCTGCCGGGCGGGCCTAAGTTAGCCGCACCGAATCTGGGACAGGACCATGACCGGACATCCTCCGCGGCGGCACCACCAGTCGGGCTTCAGCCTGACCGAGGTGATGATCGTCGTCGTCATCCTCGGTGTCGTGATGGCCATCGCCACCGGCAGCTATCGCTACGTGATCAATACCGGCCGCATCAACGGACCCGCGAACGAATTCCTGGCGACCCTGCAGGTCGCACGCATGGAGTCGGTGCGTCTGGGTCGCCGGGTGGTCGTCTGCCGTACCACGACCCCCGATTCGGCGACCCCGGCCTGCGACATCTCGGCCGGCAACTGGGTCGGCTGGGTCGCCTTCGTCGACAACGACCGCGACGGCGTGATCGATGCCGGCGAACAGATCCTGCGCACCGGCAGCGTCGCCGGCCCCGCCGCGATCACCCCCAGCCCGGCGATCTCGAGCGCGTCCAACCGGATCGTTTTCCGTCCCGACGGGCTGGCCCGCGCAGCCGACGGCACCCTGCTGCAGGCACGGGTCCGCGTCTGCATCCCGGCGAACGTGCCCGACATGAACGCCCGCGATGTGGTCATCACCAACGGCAGCCGGATCGCCGTCGCGGCGACCGCGGCCACGATCGCTGCCGGCGCCTGCGCCGCGCCGGCCAATGTCTGACGAGGTGAACATGCACAAGTCCGCTCCGCGGCCACGCCACCGGAACCAGGCCGGCGTGTCCCTCCTCGAGGTCCTCATCGCGGTCCTGGTGCTGGCGATCGGCATGCTCGGCGTCGCGGCGATGCAGGCCACGTCGCTGCGCAACAGCCAGGGCTCGCTGGAACGCAGCCAGGCCGTCGTGCTCGCCTACGGCATCATGGACGCGATGCGCGCGAACATGCTCGCGGCGCGCGCCAACAGCTACAACATGACCTTGACCTGCACGGTCCCCACCGCCGGCACCTCGCTGGCCTCGCGCGACCTCAATGCCTGGATGACCTCGCTGCAGGCCACGGTCGGCGCCTCGGCCTGCGGCAGCGTGCAGTGCGCCTCCAACGTCTGCGAGGTGATCGTGCAGTGGAACGACCAGCGCGCCACCGGCGGCATCGCCGCCCAGCAGCTCAGGGTCCGGAGCCGCATATGAGCCGTCGATCCTTCCAGAACCTTCGCCACCAGCGGGGCGTGACCCTCATCGAACTGATGGTCGCGCTGCTCCTCGGCCTGCTCGTTTCGGCGGCCGCGATCGGTGCCTTCCTGTCGAACAACCGCACCCAGGAGGCGACGCAGAACCTGTCGCGGATGCAGGAGAACGCGCGCATCGCCTTCGAGATCATGGCGAGGGACCTGCGCCAGGCGGCCGGCAACCCGTGCTCGAACACCATCGAGGTCACCAACCGCGTCAACGGCTACAACACCGCCGCGCGCTGGTGGGCCAACTGGGACCGCGCCTCGATCAGCCGCGGCTTCATCGGCTACAACAACAGCGCTCCCTCGGGCGTCACGACGGTGGCCGGCAGCGACATGCTCGAAGTGATGGCGGCGACCGCGCCGTCGGCCCTGGTCACCGACCACTCGCCGCCGAACATCCGCGTCAACAGCTCGACGCACGGCATCTCGACCGGCGACCTGGTGATGGTCTGCGACAACCGCCTCGCGGCGATCTTCCAGGCCACGGTGACCGGCGCGGTGATCTCGCATTCGGCCTCCGGCAACCCGGGCAACACCAACGCCAACCTGGGCATCGCGATCGGTGCCGGCACCCCGACCGCCTTCGTCTTCAACGACAACGCGGTGCTGTCGCGCCTGTCGGCCGCGCGCTGGTACGTGGCCCCCAACGGCCGTGGCGGCAACTCGCTGTTCCGGCGCTCGCTGCGCGGCGGTTCCCCGGCGGGCGAAGTCGTCGAGGAAGTCGTCGAGGGCGTGCGCGACATGCAGCTGCAGTTCCTGCTGCCGAACACGACGAACTACACCGATACCGTCGCCGCGACCCGCTGGGGTGAAGTGCAGGCCGTGCGCGTGCAGCTGACCTTCGAGAGCGAAGGCCGGGTCGGCACAGACGGGCAGCAGATCCTCCGTCGCCTCCACCACACGATCGTGCTCAGGAACCGGACGCTATGACCGAGAGCCGTTACCAACGCGTCTCCCGGCAGCGCGGCATCGCGCTGCTGGTGGTGCTGCTGCTTCTCCTCGTGATGACCCTCGTCGGCCTCGCGGTGATGCGCGGCACGCAGATGGAAGAACGCATGGCCGCCGGCCTGTACGACCGCAGCCTCGCCTTCCAGTCCGCCGAAGCCGCGCTGCGCGAGGCCGAGGCGCTGATCTTCACCGCGCCGACGTTCCCGGGTTCGGGCAACTGCACCAACGGCCTGTGCCCACAGCGGACCAACCTCGCCGACACCGACGTCGAGTACTGGCTGATGCCGGCGACCGGCTGGCGCAACGCGACCGTCGACACCACCGTCGACAACGACGGTACCGGTGCCGGTCCGGCGATCGCCACGCCCACGCAGTTCATCATCGAGCCGCTGGGCATGGGCGAGAACTGGTTCAAATGCGGCGCCGTCACCCCGGTCGACGCACTGTGCCTGTCGCAGCGTTTCCGCGTGACCGTGCGCACGAATGCCCCAGGACGGGCGGAAGTCCTTCTCCAATCCACCGTCAGCGCGCCCTGAGCTGACCGGAGTCCCCCATGAGCACTTCTTCCTTCAAGCATCGTTCCGGCCGCGCCGGTCGCGCGGTCCTCGCCGGCCTGCTGGCCAGCCTGCTCGCGGCGCCGGTCAACGCGGCGATCGAGATCCCGAACAATCCGCTGGTGACCGGTGGCAACGTGCCGCCGAACATCATGTTCATCCTGGATACGTCGGGCTCGATGCAGCAGACGGACCTGGTCGATACGTCGTTCACCATTTCCGGTGGTGGCCTGACCCAGAGCAACCTCGGCGCCAACGACAGCCCGCCGCAGGCCGGCGCCACGTTCTTCGTGCCCTGGGTCTATACCGTCAACCGGCTCTATTACGACCCGAACATCGACTACGAGCCCTGGAAGCGCGACTACGGCACGACGCTCGCCGACACGCCTTACACCGCTGCGTACAGCAGTCGCGAGCTTGCGAGCGGCAGCACGATCAACCTGCAGGGCAGTGTCCAGACGTTCTATGCGCCCAAGCCGACGAACACCAACCTGGCGGACCTGCTGCAGTACTACCGCTACCAGATCCTGACGTCGGGCAGGGTCGTGCGTGCCGAACGCCTGCAGTACGCCACCGAAGCGAACCAGTTGAACAACTGGGGGCCAATGTCGGCCAACCGCAACTACTGGGTCAATCCGAGCAACCTGACCAATGCGACGTCGGGCGGCACCGGCAACACGCCCAACTCGTCCTTCCAGTACACGCTGAGCGCCGCGACGCTGGCCGCGAATCCCGGCGCCCGGCTGGTCATCAGGATCACGGGGTCCAGCGGCAACGCGAACCTCTATGCCCGGATCGGCGCGGCGCCGAACCGGTCGTCCACGGGCAGCAATGTCTGCAACGTCACCAGCAGCGGCAGCAACGACACCTGCACGATCAACAATCCATCGGCGGGAACCTACTGGATCGGCGTGGCCGCCGCGAACACGAGCGGCGCCAACTTCACCAACGTCCGCCTCTACGTCGAACTGGTCACGGACAACAACGGGCCGGACGGCCTGGGCTGCGACACCAGTACCTCGGGCTGGGGCTGGCGCAACTGCACCTACGCCACACCGACCGGCCGTTCGGAAGCCGCCGAGCGCCAGAACTTCGCCACCTGGTATTCCTTCCACCGCACCCGCATGAAGGCGGCGAAGGCGGGCGTGAGCTACGCGTTCTCGGAACTGGGTGAGGAGTACCGCGTCGGTTTCGACATCCTCGGCACCAGCTCCACGGTGCGCAGGCCGATCCCGGTGTCCTCCGACGGCGGCCTGTTCCGCAACGAGGCGGCGTCGACGAACCGCTCGGCCTTTTTCGACGACTTCTTCTCGGTCACGGCCTCGGGCTACACGCCGCTGCGCCGCGCGCTGCGCCGTGTCGGCGAGTACTACCGGGACGCCACGGCCACCGGCCCCTACGGCGGTACCGGCGCTGCCCAGCTCGCCTGCCGGCAGAACTTCGCGATCCTGACCACCGACGGTTACTGGAACGGTAACAACGACGAGTCCAACAGCACTTACACCGGCCTCAGCGGCGACGAGGACAACGGCGCGTTGATCTCTGGCCCGAACGGCCAGACGTACCAATACACGCCCGTGCGTCCGTACTCGGCTTCGGCCGAGGGCACGCTCGCCGACGTCGCGATGCACTACTGGAAGACCGACCTGCGCACGAACCTGGACAACATCGTGCCGACGTCCAGCAACAACCCGGCCTTCTGGCAGCACATGGTCACGTTCGGCATCTCGCTGGGCCTGAAGGGCAACCTCGATCCGGACACCGACCTGCCGGCGCTGACCGCCGGCACGAAGACCTGGGGCGCGGTGTCCACGGCCAACGACACCGACCCGGACAAGATCGACGACCTCTGGCACGCCGCCGTCAACAGCCGCGGCTCCTTCGCCGCCGCCACCGACCCGCAGGCCTTCGTCGCGGCGATCCGCTCGGCCCTGGCCTCGGTGGTCGAGCGCACGGCTTCGGGCTCGAACGTCTCCGCCAACAGCACCTCGCTGACGTCGGATGCGATGCTGTTCCAGGGCCGCTTCATCAGCGGACGCTGGTCCGGTGACCTGTTCGCCTACAGCCTGGCGGTGAGCGGCAGCGGCAATACCCCGGTCTGGTCGGCCTCGGCGAACATTCCCGCGCCGGGCTCGCGCAACATCCTGACGTGGAACGGCACCGGCGGCGCGACCTTCCCGACGACGGCGCAGGCGGCCGCACTGAACTCGCCGAAGGCAGGCGTCACCAACTACATCCGTGGTGACCGCTCCCTCGAAGCCTCGCACGGCGGCACCTTCCGCGACCGCATGCACGCGCTCGGCGACATCATCAACAGCTCGCCCGCGTTCGATCCGGCGACCAATACGGTCTACGTCGGCGCCAACGACGGCATGCTGCACGCCTTCAACGGCGCGACCGGCGTGGAGCGCTTCGCCTACATCCCGGGCAACATCGACCTGGTCGGCCTCGAGAGCCTGGTGGAGCCGGATTACGCCCACCGCTACTTCGTCGACGGTCCGATCGCGATTTCCCCGCGCAGCCTGACCCCGAACGTCAGCTACCTCGTCGGCGCCCTCGGCCGCGGCGGCCGCGGCGTGTACGGACTCAACGTGACGAACCCGGGGTCCATGGGAACGGGCAATGTGCTCTGGGACTTCAAGACCACCGCGCACGCCAAGATGGGCATGGTCCTGAACACGCCGGTGTTCGCCCGTATGAACAACGGCGACGTCGCGGTGCTGGTGCCGAACGGTCCGAACAGCCCGGCCGACACCGCGGTGCTGTATGTGCTGAACCCGACCAACGGCAACGTGATCGCCGAGATCGACACCGGCACCGGCACGGGCTGGGGCGGCGCCACCGCGCCGAACGGTCTCTCGGGCCTGCGTGGCTACGACTACGACGGCAACGGCACGGTCGACCTGATCTACGCCGGTGACCTGCGCGGCAACGTCTGGAAGTTCGACGTCTCGAGCAACAACCCGAGCAACTGGACCAACGCGACCAACCGCACGATCCTGTTCACGGCGGTCGACGGCTCGGGCAACCGCCAGCCGATCTCCGGCGCCCCGGCGATCGCGATCGATCCGCTGACCTACAACACCTGGGTCTACTTCGGTACCGGCCGCTTCCTGAACACCGACGACATCAAGGATGCGAACAACAATCCGAACCTGTCGGTGCATACCTGGTACGGCCTGATCGACGGTGACCCGATCACCGGCCGCGCGCAGCTGCAGCGCCGCACGATCATCGCCTCGGGCACCCTCAATGGCCGACCGGTGCGTGCCTTCGAGCAGCCGACCTCGCTCGATACGACCAAGCGGGGCTGGTACATCGACCTGCTGCGTCCGCCGGTGCCGGGTACTGCCCAGGGCGAGCGCATCATCGCCGACACCGCCGTGGTGGGTTCGCGCGTGATCGTCCCGAGCATCGTCCCGACCTCGAGCGACTGCGATGCCGGCGGCACCGGCTTCGTGAACGTACTCGACGCATTCACCGGTGCCTCGCCGCCGGGTGCGTTCTTCGATCTCGACGGCGATGGTGTGTTCACCGACGATGTCATCACCCTGGACAATGGCCAGACGGTGCCGGTGGGTTCGGTGAGCTTCGTCGACGGCATGCCGACCGGTAGCGGTGTCATCGTGCCGCCGGCCGGAAGTGGCTCGACGATCGGCCGTTACGAAGTCGGCGGCACCGGTGGCGCACGCGGCGGTGCCGCGGCGGACCTGTCGCAGATCTACAGCCGCAAGTCCTGGCGTGAACTGACGGGAGACTGACGTGAGTCATCAGCGAAAGAAAGCGATGCGCGGTTTCACGCTCGTGGAAATGATGGTGGTCGTGCTGGTGATCTCGATCCTCTCGGGGATCGCGTTCACCAGCTACCAGCGCAATGTCATCGAGACCCGGCGCAGGACGGCGACCGCCTGCCTGGTCGAGCTGGCGCAGTTCATGGAGCGCTACTACACGACGAACCTGACCTACGTCGGCGCCGCCGCGCCGGCCCTGCAGTGCCGGACGGACCTGTCGCCGTTCTACACGATCGCGATCGCCGGGACGCCGACGGCGACCGCCTATTCGCTGACCGCGACCCCGGTCGGCGTGCAGGCCTCGAAGGACACCCGTTGCGGCACGCTGGGCATGACCCAGACCGGCGCGAAGAGCGCGACGGGCGCCGGTGGCGTCGCCGAATGCTGGTGACGCTGCAGCGGGGCTGAAAAGAAAAGGGCCTGCGTTTCCGCAGGCCCTTCTCGCATCTGGCGCCCGAAGTTGGACTCGAACCAACGACCCCCTGATTAACAGTCAAGTGCTCTAACCGGCTGAGCTATTCGGGCGGGGACCGGCATTCTAACCGCCGATGGTGAGAGGTCAAGCCCTCACGTGCCGGGGCAGGGGGTCGGCGAGGCCGCGAACTCGCTGCGTGGGCGCCCGCCGTTGTTGACGATCACGCGGGCGTACAGGCCTTCGCGGCGCCGGCTGCAGACCGCCAGGGTCACGTTGCTGCCTGGCGAGAACCCGTCGCCGCGGAAGCGCACGCGCTGCCGCCCGGCGGTCGCCATGACCCGCACGCGGGGCGAGGGGACGGCCTGCCGGATGATCGACGCGGGGTCGGCGGGCTGGCCGCTCTTCGCGGCATCGACGAAGGTGATCCAGCCCTGGTCCCAGATCGCGTCGTCGTTGCAGCGCATGCCGTCGCGGCTCGGGCAGACGGTCACCGGAACGCCGCGGCGGACCGCTTCGCTGCGTGCCAGCGCGAGCGAGATCGTCAGGTCACTGACCGCGCCGCGCGCGGCGTTCGCCTCGAACAGCTCGTCCGCGGCGGGCAGCGCCACCGCGAGCAGGGTGCCGAGCACCGCCACGGTGACCATCAGTTCGGGAAGCGTGAAGCCGTCGTCGTCGCGCATGTGGGCACCTCCACATGCAGGATCCGCGTGCGGCGATCGGGCGGCGTCCGCGGAACTCCGCCGGCACGGTCCGACGTTCGCGCGGCGCATCCAGGGCCCGCTCCTATAATCGGGGACGATTCCAGGCGGACGCCATGTCAGAAGAACGCTTCCAGCTCGTCGCCCCCTACCAGCCCGCCGGCGACCAGCCGCAGGCCATCGAGCGCCTCGTCGCCGGCTTCGAGGCCGGGCTGGCGCACCAGACCGTGCTCGGTGTCACCGGTTCGGGCAAGACCTTCACGGTCGCCAATGTCATCGAGCGCGTGCAGAAGCCGACGCTGATCATGGCGCCGAACAAGACCCTGGCCGCGCAGCTGTACGGCGAGTTCAAGTCGTTCTTCCCGCACAACGCCGTCGAATACTTCGTCAGCTATTACGACTACTACCAGCCCGAGGCCTACATCCCGTCGACCGACACCTTCATCGAGAAGGACAGCAACATCAACGAGCACATCGAGCAGATGCGGCTCTCGGCGACGAAGGCGCTGCTGGAGCGGCGGGACGCGATCGTGGTGGCGTCGGTGTCGGCGATCTACGGTCTCGGTGACCCCAACGAATACTTCCGGATGGTGCTGCACCTGGTACGCGGCGACCGCATCGACCAGCGCGAGCTGATCCGCCGCCTCACCGAGATGCAGTACACCCGCAACGAGACCGAGCTGGTGCGCGGCGCGTTCCGCGTGCGCGGCGAGGTCGTCGACGTGCATCCGGCGGAATCGGAGATCGAGGCGCTGCGCATCGAGCTGTTCGACGGCGAGATCGAGAACATCTCGCTGTTCGACCCGCTGACCGGCCACGTCGTGCGCAAGCTGGCGCGCTACACGCTGTATCCGAAGTCGCACTACGTGACCACGCGCCGCACGGTGCTCGACGCGATCGAGACGATCAAGGTCGAGTTCAAGGAGCGGATGGAGCAGCTCTACGCCGCCAACAAGCTGGTGGAGGCGCAGCGCCTGCAGCAGCGGACGATGTACGACATCGAGATGATGGCCGAGGTCGGTTTCTGTTCCGGCATCGAGAACTACAGCCGCCACCTGACCGGGATGATGCCCGGCGAGCCGCCGCCCTGCCTGTTCGACTACCTGCCGCCGGACGCGCTGCTGGTGGTCGACGAATCGCACGTGACCGTTCCGCAGGTCGGCGCGATGTTCAAGGGTGACCGTTCGCGCAAGGAAACCCTGGTCGAGTTCGGTTTCCGGCTGCCGTCGGCGCTGGACAACCGGCCGCTGAAATTCGAGGAGTGGGAGCGCCGCTCGCCGCGCACGATCTTCGTGTCGGCGACGCCGGGCAGTTACGAGCTCGAGAAAGCCGGCGAGCAGGTCGTCGAACTGGTCGTCCGCCCGACCGGCCTGATCGACCCGCCCGTCGAGATCCGCCCGGTCGCGACCCAGGTCGACGACCTGCTGTCGGAGATCAACGAGCGGGTGAAGATCGGCGACCGCGTGCTGGTCACGACGCTGACCAAGCGCATGGCCGAAAACCTCACCGACTACCTCGCCGAACACGACGTCAAGGTGCGCTACCTGCACAGCGACGTCGACACCGTCGAGCGCGTCGAGATCATCCGCGACCTGCGCCTCGGCGTGTTCGACGTGCTGGTCGGCATCAACCTGCTGCGCGAGGGCCTGGACATGCCCGAGGTGTCGCTGGTGGCGATCCTCGACGCCGACAAGGAAGGGTTCCTGCGCAGCACCGGCTCGCTGATCCAGACGATCGGTCGCGCCGCCCGCAACGTGCGCGGCAAGGCGATCCTCTACGCCGACCGCATCACCAACTCGATGCAGGCGGCGATCGACGAGACCGACCGCCGCCGCGCCAGGCAGGTCGAGTACAACCTCGCCCACGGCATCACCCCGACCACGGTCGTGCGCGCGGTGATGGACGTTATGGAAGGCGCGCGCGCCGAGCCGGACGAGGCGAGGGGACGCGGGCGCAGCCGTCGCGTCGCCGAGGAGACGGTCGACTACGAAGCGCTCGATCCGGCGAAGCTCGCGGCCCGGCTCAAGCAGCTCGAGGCGAAGATGCACCAGCATGCCCGCGACCTCGAATTCGAGGAGGCCGCGAGGGTGCGCGACGAGATCCACCGATTGCGCGAACGCGGCCTGGTTTCCTGAGCCGGGCGCGGGAGATCAGCACCGGGATTGTCGCGGCCGTCGCGACCGGGCTATACTTCGCGCCCCTCGCGGGCGGTTAGCTCAGCGGTAGAGCACTACCTTGACATGGTAGGGGTCACAGGTTCGAACCCTGTACCGCCCACCATCCCCGGCATGCCGGCGGATGGAGAGAGGAAGGAATCACGGAAAGCCGCCCCGGAAACGGGGCGGCTTTTTCATGCCCGCAGGCGCAGCCGCAGCGCGATCTGGAACACGAACCCGGCGACCAGCCCCGCCAGCGCCCCGGCCAGCACGACCGTGACCGACGTGGTGTCCGCCGCGAACGCCGCGGGTTCCTCGACCACGCGCAAGCCACCGGCGACCAGGCCGGCCAGCGGCAGCAGCCAGGTCAGGCGCGGGCCGACCGGGAGGCGTGCCAGCAGCAGCGCCGCTGCCGGCAGCACGCCGAGGGTGACTGGCCAGGCGACCAGGGCGCCGAAGATCGCGCCGAGCAGGGTGAAGGAGAGAACCGTCATCGCACTGCCGATGCCGGAGATCAGCATCGCGCTGCTGATCACGAAACCGCCGACCATGCCTGCGAGCGGCGTCGTCACCAGCGCGAGGAGGAGCACCAGGCCCAGGTCGACCGCCCAGCCGCGCCGCGTCTCGGCGGCCGCGTTCATGGCGCCACCAGCCTGAACTCGCGCAGCCGTTCGTAGGCCGGCCGACAGGCCTCCACGGCGGCCCGCCCTTCGGCGCCGAGTGCGCTTCGGCGACGGGAGCGGGGCGCCTCGAAGCCGGTCGAACGCCAGACCGTGGCGTACCAGTGCGGCGCCCAGACACCGTCGCTCGCGCGCGGGCCCGGCGGCCAGGCCAGCATCCGCGCGCTGAAGGGCAGGGCGAGGCGATCACACAGCCCCCGCAGCTGCGCTTCCGGCGCCTGCAGGAAATCGCCGGCGTCGAGCACCGGCGGCGGTGCCCCGAGGTGGTCGCACAGGCGCTCGAACAGCCGCGCCTGCTGCAGCAGGCCGATGTCGCCGGCGGCGACCGTCGACCGCGAACGCAGGTAGGACGCCACGACCTCTTCCGGATCGCGGATCAGCAGCACGTTCTCCAGCGCCAGCACCCAGTCGCCGTCGAATTCCGCCAGCAGGTGATGGCTCATGTGCTTCTGGTACCAGAGCGGTGCACCGCCGGGCGCCGGGCCGGTGCTCAGCGCGGCCACCACCCGGCGCGCATCGGTGTCGCCGGCGGCGATCACCTCGTCGCGGCCGGGATGATCCAGTCCGGTCGCGAGCAGGTAGGCGGCGTACAGCGGCTCGTCGCTCACACCGCAGTCCGGGCGGTTTTCCCAGGCCCGCATCATCGCCGTCGAGATGTTGCGCGGGCCGCTCCACATCGCGATCCGCCGCGGCGCCGGCGCGCTCATGCCAGGCGCTCCCCGGCGCGGAACATGACGTCGCGTTCGACCAGGCCGCGGTAGAGCTGCTGCAGGCGCAGCACCATCGGTCCCGGCACGCCGTCGCCGATCGCGCGCCCATCGATCTCGCGCACCGGCACCACGCCGGCGAAGGTGCCGGTGCAGAAGGCTTCATCCGCCGAGTAGACCTCGGTCAGGCTGAAGTTCTTCTCGCGGGCGACGATGCCGGCCTCGGCGCAGACCCGCAGCACGTTGGCGCGGGTGATGCCGCCGAGGCAGTAGTCGCCGCTCGAGGTCCAGACCTCGCCGCGGCGGACGATGAAGAAATGGGTCGAATTGCAGGTCGCGACGAAGCCGTGCGGGTCGAGCATCAGCGCCTCGTCGGCGCCGGCGGTATAGGCCTGGATGCAGGCCGTGATGCAGTTGAGCTTGCTGTGGCTGTTGAGCTTGGGATCCTGCACGTCCGGGAAGCCGCGGCGCACGTGCACGGTGAACAGGCGCAGGCCCGCATTCACCGTCTCCGGCTTGGCGATCTTGAACTCCGGGATGATCACCACCGTCGCCGGGCCGATGCAGACGCGCGGGTCCTGGTAGGGCGTGCGCTTCACGCCGCGGGTGACCATCAGCCGCAGGTGCACGCCGTCCTGCATGCCGTTGGCGGCGAGGGTGTCGTAGATCGCCCGGGTCAGGCCGGCGCGGTCGAGGCCGATGTCGAGGGCGATCGCCTTCGCGCCCTCGAACAGCCGGTCCAGGTGGGCATCGAGGAAGACGGGGTGGCCACCGACGACCCGCAGCCCCTCCCAGACCCCGTCGCCGAGCACGAAGCCGCTGTCGAAGACCGACACGGTGGCCTCGGCCCGTGGTTTCAGGGCGCCGTTGATCCAGATCAGGATGCCGGCATTGCGGGGATCGTCGTGGAAATCGTGGATGCTGGTGGCCATCATGCGCTCCGGGCGGGGTTCCGCGAGTCTAGCCGTGGCCGGGCCGCGTTGACTTCGCCCCGGCCCGCCACTAACTTGGCGCGGTCAACAACCACGAGGTGGCCCCGGGGAACCGGCGTCGAGCGTGCGACATGAGCACTAGCGCGAACCGCAGCTGACCCCCGCCCAGGCCCGACCGATCGAGGACGCCTGGCGTCCTTTTTTTTCGCCCGCTTTCCGAGTTCCGAAATGATCCAGATCACGCTTCCCGACGGCAGCCACCGCCAGTTCGACCATCCCGTCACGGTGATGGAAGTCGCCCAGTCGATCGGCGCCGGCCTCGCCAAGGCGACCGTCGCCGGCAAGGTCGACGGCCGCCTGGTCGACGCCTGCGACCTCATCGACCACGACGCCAGCCTGCAGATCGTCACCCCGAAGGACGAGGAAGGCGTCGAGATCATCCGCCACTCCTGCGCCCACCTGGTCGGGCATGCGGTGAAGCAGCTGTTCCCCGACGCCAAGATGGTCATCGGTCCGGTGATCGCCGAGGGTTTCTACTACGACATCTGGAGCGAAAAGCCCTTCACCCCGGAGGACCTGGCCGCGATAGAAAAGCGCATGGCCGAGCTGATCGCCAAGGACTACGACGTCATCAAGAAGATGACCCCGCGCGAGGAGGTCATCGCGGTCTTCCGCGCCCGTGGCGAGGACTACAAGCTGCGCCTGATCGAGGACATGCCCGACGAGAAAGCGATGGGCCTGTACTGGCACGAGGAATACGTCGACATGTGCCGCGGTCCGCACGTGCCGAACACCCGCTTCCTGAAGGCCTTCAGGCTGACGCGCGTCTCCGGCGCCTACTGGCGCGGCGACTCGAAGAACGAGCAGCTGCAGCGCATCTACGGCACCGCCTGGGCGGACAAGAAGCAGCTCGACGCCTACATCCAGCGCATCGAGGAAGCCGAGAAACGCGACCATCGCCGCATCGGCAAGCAGCAGAACCTGTTCCACCTGCAGGAAGAGGGTCCGGGCCTGGTGTTCTGGCATCCGAAGGGCTGGGCGATCTGGCAGGTGGTCGAGCAGTACATGCGCCGCGTCTACCGCGAGTCCGGCTACCAGGAAGTGCGTTGCCCGCAGATCCTCGACGTGACGCTCTGGAAGCGTTCCGGCCACTGGGACAACTACAAGGAGAACATGTTCTTCTCCGAGTCCGAGAACCGGCAGTACGCGGTCAAGCCGATGAACTGCCCGGGCCACGTCCAGGTATTCAACCAGGGCCTGCACAGCTACCGCGACCTGCCGATCCGTTACGGCGAGTTCGGCGCCTGTCACCGCAACGAGCCTTCGGGCGCGCTGCACGGCATCCTGCGCGTGCGCGGCTTCACCCAGGACGACGGCCACGTCTTCTGCACGGAAGAGCAGATCGAGGCCGAGGTGCGCGCCTTCCACGCCCAGGCCCTGAAGGTCTACCGCGACTTCGGTTTCGGCGAGCCGGCGGTGAAGATCGCCCTGCGCCCGGAGAACCGGCTCGGCGACGACGCCACCTGGGATCGGGCGGAAGCGGCGCTGCGCTCGGCGCTGGCGGTGTCCGGGGTCGAATGGCAGGAACTGCCGGGCGAGGGCGCCTTCTACGGCCCGAAGATCGAGTACCACCTGAAGGACGCGATCGGCCGCACCTGGCAGCTGGGCACGATGCAGGTCGACTTCATGATGCCGCAGCGCCTGGACGCCGAATACATCGACGAACATTCGGCGCGCCGGCACCCGGTGATGCTGCACCGGGCCATCGTCGGCTCGATGGAGCGCTTCATCGGCATCCTGATCGAGAACCACGCCGGCGCCTTCCCGGCCTGGCTGGCGCCGGTCCAGGCGGTTGTCATGAACATCACGGACGCGCAGGCCGAATACGCCGATGAAGTTCGGAAAACCCTTGCGAATCAAGGCTTCCGGGTCCAGTCCGATTTGCGGAACGAGAAGATCGGCTATAAGATCCGCGAGCACACGCTGCAGCGCATCCCCTACCTGCTGGTGGTCGGAGACCGCGAAAAGGAGCAGGGCAAGGTCGCGTTGCGTACCCGGTCGGGAGAGGACCTGGGCTCGCTTACGGTCGAAGCCTTCGCAGACCGGCTGCGCGCGGAGAACGGCCCGACGGCCTGAGATGGCCGCCGGATTTCAGTGAAGCATCAACGAGAACACGCGAATCAACACTTCAATTGACAAGGGCAACCGCAAGAACCTGGAGATCCGGGTTCCGCGCGTGCGGGTGATCGGTCTCGACGGCGAAATGGTCGGCGTGCTGTCGCGCGACGAAGCGCTGGCGCTGGCCGAGGAAAGCGGCGTCGATCTGGTCGAGATCCAGCCCACGGCCGATCCGCCGGTCTGCCGGATCATGGATTACGGCAAGTACAAGTTCGACCTCCAGAAGAAGGCGAACGCCGCCAAGAAGAAGCAGAAGATCGTCGAGATCAAGGAACTGAAGTTCCGCCCGACGACCGACGACGGCGACTACAACATCAAGCTCCGCAACCTGCGCCGCTTCCTCGAGGAAGGCGACAAGGTGAAGGTGAACATCCGCTTCAAGGGACGCGAGATGGCGCACCAGGAGCTGGGTCTGGAGATGGCCAAGCGCATCGAGGCCGACCTCGGCGAGGACGTGGTCATCGAACAGCGGCCGCGCCTCGAGGGCCGGCAGATGATCATGATGGTCGCCCCCAAGCGGAAATAAGCCCGCCGCTCCCCGCCGCTCCCCCCGCCGCTCCCCCTCCGCCGCTCCTCCTGTAGGAGCGGCTTCAGCCGCGATCGACGCGGTCGCGATCGGTCCCGGGTCCGGTCCATGAGCGGATCGCGCCTGAAGGCGCTCCTACGGAAGGCATCGCGCCTGAAGGCGCTCCTACACAGGGGCGCCCTTCTCTGGCATAATTCGCGGCCCACCGGGCTTCCGGTGGTTCCCCGGTACGGTTCCGGGCCCGGTCCACCGGGCGAAACCGTCATGGACCTGTCGTAGATCTCGCGAGAAATCATCGACTTACAAGCCGGTTTGGGCAGGATGGAAAGTGTGGCGCGAGCCACCGCCCAGGTCAGTCACGAAAAAACACCCGAAGGGACACCCATGGCCAAGATCAAGATCAAGACCAACCGGGCGGCCGCCAAGCGTTTCCGGAAGACCGCTTCCGGCAAGTACAAGGCGGGCCACGCCAACCGTAGCCACATCCTCACCAAGAAGGCGACCAAGCGGAAGCGCAACCTGCGGCAGACGAACCATGTTCGTGCCGAGGACGCGGGCCGTCTGGACCGCATGCTGCCGTACCTCTGAGGAGATAAGACATGGCACGAGTCAAGCGTGGTGTCACGGCGCGCCGCCGTCACAAGAAGATCATCAAGCTCGCGAAGGGCTACTACAACGCCCGTCGCAAGGTTTTCCGCGTCGCCAAGCAGGCCGTCACCAAGGCCGCGCAGTACGCGTACATCGGTCGCAAGCAGCGCAAGCGCCAGTTCCGTTCGCTGTGGATCGTTCGCATCAATGCGGCGGCCCGCACGCACGGGATGAGCTACAGCCGCTTCATGAACGGCCTGCTGAAGGCCGGCGTCACGATGGACCGCAAGACGCTCGCGGACCTCGCGATCCACGATCCGGTCGCGTTCGGCGCGATCGCCGAGCAGGCCAAGCGCGCTCTCGCCGCGTAAGGCCCACCCGCGGCGGCCAGCCGTCGCGGGGTGATTCCGGGAGGGGAAGGGCGAGAGTCCTTCCCCTTTCTCTTTCCGGCGCCGGACGACCCTTCACCTGTAGGAGCGCCTTCAGGCGCGAATGGCATGAGCGACCTCGAAACCCTCACCCGCACCGCCCTGGGCGACATTGCCGCCGCCACCGCGCTCGACACGCTCGAGTCCCTGCGCGTCGCCCTGCTCGGCAAGTCCGGCACGATCACCGGCCAGCTCAAGCAGCTCGGCGCCCTGCCGCCGGAGCAGCGCCGCAGCGCCGGCGAGGCGGTCAACCGTGCCCGCGACGAGGTCGCCGCCGCCCTGGCCGCGCGCAAGGCGGCGCTGGAAGAAGCGGCGATGGCCGCGAGGATCGCCGCCGAGACCATCGATGTGACCCTGCCGGGCCGCGGCGAACTGCCGGGCAACCTGCACCCGGTCTCGCGCACGCTCGAGCGCATCAGCGAGATCTTCGCGCGCCTCGGCTACCAGCTCGCCGACGGCCCCGAGATCGAGGACGACGAGCACAACTTCGAGGCGCTGAACTTCCCGCCGCACCACCCGGCGCGGGCGATGCACGACACCTTCTATTTCGCCGATGGCCGCCTGCTGCGCACGCACACCTCGGGCGTGCAGGTGCGCTTCATGCGCCAGGCCGTCGCCGAGCGTGGCGGTCCGCCGCTGCGCATGATCGCCGCCGGCAAGGTCTACCGCAGCGACAGCGACCAGACCCATACGCCGATGTTCCACCAGGTCGAGGGCCTGCTGGTCGACGAGACCTCCAGCTTCGCCGACCTCAAGGGCACGCTGGCCGAGTTCGTGCGCGGTTTCTTCGAGCGCGATTTCGAGATGCGCTTCCGCCCGAGCTATTTCCCCTTCACCGAACCTTCGGCGGAAGTGGACATCGCCTGGCAGCAGGCCGATGGCAGCACCCGCTGGCTGGAGGTGCTCGGCTGCGGCATGGTGCATCCGAACGTGCTGCGCGCCTGCGGCATCGACCCGGAGAAGTACACCGGCTTCGCCTTCGGTCTCGGCGTCGAGCGTTTCGCGATGCTGCGCTACGGCGTCGACGACCTGCGCAGCTTCTTCGAGAACGACTCCCGCTTCCTGCGCCAGTTCGCCTGACCCCTTCAGCCCCCTGTAGGAGCGGCTTCAGCCGCGATGCCTCCTGCGCCTGAAGGCGCCCAATACCGGACCCGATGCAATGAAATTCCCCGAAAGCTGGCTCCGCGAACACGTCCGCGTCGACGCCTCCCGTGAGGAACTCGCCGCGACCCTGACCGCGATCGGCCTCGAGGTCGAGGAGACCACGGCCATCGGCGGCGCCCTCGAGGGCGTCGTCGTCGCGGAAATCCTGGCCTGCGAGAAGCATCCGGAAGCCGACCGCCTGCAGGTCTGCCAGGTCGCCACCGGCGCCGGCAGCGTGCAGATCGTCTGCGGTGCGCCGAACGCCCGCGCCGGCCTGAAGGCGCCGCTGGCGACCATCGGCACGGTGATCGGCGAGATGAAGATCAAGGCCGCGAAACTGCGCGGTGTCGAGTCCTCCGGCATGCTCTGCTCGGCGAAGGAACTCGGCATCGACGCCGATGCCTCCGGCCTGCTCGAGTTGCCCGCGGACGCGCCGGTTGGCACGCCGCTGGCCGACTATCTCGGCCTGCCGGACGCCAGCTTCGAGTTGAAGCTGACCCCGAACCGCGCCGACTGCTTCAGCGTCCGCGGCATCGCCTTCGATGTCGCCGCTGCGCTCGGCACGACGGTCGAACCGATGCCGATTCCCGAAGCCGCCGTCACCACCGATGCGCGGATCAACGTCGAACTGCAGGCCGGCGCCGATTGCCCGCGCTTCTGCGGTCGCGTCGTCGAGGGCCTCGACCCGGACGCGCGCACGCCGCTGTGGATGGCCGAGCGCCTGCGCCGCGCCGGCCTGCGCCCGATCCGCCCGCTGGTCGACATCACCAACTACGTGATGCTCGAGCTCGGCCAGCCCCTGCACGCCTTCGACGCCGACCGCCTGACCGGCCCGCTGCAGGTCCGCCACGGCCGCGCCGGCGAGCAGGTGAAGCTGCTCGACGAGCGCACGGTGACGATCGACGAGGGCTTCCTGGTCGTCGCCGACGCCGGCAAGGCCTCGGCGCTGGCCGGCCTGATGGGCGGCTGGGACAGCCGCGTCACCGAAACCACCACCCGCGTCTTCTTCGAGGCCGCGCACTGGGCGCCGGCGGCGATCATCGGCCGCGCCCGCAGGCTCGGCATGCACACCGATGCCGCCCACCGCTTCGAGCGCGGCGTCGATCCGGAGCTGCCGCGTTACGCGGTCGAGCGCGCCACCGCGCTGGCGCTGGAGATCATGGGCGGCAAGGCCGGCCCGCTGACCGAGGTCGTGCTCGAACAGCACCTGCCGCAGCGCCCGCCGGTGAACCTGCGTCGCGCCCGGCTGGCGCGCGTGCTCGGCATCCATGTCGCCGACGCCGAGGTCGAGCGCATCCTGCGCGCCCTCGGCATGGTCGTGACGGCGACCGTCGATGGCTGGACGGTGCAGCCGCCGAGCCGCCGCTTCGACATCGCGATCGAAGAGGACCTGATCGAGGAAATCGCCCGCATCCACGGCTACGACGCGATCCCGACGACGCTGCCGGCCGGCGAGGTGCGCCTGGTCGCGCCCAGCGAAACCGTCGTCGCCGACGCCGTGCTGCGCCGCCAGCTGGTCGGCCGCGGCTGGCTCGAGGCCGTCAGCTACGCCTTCGTCGACGGCGAGCGCCTGAAGACCTGGCAGTTGCTGGACGCCGCGGTGCCGCTGGCGAATCCGCTGTCGGCCGAGCTCGGAGTGATGCGCACCTCGCTGCTGCCCGGCCTGGTCGACGCACTCGCGCACAACCGTGCCCGCCAGCAGGAGCGCGTGCGCCTGTTCGAACTCGGCCGCGTCTTCCATGCCCGCGCCGGCGAAGCGCCGCTGGAGACCCGCCGGATCGCCGCGGTCGCCTGCGGCCCGCGCGCCGGCGAGCACTGGGACGGCAAGGCCGGCGACGTCGACTTCCACGACCTGAAGGGCGAGGTCGAGGCCCTGCTGGCGCTGGCCGGCGCCGAAGCGGAATTCCGCGTCGAGGCCCCGGCCTACGCGCATCCGGGCCGCAGCGCCGGGGTCTGGCGCGACGGCGTGCGGATCGGCTGGCTCGGCCAGCTGCACCCGGCGCTGCAGAAGGCGCTGGATCTCGACCATCCGGTACTCGCCTTCGAGCTCGACCTCGCGCCGCTGGCCGGCCGCGCGGTCGCCCGCGCCGGCGGGGTGTCGCGGTTCCCGTCCATCCGCCGGGACCTCGCGCTCGTCGTGCCGGAAACGGTGTCCTGGGCCGCCATCCGCCGCTGCCTCGAGACCACCCTCGGGCCGCTGCTGCGCGAGCTCCGGCTGTTCGACCGCTACACCGGTCCGGGGCTGGAATCCGGCTCAAGGAGTCTGGCTATGGGCTTGATTCTCCAAGACGTTTCGCGCACCCTCACGGATCGCGACGGTGACCAGGCGGTCGCCGACGCACTCGCGGCCCTGGGCCGTGAATGCGGCGCGAAACTGCGGTCGTGACGGGCGCCGGCGACGGCGTGGACAGGGGCAGGTAATGGCATTGACCAAGGCCGAGATGGCCGAGCGGCTGTTCGAGGAAGTGGGTCTGAACAAGCGCGAGGCCAAGGAATTCGTCGACTCGTTCTTCGACGCGCTGCGCGAGGCGCTCGAGCGTGGGCAGCAGGTGAAGCTGTCCGGCTTCGGCAACTTCGACCTGCGCCGCAAGAACCAGCGGCCCGGCCGCAATCCCAAGACCGGCGAGGAGATCCCGATCTCCGCCCGCACCGTCGTCACGTTCCGTCCCGGCCAGAAGCTGAAGGAACGGGTGGAAGCCTATGCTGGATCCGGGCAGTAACCGCGAACTCCCGCCGATCCCGGCCAAGCGCTACTTCACCATCGGTGAGGTCAGCGAGCTCTGCGACGTCAAGCCGCACGTGCTGCGCTACTGGGAAACCGAATTCACCAGCCTCAAGCCGGTCAAGCGCCGCGGCAACCGCCGCTATTACCAGCGCCACGACGTGCTGATGATCCGCCAGATCCGCGGCCTGCTGTACGAACAGGGCTATACGATCTCCGGCGCCCGCCAGCGCCTCGAGGGCGAAGCCGCCCGCGTCGAGACCTCGATGACCGCCCAGGTCGTGCGCCAGGTGCGGATGGAGCTCGAGGAAGTGCTGCAGCTCCTGAAGCGCTGACCCGCCACTCCTTGACGAAACGCCCTGTAGGAGCGGCTTCAGCCGCGATGAAGCAGCAGCCTGCAGGAGCGGCTTCAGCCGCGATGAATCAAAGGCATCGCGCCTGAAGGCGCTCCTACGTGTGGATTGATGGGTATAATCGCCGGCCCGTGTCGGGGCGTAGCGCAGCCTGGTAGCGCATCTGCCTGGGGGGCAGAGGGTCGTGGGTTCGAATCCCGCCGTCCCGACCATCCGAATCAGCCCGCGAAAGCGGGCTTTTTCTTTGCGCGGGCAGTGGGATCGCGGCTGAAGCCGCTCCTACAGGATGGGGGTTACTCGCTTGCTGGTCCGGCGTTCTCGACCGCATCGGTCTCCGCCCGGATCCGCGGGTTGTCGGCGCCGCAGCCGGTGTCCTCGCCCGGGCCGGTCTCGATCAGCGCCAGGATCGCCGCCGGTGGCGCGACCGCGTACAAGGCAGCGGCGATCGCGCCGCGCAGCAGCAGCGGGCCGGCTTCGGGGCGGATCTTCGGCGACTTCAGGTTGCCGGTCAGGCGCAGCGGCGAGCGCAGGCTCAGCGGGCTCGGGTCCTTCGGCCGCGGCGCCAGGCGCAGGTCGAAGCGTTCGTCGCCGAGGTCGACGGCGCCTTCGACGAACAGCACCGTGTCGGTGGTGTCGAACGCGAACTGGCGCGACGTCGCGATGCCGTCCGCGACCGCGAGATCGGCGTAGGCGCAGCGGATCGGAATCACTCGATCCTTGCCGATCATGAATTTCAGCGCCTCGTAGATGTCGATCCCGGCCAGTTCCAGCAGCAGGTTGCTGATCCGGCCTTCGCCCATGCCGATCTGCGCTTCGCCGTTCGCGTTGGCCAGCAGCGCCGCGACCGAGTTGCCGCGGCCGGCGAGCTGGATGCGCCCACCGATGCGGCCGGCGCTCTCCGGCGCGCCCTCGGGGGCGAGCTGGCTCAGTTCGAGGCGGCGCACATGCACATCGGCCTCGCCGGCCAGCGGCGTCTGCCGTGCATCGAGGTGGAGCGTGCTGGTGATGCGGCCGTCGGCGATCCCGAAGTCGAGCGGATCCAGGCGCAGGTCGCCGTCGACCAGCACCAGGTGCGCGTCCATGTCGTCCAGCGGCAGCTTCGGCGAGTTCACCCGCGCCGCGACCAGACGTACGTCGGCATCCATCGCGCGCAGCTTCGACAGCTCGTAGTCGCGCGTCGGGAACACCCGCGCCGGGTCAGCGGGCACGGCCGGCGCGGGCGCCTCGCCTTCGCCGGCGCGGGGGGTGCCGCCGATGAAACCGGCGAGGTCGTCGAAATCGAGGCGCTGCGAACGCAGCTCGGCGGTCAACTTCGTGCGTTCGCCCGACGGGTCGATCGTCGCGTCGCCGGCGAGATCGGAATCGCCGACCACGCCGCTGAAACCGTTGTAGTGCCAGACACTGCCGACGCGGCCGAGCCGGCCCTCGAGGCGGTAGGGCGGCGTCTTCGGGATCGCCAGTCCGAACAGGTCGTACAGATGCGCCATGTCGGCGCCGGAGATCTCGAAACCGACGTCGAAATCGTCGAGGCGGATCGGCGGTGCCAGGCCACCGAAGGCACGTGCGCGGGTGGTGCCGGCGCGGGCGCGCAGGTCCACCCGGTAGGCGTCGGCCGCGACCGCGACCTCGTCTCCAGCGTCGGCGACCGGGGCGTCGCCGACCGGCAGCAGCTCGAGCGGCGAATCCACCCGGCCTTCCAGTTCGAACTCGCCGGCGCGATAGCGGCCGTCGCCGTCGACGAGCAGCGGCGCGCGGCCGGAGCCGTCGACCTCGCCGCTGTTCACCGCGACGTCGAAGTCGGTGTCATAGCCGTGCTCGACGAAGCGGAACCGGCCGTCATGCACGACCAGCTCGCCGATCCGCGGCCACTCGGCCGCGGTTTCGCGCGGCTCGTCGCGGAAGCGCCAGTTGCCGAGCCCGTCCTCGCCGCGCTCGAGCAGCAGGCGCGGTGCCTGCAGTTCGATGCGCGGCAGCAGCACCTCGCCGCGCAGCATCCGCCACACCGCCCACTGCAGGCGTACGCGCTCGGCGGCGAACATCTCCGTCTCTTCCGACCACGCCGCATTGCCGAGGCGCACGCCGTCGGCGACGACGGTCGGCCGGAACAGATGCAGCTCGACGTCGAGGTCACCGGCGATGCTGAATTCGCGCCCGGTCGCCGCCTGTATCCGCCGCTCGATCGGCCCCTTGAACCAGTTCCAGTCCCACAGCAGGAGCAGCACGACCAACGCGAGCGCGACGACCGCCGCGACGCGCAGCACCACGCTTCGCCGCGAACGCGGCGCCCCCTTCACTTCGTCGTGATCACCGGCAGCCATGCCGCCACTGTCGGTGGCGGCGCGTGTTCAGCCCGCGAAAACGGGCATTGCGTAAGCAACACAGATCGACAACGGATCAAGGCGGATTACACGGGATCGAGCTATTCGGGTCGCCACCGCAGGCGCGGTGACGCCTTCGTCCCGGGGAATCGATGCACTCGGGGCAAGAACAGGAGTGCTCCTGCCTATCCGTGCAATCGGCTTTGATCCGTTGTGATCTGCGTTCCCGATCGACGCCGTCCGGACGAGCGAGTCAGCTGTCGAACAGCGCCGCGTCGAGGGCCAGCAGGTTGCCGGCGCCGGTGCGGATCGCCGCCGCATGCATCTGCGTCCGCGGCAGGATGCGCGCGAAGTAGAAGCGGGCGGTTTCGCGTTTGGCCGTGCGCAGGTCGTCGGGCTGGCCGTCGCGGTTCACCGCAGCGACCGCCTTGGCCCACCAGAAGGCGAGGGCGACATAGCCGGAGTAGGCGAGGTAATCGACCGCCGCCGCGCCGACCTCTTCCGGATCGGCGACCGCGCGCCGGCCGATCTCCATCGTCAGCTCGCCCCAGGCCCTCGCGGCCTCGGCCAGCGGCAGCACGAACTCGATCATCGCCGGGTCCTGGGCCTGGGCGCTGCAGAATTCCGAAATCATGCGCAGGAATTGCTGCAGGCCGGCGCCCTGCAGCTGCAGGGTCTTGCGGCCGAGCAGGTCGAGCGCCTGGATGCC
Source organism: Arenimonas composti TR7-09 = DSM 18010 (assembly GCF_000426365.1). Taxonomy (GTDB): domain Bacteria; phylum Pseudomonadota; class Gammaproteobacteria; order Xanthomonadales; family Xanthomonadaceae; genus Arenimonas; species Arenimonas composti. The sequence goes on along the minus strand of NZ_AUFF01000003.1, from coordinate 68,632 downwards.
GGTGGTGCCCTCGTAAATCGTCGTGATGCGGGCGTCGCGTGCCAGCTGCTCCATGCCGTGTTCGCGGATGTAGCCGTGGCCGCCGAAGCACTGCAGCGCGTGGTAGGCGCATTCATTGCCCCACTCGGTCAGCATGCCCTTGACGATCGGGGTCAGGAAGCCGAGCAGGACGTCGGCGTCCTTGCGCTCCTGTTCGTCCTGCGCGTGCTCGATCACGTCGAGCAGGGTCGCGGCGTGCAGCGCCAGCATGCGGCCGCCTTCGGCCAGCGACTTGCAGGTCAGCAGCATGCGGCGGATGTCCGGGTGCACGATCAGCGGATCGGCCGGCTTCTCCGGGAACTTCGGACCGGAGGCGGAACGCATCTGCAGGCGTTCGCGCGAGTAGGCGAGGGCGCCCTGCCAGGCGCGGTCCATCAGCGCCAGGCCCTGCAGGCCGACCGCGAGGCGGGCCGAATTCATCATCGCGAACATCGCCGCGAGGCCCTTGTTCGGCTCGCCGATCAGATAACCCTCGGCGCCGTCGAAGTTCATGACGCAGGTCACCGAGCCGTGGATGCCCATCTTGTGCTCGATCGAGCCGCAGCGGACCGCGTTGCGCTCGCCGACCGTGCCGTCGCGCGCGGTCTTCAGCTTCGGCACGATGAACAGCGAGATGCCCTTGGTGCCGGCCGGTGCGTCCGGCAGGCGGGCGAGCACCAGGTGCACGATGTTGTCGGTGAAGTCGTGTTCGCCGCCGGTGATGAAGATCTTGGTGCCGGTGACCGCATACGTGCCGTCCTCACGTGGCTCGGCCTTCGTCTTCAACAGGCCGAGGTCGGAGCCGCAGTGCGGCTCGGTCAGGCACATCGTGCCGGTCCAGCGGCCCTCGACGATCGCCTTCAGGAACACGTCCTGCTGCCAGGGCTGGCCGTGCCGCTTCAACGCCTCGACGGCGCCGTGCGACAGCAGCGGGTAGTTGCTCCAGCTGAGGTTGGCGGCGTCGAGCATCTCCTTCAGCGCGGCGCCGAAGCTTTCCGGCAGGCCCTGGCCGCCGAAGGCTTCCGGGCCGGTGATGCCGGTCCAGCCGCCGTCGACGAACTGCGCATAGGCCTCTCGGAAGCCCGGCGGGGTGGCGACGGTGCCGGTGGCCGGGTCGAAGCGGCAGCCTTCGGAATCGCCTATCGCGTTCAGCGGCGCCAGCACCTGGCCGGCGAATTTCGCGGCCTCGTCCATCACCGCGTCGAGCAGGTCGCGGGTGGCGTTCTCGAGGCCGAGGCGGGCGTACAGCGCTTCCGCGCCGATGACGTCGTAGAGCGCGAACTTCATGTCGCGCAGCGGGGCGGTGTAGTGGCTCATGGTGTCTTCCCTGATCAGCGCAGCACGCCGGCCAGCCCCGGGACGGGGTCCAGCGCGCTTTCGTATTCGTAACGGTCGTTGGTGCCGGGATCGCTGCTGCGGATCTCGCCGGCGATGCGGTATCGGACACCGCGGCCGGCGGCGAGGGCGCTGTCGAGCGCCGACCTCGCCGCCGCCGAGGGCGCGAAGCTGTGCGCGACCAGTTCGGTCGACCCGGGGCCGACCGCGAGGCCGGGATCGATGTCGAAGCGCACGGCCTCCTGGCCGCCGATCGTCAGCGTGCCCTGCAGGCGCGAGAACGTCATCGCGACGGTGCTGTAGTTGCGCAGCCGCAGCTGCGCGACCCACTGGCCGCCGTCCTGCAGGCGCAGCTCCTGCACGGTGACCTGGGGCGGGAAGATGCGCTTCGGCGGGCCGCCGGCGCAGGCGGCGATCAGCACGGCGAACAGGGCGAGGAGCAGGAGTCGGTAGGGACGCATGGGCCTGGCGCGAGGTGGGAAACCCCGAGCATACCAGTCCGTATTGACGCGTTGCTCCGGCGCCGGAAAATCGAAAGGCCCGCATCGCTGCGGGCCTTCGAATGATGGTGGCCGAGGACGGAATCGAACCGCCGACACGGGGATTTTCAATCCCCTGCTCTACCAACTGAGCTACTCGGCCAGGGATCTGGCGACGCCGCGGCGGGGCCGGGCGAGCCCGAGATTCTACGGGAGATGAAGGAGCCGCCGCAAGCCGCGGCGGTTCCGGCCCGCGGCCGCGGAGGATCCGCCGGCGCCAATGAAATCGCGGATGAATGCATGGCGCGACGGGGCCTGCCGGCGTCACGGCGTCGGAGTAGCTTGGGCTCGGCCCTGATGCCCGACCCGAGGAGATCCCCATGTCCCGCAAACTTCCGCTGCACATCGCTGCGATCGCCGTTGCCGTCGCGCTGACCGGTGCCGCCTGTGCCACGTCCGGTGCCAGCGCCGATCGACAGTCGGCCGAGGACGTCGCCAAGTTCGCCGCCGCGCAGCAGCACGCCGGCGAGCCGCGCAACACCGTGCGCTTCCTGCGCCCGATCCATCGCTACGAAGTGGTCGCGCCGCAGGCGATCCTGGTCTGGGAGACGCCGAGCAAGGCCTGGCTGGTCGACCTGCGCAAGAGCGCGGCCTGTCGCCATCTCGAGCGCAGCTGGGCGGTGGCGATCGACACCCTCAACGACACCCTCAACACCAGCAATGGCTACGTGCTCGGCGAGGATGGCCTGCGCTGCAAGATCGACCGGATCCGCGAGGTCGACGTGCCGGCGATGCGGGAGACGTTGCGGGAGTCGGGGAACGCCTGAGGCGAGGGGATCGCGCCTGAAGGCGCTCCTACAGGGGATCGCGCCTGAAGGCGCTCCTACAGGGCATCGCGCCTGAAGGCGCTCCTACAGCGGGGTGTCGGGAGGGGTGTCGGGGGGGATGTAGCCGGCGGGCGTTTCGGCGCCGTCGCCGAACAGGAACTTCTCCATCTCGCCTTCGAGGAAGGCGCGGTGTTTCGGGTCCATCGGCGACAGCCGGTTCTCGTTGATCAGCATCGTCTGGTGCGCCAGCCACTGCTGCCAGGCCTCGCGGCCGATGTGGTCGAAGATGCGCTTGCCGAGCGGGCCCGGCCAGGGCACGAAGGGCAGGCCTTCGGACTCGCGCTGCAGCTTTTCGCAGAAGACGGTACGGCTCATCGCTTCATTCCAGGAGTTTGCGGACCGGCGCCGGCAGTCCGACCTCGCGCAGGTGGTCGGGCGCGATCCAGCGCAGGTCGTCATTGTCGCCGATCGCCGGGGCGGGATCGGCGGCGCGCGGTGACTTCGTAGCTTCGCCGGATTTCGCCGGCCCCCAGGCGTAGGTCTCGATCTGCAGGCGGAAGTGGCTGAAGGTGTGCTGCAGCGCCGGCAGCGCTTCGCCGGCATCGAAGTCGTGGCGGCTGTGGCGGGCGACGAAGGCGCGGGCGGCATCGTGGTCGTCGGCCTCGGGCAGCGACCACAGTCCGGCCCAGACGCCGGTCGGCGGGCGCCGCTGCAGCAGGATGCGGCCGGCTTCGTCGCGCAGCAGCAGCATCAGCGTGCGCCGCTGCGGCAGCGGCTTGCCGGGCTTCGCCTCCGGCAACTGGTCGACCAGGCCTTCGCGATGGGCGACGCAGTCTTCCCGCAGCGGGCAGAACAGACAGGCCGGGTCGTGGCGGGTGCACAGGGTCGCGCCGAAATCCATCACCGCCTGGGTGTAGTCAGCCAGCCGTTCCTGCGGCAGAGCCGCCTCGGCCAGGTCCCACAGCGTCCGCTCGACCGCCGACGCCCCCGGCCAGCCGGCGATGCCGTGGTAGCGCGCCAGCGTGCGCTTGACGTTGCCGTCGAGGATCGCGAAACGGTCGCCATGCGCCTGCGCGAGGATCGCCCCGGCGGTGCTGCGGCCGATGCCGGGCAGGGCCGCGAGCTCGGCGAAGTCGCGCGGCAGCTCGCCGCCGTGGTGCTCGACGCACAGCCGCGCGGCACGGTGCAGGTTGCGGGCGCGGGCGTAGTAGCCCAGCCCCGACCACAGCGCCAGCACCTGGTCGAGCTCGGCCGCGGCGAGTGCCGGCAGCGTCGGCAGCGTCTCGAGGAAGCGGGCGTAGTACGGAATCACCGTCTGCACCTGGGTCTGCTGCAACATGATCTCCGCGAGCCACACCCGATACGGCGTGCGCGGATGCTGCCAGGGCAGGTCGTGGCGGCCGTCGCGGTCGAACCAGGCCAGCAGGGTCGCGGCGAAATCGTGGCTCACGGCGATCCGGTGGCCGCGGCGTCGGCATCCGCAGCGGCGTCCCCGTCGTCCCCGTCGTCCTCGATGCGCAGGCGCACGCCCTCGAAACTCACGCTGCCGAACTGCAGCGAGGGCGCTTCGAAGGTCCCGGCCAGCGGCGGCAGCGGCGAACCGGTCTCGGTTTCGAGCCAGGCCTGCAGCTCGGGCACCGTCAGGCGCGTGAACAGGCGGGTGTCGCCGCGCTCGGCGTGCAGCGACACCGGCGCGCCGAGCTCGCGATCGCCGGTGTAGGTCAGCGACCAGGCCAGCGGGTCGTCGGCGGTGACCGCGGCGCCGGGCAGCACCGGCCAGGTCGCCGGCCAGCGCGTCAGCAGGCCGGCGAAATCGAGCGCGATGGTGTCGCCGATCGCCAGTTCGCCCTCGCCGTCGAGCGCCGGCAGCTGGTCCTCGCCGCCGAAGGAGAACCGCAGCCCACCGCCGATGCCGCCGTCGGCAGTGGCGCCGAGGTCGCCGCTCGCGCCGAGCTGCCAGGCCGGGCCGGGGGCGGCCGTTTCCGCGCCTTCGGCCGTCGCCGGCGGCAGGCGGCCGTCGGCGGCGAGGCTCAGGTGGCCGAGGCGCCAGGCCTCGTCGCCGAGATCGAGGTCGCCGCCGAGCTTGAACTGCCAGGGCATGGCGATGTCGCCGGCCGACCAGGTGCCGGCGAATTCCGCCAGCGTCGGCGAACGCAGCCCGGCGGTCGCCTGCTGCAGGCGGCCGCGAAAGTCGACCGCGAGATCGGCGCGGCGGAATTCGCCGGCGATCAACGCATCGGCCGGGGTCTGCGGCACCAGCCGCGGCAGCGAAACCTCGAGTGCCTGCAGGCTCCAGCCGTCGCCGTCGATGCGGCCGTCGGTGATGCGCAGGCCGTCGGTGAGCGTGGGCAGCTCGAACGGGGCGTCGGACGGCGGCCGCGAATCCAGCCACGCATTCAGAGCGGCAAGGTCCAGCCGCGGCGCGTCGAGTTCGATGCGGGTGATCACCACCGCCTCGCCGTCGAGGATCGTCGACCACGGCAGCGACACCTCGAGCCGGTCGGCGGTCAGCAGCGGCGTCGCCGCGCCGGGCACGCGGGCGCTGAAGCGGGGCAGGCGCAGCCGTGGTTCCGGGCGCAGTGCGTAATCGGGATCACCTTCGTAGCTGAGTTCGAGACCGAGCGCGGCGCCGGCGCGCGCCAGCACGGTGTTCGCCAGCCGGTGCGGTTCGAGCTGGTGATCGATCCACCAGGCGGCGGCCAGCAGCAGGATCGCCAGCACCGCCAGCACGCGCGGCCAGCGCCGGCGTTTCGGCGTACGCGTCGTCGGCGTCGCCGCGGCGGCGGGACTCATTCGCCGGCGTCACCGGCCGCCGGCACGGCGAGCGTCTCCGGCAGCAGCGCGTCGACGAAGCCTTCCGGATCGAACACGCGCAGGTCCTCGATCTTCTCGCCGAGGCCGATGAAGCGGATCGGGATGCCGAACTCGCGCGCCAGCGCGAACACCACGCCGCCCTTGGCGGTGCCGTCGAGCTTGGTCACGACCAGGCCGCTCACGTTCACCGCGGCGTGGAACTGGCGCAGCTGGTTCAGCGCGTTCTGGCCGGTGGTGCCGTCGATCACCAGCAGCACCTCGTGCGGCGCCTTCGGGTCGAGCTTGCCGAGCACGCGGCGGATCTTGCCGAGTTCGGCCATCAGCCCCTGCTGGGTGTGCAGGCGGCCGGCGGTGTCGGCGATCAGCACGTCGTAGCCACGCGACTTCGCCGCCTGCAGCGCGTCGAAGGCGACCGAGGCGGGATCGGCGTCCTGGCCCTGGGCGATCACCGCGACATCGTTGCGTTCGCCCCAGATCTTCAGCTGCTCGACCGCGGCGGCGCGGAAGGTGTCGCCGGCGGCGAGCATCAGCTTGTGGCCGTCGAGCTGGAAGCGGCGGGCGAGCTTGCCGATCGTCGTGGTCTTGCCGACGCCGTTGACGCCGACGGTGAGCACGACGAAGGGCTGCGCCGCGGCATCGATGTCCAGCGGCTTGGCGACCGGCTTCAGGATCGCCAGCAGGTCGCCGCGCAGGTAGCGCAGCAGGGCGGCGGCATCGGCGAATTCGCGTGCCTTCATCTTCTTCCGCAGGCGCTCGACGACTTCGGTGGTCGCCGGGATGCCGACATCGGCGCTGATCAGCGCGGTCTCGATCTCCTCGAGCAGGTCCTCGTCGAGCTTCGGGTTGCGCGCGAACAGGCCGCCGAGGCTGCGTGCGAACAGGCTGCCGCCGAGCACGCCCTTCATCGCCTCGCGGCCGGCCTCGCGTTCGGCCTCGAGCCGGGCGGCCTTCTCTTCCTGGTGGACGGTGAACGCGCGTGCCAGGTCGTCGGGGCTGAAACCGGAGCGTGCCGGCGCGGCCCCGGTGGCGGGCTTCGCGGCCGGCTTCTCGGGGGTCTTTTCGGGCTTTTTCTTGAAGAAATCGAACATCGCGCTGCTTTCGCGGACAATGCGTGGATGGTATCACCGGCCCCCCTCCAGCCCCGATGAAAGCGACCGCCGGACGCCCGCCGGGTCAGGTGCGGATCATCGCCGGCCGCCTGCGCGGCTCGAAGCTGCCGGTCGCCGACCGGCCGGGCCTGCGCCCGACCGCCGACCGCGTCCGCGAGACCCTGTTCAACTGGCTGCAGCCGGCGCCGCGCGGTCTGCGCGTGCTCGACCTGTTCGCCGGCACCGGCGCCCTCGGTTTCGAGGCCGCCTCGCGCGGTGCCGCCGAGGTCGTGCTGGTCGAGGCCGACGCCGGCCTCGCCGCGGACCTGCGCACGCAGGCGCAGCGGCTGAGGATCGACGATGTCGTGACGGTGCACGCCGCCGATGCGCTGGCCTGGCTGCGCACGCAGCCGCCGCGGTCCTTCGACCTGGTCTTCCTCGACCCGCCGTTCGCGGCCGGGCTCTGGGCCGAGGCAGCGGCGGCACTGGCACCGTGGCTGCCGCCGCGTGCCTGGATCTACGTCGAGGCACCGGTCGGCGTGGAACCGGTGCTGCCGGTCGCCTGGCACGATCACCGCCGCGGCGCGACCCGAGACGTCGCCTACGCGCTGTTCCGGACAGGCGACGGAACCGCCGGCTGAACGGGCTGGTACACTGCGGCCCTGCCGAGCGAGACCCCGCCGCGGATGAGTCCAGTGCAAAAGCGTGTCGCGATCTACCCGGGCACCTTCGACCCGATCACCAACGGTCACATCGACCTGGTCGCGCGGGCGACCTCGCTGTTCGAGCGCATCGTCGTCGGTGTGGCCGCGAGCCCGGGCAAGGGTCCGGCGCTGCCGCTCGAGGAACGGGTGGCGCTGGCGCAGGAAGCGCTGAAGGAATTCCCGAACGTCGAGGTCCGCGGCTTCCATTCGCTGCTCGCCCACTTCGTCAACGAGGTCGGCGCCGGGGTGCTGCTGCGTGGCCTGCGCGCGGTGTCGGACTTCGAATACGAGTTCCAGCTGGCGAGCATGAACCGGCACCTGATCCCCGACGTCGAGACCCTGTTCCTGACGCCGGCCGAACAGCACAGCTTCATTTCCTCGAGCCTGGTCCGGGAGGTCGCCCGCCTCGGCGGCGACGTGTCCGGGTTCGTTCATCCGGCGGTCGCCGCCGCGTTGTCCTCGCGCTGGAAGCGCACCTGAGAAAATCCGGAGGTAACCGAAGATGAAACGCGTGCTGATCCTGTTCGCCCTGCTGGCCCCGATGGTCCTGACCACTGCCTGCAAGAAGGAGGAGCCGGTGCAGACCGAGCGGCAGCGCCTGACGGCGCCGTCCGACCCGCGCGACGACAACGCGTGGAAGGCCTACCTCGGCCAGGAGATCAACGCCAACCGCGCCGGCGTCACCGACAACGTGTACTCGTACTACCTGGGCATGGACAGCGACGTCCTGACCCCGGAGGACGAGGCCGCCGACAAGCGCACCAAGTACCAGCGCATGGTCGAGCAGGTGAACATCGTCGTGCTGCGCACCGTGCTGCCGGGCAACATGCTCGCCTTCGGTTCGCCGGACAGCAGCAAGATGGCCGACCTGATCGTCGCCGCCTTCCAGGGCGCCGAGCCGAACGCGCTGAAGGGCTCGAAAGTCCTGTTCATCGGCGCCGCCGCCGACAACGACCGGGTGAAAGCCGCGGTCGAGGCCGCCGGCGCCAATTACGTGTTCGTCGAAGCGAAGTGATCCGTGGCAGCGCCCGGCCCCGCGCGGGCCGGGCGTGCGCCGGATGCGGCGGCCGCGGGGAAAGAAGATGTCGCTGCTGATCACCAACGTCTGCATCAACTGCGACGTCTGCGCGCCCGCCTGTCCGAACGACGCGATCAGCCAGGGCGAGTTCATCTACGAGATCGAGCCGCGCCGCTGCACCGAATGCGTCGGCCATCACGAGGAGCCGCAATGCGTCGTCGTCTGTCCGGTCGAATGCATCATCCCCGACCCGCAGCGGCCGGAATCGCGCGCGGCGCTGCAACTGAAGTACGCGGCCCTGATGGCCGAGAAGGGCGCGGCATGAACCTGCGGGCGCTGTTCGCCACCTGGCTGCTCGTGCTCGCGGCGCCGCTGCAGGCGCTGTCGCCGCCGCCCGGTCCGCCGGCGGCCGGTGCCGAGGTCGCGGTCGCGGTCGCCCGGCCGCTGCGTCCCGCGCCCGGCGAACACCCGGCGCAGCCGGCGATCGCCAGTGCCAATGCCTACGCCACCGACGCCGGCATGGAAGTGCTGGCGGCCGGCGGCAATGCCTTCGATGCGGCGATCGCGGTCAGTGCCGTGCTCGGCCTGGTCGAACCGGAGAGTTCCGGCCTCGGTGGTGGCGGCTTCCTGCTGTTGCACGTGGCAGCCGACGACCGCGACGTCTTCGTCGACGCCCGCGAACGCGCGCCGCTGGCCGCGCAGCGCGACATGTTCCTCGGCGCCGACGGCGAGGCGGTGCCGCGGCGCTCGATCGACGGTGCGCTGGCCGCGGCGATCCCCGGCATGCCGGCGGCACTGGACCACGTCGCGCGGCACTACGGCCGGCTGCCGCTCGCGCGCTCGCTGGCGCCGGCGATCCGCCTGGCCCGCGAAGGCTGGCGCTTCGGCCCGAAGAACCACGCGATGATCGGTTTCCGCCGCGACGTGCTGGCGCGCAGTCCCGCCGCCGCCGCACTGTTCCTGCGCGACGGCGACGTACCGGCCCCCGGCACGCTGATGCGCAACGAGGATTACGCGCGCACGCTCGAGGCGCTCGCCGCCGACGGCGCCGCCGGCTTCTACCGCGGCGACTTCGCGGCCCGGCTCGTCGCCGGTGTGCGCGCCGCCGGCGGCATCTGGAGCGAACGCGACCTCGCCGAATACGCGGTGATCGAACGCGAGCCGATCCGCATCCGCCACCGCGGCTTCGAGATCGTCACCGCGCCGCCGCCGTCGTCCGGCGGCATCACGCTGGCGGCGATCCTCAACATCCTCGACGGCTACGACCTGCCGGCGCTGGCCGAGGCCGACCGCATCCACCTCACCGTCGAGGCGATGCGCCGCGCCGCCCGCGACCGTGCGACCCGGATGGGCGATCCCGATTTCGTCGATGTGCCGGTGCGTCTGCTGACCAGCCCCGATTACGCCGCCGGCCTGCGCGCCGGCATCCATCCGCAGCGGGCGACGCCGAGCGAACTGCTGCCGGGCGTCGATCCCGGCCGGGGCCGGCCCGACACCAGCCATTTCTCGATCATCGACGCCGAGGGCAACCTGGCGGCGGTGACGCAGACGGTGAACCTGCCGTATGGCAATGCGCTGGTCGTGCCGGGCACCGGCTTCCTGCTCAACAACGAGATGGACGATTTCTCGGTGAAGCCCGGCGTGCCGAACGCCTTCGGCCTGGTCGGCGACGAGGCCAATGCGGTCGCGCCCGGCAAGCGGCCGCTGTCGTCGATGACCCCGACCTTCCTGTTCGGCCCCGACCGCGTCGGCGTGCTCGGAACGCCCGGCGGCAGCCGCATCTCGACGATGGTGCTGATCGGGCTGCTGGCGATGATGGACGGGCAGGGCGCCCAGGCCGCGGTCGCAAGCCCGCGCTTCCACCACCAGTACCTGCCGGACCGGCTGCAGGTCGAGCCCGAGGCGTTGGGTCCGGCGGTGCGCGCCGACCTCGCGGCGCGTGGCCACACCGTCACGGTGGCCGCGGAGCCTTGGGGCAACATGCAGGCGGTGCTCTGGCGGCGCGACCTGGGTACGGTCGAGGCCGGTACCGACCCGCGCTGGCGCGGTGTCGGCAAGGCCAGCGCCGGCGACGCGACGATCTACCGCTGAAAGAGGCAGGCGAATGAAACTGTGGTCGGTGATGGGAAATTCGCAGCTGCTCGACGGCGGCGCGATGTTCGGCAACGCGCCGCGGGCGATGTGGGAGAAGTGGACGCCCCCGGATGAGCGCAACCGCATCCGCCTGGCCTGCCGCGGCCTGCTGGCGGCGCCGCTGAACGGCAAGACCGTGCTGTTCGAGACCGGCATCGGCGTCTTCTTCGAGCCGAAGCTGCGCGAGCGCTACGGCGTCGCCGAGGACCGGCACGTGCTGCTGGATTCGCTGGCGGAGGCCGGGTTCTCGCACGAGGACGTCGACGTCGTCGTGCTCAGCCACCTGCACTTCGACCACGCCGGCGGCCTGCTGGCGCCGTGGCGCGACGGCGGTGCCCCGGAACTGCTGTTCCCGAACGCGACCTACGTCGTCGGCGCCGACCACTGGCGTCGTGCCACCAGTCCGCATCCGCGCGACCGCGCCAGCTTCATCCCGGAACTGGCGCCGCTGCTGCAGGCCAGCGGCCGCCTGCAACTCGTCGAAGGCGAGCACTGCGCGGCGCTCGGCGACACCGTGCGCTTCCATTTCAGCGAAGGCCACACGCCGGGGCTGATGCTGGCCGAGATCTGCGGCGCTCCCGGAACCGACGGCCGCCCGCACGGCGGCCTGGTGTTCTGCGCCGACCTGATCCCCGGCCGCGCCTGGGTGCACGTGCCGATCACGATGGGCTACGACCGCTACCCGGAAATGCTGATCGACGAGAAGCGCGCCTTCCTCGAGGACAAGCTGGACCGCAACGTCCATCTGTTCTTCACCCACGATCCCGAATGCGCGCTCGCGGCGGTGACACGCGATGCCAAGGGCAGGTTCTCGACGACGCACGAGGTCGCCGCGCTGCGCGCCCGCGAAAGCCCCCTGTAGGAGCGGCTTCAGCCGCGATCCGGCTATCCGCGCGAAGCGCGCGCAGCGGTTACAGGAAGAGTGAGGTAGTTTCAGGATCGCGGCTGAAGCCGCTCCTACAGGCTGGAGGGTCCGATGAAGTTCAAGAGTCTGCTCGCGCTGTTCTTCGCCGCAATCGTCACCACCAACGCCGATGCGGCCGATTACGGTGCGGCGATGCCGGAGGGCGAGGCGATCGACATCGCCGTCGCCGCCACCGATCCGGCCGCGCGCACCGGCGCGCCCGCGCTCTATCGTGGCCGCATCACCCAGGTCTGCCAGAAGGCCGGTTGCTGGGTCGTGCTCGAAAGCGACGGCCACAGCGCGCGGGTGATGGCGAAGGACCACGGCTTCGCGGTGCCGAAGGACGCCAGCGGCGAGGCGATCGCCTGGGGCGTGCTCGAGGTCGAGCCGATCAGCGAGGACCACGCCCGGCATCTGGTCGAGGACGACGGCGCCGCGGCCCCGGCGAGCGAGGAACTGCGCATCGTCGCCACCGCGATCCGCGTGCTCTGAACCATCGCCCCGGGAAGCCCTTCGATGATCACCCTGTTCTACGCCGCGCTCTGCACCCTGCTGGTCATCGCGCTCGCGCTGCGGGTGATCGTCGCCCGCCTGCGCCTGCGCATCGGCATCGGTGACGGCGGCAATCCGGTACTGCAGAAGCGCATCCGCGTGCACGCCAACGCGATCGAGTACCTGCCGCTGGCCCTGCTGCTGCTCGGCGGCATGGAGCTCAACGGCTACGAGGACGCGGTGATCCACGTGTTCGGCTGCACGCTGTTCATCTCGCGCCTGCTGCACGCCTGGGGACTGAGTCGCAGCTCCGCCGCCAGCCCCGGCCGCTTCCTCGGCACCGCGCTGACCCTGCTGCTGATGGTCGCGATGTCGGGATTCGCGATCTACGGCTACCTGCACCAGCCGGCCGTCCTCGACACCCCCGTCTACGGCTGACCCCCGCCTCTGTAGGAGCGGCTTCAGCCGCGATGCCCTGCCCGGATGTAGGAGCGGCTTCAGCCGCGATGCCCTGCCCGGATGTAGGAGCGGCTTCAGCCGCGATGCTTCCGGCCGGAAAAGCATCGCGGCTGAAGCCGCTCCTACAATGTGGATCGGGGGCGGGGGCGCTCAGCGCGGCGGGGCGAGGAGTTCGCGGCGGCTGAGGAAGCCGTCGCCGTCGCTGTCCTGGCGCCGGAACTGCCGCTCGAAGCGCGCGTGGTGATCGGCGAGCGTGATCGCGCGGGCGTTCGGCACGTGCTGTTCTTCCGGCTGCAGCACGCCGTCGCCGTTGTTGTCGCGCTGGGTGAAGGCCCAGCTCATCTTCTCGAGGAATTCCGGCAGCGACACGCGGCCGTCGCCGTCGGTGTCGACGCGCGCGAACCAGTCGTCTTCCTGCGCCGCGGCGCCGCCGGCGGCGAACGCCAGCACGAGGGCGAGGGCGAATGGACGCAGCGTGGCTTCAGTGCGCATGGACGGTGATCTCCTCGCGGTCGTGGTAGAGCTGCTTCGCGCGCAGCGTCAACGGCCGGCCGGCGTGATCGACGAAATGCTGCAGGCAGTCGCGGGTCTCGTCCCAGCGCTTCTTCATCGGCAGCTTCAGGTTGAACACCGCGCGCTTGCACCAGCCTTCGCGGAACCAGGTGGCCATGCGGTCGGCGACCTTGCGCGGCGACTCGACCATGTCGCAGACCATCCAGTCGAGCGGCTTCGGCGGCGTCCAGCGGAAGCCGTCGGCGCGCACGTGTTCGATGATGCCGGTGTCGAGCGCGCTCTGCGCGAGCGGGCCGTTGTCGATCGCGAACACGCGCACGTGCCGCTTCGCCAGCACCCAGCTCCAGCCACCGGGCGCGGCGCCGAGATCGGCGGCGCTCATGCCGGGCAACAGCCACTGCTCGCGCTCCGCCGGCGTCAGCAGCGTGAGCAGCGCCTCTTCCAGCTTCAGCGCGCTGCGGCTCGGCGCGTCGGCATGCGCGCGCAGGCGCGGCACGCCGAGCGGCCAGGGCGAGGCGTCGCCGGGGTCGGCGCTGGCGAGCAGGCAATGGTCGCCGTCGAGCAGCAGCACGTGCAGGCGCGGCAGCCGCGGATCCTCGCGCTCGCTGAGCAGGCCGCGCTGGCGCAGCGCCGGGCGCAGGGCATTGCCGAGGGCGCGCGCGAGCCCGGCGAGCGGCTTGCCGGCGTCGGAATCGGGATGTTCGACCCAGACGTCGCCGTGGCGGCCGCGGCCGCCGAGCGCGTCCATGATCGGCGCGATGCGGTCCTTCGGATCCATGCCGGCGACTTCCGCCAGCAGGCGCAGCTTCTGGCGCGCGAAGATCAGCGTCGACCAGGGCAGGGCGCGCGCCAGCGCCGCCGGATCGTCGACGCCGAGGAAGCGCACGAAGCCGCTGCCGCGGTCGGTGCGCGCGTAGCCGGGGAAGCCCGCGGCGGCCGCGCGCTCGGCGAACTCGGCCGCCAGCTCCGGCTCGAAGCCGGCGCGGCAGTAGCCCAGCAGGCCTTCAGTAGACAAGGCCGTCCCGGCCGTAGTCGCGCAGCACGTCGCGGGCGTGGTCGCGCATCAGCCCTTCCTGCACGGCGATGCCGCGGCGCTCGAGTTCGCCGCGCCAGTCGGCGGGCAGCGGGCCCTCGTCGAAGCCGGCGAGGGTCTGCACGTCGTCGGCGGTCGCGGCGATCAGCAGTTCGTCGATGCCGGCCCAGATCGACGCGCCGTAGCACATCGAACAGGGCTGCGCCGACGTCGCCAGCGTGATGCGGCCGCCGGCGAGGTTCATGCGGAAGTTCTGCAGGCGCTGCTGGCTGGTCGCGATCGCCATGATCTCGGCGTGCGCGGCCGAGCAGTTGTGCGGGACGACGCGGTTGACGCCGACGCCGACGAGGCGGTCGTCGCGGAACACCGCGGCGCCGAACGGGCCGCCGCTGCGGTGCTCGACGTTGCGGCGCGAGAGCTGGATCGCCAGCGCGATCTTGTCGTCCGGCGCCGGATAGGCGCGCTGCTCGTCGACGTCCTCGTGGATCCAGGCCGGCAGCGTCAGGTGCAGTTGCGCATGGATCACCTCAGCCTCCCTTCGTCGCCCAGGTGTCGCGCAGGGTGACGGTGCGGTTGAAGACCGGCGCGCCGGCCGCGTGGTCGCGGCGGTCGGCGGTGAAATAGCCGAGCCGCTCGAACTGCAGGTTCTGCTCGGCCTCGACGACCGCCGCCGCCGGCTCGACCCAGCCGCGCACGACGCGCACCGAATCCGGATTCAGGTAGTCGCGGTAGCTGTGGCCTTCCTCGTCGCGGTCGGGATCGGCGACGGTGAACAGGCGGTCGTACAGGCGCACCTCGGCGGCGACCGCATCGGCGGCCGACACCCAGTGGATCGTGCCCTTCACCTTGCGGTCGGCGCCCGGCATGCCGGCGCGGCTTTCCGGATCCAGGGTGCAGCGGAGCGCGGTGACGGTATCGCCGTCCTTCAGCACCTCGACGCAGCGCACGATGCCGACGCCGCGCAACCGCACTTCGCCGCCCGGCACGAGGCGGTGGAAGCCCTTCGGCGGCACTTCCATGAAATCCTCGCGTTCGATCCAGACCTCGCGCGAGAACGGCACCTCGCGCTCGCCGAAGGACGGATCCTTCGGATGATTGGCGAAGCGCAGCGTCTCGCGGTGGCCGGCCGGCAGGTTGTCGATCACCAGCTTCAGCGGATCGAGCACCGCCATGCGCCGCGGCGCGGCGGCGTCCATGACCTCGCGGATGCAGCCCTCGAGCACGCCGTAGTCGATCAGCGAATTCTGCTTGCTGATGCCGACGCGGTCGGCGAACAGGCGCAGCGCCGCCGGCGGCGTGCCGCGCCGGCGCAGGCCCTGCAGGGTCGGCATGCGTGGGTCGTCCCAGCCGGCGACCAGGCCGTCGTTCACCAGCGCCAGCAGCTTGCGCTTGCTCATCACCGTGTAGTTGATGTTCAGGCGCGAGAACTCGATCTGCCGCGGCTTGCCGGCGGGCACTCCGAACCCGGCGGCGACCAGCGGCGCATACAGCTCCGGATCCGCGGCGAAGTCGACATGGTCGACGCACCAGTCGTACAGCGGCCGGTGGTCCTCGAATTCCAGCGTGCACAGCGAATGGGTGATGCCCTCGAGCGCGTCACTGAGCGCGTGCGCGAAGTCGTACATCGGATAGATCGGCCAGGCGTCGCCGGTGTTCTGGTGCTCGACGTGCTTGATCCGGTACAGCGCCGGGTCGCGCAGGTTGATGTTGCCGCTGGCCATGTCGATCTTCGCGCGCAGGGTGCGGGCACCGTCCGGGAACTCGCCGGCGCGCATGCGCTGGAACAGCTCGAGGTTCTCCTCGACGCTGCGGTCGCGGAACGGCGAGTCGCGGCCGGGTTCGGTCAGGGTGCCGCGGAATTCCCGCACCTGTTCGGCGCTGAGGTCGCAGACGTAGGCCTTGCCGAGCCGGATCAGCTTCAGCGCCGCGCGGTAGAACACCTCGAAATAGTCGGACGCATGGCGCAGCTCGGCCCAGTCGAAGCCGAGCCAGCGCACGTCCTCCTTGATCGCCTCGACGTACTCCGGGTCTTCCTTCGCGGGATTGGTGTCGTCGAAGCGCAGGTTCACGAGGCCGGCGAACTCGCGGCCGATGCCGAAGTTCAGGCAGATCGACTTGGCGTGGCCGATGTGCAGGTAACCGTTGGGCTCGGGCGGGAAGCGGGTACGGATGCGGGCATGCCGCCCGGCCGCGAGGTCGTCGCGGATGATCTGGCGGATGAAGTCGTTCTTCTCCGGCGGGCTGGCGGGGCTTGCTGCGGACATGCGCACGGGGGATCTGCGGTGGGGTCGGGAAGTTTACCGGCAGCGGCCCTGCCCGAGGTTAGAATCGCCGGACAGGGGATGGAAGTTTTTCGGGGAGCGGGTACGCATGCAGCGCACCGGTCGGATCATCTCTGCACTCGCCATCGTCCTGGTCGCCTGTCTGGGCCTGATCGGAGCCGGTGGTGCCATCGCCACGCCGGAGCGCCAGGGCGCGAGCGCGGACGCGGCGCCGCCCGTCTCGCTGCCGTTCGACCTCGCGATCCTGGAGGCGCCACTGGGCACGCCGCTGCCCGAGATCACCAGTGGCCGCGCCCGCCTCGGCTTCATCCCGCTGCTGAGCCCCGGCGCCCGCCTCGATGCGCATCCCGACAAGGCCGTCTGGGCGCGCCTGCGCACCCGGCTGCCGCCCGGGCCGTCCGAGCGCTGGCAGATCGACATCGTGCGGGTGCCGCTGAACGTCGTGCGCCTGCGCCTGCCCGACGGCAGCCTGGTGCTCGAGCGCACCTTCTACGAGGCTCCGGGCGAACGCGAGCCGTGGTCGTCGCAGTTCGAACTGCCGCTGCCACCGGGGCTCTCCGGCGAGATCGAGCTCTACCTGGAACTGGAAGGCGACGTCCGCGGCGGCCTGCACGTCAGCGTGCTGCCCGTGGCCGCCTCCGAGCGCGCCTCGGCGGGCGCGCGGGTCTACTTCCGCTCGGTCTACGGCCTGCTGCTGCTGGCCGCGGCGCTGGGGCTCGCCCGCCGCCTGCGCGAACCGTCCAGCGGCGCGCTGGCGGTCAGCGCCGCCGCGGTGGCCTCGTGGCTGGCCTGCCTGGGCATCAACGGCCATCTGTATTCGCTGCCCGAGGTCGCCCGGCTCGCGAACTTCGGTGCCACCGCGCCGATGGCGCTGCTGCTGCTGGCGGCCGGACCGCTGGTGCTGGCGACGGCACGCTATTCGGCGGTGGAACGCTCGGCGCCGTGGCTGTGGCCCTACGCGCGCGGCCTGGCCTGGTCGCTGATCGCCGCCGCACTCGCCAGCATGGTGCTCGTGTCGGGCACCGACGCCCGCCTGGTGCAGGTCGTCGCGACGGCCGGTTTCGCCGCGGCGATCCTCGTCAGCGCGCTGATGCTGCTGTGCGACTCGCGGGCGACCCGCTGGGCGCCCCTGGCGAGCCTGTCGATGCTGGTCGCGCTGTGGGTGCTGCGCGAGCTCTGCGACCGCCAGATCCTGCGGCCGACGCTGTTCTACCTGTACGGCTGGCAGCTGATGCTGGCCGCGACGATGGTGCTGCTGGTCGCCCTGCCGTGGATCCGCTCGGCGCTGCAGCGCTGGCAGGTCCGCCGGCGGGCGACACCGCCGGAGCCGAGCCCGGAAGAGAAGATCAAGCTCGCCCGCGAGCGCCTGCTGGCCTCGCTGCAGTCGGGGCTGAAGAACGCCGACGACGGCGACATGACCTGGATCGCGTTCCGCCGCCTGCTCGACGGCCTGAAGACGGTGTTGCCGCAGACCTCGGCGGCGGTGGTCGCGAACAACTTCCGCGGCGACGACCAGCTGCAGGTCGAGCCCAAGGAGGCCGAGCCGCGCTACCGGGAACTGCTGGCGCAGCGCGCGACCCTGCTGAAGAACATCAGCCGCCTGCGCGCGCCGCAGCAGATCTCGATCGACTTCGACGGCCCCGAGGGACCGCTCGACCAGGTGCAGCTGGCGGTGATCCCGCTGCCGGTGCCGAAGCCGGGCTGGGGCGCGCTGCTGGTCGAACGCGCGAAGGACGTCACCTACAGCGACGACGAACTCGACCTGTGCGCCGAGTTCGCCCAGGTCGCGATGCTCGCCGGCGAGGAGGCCGCGGCGGCGGTCAGCGCCCAGCGCACCGCCGAGACCGACCCCGACACCGGCCTGCTGCGCACCGAACCACTGCGCGCGCATCTGCAGAAGCGCATCGATGCGACCCGGCAGCGGCAGAAACCCCTGTCGGTGCTCGCGGTGCTGCTGGACCAGGCCGATTCCCTGCGTGCCGCCGGCGGCGCCGACGCGCTGGCCGCGGCGCTGCGCCCGGTCGCCGAACTGCTGCGCGACGAGATCGACTACGGCGACCTGGTCGGACGCGGCGGCGACGACGGCTTCGTGGTGATCGCCGAGAACCGCCGCCTGATCGAGGCCCGCGACTACGCCGAACGGCTGCGCGTCGCGATGACGCGGCTGCCGATCGACCCGAAGATCGCGCCGATGCTGTCGATCAGCATCGGCGTCGCCCAGCTCGGCGACGACCGCGATCCGGTGATCCTGCTGCAGCGGGCCGACCGTGCCGCGCAGATCGCGCGCCGCAACGGCGGCAACCAGGTGTTCAGCTGATGCCCGGTTTCGCCCATCTGATCCGCACCGTTCCCGACTTCCCGACGCCCGGCGTCCAGTTCCGCGACATCGCGCCGCTGCTCGCCGACGGCCGCGGTTTCGCGGCGGCGGTCGCCGCGCTGGCGGAGCCGTGGCGCGGCGCCGGCCTCGTCGCCGTCGCCGGGATCGAGGCGCGCGGTTTCATCCTCGGCGCCGCGGTCGCGCGCGAGCTCGCCATCGGCTTCGTGCCGCTGCGCAAGCCCGGCAAGCTCCCCGGCGTGCTGCGTGAGGTCGAATACGCGCTCGAATACGGCAGCGATCGCCTGCAGGTGCAGGCCGACGCGCTTCCGCAAGCTGCGCCGGTGTTGCTGCTCGACGACGTGCTGGCGACCGGCGGCACGCTCGATGCGGCGGCGCGGCTGCTGGAAACCGGCCTGGGCGCGCGGATCGCCGGGGCGACCGTGCTGCTGGAGATCGCCGCGCTCGGAGGTCGTGCCCGCTGGCACCGGTCGGCGCCGCTGCACGCGGTGCTGCAGGTCTGAGCGCCGGCGTCGGCGCGCGACCTCAGCGGCCGCGGATCTCCAGCGAACAGACGTAGACCAGCTCGCAGGCACCGTCGCCGCTGTCCTCGCGGGTCAGCGAACTGCGCCAGCGGTAGCCGTCGTCGCCGTTGAGCTGCACCAGCAGGCCGGTGACGATCACCTCGTCGTCCTCCGCCACCCGCGCCAGCGAGCGTGCGACCTCGTCGTTCGACGGAATCATGTGCATGTTGGCGCTGGAGCGGACGATCTCCGGAAGCGGGATCGGCGGCCCCTCGGGCCCCCACTGGTAGCGGTACCAGCGGCCGCCCTGGCTGACCCGCAGCGGCCGGTACACGGCCGGATCGGCCATCCGACCCCAGCCGAGCGCCAGATCGGTCGGCGACCAGCGGGCGCCGGCGTCGTGGCGGTAGTCCTCGCGGCCCAGCACCCGCGCCTGCACGTGGAAGGCGGCGAGCGGCGTCACCTCGGCGGGACCGAGCCGGAAAGCGCCGAAACCGGCCGGCAGGTCGATCTGCCCGGGATTGCCGGGACCGCGTTCGACCCGGCAGGCGACCGGGCCGCCGCCCTCGTCGGTGGCGACCAGCGCCGCGGCATGATCCTTCCGCGCGAACCAGAAGAAGGCGATGGTGCAGACCGCCAGCGCGGCGAACAGGTGGCGGTTGTTCATGGCGTCCCTCCCGACGATTCCGCGACGATCGGTGGCGTCGATGCCAGCAGGCCGGGCGGCAGGTCACGCAGCACCGCCGCGAGCTTGCGCAGGAAGTCGCCGCTGGCCGAACTGCGCCGCCAGACCATCGCCAGCTGCCGGCTCGGCGGCTCGCCGCGGAAGCGGACCAGATGGATCGCCTCCGACGGCGCCACCGGCGGCTGCACCGCCAGCGCCGGCAGCAGGGTCGCGCCGACCCCGGCGGCGACCATCTGCCGCAGCGTTTCCAGACTGGTCGCGCGGAAGCCCTCCTGCTCGCCGGCGCCGGCCAGGGCGCAGACCTCGAGCGCCTGGTCGCGCAGGCAGTGGCCTTCCTCGAGCAGCAGCAGCGGCTGGTCGTCGAGGTCGTGCAGGGACAGGTCGTCGCGATCCGCCAGCGGGTGTCCCTGCGGTACCGCGAGCAGGAAGGGTTCCGCGAACAGCGGTTCGATTTCCAGCCAGTCCTCGTGCAACGGCAAAGCCAGCACCGCGGCGTCGAGCCGGCCTTCGCGCAGCTGCTGCAGCAGCGGCTCGGTCTTCTCCTCGACCAGCAGCAGCTGCAGGCGCGGGAAGCGCAGGCGCAGCTTGCCGACCACGTGCGGCAGCAGATAGGGCGCCAGCGTCGGGAACAGGCCGAGGCGGATCGTGCCGGCCTCGGGGTCGGCGGTGCGGCGGGCGGTCTCGCGCATCTGCTCGACCTCGGCCAGCACCCGGCGGGCGCGCCGGGCGATGTCCTCGCCGGCCGCGGTCAGCATCACCTGCCGCGGCGCCCGCTCGACGAGGGAGACGCCGAGCTCGTCCTCGAGCTTGCGGATCTGCGTCGACAGGGTCGGCTGGCTGACGTGCGAGGCTTCCGCAGCGCGACCGAAGTGCAGGTGGTCGGCGAGGGCGACGAGGTAACGCAGGTCGCGCAGGTTCATCGGCAGGCCTCGGGCAGGGCGTTGTGATATACTGCGCCTATCGAGCCGATCAAATCAATTGCCTTTACCTTCAGGGATGGGGCTGCCAACATTCGCCTCGTCCAGCCACCCACCAACCATGAGGAATCGACCCATGTCGTTGATCAACACCCAGATCCCCGCCTTCAAGGCCCAGGCTTTCCACAACGGCAAGTTCGTCGAAGTCAGCGATGCCTCGATGAAGGGCAAGTGGTCGGTCGTCGTGTTCATGCCGGCCGCCTTCACCTTCAACTGCCCGACCGAGGTCGAGGACGCGGCCGCGAACTACGCCGAGTTCCAGAAGATGGGCGCCGAGGTCTACATCGTCACCACCGACACCCACTTCTCGCACAAGGTGTGGCACGAGACCTCGCCGGCCGTCGGCAAGGCGCAGTTCCCGCTGGTCGGCGACCCGACCCACCAGCTGACGAAGGCGTTCGGCGTGCACATCGACGAGGAAGGCCTGGCCCTGCGCGGCACCTTCATCATCAACCCGGAAGGCGTGATCAAGACGCTGGAAATCCACGACAACGCGATCGCCCGCGACATGTCCGAGACCCTGCGCAAGCTGAAGGCCGCGCAGTACGTCGCCGCGCATCCGGGTGAGGTCTGCCCGGCGAAGTGGAAGGAAGGCGCCAAGACCATCGCGCCGTCGCTGGACCTGGTCGGCAAGATCTGACCCGACCACGCTGAACCGTCCCGCTCCCGGTACGCCGGGAGCGGGGCTTGCCGGAGCCGCCGGGGCGGCGTCTGCGGCAAGCCCCTCCCGAACTCCCCATCCGATCTCCTCCGGAGGTTTCGCCATGCTCGATCAGAACCTCGTCACGCAGTTGCAGGCCTATCTGCAGAAGCTGCAGCAGCCGATCGAACTCGTCGCGTCGCTCGACGACCGCGACGCGTCGCGCGAGCTGTGGGCGCTGCTGCAGCAGATCGACGGCCTGTCCGACCTGATCACGCTGCGCCGCGACGACGATGCGCATCCGCGCCGGCCGTCGTTCGCGATCGTCCGCGCCGGCACCGACGTGCAGGTGCGTTTCGCCGGCATCCCGATGGGCCATGAATTCACCTCGCTGGTGCTGGCCCTGTTGCAGGTCGGCGGGCATCCGTCGCGCGAATCCCAGGAGCTGCTCGAGCAGGTGCGCGGGCTCGAGGGCGACTTCGGCTTCGAGACCTATTTCTCGCTGTCCTGCCAGAACTGCCCGGACGTCGTGCAGGCGCTGAACCTGATGGCGGTGCTGAACCCGAACATCCGCCACGTCGCGATCGACGGCGCGCTGTTCCAGGAAGAGGTCGAGGCGCGTCAGGTGATGGCGGTGCCGACCGTCTACCTCAACGGCGAAGTTTTCGGCTCCGGCCGCATGGGCCTGGAAGAGATCCTGGCCAAGCTCGACACCGGCGCCGCCGCGCGCGCGGCGGACAGGCTGCGCGAGAAGGCGCCGTTCGACGTGCTCGTGGTCGGCGGTGGCCCGGCCGGCGCCGCGGCGGCGATCTACGCCGCGCGCAAGGGCATCCGCACCGGCGTCGCCGCCGAGCGTTTCGGCGGCCAGGTGCTCGACACGATGGCGATCGAGAATTTCACCTCGGTGCCCTACACCGAAGGTCCGAAGCTCGCCGCCGACCTCGAGCGCCACGTGCGCGAGTACGACGTCGACATCATGAACCTGCAGCGGGCGGCGAAGCTGATCCCGGCCGGCGACGACGGCCTGGTCGGCGTCGAGATGGAGAACGGCGCCGTGCTGAAGTCGCGCAGCGTCGTGCTCGCGACCGGTGCCCGCTGGCGCCAGCTCGGCGTGCCCGGCGAGGCCGACTATCGCAACAAGGGCGTGGCCTACTGCCCACACTGCGACGGCCCCCTGTTCAAGGGCAAGCGCGTCGCGGTGATCGGCGGCGGCAACTCCGGTGTCGAGGCGGCGATCGACCTCGCCGGCATCGTCGCCCACGTCACCCTGATCGAGTTCGACGGCAAGCTGCGCGCCGACGAGGTGCTGCAGCGCAAGCTGCGCAGCCTGCCGAACGTGGACGTCGTGGTGTCGGCGCGCACCACCGAGGTGCTCGGCGACGGCCAGAAGGTCATCGGCCTGCTGTACGAGGACCGCGGCACCGGCAAGGTCGAGAGCCTGGCCCTGGAGGGCGTGTTCGTGCAGATCGGCCTGCTGCCGAACACCGAGTGGCTGAAGGGCACGGTCGAGCTGTCGCCGCGCGGCGAAATCGTGATCGACGAGCGTGGCGCCACCAATGTCCCCGGCGTCTTCGCCGCCGGTGACGCCACCACGGTGCCGTACAAGCAGATCATCATCGCGATGGGTGCCGGCTCGACGGCGGCGCTGTCGGCTTTCGATCACCTGATCAGGAGCACCTGAAGGCGAGAAACGAGCAACGAGAAACCCGTAGGAGCGGCTTCAGCCGCGATCACTCCCCCCTCTTTCCGCGCCCGCCGGGCACGGGCGCACCCACTCGTTTCCCGTTCCTCGTTTCTCGTTCCTCGTTTCTCGTTTCTGTCTTTCCCCGCCGTATCATCCCGCATCCCGACCACCCGGAGCGTCAGATGAACACGGCAACCGCGCCGACGCCGGCCGCGAGCGACATCGAGCGGCTGTTCGCGGCGATCCCCGAACGCAATACCGGCGACTGCCTGCTGCGCACGATGCAGCAGCACCACGTGCAGTTGTCGAACATGGCCGACAACAAGGCCAACATCGTCATCACGATGTCGTCGATCGTGCTGACGATGGTGCTGGGCCGGCTCGACGACCCGACCCTGCGCTTCGCGTCGATCACCCTGACCTGCTTCACGATGCTGGCGCTGCTGCTGGCGGTGCTGGCGGTGCTGCCGAAATACCGGCCGCTGCGGCTGCCGAGTCCGGACGCGGCGATCCCGCCGCAGTTCAACGTGCTGTTCTTCGGCCACTTCGCCGAGCTGCCGCGCGAGCGTTTCCTCAGCGAGATCGCCGGCGCGATGAAGTCCGACGGCTCGGTCTACGAGACGATGGCGCGCGACACCTATGCCCTCGGCTGGTACCTCGCCCACCACAAGTACCGGTACCTGCGCCTGTCCTACCTGTTCTTCCTCGGCGGCTTCGTGCTGGCGGTGTTCGTGCAGGTCACCTCGCTGCTGCTGCGCTGATGACGACGGTCGCCGCCGCGCTGCGCGAGGGCGCCGCCCGGCTTCCGGGCGGCGAGGCGCGGCTGGAAGCGGAGCTCCTGCTCGCCCATGCGCTGGCGCGGCCGCGCAGCTGGCTCTACGCGCACGCCGACGATGCCCTCGCCGCCGAAGATGCCGTGCGCTACACCGCGCTGCTGCAGCGCCGCGCCGCCGGCGAGCCGGTGGCGATGGTCACCGGCCGGCGCGGTTTCTGGACCCTCGACCTCGAGGTCGGTGCCGACACCCTCGTGCCGCGTGCCGATACCGAACGCCTGGTCGAACTGGCGCTGGAACGCCTGCCCGCCGACGGCGCGCCCGCCGTGCTGGATCTCGGCACCGGCACCGGCGCGATCGCGCTGGCGATCGCCCGCGAACGGCCGCGGGCGCGGGTGACCGCGGTCGACGCCAGTGCCGGCGCGCTGGCGGTCGCCGCCCGCAACGCCGCCGCACTCGGACTGCCGCTGCGGCTGCTGCACGGCGACTG
Source organism: Arenimonas composti TR7-09 = DSM 18010 (assembly GCF_000426365.1). Taxonomy (GTDB): domain Bacteria; phylum Pseudomonadota; class Gammaproteobacteria; order Xanthomonadales; family Xanthomonadaceae; genus Arenimonas; species Arenimonas composti. The sequence goes on along the minus strand of NZ_AUFF01000003.1, from coordinate 44,446 downwards.
GTTCGCACCGGTGGCCGGCGAACGCTTCGCGCTGGTCGCCAGCAATCCGCCCTACCTGGCCGAGGACGACCCGCACCTGCAGGAGGGCGACCTGCGCTTCGAGCCGCGCTCGGCGCTGGCCAGCGGCGAGGAAGGTCTCGCCGACCTGCGCACGATCATCGCCGCGGCGCCGGCCCATCTCGAGCCCGGCGGCTGGCTGCTGGTCGAACACGGCTGGACGCAAGCGGCGGCGGTGCGAGGGTTGTTCGCCGCGGCCGGGTTCACCGCCGTCGAAACCGCACAGGACCTCGAGGGGCGCGACCGCGTCGGCCTCGGCCGCTGGAAGGCCTAGGGCTCGGCCTTCGGTTCCCAGCGGAAGCGCGGCAGCATCCCGACCGCCTGGCGCAGCCCGTGCTGCCAGCGCGAGCGCAGTTCGGTGTAGAGCAGGGAATCGGCCTCGAGGCGCAGCGTCGGCTCCACCTTCAGCGCGTCCGCGCGCAGCAGGGCGAGGTCGAGCGGCATGCCGACGGAGATGTTCGAGCGCATCGTCGCGTCCAGCGAAAGCAGCGCGAGCCGCGCCGCATCCTCGAGCGGCAGGTCCGGGTGCGCGAGGCGGTCGAGGATCGGCTTGCCGTACTTGGTCTCGCCGATCTGCAGGTAGGGCGTTTCCGGCGAGGCCTGGATCGCGTTGCCGATCGAATAGAGCATGTACAGGCCCGGCGCTTCACCGGCGATCTGCCCGCCGAGCAGCAGGGTCGCGCCGAAGTCCGGGCCATCGGCCTCGGTCGAGTCCGCATTCTCCTCGTCGGGCGGCCGCAGCTGGCTCTGCGCGAGCACCTCGCCGACGTAGGCGACGACTTCGTGCAGGTGGGTGAAGCGACGCAGGTTGCGCCCGGCGCCGTCGTCGACGTCCGCGCGCAGGCGCGCGAGCGTCAGCTGGGTCGTCGCCAGGTTGCCCGCGCTCATGATCACGAACGCGCGTTCGCCCGGCCACTCGAACACGTGCAGCTTGCGGTGGACGCGGACGTTGTCGTGGCTCGCGTTCGTGCGGGTGTCCGCCGCGAACACCAGCCCCTCACCCGTCGCGATGCCCACGCAATACGTCATGTCCGAAGTCTCCCCACCCACCCGTGAACTCCGCGTCCCCTTCGTCCGGTTCCGCGCCGAAAGCGCTTCCGGACGACGGGGCGGATGGCGTGGGTGGCGGCGACGCGAGGGGCCGGTCGGGGACACGCATGAATACGTCCATGTAGCTCTTCGCGGACGTCCTGTCCGCGAAGGTCCCCGACCGGCCCCTCGCGCCGCGATCCGACATCGGGTCGCCGCCGCGCAGGGAGGCCCGTCGCCTGCAGAAGCTGGGGAGGGACGTCGACGCGTGCAGTGCGTTCGGCGGACCTTCGGCGACAGGGACGTCGCCGAAGAGGCTCCATGGATGGATTCACGCCGTGTCCGCCGAACGCACTGCATGCGGCGGCGGCCCGCCCGGCGAACCCTCCGCGGCGGGCATTCCTGCGTGGCGGCAGCCCGATCCCGCCAAGGTTCGACGCGAGAGGTCGGTGCGCAGCCGCGCGCTAGCCGGAGATGGCGCGCGTGGGACCGGAGAGCTGCGGCCAGCGCTCGAGGAGGGCGGCGCGGATGCCGTCGGCGTCGAGGCCGGCATCGGCGAGCACCTGCTCGCGGCTCGCGTGCTCCTGGTAGCGGTCCGGCAGCCCCAGGTGCTGGACCGGCAGCACGATGCCCTCGGCGGCGAGCAGCTCGGCGACGCCGCTGCCGGCACCACCCATCACGACGTTGTCCTCGAGGGTCACGAAGCCGGCGTGCGAACGCGCCAGCTCGAGGACCAGCGCGCGGTCGAGCGGCTTGACGAAGCGCATGTTGACGACGGTCAGGCCGAGCTCGCGGCCGACCTTCTCGGCGGCCGGCACCATCGCCCCGAACGCGAGCAGGGCGATCGGCCCGCCGCGATGGCGGACCTCGGCCTTGCCGATCGGCAGCGTGTCGAGGTTCGTCTGCACCGCGACGCCGGGACCGGTGCCGCGCGGATAGCGCACCGCCGCCGGGCCGGCGTACTGGTGGCCGGTGCTGAGCATCTGCCGGCATTCGTTCTCGTCGGCCGGCGCCATCACGACCATGTTCGGCACGCAGCGCAGGTAGCTCAGGTCGAAGCTGCCGGCATGCGTGGCGCCGTCCGGGCCGACGACGCCGCCGCGGTCGATCGCGAACAGCACGTCGAGGTTCTGCAGCGCGACGTCGTGGATCAGCTGGTCGTAGGCGCGCTGCAGGAAGGTCGAATAGATCGCCACGCAGGGCTTGGCGCCCTCGATCGCCATGCCGGCGGCCAGCGTCACCGCGTGCTGCTCGGCGATCGCGACGTCGAAATAGCGGTCCGGGTATTCCTTCGAGAAGCGCACCAGCCCGGAACCCTCGCGCATCGCCGGGGTGATGCCGAGCAGCCTGGTGTCGGCGGCGGCCATGTCGCACAGCCAGTCGCCGAAGACCTGGGTATAGGTCGGTTTCGCCGGGCCGGACTTCTTCACAACGCCGACCTCGGGATCGAAGGGGCCGACCGCGTGGTACTCGATCTGGTCGCCTTCGGCGAGGTCATAACCCTTGCCCTTGGTGGTGATCACGTGCAGCAGCTGCGGACCCTTCAGGCCCTTCAGCGTCTTCAGCGTCGCGACCAGGGTCGGCAGGTCGTGGCCGTCGATCGGGCCGGTGTAGTGGAAGCCCATTTCCTCGAACAGCGTCGAGGGCACGAACATGCCCTTCCAGTGCTCTTCCCAGCGGCGCATGAACTTCGCCGGCTGGCCGCGCTTGTCGCCGAACAGCTTCTTGCCGCCTTCGCGCAGCGCATTCAGCGTGCGGCTGCCGGACACGCGGCCGAGCATGCGGGTCAGGCCGCCGACGTTCTCCGAGATCGACATCCGGTTGTCGTTGAGGATGACCAGCACGTCGGGTTCGGGGTCCATGCCGCCGCCGTGGTTCAGGGCCTCGAAGGCCATGCCGGCGGTCATCGCGCCGTCGCCGATCACCGCGACGACCTTGCGGTGGTCGCCGCGCGCCTGCAGCGCGATCGCCATGCCCAGGGCCGCCGAGATCGAGGTCGAGCTGTGGCCGACGCCGAGCGTGTCGTACTCGCTTTCCTCGCGCTTCGGGAACGGCGCGACGCCGTCCTTCTGCTTCACGGTGTGGATCGTGTCGCGGCGGCCGGTCAGCATCTTGTGCGGGTAGCACTGGTGGCCGACGTCCCAGACCAGGCGGTCGTGCGGGGTGTCGAACAGGTAATGCAGCGCCACCGTCAGCTCGATCACGCCGAGGCCGGCGCCGAAATGGCCGCCGCTCTGGCTGACCTTCTCGATCAGGCAGGCGCGGAGTTCGTCGGCGATGGCCGGCAGCTCCGTTTCCGGGAACTGCCGAAGGTCGGCGGGGAAGTCGATGCGGGAGAGGCGCGGGTAGCGCTGGGAATCCATCGGGAAGACCGGGGCCTACAGGGCAAGCCCGGAATTGTCCGGTACCCCGCCCGGCGGGGCAAGGCGACGCCTCACCCCGTCATCACCTCAGCGGCGGAAGCGCCCCAGCAGGCCACCTTTCGGCTCGGGCGCCGGCGGCGCTCCGGCGTCGGGCTCGGCGACGCCGACCGCGAGGCTGGCGTTCACGAACTCGATCACCTCGGCCAGGGGCACGCCGCTCTGCTCGGCGATCTCGGTCAGCAGCGCCGGCCCCTTCATCATCACGGTGGCGATGCGGAAGTGCTTCGGCCACTCGCGCTCGGTCTGCGGCCACTTGAGCAGCTTGTACCTGTCGTTCGGGCCGTAGCCGGGAAGCAGGGCGCCGCCGCTGCCGCCGAGGGCGCACAGCCAGGCGAGGCGGGCGAAGGGCTGGCTGGCGCCGAGCCGCGACGCCTGCGCCGGCAGGTCGGCCGCCGCGACCGGGCTCAGGTCCTGCTCGCGCAGCACGGCGGTCGTATAGGGAAGCAGCGGCTTCAGCGCGCTGCCGGCGAAATAGACCTGGCTGCCGGGCTCGAGCAGCAGCGGCGGGTTGTCGCCGAGCTGGATCAGCACCGGCCCCGGCAACACGCCGGGACGCAGCAGGTCGGCAAGTCGGAGTTCGTCCGGCGGCGGCGGGGCGGCAGCCGGGACCGGCGCGGGAGCTGGCACCGGGGCGGCAACAGGAGTCGGTTCGGCCGCCGCGGCCGGGGTCGCGGCGGGCTCGGCGGCGACCGGCGTCGGTGCAGGCGCTGGGGTCGGTTCCGGTTCCGGAGTGGGAGCGGGAGCGGGCGCCGCAGCAGGCGCCGGCGCTGGCGCTACGGCGGCTGCGGGCGCCGCGGGAACTTCCGCGGTCACCCGCGCGGCCTGCGGATCGGTGCCGGCCGCGATGCTGCGCAGCAGCTCCTCGATCGCCTCGGCGCTCACCGGGCGCTGCAGCACGAAGTCGGTGTCGGCGCGGCCGCTCGCGGTCAGGGCGACGAGGGTCTTGCCGGTGCCCAGGGCCTTCATCAGGCTCATCTGGCCGTACATCGAATCCATGTCGATGACCAGCACGGCGGCATCGACTTCCGGCGTCACCAGCCAGCGGTTGCCGAGCCGGGCATTGGCCTGCTTGAAACGGGTGATGATCTCGGCCTCCTCGTCGCGCGAGAGGCCGGCGAAACAGATGCTGGTCGTGCTCATTCTCTGGATTCCCCTGGTCGCCGGCCGCGCGGGGCGGGGCGAAGTGCGGCGCAGTGTCGGCCGCGGCCGGGGCGGCCGTCAATGCGCGGGGCGGGGCGGGCGGCGCGGCAGGTGGTTCTTCAGGAAGGCCATCTGGTCGGCGAGGATGTTGCGGTTCGACAGGATCAGGTGCTCGACCCAGCTCGGCCGGTAGGGCACGGCCAGAAGCGGCATGCCGGCCTGCTGCGGGGTGCGTCCGCCCTTGCGCGAATTGCAGGCGCAGCAGGCGGCGACGACGTTTTCCCAGATGTCGCGACCGCCGCGCGAGACGGGCACCACGTGGTCGCGGGTCAGGGCCTGGCGGCGGAACTCGTGACCGCAGTACATGCACAGGTTGCCGTCACGGGCGAACAGGGCGGTGTTGGTCAGCGCCGGCGTCGGATCGATGCCCTTGCCCTGGGCACGGCCGCGGGCGGCGACGATCGGATGCAGGTCGACGGTGCTCTGCAGGCCGCTGAGCCGGTTGATGCCGCCGTGCACGGTCATGCACGGTTCGCCGAGGGTCCAGGCGACCGCGTCGCGCACGTACAGGCAGACCGCGTCCTGCCAGTGCATCCAGTCGAGGATGCGGCCGTGCGCGTCGAGGGAGAGCACCCGCGGCATCGCCGCTTCGCGAAGTGAAACCACCGCGTCCGGGGGAGAGGCCTCCTGCCCGGAACCCACCAGGACTGCGTGTGCTGGCGTGTGCATCGCCTGCGAGCATACGCCATGTCGATGTCGGTTCAAGCGTGCACCGCGCGAAGAAACGCCTTCACCGCCCGGGCTATGATCGCAGGCCACGAAGCGGAAGGGGCGACACATGCGCGGGCTGTATCCGGACATCGAACCCTGGGACAGCGGCATGCTGGCCGTCGACGGCCGCCACCGCCTCTATTACGAACAGTGCGGCAATCCGCAGGGCAAGCCGGTCGTGCTGCTGCACGGCGGTCCCGGCGCCGGCTGTGGCGCCCGCATGCGCCGTTTCCACGATCCGGCGCGCTACCGGATCATCCTGTTCGACCAGCGCGGTGCCGGGCGCTCGACGCCGCATGCCGACCTCGTCGACAACACCACCTGGGACCTGGTCGCCGACATCGAGAAGCTGCGCCGCCACCTGGGCATCGAGCGCTGGCAGGTCTTCGGCGGCAGCTGGGGCTCGACCCTGGCGCTGGCCTATGCCGAGGCGCATCCGGGCCAGGTCAGCGAGCTGGTGCTGCGCGGCATCTTCATGCTGCGGCGCTGGGAGCTGGAGTGGTTCTACCAGCAGGGCGCGTCGCGCCTGTTCCCGGAAGCCTGGCGGCAATACCTCGAGGCGATTCCGGAAACCGAGCGCCACGACCTGATGAGCGCCTATCACCGCCGCCTGACCTCGGCCGACGAAGCGGTGCGCCTGGCCGCGGCGCGGGCCTGGTCGGTCTGGGAAGCGAGCACCAGCTTCCTGCACCAGGACGAGGCCTTCATCCGCAGCCACGAGGACGCGCATTTCGCACTGAGCTTCGCCCGCATCGAATGCCACTACTTCGTGCACGGCGGCTTCTTCGACGTCGACGATCAGCTGCTGCGCGATGCGCATCGCCTGAAGGGCATCCCGGGCGTGATCGCCCACGGCCGCTACGATGTGGTGTGCCCCGTGCAGAACGCCACCGACCTGGCGCGCGCCTGGCCGGACGCGAAGCTGGAGATCGCCCCGACGTCCGGGCATTCGGCCTTCGAGCCCGAACTCACCGACATCCTGATCCGCGCCACCGACGGGTTCCGGTAAGGTGGACTAGTCCTCGCCACGCTCCACCGGGCTTCCATCGGGCGCGCGCTCGGCCAGCCAGAGTCCCGCCCACAGCTTGGCGTCGAGGCGGAATCCCTCGGCCATCCTCGCGGCCAGCCAGGCCGGCGCCTCGGCCAGCGGGACCTCGTGCACGGTGATGTCCTCGCCGTCGACGCCGCCGCCGGCGTGCACGCGGCGCAGGCCGGTGGCGCGGGCGAAGGTGATCTCCTCGTTGCTCAGGCCGGCGCTGGTCGGGCCGGTCAGCAGGATCTCGATGTGCGCGGCTTCCCAGCCGGTTTCCTCGAGCAGCTCGCGGCGGGCCGCGGCCTCGGCGGTGTCGGCATCGTCGTGGTCGCCGATCAGGCCGGCCGGCATCTCGATCGTCGGCGCCCCCAGCGGAACCCGGAACTGCTCGACGAACAGCAGTTTCCGCTCCGGAGTCAGGGCGATGACGATCACCGCCGAGCCGCCGCGGATGCGCTCGGCGTATTCCCAGTGCCCGCGCCGCTGCAGGCGCAGCCAGCGGCCTTCGCAGAGGGTCTCGGTGTCGTCGTGGGCCATCGCTGCGTCCTCAGATTGCCAGCATGCGGCGCCGGCTCATCGGGCCGAAGCGCAGGTGTTCGCACAGCCCTTCCAGCGCCGCCGGGTCGGTCGACCGGCGTTCGCCCTCGCCGAAGTCCCCGGGCAGCGGCGCGGCGCGGTCGATCGTCGCCAGCTGCCGCGAAAGCAGGGCGATCTCGCGGTGCTGCTGCAGCCGGGCGGCATGCTGGGCGCCGCCGCGCAGGCGCAGGTAGGGCACTTCGCGCAGGCGCTCGAGCAAGGCGTCGAGGCTGCCGAAATGGGCCAGCAGCACCGCCGCCGTCTTGGCGCCGATGCCGGGCACGCCGGGGATGTTGTCGATCGCGTCGCCGGTCAGGCCGAGGAAGTCGGCGACCTGGTGCGCATGCACGCCGTAGCGCGCCTTGACGCCGTCGGCGCGCCAGCGGTCGCCGCGCGCGTAGTCCCACTGCTCGTCGTCGCCGTCGAGCAGCTGCGACAGGTCCTTGTCGGCGGACACGATCACGCCGCTGCAGCCGGCCCGGCGCACCTGATCGAGGGCGGCGCCGATCAGGTCGTCGGCTTCGTAGCGCGGGTTCGCGAGCACGGTCAGGCCGAGCGCCCGGCAGACCGCCTGGCAGTGCGCGAACTGGCGCTTGAGCTCTTCCGGCGCCGGCTCGCGGTTCGCCTTGTAGGCCGGGTAGAGCTCGTTGCGGAAATTGCTGTCGAGCGATTCGTCGAAGGCGACTGCGATCCGTTCCGGCCGCTGCCGTTCCAGCAACTCGAGCAGGAAGCGGGTGAAGCCGTGCACGGCGTTCACCGGCCAGCCGTCCCGGCAGGTGAAGTCCGGCGGCATCGAATGCCAGGCCCGGAACACGTACAGACTGGCGTCGACCAGGTGGACCGGGCCGGGCATCAGGGCGACCAGTCGGAGAGCAGCGCCGCAGGGTCGGGGCGGGGCCGTTCGGGCGCCTCGCCGGCCGGGGTGCCGATATGGATGAAGCCGAGCACGCGCTCGTCGGCGCCGAGGCCGAGGCGGGCGCTGATCACCGGATCGTAGGCCGCCCAGCCGGTCAGCCATTGCGCGCCGAAGCCCAGCGCCTGGGCTGCCTGCAGCACGGCGAAGCAGACGGCGCCGCCGGACAGCAGCTGCTCCTGTTCCGGCACCTTGTGTCCGGGGCTCAGGCGGGCGATCACGACGAGCACCAGCGGCGCCTGCGAGAAGCGGCCGCGGTCCTTGTCGATCACCGCCGGCGGCGCCGCCGGATCACGCTCCAGCGCGCGGGCGGCGAGCAGCTCGCCGAGGGTCGCGCGGTCGGGGCCGGTGATCCGCAGGAAACGCCAGGGTGCGAGCTTGCCGTGGTCGGGCACGCGCACCGCGGCGCCCAGGATTGCGGCAAGCTGTTCGCGGGAGGGGCCTGGCTCGCCGAGTAGCCGCGCGGGCACCGAGCGCCTCCGGTGCAGGAAATCGAGTCCGTTCATGGCGCTCAGCCTACCATTCACGCCTTCTCCCGCTCCGCCCGACGGATTATGGGAAGGCAGTCACAGAACTCTGTGGCAGAGTGGGGGCAAACTCCGCCATAGCGCGTACTCCCCCCCGGACGTGCCCCAGCCATGAGCGAAGCGACAGTGCAGAACGCCGATCCCCGCACCTCCCGTGACCTGCTGCCGGGCATCCGTCGCCGCAGTACCGAGCACCTGCAGGCGGTGCTGGCCCGGGTCTTCGCACGCGCCGACGACTGGCTGTTCGACCTTGCCAAGAAGGACGGCGTGCCGGACGGCTCGCCCTACCTGCATGCGATGCGCGCGCTGCGCACCTCGCGCGCGCCGATCGAACGCGGCTTCGGCGAATACATCGCCGCCGCCTTCGCCGGCCTCGAGCGGCGCGTGCAGCCGGAAGGCGGCGAGCAGGCTCCCGACCTTTCCGAACTGACCCTGGTCGAGGAGAGCGAGCTCGAGCAGCAGCTCGCCACGAACCTGATCGCCGAGGCGGTGCAGCGCATCCACGGCACGCCGCTCGACGAACTCGCGGCGCGCCTGGCCAAGATGTTCGGCATGGAGCGCATGGATCCGGAGCGCAATCCGCTCAGCGCGCACAGCCTGGCGAATGCCATCCGCCACGCCCATGTCGGCGTCGACGTGCCGCCGGACGTGCGGATGGTGCTGTTCAAGTACTACGAGCGCGAACTGATCCACGACCTGCGCGACCTGCTGGTCGACGTCAACGGCCGCCTGGCCGCCGCCGGCATCAACCCGGTGGTTCCGCCGCGGCAGGTGGTGCGCCCGCCGGCCCCGGGTGCGGCCGCGGCCACGGCGGGCGCCGACTTGCCCGCCGGACCCGCATCCGAGCATCCGGGACATGCCGGCGCCGCCCACGGCGGTTTCGCCGGCGGTGCCTACGGCGGCGCGGCGGGGGCCTATGGCGGTGCGGCTCCGCTGTCGGGCCCACCGAGCCCGGAAGACCGCGCGGTTTTCGATGCGCTCGTCCAGCTGCTGCACCAGTACCGCCCCGATGGCAGCGCCGGTGGCGGTGCCGGTGCCGGTGCAGGTGGCGCCGCCGGCGGTGGCCGGGGCGGTTTCGTCGGCAATCCCGGCGGCCGGCCGCTGGCGACCGAAGAAATGATGTCGGTGCTGTCGCTGATGCAGAACAGCGTGCCGGAGGCGGTCACGCATGCGATGAACCAGCCGGAGGCCTCGCTCGCCGCGCTGCTGAAGACCGAGCTGGTGCGGGGAGCCACCCGCATCGGGCTGCCGCCGGACAAGGTCACGATCAGCCAGGAAGACCAGGACGCGGTCGATCTGGTCGGCATGCTGTTCGACGTGATGTTCGACGAACGCGACTTCCAGCAGGCCGCCCGCGACCTGATCTCGCGCCTGGTCGTGCCGTTCGTGAAGGCGGCGGTGATGGACCGCCGGCTGTTCCTCTACAAGACCCATCCGGCGCGGCGCCTGCTGAACTCGCTGGCCGAGGCGGTCGAAGGCAACCGCGGCGAAGGCCCGCAGGAGCGCGAGCTGCTGCAGAAGGCCGAGGCCACGGTCGACCGCCTGATCGCCGAGTTCAACGAAGACATCGCGATCTTCGAGACGCTCGAGCAGGAGCTGCGCGCGTTCCTCGACCAGCATCGCCGCCGCGTCGAGCTCGCCGAGCGCCGCGCCGCCGAGGCCCAGCGTGGCCAGGAGCGGCTGGAGCAGGCGCGCGTACTCGCCGCGAAGGAGCTCGAGCAGCGCACCCAGGGCCTGAAGCCGACGCCGGTGATCGAGGACTTCCTCGGCCGCTGCTGGACCCACCACCTTTCGATGATCGCCCTGCGCGAAGGTCCCGACGGCGCTGCCTGGCAGTCGGCGCTGACCGTCGCCGACCGCCTGCTGTCGCTGCTGCCGCGCGAGGGTGAGCAGGCGCAGTCGCCGGGCAAGGCGCTGGTCGCCCTGCGCGAGCCGATCGAGACCGTGCTGGCCAGCTCCGGCATCACCGGCGATGCCGCCCACGACGTGGTGCGCGCGATTTCGGACAGCCTCGAGGACCTCGCCAGGGGCCAGGCCCCGGCCCCGGTCGAGGTCGCCGCGCCGGCGATCGTCGATGCGGCCAACGTCGTCACGATGCCGGACCGCCGCAGCCCGGCCGTCGCCGCGGCGGCGGAGCTGCTCAAGCCCAAGCTCGAAGTGGTCGGCGGCAAGGCCGAGATCGAGGTCGACGAAGAGGACGTGCAGCAGCTGCGCGAACTCAAGATCGGCACCTGGATCCACATCGCCGGCGAAGACGGCAAGCACCACCCGGTGAAGCTGTCGTGGGTCAGCCCGATTTCGTCGCGGCTGATGTTCGTCAACCGCCGCGGCGTGCGCGTGCTGGTCGCCTCGATCGAGGAACTGGCGGCGATGAAGCGCGAGGGCAACCTGCTGATCCGCGAGCAGGAAAACGTCTTCGACCAGGTCCTGCACCGGGTCATGGGCAAGCTGCGCAACGACGTCGGCTGAAGGGGGCCGTTCCGGTTCCCCGAACGGGCGCGGCTGGCCGCGCCCGTTTTGCTTCCGGTAGCATCGGGACATCCACGTGGGGGAGTCGCGTCGCATGCCGGTCAGCATCGTGTCGATCCGTGAGACCGCCGCCGGCGAACGCCGGGTCGCGCTGACGCCGGAAACCGCGAAGAAGCTCGCCGCGCTCGGCGCGCGGATCGTACTCGAACGCGGCGCCGGTGCCGCCTCGTACTTTCCCGACGACGCCTATGCCGGCGTCGGGTTCGCCGGCGATGGCGACGCCGCGCTGGCCGAAGCCGACGTGCTGGTCTGCGTGCAGCCCCCCGACAACGCCCGCCTCGCACGCCTGAAGCGCGGTGCCGTCGTGATCGGCCTGCTGGCACCGCATGCCGATCCCGGGCGGCTGCCGGCGCTGGCGGCCGCGGGACTGACCGCGTTCTCGCTCGAGCGCCTGCCGCGCACGACGCGGGCACAGGCGATGGACGTGCTGTCCTCGCAGGCCGGCATGGCCGGCTACAAGGCGGTGCTGATCGCCGCCCAGCTGGCGCCGCGCTATTTCCCGATGCTGACCACGGCGGCGGGCACCATCCGCCCGTCGAAGGTGCTGATCGTGGGTGCCGGCGTCGCCGGACTGCAGGCGATCGCCACCGCGCGCCGGCTCGGCGCCCAGGTCGAGGGCTTCGACGTGCGCCCGGAGACGCGCGAGCAGATCGAGTCGCTGGGTGGCAAGTTCCTCGACCTCGGCGTCAGCGCGGTCGGCGAGGGCGGCTATGCGCGCCCGCTGACCGACGAGGAGCGCGCCGAGCAGCAGCGCCGCCTCGGCGAACACCTGCGCAACATCGACGTGATCGTGACCACTGCGGCGGTGCCGGGACGGCCGGCGCCGAAGATCGTCAGCGCGGCGATGGTGGCCGGCATGAAGCCCGGCAGCGTGATCGTCGACCTCGCCGCCGAGACCGGCGGCAACTGCGAGCTGACCCGGCCCGGCGAGACCTTCGAGAGCGGCAACGGCGTCACGATCGCCGGGCCGCTGAACCTCGCCAGCCAGGGCGCCGTGCACGCCAGCGAGATGTACGCACGCAACGTGCACAACTTCCTGGCGTTGTCGCTGAAGGACGGCGCATTGAACCTCGACTGGGACGACGAGCTGATCGCGAAGACCTGCCTGGTGCGCGACGGCGTCGCCCCGGAACCGCAGAAGTAGCCGCCGTCGCTCCGGCGCCGCCTGCGGCTCAGTCGCCGCCGGGTTCCGGTGCGATGCCGGGCCCGCCCGCCTCCAGCCACGCCCGCCGCTGCTGCGGGTCCATCGCCCGCCAGCGCGCGAGCAGGTGTTCGCGCTCGGGGGCGGGTAGGGCGTTGACCACGTGGAAGCTGGTACGCATCTTCTCGCGCAGCTCCGGCGACAGGTCATGGAAATTGCGGGCGCCTTCGCGCAGGCGTTCGCGCTCTTCCGGCGACAGCGCCCGCCAGCGGGCATGCCGTTCGATGCGCTCCAGGGCGAGGGCCCGGCGCGAGGCCGGAAGCTGGTCCCAGGTCTCGCGCAGGTGCTCGAGCTGGCGCTGACGCTCGGCGTCTAGCTCGTCCCAGCGCGGCACGACGACGCCGGCCGGCACCGGCGTCGGGAAGTCGAGGCCGTGCGCCATCCGGTGGCGGCGGCGATGGCCCGGCGCCGGTTCCTCCTGGCGCGGATCGTCGTCGTGGCGCACACCCTGCGTGCGTGCCGGCGCCGCCGCCTCGACCGCCGGCCGCGGCGGGGAGGCGACCGCGGCCGCGGCGCCTGCCAGCCCGGCCAGGAACAGCGTGGCAGCCAGTGCGACGAGCCCGCCGGCGCGCATCAGCGCAGCCTCCCGGTCGCCACCGGCGCGTCCGCGAGCCACGCGTACATCGCCAGGTCGTCGTCGCCGGCCATCAGCGCGTCGATGTCCTGCGGTTCCTCGATCGGCGTCGCGGCCAGGTCGACCGCCGTCGGCGGCCGTTCCCCGGCCGGGACCCACCAGGTGAGCACCAGCGCCAGCGCCGCCGCGGCGGCGACTCCGGCCGGCACCAGCACCGCGAAACGCGACGCGCGCGCCGGCGCCTGCTGCGCCTGGGCACGGGCGCGGCGAAGCCGGAACGCCATGCCGTGATCCAGGCCCTCGGCGGCGCGCGAAAAAAGCTCGCGGGCGCGGCGCGGGCCGGCATCGAGATCGTGGCTCATCGCCAATCCTCCAGTTGCGTGCGCAGGGCGGCCATCGCCCGCGACAGGTGCGTCTTCACCGAGCCTTCCGAACAGCCCATCGCCTGCGCCGTCTCGGCCACGCCCAGGCCCTGCAGCTCGCGCAGCAGGTAGGCCTCGCGCTGCCGCCGCGGCAGCCGGCGTACCGCCGCGCCGAGGGCGGACCAGGCGGCGGCGTCCTCCTGGCGCGCGGCCGGGTCGCGGCCGGGATCCGGCAGGGTCTCCAGCGGATCGGGGCCGTCCTCGTCGTCGCGGCCGAGGACCGCGAAGACGCGGCGGCGCACGGTGTTGCGGCGGTGCCGGTCGGTGATCTGCCGGCGCAGGATGCTCCAGAACAGCGGCGTCCATTCCGCCGGCGGCCGCGCGCGGTAGCCGACCAGCTTGATCATCGCCTCCTGCACCGCGTCGAGCGCGTCCTCGCGGTGGCCGAGGGCGAGCTCGGCCATGCGGAAGGCACGCTTCTCGACCGAGGCAAGGAAGCCGTCGAGGTCGACCGGGGTTTCGACGGGAGCGGCGTCGAACGGCATCACGCGCTGGCGGATGGGGCGGACATGCAGGCATTAACGCACGGAAGGCCTCGTGGTTGACCGTGGGGCCGTGGTAAGAATGAACGGCGCGCGTCCGCGCGGGGAGGGGACATGGACGGCTTCGTCGCGCTGTACATCTTCATGCTCGCCGCCTTCACCGGCTACGAGATCATCGGCCGGGTGCCGGTGATCCTGCATACGCCGCTGATGTCGGGTTCCAATTTCGTGCACGGCATCGTGATGATCGGTGCGATGGTCGTGCTGGGTCACGCCGACACCCCGCTCGAGAAGGTGATCGGCTTCCTGGCGGTGCTGATGGGCGCCGGCAATGCGGCCGGCGGCTACGTGGTGACCGAGCGCATGCTCGAGATGTTCAAGCCCTCGCAGAAGGAGGGCGGCGCATGAGCTGGCTGCCGTTGCTGGTGAAGGCCAGCTATTTCGTCGCGGCCCTGCTGTTCATCCTCGGCATCAAGCGCATGGCCTCGCCGAAGACGGCGGCCAGCGGAATCCGCTGGGCCGGTGCCGGCATGCTGGTCGCCACCGTCGCGACCTTCTTCCTGCCCGACATGCACAACATCCCGCTGATCCTGGCGGCGGTGGTGCTGGGCACCGTGGTCGCCTGGTGGTCGGGCAAGCGGGTCGCGATGACCGACATGCCGCAGATGGTGGCGCTGTACAACGGCCTCGGTGGCGGTTCGGCGGCGGCGATCGGCGCGGTCGAGCTGCTGAAGTTCTCGGCGGCCACCCACGCCGGCCCGTTCCCGGTCGACGGCGCGGCTGCGGCCGGCATCCCGACGACGGCGTTGGTGCTGGCGGTGGTCGGCGCCCTGATCGGCTCGATCTCGCTGACCGGCTCGGTGATCGCCTGGGCCAAGCTCGACGGGCGCATGGACAAGCGATTCGTGTTCCCCGGGCAGCAGGCCTTCAACGCACTGGTGTTCGTCGCCGCGCTGGTGCTCGGCGCGCTGGTGGTCTGGGGGCTGGACCAGCCGGCGATCATCGGCTTCTTCGTCGCCGCGCTGGCGGTCGGCGTGCTGATGACGCTGCCGATCGGCGGCGCCGACATGCCGGTCGTGATCTCGCTTTACAACGCGCTGACCGGGCTGGCGGTGAGCTTCGAAGGCTATGTGCTGCAGAACGAGGCGCTGATCATCGCCGGCATGGTCGTGGGCGCCGCCGGCACGATGCTGACGCAGCTGATGGCGAAGGCGATGAACCGCTCGATCGCCAGCGTTCTGTTCGGCAGCTTCGGCGCCAGCGGGCAGGCGGCCGAGATCAGCGGCGCGCAGAAGCCCATCGAGGCCGGCGATGTCGCCGCGATGATGGCCTACGCCGAGCGCGTCGTGATCGTGCCGGGTTACGGCCTCGCGGTCGCGCAGGCACAGCACAAGGTCTGGGAACTCACGCAGGTGCTGCTCAAGCGCGGCGTGAAGGTGAAGTTCGCGATCCATCCGGTCGCAGGGCGCATGCCGGGACACATGAACGTACTGCTCGCCGAGGCCGGGGTGCCCTACGACCTGATCGCCGACATGGACGACATCAATCCGGAGTTCCCGACCACCGACGTGTCGCTGGTGATCGGCGCCAACGACGTCGTGAACCCGGTCGCGAAGACCGACCCGGCCTCGCCGATCTACGGCATGCCGATCCTCGACGTCGTCGCCTCGAAGAACACCGTCGTGATCAAGCGCGGCAAGGGCACCGGCTTCGCCGGCATCGAGAATGCGCTGTTCTACGCCGACAACACCCGCATGCTCTACGGCGACGCGGCGGCGGCAGTGGGGCAGCTGGTGTCGGAGCTCAAGGCGGTCGACGGGCACTGAGGCGAGGAACGAGAAACGAGGAACGAGAAACGAGTAGGCGCGGCTTCAGCCGCTATCCGGCTCCCGGCGCGGGGCCACTCCACTCGCTCTTCGCCCGCAAGGCGCGCGGGCCGTCACTCGTTTCTCGTTCCTCGTTTCTCGTTGCTCGCCCTACCGCGCGAGCCACCACGCCAGCGGCAGGGCCGTCACCACCAGCGCCATCTCCCACGCCGACGTGCCCCGCTCGACCAGGGTCCAGAACAGCGACGGGCCGAGGCGCTGGATCGATTCCGGGATGGTGAGACCGATCAGGGCGGCCATCTCGGCGGCGACCACGGTCCAGTAGCCGAAGGCGATCGCCGCGGCGGTGCCGAGGACGGCGAGACCGGCGCGCAGGCGGCCGGCCGGGGCGGCGGCGAGGCGGAGCATGAAGGCCACGTCCAGCGCGATCAGCGGCGCCACCCAGACGCACCAGCCGACGCCGGGTCCGCGCAGGACCAGGCGCAGGCCCAGCCACAGCGCGGCGGCGCCGAGCACGGCGACCGGCAGCGCGAAGGCCGGCAGCACCCAGGCGGACGGGCGGGAGGGTTGCGAAGAAGGCATGCGGATCGCGAGCGGAGGGCGGGGTAAAATAGCCGTCTTTGCAGGCAGGCGGCCATCCCGTGAGTTATTCCCGTACCAGCGAGCCGGTCCGGTTCGAACGCGACTGCCCGGCGGTGATGGTGCCGCAGGGCGAGCAGGTCACCCTGCCGGCCGGCACCAGTGGCTACATCACCCAGGCGCTGGGCGGTTCCTTCACGGTGTTCGTCGACGGCAACCTGTTCCGGATCGCCGGTGCCGACGCCGACGCGATCGGCAGGTCGCCGCCGCCACCGCTGGTACTGCCCGAGGGCGCCGGCGACGCCGAGGTCGAGAAGCTGGTCTGGGACCAGCTGCGCACCTGCTTCGACCCCGAGATCCCGGTGAACATCGTCGAACTCGGCCTCGTCTACGACTGCGACCTCGGGCGCAACGCCGAGGGCGAACGCACCGTGGCGATCCGGATGACCCTCACCGCGCCCGGCTGCGGCATGGGCGACATCCTGGTCGAGGACGTGCGCAGCAAGGTCGAGGCGGTGCCGACGATCGTCGAGGCCGACGTCGAACTGGTATTCGACCCGCCGTGGAACCAGTCGATGATGTCCGACGCCGCGCGCCTCGAGACCGGCATGTTCTGAAAGCAGTTCGTGGTTCGTACGAGGTAGTTCGTAGTCGTCGCTGCGGCAGCGACGACACTGCGTTGGAACTTGCCGGCGGCCGAGGCGCGAGCTGCGGTCACCGCGCCGATGTGACGCAGTCGCGTCGCCACGAGCGCGACGACTACGAACTACCTCGTACGAACTACGAACTACGATCTAGACCTCCGCCCAGAGCCGCAGCAGCTGGGAATGCACCTGGCTGAGCTGCAGGAACTCGGTGCTGTCGCCGTCGCGGGCGTGCAGGCTGCGACGGGCCTCGTCGAGGGTGAACAGCAGCTCGCGCTGGCGCGGATCGCGCAGGCGGCTCTGGATCCAGCCGACCGCGGCCAGGCGTTCGCCCGAGGTCACCGGCGCCACCCGGTGCAGGGCACCGCAGTCGTAGAGCACCAGCGCGCCGGCCGGCAGTTTCACCGGCGTCTCGCCGCTGTGCGAATCCAGTACCAGTTCGCCGCCTTCGTAAGCAACGGGCCCGGCGAGGAACAGCGTCCAGGCCAGGTCGGTGCGCAGGGGCGGCTCGCCCATCAGGGCGTCGTCGACATGCAGGCCGTAAGTCTCGCCGCCGGCATAGGCGCTGAGCAGGGGCGTCGACAGCCGCGCCGGACGTGCGTAACGGCGCACGAGGGGGTGCGCGGCGACCGCGGCGGCGATCTCGCCGGCGAGCGCGGCGACCCCAGGGTCGCGTCCGTCCAACTGGCGGTTGCGCTTTGCCGCGCGCGCGGCCCAACCGGCGGTGGCGGCGCCGTCGACGGCCGGCAGGCTGGCGAAGGCGGTGCGGATCCGCGCGCAGGCGGCGGCGTCGAGCAGGTCGGCGATGCACAGCATCTTGTTGAGAATGATTTGCAGGAAGGGCGGGAACGCCGATAATAGCGGCATCCCCCTGCTGCCCGGATCGCCATGACCCCGCGCCTGAAACTCTGGACCCGTCTCGGTGCCCCGCTGGCGGTCGGCCTGCCGCTGGCCGTCGCCTCGATGGCGGCGGTCGCCGATGGCGGCGAGGGCGGCGAAGGCGGCGAGGGTGGCGAAGCCGGCGAGGTGCCGTCGCAGTACCGGCTGCTGCTCGACGCCGAGGTCGACCCGGTCTACGCCGCCGATACCGCGATCCGTGATTACGCCGCCGGCGCCCATGCCGCCTACGGCGAAGCCGCCGACGCCGCGCGGCGGATGCGTAGCGCGCTCGAAGCCCTGCTGGCGGCCCCGGACGCCGAGCGGCTCGCGGCCGCCCGCTCCGCCTGGATCGAGGCCCGCCAGCCTTATCTGCGCACCGAGGCCTTCCGCTATTACGACGGGCCGATCGACGGCCCGGAAACGGCGGAACGCCCGGCCGGGCCGGAAGGCCGCATCAATGCCTGGCCGCTGAACGAGGCGGTGATCGACGCGGTCGAAGGCGACCCCGATGCCGGCCTGGTGCACGCCTTCGACGTCCCGCTGACCCGCGGGACCATCCTCGCCAACGACCAGGTCAGCGACGAGGCCGACGTCACCACCGGCTGGCACGCGCTGGAGTTCCTGCTGTGGGGCCAGGACCAGGACCCGGACGGCCCCGGCGACCGGCCGGCGAGCGACTTCGCGCCCGGCGACCCGGCGCGTGACCGCCGCAGCACCTATCTGCTGCTGCTCGCCGACCAGCTGATCGACGACCTCGACTGGCTGCAGGCGCAGTGGGATCCGGCGCGCGAGGACGGCTACGCGCGCTGGTTCCTCGCGCTCGAACAGCACGAGGCGATCGGCCGGATCCTCACCGGCGCCGCGAACCTCGCCGGCCACGAACTCGCGTCGGAGCGGCTCGCGGTCGCGCTCGATTCCGGCTCGCAGGAAGACGAGCAGAGCTGTTTCAGCGACACCACGAAGCAGGATTTCGTGCACGGGCTCGAAGGCGTGCGCCGCGCCTGGTACGGCCATGCGCAGGGCCAGGGCCTGGCGCCGGTACTGCGCCGCGTGCGCCCGGCGCTGGCGGACGAACTCGATGCCCGCTTCGCGCAGGCGGAAGCGGCGGTCGCCGCGCTGCCCGATCCCTTCGATTCGATGCTCGTCAGTCCCGAAGGCAGCGAGGCGCGCGCGCGCGGCGAGGCCGCGGTGAGCGCGCTGCAGGAACTCGGCGCCGGCCTGCGCGATGCCGGCGCGGCGCTCGGCGTCCTCGTCCTGGTTTCCGGCGTCTGAAATGAATCCGCGGTCGCCAACCGGGCCGCTCGCCGGCCTGCTGCTCGCGGCCGGCCTCGGCCTCGCCGCGGTCGGCAGCGCCGACGACGGCATCGTCGTGCCGGCCGGCGGTGCGCTGACGCGCGCGCTCGACAACCGCGAGGCCTTCACCCGACCGGCGCCGAACCTGACGCCGCAGGAACTGCGCGACTTCAATTTCGGCAATCGCATCTTCAACACGAACTGGGCGGTCGCGCCGGGTTCGGTCGACGCCTTCGACGGCCTCGGCCCGCTGTTCAACCGGGTGTCGTGTTCGGGCTGCCATCTGCGCGACGGCCGCGGCCGGCCGCCGGTCGAGGGCGAGGACGAACTGCTGTCGATGCTGGTGCGCGTCAGCGTTCCGGGTGTCGACGAACATGGCGGACCGCGGCCGCATCCGACCTACGGCGACCAGATCAGCGACCGCGGCATTCCCGGCGTGCCGGCGGAAGCCCGCGTGCGCATCGCGTGGCGCGAAGTCCCCGGCACCTATCCCGACGGCACCCCGTATTCGCTGCGCGCACCCGACGTGCACCTCGAGGACTTCGCTTACGGCGATCCGGGCACGCTGCTGATCTCGCCCCGCGTCGCGCCGGCGATGCCGGGCATGGGTCTGCTGGAAGCGATCCCCGAGGCCGACATCCTGGCGCGCGAGGATCCCGACGACCGCGACGGCGACGGCATCTCCGGACGCGCGAACCGGGTCTGGAACCCGGTGAGCGGACGCATCGAACCCGGACGCTTCGGCTGGAAGGCGAATGCGGCGACGGTGCTGGCGCAATCGGCCGCCGCCGCGCACGGCGACATGGGCCTGAGCAGCCGGATCTTCCCCGACGAGAACTGCGGTGCCGGCCAGGACGCCTGCGCGGCCGCCATGCGTGGCGATGCGCCCGACCTGCGCGATGCCCACCTCGACAAGCTGGTGTTCTACATGCAGGTGCTGGCGGTACCGGCACGGCGAAGCGGTGACGCCGGGAAGAACGCACGCGGCGAGCAGCTGTTCGCGCGCATCGGCTGCGCCGCGTGCCATGTGCCGCTGCAGCGCACGAGCGAAGACGCGGTCCCGCACCATGTCGCCGGCCAGGCCTTCATGCCGTACACCGATCTGCTGCTGCACGACATGGGCGAGGGGCTCGCCGACGGCCGTCCCGACTTCGCGGCCAGTGGCAGCGAATGGCGCACGGCGCCGCTGTGGGGCCTCGGTCTCGTGCCCACCACGAACGGCCACAGCTTCTATCTGCACGACGGCCGCGCCCGTTCGCTCGAGGAAGCGATCCTCTGGCACGGCGGTGAATCCGCTGCGGCGCAGCAGCGATTCCAGCAGCTTTCCGGCGAAGAGCGTGCAGCCCTGCTGTCGTTCCTCGAAAGCCTGTAGCGAAGCGCTAACGGGCCTTCACGAAGCCTTCCGGAAATCTTTATCCGGGAAGCGTTTTCCGCCGTTGACACCGTGACTTTCGGCACGCTAGCGTCCGGCCGGTGTCGTGCAGACGAGAACTGCATCACACATCCGGGTGGTGCGAAATTCCCCGCTACGAAGACTGCGGCCACAAGGCCGGCGCGGGGGGTCTTTTTGCCCAGGGGACCCGGGGCATGGAAGCGCACGTGGCCGCATCGCGGCCCTCATCGCCATCCAATTTCGGGGATCCAATCAACGTGAGCAAGCACAGTCGCAAGATCCGCATGCGTTCGCTCGTCGCCGCCACCACGCTGGCCCTCGCCAGCACGTCCGCCCTCGCGGCCGGGCAGGTCGGCACCATGGGCCTGGAGAACGGTCAGCTCTACGACCGCTTCGTCGTGAAGTACCGCGACGGCACGCCCGAACAGTCCAGCCCGGCCAACCTGCAGCGCGCGCTCGACGCGGCGTCGGTGCGGGCCAACCAGCTGATCCAGGGCGGTGTCGCCCAGCGTGGCGGCAACGCCGCCTCGCCGGTGACCGCCAGCCATCTGCGCCGCATGTCGATGGGCGCCGACGTGATCCGCACCTCGCGCGGTCTCAGCCGCGCCGATGCGATCGCGCTGATGCAGCAGATCGCCAGCCATCCGAACGTCGAGTTCGTGCAGGTCGACCGCCTGATGCGGCCGGCGTTCACGCCGAACGACACCAACTTCAGCCAGCAGTGGGGCTATACCGATGCCGACGCCGGCATCCGCGCGACCCAGGCCTGGGATATCGCGAACGGCGCCGGCGTGATCGTCGCGGTGCTCGACACCGGCTACGTCACCCACTCCGACCTCGGCGCGAACATCGTCGCCGGCTACGACTTCATCAACGACGCCTCGGTCGCCGGTGACGGCAACGGCCGCGACAACAACCCGGCCGATCCGGGCGACGCCTACGGCGGCTATCCGTCCAGCTGGCACGGCACGCACGTCGCGGGCACCGTCGCCGCGGTGACGAACAACGGCAAGGGCGTCGCCGGTACCGCGTGGGGCGCCAGGGTCATGCCGGTGCGCGTGCTCGGCAAGGGCGGCGGCTACACCTCCGACATCGCCGACGCGATCGTGTGGGCGTCCGGTGGCACCGTCTCCGGCGTGCCCTCGCTGTCCTCGGCCAACGTCGCGAAGGTCATCAACATGTCGCTGGGCGGCAGCGGTTCCTGCGACACGCTGACGCAGAACGCGATCAACGGCGCCGTCGGCCGCGGCACCACCGTGGTCGTCGCCGCCGGCAACGACAACGCCAACGCCTCCGGCTTCTCGCCGGCGAGCTGCAACAACGTGATCAACGTCGCCTCGGTCACCTCGGCGTCCGCGCGTTCGAGCTTCTCGAACTACGGCAGCCTGATCGACGTCTCGGCGCCGGGCTCGAACATCCTGTCGACCCTCAATGCCGGCACCAACGGCCCGACCACCGAGAACTACGTGTCCTACAACGGCACCTCGATGGCGGCGCCGCACGTCGCCGGTACGGTCGCGCTGATGCAGAGCCGCCGCCTCGCGCTCGGCCTGCCGCTGCTGACGCCGGCCCAGGTCGAGTCGATGCTGAAGTCGACCGCCTATCCGCTGTCGGGCGCGTGCTCGGGCGGCTGCGGCGCCGGCATCATCGATGCGTACGCGGCGGTCGTCGCCGCCGGCGGTGGCGGCACCGGCAACACCCCGCCGGTGGCGAACTTCACGTTCGCGAGCAGCGGCCTGACGGTGAACTTCACCGACGGCTCCAGCGACAGCGACGGCAGCATCGCCTCGCGCAGCTGGAACTTCGGCGACGGCACCACCTCGACGGCGGCCAATCCGAGCAAGACCTATTCGGCGGCCGGCACCTACAACGTCACCTTGACGGTCACCGACAACAACGGCGCCAGCCACAGCGTCAGCAAGTCGGTCACGGTCACCGCCGCCGGCGGCGGCAGCGTGCTGACCAAGGGCGTCGCGGTCACCGGCCTGTCGGCCAGCACCGGCAACTCGCTGTACTACACGATGGTCGTCCCGGCCGGCTCCACCAACCTGACGTTCCAGATGTCGGGCGGTACCGGAGATGCCGACCTGTACGTGCGGTTCGGTTCGCAGCCGACCGACAGCAGCTATGTCTGCCGTCCGTACCTCAGCGGCAATGCCGAGACCTGCACGATCGCGGCGCCGTCGGCGGGCACCTACCACGTCCGCGTGAAGGCCTACACGAGCTTCTCCGGCGTCAGCCTGGTCGGCAACTACACCGCCGGCGGCGGTGGCGGCAGCCCGCAGACCTACACCAACACCGGCGACTACGCGATCAACAACAACGCGACGGTCGAGAGCCCGATCACGGTGTCGGGGCGCAGCGGCAACGCGCCGTCGAACACCTCGGTGGCGGTGAACATCGTCCACACGTACATCGGCGACCTGAAGGTCGACCTGGTGGCACCGGACGGCTCGGTCTACAACCTGCACAACCGCAGCGGCGGCAGCACCGACAACATCGTGAAGACGTACACGGTCAACTTGTCCAGCGAGGCCCTCAACGGCACCTGGCGGCTGCGGGTGAACGACAACGCGAACGGTGACACCGGCTACATCAACAGCTGGTCCATCACTTTCTGACGATTGCCGCTTCGATGTGCACTTCGGGGGCCCGGCGCAAGCCGGGCCCCTTCTTTTTTGACTATGAGAAACGAGAAACGAGGAACGAGAAACGAGTGGCGGCCGCGCTTGGGGCGCGGGGGTGCTTCGCGCGCGAGTGGTGAGTGATCGCGGCTGAAGCCGCTCCTACGCTCGTTCCTCGTTTCTCGTTTCTCGCCTTCAGCCGAGGGCTTCGAACCGGTTCGCCGCGACGTTCTTGCGCACGCGCGCCGGATCCCACACCCGGCCGTTCATCGCGATCCAGACGCCGCCGGGTTGCGACTGCACCGCGCCGACGGCGGTGCCGATGTTGAATTCGGCGTCGGAGCCGCGGAAGCGGGCCGGGTTCAGCGCACCGGTCAGCACGATGGTCTTGTCGGGAATCGTCGCGAGCACCTTCGCGGTCTCGACCATCGTGTCGGTGCCGTGGGTGACCAGCACATGCCGGGTCGGCTGCGCGGCGATCGTCGCGCGCATCAGTTCGCGGTCCTCGGCGGTGACGTGCAGGCTGTCCTTGCGCAGGATCGGGATCACCGTGAAGCGGAAGGCGACGCCGAGCTCCTGCAGGATGCGGCCGATCTGCGGCTCGCCGACCTGGTAATCGGACTTGTCGTCGAAATACACCTTGTCGATGGTGCCGCCGGTGGTGACGATCAGCAGTTCGTCCATGGGTTCCTCGCTGGTCCCGCGCGCGTCGCGCGGCGCGGATTATAGGCCGGGCGCCGGCGGCGGCCGGCGCCGGAAGCGGGCGCGCATGCCGTCCCAGCTGGCGCCGACGACGATCACCGCGGCGAGGGCGCCCTCGGCCAGCGCCAGCAGCCGCACGTCCGGATCCACCCAGGCCAGCATCACGCCGTGGCAGAAGTAGGGCAGGGCGGCGACCGCCCCCCAGAAGCCGGCGCGCGGATTGCGGCGCAGTACCAGCACCACCGCCGGCAGCACCGGCAGCGCGAACCCCGCCGCGAGCAGCCACGGGGCCACCGTGCGCGGCGGCGCCAGCCAGCCGTGCCACGCCCACTGCAGCGCGAAGAGCGCGAGGATCGCCGCGGCGGTGATGCGCCTGGCACGGCTCACGCCGACAGCTTCCGCGCCGTTTCCGCGAGCCGGCGGCCGAGCGCGCGCGCCAGCGCCTTCTCGTCGTCGCTCAGCGGGCGGTCGTCGTCGGCGCCGGCGACGTGGCTGGCGCCGTAGGGCGTGCCGCCGGTGGCGGTGGTGTTCAGCGCGCTCTCGGTGAAGGGGATGCCGAGCACGACCATGCCGTGGTGCAGAAGCGGCACGAGCATCGTCAGCAGGGTCGATTCCTGGCCGCCGTGCATCGTCGCGGTCGAGGTGAAGGCCGCCGCCGGCTTGCCGACCAGGCTGCCGGAAGCCCATTCGGCGCCGAGCGTGTCGATGAAGTGCTTCAGCGGCGCCGCCATGTTGCCGAAGCGGGTCGGGCTGCCGAGCGCGAGGCCGGCGCAGTCGCGCAGGTCCGCCTTGCCGACGTAGGGCGCGCCCTCGTCGGGCACCGGCGGCGCCGCCGTCGCGGTGACCGGCGCCACCGGCGGCACCGTGCGCAGGCGCGCGCGCATGCCCTCGACCTCCTCGACGCCGCGGGCGACGTGACGGGCGAGCTGCGCGACCGAACCGCCGCGGCTGTAGTACAGGATCAGGATGTCGGCCATGGCCCATGATAGCCGGGCGGGCCTTTGCGCTAACCTTCGGACGATGGATCCGATCCTCGTCCTGCGCCGCTGGTGGCATCGCATCGACCGCGAACACGTGCGCGAGTTCGCCCGTTTCCTGTGGACGCGCTTCGTCGACGACCGCTGCTTCGAGGCCGCGGGCGCGCTCGCCTACACGACCGTCTTCGCGCTGGTGCCGCTGACGATGGTGGTGTTCGCGGTGATCGCCGCGTTCCCGGCCTTCGACGAGTGGAGCCTGAAGCTCACCGGCTTCATCTTCTCGAACTTCGTGCCGAGCGCCGCGCGCACCGTCGAGGACTACCTGCTCGGCGCCGGCGACAGCGCCCGCGGCGGCCTGACGGCGACCGGCGTCACCGCGCTGATCGTCTCGCTGCTGGTGACGATGTGGAGCATCGAGGGCACCTTCAACCGCATCTGGCGGGTGCCGACGCCGCGGCCGCGGCTGATGCGCTTCCTGATGTACTGGGCGCTGCTGACGCTGGGCACGGTGCTGGCGCTCGGCAGCCTGGCGATGACCTCGTACGTGTTCGCGCTGCCGCTGCTGTCGGGCGTCGAGCAGCTGAGCTGGACGCAGCGGCTGCTGCAGCTGCTGCCGAACCTCGTCGAACTGGCGATGTTCACGACCGCCTACCTGCTGATCCCGCACCGGCGGGTGCCGTTCCGCTTCGCGATCCTCGGTGGCCTGTTCGCGACCCTGCTGTTCGAAGCGGCCAAGCGCGGCTTCGCGGCCTATCTGCTGACCGTGCCGACCTACCAGCAGCTCTACAAGGACATCGCGGTCGTCCCGATCTTCCTGCTGTGGATCTACGTCAGCTGGGTGGTCGTGCTGCTCGGCGCCAGCCTCGCGGCCTCGCTGTCGGCCTTCCGCTACCAGCCGCGGGCACTGCGGCTGCCGCCGGGCAACGAACTCTACGGTTACCTGCGCCTGCTCGGCCGCCTGAACCACGCCCGCCGCGACGGCCGGGGCCTGCACCTGGCGGAAATGCAGGCGCTCGAGCCGATGCTGACCGACGACCTGCTGCAGCGCATGCTCGGCGGCCTGTCCGAGCTCAACATCGTCCGCCGCGCCGAGGACGGGGCCTGGCTGCTCAGCCGCGACCTCGCCGCGGTGACCTTCGGCGAACTGCACGAGCGCCTGCACCTGCGCATCCCCGGCGGCGATCTCGAACTGCCCGGCCACGACGACCCGATCGGCCGCGAGGCCACCGCGGCGCTGGAGTTCCTGCGCCTGCCGCTGCAGGACCCGCTGGCGCGCACCGTCGGCAGCTTCTTCCTTCCCCATCCGGAACTCCCGAACCGATGAACCGTCCGCTCACCGCCTTCCTGCTGTCCGCGCTGCTGGCCGCGTGCTCGCCGTCGTCCGAGCAAGCCGCCGACGAGAGCGCCGCGCCGCTCCCCGCCGGCACGGAACCGGCGGTTGCCGCAACCGCGTCCCCCGCCGACGCCGCCGCCGCCGGCGCCGATGCGGGCGGCTGCGCGGTGGGCGGCGACGCCTCCGCGACCGGCGACGACGGCAAGCCGACCCACCCGCGACTGGCGGTCGAGACCCTCGACGACGGCTGTTTCGACCTCGCCGAGCAGCGCGGGAAATGGGTCGTGGTGAACTTCTGGGCGACCTGGTGCAAGCCCTGCCTGAAGGAGATCCCGGACCTGAGCGCCTTCGACGCCGCCCGCGACGACGTGCGCGTGATCGGCCTGGCCTACGAGGAGATCGAGCCGGAAGCGATGCGCGAGTTCCTCGTCGAACACCCGGCCGGCTATCCGATCGCGCTGGTCGACGTCTACGCGCCACCCGCCGACTTCGACACGCCGCGCGGGCTGCCGCTGACGGTGCTGGTCGGGCCGGACGGCGCGGTCGCGAAGAAGTTCCTCGGGCCGGTCACCTCGGACGACCTCGCCGCCGTCATCGACGGCCCCGCGCCCTGAGCGCCTCCGGCCGCGCGCCGGAACGTGCGCGAACCGCGCCGGAACGTTCCGGCGCATGCCGGGCCGCCGCTAGGATGGCGCCGACCCATCCCGGATCCGGCCCGTGAGCGAGGCGCTCGACGACATCCGCAACCGCCGCCTGTTCTGGCTGCTGCAGACCGGCGGTTGGGCGGCCTACATCACGATCAGCTACCTGTCGGCGCTGGCGCACGGCAAGGGTGTCGAGTATTGGCCGGTACCGGTCGGCATCGGCACGACCGGCTTCCTCGTGACGCTGCTGCTGCGGCCGGTGCTGCGCCGCGCCTGGGGGCGGCCGCCTGCGGTGTTCGTGCCGATCGCCGCCGCCTGCGTCGCGTTCGGCTCGACCGTGCTCGGCATGGTCTACATGACCCTGCTCGCCAACCGCTGCCAGGAATGCCGGCCGGTCGACACCCTCGGCTACATCGCCTACACCACCGGCCATCTCTACGTCGTGCTGAGCTGGGTGGGCCTGTATGTCGGCCTGAAATACCACCGCCAGCTGCAACTGCAGACGCAGCGGGCACTGGCGGCGACCGCGATGGCGCACCAGGCGCAGCTGAAGATGCTGCGCTACCAGCTCAATCCGCATTTCCTGTTCAACACGCTCAACGCGATATCCACCCTGGTGCTCGACCGCGACAACACCGTCGCCAACCGCATGGTGCAGGGGCTGAGCGCCTTCCTGCGCCATTCGCTCGACAGCGACCCGATGCAGCGGGTGACGGTGAAGCAGGAACTCGATGCCCTGAACCTCTACCTGGACATCGAGAAGATGCGCTTCGCCGAGCGCCTCGGCGTCGAGACGAAGGTCGCGCCGGAGTGCTGGAACGCGCTGTTGCCGAGCCTGCTGCTGCAGCCGCTGGTCGAGAACGCGATCAAGCACGCGATCGCGCGCCGTCTCGCCGGTGGCCGCCTGACCATCGCCGCCGAGCGCCGCGGCGACCGCCTCGAACTGCAGGTCGCCGACAACGGCACCGGCCCCGGCGTGGTCGCCGGTCTGCCGGCGGGCGCGCCGGGCAGCGACGGCGTGCACACGAACGGCGACGGTTGCGGCGTCGGCCTCAGCAATACCCGCGAGCGCCTGCGCGTGCTCTACGGCGACGCCCAGTCGGTGACGGTGGCGCAAGGCCACGGCGACGACGGCGGCGTCCGCGTGACCCTGAGCATTCCCTTCGAAACGGCGGGAACGGCACGGGCATGAGCCGCCGCATCCGCACGCTGATCGTCGACGACGAACCGCTGGCGCGACGCGGTCTGCAACTGCGCCTGGGCGACGTCGCCGAGGTCGAGATCGTCGGCCAGTGCGGCGACGGCGCCGCGGCGATGAAGGCGGTGTCGGAACTGGCGCCGGACCTGATGCTGCTCGACGTGCAGATGCCCGGGCTGGACGGTTTCGCGACCCTGCGCGCGATTCCGGCGGCACAGATGCCGATCGTGGTCTTCGTCACCGCCTTCGACCATTACGCGATCAGCGCCTTCGAGGCGAACGCGGTCGACTACCTGCTCAAGCCGGTGGACGACAGCCGCCTGCACCAGGCGCTGTTCCGCGTCCGCGCCGAGCTCGACCGCCGCGAAGCCGGCCGGCACTGCGAGCAGTTGCTGAAGCTGCTCGGCGAACTCAGCGGGCGGCCGGCGCTCAGTCTCGAGGAAGCGCTCGGTGGTGCCGGCGAACGCCGGCTCGGACGCGGCGATCGCCTGAGCATCCGCGACGGCCAGCGCACCGTCCTGGTCGAGCTGTCGACGCTGCGCTGGGTCGATGCCGCCGGCGACTACATGTGCATCCACACCGACAGCGAGACCTATGTGCTGCGGGCGACGATGCGCGAACTCGAGGATCGGCTCGACCCGCGCCAGTTCCCGCGCGTGCACCGCTCGACCCTGGTCAATGCCGCGCGTGTCGTCGCGCTGCGCCCGCACACGAACGGCGAGCAGTTCCTCGCGCTCGACTGCGGCCACGAGCTGAAACTCTCGCGCTCCTACCGCGACCGTCTCGCACTGCTGAAAAGCAGCCCGTAGTCCGCACGCCGCCGCGGCCGCGAACGTTCCGCCGCAGCCGGGCAACGCCCCGGCGCAATCCGTGACTTCCGTCATGCCGCAGTCCGCGCGCCCACGCGCACAGTCGCGCCGTCGCCCCATTGCACCGCCGTCGTCATGAAGCTCACCGAGTCCGCGCTGAGGAATCCCGCCGCCGTCGCCGTCGTCGTCGCGCTGGTCGCGATCTTCGGCGTCGTCGCCCTGCGTGCGCTGCCGCTGCAACTGTTCCCGGACATCGAGCAGCCGCGCATGACCGTGCAGAGCACGTGGCGGGCGGCGTCGCCGCAGGAGATGGAAGCGGAGATCGTCGAGCCGATCGAAACGGTGCTCGAGGGCCTGCCGGGGATGGCGGAAATGACCGCGGCCGTCGCCGAAGGCTGGACCTCGATCGAGCTGGCGTTCGCGGTCGGCACCGACATGCAGGCGGCCCTGGTCGAGGTGCTGGCGCGGCTGAACCGGCTGCCGCCGCTGCCGCGCGACGCGGTGCCGCCGCGGGTGTCGCTCGGCGCCGACGGTGCCAACGAGTCGCTGACCTACTTCTTCGTGCAGCAGCTGCCGGGCACGCCTGGCAACATCCACGACCAGCGCCAGTTCATCGAGGACCGGGTGGTTCCGGTGATCACCGCGGTGCCCGGCGTCGCCGGCGTCGACATCAACGGCGCCGATCCGGACGAGCTGGCGATCGAGATCGACCTGGAGCGCGCCGCCGCCTACGGCGTCACCCTGCCGCTGGTCGCCGAGGTCGCCGGCCGTGCGACGGACGTATCCGGCGGCAGTTTCGACGCCGGCCGCCGCCAGTACACGCTGCGCTTCGCCGGCCGCTACGCTCCCGACGAGCTCGGCGAGCTGATCCTGCTCTGGCGCGACGGTAGACCGGTGCGCCTCGCCGACGTCGCGACGGTACGCATGCAGCGTTCCGAGCAGCGCTTCTTCAGCTACCAGAACGGCAACCCGGCGATCGGCCTGCGCATCCGTCGCGAAAGCGGTGCCAACGTGCTGGCGACGCTGGACGAGGTGAAGCGGGTCGTCGCCGGACTGCGCGACGGTGTGCTGAAGGAGCGCGGCCTGGGCATCGAGCAGAGTTTCGACGCGTCGCTGTTCATCGGCCGGGCGATCGGCCTGCTGACCGGCAGCCTCGGCGCCGGCGTGATGCTGGCGGTCGGCTGCCTGTGGTGGTTCCTGCGCGACGTGCGCGCGACGGTGCTGATCGCCACCGCGATTCCGATCTCGCTGCTTGCGACCTTCATCGTGCTGCAGCTCGGCGGCCGCAGCCTCAACGTGATCTCGCTCGCCGGCCTCGCGTTCGCGGTCGGCATGGTGATGGATGCGGCGGTGGTGGTCGCCGAGAACATCGTCCGCCTGCGCGGCGAGGGGCTGTCGCCGCTGCAGGCGGCGGCGACCGGCGCCTGCCAGGTCGGCGGCGCGCTGTTCGCGTCGACAGCGACGACGGTGGCGGTGTTCCTGCCGGTGATCTTCATGCAGGACGTCGAGGGCCAGCTGTTCGCCGACCTCGCGCTGACGATTTCGATCGCGGTCGGCATCTCGCTGCTGGTGGCGCTGACGGTGCTGCCGGCGGCGGCCGGCGGCTGGCTGCGCGGCGGCGCGGCCGGCGGTGCCGGCGGCTATGCACGCATCACCGCCTGGGCAATGCGCGCGACCGCGACGCGGCGGCGGCAATGGTCCTGGGTCGCGGCGCTGGTGGCGGCGCCGGTGCTGGCGACGTGGCTGGTGCTGCCGCGCATCGACTATCTGCCTCCGGTGAAGCGCGCGGCGATCGACACCTGGTTCAACTTCCCGCCCGGCATGAGCCCGCAGGCGATCGATGCGGAGATCGTGCCGACCCTGCTCGCCCGCATGCGTCCGCTGATGGACGGCGAGCGCGAGCCGCAGCTGCGCAACTGGTACCTGAGCCTGTGGCCGAACGGCGGCACGATGGGCGCCCGTGTGGTCGACGAGGAACGCATCGGCGAACTGGAGACGATCGTCCGCGAGGAGGTCGTCACCGGCCTTCCCGACACCCGCGCGTTCACCGCCGAGGGCGACCTGTTCGGCGGCTTCGGCGGCTCCACCCGGGCGATCGCGATCCATCTGCAGCACGCCGACGGCGAGGCGCTGAACCTCGCCGCCGAAACCGGGCGCCGCCTGCTCGTCGAGAAGTTCGCCGGTGCCAACGTGCAGGCCTGGCCCAACGCCGACGGCGCCGCGCCGGAGCTGCGCGTGATCGCCGACGACCGCCGTCTCGCCGAGGCCGGCTGGCGCCGCCCGGACCTGGCGACCGCGGTGCGCGTGCTCGGCGACGGTGCCTGGCTCGGCGAGCACTTCGACGGCGAACGCCGGCTGCCGATCGTGCTGCGCGCGGCCGGCCCCCGCGGTATAGACGAGCCCGAGCGCCTCGCGACGGCGCCGCTGGCGACCCCGCTCGGCGGCGTGCTCGGCCTCGGCGAGCTGGCGCGGCTGCAGACCACCCTGGCGCCCGGCCAGCTGCGCCGCGTCGATCGCAGGCGCACGCTGACGCTGACGGTCGATCCGCCGGCGGCGTTGTCCCTGGAAGAAGCGCTCGAGATCGTGAACGGCGAGATCGTGCCGGCGCTGCGCGCGGCGCTGCCGGCCGATGCCGGGGTGCGTGTCTCCGGCAGCGCCGACCGCCTCGGCGAGGTGGTCGCGACGATGGCCGGGAATTTCGCGATGGCGCTGCTGGTGCTGTTCCTGCTGATGGCGGCGCTGTTCCGTTCGGTGCGCGACAGCGCCTTCGTGATCGCGACCCTGCCGATGGCGGTGTTCGGTGGGGTGATCGGCTTGCGCACCGTGCAGCTGTTCACGCCACAGACGCTCGACCTGCTGTCGATGATCGGCTTCATCATGCTGCTCGGCATGGTGATCAACAACGCGATCCTGCTGGTCGCGCAGACCCGCGACGGCGAGACCGCCGGGCTGTCGCTCGAGGCGGCGATCGCGCAGGCGCTCGACCAGCGCCTGCGGCCGATCCTGATCGCCGCGCTCACCGGCGTCGTCGGCGCGCTGCCGATGGCGGTCAATCCGGGCCCCGGCGCGGTGATCTACCGCGGCCTGGCGGCGGTCACCGTCGGTGGTGTCGCGCTGAGCCTGGTGTTCACCGTCGTGCTGGTGCCTGCGCTGATCCGGCTGTGGCCGCGGCGCGCGGCGCGGGACGCCACCGGCGCCGGAATCGTGCCCGTCGCCGCCGACCCGTCGAACCTCCCCCTGCCCGCGAGGAATGCCGCATGAAGACGTCGCGCCCGTTGCTGATCGGCACCGCCGCCGCCGCCGCGTTCGCGGTCTGGTTCGCCACCGCCGGCGGTTCCGTCGCCGCCCGCGCCGATGCGGCCGCCGCGCCGACCGCCGCGCCGGAAGCACCGCCCGCGCGCGTGGAGGTGGCGCCGGCGGTGGCCGCCGAGTTCGCGCCGCGGCACTGGGCGCCGGGCAGCGTCGCCAGCCGCGCCGACGCCCGCATCGCCGCCGAGACCGGCGGCCGGGTCGTCTTCGTCGCCGAGGTCGGCAGCGTGCTGCAGGCTGGTGACGTGATCGCCCGGCTCGACGAGACGCCGCTGCGCCTGCGCGAGCGCGAGGCCGAAGCCGATCTCGCCCGCCTTCGCGCCCAGCTCGACTACGCCCGCCGGCAGCAGGAGCGCTACGCCGCGCTCGTGCGCAGCGGCGGCATCTCCGGTGCGCAGCTCGACCAGGTCGCCGCCGAGCGACGGATGCGCGAGCAGGATGTCGCGGCGGCGCTCGTCGCGCTGGAGCAGGCGCAGCTGGCGCTGCGCCAGGCGGCGGTACGCACGCCTTTCGCCGGCATCGTCGTCGAGCGCTCGGTCGAGCGCGGCGAGTTCCTCGCGGTCGGCGCTCCGGTCGCGCGCCTCGTCGATACCGCCGCACTTGAACTGCGGGCGCGGGCACCGGTCGCGCTCGCCGCGGGCCTGCGCGAAGGCGTCGCGGTGACCGTCCGCGACGGCGAACGCCAGCTCGAACTGCCGCTGGCGACGGTGGTGCCGGTCGGCGACGAGGCGTCGCGCCAGCTCGAACTGCGGGTCGCGCTGCCGCCGTCGGCGGTGGGAGAACACGGCTGGGTGGTCGGCGCCGCACTGCAGCTCGGCGTACCGAGCGAAGCGCCGCGGCCGGTCGTCGCGGTGCCGCGCGACGCGCTGCTGATGCGCCGCGACGGCGACTTCGTGGTCCGCGTCACCGCCGACGGCCGCGGCGAACGCCTGCCGGTGCGCACCGGCCTGGCCGAGAACGGCCTGGTCGAGGTCGATGGCGGCGTGCAGCCCGGCGACATGCTGGTCGTGCGCGGCGGCGAGCGCCTGATCGAGGGGCAGCGGGTGATTCCTTAGTTCGTAGTTCGTACGAGGTACGAGGTAGTGAGGGCGCGCGCTTCGCGCGAAGTGCCGGCCTTCATTGCCTCGTACCTCGTACGAACCACGAACCAGGGATCAGATTTCGCGCAGCCGTGGACGCAGGTTGGCGAGGTTGCAGGGCTTCGTGCGGGCGTCGAGCTGGGCGCGGATCAGCTTCTCCCAGCCGGTGCGGCAGGCCGAGGTCGAGCCGGGCAGGGCGAACAGGAAGGTGGCGTTGGCGAGGCCGGCGAAGGCGCGCGACTGCAGCGTGCTCGTGCCGATCTCGTCGAAGCTCAGCACCCGGAACATCTCGCCGAAGCCGGGCATTTCCTTGTCGAGCAGCGGCCGCAGCGCCTCCGGCGTCGAGTCGCGGCCGGTGAAGCCGGTGCCGCCGGTGACGAGGATGCCGTGCACCGCCGCGTCGGCGATCCAGCGCGAAACGATCGCGCGCATCGCATAGCGGTCGTCGCGCACGATCGCGCGTTCGTGCAGTGCGTGCCCGGCTTCGGTCAGCGCGGCGACGAGGTAATCGCCGGAGCTGTCGTTCTCCGCCGTGCGGGTGTCGGAGACGGTCAGCACGCAGAGCGAGAGCGGGCGGAATTCGGCGGCGGCGGTCATGCGGTCTTCCTGCGGTCTTCCAGCGGTGTTCGCGGACGCGCCGCTCAGGCGGCAGCGGTCAGCAGCTTCAGTTCGTCGGCCTGGTGTTCGCGGGTCAGGCGGTCGATCAGTTCGTCGAGGTCGCCGGCGATGATCTGCGGCAGCGCGTACAGGGTCAGCCCCTCGACGCGATGGTCGGTGACCCGGCCCTGCGGGAAGTTCCAGGTGCGGATGCGCTGGCTGCGGTCGCCGCTGCCGACCTGCAGCCGGCGCGACTGCGCCTGCGCCGCCGCCTGTTTCGCCTGTTCGGCGTCGAGCAGGCGCGCCTTCAGCAGCGACAGCGCGCGGGCGCGGTTCTTGTGCTGGCTGCGCTCGTCCTGGCATTCGACGACGACGCCGGTCGGCAGGTGGGTGATGCGGATCGCCGAGTCGGTCTTGTTGACGTGCTGGCCGCCGGCGCCGGAGGCGCGGAAGGTGTCGATCTTCAGGTCGGCGTCGCGGATCTCGATGTCGGCGATGTCGTCGAGTTCGGGCAGGATCGCCACCGTCGCCGCCGAGGTGTGGATGCGGCCCTGCGACTCGGTCGCCGGCACCCGCTGCACGCGGTGGGTGCCGGACTCGAACTTCAGCCGCGACCAGGCGCCGCGGCCCTCGATGCGGGCGACGATCTCCTTGTAGCCGCCGTGCTCGCCCTCGCTGGCGGAGACGATCTCGACGTTCCAGCGCTTCGCTTCGGCGTAGCGCGCGTACATCCGGAACAGGTCGCCGGCGAAGATCGCCGCCTCGTCGCCGCCGGTGCCGGCGCGGATCTCGAGGAACAGGTTGGCGTCGTCGCGCGGGTCTTTCGGCACCAGCAGCAGCGCGAGTTCGTGGTCGAGCTGCTCGAGGCGGGTACGCGCGGCCGGGATCTCCTCCTCGGCCAGTTCGCGCAGCTCGGGATCGCCGCGCATCGCCTCGGCGGCCTGCAGGTCGCGCTGCGCCTGCGTCCACGCGGCCAGGCCCGTGGCGACCGGCTCGAGCTGGGCGAATTCCTTCGACAGCGCGCGGAAGCGGTTGGCGTCGGCCAGCACCTCGGCATCGGCGAGCAGGCGGCTCACTTCCTCGTGGCGCTCGGCCAGGGCTTCGAGTTTTCGTTGCAGCGCCGGCGTCATGCGTCGTCGCCGTACAGGCGGCTGGCGGCCTGCAGCAGGTCGAGGTCGCCGTCGAGGGCGGCCTGGCGCAGGGCGGCGCTGGGGCCGTGCAGCAGCTTGTTGGTCAGCTGGTGGGCGAGCAGGGCCAGCACCTCGTCGGCGGGCTTGCCGGTGGCGAGCTGCTCGCGCGCCTTCGCCAGCGCCTCGTCGCGGGCGGCGTCGGCGCGGCTGCGCAGGGCGCGCAACGCATCCTGCCGGCCCTGCGCCCGCCACCACGCCATGAAGTGCTCGACCTGCAGGTCGATGATCGCCTGTGCCTGCTGCGCCGCCTCGCGGCGGGAGGCGCGGTTCTCCTCGATCACCTGCTCGAGGTCGTCGACGGTGTACAGGTAGACGTCGTCGAGTTCGGCGACCGCCGCTTCGATGTCGCGCGGCACCGCGAGGTCGAGCAGGAACATCGGCCGGTTGCGGCGCGCCTTCAGCGCCGCGGCGACGCCGGCGCGGCGCAGGATCGGTTCGCGGGCGGCGGTGGCGCTGATCACGATGTCGGCTTCCGGCAGGTGCCGTTCCAGCTCCGACAGCGGCAGCGCGTAGCCGCCGTGGCGGCTGGCCAGCACCTGCGCATGTTCGAGCGTGCGGTTGGCCACCAGCAGGCGTTTCGCCTGTGCGTCGACCAGATGCCGGGCGGCCAGTTCGATGGTGTCGCCGGCGCCGATCAGCAGCACGGTGGCCTCGTCGAGCGCGGCGAACACCTGCCGCGCCAGCCGCACCGCCGCGAACGCCACCGAAACCGGGTGGGCGCCGATGCGGGTGTCGGTGCGCACCCGCTTGGCGACCGCGAAGCTCTGCTGGAACAGGCGGTCGAGCGGGGTCCGCAGCGCATGCGCGGCGCGGGCCGCCTGCCAGGCGTCCTTCACCTGGCCGAGGATCTGCGGCTCGCCGAGCACCAGCGAGTCCAGCCCGGTGGCGACCCGGAACAGATGGCGGACGGCCTCGTCGTCGCGGTGCCGGTACAGGTAGGCGGCCAGGGTCTCGGCGGCGATGCCGTGGTGGCGCGCCAGCCAGCCGGCCACCGCGTCCTCGCGACCGTCGGCGACCTGGACATAGACCTCGGTGCGGTTGCAGGTCGACAGCAGCGCCGCTTCCTCGACGCCCGGCACGGCTTTCAGCTCGCTCAGCGCGACTGGAAGGCGGGCAGCGTCGAGCGCGACCCGTTCACGCAGCGCGAGCGGGGCGGTCTGGTGGTTGAGTCCCAGGGCGAGCAGGGTCATGGCGTGGCCAGCGTCGGCGCGCGGTGCGCTAAGCTTTCGCGGGCTGGACTTCCCGATTCGGATCCGGCGCGCATTCTAGCCCGAGGCGGTAAACACCCCGATGAACCGGCGCTTCCGCCTTCTGCCCGCGCTGCTGCTGACGATCCTCCCGCTGCCGAGCTTCGCCGACTCCCGGCCATTGCCGCTCGGCGACCTGATGGCCGGTGAATTCGCCCGCCAGCAGGGCGATTACGCGACCTCGGCGCGCCATTACCTGCTGGCCGCGCTGGCCTCGGGCGACCCGCGGATCGCCGCCCGCGCGACCGAAACCGCGTTGCTGGCCGGCCACGACCGCCTGGCCGCGCGCGCGCTGCGGCGCTGGCGGTTGCTGGAGCCGGACGCGTTGCCGATGCATGCGGCGGCCGTGACCCTGGCCCTGCGCGAAGGCGAACACGAGTCGGCGATGGAGGAGGCCGCGGCGATGCTGGCGCGCGCCGAAGACGGCGGCTGGGTGACCCTGCTCGACGTGCTGGCGCAGGCGCGCGGCGACGAGGCGGTGATCGCCCGTAGCGTCGTCGCCACCCTGTTCCGGCAGGCGCTGGCACCGGACGACCTGCAGGCCTGGCTGCAGCTGGCCGGGCTCGCCCGCCGCCTCGACGACAGCGCGCTGTCGGCGCGGATCGAGGCCGCGGCGCTCGCGCGTTTCCCCGACGATCCCCGCGGCCGCGTCCTGCAGGCCTCGCGGCTGCGCCAGGACGGGCAGGCGGAGGAGGCGAAGGCGGTGCTCCGGGCGCTGCTCGAGGCGCCGCCGCTGCCGCCGGACCTGCGTTCCACCGCTGCCCGCGAACTCGCCCAGGCCGGCGACCCCGCCGCCGCCGCCGCCCTGCTCGCCCGCGGCCCGCAGAACGACGTGAGCTACAGCGAACGCGCCCGCTGGCTGATCCTCGGTGGCGACCGCGACGGCCTGCTGGCGCTGTACCGCGAGGTCCGCCGCGCCCCGGGCGACGCGCGCCCGACCCGCAAGCTGCTGCTCGGCCACCTCGCCGAGGCGCTGATGCGCTGGAGCGAGGCCGAGGCCTGGTATGCCGGGGTCGACAGCGGCGAGGGCCGCGACCTGGCGGTGACCCGGCGGGCGCGCGTGCTCGCCGAGATGGGCCGGCTGCCGGCGGCGCTCGAGTTGCTCGACGCACTGCAGCAGAACCGTGATGCCGACGGCGAGCGGGTGCGCGACAGCCACCTTCTAGAGGCCGAGCTGCTGATCCGGGCCGGCCGTGCCGACGACGCGCTGAAGGCCCTCGATGCCGGCCTGGAAGTCTTCGAAGGCGACCCGGTGCTGCTCTACGCCCGCGGCATGGAGCACGAGCGCACCGGCCGGATCGACGCCGCGCTGGCCGACTTCCGCCGCATCCTCGACGAATTGCCCGATCATGCGCACGCGCTGAACGCCTACGCCTATGCCCTGGCGCAGCACCGCGGCGACTTCGCGGCGGCGCTGCCGCTGCTGCAGCGCGCGCACCGGGTGGCGCCGACCTCGGTGGCGATCCAGGACAGCCTCGGCTGGGTGCTGGTCCGGCTCGGCCGGGTGGAGGAAGGCCTGGAACTGCTGCGCCAGGCCTGGTCGGCCGGGCCCGATCCCGAGATCGCCGCCCACCTCGGCGAAGCGCTCTGGCGCCTCGGCCGGAAGGAGGAGGCGCGCAGCATCTGGGCCGCCGGCCGCGCCGTCGACGCCGACAACCCCGTATTGACCGCAACGATGCTGGAATTCGAACGATGAGATCCCGCTTGATCCTGATCGCCTTCGCATTGCTGCTCGCGGCCTGCCGGCACGCGCCGGTGCGCGACGGGCTGGGCGCCGAAGTGCCGGTCGGCGAGGCGGCGCTGCTGGCGGCGCAGTCGGCGCGCGAGGCCGATCTGGCCGAAGCCGACCACTGGCGGATGCAGGGGCGGTTGGCGGTGCAGGCCGGCAGCGATGGCGGCAGCGGCCGGATCGACTGGCAGCAGCGCGGCGGCGACTACCGCATCACCCTGTCGGCGCCGGTGACCCGGCGCAGCTGGGTGCTCGAGTCCACCGGCGGTCGCGTGACCCTGTCCGGCCTCGACGGCGGCCCGCGCAGCGGCAGCGACGCCGAGGCGCTGCTGGCCGAGGCCACCGGCTGGCGGCTGCCACTGCAGGCCCTGGCCGACTGGGCGCGCGGCGCGCGCAGCGCCGGCCCGGCGCGGATCGCCTTCGCCGCCGATGGCCTGCCGGCCAGGATCGAGCAGTTCGGCTGGACCGTCGAATACCGCGAATGGCTGCCGGGCGCACCGGCGCGGCCGCGGCGGGTCTTCGCCAGCGAGGGCGGGGCCAGCGTGCGCCTGGTCGTGGAGGCCTGGGGCCAGCCATGAGCCCGCCGCGGCTGGACGCGCCCGATTCCGCCCCCGCCGGAACCGGCTGGAGCCGCTGGCCGGCGCCGGCCAAGCTGAACCTGTTCCTGCGCATCACCGGGCGCCGCGCGGACGGCTACCACCTGCTGCAGACGGCCTTCCAGCTGCTCGACTGGGGCGACACGATCCACCTGCGGCCGCGCGCCGATGGCCGGGTCCAGCGGGTGAACGATCCCGGCTACGGCGTCGCCGGCCCCGACGACCTCGTCGTTCGCGCAGCGAACCTGCTGCGATCTGAAGCCAACGTCTCCGAAGGTGCCGATATCCTGATCGACAAGCGCATCCCGACGGGCGGCGGCTTCGGCGGCGGCTCATCGGATGCGGCCACCGTGCTGGTCGCCCTGAACCGGTTGTGGCGGGCGGGCCTCGACGAGGACGCGCTGGCCGCGCTCGGTCTGCGCCTCGGCGCCGACGTGCCGCTGTTCGTGCGCGGCCGCAGCGCCTGGGCGGAAGGGGTCGGCGAGGCGCTGACGCCGATGGCGCTCGGACCGGCTTTCTACCTGGTCGTCGACACCGGCGTCAGCGTGCCGACGGCTGAACTTTTCCGGGCCCCGGATTTGACCCGGGATGCCCCCGCGGCGACAATGTGCGGCTCGTTTTCAGGCCTCGTGCCCGGCAATGCCTTCGAGCCGGTGCTGCGGCGCCGCGCGCCCGTCGTCGACGACTGGCTGCGCCGGCTGTCGCAGCTCGGACCGGCGGCCCTGACCGGCACCGGCGGCGGCTGCTTCGTGCGCTTCGGCGCGCGGGCGGACGCCGAGGCGGCGCTGGCGCAGCTTCCCGCAGGGAGCCGGGCCATCGTCGCCGGGGGCGTCGACGTCTCGCCCCTGCACCGGGTGCTGGCCGCCGGCGGAGCCTGAAACAGCGCCGTTGGGGCGTCGCCAAGCTGGTCCAAGGCACCAGGTTTTGATCCTGGCATTCGTAGGTTCGAATCCTACCGCCCCAGCCACACCGCCGACCCCGGCACCGTCCTCCACCGCGGAACGCCCCGACCATGAGCCAGCAGCAGAACCTGCTCGTCTTCACCGGCAACGCCAACCGGCCGCTGGCGCTGGCCGTCTGCCGCCAGCTGGGCATTCCGCTGGGCAAGGCGCTGGTGGGCAAGTTCTCCGACGGCGAAAGCCAGATCGAGATCGAGGAGAACGTGCGCGGCCAGAACGTGTTCGTGATCCAGCCGACCTGCGCGCCGACGGCCGAGAACTTCATGGAACTGCTGGTGATGATCGACGCGCTGCGCCGCGCCTCGGTCGCCACCGTCACCGCGGTGGTGCCGTACTTCGGCTACGCCCGCCAGGACCGCCGGCCGCGCTCGGCGCGCGTCGCGATCACCGCGAAGGTCGCCGCGAAGATGTTCTCGTCGGTCGGCACCGACCACCTGCTGACGGTCGACCTGCACGCCGAGCAGATCCAGGGCTTCTTCGACATCCCGGTCGACAACGTCTACGCGACGCCGCTGCTGCTGGCCGACATCTGGCGCAGCCAGGGCACCGACAACCTGATCGTGGTGTCGCCGGACGTCGGCGGCGTGGTGCGCGCCCGCGCGATCGCCAAGCGCCTCGACGACGCCGACCTGGCGATCATCGACAAGCGCCGCCCGAAGGCCAATGTGGCGACGGTGATGAACATCATCGGCGACGTCGAGGGCAAGACCTGCGTGCTGGTCGACGACATCGTCGACACCGCCGGCACCCTCTGCGCGGCGGCCGCGGCGCTGAAGCAGCACGGCGCGAAGAAGGTCGTCGCCTACTGCACCCACCCGGTGCTGTCGGGCGCGGCCATCGCCAACGTGTCGAACTCCCAGCTCGACGAGCTGGTGGTCACCGACACCATTCCGCTGTCGGAGGCGGCGCGCGCCTGCCCGCGCATCCGCCAGCTCAGCGTGGCCGAACTGCTGGCGGAGACCATCCGCCGCATCGCGTTCGGCGAATCGGTCAGTTCGCTCTACGTGGACTGAGGCAGGGCGGGCCGGGGCATCCGGCATCGGCGTGTGCGCGCCGATGCCCGATTCCCTGTCCCGGGAACGACGCCGGGCCTGGTCGCGGGCACCGGTGGCAAGCGCCGAAGGGCGCATCACTCACCAGAAGGCATCACCGAAATGGCTACCAACCACAACATCACGGCGACCAGCCGCAAGGACGAGGGCAAGGGTGCGAGCCGCCGCCTCCGTCGCAGCGGCCAGGTCCCGGCCATCGTCTACGGCGGCCACGCCGAGCCGCAGAGCATCCAGATCGAGCACAACCACCTCTGGCTGACCAGCCAGAACGAGTGGTTCTACTCGGCGATCCTGGACATGGAACTGGACGGCAAGGTCCAGAAGGTCCTGCTGCGTGACCTGCAGCGCCACCCGTTCAAGCAGCAGATCCTGCACCTGGACTTCCTGCGCGTCTCCGAGAACGAGACCCTGCGCGCCAAGGTGCCGCTGCACTTCGCCAACCAGGAGAAGTCGCCGGCCGGCAAGACCGCGGGCGTCGTCGTGCTGCACGAGCTGAACGAGGTCGAGGTCGACTGCCTGCCGAAGGACCTGCCGGAGTTCATCACGGTCGACCTGACCGAGCTGAAGGTCGGCGACATCATCCACCTGTCGCAGCTGCCGCTGCCGGCCGGTGTGGCGATCCCGGCGCTGGCGCACGGCAAGGAGCACGACATCGCCGTCGTGATCGCCAAGCACGCGCGCGTCGAGGAAGAGTCGGCCGCGACCGAGGAATCGGCCGAGGTCCCGGCGACCAAGGCCAAGGCCGACGCCGCTCCGAAGAAGAAGTAATCGCGCCGCGACATGGCGCTGCGCCTGATCGTCGGCCTCGGCAACCCCGGGGCCGAACATGCCCGGACCCGGCACAACGCCGGGTTCTGGTTCATCGATGCCCTCGCCGAACAGGCGGGGGCGCGCTTCGGGCTGGAATCGAAGCTGCACGGCGAAACCGCGAAGGCGAACATCGGCGGCCAGAACGTCTGGCTGCTGAAGCCTTCGACCTACATGAACCTGTCCGGGCGGTCGGTCACGGCCGCCCTGCGTTACTGGAAGATCGCCCCGGAAGAGGCGCTGCTCGCGCACGACGAGTTGGATCTTCCGCCCGGTACCGCCCGCCTGAAGTTCGACGGCGGCCACGGCGGCCAGAACGGCCTGCGCGACACCCTCCAGCAGCTCGGCCACGGCAGGTTCCACCGGCTGCGCATCGGCATCGGCCACCCCGGGCACAAGGACCGGGTCACCGGCTGGGTGCTGGGCCGCCCGGGCCGCGACGACGAGGCGTCGATCCTGCGCGCCATCGACGACGCCCTGGCGGTACTGCCGCTGGCGGTCGCCGGCGACTTCAACGAGGCGATGAAGCGCCTCCATACCCCGAAATCCTGAGGAACTCCTGCCCATGGGCATCAAGTGCGGCATCGTCGGCCTGCCGAACGTCGGCAAGTCGACCCTCTTCAACGCGCTGACGAAGGCGGGCATCGCCGCGGCGAACTTCCCCTTCTGCACGATCGAGCCGAATACCGGCGTCGTGCCGGTGCCGGATCCGCGCCTGAACGCGCTGGCCGGGATCGTCAAGCCGCAGAAGGTGATCCCGACCTCGTTCGAGTTCGTCGACATCGCCGGCCTGGTCGCCGGCGCCTCGAAGGGCGAAGGCCTGGGCAACAAGTTCCTGGCGCACATCCGCGAGGTCGACGCGATCGCCCACGTGGTGCGCTGCTTCGAGCACCCGGACATCGTCCACGTCGCCGGCCGGGTCGATCCGGTGGCCGACATCGAGACGATCGACCTGGAGCTGTCGCTGGCCGACCTGGAATCGGTCGAAAAGGCCCTGAACCGCGCCGAGCGCGAGGCCAAGACCGGCAACAAGGACGCCGTGGCCCGCAAGGAGGTGCTGGCGAAGCTGCGTGCCGGCCTCGACCAGGGCCGGCCGGCGCGTTCGCTGGGCCTGACGGCCGAGGACAAGGCGCTCGTCCGCGACCTGTTCCTGCTGACCCTGAAGCCGGTGATGTACGTCTGCAACGTGCTCGAGGACGGCTTCGAGAACAATCCGCTGCTCGACCGCGTCCGCGAGCGGGCGGCGGGCGAGGGTGCCGAGGTCGTGGCGGTCAGCGCCGCGATCGAGGAGGAAATGGCCCAGCTCGAGGACGCCGACCGCGACGAGTTCCTGGCCGGCATGGGCCTGGACGAGCCGGGCCTGAACCGGGTGATTCGCGCCGGCTACGCGCTGCTGGGCATGCAGACCTATTTCACCGCCGGCGTGAAGGAAGTCCGTGCCTGGCAGGTCCGCAAGGGCGCCACCGCGCCGCAGGCGGCGGCGGTGATCCACACCGACTTCGAAAAGGGCTTCATCCGCGCCGAGACGATCGCCTACGAGGACTTCATCCGCTACCGCGGCGAGGCCGGCGCACGCGAGGCCGGGCGGCTGCGGCTGGAGGGCAAGGACTACATCGTCCAGGAGGGCGACGTCCTGCATTTCCGCTTCAATGTGTGATTCCGTCGCGGCGTCGACGAAATGTCGTTGACAAAGCCCGTCGCGACCATGAAAATTGCGGGCTCCCTGACGGAGGGATACCCAAGCGGCCAACGGGGGCAGACTGTAAATCTGCTGGCTCACGCCTTCGGTGGTTCGAATCCACCTCCCTCCACCAGCTTCGGCGCCGGTCCCGGCAACGGGCCCGGGGTCCGGGCGGGAGTAGTTCAATGGTAGAACCTCAGCCTTCCAAGCTGATCATGCGGGTTCGATTCCCGTCTCCCGCTCCATTGAGATGCAGCACCCGCTCCAGGCAACACCGCAACACCCAGAATTCGCTCATGTAGCTCAGTCGGTAGAGCACTTCCTTGGTAAGGAAGAGGTCGCTGGTTCGATTCCAGTCATGAGCACCACCACCCCGGCGCCGTCCGCGGCCCGGAGATCCATCCACCTCGTATCCACCGGGTAATCGCAATGTCCAAGGGCAAGTTCGAGCGCACCAAGCCGCACGTGAACGTCGGCACCATCGGTCACGTCGACCACGGCAAGACCACGCTGACCGCGGCGCTGACGAAGATCGGCGCGGAGCGTTTCGGCGGCGAGTTCAAGGCCTACGACCAGATCGACGCGGCGCCGGAAGAGAAGGCGCGCGGCATCACGATCTCGACGGCGCACGTCGAGTACGAGAGCCCGACCCGCCACTACGCGCACGTGGACTGCCCGGGCCACGCCGACTACGTGAAGAACATGATCACGGGTGCGGCGCAGATGGACGGCGCGATCCTGGTGTGCTCGGCCGCCGACGGCCCGATGCCGCAGACGCGCGAGCACATCCTGCTGGCCCGCCAGGTCGGCGTGCCGTACATCGTGGTCTACCTGAACAAGGCGGACCTGGTGGACGACGCCGAGCTGCTGGAGCTGGTGGAGATGGAAGTCCGCGAGCTGCTGAGCAAGTACGACTTCCCGGGCGACGACACCCCGATCGTGACCGGCTCGGCGCGCGCCGCGCTGGAAGGCGACCAGTCGGACATCG
The DNA here is from genome assembly GCF_000426365.1 of Arenimonas composti TR7-09 = DSM 18010. Lineage (GTDB taxonomy): Bacteria > Pseudomonadota > Gammaproteobacteria > Xanthomonadales > Xanthomonadaceae > Arenimonas > Arenimonas composti. The sequence goes on along the minus strand of NZ_AUFF01000003.1, from coordinate 634 downwards.
GCGTGCCGTCGATCCTGAAGCTGGTGGACGCGCTGGACACCTGGATTCCGGAGCCGCAGCGTGACGTCGACAAGCCGTTCCTGATGCCGGTCGAGGACGTGTTCTCGATCTCGGGTCGCGGCACGGTGGTCACGGGCCGCATCGAGCGCGGCATCATCAAGGTCGGCGACGAAATCGAGATCGTCGGCATCCGCCCGACGGTCAAGACGACGGTCACCGGCGTGGAGATGTTCCGCAAGCTGCTCGACCAGGGCCAGGCGGGCGACAACGCCGGTCTGCTGCTGCGCGGCACCAAGCGTGACGAAGTCGAGCGTGGCCAGGTGCTGGCCAAGCCGGGCTCGATCACCCCGCACACCGAGTTCGAGGCCGAGGTGTACGTGCTGTCGAAGGACGAGGGCGGCCGCCACACCCCGTTCTTCAAGGGCTACCGCCCGCAGTTCTACTTCCGCACGACGGACGTGACCGGTGCGGTGCAGCTGCCGGAAGGCGTCGAAATGGTCATGCCGGGCGACAACATCAAGATGGTGGTGACGCTGATCGCCCCGATCGCGATGGACGAGGGCCTGCGCTTCGCGATCCGCGAGGGTGGCCGCACCGTCGGCGCCGGCGTGGTTGCCAAGGTCATCAAGTAAGC
>NZ_AUFF01000002.1:371835-548992 GCF_000426365.1 Arenimonas composti TR7-09 = DSM 18010 | reverse complement strand
CCGCCCGGATCATCCCCGCGCTCGCGGGGAACACTCGCGGGTCTGGCCGAATGGCGAGGCTCCAGCCGGATCATCCCCGCGCTCGCGGGGAACACTCAACCGGGCGCAGGCCTACATCCACGATCGGCGGATCATCCCCGCGCTCGCGGGGAACACGATCCCGGACGACGACGCGCTCCAGGCGGACGCGGATCATCCCCGCGCTCGCGGGGAACACAGTACGAAATACCCGGTTGGCGTGGGGCCGATCGGATCATCCCCGCGCTCGCGGGGAACACCGCCAGAACGAAGGCGAGGTGGCGAACTTCGTCGGATCATCCCCGCGCTCGCGGGGAACACGGGTCGAAGCCGATCACCAGCGGCCCGACCGGCGGATCATCCCCGCGCTCGCGGGGAACACTCGCCGATGGTCTGGGTGACGAAGGTGTGCACCGGATCATCCCCGCGCTCGCGGGGAACACCCGACGCGCTGGAACTCCAGCGTCGGGTCGAGCGGATCATCCCCGCGCTCGCGGGGAACACGCCTTCTTCGCTGCCTTTTCGGCCTCCTCTTTCGGATCATCCCCGCGCTCGCGGGGAACACAATCGTCCGAACGCGCGGTTCCACGCCGCGGCCGGATCATCCCCGCGCTCGCGGGGAACACGGTCGTCACGCCATCCCGTCCGTGTCGTCGTCCGGATCATCCCCGCGCTCGCGGGGAACACGTCGCGGATGTCGCGCAGCATGTCCATCGCGAGCGGATCATCCCCGCGCTCGCGGGGAACACACTTCACGCAAACCATTGTTCCAACGCGTAAAACCGCGCACCGGAAATTCTACCGAATCACAGGTTGTCAAAGAGCGCCGTCGTCGGGCGGCTGGAATGCGACCAGGCGGAGCCCATCGAAGTCGACCGGGACGCGCCGGTTGCGACCTACGGTCTGGAACTCGTAACCGGATTCGTGGGTACTCGCCCAGGCCATGACGGCATTGCCTTCCTCGCAGCCTTCAGACACCTGCTGCCAGATCATTTCGCGCGTGCGCCTCGAGACGTCACCGATGTAGACCCCGGCGCGGATCTCGAGCAGCCAAAGCGCCAGCCGGCCACGCAGGCGGGGTGGAACGTTCTCGGTGACGACGACCAGGAACGTCATCCCTGCACCCGGTGGCCGCCCTCCCCGATCGCCTCCGGATTGGGAATCGCCGGTGGCACGGATTCCGGTGGCGCTTCCGGCGGGTCGATACCTCCGGCGGAGAGCACGTCTTCGATCGCCGGGATGATCCGCCGCAGGAGCTTCTCGCTCCGGAACAAGTCACGGCAGGCCAGCCTGACTTCGCGTTCGGGCTCGCGCGGCGTCTTCGCCGCTACCCGGAACGCGACCGGAACCACCGTTTCGAACTTGAACAGGTCGGCCATGTCGTAAACGAAGGACAACGGCTTGCCGGTGTGGATGAATCCCACCGCCGGCGCATAGCCGGCAGCGAGCACCGCCGCCTCGGTGATTCCGTAGAGGCAGGCCGTGGCCGCCGACAGGCAACGATTGGGAATGTCGGCCGCATCCCATTTCGCGCGGTCGTAGTTCCGACTTCGCCAGGTAACGCCGAACTTGCGCGCCAGCAGCTTGTAAGTCTCGCGGACACGGGCACCTTCGATGCCACGCAACTGCTCGACGCTGCGCCGCGCTGGTGCCGGCTCACCGAAACGGGCCTCGTACATCCGGCGGACGACCTTGAGGCGAAGCTCGTCGTCGAGTGCGAGTCGCGCCTGGTACAGAAGCCGATCCGCCCTGGCGCCGCCCGGCTGTCCGCTCGCGTACAGGCGCACGCCAGATTCGCCGACCCAGACGAGCAAGGTCCCGACTAGCGCCGCGAGGCGAACCGCGGCGTGTGACACCCGCGTCCCGGGCTCGAGCATCAGGCAGGCGACCGAACCCACCGGGATGTGCTTGCGCACGCCCGACTTGTCGACGACAACGAAGGCTCCGTCGAGCACGTCGATCTGGCCGTACTGGATGAAGATCATCGAAATCCGATCCTTCATCGGCAGCGGTTTGATCGGCGGCAGTAACGGGGAGGTCATACCGGCGTCAGGTGTCGGTGCTGGCGGTGGGTCTGACCAGCAGCAATCCCAGGCCGAATCCGCGACCGTGTCCGAGACCTTCCACGAGAACTTTCGCGAACCGTTCGGGATCGCTCACTTTCAGGACCCCGCTGAACTCGGCGACGCCGAGGGTGACGTCGTGGACATCCTTGCGCACCCGGAGCACGTCATGGCGATCCACCGTACATTGCCCGAGTTCGAAGCCACTTCCGGCGGCGCGCCGCGCAAGCCACGACGGTAGTTCCTCATGAATGATGCGCCGGCGCGCTGCGGCGCGTTCGTCGTGGGTGACGCCGAGCTGGTGCAGGCGCGAGATCACGTAATCCTGGCGCTTGCCCCGTCCGTCTCCGGACTTTTCCGAACGCGTCGGGTTGACGCGGATATTGAAGGTGTAACTCGTCCCCTCGGCGCAGCGCGGGGAGTAGGGCTTGCTTTCGACGCGCCAACCGGGCTCGCCTGCCGCAGGACGATCCTCGCTCACGAGAAGGAACCGGAGCGTCTCGTCATCATCCAGCAGCTGCCGGAACAGGAACGGCTGCCGCGATCCCGGCGGGCGGGCGAACAAGGTCCACAAGACCTGATGCTGCTGGTACGGGTCGGAATGGAGCCTGCGCAGGCGACGCCTGTCCTCACGCGTGCTCGCCGTCATCGTCACTCGACTGAACCAGCTCATGGCTTCGACTCCCGTCCGATTCGCCACTGCGGACGTTCCTTGAACAATCGCCGTCGGGTGTCCACCGGCACGTCCCTGCGGACGACCACATGCGCAATGCCGCCGAGCTCGCCCGGCAGGACGCCCTTGCCTTCTCCCTCACCGGCATCGCCGACGTGCGTGTAGTTGCCGCCGCGACTGCGCAGCCAGCGGTCGACGCCGAAGCGGCCGAACTCGGCGAGGCGCGGTATCGCACGATCTTCGTGCAGCTGCAGGGCTTGGGCCCAGTCGTCGGCTTCGACCTGGTGCGGGTCGAGCGGCCAGGCCAGCGGGCAACTCTTGCGCCCGGCGTACAGGACGAACCGGGGCCGACGCAGGGCTGCCTCCAGCGTCGCGAGCCTGCCGCCATCCTCGCAGGCGATGCCGACCGTGGCTGCATAGGTGGTGTAGTAATAGCGATCCGAGAGGACTGCGTTGAGATCATCCTTCGCCACCGCAAGCTCGTCCCGGCGGGTTCGCCGCGGGCGCCCGCGCAGCGCGGCTTCCGGTGGCGCCTGCGCGGAGTGGAAATCACGCAGCAGGGCGGCATCCGCATTGACGCGTGCGGCGATCAGCAGTCCATCGCCGAGGCGTCGCTGCCCGTCGACATCATCGCGTTCTATGCCGCAGGCGGCCGCCAGCAGGCCGAGAACCGCGGAACGCGTCGGCAACAGCTCGGTGTCTCGGATGGTGCCGGGTGCCACCCCGCCGAAACTCGCCAGCGGCGCGGCCAGCTCGAAGAGCAGCCAGTTCATGGCACTCACTCCGCGGCGCCGAGGCCAGATGCGACGAAGTCGATCAACTGGCGGAAACGCGGCCGACTGTCCGGCTCGACGCCGATGTCCAGACCTTCGGTGTCGGCGACCGTGGCGTTGAAGTGCAGGCGTCTCCCCTCGAAGCCGTAAACCGCGTCGAATCGGCGAACGAGTTCGCCCAAGGCATCGACCGCGCGGCTTGCGACGTCGAGATCCGACGATTCGGCGACCGGTTTCAGGAAGGCCGCGCTCAACTGGCGTGGCGTCTCGTCACCCAGCTCGGCCAGGCCGAAACTGGCACGCGCGTTGCTGGCGAAGCTGCGTTGCTTGCCGCTCGGGGCCACCGAGGCGACCGCTTCGGCCAGTGCCTGCAACGTGCGCGCGGCCAACGCCGTGTCGCCGCCGAGGTTCTTGACCAGAAGGTGGCGATCTACGCAGACGTACAGGTAGAAAACGCCGGCCCCGAAGCCCAGCTCGCCCAGATGTCCCGAACCGGTCTCGTCGCCGGCGTTCAGATCATCCACGGCGGTGAAGAAGTCGTCCTCCGGGACGGCGCGGTGCACGGTGATCGCGTGCGCCACCTGGGCCGCGCCTTCGACGCTGAAGCGCGGGCGGTCGGCCGTTTCCTCCTTGCGCGTCTTGTCGGCGGTCAACATGCGTCCGAACAGCGCAAGGTCCGCGGTCGCGCTATCCCGGCGCAGCAGGTTGAGCTGGTCGGGCGTCGGCGACTTCCGGCTCTCCGCAAGCGTCTTCGCCAATGCGAGCACCGCCTGTTCCTCCTCGTGGCCCAGAAAGACAAGCGTTTCGACTTCATTGCTCGCCTTCTTCGCCTTGCCCTTCCTGCCTTTCCCTGACGAACCGCCCTCGGCGCCGTCGGCGGATTCCTCACCGTCACCTTCCTTGAGTTTGCCGAATGCCTGCGCGATCAGCTTCGACCACTCGAAGGCGAGCTTCTCGTCCAGGCCATGCCTGAGCATCTCCTCCATCGCCAACGCGCCGATCTTCTTGGTCCTGCGACCCAGATGGCCGGCGAGCGCCGTTTCGAAGACGTCGCTGGTTCGCCACGCCCGTTTCAGCGCCTGGGAGGACACGCGCAGGCGCGGGGCGTTGCCGAAGATCGCCGTCTTCGGCATTCCGAGATCGTCGCGATTGAGGTTGGACGGCCCGTAGGAAGTCAGGAAGTGCAACTGCAGGAAGCGTTCGTTCATGGTCATGGCTCCCGAGAGAGTTGGAGTTCGGATCAAGCCGACACGTCGTCGGAGGTTGCCGGCGCATCGCCGGTGGATGAGTTGAAGTAGGCGCGGGCGAAGCGCCGCCTGCCGCCTTCGTCATGCAGGTCGAGCCAGGCTTCGAGCACGGACAGCGGATGCACCTTGGCGGGCAGCAGGGCCATGGCCCGGCGCAGCAACTGCAGCCGATCGTCGCTGTCGCTGGCCCGCAGCAGGCGCTGGAACCTGAGCGCGGACAGCCGCCGCCGGGGCTCGTCCGGGCCGCCGCCCAGGGGTTCGCCCAGATGCCTCGCCAGTTCCCCCGGCGGCGGAACCTCCGCCACCGCGGGGGACGTCCGGTCGACCTTGGACTGGGCCAAGAGGATCATTCCCGCGTCGGCGACATCGTCGGGCAGTCGTCGCGGGCGCAGCTGCCGCTGCAGTTCAGCTCCGAACGAGTCCACCGCCCGATGGCCGACCGCATCGCCGCAGCGTACCGCGCGTCGCAATGCGGAACGCAGCGCGCCGTTGCTTTCGATTGCCTGGATGGCCTGCTTCATCGCAGTCCGTAGAACTTCCCGATCATTGCTCATGCTTCCGTCCTCCGCTTGCTCCCGGTGCGTCCCCGCTTCTCGTCTGCCGGCGCCAGACCGAGGACCTTGTCGAGGCCGAAGTGCACCGCCCGTGCCAGCTCCGCGTGGGCGCGAGAGGTGCGTTTCAATGCCTGCAGGGACATTTCCGCAGCATCGCCGCGCTCTGCGTGACGCCTGAACACATCCATCGCGGCCCGCACCAGACGCCCCTTCCACTGCGTGCGCATCCGGCGGTGCGCGGCGACGATCACTTCCCCGGAATCGGTGACCAGCGCCGCGCGCTCGACGAGCAGGTCATAGAAGTCGCTTTCGGTAGCCGCGTACAGCTCGCGCTCGGCCACGCTGGTACCACTCGGCTTGTCGGCTCCCCACGCCTGGCGCAGGAGCCTGGTCAGCAGGTCGCGCACCGACTTGACTGCCCCGATCCAATGTTGGGCCTCCGCGAGCACACCCGCCGCACGCTCGGAGTCTTCGATCGCCAGGTAGCGGAACCGGGTCTCGTGCCAGGCCAGACACTTCATGTTGTCGAAGGCGAACCCGAAGGCCCATACGGCATCCGGCGGCAGTTCGCGTGCCAGGGCCAGACCGAGCCGATCCGTCGACAGGACCGCTGGACGGGCACTTGCGTCATCCTCCGCCTGGGCCGTCACCCAATCGGCGTAGGTGAAACCGGTGGGGCCGAGGTGCCGGGGCAACCAAGCGCCGTTCTTGTCCCGGTAATACGGCGACAGCGGATGCCGGAAGAGTTCGCTGCGGTAGTTGGCGCCGAGATTGCGCGCCAGCATGCCGACCGCGCAGGGCCCGCGCTCTCCACTCAGCGTGCAGCAGCGTTCTTCGGAGAAGCGCAGGCGGATGCGGCGGGGCGTGGCGAAATAGCAAAGCAGGGTCAGTTCCAGGCGAGTCGGCGACCGCGGTGACAACTGGGCGTGCACGTCCTTGCCTTCTTCGCTGGTCAGGCTGTCGGCCATCCACGGGAAGATGACTTCCGGCCGCGGTTCCGGATCCTCCTCGATCACGATCGTGTTGAGCCAGAGCTTCCGCCACAGCGGCACGGCCTCCCCGCCGATGCGTGCTGGCCACAGCAGCATCGTCAGCGGGCCGCCGCCGCGCAGCGACGTGCGATGACCCTTGCCACCCGACGGCGCATTGGTCTGCAGCGTCAACAGGGCCTGCGCCGCCAGCGACAGCGACAGGCACATCCCCGGACTGCGCTTCACGAACAGGTCGGCGTTGTTCCTGGTCGTGTTTCCGCCGGGGGCATCGAGCAGGAGGGCGGAGACATCGTCCTCCTCGTCGCCCGCTTCACCGAGCGCCATGTCCTGCATGAAGCGACGGGCGCCCGTGTCGAATTCGAAACAGGGGGCCAGCTCGCGCCAGCGCGCCAAGTCAGGAAGCCGGCGACCACTCGCGACTTCGCGCCAGTCGGAGGCCGACGGGGGCACCAGCCACTGCACCATGCCGATCAGGAGCTGGACGATGGCGGCGCCGAAATCGGGCCTGATCGCCGCGATGTCGACGACCGGATCTTCCCCGACTAGATCCAGTGGGGAAATCACGCGCTCCCGGCCGCTGGCAGTGCGAACCGGAATCCACGGATCGTTGACCAGATTCACTCGACCTCCTCTCGTCGAAAGACGGATGCCATTCACTCAGGTCTTGAGGCAGGATTTACGCCCACCGACGTTCGCTGTCAACATCTCCGCTCCCTGCCCGTGCAGGGATCCTCCGACGGAGGCCGTACGGTCTGGTCGTAATCGTTCCCCGCATCCCGCGGGGATTCAGCCCGGAGAGCGGAATAACCCGCGCCTGTCGCAATAGCTGAGACGCAGACGGGAGGAGCCGGCGAACTCGCAAGTCGCGGCGCCGCCCTCCCCGGTGCTCAATGGGATGACGAGCCGGTGCCGCAGTGCCGGCCGTGCCTGCGTGAGGCTCTCGACGAGGGCGGCGATCCGCGCATCGCCGATCACTGGAGGCGACTCCGACGAAGCCAGCCAGAAGCCCGGCACCCGGATCGCGCTCAGCTCCCAGACGTCCTCATCGGGATCGCATCGCCCGCACGCCCAGGGCTCCAGGCCGGACTCCGTCACCCGCAGCAGCACCGCTTCGATGCTGTCGCCCAAACGGGTACCGATCCGCTCGTCGGCGGTCCATCGATCTCCCCCGTATCCTTTGCCGAGGTCGATCGCGTTGTTGTCGGCGTGCGCCGACTGTGCACTGGCTGTGCCCAAGGCCCGATCCTCCGCCGTCCGCAAGCATTCGGGCAGCTCCGGCCCATCTTTCGCGTAGACGGTCTCCACCAGCGTGCGGAACTGCGCAGGCAGGTCGATTCGGTTTCCGATCGCCAGCGCGGTTCGGTGAACGACGCCGTGCGCGGCGTAGACATGTGCGCCGCCGCGGGAGAACCGCGAGTACCAGGCCGAATCCGGAACGGCATCGCGATCGGGACCGAAAACGACGACCGCCGACGGTGCGCGCCCATCCGCCGCCGCGCCTGCCGGCAACCGGTTGCCGGAGTCGTCGCGCGGGTGTCGGCGCCAGCGGCCCATCCGCTGCAGCAACACGTCCGCCGGACAGAGATCGCAGACCATCTGGTCCGCATCGATGTCCAAGCTCTCCTGCAGCACCTGGGTGGCGACGACGATGCGCCCCCGGCGCATACCGGCGTCACTGTCCCGGCCGAGCCCGCGCAAGACGCCATCCTGGATCCGGCGCCGGTCCACGGCGGCGAACCGCGAATGGAACAAGGTGCAGGCGGCATCGCCGAAGCATTGCGCTAGCAGCGACCAGGCGGCGATCGCGTCGCCGACGGTATTGCGGACCCACACGACCGCATCGCCACGCTCGTGCCAGAGCGAGATGCGCGCCAGCACTTCTTCCAGCCTTGCGACATAGTCGACCGGGATCGAGCGAACGCTGTGGGCGGCCGCCGGGAACGCAAACTCGGCCACCGAGCGCTGCATCGATGGCGCCCACTGGGTCAGCAGCGGGTAGCTGGTCGACTCGACCCGGGGTCCTTCACCGGAGTCGACCGGACGCCGAACGCGCGCGGATGCCGGTCGCGAACACCTCAGTCCCCGTTCGACACCCCGCGCGTGCGTACGCAGGAACTGAACGCGCAGGTCGCAGGGCAAGGTGGCGGACAACAGGATCGTGCTGCCACCGGCCGCGGCATGCAGCTCCACCGTGGTCAGGAGCAGCTTGCGCAGGTACGGATCGAACGAATGCACTTCGTCGACCAGCAGCACCTTCCCGAACAGACCCAGCAGTCGCAGCGACTGGTGCTTGACCCGCAATGCTGACATCAGGATCTGGTCGATCGTACCGACGCCGATCTGCGCCAACAGGGCGCGCTTGTTCCCCTGTGCCAGCCATTCGGTCATGCCCAGCGTCGCGGTGTCGGCTTCGTCGCGCAACTGATCGTCGACCGCGGCCAACCGGCGCAACAACCCCAACGTCTGATCCCGTGCGCTGTGGGCGAGCACGAAACTGACGATCGAGGGATCGTGGAACCAGCCGGGGATATCGGCGAGCACCCGCTCGTAGATCTGGTCCGCCGTCGCCTGCGTGGGCAAGCCGATGAACATGCCGTCGGCGCACCCGGCATCGATCAGTCGCGCCGCGAGGATCAGCGCCGCCTCCGTCTTTCCCGACCCCGTCGCGTCCTCCAGCACGAGGATCTGCGGCTCCGGGGGCAATGCGATCTCGCTCGCGAGCACCTGCGCAGGACGCAGTGGAAAGGCGGAGAGTCGGGGGAGCAGGGTCACGACATCGAGATACGGCTTGGGAGGCACGCGGAGCACGCCCGTCTCGGTCAATGCTTTCCGCGCCCGGACCAGGGCGTGCTCCTGCCAGTAGTGATCGAGCGGGAGCTGCCGCATGTCCTCGGTCGCGTACGGAAACCAGGTCGTGTTCGAACCGATCCAATCGGCAAGCACGGCCAGCCCTGCGATCCACCAGCTCGCCAGGTTCGCACCTTCATCATGGCCGACCGGCAATCTCCCGAAGGCGAATGTCGACGCACACCAGCCGAAGAACTCGAAGGCTGCTTCCCTGCTCCGGTGGGACATCCGGTCGTTCAGTTGCGTATGCAGGGCGCCCGTCCCGGGATCGGCCGCCGGCTTTCCGTGGTGCCCGAAAGAAGCCCCGAGTATCACGGCGAGGACATCCACGTCGGCGCCCTTCAACTCGCCGGGTAGTCGTCCTTCCGAGACGAGCCAGGCGAAGAAGAGCCGTCCGATGCCGTCATGGCGAAGCCCGTCGTCCAGTCGCTGCGGCAAAGGCTCGGCGAAGCACCGTCGAACGATCTCCGGCTGCCGCGACTGGAACGCCTCCGAGAACTTGCCGATGTCGTGCACGGCCAGAGCGAACGTCAGCAACTTCAGCGCCGCATCGGCATCGATGCCGAGCCAGCACGCCAGCCGGCGCAGCAACGCTGGATTGGCCTCGAGATAGAGCCGGCCACAGGCGGCGACATCGAGACTGTGGAAGACGAGTGGATGATCGAGTAGCTGTTCCCCGCAACGCGCCGACTTTCCCCAGTAGGTCTTGAAGTCGTCCACCGAAGGCTCTCCTTCACATCTCCCGCAACCACCCCACGTCGCGACGCGAAACAATCGGCCGTCGCAGGGCGACGCACCTGCCACGCGCCAGCCCCCCCCCCCAGCCGGTGCCGGGTTCAAGAGCAGCGGCAACAGGTGCTGGCGGCGCTCAACGTGTGGGCGATTCCTGTGCCAGCGGCCGCACGTGCTCCAGCAGCGCCACCAGCGTGTGCCCCGGCTCCTCCCACGGAATCATGTGCGCGGCGTGCTCGAACCAGACCGCGCGCTTGTGCGGCGCCTGCACGCGCTCCAGCCACTCCGCGGTCGGCGCCGACGGCGTCGTGTAGTCGTGGCGGCCGAGGAACATCACCACCGGGATCGGGAAGCGCTCGACCGGCAGGAAGTCGACGGTCAGGAATTCGTCCAGCACCTCGTTCAGGGTGAATACGTTGCCGGCGAAGAAGGCCCGGCGGTCGGCGCAATCGTATTCCGGCGACAGCAGCGAGGCGCCGTAGTAGTAGTCCTGCTCGGCGTCGCGGTAGGCGTTGAGGCCGCCGTAATGCTGCGGCCACTTGCGCGCGACGATGATGCGGTCGCGGGTGATCGGCTGGTCGCCGGGATAGGGCGCGATCGATTCGAGCTCGGCGACCGCCGTCGCGTTGCCGTCGGCGCGTGCGCGCTGCAGGCCGTACTCGAAGCTCAGCCGCTCGTTGAGTCGCGTGTTGATCACCTGGCCGATGCCGACGTAGGCATGGAACAGGTCGGGCCGCGCCAGTGCCGCCTTCATCCCGACGACGGTGCCCCAGCTGTGGCCCACCAGGATCAGCTTCTCTTTGCCGAGGCGTTCGCGCACGTGTTCGGCGATGGCGATCGCGTCCTGCACGTAGCGGTCGATCGCCAGCGTGCCGGCGACGGCATCCGCGTCCGCGCTGCGATGGGTCTTGCCGGCGCCGCGCTGGTCGTAGTGCACGACGGTGAAGAATTCCTCCCAGCCGCGCTGGAACTGCCAGTGGCTCGGCATCGCCGGCGAGGCCGGGCCGCCGTGCACGAACAGGATCACCGGGTTGTCGCGGTCCTCGCCGCGGATGTCGATCCAGTGCTCGACGCCACCGATCGGCGTCGCGTAGGTCTCCTGCACGCCGTTCGGGGTGACGATGCGCTGCAGGTCGGCGATGACGGCGCGGGCGCGGGCGTCGTCGGCGCCGGTGGGGCAGTCGGCGGCGGTGGCGGTGGCGGCCAGCGTCGCGAGTAGAAGCAGGAGAACGATGTGGCGCATCGGAGACCCTCCGGTGGGGAGGGCTCCAGTCTAGTCAGTCGGGAGAGGGATCGCGGCTGAAGCCGCTCCTACAAAAAAAAGCGGGAGGGGCTCAGCCCTGGTGGCGGAGGGCTTCGATCGGGTCGAGGCGCGCGGCCTTGCGTGCCGGATAGAAGCCGAAGAACAGGCCGGTCGCGACCGAGAAGCCGGTCGCGAGCAGTACGACCTGGGCATCGAGTTTCACCGGCAGCGTCGCGAACTTCGCGGCGAGCAGCGCACCGCCGACGCCGAGGGCGATGCCGATGAAGCCGCCGCCGAGCGAGATCAGCATCGCCTCGGCGAGGAACTGCCGCTGGATCTCGCGCGGGCCGGCACCGACCGCCATGCGCAGGCCGATCTCGCGGATACGCTCGGTCACCGACACCAGCATGATGTTCATGATGCCGATGCCGCCGACGATCAGCGAAATGCCGGCGACCGCGCCGAGCAGGATCGACATCAGCCGCGTCGTCTCGGTGCGGGTGCTGACGATCTCGGCGATGTTGCGCACCGCGAAGTCGTCGTCGGCGCCGGGCTGGATGCGGTGGCGCTGGCGCAGCAGCGCGGCGATCTCATCCTCGACGTAGGCCAGGTCCTCGGCGCGGGTGACGCCGACCGAAATCTGCTGCACGGTACGCGCCTGCCGCGGCTGCGAGGCGCCGGCGGCGGCCGTGCCGGAAGCGGTGGCCGAAGCCGGCGTGGTGTTCGCGGCCGGCGCGAGGCGGCGGCGGCCGGTTTCGATCGGCACCAGGATCACGTCGTCGGCGTCCTGGCCCCAGCTGCCCTGCCCCTTCGGCGCCAGCACGCCGACCACGCGCAGCGGCACGCGGCCGAGGCGGATCGTCGCGCCGATCGGGTCGTCGCTGCCGAACAGCTCGCGGCGCACGGTTTCGCCGAGGATCACCACTTTCGCGGCGCTGCTGTAGTCGCGGGCGCTGAATTCCTCGCCGAGCCCCATCTTCCAGTCGTTGACCGGGAAGTAGTCGCTGTTGACGCCGTACCAGCTGGTGGACCAGTTGTTCTCGGCGAAGACCACCTGGCCGCCGCCACGGTTCTGGATCGCGACGTACTGCACTTCCGGGATTTCGCTGCGGATCGCGTCGGCGTCGTCATCGGTGATGGTGCCGCCGCTGCCGGCGGCGCCGCGCACCGGTGACGGGCCGCGGCTGCCGGCCGAGAACACTTCGAGCCGGTTCGAGCCCAGGCGCGAGATCATCTGGTCGAGCTCGCTCTGCGTGCCCTGGCCGACCGACACCATCACGATCACCGCGGCGATGCCGATGATCACGCCGAGCGCGGTCAGGATGCTGCGCATCCAGTTGCCGCGCAGCGACGACACCGCCGAACGCATCACGTCACCGAGCGTCATGCCGTCGCCTCCGCGTGCTGCGGCACCCAGCCATCCGGGTGCAGCTCGCCGTCGTGCATCACGACGATGCGGTCGGCGTGTTCGGCTACAGGCCGTTCGTGGGTGATGATCACGACCGTGCGGCCGCTGGCCTGCAGGCGTTCGAACAGCGCCATGATCTCCTCGCTGGTGCGCGAATCGAGGGCGCCGGTGGGTTCGTCGGCGAGGATCAGCGCCGGTTCGTTGATCAGCGCGCGGGCGATCGCCACGCGCTGCTGCTGGCCGCCGGAGAGTTCGTTCGGCTTGTGGCGGGCGCGTTCGGCGAGGCCGACCTCGGCCAGCGCGGCCAGCGCGCGCGGTTCGCGTTCGTGCACCGGCACGCCGGCATAGGCCAGCGGCATCATCACGTTCTCCAGCGCGCTCTGCCGGCTCAGCAGGTGGAAGCCCTGGAACACGAAGCCGAGCTTCTCCAGGCGCAGGCGCGCGAGACCGGTCGCGTCGAGGCCGCCGACGTCGACGCCGTCGAGCCGGTAGCTGCCGGCGGTCGGGGTATCGAGGCAGCCGAGCAGGTTCATCATCGTCGACTTGCCGGAACCCGAAGCGCCCATGATCGCCAGGAATTCGCCGCGTTCGACCCGCAGGTCGACGCCGCGCAGGGCCAGCACTTCGCCGGCGGTACCGGCGTTGTAGACCTTCGTCAGGTCGACCGCGTCGATGATCGGGACCGCGGCGCTCATGCCGACGGACGCTCCTGGCCGGTCACGACCCGGGTGCCTTCCTCGACCGCCCCGTCGACTTCGGTGACGGTGCCGTCGGAGGCGCCGAGGCGTACCGGCGCCGGCTTCAGGCGGCCGTTCTCGAGCACCCAGAGCAGGCCGCGGCGGGCGGTGGCCTGGGCGCGCAGCGCGGCATCCCAGCGCTGCTGCTGATCGGGGCTCAGGGTGGCGCGGAACGGCGCGAAGTTGCGGTTCATCGCCTCGGCCATGCGCGCGCGCATCGCCTCCTGCGAGGGACCGCCGGCGCCGGGACCGCCGGGGCCGCGCATGCCGCCCATGCCGCCCGGCGCGCTGCTTGACGGCGGCGCCTGGCGGGAAGCGGCGCGCTCGCGCAGCTGCGCCATCGCCGCGTCGAAGGCGGCCTGCTGGTCGGCGTTCAACTGCAGCTCCGCGGCGATGCGCGGCAGGTCCTGCATCATGCCGCCGCGACCGCCACCGGTGCCGCCGGCCTGCCCGGCCGCCGCGGCGACGTCTTCCGGCGGGGTGAAGCGCAGCGCGGCATTCGGCACCCGCAGCAAGTTCTCGCGCTGGCTGACGACGATCTCGGCGCTGGCCGTCATGCCCGGGAGCAGGCTGAAGTCGGGGTTGTCGACGATCACGACCACCGGGTAGCTGATGACGCCCGACGTCGCGGTCGCGGACAGCCGCACCTGCTTGACCTCGCCGTGGAACTGCCGGTCGGGGAAGGCATCGACGGTGAACGCGACCTCGAGACCCTCGCGGATCTGGCCGACGTCGGCCTCGTCGATGCTCAGGTCGATCTGCATCTGCGCCAGGTCCTCGGCGATCTGGAACAGCACCGGCGTCTGGAAGCTGGCGGCGACGGTCTGGCCGGGCTCGACCTGGCGCAGCAGCACGACGCCGTCGACCGGCGCACGGATCGTCGTGTAGTCGACGTCGAGGCGGGCGTTGCTCACGGCCGCCAGCCGCTGCTGCACCGCGGCCTGGGCGGACACCACCCGGGCGCGCGCCTGGTCACGCGCGGCCAGGGCCTGGTCGGCCTCGCTGCGGGCGATCAGCTGGCGGGCGACGAGGTCGGCCTTGCGGGTGTAATCGGCCTCGGCATTCTTCAGCGTCGCCTGCGCTTCGTTGACCGAGGCGCGGGCGCTGGCGAGGTCGGCCTCGGCCTGCTGCAAACGGGTCTGGAACGGCGCCGGATCGAGGCGGGCGATCGGCTGGCCCTTCTCGACACGATCATTGAAGTCGACCAGCACCTCGAGCACCTGGCCGCTGACCTGCGAGCCGACGTCGACGGTGGTGGTCGCGCGCAGCGTGCCGGTCGCCGAGATCACCACGCGCACGTCGCCACGCTCCACCGCCGCGGTGCGCCAGGCACCGGTGGCCGACGCGCCGCGCTGGCTCCACCACCACCATCCGCCGGCCAGCAGGGCCAGCACGACGACGACGGGAATCAGGGGGAAGCGCGTACGCGCGGATTTGGCGGCGGGCATTTGAACTCCGGAATGACGCGGGGTGCCGACCTTAACGCACGACGTGCGGAAAGGTTGACGGGAGGCCGGGGATTTTCGGCTGACGACACTGAAGACGCAGTGAGAGGCGAAGAAAGCAGAAGTAGCGGAAGCAAGGTCCCGGCCGCCCACTACGTCCTGCCGCCTGTTTCCCCTACTTCTGCTTCTCCGGGAACGCCAGGGTCGCCACCGTGCCCTCGCCCGGCGTGCTCTGCAGGCCCACCTGCCAGCCGTAGCGGCCGGAAAGCCGGCGCACGAGCGACAGGCCGAGACCGCGACCGTGGCCGCCGAGCGAATGCCAGGCGGCATCGAAGGCGTGGCTGAGTTCCTCGGCGCTCATGCCGACGCCGGTGTCGGCGATCGTCACGAGGCCGGGCTTCAGGCTCACGGTGATGCTGCCCTCGTCGGTGTGCTGAACGGCGTTGCGCAACAGGTTCGCGACGATCACCGCGAGTACCCGCGCCGGCGCGCGCAGGTGGAAGTCGGTGTCCTTGACCAGCTCCAGCGCGACCGGCTTGGCGCCGAGCATCACCCGGGCCTTCTGCACTTCCTCGTCGAGGATGTCGCCGACCGCGAAGTCGTCGTCGGGCAGTCCGGTATCGCCTTCGCGCGCGAGGATCAGGAACGCCTCGATCAGCGCCTCCATGTCGCGGCCGGCGCCCTGGATGCGGGCCAGCGCGCGGCGCGCCATCGGCGACAGCCCGGCATCGGCCGACATCATGTCGCCGGCGACGCGGATCACCGCCAGCGGCGTGCGCAGTTCGTGCGAGGCGTCGCGGGTGAAGTCGCGCTCGCGGTCGATGAAGGCGCCGATGCGGCTGGCGTAGTCGTGCAGCGAGTTCGCCAGCACGCGGCTCTCGCCCTCCACGCCCTCCGGCAGGTTGCGCGGATGCAGCACGCTGGTTTCCGGGCGCATCGGGTCCCAGCGCTGCACGACCTCGGCGAGCCAGACCAGTGGCGCCACCGCGCGACGGGTCGCGCGGTAGGCCAGCCAGGCCAGCACCCACATCGCGATCAGCATGATCGCCAGCGGCGACACGCCGAGCCACCAGGCCAGGCGGTCGACGACTTCGGGATGGAAGGCCGCGGCGATCGTGCTGCCGTCGGCACCGACGTCGACCAGCACCAGGTATTCGACGTCACTGCCGGGCGGCACGTGCGGGTGGTAGCCCGGTGGCAGCGCCTGCAGCCAGTCCGGGAAGGCCGCGCGTTCCTCGGGGCTGCGCGCGTACCAGACGTCGAGACGGGCGGTGTCGGGCAAGGCCGCGCCGGGGTCGGTGGCCAGCCGCTCGCGCAGGTAGGCCACCTCCTCGGTCAGCGCGCGGTGCACCAGCACCTCGCGCATCAGTATCGTCGCCGCGATCACGCTCAGCATCGCGACGATCGCGATCGCCGACGCCTGCCAGAGGAAGGCGGTACGGAGCTTGCTGCGCAATCCCTGGCGCGTGGTCGGCATGCGGAGAGTCTAGTCGTGGATCAGGCGGCCGGCGGCGCGTCGAGGTCGGCGATGCGATAGCCGGCCGTCTGCACGGTATGCAGCAGCGGACGCTCGAACGGACGATCGATGGCCTTGCGCAGGTTGTACAGATGGCTGCGCAGGGTATCGGAATCCGGCAGGCCGTCGCCCCAGATCTCGCGCTCGATGTCGCGGCGGGAGACCACGCGCGGCGACTCGCGCATCAGGATGCCGAGCAGGCGCAGACCGATCGGCGACAGCTGGATCTCCTGGTTCCCACGGGTCACGCGCAGGCTGGCGGTGTCGAGCACGAGGTCGGCGACCTTCAGTACTTCGGCGCTCACCTGGCGACGATCGCGGCGGATCAGGGCGCGGACGCGGGCCTCGAGCTCCTGGATCGCGAAGGGCTTGACCAGGTAGTCGTCGGCACCGGCCTCGAGGCCGACGACCTTGTCGTTGAGGGTGTCGCGGGCGGTCAGCATCAGCACCGGCGTCGACTTCTTGGCCTCCGAGCGCAGCCGGCGGCAGACCTCGAGGCCGTCCAGGCGGGGCAGCATCAGGTCGAGCACGATGACGTCGTAGCTGTTCTCGGCCGCCAGGCGGTAGCCGTCCAGGCCGTCGCTGGCGTAGTCGACGCCGAAGCCTTTCGACTCCAGGTATTCACCGACCATCTCGGAAAGGTTGCGGTTGTCTTCGACGACGAGGATCAGACCGGCGGGATCGTCACGACGCATGGGAAAGTCCTTCTGTGTCAGGGTGGAGGGGGAGGGCTTCAGGTTTGTGAACCTTCACATCGGGACGGTGATACGGGTGTGAAGCCCCTGCCCGGGGACACGTGGAAGGTCTAAGCTCGCGCGATTTTCCCCAGCCCGCGTCGCCTTCCCATGAATGCCCTGTCCGCCTACGTCGTGCCGGTCGTGCTGCTGCTCGTCGCCAACGTGTTCATGACGTTCGCGTGGTACGGGCACCTGAAGTTCAAGGGCAGCGCGCTGTGGCTGGTCGTGCTGGCCAGCTGGGGCATCGCCTTCTTCGAGTACTGCCTGCAGGTGCCCGCGAACCGGATGGGCCACGCGGTGTATTCGGCGCCGCAGCTCAAGGGCATCCAGGAGATCCTGACCCTGCTGGTGTTCGCCGGCGTCTCGGTCTGGTACCTCGGCGAGCCGCTGAAGTGGAACCACATCGCCGGCTTCGTACTGATCGTCGTCGCGGCGTTCCTGATCTTCCTCGACTGACAACGGGGGTTAACAACTGGGGTCAGATTCCTTCGTTAAGGCGGGTGACGGCCCTCGGGATCCTGCCGGACAGCGTTCGACTTAACGAAGGAATCTGACCCCAGTTGTTAACCCCCCGTTGTCAAGTCAGAACGGGATGCGCCCCGTGAGCATGTCCCTGAACATCACCCAGTCCCCGGCGAAGGAATAGAAGGGGTGTTTGAAGGTCGCCGG
This sequence comes from Arenimonas composti TR7-09 = DSM 18010, assembly GCF_000426365.1. Classification (GTDB taxonomy): domain Bacteria; phylum Pseudomonadota; class Gammaproteobacteria; order Xanthomonadales; family Xanthomonadaceae; genus Arenimonas; species Arenimonas composti. The sequence goes on along the minus strand of NZ_AUFF01000002.1, from coordinate 531,338 downwards.
CCGGTTGTGCTCGAAGAAGAAATGGCCAACCCAGGCGAAGGCGTAGCCGCTGAGCAGCGCACCGAGCAGCCACCACGCGTTGAGCGTGACGATCGCCGCGGCGATGAAACCGAGCGCGACGCAGCTTCCGGTGAAGTGCAGGCGGCGGCAGATCCGGTTGGCGTGTTCGCCGAGATAGAACGGGTAGAAATCGCGGAACGAGGCGAAGGGACCGGGCATGTCGGGTTCTCCGTCGGATGCCGGAATCCTGCCTTCACAGCCCTGCCGGCGTCGAGTGCCGTCGCGACTGCCATCCCCGATGCCATCCCGGATGCCATCCCGTAGGAGCGGCTTCAGCCGCGATGCCTTTCCGGATGCGGCGCCATACGCGATCGCGGCTGAAGCCGCTCCTACAGGGGTGAGGTGATCGCGGCTGAAGCCGCTCCTACGGGGGGTGTTTTTCTTCGGCTTTGGCGCGGTCCCAGTAGCGGTCCTGCGCGACCAGGTCGAGGTCGGACAGCGCCACGCCGTCCTCGGACGCCAGCTGCTCCATGCGGCGGAAGCGGCGTTCGAACTTCGCGTTGGCGCGGCGCAGCGCCGCGCCGAAATCGACCTTCGCGTGGCGGGTGAGGTTGGCGACGACGAACAGGACGTCGCCGAGCTCGTCTTCGAGACGGTCGCGTGCAGCCGCGTCGTCCGGCGCTTCGGCGACGGCATTGAACTCGACGCGCACTTCCTCGATCTCCTCGTGCAGCTTGGCGATCACCGGCGCCGGTCCGGGCCAGTCGAAGCCGACGGTCGCGGCGCGCTTCTGCAGCTTCACCGCGCGCTGCCATTCGGGCAGGCCGCGGGCGATGCCGGCGAGGGCGCTGGGGTCGGGAGCGGAAGAAGTAGAAGAAGTGATCGCGCCTGAAGGCGCTCCTACGGGGGGGCGGGATTCGCGCTCGCGGCGCTTGATGTCTTCCCAGGCGGCGAGCTGGGCTTCGGCGTTTTCGGCGCGCGCCTCGTCACCGAAGACATGCGGATGCCGGCGCAGCATCTTGTCGACGATCGCGGCGACCACGTCGGCGAAGGCGAAATGCCCGGCCTCCTCGGCCATCCGCGCGTGGAAGACGACCTGCAGCAGCAGGTCGCCGAGTTCGTCGCGCAGGTCGTGCATGTCGTCGCGCTGGATCGCGTCGGCGACCTCGTAGGCTTCCTCGATCGTGTACGGGGCGATCGTCGAGAAATCCTGGGCGACGTCCCAGGGGCAGCCGCGCTCGGGATCGCGCAGCCGCGCCATGATCGCCAGCAGTTCGTCGACCTGTGCCATCGCCGCCGTCCCCGCTCAGCCGCCGGCCGCGGCGGCGCCCGCGGCGCCGGTGTCGGGGTCGAGCCAGTCCCGCCACGGCAACGCGGCGTCGCCCAGCGCGATGAAATCGGGATTGAGGATGTTCTCCTTGCGCCCGTAGTCCAGCGGCTGGCCGTCCAGCCGCAGCACGACACCGCCGGCGGCCTCGAGCACGCACTGCGCGGCGGCGGTGTCCCATTCGCTGGTCGGGCCGAAGCGTGGATAGACGTCGATCACGCCTTCGGCGATGCGGCAGAACTTCAGCGACGAACCGAGGCCATGACGCTCGGTCTCGCCCATGCGCTCGAGCGCGGCGGCGGTGCGCGGGTCCAGGTGCGAGCGGCTGGCGGCGACCCGCAGCGGCGCGGTCGCCGGCCGCCGGGTCGACAGCGCGACATCGCCGCCATCGCGGCGCAGGAAGGCGCCGGCGCCGCGTTCGGCATGCAACAGGTAGTCGAACACCGGCGCGTAGACGACGCCGAGCACCGGCTGGCCGTCCTCGACGAGGGCGATGTTGACGGTGAACTCGCCGTTCTTCTTGACGAACTCGCGGGTGCCGTCGAGCGGATCGACCAGCCAGTGCCGCTTCCAGTGGCGGCGGGTTTCCCACGGGATGTCGGCATCCTCCTCGCTGAGTACCGGGATGTCCGGCGCCAGCGCGCGCAGGCCGTCGACGATGATGCGGTGCGAGGCCAGGTCGGCCTGGGTCAGCGGCGAGGCGTCGTCCTTGAACTCGACGTCGAAGTCGCGCGCATAGACCTGCATGATCGCCGCGCCGGCCGCCTGCGCCAGGCCGACGCAGGCTTCGCGCAGGCCGCTCAAGCGCGCCTCCGCACGAGTTCGCGGACGATGAAGAGCGCGGCCAGCGAGCGCCCTTCCGAGCAGTCGTCGCGCAGCATCAGCTCGTGCAGTTCGTCGAGTTTCCAGGGCACCACTTCGAGCTCCTCGGGTTCGTCGCCGGGCAGGCGTTCGGGATACAGGTCTTCGGCCAGCACGAGGTGGATCTCGTGGGTCATGTAGCCCGGCGCCTGGGTGATCGCCCGCAGGCGGGTCAGCTTGCGGGCGCCGTAGCCGGCTTCTTCCTTGAGTTCGCGGTTGGCCGCGGCCAGCGGGTCCTCGCCGGCGTCCATCCGCCCCTTCGGCAGGCCGAGCTCGTAGCGCTGGGTGCCGGCGCAGTATTCGCGCACCAGCAGTACGGTGTCCGGATCGGGCAGCGCGGCGATGATCACCGAGCCGTGGCCACTGCTGACCAGGCGGTGGTAGCGGCGGCGCTCGCCGTTGCCGAACTCGAGGTCGAGCAGCTCCCGGCGCGAGTCCACCACGTGTTCCGTGCGGGAATGGATGATCGGCAGCGGGCGCATCAGCGGCGCAACCCCGGGCGCGTGTCGAAGGCAGGCATGTCCCGATTCTAGCCGCGAACGCGCCGTTTCCGCCGTGGACAGTGCCGGCCGCGGCGCGGATCATCCGCACATGGACGACGCAGCACGCCGCCTCGCCGAGGCCCGGGCCTGGCGCGACCGCGACCTCGCGGTGCTCTGGCATCCCTGCACGCAGATGAAGGAGCACCCGGACACGCTGCCGCTGGTGCCGATCCGGCGCGGCCGCGGCGCCTGGCTCGAGGGTGTCGACGGCCGCCGCTACCTCGACGCGGTCAGCTCCTGGTGGACCAACCTGTTCGGCCATGGCGAGCCGCGCATCGCCGCGGCGATCGCCGCCCAGGCCGGCGAACTCGAGCACGTGATCTTCGCCGGCTTCTCGCACGAGCCCGGGCTGAAGCTCGCCGAAGCCCTGCTCGCGGCGGCGCCGCGGCAGCCGGACAGGCCGCCGCTGGCGCGCGTGTTCTACGCCGACAACGGCTCGGCGGCGATCGAGGTGGCGCTGAAGATGAGCTTCCACGCCCATCGCAATGCCGGCGACACCCGCCGCAGCCGCTTCATCGCGCTCACGAACGGCTACCACGGCGAGACCATCGGAGCGCTGTCGCTGGCCGACATCCCGCTGTACCGCCGCGTCTACGCGCCGCTGCTGCTGGAGCCGCTGTTCGCGCCCTCCCCGGATGCCTACGAGGCCGAGCCCGGCGAGTCCGCCGAGGCCTGCGCGCACCGCCGCGCCGATGAACTGGCGGCGATTTTCGCGGCCCACCCCGGCGAGATCAGCGCGCTCGTCGTGGAACCGCTGGTGCAGTGCGCCGGCGGCATGCGCATGCACCACCCGGCCTACCTGCGCCGCGCACGCGAACTCTGCGACGCCCACGGCGTGCACCTGATCGCCGACGAGATCGCGGTCGGCTTCGGCCGCACCGGCACGCTGTTCGCCTGCGAGCAGGCCGGCATCGCCCCGGATTTCCTGTGCCTGTCGAAAGGCCTGACCGGCGGTTTCCTGCCGATGTCGGCCGTGCTGACGACCGCGGCGGTCTACGAAGCCTTCCTCGACGACTCGCGCGAGCGCGCGTTCCTGCATTCGCACAGCTACACCGGCAACCCGCTCGGCTGCGCGGCCGCGCTGGCCTCGCTCGGCATCTTCGCCGAGGACGACGTGCTCGCCGGCAACGCTCGCCGTGCCGCGCGCATGGCCGAACTGGCGGCGCCGCTGCGCGATCACCCGAACGTGGCCGAAGTCCGGCAGACCGGCATGATCCTGGCGATCGAACTGGTCGCCGACCGCCCGACGCGGGCGCCCTTCGCCGCCAGCCGCCGCGCCGGCCTGCGCGCCTACCGGCACGCGATCGAACGCGGCGTCGTGCTGCGTCCGCTCGGCGACATCCTGTACTGGATGCCGCCCTACTGCGTCGGCGAGGAGGAACTGCAACACCTCGCCGACGTCACCACGACGGCGATCGCCGCCGCCTGCGCCGACTGAGACCCCCGATGCGCACCATCCGCTGCCATGTCGATGCCCCGCTGGCGCCCGGCGCCACGGTGACCCTTCCGGAGAGCGCGAGCCAGCACCTGCTGCGCGTGCTGCGCCTGGCCGTCGGCGACGAGGTGCGCCTGTTCAACGGCGACGGCCACGACTACCCCGCCCGCGTGACCGCGGCCGGCAAGCGTGGCGCCGAGGCGGAAGTCACCGGCAGGATCGCCGTCGACAACGAATCGCCGCTGCGCATCACCCTCGTCCAGGGCATCGCCCGCGGCGAGAAGATGGACCTGGTGCTGCAGAAGGCGACCGAACTCGGCGTCGCCGCGATCGTGCCGGTGGTCACCGAGCGCACCGAGGTGAAGCTCGACGCCGAGCGCGGCGCCAGGCGGCTGGCGCACTGGCGCGGCGTGATCGTCGCCGCCTGCGAGCAGAGCGGCCGCGCGACGATCCCGCAGCTCGCCGAACCGCGTCCGCTGTCGCACTACGCCGGCAGCGAAACCGCCACCCATCGCCTGGTGCTGGACCCGCGCAACGGCGTCGGCCCACGCGCCCTCGCCCTCGCCGCCGACACCAGCGTCGCGCTCGCCGTGGGCCCCGAGGGTGGCCTCGCCGATCGCGACCTGGACACGCTGCGCGCCGCCGGCTTCACCGGCCTGCGCCTCGGCCCGCGCGTGCTGCGCACCGAGACCGCCGGCCTCGCGGCGATCTCTGCCCTCCTCGCCCTCTATGGGGACTACTAGTTCGTAGTTCGTACGAGGTACGAGTTAGTTGTCGACTGCCTAGTTCGTAGTTCGTACGAGGTACGAGTTAGTCGTCGCCCACGACTTCCCCTCCACCCGATCGAACGAATCCGTCTGGTGGAAAGCCCCCCTTGGTAAGGCGATTATGTAGCTGACAAACCCACAACTGCTAACCCATCCGGCCATCCGGGTGGAAGCGTTGGGCTGAACGCCACTTAAACGCCGTGATCGTTAGTTAAATTACACAACTGTGACGCGCTCCTGTCATGGGATATGCTCGCGTCATGGACAACAACGACACCCGCTCCATCCCCGACCTCATCGCTGAGCGCAAGGCTTTAGCGAGGCAGGCAGCGGAGATTAATACCAAGCTCGAAGTGATCGACCGGGCGCTGTTTGCGCGCCTGGAATCGGCGCTCGACGCCTTCGGCGTGCGGCCGCAAGCCACGCTCTTCCCTGATCCGCCGCCGCCCGCGCCCATCGCGCCGCCTTGGGTGAAGCCGGCGAATACTCTGGTTCCGCCGCCGCCCGCCCCTCAGGCCCCTAAGGCCAATGAGGGCACCCAGATCATCATGCGCGGCGTCCGCGAAATTCTGGCGTCGGGTCGCCCCATGAAGATTCGAGAGATTTACGACGCCCTGATGGCTAGGAACATCAAAATCCCGGGCAAGGTCCCGATGAATAATCTGAGCGCTCACATGTCGCGCTCAAAGGAGTTCGCGTTGGTGAGCGGTAATCGCTGGACATTAGCTTGAAAAAACAAACGACCCCCGAAGGGGTCGTCTGAGGTTCGTGGGGCAGGATGGTCGGGCGGTCGGCTACCCACCTGTACAGCCCGGGGGTTCGAGTCCCCTCTGCTCCACCATTTTGTACAACCTGTGCCCGTGTGGCGAAATTGGTAAACGCAGCGGTCTTTAAAACCGAAGCTGACTAGGCAATTGCGGGTTCGAATCCCGCCGCGGGCACGCCTCTTTGTACACTATTAGCCCCCAAGTTCAAGAGCTTGGGGGTTTTTTCTTACGCTTGGGGACAGGATTGGGCGTTGGAGGAGTCCCCAACAGCTTCAGCAGAACCTGATCGAAGGTCGGGGCCGCTTCCACCGCCGCGATCTTCGGCTTCTTCGCCGGTGCCGGCGTCTTTTTAGGCACGGTACGTCAGCCTCTTTCCTGCAACTGATTGCAGCAGCTTGTCGCTACGCTCCCGGTCCGAAATCTTCCGATGGTTCCAGCGGAAGTCGAACTCGGTCACGTACCGCTGAAGGTGCTGCTCGCCCACATGGTGGAAGGTGCCGATCAGGCCGCGCTTCAGCAGGCTGAAGGACGACTCGACTGTGTTGGAGTGCGTGTTGCCGTCGGCGTACTGGCCGGACTGATGCGTCGTGAAGCGATGGGACGCGAACTCCTTGCCCAGCTTCTTGTAGCCGCCGAACTCGTCGGTCATCAGATGGGCGGACTTGCACACGTTCGATTCAAGGACGACTCGAAGCGTCTTCGAATTGACACTCGGCACGACGATCGAACGCTTCTCGCCGCCGCGTTCGACCAGCGAAACCACCTTCATCTTGTGCTCGTAACCGCGCGCGTTCACCGGCTTGGACTTAGATGTACCCCAGTACGTTTCGTCGGCTTCGACCACGCCGCCGTTGGTGCCCATCAGGCCGGCGTTTCCCGGCTTCATCGCCTCGCGTACGCGGTGAGTCATGAACCACGCGGACTTGTACGTGATGCCGATCATGCGCGAGATCTGAAGGCTAGAAATCGCCTTCTTGCTCGCGCACATCAGATGCACAACCATCAGCCACTTGTTGAGCGGAACCTTGCTCTTCTCGAATACGGTGCCCACGGTGACAGAGAACTGCTTGCGGCAGTCCTTGCACTTCCACAGGCCCGGGCGATGCGCCGCGCCTTTCAGCGCGTAGTGCTCTCCTTCGACCCCGCAATGCGGGCAAACCGGGCCGTTCGGCCAGCGCAGCTTTTCCAGATACGCGCGAGCCTTATCAGCGTCGTGGAAGTGCGGGGCAAAGAGGTCGGCGGTCATGACTGGCAACTCCTAGAGTGGGTCCAGTTTCGGCCCCTCTCGTGGGTTTGTCAAGTATATAGTCGCCCTTGGTAAGGGGGGCGCGCCGAAGGCGCGGGGGATTGGAAGTGATGAGCTTGGGGCCCGCGCTTTGCGCAGCAAAGCGTGGGGTAGTTCCGCGAATGCGGAACTACGCGGCCACCTGGTCGAGCGCCTTCTGGATGAGGAGCTCGATCGACATCAGGTCGGGGACCGCCGCCGGGTCGTCGTTGAGGGACACGCGCGAGTGCACGCCGAGTGGCAGTTCCTTGATCTCGTGCGCTTCGGCCAGAGCGGTGCGGGACACCGTGACCAGGCGCGGGAAGCCCTGCGACAGCACCGCGAAGAACGGCAGCTTCGGGTTGCCGCCGAGCGCTTTCAGCACCGCGACCTTGGCGCCGAGATGGCCGTCTTCGTGCGACCAGTCGGCCAGCCGCGAGAAGGAGATCAGCGGCAGCCGCCAGCCGCGCCAGCGCACGCGGCCCAGCAGCCATTCCGGGGCGTTCTGCACGGCTTCCGGTTCCGAATACGTGATGACCTCGGCGACGCTGGCATTGGGCAGCAACAGGCGGCCGCTGGTGACGGAGATCAGCACGCCGCGGATGTCACGGGCGGGGGCATTCATGGTCGGTACGGTCCTCAGCTCCAGCGTTCGATGATCCGGCGCGCCAGTTCGGCGATCGCACCGGTGCTGCCGCCGGCAGCGATGGCCGCCTGCGGCGCGACCGGGTCGAAACAGGTTTCCGGGTCCTGTGCCAACAGCAGGCCACCGGCGGCGCCCAGGGCCAGCGCCGCCGGCATCACCGCCGGATCGGCACCGCTGAGCACCAGCACCGCGCTGTCGGCCGCCGGCAGCGCGGCGACCACCGCGGCGAGCCCCTCGGAGCCTTCGGTGAACTCGACGTGCTCGCCGCGCACGCTGATGCCGATGCCGGGCTGCAGCACCGCGACGCGGCCCGGGAACGCCATCTTGCCGGCGACCGCGAGGTCGAGCGGCAGCTTGCTGGCCTTCGACAGCTGGGTGACCAGGCGCTCGTGCTTGCCGGTATCGAGATGCTGGTACAGCAGCACCGGCACCGGCAGCGTCGGCGGCAGCGCCGCGAGCAGCTGGCGCACGCCGTCCGGACCGCCGAGGCCGGCGACCACGAACAGCGCGCCCGACACCGCCTGCACATTGCGGGTTTCGTTCTCGCCGGCGAGGTTCAGCACCGTGCGCTTTTCGGCGACAGCGGCCAGCGACGGCGCCGGCGGGGTGTTGGCGTCGGCGGCGGTGACCTTGCCGAGGTCGGCATCCATCGGCACCAGCTCGAGGTTGTCGAACAGGCTGCCACCGGCGGCGGGCGCGGCCGGCGCGGCAGGCGCACCCCGACCAGGACCCGCGGCGGCCGCCGGAGTCGGCGACGGGTCGAGCGCGATGTTGGCGAAGTCCGGCTCCCGCGGCATTTCGCGGGTGTCGTTGGCTTCGAAGGCCTCGAGCTGGGCGGCCAGTGCGGCGACGTCGTCGTCCATCGCCGGCTCGGCCGGGGCCCCTTGCTCATCTTCGGTGAAGGTCGAGAAACGCACCGGACCGTCGCCGATCTCGAGCTCGGGCAGCGGTGCGTCGTCGCCGGCGGCGACCGGCACGTCGACGCCGGAGTCGAGATCGAGGTCGAGATCGCCATCGGCGGCCGGTCCTTCGCTCTCGGCGGCGTCGGCGGTGAAATCGAGCGGCGTGTCTTCCATGCCGTCGAAGGCCATCGGCTCGTCGGCGGAAGCGAAGTCCAGCGGTGCCTCGTCGCTGGTCTCCAGGTCCAGTGGCGCCTCTCCGGCGGGGTCGAAGTCCAGCGGCACGTCGCCGGCGTCGAAGTCCAGTGGCGTGTCGTCGGCCTCGAGATCCAGCGGGGCGTCGCCGCCGTCGAAGTCGAGCGGTGCGTCGGCAGCCTCCAGTTCGAGCGGGGCGTCAGCGTCCTCCAAGCCCAGCGGGACCTCGGCGGTCGGGGCCTCGGCGCTCGCGGGCGCGCCGGCCGCGGTGTCCTCGAGATGCAGCGGCACCTCGTCGGCGTCGAGCTGCTGCGGCACGTCGATGCCGGAGGCTTCGAGCGCGCTGGCCAGGGTCGGCGCCGCGGCATCGGCGCCGGCGGTCAGTGCCTGCTCGAGGCCGGCGAGGTCGAGGTCGAGGTCGAGTTCCAGGGACGGTTCTTCGCCGGCCGCGGCATTCGCCTCGGCGAGCGGCGCCTCGACCGGTTCGGCGGCGAGCGAGGGATTGCTCGGGACCCAGTCGGACAGTTCCAGCGATTCGGCGGCGTAGTCCTCGAGCTTCTCGGCGTCCATCTCCTGCGCCGGCGTCGGCGGCGCCCCGGGCTGGATCGCCGCCGGATCGACTTCCGGCAGTTCCAGGGCCGGCGCATCGTCGGCGTCGGCGGGCGCGGCGACGGGAACGTGCAGTTCCTGCCCTTCCGGCGCCGGCGGCAGCACTTCGGTCGCGCCGGTCAGCTTGGCGGCGAGGTGGCGGGCCCAGCGCGCGAGGTCCCAGCCGTCGAGCTGGCGGGTGACCTCGGCGTCGTCGTAGATCACTTCGATCGCGTCGGCATGCAGCAGCTCGTCGAAGCGCTCGAGCGCTTCCTCGATCGCCGGCTCCAGGCTGACGACGACGATGCCGGGCTGGCCGCCGGCGACGGCTCCCGGATCGAGCTCGGCCGGATCGCCCTCGGCGACCAGTTCGGCACCGGCGTCGGCGAGCGCACGCCGCAGCTGGTCGCGGGCATCGCCGGGGCGGGCCAGCAGGGCGACGCGCACGGCCTCAGGCATGGGCGGGCTCCAGGCCGAGCATCTCGAACACGTTCCGCATCAGTTCCACTTCCTGGTAGGGCTTGCCGAGGTAGCGGTTGACGCCGATGTCGAAGGCGCGCTGGCGGTGCTTCTCGCCGGTACGCGAGGTGATCATGATGATCGGCACGTCCTTCAGGCGCGGATCGGACTTCATGTTCTGCGCCAGCTCGTAGCCGTCCATGCGCGGCATCTCGATGTCGAGCAGCATCAGGTCGGGCACGCGTTCGGCCATCTTCTCGATCGCGTCGACGCCGTCCTTCGCGGTGATCACTTCCATGTTGTGGCGCTCGAGCACGCGGCCGGTGACCTTGCGCATCGTGATCGAGTCGTCGACCACCATCACCACCGGCACCCGCTGCGCGACCGCCTGCGGCGCCGGCGGCGCGGCCTCGGCGGCACGGTCGAGCACGGCCTGACGGCGCACCAGCGGCGCGACGTCGAGGATCACGACGACGCGGCCGTCGCCCATGATCGTGGCGCCGAAGATGCCGGGGATCGAGTTCACCTGCGGGCCGACCGGCTTGACGACGATTTCGCGGCTGCCGAGCACCTGGTCGATGCAGATCGCCGCGCGCAGGTCACCGGAGCGGGCCAGCAGCAGCGGCATCTGCAGGCTGTCCTGCGCCTTCGCCGGCGCATGCCCGATCAGCTTGCCGAGGTCGTGGATCGCATAGCTCTCGCCGGCGTAGACGAAGCTCGGCGACTCCGAGGCGAGCTGCTTGTCGAGCTCGTCGCGGGAGATGCGGCCGACGCCCTGCACCGAGGCGATCGGCACCGCGTAGCTGGTCTCGCCGATCTTCACGAACACCGCCTGGGTGACCGCGAGGGTGAACGGCAGGCGGATCGTGAAGGTGCTGCCCTTGCCGGGCTGCGAGTCGATCGTCAGCGAACCGCCGAGCTGGCGGATCTCGCTGTAGACCACGTCCATGCCGACGCCGCGGCCGGCGAGGCGGCTGACCGACGCGGCGGTCGAGAAGCCGGACTCGAGGATGAACGCGTAGATGGCCTGGTCGGACAGTTCGGCATCGGCCTTGGTCAGGCCGCGCTCGATCGCCTTCTTCAGGATCGCGTCGCGGTCGAGGCCACGGCCGTCGTCGCTGACGCGCAGCACGACTTCCGAGCCCTCACGCAGCACCTGGATGCGGACGGTACCCTCTTCGCCCTTCTTCGCCTTGCGGCGATCGGCGGGCGCCTCGAGGCCGTGGGCGACCGCATTGCGCAGCATGTGCTCCAGCGGCGCGGTCATGCGGTCGAGCACGTTGCGGTCCATTTCACCGCTGGCGCCGTCGACCTTCAGGTTGACCTGCTTGCCGGTTTCGCTGCCGGCCTGGCGCAGCACGCGGCGCAGGCGCGGTACCAGCGCGTCGAAGGGCACCATGCGCGTGCGCATCAGGCCTTCCTGCAGGTCCGAGCTGACGCGCGACTGCTGCAGCAGCAGGGTTTCGTACTGGCGCACGAGGTCGTCGAGCGACTGCTGCAGGCTGGTCAGGTCGGCCGCGGACTCCGCCAGCGAGCGCGACAGCTGCTGCTGGGTCGTGAAGCGGTCGAGCTCGAGCGGATCGAACTCTTCCGCCGCCTCGTCGCCTTCGCGCTGGTAGCGGGCGACGATCTGCGCCTCGGTCTCGATGTCGAGCTTGCGCAGCTGCTCGCGCAGTCGCGTCGTCGTCTGCCCGAGCTCGCCGAGGTTGGCGCGGAAGGCACCGAGCTGCTGTTCCAGACGGGCGCGGTAGATCGCGACCTCGCCGGCGTAGTTGACGAGGCGGTCGAGCAGGTCGGCGCGGATGCGCACCTGCTCCTGCGGCGCCGCGACACCGGCGGCATCGCCCTCCTCGCCCAGGCCCTCGATCGGCGCCGACAGCGGCGCCATCGGGCCGGTAGCAGCGCCGGCGGCCGGTCCGCGCGGGGCGACCGGACGCGCGACCGCGGCTTCCTCCGCGGCGGCGGCCTGCCGATCGAGCGCGGTTTCGGCGGGTGCCGCGCGCGGCGCCTCGGCCGGCTTCGCGCCTTCCGCGGCCGGCGCCGGGGCGACTTCCAGCGGCTTGCCCTTGGCGAGCGCGTCGATCTGCGCGATCAGGTTCGCCGGCAGTGCGAGCGCCTTGCGCTCGCCGACGCGGGTGACCATGCCGTGCAGGCGGTCGAAGGCGCGTTCGAGCACGACCAGGCCGGCCTGGTCGAACTGGCGGCGTCCCTCGGCGACGGCCTCGAGCAGCGATTCCATCGCGTGGCCGAGTTCGCCGACCGCGAAGATGCCGGCCATGCGCGCACCGCCCTTCAGCGTGTGCAGGTCACGCTGCAGGCCGACCACGATCTCGCGGTCGCCGTCGGCATCGCGCAGCCGCGCCAGCAGGCCGTCCGAGTGGTCGAGCAGGTCGGCCGATTCCTCGAGGAAGATGTCGAGCAGATCGACGTCCAGGTCGCTGGTGTCCAGCGCCTCGTCCGGATCCGGCGGGTCGACGGCGACCGGCACGTTGACGGTGGCGTCCTCGGCGTCGGCGTCGACTTCCGCGGCGGCGGCGGCGACGGGTTCCTCAGCAACGGTTCCCTCAGTGACCGGTTCTCCCGGAACGGTTTCGTCGGCGGCCGGTTCTTCGGCGGCGGGTTCGGCCGCGGCGAATTCGGGCTCGGCGGCGGCTTCGGCTTCCGCGGCGGCTTCGGCTTCCGTGGCGGCTTCGACTTCCGCGTCGGCCTGCGCATCGGCGGCCGCCTCGGCGGCGAAGTCCTCCTGCGCCGCCTCGTCGACCGCGAACATCGCCGACAGATCGACGTCCTCGGCGTCGGTGACGGACTCGGCGGCCGGACCGGCAACCTCGACCTCGCCAGCGGCCGTATCGGCATCGACCACCGGCACCGCCTCGACGGCATCGGCGTCGGGGATCGGCTCGGCCGCGGTCTCGGCGTCGTCCAGCGACAGCGGTTCTTCGGCGAGGGCCTCGACCGGCGTTTCGAGGTCCGGCGTACCGGCCAGCATGTCCTCGATGGAGGCGTCTTCGGCAGGCGCCGCCGCGGCAGTCGGCTCGTCGGAGGTGACGTCCGCGTCGCCCAGGTCGAGCGGCTCGTCCAGCGATTCGGTCGGTGTCGTGGCCGGGAGATCGGGCGCGGTGAGCGCCTCGAGTTCCTCGAGAGTGAGATCGCCGAAGCCCTCGAGGCCGCTGGCCTCGGTCGGCGTTTCCTGGGCCTCGGCCGGCGTCGGCTCGACCGCACCCATCTCGCTCAGCAGCGCGGCCTCGAACTCGGCGGCGGCGGCTTCGGCGGCGGCAGCCTCGGCGGCGGCGGCTTCGGCGGCGGCGGCTTCGGCGGCAGCGGCTTCGGCGGCGGCGGCTTCGGCGGCGGCGGCTTCGGCTTCGGCGGCGGCGGCGGCTTCGGCGGCTTCGGCGGCGGCGGCGGCGGCTTCGGCGGCAGCGGCTTCGGCGGCAGCGGCTTCGGCGGCAGCGGCGGCAGCGGCGGCGGCCTCGGCGGCAGCGGCTTCGGCAGCGGCGGCTTCGGCAGCGGCGGCTTCGGCGGCAGCGGCAGCCTCGGCGGCAGCGGCGGCTTCGGCAGCAGCAGCCTCGGCGGCAGCGACTTCGGCGGCGGCGGCTTCGGCAGCAGCGGCTTCCGCAGCGATCGCCTCGGCAACCGGGTCGTAGCCGTCGCTCAGCGACAGCGCCGGCGCGTGCTCATCCGCGGCTTCGACGACGGTGAAGGCCGCGGCGTCGGACGGAATCGCATCGACCAGGAAGGCGTCGAGAGAAATGCGCTCCTGCGCCTCCGTCGGCATCTCCGCGGGCGCTTCGTCGTCGGCGGTGGCGGTATCGAAGACCGGCAGTTCGGACGTATCCGGCGGCGGCATCGGCACCGGGGTCGGCAGGACCTCGGTGATCTCGTCGGGCGTCGGCATCGCCAGCGAGCCGGCGGCTTCGGGCAGGCTGTCGCGCGCGCGTTCGGCACGGCCGGCGAGTTCGGAGTAGTCCGGCAGGCCGCGGCGCGGATCCTCGAGCGCGGCGATCACCGCGCGGATCGCGGCGGCGGACTCGGCGACCAGCTGCACGCCGTCGACGTCCGGCGTGCGCTGGTTGGCCAGCGAACGCTTCATGAAGCCTTCGAGCGGCGCGGTGACCTCGGTGAGCGCGGTCACCTCGGTCATCGCGAACGCGCCGTTCATCGTGTGCACCGAGCGCAGCAGCGGATCGCTGATCGGCTGCGGTCCGCCCGCCGCGCAGGCGGCGAGCCAGGCGTCGACGGTCTCGAGATGGCCGGCGACTTCCGGCTTCAGGATCTCGAACAGCACCGGATCGATGACGAAGCCGGCCTCGGCGATGTCTCCGGCCGGGGTCTCGGCGGCCGGCGCCGGCGCGGACTCCGTTTCCCGGGTCGCTTCCACCACCGGCTCGGGCTCGGGCGCAGGCGGCGCTATGTCGGCGACCGGCGCCGCGGCTGCGGCCTCGACGACCGGTTCCGGCGCCGGCGCTGCTTCGACCGCGAAGGGCGCGGCGGCGGGTTCGCTGTAGAAGGCGTCCTCGCCGGCGGCGACGCGGTCGGCGATCGCCTCGATCCCGGCCAGGTCGGCGTGCACGGTGGCGCCGCCGAGCGCATCGCGCAGCAGCGGCAGGGTGTCGTAGGCGCGCTGCACGAGGGCGACGACCGCCGGGCTGGCCGGGCGGGTGCCGTCGAGCACGCGGTTGAGCATGCTCTCGATCTTCCAGCTGAACTCACCGAGGGTCCTGGCGCCGACCAGGCGGCCGCTGCCCTTCAGCGTGTGGAACACGCGGCGGATCGGCCGCAGCTGCTCGACGTTGTCCGGCTGGCTGCGCCAGGTCGGCAGCAGCTGCTCGAGGTTGGCGATCTCTTCCTGGAACTCCTCGAGGAAGACCTCGCGGATCTCGTCGTCGATCTCATCGCTCGAGCCGTCGAAACCGCCGACGACCGGGAACGCCGCGGCCGCGGCGGGCGCGGGCGCTTCGACGCCGCGCTCTTCGACGGCCGGTTCCGGCGCCGTCTCGACCGCCGCAGGCGCTTCCGCGACCTCGGGTTCGGTCGGGAGCTCGAGCGGGACCTCGGGCGCCGCCTCGGGCACGGCCGTGGCGGTTTCGACCGGCGCCGCCGGCGGTGCCAGCGGCTCGATCTGGAAGACGGGGACGAACGGCGCTTCCGCGGGGGCCGGGGCCGGCGCGGGGGCGGTTGCAGGCGCGGCTGCAGCGGGCGCCGGTTCCGGCGCAGGTTCGGCGGCCGTGAACGGCTCCGGAGCAGGCTCCGGCGTGGGTGCCGGTGCCGGTTCGGGCATCGGGCCCGGCGCGATGTCAGCCACCGGCGGCGGCGCGGCCGGTGCCGGCGCCGGCGCGCTCACCTTCTGGGCCGGCGCCATCGCCTCGAGATCCTCGGCGGGCAGCGGCCAGTAGCCGAGTGCTTCCAGGTTCTGGCGGACGGTGTCGAGGATCTGGTCGCGCTTCGGGCGGCGGTCGCGCAGCGCCTCGAGGTAGTACTCGAGGCCGGCGAGCACGTCGGCGAGGCGGTCCATCTGCTGCCCGTTCGGCACGCGCTGGCGGCGGACGAGCTCGATCTCGGAGAAACGGCGGATCGCCGCGAGGTATCTCGGCGCATCCTCGAGTTCGAGGATGCGCAGGGCGCCGGCGACTTCCTCGAGCAGGCGCGGCACGTCCGCGAGCTGAGCGTGGTCCCAGTGCGTCTCGACGAAGGCGACGAAACACTGGCGGGCCTGGGCGAAGTTGCCGATCGCCTCCTTGACCAGCACCTCGAGGACCTTGCGGGCCTCGCTGCCGGGCAGCATCGACCCGTCCGGCGCCGGCGCCGCGGCCTCGCCAGCCGGCGCCGGGGCATCGGCCTCACCGAGGCGGGCGACCTGGTCGTCGAGCGAGGCTTCGACGTAGAGCAGGGCGCCGGCGATGTCGAGCAGGTTCGACTCATCGGCCGCGCGCTGGCCACCGACGATCGCCTGGATCGCGCTGCGCTGGTCCTGCACGACCCGGCGCGGCACGCCGAGGCCGAGCATGCCGAGGGTGTCGGCGACGCGGTCGAGCGCCTCGACCTGGTCGGACAGCGCCAGCGAGGGCGCGTCGGGGGTGCGCATGTGCAGGTCGAGGGCGTCCTTGACCCGCAGCAGGTCTTCCTTGATCGCCGCGGCGACCGTCGACAGCAGTGCGCGGTTGCGGCCGCTGAGGCTGCCGCGGGCGTGCGCGAGTTCCTGCTCGCTCGGCAGGTATTCGCCGAGGCCGAACACCTGGCGGATCTCGCCGATGCGGCCGCCCTCGGTCGGGGCGTGCGCGACGAAGTAGAGCAACTGCCGGGTCAGTTCCAGCGGCGGGTCGCTGCGGAACGCGGCGTCACCGCCCTCGGCGAGGCGCTTGATCTCGCGCTCGAGCTTGGCGATCGCCTGCTTCAGCGACTTGTCCGGCTCGAAGGCGTGCTTGGCCAGCGCGTCCAGGGTGCCGGCGGCGACCCAGAACAGGCGGCGGGCGTGCTCGGAATCGGTGATCGGCACCAGCTGTTCGCAGACGTCGGTCAGGTCGCGCACGGTGGCGGCGCTGTCGTCGTCCTTCAGCCAGCGCAGCAGGGCCGACTGGAACAGGCTGCGCAGCATCTCGGCGCGGCGCTTGACCTCTTCCGGCGGCAGGCTCGCCTTCGGGCCGGCGGCACTGGCCGGCAGCGGCCGCGACAGGTCCGGCGAGAACAGCACCGCCTCCGACAGTCCCTTCTCGCCGCGCGGCTCGCGCAGTTCGTTGAGCAGCGGCAGCAGCACGATCGGAATGTCGCGGTGGCCGCTCTGCAAACGCTCCAGATAGTCGGGCAGCTGCACGATGCCGCGCATCAGCGCGGCGTAACCGCTGTCGCGCTCGGCGACCTGGCCCTCGACGAGGGCGCGCGCGAGCTGCTCCATTTCCTCGGCGACCATCGCCGCGCCGTACAGCTCGACCATCCGCAGGGTGCCGGACACCTGGTGCAGATAGGTGGCGCAGGACCGCAGCTGGCCGGGGTCCTCGCCGTCCTCGACGTAGGCCTCGAGCGCTTGCCGCGCCTGCCGGAGCGTCTCGTCGAGCTCCGGCTTGACCCAGGTGAGGGTGGTGAAATCGATATTCTCGTGCAGCCTCATCGCGAGGTCCTTGCAGGGTCAGGACGCCGGGAGGGACGTCCTGACCGTGGGTTCAGGGGCGGCCGGATCCGGGGGATCAGTCCGGCAGCTTGAAGTCCGCGACCGAACGGCGCAGGTCGGCGGCGAGCTGGGCCAGGTTGCCGATCGACTCGGCCGTCTGGTTGGCGCCCTGCGAGGTCTGCGTCGTGATCTCCTGAATCACGCTCATCGTCGCCGTGATGTTGGTCGCCGCGGTGGACTGCTGGCGCGCCGCCTGCGAGATGTTCTGGATGAGGTCCGCGAGGTCGTTCGACACCTTTTCGATCTCGCCCAGGGCCAGACCCGCGTCCTCGGCCAGGCGGGCACCGGCGACCACCTCGGCGGTCGTCTGCTCCATCGAGCTGACCGCTTCGTTGGTGTCGGACTGAATCGTCTGCACCAGCGCCTCGATTCGCTTCGTCGCGTTGGACGCGCGTTCCGCGAGTCGCTGCACTTCGTCCGCGACGACCGCGAAGCCGCGGCCCGCCTCACCCGCCGAGGCCGCCTGGATCGCGGCGTTCAGCGCGAGGATGTTCGTCTGTTCCGAGATGTCGTTGATGAGTTCGACGATCGAGCCGATTTCCTGCGAGCTCTCACCGAGGCGCTTGATTCGCTTCGAGGTCTCCTGGATCTGGTCACGGATGTTGTCCATGCCCTGGATCGTCTGGCGCACGACCTCGGCGCCCTTCGCGGCGATCTGCACCGAGCGCATGGCGACGTCCGCGGATTCGGCGGAGTTCTTCGACACCTCGTCGATCGAGCTCGCGATCTCGTTGATCTGCGCCGAGGCGCTGGTGATCTGCTGCGCCTGGTGTTCCGCGGCTTCCGCCAGGTGCATCGCGGTGGCCTGGGTTTCCTGGGCCGCCGCGGCGACCTGCACCGCGGTCTCGTTGATCGTCGACACCAGGGATCGCAGCGCTTCGACCGCGAAGTTGATCGAGTCCGCGATCGCGCCGGTGATGTCCTCGGTGACCGTCGCCTTGACCGTCAGGTCGCCTTCGGCGAGCGAGCCCATTTCGTCCAGCAGGCGCAGAATCGCCTCCTGGTTGCGCTGGTTCAGTTCCTGCGTGCTGCTGAGGCGGCGACGCTGGTCGCGGAAGATCGTGAGCAGCAGGCCGAGCAGCGCGAGCAGCGCGCCGGCGCCGCCGACGAAGGCCCAGTAGACGTTCGGGAAGCCGCGTTCGGTGTTGATGTTGTCGAAGCTGTCGAACAGGTCCTCGGCGCCCTGCAGCAGCACGTCGGACTGCATCGAGATCTCGTTCTGCGCCTGCTGCACCTCGGCCAGGTCGGCGGAGGCGCCGAGCACGACGTCGAGGTCGCCCTGGGCCTCGGCGTACAGCTGCTCGACCGCGGTCAGCGCGGCGACACCCGCCGGCGAGGTGATGCGGGCGACGTTGCTCTCCGAGTCGCCCTGGCGGAAGTCCGCCAGCACGTTCGCGAACACCGTGGCGTCGCGCGAGAGCGCGTCCGCCGCCGACACCGTGTTCTCGCCGCCGGCGACGATTTCCGTCACGCGGCGCGACATGCGGTCGGCGAGCACGATCTGGCGGTTGGCCAGCGAGATCTGCGAGGCCGGGGCGTTGGAGTCGGACAGCGCGCGCACCACCTCGTCGAGCTGGAAGGCCAGGCGCGGCACGCGGGCGGTGAACTGGTTGGCCGTGTCGGCGAGATTGAGCACCTGCTCCTCGGCGGCGGCGATGCGGTCGGCCGCGGTGGCCATCGGCTGCCAGGTGTCGACCACCTTCTGCAGCGCGGCGGCGACCGCCGGGGCGTTCACGCTGCCGGCGTAGGCGTCGACGTCCTCGGTCGTGCTGCCGGTCTGCAGCGCCGCGACGATCTGGTCGATGCGCAACTTGGTGTCCTTGAACGCGGTGAAGGCCTCGGCCTCGCCGTCGACCGCCTGCTGGGTGAACTTCGCGAGCCGCTGCGAGAGCACCTGCATCTCGGCGGCGAGCGCGCGGGCGTTGTTCTCGCGGTCCGCCAGGTAGGCGGCGTAGAGGAAGTTGGCGCCGAACAGCGCCAGCGACACGATGAGGACGGTCGCCCATACGCCGATACCGAAGGTCGGCAATTTGTCGGTGAACGAGCGCTTGGTGCTCATGGCGTGACCTCAACCCCTGATTGAGAAGAACTGCAATGGAACACGTTGGCCACTCATGTGGTGGCCTGGCGGAATTCCGGCGTACGGGTCAGCAGCGTCATGCTGAAGACCCCCCAGGTATGTTCGGCCAGGCGGTAGGCCTGGGACACGAAATAGGCGTAGCGGCCGTCGTCGAGGCCTTCGGCCCCGGCGCGGTGGGAATCGTTGAAGGTGCGCTGGCCGAACAGCTCGTCGATGATCACGGCGACGTTACCGCCGGCCTGGCGGACCACCAGCACGCGCTGGCCCTCGTGGACGATCGTGCGTTCGCCCTCGAGGAAGAGCTTGAGGTCGACCACCGGCACCAGGTTGCCGCGGACGTTGGCGACGCCGAGCATCCACGGCTGCGCCCCCGGCACCGGCGTCACCGCCGGCAGCGGCAGGATCTCGACCACCTCGTCGAACGAGGCGACCAGCCGGCGCTGCCCGAGGCGGAAACCGACGCCGCGCCAGTGGCCCGGCGCCTCGATCATCTCCGGACGGCCGGCGACGTGGGCGAGCGAGCGCTCCTCGTAGTCCAGCAGCGTCTCGAACGGTCCGGTGCGGCGCTTGGTGGCGATGGCCTGGTTCATGGCGCCCTCAGCCGGCCGGGACGTACTTGCGGATCGCGGACAGCAGTTCGTCGCGGGTGAAGGGCTTGGTCAGGTACTGCTCCGAGCCGACGATGCGGCCGCGCGCCTTGTCGAACAGGCCGTCCTTCGAGGACAGCATGATCACCGGCGTCTGCTTGAACATCTGGTTGTTCTTGATCAGCGCGCACGTCTGATAGCCGTCCAGGCGCGGCATCATGATGTCGACGAAGACGATCTGCGGCTGGTGGTCGGCGATCTTGGCCAGCGCCTCGAAGCCGTCCGTCGCGGTCACCACCTCGCAACCCTCCTTCTTGAGCAGGGTCTCGGCCGTGCGCCGGATCGTCTTCGAGTCGTCGATGACCATGACCCGCAAGCCGGCCAGGTGGTTGTCTTCCATCGTGGTCCCCATGTTTCGTTCCTGGCCGCGGCGTCCATCTCCGGGCCCCCGCAGATGGCTAGCTTATATCCCAGCCGGCGCTGAGTGTGTCAAGCCGAATGACCCGAAAACCACGGCCTGCACGTTTCGCGGCGAGCGCCTGCTAGGCTAGGCGTCCCGAGGAATGGAAGTGCGAGCGCCGATGGCTCTGGACGTGGCCGTGGTGATGGACCCGATCGAGAAGATCAGGATCGGGAAGGACACGAGCTTCGCCATGTTGCTCGAGGCCAGCCGTCGCGGCCATCGCCTGCACTACGTGCTGCCCGGTGGGCTGTCGCTCGACGGCGCGCGGGCGATGGCGCGGGTCGCGCCGCTGCAGGTCCGCGACGACCCCGCCGGCTGGTACAGCCTGGGCCCGGTCGCACGGCGGCCGCTGGCCGAGGTCGACGTGGTGCTGGTGCGCACCGACCCGCCCTTCGACGCCGACTACCTCTACGACACCCACATCCTCGACCTCGCCCGCCGTGACGGCGTCATGGTGGTCAACGACCCCGCCGGCCTGCGCGACATCAACGAGAAGCTCGGCGCCCTGCTCTTCCCGCAGTGCTGCCCGCCGAGCCGGGTGTCGCGCGATGCCGGCGAACTGAAGGCCTTCGTCGCCGAACACGGCGAGGCGGTGCTCAAGCCGCTCGACGGCATGGGCGGCCGCTCGATCTTCCGGGTCCGCGCCGGCGAACCCAACCTCAACGTGATCCTGGAGACGCTGACCGGCGGTGGCCGCCATCTGGCGCTGGCGCAGCGCTGGATCCCGGAAATCCGCGACGGCGACAAGCGCATCCTGCTGGTCGACGGCGAGCCGGTGCCCTACTGCCTGGCGCGCATCCCGCAGGGCGACGAGTTCCGCGGCAACCTCGCCGCCGGCGGCCGTGGCGAGGGCCGCCCGCTGAGCGAGCGCGACCGCTGGATCGCCGCCCAGGTCGGTCCCGAGCTGAAGCGCCGCGGCATGCTCTTCGTCGGCCTCGACGTGATCGGCGACTGGCTGACCGAGGTCAACGTCACCAGCCCGACCTGCGTGCGCGAACTCGACGCCCAGTTCGGCCTGAACATCGCCGGCCTGCTGTTCGATGCGATCGAGGCCCGCCGGCGCGGCGC
Organism: Arenimonas composti TR7-09 = DSM 18010; assembly: GCF_000426365.1. Lineage (GTDB taxonomy): Bacteria > Pseudomonadota > Gammaproteobacteria > Xanthomonadales > Xanthomonadaceae > Arenimonas > Arenimonas composti. Next base: position 510,228 of record NZ_AUFF01000002.1, on the reverse strand, counting down.
CGGGTGAAATGAGCGCGGCGGCTCCCGGCATCCGCCCCGACGACCGCCTGGGGGCGACCCTGACCCTGTCGGCGGTGCTGTTCGGGGTGCTGATCCTCGGCATCGGCTTCGCGCGCGACATGGCCGCGCCGGTGGTGCCGACCCTCGACGTGATCCTGACCGAGACCCGCAGCGAGCAAGCCCCGGACGAGGCCGACTTCCTCGCCCAGGCCAACAACCAGGGCGGTGGCAACGACGACGAGGCGCGCCGACCCCGCGAAGAGCAGCTGGCGCCGGTGCCCAAGCCCTCCCCGGGCGTCGCGCCGGAGGAAATGCGCGCCCAGGCGCCGCAGCCGGAACCGGCACCGACGCCGCGCCTGCTGGCGAGCACCGGCGAGAGCCCGCTGCGGGCGCCGCGTCCGGAGGACCTGCGCGACACCCCGCCGCTGCCGCTGAATCCCGGCGACGAGCTGGTGGAACAGGACCTGGAGATCGCCCGCCTCGCCGCCGAGATCGAGCGGAAGCAGGAACAGCGCGCGCGCCGGCCGAACCGCAAGTTCATCACCGGCAGCACCCGCGAATACGCCTACGCGGCCTATCTGCGCGCCTGGGACGAACACGTCGAGCGCATCGGCAACCTCAACCTGCCGCAGGACACGCTGCGCCGTGGCCTCAACGGCGCCGCGATCATCACCGTGTCGGTGCGCCGCGACGGCAGCGTCGAAGACGTCGTGGTGACCACGCCGAGCGGCGTCCCCGCCCTGGACCGCGCCGCGATCCGCGCGGTCCGGCTCGCCGAGCCCTTCCCGACGCTGCCGCGCACGGGCGACAACGTCGAGATCCTGCACATCACGCGGACGTTCATCTATACGAACGGCCAGGTAGCCTCCGAGTAACGCGTCGTAGGAGCGGCTCGTAGGAGCGGCTTCAGCCGCGATCCCTGTCCACTCCCGCAAAAGCGCGCCGCGCCGCAGCGCGATTCGTTCCTCGTTCCTCGTTCCTGCTTTCCAGCGCCGGGTGCTCAGTCCCCCAGCAGCGCCTCGATGACGGCCATGCGCACCGCCACCCCGTTCCCGACCTGCTCGAGCACCCGCGACTGCGGCCCGTCGGCGACGTCGCCGGCGATCTCGACGCCGCGGTTCATCGGGCCGGGGTGCATCACGATCGCGTCGGGTTTCGCCAGCGCGAGGCGGCGGGCGTCGAGGCCGTAGTCGCGGAAATAGCCTTCGAGCGACGGCACCAGGCCTTCCTCCATGCGTTCGCGCTGCAGGCGCAGCATCATCACCGCGTCGGCGCCGGCGACGGCCTCGTCGAAGTCGGCGAACACCCGGCAGCCTTGCAGCACGTCGGGGCCGGGCAGCAGGTTGGCCGGACCGCAGACGCGGATCTCGCCGCAGCCGAGCGCGCGCAGGGCGTGCAGGTCCGAGCGGGCGACGCGCGAGTGCTTCACGTCGCCGGCGATCACCACGGTCAACCGCGAGAAATCGGGTCCCTTCGCGCGGCGCAGGGTCAACATGTCGAGCAGGCCCTGGGTCGGGTGCGCATTGCGGCCATCGCCGGCATTGATCACGCGGGTTCCGGGGGCGGCGGCGGCGGCGAGCGCGGCGACGGCGCCGTCGTCGGCATGGCGGATCACGAAGACGTCGACGCCCATGGCCTCGAGCGTGCGCAGGGTGTCGAGCGCGGTTTCGCCCTTCTTCGTCGACGAGGTGGAAGCGTCGAAGCCGAGTACGTCCATGCCCAGCCGGGTCGCCGCCAGCTGGAAGCTGCTGCGGGTGCGGGTGGAGGCTTCGAAGAACAGCGTGCACAGGGTGCGGCCGGCGAAGCTCCGGCGCAGCGCGGTGCCGCCACGGGCGTGCCCGCGCAGCGCGTCGGCGCGCTCCAGCAGGGCGGTCAGGATCGGCGCGGGCAGGCCGTCGAGGCTCAGCAGGTGGCGCAGGCGGCCGTCGGCGGCCAAGGAGTGGTCGGCGGTCATGGCTCGGTACCGGAGGGGAAGTCGGGGTCGGGTTCGGCCAGCCAGCGCTCGAGGATCACGACCGCGGCCAGCGCATCGAGCTGTCCGGCATCGCGGCGACGGCGGGCGCCGGCGGCGCGGCCGGCAGCGAAACGCTGCGCGGCCTCGACCGAGCTACGCCCCTCGTCGACCTGCTGCACCGGCAGGCCGTAGCGGCATCGCAGCGCGCGGGCGAAGCCGCGGGCACGGGCGCGCGCGGGCTGTTCGCCACCGTCGGGCGCAACCGGGTCGCCGACGATCAGTGCGTCGGGACGCCATTCGCGCACCCAGCGGTCGAGCCGGGACCAATCGGGGCCGGCGGCGAAGACGTCCAGCACCCCGAGTTCGCGGGCACTGGCGGAAACGGTGTTGCCGACGGCGACGCCGATGCGTCGTGCACCGACGTCGAAGCCGAGCAGGGTCACCGGCGCGCTCATGCGTGGCCGGCGTAGTCGGCGAGCTGGTCCGGATCGATGCCGAGGACGCGCGCCGCGGCGTGCCAGCGCTCGGCCAGCGGCGTGCGGAACAGGATCGCGCGCTCGGCCGGCACGGTCAGCCAGCTGTTCTGCGCCAGTTCGTCCTCGAGTTGCCCCGCCTCCCAGCCGGCGTAGCCGAGGGTGACCAGGACGTTCGCCGGGCCGTCGCCGCGCGCGAGCGCGTCGAGGATGTCGCGCGAGGTCGTCACCGCGAGACCGTCGCCGAAGCGCAGCGTCGACGGCCAGCTGCGCGGGTCGTCGTGCAGCACGAAGCCGCGGTCGCGCTGCACCGGCCCACCGGCGATCACTCCGGTCTCGCGCAGGTTGCGGTCGCCACCGTCGATCTTCAGCTGGCTCAGCAGTTCGCCGACCGTGCAGTCGGCGTCGCGGTTGATCACCAGACCCATCGCGCCGCTCTCGTCGTGCTGGCAGATCAGGGTGACGGTGCGATGGAAATTGGGATCGTCCAGCGCCGGCATGGCGATCAGCAGGTGGTCGGCGAGGGACAGGATGCTGGACACGCGGGAATTGTAGCCCGCGGGCGTTCAACGCACCCGCAGGAAAAGCGAGGGCCCGCGCAGGTCGAGGTCGAAGCGCAGCGTCCCTTCGCCGCGCACGCGGTCGAGGCGGATATGGGTGGCGCCGTATTCGAGGGCCAGTCCCCAGTGCCGGGTCGGGAACCACTCGAATCCCACGCCCGCATCGACGATATGCCCCTGCAAGGGGCCGCTGTCGCGAGTGACGCCGGACAGGTCGGCATAGGCCCGCCAGCGCTCGGAAAACGCATGCCGCCAGCCGAGCGAGGCCAGCGGCGCCATCGCCGCGTCCGAGGTACGCAGGCTCGCGGAAGCGGTGCCGCCGTTGACGGTGGCCTCGCCGTCGAAGGCGGTCTCGACCCGGTAGTGGGCCACGCCGAGGCCGAGCCCGAAGACGGTGGCGCCCTCGCCCATCCACCAGCGCCAGGCGGCGCTGGCGAACCCGAACTCGATCGCGCCCGAGACGTCGGCGGTGGTGTCGAACACCTGGCCGTCCCATTCGATGCGGCGCTCGAGGCGATGCGCGGTGTCGCGCGCGTAACCGAAGTACTCCAGCGACAGGCCGTTCGCCCGCCCCACCAGCACGTCCAGGCGGCCGTGGCCGACGGTGGCGCGGCGATCGAGGCCGAGGTCGTCCTCGAGGCCGAAGTCGCCCTCGCCGCTCCAGGTGTCGTTGTCGGCACTGAAGGCGAAGCGGGTGTCGCTGCGGGCATTCAGGGCGCCGGCCCACAGGCTCACGCGATCGAGCGGGCGGGCGCGGTCCCCGGAGTCACTGGCGGTCGCCACCGGGGTCGCCAGGGTGAGGGCGACAGCGAGGGCGACGGCGAGGACGAACAGGCGCTGCGTTGGCATCGGGCGGCTCCGGGAGGGTGCGGATACCGTAGCGGCGGGACGGGGCCACAAAAAGTGAAGCCGGGCGGGGCCCGGCTTTGCTTCGGTTGGTTGTAGGGCATCGCGCCTGAAGGCGCTCCTACATCAAGAGCATCGCGCCTGAAGGCGCTCCTACATCAAGAGCATCGCGCCTGAAGGCGCTCCTACTTGGCTTCGGAGAGTTCGACGCCGTCGAGGCCCTGGCTGAGCGTGCGGGCGTCGCCGCCCTGGGCGAGCTTGATCTTCAGGCGCACCTCGTTGGCCGAGTCGGCGAAGCGCAGCGCGTCCTCGTAGCTGATCTCGCCGGCCTGGTAGAGCTCGAACAGCGCCTGGTCGAAGGTCTTCATGCCCAGGTTCGTCGATTCCTTCATGACGTCCTTGAGCTTGTGGATCTCGCCGTCGCGGATGTAGTCCTGCACCAGCGGCGTGCCGAGCAGGATCTCCATCGCGACCCGCCGCGACTTGCCGTCCGGGGTCGGGATCAGCTGCTGGGCGACCACGCCCTTGAGGTTCATCGAAAGATCCATCAGCAACTGGTTGCGGCGGTCTTCCGGGAAGAAGTTGATGATGCGGTCCATCGCCTGGTTGGCGTTGTTCGCATGCAGGGTGCACAGCACCAGGTGGCCGGTTTCGGCGAAGGCGATCGCGTGGTCCATGCCCTCGCGGGTACGCACCTCGCCGATCATGATCACGTCGGGCGCCTGGCGTAGGGTGTTCTTCAGCGCCGCTTCCCAGCTGTCGGTGTCGATGCCGACCTCGCGCTGGGTGATGATGCAGCCCTCGTGCTTGTGCACGAATTCGATCGGGTCCTCGATCGTGATGATGTGGCCCGAGGAGTTCATGTTGCGGTAGCCGATCATCGCCGCCAGCGAGGTCGACTTGCCGGTGCCGGTGGCGCCGACGAACAGGATGATGCCGCGCTTGGTCATCGCCAGCGTCTTGATGACCGCCGGCAGGTTCAGCTCCTCGACCGTCGGGATGCGCGTCTCGATGCGACGCAGCACCATGCCGACCTGGTTGCGCTGGTAGAAGCACGACACGCGGAAACGGCCGACGCCGGAGACGCCGATCGCGAAGTTGCACTCGTGGGTCTTCTCGAACTCCTCGCGCTGCGAGGGGTTCATGACGTTCAGCACCAGGTCGCGCGACTGCTGCGGGGTCAGCGGGTTCTGGGTGATCGGCGACAGCTTGCCGTGCACCTTCATGCTCGGCGGCACGCCGGCCGTGATGAACAGGTCCGAGGCCTTCTTGTGGGCCATCAGCTTCAGGAACGAGGTGAAGTCGATGCTGCTCATGTTGGGTTCCTGGTCCTCTGGGGCGGCCGCCGAGTCGAATCGCGCCTGCAGCTTCGTGACCAGGCCGCGCTTGACCATGTCCTGCAGGCACTGGTCGAGGGTCTGCATGCCGACGTTCTGGCCGGTCTGGATCGCCGAGTACATCTGCGCGACCTTGTCCTCGCGGATAAGGTTACGGATGGCGGCGGTCGCGACCATGATCTCGTGGGCGGCGACACGGCCGCCACCGACCTTCTTCAGCAGCGACTGCGAGATCACCGCGCGCAGCGACTCGGACAGCATCGAGCGCACCATCGGCTTCTCGCCGGCGGGGAACACGTCGATGATGCGGTCGATGGTCTTGGCGGCCGACGAGGTGTGCAGGGTCGCGAACACCAGGTGGCCGGTCTCGGCGGCGGTCAGCGCCAGGCGGATCGTCTCGAGGTCGCGCATCTCGCCGACCAGGATGTAGTCCGGGTCCTCGCGGAGGGCCGAACGCAGCGCCTCGTTGAAGCCGTGGGTGTCGCGGTGCACCTCGCGCTGGTTGACCAGGCACTTCTGCGAGGTGTGCACGAATTCGATCGGGTCCTCGACCGTGAGGATGTGGCCGAACTCGTTCTTGTTGATGCTGTCGATCATCGCCGCCAGCGTGGTCGACTTGCCCGAGCCGGTCGGTCCGGTCACCAGCACGAGGCCCTGCGGCTGCTGGCAGAGCTCGGCGAAGATCTTCGGCGCCGCGAGTTCCTCGAGCGTCAGGATCTGGCTCGGAATCGTACGGAAGACCGCGCCGGCGCCGCGGTTCTGGTTGAAGGCGTTGACGCGGAAGCGCGCCAGGCCCGGGATCTCGAACGAGAAGTCGACCTCGAGGAATTCCTCGTAATCGCGCCGCTGCTTGTCCGACATGATGTCGTACACCAGCGAATGCACCTGCTTGTGGTCGAGTGCCGGGATGTTGATTCGACGGACGTCACCGTCGACCCGGATCATCGGCGGCAGGCCGGCGGAAAGATGCAGGTCGGAGGCCTTGTTCTTGACCGAAAACGCAAGCAGCTCGGCGATGTCCATCTGGCGATTCCCCTCGGCACGTAACGGATAGGCGACCGCGTGTCCCCGGGGCAGTATAGCGCCAACCCGTCAGGCCGATACCAGCCATGGAAGCGCTCCACCGAAGCCACCGCGATATTCGGCAACGCCTTGAAAACGCTGCGATCCTGGCAGGACGGCCAGGCGGGGTGGAACTGCTGGCCGTCGCCAAGACCCAGCCGGCGGCGGCGGTGCGTGCGCTCGCCGCCTGCGGCCAGTCCGCATTCGCGGAGAACTACGTGCAGGAAGCCGCGGGCAAGATCGGCGCGCTCGCCGACCTCGGGCTGACGTGGCACCTGATCGGTCACCTGCAGTCGAACAAGGCGGCGCAGGCGGCGGAACTCTTCGACTGGGTGCAGTCGGTCGACCGCCCGAAACTCGTGCGCGCGCTCGCCACCGGCCGAGCCGCCACGAGGCCGCCGCTGAACGTGCTGGTGCAGGTCAACGTCGACGGCGAGACCGGCAAGTCCGGCTGCGCGCCCGCCGAGGTCGCGGCGCTCGCCGACGCCGTCGCCGCCGAGCCGCGGCTGCGCCTGCGCGGGCTGATGGCGATCCCGGAGCCGCATCCCGACCCCGGCCACCGGCGGGCGGCGTTCCGGGCGATGCGCGCGCTGTTCGACGAACTCGCCCGCCGCCATCCCGGCATCGACACGCTGTCGATGGGCATGAGCGACGACTTCGAGCTGGCGATCGCCGAAGGCGCGACGATGGTGCGCGTCGGCACCGCCCTGTTCGGCGCGCGGCCGGCGAAGCCGCGCGCGGATTAACATCGGCACATGGACAGCTTCCCGACCCTCGCTTTCATCGGCGGCGGCAACATGGCACGCAGCCTGATCGGCGGCCTGGTGCGCACCGGCCTTCCCGCCACGAAGATCCGCGTCGCCGAGCCGGTACCGGCGCTGCGCTACGCCCTCGCGGCCGACTTCGGCGTTGCCGTGTACGCGGACGGCCCCGCGGCCGCCGACGGCGCCGACGTCTGGGTGCTGGCGGTGAAGCCGCAGGTCATGGCCCAGGCCTGCACCGCGCTGGCCGACCTGGCGCAGACCCAGCGGCCGCTGGTCGTGTCGATCGCCGCCGGCATGCCGAGTGCGCGCATCGATGGCTGGCTCGGCGGTGCCCAGGCGGTCGTGCGGACGATGCCGAACACGCCCGCCCTGCTCGGCGCCGGCGCCACCGGTCTGTACGCCAATCCGGCGGTGGATGCCGAACGGCGCGCGATCGCGGAAACGCTGATGAAGGCCGCCGGCCTGACCGTGTGGATCGCCGACGAGGCGCTGATGGACGCGGTGACCGCCGTGTCCGGCAGCGGCCCGGCCTATGTGTTCCTGCTCGCCGAGGCCCTGCAGGCGGCCGGCGAAGCCGAGGGCCTGCCGGCGGAGGCCGCGAAAGCGCTGGCGGTGCAGACCCTGGTCGGCGCCGCCCGCATGCTCGGCGAATCCGGCGAGGACGCCGCCACCCTGCGCCAGCGCGTCACCTCGCCCAACGGGACGACCCAGGCCGCGCTCGAGGCCTTCGCCGCCGGCGGTTTCCACGAACTGGTCGCGACCGCCGTCGCCGCTGCGGTGCGCCGCGGCCGCGAACTGGCCGCGGCGGGCTGAGCCGGTGAGCCTGCTGCTGGTACGCCACGGCCAGGCGAGTTACGGCGCCGCCGACTACGACAATCTCTCCGAACGCGGCTGGCTGCAGGCGCGCCGCCTCGGCGACTGGCTCGCCCGCGGCGGCCACCGCTTCCGCGCGGTGGTCGTCGGTGGCATGCGCCGGCACCGGCAGACCGCCGAGGCCGTCCGCGAGGGCTTCGTGGCCGCCGGGCTGGCTATGCCGGAGTGGGTCGACGACGCCGGCTTCGCCGAATTCGACCACCAGGCGGTGTTCTCGACCTGGATGAAGCGCAATGCCGACGACCCGATCGCGCTCCGCGCCGCCAGTGGCCAGCCCAAGGACGTCGGCGCGATGCTGCAGGCGGCGCTGCTGGCCTGGGCGCGCGACGAATTGCCCGGACTGCCGGAGAGCTGGGGCGGATTCGGCGCCCGCGTGCACGCCGCCGGCGAGCGCCTGCAGGCCCTGGCCGGCGGCGACGAGGCGCTGGTGCTGACCTCGGGCGGGGTGATCTCGCGGCTCGCGCAGATCGCCCTCGACGTGCCTGACCACCGCGCGGTCGAACTGAACCTGGCACTGCGCAACAGCGCCCTGAGCGAATTCCACCCGCACGCCGGCCGCCTGCGCCTGGGCAGCTGGAACGCGTTGCCGCACCTGCACGGCGAGCGCGAGCTGTGGACGTACTACTGAGCCGGCGGTGCCCTTCACTCCCGTCCATCTCGGCCCCGGGCTGGTGTTCAAGGCGATCGGCGGGCGGCATTTCAGTTTCATGGTGTTCGGCGGCGCCCAGGTGCTGATGGACCTGGAGCCCCTGTTCGGCATCCTGCTCGACTGGCCGATACTGCACGGGCGCACGCACTCCTTCGTCGGCGCCACCGCGATCGGCCTGGTCGCGGCGCTGACCGGACGGCCGCTCAGCCTGCCGGTGCTGCGCTGGCTGCGGGTGCCGCATCCGCCGTTCACCTGGACGGCGTCGTTCCTCGCCGCCTTCGCCGGAACGTATTCGCATGTCGTGCTCGACGCGATCATGCATGCCGACAGCGAACCGCTGTGGCCATTCGCGCCCGGCAATCCCTGGCTGTCGGCGGTGTCGATGGAGATTTTGCACCTGGGCTGCTTCGCCAGCGCCGCGGTCGGCCTCGCCGGGATCGGGCTGCATGCGCTGTGGACACGCCGTCTTCGGAAAGGAACCCCATGACCACCGCGAACACCGTCGTCGATCCGGCCACGCTGCCGCTCGATCCCCTCGCCGCCTGGCTGGCGCCGCGCCTGGCGGGCTTCCAGGGGCCGCTGCGCGCGCGGAAGTTCGCCGGCGGGCAGTCCAACCCGACCTTCCTGCTCGAAGCCGGCGACCGCCGCTGGGTCCTGCGCCGCAAGCCGGCGGGCCGGCTGCTGCCCTCGGCGCATGCCGTCGACCGCGAGTTCCGCGTGCTGCAGGCCCTGCACGGCGGTCCGGTGCCGGTCGCGCGGCCGCTGCTGCTCTGCGAAGACACGGCGGTGATCGGCGCGATGTTCTATGTGATGGCGTACGTCGACGGCGTCGTGCACTGGGATCCGTCCCTGCCCGACGCCACGCCGCAACGCCGCGCCGACATCCACGACGCGGTGCTGCGCACCCTCGCCGCGCTGCACGCACTGGACCCGGCCGCGCTCGGCCTCGGCGACTACGGCAAACCCGGCAACTACTTCGCCCGCCAGCTCGCGCGCTGGAGCGACCAGTACCGCGCCAGCGAAACGCAGCCGATCCCGGCGATGGAGACGCTGATCGCCGAACTGCCGCGGCGCTGCCCGGCCGACGACGGTGCGGTGGCGCTCGTGCACGGCGACTTCCGCGTCGACAACCTGCTGTTCGCGCGGGACTCGGCGCAGGTGCTGGCCGTCGTCGACTGGGAACTGTCGACGCTCGGCCACCCACTGGCCGACCTCGGCTACTACTGCATGGCGCTGCGGCTGCCGCGCAATCCGGCCCTGCCCGGCCTCGCCGGCATGGACCGCGCGGCGCTCGGCATCCCCGACGAGGCGGCGATGCTCGCGCGCTACGCCGAACTCAGCGGCCGGCCGATCCCCGCCGACTGGGGCTTCGTGCTCGCGTTCAGCTTCTTCCGCCTCGCCGCGATCGCCCAGGGCGTCGCCAGACGCGCCCAGCAAGGCAACGCCTCCAGCACCCGCGCCGCCGAGGCCGGCGCCATGACCGCGATGCTGGCGACGCTGGGCCTCAAGGCCTTGGGGGATTGAATCCTTGCCACTGACGAGCACCGACAAGGCAAAGGCAGGTCTACAACGGACAGGAGCCGAAAACGCCGATCAATCGCGCGCAGGCGGTCGTATTCCGGCGGGGCTTCGCCGCGAGGCCCGTGGACATCCGGAGGCTGCGGAAAAATCCGGGAGGATCGGCTTTGATCCGATGTCGAAAAAGCCTTGTCCGTCCGCAGCGAGGATTCAGCTGTCCGGGGTCGTTCGGGCCCAGCGGGCGATGTGGGTGTGGAGCGCGCGGAGGCCGTCGGTGAGGGCGGCGGGGCCGGGCTGCAGGATGATCGGCGACTTGATCTCGTGCAGTTCGCCGTCGCGCACCGCCGGCACGTTCTGCCAGCCGGGGCGCGCGGCGACGCGGGCGGGCTGGAATTTCTTGCCGCACCAGGAGCCGAAGACGATGTCGGGGGCGCGGCGGATGATCTCGTCGTCGTCGGCGAGGATGCGCTGCTTGGCCAGCGGCTCGGCGGCGAGTTCCGGGAAGATGTCGTCGCCGCCGGCGATGCGCACCAGTTCGGCGACCCAGCGGATGCCGCTGATGCGTGGCTCGTCCCATTCCTCGAAGTAGACCCTGGGTCGCCGCGGAAGCAACGCCGCCTGTCCGGCAATCCTGTCGATACCCCGCTGCAGCTCCCCGGCATAAGCCTCGGCCTTTGCGGCACAACCGACCAGCGCACCGAGCCGGCGCACGTAGTCGAGGATCTCCCCGACGCTGCGGTGGTTGGCGATCCACACCTCGACGCCGCGGCGCACGAGTTCGGCGGCGATATCGGCCTGGATGTCGCTGAAGCCGATCGCGAAATCCGGTTTCAGGGCCAGGATCGCGTCGATCTTCGCGCTGGTGAAGGCGCTGACCTTCGGTTTCTCCCGGCGCGCACGCGGCGGGCGGACGGTGAAGCCGCTGATGCCGACGATGCGCTCCTGTTCGCCGAGCGCGTACAGGACCTCGGTCGGCTCCTCGACCAGGCAGACGATGCGGCGCGGACCGTGGCGCGCCGGCGTGCTCACGGGAACAGCTGCCGCAGCGTCCAGGCGCCGTCGATGCGTTCGTAGACGTCGCGGTCGTGCAGGCGGAAGCGGGCGCCGTACCAGAACTCGATCAGCTCCGGCACGACGCGGAAGCCCGACCAGTGCGGCGGCCGCGGCACCGGGCCGTCGGCGAATTCCTTCTCGTAGGCGCTGACGCGGGCGTCGAGCACCGAGCGTTTCGGCAGCGTCTGCGACTGCAGCGAAGCCCAGGCGCCGAGCTGGCTCACCCGCGGCCGGGTCGCGAAATAGGCATCGGCCTCGGCCAGCGACACCGGCTCCACGGTGCCCTCGATGCGCACCTGCACGCCGTCGCGCAGGGTCTTCCAGTGGAACAGCAGCGCCGCCTGCGGGTTCGTCGTGAGCTGGCGGCCCTTGGCGCTGTCGAAGTTGGTGTAGAAGACGAAACCGCGTTCGTCGTGCGCCTTCAGCAGCACGGTGCGTGCATGCGGGCGGCCGTCGGGGTCGGCGGTGGCGACGGTCATCGCGGTGGATTCGGGATCGCCGGCGGCGGTGGCTTCGGCGAGCAGCGACGAGAACGTCGCCAGGGCTTCGGCATACAGGTCTTTCGATTCGCTGGTCACTTGCTTCGCCGCCGTCGGTGGGGCGGCCATTGTCGCGCTCCGGCTCGGCCTGCTCCAGTTGTTGGTTGCGGGTGTCGCCGGGAGGGCCGCTACGTCGCCACTCCGGAACAGGCCGATCCGGCGCGCGAAACGGCGACGCCGGCGGCGCTCCTTCCTGATTGCGGACGAGCCGCCGGCGGTGTGATCGGAGACCGTGCGGGGCACCGGCGGTACTCGTCGGCGCGCGTCGATCGCAGCGCCGGCGGTTCGTCCGCGAACGGGAAGTAGCTTGGCGGTGATCCTGCCGCGAGCGCCCAGGCAGCGTCGAAGTCCCGGGACCGAATGACCGGATGCTACGATCCACGTGCATGAATCCCGCGCCCAACCTCGTCCTCGTCGGCCCGATGGGCGCCGGCAAGACGTCCATCGGCAAACGCGTCGCCGCCAGGCTCGGCCTGGTCTTCGTCGACTGCGACCAGCAGCTGGAGGCCGCGACCGGCGCCAGCGTGCCGGTGATCTTCGAATGCGAGGGCGAGGCCGGTTTCCGCACCCGCGAATCGGCGCTGCTGGCGAACCTGTTGCAGGGCGAAGGGCAGTTGCTGGCGACCGGCGGCGGCGCGGTGCTGGCGGCGGCGAACCGGCGGCTGATGCGTGAACGCGCCTTCGTCGTGCACCTGCCGGCCAGCGTCGACGAGCAGCTCGAGCGGCTCTGCCGCGACCGCACGCGGCCGTTGCTGGCCGTGCCGGACCGGCGGGCGCGGCTGGAAGCGCTGGCGGAAGCGCGCGGGCCGCTGTACCGGGAAGTCGCCGATCTGGAATTCACGCCGGGGTCGCTCGGCGTCGGCTGCGCGGCCGAGCAGCTGGCGGCGCGGGTCGCCGCGCTCTGGCGGCGCCCGGAGGCGGCATGACGGCGCACCGCCAGCTGCACGTCGCCCTCGGCGCCCGCAGCTACCCGATCACGATCGGCCGCGGCCTGCTCGACGATGCCGGCGCGCTGGCGGCGCTGGTGCCGGGGCGGCATGCGTTCGTGCTCAGCGACCGCAATGTCGCGCCGCGCTACCTGGCGAAGGTCGAGGCGGCGCTGGCCGGGCGCACGCTCGGGACCCTGGTGCTGCCGGCCGGTGAACAGGAGAAGACGCTCGTCCGCTTCGGCGAGGTGATGACGGCGCTGGCGGCGCTCGGTGCCAGTCGAGACGCCACCGTGATCGCGCTCGGCGGCGGCGTGGTCGGCGACCTGGCCGGCTTCGCGGCGGCCAGCTGGATGCGCGGCGTGCGCTTCGTGCAGCTGCCGACGACCCTGTTGGCGATGGTCGATTCCGCGGTCGGTGGCAAGACCGCGGTCGACCTGCCGCAGGGCAAGAACCTCGTCGGCGCCTTCCACCAGCCGGCGGCGGTGCTGGCCGATACCGCGACCCTGGACAGCCTGCCCGATCGCGAGCTGTCGGCCGGGCTGGCGGAAGTCGTCAAGTACGGCGCGATCGCCGATCCCGCCTTCTTCGCCTGGCTGGAGGTGAACGCCGAGGCCCTGCTCGCCCGCGATCCGGCGGCGCTGGCGGAGGCGATCGCGATCAGCTGCGCGCACAAAGCCGGCATCGTCGCCCGCGACGAGACGGAGCAGGGCGAGCGGATGCTGCTGAACTTCGGCCACACCTTCGGGCATGCGATCGAGACCGAGCAGGGCTACGGCGGCCTGCTGCACGGTGAGGCGGTGGCGGTCGGGATGGTGATGGCGGCGCGGCTGTCGGCAGCGCGGGGAATGGCGCCGGCGACGGATGCCGATCGGCTGGCGGCCCTGCTCGCCCGCTTCCGCCTGCCGGTGGAGTTGCCGGCCGGGCTGTCGCGGGAGGCGCTGGCGGCGCGGATGCAACTCGACAAGAAGGCCGTCTCCGGCCGGCTGCGGCTGATCCTCTGGCACGGCGTCGGCCGCGCCGTCACCGTAACGGTGTCAGAGACAGTTATTCCCGGGTGACCAGGCGGCGGGATAACTGTGCCGCGCACCGTTAATTTCGATTAACCGTGCCCGGCACACTTCGGACAGCGTTTAGAATGCGCGCCCATGCGCCTGCTCATGCAACAACGTCCGATGTCCGGCGAAGCGCCGAAGTATGTCCAGCTGGTGCTCCAGCAGGACCTGCTCGGCGGCTGGACCCTGCTGCGCGAAACCGGCCAGATCGGCGGCAAGGCGCAGCTGCGCCGTGAGCAGTACCTGGAGCGCGACGCCGCCCTGGCGGCATTCGAGAAGGCCCGCGACGCGCAGGTGCGCAAGGGCTTCCAGGTCATGTTCACCCAGGGAGTCAGCGGATCTTGAGCAGCTTGAAGAACGACCGTTTCCTGCGCGCGCTGCGCCGCGAGCCCGTCGACACCACGCCGGTGTGGCTGATGCGCCAGGCCGGGCGTTACCTGCCGGAATACCGCGCCACCCGCGCCCAAGCGGGCAGCTTCATGGGCCTGGCGACCAATCCGGAGCTGGCCTGCGAGGTCACCCTGCAGCCGCTGCGCCGCTTCCCGCTCGACGCCGCGATCCTGTTCTCCGACATCCTGACCATCCCCGACGCGATGGGCCTCGGCCTGTATTTCGCCGAAGGTGAGGGCCCGAAGTTCGAGCGCCCGGTGCGCAGCGCCGCCGACATCGCCAAGCTCTCGGTGCCGGACATCGGCACGAAGCTGCGCTACGTCACCGACGCGGTCAGCCTGATCCGCCGCGAGCTCGACGGCCAGGTGCCGCTGATCGGGTTCTCCGGCAGCCCGTGGACGCTGGCCTGCTACATGATCGAAGGCGGCGGCAGCGACGACTTCGCCCGCGTGAAGGCGCTGGCGATCGAAGACCCCGCGTCCCTGCACCGCCTGCTCGGCGTGGTCACCGACGCGGTGATCGCCTACCTCGACGCCCAGCGCCAGGCCGGCGCCCAGGCGATGCAGGTCTTCGACACCTGGGGCGGCATGCTGGCGCCGCACCTGTACCGCGAATTCTCGCTGCGCTACCTGCAGCGCATCGCCGCCGAACTGCCGCGGGGCGAAGGCGCCGACGCCGCGCCGCTGATCCTGTTCGGCAAGGGCAACGGCCCATACCTGGAAGAACTGGCGGCGACCGGCGCCGAAGCGATCGGCGTCGACTGGACGGTGTCGCTCGGCGACGCCCGCCGGCGTACCGGCGGCCGCGTCGCCCTGCAGGGCAATCTCGACCCGTCCACGCTCTACGCGAACCCGGACGCGATCCGCGCCGAAGCCCGCCGCGCCCTCGACGACTACGCCGCCGCCAACGGCGGCTCCCGCGCCGGCCACGTGTTCAACCTCGGCCACGGCATGGCGCCGTCGATGGACCCGGAGCATGTGCGGGTGCTGGTCGAGGCCGTGCACGAGGTGGGGGCGACGCCGGCGGCCTGAAGCGAGAAGCGAGGAACGAGGAACCAATCAGGGCCCGCGCGTTCCGCGCGCGTGGGGGTAGGGATCGCGGCTGAAGCCGCTCCTACCCATCGTTCCTCGTTCCTCGTTCCTCGTTTCTCCCACCCCCTCCCCCTCGAGCAGCGCGGTGATGAGCTGGTCGAGTTCCTCGCCGCTCACCGGCTTGCGCACGAAGGCGGCCATGCCGGCGGCGCGGGCCTGGGGCTCGGCGTCGGCGTCGGCGCGGGCGGTCAGGGCCAGCAGCGGCAGCGACCAGCGGCCCTGGATCAGGCCGGCGAGCTGCAGGCCGTCGATGCCGGGCAGGTCGAGGTCGACGATCGCCAGGTCGTAGGCGGCGCAATCGAGTTCGGCCAGCGCCGACAGCGCGTGCGCGGCGTGCACGACGGTGTGGCCGCGGCTGCGCAGCAGGCCGGCGATGACCTCACCGACCAGCGGATCGTCCTCGACCAGCAGCAGGCGGCGGCCCGCGGCCGGCAGGTTCGCGACTTCCGGCGGCGGCGCCGGCAACGGCGCATCGGTGCCGGGCAGCGGCAGTTCCACTTCGAACCGCGCGCCCTGCCCCGGCGCGCTGTGCACTTCGATGCGGCCGCCCATCGCCACGGCCAGCTCGCGCGAGATCGCCAGCCCGAGTCCGGAACCGCTGCCGCCGCTGCCGCCGGCCTCGAAGCGCCGGAACAGGCGCGACTGCTGCTCGCTGTCCAGCCCGGGGCCGTCGTCCTGCACGATCAGGTGCAGGCCCTGCGGCCACAGCGGTTCGACCTGGATCGTCACCTGGCCGCGGCGGCAGAACTTGATCGCGTTGTGGCCGAGGTTGAACAGGATCTGCCGGATCCGGGTCGGGTCGCCGCTCAGGGCTTCCGGCGTCTGCGGGCTGCAGGCGAGGCCGAACTGCAGGCCCTTGGCCTCGGCCATCGGCTGCAGCAGCGCGCTCACCTCCTGCAGCAGCGGCCACAGCGCGAACGGCCGCTGTTCGATCTGCAGCCGCCCTGCCTCGATGCGGGCGAGGTCGAGGGCGTCGTTGACCAGCCGCAACAGGTGCCGGCCGGCATGGCCGATCGCCTCGACCTGCAGCCGCTGCGCCGGGTTCAGTTCCCCGCCCTGTAGCAGCTCGGCCATGCCGAGCACGCCGGTGAGCGGGGTCCGCAGCTCGTGCCCGAGGGTCGCCAGGAAACGCGTCTTCGCCTCCGACTGCCGCTCCGCCTCCTCGCGCCGCGCCTGGCTGCGCTGCCATTCGGCGGCGCGCCGGCGGCGACCGTGGTCGTAGACCGCGGCACCGGCGACGCCGGCGAGCATCAGTGCGCCGATCACCAGCAGCACGCCGCGGGTCTGCCACCACGGCGAGTCGACCAGCAGCAGGCGCTCCTCGGCGAGTTCCCAGCCGTCGCCACGGTCGACGCCGATGCGCAGGGCATTCGGACCCGGCGGCAGCCGCGGCCAGCGCATCTCCGCCGGCCAGCGCAGTTCGCGCCAGTCGTCGTCGACACCGACCAGTTGCAGGCGCCAGCGCCAGGCCAGCGGCGCCGGCGGTGGGCGCAGGCGCAGGTGCAGGTCGTGGTCGCCGCGGCGCAGGTGCAGGTAGCGGCGGTCGAGCGGCAGCGCGAGGCGCACGCCGTCGCGTTCGATCTCGAGGGCTTCGACCAGGCCCGGCGAGGGCAGCGGTGGCGGCACCCCGGTGGCCGGCGCCGCGGTCACGGCGACACCGGGGATGCCGGCGACACCGGCGACACGCTGCGTTGCCGCGACGTCCGCGCAGGCGAGCGCCAGCAGCGCCGCGAACAGCGCCGCGAGCGCGCCGCGACGCGTCCCGCAAGCCTGCAGGCCCCCGTCCGCCACGCGTCCGCCGCTGCCGTCACCGGCCATGGCCATCCCCGCATCCCTGCTGCCTGCGCCTAGACTACGGACCGGCGTGCGCGAGGGCAGTAGGAAAACCGCTCGCGAACGCAGCGACCGCCGATGCCGGCGCGAACGACGAGGTCACCGACGATGCCGCACGTGTTCCGCAACCGCGACGATTCCTGGGGCTGGGTCAGCATCTCCCTGCACTGGCTGGTGGTGCTGGCGGTGCTCGGCCTGTGCGCGGTCGGCTTCCTGATGCAGGAGCTGCCGAACCGCCCCTACAAGGTCGAGATCTACGCGCTGCACAAGAGCTTGGGCCTGACCGTGCTCGGATTGACCGTGCTGCGCCTGCTCTGGCGCCTGGTCGCCGGCACGCCGGCGCCGGCGCCCGGCATGCCGCGCTGGCAGCGCTGGCTGGCCAGCGCCAGCCACGGCGCCCTCTACGCGATCCTGCTGGCGATGCCGCTCAGCGGCTGGCTGTACAACTCGGCCTCCGGTTTCCCGCTGCAGTGGTTCGGGGTGTTCTCGCTGCCGAAGCTCAGCGGACGCGATGCCGGCATCCGCGGGTTCGCCCACGACATGCACGAATGGCTGTTCATCGCCCTGGCGGTGGTGGTGACCGTGCATGCCTTCGCCGCGCTCAAGCATCATTATTTCGACCGCGACCGCACGCTGGTGCGGATGCTGCCGTGGTGCGGCGAACCGAAGACGGCGAAGCCACCGGCCGCGCCCGTCGCGACGGCGCCGGCGGCAGCGCCGGTCGCCAGCGACGACGACTTCGCCGACCCGCCGAATGCCGACACCTATTCCGGAGACCGCTGATGTCCCTGCTGCGCAATGTCCTCGCCCTCGCTGCCGCGGTCTTCGTGCCGAGCGCCGACGCCGCCGACTGGAGCGCCGGCGCCGCCTCCACGCTCGGCTTCACCGCCCGCTACCAGGGCGAGGAGATCCATGGCCGCTTCCCCGGCTTCAGCGCCCGCATCGGTTTCGATCCGGCGGCGCCGCAGGACTGCCGCTTCGAGGTCGACATCCCGCTGCAGGCGGTCGTCGTCGACATGGACGACGCGGCCGGCATGCTGCAGGAAGCCGAGTTCTTCGCCACCAGCGAGCACCCGCGCGCACGCTGGACGGCGACGTCCTGCCGCGCCGACGGTGCCGGATTCATCGCCGCGGGCACGCTCATGCTGCGCGGTGTCAGCAAGCCGGTACCGCTGCGCTTCACCTGGACCGCCGGCGCGGCGCCGGTGCTGAGCGGCGAAGCCACCGTCGCCCGCCTGCAGTTCGGCGTCGGCGGCGGCGAATGGGCGGATACGGGCTTGCTGCCGGACGAGGTGCGGGTGGTGACGCGGCTCACGCTCGAAAGCGAGTAACGAGTGGAGAGTAACGAGTAACGAGTAGTGCGCGCGCTGACTGACACCTCGCGCGAAGCGCGGGCTTTCACTCGTTGCTCGTTGCTCTCCACTCGTTACTCGCCCTTCAGGAAGTCGCGCACCTCGCCCGCCCCGAACGGCCAGCCGAGCTCAGCGCCGTCGTCGCGCCGCAGCACCGGCACGCGTTCGCCGTAGGCGGCCTCGAGCCCGGGATCGCCGTCGATCCACAGCGAATCGAAATCAGGCACGCCGGCGGCGGCCAGCACGTCCCAGGCGCGGTCGCAGAGTTCGCAGTCGTCCTTCTGGATGAGAACCGGCATGGTCGGCGTTCGGCGTTCGAGGTCCTGGCGGCACACTCTAACGGCTTCACTACCTCGTACCTCGTACGAACTACGAACTGCGAGGGGGGGAGCATCGCGGCTGAAGCCGCTCCTACAGGGGGGCGGGGGTAGAATGCGGGTCCTCGCACGGAACCCCCGGCCATGGCTGTCAGCACCTTCGACCTGTTCAAGATCGGCATCGGGCCCTCGTCCTCGCATACGGTGGGGCCGATGCGGGCAGCGGCGCGCTTCGTCGCGCACTGGCTCGAGGAGAAGGGCAATCTCGCCCGCACCGCGCGCGTGCGCGCCGAGGTGTTCGGCTCGCTGGCGCTGACCGGCCGCGGCCACGGCACCGACAAGGCGGTGCTGATGGGCCTCGAGGGCCACTGGCCGAACCAGATCGATCCCGACCTGATCCCGGCGGCGCTGGAACGCATCCGCGGCACGAAGCGCATCCGCCTGCTCGGCCACCACGAGATCGGCTTCGACGAGAAGCACGACCTGATCATGAACAAGCGGCAGAAACTGCCCTTCCACACCAACGGCATGCGCTTCATCGCCTACGACGCCGAGGGTGCGGTGATCGCGACCCGCGATTACTACAGCGTCGGCGGTGGCTTCGTGGTGAACCAGGACGAGGCGGCGGAAGACCGCATCGTCGCCGACACCACCGAACTCCCCTTCCCCTTCCGCTCCGGCGATGAACTGCTGGCGCGGGCCCGCGAGAGCGGCCTGACGATCGCCGGCATGATGCTCGCCAACGAGCAGGCCTGGCGGTCGCCGGAGCAGGTCGCCGAGGGCCTGCGCGAGATCTGGCAGGCGATGCAGGACTGCGTGCGCCGCGGCATCCGCGAGGCCGGCACCCTACCCGGCGGCCTGCGTGTCGCCCGCCGCGCACCGGCACTGTACGCCGAACTGTCGTCCAAGCCCGAGGCGGCGATGCGCGATCCGCTGACGACGCTCGACTGGGTGAACCTGTACGCACTGGCGGTGAACGAGGAGAACGCCGCCGGCGGCCGCGTCGTCACCGCGCCGACCAACGGCGCCGCCGGCATCATCCCGTCGGTGCTGCACTACTACGACCGCTTCTGCCCGGGTGCGAACGAGAAAGGCGTGTTCGACTTCCTGCTCACCGCCGCCGCGATCGGCATCCTCTACAAGGAGAACGCCTCGATCAGCGGCGCCGAGGTCGGCTGCCAGGGCGAGGTCGGCGTCGCCTGCTCGATGGCCGCCGCCGGGCTCACCGCCGCGCTCGGCGGCAGCCCGGCGCAGATCGAGAACGCGGCCGAGATCGGCATGGAGCACAACCTCGGCCTGACCTGCGACCCGATCGGCGGCCTCGTGCAGATCCCCTGCATCGAACGCAATGCGATGGGCGCGGTGAAGGCGATCAACGCTTCGCGCATGGCGCTGCGCGGCGACGGCAGCCACAAGGTGTCGCTGGACAAGGTCATCAAGACCATGCGCGACACCGGCCGCGACATGCAGGACAAGTACAAGGAAACCAGCCGCGGCGGCCTCGCCGTCAACGTGATCGAGTGCTGAGGCTCACTCGCGCCGCAGCAGCATCCGCGTGCCACCCTCGTTGGCGCGGGCGATGATCTCGATCGCCCTCGATCACGCCTTCGGAGTACAGCCACACCGGCTCGCCGGCGTCGTCGTAGGTGTACCAGTAGAGGATCGCGCGGTCGCGGGAGAAGATCTCGAGGTTGAAGCCGCTGCCCGATTCCGGGGGGTTGTACCAGGACCCGCTGTACGACGGGTCGATCGCCGCCGCCGGCAGGGCGAAAGCGAGGGCCAGCGTACCGGCGGTCGCCGCGATGGCGTGCTTGCGGGTTGCGTGTCGTGTCATGTCGACTCCTGTGGTTGCGAAAGCGCGGGATCGTCTTGACGCATCCACGGCCCGGCATGTGACGCGAGTTGCTGGCCGCCTTTCCGCTTGCCTGCGTTGCCGCGTCATCCGATAGTCGTGCCATCGTCGACCTGGGACGTGTCCGCCATGCGCCGCACCGCGACGCCCCGCCTGTCGCTCATGCTGCTGTCCTTCCTGCTGGCGCTGGCCCCGGCGGCACAGGCGCTGGACCCGGACAAGGCCTTCCACCACTACGTCCGCAACAACTGGTCGATCGAACAGGGGCTGCCGCAGATCTCGGCGCTGTCGCTGGCGCAGGACCGGCAGGGCTACCTGTGGGTCGGCACCCAGGCCGGGCTCGCGCGTTTCGACGGCATCCGCTTCGTCGTCCACAACCCGGACAATGCACCGGGGCTGCGCGGCATCTGGATCCACGATCTGCATGCCGACGACGACAACCGGCTGTGGATCGCCACCTACCGCGGCGTCTCGGTGCACGACAGCCGGGGCTTCCACGCGGTGCCGCTGCGCGACGGCGACCCGGACCGGCTGCTCGACACCAGCGACCTGCAGGCGATGCCTTCCGGCGAGATCATGGTGGCCGCGCCGGACGGTGTCTGGCGCATCCGCGACGACGCGCTCGAACTCGCGCATCCGCTGCCGTTGCCGGCCAGCTCGCTGATGGCGCGCGGCGACGAGCTCTGGGTGGGCAGCCGCGGCCGCGTGTTCCGCATCGCCGACGGCCAGGTGCACGTGCTGCCGTTGCCGGAAGGCGACGACGACACCGTCGTGACCCACCTGCTCGAGACCCAGGGCCGGGTCTGGGCCGGTACCAGCGCCGGCCTGTTCTTCCGCGACGGCACCCGCTGGTCGCGCCATGAAGGCGGCGCGCCGCTGTCGGAATCGCCGATCGAGGCGCTGTACGCGGACCGCGACGGCAACCTCTGGGTCGGTCTGGTGCGCGACGTGGTGCGGCTGCGCGCCGGACGCGTGCGCGAGGTGATCAGCGGCGACCGCCAGGTGTCGGCGGTGCGCGCGGTGTTCGAGGACCGCGAGGGCAACCTCTGGTTCGGCAGCCACTGGCAGGGCCTGAACCGCGTCTGGAACGGCTGGACCCGCCGCTACAGCGAGCACGAGGGCCTCGCGGACCCGATCCTGTGGTCGGTCGCGCGCGGCGGCGACGGCCGCATCTGGGTCGGCACCAACGACGGCCTCGCCGAACTGCGCAACGGCCGCTTCGAGATGATCGTGCGTGGCGAGGACCTGCCGCACCCGAACGCCTACACGCTGCTGCCCGAGGCCGACCACGTCTGGATCGGTACCCGCCTCGGCGTCGTGCGCTGGAACGGCCGCGCGCTGGAGGCGCCACCGGAGCTCGCACCGCTGCGCGCCGCGCAGATCAACGGCATGCTGCGCGACCGCGCCGGTGCCCTGTGGCTGGCGACCAACAGCGGCCTGTACCGGCTGACCCGCGACGGCCTGCGCGGGTTCGGCGCCGCCGAAGGCCTGCGCGACCCGCGCACGCGCCTGCTCTACCAGACCCGCGCCGGGCGGCTGCTGCTGGGCACCCAGACCGGCCTCTACGAAATCGTCGGCGAGCAGTTGCAGCCGCTCGGCACCGACAGCGGCCTGCGCCCCGACCTCGACGTCACCTCGATCCACGAACTGCCCGACGGCCGCCTGGTGATCGGGGCGCTGAGCGAGGAGATCTTCCTGTTCGACGGCGAGCGCTGGACCGGCTTCGGCAGCGAACAGGGCCTGCCGGTGAATTCGGCCTTCTTCATCACCGACGACCTCGACTACCTGTGGGTCGCCGGCATGCGCGGCATCTTCCGGGTGCCGATCGCCGACCTCACCGCGGTCGCCGCCGGCCAGGCCGAGCGCGTCGCCGGCGAGATGGTGCTCAACGAACGCGGCGACCGCCACGGGGGCCAGAAGGGTTTCTGCTGCAACGGCGCCGGCAATGCCAAGGGCTTCTTCGACCGCGGCCAGCTGTGGCTGCCGACCCGCGACGGCCTGGTGGCGATGGCGACCGCCGGCATCGTCAGGAACCCGGTGGCGCCGCGCACCCTGATCGAGCGCGTGCGCGTCGGCGAGCAGTGGCGCGATGCCGATCCGAGCGCCGACTGGACCCTCGAACAGGGCGAGCGCGACCTCAGCTTCGAATTCACCGTGCTCAGTTTCCAGGACCCCGGCAGCACCGACCTGCGCTACCGGCTGGTCGGCTACGACGCCGACTGGCGCACGCTCGACGACATCAACCGGCGCACGGTGAACTACACGAACCTGCCCCCCGGCGACTACGTGTTCGAGGCGATCGGCGCCAACAACGCCGGCCTGTGGAGCCCCGCCGCGGCCCAGCTCGGCTTCACCGTGCAGCCGTATTTCCACGAAACGCGGCTGTTCCAGGGGCTGATCGTGGCGCTGGTGCTGACCGTGCTCTACGCCGGCTGGCGCCAGCAGCTCGGCGCGCACCGCCGGCAGCGGGCGGCGCTGGAGCAGCTGGTGCGGCAGCGCACCGATGCGCTGGAAGCCGTCAACCACCGGCTCGAGGACGCCAGCCAGAGCGATCCGCTGACCGGCCTGCGCAACCGCCGCTACCTCGCCAGCCAGATTCCGGCCGACCTCGCCTTCTACTCGCGCGAGGCGCTGCGCCCCGGCGCGCGCGACGAGGTGATGGTGTTCGCGCTGCTGGACATCGACCACTTCAAGGCCATCAACGACCGCCACGGCCACGCCGCCGGCGACCGCGTGCTGCAGCAGGTCGCGCAGCTGCTGAACCAGCAGGTGCGTGGTGGCGACTACGTCGCGCGCTGGGGCGGCGAGGAATTCCTGCTGGTGTTCCGGCCGCTGCCGCCGCAGCACCTGCCGGTGATCGGCGAGCGCCTGCGCGCCGCCGTCGCCGGCCACCGCTTCGACATCGGCGGCGCCGAGCCGCTGCACCTGACCTGCTCGGTCGGCCTGGTCGAGGTACCGACCCTGCGCGACAGCCGCGGCACGCCCGGCTGGGAGCAGTGGGTCGAAGTCGCCGACCGCGCGCTCTACCACGTCAAGGCGAACGGCCGCGACGGCTGGGCGGCGTTCCGCTTTCCCGCCGGTGCCGATGCGGCGCAGCTGATGCAGGCGCTGGGCGGGGATGTGGCGGGCTTGGTGGTGGCGGGGCGAGTGGAGCTGGTCACGTCGCGGCCGGGGCGGCGTTGAGGTTGGGATCGCGGCTGAAGCCGCTCCTACAGTCTTTCTCGGCTCCCCTACCCGCTTCCCGGGGTGCCCACCCTGCCCTCGGCGGGTATGCTGGGGTCGGGGTAAAGGGGGTGGGCATGCGCCGGGCCGCGGTCTTCGTCGTGCTGGTCGCGCTGTACGTCGCCGGTGGCGGCTACTCGACCCTGCTGATCGACGGGCCGGGACAGGTCGCGCTGTTCTGGCCGGCCTCCGGCGTCGCCCTCGCCGGCGTCGTGCGCTACGGCCTGCGCTGGGCCTGGTTCGTGCCGCTCGGCGGCCTGCTGGTGCACCTGCTGTTCGATCCGGTACCACCGGCCTTCCTGTTCTGGTCGCTGACGAGCAACTTCGTCGGCGTGCTCGTCGGCGCGTGGCTGGTGCTGCGCGGGCCGGTCACCGATCCGCTGACGGTGCGCTTCGGACTGCGCGCACTCGCGGGCGGCCTGGCGATGGCACTGGTCAGCGCCGGCGTCGGCACCTTCGGCATGCAGCAGGCCGGCATCATCACGATGCCGCAGGTGCCGGCATCGGCCTTCCGCTGGCTGCTCGGCGACCTGCTCGGCGTCACCAGCGTCGCGCCGGCGGTGATGCTCGCGCTCGGCCGCGGCCATCCGCGGCTGCAGCCGCCGGAAGGCAGCGCTTACGGCCCGGAATCCGAGAAGCTGCTGTGGAACGTGGCGCTGGTCGCCAGCTTCCTGCTGATGGCCTGGGGCGGCAGCCTCGGCGGCCCCTATGCGCTCGGCCTGGTGGCGCTGCCGCTCGGCGTGCTGGTCTGGAGCGCGATCCGCTTCAGCCCGATGCACACCGGCCTGGCGATCGCGGTGACGATGCTGCTGATCGCCGGCATGGCCGGCTTCGGCCTCGCCGGCTATCCGGCGCCGACGCAGGCGCGTGACGGCCTGAACCTGCTCGCCTTCCTGATCGTGGTGTCGTCCCTGCCGATGATGCTGGCGTTCGCGATGCACCAGCAGCGGGTCACCGCCGAACGGCTGACCCAGCGCGCGACGATCGACCCGTTGACCGGCCTGTACAACCGCAATGCCTTCGAGGACCTGGTGCGCCGCGACGTCGCCGGCACGACCGCGCCGATGGCCCTGGCCTACGTCGACCTCGACCACTTCAAGCTGATCAACGACACCGCCAGCCACGTCGCCGGCGACGCGGTGATCCGCGGCGTCGCCGGGGTGCTGCAGGCGCACAGGCATCCCGACGACCTGCTGGCGCGCACCGGCGGCGACGAGTTCGCGCTGCTGCTGCGCAACTGCACGGCGATGGTCGCCGAGGACCGCCTGCGCACGATGCTGCGGGCGATCGAGGGCTACCGCTGCGGCTGGGACCGGCAGATGCTGGCGACGACCGCCAGCGCCGGCCTGATCGCCTTCCAGCCCGGCCAGGGCGATTTCGCCCAGCTGCTTTCGCAGGCCGACGCGGCCTGCTTCACCGCGAAGGAACAGGGCGGCAACCGGGTGTGCCTGGCCAGCGTCGACGGCGGCGAACTGCTCGACCGTACCGCGGCGATGCGCTGGGTGGTGCGCATCCGTGAGGCGCTCGAGGACGACGCGCTGGAGCTGTACTGCCAGAGCATCGCGCCACTGCGGCCGGAGGCCAACGGCGGCCGCCATTTCGAGATCCTGCTGCGCCTGCGCGACCCGCGCAGCGGCGAGCTGATGATGCCGGGCATGTTCATGCCGGCCGCCGAGCGCTTCCACCTCGGCAACCGCATCGATCGCGAGGTGGTGCTGCGCACGCTCGACTGGCTCGAACGGCATCCGAAGGAAGCGGCATCGGTGGCGGTGTGCAGCGTGAACCTGTGCGGCGAGGCGATCGGCGACGAGGGCTTCCTCGGCTTCCTGACCGACCGCCTGCGCCGCACCGCGTTCCCGCCGGACCGCCTGTGCTTCGAGCTGACCGAGACCAGCGCCGTGCGCGACCTGGCGCGCGCGCAGCGCTTCATCAACCAGCTGCGCGCGCTCGGCTGCCGTTTCGCGCTCGACGACTTCGGCACGGGCTTCTGTTCGTTCAACTACCTGCGCGCGCTCGACGTCGACTACTTCAAGATCGACGGCAGCTTCGTGCGCGACATGGATTCGTCGCCGCTGGCGCTGGCGGTGGTGCGCTCGATCAACGAGATCGCCCACGTGCTCGACAAGAAGAGCATCGCCGAACGCACCGAGACCGAGCGCGAACGGCAGGCCCTGCTGGCGCTCGGCGTCGATTACGCGCAGGGCTACGTGTTCGACCGGCCGACGCCGATCGACGACTACTTCGGCGTCCGCCGCGACGAGGCCGCCGCATGACCCGCTTTCCGTGGGAGCGGCTTCAGCCGCGATGCTTCCCCCTGTTGGAGCGGCTTCAGCCGCGATCTCTGTGGGAGCGGCTTCAGCCGCGATGCTTTTCGCGCCTGAAGGCGCTCCTACAGGGGGGCGGGGCGGCGGCGCTGCTCGCAGCCGGCGCGGCCAGCGCGCAGACCGCCGAAATGCAGACGCTGCGCCGCGGCGACCGGCTGCTGGTGACGGCGGTGAACCGCAGTGCCGGTCCGGTCGAGGTCGAGCTGACCGGCACCGCCGCCGGCGACCAGCCGCTGCCGGTACGCGCGGTGGTGCCGGCGCACCGGTCGCTGACCCTGCTGCAGGTGCCGGTGAGCGCCGGTGCGCCGCGGCTCGAGCTGCGCGCGGTTCCCGGCGAGCCCTACCGGGTCGCCCGCGACGTCGTCTATTCGCTGCCGGTCGAGGAGTCGCGGGTCGAGCTCGGCCAGGGCTTCCACGGCGGCTTCAGCCACGACGACCCCGGCAACCGCTATGCCGTCGACCTGATCGTGCCCGAGGGCACGCCGGTGTTCGCGGCGCGCGCCGGCGTCGTCGTGCAGACCCGCGCCGGCCATTCCGAAGGCGGCGTCGACCCCTCGCTGCGCAGCCGCGCGAACTTCGTCCGCGTGCTGCACGACGACGGCAGCATGGCGCTGTACGCGCACCTGCGCGAGAACGGCGTCACCGTGCGCCCGGGCCAGCAGGTCACGCTCGGCCAGGTGCTCGGCTATACCGGCAACACCGGCTTCTCCAGCGGCCCGCACCTGCATTTCGCGGTGCAGGTCAACGTCGGCATGCGCCTGGAGTCGGTGCCGTTCCGGATGATCGGGCCGCAGGGCCTGCTGAGGCTGGACAGGAGGTAAGGGGTCCCGCTGTTCCATAATCACGGCATGCGCCGCGCCCTCCCCCTCCTCGCCCTGTTCCTCGCCGCCTGCGCCGGCACCCCGCCCCGCCCCGACCTGTCCGGTTCCTGGTCGAACCGGCTGGAGCCGCACCACGCGGCGGCGGCGACGCGGGTCGCCGAGGTCTTCCTGACGGCGCCGCTGCCCGGCCACGAGATCGATTCGGTCGCCGCCTGGCGCACGCCGGATGGCGACACCTGGCTGATCGCCACCGGCAAGGAGAGCGACAGCCTGGTGGTGTACGACGGCGATGACGGCGCGTTGCTGCGCACCGTCGGCGGGCCGGGCACCGCGCCCGGGCGTTTCGACCGGCCGAACGGCATCGCGGTGTTCGCCGATCTGGTGTTCGTCGTCGAACGCGACAATCACCGCGTGCAGGTGCTGGCGCTGCCCGACTTCGCGCCGCTGGCGGTGTTCGGCGAGCGCGAACTGAAGAGCCCCTACGGCCTGTGGCTGCACGAGCTGGCGCCGGGCACGCTCGAGGTGCTGGTCACCGACAGCTTCATGGCCGACTTCCGCACCGAGACGCTGCCGCCGATGCGCCAGCTCGCCGAGCGGGTGAAGCGCTACCACGTGCGCCTCGACGGTGCGGCGCCGCAGGCGCGCCTGGTGCAGCGCTTCGGCGACACCACCGAGAAGGGGGCGCTGCGGATGGTCGAGTCGATCGCCGGCGATCCGCCGCACGACCGCCTGCTGATCGCCGAGGAAGACGTGCGGGTCGGCACCACCCTGCGCGAATACCGCATGGATGGCCGCTACAGCGGCCACGACGTGCCGCGCGACCACTTCCAGGCGCAGGCCGAGGGCGTGGCGCTGTGGGCCTGTCCCGACGGCAGCGGCTACTGGATCGCCACCGACCAGTTCGCCGACCGCACGGTGTTCCGCGTCTTCGAGCGCCGCGACCTGCGCCTGGTCGGCAGTTTCGCCGGGGACCACGCGGCGATGACCGACGGCATCTGGCTGCAGGCGGCCGGAACCCGCGCCTTCCCCGAAGGCGTGCTCTACGCCGCCCACAACGACGAGGGCGTCGCCGCCTTCGCCTGGCGCGACATCGCCGCGGCCCTCTCCCTGCCCCTCACCTGCGACTACGCCGCTGTCCCAGGCCGCTGACAGCGCGGTTCAACAACGGATCAGAGCGGATTCGCCCGGATCTGGAACGCGGAGAGCGTGTCCGCGGCGAAGACCCTGAAAGCCCCGTCCACCGCCGCCCGGTATAATCCGCGGTTTTCCGGACCCGACCTGGCCGCGTGCGCGGCCCCGCCCCCATGCCCGACCACCTGACCGAGACCCGGCGCCGCCGGACGTTCGCGATCATCTCGCACCCCGACGCCGGCAAGACCACGCTGACCGAGAAGCTGCTGCTGTTCGGCGGCGCGATCCAGATGGCCGGCTCGGTGAAGGGCCGCAAGGCCGCCCGCCACGCCACCTCGGACTGGATGGCGATGGAGAAGGAGCGCGGCATCTCGGTGACGTCGTCGGTGATGCAGTTCCCCTACGAGGGCCGCATCGTCAACCTGCTCGACACCCCCGGCCACGCCGACTTCGGCGAGGACACCTACCGCGTGCTCACCGCGGTCGACTCGGCGCTGATGGTCATCGACGTCGCCAAGGGCGTCGAGGAGCGCACGATCAAGCTGATGGAGGTCTGCCGGCTGCGCGACACGCCGATCATGACGTTCATCAACAAGCTCGACCGCGAGGGCAAGGACCCGATCGATCTGCTCGACGAGGTCGAGACCGTGCTCGGCATCCAGTGCGCGCCGATCACCTGGCCGATCGGCATGGGCCAGCGCCTGAAGGGCGTCGTGCACCTGCTGACCGGCGAAGTGCACCTGTGGGAGCCGGGCCGCAACCACACCCGCCAGGATTCGACGATCTTTCCGTCGCTGGATGCGCCGGGGATCGAGGCGCGCATCGGCGCCGAGATGCTGGCCGCGCTGCGCGACGAGCTCGAGCTGGTGCAGGGCGCCTCGCATCCGTTCTCGCTCGAGGATTACCTGGCGGGCAGGCAGACGCCGGTGTTCTTCGGCTCGGCGGTGAACAACTTCGGCGTGCAGCCGCTGCTCGACTTCTTCGTCGAACATGCGCCGTCGCCGCAGGCGCGCGCGACCACTTCGCGCACGGTGTCGCCGGAGGAGGAGACGTTCTCCGGCTTCGTGTTCAAGATCCAGGCGAACATGGACCCGCAGCACCGCGACCGCGTCGCCTTCCTGCGCGTGTGCTCGGGCCACTACGAGGCCGGCATGAAGGCCTTCCACGTGCGCAGCGGCAAGGAGCAGAAGCTCGCGAACGCGCTGACCTTCATGGCCAGCGACCGCGAGATCGTCGAGACGGCGTACCCGGGCGACGTGATCGGCCTGCACAACCACGGCACGATCTCGATCGGCGACACGTTCACCGCCGGCGAGGCGCTGTCGTTCACCGGCATCCCGAACTTCGCGCCGGAACTGTTCCGCCGCGCGCGCCTGCGCGATCCGCTGAAGCTCAAGCAGTTGCAGAAGGGCCTGGCGCAGCTCAGCGAGGAAGGCGCGACGCAGTTCTTCCGGCCGCTGATGTCGAACGACCTGATCCTCGGCGCGGTCGGCACGCTGCAGTTCGACGTCGTCGCCTACCGGCTGAAGGACGAGTACGGCGTCGACGCGAGTTTCGAACCGGTCACCGTCGCCACCGCGCGCTGGATCCGCGGCGGCACGCCGAAGAAGCTCGAGGAGTTCCGCGAGAAGGCGGCGATGAACCTCGCGGTCGACGCGGCCGGCGAGCTGGTCTACCTGGCGCCGTCGCGCGTCAACCTCCAGCTCACCATCGAACGCTGGCCGGAACTCGAATTCGCCGCCACCCGCGAACACGCCCACACCCGCCCCCCCCCTGTAGGAGCGCCTTCAGGCGCGATGCCCTTCTGTAGGAGCGCCTTCAGGCGCGATGCTGTCCTGTAAGAGCGCCTTCAGGCGCGATGCTCTCACCCCGGAATCAAAATCATCGCGGCTGAAGCCGCTCCTACCTACGGCACTCCGGGCAGACTTCCGATAGGCGGCAGGCACCCACACCGGCAAAGCTGAGCCATGCTCAGCTACCCACCCGGCCCCGGTACCTCGGCCCTGCGCCGCGGCCGCTTCTCCGAACCGCAGCGGCCCTGCTTCGTCACCTGGGTCACCACGAACCGGGAGCGGGTCTTCGCGGACTTCGAGCCCGGCTGCTGGATGGCGCGGCTTCTGGATGACGTCGCCTGCTGGCCGGGCGCGACGGTGGACGCCTGGATCCTGATGCCTGACCACGTGCACGCCCTGATTCGGCCCGACGAGCGCCCGCTGTCGGATGTGATCGGGCGGGTGAAAGGGCGAACGGCCTTCGAGTTCAACTGCCGCTTCGGCCGGAAGCGACCACTCTGGCAGCGTGGCTTCCACGACCGCGCGGCGCGCGCGCACCTGAACCTGGTCGATGCGCTGCGCTACATGCTGCAGAACCCGGTGCGGGCCGGGCTGGTGCAGGAGCTCGGCGAGTATCCGTTCTGGAACTGCCGCTGGGCGGATGCGCCCGGCTGGCTGGATTCGCTCGATCGCGGAATGCTCGGCGCTGGCCCGTAGGAGCGCCTTCAGGCGCGATGGCTTTGCCGATGGAAAGAAGAGCATCGCGGCTGAAGCCGCTCCTACAAGAGCATCGCGGCTGAAGCCGCTCCTACGAGAAGGGGGAGGGTCAGCCGGCGATGTACTGCTGGAGCTGCGCGATCTCCTGCTGCTGGTCCTCGATCACCGCCTTCACGAGGTCGCCGATCGAGACCATGCCGACGAGGCGACCGGCATCGAGCACCGGCAGGTGGCGGATGCGGCGTTCGGTCATCAGCGCCATGCAGGTCTGCGCGGTGTCGTGCAGGCCGACGGTGAGTACCGGGCTGGACATGATCAGGCTGACCGGGGTGTCGGACGAGGAGCGGCCCTGCAGGATCACCTTGCGCGCGTAGTCGCGTTCGGTGGCGATGCCGGCCAGGGCGTCGCCCTGCATCACCAGCACCGAGCCGATGTGGTGCTCGGCCATCAGGCGGACCACTTCGAGCACCGGCGCCTCCGTCGGCACCGTCACGAGCCGTCCCGGCTTTCCCGCGAGGATCTGGTTCACGTTGCGCATATCCATGCCCTCCGTCGACCTGGGTCGATCATAGTCCCGCGGGCGGGTCGCCGGGAGGGTCGGCGGCCGCCGGCACCGCGTCGGCCACGAGATACAGCGGCCGCTGCTTCGCCTCGAGATACAGCCTGCCGAGGTATTCGCCGATCACCCCGAGCGCCATCAGCTGCACGCCGCCGAGGAACAGGATCACCGTCATCGTCGACGCCCAGCCCTGCACCGGATTGCCCCAGGCCAGGGTGCGCACGATGATCGTGACGCCCCAGATGAAGGCCAGCAGCGCGGTCAGCACGCCGACATAGGTCGCCACCCGCAGCGGCACCGTCGAGAAGCTGGTGATGCCCTCGATCGCCAGGTTCCACAGCCGCCAGAAATCGAACTTGCTGCGGCCGGCGAGGCGCGCGCCGGCCTCGTAGTCGAAAGCGATCTGGCGGAAGCCGACCCAGGCGAACAGGCCCTTCATGAAACGCTGCCGCTCGCGCACGCCGCGCAGCGCATCGAGCACCGGCCGCGCGATCAGGCGGAAGTCGCCGGTGTCGCGCGGGATCGGCGTCGGCGACAGCTTCTCCATCACCCGGTAGAAGGCCGCCGAGGTGAAGCGCTTGAACCAGCCCTCGCCACGGCGAAGGCTGCGGCGGCCATAGACGACGTCGTAACCCTCGCGCCAGCGCGCGACCATCTGCGGGATCAGCTCCGGCGGCTCCTGGCCGTCGGCGTCGATCACCACCGCCGCATCGCTTTCCACCCGGTCGAGACCGGCCGTGAGCGCCAGTTCCTTGCCGAAATTGCGTGCCAGCCGCAGCAGCGACACCCGCGGATCGGCAGCGGCGAGGCCGCGCATCACCTCCCAGGTGCCGTCGCGGCTGCCGTCGTCGACGTAGAGCACCCGCCCGTCGACATCCGGCATCGCGTCGAGCGCCGCCTGCAGCCGCGGGTGCAGCAGCGGCAGCGACGCGGCTTCGTCGTAAGCGGCCACCACGATGGTGAGGGACTGGCGCGGATTCACTCTCTTCCCTTCCTGAGTTCGTAGTTCGTACGAGGTACGAGCCAGTGGAGCGTGCCCCTATCTTCCCCTACCTCGTAGCTCGTACGAACTACGAACTGCCTTCCAGATAGGCCGGCCCGCCGAGCTGCCGCACCTGCCGCTGGATCCACGCCGCCCGCCGCTGCACATAAGGCCCGGGGTTCGCGGCGCTCCAGCGCCGCGGTGCCGGCAGCACGGCCGCCAGGCGCGCGGCCTCGGCGGCGGTCAACGCGCTGGCCGGCTTGCGGAAGAAGGCCTGCGCCGCCGCCTCGGCGCCGTACACGCCGTCGCCGAATTCGGCGATGTTCACGTAGACCTCGAGGATGCGCTGCTTCGGCCACAGCAGTTCGATCAGCAGCGTGTACCAGGCCTCGATGCCCTTGCGCACATAACCGCCGCCGCTCCACAGGAACAGGTTCTTGGCGACCTGCTGGGTGATCGTGCTGGCACCGCGGATCCGTCCGCCGCGGGCATTGCCGGCGTGGGCGGCACGCATCGCGTCGAGGTCGAAGCCGTGGTGCTGCGGGAACTTCTGGTCCTCGGCGGCGACCACCGAGATCGGCAGGTGCGGCGAGATCGCCTCGAGGTCACGCCACTGCTGGCGCAGCGCGAAGCCCTCCTCGCCGGCGCGCCAGGCATCGACCTGGCGGATCAGCATGAAGCTGCTCGTCGGCGGATCGATCCAGCGCAGCGCCAGCACCTGCAGGACGCTGAACGCGGCGAGCCAGACCGGCAGCCAGAGCAGCTTCTTCCAGCGGGAGCGCTTTCTCGCTTTCAAGGCCGAGTTCGTAGTTCGTACGAGGTAGTAGGTAGTAAAGCAGAGCGGCGCCCCACTCCACTCGCTCTCCTAACTACTACCTCGTACGAACTACGAACTCGACCCATCGAAGCGGGAAACCGTCGCGCCGAACCCGGGCTTCACCCGTCCCCGCGCTAAAATGCCGCCAATGACCCCGCCCCATCCCGACGCCGACACCCTCACCCGCTTCCTGCTCGAACGCCCCGGCGTACGCGGCGTGCTCGTGCACCTGGACGCGACCTGGCACCAGATCGCCGGCCGCCGCGGCTACCCGGCCGCCGTCGCCGACCGCCTCGGCGAAACCTGCGCCGCCGCCGGGCTGTTCGCCGGCCACGTGAAGGTCGACGGCCGGCTCAGCGTGCAGCTGCGCGGCACCGGCGCCCTGCGCACGCTGTTCGCCGAATGCACCGCCGCCGGCACCCTGCGCGGCATCGCCCATTACGAGGAACCGCTGCCGGAGCCGCTGACCCCGCGCGCCTTCGGCGAGGGCTCGCTACTGGCGATCACCATCGAGAGCAATCCGCCGGGCAGCACCGACCCCACCCGTTACCAGGGGCTGGTCGGGCTGGACGCAGACAGCCTCGCCGAGGCCTTCGAGGGCTATTTCCGCCAGTCCGAACAACTGCCGACCCGGCTGCTGCTGGCCCCCGCCGGCGAGCGCGTCGCCGGCCTGCTGCTGCAGCAGCTGCCCGGCGGCCATGGCGACGCCGACGGCTGGAACCGCTGCGAGGCGCTATTCGCCACCCTCGGCGCCCGGGAGCTGGCCGACACCCCGGCCGAGACCCTGCTGTGGCGCCTTTTTCACGACGAGGGTGTCAAGGTCCTCGAGCGCCGGTCGCTGGCCTTCGCCTGCTCCTGCTCGCGGGAGCGGGTGGCGGACATGCTGCGCAGCCTCGGCGAGGAGGAGGTCCGCGCGGCCCTGGCCGGCGACCAGGTCGAGGTGCACTGCGACTTCTGCGGCCAGGGCTACCGGTTCGGGGCCGACCAGGTCGAGGCGCTGTTCCGGCAGGGCCCCACGGCCCCGGGCAGCGGGACCTTGCAGTAGGGCGCTTTACAAGCGGGCAGAAAGGGTTAAATTCCTGTAAAATCGGCCAGCCCGGAAGGGAACTTCCGGCCCGGTCCAGGTTCCAACGACGGCCCAAGAACGGAGATCCACCCGCCGCCATGTCCCCGCTGCGCAGCCTCACCGCCGCTGTTCTGGTCGCCCTCGCGGCGTCCGGCGCGCAGGTGCATGCGCAGGCGCCGGCGCCGCTGGTCATCGGCCAGCAGCAGGACGACGGCGAGACGACGGCGCTGCCGATCATCCGCAACAACCAGGTCGAAGCCTTCCTGCTGATCGAGTCCGGTCCGTCCACCGACGCGCGCTCGTCGCTCGACCGCATCATCGGCCGCCGCAACGCCGCGCCGTCGATCGGCGCCGGCGTCGCGATGCCGCTGAACGGCGGCCGCCGCGCCAGTGCCTCGCTGGCGCTGGAAACGAATCCGACGATCGGCCTGCTCTGCAACGGCAGCGCGGTCTCGCGCAGCTTCGGTGCGCTGGCCGAACACTGCCTGGTCGCGAGCCTCGGCCCGCAGAACGGCCCGCTGTCGCTGGCGCAGCCCGGCGCCCGTGCCGAAGTCGCGCTGGAAGGCGACCGCGGCGCGCTGTCGGCCACGCTCGGCCTGAACACCTTCGACGTCGGCCCGGCGCCGATACCCGGCGACGACGGCCCGAGCTTCAGCGCGCTCGGCCTCGCCCTCGCCGGTGCCCGCATCGAGCAGGAAGACATCGGCCTGCTCGGCGAGATGAAGGTCGGCGAATCCGGCTGGGTCAGCATCGGCGGCACCCTCGCCCGCGCCCGCATCGTGCCGGCCAACCAGCTGCCCGGGGGCGTGCCGCCGCAGTGGAACACCGGCACCCTGACCGTCGGTGGCGGCGTCGGCGACTTCGGCGGCGAGATCATCGGCCGCGTCGTCGAGATCCCCGGCAGCAGCGTGCGCTACAGCAACATCGGCCTGGGCCTGACCTGGCGGGCGCCGTGGCGCGCGCGCCTGAGCGTCGGCGCCGAGAACGTGATCAGCAACGGCCCGAACCCCTTCGTCCCGCGCAGCGACGACGACGGCAGCGAGAACCGCATGCCGTACATCCGCTACGAGCAGGACCTCTGACGGCGCGACCGCGCCGCTGCCGGCACGTGCCCTGCACGCCGCCGCCCGCATGATCCGGCGATGCAACGACGCGACTTCCTGCGGACGCTGACCCTGAGCCTGCTCGTGCCGGCTGCGGCCACCGCCTCGCGCCGCCAGCTGCCCGGCGAGCGCCTGTTCCTGCCCGAGGACTTCGGCGCGACCGGCGACGGCGTCGCCCGCGATGACGATGCCTTCGACGCCCTGCTCGCCGAACTGCACGCCGCCGGCGGTGGTGTGATCCGCTGCCGGCCGGACGCGATCTACGCGATGCAGCGCGACAAGCGCATCGCCACGTCCGACGTCGAGATCGACGGCCGCGGCTGCAGCTTCACCGGCGACGGCCGCTGGCTGGTCGACGGTGATCCGGGTGTCGCCGGCGGCACGCCGCGCGTGCGCAACGTCCATCTGCACGATTTCAGCCTGCGCGAGCACGGCGCCTTCCCTGCCCCGCGCGGGCCGCGGCTGGACTGGGTGGCGGCGTCGAGCCTGGTTCGGATCGGCAAATACGGCCGCACCGGCACCTATTTCAACCTGCACAACTGCCGCGACTGCCACGCCAGCGAACTCGAGGGTGTCGGCAGCCGCGGCGCGATCGGCATGCTGCTGTTCCATTGCCACGACTGCACGGTGGCCGATTCGGACTTCCGCGACGGCGACGGCGACGACGGCACCCATTCGATCGTGCTGCAGGTCAAGGGCGGCAGCGGCAACCGGATCCAGCGCGTGCGCGCGGTCGGCATCCGCGGCCGCAGCGTGCGCGGCGTCTTCTACTGCCGCGGCGACGCACCCTGGCGCGCGGCGCCCGACGCCGGCACCTATCCGTACGCGAACGGCCGTGACTGGTCGCAGGTCGATCCGGACCGCCAGACCCGCGACACCCTCTGGGAGGACTGCGAGGCGGTCGACTGCGGCAACAGCAATACGGTGCTGTGCCAGGAATCGTCGCGGATCGTGTTCCGGCGCTGCCGTTCGATCGGCGCCGGCACCTTCCGCGTGGTGTCGACCCGCGGCGGCCCGGTGGAGGACATCGTGTTCGAGGACGTGGTGTCGGAACGCGCCGGCAGCCATGCCTTCGACATCGCCGGGCACGATGCCGACGCGCCGATCCGCGGCCTCGTGGTCCGGCGCGCGCGCATCAGCGCCCCGGAAGGCGCCGGCCTGCGCCTGCGCCATGCCGAAGGCGTGGTCGAGGACGTCGAGATCGTCGAGCCCGGCGGCGACGGCGTCGTCGTCGCCGACAGCGCCCGGGCGCGCTTCGCCGGGGTCGTCATCGACCGGCCGCGGGGGCGCGTCGCGCGTGCTGCCGGCAACGGCCTGCCGGCCGGGATCAGCGAGCGCCGCTGAGCGCGCTCAGTCGAAGATCTTGCCGGGATTGAAGATGCCGGCCGGGTCGAACACCCGCTTCAGCCCACGCATCAGCTCGATTTCCGCCGGCTCGCGGCTGCAGCCCAGATAGGGCTTCTTCAGCAGGCCGACGCCGTGCTCGGCCGAGATCGTGCCGCCGAATTCGCCGAGAAGGTCGGCGAGGCGTGCGGTCACCCGCGCGCAGGCGGCCACGAAGTCCGGATGCGGCATACCGACCGGCGGCAGCACGCTGACGTGCAGGTTGCCGTCGCCGATGTGGCCGAACCAGATCACCTCGAAGTCCGGGTACTCGGCGGCGAACAGCGCGCCGGCGCGAGCGAGGAATTCCGGCACCCGCGCCACCCGCACCGCGATGTCGTTCTTGTACGGCCGCCGCGGCGCCAGGCTTTCGGTGATCGATTCGCGCAGCCGCCACAGCTCGGCCGCCTGCTCCTGCGACGACGCCAGCACGCCGTCGGCGACGAGCCCGCGCGCCAGCAGCGCCTCGAACAGGCGAAGCGCCGCCGGCTCGTCGGCATCGAACTCCGCGAGCACGTAGCAGGCCGCCGCTGCGGCGAACGGCCGGCGGCCGCCGCGCGCGAGCACGTGCTGCAGGGCCGGCTCGGTCAGGAACTCGAAGGCGCCCAGCGCCAGCGTGTCGCGCGCCGCCGCGAACACCGGCATCAGCGCCTGCAGCGCCGGCAGCGCGAACAGCGCCACCTGCTGCGGTGGCGGCGGTGGCCGCAGGCGCAGCGTCGCCTCGACGATGATCCCGAGCGTGCCCTCGGACCCGGCGAACAGGTGGCGGAAGTCGTAGCCGGTGTTGTTCTTCAGCAGGCCGCGGTTGCAGTCGAGCACGCGGCCACCGCCGGTCACGGCGCGCAGGCCGAGGACCTGGTCGCGGGTCATGCCGTGGCGCAGCACGTGGATGCCGCCGGCATTCGTGGCGATGTTGCCGCCGATGTGGCTGGAACCGCGGCTGCCGAAGTCGACCGGATAGTGCAGGCCGTGCGCGTGCGCGGCCTGCTGCACGGCCGCGGTGGTGACGCCGGCCTCGACGGTGATCGTGCCCTCGCCGGCATCGACGGCGAGGATGCGGCGCATGCGCTCGAGCGACAGCACGACCTCGCCGCGCGCCGCCAGCGCGCCACCGGACAGGCCGGTGCGGCCGCCCGAGGGCACCAGCGCGGTGCCCGTGGCTTCCGCCCAGCGCACCAGTGCCGAGACCTGGTCGACGCTGCGCGGCAATACGATCGCCGCCGGCGCGGGCGGCGCGAGATGGGCCCAGTCGTCGCCGTAGTGGCGAAGGTCGGCATCCGCGGTCGACACCCCGTCGGCGCCGACGATCGCCGCCAGCGCGTCGACGTCCACCGCGACGGGGGCGGCCTCACTCACTGTAGAACAGCACCTGGTCGCCGTGATCGGCGATGAACTCGTGGTGCACCGTGCGCTCGAGCGCCTCGGCCAGCCCCACCGGCGCGACGAAGCCGGACGATGCCGCCGCCGACGCGAACTGCGTGGTCGCGGTGAACTTGCGCACGCGGATCGCGCTGACGACGAAGTTGCGCCGGGTCACCGCCGCCACCAGGTCGAGCGCGTGCCCGGCGGCCAGGCCCATGAACAGCGGCAGGCGCAGGCCGACGCCGTCGCCGGCACCGAGCCGGCGGCGCACCGTCGACACGAGCGTGTTCATGTCGAGATCCGGCTTGTCGATGTAGTTGTACAGGTGGCGGCCGTCGGGCAGCGTCAGCGTGTGCTGCAGGAAGGCGGCGACGTTCTCGACGTAGGCCATCGACTTCACGTTGCGGCCGTCGCCGATCATCAGGAAGCGGCCGCGGGCGATCTGCGACAGCAGGTTGTAGACGTTGCCGCGGTTCTGTTCGCCGAAGATCACCGTCGGGCGGACGATCACCAGGCTGCGCTGCTCCGGCGCCTCGTCGCGCCAGGCCTCGAACACGCCCTCGGCTTCGTACTTGGTGCGGCCGTAGTCGTTGAACGGGGCGATGCGGCCGTCCTCGCCGGTGTCCGGCGGCGCGAAACCGTAGACCGCGACCGAGCTGGTGAACACGATGCGGCGGATGCCGCGCTCGGCGGCCACCGCGACGAGGTTGCGCGCGCCGCCGACGTTGACCTCGTCGTACAGGCTGCGCGGACGCACGTCGTCGCGGTGTTCGGCCGCCAGGTTCACCAGCACCTCGGCCTGTGGAATCGCCTGGCGCAGCTGTTCCGGGTCGCGCACGTCGGCGATCCGCACGCGGTCGGGAAACGCCGCGCTGGGATTCTTGTCGACGATGACGAAATCCTGTCCGGCCGCCTGCAGGCGCCGGCAGAAACGGGTGCCGACGAATCCCGAACCTCCGACCACCACGATCACGAAACCACCTCCGCCGCGGGCGCTGCCGCGATACCTGGCCGGATCCCCATGATCCGCCCCATCTCGGCATTCACCGCCTCGGCGTCGAAACGCTCGAGGGCGATGCGCCGGCTCTCGGCGCCCATGCGCTGGCGCCGCCCGGGATCCTCGCACATCGCCAGCATCGCGGCGGCGAGCGCGTCGACGTCGCGCGGCGGCACCAGGATGCCGTTGCGGCCGTCGCGGACCGTCTCGCGGCAGCCCGGCAGGTCGGTGGTGATCACCGGCAGCGCGGTCGCCATCGCCTCGAGCGCGCTGCGCGGCACGCCTTCGCGGTAGTACGACGGCAGCACGAAGACCGAGGCCTGGCGCAGGCGGTCGGGAACGTCGCGCACGGCGCCCGGCCACTCGACGACGCCGGCGTCGACGAAGCGCGCGACCTCGTCGGGCTTCAGCGCCGACGGGTTGTCGTCGATGTCGCCGAGCAGCATGAAGCGCGCGCCGGGATGGCGCTGCTTCACCCGTTCGGCGGCCTGCAGGTATTCGCGCGCGCCCTTCTCGGCGATCAGCCGGCCGACCATCACGAACACCGGGTCGGCCACCGGCGGATCGACCGGCGAGTAGTGGTCGATCTCGACGCCGGAACCGTTCACGACGTGCGCCTTGCGCGCCGGGCAGATGCCGGACTCGACCATCTCGGCGAGGTCGTCGGGATTCTGGAAGATCACCCCGCTCGCGGAGCGGAACGCCAGCGAGTACAGCATCTTCATCGCCCAGCGGGTGAAGCGCCGGCGCAGCGTCTGCCCGCCGATCGTGATGAAGGCGTAGCCGAGGCCGCCGACCAGGCAGTAGCGCTGCGGCACCCGCGCCAGCCACGCCGCGATCGTGCCCCACACCACCGGCTTGGCGTTGTTGCTCAGCACGATGTCCGGGCGCTCGCGGCGCAGGATGCCGACCATCCCGAACAGGTTGCGCACGTCGCGCACGGGGTTCATGCCGGTCGAGTCGATCTCGTAGGTCTCGCCGCGGATGCCCTTCGCGGACAGGATCGCGAGGTGCGACGGGCTCATGTTCGGCGCGTAGCAGACGACCTCGAGGCCTTCGCGGACCAGGTATTTCATCAGCGGCAGGCGCAGGCCGATCAGGTAGTCGGCATTGGTGTGGAACAGCACGAGCTTCATCATCCAGTCCTCATTGTCCTTCCGCGTCCTGCGCCGCGCCTGCGAGCAGGCGGGCGTGGATCGGAACGGCGAACCAGCGGCAGGCGAACTCCGCCAGGCGTGACGGCAGGCGTTCCACCGGCGGCTGCGGTGCGGGCAGCACCACGCCGCGGCGGGCCATGCGGTTGCCGGCGACCAGATGGCCGACCGGAAGGGGTTCCGCGCGCTGCAGGCGCTCGGCGACCTCCGCGAAATCGGCATCGAGGAAGCGGCCGATGCGGGCCAGTTCCTCGCCGGGCGCGGCGACCAGCCGCTCGTACTGCACCAGCAACCGCGGCCGGCCGAGGCGGCGGGCGTTGAGCGCGGCGCCGAGGTTGGCGACCAGCCAGCCGACGAGGGCGATCGCCCAGGCCGCCGGGCGCACGCTCTCGTCGCCGACCGCGAGGCGGCTGTTCTGGCCCTTCATGCACGACAGCACCACCGCGCGCGGATCGCGCACCAGGTGCAGCACGCGCACGTCGGCGCCGGCGTCGCGCGCGAGCGCGCTCGGCCGCCAGAAATAACGGTAGGCGGTCTTGCTCGAATCGATCAGCAGCGGCGTGCCGTGGGCCTGCGCGAGGGTGGCGAACACCTGCGCCCAGGCGCGGCCGTAGCGGTCTTCCACCGCGGCGCGGCGAGGCGCGAAGAAACCGCGGAACCAGCCCTCGCGCCGGTGGGCCGCGCGGTCGCGTGCGATCGCCTCGCCGGATTCGACCCCGGCGACCACCGGTGCCCACACCGGGCAGTCGCGCAGGCGGGCGCCGCAACTGCAGGCCTCGGCATCCTCGCCATGGCGCAGCCACAGCATGCCGGTCTCGCCGAGCGAAGTCGCACCCGCGGCGGCGCCCAGCATGATGTCGAGCAGGGTCGAGCCGCTGCGGCCGTAGCCTGCGACATAGGCGATGCGGAGGGTCACGCGGCCCCGGGCAGGTCGATCTGCGAGGGCGCACGCCAGATGTCGAGCGAGCGGCCGAGCAGGATTTCCAGGCGGGCGATGTCGTCGGCGAAGCAGGCGTCGAGACGGGCGCGCTCGGCATCCGGCAGCGGCGGCATGCCCTTGCGCACGCCGAACAGCTTCATCACCCCGGCCTTCTTCGCCAGGTTGATGATCCAGTCCATGTCGCGGCCGCGCAGGCGGTTGCCGAAGCGGGTCGCCAGCGAGCGCGCGCGCGCGAAGCGCGGACGCTCGGACGCATTGACCTGGTCGTCGACGCGGTCGCCGTCGAGCAGGCCGGTGTCGACGCCGAGGAAGCGGCAGACTTCGTCCAGCGCCGCGACGCGGTCGGCCATGACTTCCTCGAACAGCATCACCAGCACACGCTCACGCGGGAACAGCGCGAAATAGCGTTCGAGCTGCGCCGCGTAACGGCCGCGTTCCACCGCGTCCGGCTGGTCGGCGAGGAACTCGGCGAAACCGCCGCCGCGGGCGTAGCGGCCGACGTGCAGGCCGTACTGCGAATAGGCGCGCTCGGTCGGGTTGCGCAGCACCACCAGCAGCTTCGCGTCCGGGAACTCGGCGTGGATGCGGCCGGCGCAGGCGGGATCGAACAGGTATTTCGGGGTGATCTCGCCGACGGCGCGGCGGCCGGCGATCTCCTCGTCCGGGAAGAACTCGCGATACCAGGCCGGACCGCGGTCGTGGTACTCGTCGAAGTAATGCACTTCCTTGCGCCGCTGCGGCAGGTAGAGCTGCGGATGCCGGCGCAGCTGGGTGTCCAGCCAGGTGGTGCCGCAGCGCTGGGCGCCGATGCCGATGAAGTCGGGGACGTTGCGCGTGTTCGTGCTCATCTCAGGCCTCCGCCAGTTCGAGGCCGCGCGCGCGCCAGGCGGCGAGCCGCATCGCCAGCGCCGCGTCGATCGACAGGTGTTCCTCGGCGTAGCGGCGGGCCTTCGCGGCGAACGCCTGCCGCTGCGCCTCGTCCCAGCCCAGGTACTCGCCGACCGCGCGATCGAAGCCCGCCTGGTCGGTGGCGTCGACCAGGGCGCCGAGGCCTTCGTCGCCGATGAACGCATTGATGCCGGCGGCCGCCACCACCGGCTTGCCGCTGGCGATGTACTGGCGGATCTTCTGGTTCGAGCTGCCGACGACGTCGCCGCGTTCCGGCAGGTCCATCGCCACGCCGACGTCGAACGAGCGCACCCACAGCGGAACGTCGTCGTAGGGCACGTGGCCGACGATCCGGCAGCGGTCCTCGACCCCGAGTTCGCGCGCGAGCGCGCGCATCCGCTCGAGGCCCTCGCCGGCGCCGCCGACGACCACGCCGAGGATGTCCGGGAAACGTCCGCGCAGGGCCGCGACCGCCCGCACGATCCGCATGCCGCCGCGTTCCCAGGGCACGCCGCCGACGTAGCCGAAGATGTGGGCGTCGCGCGGCAGCCCGAGCCGCGCGCGCGCGGCGAAACGGTCGCCGGGCTGGAAGCTCTCGACGTTCGTCGCGTTGTCGACCACGAACACCTTGTCGGCGGGCAGGCCCGGCAGCCAGCTGAGGTTGCGGCGCACGAGCTGCGGCGTGCAGCAGTCGATCGCCAGCGCATGCTGCGCGATCGTGCCGGCGACGCGCAGGTTGAACGGCCGCAGCCGGCGCGCGACCCAGCCCTTCAGCCCGGGCTTGCGGCACAGGTAGTCGATGCTCGGGTCGCCCTGCGTCTTCATCACGATCGGCACGCCGGCGCGGCGCGCGAAGGCCGCCAGGCCGAACTGCAGCTGGCCGATGCGCATGATCACCGCCTGCGGCTTCTGCCGGCGGATCTCCCGGCGCAGCAGCCGGTACATCCGCCACTGGCTGAGCCAGCCGAGCAGCGGCGAGCCGGCGCGCTCGTAGAGCTGCACGTTCGGCAGGCCCGCGAGCACGGCAGGATCGCGCGGACGCGGCAGCAGCACCCGCGCACGGTCACCGAAGCGGCGCGCGAGGGCATGCACGAACTCGCGTTCGTTCACGCCGGGACCGTTGCCGAGGGAAATGTCGACGGGTGCTACGTAGATCAGCATGGGGGGCTTGCCATCCTCGAAACGTGGAAAGGGACCGGGGGGGAAGAGTTCCCTCTAGCGCATCGGCGCGCCCCGCAGCGGAGCGGGGGGCGGCGTGCGTCCCGACGTCGATGCGATGCGCGCGGCGAACACCCGGCCGA
This sequence comes from Arenimonas composti TR7-09 = DSM 18010, assembly GCF_000426365.1. GTDB lineage: Bacteria > Pseudomonadota > Gammaproteobacteria > Xanthomonadales > Xanthomonadaceae > Arenimonas > Arenimonas composti. The sequence goes on along the minus strand of NZ_AUFF01000002.1, from coordinate 467,245 downwards.
AACGCGCCACCAGCGCATGCAGCAGCAGCAGCGCGCCGAACACGATCAGCTGGCTGCCGATGCCGATGAAACCCGAGCGCAGCAGCTGCACGCTCATGAAGGCCAGCGAGGCCGCCGCGGCGAGCCGCCACTGCGTGCGCACGCGCGAGAACAGCCACAGTTGCGCCTTGCCGATGGCCATGCCGATCAGCAGGAAGATCGGCACCAGGCCGGCCATGCCGAAGTCGACGTAGACCGTCGACAGGTAGGTGCCGCTGAGGAAGGTGGTGCGCCGGCCGCCGGGATTGAGGATCACGTACAGCTCGTGCGCGAGCGGCACGCCGTAGTTGACGCCCGGGATCGCCGCGACGGCGTCGCGGAAATGCACCCTGCCCCAGCGCTTGGGCAGGTAGTCGTTCTCGACCAGGTCGACCGCGATCACGTCGTTCATGCCGTTGCCGAGCACGATGCGGTTGGTGATCTTGGCGCTGGCGTCGGCGATGAACTCGCGCGGCGACAGCTCCTCGAGCGAGCTGTACATCTTGTTCGAATACATGCTCAGGCCGATCGCCAGCGCGAAGCCGCCGGCGAACAGCGCCGTGACCGTGCGTGCCGACAGCGGCTGGCGCAGCGAGTACACCGCCACGACCACCATCATCACGTTCAGGAACGGACCGCGGGTGCCGTCGCCGGCGACGAACATCCAGGCCAGGAACACGCCGCCGGCGAAGGCCGCCAGGCGCAGGCGGCTGCGCCGGCGGTCGAGCCAGCGCAGCAGCAGGTAGCCCAGCATCAGCGTCCAGCCGATGCGCTGCACCGAGTTGATCAGGCCCTGGCCGCGGTACTGGGCGCCGAAGTACGCGCCCTTGGTCAGTTCGAAGCGGCGTTCGCTGACGAAGCCGGCGAGCTCGCGGCCGTCGTCGCCGCTGAACATGCCGGCGAGCGCCTGGCCGACCGGCGGCAGGCCGCCGAACAGCCAGAGGCCGGAACCGATCAGCACCAGCAGCACCGCCATCGCGCCCATCAGTTCACCGCGGCGGCTCGGCAGGTCGCCGGTGTTCACGCGCGCGAGTGCCACGGTGCGCGTGCGCGAAGTTCCCTTGTAGCCGTAAGCCAGCACGAAGCCCGCGAGCGCCGAGATGTAGGCGAGCAGCGCCGCCATCAGCGGCGTGATCTCGTCGGTCACGCCGAACTGGCCGGCGATGAAGAACGGCGGCAGCACGCGCACGAGTTCGAAGAACGCCAGGAACAGGAACGGCGTCACCACGAACTTCCAGCCGCTCTCGACCCGCCACACCACGAAGAAACTGACGAGGACGAACACGGCCAGCAGGACTTTAAGCAGGATCATCGATCACTCCGCTCAGGCTGGCCGCCCGGCCGCCAGACAGATGTCCAGCGCATCCAGGTATTCGCGCCTTGCATCGCGCGTCAGCATCTTACTGTTGTGCCACAGCAGCGTCATATCGCCGGAATACGCGTGGCACGTGGCCGCCAGGCGGCGCACGATCTCCGGCCGCTTCGCCGCGGGCAGCGCCATGTACTGCGGCGACATCAGCGTGGTCTCCATGAGCACCAGCGGCCGCTCGCGCAGGCGCAGCGCCCGCCGGCCGACGATGTCGTACACCGGGTATTCGTGGCAGGTGCCCGCCCGGAACCCGGGGTGGTCGGCGAAACAGACGCTGCTGTCGTAGTCGAGTCCGGCGGCGTCCCAGTTGGCCCACGTGGTGCCGGCGCACCAGCGCAGGAAGTGCTGCCGCCCGCCCCAGCACGCCTGCTCGACGCCGCATTCACGCGCAGCGTCGACGAGGGTGCGGAACTGGCGCGCGGTCTCCTCCGGATCGAGGTAGGTCGCGAAGCTCGGGTGCAGGCCGACCTCGTGGCCGCGCTCGCCGATCCGCTTCACCAGGCCGCGAACCCACGGATGCGCCATCGTGTAGTCGGCGTCGCGGCGGGTGTCGCCGCCGGTGATGAAGTAGAAGGCGCTGCACAGCCCGCGCTTCTCGCTCTCGCCCATGATGAAGTCGAAGGTGTCGAACGGATCGCCGGCGTAGTGATTGCGGGCGCCGGTGAGGCTGGAGCGCAGGCGCCGCCAGGCGAGACCCGGATCGCGGCGCGACAGCACGTCACCGGCGAGCGCCGAGGCCAGCCGCCGCGGCGTCAGCCCGAGCGCGAACAGCGGATTGTCGACGTCGTGGCTGACGAAGAAGCGGTAGCTGCGCGGCTTGCGCACCAGCGCCGGCCACAGCCGGCGCAGGCAGGCCCAGAGGCATTCGACGTATTCGTCGACCAGCGGCCGCTCGAGCACGCCTTCGCTGTACAGCAGCGAGGCCTGCGCCGGGAAGCGGTCGTGTTCGTCGCGCCGGCCGGGACCCGGCACGCCTTCCTCGTAGCGCGACAGCAGGAAGAAGGCGGCGCCCGGCAGGTCGAAGCGCACATGCAGGCCGGCGGTGGTCTCCTCGACCGCGGCCCCGTCGGCCGGCCCCCAGGGCGCGACCAGGGCGCTCGGCACGAAGGCCGGCAGGCCGAGCCATTCCGGCACCGGCAAGCGCGGCAGCGGCGTCGGCGGCAGGCTGGCCTCGCCGAGCCAGTCGGCGTCGGCGCGCGCGAAGAAGCCTTCGGCGAAACTCAGCTCGCGCGTTTCGCCGGGCATCGACACGCGCGCGAGCGCACCGTCGTCGACGACGACCTCGACCTCCAGGCCGAGGCGTTCGCGCAACAGCACCGCGAACGCGTAGCGGCGCTCGGCCGCGGCGCTCGCCGGGATGCGGACGGTCAGCGCGGCCATCAGTCCTTCCCCCGCAGGACGAGCAGCGCCTGGCGCAGGCGCATCAGCATCGACGGCATCCGCGAGACCCGGAAATACGGCGTCTGCACCGCGCCGAAGCCGCGGAAGAAACGTTCGATCGGCGCGACCATCGAGCCCTCGAAGTCGAAGCGCTGCACCTTCTCCGACGCCTCGACGATCGCCGACCACATGCACAGGCTGGTGGCGCCGCTCTTGCGCAGTTCGGGATCGCCGCCGCCGACGAGGTAGTAGGCGCAGTGGTCGTCGCGGACGATGTAGACGCCGGCGTGGGCGCGGCCCTCGCCGTCACGGGCGATCACGATGCTGCGGGCGTCGTTGGCGACGCAGGCGGCGTCGAGCCGGCGCAGGAAGTCGCCGGAATACGGCAGCGGCCGGCCCTGGCGCGCATAGGTCAGCGTCGCCAGCCGGATCATCTCGTCGATCGTCGGCGCCGGGTCGATCACCAGCCCGGCGCGGCTCTGCGCCTTGCGCACTTCGCGGCGCACGTTCTCCTGCAGGCCCGCCCACAGCGCGTCGCGGTCGGCCAGCGACGGCAGCACGTAGGTGTAGCGCGTGGTCTGCCGGAAGCCGGCCCAGTGCAGCGGCAGCCAGTTGCCCGCATGCGGTCCCCACTGCTGCTGCAGGTAGTCGTAGGGCAGCAGCTGCGCATAGAGCTCGGCGATCAGCTCGTGCTCGTTGCCGAGCCGGGTCGCCGGCTTGCCGCCGGTTTCCGCGAACCACGGCCCGAGCCACGAGGTCAGCGGCGCATGCTTGACCAGGCGGAAACCGGCGCGCTTGCGGTAGACGTAGGGCATCGTCGCGAGCACCTGGCCGCCCTTCTCGACCAGCGACACCTGCCAGCCGTCGGCACCGGCGACCGCGTCGAGCCACCAGGGACGGCTGAACAGCGGGATGCGCGTTTCGGTCGCGCAGAACTCGCGGTAGCGCGCCTTGCGCGCGGCCGGCGTCACGACGCCACCCCGTCGCGGCGGAATTCCGGCAGGCCGCCGCCGCGGCGGCCGCAGCCGATCCACTGCCCGATCCGTGCGACCAGTTCCGGCGAGAAGTCGTTGTAGCGCACCTGCATCACGTTGCCGGCCGGGAAGCGGGCGCAGTCCTCGGCGATCTGCGCCTCGATCCGCGCCACCTGCGCGCGCACCATCGCCTCCTCGTCGAGCGACAGCAGCTCGCGGTAGCCGCGCGGCTTCACGCTCCACCACTCGCCACGGCCGATGCCGCGGCTGCGGCGCGCCGCCAGGATCGACCTCACGGTCGGCTCGGTATCGCGCACGACGTGGATCAGGCGCGCGTCCGGGAAGGCCTTGAGAATCAGGCGCAGGCGCTGGCCGGCATTGAGGTTCTTGAACATCAGCGGCCTGTCGAAGCGGTTGACGACCGCGGTCAGCTCGCGGCGGATCGCGGTGACGATCGCCGGCGTCGCCTGGTCGTCGTCGACGAAGTGTTCGTCGCGGTCGAGCCAGCGGTACCAGAAATCGCCGCATTCGCTCGGCGCGTGGTCGCCGTAGGCGCTGGTGTTGCCGAGTTCGGCCTTGAAGTTGTCGTGCGGGCGGTCGCCGAAACGCGCCCGGCTCAGCGCGAAACCGTGCAGCAGGTTGCGGTGCCAGCGGCAGACCAGGTTGTCGATGTACAGCACGTCCAGGTCGTTGGTCAGCGCCTGGTAGAGGATCGTCGATCCGGTGCGCGGCGCGCCGATGATGAACACCAGCGGATGCCGCGGCGCGCCCTCGCCGAGACGCCGCAGTTCGCCGGCCTCGCGCAGGCGCAGCAGCGGCGCCGCCATTGCGTAGCGGGCGCGGGACAGGCGGCGGGCGAGCTTGCCGATCATGGATTGCGGTAGTTCACGTGCAGGCGGCGCAGCAGGCGGGCGCGCTCGGGCACCGGCGGGCCACCGCCGCCGCGCCGGCGCAGCAGCTTCAGCGCACCGTGGAAGCTGCGCCGCCAGTCGGCCTCGAAACGGCCGACCGGGCGCGTGCGCGTCGTCGCCCGCGTGTAGCCCAGGTACTGCATCGGCAGCGCGCAGGTCACCTCGATCCGGGCGATGTCGGCCTTGCCCATCTCGCGCAGGAACTTGCCGGCGTTGTCCTTCATCGTCGCGGCGTCGAGGTTCTTCCACTCGTGCACCGGGCGCACGACGTTGTCGTCGACCTTCGCGGCCGCGGCCGACAGCTCGACGCCGAGGAAGCCGCACAGCCGCGCCAGCGTCGCCTCCTCGTCGGCGATCAGCTCCTCGTACGACACCCGCGTGCAGCGCGCGCCGAGCGCGGCGGCGACGCGGATCGAGCGCACCTGCTCGTATTCCCACAGCCGCGCATGCTCGATCACGTCGCGCGAGGCGCCGGGCCGGCGCGTCTGGCTCAGCACGAAGTCGCGCGGGTCGCGATACAGGTAGATGAAGCGGGCGTCGGGCAGGCGCGCGGCGATGTCGAGCGCGAACTCGTACAGCCAGTTGTCCTTGCACAGGTAGCCGCTGCGGCCGGCGTCGCCGGCGTAGCGCTGCATCAGGTAGTCGGAAAGCAGCACGCTGTCGCGCGGCCGGCCGGCGAAGGCGGCGACGACCTCCGCGACCGTGTAGCGGTACTTCCACGGCGCGAAATGCACGTAGCAGAGCTGAAGCGCGTCTTCGACCAGGGCGGCGAAATTGCGGTCGTCGGCCAGGTCGCCGTAATACGGCTCGCGGTAGTACAGGTGCTTCAGGAACTGCGCCGGCGCGGGTCCGACGTAGACCTGCTGGCGTTCGGTGATGCGCTTGCGCAGCAGGTTGGTGCCGCTGCGCTCGGACGCGATCAGGTAGACGGGTCCTGCGCGGGTCATTTCTGCCGGGCCTCCAGTTTCGCGTCCATCCGGCGCGCGATCGTGTTGATCGACACGATCTGCGCCAGGAACATCGCCGACGCGGCCAGCGAGTAGATCAGGAACATCGGCTCGAGGGTGTCGAAGAACAGGTGGGCGATCCAGATCGACAGGAAGGTCGCGATCACCAGCGCCACCTGGTAGACCAGGCCGAGCTCGTTGCTGCCGATCACCGCGAAGCCCGGCAGGCAGCGCGACACGAAACCGACCAGCAGCACCGGCATCAGGTACAGGGCCAGGGTGTCCAGCGGCGCCCATTCCTGGCCGAACAGCCGTCCGTAACCACCGAGCAGGCAGAAACCCGCCATCACCGCCGACGCCGCCAGCGAGCCGAGCGCCAGCTTCGAGGTCAGCCGGCCGACGAGCTTCCCGACCGGCTTGCGCTCGGCCAGCATGCGCGTGACCTTCTGGATGAACACCGTGTTGATCGAGCCGGACGCGAGCACGATGGGCGCCATCAGCGTGCGGTAGACGAACGAGTAGTAACCGGCGGCCTGCACGCCGAACCAGGTCGCGATCAGGAACACCGGCAGCTGGGTCGAGAATGAACTGGTCAGCACCGCCGGCAGCGAGAACTTCAGGAACTTGTCGTGCCGGCGCATCCAGAAGCCGATCCGGTGCAGCGGGAACGCGCGGAACAGCCGCCCCTCCACCTGGTATTCGATCACCAGCGTCGCCGCCACCGCGATCGCCGTGCCGGCGAGGAAGCCGTAGACCAGGCCGTGCTCGAAGCGGTACAGCGCCGCCGAAACGCCGACGATCGCCAAGGCGCGCACCAGCTGCACGAGCACCGTGTGCTTGTAGCGCTTCTCGCGGTTGCGCTTGAACGCATAGGTCTGCAGCGCGGCCATGCCGAGGGTGATCGCGCCGATCTCCCACCAGAAGCCGGCCCAGGCCTTGCCGGTGACCAGCCAGGTGCCGAGGATCACCAGCGAAAGTGCGACCGAGATCGCGGTCGCCAGGCTCAGCGCCGTCCACAGCGCCAGGTTCGCGACCCGGTCGCTGCGCGGCAGCAGGATCGTCATGTCGTAGCGGCAGGGCGCGGCGACGCCACCGACGGTGGCGATGCCGAGCACGATCGCGAAGGCACCGAACTGCGACGGCGTGTACAGGCGCGCCAGCAGCGCGATGCCGATGAAGTTGATCGCCTGCGCGGCGGCGTTGCCGACCGACAGCGTCGCGGCGTTCTTCAGGAACGACATTGCACCACGGCTTCGACGACGCGGCGCTGCGCGGCCTCGTCCAGGTACGGATGCATCGGCAGGCTGAGCACCCGCGTCGCCAGGCGGTCGCCGACCGGCACCACCGCGTCCGGATCGGCCACCGCCGGCTGCCGGTTCAGCGGCGCCGGATAATGCACCGCGGTCGGCACGCCGGCCTGCTTCAGGTGCGCGGCGACGGCGTCGCGGCCGTCGACCTGGATCGTGTACTGCGCCCAGGCGCTGACGTTGCCCGGCGCGAGCTGCGGCAACTGCACGAAATCGCCGGCGCCGGCCTCGGCGAACAGGCGGGCATAGCTGTCGGCGACGCGCTGGCGGGCGGCGATCTCGTCGTCGAGGATCTCGAGCTTGGGCAGCAGGATCGCCGCCTGCAGGGTGTCGAGCCGGCTGTTCACGCCGACCCGGACGTGGTGGTAGCGGCGTTCCTGGCCGTGGCGGGCGATCTGCCGCATCACCTTCGCCAGCGCCTCGTCCGCAGTGAAGATCGCGCCGCCGTCGCCGTAGCAGCCCAGCGGCTTGCTCGGGAAGAAACTGGCGCAGGCGATCGTCGTCAGGTTGCAGGAACGGCGGCCGCGATAGCTGGCGCCGAGGCTCTGCGCGGCGTCCTCGATCACCGGGATGCCGTGGCGGGCGGCGATGGCGTCGATCGCGTCGTAGTCCGCGCACTGGCCGTACAGCGACACCGGGATGATCGCCTTCGTGCGCGGCGTGATCGCCGCCTCGAGCAGGGCCGGGTCGAGGTTGTAGCTGTCGGCGTCGACGTCGACGTAGACGGGCCGGGCGCCGAGCAGCGCCGCGGCCTCGGCGGTGGCGATGTAGGTGAACGAGGGCGTGATCACCTCGTCGCCGGGGCCGACGCCGAGCGCCATCAGCGCGATCTGCAGCGCGTCGGTCCCGTTGGCGACGGTAATGCAGTGCGGCGCGCCGGTGTAGGCGGCGAGCTTTCCCTCGAGCTCGGCGACCTCCGGGCCGAGGATGTACTGGCCGTGCGCGAGCACGCCGGCGATACCGGCCTCGATGCGGTCGCGGATACGCGCCTGCTGGGCGGCGAGATCGATGAAGTCCATCAGCCTTCCTGCCTGGTCAGCACGCCGCCGGCGAGCACGTAGCGGGCACCGGTGTGCGGGCAAACCGTTTCGCCGTCGCCCTGCACCGGCAGGTCGAGACGTTCGCCGAACTCGCTCATCCACGCGACCTGGCGCGCCGGCACGCCCACCACCAGGGCATAGGCCGAGACGTCGCGGTTGACCACCGCGCCGGCGCCGACGAAGGCGAACTCGCCGATCGTGACGCCGCAGACGATGGTGCAGTTGGCGCCGAGGGTGGCGCCGCGCTTCACCAGCGTGTCGCGGTACTGGTCCTTGCGCTCGATCAGGCCACGCGGGTTCACGACGTTGGTGAACACCATGCTCGGACCGCAGAACACGCCCTCCTCGAGCGTCACGTTGTCGTAGACCGAGACGTTGTTCTGGATCTTGCAGCGGTCGCCGATGAGCACGCGGTTGCCGACGAACACGTTCTGGCCGAGCGAGACGCCGGCGCCGATGCGGGCACCGCCGCAGACGTGCACGAAGTGCCAGACCCGCGAGCCCTCGCCGATCTGCGCGCCGTCGTCGACGATCGCGCTCGGATGCTGGTAGTGCGCCACGTCAGACCCTCCCGGCGAGGAAGGGATGGCCGTCCGCGCCGGCCGCCACCGGCGCCAGCTTGCGGATCGCCGAAACCGTCTCGATCGCGACGCGGTTCTCGTCCAGGCCGAATCCGCGGCCGGCGAGGATCTCCTCGTAGCTGCGCGTGTGCAGGTCGGTGAAACCGCCGGAGAACTCGATCTCCTCGCCGCCGACGGTGATCGAGCGGTAGGTGCGCTGGCCGGCCTCGCGCTGGGGCGCCGGCACGTCGGCGACGTCGACCGACAGGAACCAGCGCACGCGGGCGCGCTCGTATTCGAGGTAGCCGGCGGCGCAGGTCGGCGTCGCCAGGTGCACGCGGTTGTCCTGCAGCGCCCCGAAGATGAAGTGCAGCATGTCGAAGAAGTGCACGCCGATGTTGGTGGCGATGCCGCCCGACTTCTTCTCGTCGCCCTTCCAGCTCTGCAGGTACCAGTTGCCGCGCGAGGTGATGTAGCTCAGGTCGACCTCGAACTTGCGATCGGCCGGCGCCGCCGCGACCTTCTCGCGCAGGGCGATGATCGACGGGTGCAGGCGCAGCTGCAGGATCGTGTTGATCCGGCGGCCGGTGTCGCGCTCGATGTCGACCAGGCCGTCGATGTTCCAGGGGTTGAGGACGAGCGGCTTCTCGCAGATCGCGTCGGCGCCCGAGCGCAGCGCGAAGCGCATGTGCGCGTCGTGCAGGTAGTTCGGCGAGCAGATCGACACGTAGTCGACCGCGCGCACGCCCTCGCTGCGCCGGCGCTTGTCGATGTGGCGGTCGAAGCGCTCGAACTCGGTGAAGAAGTGCGCGTCGGGGAAATGGCTGTCGATGATCCCGACCGAATCATTCGGGTCGTAGGCGGCGACCAGCTGGCCGCCGACGGCCCGGATGGCCTGCATGTGCCGCGGGGCGATGTACCCGGCGGCGCCGATCAGCGCGAACTTCTTCATTTGCCGCGTTCCCTCCGTTGCCCTTCTGGGCTCACAGCCGCGCGTCGACCTCTTCGGCCGGCAACAAACCCTTGATGTCGTACACCACCGCCCGCCCGTTCGCGAGCGCCCGGATCCCCTCGGCGCCCAGCGCCCGGAACTGGTCGTGCGCCACCGCGATCACCACCGCGTCGTAGGCGCCAGCCTGCGGCGGTTCCGCGAGCAGGTCCACCCCGTATTCCCGGCGGGCCTCGTCGCGGTCGGCCCAGGGATCGTGGATCGCCACGTCGGCACCGAAGCCGCGCAGCTCGTCGACCAGGTCGACCACGCGCGTGTTGCGCAGGTCCGGGCAATTTTCCTTGAACGTGAAGCCCAGCACCAGCACCTTGGCGCCGGCGATCGCATGACCCTTGTGGATCATCAGCTTCACGACCTCGGCCGCGACGTGCCGGCCCATCGCGTCGTTGATGCGGCGGCAGGCGAGCAGGATGTCGGGGTAGTAGCCGACGCTCTGCGCCTTCTGGATCAGGTAGTACGGGTCGACGCCGATGCAGTGGCCGCCGACCAGGCCCGGCTTGAACGGCAGGAAGTTCCACTTGGTGCCGGCGGCCGCCAGCACGTCCTGGGTGTCGATGCCCAGGCGGTGGAAGATCATCGCGAACTCGTTGATCAGCGCGATGTTGGCGTCGCGCTGGGTGTTCTCGATGACCTTCGAGGCCTCGGCGACCTTCAGGCTCGGCGCCTTGTGGGTCACTTCGACGATCGCGCGGTAGAGCGCGTCGACGAAGTCGGCGGTCTCCGGGGTCGATCCCGAGGTCACCTTCGGGATGTTCGTCAGCCGGCGTTCCTTGTCGCCCGGATTGATGCGCTCCGGGCTGTAGCCGACGGTGAAGTCGACGTTGAACTTCAGGCCCGAGCTGGCTTCCAGTTCCGGCACGCAGACCTCCTCGGTCGCGCCCGGATAGACGGTGCTCTCGTAGATCACCAGGTCGCCGGCGCGCAGGTAGCGGCCGATCATCCGGCTGGCCATGATCAGCGGCGTGAAATCCGGATGCTTGTGCTCGTTGATCGGCGTCGGCACGGTGACGATGTAGGTGTTGCGCCCGGCCAGCGCGTCGGCGTCGGCGCTGAAGTTCAGCTTTTCGGCGTGCGCGAACTCTTCCGGCGAGACCTCGAGCGTGTGGTCCTCGCCGCGGCGCAGTTCCTCGACACGCGCGGTGTTGATGTCGAAGCCGAGGGTGTCGAATTTCCTGCCGAACTCGATCGCCAGTGGCAGGCCCACATAGCCGAGGCCGATCACGGCGATCCGGGTATCGTCGAACGAACGCATGCGTGTATCCCCTGTTTGCTGCGAAAGCCGGTGGACGGCTGTGTTGTTTTCTTCAGACACGGTAATAGTCGCGGTACCACTGCACGAACCGCGGCACGCCGACTTCGACCGGAGTGGACGGAGAATAGCCGGTATCGGCCATCAGGTCGGTGACGTCGGCGGCGGTGTCGGGCACGTCGCCGGGCTGCATCGGCATCAGCTCCATCACCGCCTTGCGGCCGATCGCTTTCTCGAGCAGCTCGATGTACCGCAGCAGCTGCACCGGGCGCGCATTACCGATGTTGTAGATGCGCCAGGGCGCGCTGCTGGTCGCCGGATCCGGCGCGTCGCCGCGCCAGCCGGCAGCGGCCGCGGCCGGACGGTCGAGGGCGCCGACGACACCGGCGACGATGTCGTCGACGTAGGTGAAGTCGCGGGTGTGGTGGCCGTGGTTGAACACCGGGATCGGCCGCCCCTCGATGATCGCCCGGGTGAAGCTGAAGAAGGCCATGTCCGGCCGGCCCCAGGGCCCGTAGACGGTGAAGAAGCGCAGGCCGGTGCACGGCAGGCCGTAGAGGTGGGCGTAGCTGTGCGCCATCGCCTCGTTGGCCTTCTTGGTCGCGGCGTAGAAGGTCAGCGGGTGTTCCGTCGGCTGGTGCTCGCTGAACGGCAGCGCGGTGTTGCCGCCGTAGACCGAACTGGTGCTGGCGAACACCAGGTGCTGGACGCCGTGGTGGCGGCAGCCCTCGAGCACGTGCAGGAAGCCGGTGAGGTTGCTGGCCGCATAGACGTGCGGGTTCTGCGCCGCGTAGCGCACGCCCGCCTGGGCGGCCAGGTTCACGACCCGCTCCGGCCGGTGGCTCGCGAACAGCTGCTCGACCGTGGCCCTGTCGGCGAGGTCACCGGCGACGTGCGTGTAGCCGGGCCGCGCGAGCAGGCGGTCGAGCCGCGCCTGTTTCAGGCCGACGTCGTAGTAGTCGTTGAGGTTGTCCAGCCCGATGACGTCGTCGCCGCGGTCGAGCAGGACATGGGCGACGTGGGAACCGATGAACCCGGCACTGCCGGTGACGAGGACTTTCATGTGTGCGATGGCGCTCCTTGCGAATTCCCTTCCCTGCCCCGGCGCGGCGGCATCAGGGCGATGCCGGCGAGCACGCCGGCGGTCGCCAGCATCGCCGTCGTGCGCAACGGATAGTCGACCAGCGAATGCACGCCGAGCAGCAGCAGGCTGATGCCGGCGGCACGCGCCAGTGCACGCACACGCGGGTCGCGGCCTTCACCGGCCGCGAGCAGGCGGCGCCGGCGCAGCAGCCAGACCACGACGCCGGCCGCCGAGACCAGCACCACCGCCGCGGCGGGCCAGCCGCCGTCGAGCCAGAGCTCGATGTAGTCGTCGTGGGCGTGGTTCACGAAGCTGCTGCCGAAGGCGGGATCGGAGGCTTCGAACGCGCGCCGGAAACTGCCGAGGCCAGCGCCCCAGGGCAGGTGTTCGTCGGCCACTTCGAGCACCGCCGGCAGGTAGAGCAGACGCGCGTCGTCGAGCGGATCGCGTTCGAGCCGCTTCAGGATGCCGATCAGCGCGAACTGGATGCTCAGCACCAGGCCGGCAGCGATCGCCAGCAGCAGCCAGCGGCGGCCGCCGCGCTGGCGCGACAGCATCGTCACGACGATGCCGCTGGCGATGAAAGCGATCATCCCCATCAGCAGGCCGGCGCGCGAACGCGCCATCGCGATGCCGAGGATCAGCAGGATCACCACGCCGGCGCCGACCGCGACGTCGACCCCGCCGCGCGAACGGCCGCTCTCGATGTGCGCCTCGCGCAGCAGGGCGGTGCCGATCACCACCACCGGCAGCGCGACCGCGAGCAGGCCGGCGAAGTGGTTGCGGTTGGCGAACAGGCCGACGGCCTCGCTCTCGTTGGTGATCGCGTACGGGCGCAGCAGCGAATCCGGGCCGGCGCCGAGCTGGGCGATGCCGAGCACGACCGACACCACCGCCACCGCGACCAGCACGATCAGCAGCGCATTGCGCCGGCGCTGGTCCATCTGCAGCGTCGCCAGGTACAGCGCGACCGCCGGCAGCAGCCAGTACAGCGCACGCTCGGTCGCCACCGGCGACAGGCTGATCCGGTGCAGCGGCGACTCGACACCGGCGGCGGCGAGGTCCTCGCCGAGCGCGGCGCGCACCGGCACCGCGTTCCACAGGCCTTCGGGCAGCGGCAGCAGCTGCAGCAGCGGCAAGGCGAGCAGCGGCGCGACCAGCCACGCGATCGCCGGCAGGCGCGCGGCGGGTGACTGCACATGGCGCCAGACCACCACCCCGATCAGCAGCAGGGCCAGCAGCTGGCAGAAGGTGTCGCCGAGGGTGCCCTGGCCGCCGCCCAGCACGAGACAGGCCAGCAACAGCAGCAGGCTCAGCGTCGCATGCAGATTTCGGGAGTCGGCAGCTGGCATCCGTGCCTCACGGAGAGTCGGCGTCGCGGGGGAGAGCCGAGTCTAAACGACACAACGAAAAAGGGCCGCTCGAAAGCGGCCCTTTTCTTCGACGGGCGATCAGCGCTTACGGGCTGACCGGCTCGTCGTCGTCGCCTTCGACCACGAAGCCGACGGTCAGGACGACGCCGCCGATGATCAGGGCCTGGGTCAGCGCCGAGACGCCGGCACCACCCTCACCGACCGCCTGGGCGAACTGGGCGCCGACCGGCTGCATCGCCAGCTGCGCGCCGGCGCAGGTCGACTGCTCCGGAACGACGATCATCGAACCCGGCTGGGCTTCGAGGACGCAGCCGTCGTTGAAGGTGATCTGGGCGCTGGCGCCTTCCATCAGCATCACCTGGTCGCCGGCCTGCAGGGCCTGGGCGTCGGTGGCGGTGACGAACTCGTCGCCGGCCTTGACCAGCACGGTGCCCTCGATGCCGTCGATCGAGGCGAGCGGCGCGGCGGCGAACGCCGGGGCGGCTGCGAACAGGGCGGCAGCGACAAGGGCGCGATGGATCTTGGTCATGGTCGGTCTCCAGGCGGCTCGAGGCCGTTTCATGGTTGATGGCGAAACTGGGCGCGAGAATAACCCCGCTTCCGGGCTTGAAGCAAGCAGTTCGTCACGCTGCGTGAAAGTCTTACGCGGCTCGCGGGGATCAACGGACACGGGTGATGCGCAGGTCGTCGAACCAGGCATGGCCGCCGATCCGCTGCTCGGCGGCGATGCGCGCCGGGTGGCGCAGAACCAGCCACTGGCCGACGCAGCCGTTGGCCGGCACCTCGAAGTCGACCTCGAAGCTGCGCCAGTCGCCGTGACCCTTCAGCGGCGCGGTCCGCGCCAGCGGCGTGCCCGGGCGGCTGAAGCAGGCGACTTCCCAGACCAGGCCGGGCTGGGTGCGCAGGTTCTGCGGGCGCGCGCGGCCGGTCAGCCGGTAACTGCCCGGCGGCAGCGCCAGCAACTGGCGCACGTGCGAGAACGGCACCCGGCGGTCCTCGAAGGCGACCCGCAGCGCGACTTGCCCGTCGGCGCCGGTGACCGCGAGGCGGTCGATGCGGGCGCCGGCGATGCGGGTGAAGCGCCAGTCGAAGCCGCCGCGCCGCGGCGCCCATTCGAAGCTGCCGTTGTAGACGTTGCCCAGCCGCTGCAGGTGCTCGGGCGGCAGGGTCGAGGCCCAGGTCACGTAGGCCTTGCCGATCTGGCCGTCGCGCACCAGGCGGTCGGTCCACGCGCCCAGTTCGAGGTCGGACAGGCCGCCGGGGCCGTTGCGCAGGGCATCCATCAGCGGCGCGACCGCGAGACTGTCGGCGGCGTCGCGGGCGATCGCGATCACCACCCGCTGCCGCCACGGCGGCTGCCGGCCGAGCAGTTCGGCGAGCGCCTGCTGGGCCGCCGGCACCGCCGCCAGCTGCGCCATCAGCGGCGTCAGCTTCGCGACCAGCGGCGGCGACACCCGCATCAGCGCATCGACGCGGGCCAGGGCCGGCGCGACTTCGCCGCGGCTCAGGTGGTAATCGACCAGCCAGGCCTGGGCCGACAGGTCACGCGGCGTGCGCCGGATCGCCAGGGCATTGAGGAAGGCGGCGCGCTCACGGTCGCCGGCGGCGGCGGCCAGCTGGGCGAGGACGCGGAAGGGCCGGCCGTCCAGCGGCTCGCGGCGCAGGGCCTCGCGGGCGTGTTCGGCGGCGGTTGCCGCGGCAGCAGGATCCGCAACCGCGGAAGCGGCGGCGGCCGGTGCCACGGCCGCATCGGCGTCGTCGCTGGCCGCGCCCTCGCCCGCCGCGGGAACCGCGCCGGTCGCGGCGGCCAGGCGCTCGGCCTGGCGCAGGTTCGCGCCGGGGTGGTCGCCGCGCCACTGCAGCGCCCGCGCCGGATCGACGCCGGCGAGCTGGTCGGCCATGCCCAGGGCCAGCACCCGCCAGCCGGCGAACAGCAGCACTGCGGCGATCGCGGCCAGCGCCAGCCGGCCGTGGACGCTGCCCTCAGTCGACCTCATGCAGCACCTGCGCGATCTTCACGAGCCCCTCGTCGAGCACCAGTTCGAAGCGGATGACCCCGGAGCTGCGGTCGGGCAGCCACAG
Source organism: Arenimonas composti TR7-09 = DSM 18010 (assembly GCF_000426365.1). GTDB lineage: Bacteria > Pseudomonadota > Gammaproteobacteria > Xanthomonadales > Xanthomonadaceae > Arenimonas > Arenimonas composti. The sequence continues at coordinate 451,942 of NZ_AUFF01000002.1, read as the reverse complement.
CCCCGGCTTGCGCACCGAAACGTTGTAGCGGGCGAGCACGGTGACCCCGTGCTGGCGCTGGAACAGCGCGGTCGGCACCAGGCTCAGCTCGCGCTTGCGCGAGTTCTCGAACAGGTCGCGGTAGTCGGCGGCGATGGCGTCGCGGCCGCCGCGGTTGTTGCGGGCGTCGCGGGTGAACAGCGACATCAGCAGTTCGAGGTCGCCGGCGGCATAGGCGGCCTCGAACTGGCGCATCAGGGTCTGGGCGCGGGCGTCGTCGATGCCGAGGGCGTCGGCCGGGGCCGGCGCCGCGGTGGCGGCAGGCGCGGCAGCGACGGGCGAGGCAGCGAAGGGCGAGGCAGCGACCGGCGAGGCAACGGCAGGCGCAGCAGCCACGGGCGGCGCCGCGACCGGCGCCGCGATGGGCGCCGGGGCGGGCGCGCTGGCCCCCGGCGCGACGGCCACCGGGCGCGGGGCCGGCGGCGTCTCCGCAGGAGCCATCGGCGCGGCCGCCACCGCCGCGGACTCCGCGACCGGGGCGACGCGCACCGGCGCCTGCGCCGGCGCCGGCGCTGGCGACGGCGCTGGCGACGGCAGCCGCTCGGTACCGGCCCCCGGGGCCGCGAGCGCCGGCGCCGGGAGGGCGATGCCGTCGTCCTTCGCATGGCGCGGCGCGGGCGCCGCCGCGGGCACATCGTCGTGATGGGCCGGGTCGACGGGGGCGATCACCACGCGATCGGCGACCGCGAAAAGTTCGGCCTCGCCCGCTTCGGTCACCGCGGCGAGGTCGATGCCGCCGGCCTCGCCAGCCTGCAGCGCCGCCAGCGCCGCGTTCTCCGGCGCCGGCACCGGGGCGATGCTCGCCGGCGGCGCGATCGGCCGCGCCTGCCCGAGGTTGCGGCCGTACCACATGATGCCGAGGATGCCGGCGGCCACCAGCGCCAGCATCGACACCACGATCTGCGGCAGGTAGCGGCCGCGCCGGGCCGGCGCCGGCGGCGCCGTCTCGTGCAGCATCAGCAGCCGCGGCGCCGGCGACGGCGGCGGCGGGTAGTCGTAGGCCGGCGCCGGGTGCTGGCGCTCGGCGTCGTAGGCGCGGCGGCGGGCCGGCGTGCGCAGGTCCTGCCAGGCCCGGTTCACCCGGTCGGCGTAGGCGCTCTCCCAGCCATCGTGGTTGCGGTCCGGGTGCAGCCAGTGCACCAGCAGGCGGTAATGCTCCTTGATCCGCGCGTCGGCCGCGTCCGGGGTGACGCCGAGCACCCGGTAGCTGTCGGCCTGCGGCAGGAACTGCAGCTGCTGGATGTAGAACGAGGCCGCCTCGACCACCGTCTCGACGGGCTCGCCGCAGGCCCGCGCCGAACTGGCGGCGAGCGCCTCGTCGCCGGCGACGATCCGCAGCAGCACCGTCATGTCCGGCGGCAGCGGCCGCGCCAGCGCCGCCGCCAGCAAGGCCGGCACCCGGTGACAGGCCAGCGCCTGTTCCAGTGCCTGCGTGCCGGCCGGTGTCCGGGCGCGCGCGTCTTGCCGGGTCCCGGGGCTCATGGCGTCCTCAGCGCGTTCCCAGCTGCTTCTGCGTCTCGCCGGAGGCGCCGTACGAGTAGTAGCTGTAGCCGCCGTAGGCGTAGCCGCCCTGCTTCGAGCTGTACTTGGTCAGCAGCGCGCCGATCACGTGCGCGCGCGCCGCGTACAGGCGCTTGAGCGCATTGCGGGCGACCGAGATGCGGGTCGAGCCGGCCTCGACGATCAGCAGCGTGCCGCTGGCCATGTTCGCCAGGATCGGGGCGTCGGCCAGGCCCATCACCGGCGGGCCGTCGATGATCACCTGGTCGTACTTCTCGCTGGCCACCCGCACCAGCGCCACCATCTTGGCGCCCATCAGCAGCTCGGCCGGGTTCGGCGGCAGCGGGCCGGTCGGCATGAAGCTCAGGTTCGGGACGTCGGTCGGGCGGATCACGTCGACGGCCTTCGCGGCGCCGGCGAGGTAGTTGCTCAGGCCGGTGCTGTTGTCGCTGGAAATCATCCGGTGCAGCGACGGATTGCGCAGGTCGCCGTCGATGATCAGCACCCGCTTGCCGAGCTCGGCGAAGTTGCGGGCCAGGGTCAGCGCGGTGGTCGACTTGCCCTCGGACGGGGTCGCGCTGGTCACCAGCAGGCAGCGCGGCACCCCGGTATCGGTGGAGAACTGCAGCGCGGTGCGCACCGAGCGGTAGGCCTCGGCGAAGGCCGAGCGCGGGTCGGCCAGCGCCTGCGCCGGGGTCATCGGCGCCTTCAGGCGCGGGATCACGCCGAGCACCGACTGGCCGAGCAGGCGCTCGATGTCCTCCGGGCTCTTCAGGCTGTCGTCGATCAGCTCGAACAGGAAGGCCAGCAGGATGCCGAGGAACAGGCCCAGCAGCAGGCCGATCGCCAGGTTCAGGCCCAGGCTCGGGCTGTGCGCGAAGCGCGGGCGCTCGGCGCTGTCGACGATCGAGATGTTGTTGGTGCCGACGCCGCCGGCGACGCCGATCTCCTTGTAGCGCTGCAGCAGCGCCTCGTACTGCTGGCGGTTGGTGTCGACCTCGCGGCGCAGGATGTTGAACTGGATGCTGCGGCTCTGCAGATCCAGCACCTCGTCCTTGACCGTGTTGATCTGGTTGCGCAGCAGCTGCTCCTGCGCCAGCGCCGCCTGGTACTCGGCGCGGATCGAGAGCTTGATGTTGGCGACCTCGGTGGCGATCAGGCGGTCGAGCTCGTCGATCTGCGCCTGCAGCTGCTGCATTTCCGGGAACGCCGGCTTGAAGACGCTCAGCTTCTCCTGGTACTGCGCCTGCAGCCCGGCGCGGGTTTCCTGCAGGGTCTGGATGATCGTGCTGCCGAGCACCGAGCTCAGGCCCATGCCGCTGGCGGCCTCGGCCTGGCGCCAGCGCGCCTCGGCACGGATGCGCTCGTCCTGGGCCTTGGCCAGCGCCGTGTTGAGTTCGGCCAGGCTCTGCGCCGGCAGCGGGGTGCCGTTGGACGAATCGACGATGCGCTCACGCTGGGCGAAGGCGACCAGTTCCTTCTCCGAATCCTCGAGCTTGATCTTCAGCTGCTCGAGCCGCTCTTCCAGGTAGGTCTTGGCGTAGGACGAAGCCTCGAAGCGGCGCTCGAGATTGCTGGCGATGAAGGCCTCGGCCAGCGCGTTGATCACCCGCTGCGAGAACGCCGCGTCCGGGCTGTCGAAGTGCACCCGCACCAGGCGCGAATTGCGCACCGGCTCGACGCTCAGCCGGTTCAGGAACGCGGTGATCATCGCGCTCTGGCGGTCGGACTCGGCGGCCTCGGCGACCGCGGCATCGACCACGGTGTCCTCGTCGCCGCCGCCGGAGCCGAACAGCGCCTTCCACGGCGAGGGCGCGGTCATCGCCTGGTAGGCGGGGTCGTTCTCGAGGTCGAGTTCGCTGATCACCCGCTGCGCCAGCGAGCGGCTCTTCAGCAACTCGTACTGGGTCATGTAGAAGTCGCCGCCGACGCCGGATTCCTCCGGCGTGAAGCCTTCGACCTGCACGACCTGCATGGTGTCGCGCTCGATCTGCAGGGTCACCGAGGCGCGGTAGATCGGCGTCATCAGCAGGGTGCCGACCAGGGCCGTCACCAGCACGATGGCCAGGGTCGCCAGCACCGTCCAGCGGCGCTTGACGATGACGCGCCAGTAGTCGAGCAGGCTGATTTCGTCGCCGCCGTCGCCGTTCTCGGGCGGCGAGACCTCGGTGCTCAGCGGCCGGTCTCGCGGAAGCGCCAGCTGGCGGTTCGGCTGCCCCGCGGGGGTGGGAAGGCCGGAGGCGTCGTTGGTATCGATGGCGTCAGTCATTGGCCGGGGGGTCCAGGAATCAGAAGGTGCGGAAACCAACGATGCCGCGCAGGCTCTCGGTGATCGTCTTGAGGGCGGTACGCGGGCCGGACTGGTCGATGACGATGATGTCGTCGCCGTAGACCTGCGGGTCCTCGGCGTTGCCGGCGCGGATCTCGCGCAGGTCGAACAGCGCCGCCATCCGCTGGCCGCCGATCGTGCGGAACACCACCACCGCGCCCGGGTCGGCCAGCGGGGTCAGGCCCTCGCTCATCGCCACCGCCTGCAGCAGGCTGGTGCGGCCGGTGATCGGGAAGATGCCGGGCTTGTTCACCGCGCCTTCGACGGTGACGCGCTGGCTGGTGTACTCCTTCACGAAGACGCTGACCTGCGGGTTCTGCAGGTAGTCCTCGGTGAGTCGCGAGGCGATCTCCTGCTCGAGCTCCGGCACCGTCTTGCCGCCGGCGGCGACCGCGCCGATCAGCGGCAGCGAGATCATGCCCGACGAGTTGACGCGGACCTCGCGGCTCATCGCGTCGAGCTGGAAGACACTGACCTGCAACAGGTCGAGGGCACCGATACGGTAGTCGGGCACGCCGGTGTAGGCGCCACCGGCGCCGGTGCTGTCGGGGGCGGGCAGCGACTCGGCCGCGACCACGGCGCGGGCGTTGCCGGCGCGGAGGTTGCCGGTGTTGCTGGTCACGCAGGCGGACAGCAGGAGGACGGCGAGCACGAGCAGGGCCCGTATCAGGTGGCTTCTCATGGGAACTCCGCAGGGGGACGCCGGATTATGCCCCGTCGGGGCAATGCCGCAAAAACCGTCGCGTGATGGGCCCTGAAGGCTGTTGCCGTGGGGCGACGGGCTCAGAGACGGTAGTAATCGCGGTACCAGGCCACGAATCGGGCCACGCCCTCCTCCACCGGCACCCGCGGCCGGTAGCCCAGGCAGTCGGCGAGGCGGCCGACGTCGGCCTCGGTGTCGGGTACGTCCCCGGGCTGCAGCGGCAGCAGTTCCAGTACCGCCTTGCGGCCCAGGCACTGCTCCAGCACTTCGATGTAGCGCAGCAGTTCCACCGGCTGCTCGTTGCCGATGTTGAAGATCCGGTACGGCGCCACCCCGCTCACCGCCGGGTCCGGCGCGTCGGCCGACCAGTCCGGATCCGGCGCCGGCGGGTTGTCGAGCACGCGGACGACGCCGTCGACGATGTCGTCGACGTAGGTGAAGCTGCGCCGGTGGCGGCCGTGGTTGAACACCCGCAGCGGCTCGCCGGCGAGGATCGCCCGGGTGAACAGGAACAGCGCCATGTCCGGCCGGCCCCAGGGCCCGTAGACCGTGAAGAAGCGCAGGCCGGTGCAGGGAAAGCCGTAGAGGTGGGCGTAGGCGTGCGCCATCATCTCGTTCGCCTTCTTGGTCGCCGCGTACATCGTCAGCGGGTGCTCGGTGCCCTGCCCCTCGGTGAAGGGCATGCGCCGGTTGGCGCCGTAGACCGAGCTGCTGGAGGCGAACACCAGGTGTTCGACGCCGTGATGGCGGCAGCCCTCGAGCACGTGCAGCATGCCGACCACATTGCTCTGCGCGTACACGTGCGGGTTGCCGGCGGCGTAGCGGACCCCGGCCTGGGCCGCGAGGTGCACGACCCGCTGCGGCCGGTGGCCGGCGAACAGCGCCTCCACCGCGGCGCGGTCGGCGAGGTCGGCATGCACGTGCGAATAGCCCGGCGATGCCGCCAGCCGCGCCAGCCGCGCCCGCTTCAGGTCCACGTCGTAGTAGTCGTTGAGGTTGTCGAGCCCCACGACCTCGTCGCCGCGCGCCAGCAGCGCCGCCGCGAGGTGGTGGCCGATGAAGCCGGCGCTGCCGGTGACCAGGATCTTCATGGATCGTCCCCGTGCCTGACCGGTTCGCGGTCGCCGAGCCGCACCGCCTTCGCGCCGACGTAGATGCCCCAGGGCTCGGTGGCGCGGGTGATCACCGCGCCGGCCCCGACCACCGACCCGGTGCCGATCTCGACCCCCGGCAGCAGCGTCGCGCCGGCGCCGATGAAGGCGTCGCGGCGGATCAGCACCTTGCCGCGGAAGACCTTGCGCTGCGCGGCGCTGACCATCGGTCCGGAGCAGCGGGCGCCGTCGGCGAGCACCTCGGTGGAGGTGATCACATTGGTGTTGGTGGCGATGCAGGCGTAGTCCTCGATCTCGAAATCGCCGCCGCCGCTGACGAACACCCGCGGCGCGATGTGCACCCGCCGGCCGACCTTCACCGTGCGGCTCATCAGCAGCACGTTCTTGTCGATGTAGGCGAACTCGTCGAGGCGCACCGCCCGCGGGAACGCGAAGAACACGCCCTGGTCGATGAAGACGTTCGGCGCCATCCGCCCGAGCTTCCGGCGCCAGTACAGCGCGCGCACGTACATGCCGCCGTAGGCCGGCAACCCGCGCATGTGGGTCGCCACGAAGCCGACGACGCCGGCATACAGCGGTATCGGCAGCGCCAGCAGGAAGCCGGCGACATGCTCGAAGATCCCGAGCGGCCAGCGCAGCAGCGGATTGGCCAGCAGGCGCTCGGCGAGCGCCAGCAGCCTGGAGTCGCGGCCGTGCTCGGCGATCCGCGCCTCGCGGATGTGGCGGACCATCCTCTCGTCGAAAACCAGCTTCACCGGCGGTCCCTCCAGGCGAGCGGAGCCGCCAGTTCCGGCGGCGGCGGCGGCAGGTCCGGGAACAGCGTCCACACCGCGCCCGAGCGCGGCCGCAGCACGACCCACACCGTCAGCGCCAGGCAGGCCAGGTAGACGCGCAGCCCGCGCCGCGCCACGTACCACTCTTCGATCAGTCCCTTGTACGGCATGATCACGCGGTCGTAGAGGTCCTCGGCGGCGCCGTCCTGCAGCAGCTGCTCCTCGTCGTGGAAGACGATCGCGCCGATGCCCGACATCCCCGGCGGCACCTGCAGGATCGCCGCGCGCGAGCGTTCCGGGTAGGCCTCGAAGCAGCGCGTGGTCTGCGGCCGCGGCCCGACCAGGCTCATGTCGCCGCGCAGCACGTTGAGCAGCTGCGGCAGCTCGTTGATCTTGTAGCGGCGCAGGAAGCGCCCCATCGGCAGCACCCGCGGGTCGTCCTTCAGGGTCACGGTGCCGGTGCCCATCGACGGGCTGTCGCGCAGCATCGTCGCGAACTTGTACAGACCGAACGGGCGGCCGTGGCGGCCGATCCGCGACTGTACGAAGAACACCTCGCCCTCGCCGCTCAGGCGCAGCGCCAGCATCACCGGCAGCATCAGCGGCAGGAAGACCAGCAACGCGAAGCCGGAAAGCAGGATGTCGAATACCCGCTGCATCACATCCTCCCGTCCAGGAAGCGGCCGGTGTCCTGGTGGCGGAACTCCGGCAAGGTGCGCTTGAAGAGTTCGACCAGGTCGCCGCGCTCCCAGCGCGGGCGCCGGCGCAGTTCCTCGATCGCCTGCAGGAAGGCGTCGAGCCGCGCCGGGTCGTGGTCCGGGCGGGCGCGGATCACGCCGATGGCCTCGAAGCGCGCCAGGTCCAGGTCCTCGTCGCCGGTGTAGAACTCCTCGACGTCCTTCTCGCCGGTGGTGTCGCTGGCGAAGAAATAGACCGGCCAGCGCCGCTGCGCGATCAGCTCGGCGGCGCGGCCGCGGGCCTCGTCCTCGTCGGCGCATTCGTAAGGAACATAGCCGCGCGCCTGCAGGAAGCGCACCGCGATGTCGGAGAAGCGCGCCGGCGCGATCGTGTCGGCGAACTTCGGGAAGAACACGTCGCGGTTGTCGCCGAGCAGGGCCGAGGCCAGGCACAGCTCGCCGGCTTCCTGCGGCGTCAGGAAATAGCGGCGCACGTCGTTCGGCGCCGAGATCGGCTGGCCTTTCGCCAGGCGCCGCTCGAAACCGTGCAGCAGCGATCCGTCGGAGAACGCGACATTGGCGAAGCGCGCGGTCGACACCGGCATGCGCGCGCTGGCGCGCATCAGGAAGCGTTCCATCAGGCGCTTGCTGGCGCCCATCATGTTCACCGGGTTGGCGGCCTTGTCGGTCGACACGCTGAAGTAACGGCGGGCACCGGCGCGCTGCGCGTGTTCGAGCGTACGCAGGGTGTCGAGCACGTTCACCCGCACCAGCCGCATCAGCGTGAACGGGTCCTTCTCGCTGCGCACGTGCTTGAGCGCCGACAGGTTGAAGACGACGTCGTAGCCGTCGACGGAATTCATCAGCGCCGCGAACTCGCGGCCGCCGCAGTCGATCGCGAACGCGCGGAAATCGCCGTCGATGTAGCCGAGGGTGCTGCGCAGGTCGCGCACCAGTTCGACGGTGTTGTTCTCGCTGATGTCGACGACGTGCAGCACCTTCGGCCGGCGCCGGAAGATCTCGCGGGTCACCGCCTGGCCGATCGAGCCGGCGCCGCCGATCACCAGGAACCGGCCGGCGCGCACCTGCGCCGTGAGCTCCTCCTCGTGGCGGCCGATGTCCGTGTCGAACATCGGCCCGTCGCGGCCGAGCAGTGCCAGCAGGTTCACGGCCGCAGCCTCGCGAACTCGCGCTCGGGCACGCTCGACGGCAGGTTCAGCAGCCGCGGCGCCAGTTCGCGGCTCACCGCCAGGCCGTCGTGCGCGCAGTGCGCGTACATCGGCAGCTGCGACAGCAGCCGCCAGACCGGCCGGGTCATGACGCCGGCGCGGGCGGTGGCTTCGAGCAGCGGCTCGCGGTCCTCGGCCGAGGCCAGCACGATCGCGTTGAGCCAGTGGTTGCTGCTGGTGTCCGGCAAGGGTTCGACGAAGGCGACGCCGCGGTCGCGGAAGAAGCGCCGGTAGCGCGCGGCCACCTCGGCCTTGATCGTCAGCATCATCGGCAGCGACTCCATCTGGGCGCAGCCCAGCGCTGCATTGAGGTTGGGCAGGCGGTAGTTGAAGCCGACTTCGTCGTGCACGAACTCGTAGGGATGCGCGCAGCGCGCGGTGGTGCCCAGGTGGCGTGCGCGGGCGGCCAGCGCGGCGTCGTCGGTCAGGACCGCGCCGCCGCCGCCGGTGGTGATCACCTTGTTGCCGTTGAAACTGAGCACGCCGAGCGCGCCGAAGGTGCCGGCGTGGCGGTCGCCGGCGCGGCTGCCGAGCGCCTCGGCGGCGTCTTCCACCACCGGAATGCCGTGCGCCGCGCAGATCGCCACCACCGCGGCGATGCGCAGCGGATTGCCGAAGGTGTGCATCGGCACGCAGGCGGCGATGCGGCGTCCGCTGCGGCGGTTCCAGGCGCGGCCGTCGTCGCGCCGTTCGGCGTGCTCGTGCAGCCACGCCGCCAGCGCCACCGGCGAGAGCCCGAGGCTGTCGGCGTCGACGTCGAGGAAAACCGGCTCGGCGCCGGTGTAGGCGATCGCGTTGGCGGTGGCGACGAAGCTCAGCGCCTGCGTCAGCACCTCATCGCCGCGCTCGACGCCGGCGACGCGCAGCGCGAGGTGCAGCGCCGAGGTGCCGTTGACGGTGGCGACCACGTGCGCGGCGCCGGTGAACGCCGCGAGCCGGCGCTCGAACTCGCCGACCAGGCTGCCGGCGGTCGACACGAAGTTGGATTCCACGCACTCGCGCAGCCAGCGACGCTCGTCGCCGACGAAGACCGGCCGGTGCAGCGCAACCTCGCCGTCACCGTATTCCCGCCGTATGTGCCCGAGCAGGTCCTCTGCCGCCGGCCCATCTGCGGTCACCCCATGGTGGGGCCGTCCCTGACGATGGGCGCCATGCCCATTTCGCGCAACATCACCGCATTGACCTTGCGTACGTCATACCTGTCCTCCGCGATCCTGCGAGCCTGTCGCCCCATGCGCGGGGCGAGGTCCGGGTCTCTTACGAATTCCAGCATCGCCGCCTCGAGGGCGTCGACCGAACGCAGCGCGACGAGGACACCGTTCTCCCCGTCGATCACCGTCTCCCTGCAGCCGGGTGCGTCGGTGGTGATGACCGGCCGCCCCATCGCCATCGCCTCGAGTACCGTGCGTGGCGTCCCCTCCCGGTAGGAGGGAAGCACATACACCGTGCAATCTGCAACCGCGCCACGGACATCGTCGAGGCGGCCGAGGAACTCGAGCGTGCCGGCGGCGATCCAGGCCTCGAGCTCGCCGGCGGCGATCGCATCGGGGTTGTCGTCGATCCAGCCGGCGAGCCGGAACCGCGCCTGCGGATGCCGCGCCCGCACCCGCGCCGCCGCCGCCGCGTATTCGCGCACGCCCTTGGCGACCAGCAGGCGCGCGATCAGCAGGAACACCGGCGGTCCCGCCGGCAGCGGGGCCGGCGCGAAATGGTCGACGTCGACGCCGGAGCCGGCGACGACCTGCGTGCGCTGCCCCGGCGCCAGCAGGCCTTCGCCGGCGAACAGGGCCTGGTCGTCCGGGTTCTGGAAGAACACCGCATCGGCGCGCCGCAGCGCGGCGCGGTAGAGCCCGCGGGCGATGCGCGCGAGCCCGCCGCGGCCGTCGGCGAACGCGTAACCGAGGCCGGTGATCAGCGCGTAGCGGCGCGGCACCCGCGCCAGCCAGGCCGCGAGCAGGCCGTAGACCACCGGCTTGATGGTGTAGGCGAGCATCAGCGCCGGCCGCAGCCGCCGCTGCAGGCGGTACAGCCGCCACAGCAGCAGGGCGTCGGCGAAGGGATTCGTGCCGGTGCGCGCGAAGGCGATGTCGTGGCAGTGCACGCCCCAGCCGCGCAGGATCGCGGTCACCGCCGGCGACGCCTGCAGCCCCGGCGCGACCACGTGCACGGCGAAGCCCTGTGCGCGCAGGTCGCGCAGCAGGTCGCCACGGAACACCGTCAGCGATTCCGGGTAACTGGCGATCACCAGCGCGATCGGCTCAGGCATGTCCGTTCTCCGTCGGCCGGCGCCGCCAGGGCAGCAGTCCGAGCAGGCGCCGGCGCGAGGCGGCGCCGAGCAAGCCGAACCATGCCACCGCCACCACCCCGGCGAACACCGGCAGCGCCAGCAGCGTCGCCGGCCGCAGCGGCGCCGCGCCCGCATACAGCCACTCGGCGGCGAGCCCGCAGGCGCCGACCAGCGCGACCCCCGCCAGCGTGCGCAGCCACTGGCCGCGCAGCGCCGGGCCGACCACCGCCGCGGCGAGGCGCGGGAACCGCAGCGACATCAGCAGCCGCCCGGCGATCACGCCGGCGGGGATCGCCCAGACCTCGCCCACGAGCCGCCAGGCGAGGTCGCCCAGCAGCAGCGCCAATACCGTCGCCACCACGCCGATGCCGACGCGGCGGCCGATGCGCAGGCCCAGGTCCTGCAACTGCGCCTCGCTGCGGATCAGGATCAGCTGCAGCGCCTCGAGCACGATCAGGAACTCGAACAGGCCACCGAGGTGGTGTTCGCCGCCGACCCACAGGGCGACGAAGGGGCGGTTGAACAGCAGCGCGCCGGCGCACAGCAGCACTGCCAGGAACAGGGTCAGGTCGCGCACGCCGGCGGCGGCGGCGGCGATCCGCGCGGCATCGCCGCCGCCGACCAGGCGCCCCACCCCGGGCATCGACGCGCTGCCGGTCATGAAGGCCAGGCTGATCGCCACCTGCGCCGCGTAGGCGGTGAACACGTAGTCGGTGACCGCGCCGGCGCCGAGCCGGAACCCGATCAGCAGCAGGTCGCTGGCCAGCAGCAGCTTCACGACCACCGACCACAGCACCACGCCGCCGCTGAAACCGAAGAAGCCGCGCACCTGCGGCCGCGTCGGCCGGGCGACGCCGAACCACGGCACCCGCCGCCGCGCCTGCCGCCAGATCAGCAGCGCGAACAGCAGCGAGCTCGCCAGCACGATCGCCGCCAGCACCGGCAGGCCGTGCCCGCGCCAGGCGGCGACCAGCATCACCGCGTTCGACGCCGCGAACAGGCCGGCGCGCAGCAGCACCGACACATGCCCCTGGTTGGTGCCGACCAGCACCGCGTCCGGCGCCCCGAGCAGCGGGATCAGCAGCAGGTTCAGCGCCAGCAGCACCGCCGCCCAGCGCAGCGGCGCCGCCAGCTCCGGCGGCACGCCGGCGATCAGATGCGGCAGCGCCCACACCAGCCCGCCGCAGACCAGCAGCGACAGCGGCAGGAACAGCGCCCAGACGATCAGCGCGCTGCCGACCGCCTGGCGCTGGGCGTGGTCGTCGCCGGCTTCGACGCCACGGGCGACCAGCCACTTCAGCGCCTGGGTCGCGCGGCCGTCGGCGACGGTGCCGAAATCCATGATCCGCTGCAGCGCGCGCCACAGCCCGAAGGCCACCGGCCCGAGGTACTGGACCAGCAGCGGACTGGCCACCAGGGTCACGACCGTGGTCACCGCGAAGTGCAGGTAGTTGGCGAGCGCATTGCGCCCGGCCGCGCGTAGCAGGCTCAACAGGCTCCCCCGGGTCCCGTCGGTGCCCATCCTTACCATATCGGGGGGACGCAGCGGGTCCCGGCGGATCCGCGAAGGTCCCGGAGTCGTTCCGGAAGGGGCCGGATCCATTCGCGAATGTCCTGGAGTGATTCGCGAAGGAGCCGGATTCATTCCGGAAGGGTCCGGATTCATTCGCGAATGACCCGGATTCATTCCGGGGAGCGCCGGTCGGGCGGCTCAGGCCGGAGGCGGCGGCCCCCTGCCCCGCCACCAGGCGATCGGAAGGGCCACGGCCAGGCCGGCAGCGCTGCCGAGCAGGTTGGTGAAGACGTCATCCAGCCGCGCCTGCCGGTAGGCACCGATGCCCTGCATCAGCTCGCCGGCGACCGCCAGCGCCACCAGCACCCCGACCGCCCGCCAGCCGCGCCAGTCCGGCCGCGACAGCCAGAGCACCGCGGCCAGGCCGGCGAAGGCGAGGAAATGCGCCATCACGCTGACGTCGAACGGCGTGCCGGCGAGGCGCTTGCCGAGCCAGCGCACGTTGCGGCGGCCGAAGGCCTGCTCGAGCGTCTCCAGCGGCAGGAACATCGCCGCCGACACCAGCAGCACCGCGATCACGACGACGATGCGCACCCGCGGCGGCGCCCGCAGCGACAGCCAGACGCTCAGCAGCAGCGCGCTGGCGAGGGTCAGGAGTTCGGGGAAGCTCAACGGGGGGTCCGGCGGCGCATGGCGGGACAAGGTGACCGGTTCGGTGTGAACCGGCAATCCTTGTCACAAAACGATTACCGGGTCGCCGCGGCCGCCCTGCTACACGCGGTAGTAGTCCCGATACCAGGCAACGAAGTTCGAGACGCCTTGCTCGACGCTCACCTGCGGCCGATAGCCGACGGCATCGACCAGGCTGGAGACGTCGGCTTCCGTATCCGGCACGTCACCGGCCTGCAGCGGAAGCATCTCCATCTTCGCCTTGCGGCCGAGGCATTCCTCGAGCACCTCGATGTAGCGGAGCAGTTCGACCGGCTGCTCGTTGCCGATGTTGAAGATGCGGTACGGCGCAACGCCGCTGGTAGCGGGATCGGGATTCATGCCGTCCCAGGCCGCGTCCTTCCCCGGCGGGCAATCAAGCGCGCGCACGACGCCTTCCACGATGTCGTCGACATAGGTGAAGCTGCGGCGGTGATGGCCGTGGTTGAAAACCTTGATCGGCTCACCAGCCAGGATCGACTTAGTGAACAGGAAGAGCGCCATGTCCGGGCGGCCCCACGGGCCGTAGACGGTGAAGAAGCGCAGGCCGGTGCACGGGAAGCCGTAAAGATGGGCGTAGGAGTGCGCCATCATCTCGTTGGCCTTCTTGGTAGCTGCGTACAGGGTCAACGGGTGCTCGGTGCCCTGGTGCTCGTTGAACGGCATCGCGCGGTTCGCGCCGTACACCGAACTCGTCGACGCGAAAACCAAGTGCTCCACACCGTGGTGGCGACATCCCTCGAGGATGTGCAGCGTTCCGGTCACATTGCTGGACACATAGACGTGCGGATTCTGGGCCGCGTAGCGAACTCCGGCCTGAGCCGCGAGATGCACGACCCGCTGCGGTCGATGTGTCGCGAATACATTCTCGACAGCCGCCCGGTCGGAAAGGTCCGCCTGCACGTGGGTATAACCGCGCTGATCCAGCAAGCGCGCCAGGCGGGCTTGCTTCAGCGACACGTCGTAGTAGTCATTGAGGCTATCGAAGCCAATGACCTCGTCGCCGCGCGACAACAGAACCTGCGCGACGTGACTGCCGATAAAACCGGCAGTACCGGTGACAAGAACCTTCATCTATTGATCCCCTTGATCATTGGCGAAACTTTCCAGGACAGGCCCCATCTCGGCCGTCCGCTCCATCAACCTCAACATTCTTTCAGCCTGCGTTTCTCTCGAGTACTCGACCGCGGCCGAACTGGCGTTAGTGCGCAGTCTTTCGAGCCTGACCGGATCATCTGCAAGACCGCGAATGGCGTCCGCCATCGCAGCGGGATCTTCGGGAGCCACCTGCACACCACAGGCGGACCGGCGGACGATGCCGGTCGCCTCGCCATCCGGCACGCTGATCAGGATCGGCACGCCCATGCCCATCGACTCGAAGATCTTCGACGGGATCACCGTCGCGAACACCGGCGTGTCGCGCAGCGGCACGATCGACAGGTCGCAGATGCTCCACAGCGCCGGCATGCGCTCCTTCGGCTGGCGTGGGATCAGGCGGACGTTGTCCAGGCTGCGCTCCGCGACCATCTCCTCGACCTTGGCGCGTTCGGCGCCGGAGCCGGCGAAGAAGAACACGATGTCGTCGCGGTCGCGCAGCAGCTCGGCGGCTTCCAGCACCTTCGGCAGCGCATGCGCCATGCCGTGGGTGCCCATGTAGCCGGCGACGAACTTGCCGGCGAGGTCGAACTCCGCCTCCAGCTCCTGATCGCGCGGCCGCGGCTCGTAACGGTCGAGGTCGACGCCGTTGACCACGACCTCGATCTTGTCGCCGTCGATGCCGCGTTCCACCAGGTCGTGGCGGAAGCTTTCGGTGACCGAGACGATCAGGTCGGCGCGGCGGTACAGGAACAGCTCGAGCTTCTCGAGCATCCGGATCGCGAAACTCTTCTCCATCGCCCCGACCGCCATGATCGAGGCCGGCCACAGGTCGCGCAGCTCGAACACGAACGGCCGCCATTTGGCCACCGCCAGCATCCAGCCGCCGAGCGCGCAGAAGAACTGCGGCGAGGTCGCGACCACCACGTCGGGGCGGCGCTCGAACAGGCCCATGAAGAAGCCCATCAGCATGAAGCTCAGGTAGTCGAGCGTGCGCCTGAGGAAACCCTCGTTGGCGGTGATATAGGTCTTCACCCGCACCACGCGGATGCCGTCGAGCTCCTCGACCTGGCGCCAGCGGTTGCTGTAGCCGGGGAAGAGCTTGCCTTCCGGGAAATTCGGCGCACAGGTGATCACCGTCACCTCGTGACCGGCGCGCACCCAGCGCATCGCGTGCTCGTGGAGCCGCGTCGCCGGCGCATTTCCCTCGGGCGGGAAATTGTCCGAGAGGAACAGGATCTTCATTGTCGGGTCCAGGCGAATTGCGTGGCGAAGGCCGGGCCGTCGCCGTGGACGGTCAGGACCTCGCAGGACGATTCGGCGCCGAAGCGCGGATACCACGCGCCGGCCTCGATCGCCGCGGGAGCCGAAGAGCTCCAGGTGAGCGGCGGCGGGTCGGTAGGTGCGAAGCGGAACCTGGCGGTCGCTCCGGAGAAGCGGCCGGTGAGTGCGTCGCGCACTTCCAGCCCGTGTTCGTCCAGTCGCCAGGTGCGCGCATGGTACACGCGCCCGGGCAGACGCCGGTAGCCGTCGTGGGCGCCGTGAACGACCAGCGTGTCGCCTTCACGCCGCCAGGCGACATCGAAGGGCCGGGCGCGGCGGGCGACCCGGAACGCGCCCCAGACCTCGGACGAATCGGCGCCGTCGACGGTCACGGTGTTGTGCGCGGCCGTGCGGCGCTGGCGATGCCGCAGCGGGCCGGCGTCGTAGGTCGAGATGCCGCCGTTCACGAGCGCCCGGCGCCCGTGCAGCGACAGCTCGAAGGACAGGGTATCGGCATGGGCGTGGCCGGGGATGTAGTCCGGCCCGACCGGGGCGATGTCGGCGATCAGCACCGCCGGGCCGGCCTGCAGGCGCACGTAACCGGAGTCGGGCAATGCCTCGATCTCGGCCAGCGGCGCGGTGTCGAAGGCGATGCCGAGCGCGGCGGCATAGGCCTGCAGCTCGGCCAGGCGCGGGGCGATGCCGAAGGCGGCGTCGTTGAAGAAGGCGATCTCGCCGTCGGGGTGGCTCATCACCCGCAGCCAGCGCAGCATGCGCGGCGCGGCGGCGGCCAGCGTCGCGACCAGGTCGACAGGCAAGGCGCCCGGGAAGGCACGGTCGAGCTGCAGCAGGTCGAGCACGTCCTCGAGCAGGATCGCGTGGTACATCGGGCTGCGCTCGAAGTGGCCACCGTCGGCGAGGATCTGCTCGTCGAGTTCGTGGCGCAGGATCGCCGCGCCCTTGCGCAGCCAGCCGGCGGCCTCGTCACCGCTGAAGAAGGCGCCGGCGAACAGCAGGCCCTTGGCGTTCGCCCACAGGTGATTGCCGAGCAGGTGGATCTCGAGGCGGCGGCGCAGGAAGCGCGCCTGCACGGCGAGGCTGTGCACCGCTTCCGGCGCCAGCGCTTCGACGGCCAGCGCCCACTTGATCCAGTTGACGATCCGCAGCGAAGCCGGATACGGCTCCCAGCCGTTGCCGGCCGGCGGCGGATTCTCGGCGATCCAGCGCCGCATCAGCTCGCGATGCCAGCCGGCACGCGCGTCGGCGTCGTCGGCGGCGAGGTCGTCGAAGTAGTGCGCGTTGTACAGCCACAGCTTCGGCCAGTCGGCGCGGTTCCAGTCGCCGGGCCCTGCGAGTTCGCGTTCGACCCCGAGGAAGCGCAGCCTGCGCGGCCCGGTCATCGACGCCGCGCGGGCGCAGCGCTGCCAATGCGTCGCCGGTATGCGCAGCGCCGGCGGCGGCGACTGGTCCGGGCGCGGCCGCGCCAGCCGGAACCAGGCGCGGCCGTAGATCTGCACCGGCTTCAGCCAGCGCAGGGTGTGCCAGTAGCGGGACAAGGCGCCGGAAGCGGCCGCCTCGGGCTGCGTCGCATCAGGCAAGGAGCTTCTCCAGCGCGGCGACGATGCGCGGCGCCGTCTTGCCGTCCCACAGCTCCGGGATCGCGCCGCCCTTCCACTCACCGGCGAACAGCCGGTCCAGCGCCGGCTTCAGCGCCGCCGGGTCGGTGCCGAGCAGTTCGTTGGTGCCGATCGTCACCGTCTCCGGGCGTTCGGTGGTCGTGCGCAGGGTCATGCAGGGCACGCCGGTCACCGTGGTCTCCTCGGTGACGCCGCCGGAGTCGGTGATCACGCCCTTGGCGTGCTTCACCAGCCAGTTGAACTCCAGATAGGGCTGCGGGTCGACCAGGTGGATCGACGGTGGGAAGCCGTCGAGTTCGCGCAGGGTCTTCGCGGTACGCGGATGCACCGGGAACACCACCGGCAGGCCGCGGGTGGCCTCGGCGATGGCCTGCAGCAGGTTGGCGAAGTGGCCGGCGGTGTCGACGTTCGACGGCCGGTGCAGGGTCAGCACGAAATAGCCGCCGGCCTGCAGGCCGAGCTCGTCGACGAAGGCCGGCGGGCGCAGCCGGTCGATGTTCGCCAGCAGCGTGTCGATCATCGTGTTGCCGACGAAGAAGATGCGCTCGTCGGGGATGCCGGCGGCGCGCAGGTTGGCGTTGGCGACTTCGCTGGTGGTGAAGAACCAGTTGGTGATCGCGTCGGTCACCATCCGGTTGATCTCCTCCGGCATGCCCCAGTCGCCGGAGCGGATGCCGGCCTCGACGTGCGCCACCGGCACGTGCAGCTTCTGCGCGGCGATCGCGCAGGCCATCGTCGAGGTGACGTCGCCGACCACCAGGCAGAGTTGGCTGGGCGCGGCGAGCAGCAGCTTCTCGTAGCCGACCATGATCCCGGCGGCCTGCTCGGCCTGGGTGCCGGAGCCGACCTCGAGGTTGACGTCCGGTTCCGGGATACCGAGCTGGGCGAAGAACTCGCCCGACATGCGCGGGTCGTAATGCTGGCCGGTATGGACCAGCCGGTAGCGCAGCGGGCCGCCTTCGGCCTCACGCGCCTGCAATGCCTTGATGAGCGGCGCGACCTTCATGAAATTCGGGCGCGCGCCGGCGATGATGTCGATCAATCTGGAACGTGTGCTCACGACTTCCCCAATGAGTTCAGCGGAATCTGCCTCTCTGCCAGACCGGCGCGCCAGGGAGCACCGGTTCTCACTTCCGCTTGGCTACGTGATTGTCAATCTTTCAGCTATCCAGGTGGATTGCACGCATCACACATAAGCAAGCGAATCAGTTCGTACCTCACCTAGACCCGTGACACCGGCTTGGCGGGCGCACCGACGACGACGCACCCGGGCTCGACGTCGTGGAGAACAACACTGTTGGCACCGATCTTCGCGCCGTCTCCAACGAAAACCCCTCCAACAATCACAGCCCCCGACCCAACATAAACACGGTTCCCGAGCCGCGGAATTCCATCCTTTGTGCCATTTCTCCCGATGGTCACATTCTGGGAGATTATGCAATCGTCCCCTATGACTGCCTCTTGATGGATCACAACCCCAAGACCCCAATATCCACAAACAAAATTTCTACCGATCGAAGCAGAGCCCGGAATCCATGCGGAAAAAATGAGCCGGTTGAGCCATGAAAGTGCCCACGAAACCCTACTAAAGCCCGCCCGATGGAAACGATTGGCAACTCTGTAGACCGAGACGGCCGGATTCATGACAAGACCTCTGCAATACGTTCCACAGCACAACGCTCCGTGTTCTGTCGAACCGCCCTCTCGTATGCGGCACATGCGTAACGGATCCGGAAAGATTCCTCTGTCGCCAATGTAAGAACATGCGAGGCCAAATCCTCAACATCACCGATTGTCGCCAGAAGACTAGACTCTTGGTGAACTAGAAAATCCTCCACCGCGCCGACACGCACGGAGATTATGGGAACCTTCATCGCAACGGCCTCCAGCACTGAATTCGGGAACCCTTCCGAATGAGAAGCGAACAGAAGAGCGTCCAACCTTCGCAACCGTTCGAACTTCATATCTGCAGATAGCCAGCCCCCGCAAAGAATCACGCCCCCCATATCGTTCTCGCGTATCCAAGCTTCTACAGCAGGCATTGCCGAGCCGTCACCGTATATAAGTCCCCGGATGTGAGGCTCCCGGATGTGAGCACGCCTTATAGCCTCAAGGTAGTCAAAAATTCCCTTCTCAATCTCAACTCTGCTAAAGAAGCCAACAACAAAGGTTTCCTGCTCACTCTTTGCCACAGCTGCGCTCGAAG
Organism: Arenimonas composti TR7-09 = DSM 18010; assembly: GCF_000426365.1. GTDB lineage: Bacteria > Pseudomonadota > Gammaproteobacteria > Xanthomonadales > Xanthomonadaceae > Arenimonas > Arenimonas composti. The sequence goes on along the minus strand of NZ_AUFF01000002.1, from coordinate 432,871 downwards.
AGGCGAAAGACGAGCCCGGAATCCAATTTTCCACTACCTCGAGCTTAGATTCGTTTGACCCAAGGCTCAGGAAGTAGGAGCGCCATCCCTCCGATTGACAAACAACTCTGTACGCACAAAGAAATACCATTCGCGCGAACAGGCGCATGATTCGCGACGATTCAAGGTTCTCACGAAGAGGGCCCGACCTTGGCATCAGAATTCCTCTGACGCCGAGAAGTCTGGCAATTACCACCATTACGCCCTTCTCCACGAAGCTTAGTCCGCTGCTTGAGAACACAAGGGCCGCGTCAGGTCTGTGCACGACACAGGCCCAAACAAACCTCACTAGGCGAGCGCACGCGGCCGGAAGGCGATGAAAGCCGCTTCGTGCGCGGATGGACTCGATTGATGAATCGATCCCATGAACGACCCAGCCCCGGGCAGCAAGCGCCTTGGCCAAACTTGTGCAGGCAAACGTTTGCCCACCTGACCTGTGGTCACTCAGCGATGCGCGAAGCGCCCCGACAAGAACTACCGAATGGACCTTGCTCATTTCAGGACCGTATGCCCGTAAGCCGCCAACACCCTTTCATTGACCCCGCTAACGTAAGCATCAATTGCCTCACGGCTTGCGCGATATCGTGAAGGGTCCCTTCGCACGTCTCTCAGACGACCAGCAAGCGCACCCGGATCGCGTGACTCTACAAAGCACTTCTCATCAAGCTGAAACAGAAGAGCCAGATCTTCGAATGTTTCCCGCCTTCCAACGACCACTATGCACATTCCAGCTATAACCGCTTCGAGAGCTGCATTTGGGAAACCTTCGTGGATCGAACAGATTACGAACACACCGCCGCGCTCGTATGCAGATTCCACATCACTAACAAAGCCATGGAAATGATAGGACCCGCTTTGCAACTGCATGGACGCCTGCGCCTCTAGGTGGGGACGCATCGGTCCATCTCCGTAAACCTCCAGAACGACCTCTCCGCCCAGCATCCCCACCGCACTAATCGTCAAGTCAATCGACTTCACCGGATCCAGTCTGGATAGCACCACCACCCTCAGACCGAAGTCAAACGACTTCACTGCGCAGGGGCGAACGCGAAGTGGGTTAGGCGCCAAACTGGCCTTCGCCGCGTAGCGCTTCGAGAGCATTGAAAGTCCAGGCAACACGCTCCGAGAGGGCACCAGCACGCGATCTGCTCTAAGCGACATCAGCCAGTAGAGCATCCGCGTGTAAAGGACCCTATAGCGTGCTCCCCCGGCAAGACGCTCGTAGAGGCATGTCGTCTCTCGAAGCACAACTTCGCCGCGATAGCCCGCAATGATCGACGCCAACACTACGATGACATTGCAGCGAAACAGCGTGCTGACGATTCTCGCCGGGCGCTCTCGCTTGAGGTACTGCACTAGAAATGGAAGATCCTTAAGCGTTCTCGTAGTGCCCGTTTCTATGGCCGGAATGGCCGAACTCAAGAAGTGATGTGCCGCGCCGCGACGGCTAACTACTACCTCAACCTCCACCCCGTGTGCGGCAAGAAGATTGGCAACACTCGCCAACACGAGTTCCGCCCCTCCAAAATTGAACTCATGGAGGTAGAAAGATGTCGCGCTCTTCATTCTTACTCACTTGTGCTAACTGAGGCGCGACATAAGTGCGCTTGTTCACACGTCGCAGTCTAGTGTCGCCGCACCAATGCCTGGTCTGTTTCCGTCACTCAGCGTCTTACGGCTGACCTGAGGCTCGCCTGACGAACCACCAAAACACCATGGCCCAACAGGACGCTAGTTAGTAGCCAGTTGATCTTGTCATAGTAAGAGACTGAGAACAGATCCGAAACAAGCAAGACAACCGAAAAGAAAAGCAACCAAGATCGTTCGGCCAGCGCCTCCTGAGAGCTAGACTTTCTCCGGAGTTTAAAGGCACGAGCTGTCGTCATGAGAGGTGCAAAGTAGACCAACAGCAGACCAACGAAACCCAACGTACAGAGAACCTCTAGAAAGTTGTTGTGAGAATACGTTCCGAAGGAGGCCACCACTCGAAAGCTGTCTAGCCCAACCCCTCCAACGGGGTGTTCAGCCCAAAGTCTAGTGGCTTCCTCAGCCATAGCCGACCTGACGCCGAGGCTCTGCTCGCGTATGAGTTCACCACCGCCGAGGTAGGAGAACAGGCTTTCTAAGCGGAAGTAGAACGTACTCTCAACGATCAATGGGGCCGCGAAGGTCGCAAGAGCGGCTGCGCAGGCGAACGCCCCCACCTTTCGCATTGTTGTCCTTGCCGAGAACGCCCATTGAACGGAAATGTAGCAAGCGCATATGGCCATCCCAATGATCGCCCTTCGAGACCCGGCCGAGTAGAACGCGAGATAGAAGCAACAAGCGAAGACTCCAAATATCCCAGTCGCCGCGACGAAGCTGATTCGTGCGGAACGAAGTAACAAGACCGTCCGCCGAGTAGCGAAGAGCGACGCACCAACAATTACGGTGGCGAGATCGTTTGCATGACCTAGCGCACCACCAAGGCGTTCGGCGTCATCACTATGGTGGTTTGCTGAGAGGAGCAGCGAGGCAAAAACTCCAATGTAGAAGGCTAACTCAACTACCACGACCACGCCGGCTTGGCTAAGTAGCTGCGCGCACATAAGCCCAACCACGATCACCTGAATTAGTGTGATGAGACGGCCCGTTTGGGGCTCTGACGACCAAGTTAGGCTCAACGCTGCCCATGAGATGAGCAGGATGTACGGAAGCCAGAACCACTGGGGCCTGCTTTCAGGCGCCCCGGAGAGCATCGTCAGCAAGTACGCGGCTGCGAGAAGTCCAGCCGCGACCGCTACGAGGGAAACTAAGCTCTCATTGCCGCCGGCCACGCACACTGCAACGGCGTAGATGAATAAGCTGCTTGCGCCGAGAGCCCGTTGACTTATCTTCATCGCAGGTCCTGACGAAAGACTTCTCTGCGAACCTTGGCAATCAGGAGCACGTTCATCGCGAAGCCCGATATCGAGAATATTCCAACTAGAACAATGGGGTCCTGAGTCAGAAAGCCGATAAGAACTGAACCAATACGCGTTGTGAGGAGTCCAGCTTCATATCTGACGTACCAAGAATCGAGCCGAAGCGGCGAAATAAGCGCTGAACTTGGAATGTTCGAGATGGCGCTCCACCAGAAGATCGCCAACAGAGACATGAGTGGCGCCGCTTCTACCCATTGGGGCCCGAACGCTAAAGCAAGGACCTCAGAGCTAAAGATCGAAATTGGAGCGAAGAACAGAAGCGCGGCTGACGCAACGCCAACGGTAGCCGACAGGTGGAGCGTCTGCACCTCCCGACGCGCCCTCGTCCTAGACGCGGCCTCCGCGAAGTACACACCACGTAGAACCTTCCCAAAAACTTGACTTGGCGTACATAGGATCCGGTTGGAAACCACGTACCAGCCACCCACCGAAGCACCAAAGAAACCTGGCAATGCAATCGGCAGGGCGTTCAGCCCTATCCGCGACAGGACCTGCTGGACCGCCTGCGTCCGCATCAAGTATGCATATCGACGGGCAGTCGACCAGGCTTCTTCAATTACGTGCTTCCGGCGGGTGCGCAATGTCTGAAGGACTACAGGGCCGTACACGACCAGCGACAAGGCTTGGCCCGCCACCGCGCCGAGAACCAGAGCGGCAGCAGGCCGATCCGGGTCAAGTACAACGCCCCCGAGCTGAATACTCCCGATCAGGACCGGACGAAGCAGGGAGTAGCCCGCCACGACTTGATGTCGAGCCAATCGCAGAGCGAGAAATGCAAGAACCTCACCTAGAACGAGCGTGACTGTCCCGAATCCCACAGCGAAACAAGCTTCAAGCCGACCGATTGTCGTAGCGTCTTGGCCAAGAAGGGCGCCACCGAAAGTGACCACAGCGCCCGTTGCCACTCCAGCCAAAACTCCGACCACGATCGCCGCGCATAAAACTAATACGAGCACGGAGGCCAACTCGAAATCGTCATCGACCAGGCTGAAAGAAAGCTCGAACCGAAACGCGCCGAGCGCAGTCGATAGAGCAAGTACAGCCATGAATGCGCCATACAACCCGAAATGCTCCGGCGCTAGCAATCTCGCTAGTACAACGAAGACAGCCACTTGGACGATTTGGCCTGCAGCTGTCGCAAGCGATATCGACGCAATCCTCCGGATCACGCTTGCCTTCCCAGGTACTTTCTCGTGAGCGCCTCTCTGCGCGCTCCTCCAGTCAGCCCAAAGAACTCGGTTGTTATTGATGATTCGTTCTTTGCAAAATAGTCGTCAACGGTACCGAGGACCTTGGCAGGGACCCCCCCAATTACGCTCCGAGGGGGAAAACTGCCTCTTACGACTGCGCCAGCTGCCACGATGGAATCGTCCGAGATTACGGATCCAGGCAGGATGATCGCATTCACACCGATGAAGACCCGACTGCCGATCTCGATCGGTGCAAAAAGCTCGATCTTCGGAGTCGCCTTTCGGAAGATCCAAAGCCCACCGTCATGTGTAATCAGCTTGACTCCATCGGTGATGGTGACGTGGTCGCCAATCGAGATGAGGAATGGCTCCGAGCCAAAAGTTCCAGGCTTAACGCCATAGAATCGGCAACCCTCACCAACTCTTGCGCCAACTCTCCTTAGCCATGCCTCCGGGTCCAATCGGATCGCGATCGAGTCGAAGACGAACTTGCCGTACTTCCGAATCCGAACTAACGAGCGAGAAGTTCCCACGTCACACTCCATTCGCCGGTTCAACGGCCGGACCCCGAGACGCATCGCGGCGAGTCCACCTCATGATGGGCTTTTCGACGCCATAGGTGAGGGCGGACGAAAGCGCAATCACTACGGAAATCACGGTCAAAAGCGCTATCGGTGCATGCACACCTGCGTCCCGGAGTCGCAGTATCAGTGCATAGCCGATGTTCTGGTGCACCAGATAGAGCGGATACGAGATTGCCCCAAACCAAACCAGCGGCCGAAATGACGGCGCGCCGAAATTGGAATACCACCTCGAGGTAAACAAATAGATCAGCCCGGCACAGATAATCACGACCACTGACTCCAAAGGCTCCAGTGTCGTGAAAGCGTCGACGCAAAAGACCAGCGCGAACAAGAAGAGCGTGCGTGGCCCAACTCGCCGGTTGTGAAACAGATAGATCGAGATCCCCAATGCAAACAGCGGAACCCAGTCTCCGATTATCAGGACCCGTATCGCAGTGAAAAGGCTAAGCTGCGGCGCCAGTACTGCGACCGCCTTGCCCAGTAGCACCCAGACGAACAAGGCGATTGGGAACAAGCGTGGGGGTACCAGGAAGTAGATCGCTGCTATCCAGAAGTAGAAGATGAGCTCTACCTCAAGGCTCCAATAGACTCCATCCACGAAGTTCGCCCCCAAGAGACGAGGAATCATCGTTAGATTGAGGAGCGCATCTGACCAAGACGCCTCTCTGCCGGGAAGCGTGAGCTGTGAAACCAAGGCAAAAGTGACACCAACAGCAACCCAGAATATCGGGTACAGGCGATAGAATCTGGCCTTCGCAAAGTCAACCACACCAAGCCCAGCAGCGCGGAGCTTGTTAAGCGTCATAAATATTACGTACCCACTTATGACGAAGAACACGTGCACGCCAACATGGCCGATGCCGAAGGTGAATGCTGAGCCATATTGAGGATACAGCTCGCCGAGCCTTGAGGTGTAGTGATACGCAACCACCATAAGGGCAGCCACACCTCTCATCATGTCGAGCGGAAGTTGCCTCGTTTGAGTTTGGCTATGCATATCGGAAGTTTCGCTCATGCTTAGGAGCGCCCGCGGCTTCGGGAGACCTGCATTCTAATGACGCCCCACCCATCTTCCCTGTCGATAGCAAAGCGCGATGGCGATGCACCTGACTCCGCCCCGAATCCTATGCTGGCCAAGCTGCACGCTGGTCTTTGTTTGGAAGCGCGTCACGGACTTAGCTCCGCCCAAATGGCCATAGTTAAAGTTCAGGGGCGCACATCGCAGTCACCCGGAATATCAATCGCATCAGAGGAGGGAATTCGCCCCAAGGCAGCGGCGCCGAAGCATTCATTCCGGAGCGTTGATCGTGTCTCCCAACGGAGCGTTCGAGAAAACGCCCTACTTGCCTTGGCAACGCAGCTTGGGATAGACGGCGTTACTCGACTGCATTCCAATCCGGCAGGGGGATTTAATTGTTCCTAACGGAAAGGAAGGTATCCGCTCACTAACTCGCCGTGAGCTTCTTAGTCGATTCCCCAGCACCATAAGAGTAGTAGTTGTAGCCGCCGTAGTGATAGCCGGACACTTTCGCATCAAACTTCGTCAACAGAGCACCGATTACGCGAGCACGAGCAGCCTGGAGTCGTTTAAGCGCATTTTTGGCGTGTGCAACGCGCGTCCCACCTGCCTCGATCACCAGAAGCGTGCCGCTCGTCATGTTTGCGAGCGTGGGCGCATCAGCGAGGCCCATGACCGGCGGCCCGTCGATAATCACATGGTCGTACTTGTCGCTCGCGACCTTGACGAGAGCGATCATCTTGGGTCCAGCGAGCAGTTCTGCGGGGTTCGGCGGGAGTGGGCCGGAAGAAAGGAAACTGAAATTTGACAGTTCAGTTTGTTTGATTACATCCATCGCCTTCGCGGCTCCCGAAAGGTAGTTGCTCAATCCTGCGCTGTTATCGCTCCCCACTGCCCTATGGAGTGAAGGGTTTCGAAGATCGGCGTCAATGATCAGAACCCTTTTCCCGAGCTGGGCAAAGTTCTGGGCCAACATGAAGGCCGTCGTTGATTTCCCCTCAGACGGGGAAGCGCTAGTGATTAGCAAGCTTCGGGGCACGCCACTTTCAGTTGCAAACTGAAGCGCAGTCCGAAGTGAGCGGTATGCTTCTGCGAAGGCCGACCGGGGATCGGCGATGGCCCTTGCCGGGGTCATCGGCGACTTCAAGAGAGGGATCACCCCAAGCACGGCCTGCCCAAGCAACCTTTCGACGTCCTCCGGGTGCTTGACGCTGTCGTCGATCACTTCAAACAGCAGAGCGAGGAGCAATCCGACGACGAGTCCCAATAGCAGACCAATCGCCAAGTTCATCGAAAGCCGCGGTTTGTACTTTGAAATCGGAAGCTCGGCAGGATCGACGATTGAGATGTTGTTAGTGCCAACACCCCCGGCAACGCCGATCTCCTTGTATCGCTGAAGCAGCGCGTCATATTGCTGCCGGTTGGTGTCGACTTCCCGACGCAGGATGTTGTACTCAATGCTTCGGTTGCGCAGGTCGAGCACTTCATCTTTCAAGGCATCGATCTGAGCACGAAGCATCTGTTCCTGTGCAAGCGCAGACTCGTACTCGCCCCTGATCGCCGCCTTGATGTTTCCAACTTCGGTCTGAATCTGTCGGTCAAGCTCATCAATCTGGGCCTGCAGCTGCTGCATCTCCGGAAAGGCAGGCTTGAAGATGCTGAGCTTGTCCTGATACTGAGCCTGCAAGTCGGCACGGCGTTCTTGCAGCGCTTGGACGATTTCACTGCCGAGGACGGCGCTAAGGCCCATGCCCGACGCTGACTCCGCATGCTTCCAGCGCGCTTCCGCACGAATGCGTTGGTCTTGGGCGGCTGCCAACGTTGAGTTCAGCTCGGAAAGACTCTGCGTCGAGAGGGACGATCCGTCGATTGCATCAACAATTCGCTCGCGCTGGGCGAACTCGACCAGCCGCGATTCAGAATCCTCCAATTGAATTCGAAGCTGCTCTAGCCTCTCCTCCAGGAAGGTTTTGGCGTATGAAGATGCGTCGAAGCGGCGCTCCAGATTGCTCGCGATATAGGCCTCAGCGACGGCATTGACGACGCGCTGCGAAAAAGCTGCGTCCGGACTGTCAAAGTGAACTCGAACTAGACGCGAGTTACGCACCGGCTCAATGCTGAGGCTTGCGAGAAAGCTGTTGATGCGCAATGTCTGTCTGACGGATTCTGTGGCGGCGAGATGAGCCGCATCGAGTTCCTCGTCGTCAGTTTCTCCGGCCAGGCCTAGCAAGAGTTTCCACGGCGCAGGCGCCGTCATGGCTTGGTATGCCGTGTCGTTTTCTAGATCAAGCTCACTAATGACTCGTTGAGCGAGCGACCGGCTCTTTAGCAGCTCATATTGAGTTTGAAAGAAATCTCGATCCGCAGGGGACTCTGCCGGATTGAACCCTTCCACCTGAACCACCTGCATCGTGTCGCGCTCGATCTGAAGCGTTGCAGTTGCGCGATAGATGGGAGTCAGCAGCAGAGTCCCGACCAATGCAGCGATCGAAATGATCAGCGTTGCGGCGATTACCGTCCAGCGACGCTTTACGATTACTCGCCAGTAATCAAGAAGATCGATTTCGCCCTTTCTTTCGGGTTCGGCTGGCTCAGCCAGCTCCGCACTGAGAAGCCGTTCGCGCGACGCAAGCATATGCCGCGGCTGTGGTTTTGGAGCCGGCGCCGGCAAACCGGCCTCCTGGGGGTCGAATTCCTGGTTCATCACGAGAGTCCTGGATCAGAATGTGCGGAAACCAACGATGCCGCGCAGGCTCTCGGTGATCGTTTTCAGGGCAGTCCGCGGGCCGGACTGGTCGATGACGATGATGTCGTCGCCGTAGACCTGCGGGTCTTCGGCGTTGCCGGCGCGGATCTCGCGCAGGTCGAACAGCGCCGCCATCCGCTGGCCGTCGATGGTGCGGAACACGACCACCGCCGACGGGTCCGCCAGCGGGGTCAGGCCTTCGCTCATCGCCACCGCCTGCAGCAGGCTGGTGCGGCCGGTGATCGGGAAGATGCCGGGCTTGTTGACGGCGCCTTCCACGGTGATGCGCTGGCTGGTGTATTCCTTCACGAACACGCTGACCTGCGGGTTCTGCAGGAATTCCTCGGACAGCCGGCGGGCGATTTCCTGCTCGAGCTCCGGCACCGTCTTGCCGCCGGCGGCCACGGCGCCGATCAGCGGCAGCGAGATCATGCCCGATGAGTTGACGCGGACCTCGCGGTTCATCGCGTCGAGCTGGAACACGCTGATCTGCAGCAGGTCGAGGGCGCCGACGCGGTAGTCGGGTACGCCGGTGTAGGCGCCGCTGGCGCCGGTGGAGTCCGGGGCCGGCAGCGCTTCGTTGGCCACGACCACGGCGCGCGCATTGCCGGCCCGCAGGTTGCCGGTGTTGCTGGTGACGCAGGCCGTCAGCAGCAGCACGCAGAGCAGCAGCAGGAACCGGAAGTAAGCGCGGGTCATCGTCATTTCCTACGGAAGGGCTCGGGATTCTACTGGAACAGGCGCCGCCAGAAGCCGCCCTTCCCCTTCGCGCTGGGTCTGGGCGCCGGCAGCGGCGGCAATTCGGACGGCGGACGGTCGTCGAGGATCCCCTGCGGACGCGTGACGACCAGGTGAGTCGCTTCCTCGGCGCCGACCCGGCGGGCCGCCGCTTCCCGTCCTTCGGCGAGCAGCGGCGGCCGCTTGTCGATGTGGTGGGAGTCGGTGGCGAGGATGTGTACCAGCCCTTCGTCGAGCATCCGCTCGGCCCAGTACTGCGGGCGGCGGCCGAAGCGGCCGGTGAGGCTGCCCGAGGTCAGCTGCATCCAGCAGCCCTGGTGCACCAGGTCCGGGAACACCTGGTAGTGGCTTTCGATCCAGCTGAGCCGTTCCGGGTGGGTGATCACCGGCACGATGCCGGCGGTCATCAGCCCGAACACCGATTCGGCGAAGCGCGGCGGCGCCACGTGGTGCGGCGGCTCGAGCAGCAGGTAGCGGCTTCCGCAGATCGTCGGCACCCGGCCACCCTTGATGCCGCCGACCAGGTCGGGGGCCAGGTGGGTGTCGGCGCCGAAGCCGAGCTGCAGCGGGATGCCGGCCTTCGCGAGCTCGGCGCGGAAGGCGTCGACCGCGGCGGCGATGCCGTCCTTCGAGTTCTCGTACAGGCCCGGGTAGATGTGCGGGGTGCAGGCGGTGAAGGTGATGCCGTCCGCGACCGCGCAGCGGGCCATCGCCAGCGACACGTCCAGTGCCGTCGGGCCGTCGTCGATGGCCGGCAGCATGTGGCAGTGCAGGTCGATCATCGGGCGGGACCGTCGGCGGGCACGGCCTCGTCGTCGTCGCCGTCGTCCACGGCCTGGCGGCTGACGAAGGCGCCACGCAGGCGCTTGAGCCGCTCGACCGCCAGTTCGTGGTCACGGGTGAACACGAACCAGCCGACCAGCAGCACGCCGAACAGCACGACCAGCAGCGGCCGCCAGATGTCCAGCTTCACCGCGAAGGCGGCGAACAGGCCCAGCGCCAGCGACACCCCGGCCATCAGCAGCACCACCGCCACCGGCTTGAAGCCGGCATCGAGCAGCAGGTGGTGCATGTGCTGGCGGTCGGCCGAGAACGGCGACTTGCCCTGCATCAGCCGGCGGAAGATCAGCACGATGCAGTCGATCAGCGGCAGCGCGATCGTCCACGGCCCCAGCACCGGCGACACCGGGTGCTGTTCGTTCTGGGTCAGCTGCACGCTGCACCAGGCGATGACGAAGCCGAGCAGCATGCTGCCGCCGTTGCCGAGGAACACCCGCGCCCGCGGCTGCCACGGGAAGCGGAAATTCCACAGCAGGAAGCCGACCAGCGCCGCCGCCACCGCCAGCAGGTGGCCGGCGATGCGGAAGTCGCCGGAATACAGGGCGAAGCAGGTGAACAGCGCCACCGACACCAGCGACAGCGAGCCGGCGAGGCCGTCGACGCCGTCGGCCATGTTCAGGGCGTTGATGACGCCGACGACGATGAAGATCGTGAACGGGAAGGCGAACAGGCCGATGTTGGAGCCGGCGAAGCCGAACACGTCCTGCAGGTTGGTGGCGGTGACGCCGGCCAAGAGCATCATCGCGGTGCCGGCCAGGGCCTGGGCGCCGATGCGCCAGCGGGCGCTGATGTCGAAGCGGTCGTCGAGCTGGCCGACCAGCACCAGGCCGATCGCGCAGGCGGCGAAGGTGACCAAACGGATGTCGATCGGCGTCTCGGTGAACAGGGTGACCAGGATCAGGCTGACCAGGATGCCGAGCCCACCGACCACCGGGATCGGCGCCCCGTGGTCCTTGCGGCCGCCGGGCTTGTCGACCATTCCGAAGCGCAGCGCCACTGGCACCAGCGCCCGGATCAGCACCGCGCAGGTCAGCAGGCAGATGCCCGCGCGCAGCCATTGTGCAAGCTCGATCTTCTCGATCAAGGCCAGATACTGCATCAAGGACCCCCTGTCCCCGTTTTTGACGGCGAGAAACGCGATCTTGGGCGCGTGTTCATGCCGGGAACGGGGATTCTAACCGGTAACGGCAGGGGATCGCGCCTGAACGCGCTCCTACGGGTGGGGGGATCGCGCCTGAAGGCGCTCCTACAGGTCGGGGGGGGAGTGGCGGCCATAGGCATCCTCGAAACGGACGATGTCGTCTTCACCCAGATAGCTGCCCGACTGCACTTCGATGAGCTCGAGCGGCACCTTGCCGGGGTTCTCCAGACGGTGGCGGCTGCCCAGCGGGATATAGGTACTCTGGTTCTCGCTGAGCAGAAACTCGCGGTCGTCGCAGGTGACGCGGGCGCTGCCGCTGACGACGATCCAGTGTTCGGCGCGGTGGTGGTGCATCTGCAGGCTGAGCGCGGCGCCGGGATTGACGACGATGCGCTTGACCTGGAAGCGGTCGCCGCTGTCGATGCCGTCGTAGCTGCCCCAGGGCCGGTACACCTTGCGGTGCACGCTGGCCTGCGGGCGGCCTTCGGCCTTCAGCCGGGCGACGATGTCCTTCACCTGCTGCACCTTCTCCTTCGCCGCGACCAGCAGGGCGTCGTCGGTGTCGACGACGATCACGTCCTCGAGCCCGAGCAGGCTCACCAGCCGCCTTCCGCCCCAGGCCAGGGTGTTGCGGCAATCCAGTGCGATCACGTCGCCGTGGTGGGCATTGCCGTCCGCATCCTGGTCGGCCACCTGCCACAGCGCCGACCACGAGCCGACGTCGTTCCAGCCCACGTCGACCGGCAGAACGGCGGCGCTTCGCGTCCGTTCCATCACCGCGTAGTCGATGGAATCTGAGGGGCAGGCCGCGAAGGCCGCGTGTTGAAGGCGCGTGAAATCGGCATCCTGAGCGGCCCCGGCCAGGGCGGCCTCGGCGGCGGCGGCGATCCCCGGGGCGAAGGCCTGCAGCTCGGCGAGATAGCGCGAGGCGCGGAACAGGAACATGCCCGAGTTCCAATAGTGGTCGCCGCTGGCGACGTAGGCCTCGGCGGTGGCGCGGTCGGGTTTCTCGACGAAGCGGGCGACCGGGCGCACGGCGCCTTCGGGATCCCCGGCGACGCTGCCGGCGCCGGCGCGGATGTAGCCGTAGCCGGTTTCCGGGGCGTCCGGCACCACGCCGAAGGTGACCAGGGCGCCGGCGGCGGCGGCCGGCAGCGCGCGCTCGACCGCGGCGCGGAAGCCGGCGGCGTCGGCGATCACGTGGTCGGAGGGCAGCACCAGCAGCAGCGGGTCGGCGCCACCGGCGCGCGCCTGCAGGGCGGCGACGGCGATCGCCGGGGCGGTGTTGCGGCCGACCGGTTCGAGCAGCAGCGCCGACGGCTTCACGCCGACCCGGCGCAGCTGTTCGGCGACCATGAAGCGGTGTTCCTCGTTGGCGACGACGATCGGCGCCGCCACCCCGGCCAGGCCGGCGACCCGGCGCCAGGTGGCCTGCAGCATCGACGCGTCGCCGACCAGGGGCTGGAACTGCTTCGGGTGGGTTTCCCGCGACAGCGGCCAGAGCCGGGTGCCGGAGCCGCCGGAAAGCAGTACGGGAACGAGAGGGGTCTTGCTGGCCATCGCGGTCTTTCGTGTTCGGACCGGCGCAGGATAGCCGGCCCGAGCGGCTACTATCCGGTCTTTCGTACCCCGAGCCGCCGGCGCAAGCGATTTCATGGCCCTGCCCACCCGCGAAGAACTCCGCCTGGAATGGACCCGCCAGGCCCTCGCCGATCCCGATGCGCCGCTGCGGCGGGCGTCCAACGACGCCAGCTTCCGCAGCTACTGGCGGGCGGAATCGGCCGGGCGCAGCTGGATCGTCATGGACGCGCCGCCGGACCGCGAGGACATCCGCCCCTGGCTCGACGTCGCCGACCGCCTGGCCCGCGCCGGCCTGCACGTGCCGGAGATCCAGGCCGCCGACCCCGAGCGCGGCTTCGTGCTGATGGAAGACCTCGGCGACCGCACCCTGCTCCCCGAGCTGTCGTTGGCCACGGTCGACCGCCACTACGGCGACGCCCTCGCCGCCCTGCTGGCGATGCAGCTGAAGGCCGACACCGCCGGCCTGCCGGTCTACGACGAACCGCGCCTGGTCGCCGAGATGGAGCTGATGCCGGAGTGGCTGCTGCGCCGCCACCTCGGCCGGGAGATCGGCTGCGAGCAGTGGGACGTCATCGAATCGGCCTTCCGGGTACTGGTCGACAGCGCGCTGGCGCAGCCGCAGGTGTTCGTGCACCGCGACTTCCACTCGCGCAACCTGCTGATCACCGACCGCGACAATCCCGGCATCGTCGATTTCCAGGACGCGGTGCGCGGGCCGGTCACCTACGACCTGGTGTCGCTGCTGCGCGACTGCTACATCGAATGGCCGCGCGAGCGGGTCGAGGCCTGGGCCGGGGATTACCGGCAGATGCTGGCGAACGCCGGCGTGCCGGTGCCGGGCCGCGAGGCCTTCCTGCGCGCCTTCGACCTGATGGGGCTGCAGCGGCACATCAAGGTGCTCGGCATCTTCTGCCGGCTCTGGTACCGCGACGGCAAGGCCGGCTACCTCGGCGACCTGCCGCTGGTGTGGAAGTACGTGCGCGAGGTCGGCGGGCGCTATCCGGAGATCGCGCCACTGGTGGGGCTGATCGCCGGGGCGATCGGCGACCGCGACCTGACGATGCCGCAGTGACGCGGGCCGCAATGAGGGACACGGACCGCAATGCAGGACGCTGACCCGTGAAGGCGCTGATCTTCGCCGCCGGGCGCGGCGAGCGCATGCGGCCGCTGACCGACACCACGCCGAAGCCGCTGCTGCCGGTGCGCGGCAAGCCGCTGATCGTCTGGCACCTGGAGCGGCTGGCGGCGATCGGGGTGCGCGAGGTCGTGGTCAATACGAGCTGGCTGGCGGAGTGCTTCGAACCGGCGCTCGGCGACGGCGCGCGCTGGGGGCTGCGCCTGCACTGGTCGTACGAGGGGCCGGAGCCGCTGGAGACCGGCGGCGGCATGCTCGCGGCGCTGCCGCGGCTCGGCGAGGGGCCCTTCCTCGGGCTGAACGGCGACGTCTGGTGCGACGCCGACCTCGCCGCCCTGCCCCGCGATCCGCCGGGGCTGGCGCATCTGCTGCTGGTCGACAACCCCGGGCACCACCCGGGCGGGGATTTCGTGCTCGGGGCGGACGGGCGGGTTGCCGCCGAGGGCGCGCCGCGGCTGACCTTCGCCGGCGTGGGCGTGTACCGGGCGGCGTTGCTGGACGGGTGGTGTTCGGCGGTGGGCGATGCGCCGGGGGTCGCGCTGGATCCGCCGCGCTTCAAGCTGGCGCCGGTGCTGCGTGCGGCGATGGCGCGCGGCCTGGTGACCGGGCAGCGGCACGCGGGCGAGTGGACCGACGTCGGCACCATCGAGCGCCTGCGCCAGTTGGGGACGTACCCCGCTTAACGGGGTACGTCCCCGTTCAGGAGTCGGCGGAGGAAGGGGACGGTGAGTCGGCGCTGCGCGGCGAGGCTGGCGCGGTCGGCGCGGTCGAGCAGTGCGGTCAGGGAGCCGAGGTCGCGGTCGACGCGGCGTTCCAGCCAGTCCAGCACGGCGTCGTCGAGGTCGAGGCCGCGGCGGGCGGCGCGGGCGCGCAGCACGTCGCGGCGGCCGGTGTCGTCGAGCAGCGCCAGGTTCACGCGGGTGCACTGGCCCAGCCGGGTCACGAGGTCGGGCAGCGCCAGGCCCAGCGCCGCCGGCGCCTGCCGCGCCGCGTACACGACGGTGGCGCCGCCGGCGCGGGCGCGGTTGTGGAAATGGAACAGCGCCTCTTCGTCGCCGCCGTGCCCGGCGACCGCATCGAGCCCGTCCAGGCACACGAGGTCGGCGCCTTCCTGCGCCGGCAGCATGTCGGCCAGATGCCCGGAGAACCCGGCCAGCGGCAGGTAGGCGGCGCGCCGGCCGGTTTCGGCCGCGGCGGCGCAGGCGGCGAGCAGCAGGTGGGTCTTGCCGCTTCCCGCCGGCCCGGCCAGATACAGCCAGTCGCCGCCCGCGGTCGCGGCCGCGGCGAGCGCGGCGACGGCTTCGGGCTGGCCGTGGAAGGTGTCGAGACGCTGGTCCGGCGGCGCCCGCAGGCCGAGCGGCAACTGCGGCGTGATCACGGCTGCCCTGTAGGAGCGCCTTCAGGCGCGACCTCACCTGTAGGAGCGGCTTCAGCCGCGATCGCACCTGTAGGAACGCCTTCAGGCGCGATTTCTTCCATCGCGGCTGAAGCCGCTCCTACGGGGGCGGGCGGGATCGCGCCTGAAGGCGCTCCTACAACAGAACCAGGGGTTTCGTCGGCGCCGTAGAGCTGGCTCTCGGTGTAGCGCTGGTGCAGGTAGCGGCCGACCACGACCACCACCGCCGCGACCGGCAGCGCCAGCAGCACGCCGAGGAAGCCGAACAGCTGCCCGCCGGCCATGATCGCGAAGATCACCGCCACCGGATGCAGGCCGATCTTGTCGCCGACCAGCCACGGCGTCAGGAAGAAGCTCTCGAGCAGCTGGCCGACGCCGAACACCCCGAGCACCAGCGCCAGATGCATCAGGTCGCCGTGCTGGACCAGGGTCGCGATCACCGCCAGGCCGACGCCGATCGCGGCGCCGAGATAGGGCACGAAGCTCACCAGCCCGGCGATGAAGCCGATCAGGATGCCGAGGTCGACCCCGACCAGACTCAGCCCGGTCGCATAGACCGCGCCGAGCGCGATCATCACGCTCAGCTGGCCGCGCAGGAAGCCGCCGAGCACCTGGTCGGACTCGTGCGCCAGCCGCACGACCACCGGCTCCACCGGCCGCGGCAGCAGGTCGCGCAGCATCCGCCCCATCGCCTGGCCGTCGCGCATGAAATAGAAGGTCACCACCGGCACCAGCGCCAGGTTGACGATCCAGCCGATGATCGCCAGCCCCGAGCGCGACACCCCGCCGAACACCGTCGCGGCGATGCCGCCGGCCTCCTGCCAGTGCTGGCGCAGCAGCATGATCACGTTGCTGGGGTCGAAGTAGCCGCGCAGCTCGAGGTTGAAGCGCTCCTCCGCCCACGGCACCGCGGTGAAGGTGATCCACGCGCCGAGCCGCGGCAGCCAGTCGATCAGCTTCGAGATCTGCCGTTCGATCAGCGGGATCAGCAGCAGCACCGCCAGCACGATCACCAGCGTCATCAGGCAGAACACCAGCACCACCGCGGTGGTGCGCGAACGCCCGGCCTGCTCGACCCGGCGCACCAGCGGCTCGCCGATCCAGGCCAGCAGGGCGGCGACCACGAACGGCGTGAGGATCGGCGCCAGCAGCCAGATCAGCACGCCGACGCCGACGGCCAGCGCCAGCCACTGCCAGCGGCGACGGTCGCTGAAGGGATCGGGGAGGGGTCGGTTCATCGTGGGCGTTTCCCGGAGGCCTGCCATGCCTTCGCACCATAACGGAAGACGTAGTCGAGGCCGCTGAGCAGGGTCACGAGCGCGACGCCGACCAGCAGCTGGCGCATCACCGCCAGGTACTCGCCGCGGTCCAGGCCCCACAGACCGGCCGCATCGCCGAGGCAGAACAGCACCAGCGCCAGCTGCAGCAGGGTGCTGGCCTTGCCGAGCCAGCTCGGCGCCGCCTCGAAGCCGCGCCTGAGCCGCCACCAGGCGGCGGCGCCGGCGACGATCACCAGATCGCGCCCGAGCACCAGCGCCGGCACCCAGCCCGGCAGTTTCAGCGCCCACCACAGGCCGAGGAAGGCGGCCGCCGCCAGCAGCTTGTCGGCGATCGGGTCGAGGGCGCCGCCGAGGCGGCTCTGCCAGCCGTGCCGGCGCGCCAGCCAGCCGTCGGCGAGGTCGCTGAGCGCGGCGGCGACGGCCAGCCAGAACGCCGCCCGCCAGTGCCCCTGCAGCATCAGCCACGGCAGCACCGGCGCCATCGCCAGGCGCAGGCCGGTGATGGCGTTGGGCAGGTGGCGCAGGTTCATGGCCGCAGCTGGTAGCGGCGTGCCTCCGGAGGAGCCAGCGGATCGGCCTGCAGCACGTCGCCGGAGGCCAGGAAGCGGTCGAAGCCCTCGGGGCCGACGGCCAGTTCCAGGTGCAGGCGCAGCGAGTCCGGGCCGGCCTCGAGCACGCGCAGCTCGCGCACCACGGCGAGCTTCTGCAGATAGCCCATCGCCCGGGCGAAGTCGGCGGCGCCGTGCACGCGCACGACCTCGATCACGAGCGGGCCGGGTTCGCCGGCGGCGACGGTGACCGCATCGCGGCGGGCCAGCGCATCGGCGGCGCCGTCGGCACCGGAGGCCAGCGCCCGCTGCGGGCTCGGGTCGCTGAAGGACCAGCGCGACAGCACCGTGCCGCCGTCGCTGAGCACCCAGTCGGCGGTCCAGCCGGCGCCGGCGCGGTAGAGCTTGCCGATCAGCTGGGTCTCGCCGCCGTAGCGCGAGGTCAGCGCCTGCATCGGGCCCGGGTCGAGCGACCAGATCGTGTTCACCGCCGCCTGCTCGACCGAGCTGCCGGAGGGCATGCCGAAACGCAGGCCGCGCTCGACGCCGCGGCTGGCCAGCGGCTTCACGACATTGAGCTGCTGGGCGTTGACCAGGCGGGCGCCGCGGCCGTCGTCGATCGCCAGCCACAGCAGCGGCCGCGGCCGCGGGCTGGTCCAGTAACCGAGGCCGGCGCCGGCGACCAGGGCGTCGACGCTGCCCGGATCGAAGGCGAAGCTCATGTTCGTCTTCAGGATCGGCACGCCGCCGATCGCGGTGTTGCCGCCGGCGTCGCTGGCCTCGCTGGTGTCGCTGGTGACGACGAAGCTCTCGGCCTGCGGCAGCGCCCGGCGCACCACCGGATGCGCGGCGGCCTGCGGGTCGCCGGTGATCTTCACCATCACCTGCGCCAGCGCGCGCGCGGCGGCGGCGCGGCGCTCGGCGGCGCCCTGCGACAGCAGTTCGACCTCGGCGCGGTAGAGCTCGGGGTCGCGGGTCGCTTCCGGGGCGGCCACGGCACTGTCGGCGTCGCCGCCGGTTTCGGGCTGCGGGGATGCGGCGTCCTGTGCGGCGGCCAGCGCGGGCGCCAGCAGCGTCGTCAGCAGCAGCGCGGCGAGCCTTCGTGGAAACGGGGACATGGACGGAACCGGAATCGAGACTGCCGGCATGGTGCCGCAAGCGGCCGGCAGCCGTCCACGACGCGCGCCGCGCCGGCCGGCCGGTCGCGGCGCCGCTGCTAGAATGCGCGCCTTCCCCCGCGCCGGAACCGCCGTGACCACGCCCACTCCCCTCACCTACCGTGACGCCGGCGTCGACATCGACGCGGGCAACCAGGTCGTCGATCGGATCAAGCCGCTGGTCAAGCGCACCTTCCGCCCGGAAGTGATGGGCGGCCTCGGTGGTTTCGGCGCGCTGTTCGACCTGTCGAACAAGTACAGGGAGCCGGTGCTGGTCTCGGGCACCGACGGCGTCGGCACCAAGCTCAAGCTCGCCCAGCAGCTGAACCGCCACGACTCGATCGGCATCGACCTGGTGGCGATGTGCGTCAACGACGTGCTGGTGCAGGGCGCCGAACCGCTGTTCTTCCTCGACTATTTCGCCACCGGCAAGCTGCAGGTCGACACCACGGTGGCCGTCGTCGGCGGCATCGCCAAGGGCTGCGAACTCGCCGGCTGCGCCCTGATCGGCGGCGAGACCGCCGAGATGCCGGACATGTACCCGCCGGGCGAATACGACCTGGCCGGCTTCTGCGTCGCCGCGGTCGAGAAGTCGGCGATCGTCGACGGCGCGGCGGTACGCGCCGGCGACGTGCTGCTCGGCGTCTCCTCCAGCGGCCCGCATTCGAACGGCTATTCGCTGGTCCGCAAGATCTACGAGCGCGCCGGCCGCCCGGCCGACACCGAGGTCGGCGGCGTGCGCCTGATCGACGCGCTGATGGCGCCGACGCGCATCTATGTGAAGCCGGTGCTGCAGCTGCTGCCGGCGCACGAGATCCACGCGATGGCGCACATCACCGGCGGCGGCCTGACCGAGAACATCATCCGGGTGATCCCGGACGGCCTCGGGCTGTCCATCGATGCCGCGTCCTGGCCACTGCCGCCGGTGTTCGACTGGCTGATGCGCGAGGGCGCGGTGCCGAAGGAAGAGATGTGGCGCACCTTCAACTGCGGCATCGGCTTCGTCTTCGTCGCCCCGCCGGCGGCGCTGCCGGCCCTCGAAGCGGCGCTGGCCGCGCTCGAGCTCCCGAGCTGGCGCATCGGCGAAGTGATCCCCGCCACCGGCCCCGACCGCGTCCGCATCGGCTGAGCGCCCGGTCGAGTCGAGCGAAAGGAACGCAGATTCCGCAGATCAAGGCGGATGAAGGCGGTTCGTTCCACTGTTCGGGCCCTCGGAAATCGTGAGTCCTGGCCCAACCCTGTTGATCGATCCGCCCTTATCCGCGTGGATCTGCGAAATCTGCGTTCCCTTGCCATGACCTCCAAGGTTTCGGACGAATGAAGATCGCAGTGCTGGTTTCGGGGAGGGGCAGCAATCTGCGCGCGCTGGTCGCGGCGACGCGGGACGGGCGGGTGCCGGCGGAGGTCGTCGGGGTGTTCTCGGACAAGCCGGCCTGTGCGGCGCTGGCGTTCGCGCGTGAGGCCGGCATTCCGGCGCTCGCGCGGGCACCGAAGGATTACGCGGACCGCGACGCGCACGACGACGCGCTGTTCACGGAAATCGCCCGCGTTCAGCCCGACCTCATCGTCTGTGCGGGATACCTGCGCATCATCGGCGCCGCCGCGCTGATGCGTTTCGAGAACCGCATGCTCAACATCCACCCTTCCCTGCTGCCGAAATATCCGGGCCTGCACACGCATGCCAAGGCGCTCGCCGCCGGCGATGCCGAGCACGGCGCCAGCGTGCACAGCGTCATCCCGGCGCTCGACGCCGGCCCGGTGCTCGCACAGGCACGCATTCCGGTGCGGCCCGGCGACGACCCGGACGCGCTGGCGGAGCGGCTGCTGCCGCGCGAGCACGCCCTGCTCGTCGCGAGCGTGGCGCTGGTGGCGGAAGGGCGGATGCGGCTGCGCGACGACCACCTGCTTCTCGACGGCGAACGCCTGCAGCAGCCGCTGCAGCTCGACGCCGACGACCGCCTCACGGGAGCCACCGCATGAACCTTCTCCGCAGCACCGTCCTGGCCGCCGCCTTCGTGCTGCCGGCCGCCTCCGCCCTCGCGGCGCCGCCGCCGGCCGGATTCAGCGCCGAATACGAGGTGTTCCAGAACGACAAGAAGCTCGGCGTCGGCACGATCACGCTGCGCGTGCTCGCCGACGGCCGCTACGAGCTGGTCACCCACACCGAGGCGACCCAGGGCATGTACGGCGCCGCCGGCATCCGCCGCGACGAACGCAGCGTGATCGACTGGCGCGGCGCGCAGCCGGCCGGCGTCAGCTACCGGATGGAGCAGCGCGCGGCGTTCAGCCGGCGCACGCACGAGATCGACATCGACGCCGCCGCGCGCACCGCCGTCAGCCGCTACCGCGACGACACCTATCGCCTGCAGTGGAGCCCGGCGCTGATCGACAAGCACGGCCTGACCGCGGTGATGATGTCGGAACTGGCCGCCGGCTGGCGCGGCGAGCGCACGTTCTCCGTCGCCGAACGCCGCGACGTCGATGCGCAGGTCTACCGCACCGCCGCCGCGGTGCGCCTGCGCACCGCGATCGGCACCGAGCGCGCGATCCGCGTCGAGCGCGTGCGCGGCGACGGCAGCGGCCGCGTCACCAAGATCTGGTTCGCCCGCGAACGCGGCTGGCTGCCGCTGCGCATCAAGCAGTACGAAGGCGACGGCGACACCCTCGACCTGCGGATCGTACGGGTGCTCTGAGGCTCAGCTGGGCAGGCGGCGGATCTTCGCGCCGAGGGTGCCGAGCTTCTCTTCGATGTTCTCGTAGCCGCGATCGATGTGGTAGATGCGGTCGACGACGGTTTCGCCTTCGGCGACCAGGCCGGCCAGCACCAGCGACGCCGACGCGCGCAGGTCGGTAGCCATGATCGGCGCGCCGGTCATCTTCGGCACGCCGCGGATCACCGCGGTGTTGCCCTCGACGCGGATGTCGGCGCCCAGGCGCGACAGCTCGTTGAGGTGCATGAAGCGGTTCTCGAAGATCGTCTCGGTGATGATGCCGACGCCTTCGGCGATCGTGTTCAGCGCCGCGAACTGCGCCTGCATGTCGGTCGGGAAGGCCGGATACGGCGCGGTGGTCAGGTCGACCGCCCGCGGGCGGCGGCCGCGCATGTCGACCTCGATCCAGTCGGCGCCGGTGTTCACCTGGGCGCCGGCTTCCTCGAGCTTCACCAGCACCGCGTCGAGGATGTCGGCGCGGGTCTTCTTCGCGAGCACGCGGCCGCCGGTCATCGCGCCGGCGACCAGGAAGGTGCCGGTCTCGATGCGGTCGGGCAGCACGTCGTAGTGCACGCCCTGCAGGTTGTCGACGCCGTGCACGACGATGCGATTGCTGCCGGCGCCCTCGATCCGCGCGCCCATCGCGTTCAGGCAGTTGGCGAGGTCGACGACCTCCGGCTCCTGCGCGCAGTTCTCGAGCACCGACGTGCCCTTCGCCAGCGCCGCCGCCATCAGCACGTTCTCGGTGCCGGTGACGGTGATCAGGTCGAACACATAGCGGCCGCCCTTCAGGCGTTCGGCGCGGGCCTTGATGAAGCCGTTCTCGACCGTGACCTCGGCGCCGAGCGCCTGCAGGCCGCGGATGTGCTGCTCGACCGGCCGCGAACCGATCGCGCAGCCGCCGGGCAGCGACACCTCGGCATGGCCGAAGCGCGCCAGCAACGGACCGAGCACGAGCACCGAGGCGCGCATCGTCTTCACCAGTTCGTAGGGCGCGACGGTGCTGGTGATGAAGCGCGGGTCGGCGGTGATGGTCAGCTTCTCGTCGACCATCAGCTGCACGCCCATCGCGCCGAGCAGCTCCATCGTCGTGGTGACGTCGTGCAGGTGCGGCACGTTGCCGATCGAGATCGGGCCATCGGCGAGCAGCGTCGCCGCGAGGATCGGCAGTACGGCGTTCTTGGCGCCGGAAATCTGCACCTCGCCTTCGAGCGGCACGCCGCCGGTGATCACGATCTTCGCCATGTGCTGCTTCCGTCGAACCCTGTAGGAGCGCCTTCAGGCGCGATGCTTTGCTCTTGCAGGAGCGCCTTCGGGCGCGATCCCTTGCTTCTGTAGGAGCGCCTTCAGGCGCGATCCCTTGCTTCTGTAGGAGCGCCTTCAGGCGCGATGCTTTATCCGGTTGAAGAGCATCGCGCCTGAAGGCGCTCCTACAGGGAGGCTTCTTCGGGCGTGAGCGTCCGCAGCGCCAGCGCATGGATCTCCCGGCCCATGCGCTCGCCCAGGGTCGCGTAGACCAGCCGGTGCCGGGCCAGCGGCAGCTTGCCGCGGAACTGTTCGGCGACGACGGTGGCTTCGAAGTGGACGCCGTCGTCACCCTGGACGTCGGCGGTGGCGCCGGGGAGGCCGGCTTCGATCAGTTCGCGGATGGCTTCGGGATTCATGGCGACGGCGCGGTCGGCGCCCAGGCCTTACAATGCGGCCCCGCATGATACTCCAAGAGCCCGGCATGACCGCTCCGCGCCCGCTCCCGGACCTCACCGACGACGCCCTGATCGCCAGCGGCCGCCAGGTCGTGGCGATCGAAATGCAGGCGCTGGAGGCCCTCGGCGCCCGCCTCGGCACCGATTTCGCCGCCGCCTGCCGGCGCATCCTGGCCTGCGAGGGCCGGGTCGTCTGCACCGGCATGGGCAAGTCCGGGCACATCGCCCGCAAGATCGCCGCGACCCTGGCCTCGACCGGCACCCCGGCCTTCTTCATGCACCCCGGGGAGGCCAGCCACGGCGACCTCGGCATGGTCACCGACGCCGATGTCGTGCTGGCGCTGTCGAACTCCGGCGAATCCGAGGAGATCCTGCAGATCGTCCCGGCGCTCAAGCGCCAGGGCAATGCGCTGATCGCGATGACCGGCCGCCCGGCCTCGAGCATGGCCCGGCTCGCCGACGTCCACCTCGATGCCGGGGTGCCGCTGGAAGCCTGCCCGCTCGGCCTGGCCCCGACCTCGAGCACGACCGCGGCGCTGGCCCTCGGCGACGCGCTGGCCGTGGCCCTGCTCGAGGCCCGCGGCTTCACCGCCGAGGACTTCGCCCGCTCGCACCCGGCCGGCGCGCTCGGCCGCCGCCTGCTGCTGCACATCCGCGACGTGATGCACACCGGCGACGACTGCCCGGTGGTGCGCGCCGACGCGATGGCCAGCGCCGCGCTGCTGGAGATGACCCGCAAGCGCCTCGGCATGACCGCGGTGGTCGACGCCGACGGCGTGCTGCAGGGCGTGTTCACTGACGGCGACCTGCGCCGCTGCCTCGACGACGAGGACACCGATCTGCACGGCACCCCGGTGTCGGCGCTGATGGGCCGCAACCCGAAGACGATCGGTGCCGATGCGCTGGCCGTCGAGGCCGCGCACCTGATGGAAGAACACAAGATCAGCGCGCTGGTCGTGGTCGACGGCGAACGCCGCGTCGTCGGCGCCCTGAACATTCATGACCTGTTGCGCGCACGGGTGGTGTGATCCGGCCATGTCCCTCGATCCCGAACTGCTGCAGCGCGCCGCGCGCATCCGGCTCGCCTGTTTCGACGTCGACGGCACACTGACCGACGGCGGCCTCGTCTACCACGTGCTCGGCGAGGCGAAGGTCTTCGACGTCGCCGACGGCTTCGGCCTGAAGCTGCTGCAGGAACACGGCATCCACATCGCCTTCATCACCGCCCGCCGCGGCGAGATCGTCGCGGCCCGCGCGAAGGACCTCGGCGTCGAGCACGTGGTGATCGCCAGCCATGACAAGGCGGCGAGCCTGCGCGAGATCGCCGGCCGGCTCGGCATCGATCCCGCGGAAGCCGCGCACATGGGCGACGACCTCAACGACCTGCCGGCGATGGCGATCGCCGGCCTCGCGGCGGCGCCGGCGAACGCGCATCCCTGGGTCGCCGAGCGCGTGCACTGGATCGCCCGCGCCCGCGGCGGCCACGGCGCCGTGCGCGAGTTCTGCGACCTGCTGCTGCAGGCGCGCGGGCTGAAGGAGGCGATCCTCGCCCGCTACGGCGTCGGCGTCGGCGTCGGCGCGCCGCGATGAACCGCACCGCGCTCAACCTCGTGCTGATGGTCGCCTTCGTCGCCGGCGTCTGGCTGCTGTGGCGGCTGCGCGGCGACGAGGAGGTCGTCGCGACGCCGGTGCAGCGCTCCGATTACGTGCTGCGCGACTTCGAGCTGATCGCCCTCGACGAGGAAGGCGCCGAATCCTTCACCGCGCAGGGGCCCTACCTGCAGCGCGACGTCGGCGGCGAGAGCCTGAGCATGGTGCAGCCGCGCTTCACTTTCCCCGCGGCCGGCGGCAACGGCAGCTGGAACGCGCGCGCCGACAATGCCTGGGTGTCGCCCGGCGCGACCGAGGTGCACCTGCTGCACGACGTCAGCATCGTCGGTCCCGCCGGCTCCTCCGGCACGCCGCTGCGCGTCGACACCGAGCGCCTGCTCGTGCTGCCCGACGAGGACGCGCTGCGTTCGGATCATCGGGTGACCATCACGCAGGGCGACTCTATACTCGCCGGCACCGGCCTGCGCGGGGACATGAAGGCCAAGCGCTTCGAGCTTCTGGATCAGGTGAATGCCCGTTATGTCCCACGTTGAATCCCGTTTCCTGCTGCTGCTCGCCCTCGCCGCGCTGGTCTGCGCGCCGGCCGCTTCCGCACGTTCCACCGATCGCGACCAGCCGATGCAGGTCGACGCCGGCAGCGGCGATTTCTGCCTGCAGGACGACTGCGTGTCGCATCTGCGCGACGTGATCATCCGCCAGGGCACGCTGGAGATCCGCGCCGCCACCGCCGACATCCACAAGGTGCGCGGCGACATCGAACGCGTCGTGCTCGCCGGTTCGCCGGCGACCCTCATGCAGGTCGGCGACGACGGCCAGCCGACCAACGCCAGTGCCCAGCGCATCACCTACGTGCTCGCCGACGAACGCATGCTGCTCAGTGGCGACGCGGTGATCCGCCAGCCGCGCGGCGACCTGCGCGGCGACACGGTGACCTACGACATCAATTCCGGCCGCCTGACCGGCGGTGGCGACGGCCGCCGGGTGTCGATGACGATCCTGCCGCGCACGAACCGCGCCGCGGCCCCGGCCCCAGCCACGGACACGCCGGCCGAACCCGCCGCGCCGCCGACCGAAGACTGATGCTCACCGCGACCGGGCTGGCCAAGAGTTACCGCTCGCGGCGGGTCGTCACCGACTTCGGCCTGAGCCTGCGGCCGGGTGAGGTCGTCGGCCTGCTCGGCCCGAACGGCGCCGGCAAGACCACCTGCTTCTACATGATCGTCGGCCTGGTGTCGGCCGACGCCGGGCAGATCCTGCTCGACGGCAAGGACATCACCGCGCTGCCGATGCACGAGCGCGCCCGCCGCGGCCTCGGCTACCTGCCGCAGGAAGCGTCGGTGTTCCGCAAACTCAGCGTCGCCGACAACATCTCGGCGGTGCTCGAGCTGCGCAACGACCTCGACGAGGCCGGCCGCCTGCACGAGCTGTCGGCGCTGATGGAAGAACTGCAGGTCACCCACGTCGCCGACCAGGCCGGCGCCAGCCTGTCGGGCGGCGAGCGCCGCCGCGTCGAGATCGCCCGCGCCCTCGCCGCGGCGCCGCGCTTCATGCTGCTCGACGAGCCCTTCGCCGGCGTCGACCCGATTTCGGTCGGCGAGATCCAGAAGATCGTCCGCCACCTCAAGCAGCGCGGCATCGGCGTGCTGATCACCGACCACAACGTCCGCGAAACCTTGGGGATCTGCGACCGCGCGTATATCCTCAATGCCGGCAGTGTCCTCGCCCAGGGGGCGCCGGAGGACCTGCTGGAGAACCCGGACGTCCGCCGGGTCTACCTCGGCGAATCCTTCCGCCTCTAGCAGGCCGCTGGTCCCGTCCCCCGCGGAGCGCCATGAAACCGACCCTGCAGACCCGGCTAGGCCAGCAGCTGACCCTGACGCCCCAGTTGCGTCAGGCGATCCGGCTGCTGCAGCTGTCGACGCTGGAGCTGGAGGCGGAGCTGACCACCGCGGTCGAGTCCAACCCGCTGCTCGAGCGCGCCGAGGATCTCGAGGACTACGGCCGGAGCGATACGCCACCGTCCGAAGGCGGCGGCGAGGCCCCGACGTCCGACAGCGCCCCCGACCCCGCCCCGTCCGACGACGGCCCGGAGCCGCCGGAAATGGACGGCGAGTGGTACGAATCCAGCCATGGCGCCGGCGAGCGTCGCGGCAACGGCGAGGACGATCCGGAAGAGCTGACCGCCGCCGCGCCGATCGACCTGCACGACCACCTGCTGTGGCAGCTGAGCCTCAGCCACCTGTCGGCGCGCGACATCGCGATCGGCCAGGCCCTGATCGAGGCGATCAACGATGACGGCTACCTGGCATCG
This sequence comes from Arenimonas composti TR7-09 = DSM 18010, assembly GCF_000426365.1. Classification (GTDB taxonomy): domain Bacteria; phylum Pseudomonadota; class Gammaproteobacteria; order Xanthomonadales; family Xanthomonadaceae; genus Arenimonas; species Arenimonas composti. The sequence continues at coordinate 406,179 of NZ_AUFF01000002.1, read as the reverse complement.
CCGATGGCCGACATCGAGGCGACGCTGCTGCCGGAAATCAGTGCCGACCCTGCCGAGATCGAGACCGTCCTGCGCATCGTCCAGCACTTCGACCCGGTCGGCAGCGGCGCCCGCAGCCTGTCCGAATGCCTGACCGTGCAGCTGAGCCTGCTCAGCGACGACACCGCCGGCCTGGGGCTGGCGCGGGAACTGGCGCGGCAGCACCTGGATGCCCTCGCCCGCCTCGGCGCCGAGCGGCTGGCGGCCCAGCTCGGCCGCGACGGCGCGGAAATGCAGGCGGCGGTGGCGCTGCTGAAGTCGCTCGACCCCAAGCCCGGCGCGCGCATCGGTGGCGGCAGCGCCGAATACATCGCCCCGGACGCGATCGCCTACCGCCACGGCGGCGTCTGGAAGGTGCAGCTGTCGGCGCACAGCCAGCCGCGGCTGGCGATCAACCGCCATTACGAACGCCTGATCGGCAAGGCCAGCCGCGAGGACGACAGCTACCTGCGCGGCCAGCTGCAGGAAGCGCGCTGGCTGATCAAGAGCCTGGAGACCCGCGCCGACACCCTGTTGCGGGTGGCGCGGGCGATCGTGCGCCAGCAGAGCGGTTTCCTCGACCACGGCAGCGAGGCGATGCGGCCGCTGACCCTGCGCGAGGTCGCCGAGGAACTGGGCCTGCACGAGTCGACCATTTCCCGGGCCACCACCCGCAAGTTCCTGCGCACGCCGCGCGGCACCTTCGAGTTCAAGCATTTCTTCAGTTCCGGCATCGCCACCGAACATGGCGGTGCCGCCTCGGCGACGGCGATCCAGGCGATGCTGCGCAAGCTGATCGAGGCCGAGAACCCGCGCCAGCCCTTGTCCGACCAGCGGCTGGCGGAATTCCTCAAGGGTGAGGGCATCCCCGTGGCGCGACGAACCGTGGCAAAGTACCGGGAAGCGATGAACATCCCCGCCTCCAACGAACGCCAGCGCCTCTAGCCCTCCCGTAGGAGCGCCTTCAGGCGCGATGCTTCGTGCGTGGAGGGTTCTCGATAAGAGCATCGCGCCTGAAGGCGCTCCTACGGGGGATGGAGGACGGCTGGAACCTTCAGCCCGCGACCCCATCTCAGTATTCGTGACGCGCAAGCGCGACACATCCCATCAAGAGGCGCCCCTGCGGCGCGACAGGAGGAAAGCGACATGCGGATCGAGATCAGCGGCCACCAGATCGACGTGACCCCGGCCCTGCGCGACTACGTCCAGGACAAGCTCGCGCGCGTCGCCCGCCATTTCGACCATCACCTCGAGGCGCGCGTGGTGCTCGCGGTCGACAAACTCGAGCAGAAGGCCGAGGCGACGCTCACGACCACCGGCAAGACCATGCATGCCGACGCGATCGCCCCGGACATGTACGCCGCGATCGACCTGCTGGCCGACAAGCTCGACCGCCTGGTGCTGAAGCAGAAGGAGAAGATGACCGACCATCGCCGCGGCGAATCCCCGGCCCGCACGGACACCTTCGGCTGACGTCATGCATCTGCTGGATCTGCTGAGTCCGGCGCGGGTGCGCACGGAGGTCCCGGTCAGCGGCAAGAAGCGGTTGCTGGAGGTGCTCGCGCGCGTGCTCGCCGACGGTGCCGGCGGCGACAGCGAGGCCGGCATCTACGACACCCTGTGCAGCCGCGAGCGGCTCGGCAGCACCGGCCTCGGCCACGGCGTGGCGATCCCGCACGCGCGCAGTGCGCGTGCGAAGGTCGCCACCGGCGCCTTCGTGCGCCTGGCCGAGGCGGTGGACTTCGGCGCCCCCGACGGCGAACCGGTCGACCTGGTCTTCGCCCTGGTGGTGCCCGAACACTTCGCGCAGCAGCACCTGCTGCTGCTCGCCGGCCTCGCCGAGATGTTCGGCGACGCCGGCTTCCGCGACCGCCTGCGCAAGGCGCCGGACCCGGCCGCCCTGCTCGCCCTGCTCGCCGACTGGCAGGCCACCCACGAGCCGGTGGGCTGAATGACCGACCGCCTGCGGGCCCGCGAACTCTTCGAGGAACTGCGCGAACGCCTCGCGCTGCGCTGGCTCGCCGGCCAGCGTGGCAGCGAGCGGCTGATCGAACGCGGCGAGCACCTGTCGCGGCGGCCCTCGCTCGCCGGCTACCTCAACGTGATCCACCCGAACAAGGTGCAGGTCGTCGGTTCGGCGGAACTGGCCTGGCTCGACGGCCTCGACGCCCGCCAGCGCTGGGAGACGCTGCAGAAGATCATGGACGCGCGGCCACTGGCCCTGGTCATCACCCAGGACCAGAGCTGCCCGAGCGACCTGCGCGAGCTCGCCGAGGAAACCGACACCGCGATCTGGGTGTCGCCACGGCGCGGCTTCGAGCTGCTGAACCTGCTGCAATACCACCTGGCGCGCGCGCTGGCACCGCGGCTGACGCTGCACGGCGTGTTCATGGAGATCTATTCGATCGGCGTGCTGATCACCGGCGACTCCGGCCTGGGCAAGAGCGAACTCGCGCTCGAGCTGATCAGCCGTGGCCATCGCCTGGTCGCCGACGACGCGCCCGAATTCACCCAGATCGCCCCCGACGTGCTCGACGGCACCTGCCCGGAGCTGCTGCAGGACCTGCTCGAGGTGCGCGGCCTCGGCATCATGAACATCCGGCAGATGTTCGGCGACACCGCGGTGAAGCGGAACAAGTACCTGCGCCTGATCGTGCACCTGGTGCGCGCGCAGGAACCGAGCGCCGAGGCGATGGCGCGCATCACCGGCGAGTCCCGCAGCCGCCGCGTGCTCGACCTCGACGTGCCGGTGGTCGAGCTGCCGGTCGCCGCCGGCCGCAACCTCGCGGTGCTCGCCGAGGCGGCGGTGCGCGTGCACCTGCTGCGCCTGAAGGGCGCCGACCCGGCCGTCGCCTTCCTCGCCCGCCACAGCGAATTCCTGCAGCAGAACGAACCCTCATGAACGAACCCGTGCGGCCCCTGCTGATCGTCGTCAGCGGCATGTCCGGCAGCGGCAAGTCGGTGGCCCTGCACACGCTCGAGGACCTCGACTTCTTCTGCACCGACAACCTGCCGGCCGAGCTGCTGCCGCGCTTCGTCACCGCGATCGGCGGCGCCGACAGCGCCCGCCAGCGGCTCGCCGTCGGCATCGACGTGCGCAGCGGCACGATCGACCTGGCGCGGATTCCGGAGTGGCTGTCGGCGGTCGGCGACCTCGGCATCGACTACAAGCTGGTGTTCTTCGACACCCGCGACGAGGTCCTGCTGAAGCGGTATTCCGACACCCGCCGGCGGCATCCGCTGAGCCACGACGGGCTGTCGCTGGCCGATGCGATCCGTCTCGAGCGGCAGGCGATGCGGCCGCTGCTGGCGATCGCCGACCTGGTGATGGACACCTCCGAGCTCAACGTGCACCAGATGCGCCGGCTGGTGCTGACCGAACTCGGCATCGAGGCGCAGCAGGGCATGTCGCTGCTGTTCGAGTCCTTCGCCTACAAGCGCGGGCTGCCGGCCGACGCCGATTTCGTGTTCGACGCGCGCGCGCTGCCGAACCCGCACTGGGACACGCGGCTGCGGCCGCTGTCCGGGCGTGACGCGGGGGTGCGCGACTTCCTGGATGCCGACCCCGCGACGCAGGCCTTCGTCGCGCAGGTCACCGCCTTCCTCGACGACTGGGTGCCGCGTTTCGAGTCCGGCACCCGCAGCTACTTCACGGTGGCCTTCGGCTGCACCGGCGGACGCCACCGCTCGGTCTACCTGGCCGAGACGATGGCCCGGCATTTCCGCGATGCCGGTCGCGACGCGGTGCTGACCTTCCACCGCGAACTCGAATAACGCGACCGGACCCGGAAATGAAACGGGCCGGCGTTGTCGCCGGCCCGTCGGGAAGCACGCGAGTGCATCGGATCAGGGGCTGACCGGCACGTCGAACTCGGCGTCCTTCTCCGAAATCAGCAGGATGGTCACGCCCATGACGCCGGCGACGACCAGGCCGGTGGCGCCGGCACTGCCACCGGCGCTGCCGACGGCCTGGGCGTACTGGCGCGGCACCGGCTGCACCGCGGCGACGGCACCGGCGCAGGGGGACATTTCCGGAACCACGACCATCGAGCCGGCCTCGACCACGAGCGGGCAGCCGTCCGCGAAGGTCAGCTGGGCGGTACCGCCTTCCATCACGAGCACGCGCTCGCCGGGCTGCAGGGCCTGGCCGTCGGCGGCGGTGACGAATTCGTCCCCCGCATTGACCATCACGACGCCGTCCTGGGCGGACAGGGTCGCGACCGGTTCGGCGGCGAAGGCCACCGAGGCTGCGCTGAGGGAAAGAGCGAGGGCGAGCAGTCGGCGCTTCATCTGGACATCTCCGTGACGGGGGTTGGCGGAGGGACGGTCGGTTTGGCCATCCTTCTACTCCGGGTGTCAACGCGGTGCAAACGAGGGACCGGACGCGCTGTCAGGTCCGTGCCAGCCAGCCCTCGATCCCGGCCCGGTCGTGGACCCGCAGCAGGGTCGCGGCGCGCCGGCGCAGGCGGCCGAAGTCGGCCGCGCGGACCGCCCGCCGGACCTCCAGCAGGCTGCCGGGATGCAGGCTCAGGTCGCGCAGGCCCAGGGCCAGCAGCAGCGGCACGTTGTCGGGGTCGGCGGCCATCTCGCCACAGACGGTGACGCCGATGCCCTCGCGGCGGGCATAGGCGAACAGTTCCGACAGCAGCCGCAGCAGGGCCGGGTGCCTCGGCGTGTACAGGTCGGCCAGGGCCTCGTGGTTGCGGTCCACCGCCAGCAGGTACTGCACCAGGTCGTTGGTGCCGACCGACACGAAATCGACCAGGTCGACGAAGTCCGGCAGGGCCAGCGCGGCCGCCGGCACTTCGACCATCGCACCCAGTTCGACCTGGTCGCCGGCCTGCACCGCGTCCGCGCGGAGCCCGGCGCGGACCTGTTCGATCAGCTGCGCCACCGCCAGCATCTCCTCGCGGCCGCTGACCATCGGCACCAGGATCCGCACGGGACCGTAGGCGGCGGCGCGCAGGATCGCCCGCAACTGGGTCGCGAACAGGGCCGAGTGCCGCAGCGACAGGCGCACGCCGCGCAGCCCGAGGGCCGGATTCGGCTCGCTGCGCAGGGCCAGGCCGGTGTGGTCGGCCTTGTCGGCGCCGAGGTCGAGGGTGCGGATGGTCACCGGGCGCCCGGCCATGCCGAGCACGAGGTCGCGGTAGGCGAGGAACTGCTCCTCCTCGGTCGGCAGCTCGCGGCGCTGCATGAACAGGAATTCGGTGCGGTACAGGCCGACGCCGTCGGCGCCGAGGGCATGCGCCTCGGCGACGTCGGTGCGGGTCTCGGCATTCGCCCAGAGGCGGACGTCGACACCGTCGACGGTGCGGGTCGGCTGCCGGCGCAGGCGAGTCAGCTGTGCCTGTTCGCGACCGGCGCGGGCGGCGCGGCGGTGGTAGTCGCGCAGGTCGCGGGCGTCGGGTTCCAGCAGCAGTTCGCCGCTGCCGCCGTCGACGATCAGGGCGTCGCCGTCGTTGGCCACCGCGAGGACGTCGCCGGCGCCGACCACCAGCGGCAGATGCAGGCTGCGCGCGAGGATCGCGCTGTGCGACAGCGGGCTGCCGGTGGCGGTCACCACCGCGACCACGCCCTGGGCCTGCAGGTCGGCCAGTTCCTGCGGGGCGATCGTCTCGCAGACCAGGATGTCGCCGGACAGGCCGGTGGCGCCGTCGTCGCCGCGCCGGTGCAGGGCGGCGTGGATGCGGCCGACGACGTGGTCGAGGTCCTCGCGGCGGCTGCGGAAATAGTCGTCCTGCATGCCCTCGAACACCGCCGCCAGGCGGTCGCGCTGCAGCTTAAGGGCGTAATCGGCGCCGTAGCGGCCGATGCGCACGAGTTCGTCGAGCCCCTGCAGCAGTTCCGGGTCGTCGAGGATCATCGCGTGCAGGTCGAGGAACTCGCCGACCTCGTGCGCGAGGGCGCCGTGCAGGCGTTCGCGCAGGGCGCGCAGTTCGTCGCGGGTCTGGGCGATCGCGGCGTGCAGGCGCGCGATCTCGGCCTCGACCTCGCCGGCCGCGATCCGGCGCTCGTCGACCACCAGCGCCTGCGGGTGGCGAACGCGCACGCGACCCAGGGCGATCCCCTTCGAGGCGCCGTGGCCGCGCAGCGCCCGCCGCATCAGCCGTCCTCGTCGAAACGACGCTCGAACAGCGCCGCCGCGGCCTCGGCCGCCGCCGCCTCGTCCTCGCCGTCGCAGCGCAGCAGCAGGCTGGCGCCGGGGGCGGCGGCGAGCAGCAGCACGCCCATGATGCTCTTGGCGTTCACCTCGCGGCCGCGGCCGGTCAGCGTCACCTGCGCCTTGTAGGCCGACAGCAGTTGCACGAGTTTGGCCGCGGCCCGCGCATGCAGGCCGAGCCGGTTGGACACCCGCAGTTCGCGCTCAAGCATCGTCCTGTATCACTCCATTGCGGGCGCCGGCGGCCGCCGTCCGCGCCAGCTCGTCCAGTTCCAGATCGGGATAGTTCTGCACCCGCAGCAGCATCGGCAGGCTCAGGCCGCTGACCCGCCGCGCCGGGGTGCCCAGCCGCGACAGCGCCGCGGCCAGCCGCGACGGCGTCGCGCCGTAGAGGTCGACCAGCACCAGCACGCCGTCGCCGCCGTCGACGCGGCGCAGCGCCGCGCTGGCGGCCGGCAGCTGCTCGTCGGCGCCGTCCTCCCAGGCCACCTCGAACACCCCGGTCGGCAGCGGCAGCGGCGACAGCAGCCGCCGCGCCGCGGCGAGCAGCGCAGTCCCGACGCCCTCATGGGTGAGGAGGAGGATTCCGACAGGCATGGCGGAACATTAGCAGGAGCCGTTCGCGGTTCGTACGCGCTGGTCCGCGGGAACGGCCCGCGCGCCGCTCACACGGCCGGCGGCCGGCGCAGGGAATGGAAGGCGATGTCGCGGCGGGTGCGGAAACCGATGCGCCCGTACAGCCCTTTCGCATGCGTGTTGTGGTGGGCGACGTGCAGGAAGGGCAGCCGGCCCGAGGCAAGGATGTCATTCGCCAGCAGGCAGGTCAGCCGGCGCGCGTAGCCGCGGCCGGTGAAGTCGGGGTGGGTGCAGATGGCGCTGAGTTCGCGGGATCGTCGTGAGCGCGGTGTGGAAGGGATTGTCGAGTTCGTGCACGGACATAGGCGTACCGGCGGAGCGCCCGCATAATACGCGCGCCTCAACGGGAGCGAGCGATGGCCGACGCCGTGCGCCACGACAAGACCGCGCGCCAGCTGCGTCTGCTTTCCGACGCGCTGGACACCGGCCGTCTCGGCCCGGTGCGGCGGCTCGTCAACACGCTCTCCCCGGCCGAGATCGGCAACCTGCTCGAATCGCTGCCGGTCGCCAAGCGCGCGATCGTCTGGGGCCTGGTCGACCCCGAGGACGACGGCGAGGTGCTGGTGCACGTCGGCGAGGACGTGCGCGAGAGCCTGCTCGCGGAGATGGACGAGGACGAGATCGTCGCCGCGGTCGAGGACCTCGACATCGACGACCTCGCGCTGCTCGCCGAGGACCTGCCGGACACGGTGATCGAGGAGGTCCTGAAGTCGATGGACCGCGAGAACCGCGAGCGGCTCGAGCAGGTCCTGAGCTACGGCGAGGACACCGCCGGGCGCCTGATGAACCCGGACGTGATCACGGTGCGCGCCGACGTCACCGTCGACGTCGTGCTGCGCTACCTGCGCCTGCGCGGCGAGATCCCCGAGCACACCGACCACCTGTTCGTGGTCAGCCGCCGCCACCAGTACCTCGGCCGGGTCGCGATCGCGGCCCTGCTGACCCACGACGTGTCGACCCCGATCAACGAGCTGATCGACGACGAGCAGCCGGCGATCGCGGTCGACACCTCGTCCGACGAGGTCGCCTCGCAGTTCTCGCACCACGACTGGATCTCTGCGCCGGTGGTCGACGGCAACAACATCCTGCTCGGGCGCATCACCATCGACGACGTCGTCGACATCATCCGCGAGCAGGGCGAGCACCAGGCGCTGAGCGCCGCCGGTCTGGACGAGGACGAGGACCTGTTCAGCCCGGTGCCGCGCGCCTTCCGCCGCCGCGTGGTGTGGCTGGCGGTCAACCTGGGCACGGCCTTCCTGGCCTCGGCGGTGGTCGGCCAGTTCCAGGGCACGATCGACCGGCTCGTCGCGCTGGCGGTGCTGATGCCGATCGTCGCCGGCATGGGCGGCAATGCCGGCACCCAGGTGCTGGCGCTGATGGTGCGCGGCCTCGCGCTCGGCCAGGTCGGCGCCTCCAACGTGCGGCCGCTGGTGTGGAAGGAAGTGCGGGTGGCCCTGCTCAACGGCCTGCTGATCGGCGGCGTCGTCGGGCTGGCGACCTGGGCCTGGTTCCACGACCACGAACTGGCGCTGGTGATCTTCGGCGCGATGATCATCAACCTGCTGTCGGCGGCGCTGGCCGGCGTGCTGGTGCCGCTGACCCTGAAGCGGCTGCGGCTCGATCCCGCGCTGGCCGGCGGCGTCGTGCTGACCACGGTCACCGACGTGATGGGCTTCTTCTCGTTCCTCGGCCTGGCGACCCTGGTGCTGCTGCGGTGATGATCCGCCCGGAGACGGTGCGCCGGATCGCCGCGCTGCCGAACGCCGGGCTGCTGCTGTCGCTGCTGGCGCTGGTCCTGCTCTACCCCTTCCTCGAACCGCGTCCGGAAGGGCGCGCGGCGATCGCGATCTGGGACCTGCTGATCCTGGTGCTGGCGCTGCGCGCGGCGAGCGCGACCGGACCGGAGCACCGCATCGGCTACCTGCTGGCGATCCCGGCGATCGCGTTGCACGTGGTCGCCTCCTTCGTGCCCGGCCCCGGCTGGCTGCAGGCGAACTTCGCGACGCAGGCGATGTTCCATGCCTTCGTCTGCGTCTGCCTGCTGCGCTACATCCTGCGGGACGAGGTGATGACCCTCGACGAGCTGTTCGCGGCGGCCGGCTGCTACGTGCTGATGGCCTTCGTGTTCGCCTATGTCTATGCCCTGGTCGAGCGTTATTCGCCGGGTTCCTTCGCGGTGGCCTCCGACACCGATCCGGTGCTGCTGACGAGCTGGTTCGAGCTGCTGTATTTCAGCTTCACCGCGCTGACCAGCGTCGGCTTCGGCGACATCACGCCGGTCAACAACCACGCGCGCTCGCTGGTGATGATCGAGCAGATGGTCGGCGTGCTCTATCTCGCGCTGATCATCTCGCGGCTGGTGGCGTTGCAGGCGGCACGGGTGAGAAACGAGAAACGAGGAACGAGAAACGAGTGAAGCGCTCGCGGCTCTCGCCGGTAACGCGCCTTCGGAATGCCGCATCTGATCACGCGAGATGCGGCGATCATGGCTGGTCTCTGCGGGATTCATCGGCGGCATTCGAAGAGCGAGAGCCCGCGCGCGCAGCGCGCGCTTCACTCGTTTCCCGTTCCTCGTTTCTCGTTTCCCGCTTTCAGCGCCTGCTGCTCGGCGATCGTGAGCGCGACGTTGTCGCGCAGGTACGCGGGCTCCAGGGCATCGGGCGGGATCGCTTCGCCGCGGGCGTAGGCCGCCGCGGCGAGTTTCGCGAGGTCGGCGGCGTGTGGCAGTGCTGTCGCATCGACGGCGTGCAGCCGGTCGCCGAAGCGCATCACCAGGGCGCCGTCGGCGGCGGCGAAGCCGGTGCCGATGCCGTGCGACGGTGCTGCGGGCAGCGGGGCTTCGCTCGGGGACAGGATGATCTCGGGGCCGGCGGCGGTGACGAGGCCATCGGGGCCGCGCTGGAATTCGCCGAGGTAGACCTCGCCCATGCGCGCATCGATCGCGGCGACGATGTGCTCGCGGCGGCCCTGCATCGCCAGCACGGCGAGGGTGGAAACGGGCAGCACCGGGCGGTCGAGGGCGAGCGCCAGCCCCTGCGCCAGCGCGATCGCGAGGCGGACGCCGGTGAACGCGCCGGGGCCGCGGCCGACGGCGATCGCGTCGAGCTGCGATTTGCCGATGCCCGCCTCCGCGAGCAGTTGCTCCGCCCAGGGCAGCACCCGCTTCGTGTGCATGCGCGGCGCCAGTTCGTGCCGCTCGCGCACATCGCCGTCGACGTACACGGCTACGGAGCAGGCTTCGGTCGCGGTTTCGATCGCCAGCAAACGCATGTCAGAACTCCGGTTCGGGCGCCGCGGTCGCCGTCGCGCTCCCGGCGAAGAATGCCTGCACGTCGGCGAGCGCGCGCGTGCGCGGGAACGGCGGCAGGCTGGCGAAGAAGCTGCGGCCGTAGCTCTTGCTGACCAGGCGCGGGTCGCAGAGCACGAGCACACCGCGGTCGCGGTCGCTGCGGATCAGCCGGCCGACGCCCTGCTTCAGTGCGATGACCGCCTGCGGCAGCTGTTCGTCGCGGAAGGGCTGGCCGCCGCGGCGGCGCACCGCCTCCAGCCGCGCCTCGAGCACCGGATCACCGGGCGAGGCGAACGGCAGGCGATCGATCACCACGAGGCTGAGCGCCTCGCCGGCGACGTCGACGCCTTCCCAGAAGCTGGCGGCGCCGAGCAGCACGCCGTTGCCGGACTCGCGAAAGCGTTCGAGCAACACGTTGCGCGGCGCGGTGCCCTGCACGAAGAGCGGCCAGGGCGCGTCCTGCATCTGCTCGGCGGCCTCGCGCAGCGCGCGGTGCGAGGTGAACAGCAGGAAGGCGCGGCCGTTCGAGGCCTCCAGCACCGGCCAGATCGCGTCGAGCATCGCCGGCACGTAATCGCGCTGGTTCGGCTCGGGCAGGCCGGGCGGCAGGTAGCACAGAGCCTGGTCCGGCCAGTCGAACGGACTGGGCTGCAGCAGGGTGCGCGGCGCCTCGAGGCCGAGGCGGCGGCCGATGTGCTCGAAATCGCCGGCGACCGCCAGCGTCGCCGAGGTGAAGATCCACGCGGCCCGGCTCTTCTCGCGATACGCGCGCAGCGGCGCCGACACGTCGAGCGGCGTGCGCTGCAGCATGAAACCGCGCTGCGTGAGCTCGAACCACAGCACGGAAAAGGGCTCTGACCCCGGTTGTTCCGGAGCCTCGGCCCCGGGAAGGTATCCCGGCTTTTCACCGACCCACGCCCGCAGGCGCTTGAGCAGCTCCCCCGCCCGCGCCGCCAGCGCCGCGAAGCCCGGCGACGACTCCGCCAGCGGCGCCAGCGCGGCATCGAGCTGGACCAGCGCGCGGTCGAGCCCGGCCAGGGCCTCGGCGATCCGCGGCGTCGCGAGCAGCCGCGCCTGCGGCCCGCGCTGCGGCAGGCCTTCCATCGCCAGGCGGGTGTCGCGCATCGTGCGCTCGAGGTCCTGCGCCGGCGTCATCACCGTCGCCAGTGCGCCGGTGACGTTGCGGCACTCCGCGAGGCTGTCGCGGGCGAGGTCGAGCAGCTGCCGCGCCGACACCGCCTCGCCGAAGAACTGCGCCGCGAGTTCCGGCAGCTGGTGCGCCTCGTCGAGCACGAAGGCGGCGGCGCCGGGCAGGATCTCGCCGAAACCCTCGGCCTTCAGTGCGAGGTCGGCGAGCAGCAGATGGTGGTTCACGACGACGACGTCGGCGGCCTGGGCCTGCTGCCGCGCCTTCGCGACGAAGCACTCTTCCCAGAACGGGCATTCGGCGCCGAGGCAGTTGTCGGCCGTCGAGGTGACCTGCGGCCACAGCGGCGAGTCCTCGGCGATGTCGGCCAGTTCGGCGAGGTCGCCGCGCAGCGTCCGACCGCTCCAGGCGACGACGCGCTGGAACTGCGCCGCGACCTCGCGGCTGGCGAAACGCTCGCCCTTCGCCTGCTCCATGCGGTACAGGCACAGGTAGTTCGCGCGGCCCTTCAGCAGCGCCGTCTTCAGGCCGGCGGCGAGGGCGCTGCGCACGCGCGGCAGGTCGCGGTGATAGAGCTGGTCCTGCAGCGCACGGGTGCCGGTGGAGATGATCACCCGCTTGCCGGACAGCAGCGCCGGCACGAGGTAGGCATAGGTCTTGCCGGTGCCGGTGCCGGCCTCGGCGACGAGGGTGGCGCCGTCGTCGATCGCGTCGGCCACCGCCTCGGCGAGATGGCGCTGCGCCTCGCGCGGCACGTAGCCGTCGAGGCCGAGCGCCAGCGGCCCGTCGGCGGCGAGCGCCGCCAGGGCCAGGTCCGCGAGCCTGTCCACTTACATCCGGACCGGCGGCGCGACCGTGCAGCGGGCGATCTGGGCGCCGGCGTTCGCGGCACCGACGGCGTCGCCGCGGGCGAGCCGCGACTGTTCGACCGTCGCCCAGTTGCGCCGGCACAGGCCGCCGAGCTTCGGGCCGCGTTCGTAGGAGCTGTTCGCCAGCTGCTCGGCCTGTTCCCAGGCGCGGCGCAGCAGCGCCAGTTCGGCCTTCCACTGCAGCAGGTCGGGGTCGTCGACGCTGATCGCCAGCGCGCGGTCGAGCGCGGCCTCGGCGTCGCGCAGGCGGCCGGCGCGTTCCTGTGCCGCGGCGGCGTCACGCAGGTCCTCGACCTGCGGGTCGCGCAGCGGTTGCACTTCCAGCTCGACGCCGGTCTGGCCGGCGGCGCGCACCGCCGCGACCATGGCCGGCGGATCCAGCGGCGCCGGGCCGGCGCGGCGCGGCGCCGGTGCCGGCGCGGACGGACCGCTGCTGCAGGCGGCGAGCGCGGTCGCCGTGGCGACGGCGAGGAGGAGGCGGGGGAGCGGTCGGTTCATGCGTCGGCTTCTCAGGGACGGCGTTGCCGCCAACGTTCACGGGTGCGGCTGCGGTCGCGCAAGTCGCGGATCCGCTCGCGTTCGGCGTCGATTTCTTCCCCGCGTGAACGGGGCGCGTCGCGGCGGTCGTCGCTGCGCTCGGCGCCGCGCTCGTCGCGGTCCGCGCGCTCGTCGGCGCGGTCGCCGCCGCCGAAGCGGAACCAGTCGAGCCAGTCGCGCTCGCGGCAGCTGGCGTGGTCCGGCGGCAGGTAGCCGGCGACGAAGGGGAAGCGGCGGGCGCCCTCGCAGTCCTCTTCGGTGGTCGCGAAGCGGTCGGCGGCGACCCAGCCGTATTCGAGGCCGGCGTCGCCGACGTCGAGCGGCGCCGTCGGCAGCTTCGTGAACAGCGCCGACCACACCTTCATCGCGCCGGTGGAGCCGTACAGCCCGGTCGGCTCGTTCTGGTCGTTGCCGACCCAGACCACCGCCAGGTGGTCGCCGGTGTAGCCGGCGAACCAGCTGTCGCGGCTGTCGTTGCTGGTGCCGGTCTTGCCGGCCGGGGACAGCCGGCCGAGGCCGTCGTTGAGCAGCGCGCGGCCGGTGCCGTTGCGCACCGCGTCCTGCAGCGCGACGGTGACCAGGCGGGCGGCGATCGCATCGCCTTCCTGCGCCGGCTGGGTATCGAAGTCGTAGCGGTTGATCGCCGCGCCCTGCGGATCGAGCACCGCCCGCACCGCACGCAATGGCTGGATGCGGCCGCCGGACGCGAGGAACTGGTAGCTCTGCGCCATCGCGAACGGGCTGAGGTCGACCGCGCCGAGGATCAGCGAGGGATTCGCCGGCGCGCGCAGGCCGGCCAGCACCTTCAGCAGCTCGGCGAGGCGATCGGGGCCGACGTCCATGCCGATGCGCACCGTCGCCTGGTTGTAGGAGCGCGACAGCGCGTCCATCAGGCTGACGGTGCCGTGGCTGCGGCCGTCGGCATTGTCCGGCGACCAGGTGCGGCCGTTCGCCAGCGTCACCGTGACCGGCGTGTCCTCGACCGGCGTCGCCAGCGACCAGCGGTCGGGCTGCGCCAGCGCCAGCAGGTAGACCATCGGCTTGAGCAGCGAACCGACCGGGCGCTGCGCTTCGAGCGCGCGGTTGAAGCCGGGCTGGTCGGGCACGCGGTTGCCGACCATCGCCAGCACCTCGCCGGCGTGGGCATCGGTGACGACCAGGCCGGCCTGCAGCGGCGGGCCGTCGGCGCGCTGCACCTTGCCGAGGGTGTCGCTGACCGCCTGTTCGGACAGCAACTGGGCCGACGGCGCCAGCGTCGTCAGCACCGTCAGGCCGGCGCCGCGCAGGGCGTCGGCCGGGTAGTCGCGGGCGAGCTGGCGGCGGACCAGGTCCATGAAGGCCGGATTGCGGTTGCGCGCCAGGCCCGGCCGGGCGCTGACCCCGAGCGGCGCGGCGCGGGCGCGCGCGGCCTCTTCCGGCGGGATCAGCTCGAGTTCCTCCCACACCGACAGCACCAGGTCGCGCCGTTCCTTCGCGCGTTCCGGATGCCGGCGTGGGTCGTAGGTCGGCGGTCCCTTCACCATGCCGACCAGCAGGGCCATGTCCTCGGTGCGCAGGCTGGACAGGTCGCGGCCGAACCAGAACTCGCTGGCGGCGGCGACGCCGTGCACGGCCTGGTTGCCCTGCTGGCCCAGATAGACCTGGTTGAGATAGGTCTCGAGGATCCGCTCCTTGTCGTAGCGGAACTCGATGATCAGCGCGTAGGCGGCTTCCTTGAGCTTGCGCGACCAGTTCACGTCGCGGCTCAGGAACAGGCTGCGCACCAGCTGCTGGGTCAGGGTGCTGGCGCCCTGCTCGATCTCGCCCTCGCGCAGGTTCACCCAGGCCGCGCGCAGCACGCCCCAGGGGTCGACGCCGTGGTGGTGCTTGAAGTTGCGGTCCTCGACCGCCTGCAGGCCGGTGACCAGCAGCGAGGGCACGTCGCGGATGCGCACCAGCCGGCGCTCCTCCTGCACGTTGCCGTACAGGGTGGCGATACGTGCCGGGTCGATGCGGGCGGCAGCCAGCGGCTTGTCGGCGGCGCGGTCGCGCAGGGCCTGCACGCGACCGCCGGCGAGCACGACCTCGATGCGCGCCCGCGGCACCGGCCCGTCGACGTCGGTGAAGCCACGGGTGGCGATGCGGAAGCGGTCGCCATTGCGCTGGTAGGTCGCCGGGGTGTCACCGACGCCGTCGTCGCGATAGCCGGCGGCCAGCAGATCGATCTCCAGCGTCGCCGCGTCGAGCCGGATGCCCGGCGCCAGCGCCAGCGGCCGCGCATAGACGCGGGTCGGCACCTGCCAGCGCAGCGCCTCGAACTCGGCGCGCACCTGCTTGTCGAGCACGTAGAAGACCGGGATGCCGACCACCAGCGCCAGCGCGAACAGCACCAGGGCGCCTCGCAGCAGCCAGCGCAGCCAGCGCCGGCGCGGGGGACTGTTGCGTGAGGTGTCGCGGGATTTTCCGGGGGAGGCGTTCTTGCGCGGCACGGACGTGGATAATCCGGAATTCGCCCGAGTCTAGCAGCCCGCTCCGAAGGGCCCCTACCCCGAGACTGAACGAAAGACGCATGGATGCTTCCCGCCTTCCGGTCCTGACGCTGTGGTCGCCCACCGCCTTCACGGGCGATGCCCTGCGCCCACGCGGGATCCCGGCGGCGCTGCGGCTGATCGACGACGTCGCCGCCGACGCCGAAGCGGCCCTGGCCGCGGCGGTGGCCACCCACCCGGGGCGCGATGTGCTGCTGATGCAGGCCGACGCGGCGCTCGACGTCGACGGCTGGCGGCGACTGGAAGCGGCATGGCGCGACGGCGGCTGGGACGTGCTCAGTCCGGTCGACGGCGACGACGCCGCGGCCTGGACCTTCGGCGAACACGCGAGCGTCGCCGCGACCGCCTGGAATCCGCGCTGCAGCCTGTGGTGCGCCGACGCGGCGCGGCGGCATGGGAACGCGTCGGGGCGAGCGCTGCGCCTGGGCCGCCTGCCCTGCGTCGGCGTTCCCGCCGCCGCCGCCGATGCGCCTGCGGACTCGGGCACCCCGGTCCTGCGCCCCGGCGAGGAAGTCGTGCTGCACGTGCTGCACAGCTGGGGCGGCGGCGCCGAACGTTTCGTGCGCGACCTGATCGCCGGCGACGGCGAACGCGCGCACCTGGTGCTGGTCGCGCACAACGACGGCGACCAGCCGCCGTTCGGTCGCCGCCTCGCCCTGTACCACGACCTCGACGCGGCGCCGCTGCGCGAGTGGGCGCTGTCGGCGCCGATCGTCGACACCGCCGAACAGGCGCCGGAGGTGCAGGCGATCCTCGCGGCGCTGCTGCCGGAATGGGGCATCGGCGCGGTGATCGTGTCCTCGCTGATCGGGCACAGCCTCGACGTGCTGCGCACCGGCCTGCCGACCGCGCTCTGCGTGCACGACGCCTACCCGGTGTGGCCGCTGCTGCACGACGAGCGCGACCCCCGCCGCGAGCCCTTCGACAGCGACGCCCTCGCCGCCGGCCTGGCCGACCCCGGCAACCTGTTCACCGGCCGCGACGCCGCCGGCTGGCGCCGCCTGCGCGACGCCTGGCTCGATGCGCTCGACCACGCCGGCGCCCGCCTGGTCGCCCCGAGCGCCTTCGCCTGCGAGCGGCTGTGCGCGATCGAGCCGGAGCTGCGCGAGCACGACTGGAAGATCCTGCCGCACGGGCTGGCGCCGCTGCCGCCGTCGCGCGAACCGGTGCGGCCACGGCCGGCCGGCGCGCCGCTGCGGGTGCTGGTGCCCGGCCGCCTGCACGGCGGCAAGGGCGAGCACCTGATCGCCGCGCTGCTGCCGCTGCTGCCGGACGACGTCGAGCTGGTGCTGCTCGGCGCCGGCCACGCCGGCGCGCGTTTCGAGGGCCTGCCGCAGGTGCGGGTGATCCGCGACTACCACCGCGACGACCTGCCGACGTGGATCGCGCGCCTGCAGCCCGACCTCGCGCTGATCGCTTCCACCGTGCCGGAGACCTTCAGCTACACGCTGTCGGAGATGCAGGCACTCGGCCTGCCGGTGCTGTGCGCGGCGCCCGGCGCGCCACGCGAACGCCTGCGCTTCGGCGGCGGCCTGGCGGTGGCGACCGATGCCGGGGCGGTGGCGATCGAACTGCAGCGGCTGGCCGCCGACCGCCGCGCCCTCGCCGACCTGCGTGCCGCCGAGCCGCCGCAGCCCGACCTCGCGGCGATGGCCGAAGCCTGGCGCCTGCTGCTGCCGGTGGCGCCGGTGCCGCTGATGCTGCCGCCGGCCGACGCCGGCCAGCTGCGCCTGCAGCAGGCGCTGGCGGTGCTGGCCGAAACCACGCGCCAGCTCCAGGAAAGCCGCGCCGCGCAGCAGCGCGCCGACGCCGAGCTGGTGTCGCGCGCCGACTGGGCTCACGACCTGCAGCGGCAGATCGACGCCGCGGTCGCGCAATTGCAGACCACCCAGCGTGAGCTCGACGACCGCACCGGCTGGGCGCATGCCCTGCAGCGCGAGATCGAAGCGCTGCGCGCGCAGGGTGGCGACGACGAGGCGCTGGCGGCGCTGCGCCGCAAGGCCGCCGACCTGCAGGATGCGGTCGCGTCCTTCGAGGCGCTGCGTGCCGCCGACGCCGCCTCCCTCGCCGGCCTGCGCGACGAACTCGCGGAATGCCGCCGCCAGCTCGCGGCGCAGGACGCGGCCGTGCGCGAACTCGCCGCCGCCGAGGCCGAGGCCAGCGCCGCCGTCGACGAACTGCAGCGCCGCCTGCAGACCGCCGACGAGATCGCCGTCGAGGACGCCGCCGAACTCGCCGAACTCAGCGCCCGAATCGGCACGCTCGAGCGCGAACTCGCCGAATCGCACCGCTACTACGAAACCGACACCACCGACCTCATCCGCCAGCGCGACGTCGCGATCGCCCAGCGCGATGCCTTCGAGGCCGAACTCGCGGCGCTGAAGGGAAAATCCGCCCGGCGCCCGTGGTCGCGGCTCGGCGGCGCCCTGCGCGACCGCGCCCTGGACGGCCAGTACCGCGCCAGCGGCATGCGCAGCCTGCTCGCCCGCGGCGTCGCCAGCCTGCGTACCCGCGGCGTCGGCGGCACCCTGCAGCACTGGCAGTCGCGCCGCCGCGGCGACGCCGCCACCGGCATCACCGACACCTCGCCGCCGCGGCTCACGCCGCCGACGCTGATCGTCGACTACGACACGCTGCGACTGCCGGCCGCCGATGCCCCGCGCGCCAGCATCGTGATCCCGGTCTACGACCAGCTGCCCTACACCCTCGCCTGCCTGCAGGCGCTGGCCGCAGCGAAGGACACGGCCGGCTTCGAGGTGATCGTCGTCGACGACGGCTCCAGCGACGCCAGCGAACGGGTGCTGCCGAAGATCGCCGGCCTGCGCTACCACCGCAACGAACGCAACCTCGGCTTCGTCGGCGCCTGCAATGCCGGCGCCGCGCTGGCGAAGGGCGAGTACCTCGTCTTCCTCAACAACGACACCACGCCGCAGCCCGGCTGGCTCGATGCGTTGCTGCGCACCTTCGCCGACTTCCCCGACACCGGCCTGGCCGGCAGCAAGCTCGTCTACCCCGACGGCCGCCTGCAGGAAGCCGGCGGCATCGTGTTCGCCGACGGCTCGGGCTGGAATTACGGGCGCTTCGCCGATCCCGAACACCCGGCCTTCAATTTCGTGCGCGAGGTCGATTACTGCTCCGGCGCGGCGATCGCGCTGCCGCGGGCGCTGTTCAACGAACTCGGCGGCTTCGACACCCTGTTCGCCCCCGCCTACTACGAGGACACCGACCTGGCGATGCGCGTGCGCCGCCACGGCCTGAAGGTGCGTTACCAGCCGGCCTCGGTCGTCGTGCACCACGAGGGCGTCACCGCCGGCACCGACACCACGCGCGGGGTGAAGGCGCACCAGGTCACCAACCAG
The DNA here is from genome assembly GCF_000426365.1 of Arenimonas composti TR7-09 = DSM 18010. Lineage (GTDB taxonomy): Bacteria > Pseudomonadota > Gammaproteobacteria > Xanthomonadales > Xanthomonadaceae > Arenimonas > Arenimonas composti. The sequence continues at coordinate 387,633 of NZ_AUFF01000002.1, read as the reverse complement.
GCCAAATTCCTCGAACGCTGGAAGGACGTGCTGGCGCGCGCGCACCAGCCGCCGGGCACCGCGCCCGCGATCGCCGCCGACCGCCGCCGCGCCGGCGGCCGGCGCGTGCTGGTGCTCGATGCCTGCACCCCGACGCCGGACCGCGATTCCGGCTCGGTGCGCATGGCGGCGCTGCTGAAGCTGCTGCACGACGAATGCGGCAGCGTCGTGTTCTTCGCCGAGAACCGCGCCCACGACGGCCGCTATACCCGCGCGCTGCAGGCCGACGGCGTCGAGGTCTGGTGGCATCCCTTCCTCGCCGACGTGCCGCGCTGGCTGGAACAGCACGGCGGCGACTTCGACCTGGTGGTCGGCAGCCGCCACTACGTGCTGGCGCCGCTGCTGCCCCTGCTGCGCCGGCACGCAGCGCGCGCGCGCATCGTTTTCGACACCGTCGACCTGCACCACCTGCGCGAACAGCGCGAGGCCGAACTGGCCGGCGATCCCGCCCGCCGCCGCGCCGCCGCCCGCACCCGCCGCGCCGAGCTGGCGCTGGTGAGCCAGTGCGATGCCACCTGGGTCGTCAGCCCGGCGGAACAGGCGCTGCTGGCGAAGGAAGCACCGGCGGCGCCGGTCGAGGTCGTGTCCAACATCCACGACGTCGCCGGCGCCGGCGCGAAGTACGACGCGCGCAGCGGCCTGCTGTTCGTCGGCAGCTACCGGCACCCGCCGAACGTCGACGCCGCGCTGTGGCTGGCCGACGAGATCCTGCCGCGGGTGCACGCGCAGCTGCCCGACGTGGTGCTGAACCTGGTCGGTGGCGACGCGCCGCCGCCGGTGCAGGCGCTGGCCACGCGCGACGGCATCGTCTTCCACGGCTACGTGCCCGATGTCGTGCCGCTGCTCGAAGGCTGCCGCGTCGGCGTCGCGCCGCTGCGCTACGGCGCCGGCGTCAAGGGCAAGGTCAACCACGCCCTCGCCCACGGCCAGCCGGTGGTCGCGACGACGTGTGCGGTCGAAGGCATGCACCTGCACGACGGCGACGACGTGCTGATCGCCGACGACGCCGAAACCTTCGCCGACGCCGTCGTCCGCCTCTACCGCGACCCCGGCCTGTGGCACCGGCTGGCGGCGGGCGGACTGGAGAACACGCGGCGGCATTTTTCCGTCGACGCGGCGCGGGAGGCGGTGCGGCGCACGCTGGCGCGGTTCCCGTAACCCCCACCGCTGTGGGAGCGGCTTCAGCCGCGATGCTCTTCCCGGCGTTGACCGGAGCGGAAAGAAAAGCATCGCGGCTGAAGCCGCTCCTACAGGGCCTTGCGCAGGCGCTCGCGCATCGACGCGAGTCCGGGATTGCCGGGATCCACCTGCTCCGCCGACACCAGCGCGCGCCGGGCGAGCGCGAGTTCGCCGGCGCCGAGGCGCTCTTCGGCGAAGGCGAGCCAGCGGTTGCCGAGGCGGCGGCGTTCGTCGGCGAGGCCTTCGCCGGGCACGCGGGCGGCCATCGCATCGAGGCAGGCCTGGGCGCGGGAGAGACGGTTGGAGGCCAGTGCGTCCTCGAAGCAGGCGCGGGCGCGACGGTCGTATTCGCCGGTGGCGGCCGCCAGCGACGGATCGTCGGGGGCGATCGCGGCGGCGGCGCGCAGGCGGTCCCAGGCGGAATCGCCGGGCGGATCGATCAGGTCGCCGCGGCGCATCGCCTCGCCGGCCTGGCGCAGCAGGCGGGCGAAGTCGTCGGGATCGCTGGGGGCCGGCAAGGTCTCGGCGCGGGCGCGGGCGGCGGACAACGCGCGTTCGGCGACCGCGATCGCCGGCAGGTCCGGTGACCAGTCGCGGGCGAGCTCGAGCGAGGCCTCGGCCGCGGTGAAGTCGAAGTCGGCGGCCTGGCGGCCGGCACGGGCCGCGAGCGCGGCGGCGGCATCGTCCAGGCCGGCGCGGGCCTCGAGCGATTCCGGGTCGGCGGCGAGCAGTTCGCGGTAGGCGGCGCCGGCGGTTTCCGGCTGGCCGCGGCGCAGGGCCGCGGCGGCGGCGGCGAGCGCGGCCTCGCGGCGGCCGGCCTGGCGCGACTGCGCTTCACCGAGGCGGGCGCGCACGGCCGGCAGGTCGAGGTGGCTGGGATCGTCGGCGACGACCCGCGCGACCAGGGCCTGCGCGGTCGCGAGGTCGTCGTGATCCAGCGCCACTTCGGCGCGCCGCAGCAGTTCGGTCAGCGCCTGGCGCCGGCCCTGCAGCGCGAGGGCATTCTCCGGCCAGCGCGCCAGCGCCTCGGCGTACAGCGCCAGGGCGCCGTCGGGCAGCTCCTCGAGGCGGCCGGCGGCGCGGGCCGCCTCGGCACGCGTCAGCAGACCGGCGAGATCCGCCTCGGCGCTTTCGAGCTGCTGCAGATCGTGGTCGATCGCCTCGAGGTCGGCGGCCGGGGCGGCGAGGCTGCGCGCGAGTTCGACCCGGGCGCGGGCGGTGGTGGCGTCGCCCGCGGCCAGCGCGGTGCGCGCCTGCAGCAGCGCCGCATCGCGCACCGCGACCAGGCCGCTGCGGGCGCCGGCATGGTCGGGATCGCGTGCCAGCACCGCGTTGAAGCGTTCGCGGGCGCCGCTGCCGTCGGGATTGCTCAGCTCGCCGCGGGCGAGCGCCGATTGCGCCTCCGCCAGCAACTGGTGCAGGTCCGACGGTGGCACCAGGGTGCGGCTCAGCGACTCGCGCCAGTGCGCCAGTCCGAGCGCGAGGCCGGCGAGCGCCAGGATCGCGACCGCCAGCGCCAGCCACGGGCCGAGCCGGCGCGGCGGGGGCGGCGACGACGGCGGCGCGGCCGGCGGGTCCCGGCCACCATCGAGGTCGAGGTCGTCGAGGGCGCCGAGGCTCGGCGTCGCAGCCGGCGGCGGGCGGCGTTCCGTCATGCGCGCGCTTCCTTCATCGGCGCGAGGATAGCAGCGGCCCCGCGCGGCTCCGCCCCGGCAACCCGGCAGGGGCGGCCGGCGTTCAGCCGCTGCGGCTGGCCTCGCGCACGCCGGGGATCGCCGCGAGGCGCCCCAGCAGGTCGCTGAGCTGTCCGTAGTCGGCGACGCGGACGCGGAAGCGCAGGGTCGCGATGCCGTCGTCGGCGACCCGCGAATCGACCGCCAGGATGTTCACCGCGAGCTGCGCGACCGCGTTCGTCACGTCCTTCAGCAGCCACTTGCGGTCGAAGGCGCGGATGACGACGTCGACCTCGTAGCTGGCCGCCCCGCGCCGGCCCCATTCGACCGGCAGCGCCCGGTCCGGATGCTCGCCGAGCAGGCGCTGCACCGCCGCGCAGCCGGCGCGGTGGATGCTGACGCCGCGGCCGCGGGTCAGGTAGCCGACGATCGGGTCGCCGGGCACCGGCTGGCAGCAGCGGGCGATCTGGCTGAGCAGGTTGCCGACGCCCTCGACGGTGAACGGCGTCTTCGCCGGTGCACCTGCCGGACGCCGCGGCGCGGGCGGCGCCGGGGCCGGCGCGGCTTCCGCCTTCTGCGCCTGGGCGTGGTCGTGCAGGCTGCGGCTGACCTGGCTCGGGCCGAGGTCGCCGAGCGCCAGCGCCAGGTGCAGGTCGTCGAGCCCCGGCAGGCGGAACTTCGCGAGCACCGGCGCGAGGTCCGCCTGCATCAGGCCCATGCGCCGCAGTTCCTTCTCGAGGATCTCGCGGCCGGCCTGCAGGTTGCGCTCGCGGTCGATGCGGTGGAACCAGGCGCGCACTTTGTCACGGGCCCGCGAGGTGACCAGGAAGCCGCTGCCGGCCTGCAGCCAGTCGCGCCGCGGCTCGGCGTGCTTGCCGGTCAGGATCTCGATGCGGTCGCCGGTCTGCGGCTGGTGGTCCAGCGGGACGATGCGGCCGTTGACCTTGGCGCCGCGGCAGCGGTGGCCGACCTCGGTGTGGATCGCATAGGCGAAGTCGAGCACGGTGGCGCCGCGGCGCAGGTCGATCACCTCGCCGCGCGGCGTCAGCACGTAGACGCGGTCCTCGACGATCTCGGTGCTGAAGCCCTCGAGCAGCGCATCGTCGTCGTCGCCGCGCTGCTCGAGCAGCTGGCGCATCCAGGCGACCTTGCGCTCGAACGCGGCGTCGCCGCCGCCGCCCTCCTTGTAACGCCAGTGCGCGGCGACACCGAGTTCGGCGTGCTCGTGCATCTCGCGGGTGCGGATCTGCACTTCGAGCACACGGCCGCCGGGGCCGACCAGGGCGGTGTGCAGCGAGCGGTAGTCGTTGCCCTTCGGATGCGCGATGTAGTCGTCGAACTCCGACGGCACCGACGGCCAGAGCTGGTGCACGACGCCGAGCGCCGCGTAGCAGGCCGGGATGTCGTCGACCAGCACGCGCACCGCGCGGATGTCGTAGAGCTCGCTGAAGGGCACGCCCTTGCGCTGCATCTTCTTCCAGATGCTGTAGATGTGCTTGGCGCGGCCGGTGACTTCGGCCGCGATGCCGGCCTCGGACAGCGCGCGGCCGATGCGCCGGCGGGCGTCCTCGATGAAGCGCTCGCGATCGCCGCGCTTCTCGTCGAGCAGGCGGGCGATGCGCGCATAGGTTTCCGGCTCGCGCCAGCGGAACGCGAGGTCCTCGAGTTCCCATTTCAGCTGCCAGATGCCGAGCCGGTTTGCCAGCGGCGCGTGGATGTCGGCGGTGAGTTCGGCCAGCGCGAGGCGCTCGTCGGCCGGCAGGGCCGCGGCATCGCGCAGCAGCACGAGCTGTTCCGCCAGCAGCACCAGCACCGCGCGCAGGTCGCGCACCAGGGCCAGCAGGAGGCGGCGCAGGCCCTCGGCACTGCCGCGCCCCTGGCGCTGGTGGTGCAGCGCATGCACCTGGCGCGCGGCGGCCAGGCCGTCGAGCAGTGCTGGCACCCGCGGGACGGCGTCGAGCGCGCCGGCCGGCAAGGCCGCACGCAGGGCCGGCCACAGATGCAGGCTGGCGGCGGCGATCACCTCGGCGTCGGCGCGCAACGGCGCCAGCGTCGCCAGGACGCGCACCGCGAAGGCCTCCTCGGCGCAGGGCGGCAGCCCGGCGGCGAGTTCACGCAGCAGCGGCAGCGGCGTGGTGTCCGGCGCTTCGCCGGCGAGCCAGTCGGACAGCCGCGGCGGCGATGTGGGGATGGTGTTCAAGTGGCGCCGTCATTCCGCGGGGAGGTAGACTGCCCCGCGATCGACCGTCGATTCAACCCGTCCGGAACCCTCCCCATGCGTTCACTGCTGTCGCTGTCCGTTCTCCTGTTCGCCTTCGCCGCCGGCGGCGCTTCCGCGCAGCAGTTCTCGTCGCTGGAGGAGAAGATGAGCCACGCCGAATTCACCGCGGCCGGCCTCGACAAGCTGAGCCCGGAGGAACTGGCGGCGCTGAACGCCTGGATCGCGCAGAAGGTCGCCACCGCCCCGGCCACCGCGGCGCCGGCCGGCGAGGACCGTCGCGGCTTCCTGGCCTCCTCCGCCGGCCCGGGCGACGCGATCGTCTCGAGCATCGACGGCGAGTTCCGCGGCTGGCGCGAGAAGGGCGACCGCATCGTCCTCGCCAACGGCCAGATCTGGGAAGTCACCGAGTCGACCAGCCGGCTGGTCGTGCGGGTGCAGAACCCGACCGTGATCATCGAGCCGGGCATGCTCGGGGCCTGGTACCTGCGCATCGACGGCTACAACACCCGCGCCAAGGTCGTCCGCATCAAGTAAGCCCCACGCGCGCCGTTCCGGCGCGCGCCGAAGCGCGTGCGGCCGCGGCTGGTTACGTCGCCGCGCCGCCGCGCTGCGACGTACCCGCCCGGCCGCAGTCGCGCCAATCGCCCGCCGGGCGGTCAGCGGAGGGATTCGAGGCGGCGGGCGAGGCGTTTGGCGGAGACGGGGCCGCGGGTGCCGAGTTCCTGGGCGAAGAGCGAGACGCGGAGTTCCTCGAGGTCCCAGCGGAATTCCTGCCATTCCGGCCGCCCGTCGCGACCTTCGGCGCGGGCGCGGGCGAGCGCGTCGGTGAAGGGCTTGAGTTCGAGCATGCGCTGCTGGTCGCGCTGCGGATCGCGCAGCGCGCGTTCGGCGCGCAGCGCGAGCGCCTTCAGGTAGCGCGGCAGCTCGGCCAGCGCCGGCGCCGGGGTGCGGCGCAGGACGTCGGCGGGCACGAGTTCGGCCAGGCGGGCGCGCAGATCGTCGAGATTGCCGGCGGCCCAGCCCATCAGCGGCGATTCCAGCTTCGGCTTGAGCTCGGCGACGGTGCCGAGGATGGCTTCGGCCAGCTGCAGCCGCTGCATCGCGGTGGCGAACAGGGACTTGCCGGCGGCGTCGACGCGGGCGGCGAAGGTTTCCTGGTCGCGGATGTCGGCCAGCGGCGCTTCGTCGAGCACGGCATTGAGCGCGGCTTCCGCGAGGTCTTCGGCGAGACCGGCGGCACCGCCCTCGCGCGCCGGCGTCGCGCCGGGCACCGTCTGCAGCACCGCGTAGAGCAGCGCCAGCTTCGGCTGGATCGGCAGTTGCTTGCGGATGCGGCGGGCGCGTTCGGCGAGGGCCAGGCCCGCGAGGCGGCGGACGCCGGCGGCGTGTTCGCGCACGGCCTCGCCGGCGTCGGCGAACACGCTGAGGGCGACGGCGTCGCCGCGGTCGACCAGGGCCGGGAACGCAGGCACGCCGGCGGCACCGGGGATCTGTCGCGGGATCGGCTCCGCCGGGAAGCTGGTCAGGCCCTCGCGGGCGAGGCGCTCGCCGGCGCGTTCGGCGAAGGCGCGCTCGGCGGCGGCGCCGAAGCGCGCGCGCAGTTCCTCGAGGTCGCGCGACATCGCCAGCATGCGGCCGTCGCGTTCGGCCAGGCGCAGGTTCATGCGCAGATGCGGTTCCAGCGCCGCTTCGTCGAAGTCGAGGGCGCCGACCGCGACACCCGTCACCTTCGTCAGGAAGCGCGCGAGGCTGCCGGTGATCGCGTCGGCGGGCGGGTAGGCCGCGCGGTTCCCGGCGGCCGGATCGAAAACCGCCGCGGCGAACGCGCGCGCGAAATCCGGCGCCGGCACGTAGTTGCGGCGGATCGCCTTCGGCAGGCCGCGGATCAGCGCCGCCGCCTTCTCCTCCAGCAGGCCGGGCACCAGCCAGCCGGGGCGCGCCGGATCGAGGGCGCCGAGCAGGTGCAGCGGCAGGTCGAGGGTGACGCCGTCCTCGGCATGGCCGGGTTCGAAGCGGTAATGCAGCGCGAGGCGGCTGTCGCCGAGCGGCAGGTATTTCGGGAAGCGGTCGGCCTCGCTGCCCTCGCCCGGGAGCAGTTCGGCCAGCGACCACTCCAGCGCCTTCTTCTGCGCCGGGGTCGCGCGCGCGTACCAGGCGTCGAGCGCGGAAATCGAGTTGATCTCCGGCGGCAGGCGGTCGAGGTACCAGCGCGCCTGCCAGTCCTCGTCGGCGACGAGGCCGGCGCGGCGCTGCTTGGCCTCCTCCTCGCGTGCCTTCTCCAGCGTGGCGAGATTGCGCTTCAGGAAGGGCGCGCGTGGATCGGCCTCGCCCGGCACCAGGCCCTGGCGCACGAAGATCTCGCGCGCCTCGGCCGGGTAGAGGCCGCCGTAATGCACCGGCTTCCGCGGCGCCAGCACGAGCCCGAAGAGGCTGATCTGTTCGCTGCCGATCACCCTGCCCTGCTTGCGCGACCAGTGCGGATCGAAATGGCGGCGCGCGAGCAGGTGCGGCAGTTCGTCGATCACCCACTCCGGCTCGATCTTCGCCGCGGTCAGGCCCCAGATCCGGGCCGTGTCGAGCAGGGTCGCGACCAGCACCCAGGCCGGCGGTGCCTTCGCCAGCGGCGAGGCGGGGAACAGCTGGAACTTGCGCTGGCGGGGGGCGTCGTAGAGGCCCTTCTCGCTGCGGTGGCCGACCTGGCTCGGCAGGCCGGTGAGTATGGCGCGGTGGAGGGGCGCGTAGGGGTCGGACTCCTTTTTCCCGCCCCTGGAAGCGGATGCCGGCGCAGCTTCACGGGAAAAAGGACTCCGACCCCGGTTTTTCCCGAGGGCGGGGCTTCCGCCTTCGGCGGAAGAAGAACCGGGGTCAGAGCCCTTTTCCCCCCGGACGGGCGTCGCAGGCGGGGTGCTGTCGGGGGGAAAAGGGGTCTGACCCCATTTCAGCTGCCGGCGCAGCTCGCGCCACTCGCGCATGCGCAGGAAGTTCAGGAAGCGGCGCTCGCACCAGTCGCGCAGTTTCGACTGGGTCAGTTCCTCGGCGGCTTCGGTATAGGCGGCCCAGAGCTTCAGGATGCCGACGAATTCCGAGTTCGGATCGGCGAAGGCGGCGTGGGCCTCGTCGGCCTTCTGGCGGGCGTCGGCCGGGCGTTCGCGCGGGTCCTGGATGCCGAGGAAGGAGGCGATCGTCAGCACCTCGTCCTCGACGCCGTGCACGCGCGCGGCGACCAGCATGCGCGCCAGCTTCGGATCCACCGGCAGCTCGGCCATCTGCCGGCCGATCGCGGTCAGTTGCCGGCGCTCGTCGATCGCCCCGAGTTCGGCCAGGGTCTGCCAGCCGTCGGCGATCGCGCGCGGATCCGGCGGATCGATGAACGGGAAGTCCTCGATGCGGCCGAGGCCGAGCACCAGCATGCGCAGGATCACCCCGGCCAGCGAGGCGCGCAGGATTTCCGGATCGGTGTAGCGCGGCCGCGCGTCGTAGTCGGCTTCGGCGTACAGGCGGTAGCAGATGCCGGCGGCGATGCGTCCGCAGCGGCCCTTGCGCTGGTCGGCGCTGGCCTGGCTGACCGGCTCGATGTGCAGGCGGTCGAGTTTGCCGCGCGGGCTGTAGCGCTTCACGCGCGCGGTGCCGGGGTCGATCACGTAGCGGATGCGCGGCACCGTCAGCGACGTCTCGGCGACGTTGGTCGAGAGCACGATGCGGCGGCCGGGGCCGGGACGGAACACGCGGTCCTGGTCGCGGGCCGACAGGCGCGCGTACAGCGGGATCACCTCGGTGTTGCGGTACTTGCGCCGGTTCAGGGCCGCATGCGCGTCGCGGATCTCGCGCTCGCCGGCGAGGAACACCAGGATGTCGCCGAGCGGGTCCTCGCGGGTGATTTCGTCGGTGGCGGCGACGATCGCCTCGGGGTCGGGGGAGGAAAAACCGGGGTCGGAGTACTTTTTCCCCGGTGCCTTCGCCGGCGCCGGCGTTTCATCGGGAGGAAAAGTACTCCGACCCCGGTTTTCGACCGGCCGCCAGCGCACTTCCACCGGATGGCTGCGGCCCTCGACCGAAACCACCGGCGCATCACCGAAGTGGCGGGCGAAGCGCTCGGTGTCGATCGTCGCCGAGGTCACGATGACCTTCAGGTCGGGCCGCCGCTGCACGAGCTGCTTCAGGTAGCCGAGCAGGAAATCGATGTTGAGGCTGCGCTCGTGTGCCTCGTCGACGATGATCGTGTCGTATTTCGACAGCCAGCGGTCGGACTGGATCTCGGCCAGCAGGATGCCGTCGGTCATGAACTTGACGTAGGTGCCGTCGCCGACCTGTTCGGTGAAGCGCACCTGGTAACCGACCGCGCCGCCGAGCTCGGTCTGCAGTTCCTCGGCGACCCGGCGCGCGACCGCGCGCGCGGCGATGCGCCGCGGCTGCGTGCAGCCGATCAGGCCGGCGGCGCCGCGGCCGGCCGCCAGGCACAGCTTCGGCAGCTGGGTGGTCTTGCCGGAACCGGTCTCGCCGGCGACCACCAGCACCGGGTGCGCGCGGATCAGTTCGACGATGCGTTCGGCCTCGCGCGCGACCGGCAGGTCGTCCGGAAAGGTCGGCACCGGCGCCGCCGCGGCGCGTGCTTCGCGGGCGGTGCGCGAGGCCGCGAGGGCGCGCACGAAGGCGTCCCGGGCCGCGGCGTCGTCGGGCGCACGCCGGGCCGCCGCCTGCAGGCGCAGCAGGCGGCCGCGGTCGCGGCTCAGCGCGACGTCGGCGAGCGCGTCGGATTCGTGTTTACGGGATCGCATCGCCGGTTATGGTAACAATCGCGCCGTGACCGACCCCCGAACGCGCGGCCGGACCGCGCCGCGCCGAACCGACTGGAGAATCCCGATGGCCGCGAAGAAGACACCGGACGCTTCCGCCAAGCGCGCGAACGCGACTTCCACCCCGCAGGCGAAGACCACGAAGCCGAAGAAGCCCGGCACCGACGGCGGCGCCAAGACGCCGCGCCCGATCACCCCGGCCCAGACCAGCCGCGGCATGGACATCGGCATCGACACCGAGCACCGGCAGAAGATCGCCGAAGGCCTGTCGCATTTCCTCGCCGACAGCTACACGCTGTACCTGAAGACGCACAACTTCCACTGGAACGTGACCGGCCCGATGTTCAATTCGCTGCACGCGATGTTCATGGACCAGTACACCGAGGAGTGGACCGCGCTCGACGAGATCGCCGAGCGCATCCGTGCACTCGGCTTCAACGCCCCGGGCTCCTACGCCGAGTTCGACCGCCTGACCTCGATCCGCGAGGAAACCGGTGCCGACGGGGCGCCGCGCTGGGAGGACATGGTCCGCCAGCTGGTCGCGGGTAACGAAGCCGTGTGCCGCACCGCCCGCCAGGTCGCCGAACTCGCCGACGAAGGCGACGACGATCCGACCGAGGACCTGATGACCCAGCGCCTGCAGATCCACGAGAAGTACGCGTGGATGCTGCGCTCCCTGCTCGAGTGACGACCCGGGAAGGATGAGTGCGGGCGAGGACGGCGCCGCGTGCGGAAGTGCGCGGCGCTGCTTTTCGTGCCTGTTGGAGTTCCGCCCGGATCGCGCCTGAAGGCGCTCCTACGGGGAGCGGGCGGGGCGGTGGATCAGTAGGGGTCGCCGGGGAGGCGATGTTCCAGGACCGGCTGCACGCGCGGACTCTGCAGCAGGTCTTCGATGCTGATGACTTCGCGGCCGAACCAGAGGCTGCGCGGACGCGCGATGTCCTCGCCGGTCGCCGCCAGCACCAGCGCCTGCACCCACTCGGTGCAGTACATCGCGGCGCCATCGTCGTCGAGGGTGAAGGCCGCGTCGAACGGGATCGACTGCCAGTGTGCGTCGGCGGCGAGGGCGGCGATCGCCTGCAGCTGCTCGTCGCTCATGCGCAGGCGCACGACCGCGACGCCCTGGGCTTCGGCGAGGAAATGTTCGAGGGTGTCGTTGCGCACGCCGCCGACGCCGGTGTGTTCGTCGGCCTCGGTGTGCATCACCCGCCAGCCGCCGTCACCCGGCAGCAGCAAGCCCACGTGGCTGAAATAGCCGCCGCCGGCATTCGCGGCATAGCGGCTGACGCGGCCGGTGCCGCGGCGGAACACCAGGTCGCCGTCGTGCAGCGCGAGTGACAGCCGGGACAGGTCGACCTGGGTGAGGATGGTGTAACCCGGCGGCGGGGTGGCGGGCGCGGACGCCCACCACCACGTGCCGGCGGCACCCGCCAGCGTCAGTGCCGCGACGCCGGCGAGCAGCAGGCCTTTGCGCATCGGCTCACTTGTCCGGGGCGAGCACCAGCTTCCACTGGCCGTCTTCCTTCACCAGCTGCTGGGTCTCTTCCTCGCCTTCCGGATTGCGGAAGCGGACCGTCGCCTTGTCGCCGTCGATCTTCTCTTCGAGGATCTCGATCGGCTTGGCGCTCTCGCAGCCTTCCTTGACCTGCTTCTTCATTTCCTCGGCCTTCGCCGGCTCCGACATCACCGCGGTGATCATGCCGACGACGGGCTGCGAGGACGCGCTGGCGTACTTGGCGATCGTGCTCGGATCGCCGCTGCTGCACAGCTCGGCGTTCATCCTGATGATCACGTCGCCGGGGCCGTTGCCGCCGCCGCAGGCGGCCAGGGCGAAGGTCACGGCCGCGAGGGCAGTCAGACGAAGTTTCTTCATGGCGGTTTCCTGATGTCTAGGTGAGGTGAAGGTGCAACGCGGGGCGAGTGTATCCGCTCATGGCCGGTTTCGCCCGTACGCCGGCGCGGAAACTAGAATGGCGCGATGGGTTCTCCCCCACTCGACGTCCTGCGCCGCATCTTCGGCCACCCCGGTTTCCGGGGCCGGCAGCAGGAGGTCGTCGACGCACTGGTCGCCGGCGAGGACTGCCTCGTGCTGATGCCGACCGGCGCCGGCAAGTCGCTGTGCTACCAGGTGCCGGCGCTGCTGCGCGCGGGCACCGGCATCGTGGTCTCGCCGCTGATCGCGCTGATGCAGGACCAGGTCGAGGCGCTGGCGCAGCTCGGCGTGCGCGCCGCCTTCCTCAACTCCTCGCTCGCCGCCGGCGAGGCGGCGCGTGTCGAACAGCAGCTGCTGCGCGGCGAACTCGACCTGCTGTACGTCGCCCCGGAACGGCTGCTCACCGAACGTTTCCTGGCACTGCTCGAACGCTCGCGCATCGCCCTGTTCGCGATCGACGAGGCGCACTGCGTGTCGCAATGGGGCCACGACTTCCGTCCGGAATACCGCGAGCTCAACCTGCTGCACGAGCGCTGGCCGCAGGTGCCGCGCATCGCCCTCACCGCGACCGCCGACCCGCCGACGCGGCGCGAGATCGCCGAGCGCCTGGGCCTGCAGGACGCGCACTGGTTCGTCACCTCGTTCGACCGCCCGAACATCCGCTACCGCGTCGTCGAGAAGGACAACCCGAAGCGGCAGCTGCTCGACTTCCTCGCCGCGCATCCGGGCGAGGCCGGCATCGTCTATTGCCTGTCGCGGCGCAAGGTCGAGGAGACCGCGGCCTTCCTGCAGGAACAGGGTTTCGCCGCCCTGCCCTACCACGCCGGCATGGACGCCGCCGCGCGCGCCGCCAACCAGCGCCGCTTCCTGCGCGAGGACGGCGTGGTGATGTGCGCCACCATCGCCTTCGGCATGGGCATCGACAAGCCCGACGTGCGCTTCGTCGCCCACCTCGACCTGCCGAAATCGATCGAGGGTTATTACCAGGAGACCGGCCGCGCCGGCCGCGACGGCGAACCGGCGGAAGCCTGGCTCTGCTACGGCCTGGCCGATCTGGTGCTGCTGCGGCAGATGATCGAGAACGGCGAGGCCTCGGAAGAACGCCGCTGGCTCGAGCGGCGCAAGCTCGACACCCTGCTCGGCTATTGCGAATCGACGCGCTGCCGCCGGCAGACGCTGCTCGCGGCCTTCGGCGAACAGCTGCCCGATGCCTGCGGCAACTGCGACAACTGCCTGTCGCCGCCGCGCACCTGGGACGGCACCGTCGCCGCGCAGAAGGCGCTGTCGACGGTGTACCGCACCGGCCAGCGTTTCGGCGTCGGCCACCTCACCGACGTGCTGCGCGGGGTCGACAACGAGCGCGTGCACCAGCTCGGCCATGACCGCCTGAGCGTCTACGGCGTCGGCGCCGACATCGACGAGCGGCGCTGGAAGTCGGTGTTCCGCCAGCTCGTCGCGCTCGGCCTGCTCGAAGTCGACATCGAGGGCCGCGGCTCGCTGCGGCTGACCGCCGCCAGCCGGGCGGTGCTCAAGGGCGAACAGCGGGTGGACCTGCGCGAAGAAGCGGAAAAGCCGCCGCGACGCAGCCGCAGCGCACGCCGTGGCGGCGACGGCGCGAGTTCGCCGGTCGCCGAACTCGATGCCGCCGACCGCACGGTGTTCGAGGCGCTGCGCCGGCTGCGTGCGCGCCTCGCCGCCGAGCAGGCGCTGCCGCCCTACGTGATCTTCCACGACGCGACCCTGCGCGAGATCGCCGCGCGGCGTCCGCGCGATCTCGACGAACTCGCCGGCATCGGCGGGGTCGGCGCCACCAAGCTCGAACGCTACGGCGAACAGGTGCTGGCTACACTCAACGGTGACGAGTGACCCGTCAGCCTTCAGGGCCGACCACTCGAGGATCCGTACGCCATGCCGCATCGCCGGTTGTCTTCCGCCCTGCTGTCCGCGGCGGTCCTCGCGTCATCTCCGGCGTTCGCCGATTGCGGCGAGGGCAGCGCGCCCGGCCGGGTCCTGGGGCGGCTCGACAACGACGTCTGGGGCGGCACCCACCAGGACCAGGGCTATACGGCCGGCGCCAACCTCGCGTGGTCGTCGCCGACCGGCGACCTCGCCGAGGACGACTGCCTGCCGGCGCCCGCGCGCCTCGCCGGCCGCGCCCTGCCCTGGCTGGTCGGCGAAGGCCGCACCGGCAACGTGACGATCGCCGTCACCCAGGCGATCTACACGCCGATGGACCGCGACCGCACTGACGTGATCCTCGAAGACCGCCCCTACGCCGGCATCACCACGTTCGCGTTCGCGATCAACGTGCGCGACGGCGATCGCCTGGCGACGACCCAGCTGCGGCTGGGCCTGGTCGGACCATCGGCGCGCGGCGAGGAGATCCAGGGGGCGATCCACGGCCTGTTCGGCCGCAACACCTTCGCCGGCTGGGACAACCAGCTGCGCGACGAGCCGGTGATCCAGCTCGGCCACGAGCGGGTCTGGCGGCGCACGTTCGCCAGCGACGACGGCGGCCGCTACTGGGAGGGCTCGCTGCACGCCGGTGGCGTCGCCGGCAATCTGGCGACGTATGCGAACTTCGGCGGCGAGATCCGCTTCGGCCGCGACCTGCCCGACGACATGGTGAGTTCGCCGTTCCGCCTCGCCGGCGACGGCCTGGCGCCGCGGCTGCAGCCGCTGTCCGAAGGCGACGGCTGGCGCTGGCACGTGTTCGCCAGCCTCGACAACCGCCTGGTCGCGCACGACATCACCCTCGACGGCAGCACCTGGAAGGACAGCCATTCGGTCGACCGCCGCCGCTACGTCGCCGACCTGACCCTCGGTATCGTGTTCGCGCGTGGGCCGTGGCGCTTCGCCGCGACCCATACCCGCCGCACCCGCGAGTTCGCCGGCCAGGCCGAGGCTCCGGTGTTCGGCACCTTCAGCCTGAGCCGTACATGGTGAGCCGGAAAGAACCGAGATCGGAAAAACCGGGGTCGGAGTACTTTTCCGGCGCCCGGTGCCGGAGTCGCGGACGTGCGGCGGCGATGTCGGCGTGCGCGCTCGCGCTCGCGGGCGCGCTCGCCGCGACGGGCCAGGCCCGCGCGCCGGCAGCGGCGGTCGCCCGCCCCGGCGACGTCGAGCAGCGCGCCTGCCTGCAGCGCGCCGAAGCGGCGCTGACCGCGGAGGCACGCGCGACCCTGCGCCGGATCACCGGCCAGGAGCGCCGCCTGCTGGCGCTGCGCGGTTACCTGCGCTCGCCCGACCTCGCGGGCCGCTGGACCTGGAGCGCGCAGCAGGTCGCCGACTGGCGGCACTCGCCGGACCACGCGCGGGCGCTGCGGGAGATCGCCCGCGTGCAGGAGCGCTTCGCGACGCTCAATCCCGGCTACCGCCTGCACGTGAACACCGAGGTGCGTAGCGTCGACACCCAGGTGCTGCGCTGGAACGACAACCGCTCGGTCGCTCGCGCCGCCGCGGCGCTGGCGCCGCAGGCGCGCCGCGCCTGTCTCGGCGAAGGCGCCGAGGGCTTCGTCGCCTGGCTGCGCGGCAGCGAACTCGCGGTGCCGCCGAACCTCGCGGTGCCCGGCCTGTCGCCGCACGGCCAGGGCCGCGCCTTCGACTTCCAGGTGTTCCGCGGCGAACGCCTCGTCGCCGGCACCGACTCCCGCCGCATCCAGGCCGACTGGCGCGACGGCGGCTGGGCGGAGAAGCTCGCCGAGGCGGTGCGCATCAGCGACGCGTTCGCGGGGCCGCTGGTGTCCCCCGACGAGCCCTGGCACTACGACTACCTCCCCCCACCCCCGTAGGAGCGGCTTCAGCCGCGATGCCCTTCCTTCCGTAGGAGCGGCTTCAGCCGCGATGCCTTCCCTTCCGTAGGAGCGGCTTCAGCCGCGATGCCTTCCCTTCCGTAGGAGCGGCTTCAGCCGCGATTGGTTTGGCGAAGAGCATCGCGGCTGAAGCCGCTCCTACGGGGGG
>NZ_AUFF01000002.1:0-371825 GCF_000426365.1 Arenimonas composti TR7-09 = DSM 18010 | reverse complement strand
GGGGGGGGGTCACGGCGGACGGCGGAGTTTGACCCACACCGGCGCGTGGTCGCTGGCCTTCTCGAGCCCGCGCACCCAGCGGTCGACGCCGGCGTCGACCAGGCGCGGCGCCAGCGCCGGATTCAGCAGCAGGTGGTCGATGCGCAGGCCGGCGTCGCGCGGCCAGTGGTTCCGGAAATAGTCCCAGAACGTGTAGATGCGTTCTTCCGGATGCATCGCGCGCAGGCTGTCGGTCCAGCCCTGGGCGAGCAGGCGTTCGTAGCGCTCGCGGCTTTCCGGTTGCAGCAGCGCGTCCTTGCGCCAGGACTTCGGGTCGTAGATGTCGAAGTCGGTCGGCACGACGTTGAAATCGCCGGCGAGGATCACCGGATGCTCGAGCTTCGCCAGCGCGCGCGCGTGCTTCAGCAGGCGGTCGAACCAGCGCAGCTTGTAGTCGAACTTCGGTCCCGGCTGCGGATTGCCGTTCGGCAGGTAGAGGCCGCAGACGAGCACGCCGTGCGCCATCACTTCGAGATAGCGCGCCTGCTCGTCGGCGCGTTCGCCGGGCAGGCGGCGCCGGCTCTCGACCGGGTCGACGCCGCGCCCCAGCACCGCGACCCCGTTCCACGAGGTCTGCCCGCGCCACAGCGCGCCGTAGCCGGCGGCGTGGATCTCGTCGATCGGGAAGGCCTGGTCGGTCGCCTTCAGTTCCTGCAGGCAGGCGACGTCGGGCATCTCCTTCTTCAGCCAAGCCAGCAGGTGCGGCAGGCGGCTGCGGATGCCGTTGACGTTGAACGTCGCGATCTTCAGGTGCCGGGGCATGCCGCCATCACACCCTCGAAGACGTGACGGGTTCGTGGTTCGAGCGGGGTACGAAGCCGCGGACGCGGAAACGTACTCTGACCCCAGTTTCACGCGTGCGCTGTTGCGATCCGCGCATGCGTCGGTTCGTCCAGGCCCTGTCCGGTCTCGAAGCGGTCGCCGGGGTGTCGCCGGCGCTCGTCGAACGCCTTCGCGACCTGCCCGACCGCTGGAACATCAGCCGCGGGCAATCGGCGGGAGTCATCGTCGGTGGCGACGACGGCCTGCAGGTCGTGACGATGTCCTGGGGACTGGTACCGAGCTGGGAACCGCTGCCGGAGACCCGCTACAGCACCCAGACCGCCCGCCTCGACCGCGCGCCGCGCAGCCGGCTGTTCCGCCGTGCCTGGAACCAGCGCCGCTGCGCGGTGCCGATGAACGGCTACTTCAAGTGGTCGCGCGAGATGCGGCCGCACCGGCCGTGGTTCATCCAGGCCCGCGACGGCGCGCCCTTGTTCGCCGCGGCGCTGTGGGAACGCTGGCACGACGACGAACTCGGGCTGGAACACCACAGCTTCGCGATCCTCACCCAGCCCAATCCGACGATCCCGGCGCCGCTGACCGCCGATGGCCCGCTGTTCATAGCCCCCGCGCGGGTGTTCGACTGGATCGCCGCCGAGCCGCGGCGCGCCCTCGCCGTCGTGCATCGCGAGCCCGCCCCGATGCTGGAGGCCTATCCGGTCTCGCGCCGCATCGCCCGCCGCGACGTCGACGACTACGCCCTGCTCGAACCGCTGCCGCCGGACGGCGAGGACGGCCTCGGCGAGCACGTCGTCGACGAGGACGAGGAATTCGTCGACTGATCAGCCGTCGGCGGCGGCGGCCCGGTCGAAGAGGCCGGCACCGTTCCTCAGCAGCGCGGGCACCTCGCCGGCGAACTCGCGCGCCAGCGCCCCGAGCGGGCCACCGCGGCGCGCCAGCACGCGCCCGGCGCCGGCATGCAGCGCCACCGCCCAGACCGCCGCCTGCACCGCCGGCGCCCCGCGCGCGAGCAGCCCGGCGACCAGCCCGGCGAGCACGTCGCCCGAGCCGGAGGTCGCCAGGCCCGGGATGTCGGCCTGATGCACGAAGACGTCGCCGTCGGGGCTCGCGATCACCGTCGTCGCGCCCTTCAGCACGACCACCGCGACGTTGTCGCGCGCGCATTCGCAGGCCGCGGCGACGGGATCGGCGGCGATCGCCTCCACCGGCCGCTGCATCAGCTTCGCCAGCTCGCCGGCATGCGGGGTCAGCACCAGCGGCCCCGCCGGCGCCACGTGTCCGGCGGCCACCAGCGCGCCGGCATCGAGCACGACGGCGCCGCCGGCACGGCGGGCGAACGTGCGCACGAGCTGCGCGGTCGCCGCGCCGCCGGGCAGACCCGGGCCGATCAGCAGCGCGTCGGCCGCTCCCGCCGCGGCCAGCGCCGCCGCGGTGCTCGCGCGCGGGGCGCCGGCGCGGTCGACCGGGAGCTCGAGCACCCGCGCTTCCGGCAACAGCAGCCCGAGCATCACCCCGGCGCCGGCGGCGGTCGCGACCTGCAGCTTGCCGGCCCCCGCACGCAACGCCGCCTCGCCGGCGAGCCGCGCGGCGCCGGGCACGTCGCGCGCGCCGGCGACGACCAGCACGCGGCCGCGCACTTCCTTGTCGGCGTCGGCCTCCGGCAGCGGCAGTGCCCAGGCACGCAGCAGTGCGGCATCGACGGGGGTGACCGTGGCGCTCATTTCGGCCCCTGCGGACGATCCGGTTCGGTGGTGACCGGCGCCGCCCCGGCCACCTGCGGCGGCACGAAGTTCGCGCGCAGCAGGCCGAAACGCGGGCCGTCGCCACGATCGGCGAAGCCGTACTCGGTGACCGAACAGTTGGCGACGTCGGCCTGGCGGTCGATCGCGAGGATCGCCGCCTCGTCCAGGCCTTCGAGCAGGTAGCGGAAGCAGTTCACGATCACCTGGTGGGCGACGACCAGCACGTTCTCGCCGACATGGTCGCGGCGCAGCACCTCGACGACGCTGCGCAGGCGCAGGATCACATCGCACCAGCTCTCGCCGCCCGGCGGCCGGAAATAGAACTTGCCGACGTGGGCGCGCTGCTCCGCCAGTTCCGGGAACTTCGCGCGGATGCCGTGCACGGTGTGGCGGTCGAGGATGCCGAACTCCTTCTCGCGCAGCCGCTCGTCGATGCAGACCTCACCCGCGTCCCGGCCCAGCGCCCGCGCCGTCGCGACGCAGGTTTGGCGCGCACGCACGAACGGCGAACACAGCATCACCTCGGGTTGCTCGGCGTCCGGCAACGCCGCGAACCACGCCCCCAGCGCCGCCGCCTGCGCCTCGCCGAGCGCCGACAGCGGCGTGTCGGCATCGCGATCGGCGATGTCGATCAGCACCACCCCGCTCGCCTCGGCCGCATCGCGCGCGACATTGCCCGCGCTCTGCCCATGCCGAACGACGCGCAGCGTGCGTGGCCAGTCGGTGTGCGGAAGTCGGGGCATGCGCGGTCTCCGGGTTCGGAGACGGATCGCAGCATCCGGGGTGTCGGGTGGCGGTGAAAAGTCAGTTCGTAGTTCGTACGAGGTAGGAGGTAGTCGTCGCGCACTAGCTCCCACTCGAGTCCGGGCAAGCGCCCGCGACCGTGTCGTAGTGATAGCGGGTGAGCGTCCACGATCCATGCGGCTGCTTCAGGAAACGCCATCCTCGAGCGCGAATCCGGCCTCCGACGGAGAGCACGTATTCGTCCGCCAGTTGTTCCGGGCGCGGCCTCGCCCTGCGACGGAATCTCCCGATCAGCGCAGTTCCAGGATTCGACCGTGGCCAAGACCTGGACCGCGTCCGGCGCCACTGCCCGACCCCTCGCGCCCCGCTTGATCGAGGCGCTGCAAGCGCCACCAGAAACGGACTGGCAGTCGGTAGACACGCAGAAGGAACCTGGACGATCGAATCCCTCGCCGACGCCGCAAGGAGTCGCTCTTCTCTTCAAGAGCGTCGCAATCCTCTGGAGGAAAGCCCCCCTTGGTAAGGGGGGCGCGCCGACAGGCGCGGGGGATCGGAAGTGATGAACCGGGGCCCGAGATCGGGACGGAAAAACGGTGTCAGAGACATTTAATCGTCGTGACCGATCGGCCTTGGCGGCGGCGTCCGATTAACTGTCTCTGACACCGTTTTTCCGTCCCGATCTTGGGATTCTTTCCAGCGTGAATACGCTGGAAAGAATGTGGGCCGTGAAGGATTCGAACCTTCGACCAAAAGATTAAAAGTCTTCTGCTCTACCGACTGAGCTAACGGCCCGTCGTCGTGTCGACGCGGTGCGCGGCGTGGCGCGCAGGGGGCGGATTCTAGCGCGACTCGGCGCCCGGCGCGTAACGCGTCGGGTCCGGCAGACCCGCATCGGCGAAGCCGGCGGCGCGCAGGCGGCAGGCATCGCAGCGGCCACAGGCGCGACCGTCGCCGTCGGCCTGGTAGCAGGACACGGTCTGCGCGAAGTCGACGCCGAGGCGTGTGCCCTCGCGGGCGATGTCGGCCTTCGACATCCGCATCAGCGGTGCATGGACCTGCAGGCCCGGCTCGCCGGCCGCGGCGCGGGTCACGCCCGTCTTCGTCGCGAGGTTGGCCAGGCGCTCGAACGCGGCGATGAATTCCGGCCGGCAGTCGGGGTAGCCGCTGTAGTCGACCGCGTTGACGCCGCAGAACAGGTCGTCGGCGCCGAGCACCTCGGCCCAGCCGAGCGCGATCGACAGCATGATCGTGTTGCGCGCCGGGACGTAGGTGACCGGAATGCCCTCGTCCAGCCGCTCGCCGGCATCGTGCTCGGGCACGGCGATGTCGGCGGTCAGCGCCGAGCCGCCGATCGCGCGCAGGTCGACGGTCACCACCTTGTGCTCGACCGCGCCCATCGCCGCCGCCACGCGCGCCGCCGCCTGCAGCTCCGAGGTATGCCGCTGGCCGTAGGACACGCTCAGCGCATGGCAGGCGAAGCCCGCCTCGCGCGCGAGTGCCAGCACCACCGCCGAATCCATGCCCCCCGAAACCAGCACAACGGCCTTCTTCATGCACCCACCTTCAATCAGCGGACAACGGATCATCACGGATCAGAACGGATCAGGAGCGGTCGCCAGCGGGTACACGCCGGAAGCCCATCCGTGTCGATCCGTGCGAATCCGTTGTCGAATGACGACTAGCGCCCGGGAGCATCGCCCCAGAGCACCTTGTGGAGCTGCAGCTGGAAGCGCACCGGCAGGCGGTCGGCGAGGATCCATTCGGCCAGTTCGCCCGGCGCGACCAGGCCCATGCCCGGCGAGAACAGCACCTCGCAGCGCCCGGCAAGCCGGTGTTCGGCGAGCATGCCGCGCGCCCACTCGTAGTCGGCGCGGTCGCAGATCACGAACTTGAGCTGGTCGTGCGCCGTCAGCAGCGGAAGGTTCTCGAGCCGGTTGCGGTGCATTTCCGCCGAGGCCGGCGTCTTCAGGTCGACGACGCGGCTCACGCGCGGGTCGACGCCGGCGATGTCGAGCGCGCCCGAGGTTTCCAGCGAGACCTCATAGCCGGCATCGCAAAGCCGCGCCAGCAGGCCGAGCACGCGCTTCTGCGCCAGCGGCTCGCCGCCGGTGACGCAGACGTGGCGGACGCCGTGGCGGGCGACCTCGGCGAGGATCGCGTCGATGTCCCACCACGCGCCACCGTGGAAAGCGTAGGCGGTGTCGCAATAGGTGCAGCGCAGCGGGCAGCCGGTCAGGCGCACGAACACCGTCGGCCAGCCGACGTGGCGGGCCTCGCCCTGCACCGACAGGAAGATCTCGGTCAGGCGCAGGCGGTCGCCGCCGGGCGTGCCGGCGGTGTCGCCGGACGGAACGGCGGTGGAGGTCGCTTCGGTGTTCATCGGCAACGCCGGCGCCGCGCGGGCGCCGACCGGATCAGCGCGATTCCAGCGCCAGCGTGCGCAGCCGGCTTTCGGCCTTCAGCGCCGCGTCGCTGCCCGGATAACGGTCGAGCAGGTCGCGCAGCACGGCCTCGCCACCGCTGCGCTCGCCGAGGGCGATGCGGCAGTAGCCGAGCTTCAGCAGCGCGTCGGGCTCCTTGCGCGAGCCGGGATAGACCTCGAGCAGGGTCGCGAAAGCCTCGACCGCGAGTTCGAAGTTCTGGGTGACGTAGTAGCTCTCGCCGAGCCAGTACCAGGCGTTCGCGATCAGCGGGCTGTCCGGATAGTCGCGGATGAACGACTGGAACAGCCGCGCGGATTCCGCCGCCTCGAAGCGCTCGACGAGGGTGTCCAGGGCCTGCTGGTAACGGTCCTGTTCCTGCGCCGGGTCGGCGGCGGAGACGCTGCCAGCGTCGGCGCGGTCCGCCGACGGATTCGCCTCGGCGGGCACATCGGTGAAGCCGGCCTGCGGCGCCCGCGCATCGGCGCGCGGCGGCGGCGACTGCGGTTCCGGGGTCGGCCGCGACGCTGCCGGCGCCGGCGCGGCGCCCTCTTCCAGCGCACCGAGGCGGCTGTCGATGTCGGCCGCCAGCAGGCGGTTGGCTTCCTTCAGCTGGCGCATTTCGTGCTGCAGCTGTTCGATCACGTCGCGCAGGGCACTGACTTCGCCCTGTAGCGCGACGATGCGATTCTGGGCCTCGAGGTTCGCATTGCCGGACGCCATCGCGTCGGCGTTGGCCTTGTTCTCGAGGGCGGTGACGCGTTCGGCCAGGCTCAGGCGCTGGGCCGACACCGGGGTGGCCGCCACGAGGGCGGCCACCACGGCGGCAACGCAGAAGATGCGTCCGCGCGTCATCGACTTACTGCTTCGAGGTGTAGACGATTTCGACGCGACGGTTCTTCGACCAGCACGACTCGTCGGACTGCGTGCAGGTCGGGCGCTCCTCGCCGTACGAGACGACGGTCAGCTGCGACGCCGAACCACCCGCACCCTGCAGGGCGCCGGCGACGGCGTTGCCGCGGCGCTCGCCCAGGCCCAGGTTGTACTCGCGGGTGCCACGCTCGTCGGCGTTGCCTTCCAGCGTGATGCGCGCGCCCGGCTGGTCGTTCAGGTACTTGGCGTGGCAGGCCATGATCGACTGGAATTCCGGACGCAGGGTGTCCTGGTCGAAGTCGAAGTAGACCGTGCGCTGGCGCAGGCAGGCGTTGGTGTCCAGGTCGGCCGGGGTGAAGCGGCCGCTGTTGTCGACCGGGGCGGTGACGACCGGGGTGCCGGTGTCGCGCGGCTGCTCGACGGTTTCGGACTTCGACTTGCAGGCGCCCAGCGCCAGGACGACGGAGGCGGCAAGCAGCACGCGGGTGGTGGTGTTCATCGGATTGACCTCGTTAGCTCGGATGCAGTGATGGAACTTGTTTTTGTATGAGCCCTGCCTAAGGGATTAACGCTGCCGATAAGGTGACCAGGCGGGCTCCCGGACGTCACCATCAGCCAAAATCAGTCGTTGCCGGACACGGCCGTCGGCCGAGACCGCGTAGAGCACACCGCGACCGCCTTCCCGGGTCGCGTAAAGCACCATGCTGGCATTCGGGGCGAAGCTCGGCGATTCGTCGAGATTGCCCGGCGAAAGCGGCGGATCCCAGCGGCCGGCGCCTCCGAAACTGCGGTCGAGGATCGCGATACGATAAACGTTCCCGCGCCCCTGCGCCACCGCTATCTTCTTGCCGTCAAAGGAAATTGTGGCCTTGGCGGCGGACGCGCCCTCCTCGAAGGTCAGGCGCGTCGCCTCGCCACCGGTGGCCGGCACCTGGTAAAGCTGCGGCTTGCCGGCTCTATCGGAAGTGAAGACCAGCGAGCGCCCGTCCGGCGTCCACACGGCCTCGGTGTCGATCCCGTAGTGGTTGGTGATCTGGGTCAGGTTGCGGCTGGCCAGATCCATCACGTAGATCTCGGGATTGCCGGTACGCGACAGGGTCAGCGCCAGCTTCGTGCCGTCGGGCGAGAAGGACGGCGCACCGTTGATGCCGCGGAAACTGGCCACGACCTCGCGGGCGCCGGTCGCGAGTTCCTGGATGTAGATCGTCGAATTGCCGCGCTCGAAGCTGACGTAGGCCAGGCGGCGGCCGTCCGGGCTCCAGGCCGGGCTCAGCAGCGGCTCCTTCGAGCGCACCACCGGCTGCGGGTTCCAGCCGTCGGAGTCGGCCGCCATCAGCGCGTACTGGATGTTGTCGCCGACGCCGGTGGCGGTGACGTAGGCGATGCGGGTCCAGAAGGCGCCGCGCTCGCCGAGGATCTTTTCGTAGATCTGGTCGGCGATCTGATGGGCGACGTCGCGCATGCCACGGGCGCGGCCGCCGACGGCCAGGCCGAGCAGGCGTTCCTGTTTGGCGACGTCCCACAGCTCGTATTCGACCCGGTAGCCGCCGTCGGGGTTGTCGAGCACGCGGCCGACGACGATGAAGTCCTGGCGCTGCAGGCGGAAGGTCGCGAAGTTGATCTCGCTGCCGCGCAGCGGCTTCTCGACCATGCTGGCCTCGTCGAGCGCGCGGAACTTGCCGCTGCGGTTGAGGTCGGCGCGGATCACCGCGGCGATGTCGGTGTCCGGCGCGACGCTGGTGCCCAGGTAGGGCATCGGCACCACCGCGATCGGCAGCGAGGTCGGGTTGGCGTTGGTGATGTCGATTTCCAGCGCCTGCGCGCCGGCATTGGACAGCGGCACGAGGAGCAGCAGCAGCAGGAGGAACAAACGCTTCATTCTTCAGTTCTCCGTGGCGCGGAAATTCAGTCGCAGATCGCGGGTGTAGACGCTTTCGAAACCTTCGTAGGGCAGCGGCTGGGCCTTGAGCACGGCCGCCTCCACCGAACGCTGGCCGAGGGTGTCGTAGGCGCAGCCGGGCAGCACCTCGACGCTGATCACGGTGCCGCCGCGCGCCTGGATGATGCGCAGCGGGCAGACAGCACCGGGTGAAATGGTTTCCGGGCGATTCCAGTTGCGCTCGACGGCGCGCTGGATCGCCAGCACGTAACGGGCGCGCAGGTCGGTGTCGACGCCGTTGTTGCCGGACGCCGCTGCCGCCGGCTGGGCCGGGCGTTCGGCCGGCGGCGCGGGCGTTGCCGGCGGGGTGCGGTCGGCGAGCTGCTCGAGGCGCTGGCGGGCGAGTTCGGCGCGGCGGGCGGCCTCGTCGCGCTGGCGGCGGATCTCGGCCAGTTCGGCCTCGCGGGCCTGGCGCTTGCGCTCGGCCTCTTCCTGGCGCTGGCGTTCGGTCAGGTCGATCTGCTGCTGGCGGCGGCGCTCCTCCTGGATCCGCCGCTCTTCCTCGGCCTGCTGCAGCGCGAGGCGGGCGACCTCTTCCTGGTCGACCGTGTCGGGCTCGGGGATCTGTTGCTGCGGCACCGGCTGCGGCGGCAGCGGCTGCTCCTCGGCCCGCGGCGCCGGCGGCGGTGGCGGCGCGGGTGCCGGCCTCGGCGCTTCCTGGATCGCCCGTTCGGAGACCGCGATGTCGGCTTCGCTGAGCATCAGGGTCGCCTCGACCGGCGGCCCGGCGACCGAGATCTTCTGCGGCACCGGCTGCAGCCAGCCGGCCAGCAGCAGCGCGAACACCAGCAGCACGTGCAGGCCGAGCGCGAGCCCGACCGGCACCAGCAGGTCGTCGTCCCGCCCGTCCAGCCCGAGCGCGTCAGCGGTCATTGCCCCCCGGCTCCGAGATCAGCGCGACCTTGCCGACGCCGGCCTGCTGCAGCAGCACCATGGTGTCCATCACCTTCGCGTACTCCGCGTCGCGGGCGCCGGCGACGAACACCGGCACCTGCGGATTGGCCTGCACGAAAACCGCGAGCTTGGCACGCAGGGTCTCGGCGTCGATCTCCTCGCGCGGCGCGCCCTGCAGGCGCAGGCCCAGGCGCCCTTCGGCATCGACCTCGACGATCACCGGATCCTTCTGCGGCGCCGCCGCGCGGGCGTTCGCCTTCGGCAGGTCGACGTCGACCGCCAGGCTCAGCAGCGGCGCGGTGACCATGAAGATGATCAGCAGCACGAGCATCACGTCGATGTACGGCACGACGTTGATCTCGGACTTCAGCTTTCGCTTGCGGCGGTGGCGGGTAATGGTCGCTGACATCGCGGGTTCCTAACGGACGGGCGTCTCGGACGGGGTTGCGCGCGGGCGCCGCCTCATTCCTCGACGTGCGATTGCCGCTGCAGGATCGAAGAGAACTCCTCGGCGAAGGATTCGTAACGCACGCTCAGGCGCTCGACCCGGGTCGCGAAGCGGTTGTAGGCCCAGACCGCCGGGATCGCCACGAACAGGCCCATCGCGGTGGCGAACAGCGCCTCCGAGATGCCCGGCGCGACCGCGGCGATGCTGGCCTGCTGGTCCGAGGCCAGGCCGTGCATCGTCACCATGATCCCGAACACGGTACCGACGAGGCCGACGTAGGGCGCGGTCGAGCCGATGTTGGCGAGCAGCTCGAGGTTGTGCTCGAGGCGGTCGACCTCGCGCGCGAAGGTCGCGCGCATCGCGCGCTGGGCGCCCTCGAGCTGGGTGCGGCCGTCCACGCCTTTCTTCTGGCGCAGGCGGGCGTATTCGCGGAAGCCGGCCTCGAAGATCGCCTCCAGCCCGGCGACGACGCGGTTGCGGTCGGTGGCGGCGCGGTAGAGCTGGGTCAGGTCGGCGCCCGACCAGAAGCGGCTCTCGAAGTCGTCGGCCTCGTCGTTGGCGCGCGAGAACACCCGGTACTTGCGGAAGATGATCACCCAGCTGAGCACCGAGCCCAGGGCCAGCAGCAGCATGATCACCTGCACCGGCAGGCTCGCGTGCAGCAGCAGCTGGAGGTAACTGATGCCCTCGCCGGACGTGGCGGCGGCGGTCTCGACCGCGGCGACCGCGGTTTCCGGGGGCAGGGCCTCGACGGGCGCGGCGGTGAGGATCGTCGTGAGCGTCAACGGCATTCCTGGACTCCGGATCAGGGACTGTCCGCGGCCAGCCAGGCAGGCAGCGGCCGCGGTCTGAAACTGGAGGCGACCAGGCAGGCCACGCGCACCCGCGCGTCGACCAGCACCTCGCCGCCCCGCACGATCTGCTGCTCGATCAGGAAACTGGCCGAGCGTCTTCCGGTCATGACCACGCTCACCTGCAGTTCGTCGTCCAGACGCGCGGGCTTGCGGAAGTCGAGGCTCATGTCGCGAATCACCAGCACCAGGTCCTCGCTCTCGCGCAGGGCCTGCTGACCGACGCCCTGGGCGCGCAGCCATTCGGTGCGGGCGCGTTCCAGGAAGCGGACATAACTGCCGTGGTAGACCACACCACCAGCGTCGGTATCTTCCCAGTAGACGCGTATCGGAAAGCTGAACGAATCCGGACTTCGCACCGATTTCCCGGGGAACTCCGGCGGCGCCGACGCGTCGCTCACGGCCCGTCCGGATCGGCGGCGGTGGCTTCGGCTGCGAACAGGTCGGCCGGCCGGCTCGGTGCGCGCAGGCCGAGATGGCTGTAGGCCTTGTGGGTGACCATGCGGCCGCGGGCGCTGCGGACCAGGAAACCCTGCTGGATCAGGTAGGGCTCGACGACGTCCTCGAGGGTGCCGCGCTCCTCGCTGAGCGCCGCCGCCAGCGACTCGACACCGACCGGGCCGCCACCGAAGTTGTCGATGATCATCGCCAGCATGCGCCGGTCGAGCTGGTCGAAACCCTCGGCGTCGACCTTCAGCATCGCCATCGCCGCATCGGCGACCTCGCGGGTGATCACGCCGCCGGCACGCACCTGGGCGTAATCGCGCACGCGCCGAAGCAGCCTGTTGGCGATGCGCGGGGTGCCGCGGCTGCGGCGGGCGATCTCGGCGGCGCCGTCGGCGGCGCATTCGATGCCGAGGATCGTGGCGCTGCGGCGGACGATCTTCGTCAGCTCCTCCGGCGTGTAGAACTCCAGGCGCTGGACGATGCCGAAGCGGTCGCGCAGCGGCGCGGTCAGCAGACCGGCGCGGGTGGTCGCGCCGATCAGGGTGAAGGGTGGCAGGTCGAGCTTGATCGAGCGGGCCGCGGGGCCCTCGCCGATCATGATGTCGATCTGGAAGTCCTCCATCGCCGGGTACAGCACTTCCTCGACGACCGGGCTCAGGCGGTGGATCTCGTCGACGAACAGCACGTCGTGCGGCTGCAGGTTGGTCAGCAGCGCCGCGAGGTCGCCGGCGCGCTCGATCACCGGACCCGAGGTCTGGCGCAGGTTGACCCCGAGCTCGTTGGCGATGACGTGGCTCAGCGTGGTCTTGCCCAGGCCCGGCGGCCCGAAGATCAGCACGTGGTCGAGCGCGTCGCCGCGCCCCTTCGCCGCCTCGATCGCGATCTTCAGCTGCTCGCGCACCGGCACCTGGCCGAGGTAGTCGTCGAGCCGCTTCGGCCGGATGCTGGCCTCGGCGAGCTCGTCCTCGCGGGTGGCGGTGGGGGCGATGACGCGGGTCGGATCCATGTGGCGATTATGCCTGTCGGAGGGCTTTCGGGTCCGCGGTAAGGCAAGTGCCGGATGAAGGCAAGTAGTGGACAGGAAGTAGCAAGTAGTGGGTCTCGCTGCGCCCCAAGATCGCAGCGAGACCCACTACTTGCTACTTCCTATCCACTACTTGCCTTCCAAAATGCCCTCAGCCCTTCAGCACGGACCTCAAGGCCTTGCGGATGATTTCCTCGGCGCTGTCCCCGGCCTCGGCCAGCTTCAGCATCCGCTGGATTTCGGCCGGCTTGTAGCCGAGTTGCTGCAGGGCGACGGAGGCTTCGGCGGCCGGATCGGCAGGGGCTGCGCCGGCCTTGCCGGCGATGACGGCGACGCCGCCGCCGGCGAAATCGGCGGCGCGGTCGCGCAGTTCGACGACCATGCGCTCGGCGGTCTTCTTGCCGATGCCGGGGATGCGGGTCAGCGCGGTGACGTCGCCGGCCTGCACCAGCCGGGCGAAGTCGTCGACGCTGGCGCCGGACAGCACGCTCAGCGCGATCTTCGCGCCGACGCCGGTGACCTTCTGCACCTCGCGGAACAGCCGGCGCTCGGCCTCGGTCAGGAAGCCGTAGAGGGCGACGCCGTCTTCCTTGACCGCGTAGTGGCAGAACAGCACGACCTCGCGGCCGACGTCGGGCAGGTCGTAGAACGTGCTCATCGGCGCCGACAGTTCGTAGCCGACCCCGCCGACGTCGACCATCAGCTGTGGCGGCGCCTTGTACACCAGCAGGCCTTTCAGTCGTCCGATCATCGGCGGCGCCTCCGGCTGCGCATCAGGGTCGCGGCGAGGCCGGTCCGGCCGGCGGTCGCGCTGGTGTGGGCGTGGGTGAGCGCGACGGCCAGCGCGTCGGCGGCGTCGGCCTGCAGCTTCGTGTCGCCGAGGTTCAGCAGCAGTTTCACCATGTGCTGGACCTGGGTTTTTTCCGCGGCGCCACCGCCGACCAGCGACTGCTTGATCAGGCGCGGCGCGTATTCGTTCACCGTGAGGCCGCGGCGCACGACGGTGGCGATCGCGGCGCCGCGGGCATGGCCCAGCTTCAGCGCCGAGGTCGCCGACTTGTCCATGAACACGCTCTCGATCGCGACCACGTCGGGCCGCCACACCTCGAGCACTTCCTCGAGATCGAAGACCAGCTTGCCGAGGCGCGCGGCGAAGGAATCGGTGTCGACCAGCAGGTTCAGCGCCTGGCAGTGCACGTAGCTGCAGCGGCCGGCGGCATCGACGTCGATCAGCCCGATGCCGGTGCGCTGCGAGCCCGGATCGATGCCGAGGATGCGGCTCACTGCCAGGCGGCCGCGTCCAGTTCGGCGTTGGAGTACACGTCCTGGACGTCGTCGAGGTCCTCGAGCATGTCGAGCAGCTTCTTGACCTGCACCGCGGTGTCGCCGGTCACGGCGACGTCGTTGTCGGCGCGCATGGTGACCTCGGCCTGCAGCGGTACGTGCCCGGCCGCGGCCATCGCCGCCTTCACCGCCTCGAAAGCCTCGGGCGCGGTCAGCACCTCGATCACGCCGTCTTCGGGGAAGGCCTGCACGTCGTCGGCGCCGGCCTCGATCGCCGCTTCGGTCAGTGCGTCCTCGTCGCTGCCCGGGCCGAAGCTGAGCACGCCGAGCTCGCGGAACATGAAGGCGACCGAGCCGTCGGTGCCGAGGTTGCCGCCGCACTTGTTGAACGCGTGACGGACGTCGGCGACGGTGCGCACCTTGTTGTCGGTGAGGCAGTCGACGATCACCGCGACACCGCCCGGGGCGTAGCCCTCGTAGCGGATCTCCTCGTAGCTGACGCCCTCGAGTTCGCCGGTGGCCTTCTTGATCGCGCGGTCGATCACGTCACGCGACATGTTCGCGGCGAGCGACTTGTCGACCGCGGTGCGCAGGCGCGGATTGGCCTTCGGATCGCCGCCCCCCTGCCGCGCCGCGACGGAGATCTCGCGGATCAGCTTGGTGAACACCTTGCCGCGCTTGGCATCCTGGGCGTTCTTGCGCCCTTCGATGGCCATCAGTCTGCCCATGGCTTGCTCTTCTTCCGTCTGCTGCCTTGCCGTGAATTATAGGTGGCAGGAGCTGCTCCTACCTCCTGTCTCCGGTCCTGGCAGGCGGAAAGCGACCTTCCCGCAGGAAGCCGGCGGTGAACGCCGCCACCTCGTCCGACAGCACCAGCCCGGTATGAGTGACCGGCAGCACGCAGTGGTCGGCCAGGCCGGGAAGGCGGGTTTCCCAGAGCGCGACGGTGCCGTCGCTCTCGCGGTCGAGGCCGAACAGCCGGCCGACGCCCACCGGCTTCGAACCGGCGATCATCCCGACCTGGCGGCCGTGCGGCACCTCGTGCAGGCCGCTGCGCAGCAGGTTGCAGCTGCGGCCGAGCAGCGGCGACAGGTGCTTCATGCACATGCCGCGGGCGGTGGTGCTGCCGGCCAGCGGCGAACCGAGGCAGACGACGCGGCCCGGCGGCAGGCCGTGATAGGCCGCCACCGTCTCGAGGGCGATCAGGCCGCCGAGGCTGTGCCCGACCAGGTGCACCGGCTGGTCACGGCCGACCGCGAGCAGGCGCGCGGCGAGGCGGTCCACCGACGGCCCGGGACCGTGCCGCAGGCTGGCGTAGTCGAACAGCATCGGCGCGAACCCGGCGGCGCGCAGGCGGCGCGCCAGCGGCAGGAGGGTGAGACCGCGCATCCAGACGCCGTGCAACAGGAAAACCGGGGTCGGAGTACTTTCCGGGGCCAGAGTGGGCTTCCTCGCAGAATGTCGTGCAGTGGAACGGCCGGGGAAAAGTACTCCGACCCCGGTTTTTCCGTCATCCCCGCCGGAGGATGAATTCGAGGTCCCGCACCCGCCCGACCGGGAAGTGGTACTCGCCGACCCGTTCGAAGCCATGCCGCGCGTAGAAGCGCTGTGCGCCGTGATTGTCGGAATACACGCCGATCCAGAGCCGGCGCGGGCCGTCGCGCTGCAGCCAGTCGAGCGCGGCCTGGAACAGCCGGCCGCCGTGGCCGCCGTTCTGGACGTCGCGCAGCAGGTAGAGGCGCTTGAGTTCGCCGTCGGCCTCGACCGCCTCGGGATGCGGCAGGCCGCAGGGGCCGACGGCGGCGTAACCGACCGCCTCGCCTTCCCGTTCGAGCAGGAACACCGCATGCCCCGGCGTCGTGATCGCCGCGAGCTGCCGCGCCACCGAATAGGCATCCTCGAAGAAGGCCTGCAGGTCCTCCGGCGGGTACAGATGGCCGAAGGCCTGGCGGAAGGTCTCGCGCGACAGCGCCGCGAGCGTGCTGGCGTCGGTGGCGGTGGCTTTGCGGATCTTCATCGACATCACCGGCTCTCGTAGGAGCGCCTTCAGGCGCGATCAAGACGATATCCGGATCGCGGCTGAAGCCGCTCCTACAGCGGGGGCTTCACCGCAGCGGGGGCTTCACGGCGACGTGGACCTCGGACAGCTGCGCCTCCGGCACCGGCGACGGCGCGCCGGTCATCAGGCACTGCGCGGTCGTGGTCTTCGGGAAGGCGATGACGTCGCGGATCGATTCGGTGCCCGCCATCAGCGCGGCGATGCGGTCGATGCCGAAGGCGATGCCGCCGTGCGGCGGCGCCCCGAAGCGCAGCGCATCGAGCAGGAAGCCGAACTTGGCCTCCGCCTCTTCCCGGCCGATGCCGAGCAGCTCGAACACCGCGCTCTGCATGTCCGGACGATGGATACGGATCGAACCGCCGCCGATCTCGTTGCCGTTGAGGACCATGTCGTAACCCCGCGACACCGCGGTGCGCGCATTGGCCTTCAGGTCGGCGATGTCGTCGACCGCCGGCGCGGTGAACGGGTGATGCAGGGCGACGTAGCGCTGCGCCTCCTCGTCCCACTCGAACATCGGGAAGTCGGTGACCCACAGCGGCTTCCAGCCTTCCTGCACCAGGCCGAAGTCCCTGCCGGCCTTCAGGCGCAGCGCGCCCATGAAGTCGGAGACCGCGTTGTAGGCGCCGGCGCCGAAGAAGACGATGTCGCCGTTGCCGATGCCGGTGGCCTGCAGCAGCGCCGCGAAGCCGTCACCGTCGAAGAACTTGGCGATCGGCGAGGTGACCGCGCCGCCGGCGTCGATCTTCGCGTAGGCCAGGCCCTTGGCGCCGAACTTCGCCGCATGCGCGGCGTATTCGTCGATCTGCTTGCGGCTGAGCGTGGCGCCGCCAGGGATGCGCAGCGCGGCGACGCGGCCGTGCGGATCGTTGGCGGCGGCGGTGAACACGCCGAACTGGCAGTCCTTCACCAGATCCGCGACGTCGGCCAGCTCGAGCCCGATGCGCAGGTCCGGCTTGTCGGAACCGTAGCGGCGCATCGCCTCGGCCCAGGTCATGCGCGGGAACGGCTCGGCGAGTTCGACGCCGATCACCTCGCGGAAGACCTCGCGGATCATCTGCTCGACGGCGTCCTGCACGTCCTGTTCGCGCACCCAGGCGAATTCCATGTCGAGCTGGGTGAACTCGAGCTGGCGGTCGGCGCGCAGGGCCTCGTCACGGAAGCAGCGGGCGATCTGGTAGTAACGGTCGAAGCCGGCCACCATCAGGATCTGCTTGAACAGCTGCGGCGACTGCGGCAGCGCGTAGAACTCGCCGGGATGCATGCGCGCCGGCACCAGGAAGTCGCGCGCGCCCTCGGGGGTCGCCTTGGTCAGGATCGGCGTCTCGATGTCCTGGAAGCCGCGCGCGTCGAGCCAGCGACGCAGCGCCTGCACCAGGCGGATGCGCGTGCGCATCATCTTCTGCATCTCGGGGCGGCGCAGGTCGAGATAGCGGTACTTGAGGCGGATGTCCTCGCCGGCGTTCTCGTGCGCGTGGAAGGGCAGCGGCTCGGCCTTGTTCAGCACCTCGATCCTGGTCGCGACGACTTCGACCTTGCCGGTGCGGATTTTCGCATTGACCGCATGCCGCGCGCGGACGATGCCGGTGATGCGCAGGCAGTCCTCGTAACCGACCTTCTGCGCGGCGGCGACCACCTCGGCATTGCCCTCGGTCCCGGCCGGCTCGGCGACGACCTGGACGATGCCCTCGTGATCGCGCAGGTCGATGAAGCAGACGCCGCCGAGGTCGCGGGCGACGTCGGCCCAGCCGCAAAGGACGACGGTTTGGCCGATCATCGACTCGTCGACGAGGCCGCAGAAGTGGCTGCGCATGTTGACTCCGAGGGGTCCGCCGGCGGCGCGCGACGCGCGCCGGAAGCCGGGAAGGGGGCCGCGAATTCTAGGCGCGCTGCCGGAACGCGGCAAATCGCCGCAACCCCCGCGAACCGGGCATCCCGCGACGCCGGCGGCCATGCGGCATTCACATCCGCTGACGGAAAGTGGCGTCGACTCCATCACCGAGGCACCGCCATGCGCCATCTCGCCGCCCTGCTCGCCCTCGCCCTGCTCGCCTCGGCTCCCGCCGCGGTCGACGCCCAGGCGGTCACCCCGAAGGCCTATGCGCCGGAGAACCTGTCGCAGCTCAACGAACGCGACCGCATCCGCGTGATCTCGCTCGAGTACCAGGAACAGTCCGGTGGTCGCCAGATTCCCGACGACCAGCTGCGCTTCTACCTCGACCAGGTGCGCTCGGGCTGGACCTTCAGCCGCATCAAGGAAGACATCGCCACCTCGCTGCGCGGAAACAACGGCCGCCCGGGCAACAACGGCCGTCCCGGCTACACCCCGCCGCCGGCGAACCGTCCGGGCAACAATCCGCCGCCGATCCGCCCGGGCACCAATGTCCTGTTCCGCTGCGAGAGCCACAACGAGCGCCCGGCCGAATGTCGCACGCCGTTCAACGGCCGCGCCGAGGTCGTCCGCCAGCTCTCGCGCACGCAGTGCGTCGAAGGCCGCAACTGGGGCCAGCGCCCGGGCATCGTCTGGGTCAACCGCGGCTGCCGCGCGGAGTTCGGCCCGGTCCGTGGCGGCGACCGCTGGGAAAACACCGACTGGGGCCGTTACAGCGTGACCTGCGCCAGCCGCGGCGAGCGCCGCTCGACCTGCGCCTGGAACGAGAGCTACGGCCGCCCGCGCCTGATCGAACAGCAGTCGCGCGAGGCCTGCGTCGAGAACCGCACCTGGGGTTACCGCGACGGCAACCTGTGGGTCGACAAGGGCTGCCGCGGCCGCTTCGGGCCGGTCGGCCGCAACTGGTAAGACGTTTCCCGGGAATCCCGCGGATCAGCGCGGAATGGCGCCCCAGGCCTGTGGAGGCACCGGCTGGGGCGCCGTCAGGTCGAACTCGATCTGGAACAGGCGGCCGTTCGGCCGCGACAGCTCGTAGAGGAAGCGCCGGCCCGGCGCATGTTCCATCGCCCAGGTGTTGCTGACCGACGCGGCGAGGCCCTCGCGCTCGAACATCGCGATCGATTCGGCATCGACGGGAAAGGCCTGGCGGGTTTCGCTGCCGGCGCCGGTGGTGTCGCCGCCGTACATCGTCACCGGATCCGGGCTGCCGTCGGCATGGCGGTGGTCGTGCTTCAGGCGCAGGCCGTTCTCCGTGCGCGTGATCACCCAGGTGCGCGAGCGGTCCTCGCCGACATGCAGGGAAATGCGCACGACGTCGACGTCGCATTCGCGCACATGCATCACCAGTGGCTGGGTCGAGAACGGATCGTTCGCGCTCGGCGGCGTATCGGCGACCACCCGGCCGGCGAACGCCTGGCCGCACAGCGGCGCGAGGTTCGCGAAGAAGGCGTCGGCGGCGCGCTGCTGCACGCCGGCCTCGTCGAGACCCGGCGGCGGCAGCGGCTCGGGCAGGCCCGGAACGGGCGTGGTCGCCTGCGCGGAGAACGCGAGCGCGGCGGCGAGCGGAAGGAGCAGGAATCGGGGCGTCTTCATGCCCCGACCCTAGCCGCTCGTGGCGGCCGGCGGCAAGAAACGCGGGACGGCGGACTCAATCGGCGGTCGCGGCCGGCTTCGGCGTTGCGGGCGCGGGCGCAGCGGCCGGCTCGGACTTCGTTTCCGGCTTCGCGGCGGCATCGCCGGCGAGATTGCGCTTGCGGTCGCCGTCCTTCTTGAAGTCGGTCTCGTACCAGCCGCCGCCGGCGAGACGGAACGCCGGCGCGGTCACCTGGCGCCGCACGTCGGGCGCGCCGCAGGTCGGGCACTGCGTCGGATCGGCGTCGCTGAGCTTCTGCAGGCGGTCGAAGGCATGGCCGCAGGAGGTGCATTCGAAGGCGTAGATCGGCATGGGCGTAGTCGCAGTTCGTACGAGATGGTTCGTAGTCGTCCGCGCCGCTGGGGGCGCCGGATGGGCTGAGGGTTGGGCCTGAGGCCAGGAATTCAAGAGGGCCGGCTGGGGTAGGAGCGGCTTCAGCCGCGATGCTTCTGCGCGCGCCTTCGGGCGTGATTGAAGGCATCGCGCCTGAAGGCGCTCCTACGACGAACTGCTCTCCGCTGCCGCGAGCCAAGCCTCCTCCAGCCGCGCCTGCTCGGCGGCGAGTTCGGCCTGGCGCTGGCCGAGCTGGGCGAGTTCGATGCCGCCGTCGTTGCCGTAGATCGCCGGATCGGCGAGCTGGGCCTCGACCCGGGACAGCTCGGCCTGCACCTGCTCCAGCTTCTCCTCGAGCTGGCGCAGGCGGCGGGCGGCGCTCGGATCCTGGCGCGGCGGCGGTGCCACCGGCCTGGCAGCGACGGGCGCCGGCTTCGCGGCGGCGGCCTTCTTCGGCTCGTTGCCGCGGCTGCGCAGCCACGCGGCGTATTCGTCGAGGTCGCCGCTGAACTCCTCGACGTGGCCGTCGGCGACCCGCCAGAAGGTCTCGCAGACCAGACCGATCAGGTGGCGATCGTGCGAGACCAGAACGATCGCGCCGGGGAAGTCGGCCAGGGCTTCGGCCAGGGCCTCGCGCATGTCGAGGTCGAGGTGGTTGGTCGGCTCGTCGAGCAGCAGCACGTTCGGTTCGCGGTACGCGATCAGCGCCAGCGCCAGGCGCGCGCGTTCGCCGCCGGAGAAGCCGTCGACGCTCTCGAAGGCACGGTCGCCGACGAAGTTCCAGCGCCCGAGGAAATTGCGCAGCACCTGCTCGCCGGCGTCCGGCGCCAGCTGCTTCAGATGCCACAGCGGGCTCTGGCCCTCGTGCAGGCTCTCGACGGTGTGCTGGGCGAAGTAGCCGATGCGCAGGTCCGGGTGCGCGGCGCGCTCGCCGGCCAGCGGCGCGAGTTCGCCGACGAGGGTCTTCACCAGGGTCGACTTGCCGGCGCCGTTCGGGCCGAGCAGGCCGATGCGATCGCCGGCTTCGAGGCCGAAGCCGACGTCGCGGAGGATGACGGTCGGTGCCGCAACACCTGTAGGAGCGGCTTCAGCCGCGATGCCCATCGCGCCTGAAGGCGCTCCTACGGGAGCAGCGGGGTAGCCGGCGTCGACGTGATTCAGGCGGATCAGCGAATGCGGCAGCTTCGCCGGCTCGGCGAAGCTGATCCGGAACGCGCGTTCGGCGCGCACCGCCTCGGTGCCCTGCAGCTTGGCCAGGCGCTTCATCCGGCTCTGCGCCTGCCGGGCCTTGCTGGCCTTGGCCTTGAACCGGTCGATGAAGCTCTGCAGGTGGGCGCGCTCGGCCTGTTCCTTCTCGTGGGCGATCTGCTGCTGGCGCAGGTGCTCGGAGCGCTGGCGCTCGAAGCTGGTGTAGTCGCCGGTGTAGAGCTTCGCCCTGCCCTCGTGCAGGTGCAGGGTGTGGGTGCTGAGCACGTCGAGGAACTCGCGGTCGTGCGAGATCATCAGCAGGGTGCCGGGATACTTCAGCAGCCACTGCTCGAGCCACAGCACGGCATCGAGATCGAGATGGTTGGTCGGCTCGTCGAGCAGCAGCAGGTCCGAGGGCATCATCAGCGCCCGTGCCAGGTTCAGGCGCACGCGCCAGCCACCGGAAAAGTCGGACACCGGCTTGCCATGCGTTTCCGGCGGGAAGCCCAAGCCGTGCAGCAGCTTGCCGGCGCGCGCGGTGCCGTCGTAGCCGTTGAGCTCGGCGAGCCGCTGGTGGGCGGCGGCGACGCCGTCCCAGTCCTCGGCGGCCATCGCCCGCGCTTCCTCCTGCATCACCGCGTACAGCAGATCGTCGCCGGAGAGCACGAAGTCGATCGCCGGGTCAGGCAACGAGGGCGTTTCCTGGGCGACGCTGGCGATGCGCACCTTGCCCGGCAGGTCGATGTCCCCCTGGTCGGGCTCGAGCTGGCCGAGGATGCTGGCGAACAGGCTGGACTTGCCGGCGCCGTTGCGGCCGATCACGCCGACCCGCCAGCCGGCGTGCAGGGCGAGGTCGACCTGCGACAGGAGCAGGCGTTCGCCGCGGCGCAGGGCGAAATTGCGGAAGGCGATCATCGGAGGGTTCGCGGAGAGCGGAGCGCGGAGGAAGGCGCGCATTCTACCTGTGCGATTGCCGCTGACGGGGCCCGGAAGCAATAATCGGGCCATCCCCCCGCCGGAGCGCCGATGCCGCATCAGACGCCGCTGATCTCGCTGCTGGCCGTCGGCCTCGTGCTCGCCTTCGTTCTGGGCGCGGCCGCGAACCGGCTGCGGCTGTCACCGATCGTCGGCTACCTGATCGCCGGAATCATCGTCGGCCCGTACACGCCCGGCTTCGTCGGCGATGTCGAGCTGGCCGGCGAGCTGTCGGAGATCGGCGTGATCCTGCTGATGTTCGGCGTCGGCCTGCACTTCTCGCTCGAAGACCTGATGGACGTGCGCGCGATCGCCATCCCCGGCGCGGTCGTGCAGATCTCGCTGGCGACCGTGCTCGGCTGGGGCCTGGCCTGGCTGATGGGCTGGAACAACCTGCAGGGGATCGTGCTCGGCCTGGCGCTGTCGACCGCCAGCACCGTCGTGCTGCTGCGCGCGATGGAGGCCCGCCGCCTGCTCGACACCCGGCGCGGGCGCATCGCGGTCGGCTGGCTGATCGTCGAGGACCTGGTCTGCGTGATCGTGCTGGTGCTGCTGCCGGCGGTCGCGGCGGCGCTCGGCGACGGCAGCGGCCCGCATCCCACCGTCGGCGAGGTCGCGGTGTCGCTGCTGGTGACCCTGCTGAAGGTCGCCGCCTTCGTCGCCCTGATGATGCTGGTCGGCAAGCGGGCGATCCCGTGGATGCTCGAGAACATCGCCGGCATGGGCTCGCGCGAGCTGTTCACGCTGTCGGTGCTGGCGATCGCGCTCGGCGTCGCCTTCGGCTCGGCGCATCTGTTCGGGGTGTCGTTCGCGCTCGGCGCCTTCTTCGCCGGCATGCTGCTCAGCGGCGACCTGAGCCACAAGGCGGCCTCGGACTCACTGCCGCTGCGCGACGCCTTCGCGGTGCTGTTCTTCGTCTCGGTCGGCATGCTGTTCGACCCGCACATCCTCGTCGAGCAGCCGCTGCCGGTGCTGGCGACCTTCCTGATCATCACCGTCGGCAAGTCGGCCGGTGCCTTCCTGATCGTGCGGCTGTTCGGGCATCCGACCTCGACCGCCCTGACGATCTCGGCCAGCCTGGCGCAGATCGGCGAGTTCGCCTTCATCATCGCCGGCCTGGGTGTGGCGCTGGAGATCCTGCCGGTCGCCGGCCGCGACCTCGTGCTCGCGGGCGCGCTGCTGTCGATCTGCGCCAACCCGCTGATCTTCGGCCTGCTCGACATCCGCGAGCGCCGTCTTGCGCGCGAGGAGGCCGAGCGCGTCGCGGCGATGCCGCCGCCGCCGCGCGAAGGGCCCGAACTGCCTGTCGAGGGCCACGCGATCCTGGTCGGCTTCGGCCGCGTCGGCGGCGAGATCGCCCACCTGCTGCGCGCGCGCGGTGTGCCCCTGCTGGTGATCGAGGACGACGCCGACCTGGTGAAGAAGGCCCGCGGCGAGGGCTACCCGACGATCCGCGGCAATGCCGCCGCGCCGGGCGTGCTCGACGAGGCCTCGCCGGCAGGGGCGCTGCTGGCGATCCTGGCGATCCCGCGTGCGCTCGAGGCCGGCGAGGTCGCCGAACGACTGCGCACCGCCAACGCCGGCATGACCATCCTCGCCCGCGCCCACGGCGACAAGGAAGTCCGCCACCTGCTCGCGCACGGCGCCGATGGCGCGGTGCTCGCCGAGAAGGAACTGGCGCACTCGATGGCCGAGATGGCGCTGGCGTCGGCGCCGTTCCGGCAACGGCGGGGGGCGGCGGCGAGCAACGAGTAACGAGCAACGAGCAACGAGTAACGAGTAACGGGTAACGGGTAACGGGTAACGAGTGGGTTCGGTCGCGTTGCTCAGTTTCCGGGCGCAAGCGGAACGTGGATGTCGGCGCGCAGCAGCGAGGCGGGGACGACTTCCGGGTCGTCGAGGAAGGCGTAATGGATCGGGGCGTCGCGCAGGGCGTGGCCGCTCTGCGGGAGCCAGTCGCGCAGCAGGCGGTCGACCGCGTCCTCGATACCCTCGTAGGGGCCGACGTGGCGCAGGCGGGCGTGCGCGCCGGCCGGCAGCGCGAGGCGATGCATCGGATGCGGCGGCGCCGCGTCGGCGGTCGCGAGCGCGATCGCGCAGTCGAACTCGAAGTCGGCCGGTGCCGTTTCGCGATGGTCGCCGTACGGCACACCGTACAGACCGCAGATCGCGTCGACCAGGCCGGCCTCGGCCGCCCAGCCGAACAATGCGCCGAAGCCGGCATCGAGGTCCTCGAAGGCGCCGCGGCGGCGCAGCGCGATCACCTCGAACGGTTCCAGCGAGACGATTTCCACCTGCAGCGGCGGCTCGGCTTCGGATGGCGAGGGCGGTGCGAGGCGGCGGCGGGCGGCGGCGATCCGGCCGGCATCGCCGCGCAGTTCGCCGGGCGTCGTGTCCAGTTCCGCACGGACCGCGCGCGCCAGCGACTGCGAGGAATCGAAACCGCAGGCGAGCGCGACGTCGGAAACGACACTGGCGGCCGGCTCCAGCAACTGCAGCGCCCGCTGCAGACGCAGCCGCGCGATGGTGCGCCCGAGCGGCTCGCCGGTCAGCGCGCGCCAGACGCGGTGGAAGTGGAACGGCGAGAAATGCGCGACCGCCGCCAGTTCCTCCAGCCCGGGCAGCGGCTCGCCCTGCGCCAGCGCGGCCTGCAGGCGGGAGAGCACGGCATCGATGCGGGCGGCGTACGTGGTTCGGGTCGAGTTCTTCATCGTGGGTCTCCGGTCGGCGGGATCGTGCCGGAATCGTGCCCGTCCCGCCGGGTTCCGGCGTGGCGGATCTTGCGGAGTTCGCGCGGGGACACGTTGATCGCGAGCGGCCGATGTCGATACGTTGCGCGCTCGCGCATCGAATCGGAGGGGAGATGATGGAGAAGACCATTCGCCGCCGCGGCTGCACGGGCCGTCGCGGCCGCGGGCCGCTGCTGTTGGCGTCCGTGCTGTTGTTCAGCGCGACGCAGGCGGTGGCGCAGGCCGGCAATCCGGTGACCGCGGACCTGCTTAATGCCGCGGTGTGGATGCACGAATCGGGTGCACCGCTGGAGGCTTCGCCGGTGAACCGGGGCGGGTCGCGCGCCCGGCCCTGCCGCGCCGGCCGGGCCGCGCCTCACCCCTTGCGGAACACCAGCGAACCGCCTTCGGCCGTGACACGCACGCTGTCGCCGGCGACGAATTCGCCGGCGAGGATCTTCTGCGCCAGCGGGTTCTCGACCTGCTGCTGGATCGCCCGCTTCAGCGGTCGCGCGCCGTAGACCGGATCGAAGCCGACCTCGCCGAGCACCGCGATCGCGGCGTCGTCGATTTCCAGCGTGATCTGCCGCTCGGCGAGCCGCTTCGCCAGGTACTGCGTCTGGATACGGGCGATCGCGCCGATCTGCTCGCGGCCCAGCGGGTGGAAGACGACGATCTCGTCGAGGCGGTTGATGAACTCCGGGCGGAAGTGCGCCTGCACGACCCCCATCACCGCCGCCTTCATCTGCACGTAGGCGGCATCGCCCTCGCCGCTCAGCTCCTGGATGTGCTGGCTGCCGAGGTTCGACGTCATCACGATCACGGTGTTGCGGAAGTCGACCGTGCGGCCCTGGCCGTCGGTCAGGCGGCCGTCGTCGAGCACCTGCAGCAGGATGTTGAACACGTCCGGATGCGCCTTCTCGACCTCGTCGAGCAGCAGCACGCTGTACGGCCGGCGGCGCACAGCTTCCGTCAGGTAGCCGCCCTCCTCGTAGCCGACGTAGCCCGGCGGCGCGCCGATCAGCCGCGCGACGCTGTGCTTCTCCATGAACTCGCTCATGTCGATGCGCACCATCGCGTCCTCGGTGTCGAACAGGAACGCGGCGAGCGCCTTGCACAGCTCGGTCTTGCCGACGCCGGTCGGGCCGAGGAACAGGAACGAGCCGTTCGGACGGTCCGGGTCGCTGAGGCCGGCGCGCGAGCGGCGGATCGCATCCGACACCGCCTTCACCGCCTCCGCCTGGCCGATCACGCGCGCGTGCAGCGCATCCTCCATCTTCAGCAGCTTCTCGCGCTCGCCTTCGAGCATCTTGCTGACCGGGATGCCGGTCCAGCGCGACACGACCTCGGCGATCTCCTCGGCGGTGACCCGGTCCTGCAGCAGGCGGAAGCCCTTCTGCTCGACTTCCTGCGCCGACTGCAGCTGCCGCTCCAGCTCGGGGATGCGGCCGTACTGCAGTTCGCTCGCCTTCGCGAAGTCCTGGCGGCGATGCGCGGCCTCCAGCTCGAGCCGCGCCGCCTCGATCTGCTCCTTGATCTTCGTGGCGCCGGTGAGCGTGGCCTTCTCGGCCTTCCAGATCTCCTCGAGGTCGTTGTACTCGCGCTCGAGCGCGTCGATCTCCGATTCCAGGTCGGCCAGGCGCTGCTTCGACTCCTTGTCCTTCTCCTTCTTCAGCGCCTCGCGCTGGATCTTGAGCTGGATCAGCCGGCGTTCCTTGCGGTCCATCTCCTCGGGCTTGCTGTCGATCTCCATGCGGATGCGCGACGCCGCCTCGTCCATCAGGTCGATCGCCTTGTCGGGAAGCTGGCGGTCGGCGATGTAGCGGTGGCTGAGCGTCGCCGCGGCGACGATCGCCGGGTCGGTGATCTCGACGCCGTGGTGCACCGCGTAGCGCTCCTTCAGGCCGCGCAGGATCGCGATCGTGTCCTCGACGCTCGGCTCGCCGACGAAGACCTTCTGGAAGCGGCGCTCGAGCGCGGCGTCCTTCTCGACGTACTTGCGGTACTCGTCGAGCGTGGTCGCGCCGATGCAGTGCAGCTCGCCGCGCGCCAGCGCCGGCTTGAGCATGTTGCCGGCGTCCATCGCGCCCTCGGCCTTGCCGGCGCCGACCATGGTGTGCAGCTCGTCGATGAACAGGATGACGTTGCCTTCCTGCTTCGACAGGTCATTGAGCACCGCCTTCAGGCGCTCCTCGAACTCGCCGCGGTACTTGGCGCCGGCGATCAGCGCGCCCATGTCCAGGCTCAGCACGCGCTTGCCGCGCAGGCCTTCGGGCACCTCGCCGTTGACGATGCGCTGGGCGAGCCCTTCGACGATCGCGGTCTTGCCGACGCCGGGCTCGCCGATCAGCACCGGGTTGTTCTTCGTGCGCCGCTGCAGCACCTGCACGGTGCGGCGGATCTCCTCGTCGCGGCCGATGACCGGGTCGAGCTTGCCGGACTCGGCGCGTGCGGTCAGGTCGATCGTGTACTTCTCCAGCGCCTGGCGGTTCTCCTCCGCATTGGCGTCGGCGACCTTCTCGCCGCCGCGCAGGCCGTCGATCGCCGTCTCCAGCGCGTCGCGGCGGGCGCCGGCGGCGCGCAGGGCCTCGCCGGCCGCACCCTTGTCGTCGAGCGCCGCGAGCACGAACAGTTCGCTGGCGATGAAGGCATCGCCGCGCTGCTGGGCCAGCTTGTCCGTCAGGTTCAGCAGCCGCGACAGGTCGTTGCCGACCGAGAGGTTGCCCTCCTGGCCGCTGACCTTCGGCAGCCGCTCGAGCGCCTCGCCGAGGCGCTGGCGCAGCGCGGTCACGTTGACGCCGGCCTGGGCCAGCAGCGGCCGGGTGCTGCCGCCCTGCTGGTCCAGCAGGGCGACCAGCAGGTGCACCGGTTCGATCAGGTTGTGGTCGCGGCCGACCGCGAGCGACTGGGCGTCGCTCAGGGCCTGCTGGAACCGCGAGGTCAGCTTGTCCATGCGCATGGGGGAGACTCCGGAAGGCGTGGGGGGCGGGTGCCCCGATGCCCCGTGAATGCGGGCCCGGTGGCTTCGATTCAACCGCCTGCGGTCATTGCGCGGCGGTCGCCGCGACGGCACGATGAACCGCCCGAAACAGCCGGCCCCAGGGGACACAGGAATGAGCCAACCGGAAACGCCCAGGATCTCGGGCTACACGCTGCTGCGCGTGCTCGGCCAGGGCGGCATGGCGGTGGTCTACCACGCCACCCAGGATTCGCTCGGCCGCGAGGTCGCGCTGAAGGTGATGTCGGCCGACCTCGCCCGCGACCCCGGCTATGCCGAGCGTTTCCTGCGCGAGGGCCGGGTCGTCGCCAGCCTGCGCCACCGCAACATCCTGATGGTCTACGACCTCGGCGTGACCGAGGAGAACCGGCCGTGGCTGGCGATGGAGTACGTGCCCGGCGGCGCGGTCGCCGAGGAGGCCGGGCGGATGGCCCGGCGCGAGGTGCTGAAGGTGATCCGCGACATCGCCCGCGCCCTCGATCATGCGCATTCCCAGGGCGTGATCCACCGCGACATCAAGCCGGAGAACATCCTGCGCGGCGCCGACGGCGACTACCTGCTGGCCGACTTCGGCATCGCCCGTGTCCGCGAGGCGACCAGCGCGCTGACCATGGAGGGCTCGACCCTCGGCACGCCGCAGTACATGAGCCCGGAGCAGTGGCGCGGCGAACCGCTCGACGGACGCACCGACCTCTACAGCCTCGGCGTCGTGCTGTACCAGCTGCTGACCGGCCAGCTTCCCTATACCGGTACCGACGGCTGGGCGATCGGCATGCAGCACATGACCTCGGCGCTGCCGGCGCTGCCGCCGGAACATGCGCAGGTGCAGCCGCTGCTCGACATGATGCTGGCGAAGATCCCGTCGCAGCGCTTCGCCACCGGCAACGCGCTCGCCAATGCCGCCGAGTCCCTGCTCAACAGCCTGCCGCCGGTGCCGACGCCGCGGCCGATGGCCGCCGCCGCGACCGCGGTGATGCCGACGCCGGTGCCGGGTGCGCGGCAGCCCACGCCGATGCCCGGGCAGCGACCGCCGACCCCGGCGCCGGCCCCACGCCACCCGACCCCGCCGCCGCGCCATCCGACGCCGCCGCCGCACTCGCCGCAGTCCAGCCCGCAGCCGCATTACCCGCCGCAGCCGGCCTATACGCCGGTGCGCACGCAGGTGCGGCCGCCGGCGAAATCCGGGCCGAGCACCGGCCTGATCATCGGCGGCATCCTCGCCGTCGTCGCCGTGCTGGTGCTCGCCGCCGGCGGCATCGGCTGGTACGTGTATTCGAAGGGGAAGGAAGAAGCGCAGGCGCTGCTGGCCGGCGGCACGTCCGGCGGGGGCGACGTCGCCAGCCCGGCACCGCCGTCGACGCCCGCCGACGTCCCGGTCGAACGCCCGCGGGCACCGGCCGGCGGCACGCCGATCGCCGGCAACGCGCCGAATGCGTCAAGTGCCGATCCGCAGGTACGCGCCCAGCTCGACCGGCTCGGCATCGATTACGAGATCGACGGCGACAACGACTTCCAGGTGCTGTTCGAGACCCGCAACGGTCGCACCCAGCTCGGCTGGATCCGCTCGCCGGTGGAGAGCTACGGCCGCCACCGCGTGCGCGAGATCTGGTCCTACGGCTACGTGGCCCAGGGCAACGAGATCCCGGTCGACATCGCCAACCGCATGCTCGAGCACGCCAACCTGCAGAAGCTCGGCGGCTGGGTGCGCCAGGGCCAGTACGGTGTCTTCGTCGTGCAGGTGTCGGCGAACGCGACCGATGCGCAGCTGGCGGAGGCGATCCGGATCTGCCTGGCCACCGCCGACGGCTTCGAGCAGGAACTCACCGGCGC
Source organism: Arenimonas composti TR7-09 = DSM 18010 (assembly GCF_000426365.1). Lineage (GTDB taxonomy): Bacteria > Pseudomonadota > Gammaproteobacteria > Xanthomonadales > Xanthomonadaceae > Arenimonas > Arenimonas composti. The sequence goes on along the minus strand of NZ_AUFF01000002.1, from coordinate 342,704 downwards.
CGCCGACCAGCTCTAGGCCGCGGCGCTCGCCTCAGCGCGGATCGATCCAGACCAGGCTGGCGAGACGGCCACTGCGGCCGTCGCGGCGGAAGGAATGGAAACGCTCCGGCTCGCTGATCGTGCAGCGGTCGCCACCATGGACGGCGGGGACCCCGGCGGCCGCCAGCCGGCGCCGGGCCAGCGCATACAGGTCGACGAGCCAGTGCCCCGGCCGGGTCGGCACGAAGGCGGTGGCGGCGCCGGCATCCGGTTCGACGAAGGCGGCGTACACATCGGCGCCGACCTCGTAGGCCCGCGGGCCGGCGGCCGGGCCGAGCCAGGCGAGCAGTTCGGTCGCCGGCGTCCGCATCGCCGCCAGCGTCGCCTCGATCATGCCGGCTGCGAGATTCCGCCAGCTGCAGTGGGCCGCACCGACCTCGCTGCCGTCGCGGGCGGCAAGCAGCACCGGCAGGCAGTCGGCCGACAGCACCGCCAGCACGACCCCCGGCGTCGACGTCACGGCCGCATCCGCGACCGGCTCGGCCTCCGCCGGCGTATCGGCCGCCGCCGCGGTCTCGAAGCGGACGACGTCGGTGCCGTGCACCTGCTGCAGCCAGTGCGGCGGCGACGGCAGCCCGGCGAGCGCCGCGAGCATGCGGCGGTGGCGGAAGACGTTCGCCGGCGCGTCGCCGCTGCGCAGGCCGAAACTGAAGTCGTCGAACGGCGGCGGCGACACGCCGGCGCCATGGCGCAGCGTCGCCAGACCCTGCACGCCGGGCGGTGCCGGCCAGTCGGCGACGAGCCAGGGGCCGGCCGCCGGCACGCTCAGGCCTTCGCGGCGGCGGTGTCGCTGCGCAGGGCGGCGACCAGCGCCTGCATGTCGGCGGGCATCGCCGCCTCGAACGTGCGCGGCGTGCCGTCGCCCGGATGCAGGAAGGTGAGCTTCTCGGCATGCAGGGCCTGGCGGCGGAACCCCTGCAGGCGCTCGACCAGTTCCGGCGTCGCCGCCTTCGGCAGCCGGAACGAGCCGCCGTACAGCGGATCGCCGACGATCGGCTTGCGCGCATGCGCCATGTGCACGCGGATCTGGTGCGTGCGCCCGGTCTCGAGGCGGCATTCGACCAGCGTGTGGGCGCGGAACTTCTCGCGCACCCGGTAGTGGGTCACCGCATCGCGGCCCTGCCCTTCCTTCACCACCGCCATGCGGATGCGGTCGGTCGGATGGCGGCCGATCGGCGCGTCGACGGTGCCGCCGGCGACCATCGTTCCCTGCACCACCGCCAGGTACTGGCGGTGCACGGCACGCCCGGAGAGTTGTTCCACCAGGGAGGTGTGCGCGCGCACGCTGCGGGCGACGACCATCAGCCCCGACGTGTCCTTGTCGAGCCGGTGCACGATGCCGGCGCGCGGCAGCGACGCCAGCCGCGCATCGTGGTGCAGCAGCGCGTTGACGAGGGTGCCGCGGGGGTTGCCGGCGCCGGGGTGCACGACCAGCCCGGCCGGCTTGTCGAGCACGATCACGTCGTCGTCCTCGTACAGGATCGCCAGCGGAATCGCCTCCGGCAGCGCTTCGGTCTCGACCTCGACGCGTGCCAGCAGCGTGACGGCCTCGCCGCCGCGCACCGCTTCCCTGGGCTTCACGGCGCGGCCGCCGAGCAGGGCATCGCCGGAGCGGATCCACGCGGTCAGGCGTGAACGCGAGAAGTCCGGGAACAGCTCGGCCAGCACCTGGTCGAAGCGGCGGCCGGCAGCGGCGAGCGGGATCGCCGCCTCCAGCAGCGCGCGCTCGTCGTTGTCGTTGTCGGTATCGATCTCGGTGTCGGGCTGGCGGGGCATGGGCGGTCTCGTGGGGGCCGCGCCGGACCGGTTTCCGGTTGGAGGCGACCGCGGGCTTTCCGGTATTATCCCCGAACTCGCTGCCAGGCAGCGCCCCCACGAAAGACTGATGACCCGACTTTCCGCGTCGCTGCGCTTGCTGCTCACCCTGGTGCTGGTCGCCAGCCTGTCCGGCTGCGCCACCATCAAGGGCTGGTTCGACCGCCAGGATTCCGAACCGACCGAGACGCTGCCGGTCGAGGCGATGTACAGCGAAGCCAAGAGTGCGATGAACTCGCACAACTACGAGCGTTCCGGCCGCTACTTCCAGCGCCTGGTCGCGCGCTTCCCGTACGGGCCCTACAGCGAGCAGTCGCAGCTGGAGCTGGCCTACGTGCTGTACAAGCAGGGCCGCCAGGAAGAGGCGACGTCGGCGGTGAACCGTTTCATCCGCACCTATCCGACGCACCGTCACATCGACTACGCCTACTACCTGAAGGCGCTGATCAATTTCGACCGCAACGGCAGCAACATCCTGCGCCTGCTGCGCCAGGACATGTCGTCGCGCGACCTCGCCGGTCCGACCCAGGCGATGAACGATTTCGCCGACGTCATCCGCCGCTACCCGAACAGCCGCTACGCGCCGGATGCGCGCCAGCGCATGATCTTCCTGCGCAACCTGCTGGCCCGGCACGAATTCAACGTCGGCGCCTACTACCTGCGTCGCGAGGCGTTCGTGGCCGCCGCCAACCGTGGCAAGTACATCCTGCAGGCCTACCCGCAGAGCGCCCATGAGGGCGATGCGCTGGCGCTGATGGAGCGTGCCTACCGCGGTCTCGGCGAGGAGCAGCTGGCGGCCGACACCCGCCGCGTGCTCGAGCTCAACTACCCGGAGCATCCGGCGCTCAATGACGCGGGCTGGCCCGAGAAGGGCTTCTTCGACCGCCTCGACTTCCTGAACCGCCTGAACCCCTTCGACTGAACCCCTTCGACTGAACCCCGGTTTCCCGGATCGGATCCCGATCGCCGATCCGTAGCCGCGGCTACCGCGGGGCCGACTCCTCGCGCCAGCCGGAGGTGATCGGGTAGCGACGCTCGCGCCCGAAGGCGCGGCGCGAAAGCTTCGGCCCCGGCGCCGCCTGCCGCCGCTTCCACTCGCTGATCCGCACCAGCTTGAGCACCCGCTCGACCGTCTCGGCCGGATAGCCGGCGTCGACGATCTCGGCCGCCGACATCTCGTGGTCGATGTGCCGCAGCAGGATCGCGTCGAGCACCTCGTAGGGCGGCAGAGAATCCTGGTCGGTCTGGTTCTCGCGCAATTCGGCCGACGGCGGCCGGTGGATCACCGCCTCCGGGATCACCTCACCGTCGCCACGGGTGTTGCGCCAGCGCGAGAGCGCGAACACCTCGGTCTTGTACAGGTCCTTGAGCGGCGCGTAGCCGCCGCACATGTCGCCGTAGATCGTCGCGTAGCCGACCGCGTACTCGCTCTTGTTGCCGGTGGTGAGCAACAGGCCGCCGAAGCGGTTGCTCAGCGCCATCAGCAGCGCGCCGCGGGAACGCGACTGCAGGTTCTCCTCGGCGATGCCGGGCGGCAGCCCCTCGAACAGCGGCGCCAGCGCCTGCTGGAAGCCGGCGAACGGCGCCTCGATCGCCACCGTCTCGAGGCGCACGCCGAGCTTGCGCGCCTGCACCTCGGCCAGGTCGTTGCTGAGGTCCGAGGTGTAGCGCGACGGCAGCCGCACCGCGGCCACCCGGTCGGCGCCAAGGGCGTCGACGGCCAGTGCCAGCACCAGCGCCGAATCGATGCCGCCGGACAGCCCGAGCCACACGCGGTCGAAGCCGTTCTTGCCGCAGTAGTCGCGGATGCCGCGGACGATGCCGCGCCAGGCCAGCGATTCCCGGCGCTCGTCGGTTTCTTCCGGCCAGCGGTGCCGCTGGAAGCGGCGCGTCGCCGGGTCGAAGTCGGCGACCAGCAGGGCATCGGCGAAGGCCACCGCCGCCGGATGCACGCCGCCGTCGCCGTCGGCGAGCACGCTGCTGCCGTCGAACACCAGCTCGTCCTGGCCGCCGACGACGTTGAGGTAGGCCAGCGCGACGCCGGTCTCCTGCACACGCTGCGCCAGCAGGGTGTCGCGCTGGGCGGTCTTGTCGGCCTCGAAGGGCGAGGCGTTCGGCACGACGACGAGTTTCGCGCCCAGCGCCGCGGTCTCTGCCAGCGGCTCGGCGAACCACAGGTCCTCGCAGATCACCAGGCCGACCTCGACGCCGCCGACCGCGAACACGCAGCTGCCGCCGTCGGGGTCGATCGCGAAATAGCGGCGTTCGTCGAAGACCGCGTAGTTCGGCAGCTCGCGCTTGCGGTAGGTCGTTTCGACCCGGCCGTCGCGCAGCACGCTGGCGGCGTTGTAGACCACCGGCCCGGCGGCCTGCGGCCAGCCCACCACCGCGACGATGCCGCCGGTGCAGGCCGCGGCGACCTCGTGCAGCGCACGCTCGCAGGCGGCGAGGAAGGCCGGACGCTGCAGCAGGTCCTCCGGCGGGTAGCCGCTGAGCGCCAGTTCCGGGAACAGCACCAGGTCGGCGCCGTGCTCGTCGCGGGCTTCGGCGATCAGCGCGGCGATGCGGCGCGCGTTCGCCTCCACGGCGCCGACCGGGAAGTCGAACTGGGCCATCGCGATGCGCAGGCGTGCTTGCATGACCGATCCTTCTCTCACGGAACTCATCTTCGCGAAATGAAAAGGGCCGCGCGAGGCGGCCCTTACCGTGCTGCGTGACGGCGGGCGTCGCTCAGCGCGCGGCAGCCAGCCGCTCGGCGATCGCGCGACCGAGGTCGCCCGGCGACTTCACCGTGGTGACGCCGGCCTTCTCCAGCGCCTCGAACTTGCCGGCGGCGGTGCCCTTCCCGCCGGAAGCGATCGCACCGGCGTGACCCATGCGCTTGCCGGCCGGCGCGGAGGCACCGGCGATGAAACCGACGACCGGCTTGGTGACGTAGTGGGCGATGAACTCGGCCGCTTCTTCCTCGGCGGTACCGCCGATCTCGCCGACCATGATGATGCCCTCGGTCTGCGGATCGTCCTGGAACAGCTTCAGCGCGTCGATGAAGTTGGTGCCGTTGATCGGGTCGCCGCCGATGCCGATGCAGGTCGACTGGCCGAGGCCGGCGTCGGTGGTCTGCTTCACGGCCTCGTAGGTCAGCGTGCCGGAGCGCGACACGATGCCGATCTTGCCCGGCATGTGGATGTGGCCCGGCATGATGCCGATCTTGCACTCGCCAGGGGTGATCACGCCGGGGCAGTTCGGGCCGACCAGCACGACGTCGTCGTAGCCGGCCAGCACGTTCTTGACCCTCAGCATGTCGAGCACCGGGATGCCTTCGGTGATGCAGACGATGACGCGGATGCCGGCGTCGGCGGCCTCGAGGATCGCGTCGGCCGCGAACGGCGGCGGCACGTAGATCACCGAGGCGTCGGCGCCGGTGGCCTCGACCGCGTCGCGCATCGTGTTGAAGACCGGCAGGCCGAGGTGGGTCGTGCCGCCCTTGCCCGGGGTGACGCCGCCGACGACCTGGGTGCCGTACTCGAGCATCTGCTCGGCGTGGAAGGTGCCCTGCTGGCCGGTGAAGCCCTGGACCAGCACCTTGGTGTTCTTGTCGATCAGAACGGACATGTATTCGCTTCCTTATTCGTAGGAGCGCCTTCAGGCGCGATTGCTGTCGCGCCTGAAGGCGCTCCTACAGCGGGTCTGGGTCAGGCGGCCTTGGCGGCGGCGACGGCCTTCTTCGCGCCGTCGTTGATGTCGTCGGCGGGGGTGATCGCGAGGCCGGAGTTCTTCAGCAGTTCCTTGCCCTTCTCGACGTTCGTGCCCTCGAGGCGGACGATCACCGGCACCTTGACGTCGACTTCCTTGACCGCCGCGATGATGCCCTCGGCGATCATGTCGCAGCGGACGATGCCGCCGAAGATGTTGACGAAGATCGCCTTCACGTCGGGCGAGCGCAGGATCAGCTTGAAGGCCTCGGTGACGCGCTCCTTGGTGGCGCCGCCGCCGACGTCGAGGAAGTTCGCCGGCTCGCCGCCCTCGAGCTTGATCACGTCCATGGTCGCCATCGCCAGGCCGGCACCGTTGACCATGCAGCCGATGTTGCCGTCCATCGTGACGTAGTTGAGGTCGTGCTGGCTGGCCAGCACCTCGGTCTCGTCTTCCTGGCGGATGTCGCGCATCGCCGTCAGTTCCGCGTGGCGGAACGCGGCGTTGTCGTCGGAATTGATCTTGCCGTCGAGCACGGCCAGGCTGCCGTCGGTGAGGACCGCCAGCGGGTTGAGCTCGACCAGCGCCAGGTCCTTCTCGTTGAACAGCTTGTACAGGCCCAGCATGATCTTCGACAGCTGGTTGACCTGCTTCGCGTTCAGGCCCAGCGCGAAGCCGAGGTCGCGGCACTGGTAGGGCTGCAGGCCCTGGACGAAGTTCACGTGCAGGGTCTTGATCGCGTCGGGATTCTCGACGGCGGTCTTCTCGATCTCGACGCCGCCGTCGCTGGAGGCGATGAAGGTGACCGTGCGGGTACCGCGGTCGACCAGCACCGACAGGTACAGCTCCTTGGCGATGTCGGTGGCCTGGGTGACCAGCACCGAATCGACCGGCAGCGCGACGCCGGCGGTCTGGTAGGTCTCCATCTTCGTGCCGAGCATGCCCTTGGCGTAGGCGCGGACGTCGTCGAGGGTCTTGGCCAGCTTGACGCCGCCGGCCTTGCCGCGGCCGCCGGCATGGATCTGCGCCTTCACGACCCAGAAATCGCCGCCGATGGCCTTCGCGGCGTCGACCGCCTCTTCGGGCGTACGGGCGACCCGGCCCGCCGGAACGGCGATGCCGTACTCGCCGAAAAGCTGCTTGGCCTGGTACTCGTGGAAGTTCATCCGGCTGCCTTTGGTCGCGAAACGGGGGCGGTATTGTCGCCGGTTCGCCGGGGCAAGGCAAAACGCCGGCTTCCCCCGGGCCGGACCCGCGGCCGCCGGTGCATACTTCCGGCATGCCGGCTGCCCCCAGAAAAAAGACCATCAGTCCGCAGCGCCGGGAGCTGTACTTCTTCTCCCTGTACCGCCTGCTCGAGGCCTGTCTGCTGGCCCTGGTGGCCTTCAGCCCGGTCGGCGAGATGCTGGTCAGGCTGCGCGAACCGACCCTGCTGCAGGGGATGGTCGTGCTCTACATGATCGCCGCGGTGGCCCTGCTGGTCGCCGGCTACCGCAGCCGGCTGCCGCCGCCGACCCAGGCGGCGATCGGCCTGGCGATCGACATCCTGGTCGCCGCCGGCACCCTCGGCACGACCACCGGCAGCCAGGGCGGCATCGCCCTGCTGCTGCTGTTCAACGTCGGTGCCGGTGCGCTGATCCTGCCGCAGCGGGCCGGCATCGGCTTCGCCCTGACCGCGGCGCTGGTGATGCTCGGCGACAGCCTGCTGCTGCGCACCTTCGACCTCGAGAACGCCCGTCCGCTGGCCGAGTCGGTGATGTTCGCGGTGACCTACCTGGCCACGGCGGTGCTGTGCGAGCTGCTCAGCCGGCAGGTGCTGGAATCGCAGGCGCTGGCGGAACAGCGCGGCGAGGAACTGGCCAGCCAGGCCGAGATCAACGAACTCGTCATCCGGCGCATGAAGACGGGGATCCTGGTCGTCGACGGCGAACACCGGATCAAGGTCTGCAACGAGGCCGCCTGGGCCCTGCTCGGCAAGCCTTCGCCGGACCGGCGCGAACTCGCCGACGTCGCCAACGGCCTGCACCGCAGCCTGATGGCCTGGCGGCGTGGCCGCGGCGAGATCCCCAAGGCCATGACCCTGGCCGACGGCGCCCCCGAGGTGCTGCCGCGCTTCGTCTCGCTGAGCCTGACCGACAACCTGTTCCTGATCTTCCTCGACGACAGCCGGATGTATTCCGACCGCGCCGAGGAGCTGACGCTGGCGACCCTCGGCCGGCTGTCGGCGAGCATCGCCCACGAGATCCGCAACCCGCTGGCGGCGATCAACTACTCGGTGCAACTGCTCGAGGAGGCCAACGAGCTGCAGGATGCCGACCGCCGCCTGCTGGAGATCATCCACACCCAGTGCCAGCGCATGGACGGCATCGTGCGCGACATCCTCGGCCTGGCCCGGCGCGAGCGGTCGCAGCCGGAGACGATCGACGTCGGCCAGTTCGCCCGCCGCTTCGTCGACGAATACCGCGCCAGCCATCCGCTGGAAACCGACATCCTGCAGGCCGTCGCCGAGCGCAGCACGCTGGCGATGGCCGACCCCCGCCACCTGCACCAGGTGCTGACGATCCTGGTGCAGAACGCCCTCACCTACGGCCGCATGCCCGGCGAGCCGGCGCGGGTGACGGTGGCGGTACGCACCGCGCCGCCGGGCTCGCCGCCGGAACTCGACGTCATCGACCGCGGGCCCGGCATCCCGGCGGCGGTGGCCAGCCAGATCTTCACGCCGTTCTTCACCACCAGCGAACACGGCACCGGCCTGGGCCTCTACATCGCCCAGCAGCTGTGCGAGGCGAACCAGTGCACGCTGAGCTATCAACCGGTCCCCGGAGGCGGCAGCTGCTTCCGGATCGTGCTCCCGCAGGGCATGACGCTGGTGCAGGACGCGCCGTCGGGACACATGAATATGGCCTGATCCGGATGCCTCGGCTAAGGTATGGGGCGCCTTCCAAGGTATTCCGCGAACACGCATGGCCACCCCCCGCAGCGCCCTCGTCGTCGACGACGAGCGCGACATCCGCGAACTGCTGGTACTGACCCTGGGACGGATGGGCCTGCGCGTCGATACCGCCGCCGACCTGGCGTCGGCGCGTGCGCAGCTCGCCAACGGCAGCTACGACCTCTGCCTCACCGACATGCGCCTGCCGGACGGCAGCGGCCAGCAGTTGATCGAGCACATCGCGCAGCGCTACCCGGACACGCCGGTGGCGATGATCACCGCGTACGGCAATGTCGAGGCGGCGGTGAGCGCGCTGAAGTCCGGTGCCTTCGACTTCGTGACCAAGCCGGTCGACCTGGCGGTGCTGCGGCGGCTGGTGCAGCACGCGCTCGACCTCAACGAACAGCGGCGCGCCACGCCGTCGGCCGGCAGCCGCCTGCTCGGCGAGTCGCCTAAGATGCAGGCGCTGCGGCAAACGATCGCCCGCGTCGCCCGCAGCCAGGCGCCGGTGTACATCAGCGGCGAATCGGGCGTCGGCAAGGAACTGGTCGCGCGGCTGATCCACGAGCAGGGCTCGCGCACGACCGGGCCGTTCGTGCCGGTGAACTGCGGCGCGATTCCGTCGGAACTGATGGAGAGCGAGCTGTTCGGCCACCGCAAGGGCAGCTTCACCGGCGCCCACGCCGACAAGGACGGCCTGTTCCAGGCCGCCCAGGGCGGCACCCTGTTCCTCGACGAAGTCGCCGAGCTGCCGCTGCACATGCAGGTCAAGCTGCTGCGCGTGATCCAGGAGAAGACCGTGCGGCCGATCGGCGCGCCGGCCGAACTCCCGGTCGACGTGCGCATCCTGTCGGCGACGCACAAGAACCTGGCGCGGCTGATCGAGGACGGGCGCTTCCGCCACGACCTCTACTACCGCATCAACGTCATCGAGCTGCAGGTGCCGCCGCTGCGCCAGCGGCGCGAGGACATCCCGCTGATCGCCGCCGCGATCCTGCAGCGCCTGGCCGGCGGCGACCCGGTGCCGGCGCTGTCGGAAGAGGCGGAAGCGGCGCTGGTCGCCTACCCCTTCCCCGGCAACGTGCGCGAACTCGAGAACGTGCTCGAACGCGCGGTCGCGCTCAGCGACGGCCAGCGCATCGAGGTCGCCGACCTCTACCTGCCGCAGGTCGACAGCCTGATCGGCCAGGAAGCGGACGTGCCGCTGCGCGCCGTCACCAGCGCGCCGATGCCGACGTCGGCGGAAGGCACCGCCCTGCCCGATGCGATCGAGCAGATGGAACGCGAGACGATCCAGAAGGCCCTCGAGGCCAACCGCTACAACAAGACCAAGACCGCGGTGCAGCTCGGCATCACCTTCCGGGCGCTGCGCTACAAGCTGAAGAAGCTCGGTATCGAGTAGCGCCGGCCGGCGGCCATTGGCCGCCCCCGGGTATCGCCGGGGGCGGCTGGGCCATCAGCGCCGCGGGCGGTCGGCCCAGGCCAGCAACCACGAACGGATGAAGCCGTAGTTGCTGTCGCGGCCGACGGGAATGCCGCGGCCTTCCTCGCGGTCGAGGCGCAGCGCCTCCGCCGGCTGGTCCGAAGCCAGGGCGCCGAGCATCGCGATCACCAGCAGGTGCTCGCGCAGCAACGGCGGCGCGTCGGGACCGACCACCGGCAGGGCGGCGCGGCCGGCGGCGAGCATCGCCGGGGCGTCGCGGCGCGCGGTCGCGTCGTAGGCCGCCATCACTGCGCGAACGTCCTCGGGCTGCCCGTCGAGGTCGATCCACGTCGGCTCGATCCACACGCCCACCTGGTCCTCGCGCGCGATGTGGGCGATGGTGAATTCGGCGACGACGGCGGCGGCCTGCAACCAGTCCCCGATATCCGCGGACTCGACCGGTGCCGCCGACAGTGCGCGCAGCCGCTCGAGTTCCCGCGCGAGTTCCTCGAGTTCCATCGCGACCCCGGGCATCGTGCCCTGGCGCATCGCGATACCGGTGTCGTAGGCGACGCGCGGCAACTGCATCATCTCGTCGGGCATGCCGCGGCCCTGCATCACGTCCTCGTTCGGGCGCAGGGGCACGCGGCCATCGGTCATTTCCAGCACCGGCATGCCCGTCGAGATCAGATTGGTGATCCAGAACGACCCCACCCTGCGGAAGCGCGCGCTCGGCGCCTGCAGCGAGACGGTCGGGTAGAAGTCGTCGTGGATGTCGACGCCGGCGATGCGCACGAAGTTCTCGATCATCGCCTGGGTGCCGACGCGACGCATCGCGAGGTCGCTCACCGAGCCCAGTCCGACCCGGCGCAGCTCCGCATGCAGCGGCGACCCCGGCTCAGCGGCCTCGTGCAGCGGCGGCAGCGGCTTCCGGCTGGCGACCACGGCGACGTCACCGTCGTTCGGCCGGTACAGGTCGATGTAGGGGAACTCGGAGGCCAGCGCCGCCAGCATCGTCGCCAGCAGCGGATCGTCGATTTCGTAGGCCTGCACCCATTGCACCAGGATCCCGTCGTCCTCCAGATGGCGGCCGAGGAAGCCGTAGAACTGGCGGGTGAACAGGCTGGCGACGCCACTGACCCACGGATTCGACGGCTCCGAGACGATCACGTCGTACCGGCGGTTGCCGGTGGAGAAGAAGGTGCGCGCGTCATCGATGTGCACCCGCGAGCGTGGATCGGTGTACGCGCGGGTGACGCGTCGTCCGAAGTGCATCGCGCCGTCGTACATCGCCCGCTCGATCTCGATCGAGTCGACGACCTCGGGCTTGTCGCTGCCGAGCAGCGTGTGGGTGGTCATTCCCGAGCCCCAGCCGATCACCGCGATCCGGCGGGGGTCGGGATGCAGTGCCAGTGGCAGCACGCCGACGCTGATCATCGTGCTTTCGTCGCCCGACGGCGGCATGTTCACGTCGAGGACCAGTCCGGCGTCGGGCTTGCCGTTCGTGGCGATCACCGCGGTGCCTTCGCGACCGAACACCGCGACGGTCGCGGTCTTGCCGTCGCGCAGGAACACGAACTCGGTGTCGTCGGTGAGTGCGGCGACGCCGGTGCGGAACACACCCGATGCCAGCGCTTCGGGCGGCGTGCGACCCAGCAGCAGGCTCATCGGAAGCACCACGAGACAGAGGATCGCGCTGGCGAAGTAGGCACGCTGGGTCACGTTCTCGGCGTAGCGCTTGAGCAGCAGGAAGCCCAAGGCGATGTCGACCAGCGCCGCGAGCGTGACCGCCAGGTGCAGGCCGAGCGCCGGAATCAGCACGTGCACCGCGAGCACGACACCGGCGATCGCGCCGAGGGTGTTCGCGGCATAGATGCGGCCGATGCTGGCCTCGCCGGCACCACGCCGCAGCAGGGCCATCGTGAACAGCGGCAGGGTCAGGCCGGCGAAGAAGGCTGCCGGGAACATCACCGCGAGGGCGATGCCGGCGCTACCGAGGCTGAAGAGCGCATAGCCGGCTTCGGTCCGTGGCAGCACGCCGAGCATCGCGCCGACCCAGCGGAAGCTCTGGGCGAACACCGGCAGCGACAGCAGCGCGGCGACGCCCATGAGCACTTGCGCGTAGCCGGCTACCGCGACCGCATCGCCGATGCGGGCGGCGCGGCGACGCACCCACAGGCCACCGAAGGCGAGGCCGAGGATGAAGGCGGCCAGCATCAGTTCGAACGAGTGCACGGTGGTGCCGAGCGCCTGGTTGAGCATCCGCACCCAGCCGATCTCGTACACGAACGAGGTCGCGCCGGTGATCGCCGCGGCGACGACCATCATCCGGAAATACGGGACGTCGTCGGCGGCTGCCGGTTTCACCGGAGCGGCAGCGGTCGCTACCGGTGCCCCGTCGGTCCAGCCACCGTCGTCCACCCGACGGGCCACGACCCAGGCCAGGGCACCCACCGCCAGGTTGACGACGCCGGCCGTGGCGACGGTTCCCGGCATGCCGATCCAGGGCAGCAGCACGAAGGTCGCGAACAGCGCGCCGAAGGCGGCACCGAGGCTGTTGCTGAAGTACAGGCCGCCGAGGATCTCGCCGTCGGCCGCCGGCGCCACGCGCAGGTAGCCGCCGCTCATCAGCGGGAAGGTCATGCCGAGCAGCACGCACTGCGGCAGGATCATCAGCGCGGCACTTCCCCACTGCCAAGCACGCACCGCCGCGATCGAGTCCAGCGCCGGATAGACGGTGTCCTGCGACAGGTCGGTATAGCCCAGGAAGAGCGGGTGGAACGCCAGGCCGGCCACGCCGATCACGATCTCGACGACGGCGTAGGTCAGGATCAGCCGCTTCCAGCGCACCCCGTAGCGGCTGACGATCCAGGCGCCCAGCGCCATGCCGCCCATGAAGATCGCCAGCACGAGGGTCTGCGCATACGCGGCATGACCGAGCGACAACCCCAGGTAATGCGACCAGATCGCCTGATAGATCAGTCCGGCGAAGCCGGACGCCACGAACAGCCCGAGCAGCGCCCGCTCGAGCGCGATTGGTTTCGACATTACTTCCCCCGACAGGGCAAATCCCCGGCGGGAGCATATCCCAGGGCCGCCACTTGTCGACCTCAACCGGGCTGTCGTCACAAAGTGACGCAGGCGGTCACTTTGTGACGTCCTTGTGGCCGCCTGTGACCTGACACACCGGCCGCGGTCAGCTAGCGTTTTGGTCCCTGAACGCCTATCTTCCAGCCGTGCCAGCGCTGGAACGCTCTGGCACGGAAGTTGCTCGGGATCACAGTCTGCCGAAATCCAGGTCGACCACGGAACGGAAGACGGACCGAAGCAGGCAAAACCAACATCCACCTAGGGGATTCACCCATGAAGAAGATCCAGAAAGGCTTCACCCTGATCGAGCTGATGATCGTGGTTGCGATCATCGCGATCCTGGCCGCCATCGCGCTGCCGGCGTATCAGGACTACATCGCCCGTTCGCAGGTCGCGGCCGGTCTGGCCGACATCCGTGGCGGCGTGACCGCGTTCGAAGAGAAGATCAACCGCGGTTCGACCACGTTCAACACCCAGGCCAGCATCGGCCTGGCCACGGCGACCACCCGCTGCTCGGCCATCGCCGTCGCGGGCAGCGCCACCGGCACGATCAAGTGCACCCTGGCGGGCAACCCGCGCGTCGTGGGCAAGGTCATCCAGCTGCAGCGCAACTCGGCCACCGGCAACTACGACTGCACGATCACCGGCCTGGACGCCAAGTACCTGCCGACCGGTTGCACCTGATACATGCTTCATCCGGCCGGAGGGGAGCGATCCCCTCCGGCTTTCCTCTCGTTCGCGTGGGGCCATTCACAGGGGGATGGTCATGAACCGGCAACGTGGCTTCACCCTCATCGAGCTGATGATCGTCGTCGCGATCATCGCCATCCTCGCAGCCATCGCGCTGCCCGCCTACCAGGACTACAACATCCGCGCCCAGGCCGCCGCCGGCCTCGCGGAGATCTCGTCCGGACGTAGCGCCTTCGAATCCAAGATGGTCGCCGAAGGGGTTTCCACCTTCGACGCCACCGACATCGGCCTCTCCGCCTCCACCGCGCGCTGCAGCGTCACCGTGACCGGCGGCGAGGAAGGCACGATCAGCTGCCAGCTCAACGGCAACCCGGCGATCAACGGCAAGCACATCACGCTGCAGCGGACTTCCGCCGGCACCTGGAGCTGCGTCACCGACATCGCCCTGCCGAAGCACTGGCCGGAAGGTTGCAGCTCCTGAAGCCACGCACCCCGCCTGCGCCGGCACGGATCGCCACGGGCATATCGAGCGGTTTCCGGATCCTGCTGCTGTTGTTGCTGACCACCGCCGCCTACTGGCCTGGCCTGGGCGGCGGTTTCCTGTTCGACGACTTCCCGAACATCGTCCACCAGGACGCGGTGCACGCGACCGCGCTGGACCCCGAATCACTGCGCCGCGCCGCCGGCGCCTATCGGGAGATCTACGGCAGGCCACTGGCGACCGCGACCTTCGCGATCAACCACGTCTACGGCGGCCTCGATCCCTGGGGCTACAAGGCCGCCAACCTCGCGGTACACGTCGTCAACGCCCTGCTCGTCCTGCTGTTGCTGGTACGACTGCGTGACCGCGACGGCGTCCCCCTGCTCGCCCCCGCCGCCGCCTTCGTGCTGGCGGCGCTCTGGGCCCTGCACCCGCTGCAGGTGTCGACGGTGCTGTACGTCGTTCAGCGCATGGAATCGCTGAGCATCGTCTTCGTGCTGCTGGCGCTGCTGGCCTACGTGCACGGCCGCCGGCGCCAACTCGACGGTCACCGCGGATGGCCGTGGCTGGGCGTCAGCGCACTGATCGCCGCGGTCGGCCTGCTGGCGAAGGAAACGGCGGTGCTGTTCCCGGTTTTCGCGCTCGGCCTGGAACTCGCGCTCTTCCGGTTCGAACTCGCCGGCGGCCGCCGCAGCCGCTGGCTGGTCGGCCTGTATGGATTCGGCCTGGCGGCGGCGACCTGCGTGTTCCTCGTCTGGATCGCCCCGCGTTATTTCACCGCCGAGGCCTATGCGCTGCGCGACTACAGCGCCGGCGAACGGCTGTTGACGCAGCTGCGGGTGCTGCCGATGTACCTGGGCTGGATCGTGCTGCCGCGACCGGACGCCTACGTCTTCTATTACGACCACCTGCAGGCCTCGCAGTCGCTGCTGGAGCCGGCGACCACCCTGGCCGGCGGCCTGCTGCTGCTGGCGCTGGCGGTTTCGGCGCTGCTGCTGCGTCGGCGGATGCCGCTCTATTTCCTCGGCATCTTCTGGTTCTTCGCCGCGCACCTGCTGACCAGCAACGTGTTCGCGCTCGAGCTGGCCTTCGAGCACCGCAACTACTTCGCCCTGCTCGGCGTGTTGCTGGCCGCCTACGCGTTGCTGGCCCCGCTGCTGCCGAAGCTCGGCGTCGGCGCCCGCAGGCTGGTCGGCGCGGCACTGATCGGCGGCCTGTTCGCGATGTGCCTGGTCCGGAGTTCGGTATGGGGCGACCCGCTGGCGCTGGCGATGCAGATGGCAGGCGGCAATCCCGCCTCGTCGCGCGCGAGCACCGACCTAGGCGAGCAGTACATGGTGCTCAGTGGCTACGACCCGGAATCGTTCATGTACGCGATGGCGCAGGCGGAGTTCGAGCGCGGCTCGCGCATCGAGAACGCCTCGCTGATGCCGGAGCAGGGGCTGCTCGTGCTGGCCGCCAACGCCGGCGTCTCCTCGCGGCCGGAATGGTGGGACCGCGTCGAGCACAAGCTGCGGACGCGGGCGGTCGGCCCGCAGGAGATGGCGGTGATGATGGGCCTGCTGCGTTCGCGGCGGGACATCGAGGTATTCGACGACCGCCGTTTCGCCGCCGCCTACGCGCTGCTGCGCGAGCGCGCGCTGCTGAGCGCGGGGCAGAACTTCGAGTTCGGCATGCACGCGCTGGAATACGCCGGCGACGAGGCCCTCGCCGCCGACTTCTTCCTGCGCAGCGGCCTCGCCGCGCGCAACGACCCGCGCTTCGTTGCCGGTATCATCCTGACGCTCGCCGACGCCGGGTACCGGCAGCAGGCGGAGGCACTGGCGGCCGAAATGCGCGAACGCGGCATCGCCGAAGTGTCGCTGGACGCGGCCGAGCCGGCCCCCGGAACGGAAGAATGAAATGACGGCCCCGTACATCGTTTTCGCGGCACCCGACATCCAGGACGCGGAAATCGCCGAGGTCGAGGCCTGCCTGCGCTCCGGCTGGCTCGGCACCGGCCCCCGGGTCGCCCGCTTCGAATCGGACTTCGGCGCCTGGCTGGGCCTGCCGCCGTCGCAGGTCGCCGGTGTCAATTCCTGCACCGCGGCGCTGCACGTCAGCCTGATCGCGGCCGGGCTCGAGCCGGGGTCGGAGGTGATCACCACCCCGCTGACCTTCTGCGCGACGGTGAACGCGATCCTGCACGCCGGCCTGGTGCCGGTGCTCGCCGATGTCGACCCGGTGACGCAGAACATCGACCCCGATGCGATCGAGGCGGCGATCACCCCGCGCACGCGGGCGATCCTGCCGGTGCACTTCGCCGGCCGCCCCTGCGACATGGACCGGATCATGGCGATCGCCGCGAAGCATGAGCTCGTGGTCATCGAGGACTGCGCGCACGCGATCGAAACGCTCTGGAAAGGGCGCCACGCCGGCACCTTCGGCCAGTTCGGCTGCTTCAGCTTCTACGTCACCAAGAACGTCGTCACCGGCGAGGGTGGCATGATCGTCGGGCGCGATGCCGAGGCGATCGCACGGGCGCGGGTGCTGGCGCTGCACGGCATGAGCAAGGATGCCTGGCACCGCTTCGGCGACAGTGGCTTCAAGCACTACCAGGTCGTGGAGTGCGGATTCAAGTACAACATGATGGACATGCAGGCGGCCATCGGGATTCACCAGCTCGCGCGCGTCGAGACGGCATGGCGGCGACGCGAGGCGATCTGGTCGACCTACATCGACGCATTCGCCGATTCGCCACTCGGATTGCCCGCCGACGTGGAACCGCAGACCCGCCACGCGTACCACCTGTTCACGATCGACATCGATCCGGTCCGCGCCGGGATCAGTCGCGATGATTTCCTGCAGGCGATGCACGTCCGCGGCATCGGCACCGGTGTGCACTACCTGTCGGTCGCCGAACATCCCTACTACCGCGAACGATTCCGCTGGGACCCGGCGCAATGGCCGCATGCGCAGCGCATCGGACGCGGCACCATGAGCCTGCCGCTCAGCCCCAAGCTGAGCGATGACGATGTGGAGCGGGTCGTCGCCGCGGTGCGAGCCGTCCTGAATGGGAACGCCTGAACCCGGGCCGGCCCCTGACCGGACCGCGCGGAAGGACGCGAATGGCTTCCCGTTGCGCAGGCTGCTGCAATGGCTGCTGCTCGCCGCCGCGATTGCCTATCTCGGCTACTACCTGCGCGACCAGTGGTTGGCCCTGCGGGCCGACGTCACGCTGCTGGAGCCGTGGCTGCTGCTCGCCGGCAGCTTGGCGGTCGCGGGCATGCTCGCCCTGAAGTCGCTGTACCACCTTGTGGTCCTGCGTCGACTCGGTCACTCGGGCCCACCCGCCCCGGCTGCCATCGTCAGCGCATATGCCCTTTCGCAGGTCGTTCGCTACCTGCCGGGCAAGGTACTCGGCGTCATCTTCGAGGCCGAGCGGCTGGCTCCGCACATACCGGCACATCGCGTCGTCGCCGCGAACATCATCCAGTCGCTCTACACGATGGCGCTCACGTTCGGCGTGCTGGGGGCCGCGGCCGTCTGGCTGTTCGACGGCGGTCCATGGCTCGCGTGGCTCGCGTGTGTGTCGTTGGTGGTTGCGACGTGGTCGGCACACCGTCTTCACCTGGTCGAACGCGCCATGTTCCGGCTCGCCAGCCGGATCCCGCGGCTGCGCGAGTACGCGACGCTGCCCGCCACTTCCAGCCGCTGGTCGCTTCGCGCCGCCCTGATCCTCCTCTGCGAATGGCTGCCGTACTTCCTGTTCTGGGCGCTGCTGCTTCCTGCCGACGAGGACCCGTTCCGAACGGCGATCCTGCTCGGCAGCTGCTATGCGGGCGCGTCCCTCGCGGCGAACTTCGCGGTCATCGCTCCCTCGGGGCTGTTCGTGCGTGAGGCGATATTCCTGTGGATGGGGAGCCAGCTGGCAGTGGCACCGTCGACGGTGATTCTTCTCGGCATGGCCGCGCGGCTCGCTTTCACCATGGCTGACCTGCTTTTCGCGGCGCTCGCCTGGGGAGCCGAAGCAATAACGCGAAGGGGCGTCGCATGAATCTCCAGCGAGAGCACTGGGACAAGCTGTCGAGCTTTCCACCCGACGCATCGGTGATCGATCCCCGAGACGCCCGTGGACACAAGAACCGCTACATCACCAGCCTGCGCAATCACGCATTGCTGGAAGCGCTCGGCAACCTCGGCCTGGACTCGCCGGTACTCGACTTCGGCTGCGGCACCGGAGGCATCAGCGCCGCACTGGTCGCCACTGGACGGAAGGTTATCGGCGCCGACATCTCGCCAGGGCTGCTCGCTTGCGCCCGTGATCGCCAGCTCGGCGACGACGCGCTGTTCTTCCTGTTCGACGGTCGCGGGCTACCTCTGGCGTCGGCCAGCGTCGATGCCGTGCTGACGTACGTGGTCCTGAACCACCTGATGGACGATCACGAACTGCAGGCGATGCTCGGCGAAATCCACCGGGTTCTGCGCCCTGGCGGCCGGGTCGTCGCGATCGAACAGGTGCGACGCAAGGCGACCATCGACCCGGCGGTATGGCAGCACCGGCGAACGCGTGCCGGGTTCGAACAGCTGTTCGCCGCTGCCGGATTCCAGATCGAGCAGGTGGACATCCTGCGCTACGGCAGGATCCCGACCATTCATGCGGTTCGCTTCGGGCTCTGGCCGGAACGAATGTTCCCGGCTCTCCGGAGCGCCGAACGCCTGATCGGCCGACTCGTCGGCGTGCTGCCCTGGGACTACTGCGACGTGCGCTTCGTGCTGGGCAAGTGATGACGACTTCCGACCCTGGATTTTCCCTCCCGGCGCGGACCGGCGTGCTGATCGTGGGTGCCGGCCCTGCCGGTCTGGCACTGGCGCGGCAGTTGCGTCGTCGGCGGATCGATCACTGCATCGTCGACCAGGACGACGCCGGTGCGTCGTGGCGCTCGATGCCGCCGGCATTGCGCCTGGTGAGTCCCTGGTGGACCAATGCACTGTGCTGGCGTGACGTCTTTCGTCATCCACCGTTCGCTCTGGTCGACGCGCCGCAGTTCGCCGCCTACCTCGACGAGTTCCGCACCCGCGAGGACATCCGCGTCGTACCGGGCTGCAAGGTCACGGCGATCGCGGCGCACGGCGAGGGGCATGTCGTCACGACCTCACGCGGCCAGGTCCGGTCACGTTTCGTCGTGGTCTGCACCGGCTATTTTCCACATCCAGTGGGCCCTGATCCGGCGGCGGACGACGATGGATCGATCCCGGTCGTCCATGCGGCCGCCTACCCCGGTCCCGAGAAAGTGCGGCGCCTTGCAGGCGGTCGTCCCGTGATCGTCGTCGGCCGACGCGTCAGCGCCGGCCAGATCATGGTCGAACTGGCGGACGCCGGCATCGAAGTCGCGCTGTCCACCCGCGCCCCGGTGGAATTCCGACGCGACGGTCGGCTCGGCGCGCTCAAGGACGCGCTGTACTACTTCTACGAGGAACTTCTCGTGGTGTTGCGCCCGAGACTTCGCCTGCCGTCCTTTCCAGTGATGGATGGCGGCCGCTCCCGCGAACTGTTCGAAGCCGGGCGGATACCCCGTTATCCACCGATCCGCGCCTTGCGGGAGGGTGTCGTCGAGTTCGAAGACGGCAGTACGCTGGAAGCCGGGATGGTCGTGCACGCGACCGGTTACCGCCCTGGACTCCCGGAGTTGCCCATCGATACGGATGCCGACGGCCTGCCGCGTTGCTACGACTGGGAATCAACCCGGACCCCTGGCGTGTTCTTCCTGGGTCTCGACAACCGCCGCAACTACCGCAGCCGCACGCTGCGCGGAATCCGCTCCGACTGCCGGGCGCTCGCCCGCACGCTGCAGGCGCGCATCGACGCAGCCGGAGGGAATTCTCAACCCGTCGAGGCGTGAGCGGCCAGCGCCGCACGCACCGCGGCAGCGCTCGCATCGATGCCCGGATCCATCGGCAGCAACAGGATGCGCGACGACACCGAACGCGCGCCCGGGAAATCGCCGTCGGCGCCGGCGAGCTCCGCGGCTACGTAATCGAAATAGCGCGCGGTGTGCACGCCGACGGCACGCAGCCGATCGGCCAGTTCGTCGCGTTCCGCGACCAGCAGCGGCAGGTGCGGGAAACACGGTCGCACTGCAGGGCCGATGCGCGGCACGCCCACGCGTGCCGAACCCAGCGCGGCCACGAAAGCGTGCCAGTCGGCGCTCCGTAGCCGGCGCGCCTCCAGCTCCGCCGCCCGGTGCGGCGCAGCCAGGAACCTGGCGAGCATGTGGCCGGCGTCGACCGACCACCCGGCGGGAGCGTAATCGCCGGCGCCCTGAACGGGTCGGTTCCCGCGCAGGATCCCCTTCAGCGCTTCCTGGGCCGCATAGCGGAGGTCGCCGACGACCCCGACGCGGCTCGCCCAGACGAGCATCGCCCGCCATACCGCCCGTGGCGCATCTGCCTCCCGCTCGCGTTCCGCGGGGACCAGCGCGCCACCGGCGCCGAAACTGCAGACCTTGCCCAGGCCGAAACTGAAGATCGATGCATCCCCGACGGCTCCGACCGGCGAACCATCCGCAGCGAGGGCACCCTGCGCCATCGCGCAATCTTCGACGAGCGACGCGTTGCCGTGGTCCGCGAGCCTGCGCAGATCAGCCAACGGCGACGGCAACCCGTGCAGATGGGTGGCGAGAATCGCCTTCGGAACCGGCACCCGGTCCAGAATCGCACGCACCGCAGTCCCGTCCACCGCCAGCGTTTCATGGTCGATGTCGACGAAGTGAGGCGTCCATCCGGCGGTCTCGATCGCCTCCACGATGCGGATGCAGGTGTAAGCGGGAACGACGATGTGACCGGTCGTCCCATTCCGCCGAAGCCAGCTGCACAGGGCATCCGACGCGGAGGCGAACCAGGCGGGAGGATGGTCGGGAAGGCCGGCGAAATCCCCGCGCGGTCCCGGCGAATGCCGCTGCCGGAACGACGCAATCAACTCGCCGATGCCGAGCGGGGACCGGTAGCGGGGAATCATCGCGCAGCCGTTCCCGCGTTCTCGACCGCGAGCCGGCGATCGCCACGGCCCTTGTGCCGAAGCCAGCCGCAGGCGAGCCGTCCGACGACACTCGCGGCCAGGTCGTGGGTCACGGCGAAACCACGCCGGTCGCTCCACTTCTCCTTGAACGCCGACAGGCCCGGCTGGTCCCACGGCGAGGCCATCAGGCTGAAACGTCGGCAGCCTGAATCACGTGTGGCGACGAGCATCGCTTCAAGCAGGAGGTCGCTGACCCCTGCCCGCCGGCCCTCGGGGCTGGCACCGCCATGCAGGTAGTAGGCGACGCGGCCATGGAAGGCCAGTACCGCGAATCCGAGCAGCCCGCCACCCGCGTCGGTGACCGACAAACACCGCAGCGCGGCGGACTCGCGCGCCAGATCCTGCAACGCAACGAAATAGGCGGGCGTGTAGCGACGGTTGCCGGCGTGGCGATCGACCGTCGCGGCGTAAAGCGCGAATGCCGCGGAC
Organism: Arenimonas composti TR7-09 = DSM 18010; assembly: GCF_000426365.1. Classification (GTDB taxonomy): domain Bacteria; phylum Pseudomonadota; class Gammaproteobacteria; order Xanthomonadales; family Xanthomonadaceae; genus Arenimonas; species Arenimonas composti. The sequence goes on along the minus strand of NZ_AUFF01000002.1, from coordinate 321,055 downwards.
GGGTCGAGTCCTTCGCTCAGCTGCGCGCGGCCGGCGGTCGCACGACGCGCGAACGCGAGGTCCTTGCGCCGGCGCCTGCTGGCGTCGTCCCGCCATTCTGCGAGGTCGTCTATCCAGAACTCCATTCTCGCTCCGGAGGCGCGATTGTCGACGCTCGTGAGCATGGATCGGTTGAGACGCAGAAGGTCGAGCTTCGCCGCCGCACAGAGGCTTTCCGCCTGCGTCTTCGCTTCGGTGTCCGACATCGCGTCCCAGCGCGGTCCGGCCACCGGGTGGCCACAGATCCCGAGGCGGAAGGGCCCGCGACGCATGCAAGCGACCAGAACACCCGATTCCAGCGTCGCGCTCCAGGCGAACAATGGCTGCGCACCGATCGCCGCCAGCGCGCGCGTCCACCCGGGCTCGGCGAAGGCGTGGTGGCGGGCACTCACCCATTGCAGATAGGCCTCACCAGGTTTCGTCGAGATCTCCCAGGCCGAGGTCATCCGTGCCCCTCCGGAACCAGCGGCTTGCGCAGGACATAAATGAAACCGGGCGATATCGGCTCGAGCAGGGCGAACAGCCACGAAGGCAGCCGCGCGATTCCGGCGGCCATACGAGGACGGCCACGCACGTCGAATTCGGCGGCAAGGCGTTCCCGGAGCACCCACCGCCGCTCGAACCGGTGTTCGCGGAACCAGCGCCGAAGTGTCAGCCAGTCACGCGACCATGCGTCGAGCTCCCCTGCGCGTGACGAACCGAGCGCTCGCATGCAAGCCTGCGCCGCCCGCCGCGGCAGCCAATGCACGAACGGCCAGAAGACGTGCGGTTCGACCGGCCACAGCAGGTTCGGGCCGGCGAAATAGCAGCGCCCCCCGGGACGGAGCACACGCGCGATGTTCGCAACCAGTCGGGCGGGATCAGCGTCGTGTTCATAAACCTGGTTGCAGACGACGACGTCGGCCGACTCGGCCGGAACCGGCAACGCCTCGCCGTCGAAAGCGCCCTGGACGAGTCGCAGCCCGGGATGGGCGGCCATTGCATCCGCCCATGACGGCCACGGCTCGGGGTCGACCCCGGTGACGACGATGCCCCGCTCCGCCAGCGCAGTTGCGATGCCGCCACTGCCGCAGCCCACGTCCAGCCAGTGACTCCGCGGCGGATCCGATCCGCAGACCCGACGCAGCGTTTCGTGGAGCGCGGCGGCCTTGCGGTCGCGTCCGGCGTTGCCCCAGCGGGGTTGCCCCAGAGGCTCAGTCACCGGGGACCTCCCGGATTCGACTGGCGATTCGCGAAAGATCGAACCGGCCCGCGCGATCCCGGGTACCAGCGACGTACGCTGCGGTGCCGGCACGTACCGCGGCTGCGATTTCCGCAGCGAAGGCTGCCGGTTCGACCGCCGTCGCCACCCGGCCACAGGCCGGGGGTTGGGCGGTCAGTCCCGGCAGGTCGCCGACCGGGGTCGTCACGATCGGCAGGCCGAGCTTCACCGCGTCGGAGAAGACGACGGGGATGCTTTCGATCCGCGAAGGAATCAGCAGCCAGTCGGCCGCCAGCATTGCTGCCTCCGCGTCGGGCTTGGCGAGAAAGCCGCGCATACGCACCGGTCTGCCTGCTGCGGCCAGCGCCGCGACGCCATCGGCGACGCATTCCTGCAGCGGACCGCCGCCGCAGATATCGACGAGTTCGATCCGCCGCCAAGTGTCGTCGTCGAGTTGCCGCAGCGCGTCGATCAGCAGGTCGACACCCTTGTTGCGATGCCAGCGGCCGAGGAACAGCAACCGGTATGGCGGCTCGTCGCGCGGCGGAATATCGCGTTGCGCTTCGGTCCTGCGCGTGCTGGGCAGGAACTCCACCGGGCGCCCCGCGATCGACCGGGTGTCTTCGGCGAGCTGCAGTCCATCGGAATAACACCTGCTCGCCTCCGCGAGCACCTTCTTCAGTCGGGCGCGGACACCCGGTAGGCGGGCGAGCGACCAGATGTCACTGCCGAGGGTCCAGACCGAGTAGCCGATACGGGCGTCGAGAGCGGCACGCCTCGCCCAGTCACCGGACGGGAGCGCCCAGAGTGCCAGTACGTGCGCGGTCGGCCCGGCGGCGGCGACCGCACGTCGGGTCACTGCCGCGCCGTCGCGCAGCACACGCCAGATGTCACGGGCCTCGGCAGGGCGCCATGGGCGAAGCGTGGACAGCGGCCGGGTCGGCGCCGGATAGCGGAACACCTGCAGAGCGCCGTGCGCCTCCGTGCGCGCGTTGTCCCCCGGCGCGACGACCCGGACCGGACCGTGCAGGGCCAGCTCCGCGGCAAGGTCAGCGACGAAGCCCCCCGCCGCCTCGCTGCCGTCACCGGCGCGCGGATACGAAGTGGTCACCAGGACGATCGCCCGGGCACTCATTCCCTGCGGGCCCGCACTTCATAGCCGATTCCCAGATGTCCCCAGTCGGGCCACATCCGGCCCAACACCGCGGCGGTGACATTGACCAGCAGGACAAGCGCCGCCGCCGGCGCCGCCAGCAGGGTCACCCCGATCCCGCGGCGGTCGCGAAGCGGGCCAGCGATCGCCAGGCTCGCCAGCAGTCCGGCGGTGGCGATCGCCGAAAGCGTTCGTTTCATCGCCACGACACCCAGACCCGCGCGCCCGAGATCCCGGCGCAGGCCGAACTCGGTATAGCGCTGGTAGTCGTGCGGCGCGTCGTGCAGGGGATAGAGGAACGGCATGGAAATCCAAGCGTCGCCGCCGGGACGCAGCACGCGGGCGATCTCGGCGACGACGCGAGCCGGATCGGCGACGTGCTCGAGGACTTCCAGGCAGATCACGCCGTCGACACTGGCGTCGGCGAAAGGCAGTGCCGCCCCGTCGGCGAACACGTCGGGGCGCGCGCCGTAGAGGTCGCGACCAGTGACCGGATAGTCCAGCGCGACGTAGTGCACGCCCTCGGGCAGGTACGCGCGGACCCAGCGATCGGCAGCGCCGATGTCGACCACCACGCCGCACGCGTCCTGCAAGCCATCCGGCGGACGTCGAAGCCCCATCAGCCATTGCGGGTGAAGCGGCGTCCGCGCCAGCAGCCGCGCCAAAGCCTGCAGGCGACTCATTCCCGACCCGGGCGGTTATAGGTCAGCGAGGTGATCTGCTCCGACACCAGCCCGATCAGGAACACGATCACCGCCGCGCTGAAGAGCAGCGTCGACATGTTCGTGAACCGCCCCATCGTCGTGAAGGTCCAGGCGTAGTAGCCGGCGCCGAGCAGGAAGAAGCCCGTCCCGACGGGCAGGAACAGCTTCAACGGCGAATACAGCGTCGCGATCTTGAAGATGATCAGCAGGAAGCGCAGGCCGTCGGCGAGCGGGCGGATGTGGCTGGCCTGGCCAACCCGGCGGTCGACCCGGACCGGCACGTAGGCCACCGGGTAGGCGCTGCGGAAGAAGGCCATCGTGCTGGTGGTCGGGTAGCTGAAGCCGTTCGGCAGCAGGTGCAGGAATTCGCGGAAGCGGTCGGCGCGCACCACCCGGAAGCCGGAGGTCAGGTCGAGGATCCGGTGACCGGTCATCCAGCTGGAAAGGCGGTTGTAGAAGCGGTTCGCCAGGCTGCGGCCGACGCTGGCCTGGCCGTGGCCGTCGCGGGCGCCGACGACCATGTCGTAGCCCTCGTCGAGCCGGGCGAGCAGTTCGCGGATCTGCCCGGGATCGTGCTGGCCGTCGGCGTCCATGAAGACCAGGACGTCGCCGGTCGCGGCGCGGGCACCGCGTTTGATCGCGGCGCCGTTGCCCATCGAATACGGCGAGGCCAGCACCTTCGCCCCGGCCGCCGCGGCGATTTCGGCCGTCGCGTCGGTCGAACCGTCGTCGACGACGATGACCTCGGCCTCCGGCAGGGCTGCCGCCAGGGCCGGCAGGGTCCGGCGCAGGCCCTCCGCCTCGTTCTTGGCTGGCAGAATCACGCTGACTTTCACTCGGGCTTCCCCTCCGATGCGGGCGACAGCTTACCGCATCGGACCGGTGGACCAACCGGAGGAAAGTCCGCTAAGAGGCTGGCGAATCGCCGTTTTTGGGTTATTGTTGGGGTCGCGCCGCGGCCTGGGGAGGATCAGTGAACGCCAACGCGACTGCCAATCTGGTCGGCATCACCGGCATTGCCCGGCGCCTCGTGCTGGACGGTGCCCTGTCGGAAGCGGACGCTCGCAAGGCCCTCGACGAGGCCGGCAAGCAGAAGCGCCCGATCCATCTGTACCTGCTCGAGAAGAAGCTGGCGACGTCGGCGCAGATCGCCGGCGCCAACGCCGTCGAGTTCGGCATGCCGCTGTTCGACGCCGGCGCGCTGGACCTCAATCAGGCCGCCACGAAGCTGGTCAGCGAGGAACTGATCAACAAGCACCAGGCGCTGCCGCTGTTCAAGCGCGGCAACCGCCTGTTCGTCGGCATCGCCGACCCCACGAACACCCGCGCCCTCGACGAGATCAAGTTCGCCGCCAACCTGTCGGTCGAACCGATCCTCGTCGACGAGGACAAGTTGCGCCGGACCATCGAGCTGGCCCTGTCGGCCTCCGACTCGATGGACACGGACATGGGCGACGACGAGGGTCTCGAGAACCTCGAGGCCACCGGCGGCGACGACGACGGTCCCGCCGACAACCTCGCCGACGCCAAGGGCGGCGACGACACCCCGGTGGTGCGTTTCGTCAACAAGGTGCTGCTCGATTCGATCAAGCGCGGCGCCTCGGACATCCACTTCGAGCCCTACGAGAACGAATTCCGCGTCCGGCTGCGCATGGACGGCATCCTGCGCAGCGTCGCCAAGGCCCCGGTGAAGCTGCATCCGCGCATCACCGCCCGCCTGAAGGTCATGGCCCAGCTCGACATCGCCGAGCGCCGCCTGCCGCAGGACGGCCGCATCAAGCTCAACATCAGCAAGACCAAGCAGATGGACTTCCGCGTGTCCACCTGCCCCACGCTGTTCGGCGAGAAGGTCGTGCTGCGTCTGCTCGACGGCAGCGCCGCCAAGCTCGGCATCGACAAGCTGGGCTACGACGACGACCAGAAGCAGCTCTACCTGGACGCGCTGGCCAAGCCCTACGGCATGATCCTGGTCACCGGCCCGACCGGTTCGGGCAAGACCGTGTCGCTGTACACCGGCCTGAACATCCTCAACACCGAGGAGCGCAACATCTCCACTGCCGAGGACCCGGTCGAAATCCGCGTCCCGGGCATCAACCAGGTGCAGATGAACGTCAAGAAGGGCATGACCTTCGCGGCCGCCCTGCGCAGCTTCCTGCGCCAGGACCCGGACGTGATCATGGTCGGCGAGATCCGCGACCTGGAGACCGCGGAGATCGCGGTCAAGGCCGCGCAGACCGGTCACCTGGTGCTGTCGACCCTGCACACGAACGACGCGCCGCAGACTGTGTCGCGACTGATGAACATGGGCATCGCGCCCTACAACATCACCTCGTCGGTGACCCTGATCATCGCCCAGCGCCTGGCCCGCCGCCTGCACGACTGCAAGAAGGCGGTGTCGCTGCCGGAGAACGCGCTGCTCGCCGAGGGCTACACGCACGAAGAGATCAAGACCGGTTTCACCGTCTACGAGCCGGGCGGCTGCGAGGACTGCAACGACGGCTACAAGGGCCGCGTCGGCATCTACCAGGTCATGCCGATGGCCGAGAACATCCAGAAGATCATCCTCGAAGGTGGCAACGCACTGCAGATCGCCGAGGCCGCCCAGGCCGCCGGTGTCCGCGACCTGCGCCAGTCCGCCCTCCTCAAGGTCAGGCAGGGCGTCACCAGCCTCGCCGAAATCAACCGCGTGACGAAGGATTAAGCCATGGCGACCGTTGCTGCCCGCAAAGCCCCCGCGCCCCAGGCCCGCACCAATGAACTGGTGCAGTTCACCTGGGAGGGAACCGACAAGCGCGGCGTCAAGATGAAGGGTGAGACGGCGTCGAAGAACGCCAACCTGCTGCGCGCGGAACTGCGCAAGCAGGGCATCAACCCGACGGTCGTCAAGCCGAAGGGCAAGCCGCTGTTCGGCGCCTCGGGCTCGGCGATCACCGCCCAGGAAATCGCCGTCTTCAGCCGCCAGATCGCGACGATGCTGCAGGCCGGCGTGCCGATGGTGCAGAGCTTCGAGATCCTGGCCTCGGGCCAGAAGAACCCGCGCATGCGCGACATGCTGACCGACATCCGCGACAGCATCGCCGGCGGCAGCTCGCTGAGCGAGGCGATGGCGCGGCATCCGGTGCAGTTCGACCTGCTCTACCGCAACCTGACCCGCGCCGGCGAATCCGCCGGTGTGCTCGACATCGTCCTCGACACGGTCGCGACCTACAAGGAACGCACCGAGGCGATCAAGGGCAAGATCAAGAAGGCGCTGTTCTACCCCGCCGCGGTCATCGCGGTCGCGATCATCGTCAGCGCGATCCTGCTGCTGTACGTGGTGCCGCAGTTCGAGGATGTGTTCAAGGGCTTCGGCGCCGACCTGCCGGCCTTCACCCAGATGATCGTCAATGCCTCGCGCTTCCTGCAGGCGTGGTGGTGGGCGATCCTGCTCACGATCGCCGGCGGCGTGGTCGGCTTCATGTTCGCCTACAAGCGCTCGCCGTCGCTGGAGCGCAACGTCGACCGCCTGATGCTGAAGCTGCCGGTGGTCGGGCAGATCCTGCACCAGTCGGCGATCGCCCGTTTCGCCCGCACCCTGGCGCTGACCTTCAAGGCCGGCGTGCCGCTGGTCGAGGCGCTGGACACCGTCGGCGGCGCCACCGGCAGCATCGTCTACAACGACGCGGTGAACCGCATCCGCGAGGACGTCGCGGTCGGTTACCAGCTCAACGTCGCGATGAAGCAGGTCAACCTGTTCCCGCACATGGTCGTGCAGATGACCGCGATCGGCGAAGAGGCCGGTGCGCTCGACACGATGCTGCTGAAGGTCGCCGAGTTCTACGAGCAGGAAGTGAACAACTCGGTCGACGCGCTGGCCAGCCTGATCGAGCCCTTCATCATGGTGATCATCGGCGTTCTCGTCGGCGGCATGGTCATCGGCATGTACCTGCCGATCTTCAAGCTGGCCGCGACGATCGGCTGAGCCACACCCCATGCTGGAACTCCTGCAGGGCTCGCCCGGCCTGCTGGCCGGGCTCGTCTTCGCATTCGGCCTGCTCGTCGGCAGCTTCCTCAACGTCGTCATCCTGCGCCTGCCGCCGAAGCTCGAGTACGGCTGGCGCCGCGACGCCCGCGAACACCTCGAACTCCCGCTCGACGCCGAACCCGAACCGCCGGGCATCGTCGTGCGTCCCTCCGGCTGTCCGAACTGTGGGCACCGGCTGGCGCCGTGGGAGAACATCCCGCTGCTGAGCTTCGCGCTGCTGCGTGGCCGCTGCCGCGGCTGCGGGCAGCCCATCTCCTGGCAGTACCCGGCGGTCGAACTGCTCACCGGCCTGCTCTTCCTGGCCTGCGCACTGCGTTTCGGCGCGACCCCGCAATGCCTCGCGGCGCTGGCCTTCACCGGCACCCTGGTGGCGCTGGCCGGCATCGACGTCCGTACCCAGCTGCTGCCCGATGCGATCACCCTGCCCCTGCTCTGGCTGGGTCTGCTGCTGGCGGCCACCGGCGTCGGTTTCGTCGACCCGGTCGCCGCGATCGCCGGCGCCGTGGCCGGCTACCTCAGCCTGTGGCTCGTCTACCAGGGCTTCCGGCTGATCACCGGCAAGGAAGGCATGGGCTTCGGCGACTTCAAGCTGCTGGCGGCACTGGGCGCCTGGTGCGGCGGCTGGGCGATCCTGCCGATCGTGCTGATGTCGTCGTTCATCGGCGCGATCGTGGGCGGCGCACTGATGGCCCTGCAGGGCCAGGACCGCGACGTGCACATCCCGTTCGGCCCGTATCTGGCGACGGCGGGCTGGGTGCAGCTGCTGTGGGGCGAATCGCTGCTGCAGTGGTACCGCAACCTGTCCGGGCTGGGCTGAGGCAGGGAATGGCCGATCTGGTCGTCGCGCTGACCGGCGGCGTCGCCTCCGGCAAATCCGAGGCCAGCCGCGCCTTCGAAGCGCTCGGCATCGCCGTCGCCGACGCCGATGTCGCCGCCCGCGCGGTGGTCGAGCCGGGGGAGCCGGCGCTCGCGGAAATCGTCGCGCACTTCGGTCCGGAGGTGCTGGACGCCGACGGCCGCCTCGACCGCCCGGCGATGCGTCGGCGCGTGTTCGCCGATGCGCATGCGCGCGCAGCGCTGGAAGTGATCCTGCATCCGCGCATCCGCACCTGGCTGCGGGCCGCCGCAGAAGCCGCTCCCGGGCCGTATGCCGTGGTCGCGATCCCGCTGCTGACCGAAGCCGGCGGCCGCGCTTCCTACCCGTGGCTGCGCCGGATCGTCGTGGTGGACGTGTCGACCGGCACCCAGACCCGGCGACTGCTCGCCCGCGACGGCGTCGACGCCGACCTGGCGGCCCGGATGATCGCCGCGCAGGCACCACGCCGGCAGCGGCTGGCGCTGGCCGACGACCTGCTGATCAACGACGGCAGCCGTGAGGATCTGGCGGCGGCGGTGGCCCGCCTCGATGCCCGTTACCGCGCGATGGCCGAAGCCGGCAGCGTGGCCTGAGCCCGGCATCGCCCGGGGCGCGACCCCGCGGGGACCTCAGCGCGGCCAGACCCCGCCGATGCCGGCGACACCCTGGGCGCCGTGCCGGCGCGCGAGTGCGACGTCGGCCGCCTTCATCCCGCCGAGCGCGTAGATCGGCAGCGACACCGTCTCGCGCAGCCGCGAAAACCCGTCCCAGCCGAGCGGCTTCGCTGCCGGATGGCTCGCCGTCGCACGCACCGGCCCCAGCACCACGAAGTCCAGCCCGAGGCGTTCGGCCTGCGCCAGCTCGGCCGCGTCGTGGCAGGAAGCTGCGACGGTCAGCCCGGCGGGCAATGGCCGCGCCGACGCCGCCATCAGCTGCGACGCCTTGAGGTGCACGCCGATGCCGAGCTCGGCCGCGAGCTCGGGTTCGCCGTTGAGCAGCAGCTCGGCGCCGCGGGCACGGCAGTGGATCGCGGCGTCGGTCGCCAGCGTGCGCAGGGCCGCGACGGGCATGCCGGGCACGCGCAGCTGCACCCGCCGCACGCCCGCGAGCAGGGCACGGTCCAGGCGGGAGAGGAAGCCGGCGCGTTCGCTGTCCGGCGGCGTGATCAGGTAGCGGTCGCCGGCGGTCAGCGCCGCGACCACCGGGCGGTCGGCCGGCGGCATCGGATAACTGGCGAGCTGTTCGAGCGGCGACCACGCCAGGGCCTGACGCTCGCGACCGCGCGGCTGTCCCTCCCACGCCGTCACCTCGAACACGTCCAGGACGATGCGTTTGTCCGGATAGGCCTGCGGCACCGCGATCAGCGGCTCGGCGGCGAGCACGCGGATGCCGAGTTCTTCCTCGATCTCGCGAACCAGCGCCTGGGCCGGCGTCTCGCCGGGCTCGACCTTGCCACCGGGGAATTCCCAGAGCCCGGCCAGGTCACGCCCGGCGGTGCGCCGGGCCAGCAGGATGCGGCCGCGGACGTCCCGCAGCACCGCGGCGGCGACGTGGACGGCGCGCGTCCGCTCCGGCATCGGTCAGTGCGGCAGGATCGTCCGGCCCCGGCTCAGTCGAGCCGGCCGTGGCACTGCTTGTACTTCTTGCCGCTGCCGCAGGGGCAGGGATCGTTGCGGCCGACCTTCGGCGCGTCGCGCACGACCGGCTGCACCAGCACGCCCTGCCCGTCCGCGGCGAGCGCCTGCGCTTGTTCGGCTTCCTCGTCGGCGCCGTAGCCGCCGGTTTCCGGATGCTGGAACTGCATGCCGCGCGCCTTCTGCTCCATGCGCGCGCGTTCGGCGGCTTCCATCTGCGCGACCTCGGCCTCGTCGCGAACGCGCACGCGCGCCAGCAGGGTCACGACCTGCTGCTTGACCTTGTCGAGCATCTCCGCGAACAGCTCGAAGCTCTCGCGCTTGTACTCCTGCTTCGGCTGCTTCTGCGCGTAGCCGCGCAGGTGGATGCCCTGGCGCAGGTAGTCCATGCGCGCCAGGTGTTCCTTCCAGCTCTGGTCGAGCACGTGCAGCATCAGGGTGCGCTCGAGGTGGCGCATCATCTCCGGGCCGAGCTGCGCTTCCTTGTCGGCGAACAGCTTGGCGACGGCTTCCTGCGCGATCGCCATGATCCGCTCGGCGTCGACCGCTTCCTCGGTCTTCGCGGGACCCTGCAGGTCGACCTCCAGCGCGAACTCGTCGGCGAGGCGACGTTCCAGGCCCGGCAGGTCCCACTGCTCGTCGATCGAATCCGGCGGCACGTGCCGGTGCACCATCTCGGCGACGACGTCCTCGCGGATCGCGGCGACGGTCTCCTGCACGGACTCGGCTTCCAGCAGTTCGTTGCGCTGCTGGTAGATCACCTTGCGCTGGTCGTTGGCGACGTCGTCGTAGTCGAGCAGGTTCTTGCGGATGTCGAAGTTGTGCGCCTCGACCTTCTTCTGGGCGTTCTGGATCTGCCGGGTCACGAGGCCCGACTCGATCACGTCGTTCTCCTTCATGCCCATGCCGCGCATCGCCTTCTGCACCCAGTCGGCGGCGAAGATGCGCATCAGGTTGTCTTCGAGCGACAGGTAGAAGCGCGAGGAACCCGGGTCGCCCTGACGGCCGGAGCGGCCGCGCAGCTGGTTGTCGATGCGCCGGCTCTCGTGGCGCTCGGTACCGATGATGTGCAGGCCGCCGAGCGCCTTGACCTCGTCGTGGCGCTGCTGCCATTCGGCCTTGATCCGCGCCTTGTCGGCGTCGGTGGCGTCCTCGCCGAGCGCGTGCAGCTCGGCCTCGAGCGAGCCGCCGAGCACGATGTCGGTACCGCGGCCGGCCATGTTGGTGGCGATGGTCACCGCCTTCGGGCGGCCGGCGTTGGCGACGATCTGCGCCTCGCGCTCGTGCTGCTTGGCGTTGAGCACCTCGTGCGGGATGCCGGTCTTGCGCAGCGCATTCGCCAGCAGCTCGGAGGTCTCGATCGAGGTCGTGCCGACGAGCACCGGCTGGCCGCGGCCGTAGCAGTCGCGGATGTCCTCGATGACGGCGTCGAACTTCGCCTTCCGGCCGAGGTAGACCAGGTCCGGATGGTCCTTGCGGATCATCGGCCGGTGGGTCGGGATCACCACGACTTCCAGCCCGTAGATGCTCTGGAACTCGTAGGCCTCGGTGTCCGCGGTGCCGGTCATGCCCGAGAGCTTGCCGTACATGCGGAAGTAGTTCTGGAAGGTGATCGAGGCCAGCGTCTGGTTCTCGCGCTGGATCGGCACGCCTTCCTTCGCCTCGATCGCCTGGTGCAGGCCGTCGGACCAGCGCCGGCCGGCCAGCGTGCGGCCGGTGAACTCGTCGACGATCACCACCTCGCCGTCGCGCACCAGGTAGTCGACGTCGCGCTGGAACAGCGCATGCGCGCGCATCGCCGCATTCATGTGGTGCACGACCGCGAGATTGTTGCCGGAGTACAGGCCGTCGTCCGCGCCGATGATGCCGGCCTGGCGCAGCAGCTCCTCGGCGTGCTCCATGCCCTGCTCGGAGAGGTGCACCTGCTTGCCCTTCTCGTCGACCCAGTAGTCGCCTTCGCCGTCTTCCTTCTCCTGGCGAACCAGCTTCGGGACGATGCGGTTGACCTTGACGTACAGCTCCGGCGACTCGTCGGCCTGGCCGGAGATGATCAGCGGCGTGCGCGCCTCGTCGATCAGGATCGAGTCGACCTCGTCGACGATCGCGAAGAACTGGCCGCGCTGGAACCGGTCCTCCTTCGCCAGCGCCATGTTGTCGCGCAGGTAGTCGAAGCCGAACTCGTTGTTGGTGCCGTAGGTGATGTCGGCGCCGTAGGCACCCTTCTTGTCGGAATGCGGCATGCCCGGGTAGACCACGCCGACCGACAGGCCGAGCCAGTTGTAGAGGCGGCCCATCCACGCCGAGTCGCGCTTCGCGAGGTAGTCGTTGACGGTGACCACGTGCACGCCCTTGCCGGCGAGCGCGTTCAGGTAGGTCGGCAGGGTCGCGACCAGGGTCTTGCCCTCGCCGGTGCGCATCTCGGCGATGCGGCCGGAGTGCAGCACCATGCCGCCGATCATCTGCACGTCGTAGTGGCGCATGCCGAGCACGCGGCGCGCCGCTTCGCGGCAGACCGCGAAGGCTTCCGGCAGCAGCGCGTCCAGCGTCTCGCCCTTGCCCAGCCGCTCGCGGAACTCGACCGTCTTGTGCTGCAGCGCCGTGTCGTCGAGGGCCTGCATCGCCGGCTCGAGTGCGTTGATCTTCGCGACGTCCCTCTGGAACTGGCGCAGCAGGCGTTCATTGCGGCTGCCGAAGATGCGGGTGAGCAGGCTGTTGAGCATTGGCGGGAAGGACCGTGGGAAAGGGAATGCGGGCGCGGGGCGCGAAAACGAAGCGGCCGCGGCAGCCCGAGGGGGGCGTCGCGGCCGGCTAGTTTAACTTGGGGAGCCGGGCCGGACTATCAAGCCCGGCGGCGCGACTCAACCGCGCGCCTTCTGCAGGAACTGGCGCGGGTTGACCTGGCGACCGTTGAGCTTGACCTCGAAGTGCAGGTGCGAGCCGGTCGAGCGGCCGGTGGAACCGACCCGGGCGATCTGCTGGTCGGCGCGAACGACGTCGCCTGCGCGGACCAGGTTCTGCGAGTTGTGCGCGTACAGCGTGGTGTAGCCGTTGCCGTGGTCGATCTCGACGACGTTGCCGTAGCCGTTGCGCACGCCGGAGAAGCTGACGACGCCGCCGGCCGCGGCGGTCACCGGATCGCCGGTATTGGCGTCGATGTCGATGCCCATGTGGTGGGCGCGGCCGCGGCCGAAGGGATCGTTGCGGCCGCCGTAGCCGGAAGAGATGTAGCCCGGGGCCGGCATGCCGGCCGGCACCGCATCGGCCTCGAGCGACTGGTCGAACAGCAGTGCCTCGAGCACCGACAGCTGGTTGCCGCTGTGGTCGAACTGCGCCTCCAGCGCGTCCAGGCTCGCCAGCAGTTCGCGCGACGGCATGTCGCCGGCGCCCTCGGCGCCACCCTGGCCCGGCAGTTCGCCGAAGTTGAACTCGCCGTCCTTGAGCTTGCCGACCCGGGTCAGGCGCTCGCCGAGGGCGTTGAGGCGGTTGGCCTGCGCCTGCAGTTCGCCGACGCGCGCGGCGATCGCGTTCACTTCCATCTGCGCCTCGCTGCGCGCGGCGTCGAGCGCGACCCGCTGCGCGTCGAGTTCGGTGCGCAGCTTCTGCATTTCCGCCAGCGCGGCGCCGTCGGCACCGCGGATCATCCAGCCCAGGCCGAACGTCGCCGCCAGCACGAGCGCGACCGCGCCGAGGGCGAGGGAGGCCACCTTCGGTTCGTCGAAAGAGAGCTTCTTCGGCGAACGAAGGAATTTTGCTGCGATGATCACATTCATCATGTCCAACCCATTCAAGCCAGGTGCCCGCAGTGCCGCGTCGGCCCGCCCGCCCCGCCAGCCCCTGGAGGCGCTCGCGGGATCGGGGTTGGCCAACCTGGTGGATCGCGTCCGATGGCTGGACGCGCTCGACCGGGTACTGCGCCAGAGTCTCCCCGCCACCTTGGCCGGCCAGTGCCGACTGGCCAACGTGGATGAAAACAGCATGGTGTTCCTCGTCAGCGCCCCGGTCTGGAAAGCCAGCCTGCGGTTGCACGCCGACGTCCTGCGGGACGCGGCGGCCGCGGCCGGGATCCCGGCGAGGACGCTGGTGGTGAAAGTGGCGCCGCCCGAGCCCGTCGTCCCCACGGGACCCGACCGTTCGAAACCGCTTTCCGAGGCAGTTCGCGATTCACTGCGAGCCACCGCCCACTCGGTCTCCGATCCCGGCCTCCGGGCCCAGCTGCTGAAGCTGGCGGCGGCGTCGGGGAAGTCGACCGACGACGCATGATGCCGATGTGAAACCCCCGTGTCGTTAATCGGGGGTTAAAAAAGCGTGAATTGACGTGATTCGATCCGCAAACCGGACACGGGGTTCAGGCCCCGGGGGGCGGCGATTCAGCGGGGTGAGGAAGAAAACCGGGGTCGGAGTACTTTTCCCGAAAGCTCCCCCGCTCACGAGGGGGCCCCGGAGGAAAGCACCCGGTTTCAGACCGCCTGGGCGGGGTGCGCGTAGGAGATCGGCGCCAGCGCCGGGTCCTGGAACGTGACTTCTTCCCAGGCCGTGGTGTCGGCCAGCAGGGCGCGCAGCAGCTGGTTGTTGAGCGCGTGGCCGGACTTGTAGCCGTAGAACGCGCCGATCAGCGAGTGGCCGAGCAGGTACAGGTCGCCGATCGCGTCGAGGATCTTGTGCTTGACGAACTCGTCCTCGTAACGGAGGCCGTCCTCGTTCAGCACGCGGTAGTCGTCGAGCACGATCGCGTTGTCCATCGAGCCGCCCAGCGCCAGGTTGCGCTCGCGCAGGAACTCGATGTCCTTCATGAAGCCGAAGGTGCGGGCCCGGCTGACCTCCTTCACGAAGGAAGTGGTCGAGAAGTCGATCTCGGTGCTCGAGGTCGCCTTGTTGAAGATGGGGTGCGCGAAATCGATCGTGAAGCCGACCTTGAAGCCGTCGAACGGCTCGAAGCGGGCCCACTTGTCGCCGTCGGCGACGGTGATCGGGCGCTTGATGCGGATGAAGCGCTTGGCCTTTTCCTGTTCCTCGATGCCCGCCGACTGCAGCAGGAAGACGAACGGACCGGCGGAGCCGTCCATGATCGGCACTTCCGCGGTCGACAGGTCGACATAGGCGTTGTCGATGCCCAGACCGGCCATCGCCGACAGCAGGTGCTCGATGGTCATCACCCGCACGTCGCCCTGCACCAGGGCGGTGCACAGGCTGGTGTCGCCCACCTTCTCGGCCTTCGCATGGATCTCGACCGGCTGGTCGAAGTCCACCCGACGGAACACGATCCCGGTGTCCGGGGCGGCCGGGCGCAGGGTCATGTAGACCTTTTCGCCACTGTGGAGGCCGACGCCGGTAGCGCGAATGACGTTCTTGAGGGTTCGCTGTCTGATCATTTTCGAGGCGTTCTCCGGTGCGGAGCGCGCAAACCGCTGGGCACCATAGCACAGCGCGGTTTGAACGAAAACATAACAGATGGGCGGAAAACGGCCCGCCGGATGCCGGCGGGCCAAACTTCCTAACCCCCTGGGGACTGCTCCCCCCGCCGTCCTGGCGGGAGGCCCTGCCCGGGACGGCGTCCCGCCGCCCCGCTGGAACGTCCCGGCCAGGCCCGGAGGAGGCCGGCGCGGGAAAACGACCTCAGTCGGCCTGGCGGCGCAGGAAGGCCGGGATGTCCAGGTAGTCGTGGCCCTCGCCGAGGGCGGTCGCCGCCGCGGACACCGGCTCGTGCGACCGGCTGCGCAGGCCCAGGCCGACGCCGGCCGGCACGTGGCTGCTGCCATGGCCGCGCTCGGCCACCGTGGCGGCCGCACCGACCGCCTCGTAGTCGACCTGGCCGGTGGTGGCGTTGCGGACCAGCTTCACCGGCGCCCGTCCCACCTCCTTCTCCGGGGTCCGCACCGGCTGGCGCACCGCGCCGCGGTTCAGGCCGGTGGCGACGACCGTGACCCGCACCTCGTCCTGCATCTCCGGGTCGAGCGAGGTGCCGATGACGACGGTGGCGTCCTCGGAGGCGAAGTCCTCGATCGTGCGGCCGATCTCGTCGAACTCGGCCATCGTGAAGTCCGGACCGGCGGTGATGTTGACCAGCACGCCGTTGGCGCCGGACAGGTTGACCTCGTCCAGCAGCGGGTTGCTGATCGCCGCCTCGGCCGCCGCCTGGGCGCGGTCGTCGCCGCGGGCGATGCCGGTGCCCATCATCGCCAGGCCCATCTCGGACATGACGGTGCGGACGTCGGCGAAGTCGACGTTGATCAGGCCCGGGCTGACGATCAGGTCGGCGATGCCCTTCACGGCGCCGAGCAGCACGTCGTTGGCGGCGCGGAAGGCCTGCACCATCGTCGCCTGGCGGCCGAGCACGGTGATCAGCTTCTCGTTCGGGATGGTGATCAGCGAATCGCAGTGGTGGCCGAGCTCCTCGATGCCCTTCAGCGCGACCTGCATGCGCCGGCGGCCCTCGAACGGGAAGGGCTTGGTGATGACGGCGACCGTCAGGATGCCCATCTCCTTCGCCAGCTGGGCGACGACCGGTGCCGCACCGGTGCCGGTGCCGCCGCCCATGCCGGCGGTGATGAACACCATGTCGGCGCCTTCCAGCGCCTCGACGATGCGCTCGCGGTCCTCGAGCGCGGCCTGGCGGCCGACCTCGGGATTGGCACCGGCGCCCAGGCCCTTGGTGACGTTCGCGCCGAGCTGCAGCTGCAGCTTCGCGCCGCACTGCTTGATCGCCTGCGCGTCGGTGTTGGCGGTGATGAACTCCACGCCCTCCACGCCCGCATTGACCATGTGCGCGACCGCGTTGCCGCCGCCGCCGCCGACGCCGACCACCTTGATCACCGCATTCGGTGCCAGCTTCTCGATCAGTTCGAAATGTGCCATGTCCTCGTCCTCCGTGATTCGATCCAGGGTGTTCTTTCAGTTCTTGTCGTTATTCGTTGCTCGTACCGCGTGCCGCGCGGACGAAGATTCAGAACTCACCGCGATACCAGTTCCTGAACTTCGTCCAGATCGTTCCCGCCTTGCCGGCCGACAGCGCCGGCCGGCGCGGGTGTTCCAGCTGGGTGCCCCAGAGCAGCAGGCCGACGCCGGTGGCGTGCACCGGGTTGCCGACCACCTCGCCGAGCCCGGCGACGTGCTGCGGAATGCCGACGCGAACCGGCATGTGCAGCATTTCCTCCGCCAGCTCGACCACGCCCTCCATCCGCGAGGCGCCGCCGGTCAGCACCAGGCCGGCGCGCACCAGCTCCTCGAAACCGGAGCGGCGCAGTTCCGCCTGCACCATCTCGAAGATCTCCTCGTAGCGGTTCTGCACCGCCTCTGCGAGCGCCTGCCGGGCCAGGCGCCGCGGCGGCCGGTCGCCGACGCTCGGCACCTGGATGGATTCCTCGGCGGTCGCCAGCTGCGCCAGCGCGCAGGCGTAGCGGACCTTGATCTGCTCGGCTTCCGGGGTCGGCGTGCGCAGCAGGTGGGCGATGTCGTTGGTGACCTGGTCGCCGGCGATCGGCAGCGAGGCGCTGTGGCGGATCGCGCCCTGCACGAACACCGCGATGTCGGTGGTGCCGGCGCCGATGTCGACCAGCACGACGCCCAGTTCCTTCTCGTCGCTGGTCAGCACCGCCGCGCTCGACGCCAGCGCGCTCAGCACCAGGTCGTCGACGTGCAGGCCGCAGCGCTGCACGCACTTGCTGACGTTGCTCGCCGCCGACTGCGCGCCGGTGACCAGGTGCGCGCGCACCTCGAGCCGCACGCCGCTCATGCCGACCGGATTGCGGATGCCTTCCTGCGAGTTGTCGACGATGTACTCCTGCGGGATCGCGTGCAGGATCCGCTGGTCGGCCGGCACCGCCACCGCCTTCGCCGCCTCGAGCACGCGCTCGAGGTCGGCATAGGTCACCTCGCCACCGGCGACCGGGACGATGCCCGGCGAATTGCGGCACTGGGTGTGGCTGCCGGTGATCGAGGCGTAGACGCTGCGGATCTCGCAGCCGGCCATCAGCTCGGCTTCCTCGATCGCGCGCTGGATCGACTGCACCGTCGACTCGATGTCGACGACGACGCCGCGCTTCATGCCGCGCGATTCGTGGCTGCCGATGCCGATGACCTCGATCTCCTGCCCCGGCGCGTATTCGCCGACGAGCGCGGTGATCTTCGAGGTGCCGATGTCGAGGCCGACGATCAGCGACTTGTCGCCCTTGCGGTTCATGCGTTTCCTTCTTGCGTGGCCGGCGCCGCGACGTCCGCCCAGACGATCGCGAAGCCGTTGGTGTAACGGAGGTCGGCGCGCGCGATACGGCGCGTGGGATCGGCGTGCAGCTGCGGCAGCATCCGCGCGAAGCGCGCGAGCCTGGCGCGCGGGTCGCCGCGGCCGGCCTCGACGACGGTGCCGTCGGACAGCACCAGGCTCCAGCTGCCGCGGGCGCTCAGCTCGACCGTGTGCACGCGCAGGCCGAGCGGCAGGAACAGCGGCCGCGCGATCGCGTGGAAGGCCATCAGCTCCGATGCGCGCGATTCCGGCCCCATGAACAGCGGCAGCTCGGCGCCGGCGCCGGGCGGGGCCGCGAACAGCAGGCCGTCCTCGGACAACATCCGGTCCTCGCCCCAGCGCGCCACCGGCGTGTGCTCGCTGAGGGCGATCTCGAGCCGGTCCGGCCAGCGCTTGCGCACTTCGACCCGCTCGACCCACGGCAGCGCCGCGACCGCGTCGCGCACCGCGTCCAGGTCGACCGCGAAGAAGCCGCGGCGCACCAGCGGCAGCACCGCCTCGCGCACGGACTGTTCGTCGACCTGGCGGAACTCGCCGGTCACCGCCAGCACCCGCATCGGCCAGCGCTCGCCGGCGATCCAGCCCTCGAACACGGCGACGACCGGCGCCGCGACCAGGGCCAGTGCCAGCGTCCATGCGAGCAGCCGCACCAGCGCGCTCATGCCGCGCCTCCGTCGGCGAGGCTGGTCTCGAGCACGCGCCAGCACAGCTCCTCGAAGCCGATGCCGAGCTCGCGCGCCGCCTTCGGCACCAGCGAATGGCTGGTCATGCCGGGGGCGGTGTTCACCTCGAGCAGATGGTTGTTGCCGTCGCGGTCGCGCATCACGTCGACGCGGCCCCAGCCGCTGCAGCCGAGCGCGCGGAAGGCCGCCAGCGCCAGCGCGCGCATCTCCACCTCGGCGCCGGCGTCGTCCAGGCCCGGGCACAGGTACTGCGTGTCCTCGGCCTGGTACTTGGCGTGGTAGTCGTAGTACTCGCCGGCCGGAACGATGCGGATCGTCGGCAGCGCGAGATCGCCGAGGATGCCGACGGTGTATTCGCCGCCGACCACCAGCTGCTCCATCAGCAGCTCGCCGGGATAGCGCGAGGCCAGTTCCACCGCCCCGGCGAGACCGGCGTCGTCGAACACCCGCGAAACGCCGACGCTCGAGCCCTCGCAGGCCGGCTTCACGATCACCGGCAGGCCCAGCGCATGCGCGGCCGCCTGCACGTCGTCGCCCTTCGCGAGGCGGGCGTAGCGCGGCGTCGGCAGGCCGAGCGCCAGCCACACCTGCTTGCTGCGGATCTTGTCCATCGCCAGCGCGCTGCCGAGCACGCGCGAGCCGGTATAGGGCACGCCGAGCGCCTCGAGCAGTCCCTGCAGGGTGCCGTCCTCGCCGCCGCCCTTGTTGCCGTGCAGGATGTTGAAGACGCGATCGAAGCGGCGCTCGCGCAATCCTTCGATCAGCGCCGGGATGCCGTCGACCGGCTGTGCGTCGATGCCGCGGGCGCGCAGCGCCTCGAGCACGTTGCGGCCGGAATCCAGCGACACCTCGCGCTCGGCGCTGCTGCCGCCGAGCAGCACGGCGACGCAGCCGAAGGCGCGCGGATCGGAAAGGCGCGGGGGCGCGACGGCGGTCATGCGAGCACGGCTCCGTTGATGGCGAGGGTCCCGAGGTCGGCGGCGACCTGGCCGATGTCGCCGGCGCCGACGACCAGCAGCAGGTCGCCGTCGGCGAGCATGTCGGCGAGCACGTTCGGCAGGTCGCGGGCGCGGCCCGCGAGCACGGGATCGACGCGGCCGCGGGCACGGATCGCGCGCGCCAGCGACTTCGCGTCGGCACCGGCGACCGGCGCCTCGCCGGCCGGATACACGTCGGCCAGCACCACGGCGTCGGCGCTCGACAGCACCGCGGCGAAGTCGTCGAACAGGTCGCGCGTGCGGCTGTAGCGGTGCGGCTGGAACGCGACGACGAGCCGGCGCTCCGGCCAGCCGCCGCGCGCCGCCGCGAACACCGCTTCCAGCTCGCGCGGGTGGTGCCCGTAGTCGTCGACCAGCAGGGCGCTGCCGCCACCGGCCAGGCGCAGTTCGCCGAGCAGGTTGAAGCGGCGGCCGATGCCCTGGAACTTCGCCAGCGCGGCGACGATCGCCTCCGGCGTGACGCCGAGCTCCCAACCCACCGCCGCGGCGGCCAGCGCGTTGAGCACGTTGTGCCGGCCCGGCAGGTTCAGCAGCACGTCCTGCGGCGCGGTGTCCGGCAGGTGCAGGGTGAAACGCATCGCCGGGCCTTCCTGGCGCACGTCGCTGGCACGCACGTCGGCTTCCTCGGCGGCGATGCCGTAGCGGATCAGGTGGCGCGGCGCCCCGGCCGCCAGCGCCGCGGTCTCCGGATCGTCGACGCAGAGCACGGCCAGGCCGTAGAACGGCAGCCGGTGCAGGAACTCGTCGAACGCGGCGCGCATGCGCGCGTAGTCGCCGCCGTAGTTCTCGAGATGGTCGGCGTCGATGTTGGTGACCACCGCGACCAGCGGGTTCAGGCGCAGGAAGCTGCCGTCGCTCTCGTCGGCCTCCGCGACCAGCCACTGGCCGCCGCCGAGACGGGCGTTGGCGCCGGCCGACAACAGCTGGCCACCGATCACGAAGGTCGGGTCGAGCCCGCCTTCGCTGAGCACGCTGGCGACCAGCGAGGTCGTCGTGGTCTTGCCGTGGGTGCCGGCGATCGCGATGCCGCGCTTGAAGCGCATCAGCTCGGCGAGCATCTCCGCGCGCGGCACGATCGGGATGCGGCGGGCACGCGCCTCGGCGAGTTCGGGGTTGTCGGCCTTGATCGCGCTCGAGATCACCACGACGTCGGCGCCCTCGACCTGCGCCGCGGCGTGGCCGCGGAACACCGTCGCGCCCATGTCGACGAGGCGGCGGGTGGCGCGGCTGTCGTTCTGGTCGGAGCCGGAGACCTGGTAGCCGAGCGTGACCATCACCTCGGCGATGCCGCTCATGCCGACACCGCCGATACCGATGAAGTGCACGCGCGGGAAGGCGCGGGCGAGGTCGCCGCTGTGCTGGAGCCGCCGGATCATGCGCCGGCCTCCGCGAGCACCGCGTCCGCGACCTTCGCCGCTGCCTCGGGCAGCGCCGCCGCACGCGCCGCTTCCGCCATCGCCCGGCGCGCACCGGCGTCGGCGAGCAGCGGCTGCAGCGCCTCGAGCAGGCGTTCCGGGAAACCGGAGCCCTCCGGTACCAGGCGGGCGGCGCCGCGTTCGGCGAGGTATTCGCCGTTGCGGGTCTGGTGGTCGTCGACCGCCCCCGGGAACGGCACCAGCAGCGCACCGACGCCGGCCGCCGACAGCTCGGCGATCGTCAGCGCGCCGGCGCGGCAGACCACGAGGTCGGCCCAGCCGTAGGCGCCGGCCATGTCGGCGATGAAGGGTTCGACCGAGGCCTCGACACCGGCGTCGGCATAGACCTCGCGCGACTTCGCCGCATGCCGTTCGCCGCACTGGTGGCGCACCTGCGGCCGGGCGTCGGCCGGCAGTCGCGCGAGCACCTGCGGCAGCACCACGTTCAGCGCATGCGCACCCTGGCTGCCGCCGAGCACGAGCAGGCGCGGCGCCCCGGCGCGGCCGGCGAAGCGTTCGGCCGGCGGCGGCAGCGCGGCGATCTCGGCGCGAACCGGATTGCCGACGGTTTCCGCGCGGCCTTCCGGGAAGCTGCCCGGGAAGCCCTGCAGCACCCGCCGGGCCAGCTTCGCCAGCACGCGGTTGGTCAGACCCGGCGCGCGGTTCTGTTCGTGCACCAGCAGCGGCCGGCGCAGCGACCACGCGACCAGGCCGCCGGGGCCGGCGGCGTAACCGCCGAAGCTCAGCACCGCCCGCGGCCGATGCCGGCGCAGCACCGCCCGCGCCTGCCACAGCGCGCGCAGCAGCGTGAACGGCGCCGACAGCAGGGTCGCGATGCCCTTGCCGCGCAGGCCACCGATCGCGATGGTCTCCAGCGGCACGCCGGCCGCCGGCACGAGCCGGGTTTCCATCGCGCCCGCGGCGCCGAGCCAGACCACCGGCACCGCGCGCTCGCGCAGCGCCTGCGCCACGGCCAGGCCGGGAAAGATGTGGCCGCCGGTGCCGCCGGCGAGGATCAGCACGGGGCCGCTCATTGCACCAGCCCCAGCTTCGGCTCGATGCGGCGGCCGCCGCGCAGCGGCTGCGGCGCCGGCACCGCGACCGGCTCCGGACGCAGTACCGGTTCGGACGCGACCGGACCACCGGAAGGCGCGGTTTCGCGCACGCGCGCCACCTGCCGCGCGGCACGGTCGAGCTCGTAGCTCACACGCAGCAGCACGCCGATCGCCGCGCAGGTCATCAGCACGCTCGAGCCGCCGGAAGAGATCAGCGGCAGGGTCAGCCCCTTGGTCGGCAGCAGGCCGAGGTTGACGCCGATCGACACGAACGACTGCAGGCCCAGCCACAGACCCACACCGAAGGCGCAGTAGGCCGAGAACCAGCGACGCATCTCGAACGCCCGCAGGCCGATCCAGAACGTGCGTCCCGCGAAGGCCGCGAACAGCGCGATCAGGCCGGCGGCGCCGACGAAGCCCAGCTCCTCGGCGGTCACCGAGAAGATGAAGTCGGTATGCGCCTCCGGCAGGTAGAACAGCTTCTGCACGCTGCCGCCGAGCCCGACGCCGAACCATTCGCCGCGGCCGATCGCGATCAGCGCCTGGGTCAGCTGGAAGCCGTCGTTGAACGGATCCGCCCACGGATCCTGGAAGGACACCAGGCGGCGCACGCGGTAGGGCTCGGCGATCGCGACCGCGACCAGGGCCGGCAGCGCCACCGCGGCCATCACCAGCAGGTGACGGATGCGCGCGCCGCCCAGCCAGACCATGCCGCCGGTGACCGCGATGATCAGTGCCGCCGAACCGAAGTCCGGCTGCAGCAGCAGGAAGGCGACCAGCAGCCCGGCCACGCCCAGCGGCTTCAGCAGCGCCGCCCAGCTGTTGCCGATCTCGTCGCGGTAGCGCACGAGGTAGGACGCCAGCCAGACGATCAGCAGCAGCTTGACCGCCTCCACCGCCTGGAAGTTGGAGACACCAAGGTTCACCCAGCGGCGGGCACCGTTGACCGTGTGGCCGATGCCCGGCACGAACACCGCCAGCAGCAGCGCGAAGCAGGCCAGCAGCATCAGGTGGCTGTACTTCTCGAGCGTCTTGAGCTCGGTGCGCACCATCATCAGCGCCAGCGCCGCGCCGAGCGCGAGGAAGATCGCGTGGCGCACGAGGAAATGGAACGGGCCGACGTTCAGGCCCTCGGCGATCGCGATCGAGCTGGAGGCGACCATCACCAGGCCGAAGCCGGCCATTACCAGCGCCAGGCCGAGCAGCCACGGGTCGATGCGGCCGCGGATCGCGTCGAGGCGGGTGGCCTGGCCGGCGGGCATCGGGATGTCGTCGAGGCCGGCCATCAGCGCACCTTCAACGTCGCCAGGCCCACCAGCACGAGCATCACCGAGATGATCCAGAAGCGCACGATCACGCGCGGCTCCGGCCAGCCCTTGAGCTCGAAGTGGTGGTGGATCGGGGCCATGCGGAATACCCGCCGGCCGGTGAGCTTGAACGAGGCGACCTGGATCATCACCGACAGCGTCTCGATCACGAACACGCCGCCCATCACGACCAGGATCGCTTCCTGGCGCACGATCACCGCGATCGTGCCGAGCGCGGCGCCGAGCGCCAGCGCGCCGATGTCGCCCATGAACACCATCGCCGGATAGGTGTTGAACCACAGGAAGCCGAGGCCGGCGCCGGCGATCGCCGCGCAGAAGATCGTGATCTCGCCGGCACCGGGCACCGCCGGGATCTGCAGGTATTCCGAGAACACCGCATTGCCCGAGGCATAGGCGAACACGCCGAGCGCCGAGGCCACCAGCACCGTCGGCATGATCGCCAGGCCGTCGAGGCCGTCGGTGAGGTTCACCGCGTTCGAGAAGCCGACGATCCAGAAGTACGCGACGACGATGAAGCCGGCGCCCAGCGGCCAGGCGACGTCCTTCAGCAGCGGCAGGTAGAGCGTGGTCGCCGCCGGCGTGTCGGCGCTCATGAACAGGAACACCGCCGCGGCGAGCCCGAACAGCGACTGCAGCGCGTACTTGTAGCGGGACTTCAGGCCGTTCGGATCGCGGCGGACGATCTTGATCCAGTCGTCGAGCCAGCCGATCAGGCCGAAGGCGACCAGCACCGCCAGCAGCACCCAGACGTAGCGGTTGCGCAGGTCGGCCCACAGCAGGGTCGACAGCGTGATCGTCACCAGGATCAGCGAGCCGCCCATCGTCGGCGTGCCGGCCTTGGAGAAATGCGACTGCGGGCCGTCGGTGCGGATCGGCTGGCCGCCCTTGAGCCGCTTCAGGCGGGCGATCGCGTACGGGCCGAGCCACAGCGACAGCAGCAGGGCGGTGAGCGCACCGAGGATGCCGCGGAAGGTGATGTAGCCGAACAGCGGCGGCATCCATCCCATCGCGTACAGCCAGCGGGCCAGTTCAAGCAGCATCGTCGGAAGTCCCTTTCCGGTCGCCGGCCAGCACGGCCGCGACGATCCGATCCATCGCGCTCGCGCGCGATCCCTTCACCAGGCAGCGCACGCCGGCGCCGGCGGCCTGCAGCGCCGGCAGCAGCGACGCCAGCAGTTCGTCGTGGTCGCGGCAGTGCCGCGCGCCCTCGCCGAAACCGCGGGCGATCTCGGCGCCGAGGTCGCCGGTGGTCCACAGCCGGCGCACCCCGGCGGCCTTCGCCTGCGCGCCGACGCCGTAGTGCAGCGCGGCCTCGTCGGCGCCCAGTTCCTTCATCTCGCCGAGCACCAGCCAGGCCTCGCCGCCGGCCGCGGCCAGCGCCGCGATCGCCGCGCCGACCGAACCGGGGTTGGCGTTGTAGCTGTCGTCGACCAGCACCGCGCCGTTGCCGAGCGTGTGCGCGACCTGCCGACCCGGCACCGGCCGCGCCGCGTGCAGGCCGGCGACGACGTCGGCCAGGCCGGCGCCGGCGCCCAGCGCCAGGCCGGTCGCCGCGAGCGCGTTGAGCACGTTGTGCCGGCCCGGCAGCGGCAGCGCGATGTCGTCGCTGCCGGCCGGTGTATGCAAACGGAAGCAGGCCCGGCCGTCCTCGAGGCGCAGCGCGGTGGCGCGGATCTCGGCGTCGTTCTCGAGTGCGAAGCGCAGCGTCGGCCGGCGGCCGATGCGCTGCTGGAACCACGGCGCGAAGGCGTCGTCGGCGTTGACCACCGCGATACCGTCGTCGGGCAAGGCCTCGTAGATCGCGCCCTTGGTCTCGGCGATGCCGAGCAGGCTGCCCATGCGCTCCATGTGCGCCGGCATCACGTTGTTCACCAGCGCCACCTGCGGCGGCGCGATCGAGGCCAGGTAGGCGATGTCGCCGGGCTGGCCGGCGCCCATCTCGTAGACGGCGAACTGCGCGTCCTCGGGGGCGTCGAGCACCGCCAGCGGCAGGCCGATCTCGTTGTTGCGGTTGCCGGGATTGCCGTAGGTGCGGCCGGCGCGCTCGAGGATCGACAGCGCCAGCATCTTCACCGAGGTCTTGCCGTTGCTGCCGGTCAGCGCGACGACCACCGCCGGCCGCCCCTGCTGCACGCCGGCGGCGAGTTCGCCGAGGGCGTCGCGGGTGTCGGCGCAGCGCACCTGCGGCAGGTCGCTGTCGACTTCGCGCTGCACCAGCAGCGCCGCGGCGCCGCGCTCGGCCGCCTGGGCGACGTGTGCGTGGCCGTCGTGGTTGTCGCCGCGCAGCGCGACGAACAGCGCGCCCGGCGTCAGCGTGCGCGAGTCGATCGACACCGAATCGACCGCCACGTCGGCGCCGTCGTGGCGGCCTTCGACCCAGCGCGCGACCTGCGACAGCGGCAGCGGCCTCATGCCCCCACCTCCGCCGCCCCGGCGAGCAGGGCCGCGGCGACCTGCAGGTCGTCGAACGGCTGCTTCACGCCGGCGGCTTCCTGGTAGGGCTCGTGGCCCTTGCCGGCCACCAGCACGACGTCGCCGGCGCCGGCCTCGCGCAGCGCCAGCGCGATCGCGGCGGCACGGTCACGTTCGACCTGGGCGGCGCCGGCGTGGGTGAAGCCGGCGACGATGTCGGCGACGATGCGGTCGCCGTCCTCGCCGCGCGGGTTGTCGTCGGTGACGATCACGCGGTCGGCGCCGGCCTGGGCGATCGCCGCCATCAGCGGCCGCTTGCCGGCATCGCGTTCGCCGCCGCAGCCGAACACGCAGAACAGGCGGCCGCGGGTGTGTTCGCGCAGGCTGGCCAGCGCCTGCTGCAGCGCGTCCGGCGTATGCGCGTAATCGACGACGACCAGCGGTCGGCCGGCCTTGCCGCCGACCCGGCTCATGCGGCCGTCCACCGGCTGCAGGCGCGGCAGCATCGCCGCGACCCGCTCCAGCGGCCAGCCGAGCGCGCGCAGGCAGCCGGCGACCGCGAGCAGGTTGTCGACGTTGAAGCGGCCGAGCAGCGGAGATGCCACCGGCAGCGCGCGGCCTTCCTCGACCAGCTCGAAGCGGATGCCGTCGCCGCCGAGCGCGACGGCCTCGGCGCGCAGGCGGGCGCCGATGGCACCGCGCGCGCTCAGGCCCCAGCGCTGCGCATCGGCGCGGGCGCCGGCGAGCATCGCGGGACCGGCGGGATCGTCGAGATTGACCACGACGGCGGCCAGGGTCGGCCAGTCGAACAGCTTCGCCTTCGCGGCGCCGTAGGCCTGCATCGTGCCGTGGAAGTCGAGGTGGTCGCGGGTGAGGTTGGTGAACGCGGCGATGCGGAAGGCGACACCGTCGACGCGGCCCTGCGCCAGCGCGTGCGAGCTGACTTCCATCGCCACGTGGGTCGCGCCCTGCGCGCGCATCGCCGCGAGTTCGCGGTGCACGCTGAGCACGTCGGGGGTGGTGCGTTCGCCGGCGCGCAGCGCGCCGTGCAGGCCGGCGCCGAGGGTGCCGATGCTGCCGGCCACCGCGCCGTCGAGCGTCAGCGCCTGCGCGAGCAGCTGCACGGTCGAGGTCTTGCCGTTGGTGCCGGTCACGCCGACCACCGCCATCGCCTGCGACGGCGCGCCGTGGAAGCGGTCGGCGAGTTCGCCCTGGCGGGCGCGCAGGCGCGGCACCGCGACCGCATTCGCCGGCAGCGCGACATCGGCCGGCGCCGGCGGTTCGAACAGCACGGCCGCCAGCTGCGGCGCCAGCGCCGGGTCGAGGTGCTTCAGCGCATGCGTGCTGGCGCCGGCGAGCGCGACGAAGGCGTCGCCCGGGCGCAGCGCGCGGCTGTCGCCGACGAGGCCCTGCACCCGCGGGTCGAAACCCGGCGGCAGCGGCGGATCGCCGGCCAGCAGCAGCGACAGCGGCAGCGCGCGGCTCATCGCCGGCCTCCGGCCGGTGCGTTCGTGGCGGCCGGCGGCGCCGGCGCGGCGGCCGGGCGCAGGGGGACGGGACGCGCCGGCCGCGCCGCGGCCTGCGCCGCGAGGTACTGCTCGATGTTGTCCGGCGTCACGTCCATCAGCCGCAGGGTGCCGTCCATGACGCGCTGGAATACCGGCGCCGACACCGCACCACCGCCGTATTCGGCGCCCTGCGGTTCCTGGATCACCACCGCGGTCGCGAAGCGCGGCCGGCTCGCCGGCACCAGGCCGACGAAGACCGAGGCGTAGCGCCGCTGCGCGTAGCCACCGGCGGCGGCGATGCGCGAGGTGCCGGTCTTGCCGGCGACGCGGTAGCCGAGGATCGCGGCGCGGCGGGCGGTACCGTCGCTGCCGGTGACGGTTTCCATCATCGCCATCAGCTGGTCGGCGATCACCGGGTCGATGATCTGCACGCCCTCGTCGTCGCGGCCCTTGACGAAGGTGGCCTCGTGCAGGCGGCCGCGGTTGCCGATCGCGGCGTAGGCGCGCGCGAGCTGCAGCGGCGTCACCGACAGGCCGTAGCCGTAGCTGATCGTCGCCTTCTCGGTCGGGCCCCACTCGTTCGGGCCGCGCAGCAGGCCGGCCGACTCGCCGATGAAGCCGCTGCCGGTCAGCTGGCCGAGGCCGAAGCGCCGGTACATGTCGTACTGGTGCGAGTTGTCGAGCTGGGCGGCGATGCGGGCGGCGCCGATGTTCGAGCTCTTCGTCAGCACGCCGGTCAGGGTCAGGGTGCCGTAGTTGCGGAAGTCGCGGATCGTGTAACCGCCGGGCAGCCCCATGTAGCCCGGCGACACGTCGATCGGCGTGTCCGGGCGGAAGCGGCCGCTCTCGAGCGCCGCCGCCAGCGTCAGCGTCTTCATCACCGAACCCGGCTCGACCAGGTCGGTGACGGCGCGGTTGCGGGTCGTGCCGGGGGTGGCGGCGCCGCGCGCGTTCGGGTTGTACGAGGGCTGGTTGACCATCGCCAGGATCTCGCCGGTGGCGACGTCCAGCACGACGATCGAGCCGCTGCTGGCGCCGTGCTCGACCAGCGCCGCCTTCAGTTCGCGATAGGCCAGGTACTGGATGCGGCGGTCGATCGACAGCACCAGGTCGTTGCCGGGCTGCGCCGGCCGCACCAGGTCGACGTTCTCGACCACGCGGCCGCGGCGGTCGCGGATCACCCGCTGCACGCCGGCGGTGCCGCGCAGCCAGTCCTCGAAGGCCAGCTCCAGGCCTTCCTGGCCGGCGTCGTCGATGTTGGTGAAGCCCAGCACGTGCGCCATCACCTCGCCGTCCGGATAGAAGCGGCGGAACTCGCGCTGGCTGAAGACACCCGGGATGTCGAGCGCCATCACCGCCTCGGCGACGTCCGGGTTCAGGTGCCGGCGCAGGTAGACGAATTCCTTGTCGGCGCGGTCGCGCAGGCGCTGCTCGAGGGTGGCGACCGGGATCTGCAGGCCGGCGGCGAGTTCGCTCAGGCGTTCCGGATGCAGCAGCAGTTCCTGCGGATTGGCCCAGATCGACTCCACCGGCGACGAGATCGCCAGCGGCTCGCCGTTGCGGTCGGTGATCATCCCGCGCGAGGTCGGGATCGGCACGTCGCGCAGGAAACGCGCATCGCCCTGCCGCTGCAGGAACTCCGGCGCCACCAGCTGCAGCTGCGCGGCGCGGCCGACCAGCACCGCGGCGCAGACACCGAGCACGGCGCCGAGGACGCCGAGCCGCTGCCGCAGGTTGAACTGGCGGGCGCGCAGCTTCATGGCTGCAGCACCACGATGTCGGCGGTTTCCGGGAACTTCATGCCGAGGCGCGCGGCGGCGACCTGCTCGACGCGGTTGGCCTCGGACCAGGTCGCCTGTTCGAGCTGCAGCCGGCCGAATTCGATGTTCAGCTCGTCGCGGGCGTGCTCGAGCTGGCTCAGTTCGATATAGGCCTGGCGGTGCAGGTGCCGCGCCCAGACGACGCCGATGGCGCCGGCGAGCACGGCGACGGACAGCAGCAGGGTCAGCAGCGCGCGCAGGCTCATGCAGCCTCCGCGAGCTTTTCGGCGATCCGCAGTACGGCGCTGCGGGCGCGCGGATTGGTGGCGGTCTCGGCGGCGTCGGCGCGCACCGCGCCGGCGAGGTCGCGCAGGCTCGGGCTGAAGGCGACCGCGACCGGCATGCGGCGGTTACCGGCCGGCGCCTTCGCGCGGGCGGCGATGAAGCGCTTGACGATACGGTCCTCGAGCGAGTGGAAGCTGATCACCACCAGCCGGCCGCCGGGCTTCAGGCGCGCATGCGCCGCGGCGAGCCCCGCCTCGAGGTCCTCGAGCTCGCGGTTCACGAAGATGCGGATGGCCTGGAAGCTGCGGGTCGCCGGATGGATGCGCTGGTCACCGCGGCCGACCACCGAGGCGATCAGCTCGGCCAGTTCGCCGGTACGGCGCAGCGGCGCCTCGCCACGACGGGCGACGAGGGTGCGGGCGATCTTGCGCGACAGCTTCTCCTCGCCGTAGTGCCAGAGCACGTCGGCGATCTCGCGCTCGTCGGCGCGCGCCAGCCAGTCGGCCGCGGATTCGCCGGACGTCGGGTCCATGCGCATGTCGAGCGGGCCGTCCTTGCCGAAGCTGAAGCCGCGCTCGGCGACGTCGAGCTGCGGCGACGACACCCCGAGGTCGAGCAGCACGCCGTCGAGACCGCCGGCGGTGGCGTCCCAGTCGGCGAGCGTGGCGAACGAGGCGTGGCGGACGGCGACGCGCGCATCCGCGGCGGCCAGCGCGCGGGCTTCGGCGATCGCTTCGGGGTCCTTGTCCATCACCAGCAGCCTTCCGTCCGGCCCCAGCCGGTCCAGCACCCCGCGCGCGTGTCCGCCGCGCCCGAAGGTGCCATCGAGATACGTGCCATCCGTGGCCACCCGCAGGGCGTCCAGCGCCTGCGCCCACATCACCGGGAGGTGGCTGGGCTGCGCGTCCTGCCGCATCCCGGCCAGGTCCGTCACAGGTCGAGCTCGAGCATTTCCGGGCTCAGCTCGTCCGGCGCGATCGTCCGGCGGATCTGCGCCAGGTGGGCCTGCTCGCTCCAGAGTTCGAACTTCTCGCCCATCCCCAGCAGCACCGCCTTCTTTTCGAGGTTGCAGGCGGTGCGCATGCTCGCCGGCACCAGCACGCGGCCGTGCGCGTCGGGCTCCACGACCGCGGCGGCGCCGACCAGCAGGCGCTGCGCGCGGCGGTTGGAGTCGTGGACGCTGCTGAGCTTGAGCACCTTGTCGCGCACCCGCTCCCAGACCGCGTGCGGGAACAGCCACACGCCGCCGGCGTCGTAGGGGTTGTAGGTGAAGACGAGGCGGTTGCCGCACTCACGCGCGACGACATCCCGGTAGGCGGTCGGCACCGCCATCCGGCCCTTGTCGTCGATCGTGATCGCCGTTTCGCCCTGGAACATCACCTGAGCGCTACCCCTCGTCCACCAAAAACCACAGAAAACCCCGATTTCCCTCGGTTGCCCACGTTAGTCCTCAGGTGGACAGCAAGTCAACAGGGAAATCCAGGAATTTCACTTGGCGGATCAACGCCTTGCGCGACTCTTGAGAGACTGGTTCAAGATGTCCCGCGTAACCGTTGTTTACTAACAACTAGTTCGTAGTTGGTTGGATGTAGTTGGCAGGGGATGGCGGGGCGGGTGGCCGCGGCGGCGGGTCTTCGGGGGGAAGTTTTTTCACGCCTCGAGCACGCCGCTGCGCGGCCGGCCGGCGGCGGTGGGGAGAAGTGGGGTTGCCGGTGAACCCACGGCCATGACGACAACGAACTACCTCATACGAACTACCCACTCCCCCGCCGCCGGGCTCAGTGGGTCGAAAAAGGAAGTGGCGGAGCCGGCCGATAAGCCGGGTTCTGTCGTGGACAGTCATTCCTCTGGGACCTGCGTCACCGCAGGCCTCGAGCGTCCAACCCGGGTGCGGCACGAGCCATGCCATCGCACCCCTATTTGGACTTGCTCCGGGTGGGGTTTGCCGTGCCCCGAGGCGTTGTCCCCTCGGGCGGTGGGCTCTTACCCCACCGTTTCGCCCTTACCACGCACCCTTGCGGGCCGTTCGGCGGTTTGTTTTCTGTTGCACTTTCCGTCGGCTCACGCCGCCCAGGCGTTACCTGGCACCCTGCTCTATGGAGCCCGGACTTTCCTCGGCGCATTGCTGCGACGCGACTGTCTGGCCGGCTCCGCCGCGGCCATTCTCGCACGCCCGCCCCTGTAGGAGCGGCTTCAGCCGCGATGCCTGTAGGAGCGGCTTCAGCCGCGATGCTTTTCGCGCTGCGCGCGAAAGCGGGAAGCATCGCGGCTGAAGCCGCTCCTACAAACGCGGTCCTTAAGGGTCCGGGTCGCCGCCGTAGAGCGCCTTGCGCGGCGCCCCGCTCAGCTCCGCCGCCAGTTTCGCGGCGACCGAGGGTTTCAGGTGCTCGCAGAGCTTCGTGTACAGGCGGCGGCCTTCGCGCAGCCTGGCGTCGGCGTCGTCGTGATTGCCGCGCACGACCAGCACGAATTCGCCGCGACGCTGGTCGGGGTCGGCGGCGACGCGCGCGGCGAGCTCGGCCAGGCTGTCGCCGAGCACGGTCTCGAAGAGCTTGGTCAGCTCGCGCGCCAGCACCGCCTCGCGTTCGCCGCCGAAGACCGCGATCAGATCGGCCAGCGCCTCCCCGATCCGGTGCGCGCTCTCGTAGAAAACCAGCGTGCGCGGCTCGCCGACCAGCGCGGCGAGGCGCTCGCGCCGGGCCGCCGCCTTCGCCGGCAGGAAGCCCTCGAAGCAGAAGCGGTCGGACGGCAGCCCGGCCACCGACAGCGCGGCGATCGCCGCGCAGGCGCCCGGCAGCGGCGACACCTTCATCCCGGCAGCGCGGGCCGCGCGCACGAAGCGGTAGCCGGGATCGCTGACCAGCGGCGTGCCGGCGTCCGACACCAGCGCCAGCCGCTCGCCGGCGCGCAGGCGCTCGACCAGCTTCGCCGCGGCGGCGTCCTCGTTGTGCTCGTGCAGGGCGACCAGCGGTCGGTCGATGCCGAGCGCCTGCAGCAGCTGGCGCGTGTGGCGGGTGTCCTCGGCGCAGATCGCGTCGACCCCGGCCAGCACCTCGCGCGCACGCGCGCTGATGTCGGCGAGATTGCCGATCGGCGTCGCCACCACGTAGAGGGTTCCCGCCGTCGTCACCATGATCCGCCGTCCATTCCGTCGCGGGTATCATCCTACCCGCCCGCACCTCGGACCCTGCCCATGTCGCGTTTCGCCCCGTTGCTGCTCGTCCTGGCCCTGGCCGGCTGCGCCAGTGTTTCCGTGCAGCGCGCGCCGGTCGTCGTCGAGCCCGATGCCGCACGCAAGTACGCTGCCGCCGGCGACCATGCGCAGGCCGCGCGCGCCTGGAGCGAAACCGCCCTCGCCGCCCGCGGCGCCGCCCGCGACCATGCCTGGCTGCGCGCCGCCGAGCAGTACTGGCTGGCCGGCGAAACCGGCGCCGCCCGCGCCGCCTGGGCCGAGACCAGCCGCCGCCGCCTCGACGCCGGCGACCTCGCCCTGCACGCCTTCCTCGAAGCGGCCTTCCTCAGCGCCGACGGCGATGACGCCCGGGCGCTGGGCCTGCTCTCGCGTCCGGGCGCCGAAGTGCCGGCGAACCTGCGCGTCCGCTGGCTGGGCCTGCGCGCGGACATCGCCGAACGCGCCGGTCGCCCGTTCGACGCCGCCGCCGACCTGGCGGTGCTCGCCGACGGCGCCGAGCGCAGCCAGCGCGGCGAACTGCTGCGCCGCATCGACCGCCTGCTCGCCGGCCTGAACGACGACGCCCTCGCCGCCGGCGCCGCCGCGCTGCCGGCCGGCCACCCGCTGTACCCGCAGGCCGCCCGCCAGCTGCAGCGCCGCGGCCTGCCGCTGCCGCGGCCGCTCGAGCGCGGTACCGGCCTGGCGCTCGACGACGCGGTGCCGCCGGCGGCCGCCGACGGCTACCGGCCGCCGCTGCGCATCGCCGTGCTGCTGCCACTGTCCGGGCCGCTGGCGGCGGCCGGCAGCAGTGTCCGCGACGGCATCCTCGCCGCCTATTACGGCGAGAACCGCCGGCGCCCGGAGATTCGTTTCCACGACACCGGCGGCAATGTCGCCGGCCTGCAGGGCGCGCTGATCCGCGCCCGCGAGGAAGGCGCCCAGCTGCTCGTCGGTCCGCTGACCCGCGACGAGGTCGACGCGCTGTTCGGCATGGCCGACCTCGACCTGCCGGTGCTGGCGCTCAACCGCGGCCAGCTGCCGCCGCCGCCCGGTAGCGCGACCTTCGCGCTGACCCCGGAAGAGGAAGGCGCCGCCGCCGCCGAGCGCCTGCTCGACCGCGGCCTGCGCCGCGTGCTGGTCGTGACGCAGGCCGACGACAACGCCCGCCGCGCCCTCGGCGCATTCCGCGAGCGCCTGCGCGAGCGCGGTGGCGAGATCGTCGGCGAGGCTGTGGTCGCCGAAACCGAGCCGGACTTCATCCCGACCCTGCAGGCGGCGATGGGGGCGAACCGCCCCGACGCGCTGTTCCTGGCGCTGCGCGCGGCGCCGGCACGGCTGCTCGCCAGCCAGATGGAAACCGCCGGCCTCAGCGGCGTGCCGAAGGTCGCGACCTCGCTGATCCAGGCCGGGGGCAACCTGCGCCTGGACACCGAACTCGACGGCATCGAGTTCCCCGAACTGCCCTGGCTGATCGGCCGCAGCGCGATCGGCCTGCCCGACGCCGACACGATCGGCAACACCCTGCCGAGCGCCCGCGGCGGCGGCGCCCGCCTGTTCGCCTTCGGTGCCGACGCCTGGCGCCTGGCGGCCTGGCTCGACCACCTGCTCGCGCAGCCCGGCGCCAGCGTCCAGGGTGCGACCGGCGAACTGCAGCTCGACCCGCTCGGCGTCGTCCAGCGCGTGCCGGCCTGGGCCGTGTTCAGCGGTGGCCGCGCCCGCCCGGCGCTGGATGGGGCCCTGTTGCCGGCGCCCGTGGAAGCGAGCGACTGACGCGGGAACGGGGAACAGGAGCGAGAAGCGAGGAACGAGGAACGAGTGGGAGGCCGCGCCTTGGCGCGGGCGCGCTTTACGCGAGTGAGAGTGATCGCGGCTGAAGCCGCTCCTACGGCTCGTTACTCGTTTCTGGCTTTCGCACGCACGGACGCGCGGTTCTCCGACAGCCGCCGCGCTCCTTCTGCGCGACGCTGCCGCCATGGACATCCGCCGCCGCGACCACCGCAATCGTCGCCCGCTCGGCTTCCACGCCGAGAGCGTCGCCGCCGAAATGCTCGAGGCGCAGGGCTGCGCGGTGCTCGACCGCAATCCGAACTTCCGCGTCGGCGAGCTCGACCTCGTGCTGCTCGACCAGGGCACGATCGTGTTCTGCGAAGTCCGCTACCGGCGCATCGGCCGCTACGGCTGTGGCGCGACCTCGGTGACCCGCCGCAAGCGCCGCCGCATCGCCCTCGCCGCCCGCGCCTGGCTGGCGCGCCGGCCCTGGCTGGCGCAATGGCCCTGCCGCTTCGACGTCGCCTCGGTCTGGGACGACGGCGCCTGCCTGATGGTCGATGTGTGGCGGGATGCGTTCACCCTCGACGACTGCTGACAAGGCGACGAACAGCCTGTAGGAGGCTTCAGCCGCGATCCCTCCCCCCTCGCGGCCTACAATCCCGCCATGCCCCCGCCCGACCCCGCCTCGCTTCCCGCGCCCCTGCTCGCCGAACTGGTCGCCGCGCTCGGGCCGTCCGGCCTTCTCACCGACCCGGGCGAGCGCCTCGGCTACGGCTACGACAACTCGCGGCGGCAGGGACTACCGGCGGCGGTGGCGCTGCCTTCGGACGCGGCGCAGGTGCAGGCGATCGTGCGCGCGTGTCGCACCCACCGGGTGCCGATCGTCGCGCGCGGCCGCGGCACCAACACCACCGGCGCCAGCGTGCCGGGCGACGGCGCGCTGGTGGTGTCGTTCGAGCGCATGGACCGGATCCTGGCGATCCGCCCCGGCGACCGCGTCGCCGTCGTGCAGCCGGGCCTGCTCAACGGCGACCTGCAGGCGGCGCTGGCACCGCACGGCCTGTTCTGGCCGCCGGATCCGACCAGCGCCGGCTACTGCAGCGTCGGTGGCAACCTCGCCTGCGGCGCCGGCGGTCCGCGCGCGGTGAAGTACGGCGCCACCCGCGACAACGTGCTGGCGCTGGCCGCGGTCACCGGCACCGGCGAGCTGGTGCGCTTCGGCGCCGCGACGACGAAAGGCGCCAGCGGCTACGACCTGTCGCGGCTGCTGATCGGCAGCGAAGGCACGCTGGCGCTGATCGTCGAGGCGACCCTGCGCCTCACCCCCGCACCGAAGGCCCGCCGCGTGCTGCGTGCGCTCTTCGCCGATGTCGAGGCAGCCGCCGCCGCGGTCGCGCGGCTGATGGCGCAGCCGGTGACGCCGTCGATGCTCGAGTTCATGGACGGCGAATGCGTGCGCCTCGCGCGCGAAGTCGGCGGCGCCACGGGCCTGCCCGCCGCCGGCGCCCTGCTGATGCTCGAAGCCGACGGCGACGAGGCGGTGCTGGCGTCGGCGGTCGCAGCGATCGCCGCCGCCGCCGACGGCCCCGGCTGCCTCGAGGTGCGCACCGCCGCCGACGCCGCCGACGCCGCCGCGCTCTGGGCCGCGCGCAAGGCGCTGAGCCCGGCGCTGCGCACGATCGCGGCGGGCAAGATCAACGAGGACGTCGTCGTGCCGGTGTCGCGCATCCCCGACCTCGTCGCGGCGGTGCGCGCGGCGGCGGCGACGCATGCGTTGCCGATCGTCGTGTTCGGCCACGCCGGCAACGGCAACCTGCACGTGAACATCCTCTACGATCCCGCGGACACCGCGCAGGCGGCGCGTGCCGATGCGGCGCTCGAGGACGTGTTCGCGGCCGTCATCGCCCTCGACGGCCTGGTCAGCGGCGAACACGGCATCGGCCTGGTCAAGCGCGAGCTGCTCGGCCGCTCGCTCGACCCCGGCGCGCTGGCGCTGATGCGCGCGATCAAGCGCGACTTCGACCCGGACGGCATCCTCAATCCCGGCAAGGTGCTGCCCGACGCATGAGCCAGCCACGCTCCCGCTCACCGCTGGAACAACTGCTCGCCGAAGCGCGGGCCTGCCGGCTGTGCGAGGCCGCGCTGCCGCTCGGCCCGCGCCCGGTGCTGCGCGCCAGCACGACCGCGCGCCTGCTGATCGCCGGTCAGGCACCGGGCGCGCTCGTGCACGGCAGCGGCGTGCCCTTCGACGACGCCAGCGGCGTGCGCCTGCGCGAGTGGCTGCGCATCGACAAGGCGACCTTCTACGACGAGTCGCGGGTGGCGATCGTGCCGATGGGTTTCTGCTATCCCGGCCGCGGCCTCAGTGGCGACCTGCCACCACGACCGGAATGCGCCGCCACCTGGCATCCGCGGCTGCTGCCGCTGCTGCCGCAGGTGCGGCTGGTCCTGGCGATCGGAAGCTGGGCGCAGGCGCACCACCTCGGCGCGCGCCGGAAGAAGACGCTTACCGACACGGTGATGGCGTGGCGCGAGTACACCGACACCCCGGTTTTCCCCCTGCCGCACCCGAGTCCGCGCAACCAGGGCTGGTTCAAGCTCAACCCGTGGTTCGAGGCGGAAGTGATTCCGGCGCTGCGCGAGCGTGTGGCCGCGCTGTTCGCCGATCAGCCAGGCTGAGCCCCAGGCACGTACTTCGCGGGGTCGCGCAGGTAGCCGATCACTCCGGCGAAGATTCCGCCCGGCACCAGTACCGCGGCCGTCCAGGCAACGAGGTCGCCCAGGTTGAGCGCCTTTCCGCCGTTGCCATGAACCAGCCCGAACCAGTCGGTGACCTTGCCGGTGAGCAGGGCCTCGGCGGTGTTCAGCATCAGCACGCCAGCCATCGCCGCGACCGCGAAGCGCGCGAGCCGGTAGCCGGCGTAATCGCGATGGGCGACGTGGCTGCACAGGCGCACGCCGCCGTACATCAGTACCACCACGACCGCGGCGATGCCGAACCACTCGAGACTGTCGAGGCCAAACGCGCGCTTCTCGACACGGTGGTGCACGTTTGCGAGGAAGAAGCGTCCGAACAGGCGGCCGCCGGACGGTGGCCACGTCGCCGCGGCGAGCGCGCGGAAAATCACGTCGGACAGGCCGAGCAGCAGACCGGCGGTTTCAGGATGTCGGAGAAGACGACGCATGGGCTTTCCTCCGGTGGGCGCCGGCTGCGCGGACGCAGCCGACGCCAGGGCGGCTCAGCCGCCGGGGCAGGTGGCGGTGGGGTCGGGGTTGCCGCTGCAGTCGATCTCGAACGACATGCCGTCGACGCCGACCTCGAAGCTGACGTCGCATTCGTTCGCCACCGCGTACGCGGCCACCGCCACGCCGGCGAGCACGATGATTCCGATGATCACCGGCACCAGCGCCGCATTGCCGCCCTCCACCATCTCCAGTTCCATCTGGGTGAGTTCACGCATGACACCACTCCCTGGTGTGCACCCGCGGTATTGCGGGCAGGGTCAGCAGACCCTGATTACCCGGGTCGGAATCAAGGGGTGCTCGCGGGGTCGCGGCGATTTCCTACAACGCCGCGCGGAACGCGCGTAGGAGCGGCTTCAGCCGCGATCCCTCCCCACTCGCGCGAAGCGCGCCCGCGCC
The DNA here is from genome assembly GCF_000426365.1 of Arenimonas composti TR7-09 = DSM 18010. Taxonomy (GTDB): domain Bacteria; phylum Pseudomonadota; class Gammaproteobacteria; order Xanthomonadales; family Xanthomonadaceae; genus Arenimonas; species Arenimonas composti. The sequence continues at coordinate 283,180 of NZ_AUFF01000002.1, read as the reverse complement.
CCGGCGCGGGCCCTCACTCGTTCCTCGTTCCTCGTTCCTCGTCCCTCGTTTCTCGTTCCTCGTTTCTCGCTCATCGCGGCTGAAGCCGCTCCCACAAGAAGCGGGGGGGCTGAAGCCGCTCCTACGAGAAGCGGGAGAGGAGCCAGGCGCCGAGTTGCAGCAGGGCCAGCGCCCAGAGGCCGGCGAAGGCGTCGTCGAGCATCGCGCCGAAGCCGCCGTGCAGCTTCGAATCGGCCCAGCTCACCGGCCACGGCTTCCAGATGTCGAACAGCCGGAACAGCGCGAACGCCGCGACCACCCAGGGCCAGCCGGCGGGCAGCAGGATCAGCGCGATCCACATGCCGACGTATTCGTCCCAGACGACGACCGACGGGTCCTCGATGCCGGTCCTGCGGATCGTCCAGTGCGCCGCCCAGCAGCCGAGGACGAACGTCGCCACCAGCACCGCCAGATACACCGGCAGCGACAGGTCGCGCAGCAGGAACCACCACGGAACGAGCGCCGCGAGACTGCCGACCGTCCCCGGCGCCCACGGCGAAAACCCCGCCCCGAACCCGGCGGCGATCCAGCCCAGCGGATGCCTCATCAGCTTCCGCCGCGTCCCCGTCGGCATCAGCGCCATGCGTCGCGCTCCGAACCGAAAGCTCTATCCGTGTTCATCCGGGCTCGTCCGTGTTCATCCGTGGCAAAGAATTCGAACTACGCCCGCCCGAAATGTTCGTATCCCGCGGCCCCGGGCACCCAGGCCTCGCCCTCCGGCGTGGTCAGGCGGATACCGGGCTCGGCGGTGATCCGCCCGATCACCGCGGCGCCGCAGCCGGCGGCGTCGAGCGCCATCTCGATCGCCAGCGCGTCGGCCGGCGCGGCGGTGAAGCACAGTTCGTAGTCGTCGCCGCCGGAAAGCTGCAGCGGCCAGCGCGCCCGCTCGTCGGCGAAGTGGTCGGCGAGCGTGCGCGAGGTCGGCAGCCGGCCGAGCTCGAGCGCGGCGCCGAGGCCGCCGCTGGCGGCGAGCACGTGGCCGAGGTCGGCGAGCAGGCCGTCGCTGACGTCGACCGCAGCGCGGGCGAGGCCGCGCAGCGCGGCGGCGACCGCCAGGCGCGGCGTCGGCCGGTCCAGCCGGTAGCGCAGCTTGGCCGAGAACGGCCCGCGCGCCCGCCACTGCGCCAGCGCGCCGGCGGCGTCGCCGAGGGTGCCGGTGACCCACACGTCGTCGCCGGGGCGGGCGGCGTCGCGGTGCAGCGCCGCGCCCGGCGCCACCAGCCCGTGCGCGGTCACGGTGACGGCCAGCGGGCCGGACGTCGTGTCGCCGCCGACCAGCGCGACGTCGTGTTCGTCGGCGAGCTCGCAGAAGCCGTCGAGGAAACCGTCGACGAAAGCGCTGCGTTCCTCCGCGCTCGCGAACGGCAGCGTCAGCGCCAGCGTCACCCAGGCCGGCGTGGCGGCCATCGCCGCGAGATCGCTGAGGTTCACCGCCAGCGCCTTCCAGCCGATGTCGGCGGGGGCGGTGCCGTCCGGCCAGTGCACGCCGGCGACGAGGGTGTCGGTGGTGACGACGAGCTGCTGGCCGGGCGGTACCGCCAGCAGGGCGGCATCGTCGCCGATGCCGAGCACGACGTCGGCGCGGGAGCGGGCGCGCGCGCGGATCCGGTCGATCAGCGCGAACTCGCCGGCCATCAGCGCTGGCGGGCGGCCTGTGCCTCGGCGGCGCGCCACTGCGCCGCGGCGTGGTCGAGCACGCCGTTGACGTAGGTGTGGCCGTGCTCGCTGCCGAAGCGCTTGGTGGTTTCGATCGCCTCGTTGATCACCACCCGGTAGGGCACGTCGGGGCGGTGCAGCAGTTCGTAGGCGGCGATGCGCAGCACCGCGCGCTCGATCGGATCGACCTGGGCGATGTCGCGGTCGACGAAACCGGCCAGCTTCGCGTCCAGTTCCCCGAGGTTCGCCTCGACGCCGCGCACCAGGTCCTCGAAATACTCGAGGTCGGCCACTTCCATGTCCTGCTCGCTGCGGAACTGCTCGATGACCTTGGCGATCGCGGCGCCGGACAGCTGCCAGGCGTAGATCGCCTGCAGGGCGCGGCGGCGGGCGCGGGAACGGGCGTGCGGGTCGATGCCGTCGGGGCGGGCGTGCTTCATGCGAGTTTTCCGATCAGGTTCGCCATCTCGACGATGGCCAGGGCGCATTCCTCGCCCTTGTTGCCGTGGGCGCCACCGGCGCGGGCGACGGCGTCCTCGTGGCGCTCGACCGCGAGCACGCCGTTGGCGACCGGCACGCCGGTGTCCAGGGCGACGCGCATCAGGCCGCGGGCGCATTCGTCGGCGACGTGTTCGTAGTGGCGGGTGTCGCCGCGGACCACGCAGCCGAGGGCGACGATGCCGGCGTACTGGCCGCGGTCGACCGCGTGCGCGGCCGCCATCGGCAGCTCCCAGGCGCCGGGCACCCGGATCAGGTCGACGGCGTCGGCAGCCACGCCGTTGCCGGCGAAGGCACGGCGGGCGCCGTCGACGAGGGCGTCGACGATGCGCGGGTTCCAGCGGCTGGCGACGATGGCGTAGCGGGCCCCGTCGGGGCTGCGGACATCGCCTGCGTAGTCGGTCATCGGGGTGGGCGGGGACGAAGGGGCCGCAAGTTTACCCCGTGGGGACCGGGCTCGCGGCTTCCGGGGCGGCGCGGGCCGGCGGCCCCGGCGGCAGCCCGGGCCGGGCTTCCTGCACGATCCGGCCGCCGTGCAGCACCAGCACCCGGTCGGCGGCGGCGATGGTTTCCGGGCGGTGGGCGACGATCAGCTTGCCGATCCGCAGCTGCCGGATCGCCGCGTTGACCCGCTGCTCGTTGCCGACGTCGAGGTGGCTGGTGGCCTCGTCGAGCACCAGCAGCCGCGGCTGCCGGTACAGCGCCCGCGCCAGGATCACCCGCTGCTTCTGGCCGCCGCTGAGGGCGCTGCCCATGTCGCCGATCAGGCTGTGGTAGCCCATCGGCATCGCCGCGATCTCGTCGTGCACCGCGGCGGCGCGGGCAGCGGCCTCGACCCGGACCATGTCGACGCGGTCGTCGCCGAGGGCGATGTTGTCGGCGATCGAACCGGCGAACAGCTGGTCGTCCTGCATCACCACGCCGACCTGGGCGCGGAAGTTGCGGGCGCCCAGCCGGCGCAGGTCGCGGCCGCCGACCAGGACCCGCCCCTCCTCCGGCGACAGCAGGCCGAGCACGAGCTTCAGCAGCGTCGTCTTGCCGCCACCGGAGGCACCGACGATCGCCACCGTCTCGCCCTCGTCGACATGGAAGCTGCAGCCGCGCAGCACCCAGGGTTCGCCGTCGGCGTAGCGGAAGCCGAGCTCCCGCACCTCGATGCGCAGCGACGCCGGCGCCTGCTCGAAATCCGACGCCGGGTCGTGCTCGGGTTCCGCGAGCACGATGTCGGCCAGGCGCTCGCCGTGCAGGCGCAGCATGCGCAGTTCCACCAGGCGGTCGACCAGGGTCGCGGTGCGCGCCGCGAACTGGTCCTTCCACGCCAGGTACGCGAGCAGCATGCCGACCGAGAAGCCGCCGTCGAGCACCAGGCCGGCGCCGAGCCAGATCACCAGCACGCGTTCGCCGCCGAACAGCAGCTGCTGGCCGGAGGAGAAGCCGAGCCCGAAGGTCGCCAGCCGCAGTTCGCGGTTGAGGGTGTCGACGACCAGGCTGCGGTACTGCGCCGCGCGTGCCGGCTCCTGGCCGGCGACCTTCAGGCTCTGGATGCCGCGCAGCGATTCGAGCAGGTGGCCCTGCTGGCTCGCCGCCGCCTCGAGCTGGCGTTCGTTGGCCTCGCGCAGGTGCGGGAAGGCCGTCATCCGCGCCGCCAGGTAGAGCGCGACGGCGAGGAAGCCTATCGCCGCGAGTTTCGGGCTGTAGAGCAGCATCATCGTCGCCGTCGCCACGGCCAGCACGCCGTCCACGAGTGCCTCGACGAAGCCGGTGGTGAGCGTGCGCTGGATCGCCTGCACCGCGCCGAGCCGCGACACGACGTCACCGAGATGGCGTTTCTGGAAGAAGTCGAGCGGCAGCCGCAGCGCATGCGCGAGCACGTTGCCGGTCCACTGCCGGCCCAGCGCCGCCGCCAGCGCGACCAGGGTCCAGCCGCGCAACAGGCCGACGCCGACCTGCAGCGCCAGCAGCAGCGCGAAACCGAGCGCGATCACCGCCAGCAGTTCGCGGTCGGCGGCGACCAGGGCGTGGTCGACGATCCACTGCAGCTGCATCGGCGCCAGCAGAACGAACACCTGCAGCGCCAGCGACAGCGCCAGCAGCAGGCCGAGCGCGCGCAGGCCGCCGGCGACGCGGCCGAGCAGCTGGCGCAGGCGCAGCGGCGGCGGCGCGGCGCGCGGCGCGAAGGCGGCGGCCGGCGTGAGTTCGAGCGCGACGCCGGTGAAGCGGCGCGCGACTTCGTCGGCATCCACGTGCCGGCGCCCGAGCGCCGGATCGAGGATGCGCAGCCCCCGCCGCCCGACCTTCTCGAGCACGACGTAATGGTCGAGGTTCCAGTGCAGCACGCATGGCAGCTTCAGCTCGCGCAGCTGCGCCGGCTCGAGCCGCAGCGCCCGCGCCTGCAGCCCGAGGGCGCCGGCGATCGCCACCAGCCGCGCCAGCGAGGCGCCTTTCAGCGACAGCGGGAAGCGCTGGCGCAGCGCCGGCAGGCCGATGCGGTGGCCATGGTGTTCCGCGACCATCGCCAGGCAGGCCAGGCCGCATTCGCCGACCGCGGATTGCCGGATCGCTTCCACGTCAGCCCCGCCCGTGCTCGCGCACGGCACCGTCGAGCGCCTGCAGCGGTTCGAGCAGCCATTCCCAGAGGCGCCGGCGCTCGCCGAGCAGGTCGGCTTCGAGTCGCATGCCGGGGCGCAGCGGTTCGCCGCGGCCGAAGGCGACGACCTCGGCCCGCGCCGGCGCCACCACTACCCGGTACAGCGGCTCGCCATCGCCGCCCTCGCCCACCGAAGCACTGCGCGAGACGCGCAGCACGGTGCCCGGATGCTGGCCGAACTTCTGGTACGGGAAGGCGTCGTAACGCAGCAGCACGCGGTCGCCGGGGGCCACGAAGCCGACCGCGCGGCTCGGCACCGCCAGATGCGCCTCGAGGGTCGCATCGGCCGGCAGCAGCGCCAGCAGCGGCTGCCCGGCCAGCACCGCCTGTCCCGGTTCCACCAGGCGCGTGGCGATGCTGCCGTCGGCGGCGGCGACGATCACCGCCTCGGCGCGGGCGGCGGTGTCGGCGGCTTCCTGCGCCAGCGCCGCGAGTTCGCGCTGCTGCGCCGCGTCAAGGGCCGCCAGCCGCGCCGGCATCTCGTCGCGCGCCTGCGTGAGCTGCGACTGCTGCCGGCGCAGCGCCGCGTGCTGGCGTGCGGCCGCCTGTGCGAGCGCGCGCTGTTCCAGCGCCGCGGCCTCGCGCTGCTGCAGCTCGAGCGCGGTGACGAAGCGGCGCGCGTGCAGCTCGCGATAGCGGTCGAGGGCCGCTTCGGCGAGTTCCTGCTGGCGGGCGCGGGTCAGGCGTTCGGCGTCGACCTGGACGAGTTCGAGTGCCAGCGCCTGCAGCTGGGCGGTGACGCCGTCGCGCTGCGCCTCGAGCTGGGCGCGCTGCGCGGCGTAACCGGCGACCAGCGCGCTGCGACGTTCGGCGAGGGCGGTTTCGGCGACGCGCGCGGTGTCGCCGTCGCGGCGGGTGACCCGGCTGGTGGCGACGATCGCGAGCACGTCGCCGGCGCGCACGGCGTCGCCTTCGCGCACGCGCAGCGACAGCACGGTGCCGGCGACCGGCGACACCGCGCTGGCGAGGCCGTCGCGCGGCACCAGCTGGCCGGCGACGCGGGTGCGGCGGCTGTAGTCGGCGGTGGCGAGGAAAACCACGACCGCCGCCGTCGCCAGCAGCGCGAACGCGGCGAGCAGCCAGCGCGACAGCGGCTGCCCGAGCGCGATCGTGCCGAGCCCGGTTTCGGCTTTCGCTTCCAGCACCTGCGGGCGGAACAGCGGCGCGTCCATGCGGCGATCCAGTGCGCGGTGAACCTGGATCGACGATGCCTCGTCGCCGCGCGCGGCGCCTCCGCCACGGGCTCGCCGCGGCGTAGGAATTCGGCGTGGACGTGAACCGGAAAACTACTCCGGCACCGGAACCCGCGGCATTGGAACCCGGGAATGTACTCCGACCCCGGTTTTCGACCCGGGTTTTCGGCCCGGTTTTCGGCTCAGCGCACGTACTCGACGACCTCGAGTCCGAAGCCTGCCAGGCCGACCTGCCGCCGCGGCGTGCCGAGCACGCGCAGCTTGCCGAGCCCGACGTCAGCCAGGATCTGCGCGCCGGCGCCGTTGCGGCGCCATTCGCGCACCTTCGGGCCCTTGCCGGAGGCCGCCGCCGCGTCGTCGGCCTCGGTGATGCGCGCCAGCAGCTCGTCGGCGCCGTGCGGTTCAGCCAGCACCACCACCACGCCCTCGCCGGCCGCGGCCACCGCCGCCATCGCCTCGTGCACGCCGATGCCGAAATCGGCGCGCCGCCACTGCAGCACGTCGCTCAGCGGGTTCTGCACGTGCACGCGCACCAGCGTCGGCGTGTCGGCGCGCGGCGTGCCGTGCACCAGCGCGAAATGCAGCTCGCGGCTGACGCGGTCGCGGTAGGTCAGCAGGCGGAATCCGCCGTGCGCGGTGTCGATGCCGCGCTCGTCGATCCGCTCGACGGTGTGTTCGGTCTCCAGGCGGTGCCGGATCAGTGCCTCGATCGAGCCGATCTTCAGCCCGTGCTCGCGGGCGAAGGCCTCGAGCTCCGGCCGCCGTGCCATCGAGCCGTCGGGGTTCAGGATCTCGACCAGCACACCGGCCGGTTCCAGCCCCGCGAGCCGCGCCAGGTCGGCGGCGGCTTCGGTGTGGCCGGCGCGGGTCAGCACGCCGCCGGGCTGCGCCATCAGCGGGAAGATGTGGCCGGGCATCACCAGATCGTCAGCGCTCGCGTCGGGGCGCACCGCGGTGCGGATCGTGTGGGCGCGGTCGTAGGCGCTGATGCCGGTGGTGACGCCCTCGGCCGCCTCGATCGAGACGGTGAAGTTGGTATGGTAGGGCGAGGCGTTGTCGCGGACCATCGGCCCCAGCCCGAGCTGGCGGCAGCGCTCGCGCGTCAGCGACAGGCAGACCAGCCCGCGCGCGTGCGTCACCATGAAATTGATGTCCGAGGGCTTCACCAGCTCGGCGGCCATGATCAGGTCGCCCTCGTTCTCGCGGTCCTCGTCGTCGACGATCACGACCATGCGGCCGGCGCGCAGTTCTTCCAGCAGTTCGGGGACGGGGGCGAAGGGCATGCGGATAGCCGGCAGAGAAATCAGGCGCCAATTCTAGGCCACCCGGGACCGGGGACCGGCCCGGATGGATGCAACGCAGGGGTGCGGTTCAGGGCTCGTAATCGCGCAGCGCCAACCGTCCCCGGCGTCACGGTCTCCGCGACCTCCCAAATGCAAGTCGCACGTGGGCGAAACTCAACAAGCTGCTACGGGCAGAAGTATGGATTGACTGCCAATACGAGATCGCGAGGTTCCATGTTGCGCACGAACTCCGCATCACCGAATGCGTCATAAGAAATGGAGCCTGCGAGCTCACCGCCCGCTTCGATCCGGTGCGGTTCGCACGGTCCGACACACGAGCCGAAATCTGCATCCATCGCGACCAGCCGAATCCTGTCGCCATTCAGGACCGCTCGCGTGCCGATACTGACGTAGCCTCCCGCGTTCGGCCACTGATCCGACGACACGCAAATTGGTCGCTTCTCCGTCGAAACGAGCGAGATCTCGAATGTTCTCTTCTCAGGCAAGTCCACGACGCGCAGTCGATACGACGTTGGAACGCTTGTTGTCTCTCGTGGGGTAGACACGCAGCCGGCCAGAGCGGTCATGAGCAAGAGTGCCTGCGCCGCCAGAAGTCTTCTCATCGCTCTATGTACTCCATCAAGTGGTCTGGATTGCTGAGGCGTAAGGCATCTGGAAGCTCGTTGAAGCTTCTTTGCTGCTCTGGTGTGCCCGTACGGTATGGCTTCGCCGAAATTCCCCGTGAGATGGTGAATGGGAAGTCGATCATCCGAAGCGTCAGGTGAGCCGTTTCATGACTCGGCGCCCGCCAGCAACCGCTCGACATACCGCGCGACGGTGTCGGCCTCGAGGTTCACCGCATCGCCCACCTTCGTCGCCACGAACGCCGTATGCGCGATCGTGTGCGGCACCAGGTTCACTTCGAAACCTTCGTCGTCGACGGCATTGACGGTGAGGCTGACGCCGTCGACGGCGATCGAGCCCTTCACCGCGACGTAGCGCAGCAGCGACGCCGGCGCGTGGAAACGCCAGCGCTGCGAGCGGCCGTCGTCGTGCACCGCGGCGACGTGGCCGACGGCGTCGACATGGCCGGCGACCAGATGCCCGCCGAGGCGATCGCTGGCGCGCAGCGCGCGTTCGAAGTTGACCGGAGCGCCGATCGGCAGCGCGCCGAGCGTGGTCAGCGCCAGGGTCTCGTTGCTGAGGTCGGCTGACCAGCCTTCGTCGTCCCAGGCGACGACGGTGAGGCAGCAGCCGTTGACGGCGATCGATTCGCCGAGGGCGATGTCGTCATGCGCCAGGCCACCCCAGGCATAGGTCTGGCGCTGGTCGCCGCCGCGGTGCTCGCGGGCCGCCAGGCGGCCGACGGACTGGATGATGCCGGTGAACATGCGGGTCGTCGCTCGATCGGGGCCGCCAGTCTAAGCGCGTCGCGGCCGTTACCATGCCGGGCCATGTCCGCCGCCGCCCCGCCATCGCCGAACACCGCAGCCACGACCGGCGAACGCCTGCTGCAGGTGCTGCTGGTGGTGGCGGCGCTGCTGCAGGTCGCGGCCTTCGCCTGGTTCGTGCCGGGCAACGACTGGGCGCGCGACCTGGTCGCCGCGGACGCGATCGTGCGCGGCGAGGGCTGGCCGCTGCGCGGGCCGATCGTGCGCAGCAGCTTCCATCTCGGCCCGCTGTGGTACTGGCTGCTGGCGCTGCCGGTCGGGATCGGCGCCGGGCTCGCCGGCAGCGCCGTGTTCGTCGGTGCGCTGGCGACGCTGAAGGTGGCGCTGGCGTGGCGGCTCGGCGCGCGCCTCGGCGGGCGTGCGCTGGCGCTGCCGCTGGCGGCCTTCGCGCTGCTGCCGGGCTGGAACCTGCTGACGGCGCTGCAGCTCACCCACACGGCGGTGCTGGAGACGCTGCTGTACGCGGCGCTGCTGCCGCTGCTGACGCTGGCCCGCGATGGCCGCGCGCGCGCCTGGCTCGGCTTCGGCGCGCTCGCCGGGCTGGCGGTGCAGGCGCATCCGGTCGCCGGCTTCCTGGTGTTCCCTGCCGCGGCGGTGCTGTGGCGGCGGCGTTCGCGGCTGCGCGGCGAGCTGCCCTGGCTGCTCGCCGGCGTGCTCGTGGCGCTGCTGCCGTGGCTGCCGGCGCTGGTCGCGGAAATGCGCGAAGGCTGGCCGGTGCTGGCGCGGCTGGCGCAGCCCGAGGGCAGGGCCGCGGGGCCCGGCTTGCTGCCGGGCCTACTGGGGTTGCTCGCCGCCTCGACCGGCGGCGCCGCAGCGGCGGTACGCGACTTCCTGCCGGCGACGACGCACGCGGCGGTGGTGGGCGGCTTCGTGCTGGTGTTCGCGCCGGCGCTGGCGACGCTGCCGGCGCTGCACCGCGACGGCGCCCTCGCGCAGGCCTGGCGTGCGGCGTTCGCCGCGTGGCTGCTCGCGGCGGTGCTGCTGGTCGCGGTGCGGGCGACGGTGCCCTTCTACATGGCGGCGCTGCTGCTACCGGCGCAGGCGCTGCTGCTGGCGCTGCCGCTGGCGGCGGCGTGGCGGACGGGCTGGCGCTGGGCCGCCGGCGCACGCGCGACCGCGGTGGCGGCGGCACTGGGCCTGGCGATCGCCGGCAATCTCGGCGTGATCGCGACGATGCGCAGCGGCCATGCCGCGTTGCCGCTGGCGAACATCCACGACATCCGCGCCGATGCCCCGCGCGTTCCGCTGGCGCTGCTGCCGATGAACGGGTTCGAGCGTCTCGCGACGCAGACCTGCGCGCAGTCCGGCGACGGGGCGCGCGGCGCGGATGCGGCCGACGCGGTGCTGCGCGTGCATGGCGAGCTCGCGGCCCTGGTCGACTTCTACCAGAGTCTGCCGTTCGCGTGGCGCTGCCCGCGGCTGCGGGTCGAACTGTCCGGCGGCGACGACGGCCGCGCGCGGCACTGGGCCGGGGCGACGCCGCATACGCTGCGCGTGCTCGGTTTCGCCGATGCCGGCTGGGATGCGGCCTTCGCGCTGCAGCCGGTGCGGATCATCGCCGCCGACGCGCCGGTGCCGCTGGTCGAAGGACCGGCGTACCCGCATCGTGCGTTCGCGGACGGCGAGGCGATCGCGCACGTCTTCGCGTTCGACGGCGCTGCGGACGAAGCGGTCGCCGCGTACGCGCCGCTGTTCGTGTTCGACGGCGGGCACGTCGTCGGCGCGACCTGTGATGGCGATGCGGTCGTGCCGGCAAGCAGCACCAACAGCGGCGCACTGTTCCTGCCGCCGCCGGGCCGCGGCTGCCGCTGGCGGCTCGAAATCGCGTCGCGGCGGCCGCAGCAGTTCGATGTCGTGATGCTGCCGATGGGTCGCGGGCGGTGAACCGTGCCGACACGCCGGTGCCGGGCACGGCCGCGCCCGCGGAACCGCCCGCACCGCCGCGGCTGCTGGTCGTCGCGGTGGTCGCGGTCGCGCTGCTGCACGTGGCGTGCTTCGCCTGGTACGTGCCGAACAATGACTTCATCCGCGACCTCGTCCATGCCGGCGCGCTCGCCCACGGCGAGGCGTTGCCGCTGCGCGGCCCGACCCTCAACGAGGCCTTCGACCTCGGGCCGCTGTGGTTCTGGCTGCTGGCGCTGCCGCTGGCGCTCGGCGCCGGTTTCGCCGGCACGGGCGTGTTCGTCGGGGTGCTGTCGACGCTGAAGCTGGTGTTCGGCTGGCGCCTGGGCACGCGCCTCGGCGGACCGTGGCTGGCACTGGCGGTGGCGGCGCTGCTGCTCGCGCCGGGCTGGGACCTGATGCACAAGCTGCAGCTGACCCACACCGTGGTGCTGGAAACGCTGCTGCTTGCCGCCTGGCTGCCGCTGCTGACGCTGTGGCGCGGCGGCGGCGGGCGGCAGTGGGCACTGTTCGGCGGTGTCGCCGGGCTCGCCGGGCAGGCGCATCCGGTGGCGATGCTGCTGGCGCTGCCGGCGGCAGTGGTGCTTTGGAGAAGGCGCACGCGCTGGCGCGGCGACATCGGGTGGCTGGCGTCCGGCCTCGTGCTGGCGCTGCTGCCGCTGGCACCGATGCTCGTCGCCGAATGGCGCGAGGGCTGGCCGATGCTCGCGAGCATCGAAACGCGCTGGACGGCGCCGCCGGACCGGCCGCCCACGACCCCGCCGCAGCTCGGGTGGGCGGTCACCGGCGGGGTGTGGACGCTGCTGCGGGCGCTGCTCCCGGCGGGTTACGCGGCGGTCGCCGGGTGCGCGCTGCTGGTCTGCGTCGGGATCGCGGCGGCGGGCCTGCCCACGTTGCGCGGGGCGCCGCGGCTGCGCCGGGTCGCGATTCCGGCACTGCTGCTGGCGATCGTCGCGATCGTGCTGGTAGCGCTGCTGCGCGAGCGCACGCCCTCGTACATGGCCGTGGTGCTGTCGCCGCCGCTGCTGTTCGTGCTGGCGGCGCCGCTGGCGGCACTGGCGGCGCGTGGCCGCGGCGGGCTTTTCGCGGCGACGTTCGGGCTGCTGGCGGCACTGGTCGCCGGCGCCGCCGGTTCGTTCGGCTGGATCGCGGCGACCACCTCCGGACATCTGGTGCTGCCGCTGCAGGCGATCGGCGACGTGCGCCATGTCGATCGGCCCGGGACCGCGCTGGCGGGCACGCCGCTGCATGCGCTCGACGCGATCGCCGCGGCGCAGTGCGATGCCGGCGTCCTGCGCGTGCACGGCGAACTGGCGGCGCTGGTCGACTACTACCACGCGCTGATGTTCCGCCTGCCCTGCCCCGGGCTCGATCTCGCGCTGATGGGCGACGACGCCGGCGCCCGCCACTGGGCGGCGATGACGCCGCATGCGCTGCACGTGCTCGGTTTCGCCGAGGCCGGCTGGGCGGACGCGGCGGCGCTGCAGCCACGCCGCGTGATCGCGCCGGCCAGCGGCGTGCGGGTGGCCGAGGTCTACGACCATGCCTTCCCGGCGGTCGCGCCGGGCGCCGAGGTCGAGCGCGTGCTGGCCTTCGATGCGGCCGGCGACGAGGCGGTGGCGGTGTATTCGCCGCTGTTCCTGAGCGATGCCGCTCACGGCACCGCGGCGAGCTGCGATGGCGAGCCGGTCGCGCCAGCGGTGCGGACGAATGCGGGCGCGCTGTTCCTGCCGCCGGGCGGCCGCGGCTGCCGGTGGGAAGTGCGGGCCTGGAGCCGCGTGCCCGACCAGCTCGACGTGATCACGTTGGGGACGTACCCCGTTAAGCGGGACGTACACCGTTAAGCGGACCGCTTAACGGTGTACGTCCCGCTTAACGGGGTACGTCCCCGGGTACGAGGTGCAGGCGCAGGTCGGGGCCGATGTGGGCGGTCTCGACGATGCGCAGGCCGATCCGCTCCGCCATCGTCGCCGGGTCCAGGCCCGCGAACAGCGGACGTCCGCGCTCGCCGAGCAGCACCGGCGCGATGTAGAGCAGCACTTCGTCGACCAGGCCCGCGCGCAGGAAGGCGCCGGCCAGCGTCGCGCCGGCCTCCACCTGCACCTCGCCGATGCCGCGCTGCGCCAGCTGCGCGAGCACCGCGGCGAGGTCGAGGCCGCCGCCGTCGAGGCGGCGCACCGAGAACGCCGGCAGCTCGTCGGAGTAATCCGGCACCACGTCGTCGCCGTGCACGGCCAGCGTCGGCGCGGCGCCGTCGGTCAGCAGCCGGCAGCCATGCGGCAGGCGCCCGCGTTCGTCGAGCACGATGCGCACCGGCGGCACGAAGGCGACGTCGTCGGGAAGCCGCACCGTGAGACGCGGATCGTCGGCGAGCACCGTGGCGATGCCGGTCAGCAGGCCGCCGGCACGCGCGCGCCAGTGCATCACGTCGGCACGCGAGGCCTCGGAGCTGATCCATTTCGATTCGCCGTCGTGCAGCGCCGTGCGCCCGTCCAGGCTCATCGCCAGCTTGACCCGCAGCCACGGCCGGCCGCGCTCGATGCGACTGAAGAAGCCGCGATTGAGTGCCCGCGCCTGCGCCTCCATCAGCCCGGATTCGACGGTGATGCCGGCGGCCTGCAACTTCGCGAAGCCCTGCCCGGCCACCTGGTAGAACGGGTCGCGTACCGCCGCGACGACGCGGGTGACGCCGGCCGCGACCAGGGCATCTGCGCACGGCGGCGTGCGCCCGAAGTGGGCGCAGGGCTCGAGGGTCACGTAGGCGGTGGCGCCGCGGGCGGCGGCACCGGCCTCGGCGAGCGCGTTCGCCTCGGCATGCGGCTCGCCGGCGCGGGCGTGCCAGCCCTCGCCGACCACGCGGGCGCCGTCGGCGATCACGCAGCCGACGACCGGATTCGGGCGGGTCGTGTAGGCGCCGCGCGCGGCGAGCGTCAGCGCCCGCGCCATGTGCGCATGGTCGACCGCGCTGAACGGGAATCTGGGACGTACACCGTTAAGCGGCGGCATCGCGGTCCGGCTCCATCACGGTGAACAGGCTTCCTGCGGGGCGCATCAGCTTACCCGTCCGCACCGGGCGCGAGCGCCAGGCTCATCACCTCGACCGGCGTGCCGTTCAGCGCGAACGGCCCGAGCCGCTGCCAGCCGAGCCGCGCGTAGAAGTTCGCGTGCTCCGGCGTGAACAGCCACAGCCGCGGAATCCCGAGCGCGGCCGCATGCGCGACCAGCGCCCGCACCAGCGCCGCGCCGAGGCCTTCGCCGCGCCGTTCCGGCCGCACGTACAGGCTGGCCAGCCAGGCATCGCCGGTGGCGGCGAGCTCGGGCGCGTCCTCGTCCACGAGGCTGACGGAGCCGGCCAGGCCGCCGGCGTCATCGATCGCCACGAGGGTCGTCGGCCGCGTGTGCCGGGTCGCGTGGTCGTGCAACTCGGCGGCGCAGTCCGCCAGCGTCCAGTCGGTGTAGAGCGCCCCCCACTGCGCGTGGTGCCAGCGCGCGAGCGTGTCCACGTGCCGCGGCTGGTCGGCGAGGAAGGCGATCACGGCGCCTCAGCGCCGGCGCGGGCTGCCGGCGGCCTCGTCGAGCAGCGGCAGCTGCAGGCCCTCGAGCCCGGGCAGGTCGCGTTCCAGGCGTTCGATCTCCTCACGGAAGGCCTGCACGTCCTCGAACTTGCGGTACACCGAGGCGAAGCGCACGTAAGCCACCTGGTCGAGCTTCTTCAGCTCCGCCATCACGAACTCGCCGACGCGCAGGCTCGGCAGCTCGCGCTCGCCGCTGGTGCGCAGCGCGTGCATCACCGCCCGCACCGCGTCCTCGATCTGCTCGCTGCCGACCGGCCGCTTCTGCAGCGCACGCTCGAAACTGGTGCGCAGCTTGCGCTCGTCGAAGGTCTCGCGGCGACCGTCGCTCTTCACGATCGCCGGCATCTTCAGCTCGGCCGTCTCGAAGGTGTTGAACCGCTCCGCGCAGCGCTCGCACTCCCGCCGCCGCCGGATCGTCGTGCCGTCCTCCGACACGCGCGAGTCGATGACCTTGGTGTCTTCGTGGTGGCAGAAGGGGCAATGCATACGGCCAGAAACTAGAAACGAGAAACGAGGAACGAGAAACGAGTGAAGGCCCGCGCTGCGCGCGGAGGGCGGGAGAAGGGCGCACTCGTTCCTCGCGCGAACGCGCGCGCTTCCACTCGTTGCTCGTTACTCGTTGCTCGTTCCTCGAACGCCATGGCCATGTCGCGCGTCAGCCGTAGACCGGGAACGCCCGACACTGCCGCGTCACGTTGTCGCGCACCCCCGCGATCACGTTCTCGTCCGTCGGCGCGTCCAGCACATCGCAGATCCACTCGGCCAGCGCGACGCAATCCGGCTCCTTGTAACCACGCGTGGTGACGGCCGGGGTGCCGATGCGCAGGCCGGAGGTGACGAAGGGCGAGCGCGGGTCGTTCGGCACCGAGTTCTTGTTCACCGTGATGTGGGCGGCGCCGAGCGCGGCTTCCGCATCCTTGCCGGTGACGTCGCGGCCGATCAGGTCGATCAGCATCAGGTGGTTCCGGGTGCCGCCGCTGACCACCTTGTAGCCGCGGCCCATCAACGTCTTCGCCATCGCCTGCGCGTTCTTCACGACCTGCTGCTGGTAGGCCTTGAACTCCGGCTCCAGCGCTTCCTTGAAGGCGACGGCCTTGGCGGCGATCACGTGCATCAGCGGGCCGCCCTGGGTGCCCGGGAAGACCATCGAGTTGAGCTTCTTCTCGATGTCCTCGTTCGGGCGCGCCAGGATGATGCCGCCGCGCGGGCCGCGCAGGGTCTTGTGGGTGGTCGAGGTCACGACGTCGGCGTGCGGCACCGGATTCGGATACACGCCGGCGGCGACCAGGCCGGCGACATGCGCCATGTCGACGAAGAACAGCGCGCCGACCGACGCCGCGATCTCCGCCATCCGCTCCCAGTCGACCACCTGCGAATAGGCGCTGAAACCGGCGACCAGCATCTTCGGGTGGTGTTCGTTCGCCAGCCGCTGCACCTCGTCGTAGTCGATCAGGCCGTGCTCGTTCACGCCGTACTGCACGGCGTTGAACAGCTTGCCGCTGAAGTTGACCTTGGCGCCGTGCGTCAGGTGGCCGCCGTGCGCCAGCGACATGCCGAGGATGGTGTCGCCGGGCTTGAGCAGGGCGAGATACACCGCGGCATTGGCCTGCGAGCCGCTGTGCGGCTGCACGTTGGCGTACCAGGCGCCGAACAGTTCCTTGGCGCGCTCGATCGCCAGGCGCTCGGCGATGTCGACGTATTCGCAGCCGCCGTAATAGCGCTTGCCCGGGTAGCCCTCGGCGTACTTGTTGGTCAGCACGGTGCCCTGCGCCTCGAGCACGCGCGGGCTGGCGTAGTTCTCCGAGGCGATCAGTTCGACGTGGTCTTCCTGCCGCTGGCGTTCCTGGGCGATCGCCCGGGCCAGTTCCTCGTCGTACCCCTCGATCCGCATCTCCCTGCCGAACATCGCCCGCTCCTGGCTACCGGAAAGCCGGAATTGTAGCCCGGGCGGTCGCCGGGGCAGTGTCGGCGGGCGCCGTTGGGGATTCGTCGGCGGGCGGCGCCGGCGGCCACCGCCCCGGAGACCGGCCGTTTTACGGGCCGTCAGGCAGCAACGTATCGCCGTGGGTCGGCGAGGTGCCAACACGGACGATTCACGGCGTGTCCGGACCACGACCCGCGGCCGCTTCGCCGGCCGGCGAAGCGAAGCCCGGCGCCGGAACGCGGAACGCGGGGGGCGTGGGGAGGCCGACGTTCGCCCAGTCGAGGCGGCGGGTGAGGGTCATGACGGTGGCGAGGAGGACGAAGAGCAGGAGGCTGCCGACCAGCAGCGCGTAGTCCTCGGAGCGCAGCAGCAGGAAGAGCACCCCGTAGAGCCCGAGCAGGCCGAGGCCGAAAGCGGCGCCGCGGCGGACGCCGCCGAGCACGCCGGCGAGGTAATGGGCGACCAGACCGGCGCAGGCGGTGGCGGCGATCGCGTAGGCGGGGCCGAAGCCGAGGTGTTCGCTGAGCGAGAGCAGCAGCAGGTAGAACATCGCCAGCGCCAGCCCGGTCAGGCCGTAGGCGACGAAGTGCACGGGCCGCGCCGCCAGCGCCTCGACCAGGAACACGGCGCCGAACACCAGCACCAGGAACAGCAGGGCGTACTTCATCGCGCGGTCGGTCATCAGGTAGCGGTCGACCGGTTCGACCAGGCGCAGGCCGAAGCCGGCTTCGTCGAGGGCGGCGCAGTGGCCGCCGGCGACGTTGCAGCGGGTCAGCGCCTGCGGCACCCGGCTCGACAGGCGGGACACCGACCAGGCGGCGGTGAAGCCGTCCTCGCGGACCTCCGGCGCCTGCGGCAGGTGGCGGCCATCGAAGCTCGGGTGCGGCCAGTCGCCGCGGGTCTCGACGGTGGTTTCGCCGGCCACCGGCAGCCAGCCGAGCCAGCCGGTGCCGCTGAGCTGCAGCGACCAGTCGAAGGCGAGCGGACGGTCGAGCGCGGCGACGTCCACCGGCACGTGCAGGCCGGCGCTCAGCCACTCGACGCGGGTGCCGGGCTCGGCGCTGGCGGCGGCGCCGTTCACCTTCAGATCCAGGCCGCGCAGGCCGCGGTTGTCGCCGAGGCCGAGCACCAGCCAGGCGCGCTGCGGGCGCAGGGTGGTGCCGGACTCCGTGGCCGGCACGGTGTGGGTGACGCGGCCCTGCAGGCGCATCGCGTCGTGGTAGAGCAGCACCTGGAACAGGCTGCGGCCGCGGCGCTCGGTGCGCAGGTCGTTGTGAATGTGCAGGGTGTCGGGGCTCACCAGGTACTGGACGGTGGTGCGCTCCTGTTCGAGCTCCTCGCCGATCACGCCGTCGCGGGTGACCAGGCGCTTGGGCTCGGTGACCTGCTCGGCTTCGACCAGCAGCAGCGGGCCGACCACGGTCTGGTTGCCGGCGGTCGCCTGGGCGATCTCGGCGGCGACCTCGGCGCCGCGCTGCTGCCGCTCGGCGACCAGGCCGTAGAGCATCAGCAGCGGGATCATCAGCAGCAGCAACAGGACGCCGACGAGGGCGAGTTTCAGGGCCAGGCGCATGCGCGGGTCTCCGGTGGGGTCGGGACCAGCGTCGGCGGTTTGCGTGAAGGGACGATGGGGCGGCGGTGAACTTAACAACCGGGGTCAGATTCCCGGGTTAAGCGCGCTTAACCCGGGAATCTGACCCCGGTTGTTAAGCCGCTATAATTGCGGGCCCTTCGATCCCACCCCTGCCCGGCCGCGCCAGACGCCGCCGGCTTCCCCGGGAGCACGCATGTCGCAGTACATCTACACCATGATCGGCGTCAGCAAGACGGTGCCGCCGAAGCGCCAGATCATCAAGGACATCTCGCTGTCGTTCTATCCGGGCGCGAAGATCGGCCTGCTCGGCCTCAACGGCGCCGGCAAGTCGACCGTGCTGCGGATCATGGCCGGCGTCGATACCGACTTCACCGGCGAGGCACGTCCGCAGCCGGGCATCAAGGTCGGCTACCTCGAGCAGGAGCCGAAGCTCAATCCCGAGCACACCGTGCGCCAGGCGGTCGAGGAAGGCGTCGGCGACCTGCTGAACGCCCAGGCCGCGCTCGACGCCGTCTACGCCGCCTACGCCGAGCCGGACGCCGACTTCGACAAGCTCGCCGCCGAGCAGCAGCGCCTCGAGGCGATCCTCGCCACCGGCGACGCCGCCACCCTCGAGCTGCAGCTGGAAATCGCCGCCGACGCGCTGCGCCTGCCGCCGTGGGACGCGAAGATCGGCCCGCTGTCGGGTGGCGAGAAGCGCCGCGTCGCGCTGTGCCGCCTGCTGCTGAGCAAGCCCGACATGCTGCTGCTCGACGAACCGACCAACCACCTCGACGCCGAATCCGTCGAGTGGCTGGAGCAGTTCCTGCAGCGCTACCCGGGTACCGTCGTCGCGGTCACCCACGACCGCTACTTCCTCGACAACGCCGCCGAGTGGATCCTCGAACTCGACCGCGGCCGCGGCATTCCGTGGAAGGGCAACTACAGCGAGTGGCTGCAGCAGAAGTCCGAGCGCCTGAAGCAGGAAGAGGCGCAGGAAAAGGGCCGCCAGAAGGCGCTGCAGAAGGAACTCGAGTGGGCCCGGCAGAACGCCAAGGGCGGCCGCAGCAAGGGCAAGGCGCGCCTGCAGCGCCTCGAGGACCTGCAGTCGGTCGAGTACCAGAAGCGCAACGAGACCAACGAGATCTTCATCCCGCCGGGCGAGCGCCTCGGCGACAAGGTGATCGAATTCAAGAACGTCTCGAAGAGCTTCGGCGACCGCCTGCTGATCGACGACCTGAACATCACGATCCCGCCCGGCGCGATCGTCGGCATCATCGGCCCGAACGGCGCCGGCAAGTCGACGCTGTTCAAGATGATCACCGGCGCCGAGAAGCCGGACAAGGGCGAGGTGATCATCGGCCACACGGTGAAGATCGCCTACGTCGACCAGAGCCGCGACGCGCTGGAAGCCGACAAGAACGTCTGGCAGGCGGTGTCCGGCGGCAGCGACATCATCACGATCGGCAAGGTCGAGATCCAGTCGCGCGCCTACATCGGCCGCTTCAACTTCAAGGGCAGCGACCAGCAGAAGCTCGTCGGCACGCTGTCGGGCGGTGAGCGCGGTCGCCTGCACATGGCCAAGACCCTGCTGCAGGGCGGCAACGTGCTGCTGCTCGACGAACCCTCGAACGACCTCGACATCGAAACGCTGCGCGCGCTCGAGGACGCGCTGCTCGAATTCCCGGGCTGCGCGCTGGTGATCTCGCACGACCGCTGGTTCCTCGACCGCATCGCCACCCACATCCTCGCCTTCGAGGGCGACTCGCACGTCGAGTTCTACCAGGGCAACTACCGCGAGTACGAAGAGGACAAGAAGCGCCGCCTCGGCGAGGAAGGCTCGAAGCCGCACCGCCTGCGCTTCAAGGCGCTGAAGTGACTTAGGGGTGGGCGAGTTCGTACGAAGTACCTCCTCGCCGCTGGGGAGGTAGTAACCTAGGCAGCGGGACATCGCCGGGGAACGAGCATGCACGACCGACCGCAACGCAGCTGGTGGGGCCGCCACTGGAAATGGGCCGCGCCCGGCGGCTGCCTGCTGCTCGTCCTGCTGGCGATCGGCAGCTGCGCGGCGCTGTTCGGCGGCATCCTCGGGGTGATGAAGAGCTCGGGCGCCTACGGCCAGGGGGTCGAGCGCGCGCAGCAGCATCCGGCGGCGATCGCCGCGCTCGGCGCGCCGATCACCGCCGGCTGGATGCTGCAGGGCCAGTTCAACGACAGCGGTGACAGCGGCAACGCGAACTACACGTTGCCGCTGACCGGGCCGAAAGGCGCGGGCACGCTGCACGTGCGGGCGGTGAAGCTCGAGGGCGTCTGGTACTTCCGGAGGCTCGAACTGCGACCGGAGGGCGGTGACCGCATCGAGCTGCTCAGCCCGGAGGAAATCGCCGTCGCCAAGGGCCTCGAGGCGCGTTCCGGCGCGCTGGAAGCGGACGACGACGATCTCCCGGCGGTCGAAGCCGAAGACGGCGGCGATCGCATCTGATGCCACCGCGCCGTCATGAACGCGAGGCGTCGGGCCTCGCCGACCGTCTCGTGTCCGCCGCTTTCGGCGGCCTGGGACTGCTGCTGGGCCCGCGCGCCGCGGACCTTCTCGGCGGCGCGATCGCGGCGATCTGGTCCGCGGAGGCGTACATGTCGGCCTCGTCTTCCTGGCGCGCAGCGCGGCGGCGAAGGGCTGGTTGCGCTGACCCGACTTCAGGTATCCAGCGCCGCCTGTTGCGGGGCGCCGGGCGCCCGCGCCGGCCCGACCTCGCACTGGCTGCAGATGCGCAGCTGGTCGCGGCGGAACGCGAGGTCGTCGAGGAATCCCGCGCGCGCGGCGCCGGCGAGCACGTCGTTGTAGGTCTGCGTGCGCAGGTTGCCGAGCACCGCCGCCTGCGGGTGCACGCAGCAGGGCACGACGGTGCCGTCGGCGTCGCAGTAGAGCTGGTGGATCTGGCCGTCCCAGGGATGCTCGGTGAACTCGGACGGGTCGGCCATGAACAGGCAGACGCCCTCGCCCGCCGCCGGGTCGCGGCCGGTCATGTTGCGCTTCGAATCCGGCAGCCACATCCAGCGGCGGAAGCGCGGGGTGAAGCCGCGCGGCTCGAGGAAGGCGCGCCAGCGCTCGCGCGCGGCCTCGTCCTCGCAGACGGTCATCGTCATCAGCTCGAGATGCGGGCAGTGGCGATCGCGCAGTTCCTTCGTGCGCTCGAGGAACTCCACCAGCCGGTCCCACTTCGACGGCGGCCGCAGGCGCTCGTAGTCGGCCGGGGTGCCGTCGCCGTCGCAGCTGACGATCAGCCGGGTCAGCACGCCGGTGGCCAGGGCCGCCTCGAAATCGTCCCAGTAGACCTTCTGCGCATTCGTGGACAGCTCGACCTGTTCGGCGGTCCAGCGCTGCGCGCGGATGTGCGGCAGCAGCGTCGACAGGCCGCGGTGCAGCAGCGGCTCGCCGAAATTGAACAGGCGCAGCAGGTGGATGCGGTCGACGTCGATGTTGCGCAGGATCGCCGCGAAGGCGTCCTCGGCGATCTGCGACACCTTCGGCTGCAGGATCGAGTTCGGGCAGCCGACGCAGCGCAGCTGGCAGCCGTGCACGATGTCCAGATGCGCCAGGTAGATGCTGTCCGCACGGCGCGGCGCCGGCGGCGTCGCCGGCGTCACGGCGCCGCCCCGCGCTGCGCACGCTCGCGGCGGGCGCGCCAGAGCAGGCCGGGCGCGCCGAGCAGGAAATGCAGCCACAGCGCCACCCACACCGCCGGCGCGGTCCAGGAACGCCCGCGCGGCGCCTCGAACTTGCGGAAATAGCGCCACATGCCGCGGTGCTTGTGCCAGGACACCCGCAGCGGGCGGCGGCGGCTGGAGACGCCGTTGACGTGCACGACGCGCAGGTCGTTGGCGACCAGCACCTCGTAGCCGCCGTCGCGCACGCGCCGGCACAGGTCGAGGTCCTCGACGTGCAGGCGGTAACCCTCGTCGAAGCCGCCCAGGCGCAGGAACAGCCCGGTCGGCAGCAGCATCAGCGCGCCCGACACCGCGTCGACGAGCTGCAGCGCCAGGGCCGGATCGCGGCCGAGGTAGAGGTCGTCGCGGCGGCCGAAGCGCAGCAGCAGGTCGGCCAGCGACGGATCGCTGCGGCGCGAGTTCGGGTCGACGACGCCGGCCTCGTCGACCATCTCGACGCCGAGCAGGCCGGCGCCGGGGCGCTCGCGCGCATGCCGCACGAGCCGCGACAGGGTGTCGCGCTCGACGTAGCAGTCGGGGTTCACGAAGGCGATCCACGGCTGCGCGAACGCGGTCGCACCCTGGTTGCAGGCGGCGGCGAAGCCGACGTTGTCGGCGTTCACGACCAGGCTCAGGCGTTCGTCGCGCGCGCAGAGTTCGCGGACGATGGCGACGGTGGCGTCGCTCGATGCATTGTCGATGACGACGATGCGGAAGACGTCGCGCGCGGCGAGCAGGCGCTGCAGGCATTCGCCGATCGTGCCGGCGCTCTCGTGGCTGACGACGACGACGCCGATGTCGTTGGCACCGATGCCGACCGCGCCGGGCGACGTCAGCAGCTCGCCGGTGCCTGCGCTCACGGCGCGCCGCCGCGCAGGCGCGCCAGTTCGGCCTCGAGGTGGGCGATGTGGGCGGCGGCGGCGCGGTTGCGCCGGACCTCGTCGCGGTAGTCGGCGTAGACGCTCTCGGCGGCGTCGCCGTACAGCGACAGCGGCGGCAGCGTCGCGAGTGCGGCGGCTTCGTGCGCGCAGGCCGCCAGGTAGTACATCGGCGGGTAGGCGAGGCCGGGATGGAAGGCCGCGCCGTCATGCGTCACCAACTGCGCCTGTGCACCGACCCCCGCCCCCGTAGGAGCGCCTTCAGGCGCGATCCCAATGCGCATTGGGATCGCGCCTGAAGGCGCTCCTACGGGGGCGGGGGGGAGGTCCCACAGCACCGACTGGAACAACAGCTTCTGCGCATACAGCCGCCGCGCCGGGAATGCGTCCGCCAGCAGCGCCTCGAACTCCTCCCGGTAAAGCTCCCGCACGTGATGCGGATTGCTCTCCCCGGTCGCGTCGCTGTACTGGCGCTTGTCCGGTGTCGAGACCAGCAGGATCCCGCCCGGCGCCAGCAGCCGCGCGAAGCCCGCCAGCAGGGCTTCCTGGGCCTGCAGGTGCTCGAGCGTCTCGAAGCTGGTGATCAGGTCGAAACCGGCGTCCGGCAGCGCGTCGAGCGCGGCGGCGTCGGCGACCTCGAAACGCAGGTTGGCGGCGTCGCCGTAGCGGCCACGGGCATGTTCGACGGTGGCACCGTCGAGGTCGACGCCGAGGACCGACCTGGCCCCGGCCGCGGCCAGCAGGGCGCTGCCGTAACCCTCGCCGCAGGCCGCGTCGAGCACCCGGCGGCCGGCGGCCAGCGGCCGGGCGAAGGCGTAGCGGTGCCAGTGCTCGTGAGCGATCTCGCGCACGCACTCGGGCGTGAAGCGCTCGCCGGTGAACGGCAGGACGGAAACGGACATGCGCGAATGCTAGCCGAACAGGTCCCGCTGCGGCCCGCTGCGGGCCAGATGCTCGATGCGCTCGTTCAGGCGCTGGCGCAGCAGCGCCAGCGGGTCGGCGAGGATGAAGCGGGCGACGCGCTCGTTGTAGTCCGGCCAGCGCGCCAGCAGCCGCGCCAGGTTGTCGCCGTTCGGGGCCAGCCCGAGCGGCCCGAACGAGGCGCCGCCGAGGTGCACCACGTAGGCCTGCGGGCACAGCACATTGCGCCAGCCCATCGCCGCCGCGCGCAGGCAGAAGTCGTTCTCCTCGCCGTAGCCGCGGCCGAAGGTGGCGGCGTCGAAGCCGCCGAGCGCGCGCAGTGCCGCCCGCCGCACGACCATGCAGAAGCCGACCGCGGTCGGCAGCTCGACCGCGGCGGCGTCGAGGCCGGCGGCGGCTTCGGCGATGGCCTCCGGATCGTCCGGCGGCGGATTGTCCTCGCAGAAGCGCGGGAACGAGCAGATCTCGGCGTTGTTCGACCACGGCGTCACGGTCGCGATCCGCGGGTCCGCCGCCGCGCAGGCGGCCAGGCGCTGCAGCCACCCGGTCGTCACCACGGTGTCGCTGTTGAGCAGCACGAGGTCGGCGTCTCCGGTCTCGGCGAATGCGGCATTGCAGTTGCCCGGGAAGCCGAGGTTGCGCGCGCGCGTCACCACCCGCACCGCCAGCCGGCTGCGCGCCGCGAAACCCGCCAGCAGCGGCGCGATGCGCGGATCGGAACTGGCGTCGTCGGCGAGGAGGACGTTCGTGCCGGCCGGCAGCGTACGCTCGAGCGCGGCCAGGCAGCCGTCGAGCGCGTCCAGCCCGTTGAACACCGGCACGACGACGGTCGGCAGGCCGCTCATGGATTCCACCGATGCGGCAGACGCACCACGCCGAACTCGCGTGACTCCCCGCGCACGGTGATCTCCCGCTCGCGCTGGTCGAACAGGCGCAGGCCTTCCGCATCCAGCGCGAAACTCCGCAACCGGTAGTTCCCCGGCAGCAGCGGCAGCGCCGGGAATTCGACGACGAAGCGGAAGCGGCCGTCGCCGAGCGCCTCGCCCGGCACGCCGTCGATTTCGCTGCTGACGCCGTAGACCGGCGTGCCGTCCGCGCGCAGCCAACCGAACATCGCCACCGGCGCGCGGCCGTCGCGCACCGCCAGCACCAGTTCGTGGCGCAGCGTCGCGCCGGGTTCGAGCAGCAGCGGCGTGGCGCTTTCGTCGCCGTTGCTGCGCGCCGACTCGATGACGACATCGCCACCGCGGGCCGCCGCCGGCGCCGCCTCGGCCGCCGGCTGCTTCGCTTCCTGCGCCGCGAGATAGGCCTGGCTGACGTCGAACACGTCCCCCGCCATCGCCACACGCCCGGCGTCGAGCCACAGCGCGCGCCGGCACAGCTTCTGCACGTGGTACATCGAATGCGACACCAGCAGCAGGGTGCCGCCGCCGGCGAGGTAGCCGTCGATCCAGCGGATGCACTTGCGCTGGAAGTTCTCGTCGCCGACCGCCAGCACCTCGTCGGTCACCAGCAGTTCCGGGCGCACCGCGGCGATCACCGCGAAGCCCAGGCGCACCACCATGCCCGAGGAGTAATGCTTCACCGGCTCGTCGATATAGGCGCCGATGTCGGCGAAGGCCTCGATCTCCGGCAGCTTCGCCGCCAGCATGCGCGGCTCGAGCCCGTACAGCGCCGCCGCCAGGCGCACGTTGTCGCGGCCGCTGAGTTCGGGATGGAAGCCGGCGCCGAGTTCGAGCAGGGCGCCGATGCGGCCGCGCGCCGAAACCGTGCCGCTGCTCGGCGTCAGCACGCCGGTCACCAGCTTGAGCAGGGTCGACTTGCCGGCGCCGTTCTCGCCGATCACCGCCAGCGATTCACCGGGCCGCACGGCGAAGGACACGTCCTCGAGCACCTGGGTGTAGCGTCGCGCCGGCCGCCCGCGCAGCACGTCCCACAGCGCCGCGACGCGGTCGCCGCGGTGGCCGAGCACCGGATAGCGCTTGCCCAGGCCGACGGCCTCGACCAGTGGCGCGGCGCTCACAGGAAATCCTCCAGATGGCTGCGCGCCGCGCGCAGGAAACGCGCCGACAGCCACACCGCGAGCAGCGCCGCGGCCGCATTGCCGGCCAGCGCGGGCCAGTTCACGGCCGCGTCCGGCAGCAGCGCCGCGCGCACCGCCTCGATCGGCACCGTCGCCGGATTCAGCACCAGCCCGTCGGCGAGCGCCGGCGGCAGCGCCGCGCGGTCGTACAGCACCGGCGCCAGGAAGAAACCGAGCGACAGCAGCGCGACGATCACCGCGCCGATGTCGCGCAGGAACACCTGCAGCACCGCCAGCGTGCGCGCCAGCGCCAGCGCCCACAGCGCCACCGTCGCCAGCGCCGGCAGCAGCGCCGGCGCCCCGCTCCACTGCAGCGACACCCCGAACAGCGGCAGCGCGACCAGCACGACGACGAAGCCGGCGATCTCGAGCAGCACCGCACCGGCGACCCGGCTGTCGACGTAGAGGCGGTGCGGCACCGCGACCTTGCCGATCAGCGCGGCGTTGTCGGTGAGCGCGGTGACGCCGCGGTTGGCGGCGTTGGCGAGCAGGTTCCATGGCCACAGCCCGAGCGCGAGGAAAGCCGCGTAAGGCAGCGCCCCGCCGGCCGCGCGCGCCGGCAGCACGCTGCCGAACACCCAGGCCAGCACCGCCAGCTGCAGCAGCGGCAGCAGCAGCAGCCAGGCGGCGCCGAGCAGGCTGCCGCGCCAGCGTTCCTCGAGTTCGCGGCGCAACAGCTCGCGGAAGACGGCGCGGGTCGCCGGGATCATCTCAGCGGCGTTCGGCGTCCGGCGCGCGCAGCGGATCGAGGGCGCGAAAACGCTCGCCGTACTCGTCGGTCAGGCGACGGGCCTCGTTCGGATCACGGATCACCGTCGGCGTCACCAGGATGATCACCTCGGTGCGCGTGCGGTTGTTGATCTGGCGCCCGAACAGGCCGCCGATCACCGGCAGCCGCGACAGCCCCGGAATACCGTCGGAGCCGCGCAGGCCGTTCTCCTGGATCAGACCGCCAAGCATCACCGTTTCGCCGCTCTTGATCGCCGCCTCGGTGGTCATCGAGCGGCTGCTGATCGGCACGTTGCCGTTGGCGTCCGGGGTGTCGCCGGGCGAGCTGACTTCCTGCTCGATCTCCATGAACACGGTGCCGTCGCGGCTGATGCGCGGCTTCACGGTCAGGATCACGCCGGTGTCGAGGTACTGCACGTTCGTGTACGTGCCGTCGTTGCCGCCGGTGATCGGATTGAAGCTGGTGCTGTTGACCGGGATCTTGTCGCCGACGTCGAGGCGGGCCTCGGCGTTGTTGCGCACCACCACCGACGGCGTCGACAGGATGCGGATGTCGGAATAGCGGTCGAGCGCGCTGATCACCGCCGCCGCGTTCGGGCCGCGGAAGCTCCAGCCGAGGCCGGTGTCGCCGACACCGCCGGCGACGTCGCCCCAGACCCGGCCGACACCGTTCGCGCCGGGGAAGTCGTCGGGGATCGCGTTCTCGAAGAACCAGTTGACGCCGTAGCTGAGCTGGTCGCGCAGCACGACCTCGACCACCTGCGCCTCGATGTGCACCTGCAGCGGCATCGTGTCCAGGCGCTCGATCGTGCGCCGGATCGACTCCCACTGCACCGGCGTCGCCCGCACCAGCAGCGCATTGGATTCCTCGACCGCGCTGATCGAAACGTCGTCGGAACTGCCCAGGGCGATGCCGCCGCCGCGCTCGCCACCGCGGGCCGCGGCCTCGCGGCGGGCGTTCTCGGCGCGGGCGCCGGGGTCGGCGGCGTCCGGCGCCGGGGTGTCGATCGTGCGCATCCGCACCGGATCCAGGCCCGGCATGATCGACGGCGGACCGCCGGCGTCGACGCGGCCACCGCCGGCGCCACTGCCCCCGCCGAAGACCTGGCCCAGCTGCTCGGCCAGGTCGACCGCCTTCATGTACAGCACTTCGTAGGTGTACAGCCGCGGCGCCTCGCCGCCACCGGCGTCCAGGCGCTCGATCCACGTGCCGATCTCGCGCAGGTAGCGCGGCTGCGGGGTGATCACCATCACCGCGTTCTGCCCGGCCAGCGGCATGAAGCGGACCATGCCGGCGAGCGGGGTCGCGCCCTCGGCGCCGAACACGCCCTCGAGGCTGTCGACCACTGCCTCGGCCTCGCCGGACATCAGCGGGAACACGCCGACCGACATGCCGGCCAGCCAGTCGACGTCGAAGATCTCGACCGTGCGCAGGTAGTTCGTGAGCTCGGCGCGGGTGCCGGCGAGCACGATCAGGTTGCGCGCGTTGTCGACGCTGACGATCGCCTGCGGCCGCGCGTAGGGCTCCAGGATCTTCTTCATCTCGCTGGCCGAGATGTACTGCAGCGGCACCGCCCGCACCTCGTAGCCGCGGGCGCTGGCCGGACCGCCGGTGCGCGGCGCCAGATTGCCCGGCAGCGCCTGGTCGGCCGGGACGATGTTGTAGCGGCCGTCGGACCAGATCATCCGCGCGTTGTTCCAGGCCAGCGCGTTCTCCAGCAGGCTCAGGGCCTGGGCGCCGTTGACCGGCCGCGGCGTCGCCAGCGTCACCTGGCCCTGCACGCCCGGCGCGATCACGTAGTTCTGCTGCAGCAGGTCGCCGAGGATCGCCTTCACCACCGCGTGCAGCGACTGGCCCTCGAAGTTGAACGTGGCCTCGCCGACGCCGTCGAGCGAGGGCGCCGGCTGCGCGGCGAGTTCCTGGTTGATCACGCGGCCGGTGCCGGGCACCAGCACCGCGCCGGGACCGCCCGTCGCGGCCACGGCGCCGGCATCGGCCGGGCCGGCGTCGACGGGGACGTCCGCCGGGGGCGGCAGCACCACCGCGGCATCGGCACGGGCGAGCGGGTCGGCGCCGCGCTGGATCACCGGCGGCGAGGTCGTCGCGCAGCCGGCGAGGAATACGAGCAGGGCCAGGCCCAGGACGATCGCCGGGGTCGGAATCTTCTTCATCGGATCACTCTACCTGTTGTCCCCTGCCTGGGCCGCGCGTTCGCGGGCGTTCTCCTGGGCCCGCATCGCCCGCCGCGCCTCGATGCGGCGGCGGATCGCCTCGACCTGCTGTTCCGGCGTCAGTTCCTCGGCCGCGCCGGGATTCGCCGGTGCCGCCACGTTGGCGCCGTCGCTGGCCGGGGCCGGCACCGGGGCGGCGGCATCGGCAGCCGGCGAAGGCGGCGCGGCGGCGTTCGCGGGGGCCGGCGGCGTCGGCGCGGCCAGCGGCGGTGGCATCGGCGCGCCGGTGCCGTCGAATACCCGCAGCGCCAGTTCGCGCCGGCCCTGCGGCCCGTCGAACACCGCCAACCGCGGCTGCAGTTCGACCAGGCGCCAGCCGGTGCCTGGCACGCCCTCGCCGATCCGCACGCGGTAGGCGGTCGGGTCGTCCGGGCGCTCGACGATCGCCAGCTTCACGTCGCCGACCAGCAGCACGCTGGTCAGCACGACGTCGAGTGGGGCGTCCTCGGCGCCGGCGCTCGCGGCGACCGGCGCCGGCCGGCGGTCGGCATTGAGCAGCGGCCGTTCGGCGACTTCGGCATACATCGACAGCGGGCCGAGGCGGTTTTCCATCTCGACCAGGCTCACCGCCGGCAGCGGCGGCGCCAGCGCGGGATTCTCCGGATGCGGGCCGACGGTGCCGCCGAGCCCGAGCAGGGCGAGCACCAGCAGGCCGAGGCCCCAGAAGGCGGTCGCGGCGAGCAGGCCGGTCGTGGCCGGTACGCGGGCGATCATCCGCCCTCCCCGGCCGTCGCCGGCGTCTTCAGGTAGCCGTACAGGTCGAAGCTGACCTCGAGCGCACCGCCCTCGCGGGCATTGCCGAGGAAGCTGCGCCGCGACAGCAGGTCGAGGTTGTCGATGAACAGCTGCGGGCTGCCGCTCTCGAGCGCGTGCAGGATCGCCGCCAGCTCGCCCATGCCGCAGCGCAGCGTCACCTTCACGGTGGCGCGCACGAAGGGTTCCTCGACCCGCGATTCCGACGGCGTGCGCGCGGTGATCCGGCAGCTGGCGGCGCCACCGGTGGTGCCTTCGACCACCGCCTCGAGCCGCTGCACCAGGGCCGCGGTCGCGAGCTGGCGGTTGCTCTCGGGCAGGAAGCCGGGATTGCCCTCCTCGAAGGCGCGCACCCCGGCCAGCGCCAGTTCCAGCTGCGGCTTCTGCGCGATCTCGGCGCGCAGCAGCTGCTGCTGGTCGCGCAGTTCCTGGATGCGGTCGCCCATCGCCAGCATCGGCACGGTGAACCACCAGTGCACGAACACGAAATAGGCCAGCACCGCGACCACCGCCAGCCCCGCGAGTACGCCGGCGCGCCGCTTCATCACCGGATTCATTCGACCTCCGGCGCGGCGGCGGGCGCCGCGACGATCGTCGCGGTCAGCGTGAAGCGGTCGCGGCCGCTGCGCGGGTCGGCCTGCACGGCGCCGGCCAGCGCCGGTTCGCGCAGCAGCGGCGATTCCTGCAGCAGCGCGACCAGCGCCGGCGCCGCCCGGCTCTGGCCGACGATCACCAGGCGGTCGCCGGTGACCGCGAGCTTGTCGAGGGCGGTGTCGTCGGGGATGCGCCGGGTCAGGTCGGCGAGCACTTCCAGCATCGTCGGCCGCGCGGCGCGGGCGTTGGCGAGGAAGTTCGCGGCGTTCGCCGACACCTGCAGCTGGTTACGCAGGCGGCGCGCCTCGCGCGCCTCGTCGTTCGCGGCGGCGACGGCGGCCTCGAATTCGGCGAGCTTGCGCGCGCGGTTGTCGAGCACCAGCCAGCCGGCCAGCACGATCGAGAACACCGCCGCGGCGGCCAGCATCAGGTTCAGCCGCCGCACCGGGTGGCTGCGGCTTTCGCGGCGGCCGGCGGGCAGCAGGTTGACGCCGAGGCGGCGGCCGTCGGCGGCGACCGCGTCGACGCCGGCGATGCCGGCGGCGAGCGGCCCGATCGCCTTCAGCGCCGCATCGAGGCTGTTCTTCGGCAGCACCAGCAGTTCGACCTGCAGGTGCTGGCCACCGGCGTCGCGGCCGAGCACGCGGCCCTCGAAGCAGACCTGGTCGGCGGCGAACGGCGTCTGCCGGTCGATCTCGAAGCCGAGCACCTCGCGCAGCCGCGGCTCGGCGGCGGCAGGCAGGCTCAGCACGCGCCGCAGCACGGTCGAGGCCGGCAACAGCAGCCAGCGCGGGGCGCCGGCCTGGTCGAGACGGCGGCCGATCTCGGCGAGGTCGGCGGCATCGTCGCCGGCGACGGCGCCGAGGTGGCGGTCGCCCTGGCGGTCGCTGGCGAACAGTTGAATGCCGTCGGCGCCCGGCTGCAGGAACAGGCGCTGGGCGCCGTCCTCGAACAGCGCCCGCCAGCGCCGCGGCAGCAGCGCGCGCAGGGCCTCGCCGGCCTCGGCCAGCCAGCCCGGGAACGGGCTGCGGGCGACGCGCAGCGACAGGTTTTCCAGCAGGGCGGGCAGGCGGTCGGCGGCAGGCATCAGTCGGGTTCTCCCACCCGCCACGCCAGCGGCGCGTAGGTCTGTCCGAAGCCGGCGCCGGCGCCGATGCGGATGACGGCGGTGATCCGGACCTCGGTGCCGTCCGGGCGGGTGGCGCGGCTGGCGACACTATACGTACCCGATCCGACCACGGCGAGGGCGCTGCCGTCGGGCAGCAGCGGCAACGGCAGGCCCGGCTCCCAGGCGGCGCGTTGCGCCAGCAGCGTCGCCACCAGGTCCGGCGCCAGGCCCATCGCCAGCAGCACCGGACCGGGCGCGAAGGCCGCGTCGGGCTCGGGGCGCGAGGTGAAGACGGTCAGATAGGGCTCGAGCAGGCGATAGGTCTCCAGGTCCATGCCGAGCACCTGCTGCAGCTCGCTCAGGCTGACGAAGGGCGCGTCCTTGGCGCCGTAGGGCAGGCCGGCGGCTTCGTAGTCGCGGTCCTCGGCGCCGCCTTCGATCGCCAGCAGGTCGTCCGGGTCGCGGAAGTCCTGGATCGCGCCGGCCAGGGCGCGGGCACGGGCGTCGTCCATGCCGAGGGCGCGCATCAGTTCGGCCAGCTGCGGCGACTCGACGACGTTGAGGTCGAACTTGCCGGCCTCGTCCTGCACCGCGACGGTCAGGGTCCAGCCCTCGAACTCGAAGGTGTTGTCACGACCGTCGGCCATCCAGCGCGCGTTCGGGTCGCTGGCGGCGAGCCGGTAGGCGGCCATCTCGACGCCGGCCTCGGCCATGTGCCGGCCGACCGCCTGCTGGCGCAGCGCAGTGCCCTGCAGCGCCTCGGTGCGCGCGGTCAGCGCGAACACCGCGACCAGGCCCGACAGCAGCAGCACGATCCACAGCACGATCAGCAGCGCGGCGCCGCGCGCGTGCGCACGCATCGGCCGGCTCATTCCTCGTCCTCCCGCGGCACCCCGGGGGTGTCGCCGCTGGCCACCGGCGGCGCGTTCTGGCCCAGCCGCGGCGCCACCACCAGGGTCGGCCAGTCGCCGGCACCGTCCTGCATGCGCAGGCGCAGGCGCACCAGGCGCGGGATCTCGTCCGGGTTCTTCCAGCGGGAGGTCCAGCCGCCGGCGTTGCCGCGCTCGTCGAAACGCCGGGTCTCGAAGCGGCCCTCGGCGATGCCGTCGAGCAGCACCTCGGGTTCGCGCTCGGGCTCGGCCGGGCCGTCGAGGGTCAGCAGGCGGTGTTCGAACTCCAGGCGCAGGCCGCCGCGGTCCGGCACCAGCCGGAAGGTCTGCAGGTAGGGGCCGCCGCGCGACAGGTAGCCTGGCATCGGCGCGACGAAGCTGAGCTCGTCGCCGGCGGCCAGGAAGACTTCCGGGGCGTCGTCGGCGTCCACCGGCGCCATCGGCAGCGGCATCGCCGCCGCCAGTTGCCGGCGCAGGAAGCCCTGCACCGCGCGCAGCCGCTCCTGCCGCTGCGCGGTCTCCTCGGCGCGCTCGGTGGCCTGGGTGGCGTTGCGCAGCGTCGCGAAGCCGAGCGCCAGCGCCGCCGCCAGCAGGGTCACCACCAGCATCATCTCGACGAGGGTGAAGCCGCGCGCGCGCTTCATGGCCCGATCGCCTCCGGCGCCGGGAAGCGCGACCGCAGCGTCACGAACTGCAGGCTGCGCGCCCAGTCGTCCTCGCCCCAGTGCACATCGAGCTGCACGCGGTAGAGGATCGGTTCGCCGAGACGGCGGCCGACGCGTTCGACCGGCGACTGGTCCAGCGACGGCAGCGGTGGCGGCACCGGGTCCTCGACCTGCTCGATCCGCAGCTCCCAGCGGTAGCGGCCGCCGTCGAACTCGCCGTGGTGTTCGCCCGGCTCCAACGGGCCCATCACCCCGAGCTGTTCGAGCAGCGACTGCGCGTGCAGGGCGGCGCCGGTGGCGTCGCCGGATTGCCGCACCTGGGTCAGGCCGCCACCGAGGATCGCCACCAGCAGGCCGAGCCCGACCGTGAGCAACAGGAAGGACAGCAGCAGTTCCAGCAGGGTGAAACCGTGCTGGCGAGCCGGCGTGCTCACGGCTCGCCCCGGCCGCGCGCCAGCTTCACCTCGCCGGTGAGCCAGCCGATGTCGATGCGCCAGGCGGCGTCGCGGTACTGCAGCACGATGCGGCCGCCGGTGGCGGCGCCGTCGGGGAAGAAGCGCACGACCGCGACCTCGCGCTGCGGGCGCGGGTCGCGGGCGGTGGTGACGATCAGTTCGAAGTCCTCGGGCACGCGGCCGCTGCGGCCGCCGGCGCCGCGCCACGCGCGGCTGCCGAGGTCGAGTTCGAACACCTGCTCGCGGCCGCTGGCGATCGCCTGTGCGCGGGTGAAGCGCAGCTGGGTCGCCAGCTCGCGGGCGCTGCCGCGCAGTTGCTGCCCGGGCATCGCCCGGCCGATCGTCGCCGCGGCGATGCCGGCGAGCATCGCGATCAGGGCGATGACGACGACGATCTCGAGCAGCGAGAAGCCGCGCTGGCGCTTCATCGTCGTCGCCGGCGCGGATGGCTCAGGGCTTGCGGATGTCGGCGTTGAAGCTGTCGCCGCCCGGGGCACCGTCGGCGCCGAGGCTGACGAGCTCGAACGGCCCGTTGCTGCCCGGGCGACGGTATTCGATCGGCGTGCCGAACGGATCGACGAGTTCCTTCGCCTGCGCGTAGGGGCCGAGCCAGCCCTGCAGGCCCGGCGAGGTCACCAGCTGTTCGAGCGAATCCGGCAACCGGCCGGTGTCGCTGCGGAACTGGTCGACCTTGCCGGCGAGGGTGTCGAGCTGCACCTGCGCGAGGCGGTAGTCGCCCTGCGCCTTCGAGTTCATCACGCGGTTCGCGACCAGCGCGACGATGCCGCCGATCAGCACGATCACGATCATGATTTCGACCAGGCTGAAACCACCCTGGCGGCTGTGGATCTTCATATTCCTGCGCATCATCCCTTCACTCTCGTTCCCGACCACCGTAGGAGCGCCTTCAGGCGCGATGTCTAAATCGCCGAAGTCAGATCGTAAATCGGCAGCAGCACCGACAGCATGATGCCCCCGACCAGCGCCGTCATCAGCAGCGTGAGCAGCGGCACCAGCGCCGCGAGCACGCGGTCGAGCGCATTGCTGGTTTCCTGGTCGAAAGTGTCAGCAACTTTGAGCAGCATGCCGTCGAGTTCGCCCGACTCCTCGCCGACCTGGATCATCTGCACCGCGAGGCGCGGGAACAGTTTCTGCCGCCCCAGCGCGTAACCGAGGCCGCTACCGGTCTTCACCTCCTCGGCCGCGGCTTCCACCGCCTCGGCCAGCACCCGGTTCGACAACACCGGTCGGGAAATGTTCAGCGCGGTCAGCAGCGGCACGCCGTTGCGCACCAGGGTGCCGAGGGTGCGCGCCAGCCGCGCGGTGTCGAGCTTGGCGACGAGGTCGCCGACGTGGCGGACACGCAGCAGGCGCACGTCGATCGCCCGCCGCGCCGCCGGCCGCCGCAGCGCCCACACCGCCCACACGCCGAGCGCGACGACCGCCGGCAGCAGCAGCCACCACCACGCGCGCAGGAACAGGCTGATGTCGAGGATCGCCTGCGAATACCACGGCAGCTCGGCATCGAGGCTCTCGAACAGGGTCTGGAACTGCGGCACCACCGTCGTCAGCAGGAACACCACCGACAGCACGACCAGGGTGACCAGGATCGCCGGGTAGATCAGCGCATTGATCACCCGCGAGCGCAGTGCGCCGCTGCGTTCGAGGTAGTCGGCGAGCCGGCGCAGGCTCTCGTGCAGCGAACCGCCGGCCTCGCCGGCGCGCACCAGGCTCACGTACAGGCGCGGGAACAGGCCGTGCTGCTGTTCCAGCGCCGTCGACAGCGGGGCGCCGCCGCGCACCGCATCGCGGATGCGCTCGATGACGCGGCGGCTCTCGGCGCTTTCCGGCAGCTCCAGCAGGATGCCGAGCGCGCGGTCGAGCGGCTGCCCGGCGCCGAGCAGGGTCGCCAGCTGCTGGGTGAATTCCAGCACCTGCTTGCCGTCGAATTCGCTGCGCCGGAACAGGCCGGCGAAGCTCGCGGTTTCGCCGGCATCGGCGCGCCGCGCCTCGACCGGCAGGTGGCCCTGTTCCTGCAGGCGGAACGCCACTTCCTCGGCGCTGGCGGCCTCCATCTGCCCGTCGAGGGTCTCGCCGGTCGCCGACAGCGCGCGGTAGCGGAACAGCGGCATGGCCTCAGGCTTCCTGGGTCACGCGCAGCACTTCCTCGATCGTGGTCAGGCCCTGCATCGCCTTCACCAGCCCATCCTCGTACATCGTGCGCATGCCGCGGGCGCGCGCCGCCTCCTCGAGCTCGCCCATGCCGGCGTGCTGCATCACCAGCCGGCGCAGGCTGTCGTCCATCACCAGGAATTCCATGATCGTGGTGCGGCCGAGGTAGCCGGTCGGCGTGAGCGCCGACGGTTTCGGCCGGGTCAGGAAGATCGGGCCCTCGGGCTGGAAGCGGCGCAGGCCGAATTCCTCGATCACCTCCGGCAGCGCTTCATATTTTTCCGCGTGCGTCGGTTCGATCCGGCGCACCAGGCGCTGGGCGAGGATGCCGTTGACGGTGGACGTGAGCAGGTAGTCCTCGACGCCCATGTCGAGCATGCGCGTGATGCCGCCGGCGGCGTTGTTGGTGTGCAGCGTGCTCAGCACCAGGTGACCGGTCAGCGCCGACTGGATGGCGATGCGCGCGGTCTCGAGGTCGCGCATCTCGCCGATCATGATGATGTCCGGGTCCTGGCGGACGATGCTGCGCAGCGCATGCGCGAAATCCAGGCCGATCTGCGGCCTGGCCTGGATCTGGTTGATGCCCTCGATCTGGTATTCGACCGGGTCCTCGACGGTGATGATCTTCACGTCGGGGGTATTGAGCTGGTTCAGCGCCGCGTACAGCGTGGTCGTCTTGCCGGAGCCGGTCGGGCCGGTCACGAGCAGGATGCCGTGCGGCTGCTCGAGCACCTTCACGAACTGGCCGAGGAATTCGTCGGTGAAGCCCAGCGCCCTGAAGTCGAGCACGACCGACTCGCGGTCGAGCAGGCGCATCACCACGCTCTCGCCGTGCGCGGTCGGCACCGTGCTCACGCGCAGGTCGAGTTCCTTGCCCTGCACCCGCACCATGATGCGGCCGTCCTGCGGCAGCCGGCGCTCGGCGATGTTGAGCTTGGCCATGATCTTGATGCGCGAGATCACCGCCGCGGTGAGGTTCGCCGGCGGCGATTCCGCTTCCTCGAGCACGCCGTCGACGCGGTAGCGCACCTTCAGGCGGTTCTCGAACGGCTCGATGTGAATGTCGGAGGCGCGCAGCTCGACCGCGCGCTGGATGATCAGGTTCACCAGGCGGATCACCGGCGCCTCGGACGCGAGGTCGCGCAGCTGCTCGACGTCGGCCTCCTCGCCCCCGGCCTCGTCGCCGAGGTTCTCGACGATCGTGCCCATCGCGCTGCGGCCGGAGCCGTAATACCGCTCGATCAGATCGGCGATCTCGGCACGCAGGCCGACCTTGACCCGCACCGCGCGGCCGGTCGCCAGCGCCACCGCCTCGGCGGCATAGGGGTCCTGCGGTTCGGCGACCAGCAGGTCCAGCCCGTGCGCGTCCTCGCCGATCGGGCACACCGCCAGCTGCTTCAGGAAGCGCAGGCTCAGCTGCACCCCCGGCGGCGGCGCGTCCGGGCAGTCCTTCGCCGAGACCAGCGGCAGGCCGAGGGTCTCGGCCGCGGTCTCGGCCATGTCGCGCTCGGACACCATGCCCAGCCGCACCAGCAGCGCGGTCAGCGCGCCACCTGACTCGGCGTGCAGGCGTTGGGCACGCACCAGGTCGGCCTCCTTCAGCCGGCCGCGGGCGGTCAGCGCGGCGGCGATGCGGGTGTCGGCGGTGTCGGGGGCGTCGATCATCGGGGCGGGGCTGGGCATCGGGACCCGAAATCTATCAGGTCGCGCTTTTTCGATCGCGGCGGGGGTAACGCAGCTGCGGCGCCCCGCTGCGCGAGGGGCCGCTCCGGGATTCATCGGCCGCGATCGAAAAGGGCCCGTCGCGTTTTCGGATTCGTCAGCAGCCCTCGCTCACGACAGCGATCCTTGACCAGGACGAGCGCTTACTCGACACGATCTGCTTCGCGCTGACTCCGAGACACGGTGACCGAATCAACGAGGGCGATCCACTGGGCATCCGCCCGAAGGAATTCCTGACGACTTCATCGGATATTCAGCGCGCCGTACGGGCCGCCCACGATGATCCAATGCCCCGCTCGCGAGCGCTCGAGGAACAGGATATAGCGCCCGGGATCGCATGCTTCCGGACTGCCTTCGGGCACGTTGGTGCGACATTGCACCACGATCTCGCCATCCTGCACTTCGCCCTTGAGGCTGTTGCGCACTCGAAAGGTCGCCATATATCTCCCGTCCGCGCACCAGCGCCCACTGTCTTCTGGACAGCTTGCGGGGGCGACGAAATCGGCGACGACCACCAACTCCGACTCGACAACCCGCTCTTCGAGCGGCATCTCGCGGAATGAGTTTGCGGCGGCCATCGACCCCACGAGCAGCATCCCGACCATCGGCAGAAATCTCGATCTAATTGCCATCAGCGGATCTCCCTGTGGCTTTCCTGGGGCACGGTCACTGCCGCTCCCCGGGCAAGTCCCGTCGCGATCGGGCTGTCCCGCGCGACCGCAATCTCGCGAGCGCTTCGTTGCGCCCGCAGGCGGTCTTGAGCTCGGGCGCGGCACGCTTCGCCGCGCGGCGATAGAGGCCGATCGCCGTCGCGAATTCTCCGGAGTCGAACCATGCGTTGCCGAGGTTGTAGAGCAGCGCCGGATTTCCCGGCGCGAGCCGGAGCGCCTGCGTCAGGTAGTGCCTGCTCCAGCGCGGGTTCCCGAGTTCGGAGTGGCAGTTGGCGAGTGCCATCATCGCGTCGTCGTCGGCCGGATCGCTCGCGAGCGCGCGCCGGAACGCGCGGATCGCCTCGTGGAATTCCCGCCGCCGGTAGCGGCCGTCGCCGACCAGGTACCAGGCGTGGTTGCGGTCGACTTCGAATCGCCGCTGCAGTCTGCCCGCGTCGTCGAGAAGCAGGCGCAGGGCGCTCGCGACGCGGCCCCGGCGAAGGGCGCGGTGCACCGGCGCGAAGATGTCGCCCTCGGACCGGCGGTTCATCGCCGCCGAAGCCGTCGAGCGCGGAGCCGCTTCGTCATGCGACTTCATCGACTTGCGGCGGATCCAGCAGTGATTTCAGCTCCGACAGTGCTTCATCCTTCATCGTGACCTCTGCATCGACTGTCCGACCTGTCCGCGCGCTTCATGCCCAGGGAAACTACCGCAAATCGCAACCGGGGCGGGACGTAGTGCCGGCACCGGGCGTATCGTCGGCATCCAGCCGCAGGGGAAATCACCATGAGCACGATCCGCGCCCTCGCCGCCAGCCAGCCCGGCGGTCCGCTCGAGCCCTTCCACTTCGACTCCGGTCCGCTCGGCGACGAGGAGGTGGAGATCGCGGTCGATCACTGCGGGCTCTGCCATTCCGACCTGTCGATGCTCGACAACGAATGGGGCTTCAGCCGCTATCCCTTCGTGCCCGGGCACGAGGTGATCGGGCGGGTGGTCGCGCTCGGTGCGCAGGCGAAGGGGCTGGCGCTCGGCCAGCGTGTCGGCCTGGGCTGGTCGGCCTGGAGCTGCATGAGTTGCGAACAGTGCCTCGCCGGCCGGCACAACCTCTGCCCCCGGGTCCGCCCGACGATCGCCGGCCGCCACGGCGGTTTCGCCGAACGCGTGCGCGCGCACTGGGTCTGGGTGGTGCCGGTGCCGGAAGCATTGCCGGCAGCCGAGGCCGGGCCGCTGCTCTGCGGCGGCATCACCGTGTTCACCCCGCTCTACGAATTCGGCATCCGCCCGACCGCGAAGGTCGGCGTGGTCGGCATCGGCGGCCTCGGCCACATGGCGCTGAAGTTCTGCCGCGCCTGGGGCTGCGAGGTCACCGCCTTCACCAGCAGCCGCTCGAAGGAAGAGGAGGCGCGCGCGTTCGGTGCCCACCACGTCGTCGCCACCGGCGATGCCGACGCGCTGAAGGCGCTGGCCGGCCACTTCGACCTGATCCTCGACACCGTCAACGTCAGCCTCGACTGGAACGGCCTGCTCGGCGCGCTGGCGCCGAACGGCCGCCTGCACGTCGTCGGCGCCGTGCTCGACGGGATCCAGGTCTCCGTCTTTCCGCTGATGATGGGCCAGCGTTCGCTGTCGGCTTCGCCGACCGGTTCGCGCGTCGCCATCGACACGATGCTCGGCTTCGCGGCGCGGCATGCGATCGCGCCGAAGACCGAGCACTTCCCGATGAGCCGGGCGAACGAGGCCCTCGACCACCTCCGCGCCGGCAAAGCCCGCTACCGCATCGTCCTCGACGCCGATTTCTCCTGACCGCGGCCGGGCGGGTTCGTCGCCGGGGCCGCCGCCCCAGATGCGCGCACTACGACCTCATTCGGCGCCGAGCCGCAAGGCGTCTGGCGACGAACGCCAAGAGGACGCCGACGACGAAACCGAGGGCGAGCACAGCCAACGCCGTCCACACGTAGACGTCCCCGCCGAGAGTGTCCCGCAGTCGCCTGAGCGGAACCGAGACGACGTAGATCGACGCTATCCAGATGAAGAGGCGGATTGCATAGATCCATCTCTCCAGACGTTGCCCGCTTTCAGCGCTCATCGGGCCTCCGGATCGGCGCATACAGGACCACTGTCCGGTGGTGCGGTGCCACTGCGGATCCGGAGCATCGCCGACCCGATCACGGCCATCGTGCTGCCTGGTCCGATGAGTGTGCCCACTGGCAACAATTCGAACTCGCGGTCGTAGGCTTCCTGCAGCGCCACGAGCGCGCTCCGTGCCGCAGGACCCATCTTCCCGAGCGCCGTGGCGGCGTCGCGGCGCACCGCCTCGTCCGGGTGGCGAAGCAGGCCGGCCAACAGGTCGGCGACGGCCTGCGCGTCCGACAGCGCTATGCGGCGCGAAGGATCCACGTCCGCCGATGCGGTAGCGGGCGCGTCGGTGCGCAACGCGGCCCGATCCATGTCGAGCTCCGCGGCCGACGCCACGCGAACCGCCGGCAGGGCGAGCGCAAGCGCGACCAGCCCCCCGTGGATCATGCCGGCCCCGCTCCCGATCGTCGCCCGCGCCATACCCGTCTCCCGCAGTTGCGCGGTCATCGTGCGCCCTGTTCCACCAGCCTACCGGATGCCGCCGACTTCCGAGAAACGAGAAACGAGGAACGAGAAACGAGTGAAGAAGCCCCGCTTCGCGCGAAGCGCGCGCCTTCACTCGTTTCTCGTTCCTCGTTTCTCGTTTCTCGCTCCCCGGATCACCCGACCCACGCACGAGCGTTGCGGAAGAGTCGGAGCCACGGCGAGTCCTCGCCCCACTCCGCCGGATGCCAGCTCATCTGCAGCGTCCGGAAGACGCGTTCGGGGTGCGGCATCATCAGCGTCGCGCGGCCGTCGGTGCTGGTGAGCGCGGTGATGCCGCCGGGTGAGCCGTTCGGGTTCGCCGGGTAGTTCTCGGCATCGGCGATGGCGCCGCGGCCGTCGACGTAGCGCGCGACGACCTTGGCGAGGCCGGCGTGTTCCGGGGCGTCGAACGCCGCCCGGCCCTCGCCGTGCGAGACGACGATCGGAAGTCGCGAGCCGGCCATTCCGGCGAACAGCAGCGACGGCGAGTCGAGGATCTCGACCTGCGCCAGGCGCGCCTCGTACTGTTCGCTGCGATTGCGCAGGAAGCGCGGCCAGTGTTCGGCGCCGGGTACGAGGCCCTTGAGTTGCGCGAGGAACTGGCAGCCGTTGCAGACACCGAGGGTGAAGGTGTCGGGGCGGGCGAAATACGCGGCGAACATCTCGCGCATCGCCGGCGATTCCAGGATCGACACCGCCCAGCCGCGGCCGGCGCCGAGCACGTCGCCGTAGCTGAAGCCACCGCAGGCGGCCAGGCCCTTGAACCCACCCAGTTCGAGCCGCCCGGAAATCAGATCGCTCATGTGCACGTCGACCGCGGTGAAGCCGGCGCGGTCGAAGGCCGCCGCCATCTCGATCTGGCCGTTGACGCCCTGCTCGCGCAGGATCGCGACCTTCGGCCGCACGCCGCGGGCGATGTACGGCGCGGCGATGTCCTCGGCCGGGTCGAAGGCCAGCACCGGGTTCAGGCCCGGATCGGCGAAATCGAGCCGCGCGGCGCGCTCGGCGTCGGCGCCGGCGGGTTCGTCGCGCTGCTGCTGGATCGCGTGGGTGGTTTCCCACCACGCGCCGAACAGTTCCTGCCAGCTCCACTCGGCGAAGACCTTGCGGCCGGCGTGCACGCGGATCGCCGGCGCGGTGGTGACGCGGCCGATGCGCTGGGCGCAGTGGGTGAGCTCGTAGCGGTCGACGAGGTCGGCGAAGGCGGCGCGGTCCTCGGCGGCGATCTGCACGACCGCGCCGAGCTCCTCGTTGAACAGCGCGGCGATCGTCTCGTCGTCGCTCCAGCCGTCGAGGTTGATGTCGAGGCCGCAGTGGCCGGCGAAGGCCATCTCGCACAGCGCCGCGAAAACGCCGCCGTCGCTGCGGTCGTGGTAGGCCAGCAGCAGGCCGTCGGCGCGCGCGGCCTGGATCAGGTCGAAGAAGGCGCGCAGGCGCGCGGGATCCTCGAGGTCCGGGCACGGACCGGCGAAGGCGCCGTAGACCTGGGCCAGGATCGAGCCGCCGAGGCGGCGCTGGCCGGCGCCGAGGCCGATCAGCCACAGCTCGGCGTCGGCATCGCGCACCGGCACCGGGGTCAGCGTCGCGCCGGCCTCGGCGACGCGGGCGAAGGCGGACACCACCAGCGACACCGGCGACACCACCTTCTGTGGGCCTTCCGGCGCCGACCACTGCGCCTGCATCGACAGCGAGTCCTTGCCGACCGGGATGCTCAGGTCGAGCGCGGGGCACAGTTCCATGCCGACCGCCTTCACCGCCGCGAACAGTTTCGCGTCCTCGCCGGGGAAACCGGCGGCGGCCATCCAGTTCGCCGACAGTTTCACTTCCGCGAGTCCGGCGACCGGCGCCGCGGCGAGGTTGGTGATCGCCTCGCCGATCGCCATGCGCGCGGCGGCGGCGGCGTCGATCAGCGCCAGCGGGGTGCGTTCGCCGACCGCCATCGCCTCGCCGGCGGTGCCGGTGAAGCCGGTCAGCGTCACCGCGACGTCGGCCAGCGGCAGCTGCCAGCGGCCGACCATCTGGTCGCGCGCGCACAGGCCGCCGACCGTGCGGTCACCGATCGTCACCAGGAAGTTCTTCGCCGCCACCGTCGGGTGCGCGAGCACGCGCAGGCCGGCCTCGCGCAGGTCGACCGTGTCGGCGTCCAGCCGCGGCCAGCGCGACGCGGCTTCGGTACGGGTGTCGC
This sequence comes from Arenimonas composti TR7-09 = DSM 18010, assembly GCF_000426365.1. Taxonomy (GTDB): domain Bacteria; phylum Pseudomonadota; class Gammaproteobacteria; order Xanthomonadales; family Xanthomonadaceae; genus Arenimonas; species Arenimonas composti. The sequence goes on along the minus strand of NZ_AUFF01000002.1, from coordinate 241,095 downwards.
GGTGCAGGCGCGGCGAGTTGCCGAACAGCACGTCCATCGGCAGGTCGATCGGGCGGCTGCCGTCCGGCGCCTGCAGCACCAGCCGCTCCTCGGCGGTGGCGTGGCCGACGACCGCGAACACCGCGCGCTCGCGGGCGCAGATCGCCGCGAACTCGTCGACGCGGTCGGCGGCGACGCCGAGCACGTAGCGTTCCTGCGCCTCGTTGCTCCACAGCTGCATCGGGCTCAGCGAGGGATCGTCGCTGGGGATCTTCGCCAGCTCGATCACACCGCCGACGTTCGAGTCGTGCAGCAGTTCGGGGATCGCGTTCGACAGCCCGCCGGCGCCGACGTCGTGCGCGGTCAGCACCGGGTTGTCCTCGCCGCGGGCGTAGCAGCGGTCGATGACTTCCTGGCAGCGCCGCTGCATTTCCGGGTTGTCGCGCTGCACCGAGGCGAAATCGAGGTCCTCGCTGCTCTGCCCCGAGGCCACCGACGAGGCGGCGCCGCCGCCGAGGCCGATCAGCATCGCCGGACCGCCGAGCACGACCACCGCATCGCCCGGACGCAGGTCGAGCTTGCGCACCATGCCGCGGTCGATCGCGCCGAGGCCGCCGGCGAGCATGATCGGCTTGTCGTAGCCGCGCACCAGGCCGGGTTCGTCGGTGGCCAGTTCGAAGCTGCGGAAATAGCCCGCGAGCGCCGGCCGGCCGAATTCGTTGTTGAACGCGGCGGCGCCGATCGGGCCGTCGGTCATGATCTCGAGCGCGCTGGCCATGCGCGGGTTCAGCGGCCGCGGCTGTTCCCACGGCCGTTCCAGTCCCGGAATGCGCAGATGCGACACCGAGAAGCCGGTGAGGCCGGCCTTCGGCTTGCCGCCACGGCCGGTCGCGCCCTCGTCGCGGATCTCGCCGCCGGCGCCGGTGGCGGCACCCGCGAACGGCGAGATCGCGGTCGGGTGGTTGTGGGTCTCGACCTTGATCGCGAACGCCGAGTCGAGCAGCGGCCCGTGCGCGTATTCGCCGCTGTCGGGATCCGGGCGGAAGCGCGTGCCCGGGAAGCCCTCGATCACCGCCGCGTTGTCCTTGTAGGCGCTGAGCGTGAGCTGCGGCGACTTCGCGTGGGTGTTGCGGATCATCGCGAACAGCGACTTCGGCTGCGGCTCGCCGTCGATGGTCCAGTCGGCATTGAAGATCTTGTGCCGGCAGTGCTCGGAATTGGCCTGCGCGAACATCATCAGCTCGGCGTCGGTCGGGTCGCGGCCGAGTTCGCCGTAGCGGCGCTGCAGGTAGTCGATCTCGTCGGCGGACAGGGCCAGGCCGAGGCGGGCGTTGGCGTCGGCGAGGCCGGTGAGCGGAATGGTTTCGAGGGCGCCGGCGGCCGGCGTCGCGAACAGCGCCGCGGCGCCCTCGCGGTCGGCCAGCAGCGACTGCGTCATCGGGTCGTGCAGCACCCGCGCCAGCGCAGCCCAGCGCGGATCGCCGGCCGGCGGCAGGCCGGCGAGGTCCAGGCGCAGCCCGCGCTCGACCCGGCGTACCGGCTGGCCGGCGCCGCGCACGATGTCGGTGGCCTTGCTCGACCACGGCGAGCGCGTGCCCAGCCGCGGCACGACGTAGCGCGAGGCGGCCCCGGCGGCGACCGGGGTGCTGCCGCGGCAGGCCTCGAGCAGGCGGCCGAGGGTGTCGGTGTCGGGGGTCGCGCCGGCCTCGGGTTCGACGAAGTAGACGAACCAGGCACCTTCGAGGCGCAGGGTTTCGACGATGGCCTGCAGCCGGGCCTGGAGACGGTCGCGCCGGAAGGGCGACAGGGCCGGCAGGCCCTCGAGGACGATCATGTCCGGACTATCCGTGGAAACGGGCCGGCAATTGTAGCCGAAGCCCGGCCCGGGCCCGCCGGAAGCGGTTGCCGGGACGCTGCGGCGCCCCGGATTCCTGGCGGGCCGCGGCGGCCCTGGCTCAGCGCGCCTGCGCGGCCATTTCCTCGAGCCGGGCGAGCATTTCGGACGGCGCCAGGTAACCGCCGATCTCGACCCCGTTCTCGGCATAGATCGCCGGCGTGCCCGTGACGCCGACCTTCTGGCCGAGTTCGTAGTCCGCGCGCACCGGGTTGTCGCAGTTCGCCGGCGGCAGCACCAGGCCGCCCTTGGCGGCGGTCAGCGCACCGGTACGGTTGTGCGAGCACCACACCGCCACCGCCTGCTCGAAGGACTCCGAGCCGATGCCGGCGCGCGGGTAGAACAGGTATTCGACGGTGATGCCGAGGCGGTTGTAGTCGGCGATCTGCTGATGCAGCTGCCGGCAGTAGCCGCAGTCGATGTCGGTGAAGACGGTGACGCGGTGCTTCTGCTCGGCGGCCGGGAAGATGATCCGGCGCTCGGCCGGCACCGCATCGAGCAGATCGCGGCGCAGCGAACCCTCGCTGAGGCGGGTCAGGTTCACCTTGCCGGGCACGTCGATCAAGGAGCCCTCGACCAGCAGGTAGCGGCCGTCGTTGGAGATGTACAGGACCCGCCCGCGCACCGCGACCTCGGCCAGGCCCGGCAGCGGCGACGGCCCGATCCGCTCGATCGGCGTACCCGGCAGCAGCTGTCCCATCGCCGCGGTGATCGCCGCCTCGTCCGCCTGCGCCGGCAACGCCGCCGCCGGCGCCGCGGCCGTCGCCCCGCCCGCCCGCCCGGGTGGCTCGGCCGCACAGGCACCGAGGGCGGCCGTCAGGCCGAGGGCGAGGATGAGGTTGCGAAGCATGAGGAATCCGGATCTGCGAAGGGTGGCGTGGATTCTCGCATGGTGCGGCGGGGAAACGAGAAACCGTCAACGACCACCGACCAACGACTGTAGGAGCGGCTTCAGCCGCAATACCGTCTGTAGGAGCGGCTTCAGCCGCGATAGCGCCGAAGGCGCGTGCCTTCCGGTAGGGGAAGGAGTGAGGAGCGGATCGCGGCTGAAGCCGCTCCTGCAAGTCGCCGCGCTATGCGCGGGGGTGGTGGGCGGCATGCAGCCGCTTCAGCCCCTCCCGCGCGACATACGTGTAGATCTGCGTCGTCGACAGCGAGCTGTGGCCGAGCAGCATTTGCAGGGCGCGCAGGTCGGCGCCGTGGTTGAGCAGGTGGGTCGCGAAGCTGTGGCGCAGGCCATGCGGGCTGACCCGGTCGGGGTCGATGCCGGCGACGGCGGCAAGCTTCTTCACGACCGTCCAGAACTGCTGCCGGCTCGGCGGTTCGCCGCCCGAAGTCAGGAACAGCGCGGGCAGCGGGCGGCCGCCGGCGAGCGCCGGGCGGGCGTCGCGCAGATAGGTCTCGAGCCAGTGCTGGGCTTCCTCGCCCATCGGCACCAGACGTTCCCGGCTGCCCTTGCCGCGCACGCGCAGCACGCCCTGGCGCAGGTTCACCGCCGCCGCGTCGAGGTTTACCAGCTCGCTGACGCGCAGGCCGGTGGCGTACATCAGCTCGAGCATCGCGCGGTCGCGCAGGCCGGTCGGGGTGTCGATCGCCGGCGCCTGCAGCAACGCCTCGACCTCGGATTCCGACAGCGCCTTCGGCAGCGAGCGGCCGAGCTTCGGCGGCGCCAGCAGCGCGGTCGGATCGTCGGGGCGGAGACCGAGGCGCACGCGCTGGCCGTAGAACGCGCGCAGCGCCGACAGCAGGCGGGCATTGCTGCGGGCGGCGTAGCCGTGGCGGCCGCGCCATTCGAGGTAGTCGAACAGGTCGCCGCGCTGCAGCGTCGCCAGTTCGCCGCCGCGGGTCGCCAGCCAGCGCGCGAGGCCGTCGAGGTCGCGGCGGTAGCTGTCCAGGCTCGCCCGCGACAGCCCGGACTCGGCCCACAGGCGGTCGAGGAACCCAGCGATCGCGGCGGCGTCGCCCGCGCTCGCCGGCGGCAACGCCAGCACGCGCGACCGGCGTTCGGCGGCGGCCTCGCCGCGGCGGCGCGGCGGCGCGGCCTTCTTGCTGGAGGGGGTTTCGCCGGACATCGGCCGATTACAGCATCGCCGCCGCTAGAATTCGCCGATGACTTCTTCCGCCCCGCCGGCCGCGCGCCCGGCCCATCTCGGCTGGCGCCTGCTGGCGCTGGTCTACGACGCGCTGCCGAACATCGCCCTGTGGTTCCTGATCAGCGCGGTCTCGCTGCTGCTGCGCCCGAGCCACGAGGCCTTCGCGCCGTGGAGCGCCGGCGCCCTCGCCGTCTGGCTGGCCTGCTGGCTGGTCAGCGGCAGCTATGCGGTGCTCGCCTGGCGCCGGGGCGGCCAGACCCTGGGCATGAAACCGTGGCGGCTGAAGGTCGTGGCGGCCGATGGCCGCCCGGCCGAGGTGCGGGCGCTGTGGCTGCGGTATGCGGTGGCGACGGTGTCGCTGGCGGCCTGTGGGCTGGGCTTCCTGTGGTGCCTGGTCGATCGGGAACGGCGGGCTTTGCATGATGTCGTGGCCGGCACGGTGCTCGTGAGGACCGGGAAGGCGATGGCTCTCGAGGGCTGAAAAGGCAAGTAGTGGATAGGAAGTAGGAAATAGCAGGCGGAAGACGGCGGGTAGTGGATGGGAAACCGGAGAGCGGGCAGCAGAGGGACCCCACGCTCGCGCCGAACCCATTACTTGTTATTTCTATCCTTCATTTTCCGTCGCTATTCACGCCTGCCGAACAGCCCCCACGACAAGGCCAGCAGCAGCACCGGCGGCACCGCATACGCCACCCGCGCATCGAACCGGTACACATCCGCCAGGTTCACCGCCAGCCGCTGCACCAGCAGATAGCCGAGGCCGATCACGATCGCGACGAACAGGCGCTTGCCGAAGCCGCCGGAGCGCAGCGAGCCGAAGGCGAACGGCAGCGCCGCCAGGCACAGCACGATCACGTTCAGCGGGTAGAACCAGCGGCCCCAGTAGGCGTTCTCGAACTGGCGGGCGTCGAGGCCGTTGCGTTCGAGGTATTCGATGTTGCGGCTGAGCTCGTCGCTGCTCAGGTAGCGCGGGCGCGAGGCGGCGGCGGCCAGCGCCTGCTGGTCGAGACCGGTTTCCCAGCGTTCCTCGGCGTGCTCCTCGGCGACGACGGCGCGGTCGCGGAACACGTTGCGGCGGACGTCGCGCAGCACCCAGCCGTCGGGGCGGTGCACGGCGGTGCGCGCCTCGGCCAGCGACAGCAGCTTGCCCTGCGGGTCGAACTCGAACACGCGCACGCCGCGCAGTTCGGTCACCGGCACGCCGTCGTCGATACGGCTGGCGCCGTCGGTGGCGTTGATGAAGACGTCGCCCTCGCGCGCCCACAGGCCGGAGACGCGGGCGACGACGACGTCGCCGGTGCGCGCCGAATTCACCACCGCCTGCGCGCTCTGCTCGCCGAAGGGCGCGACGGTCTCGGCGTTGACGATCATCAGCAGCGCGACCAGCGCCAGGCCCGACAGCGCACCGGCGCCGATGCGCAGCCGCGACATGCCGATCGCGCGCATCGCCGTCAGTTCGGAGCGCGCGGCGAGACCGCCGAGGCCGAGCACGCAGCCGATCATCGCCACCGTCGGGTAGGCCTCGTACAGCCGCCGCGGCACGGTGTAGGCGACGTACAGGAAGGCGTGGCTCAACGTGTAGCCGCCCTCGATGTCCTCGAGTTCCTTCACGAGGGCGCCGAGCAGGTCGAAACCGACGATCACCACCGCGGCGCCGAGCGTCGCCAGCAGCACGGTGCGCGCCAGGTAGAGGTCGACGAGGTGCGGGCGCAGGTTCATGCCGCCGCCACCTTCGCCACGACGGGCCTGCGCCGGCGCATTCGGCCGTCGATCGCGAACAGCCAGACCGCCAGCAGGCCCATTGGCACCAGCAACCACCACAGGCCCGCCGAGGCCGGGATCACGCCGTCGCCGAGCCAGGTCTTGCCGAACATCAGCAGCACCATCGCATTGCCGTAGATCATCAGCGCCGCGAACACGCGGCCGTAGCGCGCCTGGCGCACTTCGCCGCGGCCGAGCGGCAGCGCCAGCAGGCCGAGCGCGACGGTCAGCAACGGCGTCGCGAGGCGCCAGTGAAGTTCGCCGATCGCCGCCGGCTCGTCCATCTCCAGCAGGCGCGACGTCGTCACGCCGGCCATCTCGTCGTCGTCGGGGTCGGCCTCGCGGTCGGGCACCTGGATCTCGTTGACCGCGAAGCGCATCAGCCGGAAATCGAGCCGCGACGGATCGCCTTCGACCCGGAAGCCGTCGTGCAGGCGCAGGAAACGGGCGGTCTCGCCTTCGAAGAACAGTTCGCCCCGGGCGGCGGTGATCACGTCGAGGCGGCCGTCGCGTTCGGTCTGCACGAACATGCGCCCGAATTTCGTGCCGTCGGGGTCGATCTCGCCGACGTAGATCACGCCCTCGCGGCCCGGCAGTTCCATGAAGCGGCCGGCGTCGAGGCCGGCGATCAGGAATGAGCGCTCCGCGTCCTCGATCATCCGGCGTGCCTGGTCGGCCCCGAGCGGCGCCAGCCACAGCGAGGCGACCCCGACCACGCACGCGACCGGCAGCACGATGATCGCCAGCGGTTTCCACAACTGGCGCGGACCGATGCCGACCGAGGCGAGCACCGCCATCTCGCTTTCCGCGTACAGGCGGCCGACCGCGAGCAGCAGGCCGACGAACAGCGCCAGCGGCAGCAGCAGCGGCAGCACCTGGATCGAGCGCAGGCCGAGCTGTGAAAGCAGCAGGGTCGCCGGCACCTTGCCGCGGGCGATCTCGCTCATCAGGTCGACCAGCAGCCCACCGAGCCCGACCAGCACCAGCACGAGCGCGACCGCCCCGACGCTGGCGGCGAACTGGCGCAGGACATGGCGTTCTATCAGCAACATTCGGTGCGCGCAGGGGCCGGGAGCAGGGGGTGGGATAGAATCGTCGGGCATCGACGGTGCGCGCCGCGTCGCGGTCCGCCGTCCCTCCGATTCGCAACGATTGTACGGAACAACATCGATGGCCCTCGAATTCCGCCTGAACCCCGCCGAACCGGCGGTGACCGAAACCGACTGCGTCGTCGTCGGCCTGTTCGCCGACGGCAGCCTGCCGGCGGCCACCGCCGCGCTCGATCGCGCCAGCGGCGGCCGCATCGCCGCCCTCGCCGCCCGCGGCGACCTGTCCGGAAAAACGGGTCGCACCCAACTGCTGCACGACCTGCCCGGCATCACCGCGCCGCGCGTGTTGGTCGTCGGCCTCGGCGACGCCGCCAAGTTCGCGGTTCCGCAGTACCTGAAATCGGTGGGCGACGCGGTGCGTGCGCTGAAAGCCGGCCCGGCGACGGGCGCGCTGCTGACCCTCAACACCATCGCCGTCGCCGGCCGCGACGCCGGCTGGGCGCTGCGCCAGGCGGTGATCGCCGCCGACCACGCCGCCTACGAATACACCGCCACCCGCAGCCGCAAGAGCGCCGACACCGGCCTGAAGGCGCTGGCGCTCGCCGGCGACGGCGGCCTGCAGCAGGAACTGACGCGCGGCATCGCGATCGCCGCCGGTGTCGAGCTGACCCGCGAACTCGGCAACCTGCCGCCGAACATCTGCAATCCGGCCTACCTCGCCGACACCGCGCGCCGCATCGCCGGCGAGCACGCCGGTGTCGAGGTCGAAGTGCTCGAGCGCGCCGACATGGAGACGCTCGGCATGGGCTCGCTGCTGGCCGTCGCGCGCGGTTCGGCGAATGCGCCGAAGCTCGTCGTGCTGCGCTGGAACGGCGGCGGCGACGCCCGCCCCTACGCGCTGGTCGGCAAGGGCATCACCTTCGACACCGGCGGCATCAACCTGAAGGTCCAGGGCGGCATCGAGGAGATGAAGTTCGACATGTGCGGCGGCGCCAGCGTGTTCGGCGCCTTCCTCGCCACCGTGAAGATGCAGCTGCCGATCAACCTGGTGATGGTGGTGCCGGCGGTCGAGAACATGCCCGATGCCGATGCCTACCGTCCCAGCGACATCATCACCTCGATGTCCGGCAAGACCATCGAGGTCGGCAACACCGACGCCGAGGGCCGCCTGATCCTCTGCGACGCGCTGACCTACGTGCAGCGCTTCGAGCCGCAGGCTACCGTCGACGTCGCCACCCTGACCGGCGCCTGCGTGATCGCGCTCGGCAAGTACGCCACCGGCCTGATGAGCAAACACGACGATCTCGCCGGCGAACTGCTGGCCGCCGGCGAGCAGGTCTTCGACCGCGCCTGGCGCCTGCCGCTCTGGGACGAGTACCAGACCCAGCTCGAATCCGCGTTCGCCGACGTCTACAACATCGGCGGCAAGGGCGCCGGTGCGATCACCGCCGGCTGCTTCCTGGCGCGCTTCACCGAAGGCCAGCGCTGGGCGCACCTGGACATCGCCGGCGTCTCCAACGGCGAGGGCCGCAAGGGCCTGGCCACCGGCCGCCCGGTCGGCCTGCTGGCGCAGTGGCTGCTCGACCAGGCGGAGGCCGCTGCGTCCGCATGAGCGCGCGCGCCGACTTCTACCTGATCGGCAAGCCGCGTTTCCGCGAGCAGCCGCTGCTGCTCGTCTGCGAGCTGGCGCGCAAGGCGCACGACGCCGGCCAGCCGCTGCTGGTGCTGTGCGCGTCGGCGGCGCAGGCGGAAGAACTCGACGACCTGATGTGGGCCTTCGATCCGGACGCCTACCTACCGCACCAGATCGTCGACCCCGACGACGATGGCGCCGACGTGCCGGTGCTGATCGCCGCGCCCGAACACGACGTGCCGCTGCGTCCGCTCGTCCTCAATCTGCGCGACGCCGCGGTCACCGGCGCCTTCGACCGCGTGCTCGAGGTCGTGCCCGCCGATCCTTCCGCGCGCGGCCCACTGCGCGAGCGCTGGAAGGCCTACGCCGCCGCCGGCCTCGCCGTCACCAAACACGACATGTGACCGTCGGTGTCCGTGCATCTGTTTTTTGGACACGGATGAACACGGATCAAAGCGGATGAACACTGATAAGGCAAAGGCATTCTGAGGTCGGGATCGTCGTCGCCGATTGCCGCGAAGCATCCGAACATCAATCGGCTCTTGCTCCATCCGTGTTCATCCGCCTTGATCCGTGTTCATCCGTGTCCAAAAGAAAATGTGGCCGGAGCTAACGTAAGGGCCGGTCCGCGAGCAGCTGCTCGATGGCGTCGACGTCGCGGGGGACGGCGGCGGTGAGGACTTCCGGGGCGTCTTTCGTCACGACGACGTCGTCCTCGATGCGGATGCCGATGCCCTGCCACTTCGCCGGCACGCCCTTGCTGCCGCGCGGGATGTAGATGCCGGGTTCGATCGTGAAGACCATGCCGGGTTCCAGCTCGCGGAACTCGCCGGCGACCTTGTAGTCGCCGACGTCGTGCACGTCGAGGCCGATCCAGTGGCCGGTCTTGTGCATGTAGAAGCGCTTGTAACTGCCGGTCGCGAGCGCGGTCTTCAGCGAACCCTTCAGCAGGCCGAGCGCGAGCAGGCCCTCGGCGATCACCTCGACCGCGGCTTCGTGGCCGGCGATCCAGGACCTGCCCGGGCGCGCCATCGCCATCGCCGCCGCCTGCGCCGCGAGCACGACCTCGTACAGCGCGCGCTGCTCCTTCGAGTAGACGCCGTCGACCGGCCAGGTGCGGGTGATGTCGGAGGCGTAACCGGCGACTTCGGCGCCGGCGTCGCACAGCAGCAGGTCGCCGGCGGCGAGGCGGGCGTCGTTGGCGCGGTAATGCAGCACGCAGGCGTTGTCGCCGGCGCCGACGATCGGCTCGTAGGCGGCGACCGCGTTGTGGCGCCGGTAGGTGTACTGCAGCGCCGCCTCGACCTCGTATTCGAAGCCGCCGGCGCGGGTCGCGCGCATCGCCGCGACCTGGGCCTCGGCGGCGATCGCCGCCGAACGGCGCATCAGCTTCAGCTCGGCCGGGCTCTTGAACAGGCGCAGCTCGTGCAGCAGGTGGCCGAGTTCGAGGAACTCGTGCGGCGGCTGGGCGCCGTGGCGGATCTGCGCACGGACCCGGTTCACCCAGCCGATCAGCTTCAGGTCGAACTCGGTGTCGCGTCCGAAGTGGTAGTACACGCGGGTACGACCTTCGAGCAGCCCGGGCAGGATTTCGTCCAGGTCGGCGATCGGAAAAGCGTCGTCGAAGCCGTAGGCATCCACCGCTCCCTCGGGGCCGGCACGGGGTCCGTCCCAGGCCTCGCGTTCGGGGTCGCGTTCACGGCAGAACAGCAGCGATTCGCCGTGCCGGCGGCCGGGCACCAGCACCAGCACGCCCTCGGGCTCGGGGAAGCCGGACAGGTACCAGAAGTCGCTGTCCTGGCGGTACGGATAGTGGGTGTCGTTGCTGCGCACGCGCTGCGGCGCACTCGGCAGGATCAGGATCGCGTCCTCGTCGGCCATCCGCATCAGCTGGCGGCGGCGACGGGCGAACTCGGCCGGCCTGATCATCAGTTCAGGCGGCGGCGGTGGCGCGGCCCCAGCACGCAGTCGCTGTGCACCAGCATCACCGCGACGCGGACGAATTCGCTGATCTCCGCCAGCGCTTCCTCGTCACCCTCGGTGTCTTCGTAGCTGAGGTCGTTGGCGGCCAGCCGGGCGAGGTCGGCCAGCGCTTCGCCGGCGTCCTCGGACAGCGGCGGCTCGCGGCCGGCGGCGAGGCCGAAACCGCCGAGGAAACCGCGGCCCCAGGCGATCAGCGCGTCGCCGCGTTCGGGCATCGGCCGGTCGTCGGGCGGCAACAGCAGCTCGAAGCCGAAATCCGGCGATTCCAGCTGCAGCGCGCTGGCGACGTGCAGCTGCTCGAGCGCACTCCCCGATTCCGGTGGTGCCAGCTGCGGATCGCTCATCACCGCGGCGAACCAGCCGGCATCGTCGTGGCGGCCGCCGCCGGCGATCCAGCCGCAGAGCGAGCCGTGCAGTTCGGACGGTTCCAGCCCGCTTTCGAGGGCGCGCAGTTCCGCCGCGAGGACGTCGTAATCGGGCAGCGTGACGGAGGACATGGACGGCTCGGCGTGGGTCGGTGGCCATTCTAGCCCCGTGACCGGGGCGCTTGTGGCCGGAAGGTGCCGGCTCCTACACTCCGGCGACGGGTGCGATTCGGTTCGGATCGGGGGAATTCCGGCCAATGACGCGACAGCCACATCGCTGGTGGACGGCACCCCTCGCGGGGTTCCTCGCGGTCGCCAGCGCGGGCGTGCAGGCGCGCCCGGTCGGCGCCGGTCTCGGCGGCTGGATCACCCAGGCGGTGCTGCTCGCGATCGCCCTGTTCCTGAGCTGGCTGCTCTGGCGCGTCTGGAGCCATCGCCGTCGCCAGGAGAAGGCGCTGACCGCCGAGATCCGCGAACGCGAGGAACGCCTGAACCTGGCGCTTTGGGGCTCCGGCGACGAGTTCTGGGACTGGAACATCCGCGAGAACACCCTCTACCGCCTCGGCGCCAACCACCTGCTCGGCCAGGGCAGCCGCGACGAGCTGAGCACCGACGACTGGCGCACCCAGTCGGTGCACCCCGAGGACCTGCCGCGGGTGCAGAAGCTGCTGCAGGAACACATCGTCGGCCACACCGAGGTGTTCGAGTCCGAGCACCGGATCAGGAACGGCCGCGGCGAATGGGTGTGGGTGCGATCGCGCGGCAAGGTCGTCGAGCGCGACAGCGCCGGCAGCCCGCTGCGCATGGCCGGCACTGCCCGCGACATCACGATGAGCCGGCGCGCCGAACGCGAACGCCGGGTCGCCCTCGAGGTGCTGCGCAGCATGAGCGAGGCGGTCGCGGTGATCGACCTCGAGTTCCGCTTCATCTCGGTCAACCCGGCCTTCTCGCGCATCACCGGTTACAGCGAGGAGGAAGTGATCGGGCAGAACGGCAAGCTGCTCGATTCGAGCCAGCACAGCGCCGAGTTCTACCGGCGCGTGCGCGACGTGCTCGAGCGCACCGGCCACTGGGCCGGCGAGATGTGGCAGAAGCGCAAGGACGGCGAGGAATTCCTCGGCTGGATCGAGATGAGCGAGGTGCGCGACGCGATGGCGGTGCGCAGCCACTTCGTCGCGGTGGTCAACGACATCACCGACAAGAAGCGCGCCGAGCAGGAACTGCGCTACCTGGCCAATTACGACACCCTGACCGGGCTGCCGAACCGCGCCCTGCTCAGCGAACGCCTCGGCCGCGCGATCGTGCGCGCGCGCCGCCAGGAAACCCGGGTCGCGGTGCTGTTCCTCGACCTCGACCGCTTCAAGGACATCAACGACTCGCTCGGCCATGCCGCCGGCGACCGCCTGCTGAAGGCGGCGGCGACCCGGCTGCAGGCCACGGTCGGCGCCTCCGACACCGTCGCCCGCCTCGGCGGCGACGAGTTCACGGTGGTGCTCGAGGACGTCGAGTCGGTGCCGGCCGTCGAGCGCATGGCGCGCGAGATCCTCACCGCGTTCTCGATGCCGCTGGAGGTCGACGAGCGCCACGACGTGTCGATCACGCCCTCGCTCGGCATCAGCCTCTACCCCGACCACGCGCTGGTGCCGACCGACCTGCTGAAGTTCGCCGACACCGCGATGTACCAGGCCAAGGCCGAGGGTCGGAACACCTACCAGATCTACAACGAGACGATGGACGCCGAGTCGCGCCGGCGCGCGACCGTGCTCGCCTCGCTGCGCAAGGCGATGGACCGCGGCGAGTTCCGCCTGGTCTACCAGCCGCGCATGGCGCTGGCCGACGGCCGCATCACCGGCGCCGAGGCCCTGCTGCGCTGGCACAGCAGCGAACTCGGCGAGATCAGCCCGCAGGTCTTCATCCCGCTGGCCGAGGAATCGGGCCTGATCCTGCAGATCGGCGAATGGGTGCTCGGCGAGGCGCTCGCGACCCTGAAGCGCTGGCGCAGCCACGGCCTGACCGAGACCTCGGTGGCGGTGAACGTGTCGGTGCTGCAGCTGCTGCGCAGCAACCTGCCCGACGTGCTGCGCAACCTGATCCAGGACCTCGGGGTACCCGCGAACCGCATCGAGCTCGAGGTCACCGAGTCGATGGTGATGCAGAACGCCGAGCAGACCACGCACGTGCTCAACGAGCTGCGCAAGCTCGGCATCACGCTGGCGATCGACGATTTCGGCACCGGTTATTCGTCGCTCGTGTACCTGAAGCGGCTGCCGATCGACACCCTGAAGATCGACAAGGAATTCATCGGCGACCTGACCCGCGACCCCGACGACGAGGCGATCACCGCGACGGTGATCACGATGGGCCATTCGCTCGGCCTGAACGTCATCGCCGAAGGCGTCGAGAGCGAGCAGCAGCTGAGCTACCTGCGCGAGCAGGGCTGCGACGAGATCCAGGGCTTCTGGCTGTCGCCGCCGCTGGACGCCCACCGCTGCCTGGCCTTCATCCGCACCTGGCAGCCGGGGGCGGTCGCGGCGATCCCCGCCCCCTACTGAGCGGCCGCCGCGGCGACAGTTGACGGCTGCCGGCCGGCCGCCCACGATGCCGGTCGATGAGCACTCCCGACCCGATCGAACAGCTGCAGGCGCTGGCCGAACGTTTCGACCGGCTCGCCGACCAGTACCGGCGCCTGCTGGAGGAGAACCGCAGCCTGCGCCAGGGCCAGGAACAGCTGGTCGCCGAGCGCGCGCAGCTGCTGAACAAGAACGAGCAGGCCCGCTCGCGGGTGGAGGCGATGATCGCCCGCCTGAAATCGCTGGAGCACAACGCGTGAGCGAACCGGTCAACGTCAGGATCCTCGACCGCGAGTTCACCGTCGGCGTCGTTCCCGAAGAGCGCGACAGCCTGATGGCGGCGGCGACCCTGCTCGACGCACGCATGCGCGAAATCCGCGGCGGCAACCGCATGGCCGGCCTCGACCGGGTCGCGGTGCTGGCGGCGCTGAACCTCGCGCACGAACTGCTGCAGTTGCGTGGCCAGAGCGAGCAGCGCGACGCGGCCCTGAACCGCACGCTGACGGACCTCAATCGCAAGCTCGACGGCCTGTTCGACGCCGCGCGCTGAACATCCGGTTCACTAAATCTTTCGTTCGCCGCGCTATGCTTCGTCGCGTCCTCTGCCGTGTTCGACAGCGTGCCTAACATTCGCCTTGTCCCATAAACACGACCCGGGAATCCGTACCTTCCGCGGTGCGCATGTCCGCCCTGTTGCGGAAAGCCTGAAGCGGTGGTTCGGGTACCCACTTGATCCTCGGGATCAAGGTCGTTTCGTACGCATCGGCATGGTGGAGGAACTCTTCTGAGCGACCGTCGCGAACTTCGCCGCGAACTGCGCGAACGCCGGCGGCGCCTGAGCGCCGGGGAGCGGCTCGCCGCGGCCGACGCGGTCGCCCGTCATCTGGCCGCCGTGCCGGCGCTGCGCGCGCCCGGCTACGTCGCCGGTTACTGGGCGGTCGACGGCGAACTGCCGTTGCATGCGGTGCAGCTGCGGCTGGCGCCCGGCCAGGTCTGGTGCCTGCCGCGGGTGCAGGACGACAGCACGCTGCGCTTCGCCCCGTGGCGCGCCGGCGATCCGCTGGTGCCGAACCGCTACGGCATTCCCGAACCCGAGCTCGAGCCCGCCGCGACCCTCGCCGCCGGCGATCTCGCGGTCGTGCTGCTGCCCCTCCTCGGCTTCGATGCCCGCGGCCACCGGCTCGGCATGGGCGGCGGTTATTACGACCGGACGCTGGCGCCGTTGCGCGACGCCCCGGCGCCGCTGCGGATCGGCGTCGGCTTCGCCTGCCAGGAGCTGCCGGAATTCGCCGCGGAAGCCTGGGACGTCGGTCTCGACGGCGTACTGACGGAACACGGCTGGCGCGCGTTCGGGCGATAATGCCGGCCATGAAACACTGGCTGATGAAGTCCGAGCCGGACGCATTCTCGATCGTCGACCTCGAGCGTGTCGGCACCGAGCCCTGGACCGGCGTGCGCAACTACCAGGCGCGCAACTACATGAAGCAGATGCGCGTCGGCGACGGCGTGCTGTTCTACCACTCCAGCTGCGCGGTGCCGGGCGTGGTCGGGATCGCCGAAGTGGCCACCGAGGCCTTCCCGGACCCGACCCAGTTCCAGAAGAAGTCGCCCTACTTCGATCCGAAGTCGACGCCGGAGGAACCGCGCTGGTGGTGCGTCGACGTGCGCTTCGTGCGTCGTTTCGCCGAGCCGGTGACGCTGGCGGCCCTGCGCGGCGAGGACCGGCTCGAAGGCCTGGCCCTGCTGCAGCGCGGTTCGCGGCTGTCGGTGATCCCGGTCGCCAATGGCCACTGGAAGACCATCCTCGCGCTCGCCGGCGGCTGAGCGCGCCCTGCCGCGCTCCTGCGGCGCCCCTCCGACGGAGTTCCGCATGTCCCGCGATCAACTGAAGCAGCAGGCCGCCGAGAAGGCGCTCGGGTTCGTCGAGGAGGGCAGCGTCGTCGGTGTCGGCACCGGTTCGACGGTGGCCTTCTTCATCGACGGTCTGGCGAAGATGAAGGCGCGCATCGACGGCGCGGTCTCGAGTTCCGAGCAGAGCACGCGCCAGCTGCAGGCGCACGGCATTCCGGTGTACGACCTGAACGCGGTCGGGCCGCTGAAGCTCTACATCGACGGCGCCGACGAATGCGACCCGTGGGACCGCCTGATCAAGGGCGGCGGCGCCGCGCTGACCCGCGAGAAGATCATCGCCCAGGCCAGCGAGACCTTCGTCTGCATCATCGATCCGGCCAAGCAGGTCGAGCTGCTGGGCGCCTTCCCGCTGCCCGTCGAGGTCGTGCCGATGGCGCGCAGCCTGGTCGGCCGCGAGATCCTGAAGCTCGACGGCCAGCCGGTCTGGCGCGAGGGCGTCGTCACCGACAATGGCGGCTGGATCATCGACGTGCACGGCTGGCGCATCCAGGACCCGGTGGCGCTGGAAGCCAGGCTCAACCAGATCCCCGGCGTGATCAGCGTCGGCCTGTTCGCCGCCCGCCCGGCCGACGTGGTGATCGTCGGCGACCAGATCCGCCCGAAGCGCCCCCTCGCCGCCCCCTGACCCCGCCCACGTCCCCTCGGTCTGTAGGAGCGCCTTCAGGCGCGATAAGCGAAAACGAGAAACGAGAAACGAGAAACGAGGAACGAGGAACGAGGAACGAGTGAAGGCGGGCCGCCCCACTCGTTTCTCGTTCCTCGTTTCTCGCTTCTCGTCTTTCTCCCTGCCGCGGATCGCGCCTGAAGGCGCTCCTACACGGGAGGGGGGGGAGGTCAGGCTGCGGGCGCGTTGGCGAGCAGGCGCAGCATCGCGCCGAGGCCGCCGTGCAGGGCGCTGACCTCGTAGCCGAGGCGCTTGAGCACGAACGCGGCGGCGGCCGAGCGCTCGCCGGTGTTGCAGTAGACGACGAGGCGGCTGCCCGACGGCACGACCTGGTCGATGTCCTCGCGCAGGCGATAGAGCGGCACGTTCACCGAACCGTCGATCGCGCGCTGGGCGTGCTCCTCCGGCATCCGCACGTCGAGCAGCGCGGCACCGGACTGCACCAGGCGCGCGGCCTCGGCCGGCAGCACCCACGACAGCATCGGCGGCTTCAGCACCGCCTCGAAGGCCTCGCGCGACAGCCGCATCAGCTTGCCGCCCTGCATCATCCGCACGGTGGCGTTGCGCGGCAGGTTCGACAGCAGCGCGTCCTCGCCGAAGGTGTCGCCCTCGCGCAGGTAGGCGACGACCTGCGGGGCGCCGTCGAGGTATTTGGACACCGAGGCGGTGCCCTCGCGCACGACGTAGAAATAGTCGGCCGTGTCGCCCTCGCGCATCACGACCTCGCTGGGCTTGACCGTGACCGGCTCGAACATCTGGAACATCTTCTCGATGTTGCCGGTCGGCAGGCGCGCGAATGCCGGCGCCCGCAGCAGCCGGAACACCCAGTTGTTGCCGCCCGGGGCGGTGCCGAAGTGGCGGTAGCTGTCGTCGCGGCTGAGCTGGTCCCAGGTGATCAGCTTCTCGAGGTAACGCCGGTCCAGCCGCATCACCTTCGCCTTGCCCGACACGACCTTGGCGGTGAAGCGGCGCGGCACCGCGTCGTTCAGCGAATAACGCCCGTGCGGCGCCGTGGCGATGTGGGCGACGCTGCGGCCGTCGGGATAGTTGCAGCGCAGCTCGCCCTCGAGCAGGTACACGGTGTCGTCGTCGAGGTCGCCGGCTTCGAACACGTTCTCGCCGCGCTGGTACTCCGACACCAGGGCTTCGCGCGCCAGCTGCTCGCGCGTCTCCTGCCGCAGCGATTCCAGCGGGAACAGGCGCGAGAGGGCTTCGACGGGAACGGGCATGGGGACAACTCTCCGGGAGCGTACCGCCCGAGTCTAATCCCCGGCGGCGCGGCTTGGGTAGCGGACGAACGCGGGCCGCGACGGGGAGCGGACAAGGAAAAGGCCCCCTTGCGGGGGCCTTTCCAGTTTGGCTGGGGGACTAGGATTCGAACCTAGATAGGCAGAGTCAGAGTCTGCAGTCCTACCATTAGACGATCCCCCAATCCGGGGCCGCGACAGTTTACGAAACGATCAGCGCTTCGAGAACTGGGTCGCGCGGCGGGCCTTGTGCAGGCCGACCTTCTTGCGCTCGACCTCGCGGGCGTCGCGCGTCATCAGACCGGCCTTGCGCAGATCGGCCTTCAGCGTGTCGTCGTACTCGACCAGGGCGCGGGCGATGCCGAGGCGGATGGCGCCGGCCTGGCCGGTGATGCCACCACCCTCGACCGTCACCATGACGTCGAACTTGTCGCTCGTCTGGCTGACGACCAGCGGCTGGCGCACGATCATGCGCGAGGTCTCGCGGCCGAAGAACTCGTCGACCGGACGGCCGTTGACGACGATGTTGCCGCTGCCCTGGCGCAGGAACACGCGGGCGGTGGAGGACTTGCGACGGCCGGTGCCGTAATTCTGCTGAAGTGCCATTTCTGTGCCCTTGGCTTAGAAGTCCAGCGCCTGCGGCTGCTGGGCGGTGTGCGGATGCTCGGAGCCCTTGTAGACCTTGAGCTTGCGGAACATCGCGCGGCCGAGCGGGTTCTTCGGGAGCATGCCCTTGACGCCGATCTCGATGACCCGCTCCGGATGCGCGTCGAGGGCCTGGCCGAGGGTCTCGGTCTTCAGGTTGCCGACGTAGCCGGTGAAGCGGTGGTACTTCTTGTCCTGCAGCTTGTTGCCGGTGACGTGGATCTTCTCGGCGTTGATGACGACGAGGTAATCACCGGTATCGACGTGCGGGGTGTAGACGGGCTTGTGCTTGCCCTTCAGGCGACGGGCGAGTTCCGAGCACAGGCGGCCCAGGGTCTTGCCGGTCGCGTCGACCACGAACCAGTCGCGCTGGACGGTCTCGGGCTTGGCGCTGACGGTCATGGACTTCATGACGGCTCCAAAGAGGAATGCGGGGTAGAAAGAAGCGGAATGATAACGGGCCCTCCGGGCTCGCGCAAGCCCGATTTGCTCGCGTGCTAGCATCCGGCCATGTCCGTAGCGCCCGAACAGGCGGCCCGCGCCGCGCCGGAGCCTTCTCCGCCGGGGGCGGATCCGCGGATCGCGCCGCTGCTGGCGCTGGCCGACCGCTGCGTGCAATGCGGCCTGTGCCTGCCGCATTGCCCGACCTACCGGCTGGACCGGATCGAAGCCGAATCGCCGCGCGGCCGCATCGCCTGGGCGCGGGCCACCGCGGCCGGGCGGCTGGCCCCGACGGAGGCCGGCGACGTCCATCTCGACCACTGCCTGGGCTGCCGCCGCTGCGAACCGGTCTGCCCCGCGGGCGTGAAGTATGGCGAACTGCTGGTCCAGGCGCGAACCGTGCAGGCGCAGCGCCGGCCACCGGCGCCGCGCGTGCAACGGCTGCTCGCACTGCTTCGCCGCCCGCGCCGGCTCGCGGCCCTGCTGCGCCTCTACCGCTTCGCCTGGCCGCTGCTGCCGGCGCGCTGGCGCCCGCTGCCGCGGCCGCCGGCGTCGTTTCCGTCGTCATCCGCGTCATCCGGGTACGTCCCCGTAAGCACCGGGTACGTCCCTGTAGGAAGTCCGGCGCTGGCGATCTTCGTGGGCTGCATCGCCCGCAGCTACGAGGGGCCGGCGCGCGCCGCGCTGGTCGCCCTGCTGCGCGCCGCCGGTGTCGAGCCGCGGCTGCCGGACGGCCAGGGCTGCTGCGGCGCCGCCGACGCCCATGCCGGCCTCGCGGACCCGGCCGCCGTCAGTGCGGCCACGAACCGCCAGGCCTTCGCCGGTGCCGGCGACGTGCTGTGCCTGGCCAGCGGCTGCCACGACAGCCTCGCGCGCAGCCTCGACGGGGTCGCCACGGTGTCGGAACCGCTGGCGTGGCTGGCCAGCCGCGGCGAGGGACTGCGCTTCCGCGCCGCGAACCGGCGCGTGGCCCTGCACCTGCCCTGCACCCAGCGCAGCGTCCTCGGCGGTGGCGAGCCGATCCGGGCGCTGCTGGCACGAATTCCCGGCCTCGAACTCGTGCTGCTGCCCGACACCGGTTGCTGCGGCGCCGCCGGCCTGCACCAGATGACCGAACCGGCGCGCGCCGCGGCGTTCCGGGCGCCGCTGCTCGAGGCCTTCACGGCCAGCGGCGCCAGCGAACTGCTGTCCACGAATATCGGTTGCCGGCTGCACCTCGGCACCGGCACTACACTCCCCGTCCGTCACCCGATCGAATTCCTCGCCGAGCACCTGGCATGAGCACCCGCAGCTTCAGCCCGCTGGACCGCCTGCTGATCGAGGCCCAGCGCGCCCTCACCACCACCCTGGGCCCGGCGCATGCCGAGCGCGGAAACCCGGCCGGCGATATTCCGGAGCCGGCGCTCGACGACACCGACCGCCGCCACGCCGCCGGCCTGATGCGCATCAACCACACCGGCGAGGTCTGCGCGCAGGCGCTGTACGTCGGCCAGGCCGCGGTCGCCCGCGACGAGGCGACGCGGGCGCAGCTACTGCACGCCGCGCAGGAGGAAGAAGACCACCTGGCCTGGTGCGCCGACCGCCTGCGCGAGCTCGACAGCCGCCCGAGCCTGCTGAACCCGCTGTGGTACGCCGGCAGCTGGGCGATCGGGTTCGCCGCCGGCCTGCGTGGCGACGGCTGGAACCTCGGCTTCGTGGTCGAAACCGAGCGCCAGGTCGAGGCCCACCTCGACGAACACATGGTGTCCCTGCCCGCCGCCGACGGTCGCAGCCGCGCGATCCTGACGACGATGAAGGCCGACGAGGCCCGCCACGCCGACAACGCCGAAGCCGCCGGCGCCCGCATCCTGCCGCGACCGGTGGCGGCGGTGATGGCGGGGATGTCGAAGGTGATGAAGACGGTCGCCTACAGGCTCTGAGCGGCTTCGATGCGCTTCCCCCTCCTCCACGGCCCCTGGCCCGCCACCGTCTGGACGCTCGGCCACTCGACGCTGACGGCCGAGGCCTTCGTCGCGCGGCTGCGCGGCCACGGCATCGAGGCGATCGCCGACGTGCGGCGGTTTCCGATGTCGCGGCGACATCCGCAGTTCGGGCGCGAGGCGATGCAGGCCTGGCTCGCCGACGCCGGCATCGACTATCGGTGGCTGCCGCAGCTCGGCGGCCGTCGCCGGCCGGCGGCCGACAGTCCGAACTCCGCCTGGCGCAACGAGTCTTTCCGCGGCTATGCCGACCATCTGGTGAGCGCCGAGTTCGCCGAGGGCTTCAATGCCCTGCTCGCGCTCGCGCACCGGCGCCGCACCGCGCTGATGTGCGCCGAAGTGCTGTGGTGGCAATGCCACCGCTCGCTGATCGCCGACGTGCTGAAGGTGCACGGCGTCGAAGTGCGGCACGTGACCGGCGACGCGGCGAGCGCGGAGCAGGCGCATCCGTTCACCGGCGCGGCGAGTGTGGTGGATGGCGAGCTCCGGTACGGCCCGCCGGCGCAGCCCGGCCTCTTCTGAATCACGAACGCCCCCTGTAGGAGCGGCTTCAGCCGCGATGCCCCCTCGCGCGCGCTGCGCGCGAATCGCGGCTGAAGCCGCTCCTACCGATCGCGGCTGAAGCCGCTCCTGCAGGGGCGGGGTGTTACTCGCTCCAGAGCTTCAGGCCGACGATGCCGGCGCAGATCAGCGCGATGCAGGCGAGCCGCGGCCACGCTGCCGACTCGCCGAACAGCACGATGCCGAGGATCGCCGTGCCGACCGCGCCGATGCCGACCCAGACGGCGTAGCCGGTACCGAGCGGGATCTGCTTCAGCGCCAGCGCGAGCAGCCAGAGGCTGCCGAGCATCGCCACCACCGTGATCGCGCTCGGGACGGGCTTCGTGAAGCCCTGCGCATATTTCAGTCCGACCGCCCAGACGATCTCGAGCAGTCCGGCGAAAACCAGGTAGACCCATGCCATCTCGTTCTCCTCGCGGGCCGGGTTCACCGGCCTGAAAACGGCGACGGCCCGGGGCCTTCGCCACGGACCGTCGTCGGTCGGGGTTCACCGGCGGACCGGTGCGCGGGTCGTCCCGCGGGGGGTGTTCAGTCGATCAGGTTGCGGCCGTGGAAGAGTTCCTCGATCTCGCGCTTGAGCTGCATCTCGATGCGCTGGCGGTCCTTGAAGCCGAGGTTCTTCGCCTTCTCCTCGAACAGGTAGGTGTCGAGGTCGAAGTCCTTCAGGTGCATCTTCGTGTGGAACAGGTTCTCCTGGTACACGTTGACGTCGATCATCTCGTAGCGCTGCTTGATCGGCTTCGACAGGAAGTCCTGGATCGAGTTGATCTTGTGGTCGATGTAGTGCTTCTTGCCCTTCACGTCGCGGGTGAAGCCGCGCACGCGGTAATCCATCACCACGATGTCGGACTCGAAGCTCTCGATCAGGTAGTTCAGCGCCTTCAGGGGCGAGATCACGCCGCAGGTGGCGACGTCGATGTCGGCACGGAAGGTCGCGATGCCGTTGTGCGGATGCGTTTCCGGATACGTGTGCACCGTGATGTGCGACTTGTCCAGGTGCGCGACGACGGCGTCGGAGATCAGCTCCTTGCCGGCCGCCTTCTTGTCGATCACCGGTTCCTCGGAGATCAGGATCGTCACCGACGCACCCTGCGGGTCGTAGTCCTGGCGGGCGACGTTGAGGATGTTGGCGCCGATGATCTCGGCGACGTCGGTGAGGATCTGCGTCAGCCGGTCGGCGTTGTATTCCTCGTCGATGTACTCGATGTAGCGCGAGCGCTGCTCCTCGCTCACCGCGTAGCAGATGTCGTAGATGTTGAAGCTCAGGGCCTTGGTCAGGTTGTTGAAACCCTGGAGCCTGAGGCGCGGAAGCGGCTTGACCACGGTGGCTTTCCTGCTGCGGGAGGGGGCTTGCGAAGGGGGCGCATTATCCGGCAATCGCCCCCCGGGGGAAACCGCTGTGGGTCAGCGGGCCTTCACGTCGATTGCCCCGCGCGGGCGTGCTGCTTAAGCTGGCCGCCGCTGCCCGCGCCCGGAAACGAAGGGATCGAAGATGGCCCTGCATGCCCCCAAGGTCGTGAACAGCCCACTGGCGCCGGATTCGGCGACCATGGGGCGCTTCCTCGACTACTGCCACCGCCGTCGCTACGGCAGCCGTACCGACGTGTTCCGTCCGGGTGCGCAGGCCACGTCGCTGTATTACGTCGTCAGTGGTTCACTCAGCGTGATCAGCGAGGAACCCGACGGCCGCGAGCTGATCCTCGGCTATGTGAATGCCGGTGAGTTCATCGGCGAGATGGGCCTGTTCTTCGCGGCCGACAACCGCGCGGTCGTCGTGCGCACGCGCGCGCCGTGCGAACTCGCGGAGATTCCCTACGAACGCCTGCACCAGCTGTTCGAAGGTCCGCTCGCCGCCGAATGCCCGCGCATCCTCTACGCGATCGGCCTGCAGCTCTCCAAGCGCCTGCTCGACACCAGCCGCAAGGCCAGCCGACTGGCCTTCCTCGACGTCAGCGGCCGCATCGTCCGCACCCTCAACGACCTGTGCCAGGAACCGGACGCGCTGACGCATCCGCAGGGCACGCAGATCAAGGTCTCGCGACAGGAGCTGGCGCGCATCGTCGGCTGCTCGCGCGAGATGGCCGGCCGCGTGCTCAAGCAGCTGCAGGAACAGGGCATGCTGCAGGCGCGGGGCAAGACCCTCGTCATCTACGGCACGCGGTGACTCAACAACTGGGGTTAACAACTGGGGTCGGATTCCTTCGTTAAGACAGGCGACGCCTGTCTTAACGAAGGAATCCGACCCCAGTTGTTAACCCCAGTTGTTAAGCGAGTTCTTCCACGCGGCCGCGCAAGCGCCGCAGCACGCGCTTCCTGCTCCGCGCGTCCGGGCAGACGAGTACCGGCCTGGCCGTTTCGCAGAGCAGCGGCAGGTCGAGGGCGCTGTCGCTGTAGACGGCGGCGAACGGCGGGCGGAAGCCGCTGCGGGCCAGCGCCGCCAGCTTGCGCGGGCCGATCGTGTGCTCGGCGCCGATCCAGCCACCGAAGGCCGGGCGGATGCTCGAGCCGATCACCGGCACCTCGGGCTGCCCCAGCGCCGACCACAGCCCGCGGGCCAGTCCAGCCTCGGCGCCGGTGACGATCACGACCGGATCGCCGGCGGCGAGATGGGCGCGCAGCCGCGCCACCGCCGGCGCGATCAGCAGCGCCTCGCGGCGGGCCGCGCATTCGCGCAGGTAGTCCTCGCGCGCTTCCGCCAGGGCCTCGGGGGTGCGGCCGACGGTCGCGAGCCAGGAATAGAAACTCGCCGGCAGCCAGGCACTACGCCACCAGCGGAAGGCCGGTTTCAGCACCGGGAAACTGAGGCCGGCGACCAGCTTGCGCAGCGGGTGCGCCGTGAGTTGTCCACGCAGCCAGCTGGCGACGCAATCGCCGCGCACCAGCGTTCCGTCGAAGTCGAAGACGACGGCGCCGGACACCGCCGCCGGGTTCGCACTCATGCCGCGAACAGCCGCGCCAGTTCGGCCCCGGGATCCTGCGCGCGCATGAAGGTCTCGCCGACCAGGAAGGCGTGCACGCCGGCGGCACGCATCCGCGCGACGTCTTCCGGCGTCGCGATGCCGCTCTCGGTGACGAGGCGGCGGTCCGGCGGCACCGCGTCGCGCAGCGCCAGCGTGGTGTCGAGCGAGACCTCGAACGTCCGCAGGCTGCGGTTGTTGACGCCGACCAGCGGCGCGCCGATCTGCAGCGCGCGCTCGAGCTCGTCGACGTCATGCACCTCGACCAGCACGTCCATGCCCAGCTCCAGCGCCAGGTGCGACAACTCGGCGAGCGCCGCGTCGCCGAGCGCGGCGACGATCAGCAGGATGCAGTCGGCGCCGAGCGCGCGTGCCTCGTAGACCTGGTAGGCGTCGATCGTGAAATCCTTGCGCAGCACCGGCAGCGTGCAGGCGGCGCGGGCCTGGCGCAGGTGGTCGTCGTGGCCCTGGAAGAAGTCGACGTCGGTCAGCACCGACAGGCAGGCGGCGCCGTGGCGGGCATAACTCGCGGCGATCGCGGCCGGGTCGAAGTCCGGGCGGATCAGGCCCTTGCTCGGGCTGGCCTTCTTGATCTCGGCGATCACCGCGGCCGCACCGGCGGCGATCTTCGCCTCGAGCGCGTTCGCGAAACCACGCGTCGGCGGCAGGTCGGCGCAGCGCGCGGACAGCTCGCGCAGCGGCAGGCGGGTCGCGCGTTCGGCGACTTCTTCGGACTTGCGGGAAAGGATGCGGGTCAGGATATCCACGGGGGCAACCGGAAAACCGGGCTCGTAAAAACTGGGGTCAGAGTACATTTCCCTCGGGATCTCCCGAGGCGCTCGTGGCAACCGGGGGAAATGTACTCTGACCCCAGTCTTGCCGGTTTTCGCGGCCGTAGGCGCGTTCGACGCGCGCGACGCGCAATTCGAAACCGGCGTACCAGCGCGCCCGCCCGTCGTCGCGCGCGGCGGTGTGCTCGGCATGGCGGCGCCAGGCGGCGATCGCGTCCTCGCTCTCCCAGTAGCTGACGGTGATGCCGAGGCCGTCGGCGTCGCGCACCGACTCGACGCCGAGGAAACCCGGCTGCTGCGCCGCCAGCTCGACCATGCGGTCGGCGGTCGCCGCGTAGCCCTCGGCATCGTCGGCCGTGCGCCGGCTGGTGAAGATCACCGCGTAATACGGCGGCGCCGGCGTGCGCGCGAGGCCCGCATCGCCGGCCTCCGGATCAGCGGACGGCGCGGAAGACATCTCAGCCCGCCGCCAGCCGTCGCGTCGCCGCGACGAACTCGTCGAGCTTGCGCCGCGCCGCGCCCGAGGCGATCGCCGCCCGCGCCAGGCCGATGCCGTCGGCGATCGACACCGCCTTGCCGGCCGCGTACAGCGCCGCGCCGGCGTTGAGCGCGACGATCTCCCGCGGCAGCCCGTCGACGCCTTCCAGCGCCTCCTTCAGCATCGCCATCGACGCCTGCGGGCCGGCGACGCGCAGGTTGCGGGTCGAGGCCATCGCGATGCCGAAGTCCTCGGGGTGGATTTCGTACTCGATCACGTCGTCGCCGCGCAGCTCGCCGACCATCGTCGCGCCGCCGAGCGAGATCTCGTCCATGCCGTCGCGGCCCCAGACCACCAGCGCCCGCTTCGCGCCGAGCTTCTGCAGCACGCGCGCCTGGATGCCGACGAGGTCGGGGTGGAACACGCCCATCAGGATGTTCGGCGCCGACGCCGGGTTGGTCAGCGGCCCGAGGATGTTGAAGATCGTGCGCACGCCGAGCTCGCGCCGTACCGCGGCGACGTTCTTCATCGCCGGGTGGTGGATCGGCGCGTACATGAAGCCGATGCCGGTCTCGGCGATGCAGGCCGACACCTGTTCCGGCTGCAGCTCGATCGCCACGCCGAGGGCCTCGAGCACGTCGGCGCTGCCGGAACTCGACGACACGCTGCGGTTGCCGTGCTTGGCGACCTTGGCGCCGGCGGCGGCGACCACGAACATGCTCGCCGTCGAGATGTTGAAAGTGTGTGCGGAATCGCCGCCGGTGCCGACGATGTCGACGAAGTCGCCGGCATCCGGCACCACCACGCGGGCGGCGAACTCGCGCATCGCCTTCGCGGCGCCGGCGATCTCGCCGACGGTCTCCTTCTTCACCCGCAGGCCGATCAGCAGCGCCGCCAGCATCGGCGCCGGCACCTCGCCGCGCATCACCTGGCGCATCAGCCCGACCATCTCGTCGTGGAAGATCTCGCGGTGCTCGATCACCCGCTGCAGCGCGTCCTTCGGCGTGATGCCGGTCGGCGCCGCGCAGTCGCGGGCAGCGTCAGCGGGCGAGGAAATTGCGGAGGAGGTCGTGGCCATGCTGGGTCAGGATCGATTCGGGATGGAACTGCACGCCTTCGACGGGCAGGGTCTTGTGGCGCAGGCCCATGATCTCGTCGACGTCGCCGTCGGCGGTTTCGGTCCACGCGGTGATCTCGAGGCAGTCGGGCAGCGATTCCCGGCGCACCACCAGCGAGTGGTAGCGGGTCGCCTCGAACGGATCCGGCAGGCCGGCGAAGACGCCCTGGCCGCGGTGGCGGATCGGCGAGGTCTTGCCGTGCATGATCGTCTTCGCGCGCACCACCTCGCCGCCGAAGGCCTGGCCGATCGCCTGGTGGCCGAGGCAGACGCCGAGGATCGGCATCGTGCCGGCGAGCTCATGCAGCACCTGCAGCGACACCCCCGCCTCGTTCGGCGTGCACGGGCCCGGCGAGATCACGATGCGCTCGGGCTTCATCGCGGCGATCTCCGCGACCGTCTTCGCGTCGTTGCGGATAACGACGACGTCCTGCCCCAGCTCGCCGAAGTACTGCACGAGGTTGAAGGTGAACGAATCGTAGTTGTCGATCATCAACAGCATGGGTCGGTTCGCCCGCTTGCCCCGGCCGGGGGCCGCCAAGGATAGCCGGCCCACCGCCGGCTGTGAGACCTCGCGCGGCGAAGGGGATCGGCCGCCGGGGCTAGGGCGGGTCCGCGCCCGGCGGTGGGCCGGGTGCGAAGCCGGCCGCCGCCAGCAGCATCGGCAGCGCCGTCCCGCGCCAGAACGGCAGGAAAACGTAGCCCGACGACATGCCGCCGTGCGCGTACGCCTGCACGAAAACCTCGCGGCGGGGATCGTCGAGCGGAAACCCGGCCAGTTCGGCGAAGGCGGCTTCGATCAGCGTCCGCAGGGCCTGCGCGTCGTCCGGCACCGGCACGCCGGCGAAATGTCGCTCCAGGGCAGCCCACAGGTGCGGGTCGCCGCGCAGGCCCCACTGCCAGGGCCGGGTCGCGAACAGCGCGGCGACGTCGCGGCTCATCGCCCGGCGATGCCTTCCAGCGCCGCGATCGCCAGCGCGAACGAATGCAGGCGGGCGGCGTGATCGAATACGTTCGCGGTGAGGATCAGTTCGTCGGGCCGGTAACGCTCGACGAAGGCGGCGACCTCGGCACGCACCTTCTTCGGCGAGCCCACCGCCCGGCAGGCCAGCGTCGCCTCGAGCATCGCCCGCTCGGCCGGGCTGGCGTAGTCCTCGATCGCCTCCGCGGAGGCCAGCGGCGGCGGTACGAGCCCGGGACGACCGCGGCGCAGGTTCACGAAGGCCTGCTGCTGGGTCGTGAACAGCCGCCCGGCTTCGGCGTCGTCGCCGGCGCAGACGACATTCAGCGCCAGCATCGTGTGCGGTTTCGCGCGGCGCGGCGACGGCCGGAATTCGCGGTGATAGAGCGCGAGGGCCTGCTCGAGGGCATCCGGCGCGAAGTGCGAGGCGAACGCGTACGGCAGCCCGAGCGCCGCCGCCAGCCGCGCGCCGAACAGGCTGGAACCGAGGATCCACACTTCGACCTCGATGCCGGCGCCGGGCACGGCCTGCACCGGCTGACCCGGCACCACCGGCGCGAAGTAGCCGAGCAGTTCCTGTACGTCGGCCGGGAATTCCTCGGCGCTGGCGTAGTAGCGGCGCAGCGCCTGCGCCGCCGCCTGGTCGGTACCGGGCGCGCGGCCGAGGCCGAGGTCGATGCGGCCGGGAAACAGCGCGCCGAGGGTGCCGAACTGTTCGGCGACCTGCAGCGGCGCGTGGTTGGGCAGCATCACCCCGCCGGCGCCGACGCGGATCGTCGACGTGCCGGCAGCGACGTGGCCGATCAGCACCGCGGTCGCGGCGCTGGCGATCCCGGGCATGTTGTGGTGCTCGGCGAGCCAGAAACGGCGATAGCCCAGGCGCTCGCCGTGGCGTGCGAGGTCGAGGGTGTTGGCGAACGTGACCGCCGGCGTCGAGCCTTCGGTCACCGGCGCCAGGTCGAGGATCGACAGCGGCAGCGTGCTTTTCATGGCGGCCAGTCTAGCCGCCGGGCGACAATGGGCCGCCGGAACACTCCGGTGCCACAGGACACACGACCCGATGCCCTCGCCTTCCCTGTCGACGACCGGCCGCGTGTTCGCGGTCGCCGCCTTCCTCGAAGCCCTGACCTGGGTCGGCCTGCTGGTCGCGATGTTCCTGAAGTACCAGGTGCAGACGCCGGACAACTACGTCTGGCTGTTCGGCCGCCTGCACGGCGGCATGTTCCTCGCCTACTTCGTGATCGCCTTCGTCGCCGGCGCGCGGCTGAAGTGGCCGGGCTGGGCCCTGCTCGTCGCCCTGCTGGCGGCGGTACCACCGCTGGTCACGGTGCCGGTGGAGATGTGGTTCCGGCGGCGGGGGCTGCTGGCGGCGGCCTCCGGCGGGAGTGAGCCGCACTGACGCGCTGAGGCTCGCTGCGAAACACGCGGGCGCCGATGGACGCGGCGGCGCGGCCCCTACCTTCGCAACGGGTTCGACTGTTCGGTGATCCGGCCGCCGCCCACGATCACAGCCGGGCGATCAGCGCCCGCGCCGTCACGATCGCGACCTCGCGGTTGCGCGCCATGTCGTCGCTGACGTCGACGACGAGCTTCGCGCTGCCGCCGTTGTGGAAGATGTGCAGCGTCGGCACATCGGCACCCGGCTCCCACATCGCCGCCTCGCCGACGCCCTCGACCGGCTCGACGTCACGACCGTCGTTACCGGCCTCCAGCGCCTGCATCGCCGCCGCGGCGACCGCGCGCTGCTGGTCGTTGCCGTCGAAGTGCTCGTCGAGCGCGCGCCGGGCGGCAGCCTTCTGGTCCTCGCCGATCGCCTCGAAGCGCGACAGGAAGAATTCGCGGGTGATGCCGGCGAGCATCGGCGTGAACTCGATCGCGTCCTTCTTCGGGATCCGCGAACCGGCGTATTCGGTGCTGCGTCCGCCGTTCCACTCGTAGCGGATGCGCAGGCCCGGGGTCAGGCGCTGGTGGGCGGCGGCCTCGTCGTAGCCGGTGACCTCGGCGGCGAGCGCCGGCGGGAACAGCGCCGCCAGGTCCGCGCGGTGCTCGATGAAGCCCGGGCCGTGGGCGACGGGCGCCGCATCGTCGGCGTCTCCGGCGGCACGGTCGCGGACGTCCTGCATCGCCTCGGCGATGCCGGCGGGGCGGGACGCCGGTTCGCTGCCGCAGGCGCCCAGCAGGGTCGCGAGCAGGGCGCCGGAAAGCAGTCGGTTCATGGATCGGGTCCTTCGCAATGGGCCGGCTGGCCGGGACTGCCCTCTTACGCGATGACCGGAGGCAATCCGGACATTCCGGCGATGTCCGGATCGGGCCCCGCGGCTGCGTAGGGCGGCCCACCCCTTTCGTGGAGTTCCCGATGCGACGGCTGTCGATCCCTGCCCTGTTCTCGCTAGCCCTGCTCTCTGCCGAACCGGGTCTTGCCGTCCCGCCGGCCGATGCGCCTGCGGCGATCGTCGGTGACGACCCGGGCGCGGGTCCCGACGACGACGACATCCGGAATATTCCCGGCCCGCTGCAGGGCACCTGGCGGCTCGTGCATGCCGCCGACCGGACCGACGCGCCGCTGATGCGCTTCACCCTGCATCACGACCACGGCGCCACCATCGCTCAGGGCGAGTTGCTGATGTATCCGCCGTTCTGCGCGACCGTCGCCGGTGGCCCGCCGGGCAGCGAGCACGACTGCGAGCTGGCCTTCGAGTCGATGGAATTCAGCGCGATCGAGGTCGACTGCGTGCAGTTGCACGCCGTGTTCCACCCGACCGCCGACGGACTGCCGCACCACCTCGAACTGAGGCTGTCGCAGGGCCGCCTGGTCGGCCACTACCGCAGCGACGACGGCGAAATCCGCGTGCCGGTGATCGCCAGCCCGCCGCCGAAGTGAGGTTCAGACCCGCCCGGTGATCGGGATCAGCGCGCCGGTGATCGCCGACGCGCGCTCCGACAGCAGGAACACGATCGCGTCGGCGATCTGCTCCGGCCGCACCCACTTGCCGAAATCGGCGTCGGGCATGTCGGCGCGGTTGGCCGGGGTATCGATGATGCTCGGCAGCAGCGCGTTGACGGTGATGTCGCGCGGCTTCAGTTCCTCGGCCAGTGCTTCGGTCAGTTTCGCGACGCCGGATTTCGACGCGGCATAGGCGCCCATCCCGGCCGCCGCCTTCACCGCGCCGTTGGCGCCGATGTTGACGATGCGGCCGCCGGCGCCCAGATGCGGCAGCGCCGCGCGGCAGGCGGCGACGGTGCTGCGCACGTTCATCCGGTACAGCGCGTCCCAGCTGTCGAGCGAACCGCCTTCGACGGTCTCCCAGCGAAAACCACCGGCGATGTTCACCAGGCCGTCGATGCGGCCGAACTTCGCGATTACCGCGGCCATCGCCTGCGCCGCCGCCGCCTCGTCGGCGACATCGACGCCGCCGAAGGCTTTGGCCCCGTGCAGCGCCGCCGGATCGCGCGGCGCATCGGCGCGGTCGAGCGCGGCGACATCGGCGCCTTCGCGGCGCAGGGCCTGCACGACGGCGGTGCCGAGGGCGCCGAAGGCGCCGGTGATGGCGAAGGTCTTGCCGGACAGTGTGGTCATTTCTTTGCTCTCCTGTCTTATCCGCGTTCATCCGCGTGGATCCGCGTCGAGAAGCATCGCGCCTGAAGGCGCTCCTACAGGCCTGAGGCGGCCTGGGCGACGGCGCGGAACAGGGCGCGGCCCTTGTTCATCGTTTCGTCCCATTCCTTCGCGGGATCGGAGTCGTGGACGATGCCGGCGCCGGCCTGTACGTGCAGGCGGCCGTCCTTGATCACCGCGGTGCGGATCGCGATCGCGGTGTCGGCATCGCCCCACCAGTTCAGCCAGCCGACGGCGCCGCTGTAGACGTTGCGGCGCACCGGCTCGAGTTCGCGGATCACCTCGAGCGCGCGGATCTTCGGCGCGCCGCTGACGGTGCCGGCCGGGAAGGTCGCCTTCAGCACGTCGGCGAAGCCGAGGCCGTCGCGCAGCTGGCCCTGGACCTCGCTGACGATGTGCATCACATGCGAGTAGCGCTCGATCACGAAGCGGTCGGGAATGCGCACGCTGCCCGGTTCGGCGACGCGGCCGACATCGTTGCGGCCGAGGTCGATCAGCATCAGGTGCTCGGCGCGCTCCTTCGGATCGGCGAGCAGCTCGGCCTCGAGCGCGGCATCGGCCTCGGGCGTCGCGCCGCGCGGTCGGGTGCCGGCGATCGGGCGCACGGTGACCTCGCCCTGCTGCAGGCGCACCAGGATCTCCGGCGAGCTGCCGACGACCTGGAAGCCGTCGAGGTCGAGGAAATACATGTAGGGCGAGGGATTCAGCGCCCGCAGCGCGCGATACACGTCCACCGGGCGGGCGCGGAACGGCACGCTCATGCGCTGGCTGAGCACCACCTGGAAGACGTCGCCGGCGCGGATGTATTCCTTCGCCTTCTCGACCGCAGCGAGGAAACCCTCGCGGGTGAAACCGCTGACGAAGTCGGCCTCCTGCAGCAGCGACGGGTCGAGCACGTCCGGATACGAACGGCCGGAATGGCGCAGGCGGTGCACGAGTTCATCGAGCCGGCGCAGCGCACGCGCATACGCCTGCGGCTGCGACGGGTCGGCGTGCACGATCAGGTAGAGCCGCCCGGCGAGGTTGTCGAAGACCGCGACCTCGTCGCTGAGCATCAGCAGCGCGTCGGGGGTGCCGAGGTGGTCGGGCTGGTGCGCGCCGGAGGCCGCCAGGCGCGGTTCGATCCAGTCGATCGTCTCGAATCCGAAATAGCCGACGAGGCCGCCGCTGAAGGCCGGCATGCCCGGCAGCTGCGGCACCGACCAGGCCGCGCGCAGGGCCTCGATTTCGGCCAGCGGATCGGCGACCTCGCGCGACTCGATCAGTTCGCCGTGATCGCGGGTCTCCAGGGTGTTGCCGCGAAAGGTCCAGGTGCGCTTCGCCGGCAGGCCGATGATCGAATGCCGTCCCCAGGTCTCGCCGCCCTCGACCGATTCGAACAGATAGGTGTGCGGGCCGTCGGCGAGCTTCAGGTATACCGACAGCGGCGTATCGAGGTCCGACAGCACCGCGCGCACGACCGGGATGCGGGTGTGGCCGGCGGCGGCGAGCTGGGCGAATTCTTCGGCGGAAATCATCGGCACGAGGGCGTTCGGCGGGGCGGCCGAGTATGGCAGGACTCCACTTTCTCAGCCCATGCCGCGCAGATGCAGCACGAACTCCACGCCGCTGCCGTCCGCCAGATTGCGCGCTTCCGCCCGGCCGCCGTGCAGTTCGGCGACCAGGCGCACGACGTAGAGGCCGAAGCCGAGATGGGCGGCGCCGTCGGTGCGCTGCGGCTTGTCGCGCAGGCTGACCAGGGAATCGAAGAGCTGGGTGCGCATCGATTCCGGCAGGGTGGGCCCGGTATTGGCGAGGGCGATGCGGACGCCGTCGCCTTCCTTCGTCAGGCTCAGGCGCACGCAGCCGTCCGGCGGGCAGAAGCTGCGGGCGTTGTCGACCAGCTTGTCGAGGGCCTGCACGATCAGCTCGGGCGCGCCCCGAAGCTGAACGGGGTACGTCCCCGTTTCGAAGGTGCGGGGGGCGAGGAGGTCGGCGTAGGCGTCGGCGCAGCCGGCGAGCAGGGCGGCGAGGTCGAAGTCCTCGGCTTCGGCGGCCTCGATCGCGTGTTCGATGCGGGTGACTTCGCTCATCGTGCGGACGAGATTGCCCATGCGCTCGACGCCGTCGCGGGCGCGGCCGAGGTAGGGCCGCACGTCCGCGGGCAGCGCCGCGCTGTCGAGGTTGTCGAGCGAGGTGCGGACGATCGCCAGCGGCGTGTTCAGTTCGTGCGACAGCTTGCCGGACAGCGAGCGCAGGTAGTCGGTGTAGGCGGCGACGCGGTCGAGCAGCGCCGCGAAGCTGCGCGACAGGTCGCCGATCTCGTCGCGGGCACGGGTGCGCGGGAAGGCGCCGACGCGGCCCTCGCGGTCGAGCGCGGATTCGGCGGCATCGCGCAGGCGGCGGATGCGCGCGGCCAGGCGCGAGGCGTACCAGAGCAGCACGCCACCGCTGAGCAGCAGCGCGACCAGGGTGACCGCCAGCAGGCGCGAGAACGCGCGGTCGGTGAGCAGCAGCACTTCCGAGTTCGTGCGCTCCAGCAGCAGGGCGCCGCGGATCGCGCCGTCGCCGGCGCGCAGCGGCACCGCCGCCGCCAGCAACAGCCGCGCGCCGCCGGGATCGCGCCGCCAGGCGACGCCGCTGCGGCCTTCCAGCGCGACATCGACTTCCGGCCGCTCGACGCGACGCTCGCCGGGCGCGGTCGCGATCTCGTCGACGTCGCGGAACAGCAGCGCGCGATACAGCGCTCGGCGCCACGGCAGCAGGTCCTCGTCGGTGGCGTCGGCCCGCAGGGTGCCGGCGCGCGCGAACACCGTCGCGTCGCGGTCGACCAGCACGACGCGCATGCCCGGCGGCGCCAGCGCCAGCAGTTCAGGCTCGAGGGCGCCGACGTAGCCGTGCAGCGCTCGCAGCGCCAGTTCGCCGTTCGCGAGCGTGCCGGCCTCGCGGCGGTCACCGCCGGCATCGAGGTCGAGCGCGGCGATGCCGACGGCGTCGACCTGCAGCGCCTGCGGCAGCGCCAGTTCGACCGTGTAGCCGGCGTCGTGTTCGCGCCAGAAGCCTTCCACCCGGAACGGCAGCGCGCCGCCGTCGGCACCGGCGACGCGCAGTTCGCCCGGCGTGTTGTTGGCGACGTGCAGCAGCCAGTCGCCGCCGGGGCCGCGCAGGCGCAGGCGCAGGCGGTCGAAGGCGAGATCGCCGGGCCAGTAGGCCTCGCCGCGCTGGCGGCTGGTATCGGCGACCTCCACCAGCAGGTGCAGGCGTTCGGCGCTGCGGGCGAGCGCGACACGCAGCCAGGGATTCGCGCCGCCGAAGACCGCCGGCGCTTGCTGCGCGCCCTGCCAGTCGCCGCCCTCGCCGTCGAGGCGCGGCGCGAACTGCAGGCGGTGCACGAAGAAGCCGCCTTGCGCCGGGGGCAGCCGCCCCGGCCGCACCGCGACCCCGCGCGCCAGCGCTTCCGCCGACGCGACGATCGCCTGCTCCTGGCCCTGGCGCAGCAACTCCTCCATCTGCCGCACGAACTGCCAGCCGGCCCACGGCAGCACCAGCACCGACAGGGCGACCAGCAGCAGCTTCGCGCGCAGCGACATCAGCGGGCGGCCGGCATCGCGCTCAGGCGCGCCAGCGGTAGCCGGCGCCGTGCACGGTGTCGATCTCGTCGAAAGCCGGATCGAGCGCCTGGAACTTCCGGCGGATGCGCTTGATGTGCGAGGTGATCGTGGCGTCGTCGACGACGATCTGCGCCTCGCGCATCAGCTGGTCGCGCGACTTCACGTGGCCGGGGTAGCGCACCATCGCGTGCACCATCCAGAACTCGGTGACGGTCAGCGCGACTTCCTGTTCGCGCCAGGTCACGCGCATGCGCTCGAGCTCGAGCGTCAGCTCGCGCAGCCGGAACACCGACTCGCGCACCTGCGGCGCCGCCAGCGAATCCATGCGCCGGAACAGTGCGTGGATGCGCGCGGTGAGCTGCGGCAGCGAGGTGTGCTTGCTCAGGTAGTCGTCGGCGCCCAACCGGAGGCCCGAGATCACGTCGAAGTCGGAATCGCGTGCGGTCAGGAACAGGATCGGCAGCGTCGCCGAACGCGCACGCAGCTCGCGGCACAGATCGAAGCCGCCCTCCGGCTCGTCGCCCAGGCCGACGTCGATGATCACCAGGTCCGGCAGCTTCAGCGCGAAGGCCGCCTTCGCTTCGCTGCGGCTGGCGAAGGCCGCGACCTGGTAGCCGTGGCGGCGCAGGGCCTCGGCGTAGTTGTCGCGGATGGCGGGTTCGTCTTCGACGATGGCGACGGTTCTGCTCATGGCCGCAAGTCTGGCCGCCGCGACCGGCGCCGGCAATGGACTGCCCGCGAATCGCCATGAATGATCGCCGTCCTGCCCGCAGCCGCGCCCGCGCCTTGCGCCGGGCCGGGATGCACTGGTGCCGTCCACAGGAGGCGAGCCATGCATATCCGCGAGACCCGCAAACCCCGCATGTTCCGGCGCCTGCAGCGGCCGCCGCAGCCGGTGCGCTGCTACTGGGCGGGAATGATGCTGCTGATCGGTTTCCTCTTCGCCGGGTTGCCGGCGATCGCCCGCGCGGACGGCGCCGGCAACGGCCTGCTGCTGCGCGACGGCGACACCTGGATGCCGGGTCTGGTGATGGACACCCGCGTGGAGATGCAGGTGCGTGGCCTGCTCGCCGAGGTCACGGTGACGCAGACCTGGGTCAACGCCGACAGCGACTGGCGCGAGGGCCGGTATCTGTTGCCGCTGCCGGAGAACGCCGCGGTCGGCGCGCTGACGCTGCGCATCGGCGAGCGGCTGATCGAGGGCGAGATCCGCGAGAAGGAGGAAGCGCAGCGCGTCTACGCCGAAGCCGCCGCCAGCGGCCGCCGCGCCGGCCTCGTCGCCCAGGACCGGCCGAACCTGTTCCAGACCGCGGTCGCCAACGTCGGCCCCGGCGAGACCGTCGAGATCGAAGTGCGTTACTGGCAGCCGGTCGACTTCCGCGATGGCGTCTTCTCGCTGTCGCTGCCACTGACATTCACCCCCCGCTACACCCCCGCCCCTTCTGTAGGAGCGCCTTCAGGCGCGATGCCCCCCTCCCCTGGTACCGCGCCGGGAGGCGCTCCTGCGGTTCGAATTGCTTCCGGAAGTTCCGAGATTTCGGTGATCGCGCCTGAAGGCGCTCCTACGGGAGCGGCGGAGGGGCGTGGCGTGATGGGTTCGACGCTGCCGCCGACCTTCGAGCTGGTCGCCGAGATCGAGGCCGGCCTGCCGCTGGCCGTGGTCGAAAGCCCCAGCCACGTCGTCGACGTGCACGAATCGGCCGGCATCCACCGCGTCGTGCTCGCGCACTGGGTCGAGGGCAGCGACCGCGACTTCGTGCTGCGCTGGGCGCCGGTGCCGAGCGACGCACCGCGCAGCGCGCTGTTCACCGACCGCGTGCACGGCGAGGACTTCGCGCTGCTGATGCTGGTGCCGCCGACGCTGCCGCAGGCGCCGCTGTCGCGCGAACTCGTGCTGGTCATCGACAACTCCGGATCGATGGAAGGCGCGTCGATGCGCCAGGCGATCGAAGGCGCCGACCGCGCGCTGGCGCGCCTGCGTCCGGGCGACCGCTTCAACGTGATCCGCTTCGACGACAGCTTCGACGTGCTGTTCCCGGAAGCCGTGCCGGCCGAACCCGGCAACGTGGCCCGCGCCCGCGCCTTCGTGCGCTCGCTGCGCGCCGCCGGCGGCACCGAGATGATGCCGGCGCTGCGTGCCGCGTTCGCCGGGCAGGCGCCGGCCGGATTCCTGCGCCAGGTCGTGCTGGTCACCGATGCGGCGATCTCCAACGAGGACGAACTGCTGGCGCTGGTGCAGTCGGGACGCGGCGAATCGCGGCTGTTCCCGGTCGGCATCGGCAGTGCCCCGAACGGCCACTTCCTGCGCAAGGCGGCCGAACTCGGCCGCGGCACCCATGTGGTGATCCGCGACATCCAGGAAGTGTCGGCACGCATGGACGAGCTGCTGGCGAAGCTCGACCGCCCGGCAATGCGCGACATCCAGCTCGACTGGCCGGCCGGCGCCGACGCCTATCCGCAGCGCGTGCCCGACCTCTATGCCGGCGAGGCGCTGCAGGTCGTCGCGAAGCTGCGCGCGATGGACGGCCACGTCACCGTGCGCGGTTTGCGCCCGCAGCCCTGGGTGCGGCAGATCGAACTCGGCGACCGCGCGGTGATCGCGCCGGGTGTCGGACGCCTGTGGGCGCGCGCACGCATCGATGCGCTCGAGGACCAGGTGCGCGCCGGTGGCGAGCTCGCTTCGCTGCGGCCGCTGATCGTCGACACCGCGCTGCGGCACGGGCTGGTCAGCAGCTACACCAGCCTCGTCGCGGTCGAACGCACGCCGGCGCGACCACAGACGGCACCGCTGAGCACCACACGCGTGAACAACGCGTCGCCGGAAGGTTCGCTGGCGTTCGCGCAGGGCAGCCTCGGCTGGCGCGCGGAACTGCTGCTGGCGATCGCGCTCGCGACGCTGTCGGCCTTGCTCTTGCGCTCACGCGGGTGACGCCATGCTCCATCGCGCCGCCGCCTGCGTCTTCTGCACGCTCGTGATGTGCCTGCTGCGAGCCCCCGCACGCCGCTGAAGCCATGAAGGAGACCCGCCATGATCCTGGTCGTCGAGAATGCAACGGACCTGCAGCCGATCCCGCAGGAACCGCGTCGGTGCTCCCTGGAGCAGGCGCTGCGCAACATGGGCTGGCCGTGCCCGGAAGCGACCGCCGCGAAGCACGCGGTCACCCCGGCGCGCCGGCCGCTGCCGCTGAAGCCGCGCCTGCAGGTCGTGCCGGCACCCGCACCGGTGCGCCCGGTCGCCGTGCCGCTGCCGCAGCTGCAGCCGATGCCGCAGGCCGCGATCGCCGTCGCCGGCTGAGTCCGGAGCTTTCATCGGGCGCGGATGCAGGCCCGGCCGCGCGTGGCCCTCGCTGGCTGGCGCGGCTTCTTCTGCCCGTCGCCGCCGTGCTCGCGCTGCACGCCGGCTGGATGCCGGCGAAGGCGGCGCTGGCGCAGCATCTGCTCGGCGAAGCCTGGGAACAGGCGCGTGGCGACGGCGGCGCCCACCGTCCCTGGCCCTGGGCCGATACCCATCCGGTGGCGCGCCTGTCGGCGCCACGCCTGGGCCGGAGCCAGATCGTGCTCGCCGGCGACGCCGGCCGCCCCCTCGCCTTCGGCCCCGGCTGGGCCGAAGCCAGCGCCGCGCCGGGCACCACCGGCACCACCGTGATCAGCGGCCACCGCGACAGCCACTTCGAATGGCTGCGAGAGCTGCAGCATGGCGACGTCGTCGAACTGGAAGCGGCGTCGGGCATCAGCCGCTGGACCGTGGCCGGCAGTGAAGTGGTCGATTCGCGCACGACACGCCTGGACGTGACGGCGGCTGCGGACCGCCTGGTGCTGGTGACCTGCTGGCCCTTCGACGCGGTCGCGGCTGGCGGACCGATGCGCTATGTGGTGACGCTGGAACCCCAGCCGGAGTAGCGGCGACTCGCTCAGGCGTTCGCGCTGCGTGCCGCCGCGACCTCCGCGCGCATCTTCGCGATCACGGCCGCGTAGTCGGGGGCGTTGAAGATCGCCGAACCCGCGACGAAGGTGTCGGCGCCGGCCGCAGCGATCGCACCGATGTTGTCGGGCTTCACGCCGCCGTCGATCTCGAGGCGGATGTCGCGGCCACTGGCGGCGATGCGCTCGCGCACGCGGCGCAGCTTGTCCAGCGCCGACGGGATGAAGGCCTGGCCGCCGAAGCCGGGGTTCACCGACATCAGCAGCACCAGGTCGAGCTCGTCGAGCAAGTAGTCGAGCACCTCGACCGGCGTCGCGGGGTTCAGCACCAGGCCCGGCCTGCAGCCGTGGCTGCGGATCAGCTGGATCGTGCGGTGCACGTGCTCGCTGGCTTCGGGGTGGAAGCTGATGTACGTGGCGCCGGCCTGGGCGAAGTCCGGGACGATGCGGTCGACCGGCTTCACCATCAGGTGGACGTCGATCGGGGCGGTGACGCCGTGCCTGCGCAGCGCTTCGCAGACCATCGGGCCGATCGTCAGGTTCGGCACGTAATGGTTGTCCATCACGTCGAAATGCACCCAGTCGGCGCCGGCCTGCAGCACCGCGTCGACCTCGGCGCCGAGGCGGGCGAAGTCCGCGGACAGGATGGAAGGGGCAATCAGGCAGGCGGACATCGGGGCGGCTCCGGGCGCGGGACGCCATCTTAATCGGCGGGCCGGCCCGCCCGGCGGTTTTTTCCCGGGCCCGTAACCACTACCATGCGGGGCCTGTACGTCCATTCGGCCGCCCCACCGGCCCGGAGAACCCGATGAAGCCGTTGTTCGCCCTTTCGCTGACCGCCCTGTTCGCCGCGGCCTCGACGCCCGCCGCCGCCCAGTGGAGCTGGGACGGCTTCCACATCGGCATCCACGGCGGCGCTACCTCGCAGAGCAACGACAGCCGGGAAATGCTCGACTTCGACACCGACGGCGACGGCCGCTACGGCGACGGCGTGTCCTCGGATCCGGTGCTGCTGATCAACGCGTTCGCGCCGGGCTTCTGCGGCGGCACCGCGAATTCCGGCTGGCCGCAGTCGGGCTGCCGCAACAACATGGACGACAATTCCGGCGACGTCGGCATCCGCATCGGCTACGACTGGCAGACCCTGGACCTGGTGGTCGGCGTCGCGATCGAGCATTCGACGAACGAGTTCGCCGACAGCGTCACCGGCTACACCACCGCGCTGAACACCTACACGATGCATCGCGAGGTCGGCGACGTCAGCTCCATCCGCGGCCGCATCGGCTTCACCTTCGGCGACGGCAGCAACCTGGCCTACGCGACGCTGGGCTATGGCCGCGCCGACGTGGTCAACCGCTTCACGACCAGCGACAACGGCTCCACCTACACCCTGTCCGGCGAGGAAGGCACCGCCAGTGGCTGGCAGTTCGGCATCGGCTACGAGACCTTCGTCACCCGCAACATCACGCTGGGCCTCGAGTGGCTGAGCAGCAGCTTCGACGACGACAGCGACTTCACGGTGCACGCCGACGGCGGCATCTTCGACCACCGCGACCCCGACGGCACCGACATCCGCCGCACCCGTTCCGCGGTCGACTTCAGCTCGACCCGGCTGACCCTCGGCTGGCGCTTCAACGACGGTGACTGGTAACGGTGTCGGAGACAGTTATTTGGATAACTGTCTCTGACACCGTTATCTGACACCGTTATCTGCGGAGTTTCTGGATCCGGTCGTAGGCGGCGTTGATCGCGCGCGCCTTGTCCTCGGCCTGCAGGCGCAGGTCCTCGGCCGCGCCGACCAGGCGGTCCGGGTGGTACTGGGCGATCAGCTGGCGGTAGGCGCGGTCGACCTCGCCGTCGGTGGCGTCGTCGCGCAGGCCGAGCACCGCATAGGGGTCGTAGCGCTTCGGGCGCAGCCAGTCGGCGTCGAAGGCATGGCCGACCAGCAGGCCGATCACCGCGCCCGCCGGATGCCGCAGCAGCAGCCAGCCGGCAATGAATCCGAGCAGCTTTCCGTACCAGCGCATCGTTCCAGGCGTCCTCCGTCGCGGGCCCGCAGTCTAGCAGCGGCCACGGCCGCGCCGGGCTGTGCATAATGTCGCCCCGCCCGCGTACCGGATCCGCCGTGTCCACCACGCTGCACACTTCCGACCTCCCGCTGCCGCTGCTGCATCGCGGCAAGGTCCGCGACGTCTACGAACTGCCGGGCAACCGGCTGCTGATGGTCGCGACCGATCGCCTCTCCGCCTTCGACGTCGTATTGCCCGACCCGATCCCGGGCAAGGGCGAAATGCTCTGCCGGATCAGCAATTTCTGGTTCGCGCGCACCGCCCACCTGATGCCCAACCATCTGACCGGCGACGACGTCGCCGCGGTGCTGCCGGAAGGCGTCGACCCGGCGCCGTACCTGCAGCGTTCGGTGGTGACGAAGAAGCTGCGGCCGGTGCCGGTCGAGGCGATCGCCCGCGGCTACCTGATCGGCAGCGGCTGGGCCGACTACCAGCGCACCGGCGCGGTCTGCGGCATCGCCCTGCCCGGCGGCCTGCGCCAGGCCGACCGCCTGCCGCAGCCGATCTTCACGCCGTCGACCAAAGCCGCCGTCGGCGACCACGACCAGAACGTCGACTTCG
Source organism: Arenimonas composti TR7-09 = DSM 18010 (assembly GCF_000426365.1). Lineage (GTDB taxonomy): Bacteria > Pseudomonadota > Gammaproteobacteria > Xanthomonadales > Xanthomonadaceae > Arenimonas > Arenimonas composti. The sequence goes on along the minus strand of NZ_AUFF01000002.1, from coordinate 200,259 downwards.
ACGCGGTGGTGCGCCTGATCGGCGCCGACCTCGCCGAACAGGTGCGCTCCGCGACCCTGGCGATCTATCGCTACGCCGCCGACTACGCGGCCACCCGCGGCATCATCATCGCCGACACCAAGCTCGAGTTCGGCCTCGACGAGGCCGGCGTGCTGCACGTGATGGACGAGCTGCTGACGCCCGACTCGTCGCGCTTCTGGCCGGCCGACGAATACGCGCCCGGAAGCAGCCCGCCGAGCTACGACAAGCAGTTCGTGCGCGACTTCCTGGAAACCCTCGACTGGAACAAGACCGCCCCCGGCCCGCGGCTGCCGGCGGAGGTCGTCGCGGGCACGCGGCAGCGGTATGCGGAGGCGCTGGCGCGGCTGGCTGACCTGTGAAGCGAGTGGAGAGTGGAGAGCGACGAGTAACGAGTGGAGACCCGCGCTCGCGCGAAGCGCGGGGGTTTACTCGTTACTCGTTACTCTCCGCTCGTTACTCGCCCTAGAATGGCCAAAGCATTCTCCGGAGCCAGTCCATGTCGACGACCGAGACCCTGCAGGACGCACCCGACCCGCGCCGGCCGATCGACCGCTGGCTCTTCAGCTATTCCGGCGACCACCAGCACCCGACCAACCAGCTGATCCATGTGATCTGCGTGCCGACCATCGTCTGGTCGGTGACCGCGCTGATGTGGACGATCCCGGTGCCGTCGGCCTACCTGCAGCCGGGCACGTGGATGGCGGTCGGCATGTTCTTCGCGTGGCTGTACTACTGGAAACTGTCGAAGCCGCTGGCGTTCGGCATGCTCGCCACCTTCGTCGCCTTCGGGGTGATCAACCGCCTGCTCTGGCTGCAGTTCGGGATCCCGGGGCTGCTTTGGATCGCGATCGGCGTGTTCGTCGTCGCATGGATCGGCCAGTTCATCGGCCACAGGATCGAAGGCCGTAAGCCGAGCTTCTTCACCGACCTGAGCTATCTGCTGATCGGGCCGCTGTGGACGCTCGACAAGCTCTACCGCCGGCTCGGCTGGGGCCACTGACCGCGACCGATCCTGCCCGGTCGCGGACGCCGAGGCGGACGAGGACGCCGACGCCGACGCGGATGCCGACGCCGCGGTACCGGACCGCGGGCGCATAATGCCGCGCCCCGTCCGGACCCCCTGAATGCCGCTGCGCGATCTCCTGCTGGCCCTGCTGATCTGCCTGGCCTGGGCCGGCAACTTCCTGATGTCGGCGCTGGCGCTGCGCGAGCTGCCGCCGCTGCTGTTCACCGCGCTGCGCCTGGCCGTGCTGGTGCTGCTGCTGGCGCCGCTGCTGCGGCGGCCGCCGCCGGGGCAGTGGCCGCGCCTGCTGGCGATCGCCACGTGCACCGGCGTGCTGCATTTCGGGCTGAGCTTCTGGGCGCTGAAGCTGGCGGGCAACCTGTCGTCGCCGGCGATCGTGATGCAGAGCTACATCCCGATGTCGGTGCTGCTGGCCTGGTTGCTGCTCGGCGAGCGCTTTGCGTGGCGGACCGGTACCGCGGTGGCGCTGAGCTTCGCCGGCGTGCTGGTGCTCGGCTTCGATCCGCTGGTGCTCGCGCGGCCGGCATCGCTGGGGCTGATGCTGGTGTCGGCGTTCTTCCTCGCGCTGGGCACGGTGCTGATGCGCGGGATCGGCGGCCTGTCGCCGTGGAGCATGCAGGCCTGGATCGCGCTGGTCGGGCTGCCGCCGCTGCTCGCGCTCAGCGCGTGGCTGGAACCGGGCGGCTTCGCGCTGATCCCGGCGCTGACGGCGACCGCCTGGGCCGGCATCGCCTGGGCGGCGCTGGTGGCGTCCCTGCTGGGGCACGGCCTCTACTACGTGCTGGTGCGCCGCCACCCGGTCGCGACGGTGATGCCGTGGCTGCTGCTGACGCCGGTGTTCGCGGTCGCGCTCGGCATCGTGTTCTGGGGCGACCGTCCCGGTCCGCGCCTGTGGCTCGGCGGCGCGATGGTACTCGGCGGCATCCTCGTGATCGCGCTGCGCAGCCGGACGCGCGCGCGGCCGCCGGTGGTCGAGCCGCAGGAGCTCTAGTCGTCCTCGCCGATGCGGCGGCTCGGGCGCAGCGGCGGCTGCCTTCGTGGCGGCTCGTCGCTGCCGGCGGCCTCGCGCGCCAGTGACGACACCAATGCGGCGATCGCCAGGGTCTGCGCGTAACTGAGCCGGCGCAGGTCGACCAGGATACGTTCCTCGGTCTCGTCCTGGGCGCAATAGCGCAGCAGCACGCCGGCTTCCTCGCGGTCGTCGAGCGCCTGGTAGACCATGCGGCCGCGGCCGGTGCACAGCCATTCGAAGGCGACCCCGGTGACGTGGGCGACGCAGCTCAGGTGGGCCAGCGTCGGCCGCGTGCCTTCCGGGTGCTCCCAGTGGGTGACGGCGTTGCGGCTGACCCCGCAGGCGGCGGCGACCGCGCTCTGGGTCAGGCGCGCGTATCGCCGCGCCTTGCGCAGGCGCACATGGAAGTCGGCCGCCAGGTCAGGGAGATGCCTGTCACCCATGCGACCGCCTCCGGTCAGAGCTTCGGGCGCCAGTCGTCGCTTTCGCCCGGGCGCAGCAGCCAGCGGCACAGCGCCGGCAGGAAGATGATCGCCGCGATCATGTTCACCACGAACATGAAGGTCAGCATCACGCCCATGTCGGCCTGGAACTTCAGGTCCGAGAAGATCCACATCGCCACGCCCACCGCCAGGGTCAGCGCGGTGTAGAAGATCGCGATGCCGGTGGTCTTCAGCGCGATGAAGTAGCTCTCCGACAGGCTGCGGCCCTGCGACATCGCCTCGCGCATGCGCGCGAAGATGTAGATGCCGTAGTCGACGCCGATGCCGACGCCCAGCGCCACCACGCAGAGCGTGTTGACCTTCATGCCGATGCCGAGTTCGACCATCAGCGAGTGGCCCAGCTCGGTGACCAGCACCAGCGGCGCCAGCACGCACAGCGCCGCCAGCGGGTTGCGGAAGCTGAGCAGGCACATCACGAACACCGCGGCGTACAGCAGGCCGAGGATCCAGTGTTCGGCCTTGCGCACCTCGTCGTTGGTCGCCGCCATCACGCCGACGTTGCCGGTGGCCAGGCGCAGGTTCACCTGGTCGGTCTGGAAGTCCGGCGTGTTCGCCGCTTCCTCGGCCAGCTTCAGCTGCAGGTTGCCCGGCACGAAGGCGTTGTTGGCCTCGCGGAAATCCTTCACCGCCGCGACCACGCGGTCGATCGTCGTCGCCTGGTGGTCGGCGAGGAAGATCGTGATCGGCATCGCGCTGCAGTCGGCGTTGAGCAGGCCGGAATCGGTCTCGAAGTTCTGCGTCGCCTGGCGCAGCGTGTCGGGATCGCGCGGCAGCACGCGCCAGCGCATCGAGCCGTCGTTCCAGCCGGCGTTCACGATCTTCGCCGCCGCCGGCAGGGTGATCACCTGCTCGACGCCCTCGACGTTCTGCATGTGCCAGGCGAAGCGGTCGATCAGCTCCATCGCCGCGTAGCTGGTGGTGCACGCGGACGGGCCGGACTCGGCGATCACGTTGAGGATGTCGACGCCGAGCGAGAAGCGCTCGGAGATCAGCACCGCGTCCTGGTTGTAGCGGGCGTCGGCGTGCAGCTCGGCGACGCCCTTCTGCGCATCGCCGATCATCACGTTGTTGCCGTGCTGCCAGGCGAAGAACCAGCCGACCAGGCCGACCAGGATCACCACCGCCGCCGCCGGCCGACTCGACAGCCGCGACAGCGCCGCCCAGATGCGGTCGAAGCGGGTCAGCTGGCGCAGGCGGAATTCGCGCTTGCGGTCGATGTTGCGCAGCTTCGTGTAGCTCAGCAGCACCGGCAGCAGCACCAGGTCGGTCAGGATCGTCAGGGCGACGCCGACGGTGGCGGTGATCGCCAGCTCGCGCACCATGTCGATCGGGATCACCATGATCGCGCCGAAGCCGATGCAGCCGGCCAGCAGCGCGACGGTGCCCGGGCCGAGCAGCATGCGGAACGACAGCCGCGCCGCCTCCAGCGGCCCGACCGCGTTAGCGGCGCGCGCGCGCAGCTCCTCGACGGTGCCCTCCTCGAGGCCACCGAAGAAGATCTCGCCGCGGAAGCGGTTGATCATCTGTTCGCCGTGGCTGACCGCGATCGCGAATATCAGGAACGGCGTCAGCATGTTCATCGGGTCGATGCCGAAGCCCATCAGCTTCAGCGCGCCCAGCATCCAGATCACCGACACCAGCGCGGCGGCGACGGTCAGGCTCGCCAGCTTCGCCGAGGTCGAGTACAGGAACAGCAGCAGCCACGTGAAAGCGACCGTCAGCGCGAAGAACTTCACCACCGAGGCGGCGCCGTCGGCGATGTCGCCGACCATCTTGGCGAAGCCGATCACGTGGATCGTGACGCCTTCCTTCTCGTACTTCCGGCGGATCTCCTCGAACTGTTCGGCGATCGCCCGGTAGTCGACCTTGTTGTCGCCCGATTCGGGGATCAGGTCGGCCCAGATCATCGCGCCGGAACCGTCGCGCGCGACCAGGCGGCCGGTGATGTTGGCCTTCAGGATGTTGCTGCGGATCTGCGCGAAGTCCTCCGGGGTCGCCTCGAAGCCCGGCACGTTCGGGGTGAACGTCTGCGGGATCACGTTGCCGCCGGACAGGCCGTCCTCGACGACCTCGATGAAGCGCACGTTCGGGGTGAACAGCGAGCGCGAGCGGGCGTCGTCGGTCGCCTCGAGGTTGATGACCTCGTTGGTGACGTTCTCCAGCACCTGCATGAAGTGCTGGTCGTACATGTCGCCGTCCTCGGCGATCACCGCGACCAGCACGCGGTTGGCGCCGCCGAAGTCCGCCTCGTACTCGAGGAAGGTCTGCATGTACTCGTGCTGCAGCGGCACCTGCTTCTTGAAGCCGGCGTCGATCTCGAGCTGGGCGGCGAAGTAGAGCATCGCCGCGGTGATCGCCGCGAAGACGATCAGCACGAGCGGGCGGTTTCCGAAGACCAGCGTCTCGGCGAACCGGGCGAAGGGGCCGGGCTGGGCGTTGGGCAGGCTCATTGCTACTCCGTTACTGCGGGCGGTACAGGTCGGCACCCATCTCGCCGACCACGAGGAAGCCGTCATCGCCGGCCGGCACCACCGCCGAGAGCTGCGGGATGCCGTCGCCGTCGGTCACGGTGCTGGCGCTGAACGGCGCCTGCGCGTTCGCACGCGTCAGCAGGGTGCCGTTGGCGCCGACCAGGATCGCACCGCCGGACGGCAGCGCCGCGCCGCCCATCAGGCTGGCGGTGGTGCCGGTCTCGACGCGCGTCCAGCTGTCGCCGAGGTCGGTGGATTCGTAGACGTTGCCCCGCAGGCCGAAGACCATGATGTGGTCGCCGTCCCAGGACAGCACGCCGAACATCGAGCCCTCGTAGGGCAGGCGGCGGCTTTCCCAGGTCTGGCCGCCGTCGCGCGAACGCAGGAAGGCGCCGCGCTCGCCGGCGATCACCAGCGCCCCGGAACCGCTGCGGGCGATCGCGTTGAAATGCGGATCGGACTCGGCGTCGAGCATCAGGTCGGACTCGTCGAAGGTCCAGTCCTCGCCTTCGTCACCGCCGTCCTCGGCAGCCGCGGCGACCGCCGCCGGGGCGTCGTCCTCGTCGCTGGCGACGCCGCGTGGGGTCCAGGTCACGCCGCCGTCGTCGGTCACCAGCATCAGGCTGTAGGCGCCGACCGCGAAGCCGTGACTGGCGTCGGTGAACAGCAGGTCGAGCACCGGCACGCCTTCACTGGCGTCGAAGGTGTCCGGCGTCCACGGCGCGGCGCGGCGGCGGGTCCAGGTCTGGCCGCCGTCGGTCGAGTGCACGATCACGCCGTCGTGGCCGGCGGCCCACAGGATGCCGTCGGCGGTGGCGATCGAGGTCAGCGTGGAACGGGTCGGGATCTTCGCCTGGGTCCAGCGGCGGCCGTCCTCGGAGACGAGCACGTGGCCGCGTTCGCCGACGACGAAGAAACCGGAATTGGTGCGCACCGCGTCGAGCAGCATCGAGTCGGCGGCGCGGGGCATCGGTTCGGCATCGAGCAGCGCGGGATCGGTCGCCGCGACCGCGGGTGCCGCGTCGACGAGGGGCTCGTCGCCCTCGTCGGTTTCCATCGGATAGTCGCCTTCCCCGGTGTCGTCGGCGATCGGGTCCTGCGCCAGCGTGGGCGCGGCGAGGGCCAGTGCGGCCAGCATGGCCAGCGGGAGGCGCGCGCGTCGGAAGGGGGTTCGGGACATGAAGGCTCCTGCTCGGGTGGCCCCCGGTTCGGGAGCCCGGAACGCCGCCGCGCCCTTGCGGGCGCGGCGGGTGTTGCTACGGCGACTGCCGGATCAGCGCACGCCTGCGGTACGCAGGTTCTGCGGCGAGTAGTTCGCCGGGGTGCTCTGGTAGCCGAAGTCACGCGGCTTGTCCTCGTTGTCCAGCAGCATCGTGATGTAGCGGCCGGACTTGAGGTCGTGGTGGGTTTCCAGCGTCGACCAGAACGTCGGCACCTCGTAGTAGTTCACCGAGGGCGCGTCGGAGAAGCGCCACAGATTCCCCTGACCGTCGTAGTGATCGATCATCAGGATCTGCCAGCTGTCCTCGTCGACGTAGAAGGTGCGGCGGCTGTTGATGTGGCGCTGGCCCGGCTTCAGCTTGGCCTCGACCACCCAGACGCGGTGCCGCTCGTAGCGCATGTAGTCCGGGTTCAGATGGCCCGGGCGGATCAGGTCGCTGATGCGGGTCGTGCCGGCGTGGGCGCGGTAGGCGTTGTACGGGACGAGCATTTCGCGCTTGCCGACCAGGGTCCAGTCGAAGCGGTCCATCGCGCCGTTGAACATGTCGGTCATGTCGTTGGTGCGCAGGCCGTCCGAGGCGGTGCCCGGGTTGTCGTAGGCGACGTTCGGAGCGCGGCGCACGCGGCGCTGGCCCGGGTTGTACACCCACGCCTGGCGCGGCGCGGCGGCCGCGTTCAGGGTCTCGTGCACCAGCAGCACCTGGCCGGCCAGGCGCGCCGGACCGAGCACTTCCTGCTTGAAGTACAGCAGGATGTTGTTGATGGTCTCGGAGGTGTTGCCCGGCTTGTAGTACAGGCCGAGCAGTTCCTCGCGCAGCTTCACCAGCGTGTAGGCACCGCTGGCGGTCGGCGCCGCCTGGTTCGAGTAGCTGACGACCGACAGGCCCTTGTACTTGAGCTTGTGGTTCCAGATGACCTCGTAGGCGTTCTGCGGGATCGGGAACGGAATGCCCTCGGCGCAGTTCTGCACGCCCTCACCGTCGGCGACCAGACGGCACTGGGTCGCGTTGCGGCGGGTCATCTCGTAGGTCCGCTGCGGGAACGAGGCGCTGCGGCGGGTCGGATAGACGTCCATGCGGTAGGTGTTCGGATACCGCTCGAACATCGCCCGCTGGCCCGGCGACAGGTACTGCGCGTACTGGGCGACGTTGGCCCGGCTGATCTGGAACAGCGGCTTGTCGGCCGCGTACGGATCGGGGTGGAACTCGCCGACCTTGTAGCCCGCCGGCGGGCGGGTGATGCCACCGTCCCACGCGGGGATGGTGCCGTCGGCATTGCCGGCGCGTTCGCCGCCGACCGGGGTCAGCGTCGTTCCGAGCTTGGCGGCTTCCGTTTCGCTGACCGCGGCGGTTGCCTGGCCGGCGGTGAAGACCGCGGCTGCGACCGTCATGGCCAGCGCGGTTTTCCTGGTGATGTTCATCCTCTGCCTCCCTTGTATGGCGTCAGAACGAATAGCGGACCGAGAACGCCGCGAAATCGCGGTCGTGGATCTGGTTGTATTCCTCGGCGCCGAAGAAGTACGTCACGCTGAGGTCGAACACCCACTGGTTCAGGTAGTTCGCTTCGAGGCCGACCGTCAGCGACTTGCGGTCCTCGAGGAAGTTGCCGCCCGGGCCGGGGGTGGTACCGCTGACGTCGTGGTTGAAGGCGACGCGCGGCGAGAAGGTCAGCGGGCTGCCGAAGGCGTTCGCATAGTCGGCACGCGCGGCGACGCGGTAGCCCCACGAGAAGCTGGTCGGGAAGCCGCCGGTGAGCGTGTACGGGTTGCGGGCGCAGCCGTACATCAGCACGCCCGGACCGCCGAAGCCGCCGTTGGCGAGCACGTCGCCGACGTCGCAGCTGCCGGCGGTGTCGGTGCCTTCGCCCTCGTAGCGCAGTTCGGACTGCGGCGGCAGGTCGTGGACCTCGGTGGCGCCGACCTCGGCGACCATCGCGAGCTGCTGCGCGCCGAGCACGTTGGCGAACGCCTTCGTGAAGGTCATCTGCAGCTGGCTGACCTCGTGCTCGCGCCAGCCGCGCACTTCCTGGCCGAAGTTGTACTGGCCGAGCTGGCTGTTGAAGCGCAGCGCCGGCGCGGCGATGAACGGATTCAGCGGGCTCAGCGCGGCGTACAGCAGCTCGACGTCGTCGACCTGCAGCGGCATGTTCGGGCGGTGGCTGACCTCACCCTGCCAGGCGATGCCGCCGGGGAGCGTGGTGTTCCACGAGATGCCGTACAGCTGGATGTCTTCCGGATACTCGGCGAAGAAGCGGCCGGTGGCGGCGCCGCCGACCGGGTCGGTGACCGCGCGGCCCGACAGCAGCGGCACGCGGCTGTGGTAGTTCAGGAAGTAGAAGCCGAACTCGGTTTCGTTCAGCGCTTCCGCGTACCAGCGCAGCGCGACGCCGAACTGGCCGCTGTCGCTGGCCGGGCGGTCCGGCAGGCGGCCGACCGCGTTGCCGCAGCCGATCGCGATGATCGCGCCGGCGTTGGCCGGGCCGTAGACCGCGGCGAGGTCGGCGAAGCGGTCGGAGTTCGCGTAACCGGCGGCACCGTTGTAGCAGGTCGCCTCGAAGTATTCCGGGTTGTAGACCGGCTGCGGCGTGGTGCCGAAGCCCAGCATCACGTAGCTGCCGCCCGGGGTGCCGAAGTCGTTCGAGCTGAAGTAGGTGCCGGCGGCGTCGACCTCGATCTCCTCGAACTCGAACATGTACAGCGCTTCGAGCGAGACGTTCTCGGAGATCTGCACCGAGCCCCAGATCATGTCGATCGGCAGGAACGCTTCCTTCAGCTCGGCACCGGCGACGCGCAGCGCCGACAGGTCCACCGGGTTGATGACGTTGATGCCGTTCTGGATGAAGGTGCTCTCGCCCCAGCTGACCGCCTGGCGACCGAGGCGGACGGTGCCGCTGATGCCGCTTTCGCCGCCGCCGAAATCCTTGAAGACGAAGGCGTCGAGCATGCGGAAGCGCTGGCCGATGCGGTCCTGCGCGACCTCGGTCAGGTCGTCGCGGTCGTGGTTCTCGAAGTCGTGGAAGAAGGTCGCGCGGGTGAACAGGCCCCAGTCGCGCCAGTTCAGCGAGAACTCGGAGGTGATCTTCACCGCGTTCGAGATCGCGTCACCGCGGTCGTACTTCAGGTTGCCGTCGTCGCGGTTGGCGGAGAAACGGCCGCGCGCGCCGATCTGGTAGTCCGAACCCGGCACGCCGCCGGTCGAGGTGCAGCGCCCGGTACCGACCGGGATCGCACCCAGCGGCACGTTCTGCGCGCACAGCAGCGGGTCGAACCAGGACTTGCCGATCAGGTCGGGATCCTGCTCGTCGATGCGCCACGAGTAACCGTAGGAGACCGTGGTGTCGAAGCTGCCGGTCAGCTCACCGCGGCTGAATTCGAAGGCCTGGGCCCCGGGCGCCATCAGCAGGCCGAAGGCGACGGCGGCGGCCAGCGGGGCACGAGCGACCAGCCCGTGGCGTGGATGCGGTTTCTTCATGGAGACTTCCTCGGGTCGGTGCAGGTCGGTTTGCGAAGGATCGGGCGGAAGGCCGGGGCGGAGCCGCGAAACGACAGCCGGCTGGCTTGTCGGTCAAGACGGACGTCGCTCTGGATTCCCCCCGGATTAGAGCATTTCCTCGGGCATATTAATTGTTCGTTACGGAAAGGCAATGCTCCTGCGTATGGACAGCGCACCTCACGGTCGGAATGGCCGGGGACGCCACTGGAATCGGGTAGTCGCGGGCCCGGAATCGTGAACCTGGTCACGCCGCAGCCGGGCCAGGCGGCCGGGGCCGGCCGTCAGCGGCTGGCCGGCGATCCGCGCCAGCGCGAATCCCAGCCGGAAGGCCACGTCCGGCAGCACGAGCAGGCGCGCCCCCGGCGCCCGTGACGCCAGCACCCGCGCCACCATCTCCCGCCACGCCAGCGCCTCGCCGCCCGGCAGGTCGTAAGTTCCGGCGAAGTCGCCCGCCACCGCAGCGAGCACCGCGGCGGCGACGTCGTCGACATGCACGGGCTGGCGCAGGCCGGTCGCCGATCGCGGCACCGGCAGCAGGCGCCAGCGGCGCGCGGCGGCCACCAGGGGCGTGAACGCATCCGCTTCCCCGCCCCACAGCAGGCCCGGCCGCAGCAGCACCAGCCGGCTTTCGCGCGCGGCACAGGCGGCGGCAAGCCGCGCTTCCGCGGCGGCGAGACGCGCCGCGAGTTCGCGTTCCGCCGGATCGGGCGAAGCCGCCTTGTCGTGCACGCCGGTGGAGCCGAGCGCGACGAGCACCGGCGCCCGGACGCCCTGCGCGCAGAACCATGCGGCGAAGCGGTCCAGCGGGCCCAGGCTCAGCACGGCGTCCCAGGCCTCGGCGAGCGGTGGCGGGGCTTCGAGGCTGCCGCGGTGCCAGTGCAGGCCCGGCGCGTCGGCGCGCGCCTCGCGGCTCACGGCATCGATCGTCGCCAGCAGTGGCGACCAGCGCGCCCGCAGTGCCTGACCGACGGCGCCGCTCAGGCCGAAGGCCAGCCAGCGCCTCATCCGCGCTTCGGCAATCGCCACGCCAGGAAAGCCCAGCCGACCAGCGCCGACAGCAGCGAGCCGGTCAGGATGCCGATGCGGTTCTCCACCAGCAGGTCGGCGTGACTGGCGTCGAACGACAGCGCGCCGATGAACAGGCTCATCGTGAAGCCGATGCCGCACAGGATCGCCATGCCGTAGAGCGCGCTCCAGCCGACGCCGTCCGGCCGCCGCACGAGACCGCTGGCGATCAGCGCTGCGGCCGCGCCGAAAATGCCGAGCTGCTTGCCGACGAACAGGCCCAGGGCGATGCCCAGCGGCACCGGATGCACGAGGCTCGCCAACGTCAGACCCTCGAGGCTGACGCCGGCATTCGCGAACGCGAACAGCGGCAGGATGCCGTAGGCGACCCAGGGATGCAGCGCGTCCTCGAAGGTTTCCAGCGGCTGTTTCGCGGGATCGCGCCGGTCCTGCAGCGGGACCGTCAGGCCGAGCAGCACGCCGGCCAGGGTCGCGTGCACGCCGGACTTCAGCATCGCCACCCACATCACCACGCCGAGCAGCACGTAGGCCGCCGGACGCACGACGCCGAGCCGGTTGATCAGCAGCAGCCCGGCGAAGGCCGCGCCGGCGATGGCGAGCGACAGCAGGGACAGGTCGTTCGTGTACCAGACCGCGATGATCACGATCGCGCCGAGGTCGTCGGCGACGGCGATCGCGGTCAGCAGCAGCTTCAGCGCGACCGGCACCCGGCTGCCGAGCAGGGCCAGCACGCCGAGCGCGAAGGCGATGTCGGTCGCCGCCGGGATCGCGACGCCGCGCATCGCCACCGCGTCGCCGCGGTTGACGAAGGCGTAGATCGCCATCGGCACCAGCATGCCGGCGAGCGCGCAGACACCCGGCAGCAGCACCTGGCGGCGATCGGCGAACTGGCCGACGACGAATTCGCGCTTCAGCTCCAGCCCGACGAGCAGGAAGAACACCGCCATCAGGCCGTCGTTGATCCACAGCAGCAGCGGCTTGTCGATGTCGAGTTCGCCGACGCGCACCTGCACGCCGACATGGAACAGCTCGGCGTAGGCGTCCGCCAGCGGTGAGTTCGCGACGACCAGGGCCACGGCCGCGGCGATCACCAGCAGCACGCCACCGGCCGATTCCAGCTTCATGAACTCGGCGAATTCGCGCGCGGCGCGCCGGGCCAGGGTCTCGCGATCGTTCATCCATGTCCTCCGTGGTCCGGGCGCGAGTATAGGTGGCCCGGGCAAGCGGAGGACGCTGGCGATAGCGATCGCCTATCGCCGCATTCGCAAGAATCGAATGGACGCCATTGGGCGCCGGCGCGACGATCGTGGCCGATCCCGGAACCGCCGCCATGACCAAGACCCTGTCCTTCGCCGCCGTGCATTTCACCACCGCCTTCGCCGTCGGCTGGGCGATGAGCGGCAGCGTGCTGGTCGGCGGTGCGCTGGCCCTGGTCGAGCCCTTCTGCAACACCATCGCCTTCCACTTCCACGAAAAACTCTGGCGACGCCTCGAGCGCCGCCGCAGCCGCCGCCACGGCGAATTCGCCCACACCCCCCTGTAGGAGCGCCTTCAGGCGCGATCCATCTTCCCCTATCGTGCGGCGAGCCCACCCGGAGCCGCCGCATGGCCCACCCCGCCCGCCAGGCCGCACTGATCGCCGGCCCGCTGCTCGCCCTGCTCTCCTACATGCTGGTCGATCGCAGCGGCGAATCGCATGCCCTGGCCGCGACCGTCGCGCTGACCGTCTGGTGCGCGACCTGGTGGGTGATGGAGCCGGTGAAGGCCCCGGTGACCGCGCTGCTGCCGCTCGCCGCCTTCCCGGTGCTCGGCGTGCTCGACGCCCGACAGGTCGCGCAGAGCTACGGGCATGAACTCATCCTGCTGCTCGGCGGCGGCTTCATGCTCTCGCGCGCGCTCGAACGCAGCGGCGGCCACCGCCGGCTGGCACTGGCGATGGTGCGCGCCTTCGGCGGCCGCAGCGGCCGCCACCTGCTCTACGGCTTCATCGCCGCCACCGGCTTCATCAGCATGTGGATCAGCAACACCGCGACGACCCTGCTGATGCTGCCGGTCGCGATGGCGATCCTGGAGACCTATCCGGACCGCCGCCTGCACGCACCGCTGGTGCTGGCGATCGCCTACGCGGCCAGCATCGGCGGCCTCGGCACCCCGATCGGCTCGCCGCCGAACCTGGTCTTCATGCAGGTCTACGCCGACGTCACCGGCTCCCGCTACGGCTTTCTCGACTGGATGGCGATCGGCGTACCGGTGGTGCTGCTGTTCCTGCCGCTGCTCGGGCTGTGGCTGGGCCGACGCCTCGCCGGCGCGCCGGCGGCGGAACTGCCGGAGACCGGTGCGTGGTCGCCGGCCGAGCGGCGCGTGCTCGCGGTGTTCGCGCTCACCGCCGCCGCATGGATCTTCCGCAGCGAACCCTTCGGCGGCTGGAGCGGCGCGCTCGGCCTCGATGGCGCCAACGACGCCAGCATCGCCCTGCTCGCCGTCGTCGTGCTGTGCGTGATTCCCGACGGCCGCGGCAGCCGCCTGCTCGACTGGGAAACGGCCGAGAAGGTGCCCTGGGGCGCGCTGGTGCTGTTCGGCGGCGGCATCGCGCTGGCGGCGGCGTTCCAGAGTTCGGGACTCAGCGACCGGCTGGCGGTGTCGCTCTCCGGCCTGAGCGCATTGCCGCTGCCGCTGCTGCTGGTCGGCATCGTCGGCAGCGTCGTGCTGATGTCCGAGGTCGCCAGCAATACCGCGACGGCGGTGCTCCTGATGCCGATCCTCGCCGCCACCGGCAGCGCCGTCGGTGTCGATCCGGCGCTCTTCATGTTTCCGGCGGTGCTCGCCGCGAGCGTGGGCTTCATGCTGCCCGTCGCTACCGCCCCGAATGCGATCGCCTACGGATCGGGGCATGTGTCGGCGCAGGACATGCTGCGGGAGGGGGCGGTGTTGGATGTGGTTGGGGTTTGTGTGCTTTGTGGCGTCTGCTACGTCGCGTTCGGGTAAGGCAGAAATGATTCAGGAGAAGTGAGAAATGGAGTCACCGGCGGAAGTGACGGCGCAGCGCCGTCAGCATTCTGCCGGTATCGGACTCGAGGGCAGCGATCCGCTCGAAACTTTCCGGATCGCCCCATCCGAGTCGCCTGCACAGGATCAGCTGCGTCGTGAGTTCCGCGAGTGAGCCTTGCGCTACCGCGAGGAAATGCGACTTTTCCCTGACCGATTCGCGCGCCCAGCCTTCCGCGATGTTGCTGGCCACCGAGACGGCAGCACGAATGATCTGTGGCCGAACGGTGTACCTCTCCTGGCTCGGAAGTGTTGCGGCGAGCCGACAGGCGGCTTCCGCGAGCAACATCGCGTTCTGCCAGACGGGAGCCTGTCGGTAGTGCATGCCCCATCTTCCGGCTCAACCCGAACCCCCCGCCATCAGAGAATCACCCGGAGACAGGTGAGCCTCTTCATTTCTCACTTATGGGCCATCACTTCTTCTTCGGGAGGTAGAGATCGGTAATCGACCCTTCCTGGATCTCCGCCGCCATGCCCACCGACTCCGACAGCGTCGGATGCGGATGGATCGTGTGGCCGATGTCGGCGGCCTCGCAGCCCATCTCGATCGCCAGCGCGATCTCGGCGATCAGGTCGCCGGCGCGCACGCCGACGATGCCGCCGCCGATCACGCGGTCGGTGTCGGGATCGAAGATCAGCTTGGTGAAGCCTTCCGTGCGGCCGAGGCCGACCGCGCGGCCCGAGGCCGCCCACGGGAACTTCGCGACGTGCACCGCGAGGTTCTTCGCCTTCGCTTCGGTCTCGGTGACGCCGACCCAGGCGATTTCGGGATCGGTGTAGGCCACCGACGGGATCACGCGCGCGACCCACTCCTTCTTCGCGCCGTGCGCGACCTCGGCGGCGAGCTTGCCTTCGTGCGTCGCCTTGTGCGCGAGCATCGGCTGGCCGACGAGGTCGCCGATCGCGAAGATGTGCGGCACGTTCGTGCGCATCTGCCGGTCGACGGGAATGAAGCCGCGGTCGGTGACGGCGATGCCGGCCTGGTCGGCGCCGATCTTCGCGCCGTTCGGGGCGCGGCCGACCGAGACGAGCGCGCGGTCGAACACCGAGGTCTCCGGGACCAACTCGCCTTCGAATGTCGCGTGCAGGCCGTTCTTCTTCGCCTCGACCTTCGCGACCTTGGTCTTCAGGTGCACGGCGACGCCCTGCTTCTTCAGGCGCTCGGCGAGCGGCTTGACGAGGTCGGGGTCGGCGCCGGGCATCAGCTGCGGCATGAACTCGACGACGGTGACGGCGCTGCCGAGCGCGGAATACACGCAGGCCATCTCGAGGCCGATGATGCCGCCGCCGACGACGAGCAGCTTCTTCGGGATGTCGGCGAGCATCAGCGCGTCGGTGGAATCCATCACGCGCGGGTCGTCCCAGGGGAAGGCCGGCAGTTTCACCGGCTGCGAGCCGGCGGCGATGATGGCCTTCGCGAAGCGGATCAGCGTGAGCTTGCCGTCGGCGCCGGTCACTTCCAGTTCGTTGGGCGACACGAACATGCCGGTGCCGGTGACGGTGCGCACCTTGCGCTGCTTCGCCATGCCGGCGAGGCCCTTGACCATCTGGCCGACGACCTTGTCCTTGTGCGCGCGTAACTTGTCGACGTCGATCTTCGGGGTGCCGAAGCTGATGCCGTAGTCGGCGGCGTGCTTCGCCTCGTTGAGCACCTCGGCGGCGTGCAGCAGCGCCTTCGACGGGATGCAGCCGACGTTGAGGCAGACGCCGCCGAGCACGTCGTAGCGCTCGACCAGCACGGTGTCCATGCCGAGGTCGGCGCTGCGGAAGGCGGCGGTGTAGCCGCCCGGGCCGGCGCCGAGTACCAGCATCTCGCAGTCGATGTCGGGCTTGCGGCCGCTGGGTTTCGCCGACGACGGCACCGACGACGGCACCGACGCCGGCACCGGCACCGGCACCGACTCCGACGCCGGCGCCGACGCCGACACCGTAGGAGCGGCTTCAGCCGCGATGCTTTTCCCCGCTCCCGCGGGGGCGGCTCCTGCGGGAACCTCCGCGGCGGGTGTGCCGGCGGAAGGCATCGCGGCTGAAGCCGCTCCTACAGGAGAAGAGGCGGGGGATTCGGCTTCGGCGATGAGGTCGCCGGCGCGGACCTGGTCGCCGACCTTGACCTTCAGCGCGGTGATCCTGCCGCCGGCGCTCGCCGGCACTTCCATCGTCGCCTTGTCGGATTCCAGGGTCAGCAGGCCCTGGTCCTTGGCGACGGTGTCGCCGACGGCGACGAGCAACTCGATCACGTCGACGGCGTCGTCGGTGCCGAGGTCGGGTACGCGCAGTTCGATGGTCGCCATTCGCGCGCCTCCGTCAGAGCAGCAGCCGGCGCAGGTCGCCCAGCACCTGCGCGAGATAGGCGGTGAAGCGCGCGGCGGCGGCGCCGTCGATCACCCGGTGGTCGTAGCTCAGGCTCAGCGGCAGCATCAGCCGCGCGTCGAAGTCCCTGCCGTTCCACACCGGCTTCATCGCGCTGCGCGAGACGCCGAGGATCGCCACTTCCGGCGCGTTGATGATCGGTGTGAAGCCGGTGCCGCCGATGCCGCCGAGCGAGCTGATCGAGAAGCAGCCGCCCTGCATGTCGGCCGGCGCCAGCTTCTTCTCGCGCGCCTTCGCGCTGATTTCCGCGAGCTCCTTCGCCAGCTCGAGCAGGCCCTTGCGGTCGGCGTCGCGGATCACCGGCACGACCAGGCCGTCGGGCGTGTCGACGGCGATGCCGATGTGGAAGTACTGCTTCAGCACCAGGTGCTCGCCGTCGAGCGAGGCATTGAAGGTCGGGAACTTCTTCAGCGCGGCGACGGCGGCCTTGATCAGGAACACCAGCGGCGTGACCTTGACGTCCTTGTTCTCCTCGCCGAGGCGCTTGCGGAAGGCCTCCATCTCGGTGATGTCGGCGTCGTCGTGCTGGGTGACGTGCGGGATCATCGCCCAGTTGCGCGCGAGGTTGGCGCCGCTGAGCTTCTGGATGCGGGTGAGCGGCTTCGATTCCACCGGGCCGAACTTCGCGAAGTCGACCTTCGGCCACGGGATCAGGTCCAGACCACCACCGCCACCGCCGCCGGACGTACGCGGCGCGGGACCACCTTCGAGCGCCTTCTTCACGAAGGCCTGGACGTCTTCCCTGAGGATGCGGCTGCTGCGGCCGCTACCGGAAACCTGTGCGAGATCCACGCCGAGTTCGCGCGCGAACAGGCGCACGGCCGGGCTGGCGTACGGCACCTTGCCCGGCAGCAGTTCGTCGGCATCGAAGGCGACGGGCGGCGCGGACCGGCCCGGCGCGGCATCGCTGGCCGGGGCCTGCGCGGCGGCGCGCGCCGCATCGGTATGGGCGGCGGCGGCGGGCGTGCGCGCGGCGGCTTCGGCGGCCGGCTTCGCGGCGACCGGCTCGACGACGGGATCCGGTTCCTTGCCGGGATCCTTCGCGGGCGCGGCGGGCTTCGCCGGCGCGGCCGCGGCTTCTTCGGCCGCCTCGATCAGTGCGACCACCGAGCCTTCCGACAGCTGATCGCCGACCCCGACCTTCAGCTCGCGGATCACGCCGGCGAACGGCGACGGCACTTCCATCGTCGCCTTGTCCGATTCGAGCGTGACCAGGCCCTGGTCCTTCTTCACCGTATCGCCGACGGCGACCAGCAGTTCGATGACCGGAACGTCCTTGTCGTCGCCGATGTCCGGCACCCGCGCTTCTCTGAGCTCGGCCATTTCACACCTGGGGGATTTGGAGTAACCGCTCCATTCTCGCCCCGATCCCCGATCCCAGGCAAAAAAACGCCCCGGCCATCGCTGGCCGGGGCGTCGTCCATCGTGGAACTCAGTCGGCCTGGGCCGGACGCTCGCGGTGACGGCGCGGATGACCGGCGTGGCCTTCGCGATCGCCGCGGGCTTCGGCGAACTCGGCGCGCTTCGCGGCGTGGAAGGCCCGCAGTTCGTCGCGGCTCAGGGCGCCGTCGTCGTTCAGATCGATGACGTCGAAGTTTTCGGCGAGCATCGGCGCCTTGGTGCCGAGTTCGGCGCGGGTGATGTTGCCGTCGCCGTCGTCGTCCATGCCGCGCAGCAGGCCGGCCATGTAGCCCATGCCGTGGTGGCCACGGCCGCGCATGCCCATGCGGTGGCCGGAACGCAGTTCGTCCTGGCTGAGCTTGCCGTCCTTGTCGCGGTCGAGGCGGTCGAAGCGGGCGACGAAGCGCTCGCCGAACGCCGCCGCCTCCGCGCGGTCGATCAGGCCGTCCTTGTCGGCATCGGCCGCATTGAAGCGGGCTTCGGCACGCTCGCGCCATTCGCCGCGGCGGGCATCACGCTCGGCATCGGTGGCGGGCGCGGTACCGGCGAAGGCGAGACCGCTGGCGGCGGCGAGGGACAGGCAAAGAAGTCGCTTGATCATCGGTGTCTCCGGATCGGCGGTGGATTCCGCCAGTGGAGGCAAGAACGCCGCCGCTGCGGAACGCGTTGACTTCGAAGCCGCACCGCGCCGGAATCCGTTCAGCCGCGTGACGACGCCCGCCTGCGCTATTGCCGCCGGCAGGACGCTGCGGCATCGTCGCCGCGTCCCCCCGGAGTCCGCCGAATGAAGCGCGCGCTCGTGCTCGTCCCCGTCCTGCTCCTCGCCGCGGCCTGCGAGCGCGAGGCCGTTTCCGAAGCCGCGACCGCGAACGACCCGGTCGCGCTGGCGACCCCCGCTCCCGCGGGACCCGTCGCCGCCGGCGACGCCGACGGTCACGACGCGGATGCCGCGAACGATGCTTCGCTGACCGTCCTGCGCTTCGACTGCCGCGGCCAGGAAACCGCGTGGCGCCTGCGCCTGGGCGCCGACGGTCGCGGCCGCCTGCGCGAGGACGCCGGCACCACCGAACTCGCCGGCGAACTGAAGCAGACCGGCAGCGGCCACGCCTGGCGGGCGGCGCCGCTCGACGCGCCCGGCGAGTCCTTCGCCGCGCTGCTCACCCCGCTCGCATGCTTCCCGCCGGAAGGCGGCAACGCGAAGCCCTACACCGCCGCGCTGAGCTGGCCCGACGGCCGCCGCGAAGACGGCTGCTGCAGTGCCGTGCGCGGCCTCGACGTCCATCACGCGCCCGACTTCCATGCGCCGGAGGACAGCGCCGACTGGAGCGCGTGGATTCCGCGACGGCTCGCCGGCATCGAACACTGTGCGCTCGATGCCGGCGTCGACGTGCGCGCGGTCGTGCACGTGCGCGAGGGCGCCGCCGGCCGGCTCGTCGTGCGCCTGCGCGACAGCGACGGCGGCCGCTACGACTGCCTGCTCGACCCGGCCGGCGGCGACATCGAGGCGGTGACCGCGGTCGCCGCCGCCGACGTCCTGCGCGGCGAAGGCCGCAGCGAATGGCTGCCCGCCGATCCCGACCGGGCGCCGGCGCTGCAATGCGGCCACGTCTTCGCCACCCGCGACGGCGACGGCGAACTGCGCGGCTGGCTGCACCGCCGCGACGGCTGCTGAGGCGCGCGGCGGCTCAGGCGGCCGGCAGGCGCAGACGCGCGCGCAGGCCGCCGCCGGGGGCGTCGTCCAGTTCGAGGCTGCCGCCGTAACTCGCGGCGATGTCGAGCACGATCGCCAGGCCCAGGCCGCTGCCCGCGACGCGTTCGTCGAGGCGCACCCCGCGCTGCAGCACCGCCGCGCGCTGTTCCGGCGGCAGGCCGGGGCCATCGTCGCTCACGTCGATCCACAGGCGATCGCCGTCGCGGCCGGCGCGCACCGACAGCCGCGCGCGCGCCCATTTGCAGGCGTTCTCGAGCAGGTTGCCGAGCATCTCCTCGAGATCGTCGGCGGTGCCGCGGAACTTCAGCCCGGTGGCGGCATCGGCCGCCATCGCCAAACCGCGATCGCGGAAGGCCGACGCCATGAAGGCCAGCAGGCGCTCGAGCACCGGCGCCACCGCGGTCTCCGCATGCGCCGGCGCCGGCGACGCGGCGGCGAGGTGGCGTTCGATCACCCGCCGCATCCGCTGCACCTGCTCGTCGACTTGCGCGGGCAGCGCCGGCCCGGGCTGCTCCGCCTCGGAGGCGAGCACGGCCAGCGGCGTCTTCAGCGCGTGTGCGAGGTCCTGCGCCGATTCGCGCGCGCGCTGCACCATGCGTTCGTGGTGGCGCAGCAGTTCCTCGAGGTGTTCGCCGAGCGGCCGGACCTCGGCCGGCAGCGCCGCCGCATCGATGCTGGCGGCGTGGCCGCGACGCAGCAGCGCGAGTTTCTCCGCGAGCCCCTGCAGTGGCCGCAGGCCGTAACGCACCTGCCAGGCCGCGGCGATCAGCAGCGTCGCCGCCAGCAGCGCCGCCGCCGCGGCGACCTGCCAGCGGAACCAGGCGACGTCGGCGCGCAGTTCGCCGATGTCGCTGCCGACCCAGACCCGCACGGGCGCGCCGACGCCGGGCAGGCGCAGCATCTGCTCGGCCGTACGCAGCGTCTGCCCGCGCGGGCCGGCGAGTTCGCCGTAGCGCAGGTCGCCGGTGCCCTGCGGCCGCGGCGGCAGCGCCAGCGGGTGGTCCCAGAGCGAACGCGAGCGGAAGTCGTCGCTGCCGTCGTCGACGTACCAGTAGTGCCCGGAGAAGACGCCGGCATAGCGGCGGTCGGACGGCGTGCGGCGCAGGTGCACGCCGCCGTCGCCGTCGCGGCCGAGGGCGCCGGCGACGTAGGCGAGGTCGTCGGCGAGGCGACGGTCGAGCGCGTCCAGCGCGCTGCGCTCGAAGGCCGCACCGAGCAGCCATGCGGCGCCGGCCGCCGCCAGCACGATGCCGGGAATGCCGGCGGCCAGCAGGCGGCCGCGCAGCGAGCGCAGCGGGCTCACGGCGGCGTCGTGCCGAGCAGGAAGCCCTGGCCGCGCACGGTATGCAGCAGGCCGGCGCCGAGCTTGCGGCGCAGGCGGCTGACCATCACGTCGAGCACGTTCGAATCCGGGTCGTAGCCGCCCTCGTACAGGTGTTCGCCGAGGCTCGCGCGTGAGATCACCTTTTCCGGGTGGTGCATCAGGTAGGCGAGCAGGCGGAATTCCTGGGCGGTCAGCGGCAGCGGCGCGCCGTCGAGGCTGAAGCGGCCGGCGTTGACGTCCAGTTCCAGCGCGCCGACCGCCAGCCGCGGATGCGCGTGCCCGGCGCTGCGACGGATCAGCGCGCGCAGGCGCACGATCAGTTCCTCGAGCTGGAAGGGCTTGGTCAGGTAGTCGTCGGCACCGGCATTGAAGCCGGCCAGCTTGTCGTGCCAGCGCCCGCGCGCGGTCAGCACCAGCACCGGAAAGCCGCGGCCGCCGTCGCGCCAGCGTTGCAGCGCCGACAGCCCGTCCATGCCGGGCAGGCCGAGGTCGAGCACGGCGGCGTCGAAGTCCTCGGTCTGCCCGAGGAATTCCGCCTGCACGCCGTCGCCGACCGCGTCGACGACGAAACCCGCCGCCTGCAGCGCGGCGGCGATCCGCTGGCGCAGGTCGGCATCGTCCTCGGCGAGCAGCACGCGCATCAGTCGTCCTCGAACTCGACCCCGAGCAGGCGGCCGTCGCGGGCATCGTAGGTCAGTTCGGCGACGCGGCCGTCGGCGGCGAGGATCTCGATCTCGTATTCCCCGTCGTCGAGGTCGACCTCGAGCACGCGGCCGGGGAAGCGCCGTTCGGCGTCGGCGAGCAGCGATTCCAGCGGCACCAGTTCGCCGCGGGCGACCGCGTCGCGGACCCGGCGGGAATCGCCGTCGCGGATGGCGGGCGGCGCGGCTTCGATGGCGGCGGCGGCGCCGGCGGCGGGGAGGCCGGGCGCCGGTCCGCGCTGCGGCCGCCACAGGGCGATCAGCGCGGCCAGCAGCGCCAGCGAAAGCACGGCGATCACGAGGTTCTTCATGCGCGCCAGTCTGCGGCGGCCGACTAACGGAATCGTGAACCGGCGACTCACGATGCGGTGAGCCGCGATCGGGAAACTGGCGCCACCGGATCCCCCGGCCCTACGGAGAAACACGATGAACCTGCGCCACACCCCCCTCGCCCTCGTCCTCGTCCTGGCCGCCGGCAGCGTCGCCGCCCAGTCGGTGAACGGCCCCGCCGACGTCGAATCGAAGCTGCGCGCCGCCGGCTACACCGAGGTCCGTGACGTCGAATTCGACGACGGCCTGTGGGAAGCCGAAGTGCGCGCCGCCGACGGCCGCTGGCACGACGTCGCGATCGTCGCCGCCGACGGCGAACTGCTCGACGCCCGCGGCGGCCGCCCGCTGCTGACCGCTGCCGAGATCACCGCCCGCCTGCAGGCGGCCGGCTACGCGACGATCACCGACCTCGAACTCGACGACGCGATCTGGGAAGCCGACGCTGTCGCCGCCGACGGCCGCCGCGTCGAGATCCGTCTGAACGGGCACACCGGTGCGGTGATCGATGTCGAGGACGACCGCTGACTGCATGGAGTCAGCCGACAGGAGGTAAGAGGTAGTCGGCGCGGGTGGGGGGCTGCCTCCCCTCCAGCGTCCTCCCTGCAGCACCCGGCGAACCCGGGCACGCCGCGCCTATCCACTACCTCTATCTCCTATCTCTACCTCTGCCTCCGGCGGGCCGGAAAAGCCCGACACTGGCCGAATCCGCCCGCTCCCCGTCGTTTTCGCCACTGCCGGGCGGAAACCGCCAGCGCGATCCTGTCGCTGCCCGGGCCGATGCCCGATCCGTGGAGCCAGCCATGAAAGCCCTCGCCGCCCTGTTCCTCGCCCTTCTGCTGGCCCCGGCCGCCGCGCCCGCGGCGGTACCGGTGGCCGACGACGCCGTATTCGTCGAAGGCGCCCGCTACGACGCCGTGCTCGACGCCGCCTCCGGCGCCTGGCGCCTGCTGCCGATCCGTGGCGCCGACCTGCAGGTGCGCGTCGACGCCGCGTGCCGCACCGGTACCGCGCTGCCGCCCGGCCTGTGGCTGGTGAGCAGCGACGCCCTCGGCCGCCCGGTCCTGCTGGCGCTGTCCTCGACCCCGCTGCCGCCCGGGCATCGCGGTGTGGTGCCGATCGTCGGCTGCGATGCCGCCGTCGCCGGCGCCCTCGCCGTTCCGGCCGGCGTCGCCGCGTGGCTGCAGCAGCACTCGGGGGTCGTGCATGTCGGCCGCTGAGCAGCACCACCGCCTCGGCCTGCTGGCGATGGACGGGGCGATCCTGTCCGCGCTGGCCGGACCGATGGACATCCTGCGGGTCGCCCAGAGGCTGGCGCAGGTCCGCGAGCCGGCGACCCGGCTGCGCCTCGAGGCCAGCCTGGTCGGCGCGCGCGGCCAGGACCGGGTGGCGACCGCCACCGGTCTGGAGGTCGGACCGGTGCAAGACGGCCCCGCCGGACTCGACCTGCTGCTGGTGCCCGGCTACATGCACGCCAGCGCCGAGGATGTGGTCGCCCGCCTCGCCGACTACGGCCCGGAGATCGCCCGGGTCCGTGCCGAAGCCGAGCGCGGTGTGCCGATCGCCGCCAGCTGCTGCGGCGCCTTCCTGCTCGCCGAGGCCGGCCTGCTCGACGGCCGCAGCGCGACCACCAGCTGGTGGCTGGCCTCCGCCTTCCGCCGCCGCTATCCGAAGGTGCGGCTGGAGATCGACCGCATGGTCGTCGAGGACGGCCCGTTCACGACCACCGGCGCCAGCACCGCCGTGCTCGGCTTCGTGCTGCAGTGGCTGGCGCGGCGCACCGACACCGGCCTGGCCCAGCACACCGGCCGGATGATGCTGATCGACCCCGACCGGCAGTCGCAGGCGCCCTACATCAGCCTCGCCCTGACCGAGCGGCCACGGCATTCGCTGTCGGAGAAGGCCGAACACTTCCTGCAGCGCAACCTGCACGCGGACATCGGCGTCGCCGACCTCGCGCGCGCCTGCGGCACCAGCGAACGCAGCCTGCTGCGGCACTTCCGCCAGCACTACGGCGTGCCGCCGCTGGCGCACATCCAGCACCTGCGGGTGGAGCGCGCGAAGGCCCTGCTCGAGACCACCCTGCTGAGCTTCGAGGAGATCGTCGAGCGCTGCGGCTATTCCGATGCCTCGAGCTTCCGCAAGCTGTTCAAGCGGGCGACGTCGCTGACGCCGGCCGACTATCGCGACCGGTTCCGGCTGCGCGCGGCCTGAACTTCAGCCCGAACAGCGGCCGCAGCGGCGGTACCCGGCGCACGAATTCGTAGCCGGCGGCGCAGGCCAGCACCGTGCCGCCGACGACCAGCAGCGCTTCCCGCCAGACCCCGAGCTGCAGCGGCACCACCCAGTACGCGACCAGCACCGTCGCGCTCTGGTGGATCACGTACCAGGGGAAGACCGCCTCGCTGGCATAGGGCAGCCAGCGGAACGGCCGGTTCAGCGCGTGCTGCGCCCAGGCCACGACCGCCAGCAGCACCGTCCAGACCAGCAGGCCCCGCAGGGCGCGGATCGCCACCAGCGCCGGCTCCGCGAACTCGACGCCCGACAGCAGCAGCGGCACGTAGACCGCGATCATGAGCAGCGCACCACCGGCCAGCGGCCGCCGCAGCCGGCGCAGCTCCGCCCAGAAGATCTCGCTGCGCGCGAGCAGGAAGCCCAGGCCGAACACGGTCAGGAATTGGGCGTGCTGGAAGCCGTCGTGCAGCAGGTCGTTGGTGGGCTCGAAGCGCGGCAGCAGCAGCTCGACGTAGAGCACCAACGGAAGCGCCGGCAGCAGCCACAGCTTCCAGCCCCTCAGGCCGGCGACCGCGGCCTGCAGGCGCTGCCCGGGCCGGGTCCGCAGCAGCGGCAGTGCGGCCGCCAGCAGCAGGGTGTAGACCCACAGATAGGCCAGGTACCACAGGTGGTTCCAGGTGATGCCGTGTTCGGCGCCGTCCCAGCCACCGGCCGGCCAGGGCTGTACCTGCCAGTAGCGCCAAAGGAACGCGGCGTAGCCGGGTTCGACGGTCCCGTTGGTCACACCCTGGGCATAGGCCTGTACCGGCACGATCACGAACATCCCGAACAGCAGCGGGAGCAGCAGCCGCCAGGTGCGCATCAGGGCGAAGCGGCCGGGTTCGCGTTCCGGCCGGTACAGGCCGATGGCGATGCCCGAGATCAGGAACAGCAGCGACATCCGCCAGCGGTTCATCGCCAGCATCGGCCACTGCAGCCACTCCTGCAGATAGCCGGACTTGATGTGCCAGCCCCAGTCGGCGACGTAGAGCATGCCGCAGTGGTAGGCGATCAGGGACAGCAGGGCCAGGACGCGCAGGGCGTCGAGGTCGTGGCGGCGGGACATGGCGGGCTCCGGTGATGGGGAGCGCAGGCTGGCCCGGCGGCTGGAAAGCGGCGACCGCAGGGTGACGGAATCGCCGGCCCTGGTGACGGAACGCGGATGGCCGGGACGAGTTCCTGGTTCGTACGAGGTACGAACCGATCCCAGCCAATAGAATGCGGCGATGCCGCCCGCCCCCACCCCCACCGCCTACGCCCGATACGCGCCCTGGCGGCGCTGGGTCGAGATCGGCTTCTGGGTCATGAACATCGCGGTCTCGGCGATCGGCAACTCGATCACCGTCCGGATGGAGATGGCGCGGGCCGGCCTGGTCTTCCACCCGGCGGAACCGGTGGTCTGGGAATGGAGCAGCGCCCTGACCTTCCTGGCGCTGGTGCCGGCCCTGGTCTGGTTCACCCGCCGCTTCCCGCTCGACCGCGAGCGCTGGCGCCGGCACCTGGTGCTGTATGCGGCGGCCAGCGTCGTGTTCAGCCTCGGCCACGTACTCGGCATGGTCGGCCTGCGCGAACTTGCCTATGCCTGGGGCGGCGGCGACTACGACTTCGGACCCTGGGGCCGGCAGTTCCTCTACGAGTACGTCAAGGATGTGCGCACGTTCGTGTCGATGGTGGCGGTGATCGCCGCCTACCGCTTCGGACTGCGCCGGCTGCAGGGCGAAGCGAGCCTGCTCGACGCCCCCGACGACGACAGCCCGCCGGTGGAACCGGTCGAGCGCCCGGAGCGCTTCCTGGTGCGCAAGCTCGGCCGCGAGTTCCTGATCGCCGCCGAGGACATCGAGGCCCTGCACGCCGCCGGCAACTACGTGAACCTGCGCGTGCGCGGCCGCGAGTACCCGCTGCGCAGCACGATCACCGCGATCGAAGGCCGGCTCGACCCGGCGCGCTTCCGCCGCGTCCACCGCAGCCACATCGTCAATCTCGACCACATCGGCTCGATCGAGCCGCTCGACACCGGCGATGCCCGCGTGCACCTGAAGGACGGCACCGTCGTGCCCTGCAGCCGCCGCTACCGGACTGCGCTCAGTTCGTAGGTCGTGGAAGCGACTTGAGAAAGATCATCCACATCGACATGGACGCGTTCTATGCGTCGGTCGAACAGCGCGACGACCCGGCGCTGCGCGGGCGCCCGGTGGTGGTCGCCTGGCGCGGCGCGCGCTCGGTGGTCTGCGCCGCCAGCTACGAGGCCAGGGAGTTCGGCGTGCGTTCGGCGATGCCGGCGCTGCGGGCGGAGAAGCTGTGTCCGCAGGCGGTGTTCGTGCCGCCGGATTTCGTGCGCTACCGGGCGGTGTCGCGACAGGTGCGCGAGATCTTCGCCCGCCACACCGACCTGATCGAGCCGCTGTCGCTCGACGAGGCCTATCTCGACGTCACCGCGCCGAAATCGGAATTCGCCAGCGCCACCGCGATCGCCGAAGCGATCCGCGCGGCGATCCGCGAAGAAACCGCGCTCACCGCTTCGGCCGGCATCGCCGGCAACAAGTTCCTCGCCAAGATCGCCAGCGACTGGCGCAAGCCGGACGGCCTGTTCGTGATCCGCCCGGCCGCCGCACTCGACTTCCTGACGCCGTTGCCGGTCGGCCGCCTGCCCGGCGTCGGCAAGGTGATGGAGGCGAAGCTCGGCGAACTCGGCGTCGCCACGGTGGGCGAACTGCGCGCGCTCGGCGCGGCGCTGCTCGAGGCCCGTTTCGGGCGCTGGGGCCGGCGCCTGCACGAACTGTCGCTGGGCATCGACGAGCACCCGGTGGTTTCCGAGCGGCCGACCACCCAGGTCTCGGCCGAGGACACCTTCGCGACCGACGTGCCGCTGGTGGACACCGCCGAGGCGATCGTGCGGCTGGCCGCGAAGGCCTGGGCCGGCGCCGCCCGCGAAGTGGACCGCCGGCCGCGCACCGTCGTGCTGAAGCTCAAGACCGCCGACTTCCGCATCCTGAGCCGCAGCCTGACCCCACCGGTGCCGCCGGCGTCGCTGGCCGAAGTCACCGC
This sequence comes from Arenimonas composti TR7-09 = DSM 18010, assembly GCF_000426365.1. Taxonomy (GTDB): domain Bacteria; phylum Pseudomonadota; class Gammaproteobacteria; order Xanthomonadales; family Xanthomonadaceae; genus Arenimonas; species Arenimonas composti. Next base: position 173,292 of record NZ_AUFF01000002.1, on the reverse strand, counting down.
CGTCGCCCTCGCCCTGCGCGAACGCGTCGCGCTGCCGGCGGCGACCCGCTACCGGCTGGTCGGGGTCGGCCTCGGCAACTTCGTCGCGCACGGGCAGCTGCTGCCGCAGCCGGGGCTGTTCCCCGACGGCGCGCAAGAAGAAGGGGCGGACGTCGTCGCGACCGTCCGCCCCGCCCCGCCATGAAAGGCGTGGATGCCGCTACGCCTTACTCGGCGATCTCGTCCTCTTCCAGCGAGCCCGTGTAGGCGTCGAACTCGGCCTGGCTCAGGCGCTGGTCGTTATCGGTGTCGGCCACCGAGAACTGCAGCGACAGCTCGTGCTCGGCCGGAATGTCGGTCGCGGTCAGGTAGCCGTCGGCATCGGTGTCGAGGTCGGCGAAGCTCGCATCGCTGCGGTCACCGGTCATCGGCAGGTCGGTGGCGGTCTGCGTCAGCGGCTCGTTCGGAACCGGGTCGGCGGAACCGGTCAGGTCCGGATCGTTCGCGAACGCGAAACCACTCAGCGCGAAACCCAGCGCGGCGGTCAGCAGGCTGCGGTTGAAAGTCTTCATGTGTTTCTCCTTCGGCGTTCCGTTGGGGGGACGAAGCCGGTGTCCAGCTTCGACCCCAAGGTGCCAAAGGGGCGGCGAACCAAGCCTGAAAAAATCCTCAGCGAAACGTGAGGGCCCGCCGCCGGAAGCCTGCACGCGGCGCTAACGAATCCGCGCTACACGCCTGTCGCGACGGGCTCGGCGGGGGCCACGTCGTCCTGCGCCGGGTCGGCTTCCTCCTCGCCTACCGGCGCCGCCCCGGGCTGCGGTTCACCTTCGATCGTCGAATCGTCCATCGACTTGCCCGCCGGCGCCTCGCGCGCCACATGCTGCTCGGCTCCGACCGGTTGCCCACGCAGGATCGCGCGCGCGGTTTCACGCCGCAGCGCTTCCCCGTCGCGTGCGGCGACGAGGTCGTCGCCGGTGACCACGCGCCCGGCCGGCAGCGAGACCAGCGTGCGGTCGCGGGTGTAGATCAGCACCCGCCCGTCGCCCTCGTCGACCAGCACGCCCGCGAACTCCTCGAGCCCGAGTTCGCCGACCACGCCGATCGCGGCATCACGGGGCACATCGGGCAGCTCGCGTTCCGTCACCGCCAGCCCGACCAGGTCCGCGGCCGCCGCGCTGATCGCGGCGCGCGCCTGCGCCGCATCGTCGGCGAGCCAGGCGGCCAGCGCCTCGTCGCGATCGGCGGCAGGCAGCGGGTCGGTGTACCAGACGATGTCGCGGCGGATCAGGCCCGACATCCGGTTGCGGTTGCCCTGGCGGACATCGACATCGACCGCCAGCCGCAACTGGCGCCCGCTGTCGTGCATCGCGACCGGCAGCGGGTAGGCGCCGTCGGCATAGCGGCCGGGGCGCACGAGCACGAACCGGCGGCTCGTGCGGGCGGCGGCCAGCCGTTCGAACAGCGCCGTCTCGACCTTGCCGGGAGAGAAGGCGAGGCCTTGCTGCGCCATCCCGTGTCGCGCCAGCCCGTCGCCGAAGCCGGCGCGGAACGCCGCCTGGAACCCCTTCTCGCCGAGCGCGAGCTTCAGCGGCTCCAGGGTCGCGTCGACCCGCCGCTGCGCGGCCTCGTCTGCGGTGGCGTTCACGATCAGGCCGGCGATCGCGAAGCCGAGCGCATCGGCGGCGATGTTGCCCGAGCTCGGAATGCCCTGGCCGGGCATCGCCGAGGACATGTCGACGAATTCCAGATCCAGGTCGCCCGGCCAGAGCTGGTGGACCTCGTCGAAGCGGTGGTCGACCAGCACGGCGGTGGGCACCGCCTCTTCGGAAGCGGCCGCCAAACCGGCGACGAGCAGCGGTACGGCGGCGAACAGGCGGCGGCTCATGGCGCTCCAGGGCGTGGAAGGAGCGTGATTCTAATCCGCAAAAGAGAGGGGCCGGACGTGCCGGCCCCTCGGTACCACGCGGATTGTGACGGCGCTCAGTAGTAGAAGCCGTACAGGATGTCGCGGATCAGGCCGGTGGCCAGCGCGACCAGGACGATGTCGCGGTCGACGCGGACCCAGTGGTAGCCGTACGGCGGCGGCGGCAGGTCGTACATCCGGTAATCGACGTAGTAGTCGCGCGCGTAGTAGGTCGGCGGCAGGCGGTAACCGACCTGCCAGCGGTACGACGGACGCCAGTCGCGGGGATACACGTAGCGCACCGGGGCGCGGTAGCGGTACTGCGGATGCCAGTTGTGGCCGTTCCAGCGGCGATCGTCGCGGCGCGAATAGTCGCGGTGGTCGCGGCGATCGTGGCGCGGGTCGTGGCGCACGACCGGACGCGGGTCGTGACGCACCGGCGGCCGCGGGTCGTGGCGGACGGCCGGGCGGTTGTCGTGGCGAATCACCGGACGGTTGTCGCGGCGGTCGTCACGACGCACGACCGGACGGTCACCGCGGTTGTCGGGACGCACAACCGGGCGGTTGTCGCGACGGTCGTCGCGAACCACCGGACGGTTGTCGCGGCGATCGTCACGGGCGACCGGACGGTCGTCACGGCGTTCCTCGCGGTTGCCGCGACGGTCGCCACGATCGTCACGGCTGGAACGGGCATCGCCACTGCGCGCACCGCCGCGCACGTCGGCCGAATGCGAGCGGCCATCGCGCGCCGCTTCGCCACGCGCACTCTGCGCCATGGCCGGCATCGCCACGGCGCCGGCGAGCACGAGGCTCGTCAGGGAAGCAAGCAGGGTCTTTTTCATGTCGATCCTCGCAGCAGGCATGGACCCGATGTCCACGGGCTGCATATAGCCGCTCAGCGGATGAATTCGGATTGAATCGGAACGGCAACGGATGTTCAGTTTCGACAGCCTTCAGGAACGCATACGCGTGCACGCTGGCTGGGAAAGCGCGGAGAGTCGCGCGCAGCCTGCGTTTCCGACGGCTACTCACGTCGCTGCGGTCGCTACTCGCCAGCCGGTCCCGCGAAGATCCGTTCACGATCACTGGTCGGGAGGATCCGCCATTCACCCGCCGCCAACCCCCCCAGTTCCAGGCCCCCGACGCGTTCGCGGTGCAGGGTGACGACGTGATTGCCGGTGGCGGCGAACATCCGCCGCACCTGGTGGTAGCGCCCTTCGTGCAGCACCAGGCGTGCGTGACGCGGACCGAGCACCGTGAGTTCGGCCGGGCGCAGCGGCGTCGTTTCGCCCTCGAGCATCAGCGTGCCGGCGGCGAACAGCGCCGCCTCGTCACCACGCAGGTCCTGCGCGAGGGTCGCGACGTAGACCTTGTCGAGCCCCGACTTAGGCGAGGTGATGCGATGCAGCAGCTGGCCGTCGTCGGTCATCAGCAGCAGGCCGGAGGTGTCGCGGTCGAGCCTGCCGACCGGTGACAGCCGCGGTTCGCGCAGGCGGAAGCGCGGCGGCAGCAGGTCGTAGATCACCCGGCCGGGATCCTTCGTCGAGCAGGTGACGCCGGTCGGCTTGTGCAGCATCAGCAGCAGTCCCGGCGCAGGATCCAGCGGCTCGCCGTCGACGAGCACGCGGGCCGGATCGACGACGTCGTCGCCGTACAGCACTTCGCCGTCGAGGTCGGTGACGAGGCCGGCGCGGAACAGGGCGGTGACCTGCTTGCGGCTGCCGTAGCCGAGGTTCGCGACGAGTCTGAGCAGCTTCATGCCTTCACCGCCCCGATCACCTTGTAGCCGCCGGCATCGCGCAGCACGCGCACGTCGGCGAAGCCCGCCGCCAGCGCGCCTTCGTAAGGCAGATGGCGATTGGCCACCAGCAGCAGCCGCCCGCGTGGACGCAGCGCTGCCGCCGCCGCGGCGATGAAGGCGCGACCGAGGCCGGGGTCGTCCTCGCGGCCGGCGTGGAACGGCGGATTGGTGACGATGAAGTCGTAGCGCCCCGGCACCCCGGCGGCGACGTCGTGCCAGTGGAAGCCGAGCGGAACCCGCGCGCCGGCGAGGTTGCGTCGTGCCAGCGCCAGTGCACGCGCGTTCGCCTCGAACAGGTCGAGCCCGGTGACGCCCGGTGCGCGCGCCAGCACCGCATCGGCGAGCACCCCGATGCCGGCGCCGAGGTCGGCGCCCTGCCCCGTGAGGTCGGCCGGCAGCGCCTCGATCAGCAGGGCGCTGCCGGCATCGATGCGATCCCAGGCGAACACCCCGGGCCGACTGGTGAAGCGGCCCTCGCGCACCGGCCGCGGCGCGTCCAGCGCGGCCCACTCGGCGCGCAGTGCCGGCGCGAATCCGGCGGCGCCGGGCCGTGTCCACATCACCCGGCAATGGGCGCGGCTCTCGACCGTCAACGGTCCGGCCAGTGCCGCGAGGTCGGCCTGCAGCGAACGCGCGCCCTCCTGGTTGCCGGTGCAGGCGACGACCACCCCGTGCCCGCCGGCGAGTGCCAGCGCACGCGCCAGCGTGGCGCGCGATTCCAGCCGCTGCCGCGGCGCCCGCACGAGCACCAGGTCGACCGCGTCCGCCGGCGTCCCGTCGAGCTCGGCGACGACGCGGTGGCCGTCGCGCTCGAGCGCCGCGGCCCAGGGTCGGAACGGCTGCTCGAACAGCAGCGACTGCGCCCGCGCCGCGTTCGCGGCCTCGCCGGCGCGGGCGCCGAGCACGCGGCCGCGCCCGGGCGCCGGCCAGGCCAGCGCGCCGGTCTGCAGCGGCAGGAACAGTACTTCCGAGGCCGGATCGAGGCCGGGACGCATCGGGAACTCCGGGCGGAAACAGCGGCAATTCTAGCCGTCGCCGGCGGCCACCCGGTCGCGGCCGGCCGATTTCGCCGCGTACAGCGCCCGGTCGACCGCGCGGTAGAGGCCGTCGCCGTCGCGGTGGTGCTCCGGGACGAAACCGCAGACGCCGATGCTCACCGTCACCGCCACCGCGCGTCCCTCGCAGTCGAGCCGGGTCGCCGCGAGCGCGGCGCGGAAGGCTTCCGCATGCGCCTTCGCCTGCGCACCGTCGCAGGGCAGCAGCACGCCGAACTCCTCGCCGCCGAGCCGCGCGACCAGGCCGCCGTCGCCGGCGAAGGCGGCGCGCAGGCGCTGGGCGAGCGCGCGCAGGCAGGCGTCGCCGACCGCGTGGCCGTGTTCGTCGTTGATCCGCTTGAAGTGGTCGACGTCGAGGATCAGCAGCGCGAAGCCGGCATCGCCGGACATGCGCGTGGCCTCCGCGAGGCGGACGCCGAACTCGCGCCGGTTCGCCAGCGCGGTCAGGGGATCGGTGCGACTCAGGCGCTCGTAGCGATCGCGCTGTTCGTGCAGCGCCGCGTCGAGGTCGAGCCGGCGCCGGTACTCGCGCGCACTGCGCGGCAGCGCACCGCCGAGGTAGACCGCGTACAGCGTGCAGGCCACCGCCAGCGCACGGTAGGCCGGCTGCAGCCACAGCGCCGCGAGCATCGGCGCGAACAGCACGAATGCGCCGATCGCCGCCGTGCGCGGCATCGTCGTGTAGACGTTGGCGATCACCGTTGCGTAACCGATCGTCGCGATCACCGACACCATCACCGCGTCGGCCCCGAAACGCGGATCCAGCAGCAGCCAGGTCTGCGCCGTCGCCCACAGCAGCGGTGCCAGCGTCAATGCGGCCCCGTAGCGGAGCAGCCAGCGGTCGTGCCCCGGCCGGTCCTCGGCGGCCGGCGGCGGCAGGCGCAGACGCAGGATCGCCGCCACCAGGAAGACCACTGCGCCCGCCACCCCCCAGGCGGGCGCGAGCGCGAACACGTCACCGATCCAGGCCACCACCACCCAGCCGAACACGTACAGGAAACCGGCGATGCGCGAGCGCTGCCAGCTGTCGAGCACGACCTGCCGGCGCCGGCGGAAGGCGGCGTCGTCCTGCAGGGCGTCGGCGGGGGTCGGCGGCATGGCGGCTCCGGGCCGGCGTCGGCCCGCAGCGATTCGACACCGGAAATCCGGCGCGGACAACGCGGACGCGGCGCCGCGCCGACGGCCGGCCGCCGCGGACCCGATGGCCGGTCGCGACGGGGCGGTCGCGGCGGGCCGGTCGCGGCGGGCGGTCGCGACGGGCCGGCCGCGGCGGGCCGGTGCCGGGTTGGCCAGCTCAGCCGCGCGCGGCGGCCGGGGGCGGCGCGCAGCGGCCGGCATCGGCGCGGCGCAGGCTCTGCGGCACGTAATAGCCGAGCATGTCGCGCGCCAGGCGGCGCTGGCCTTCGTCCGGCAGCAGCGGCGCGGCATCGGCGATCCAGCCGTCGATGCACGCCGCTTCCGGCGCCGGCGACGCCGCGCAGGCGAGCAGCCGGTCGAAGGCGCGCCGGTAGACCTCGAGACCGGCGCGGGTCAGCGGCGGCCCATGCCCGGGCACCAGCACGGTGAATTCCTGCGCGGCGAGGCGCTCGAGCGCCGGCTGCCAGTTCGCCGGGCAGGCGGTGTCGAGGAAGGGCACCGGCAGCGTCACCAGGTCGCCGGCCGCGAGCACGCCGCGCTCGCGGTCGAGCAGCCAGAGGTCGCCGTCGCTGGCGCCGGCCGCAGCGCCGATCAGGAAACGCCGGCCGCCGAGCGCGAGCTCTTCGTCGGCACACACGACCCGGTCGGGGCGCAGCGCATCGCCGGCCTCGATCCGTGCCAGCTCGGCCTGCCAGTCCGCGGCTTGCGGCGCGTCCGGCTGCTGCGCCAGCGCCTCGCGCAGCTGTTCGGCATAGCGCGCGAGGAAGCCGGCGAGGGCGGCGTCGATCGCCGGCGACGCCAGCACCTGCAGGCGCGGGAACGCCTGCCGCAGCAGCGGATTGCCGCCGACGTGGTCGAGATGCCAGTGGCTGTTCACCAGCACCACGATCGCGGCCGGCGTCGCGTCGTCGTGTTCCGCCGCCAGCGCGATCAGCGCCTGCGCGTGTTGCGGATGCCGCCCGCTGTCGAAGGCCAGCCAGCCGGCCGGAGTCGCGAACAGCAGGCTGTTGCCGTCGGGTTGGCGCGGAGGCGCGTTCTGACCGCGCAGCAGGCGAACGCCGGCCGGGAGTTCGCCGGCGAACGCTTCGGGCACCGCCGGCGCCGCAGGATCGTCCGCCGCGACCGCCGTCCCCGCCAGCACGGCGACCAGCGCCGCCGCCACGACACCACGGATTCCCCGCCGGTTCCTGTCCGCCATCGCCACCCTCCCGCTGTGCCCGCCGGAAACTGCCGCCTGCACCGAACCTGCGGCAATGGGCCGGAAGCCACGCCTTCAGCCGCTGCGCGCGTCGTCCCAGTCGGTCTCACCGCCGCCGGTCGCGGTAGCCGCGTCGGCGCGTCCGGTGCCGGGCACACGCCACTCCAGCGTGCGGTGGTCGAAACCCATCTCGATCCGCGGCTTCACGATCTGGAAGAAGGGCGAGACGTCGAAGTCGCGCGGTGCGTAAAGACTGTGGTGGCGGATGTGCAGGATCTCGCGGCGTGCGCGTTCGCTGGCGCCGCGGCTCGCGGCGTCGCCGCGGCCGTCGGCGATCTCGACCTCCGGCAGGATCGGGTAGCGGATCGACTCGAAGGCCTGCGCGAGCAGGGTCGAGCAGATCGCCTTCGTCGGTTCGCCGCTGCCCAGCGCCAGCATGCGCCGCCGCATCGAACCCGGCAGCGGTGGCGTGCGGATGAAGTAGCGCGCGAGGTCGAAGATGTTCTTCAGGTCGTAGGTGATGCCTTTGCGGTCGAGCATGAAGCGGATCAGCGCCTCGATCTCGTCCGCGCGGAGGCCGACCGGCCGGCAGATGCGGGTATGCAGGCCGGCGAATTCGCCCAGCGGAATCGTGCGCACGCCCTGCACGACGTCGACGTCGACCAGCACCCGTGGTTCCTCGCCCGGCGGCGGCGGCCCGAGGGTGTCGCCGATGTACAGCGCCGCATGCGACCAGGTCGACTGGGTCAGGTACTTGATCGCCGACGAGAAGCGGCTGCTGCCCTCGACCAGCACGACATCGCCCTTGCGCAGCGTCGCCGCCAGCAGCCCCCACGGACTCGTCGGGATATGGCTGTTGCGCTCGCGCGGCTTCGCCAGAAAGGCGGCCAGGCGGCGGCCGAGGGCGTGCAGGGGGTTCATGGATCGAGACTAGCGAAAAGCAGAGAAACGAGGAACGAGGAACGAGGAACGAGGAACGAGGAACGAGGAACCAGAGAGGGCCCGCGCCTTTGGCGCGGACGCTTCGCGAGGGGGTAGGGATCGCGGCTGAAGCTCCTACAACGCGTTTCCCGGCTCCTGGAGTGGAGTGCCGGCGAGCAGGGCGCGCACTTCCCGAAGCTTGGCCTTGACCCGCGCCGCGTGGTCCGGACCGAGCCGCAACAGGGCCTTGTGGCCGACCGACGCGGCCTCGCGTTCGGGGTCGGCGTAGATCCAGCGCGGACGGTTGGGATCGCGGCGCAGTTCGATCGGGCCGCTGATCTCCGGCGCCGCGAGCAGGTGGTCGACCACCTCGACCAGGCGGTCGTTGAAGCGGCGATCGGACTCCCCGAGCTCGCGCCAGGCGCGTTCGAACAGCGGGTACCACTGCACGTACAGGCTCACGAGCTGGCGCGAATCGCTGCGCATGAAGGCCTCGACCGCGCCGTCGTATCGCGCCGCGTTGCCGGCATCGAGCCACTGTCGGCCGTCGGCGTCGGCGATGTGCAGCTCGCCGGTGGCCGGACGGGCTACATAGATCTGCCGCGTCAGCGACCGCTTCGGCAGGTTGTCGATGGTCGCGACCAGACGCGGGATCACGAACTCGCCGACGAGGTAGTCGCGCGACTGCGCGAACACACCGGCGAGGGCATCGAGGAAGCCGGCATCGCTGGCCTCGAGCGCCGGCAGTTCGATCGCCGGCAGGATCGGGTCGACCGGGATCTGCTCGACCGGATAGGTCGGCGCGGGCGGCTCCGGCATCGGCGTCGGCGTCGCCGCGACCGGCGGCGCTTCGGCCACCGGCGCCGGTGCGGGTGCCGTCCGCGGCCAGAAGAACCAGAGGGCGCCACCGGCGACGGCGGCGGCGAGCAGGGCGATCCAGGGTCCGGGATTGCGGCTGGCCATTGCAGTTCTCTCCTCGACGTCCTCGTCCAGCCTCGCCGTCCCCGGCTGAAGCCGGGCGGAACCAGCCGCACCCCGGAAAACTCCGGGGACGTCCCCCGGGCCCCGGAAAACTCCGGGTACGTCCCCCGGGCCCCGGAAAACTCCGGGTACGTCCCCCGGGCCTCCGCGAAGGACACGAGCTGTTTTCCTGCGCGTGGCTCGGAAAACACTCGTGCCCTTCGCGGAGGCCCGGCCCGGTTTCCCTCGTGGCTCCGGCGACGGGCCACGTCGGCGCGCTGACCACGCGGGCCGATGGACTGTCTGCGCGTTCGCGGAACAACCGCCAGCCGCGGCGATCGGACTGTGCGGCGGGCCCCGGGCCAGCCAGCGGTGACCGCGGAGCCGCCCTCGCGGCGCGCGTGCGTCCCGTCCTCCGGTACCGGGAACGCCACGCCGACTGCGATCTCGATCGTGTTCCGGGCCGAACGCGGACGCTGCGCCGGCTTGCACAACGCCCGGTTCCGCCCGTTGCCGATCCTCCGGAAACCTTTCGCGCGCCGCGCGCTGCGCGCGGCGACGGCGTCGGCCCGTTAACCCCGATTCCGGGAGTCGCGATGTTGCGGTGCGGCCGGAGGACTGCGCATCGGTGAAACCAGGTAAGGCGGCGGCGTCGTTGCGATCCGCGTTCGCTTCCGGACAAGACCGAGCTTGCAGTCGGCGTGGCGTTCCCGGTACCGGAGGACGGGACCCACGCGCGCCGCGACGAAAGCGCCGCGGTCACCGCTGGCTGGCCCGCTCCAGGCCGCAGGGGCCGATCGCCACGCAGGGCGGTTGTTTCGCGGACCCGCAGCGAATCACCGGCCAAAGCCACCTTGCGCGCCCGGACTGCAGCAGCCGGACCGCCAGCGAAAACCGGGCCGGGCCTCCGCGAAGGGCACGAGTGTTTTCCGAGCCACGCGCAGGAAAACAGCTCGTGTCCTTCGCCGAGGCCCGGGCGACGTAGCGCAAGCGCGGGCGACGGAGCGCAGGCGCGGGCGACGTACCGGAGGCCCGGGCGACGTACCGCAGACCGGCTGGCGAAACGGAAGACGGAACCACGGTAGGCCGGAAGTTGACTTGACGCCGTCGCACCGGGCTGGACAGAGTCGACGGGCTGGTGACTGCCGCGCGCTGCGCGGTCCGCACGACTTCCCCGCTGGAGCCAATGATGGACAGACGAGACTTCCTGACGATCTCGGGGGTGGGCCTCGCCGGCCTGCTGATGCCCTACAGCCGCACGATCGCCGCCGCGGAGCTCGTCTCCGGCATCGACATCGCGCTGAAGAAGGCGGTCGCCGACACCGCCCTGCAGGCCGCCCGCGACGCCGGCGCCACTTACTGCGACGTGCGCATCGGCCGTTACCTGCAGCAGTTCGTGGTGACCCGCGAGGACAAGGTCCAGAACGTCGTCAACACCGAATCTTCCGGTGTCGGCATCCGCGTGATCGCCGACGGCGCCTGGGGCTTCGCCGCGACCCGCGACCTCGGCAACGAGGCCGTCGCGACCGCGGCCCGGCAGGCCGTGGCGATCGCGAAGGCGAACGCCCGCCTGCAGACCACGCCGGTGCAGCTGGCGCCGGTCAAGGGCGCCGGTGAAGTCGCGTGGCGGACGCCGATCCGCCGCAATGCGATGGAGGTGCCGATCAGCGAGAAGGTCGAGCTGCTGCTGTCGGTGAACGCCGCGGCGATGGCCGCCGGCGCCGACTTCGTGAACTCGACGCTGTTCCTGGTCAACGAGCAGAAGTATTTCGCCTCCACGGACGGCAGCTACATCGACCAGGACGTGCACCGCATCTGGGCGCCGTTCACCGTCACCGCGATCGACAAGGAGTCCGGCAAGTTCCGCACCCGCGACGGCCTGTCGGCGCCGATGGGCATGGGCTGGGAATACCTGCAGGAACCGAAGCGCTTCGTGGCGCCGAACGGCGTCGTCAATTACGGCCTCGGCTACGACATGCTCGAGGACGCCACCGCCGCCGCCAAGCAGGCGCGCGAGAAGCTGTCGGCACCGTCGGTTCGCCCCGGCAAGTACGACCTCGTGCTCGACCCGAGCCATCTGTGGCTGACGATCCATGAGAGCGTCGGCCATCCGCTGGAGCTCGACCGCGTGCTCGGCTACGAGGCCAATTACGCCGGCACCAGCTTCGCGACCCTCGACAAGCGCGAGAGCCGCTTCCAGTACGGCAGCGGCAAGGTCACGCTGTTCGCCGACAAGGTGCAGGAAGGCAGTCTCGGCGCGGTCGCCTACGACGACGAGGGCGTCAAGACCAAGCGCTGGGACCTGGTGAAGGACGGCGTGCTCGTCGACTACCAGGCCATCCGCGACCAGGCGCACATCCTCGGCAAGACCGAATCCGACGGCTGCTGCTACGCCGATTCCTGGTCGAGCGTGCAGTTCCAGCGCATGGCCAATGTGTCGCTGGCGCCGGGCAAGACCCCGCTGAGCGTCGAACAGATGATTTCGGACGTCGAGGACGGCATCTACATCGTCGGCGACGGCTCCTTCTCGATCGACCAGCAGCGCTACAACGCCCAGTTCGGCGGCCAGCTGTTCTACGAGATCAAGAACGGCAAGCTCGGCCGGATGATCGAGGACGTCGCCTACCAGATGCGCACGCCGGAGTTCTGGAACGCCTGCAGCGCGATCTGCGACGAGTCGGATTACCGCCTCAACGGCTCGTTCTTCGACGGCAAGGGCCAGCCGGGCCAGGTCTCGGCGGTCTCGCACGGCGCGTCGACGGCCCGCTTCGACGGCATCAACGTCATCAACACCGCCCGCAACCTCGGCTGAGCCCGGAGACCCATCCATGAGCATCTTCACCGAAGAACAGGCGCGGGCCATCCTGCAGAAGGCGGTCTCGCTGTCCACCGCCGACGACTGCACCGCGACCCTCGCCGGCTCGATCAGCGGCAACATCCGCTTCGCGCTGAACGCCGTGTCGACCAGCGGCATCGTCAGCGACTGCGACCTGATCGTCTCGTGCGCGTTCGGCAACCGCGAGGGCACGGCGACGATCAACAGCTTCGACGACGCCTCGATCGAGCGCTGCGTGCGCCGCGCCGAGGAACTGGCGAAGCTGGCGCCGGAGAATCCGGAATACATGCCGGCGCTCGAGAAGCAGACCTACCGGCCGAGCGCGACCTTCGTGCAGGCCACCGCCGACATCACCCCGGAACTGCGCGCCCGCATCGCCGAGGCCTCGATCAACCCGAGCAAGGCCGGGAACCTGGTCGCCGCCGGCTTCCTGCAGGACAGCCAGAGCTTCTTCGCATTCGCCAACAACAAGGGCAACTTCGGTTACGCGAAGTCCACCGGCGCCGACTACACCTGCACCGTGCGCACCGCCGACGGCCGCGGCTCCGGCTGGGTGACCCGCAACGTCGCCGACATCACGAAGTTCGACGCCGACGAGTCGATCGCGGTGGCGATCCAGAAGGCGCGCGACTCGGTCGACGCGCGCGCGCTCGAGCCGGGCAAGTACACGGTGATCCTGGAGCCGGCCGCGGCCGCCGGCCTGATCAACTTCATGATGTTCTTCTTCGACGCGCGTTCCGCCGACGAGGGCCGCAGCTTCCTGTCGAAGAAGGGCGGCGGCACGAAGGTCGGCGAGCAGGTCTACGACCCGCGCGTGAACATCTGGGCCGATCCGTGGCATCCGGGTGCCGAGGTGATGCCCTGGGACGGCGAGGGTCTGCCGCGCGAGAAGCACCACATCGTCAGGAACGGCGTCGTCGAATACCTGCAGTACTCGCGCTACTGGGCGAAGGAGAAGGGCAAGCGCGCAGTCGGCCAGCCCGGCAACATCCTGATGGCCGGTGGCACGAAGACCACCGCCGAACTGGTGAAGTCGACCCAGAAGGGCATCCTGGTCAGCCGCACCTGGTACATCCGCATGGTCGACCCGCAGACCGTACTGCTTACCGGCCTGACCCGCGACGGCACCTTCTACATCGAGAACGGCGAGATCAAGTACCCGATCAAGAACTTCCGCTTCAACGAATCGCCGGTGATCATGCTCAACAACATCGAGGAGCTCGGCCTGCCGGTGCGCCTCGGCGACGACGAGTCGCCGTTCACGATGATGATCCCGCCGATGAAGCTGCGCGACTTCACCTTCACCTCCCTGTCGGACGCGGTCTGATCGATGGCGGGCGCCCGACCACCCGCGGTCGCCCGCCGCGATTTCCTCCGCCGCCTCGCCGCCGCCACCGTAGGAGCGGCTTCAGCCGCGATGCTCTTCCCGCGCAAAGGCATCGCGGCTGAAGCCGCTCCTACAGCAGGCAGCGCAGCGGAGGACTACGACTTCTGGTTCACCCGCCTGATGTACGACAGCGGCGACTGGGACGTCGACCAGCGCATGCCGGCCAACCTGATCGACGCGCTGCTGCAGTACACCCGCCTGCGCGTCGACCCGAAGGAACACGTGCTGGCGCTGGCCGATCCGCGCATGCTCGAGGCGCCGTTCTGCTACCTGGCCGGGCACAAGCTGGTCGAGTTCAACGACGACGAGCGGCGCAACTTCGAGCGCTACGTGCGCAACGGCGGCTTCGTCTTCGTCGACGACTGCAACCACGACATCGACGGCCTGTTCGCGCGATCGTTCGAGGAGCAGATGGCGGCGATCTTCGGCTCCCGGGCACTGCAGAAGCTGCCCGACCGCCACCCTGTCTATTCCAGCTTCTTCCGCTTCGACGGCCCGCCGGCCACCAGCTACGAACTCAACGGCTGGGGCGACGACCTCGTGCACGACTACCTCAAGGGCATCGAGATCGACGGCCGCCTCGGCGTGCTCTACAGCAACAAGGACTACGGCTGCGAGTGGGACTACGACTGGCGGAACAAGCGGTGGCTGGCGGAGGACAATACGAAGTTCGCGGTGAATATCGTCGTCTATGCTCTTACTGCGTGAAGGGCGGAGCTTGAAGGCAAGTAGGGGATAACAAATAGGAAATAGCGAGCCTTGCGGTGGGCCGGGACGTTTCGCACGCGACGCCAGCCGCCTTTGCCCGCTATTTCCTATTTCCTATCCACTACTTCCTATCCTTCCAGCCAGATGAACATGACCGCCCCCGACGTGCAGCAACAGCTCGCCAAAGTCGCGCCACTGCGCGCCGCCATCGCCCAGGCCATCGTCGGCCAGCACGAGGTCGTCGAGCAGTTGCTGATCGGCCTGTTCGCCGGTGGGCACTGCCTGCTCGAGGGCGTGCCCGGGCTGGGCAAGACGCTGCTGGTGCGCACGCTGGGGCAGGCGCTGGACCTGCAGAGCCGGCGCGTGCAGTTCACCCCGGACCTGATGCCCAGCGACATCCTCGGCACCGAGATCCTCGAGGAGGACCACGGCACCGGCCACCGCCACTTCAAGTTCCAGCCCGGGCCGGTGTTCACCAACCTGCTGCTCGCCGACGAGCTCAATCGCACGCCGCCGAAGACCCAGGCGGCGCTGCTGGAGGCGATGCAGGAACGCACCGTCAGCCAGGCCGGCGTGACCCGCGAATTGCCGAAACCCTTCTTCGTGCTGGCGACGCAGAACCCGCTCGAGCAGGCCGGCACCTATCCGCTGCCGGAAGCGCAGCTCGACCGCTTCCTGCTGCACGTGCGCGTCGACTACCCGAGCCTCGACGAGGAGCGCGCGATCATCGAGCAGACCACCGGCAGCCAGCACGCCGTGGTGCCGACGGTGATGCATGCCGACGAGGTGATCGCGCTGCAGGCGCGGGTCCGCGAAGTGCACCTCGGCGCCGACCTGCTCGACTGGATCGCCCGCCTCGTACGCGCGACCCGGCCGGGACCGGACGCGCCGAAGGAGATCGCCCAGTACGTGCGCTGGGGCGCCGGCCCGCGTGCCGGCCAGTCGCTGGTGCTGGCGGCGAAGGCGCGGGCGCTGCTGCACGGCCGTTTCGCCGCGACGCGCGAGGACATCGCCGCGCTGGCCGCGCCGGTGCTGCGCCATCGCCTGCTGCTTTCGTTCGCCGCCGAAGCCGAGCAGCGCTCCGCCGACGACGTGATCGCGGCCCTGCTGCGCACCTGTCCGCCGCCGGCGGGCTGAAGCCACGATGGCGGCGGAAACGCTGATCCCGGCCGAGGTGCGGGCGCGCCTGCGCACGCTGCGCCTGGCCGGCCGCCGCGCCGCCGGTGGCGACGGCTTCGGCCAGCACCGCAGCCGCAGCCGCGGCGCCGGCCTCGAATTCGCCCAGTACCGCGCCTACGAACCCGGCGACGAGCTGCGGCAGATCGACTGGAAGCTGTACGCGCGCTCCGACCGTTTCTTCGTGCGCGAGGCCGAGCGCGACAGCCCGCTGACCGCCTGGGTCGTACTCGACGCCAGCGCATCGATGGGCCAGCGCAGCAGCGCGCGCGACCCGCGCAGCCGCCTCGACGTCGGCCGCGCCCTCGCCGCCTGCGTGTTCGAACTGGCGCTGGCCCAGGGCGACCGCTGCGGCCTCGCGGTGGTCGGCGGCGAGGGGCTGCAGCTGCTGCTGCCCGCCGACGCCGGTGCGCGCGCGCGTGACCGCGCCACCCATGCGCTGCTTGCGCTGCGCGCCGGCGGCGGCTGGCCGCCGGAGACGGCACTGCGCCCGCTGTGGGAACGCATCGGCGCCGGCCAGCTGGTGATCGTGTTGTCCGACGACTTCGACGAAGGCGCGGTCGCGCTGATGGAGCGCCTGTCCGCGGCCCGACGCGAAGTGCTGAACATCCAGTTGCTCACCGCCGACGAGCGCGACTTCCCGTTCCGCGGTGGCCATCGCTTCCGCGATCCCGAAAGCGGCGCCGAACGGATCAGCGACGGTGCCGCCGCACGCGACGATTTCCTCGCCCGCTTCGCCGTCGCCCGCGGCGAACTCGCGGCGCGGCTGGCGGCGTCCGGCGTGCGCCATGTCGAACACTGGCTCGACGCCCCGCTCGACGCGCCGCTGCGCCGGCTGTTCGCACCGATGGCCGGGGAGCGCGGATGAGCCTGCTGCTGCCGCTCGGCCAGCTCGCGCTCGCCGCCTGGGCGCTGCCGCTGCTGCTGCACCTGGCGCGGCGGCAACAGCAGCAGCCGGTCGACTTCGCGGCGCTGCGCTGGCTCGGCGCGAAGCTGCGGCCGCGGCAGCGCCTGCGCTTCGAGGAGATCCCGCTGCTGCTGGCCCGGCTCGCCCTGCTCGCGGCGCTGGCGCTGCTGCTGGCGATGCCGGTGCGCGAGCGCGCTGCGCCGGCGTCGGCGGTGACCGCGGTGCATCCGGCGCTCGCCGGAGCGCTGCCGGCGGGCCTCGTCCGCGACGATGCGGCCGCCGTCTGGCTGGCGCCCGACTTTCCCTCGCTGGCCGCGCCGGCGCCCGAGGTCGCTTCGGCACTGCCGCCCTTCAGCCTGCTGCGCGAACTCGATGCGGCGCTGCCGGCCGGCACGCCGCTGGTGGTGCACGTGCCGGCGCGGCTCGCCGGTGGCGACGGCGAGCGGCCGCGGCTGGCGCGTGCGGTCGACTGGCGGGTCGCCCCGAATCCCGCCGGTGATTCGGAAGCGCCGACCACCGCGCCCGCCGCACCGCTGCCCGCGGAGATCGAGCTGGTCGGCGAACCGGCGCAGCGCCGCTGGTTGCGCGCGGCGCTGCGCGTGCTCGCCGGCGAGCGGCCGCCGCGGATCGTCGAAACCGATACGGCCGATGCCGCGCTCGCCGAACGCATTGCTGCCGGCAGCACCGCGCTGCTGGCGAGCGATGTCGCCTGGCCCTTGCGGATCGAAGGCGCGAACGCCTGGCGCGCCGACGACGGCCGCGTGTTGCTGCGCGCCGCCGGCCACGGCGCCGGTCGCGTGCTGCAGTGGCAGCGGCCGTTGCGTCCGGACACGCTGCCGGAACTGCTTCAGGCCGATTTCCCGCAGCGGCTGCGCACTGCCCTGCAGGCTTCGGCGCCAGCGCCGACCATGGCCGACGCCGCCCGCGTGGCGCCACGGACCGGCGGCCCGCCGCCATCGCCACCGCCGGTGCCGCTCGACGGCGGGCTGATCGCGCTGGTGCTGGCGCTGTTCGCGCTCGAACGCTGGCTCGCGAGCGGGCGGCGACAGCGGGAGGCCGCGTGAGCGCCGTCGATACCGGCGCGCCGGCGGCCTTGCGCGCCGCGATCCGCGCGGCCCGCCGCCGCGCGCTCGTGGCGACGCTGGCGGGCTGGCTGCCGGTACTCGTCGCGGCGGTACTGGTGGCCGCGGCGTTCGCCGGTCGCGCGGCGGCGATCGCGGCGGCGGCCGTCGTGATCGCCCTCGCCGCCTTCGCGCTGCGTGCGCGGATCGCACGGCTGACGGCAAGGCACTTCGCGCGTCGCCTCGACACCGATCCGGCCTTCGAAGACAGCGCCGACCTGCTGTTCGCCGCCGGTGCTGCGCTCGGGCCGTTGCAGCGCCTGCAACGCGAGCGCCTCGAAGCCCTGCTCGCGGCTTCGCCGGCGCGCGACCTGCGTCCGGCCTGGCCGGTGCGTGGCATCGCCCTCGCATGGTTCGCCGCCGCGCTCGCGCTGGCCGCGCTGTACTGGCCGTCCGCCGCGCAGACGCCGGCGGAAACCGTCGCCGCCACCCCAGGCAGCGACGCGCCGACGGTGACGCTGCTGGTCGCCGCCGAACTGACGGTGGCGCCGCCGCCGTATACCGGGATGCCGACGACGGCCAGCGACGGCCTGTCGACCACCACGCCGGCCGGTAGCACGCTGCGCTGGCGGCTGCACCTGTCGCCGCAGCCGGAGGCGGTCGCGCTGGCCCTGCATGACGGCAGCACGCTGCCGCTGCAGTTCGACGGTGAAGCCTGGACCGGCGAACTCCCGCTGGAACGACCGACCCTCTACCGCATCGCGGTCGACGGCGCGCTGCCCTACGAGGACACCACCCTGCACCGCCTGCAACCGATCCCGGACCGCCCGCCGCGGGTGCGCGTGCTGGCCCCCGACCGCAACCTGAGCCTGCGCGCCGAAGGGCAGCGCGGCTGGACGCTGGAGTTCGCCGCCGAGGACGACCACGGCCTCGGCGACGCCCGCCTGCGCCTGACGATGACCAAGGGCAGCGGCGAACAGGTCGCGGTCAGCGAACGTACGCTGCCGATCCGTGGCGAGGGCGACGGTCGCCAGCGCCGCTACGCGACGACGCTCGACCTCGCCACGCTCGGCATGGCCGAGGGCGACGACCTGATCGTCCGCCTCGAGGTCGCGGACCGCCGCCACGACGCCGCCGGCCGGCCGGCGCCGCAGCGCAGCCGCAGCGCCAGCGTGATCCTGCGCTGGCCGCCGCCGGCCGGCGACGAATCGGTCGGCATGGAAGGCCTGGTGCGACGGGCGCTGCCGGCCTACTTCCGCAGCCAGCGGCAGATCATCATCGACACCGAAGCCCTGCTCGCGGAACGGCCACGGCTGCCGGCGGAGCGCTTCAGCCAGCGCGCCGACGCGATCGGCGTCGACCAGCGCATCCTGCGCATGCGCTACGGCGAATTCCTCGGCGAGGAGAACGACGGCGGCCGCGACGTCGGCGGCGCGGACGCGCATGCCGACGACGATGGCCACGGTGCCGACGGCGGCGACGGTTTCGGCGCCGCCGGCGACGTGGTGGCCGCCTACGGCCACACCCACGACGACGCCGAGGCCGCGACCCTGCTCGACCCGGAGACACGGGCGATCCTGAAGCAGGCGCTGGATGCGATGTGGCAGTCGGAGCGCGAACTGCGCAGCGGCGATCCGCGCGACGCGCTGCCGCACCAGTACCGCGCGCTCGACTTCATCAAGCGCGTGCAGCAGGCCTCGCGCATCTATCTGGCGCGCGTGGGGCTGGAATTGCCGCCGATCGATCCGGCGCGGCGCATGACCGGCGACCGCGCCGGCATCGGCAGCCGCCGCGACGGCCTGCGTGCCGCGGACGTCGCGCCGTCGCCGGCGCTCGACCTCTGGCAGGCGGCGGCGACGCTGCCGGTGCCGGTGGCGGTCCTCGACGACTTCGCGGTCTGGATCGACGTGCATCCGGATGCGGTCGCCGAACCGGTCGACCTGCTCGCGGCGCTGGCGATGCTGCGTGCCGAGCCCGACTGCACGCGCTGCGCCGAAGACCTGCGCATGCGCCTGTGGCCGCTGCTGCCGAGGGCGGTGCCGGCGCCGACGGCGCGGCCGGCGGCGGATGCGGCCGGTGGCGCCTGGCTCGATGCGCTCGCGCGCGGCGCCGCGGCCGCCGACGACACCGCGACGGAGGACGGCGAATGAGGGAGCTGGTGCTCACGCCGTCGCTGCTCGCCGGGCTGCTCGCGGCGATCGCCTCGCTGGCGGCGCTGCGGGCCGGGTGGTCGGCACGGCGGCGCGGTGACGGTCTGCCGCGGCGCCTGCTGCTCGTGCTGGCGCCGTTCGCGCTGGCGGCACTGCTGTGGCCGGTGCTGATGCCGCCGCCGAACGCCGTGGCGCCGCTGCGCCTGGTGGTCGCGACCGCCGGCGCGCCGGCGTCGCTGGCGGCCGGCGACGGCGAACGGCTCGTGGCGCTGCCGGAGGCGGCCGCGGCCTTTCCCGCCGCGCTGCACGTGCCCGACCTCGGCAGCGCCCTGCGTCGCCACCCGGAGGCGCGCGCGCTGCGCATCGTCGGCAGCGGCCTGCCGGCCCGCGACCGCGATGCCGCCGCGGGCCTGCCGCTGCACTTCGAACCGGCGGCGCTGCCGGCCGGGCTGGTCGAACTGCGGATGCCGGCGCGGATCGCGGCGGGCCGGCGCTGGACGGTCCGCGGGCGCGTCGAGGGGGGCGCCGGCGGGACGCTCGAACTGCGCGATCCCGCCGGTGCGGTGGTGGCGAGCCGAACGCTCGATGCCACCGGCGAATTCGCGCTGACCGCGACGGCCGGCTTCCCGGGGCACTCCGACTGGACGCTGCGCCGGCGCGATGCCGGCGGTGAGGTCGTCGAGACGGCGAACCTGCCGCTGCAGGTCGAGGCCGGCGCCCCGCTGCGCCTGCTCGTGCTCGCCGGCGGCATCGACCCCGAGAGCAAGTACCTGCGCCGCTGGGCGCTCGACGCCGGGCTCGCGCTCGGGCGCCAGGCCAGCCTCGGCGGCGGTGTGGAAGTCGGCGATTTCGCCGGCAGCCCGACCGCGGCCCAGCTCGCCGAGATCGACCTGCTGATCCTCGACGACCGCCGCTGGTCGGCGCTCGGCCCGGGCGGGCGCGAGACGCTGCGGGCGGCGGTACGCGACGGCCTCGGCGTGCTGCTGCGGCTCACCGCGGAGCCGACGGAGAGCGAGCGCGCGGGCCTGCGCGACTGGGGTTTCGAGCTCATGCCGGCGGCCCTCCCACGCGAGGTCGATCTGCCCGGAGCCGGCGCCGCTGCGGTGAAGCCGACGCGGCGGCCACTGCGCCTGGCCGCTGCCGATGGCGCCTTGTTGCAGGCCGACGCCGCGGGCGAACCCCTCGCCCTATGGCGGGCCGAGGGGCGCGGGCGCGTCGCGCTGTGGAATCTCGGCGCGAGTTTCCGTCTGCAGCTCGCCGGTCACGGCGACATGCACGGCGAGCTGTGGGCGCACGCGGTCACGACGCTGGCGCGGGCGCGTGGCGGGGCGTTGCCGGCGGTGCCCGTCTTCGCGCGCGTCGGCGAGCGTGCCGTGTTCTGCGATTTGCCCGCGGAGGCGCGGATCATCGCCCCCGACGGCGGCGAGACCGCGCTGCTGGCCGATGCGACGGCCGCGGGCTGCGCGGGATTCTGGCCGGTGGCCGCCGGCTGGCATGCGCTGCAGACGGATGACGCGACGGCGTCCTTCCACGTGCTCGGCGAGGATGAGCTGCCCGGCCTCGCGGCCAGCGAACGCCGCGAAGCGACCCTGGCACTGGCCGCGAATGCCCCCGCCACGGCGCCTGCGGTCGCGACGACGACACCGGGCCCGCGCTGGCCCTGGCTGCTGGCCTGGCTGCTGCTGGCCGCCCTGGCCTGGTGGCTCGAACGCCCCAAGCCTTGACAACTGGGTTAACAACTGGGGTCAGATTCCTGCGTTAAGACCGCTGAAACCCCTGGTGCGCGCGAGCAATCATCTGCGGTCTTAACGCAGGAATCTGACCCCAGTTGTTAACCCCAGTTGTTGACCCCGGGTGTCAAGGGGCGTCGCCGCGCATGAGTTCAGCGGCGAGCTCGGGCGAGACGCCGGGGATCTTCGTCCAGTCGATCGCGTCGATCTGCGATTCCGGCAGGAAGCGCCGCGCGTATTCGAGCCAGACCTTCTCGCGGATGAAGATGTCGAACAGGTCCGGATCGACGTGGTGGTCGAGCTTCATCCGGCCGAGGATCGTCAGCGATTCGCTGAGGGTCTTGCCGGGCTTGTAGGGCCGGTCGCTGGCCGTCAGCGCCTCGAAGATGTCGGCGATGCCCATCACCCGCGCCTGCACGCTCATCTGCTCGCGGGTCAGGCCGCGCGGATAGCCCTTGCCGTCCATGCGCTCGTGGTGGCCGCCGGCGTATTCGGGCACGTTGCGCAGGTGCGCCGGCCACGGCAGCTGCTCGAGCAGGCGGATCGTCATCGTGATGTGGTGGTTGATGATCTGCCGCTCCTGCTCGTTGAGCGTGCCGCGGCGGATGCACAGGTTCTCGAGCTCGTCGGCGTCGAGGAAGTCGCGCTCGGCGCCGTCCGGGCCGCGCCAGCGGTAGCCGGCGATTCGCTTCATCGCCGCGATCTTCTCGTCGCTCATGAACTCGCCGCCGGTGTTGGCCGCGCGCACCGCCTCGCGGTCGGCGCGAAGCTGGGCGCAACGCGCCGCGTAGGCGTCGGCGTCGAGCTCGCCCTTCAGGTGGGCGATCTCGGCGTCGCGCAGCAGCACCTCGAAACGGGTGTCGACCAGGGCGATGCGGTCGAACAGCGTCTGCAGCTTGGTCGCCTTGTCGACCACGTGCACCGGCGTGGTGATCTTGCCGCAGTCGTGCAGCAGGCCGGCGATCTTCAGCTCGTAGCGGTCGGCGTCGGTCATCGTGAAGTCGGCGAGCGGGCCGTCGCCGGTGCGCGCGACCGCATCGGCGAGCAGGGTCGTCAGCGCCGGCACGCGTTCGCAGTGGCCACCCGTGTAGGGCGACTTCTCGTCGATCGCGGTGTTGATCAGGTTGATCAGCGCCTCGAACAGTTGCTCGAGCTGGACGATCAGCTGGCGGTTGTTGATCGCGATCGCCGCCTGCGAGGCCAGCGACTCCACCAGGTGCTGCACGTGCTCGTCGAAGGCCTGGACGGTGCCGGACTCGTCGCGGGCGTTGATCAGCTGCAGCACGCCGATCACCCGGCCGTCGTGGTCCTTCATCGGCACGGTCAGGAACGACTGCGAGCGGTAGCCGGTCTTGGCGTCGAAGGCACGGGTGCCGCTGAAGTCGTAACCCTCGGCGGTGTAGGCGTCGGCGATGTTGACGGTCTCGCCGGTCAGCGCCGCGTGCACCACCACCATCGAATGGTTGCCGGCGCCGTCGTCGCCGTACATGCGGATCGGCGCGAAGGTGATCGGGCTGCCGCTGCGGCCGCCCATGCGCGCGCCGAGGGTGTCGTTGCGCAGCACCTCGAAGACCAGGGTGTCGCCTTCGACCCGATAGAGCGTACCGCCGTCGGCGCGGGTGAACTCGCGCGCGGCCTCGAGGATGCGCTCGAGCAGGGTCGGCAGGTCGCGTTCGGTCGACAGCGCGACGCCGATCGCGTTGAGGGTGTAAAGGCGCTCGAGGATGTCGGATTCGCGGGTCACGGGCGGCGGCGACGGATCGGGGACGGCGTCACACTGCCGCCAATCCCGGCGCCACGCAATTACCCTTCGTCACCGCCGCGCGGGTATCGTGCGCGCCGGGGAGAGGGGAGATCCGATGACGCAGGCAGCACAGCCGCAGGTCGAGCTGGCGACCACGCTCGCGTACGCGCAGGGCGGCTACAGCGTCGAGCTCCGGCTCGGCAGCGAGGCGCGGTCGGCGAACGTGCTGCTGGACACCGGCAGCAGCTCGCTGGCGGTGCTGCCGCGCTGCTACGCGCCGGAGCGCGACCGGGCGCTGGCGCCGACCGCGCTGGCGCAGGAGATCAGCTACGGCGGCGGCGCCTGGGCCGGGCCGGTGCTGCGCTCCTGGCTGGGCTTCGGCAGCGGTCGGCACGCGCGCACGATCGACGACGCCGCGTTCGCGCTGGTCGAATCGGCCGATCCGCCGTTCCGGCACGCCGACGGCATCCTCGGCCTCGCCTACCGCGACCTCGACCCGGCCTACGACATGACGACGCTGCTGCAGGCGCACGGCGTCGATCCGCCGCTGACCTGGCCGTGGCCTTTCGACTCGGGACACGCGCTCGACCTGGCGAACTTCCGCGACTTCCTGCACCGGCAGCCACGCACGAGCCTGGTGCCGGCGCTCAGCGCGCTCGAGGAACACGACGTCGTCCGCGACCGCTTCGGCTTCCTCGCCGGGCGCGCCGTGGTCCACGTCGCCGGCGACGGCGTGTCGCTGCACGCGCAGGCGGCCGACCCGCTGAACCGCGGCGCCCTCGTCGCCGGCGGCGGCGCCGAACAGCAGCACCTGTACCGCGGCGGCTTCGCCGACGTGCGCATCCTCCACGACCTCTACTACAACGCGAACCTGCGCGCGGTGCAGGTCGGCAGCGAGGCGCCGATCCCGGTGCCGCCGCTCGACCCCGCCGACCTCGCCAGCCGCTACAGCAACGCCCTGCTCGACACCGGCAGCAGCTTCCTCGTGCTGGAGGCCTCGGTGTACGACGCGGTGCTCGCGGCGCTGGGGCGCCACGATCCGCGCTTCCCGTCACTGGTCGCCGAGGCGCAGCAGGCGCTGGCGCACGACGGCGGCGTCGCCAACGAACGCATCGACCCGCATGCCTGGCCCGACCTGCGCCTGCGCCTGGAAGCGCCCGGCGGTGGCGACACGGTGCTGCGCGTGCACGGCGCCGCGTACTGGCCGCGCAACGCGCTCGCGCACGGCCAGTCGATGTGCCTGCTGATGCGCCAGCTGGCGCATTTCCCGAAGCAGTCGATCCTGGGGCTGCCGCTGTTCGCCGGCCGTTACGCGGTGTTCGACCGCCGCGCCGCCGATGGCCTCGGCGTCGTGCGTTTCGCCGCCGCACGCGCCGACTGAGCCGTGGCCGCCTTCCTCGAGGGCCCGCGCCTGCGCCTGCGCCTGCTCGATGCCGGCGACGGCGGCCTGTATGCACGCCTGTACGGCGACCCGGCGACGATGCGCTTCGTCAGCGCTGCCGGCGACGCCGCCAGCCTGGAGCGCAGCTTCGCCGCCGCCTGCCGGCTCAACCGGGAGATGCCGCCACGGCGGCGCTTCTGGGTGATCCAGCCGCGGCGTTGTCCGGCGATCGGCCTGATCGGCCTGCACTGGGATGCCCGTGCCGATGCCGCGGGCCGGATCGGCGCCGAACTCGGGGTGATGCTGCCGCCGGATGCGCAGAACCGTGGCTGGGCCGCCGAGGCCATCACGACCCTGCTGCCGCATGCCTTCGACGACCTCGGCCTGGACCGGCTGCACACCGCGCACGCCGCCGACCACGCCCTCGCCGCCGGGCTGATGCGCAAGACCGGCTTCACCCGCGTCGACGACGGCGACGACGGCCGCTGGCGCTGGCATTACCCGCGCGGGAATCACGACCGCGGCTGAGCGCGCAGCGGTTATGCTCGCCGGCTCCGGGATGGGGACACGCATGCAGTCGAAGGGAAGCCTGGCGATCGTCGGCGTCGGCATGACGCTCGGCGCCCACATCACGCCGCGGGCGCGCAGCCGCATCGAGAACGCCGACGTCGTGTTCGTCGCGGTCAGCGACCCGGTGGTCGAGCTGTGGGTGCAGGAGATGCACCCGGACGTGCGCAGCCTGCAGCCGCTGTACGGCCGCGAATCCGGCGAGAAGTCGCGCCAGGACACCTACCGCGAGATGGTCGGCGTGATGCTCGCCGAAGTGCGCGCCGGCCAACGCGTCTGCGGCGCCTTCTACGGCCATCCCGGGGTGTTCGCGCTGGCCCCGCACCGCGCGGTCGAGCAGGCGCGCGCGGAGGGCTACGAGGCGGTGATGGAACCGGGCGTCTCCGCCGAGGACTGCCTGTACGCCGACCTCGGCATCGATCCCGGGCGGACCGGCTGCCAGCACTTCGAGGCCAGCCAGATGATGTTCTACCGGCGCCGGGTGGACCCGGGCGCCTGGCTGGTGGTCTGGCAGCCGGCGATCGCCGGCGACCGCGGCTTCCGCCGCTTCGCCACCGGCCCCGCCTACCTGCAGGTACTCGTCGACGTGCTCGCCGCCGACTACCCGCTGGACCATCCGTGCACGATCTACGAGGCGGCGACGCTGCCGATCCAGCGCCCACGGATCGAACAGGTGGCGTTGCGCGACCTGCCGCAGGCCGCGCTGAGCCTCGCGTCGACGCTGGTGCTTCCGCCGGCGCGGCCACTGCAGCAGAATCCGGACATCCTCGCCCGCCTCGCCGCGCTCGACGCGGCCGGGTGAGTCCGCTCCACCACGCTGGACCAACGAAGGGGAAAACCTGATGTCGAATGTGATCGCATTCCTGGAAGCGATGGGCCGCGACGCCGTGCTGCCGGCGCAGGGCGAGGAGTTCACCGCCGCCGCGAAGGCCGCCGGGCTCGACGACGACGTGCGGATGGCGCTGCTGTCCGGCGATGCCGCGACGATCGCGGCCGGCCTCGGCGGCCGCCCGAAGATGATCTGCGCGCTGTTCCCGGCCGACGACGAACCGCAGAAGGACGGGGAAGACCAGCCGACCGACGAGCCCGGCGAAGAGAAGGAAGCGGAAATCCGTCACTGACGGACCACGGTGAAGGTCACCGGAATCGCGCTCGCCCTCGCGATCGCCGCCGCCTCGGCGGCGGCGGTCGTACCGCCGTCTTCCGCTGAACCGCTGCAGGCGCTGCTCGATCGCGCCGAGGCGCTGCGCAGCTCCGACCCGCGCGAATTCAGTGCGACCCTGCGCCAGGTCGAAGCCCTCACCGCCAGCGCCACCGCCGACCAGCTCGAGCAGCTGCAGTACCTGCGCGCCTACGAGCTCGCCTACTCCGGCCGCTTCGACGACGCGATCGTGCAGGCGCGGACCCTGTTCGAGGCCAGCGACGATCCCGGCATCCGCCTCCGCGCCGGCGCGCTCGCGGTCAATTCGCTGGCGGCGACCCGCGATTTCGCCGAGGGCCTGCGCCAGCTCGATCGCACGCTGGAACTGGTCGAACGCGTCCCCGACCCGGAACTGCGCAGCCATGCCTGGTTCGCGGCTTCCGCGCTGTACACCCAGATCGGCCAGTTCGCGCTCGCCAGCCATTACGCCGACCGCGTGCTGGTGGCGAGCCGCGACCCGCGGTCGCACTGCTTCGCCGGCCAGCAGAAACTCGAGGCCGAATACCAGAACTTCCTCGCCTCCGAGCCGGACGTCGTGATCCGGCCACCGTCGCCGGCCGAGATCGAGGAAACGATCGCCGCCTGCGACGCGCTCGGCGAGACCATCGTCACCAGCTTCTCGCGCAGCCTGCTCGCGCGCGTGCACGAGCAGCAGGGCGGCCGTGCCGAGGCGATGGCGATCCTCGAGGACAACCTGGCGGCGATCGAGGGCACCCGCTATCCGCGCCTGATCGGCGAGGTGCATTCCCTGCTCGCCCGCCTGTATTTCGAGAACGGCGACGACGCCAGGGCGACGCAGCACGCCCGCGAGGCGCTCGCGCGCAGCTCGGAGATGGCGTTCTCGCTGCCGCTGGTGCAGGCGCACGAAACGCTGTACCGGGTCGCGGAACGACGCGGCGATTTCGCCGCTGCGTTCGACCACTACCGCCGCTACGCGCAGGCGGACAAGGCCTATCTCGACGCAGTGAAGGCGCGCGAACTCGCCTTCCAGGCGGTGCGCCAGGAGACCGAGGAGAAGAACCGGACGATCCAGCGCCTCGACGACCAGAACCGGCTGCTGCAGCTCGAGCAGAAGGTCGCGCAGCAGGCGGCGCGCAACACCCAGCTGCTGGTCGCGCTACTGCTGGTGCTGCTGACGGTCATCGTCTACTGGGCGTGGAAGACCAAGCGCACGCAGATGGTGTTCCGGCGCATGGCCGAGCTCGACGCGCTGACGCGCTCGAGCAACCGCCACCACTTCACCCGCAGCGCCGAACTGACGCTCGACCGCTGCCAGCGCGACGGCGAGGCGGTGGCGATGGTGATGTTCGACCTGGACGAGTTCAAGTCGATCAACGACCGCTTCGGGCACGGGGTCGGCGACTGGGTGCTGCGCCAGGTCGCGGACGCCTGTCGCGGCTGCATCCGCCGCGCCGACCTGCTCGGGCGCATCGGCGGCGAGGAGTTCGCGGTGCTGCTGCCGGGCGCCACCGCGGCGGAGGGCATCGTGCTCGCCGAGAAATGCCGCGAGGCCCTGCACCGGATCGACACGCAGTCGACCGGCCGCGACTTCCGCATCTCCGGCAGTTTCGGGGTGGCCGACACCCTGCGCGCCGGCTTCGACTTCAACAAGCTGCTGGCCAGCGCCGATGCGGCGATGTACGCGGCCAAGCGCGGCGGCCGTGACCGCGTCGCCGTGTTCACTCCGGACCTCGACGGAATGTCCCCGCCTTGAAGGAAATCCTGCGCACGCCGCGCCTGCGCCTGCGCGAACTGGTCGCCGACGATGCGCCGTTCGTGCTCGAGCTGCTGACCGATCCGGATTTCCTGCGCCACATCGGCGACCGCGGCGTGCGCGACCTCGACAGCGCGCGCGCCTATGTCGGCGACGGACCGCAGGCCAGCTATGCCCGTCACGGCCACGGACTGTGGCTCTGCGAGCTGCTGGAAACCGGCGAGCCCGCCGGGATCTGCGGGCTGATCCGCCGCGACACGCTCGAGGCGCCGGACCTCGGCTATGCCTGGCTGCCGCGTTTCCGCGGGCGCGGGTTCGCGCTCGAGGCGGCCGCGGCGACGCTGGCGCATGCGCGCTCGGCGCTGGCGATGGACCGGCTGCTGGCGATCGTCAGCCCCGGAAACGACGCTTCCTGCAGGCTGCTCGAAAAGCTCGGCATGGTGTCGCTGGGCGAACGCGAGATCGGCGAACAGCGCCTGAGCGTCTACGCGACGCCCTGAAAGCAGAACGGGACGATCTCGCGATCGTCCCGCTCCGGGCACACAGGAATTGCAGCGGCGATCAGGCCGCGGCGTCCTTCAGCTTCTTCAGCGGGCGCACCTTGACCTTCACCGAGGCCGGCTTGGCGGCGAACCACTGCTCTTCCTTGGTGAACGGGTTGATGCCCTTGCGCTTCGGCTTGGCCGGCACGTTGACGGCGGTGATCTTCAGCAGGCCCGGCAGGGTGAACTGGCCGGCGCCCTTCTTGCTGATCGAGGCGTGCACGGCGCTCTCGAGCGAAGCGAGCACGGCGCGGACGTCCTTCGCCGCGACGCCGGTGCCTTCGGCGATGTGCGCCACCAGGCCCGACTTG
Source organism: Arenimonas composti TR7-09 = DSM 18010 (assembly GCF_000426365.1). Taxonomy (GTDB): domain Bacteria; phylum Pseudomonadota; class Gammaproteobacteria; order Xanthomonadales; family Xanthomonadaceae; genus Arenimonas; species Arenimonas composti. Next base: position 144,923 of record NZ_AUFF01000002.1, on the reverse strand, counting down.
CTCAGCGCTTCCTTGATCGGCTTGGCGGCGGCCTTCGGGGCGGCCTTCTTCGCAGCAACTTTCTTCTTGGTAGCCATTCTTCGTTTTCCCGTGTCGCTCGTTGGGTGATTGGGTGTCCGGGCGGGGCCGGCAGGGCGAATGTAGGGCAACTGCGCGTGCCCGCCAAGTACGCAAGGGCGTTTTTTCGCGGGTTTTTTCGCCTTCCAACGGGAACGGACCCGTTCCGGGCGGGAACGGGTCCGTCGGACCTCGGGAAAACCGGGTTTTCCGCTGCCGCCGCGCCGGCGGGGGCGGGGCGGCACGACGGTCAGTTCGAGTCGCGGATCGCGTCGGCGTTCTGCTGGGCCGCGTCGAGTTCGGCCTTCGCGGCCGCCTTCGCCATGTCGAAGGCCGCATCGGCGGCGTCGTTGCACGGACCGCGCTGGCCGTCGGCCAGGCCGTCGCAGCGCTCCTTCTCGATGTCGCGCACGCCCTCGGCCTCGGCGACGCGCAGGTCGTAGCGCTCTTCGGCGGTCGCCTCGGTGCCGTCGGCGCGCGCCTCGGCCAGGCCGTCCAGGTCACCCTGCACGGACTCGTCGGCGATCTCCTCGTTGGCGTCGCGCATCGCGTCGTTCAGTTCTTCGCGCTCGTCGGCGATCTCGCGTGCGGCGTCGGCGCGTGCTTCGGCCATGTCCTCCTGGACTTCGGCCGGGGACTCGGGCTTGCAGGCGCCCAGCGACAGGGTCAGGGCGAAAGCGAGGGCGGAAATGATCGGGGTCTTCATGGTGGGGGACTCCAGTGGTGTGGGGACTCGCGGACGCGGCTTGCGTCGGCGATGCGAGAACGCTCGCAAGACCCGTGCCAACAGGATGAGAAGAGGGGAGAGGAACGAGTAACGAGTGGTTGCGCGCGCTGCGCGCGAAAGGCGTGTGAGAGCGCGGGGTCCGGAGCCGGCGAGGGATTGCAGGCTGCATGGTGGCGAGGGGCGGCGGAGTTGCGTTTCGCCTTTCCGTTCGCGCGGCGCCGATGCGAAAACGAGGCGCGGCGCACGTTTCGTGCTTGGCATGGAACTTGTAACCGTCCTGGTGAGCGCGGCCTTCCGCTTGCGCATTCCAGGAGAACGCCATGCTGTCCTACACGATCATCTTCCTCGTCGTCGCGATCATCGCCGCGATCCTCGGCTTCGGCGGCATCGCCGGCGCCGCCGCGGGCATCGCCAAGATCCTGTTCTTCGTCTTCCTCGTGCTGTTCGTCATCTCGCTGTTCACCGGCCGCAAGGCCGTCTGAACCGCGCTTCCCCCGCCCCACCACGTCACCAGGAGCACCCCCATGAACAAGACCACCCGCACGCTCGGCGTCGCCACCCTGCTCGGCCTGATGTTCGTCCTCGGCGCCTGCCACACCGTCGAAGGCGCCGGCCGCGACATCCAGGAAGTCGGCGAGGGCATCGAGGAAGCGGCCGAAGACACCCGCACCTGATCGCGCGCTTCTTCGATCGCTTCCGGAAGGGCGCCTTTGCGGCGCCCTTCTTCTTGCCGGGTCGCGAGAGGTCAGTCGACCCGCGGCAGCTCGAGGGTGAAACACGCGCCGCCGCCGGGCCGCGGGTCGTACCAGAGGTCACCGCCCATCGCCCTCGCCTTCTGCTTCGCGAGGCTCAGGCCCAGGCCGGTCGACTTCTCGCCGCCGGTGGTCTGGCTCGACAGCGGCGCGAAGCGGCGGAACAGCATCGCCTGGTCGGTGCTGGAGACGCCGGGCCCCTGGTCCATCACCTGCAGGCGTCCGAACTCCTCGTGGCGCACGGCGGCGACGGTGATCACGCTCTCGCGCGGCGCGTACTTGATCGCGTTCGAGACGAGGTTCTGCAGTACATGCTGCACGGCGGCGCGCTGGCCCTTGACCAGCAGGTGGCGGTCGAGGCGCAGGTCGAAGCGCATCGCCTTGCCGGCCGCGTGCTCGCTGAAGGCGTCGATGCACTCCTGCGCCATCTGCGCCGCCGGCAGCGGTTCCATCGTGACGCCGCGCGCCTCGTCGGCGGCCTGGTCGAGCACGGCCTGCAGGAACATCAGGCCGGCGTTGGCCGAACTGCGGATGTTCTCGCCGAGGCGTGCGCGCTGGGTCGCGGCGACGCTTTCGTTGGACATCAGGTCGCAGGCGAACAGCACGTTCGTGAAGTGGTTGCGCAGGTCGTGGGCGATCAGCTCCAGGCTCTGCTGGCGTTCCTCGGCCAGGCGCGACAGGCGGTCGCGGGCGATCTTCAGTTCCGCATGGGTGCGCACCCGCGCCAGCAGTTCCTCCGGCACGAAGGGTTTGGTGACGTAGTCCACCGCGCCGGCGCCGAAGGCGCGCACCAGCGATTCGCGCTCGTGGTCGGCGGTCAGGAAGATCACCGGCAACTCGCGCGTCGCCGGGTCGGCACGCAGTTTCTCCAGCACCTGGAAGCCGTCCATCACCGGCATGCGCATGTCGAGCAGCACCAGGTCCGGCGGACCGACGGCGATCCGGTCGAGCGCCTCGACGCCGCTGTAGCAGGGCGCGACGTCGAAGCCCGCCCGGCTCAGCAGGGCGCCGACGGTGCGGACGTTGGCTTCCTGGTCGTCGACGACCATCACCAGGGCGTGGCTGGAATCATTCATCGGTGGGATTCTCGGGCATGGGGCAATCATCCAGCAGTTTGCGGATCGCGGGGACATCGAAGGCCTCGACCGCGGCGGCGAGCTCCCCGGCGTGCGCCTGCAGGCGCGGCCAGTCGAGGTCCGCGGCGAGGCGCGCGAGGCGTTCGGCGAGGGCACCGGCCTCGCGCATGCGCAGGTGCGCCCGCAGCGAGGGCACCTCGTCGGCATACAGGCGCTGCAGCGCCGCCAGCGCCTTCGGATCGGGGCGGCCTGGCAGTGGCGACAGCGGTTCCGGCGCCTCGGCCACGGCAGGCGACGTGCCCGGCGCCGGGGCCGCGTCGAAATGCGCGGCCAGCGCGGTGAACAGGTCGGCGCGCGAGAACGGCTTGCGCACGTAGCCGTCGAAGCGGTTGCGCAGCCAGTTCTCGTCGTTGCTCATGCTCGAGGCCGTGACCGCGATCACCGGCACCAGCGCGCTCTCGGGGTCCGACTTGATCTGCAGCAGGGCCTGCTCGCCCGACATCCGCGGCATCCGCAGGTCCATCAGCACGACATCGGGCCGCGCGCGGCGCACCTCGTCGACGGCGAACTGGCCATCTTCGGCCTGGCGCACGCGGTGGTGGCTGCCGCGCAGGTAGGCGCTGACCAGATCGCGGTTCCAGGCGACGTCGTCCACCACCAGCACGTCCAGCGGTGGCAAGCGGTCGAAATCGATCGCCGGGCCGGAGGTCGGCTGCTGCGTCACCGGATCGGCGCAGATCCTGCGGCCCGGGGCGTCGAGCACGAAGCGGGAGCCGCTGCCGAGCGTGCTCTCGGCGTGCAGCGAGCCACCCATCAGCGCGGCCAGACGGCGGGCGATGCTCAGGCCGAGACCGGTGCCCTCGCGCGACTTGCCGTCGGGGCTGTCGCCCTGCTCGAAGGGCTCGAAGATCACCCCGAGCTGGTGCGCCGGGATGCCGGTGCCGGTGTCGACCACCTCGGCGCGCAGGTCGCATTCGCTCTCGTCGCCGCCCGCCGACACGCCGTTCCTGGGCACGCAGACGATGCGCACGGTGACGCTGCCGCGCTCGGTGTACTTGACCGCGTTGCTGACGAGGTTGATCAGCACCTGGCGTAGGCGCACCGGGTCCACCAGCAGCGGCCGGTCGACCGGACCCTCGAATTCGGCGCGCAGGTCGATGCCGCGGGCCGAGGCGTTCTGCCGGAACATCGTCAGGATCTGGTCGACGATCTCGCGGATGTCGGTCGGTTCCTCGCGCAGTTCGAGCTTGCCCGCCTCCATCTTCGACAGGTCGAGCACGTCGTTGATCAGCGACAGCAGGGCCTGCCCGCTCTTGCGGATCGCGGCGACGTGCTCGGCCTGGGTCGGGTCGGTGACCGAGTCGGCGAGCAGGTTGGCGAAGCCGAAGATCGCGTTCATCGGCGTGCGGATCTCGTGGCTCATGCTGGCCAGGAACACCGACTTGTCGTGGCTGGAGCGGCGCGCCTGCTCGGCCTGGAGTTCGGCGCGATAGGCCTCCTGCGCCCGCCGCTGCAGGCGCCGGGTCGACGAATAGCCGACCAGGCCGGCGACCAGCGCCAGGCAGTTGGCCACCAGCACCGTCGCCCAGTTCTGCTGGATCATCTGGTTGCGCGATGCGTTGCGTTCGGCCAGGCGCGCGTTCTCGTCGCGCACGAGCTCGTCGCGGGCCTCCTTCATCTCGATCAGGAAGCGCGCCCCGCGCCCGCTGCGGATGCGCGCCTCCACCTCGGCACCCGCCGCGGCGTCGCCGCGCAGCGCGCGCAGGCGCAGCTGCTGGGTGACGCCGCCGTATTCGGTGCGCTCGCGGTGCAGGCGCCGCAGCGTTCCGACGAGGGCGTACTGCCGCGGATCGTCGACCGTGAGCACCTGCAGCTCGTCCAGCGCCGCGTCCATCTCGAGCACGGTGTGGCGGAATTCGGTGAGGTACTGCTCGTTGCCGGTGATCGTGAAGCGCAGGCCGTGCGACTCGCTGTCGCCCAGCAGGCCCCAGAAGTGATGGATCTGCTCGAGCACCTGCTGCGAGGTGCTGGCCCGCTCCACCGACGCCTGCAGCTCGCTGGTCGCGCGCAGCGACATCAGCGAGGTGCCCATGACGACCACCACCGCGAGCAGCAGCAGGCCGTTGTAGACGCGGTAGCGGAAGGTCGAAGGTCGGTGCGGCATGGCTCCCCGTTTCGCCGCGGCGCTCAGTTCATCAGCCAGATCGTGCCGTTGAGCACGAGCGCGAAACTGACCCAAAGCACGTACGGCCACAACAGGTAGCCGGCCAGCGGCCGGACCCGGCCGAACAGCAGCGTCGTCGCCAGCACCGCCAGCCACAGCAGGCAGATGTCGAGGAAGGCCAGGCCCGGGGAGTGCAGCCGGAAGAACAGCGGCGACCACGCCAGGTTCAGCCCGGCCTGCAGCGCGAAGGCCACCCAGGCGGCGCGGCGTTCGCCGGGTGGCCCGCCGGGCGTGCGCGCGAACAGCCATGCGGCGGCGCCGATCAGCGCGTAAAGCAGGGTCCACACCGGGCCGAACAGCCAGTCCGGCGGCTGCCAGGTCGGCTTGGCGAGGCTTTCGAACCAGGCGTCGGGGCGGGTGAACCAGCCGACGGCGCCACCGATGGCGATGCTGCCGAATACCCAGGCGAGCAGGGCCAGCCAGCCCAGCGGGCCCGGGCGCTCCGGTGCCGGCGGCAGGGCCGCGGCACCCGGCGCCGCCAGCGAAGGCGCCGCGCCGGCGCCGGCCGTCGGCGAGCCCTGCGCGGAGGCCGCGGTCGTCGGGGGGACGGGGCGACGGTCGGCGCTCACAGGCCGTACGCCTTGCGCTTGCGGTACAGGGTCGAGCTGTCGATGCCGAGCGTGCGCGCGGCGGCATCCAGCGTCGGACTGCCGGCGAGGATCGCCTCGATGTGCCGGCGCTCGAGCACCTCCAGGGTCATCGGCGCGCCGGCGACCGGCAGCGGGTCGTTGCTCGCGCCGGCAGCGGCTTCCGGCGGGCCGAGCGCGAGGTGTTCGTCGCCGACGACTTCGCCGCTGCTGAGGATCACCGCCCGCTCGATCACGTTCTGCAGCTCGCGCACGTTGCCCGGCCAGGCGTAGGCGCGCATCCGCGCCAGCGCCGCCGGCGACAGCCGCGCCGCCGGCAGGTGGTAGGCGCGGGCGTAGCGCTGCAGGAAGCCGAGCGCCAGGTCCTCCAGGTCCTCCATTCGCTCGCGCAGCGGCGGCAGGGTCAGCGCGATCACGTTCAGGCGGTACATCAGGTCGAGGCGGAACTGGCCGTCGCGGACCATCGCCTCGAGATCACGGTTGGTCGCCGAGACGATGCGCACGTCGGCGCGGCGCGTGCTCGGGTCGCCGATGCGCTCGTAGGTCTTGTCCTGGATGAAGCGCAGCAGCTTCGGCTGCAGCGCCAGCGGGAAGTCGCCGACCTCGTCGAGGAACAGGGTGCCGCCGTCGGCGTTGCTGACCCGGCCCTGGGTGCTCTGGGTGGCGCCGGTGAACGAGCCCTTCGCATGCCCGAACAGTTCGCTCTCCATCAGCTCCGCCGACAGCGACGGGCAGTTGATGGTGGCGAACGGCGCCTCGGCGCGCGCGCTCCAGTCGTGGATCGCCGCCGCCAGCACGCCCTTGCCGGTGCCGCTTTCGCCGAGCAGCAGCACGTTGGCGTCGGTGCGCGCGACCTGGCGCGCCATCTCCAGCACCTTCTGCATCGCCGGGTTGCGGCTCTGCGGCTCGGCGCGCGCATCGGGCACCTCGCGCTCGAGCCGCTCGATGCGCTCGAGCAGGCGCAGCGTTTCCATCTGCCGGGCGACGGCGATGCGCAGCTGCTCCGGCGAGCACGGCTTGACCAGGTAGTCGGCGGCGCCGTCGGTGATCGCCTGCACCGCGTCGTCGACCCGCGAATGGCCGGTGACCATGATCACCCGCATCGCCGGCGCCAGCTCGCGCAGCTTCGGCAGCGCGTCGAGGCCGGAGTCGTAGCCGATGTTGCGGTCGAGCAGGCAGACGTGGAACGGCTGCGTCGCCGCCAGCTTCAGCCCTTCCGGGACCGAGGCCGCCGTGGTCACCCGATAGCCGACGCCCTGCAGGCAGAGCGCGAAGCTCTCCAGCAACCCGCGGTCGTCGTCGATCGCGAGGATGCGCCCCGCCGGTGAATTCTTGCCCTCGTCCGCCATTCCTGCCCGCCTGTTCCGACCAGGCGTGGAGGATGGCGGGGCGCCCGTGAGCGGGCCGTGCATTTCGCACGGGGCCGCGAAGGGCGCCCGGAGCGCACGCGGTGCTTGACAACGCTGCCGCCAGGAGTATCGTGCGCGACCTCTTCGTGACACACGCGAAGACATCCCACGGAAGTCCACCATGTCAGCCCGTAACGCACACGACGCGAACTATTTCCTGCCGCGCCCCCGGCGCGGTGCGGACGCGTGCGTGCGTCTGCGGCGGCAGGAACGCGACTACCCGATCTGATCCCCCGCGCACGGGAGATCGGTCACCCCGATCTCCCGAGGCCACGCGAACGCCCTCGGGTTCCGTCCCGGGGGCGTTTTGTTTCCGGCGTTCGCGAAGGGATTCCACACGATGCGATGACGGCCGGCCGCCGTCGTCGCGAAGGAATTGCCACTGCGCGAGCGGCGGCAATGACGGGCACGAAGAACCGGTTCCCAGCGGTACGGGTTGTGATCCCGTCCGGTGCGCGCGGCGTTGCCGTGGCGTATGCCGGGGCCGGAACGGCGTGTCCGATAGGGCTCGCGGGTTCGAATCCCGCTCCATGGCAACGGCCGCCAAGACCGTGTTCGACAACGGACGCAAGTCCAACCAGGGAAACGCCCCGGGCGGCACGTCGCCGGCATCAGCACATCGATGCCGGCAGCGACCGCAGCGCCGACCGGGCCGGGCGACGGCCACCGCGCCGGACGCGCCACCACGATGCACCGCACGCCTGCCGCGAGGCCGGCGTGCGCGGCGGACGGTGGCGCCCCGGACCGGCCGCCATCGCTCCGCCAGGCCGGCGCCGGGGCGTTCCCGCCACTGCCACGAAACGAAGAAGAAAGAAGAAGAAGAAGGAGAACGACATGTCCCTGTTCCGCAAGATCGTCATCGGCGACACCGAGCGCGGCCTGGTGTTCCGCAACCGCCGCTTCGAGCGCGTGCTCGGTCCGGGCGTGCACCGCCTGTCCGGCTTCGGCCTCGAGGTGAGCGTGCACGACGCCGCGAACGGCGAGTACACCGGCAAGGACGCCGACAGCCTGGTCGTCGCGCTCGGCGCCGGCCTGCTCGAGCACTTCGTGCTGGCCGACCTGGGCATGCACGAAATCGGTCTCGTGCACCGCCACGGCAAGCTGGTCGACGTGCTCGCCCCGGGCAGCCGCCAGCTCTACTGGCGCGGCCCGGCCGGCATCGCCGTGCAGACGCTGGCGCTGACGGACGGCCTCGAGGTCGAGGCCGGCGTCGCCCACCGCCTGCGCCAGCTCGGCCTGCTCGAGACGCTGGCGACGGCGGTGACGGTGCCGTCGGAATCCGCCGGCCTGCTGTTCGTCGACGGCCGCTACGTGCGGACGCTGGCGCCGGGCGCGCACGCGTTCTGGAACCTGCGCCGCAACGTCGTGATCGACGTCGTCGACCTGCGCGTGCAGGCGATCGACGTCGGCGGCCAGGAACTGCTGACCCGCGACAAGGTCTCGCTGCGCGTGAACCTGTCGGCCAGCCTGCGCGTGACCGACCCGGTCGCCGCGCGCGGCAAGGTCGGCAAGTACGCCGAGTTCGTCTACCGCGAGCTGCAGTACGGCCTGCGCAAGGCGATCTCGGCGAAGACGCTCGACGAGCTGCTCGGCGACAAGGCCTCGCTCGACGCCGACATCTTCGGATACGTGCGCGGCCAGGTCGGCGACGTCGGCGTCGAGATCCTCGGCGTCGGCGTCAAGGACGTGATCCTGCCGGGCGAGATGAAGGAGATCCTCAACGCGGTGGTGCAGGCGGAGAAGGCGGCGCAGGCCAACGTGATCCGCCGGCGCGAGGAGGCGAATGCGACGCGCAGCCTGCTCAACACCGCGAAGCTGCTCGACGAAAGCCCGACCCTGCTGCGCCTCAAGGAACTCGAGGCGCTGGAGAAGGTCACCGAGAAGATCGACAAGCTGACCGTCTTCGGCGGCCTGGACGGCGTGCTGAAGCAGCTCGTCAGCCTGAAGCACTGACTACGAACTACGAAACTCGATAACAGAGAAAATTGATGAGTACGTTCAACTATGAAATCCTCGAGGCCGGCGACAAGCCCATCAAGGCCTGGACGAAAGGCGTTCCTTTCGACGCCAAGGCGCACGAGCAGCTGCGCAACCTCGCAGCGCTGCCCTTCGTCGGGCCGTGGGTCGCGGTGATGCCGGATGTGCACGTCGGCATCGGCGCGACCGTCGGTTCGGTGATCCCGACCCGCGGTGCGATCATCCCGGCCGCGGTCGGCGTCGACATCGGCTGCGGCATGGCGGCGGTGCGCACGAGCCTGCATGCGCGCCAGCTGCCGGACGACCTGGCGCCGGTGCGCAGCGCGATCGAGCGCAGCGTGCCGGTCGGCAGCGCCGACCACCGCCAGCTGCCCGACAGCATCGGCACGCGTTTGGCCGCGTCCGGGCTGGAGGCGCGGCTGGAGCGCATCCGTGCGCGGCATCCGAAGCTGCGCCCGGACAAGGTCGGGCGCCAGCTCGGCACCCTCGGCGGCGGCAACCACTTCATCGAGCTCTGCCTCGACGAGGACGACGCCGTGTGGGTGATGCTGCACTCGGGCTCGCGCGGCACCGGTAACGTGATCGGCACCTACTTCATCGAGCAGGCGCGGCGGGCGCTGGAGAAGCGCGTGCTCGGCTTCCGCGTGCCGGACCGCGACCTCGCTTTCTTCCTCGAGGGCGAGCCGCTGTTCGACGACTACATCGCCGCGGTCGCCTGGGCCCAGGACTACGCCCGCCACAACCGCGAGGCGATGATGGAGCGGGTGCTGCGCGAGCTGCGGCGCTTCCTGCCGAAGTTCCGGCTCGACACCGTGGCGGTGAACTGCCACCACAACTACGTCGAGCGCGAGCAGCACCACGGCGAATCGCTGCTGGTGACCCGCAAGGGCGCCGTCAGCGCCGCCGAAGGCCAGCTCGGCATCATCCCGGGCAGCATGGGCACGCGCAGCTACATCGTGCGCGGCAAAGGCAATGCCGACAGCTTCCACTCGTGCAGCCACGGCGCCGGGCGGGTGATGAGCCGTGGCCAGGCGAAGCAGGAAATCACCCTGAAGCAGCACCGCGAGGCCACCGCGCACGTGGAATGCCGCAAGGATGCCGGCGTGCTCGACGAATCGCCGGCGGCCTACAAGCCGATCGAGGCGGTGATGGCGGCGCAGGCCGACCTCGTCGACATCGTGCACGAGCTGCGGCAGGTGCTCTGCGTGAAGGGCTAGGTCACACTGTCGCGAACCTCCCGGGAAACGCCCGCATGCAAAAGCTGTTCTGCCTGCCCATCCTGCTCGCGCTGTCCGTGCCGGCCACCGCCACCGACGCGCCGGCGCTGGCGACGGAAAAGCCGGTCCGCCAGCGCGACGGTGAGGCCCAGCCGCCCGTGGCGCTGGTCGACCGGGTGCGGGCGCTGATGCGTGACATCGAAGGCGGTGCGCATGCGCAGGCACGGGTGCAGGCCGACGCCGTGCTCGCCGATCCGGGCTTCGCCCGGCTGCCACCGGCGCGCCAGGCGGAAATGCGCTACCTCGCCGGCTGGCTCGCCCTGGTCGCCGGCGATGGACCGGCCGGCTACGAACATCTGTGGCAGGCCACGCGCGCGCCCTCGGCCGAAGCGCCGATGTGGGAGATGTTCGCACGCGCGGCGCTGGTGCTCGGTCGCTTCGACGAGGCTTGCGCGGCACTCGCCGAGATGCTGGCGCGCTTCCCGGAATCCACCGACGGCCTCGACCCGCTGCTGGCGATGAGCGCGCTCTATCACGGCGATGCCGGCGACTATGGTCCGGGCAAGCGCCGCCTGCTCGAAACGCTGTTCGCCGCGGGGCTGCCGCTGAACGCGGTCGGCGACGGCAGCCGCCACTGGTACGAGCTGGCGCTGCTGCGGCTGGCCGGCGGGGATCGCGCCGGCACCGAGGAGGCGATCGCGCGGATCGAGAACCCGGAGGTTCTGGTCCGGCTGCTCTCCGACCGCCGCTTCGACGGTCTGGCGGGTGCGCCGGAAAGCTTCGACCTGCGCCGCGTCGCCGAACGCTACGAGGCGAAGCTGCGTACGCGTGCGCTGCTGCAGCCGGACGTGCTCGAGCTGCAGGTGGCACTGGTGCACGCGCTGAGGTCGCTCGACGCGGCCGAGGCGGCCGTCGCGCTCGCCGAGGCCACCGGCCCGGCCGAAAACTTCGTCGACGGCGACACCCAGTGGATCTGGATGCGCAATGCCCTGGCGAACGCCCTGCTCCAGCTCGGACGGCACGAGGAGGCGCTGCGCGTGCTGGCCGAGGCCGCGGCGGCCTCGCGCGGCGGGCACGACGGGGTCAGCCTCGTCCTCAACCACGCCCAGGTGCTGGCGTCGCTGCAACAGCCGCAGGCGGCGCTGGACCCGTTGTCCGATCTCGGCGCGATGTCGGGCTACGGCCGGCTCGTCCTGGTCGACGTGCAGCACCGCGCCGCGCTGCAGACCGGCAATGCCGCGAGCGCCGCAGCGGCGCTGGCCTACCTGCGTGAACACGGCACCGCCTTTCCGGTGTTCGCGACGAATGCCCTGCTCGATGAAGGACGCATCGACGAAGCGGCGGAAACCGTCGTCGCCGCCCTCGCCGATCCGCTCACGCGCGGCGACATGCTGCTGCACCTGCAGCGCTATCGCGAAGTCACGCTGCCGGGCGACGCCGCCGTCACCGCCGGCTGGGAGACCCTGCGCAGCCGCGAGGACGTCGCGGCCGCGGTCGACGCACACGGCCGGATCCTCGACGTCCCGCTGTATCGTTGAGTCCCCCAACCGCGAATCCGCCGATGCGTTCCCATACCCTGCTGCTGCCGCTTCTGCTCGCCCTCGTCGCGCCGCTCGCCTCCGCCGACGTCGACCCGCGCAAGCGTTCGGTCGAGAAGAATCCGACCTCTGCCCCGGCCGAGAGCCGCAGCCGCAGCCGCAGCGAAGGCACGGCGCCGGCCGGGCCGACGGCCGCCGGCAATGCCGACCTGCACGCGGCGATCGCACTCGAACAACGTGCCCTGCAGGCAGCCCGCGACGGCGATGGCGATGCGGCCGCGCTGGCCCTCGCCGAACTGGCGACCCGCTTCCCCGGCGTATTGCCGGCGGTGCATCCGCCGCTGCTGCGTTTCGCGGTCGAGGAAGCGAGCCGCGGCGGCAACGCCCGTGTGGCGCTGTTGCAGGCCCTGGTCGATGCCGATTACGCGTCGCGCGAGACTGGCGACGGCAGCGGCTACGCCTACGAACTGGCGCTGGAGCGCCTGCAGCAGGGCGACCTCGAGGCGGCGGCGCGCGCGCATGCGCGCATCCAGGCACCGGAGCAGCTGGTGCTGACGCTGATCGACCGCCGCTTCGATCCGCTGACCGGCGGTGACGAAGCCGGAATCGACATCGAGGCCGCCTCGCGTCGCCATGTCGACCGCCTGCGTACCCGCGCCTTCCTCGACCAGAACGTGCTCGCGCTGCAGGTCGTGTTCGGGCAGGCACAGCTGGTAGTCGGTGACTTCGCGGAAGCGCTGGCGCTCGCCGAGCAGGTCGAGGCCAGCTTCGCCGAGGCCCAGCCCTGGCTGGATCCGGACCAGCGCTTCTCGATGCGGCTGGTCCGCATGCAGGCGCAGTTCGGGCTCGGTCGCGAACAGGAGGCCGTTGCCGACCTCGCCGCGGCAGTGCAGGCCGGCGATGCGGTCGGCGGCGAGTTCCCACGCCTGCTGCTGGCGGCACTGCAGTGCAGCCGCGGCGACTATGCCGAGGCGCTGAAGACGCTGGAGCCGGTACCGGCACCGGAGAACCTGCTCGGCCTGCTGCGTGCATCGATCGTCGGCTGCGCGGCCAGCCGCACCGGTGACACGGCCGCCTTCGCGGCGGCGCTGGCCTGGGCGCGCGAGCATCGCGCGCTGATGCCGCGCGTGTATACCGAGGTACTGCTGTACGACAGCCGCCTCGACGAGGCGGCCGCCGATCTGATCGCCCGCCTGCGCGACCCGGAAACGCGGGCCGACGCGCTGATCGACGTGCAGGATTTCCGCGAGCTGCCGACCGCGCCCGGCGAACGGATCCTCAAGGCCAATGGCGAGGCCCTGCTCGCCCGTGCCGACGTGCAGGCCGCGATCGCCGAGGTCGGCCGTCGCCGCGCATGGCCGATCTACAAGCCATGAAGCCCGCCGCCGACGCGGCTAGAATCCGCGCTCCGTTTTCCGACCGGATACCGCAATGAGCCAGGACACTCCGCCCGACCGCCTCGCCAACGACCCACGCAGCCCCTTCCACGACCCGGCCGCGCTCGAACGCGGCATCGGCGTGCGCTTCAACGGCGTCGAGCGCCACAACGTCGAGGAATACTGCGTCAGCGAGGGCTGGGTGCGGGTGCCGGTCGGCAAGTCCCTCGACCGCCGCGGCAATCCGATGACGGTGAAGGTCAACGGCACGGTCGAGGTCTGGTACCTGAGCTGAGCACAATGAAGGCTCGTACGCGCCGGGAGTCACGCAGATGGTCGCCACCCGTTCGGACTTCGGATTGCTGCTGATGCGCGTCGCGCTCGGCGGCCTCGTGCTGCTGCACGGCATCGCCAAGATCACCGGCGGCGTGCTCGGCATCCAGCAGTTGCTGGTCGCCCACGGCCTGCCGCCGGCGCTGAGCTACGGCGCCTACTTCGGCGAGGTGCTCGGCCCGTTGCTGCTGATCGTCGGCTGGCAGGCGCGCATCGGCGCGGCGCTGATCGGGGTGAACATGGCGGCGGCGATCTTCCTGGCCCACGCCGGCGAGCTGATGAAGCTCGACGCGACCGGCGGCTGGGCGATCGAACTGCAGGCGATCTACCTGCTGGGCGCGATCGGCCTGCTGCTCACCGGCCCGGGCCGGCTCAGCTTCGACACCCGCTGAGACTGCGGGTGGCGTAGCGGAACGCAGACCACAACGGATCAGAGCCGATCACAGCCGATTCGGTTCGTCTCGTCGTTCGGGAACGTGCGAGCTCCGCTGGATGCTTCGACACGCGGCGTGGCTCCGTTTCGAAGCGATGTTCCCGCTCCGACCGCGCCTCATCGGCTTTGATCGGCTCCGATCCGTTGTGATTGCATTGATGCCGTTGTCGCTGGGGTCAGAAGACGCCCATCAACCAGAGCACGATCACGATCAGCAGGATCACGCCGACGGCGCCGCTCGGGCCGTAGCCCCAGCCGCGGCTGTGCGGCCAGGCCGGCACGACGCCGATGAGGATGAGGATCAGCAGGATCAGCAGGATCAGGGAAATGGACATGGCAGGTCTCCGTGGGATGGGGGGACGGATCGGCGATCCGACCCGGGAGACTCAGCAGGAAGCGTGCCAGCGTTTGGCCCGGGATTTTCAGCGCTCGCGAGGGCGTTTCCCGGGCGATCGGCATGAAGCGGTCGTGCAGCTTGCAACTCCGCAGCCGACGCCGCGCCTACGCGGCGGGCCGTGGCCAGGTGAGCCGCACCCGCAGGCCGCCGAGTCCGGCACGCGCGAGCGCGAGGCGGCCGCCGGTCGCGTCGGCGAGGTCGCGGGCGATCGCGAGACCGAGGCCGCTGCCGCCGCTTTGATCGAGGCGGGCACCGCGGGCCAGCGCCTCGCGATGGCGGTCGTCGGGAATGCCGGGGCCGTCGTCGTCGATGTCGAGCACGAAGCCGCCGTCCGCGTCGTGCGCGGCGGCGACACGGACCTGGCGGCGGGCGTGGCGGACGGCGTTCTCGAGTAGCGGACCGAGCAGTTCGACGAGGAGATCCGCGGCGATGCCGAGGCGCAGCGCATCGTCGACCTCGACCGCGAACGCCAGTTCGCCGCCGCGTTCGGTGCGTTCGAGCACGCTGAGCACGCGTTCGACCATCGCGCGCAGGGACGTACCCTCGTCGGCGCCGCCCACAGCGCCCACGCCGGCCGCGGCGCCGGCGCCGGCGACCCGCGCCCGCGCCAGTTCCGCCTCGACCGCGGCGGCGACCGCGGCGACCGCGCGATCCATGCCTTCTGCGGCGTCGACGGCGCCGGCCTCGCGGGCGCGCCGGCTCTGCGCCTGCAGCGCCGCCAGCGGCGTCTTCAGCCCGTGCGCGAGGTCGGCGGCGCGGCGGCGCGCACGTTCGAGGTCGGCCTCGCGGGCATCGGCGAGCGCGTTGATCGCCGCGGTCAGCGGCTGCAGTTCGCGCACGCCGGGATCGGGCAGGCGCTGGCGCGCGTTCGCGCGCAGCGTCTGCAGGGCCAGGCGCACGCGGTCGAGCGGGCGCAGGCCGAGACTCACCTGCGCCCAGGCGGCCGCCGACAGCACCGCCCACAGCAGGGCGAGCGACAGCGCCAGCTCGCGGGCGAAGCCGGCGCGTGCCTCGTGCAGCGGTGCGAGGTCGCGGGCGAGCTGCAGCGTCGCCTCGCCACCGTCGCCGTCGCGGATACGGCGGACCAGGCGGGCGACCCGCTGCTCGAACGGGCCGGCGACGTCGACTTCGAAGCGCCAGTCGTCGCCGCCGGCATCTTCGGCGGGCGCCAGCTGCTGGTCCCAGAGCGAGCGCGAACGCGCGACCCCCACCGCGTTCTCCGCCTGCCAGTAATAGCCGCCGGCCGGCGTCTGCAGGCGCACGTCGACCGGCCCGCCCTCGATCCGCGGCGTGCCGTCGGGCGCCCAGGCGAGATCGGCGACCAGGGCGAGCGCGTCGCGGGTCAGGTCGGCCTCGAGCTGGCGCTGCAGGTGGCGTTCGAACAGCAGGGTCATCGCCAGCCCGGCGATCGTCAGCGCCACCAGGATCGCCGCCGCGGCCGCGACCAGCAGTCGCCAGCGCAGCGAGCTCATCCGCACGGCGGCTCGCCGAGCAGGTAACCGAAGCCGCGCCGGGTCACGATGAGGTCGGCACCGAACTTGCGGCGCAGGCGCGCGACCACCGCCTCGATCGCATTGGCGTCGCCGCTGTCGGCAGCACCGTAGAGATGTTCGGCGAGTTCACCGGCCGGCACCGCGCGGCCGCGCTGGTGCGCCAGATGGTCGAGCAGGCGGAATTCCAGCGGCGACAGCGCCGCCGGTGCGCCGTCGAAGCTCGCGCTCATCCGGCCGAGGTCGAGGCGCAGGCGGCCGACCTCGATCACGTTCGAGCTGCGCTCGGCGCCGCGGCGCACCAGCGCGCGCACACGCGCGACCAGTTCGCCCATCGCGAAGGGCTTGCCCATGTAGTCGTCGGCGCCGGCCTCGATGCCCTCGACCTTCTCGGTCCAGTCGTCGCGCGCCGACAGCACGATGACCGGGAAGCGGCGACCGCCGGCGCGCCAGCGGCGCAGCACGCCGAGGCCGTCCATGCGCGGCAGGCCGAGATCGAGCACGACCGCGTCGTAATCCTCGGTATCGCCCTGGAACCACGCGGTCTCGCCGTCGCCGACCGCATCGACGGCGAAGCCGGCGGCTGCCAGCGCACGCTGCAGGTCGGCGCGGATGTCGGGCTCGTCCTCGACGACCAGGCAGCGCATCAGTCGTCGTCCTTCACCTTCAGCACCTCGCCGGTGCGCGCATCGAGCGTGAGCTTGCGGACGACGCCCGAGGGCGTCAGCACCTTGACGTCGTATTCCCAGCCCTCGTCCTCGCGTTCGAGCTCGATCTCGATCACGTCGCCGGGTTCGCGCCGCTGCACCTGCTCGAGGATACGCGCCAGCGGCAGGATCTCGCCGCGCTGCAGGGCGGCGCGCGCGGCGATGTGGTCGTCGTCGCCGGCACGGGCGGGAGCGATCGCAAGGCCGAGGAAAACAACGGCGGCGAGGGTCGGGAGGATCGGCGTGCGCATCGGAGGGCTCCTTCGGGATGCACGCATCGTCGGTGGGCGAAGCTGACATCGCGCTGACAGCGGCCGTCGGCGCGGCGTCAGCGCGCCCATTCTAGCTTTGCGGCATCCCGTCCGAGCCGCGCCCGCATGCCACCCCGACCGTCGCCGTTCCGCCCCTCTACTGCCCTGCGTCTGCTGCCGCTGGCGCTGCTGCTGGCCAGCGCCGCGGCCGCCGCGCAGTTGCCCGCGACGGAGACACGGCGCAGCTTCGCCGCCGGCTACTTCGCCGACAGCGCGCCGGCGAATGCCTGGGAGATGCTGCAGCGGGTGCCGGGCTTCGCGGTCGTCGACGCCGATGCCGACGTGCGCGGCTACGCCGCCGCCCAGGGCAATGTGCTGGTCGACGGCGCGCTGCCGGCGAGCAAGCACGAATCGCTGTCCGATCTGCTTCGGCGCATCCCGGCGTCCGCGGTGGAACGCATCGAACTGATCCGCGCCGGCGAAGGCGTCGACATGGGCGGCTACGCCCTGCTCGCGAACATCGTGCGCAGGGCGCAGCCGGCACCGACGCGGACCTTCGCCTTCGGCCTGCTGGCGGCCGGCGACGGCTGGCGCACGCCGGTCGGCGAATTCGGCTACGCCCGCCAACGCGACGAGCGCACGCTCGAGCTCGCGTTCGCGCGCGAGGCCGAAGCCGACGAGGACGGCGGCCGCGGCAGCCGCCGGCGGTTCGCCGCCGACGGCGCCCTGCTCGAAGCCGCCGACGGCGACCTCCGCAGCCATGCGATCGAGCACCGCGCGGCGCTCGCCTGGTCGCGCCCGCTCGCCGGCGGCCGCCTGCACCTCGACCTGGCGGCGTTGCAGGAACGCAGCGACGAGTCGGAGCGCTGGTGGCCGACGCTCGCCGGCGGCGACGCCGAGCGCAGCCGCGACACCGAGGACCTGCGCGAGGGCGAGATCGGCCTGCGTTGGCTGCGCCGCGATGGCGACCGCCGCATCACCGCCTTCGCCAGCAGCCGCCACGGTCGGATCGACGCCGCCGAGACCGGGGTCGACGAGGACGGCGAGGAGAGCTTCGTCGAGGACAGCCGCCGCGGCGAAAGCCTGGCCGGGCTCGCGCTCGAACGCGAAGTCACCGGCAGCCTGGGCCTCGGCGCCGCCGCCGAAATCGCGCTCAACCGCCTCGACGGCCGCGCCCGCCTGCGCGTCGGCGGCATCGAGCAACCGCTGCCGGGCGCCGACGTCGCGGTGCGCGAACGCCGCGGCGAGCTGGCCTTCACCGCGAGCTGGCGGCCACGCGGGCACTGGCGGCTCGACGGCGGCCTGCGCCTCGAAGCCTCGCGCATCGGCCATGCCGACGGCGGCGAGCGCGACTTCTTCTACCTGAAGCCGCGGATCGCGCTGGCCTGGAACCCCACACCGGCGCACACGCTGCGCTGGGCGGTCGCGCGCGAGGTCGGCCAGCTCGATTTCGGCGATTTCGTCGCCAGCGCCTCGCTGGCCGATGGCGATGTCGCCGCCGGCGCCGTCGACCTGGTGCCGGACCGGATCTGGCGTAGCACCCTGGCCTGGGAATGGGACATCGGCGACGCCGCCGGCCTGCAGCTGGCCTGGATCCACGAACGCATCGACGACGTGATCGACCGCGTCGTGGTGATCGATGCCGACGGCGAGTGGCTCGATGCGCCCGGCAACCTCGGCAGCGGCCGCCGCGATGCGATCAGCCTGGACTTCGACACCTCGCTGGCGGCGCTGGGCCTGCCCTCGCTGCAGCTCGACGCCAGCCTGCGCTGGCAGCGCAGCCGCGTGATCGACCCGGTGACCGGCACTTCGCGGCCGGTTTCCGGCGACAAGCCGCGCGAGGGCGAGATCGCCCTGCGCCAGGTGCTCGCCGGCGGCCGCTTCCATTGGGGCATCGAGGCGAAGCTCGCCGAGAGCGAGGCCGAATACCGCTTCGACCGCGTCACCCGCGACGTCGAGGGCAGCCGTTACGAACTGTTCGCCGAACGCCGCTGGGACGGCGGCTGGCGCCTGCGCGCGGAAGTGACCGCCCCCGGCCAGTCGGTGCGCCGCGAACGCGAGCGCCACGACGGACCGCGCGACGGCAGCACCTTCGACGGCACGGAACGGCGCCGGCATCGCGCGCCGGGAATGCTGCTGCTCACTCTTCGCCGCGATATCGGCGGTTAGGCCAGCCCTCCTCGGGCTCGAAGCCGTAATAGCCCTTGCCGGCGCGGAAATTGCGCAGACGTTCGTGCTCGAGCGGGTCGATCAGGCGGTCCCAGCTGCGCACGCCGTTGCGCAGGTCGGCCGGGGTCAGCACCAGCGGCGCCCAGACCGGCTTGGCCAGGGTGTCGTGCAGCGTATAGGTCAGCGTCGGCACCGGCCCGGTCATGTCGAAACGCAGCAGGCCGACGTTGGCGCTGCGCGTCCAGGTGTCGCGGATGCGCATCTCCGGCACCTGGCGCACGTTCTTCGCCGCCGGCGCCTGCGCCAGCGGCGAGGAGCAGAAGTCGTAGAGGTCGTAGCCGCCCTGCTCCGAGCGCGGGATGCAGTTGAGCTCACCCATGTGCGAATCGCCGGAGATGCAGACCACGCCCTCGATGCCCGCGTCGCGGATGAAGTCGAAGATCTCGTCGCGCTCGCTCAGGTAGACGCCCCAGGAATCGCCGCCGCTCTCGTTCTCGGCGCAGGACCAGCCGCCGCCGATCGCCAGCACCTTGAACGGCGCCGTGCTCGCGCGCAGCTCGCGCTTCAGCCAGGCTTTCTGGCGGGCGCCGAGCATGGTCTTGGCCGGCGTGTCCGGCCGCCGGCTCGGGTCGCGGTGGTAGCGACCATCGAGCACGAAGAAGTCGACGCCGCCGTAGTGCTGGCGGAAGTAGACGCCGGGATTGTCGGGCTCGCCGTAGGACGGGTTCGCCCAGAACTGCCTGAACACCTCCAGCGCGCCGTCCTTGTGCGGGCCGGTGCCGTCGGAATCGTTGAAGCCGAAGTCGTGGTCGTCCCAGGTCGCCAGCTGCGGTACCGATCGCAGCAGCGGTTCGATGCGCTCGACGATGCGGCCGCGCGCGTACAGGTCGGCCATCGCGTCCGGGTCGTCGCTGTCGGCATAGATGTTGTCGCCGAGCCAGAAGAACACATCGGGCTCGAGCTGGCGCACCGCGTTCCAGATGCGCTGGTCGGGGTCGTATTCGATCCGGCAGCAGGACCCGAAGGCGACCCGGAAGTTCGCCGGGCCCGCCGGCGCGGTGCGCGCGCGGAACGGGTGCGCCTGGTGGCGGTCCTCGAGCCCGGCGAAGCGCAGCCGGTAGAAGTATTCGGTATCCGGTTCCAGGCCGTCGGCGCGGAGCACGATGCAGCCGCGGTCCGCGTGCGTGGTCTCGCCGCGGGCGGTGGCGACCTGGTCGCGGAAGTCGCGGTCGCGCGCCACCTGCAGCTCGACCTCGAAAGCGCCGCTGGCGCGCACCCAGACGCTCAGGTGGTTCGGGCCGGGCGCACCGAGCATCGGCCCCTGCAGCGCCCGCGGATAGCCGAGCGGCGCGGCGCCGCTGCGGCCCGGCAGGGCGCCGGCGATCGCACTGGCGAGGGCGGTGAGCAGCAGGCCGCGGCGGCGGCGGTCGACCGCGTCGTCGATGGCTTCGTTTTCGGTCATCTCAGTCCTCCTGCGCGGCAAGCCGCAGTTGTTCGAGCAGCGCGGCGTGGATCGCGCCGTTGCTGACGCAGACATGGCCGCCGTACAGGTCGAGCGGGCCGCCGTCGGCCCCGGTGGCGATACCGCCGGCTTCCTGCACCAGGATCACCCCGGGCGCCATGTCCCAGGAATTGAGCGTGCGTTCCCAGTAGGCGTCCCAGCGGCCGGCGGCGACGAAGGCCATGTCGACCGAACAGGCGCCGGTACGGCGCATTCCGGCGGTGACCGCGGTCAGGCGCGTCATCTCGCGCGCGAACAGCGGATGGTCCGGCTTGCCGTGGAAGGGAATGCCGCAGGACAGCACCGCCTCGACCAGGGTCGCGCGCGGCGACACCTGCAGGCGCCGGCCGTTGAGCCAGGCGCCGCGGCCGGCTTCGGCGACGTAGAGCTCTTCGAGCGCCGGCAGCCAGGTCACGCCGGCGATCACCCGCCCCGCTTCCGCGAGCGCGACGTTGACGCCCCACAGCGGGCCGCCGAACAGGAAATTGGTGGTGCCGTCGAGCGGATCGACGATCCACTGCCGCTCGCCGTTGCCTTCGGCGCCGCCCTCCTCGCCGAGGAAGGCGTAGTCGGGACGCGCCGCCGCGAGGTGCGCACGCACGGTGGCCTCGGCCTCCTCGTCGGCGATCGACACCAGGTCGGCCGGGCCGGACTTGCTGCGCACCGCCAGCGCATGCAGTTCGCGCTGGCGCGCGCGCAGGCCGGCGCCGGCGGCGCGGGCGGCGGCGACCATCGCTTCGAGTTCGCGCGAAGGGGTCTGCATCAGTCGTGCATCCGGGTGCGCCACAGGCTCGCCGCCAGCAGCATCGAGAGGACCGACGAGCCGATCCAGAACAGGATCGCCGCGTCGAAGTCGTAATGGCGCACGCCGTCGACGACGGTCATGCCCTGCTGCACCAGCCGTCCGGTCACCTGTTCCTGGATGCCGGCGCCGATGTAGCTGAAGATGCCGATCACGCCCATCGCCGCGCCGGCGACGCGCTTGGGCGCGATGTCGACCGCGAACAGACCGCCGAGCGAGGTCACCAGCCCGGTCAGGCCGACACCGAACATCAGCAGGCCGATCGTCAGCGTCGTGGTGTTCGTCGGGCCGTAGAAGATCAGCAGCAGGCCGGCGATCTCGACCAGCGCGAACAGCAGGTTCGCCGGCGGGCGGCGCGCAGCGAAGAAACGGTCGGAGACGAAGCCGTAGGCGACCGCGCCGGCGATGCCCGCGAGCGTGCTGACCATCAGCAACGTGCCGGCCATCGGCAGGCTGAAGCCGCGCACTTCCTGCAGGTAGAGCACGCCCCAGGAATTGATCGCGTAGCGGGTGACGTAGGTGGTCGCGGCGGCCAGGCACAGCACCCAGATCGCCGGCAGCTTCAGGATCGACAGCTGCAGCGCCAGCACCGAACGGGCGTCGACCTTCAGCGTCTCGCCGTAGTGGTCGTTCTTCCAGTCGGCGACCGTCGGCAGGCCGAGCGTGCGCGGGCGGTCCTGCAGCAGCCACCAGGCGCAGGCGGCCGCGGCGAAGCCGAACAGGCCCGGCCCGAGGTAGCCCCAGCGCCAGCCGAGCCAGGCGACCAGGCTGCCGACGACGAGGAAGGTCAGGCCCTCGCCGAGCGAGTGCGCGGTGCTCCAGATGCCGTACATCCGTCCGCGTTCGCGGTTGGAGAACCACGCGGTCATCGCGACCACGCCGCCGGGCGCCCCGAAGCTCTGGAACCAGCCGTTGAGTCCCCACAGCAGCACCGCCGTCCACAACGCGGTGGTGAAGCCCATCAGCACGTTGCACACCGCCGTCGCCGCGAACGCGAAGGCGATGAAGCGCTTCATGTTCGCGTGGTCGGCGAGGAAGCCGTTGGTCAGCTTGCCGATCGCGTAGGTGTAGAACAGCGCCGAGCCGATATGGCCGAGTTCGGCCGGCGTGAACACGCCTTCGTCGATCAGCGGCTGCTTGACCACGCCGAGCGCCAGCCGGCAGGTGTAGATCACGCCGTAGCCCAGGGTGATCGCCAGCATCACCCGCAGGCGGTGGCGACGGTAGGTGGCGTCGATCCAGGCGCGGTCGGTGGACTCGGGCCGGTCCGGCCCGGTGGCGAAGAAGCGGAGAAGTGCGATGGCGTGGTCCTCCCCTGGATCGTGCCGCGCTCAGCGCATCGTCGGGATCACGAAGCTCTGGCCGCTGTCGACGCTGCCCTTCGGCCAGCGCTGGGTGACGGTCTTGGTGCGCGTCCAGAAGCGGACGCCGTCCATGCCGTACTGGTTGAGGTCGGCGAAGCCGCTGCGCTTCCAGCCGCCGAAGCTGTGATAGGCCACCGGCACCGGGATCGGCACGTTGATGCCGACCATGCCGCAGTCGACACGCTCGGCGAACTCGCGGGCGGCGCCGCCGTCGCGGGTGAAGATCGCGACGCCGTTGCCGTACTGGTGCTTCGACGCCAGCGCCAGCGCCTCCTCGAGGCCGTCGGCGCGCACGATCTGCAGCACCGGCCCGAAGATCTCTTCCTGGTAGGCGCGGTGTTCCGGGCGCACGTGGTCGAACAGGCACGGGCCGAGGAAGAATCCGTCCTCGTGCCCGGGCAGGCGGAAGTCGCGGCCGTCGAGCACCAGCTCGGCGCCTTCGTCGACGCCGGTGCCGATCCAGTCGAGGATGCGACGCCGGTGCGCGGCGGTGACCACCGGACCGTAATGCGCCTGCGGATCCGTCGACGGGCCGATCCGCAGCGCCTGAACCGCAGCGACCAGGCGCGCGCGCAGTTCGACCGCGGTGCGTTCGCCGACCGGCACCACCACCGGCAGGGCCATGCAGCGTTCGCCGGCGGAACCGTAGGCGGCGCCGATGATGTCGGCGACCGCGTGCTCCAGGTCGGCGTCGGGCAGCACGATGCCGTGGTTCTTGGCGCCGCCCATGCACTGCACGCGCTTGCCGTGGGCGGCGCCGGTGGCGTAGACGTGCTGGGCGATGTCGGAGGAGCCGACGAAGCTGACCGCGCGGATGTCGGGGTGGCGCAGGATCGCCTCGACGACCTCGCGATCGCCGTGCACGACCTGCAGCACGCCCGGCGGCAGGCCGGCCGCGAGCAGCAGCTCGGCCAGCCGCACCGGCACCGAGGGATCGCGCTCGGACGGCTTGACGATGAAGGCGTTGCCGGTCGCCAGCGCCGGCCCGAACATCCACATCGGGATCATCGCCGGGAAGTTGAACGGGGTGATGCCGGCACCGACGCCGAGCGGCTGGCGCAGCGAATACACGTCGATGCCCGGCCCGGCGCCGTAGCTGTGCTCGCCCTTCTGCAGGTGCGGGATGCCGCAGCAGAACTCGATCACCTCGAGGCCGCGCTGGATGTCGCCGCGGGCATCGGCCAGCACCTTGCCGTGCTCGCTGCTGAGCAGGGCCGCGAGTTCGTCCATGTGCACTTCGAGCAGGCGCTTGAACTCGAACATCACCCGCGCCCGTCGCTGCGGGTTCGTCGCCGCCCAGCCCGGCTGCGCCGCCTTCGCGCCGGCGACCGCGGCATCGAGCTCGGCGGCGGTCGCGAACGGTACCCGCGCCTGCACGGCGCCGGTGTTCGGGTCGAAGACGTCGCCGTGGCGATCGGCGGCGCCGCGAACCCGGCGGCCGTCGATGAAGTGGTCGATGTGGCGGACGCCGGCGGCGACGTCCTGCTTTGCTTCGTTCATTTCGCGGAGTCCTTCACCGGTCCGGCGATCCAGGCATGGTCGGGATCGTTGCGGAAGATCCAGCGGCGGGACGGGCCCGCCATCACGTTGAGGTAGTACAGGGCGTAACCATGCGGCGCCCCCACCGGATGGTAGCCGCGCGGCACCAGCACCACGTCGCCGTCCTCGACGCAGACCGTCTCGTCGAGGCTGCGGTCGTCGGTGTAGACGCGCTGGAACGCGAAACCCTGCGGCGGGTCGAGGCGATGCCAGTAGGTTTCCTCGAGCGCGGTCTCCTCGTCGCCGGTGGCGGTGTCGTGCTTGTGCGGCGGATAGCTGGACCAGTGGCCGGGCGGAGTGATCACCTCGACCACCAGCAGGCTGTGCGCCGGCTGATCCTGCGGCAGGATGTTGCGCACGTGGCGGGTGTTGGTGCCCTGCCCGCGCACTTCGCGCGACATCGTCGCCGGGTCGATCAGCCGCGCCTCGCCGCCTTCGCCCGGGGCGCTGCAGACGGCGAGTTCGACCGGGCCACGTGCGCGCACCGACCAGCGGCCGCCGGCCGGCACGTAGACCGCGCCGGGCGGCGCATCGGCGAAGGCCGAGGCGCGGCCACCGACGCCGGTGAAGCTGCGGCGCGTGCCGGCGACCTCGGTGTCGACGTCGGCGCTGCCGGCCACCAGCACCAGGCAGGTCTCGCGATCGTCGCTGCCGCCGGCGTGTTCCTGGCCGTCGGCGAGCAACACGACGCGGAAGCCGACGTGCTGCCAGCCGGCCGACGCCGGCGTCACCTCGAGCACGGTGCCGTCGGCGGCGGGCGCATGCGGGCGGACGCGCAGCTTCGACATCAGTGCAGTCCCGCGGCCGCGGCCTGGGCGCGCAGCGTGCGCAGGCCGAGATCGGCATAGGTGCGCGGATCGGCGAGCTTCGGATCCTGCTCGGCCTCGACGACGATCCAGCCGGAATAGTCGATGCGCGCCAGCGCCGCCATCACCGCCGCGAAGTCGAGGTCGCCGTCGCCCGGCACCGTGTACATGCCGGCCAGCACGCCGTCGAGGAAGCTGGCGCCGGCCGCGCGCGCCGCCGTGTGGCGGGCGGTGCGCACGTCCTTGCAGTGCACGTGGGCGATGCGCCCGGGGTGGTCGCGGATCACGTCGAGCGGGTCGATGCCGCCGAGCGCCGCGTGGCCGGTGTCGAGCGTGAGCCCGACGCTGGGCCCGGTGTGGCCGAGGAAGGCGGCGAGGTCGGCGGCGGTCTCGACCACGGTGCCGAGGTGATGGTGGTAGGCGAAACGCATTCCCTGCGCGGCGATGTGCTCGGCGACCGCGGTCATGCGCGCACCGAAGGCCGCCCAGTCGCGGTCGCCGAGCCGCGGCGTCGCGGTCAGCGGCTTGCCGCGCTCACCGTGGATCGCGTTCGAGGTCTCGGCGAACACGAACACCTCGCTGCCCAGCGCCTGCAGCAGGCGCAGGTGCGGCTGCAGCGCGGCGATCTCGGCCTCGGCATCGCGTTCGAGCAGGGCGCCGCTGTACCAGCCGCCGACCAGGGCGAGATCGTGCCGCTGCAGCAGTTCGCGCAGCGCCGCCGGCTCGCGCGGGAAGCGGCCGCCGAGCTCGACGCCTTCGAAGCCGACCGCACGGATGTCGGCGAGGATCGATTCCAGCGGGGTGTCGCCCCCCAGCTCCGGCATGTCGTCGTTCGACCAGGCGATCGGGCTGACCCCGAAACGGATGCTCATGACCTGTCCCTGCGGCGGCGCTGGCCGCACTCGTAGTCGCGGCGGGCGGCGAGCACCTCCGCGTGGGTGGAAACTTCCGGCACCGCGACGTCCCACCACCAGCCGCCGGCTTCGGTGCTGCGGCGCGGATCGGTCTCGATGACGACGACGCTGCTGCGGTCGGCGGTCCGCGCGCGCGCCAGCGCGGCGGCGAGTTCGCCGAGGTCGCCGGCCTTCTCGGCATGGGCGCCGAGGCTGCGCGCGTGGGCGACGAAATCGATGTCCGGCAGGGTCGCGTGCGCGGCGTCTTCGAGCAGGTTGTTGAAGCCGGGGCTGCCGGTGGAACGCTGCAAACGGTCGATGCAGCCGAAGCCGCGGTTGTCGAGCAGCACGACGACGAGCTTCGTGCCGAGCATCACCGATGTCGCGAGTTCGGAATTGAGCATCAGGTAGCTGCCGTCGCCGACCATCACGACGACCTCGCGCGCCGGCTCGGCGAGCTTCACGCCGATGCCGCCGGCGATCTCGTAACCCATGCACGAATAGCCGTATTCGAGGTGGTAGCCGCCGGGGCGCGCGCAGCGCCAGAGCTTGTGCAGCTCGCCCGGCAAGCCGCCGGCGGCACCGACGACGACGGCGTCGTCGGGCATCGCCGCCTGCACCGCGCCGATCACCTGCGCATCGGAAGGCCGCTCGACCTCGGCGCCGCCGGCGGTCGCGACCTCGACCGCGCGCCGCCATTCGCCGGCGCGGACTTCGTCGCCGGCGACCACGTCGTCGCTCAGGCGCCAGCCCTGCAGCCGCGCCTGCAGCGCCGCGAGCACGACGCCGGCATCGCCGACCACCGGCGCGGCGCCGTGCTTGTGCGCGTCGAAGGGCTGCACGTTGACCTGGAACAGCCGCGCCTGCGGAAACAGCGTGCGCGAGCCGGTGGTGAAGTCCTGCAGTCGGGTGCCGAGGCCGACCACGACGTCGGCCTCGGCGGCCACGGCGTTCGCGGCGCTGGCGCCGGTGACGCCGAGCGAACCGAGCTGGCGCGGGTGGTCCCAGGCCAGCACCCCCTTGCCGGCCTGGGTTTCCGCCACCGGCAGCCCGGTCGCGCTGGCGAAGTCGGCGAGCGCCGCCTCGGCGCCGGCGTAGCGCACGCCACCCCCGGCGATCAGCAGGGGCCGGCGGGCGTTGCGCAAGGCTTCGGCGAGCGCCGCGAGTTCATCGGCATCGGGCTGCGGGCGGCGCTGCGGCCACAGCCGCGGCGCGAAGAAGTCGGCGGGGTACTCGCAGGCCTCGGCCTGCACGTCCTGGCACAGCGCCAGCGTCACCGGGCCGCAGTTCGCCGGGTCGCGCAGCGTCGCCATCGCCTTCGGCAGCGCGTCGAGCAGCTGTTCCGGGCGGACGATGCGGTCGAAGTAGCGCGACACCGGCCGCAGGCAGTCGTTCGCCGACACGGTGCCGTCGGCGAAGGCCTCGACCTGCTGCAGCACCGGGTCCGGCCGGCGGCTGGCGTAGACGTCGCCGGGCAGCAGCAGCAGCGGCAGCCGGTTCACGTGCGCGAGCGCCGCGGCGGTGACCAGGTTGGTCGCCCCGGGCCCGATCGAGGTCGTGCAGACCATCGCCCGCTGCCGCCGCATCTGCTTGGCGTAGGCGATCGCGGCATGCGCCATCGCCTGCTCGTTGTGCGCGCGCCAGGTCGGCAGGGTGTCGCGCACGCCTTGCAGGGCCTCGCCGAGCGCGGCGACGTTGCCGTGGCCGAAGATCGCCCAGACGCCGGCGAAATAGTTCGTCGTGACGCCGTCGACCTCGACCTGCTGCGCGCACAGCCAGCGCACCAGCGCCTGCGCGGCGGTCAGGCGGATCGTGTCCGGTTCAGGCCGCATTCCTGCTCTCCGCATCGGCGCGCGCGGCGCGCCAGGCTTGCACGAGTTCACCGAAGCGGCCGGCGAGCTGCGCGACCGCCTCGTCGTCGCCGATATGTCCGGCGAGCCAGGCTTCGGCGGTGTCGGCCCAGATCGTGCGGCCGACCGCGAAACCGCGCACCACCGGCGTCGCCGCCGCCGCCGGAAACCCGGCGATCAGTTCTTCCGGGCTCGCCGCGAGTCCGAGCAGGACGACGCCCCGACAGTGCGGGTCGTTGTCCTGGATCGTGCGCTGCACCGCCTGCCAGGCCTGCGGGTCACCGTTCGGCTCGAGCTTCCACCAGTCGGGGCGCATGCCCAGATCATAGAAGCGCTGCATGACCGCCGGGACCGTGCCGGCGTCGACCGGCCGTTCGCGCGAGGCGATGATCTCGACCAGCAGTTCGTGACCGGTGCCGAGCGCGGCATGCTGCAGGCGCAGCAGCTGGCGCTCCTGACGCTCGCGCAGGTCCTGCGGATCGTCCGGGTGATGGAAGACCAGGCATTTCACGACATGGTTCGCCGGCCAGGTGCGCAGCTCGACGCCGACATCCGGGCCGCATTCGAAGGCCACCGGACAGGAACCGGGCACTTCGATCGGGCGGCCGATCCAGTACGGATAGTCGGCGGCGTCCTCGAGGCCACGCCGGCCGTAGCGGCCGTCGAGCAGCAGGCCGACGCGGCCGTCGCCACCGGCGAAACGGTGCACGGCGCGCAGCGACAGCGCCTTGAAGCCTTCGATGCGGTCGGCGCCGACGCCCAGGCGCGCGGCCAGCGCCTCGAACTGGCTGCGATGGTCCATCGCCAGCACCGTGAGCTGGTCCCAGCAACCGGCGCGCGTGGTGACGCGATGCAGGTGTTCCAGCGCACGGTCGTCGCGCAGCCGGCGCGGCGCGGTGCCGGCCGGCGCGCCGCCGTAGCGGGCGAGGAAGTCCTGCAGTTCCGGCCAGGTCGGCATCGCCGGCGCGCAGCCATGCCGCGACACGACGATCGCGCCGCAGGCATTGCCCCAGCTGCAGCAGGTCGCCAGCGCCTCGCCGCGCAGCCAGCCGCGCAGGAAGCCGGCCATGAAGGCATCGCCGGCGCCGAGGACGTTGTAGACCTCGACCGCGAAGCCGGCGCCGACCACGCCCTCGTCGAGGGACGCGGGTACGTCCCCGGGGAAGGCGACGCAGCCCTGCGGGCCGCGTTTGCACACCAGCAGGGCGCCGCTGCGTTCGCGGATCGCGCGCAGCGCGGCGACGGTGTCGGTGCTGCCGCCGAGGATGTGCATTTCCTCCTCGGTGCCGACGATCAGGTCGCACAGCGGCAGGATCGCCTGCAGGCGCGCGGTGACCTCGGGATCGGCGACGAAGCGGTCCTCGCCGCGGTCGCGCCCGGCCAGGCCCCAGAGCACCGGCCGGTAATCGACGTCGAACACGACCCGCCTGCCGGCGGCGCGCGCCAGTTCGGCGGCGCGCCGCGACACCGCGAACACGTTCGGCCGCGACAGATGGGTGCCGCCGATCAGCACCGCGCCGGCGGAACGGAGCCAGTCCTCGTCGAGCTCGCCGACATCGAGCGCCATGTCGGCGCAATTCTCGCGATAGAAGATCAGCGGGAAGCGCTCGCGGTCGCGGATGCCGAGGATCACCAGGGCGGTGAGCCGGTCGGGATCGTCGTGCAGGCCGGCGACCGAGACCCCTTCGCGCTGCAGCTGCTCGCGGATGAAGCGGCCGAAGTGGTCGGCGCCGACGCGGCTGCACAGGGCGCTGCGCAGGCCGAGCCTGGCGGCGCCGATCGCGGTGTTGCCGGGGCTGCCGCCGACGTAGCGGGCGAAACTGGTGACATCCTCGAGGCGGCCGCCGACCTGTTCGCCGTAGAGGTCGATGCCGACGCGGCCGATCGCGATCAGGTCGAGCTCGTCGTCGGACTCCGCCATGGCCGCCTCGATGAAACCCGGGTTCCAGAACCCGGCGATTCTGTAAAATCTATTCTATTCGTACTGCCGCCGCAAGAAGCGGAAAACGCGGGCGCGGGCCGGCTTGCTGCCTCGCGCGATCACGAACCACGCCTTCCCCGCTTCGGCGCCGGCTCCGCGGCCGTCGTCGCGAACGCATAGGCGATCACCAGGGCCTGCGCCAGGCACATCGAGGCCGACAGCGAGCGGAACTTGCGGATCTCGGCCTCGCGCACCTGCAGCACCAGCGAGGCCGGCTTGGCGACCGGGCTGACCAGGCTGTCGCTGATCGACACGACCCGGCAGTGGGCGTCGACGGCGGCGTCGATCAGGTGCACGGCCTCCTCGGCATAGGGGTGGTAGCTGACGACGATCAGCAGGTCGTCGCGGCCGATGCCGTGGATCTGCTGCTTCGCCATGCCGCCGAGGCTGTCGATGAACACCGTCTTCTTGTCGACCTGGTGCAGCGAGTACGCCAGGTAGGCGGCGACCGGGAACGAGCGCCGGAAACCGGCGACGTAGACGGTGTTGGCCTGGCGCAGCAGCTTCACCACTTCGACCATCCGCTTGCGGTCGATGCTGGCACCGAGGTTCTGCAGCGCCATCACGTTGCCTTCGACGAACTCGGTCAGCACCTGGCCGGGGTCGCCGACCTGGCGGCGGTCGACGCTGCGCGCGAACTCGCGCACGCGCTCGCCGTAGCCGAGCGACGGGGCACCGGCGAGCAGACCGTCGCGGAACAGCCGCTGCATCTGGGTAGCGCCGTCGAAGCCGAAGGATTTGGCGAAGCGCACGATCGCCGACGGCTGCACGCCGATGCGCTCGGACAGCACCGCCAGCGTCTCCAGCGCGACCGCGTTCGGCTCGTCGAGCACGTAGCGGGCGATCTGCTGCAGGCGTTTGCTGAGGGTTTCGTAGCGCTGGAGGATGGACAGCCGGAGTTCGTCGGCAGTGGCGGGGGGCGGCAGGGCGGCGTCGGCCATCGGCAGTGCTCGGGTGGAGCCGGGCGATGCCGGCGGGCTTTTGCTTTCCGAAAATTCTATTACACTCGGCAAACGGAACAAATGTTCCATTGGGCGGCAGGACCGCACGGAGCCATTGTGGAACGAATCCAGGTCGCCCTGATCGGCGCCGGCCGGATGGGCCAGGTGCACGGGCCGAATGCGGCCGCCCACCCGGGGCTGCGGCTGCGCTACGTGATCGATCCGCGCGACGAGGCGGCGGCGGCGCTGGCCGCCCGGCTGGGCGCGGAGGCGGCGACGCTGGACGCGGCGCTGGCCGATCCGGAGATCCGCGGCGTGCTCGTCTGCAGCTCCACCGACCAGCATCTGGCGCATGCGCTGGCCGCGGTCGCCGCCGGCAAGGCGGTGTTCTGCGAAAAGCCCATCGACCTCGACCTGGACAAGGCGCGGGCCGCGGCGCCGCAGTTCGCCGGCGCGCGGTTCCTGCTCGGCTTCAACCGCCGCTTCGACCCGCATTTCCAGGCCCTGAAGCAGCGCCTGGACGAAGGCGCGATCGGCGCGCTGGAGTCGCTGCACATCATCAATCACGACCCGGCGGCGCCACCGCCCGGCTTCGTGCCGACCAGCGGCGGCCTGTTCAAGGACTTCACGATCCACGACCTCGACCTCGCGCGCTGGCTGCTCGGCGAGGAGCCGGTGAAGCTCTACGCGACCGCGTCCTGCCTGGTGGATCCGGAGATCGGCCGCCAGGGCGATGTCGATACCGCGCGCACGGTGCTCGCCACCGCCAGCGGCCGGCTCTGCGTGATCTCGAACACCCGCCGCAGCGGCTGCGGCTACGACCAGCGGATCGAGGCGTTCGGCGCGCGCGGCATGCTCTGCGCCGGCAACCCGGGGCTCGACACCGTGCAGATGCTCGACGCCAGCGGCGTGCACGCGGCGCCGATCCATCCGGGCTTCGCGTCGCGCTACGCGCTGGCCTATGCGCGCCAGCTCGGCCACTTCGCCGACGTGCTGCACGGGCGTGCGGATGCGGCCGTCGGTTACGCCGACGGGCTGGCGGCGCTGGCGCTCGCCGAAGCCTGCGCCGATTCGCTCCGCCGCGGCCACGCCGTCGCCCTCTGAGGATCCTGCGATGCACGATGTCGTTCTGATCGGGGCGGGCCGCATCGGCCGCATCCATGCCGCCAACGCGGCGCAGCACCCGCGGCTGCGGCTCGCCGGCATCGTCGATCCGGTGCCGGAAGCGGCAGCGGCGCTGGCGGCCGAACACGGCAGCCGGGTGACGACGCTGGACGCAGCGCTGGCGGATCCGGCGGTGGCCGGGGTGATCATCGCCTCGTCGACCGACACCCACCTCGACTACAGCCTGCGCGCGGCGGCGGCCGGCAAGGCCGTCTTCTGCGAAAAGCCGGTCGACCAGGACCTGGCGCGGGCGCAGGCGGCGGCGCCGACGCTGGCGGATGCGCGCGTGCTGATCGGTTTCAATCGCCGCTTCGACCCGAACTTCCGGGCGCTGAAGGCGCGCCTCGACGCCGGTGCGGTCGGCAAGCTGGAATCGCTGCAGATCACCTCGAACGATCCCTCGCCGCCGCCGCCGTCCTATGTGGCGGTGTCGGGCGGGCTGTACCGGGACATGGCGATCCACGACTTCGACATGGCGCGCTGGCTGCTCGGCGGCGAGGAGATCGTGTCGGTGTACGCGATCGGCAGCTGCCTGGTGGACCCGGAGATCGGCCGCCTCGGCGACGTCGACACCGCGCGCACGGTGCTGACCACCGTCAGCGGCCGCCTGTGCGTGATCAGCAACAGCCGGCGCAGCGGCTTCGGCTACGACCAGCGCATCGAGGCCTACGGCTCCGCCGGCATGCTGCGCGCCGACAACGTGCTGGAGTCGACGGCGCAGCTGTGGAACGAGAACGGCGCGGCGAACGACCGCTTCCGCAACTTCTTCCTCGACCGCTACGCCGACGCCTACCGGGCCGAGATGGACCACTTCGCCGACGTGCTGGACGGCGCCGCTCCGGAAATCAGTTTCGCCGACGGCGTCGCAGCCCTGGCCCTGGCCGACACCGCCGCCCGCGTTGGGGACCTACTCCGCTGACGGGGACGTACCCCGTAGGAAGGGGACGTACCCTGTAGGAAAGGGACGTACCCCGTTAAGGTTTCCGCGGCGGTTGTCTACAGCCGGGGTCTCACCCGCGATGCCGCGACATTGACGACGCCATTCGCGAACGGCTGGCCCAGCATGGCTGGCATCGTCACCCCCGCCCTCGCCGCCATGCCCCGCACCGCGCGTTTCGTCATCCCAGGCATCCCGTTCCACGTGACCCAACGCGGCGTCGACCGCATGGCGATCTTTCGTGACGACAGCGACCGTCGTCACTTCTGCGGCCTGTTGCGCGACGCCACGCGCTTGCATGGCGTCGCGGTCAATGCATGGACGTTGATGCACAACCACGTCCACCTGCTGCTCACTCCCAAGACAGCCGATGGCCTGTGGCGTGCGATGAAGCGCTGCACCCAGCGCTACGCGAGCGCGTTCAACAGCCGGCACGGCCGCATCGGTCCACTCGTGCAGGGGCGATTCCACTCGTCGCCGGTCGGCACTCGGCGATATTTCCTCGAGGTGGTTCGCTACATCGAACTCAACCCGGTGCGCGCGGGGATGGTGCGGGATGCGATCCACTACCCGTGGACGAGCGCGCACGTCCACCTGGATCACGGGACGGACTCGCTGGTAGACGTGCATGAGGAATTCCTCATGCTCGGACCGACGCCCGCGGAACGCGCACGTGTCTGGAATGCCTGGCTTCGCGCGGGGATTCGGCCCAGGCGATTGCAGTCCCTGCGCGAACACCTGGGCCGAGGGCGCCCCTACGGCGATGGTGCGTTTCGTGCCGCCGTGGTGACGGCACGTGAACGCGATCCTGAACGGGGTACGTCCCTGTAAGACGGGGTACGTCCCCGTAGGAGGTGGTTCAGAAGACCCAGCGGAAGGTGAGGGTCCAGCGCGGGGAGGAGTTCTCGCGTTCCACTTCGAACGCGTCGACGTCGTAGGCGCGCTGGTTC
The DNA here is from genome assembly GCF_000426365.1 of Arenimonas composti TR7-09 = DSM 18010. GTDB lineage: Bacteria > Pseudomonadota > Gammaproteobacteria > Xanthomonadales > Xanthomonadaceae > Arenimonas > Arenimonas composti. The sequence continues at coordinate 111,475 of NZ_AUFF01000002.1, read as the reverse complement.
GCGAGGATCTCGGCGCCGTTGTCCCCGTCGAAGCCGGCCTCGGCCTGGCGGCTGTCGGCGTCGAGCAGGTTCGTGCCGGTCAGGCGCAGCACCATGTTCGTGCCGATCCGCTTCTCGAGGAAGAACTCGAGGTTGCCGTCGTACAGCTGGCTCTCGATCTCGCCGTAGGTCACGAACCGCGACTCGCCCTGCTTCTGGTAGCTGAAGCCGAAGCTCGCCTCCCAGGACGGGATGTTCTGGGTGATGCCGACGTTGTAGACGTAGGTCGGCTGGAAATCGATGGCGATGTCGCCGCCGCCGGCCGGATCGGCGCGCTCCGAATAAAGCCGCGTGTAGTTCGCGAAGATGCCGGTCTCCGGCAGGCCGATGAAGTCCAGCGGCGTCGACAGGTCGAACTCGAAGCCCCAGGTCTCGGCGTCGCCGATGTTGCGGTAGCTGTACAGGCCGCCCGGATAGTCGCCCGGGTCCAGGCCGAGCACCGCCACCGATTCGCCGGTGTTGACCAGCGCGATCAGGTCGCTGATGTCGCGTCGGAACACGTTGAAGCCCATCACGCCGCGGTCGCCGAAACGGTGCTCGTAGCCGATGTCGAAACCGATCGAGGTCTCGAAGCCGAGCGCCGGATTGCCGACCACCACGTCCTCGTCGCCGGGCGACTCGAGTTCGAACGACGGAATCAGCTGGTCGATGCCCGGCCGGCGCACGGTGCGCGCCAGGCTCATGCGCAGCTGGCCGTCCTCGGACAGCTTCCACTGCAGGTGCACCGACGGGTTGAGCAGGAACTCGCTGCCGTCGGCGGTGCCGCTCACGGTCGAGTCGAGCACGCCGCCCTCGAGGAAGTCGGTGCGGAAACGCTGCTCGGTCTCGGTGTTCTCGGCACGCAGGCCGGTCTCGAGCACGACGTTCTCGCTCAGGTTCCACTTGATGCGGGCGTAGACGTCCAGCCGCCGCTCCTCGTAGCGGAAGAAGCCGTCGGTCGTTTCCGGCGTGGCCCGGTCCAGGTCCTCGTCGAGGGTGAGCCGGTAATCGCGCTGCTTCCACTTGCCGGCGAAGCCGATCTTCAGCTCGGCCCCGTACGGCGCCCAGTCGGGCAGGTCGCGCGAGTAGGACGCACCGAAGGTCCACTCGCTGTCCTCGGCGTCGATCGACTCGCGCTCGACGAGGTTGGTTTCGGTCTCCTCGAAGTTCCACTGCACGCTGTCGTCGACGAACCGGGCGTAGCTGAAGTCGATCGCGAACTTCGACACGTCCGACAGCCGGCGCTCGTACAGCGCCGACAGGCCCCAGCTGTCCTGGTTGAAGTCGGAATTCTGGAACTCGAATTCCGGATTGCCGAGATCGAGGCCACCGACGCTGCCGTCGCCCTCGTAGATCGTCGTGCTCTCGCCCTCGTCGCGCGCGGTGCTCAGGTAGAAGGCGTCGATGCGCAGCGACGAGTTCTCGTCGATCAGCCAGGTGATGTCGCCGTTGAAGCTGAGGTCGCGGCTGTCGCGCCAGTCGGTCTCCTCGACGCGCTCGACGGCGACGGACGAATCGCGGTCGTCCCAGCGCTGCAGCGCGCGGCCCATGCCGCCGCGGGCGACCTCGTCGTCGAAGCCGACCGAGTCGCTCTCGAACACCTCCTCGGTGGTCGCCTTGCTGTTGAAGCGTTCCTGCGCGTCGAACGTGACCGAGTAGAAGACCGTCTGGTCGGCATTGCCGCCGGAGTTCGACAGCGCCAGGTTGCCGCGGTTCCTGTCGTTGTCGATGTCGCGGACGACGCCGGCGCGCAGGATCGTGCCCGGCGGCAGCGTCGCGCCGTCCTTCAGGATGATGTTGATCGTGCCGCCGACGCCCTGGCTGTCGATGTCGGCACCAGGCGAGCGGATGATCTCGATGCGGTCGACGATCTCGGCCGGGATGCGGTCGACGAACACCGTGCGGTCGTTGCCGGCGCCGGGAATCGGCCGCCCGTTGACCAGCACCTGGGTGTAGCCGTTGCCGAGGCCGCGCAGCTGCGGCGAGTCGGATTCGCCGATGTCGCTGGTGAAGGCGACGCCGGGCACGCGGCGCAGCTGGTCGCCTACCGATACCGGTTCGAATTCGGCGAAGAACTGCTGGTCGTAGACCAGCTGTGGCGCGACCGTCTCGGTGCGGTTGCGGTACTGGATCTGGCCGTTGACGACCAGCTCCTCGAGCAGGACCGCCTCGGAGTCGAGTTCCTCCGCCGTTGCCGGCGGGTTCTGGGCGAGCGCGGTGCCCGCCGGCATCAGGCACGACGCGATCAGCGCCGCGAGAACGTTGCGCTTCAGCTTCCGCATGGTCCGGTCCCTCCCGAGGACGTCCCCTGGTCCGCCACCCTGGAGGGTGGTCTGTGCGGCGAGAGTACGAACAAAGATTCCATTTTGCAACACACTTGGAAAATTCCTTGCACGGCCGGCGCGGGGCATGGAAAATCGCCCCGCCCGTCGCCGCGAACCTTGCCTGCCGATCGCGACGGTTCGATGACACCGGCACCGTCCGTTCCAGGGAGAACCGCGATGCGCCCGCACCTTTCGATCCTCCTCGCTTCCGTGCTGTCCGCCCTCGCCGCCGGCTGCAGCGACGTCGATGCCGTCGCCGCCGCCGGCAATGACGGGGCGATCGCCGGCGACACCGGCCAGGCCGCGACGGTCGCGGCGCGCGCGACGACCGCCACCAGCGCGACCGGCAAGGTCGGCAGCGCCGCGCATGTGCTGTCGCCGGCCGGACACGGCCCGGGCCGCTTCGTCGGCAGCGCCGCGCTCGGCGGCCTCGAGATCTACACCGTCGACGGCTCGCGCATCGGCCAGGCCCCTGGCGGCGAAGTGGCGGCGGTGACCGTCGCCTACGGCCTCGACGTCGCCGGCGCCGCCGCGACCGTGGTCGCGGCGCTGGACACCACCGACAACCGCCTGCGCCTGTACCGGCTGCAAGGCGAGGCCCTGGAAGAGGTCGGCGACGGCGACCTGCTGCTCGGCTTCGCCGGCGAGGGACTCTGCAGCTGGCGCAATCCGCTGGACGGTTCGGTGAACCTGTTCGTCGTCGGCGACGGCGGCGAGATCGAACAGCGGCAACTGCATGCGACGCCGGGCGGCCGCGTCGGCGCGCGCTCCGTGCGGCGGGTTTCGGTGCCCTCGACGCTGACCCAGTGCGTGGTGTCGCGCGACGGCATGGTCTATGCGACCGAGGAGGCGGTGGGCGTCTGGCGTTTCGCCGCCGATCCGGAGGCCGACATCGCCGCGGCGCTGGTCGAATCACCGCGCAGCGGCCGCCTCGCCGGGGAAACCAAGGGCGTCGCGATCGTCGACGGCGGCGACGGCCACGAGTGGCTGCTGGTGTCGGATACCGACGGCGGCCGCATCAATGTCTACGACCGTGGCGAGGACGATGCCTTCGTCGGCGCCTTCGCACCGCTGCCGCCCGGCGGCGGCGATCCGCTGGAAGAACCCGGCCCGCTGTTCGCGACGACCGTGGCGGTGCCGGGTTTCGACGGTGGCGTGCTGGCGGTCGCCGACGAGGAGGCCGCGGACGGCGGCGACTTCAAGCTCTACGCGATCGCCGAGGTGCTGGCGGCGGTCGGGCGCGAGGCCGGCGGCGCGGTCGATCCACGCGTGGCGACGGCGGCGGCGGTGCCGGTGGTGCAGCCGCGCTACGAGACGGCGCCGGTACCGAGCTTCGGCGATGCCGCCGACGATCCGGCGATCTGGGCGCATCCGCGCGACCCGGCACGCAGCCTGATCGTCGCCACCGACAAGAAGGGCGGCCTGGTGCTCTACGACATGCAGGGCCGGCAGCTGCAGTACCTGGCCGACGGCAAGATGAACAACGTCGACCTGCGCGACGGCTTCCTGCTGGGTGGGAAGGAAGTGACCCTGGTGACCGCCAGCGACCGCACCCGCCGCGCGGTCGCGATCTATGTCCTCGACGGGCCGGGGCGGCAACTGCGCGACGTCGCCGACGGCGTGCAGGAGTCCGGCCTCGAAGACCCCTACGGCCTGTGCATGTACCGCAGCGCCGCGAGCGGGCGCACCTACGTCTTCATCAACAGTGGCGACGGTCCGCTGTTCCAGTGGGAACTGGTCGATGCCGGCAACGGCAGGGTGCGCGCGGAGCTGGTGCGGCAGCTGCGCTTCGAGTCGCAGACCGAGGGCTGCGTCGCCGACGACGGGACCGGCACGCTGTTCATCGGCGAGGAAGACGTCGGGATCTGGAAGCTGTCGGCCGAGCCCGATGGCGGCGACACGATGACGCCGCTGGTCCGTGTCGAGGACAACCCGGCCCTGCGCGCCGACATCGAGGGCATGGGCCTGTACGTACAGCCGGACGGGCGCGGCTACCTGGTGGCGTCGAGCCAGGGCAACGACACCTATGCGGTGTTCCGCCGGGAAGCGCCGCACGATTACGTCGGATCGTTCGCCGTGGCCAGCGACGGTGCTGCCGGCATCGACGGAATCAGCGAGACCGACGGCCTCGACGTCAGCAGCGCGAACCTGGGGCCCGGCCTCGAGCGCGGCGCGATGGTGGCCCAGGACGGCCGCAACGTGATGCCGGTCGAGAACCAGAACTACAAGGTCGTGCCCTGGTCCGCGATCGCCGAAGCCCTCGGCCTCGACTGAACGGGGACGTACCCCGTTAAGCGGGACGTACACCGTTGAAGCGGTTTCCCGCTTAACGGTGTACGTCCCGGACCATCAGATGCCGTCGCCGTCGGCGTCGCCCGGGAGGGCACGCTCGACCTTGTGCCACGCGGCGCGGGTCGCGTACTTGGCGTCGGTCCAGGCCAGGCGCGAGGAGCCGCGGGTGGCGTCCCACTTGCGCTCGAGCTCGCTCTCGATCTCGTCGTAGCGCTTGCCCGGATAGGCGCTGCGGGCGTCGTAGCCGAGGCGATAGGCCGGGGCGTAGTCGTCGTAGGTGTAGTCGGACAGGTAGTACGGCTCGCTGGCGTACTGGTCGCGCCAGTAGGCGTCCTCGACCGTCGGGTTGACGCCCTCGGCGACGCCCTTGCCGGCCAGGCCGCCGACGACCGCGCCGACGGTCGCGCCGATCGCGGTGCCGACCGGACCGGCGACGGTGCCGACCGCCGCACCGGCGACCGCACCACCGGCCGCGGCGCCGAGGCCGGTGCCGACCGGATGCGCGCCCGGGGCGCCGGTGATCGGATCGGGATTCGTGTCGGGATTCTTGTTCGTCATGGGGGATTCTCCGTTGAAGGCCCGGGCCGCATTGCCCGGACTCCCCGAACGCAGCAACTCGCGTGCCAACCGCGCGACGCCGGTGCGGCAATGGTTCCCGCTAACGGTGCCGCGCACGGTTAACCGCGAAGAAAACGGTGCCGCGCACGGTCATCCGCGGATAACGGTGCGCGGCACCGTTTTCGCGACGCCGCGTGCTGCACGATTCCGCCCGCCGCGACCCGGCAGCCTGCAATGCGCGGCGCCGGGGGTTTTCATCGCCCGCGCACGCCACCGGTACGAGCATGTCGCCACGCCGGCCCGTCGCCGGCCTGGAGAACCGTCATGATCAAGTGGGCCCTCATCTTCCTCGTCATCGCGCTGATCGCCGGCGCGCTCGGCTTCACCGGTGTCGCCGGTGCCGCGATGGGCATCGCGAAGTTCCTGTTCTGGGCCTTCGTCGCGATCGCCGCGCTGCTGTTCATCCTCGGCCTGACGGTGTTCAAGGCCGTCACCTGAAGTTCGCGCTCCGGCGCCTCAGGTCCCGCAGAACGTCGCGCAGACCCGCGCGGCCGGCGCCGGCGCGGCGATGAAGGGCTGCTGCGCGGCATCGTCGGCGAACGGCCGCCGGACCGCCGCCAGCAGCGCCCGGAACGGCGCGAGTTCGCCGTCCTCGGCCGCCCGCAGCGCGGCCTCGACCTGGTGGTTGCGCGGGATCACCGCCGGCGCCACCGCACGGGTCGCCGCGGCGACCTGCTGCGGCGGCCGCGCTTCCGCCGCCAGGCGTTCGCGCCAGCGCGGCAACCAGGGCGCGAGGAAGTCGGCCGGTGCGACCGGATCCATCGGCAGCGGTGCCCGCGCGCCGGCGCCGAAGGCGTCGACCGGGTCGACCGCACCCGCTTCGCCGGCAGCGAACCCGTCCTCCACCCATTCCGCGAGGCGCCGGAACGTCAGCGTCCAGTCGGCGCCGGCCGCGTGCATCGCCGCGAGCAGGTCGGCGGCCAGGCCGTCGTCGCCGTCGCGCGTCTCGACCAGGCCGAGCCTGGCGCGCAGCCGCGCCTGCCACTGCGCCTCGAAGCGTGCCGGGAAGGCCTGCAGCTCGGCGGTCGCCGCAGCGACCGCGGCCGCCTCGTCGGGGATCGCGCTGCCGGGCGCGATCATCAGCGGCAGCAGGCATTCGCCGAGCCGCGCCAGGTTCCACTGCGCGATCACCGGCTGGTTCGCGAACGCATAGCGGCCGTGGCGGTCGATCGAGCTGAAGGTCTTGCCGGGCGCGTACTCGTCGAGGAAGGCGCAGGGGCCGAAGTCGATCGACTCGCCCGAGACCGCCATGTTGTCGGTGTTCATCACCCCGTGCACGAAGCCGACCGCCATCCACATCGCCAGCAGCGCCGCCTGGCGTTCGCTCACCGCCCGCAGCAGGGCCAGCGCGGCCTCGTGCGGGGCGGCGCTCGCGAGTTCCGGGTAATGGCGGTCGATCACGTAGTCGGCGAGCCGGCGCAGCGCCTCGACATCGCCGCGGGCGGCGAAGAACTCGAACGTTCCGACCCGCACATGGCTCGCCGCGACCCGCGTCAGCACCGCCCCCGGCAGCGGCCCGCGGTCGCGCAGTACCGGTTCGCCGGTGGCGACGGCGGCGAGCGCGCGCGTCGTCGGAATGCCGAGCGCGTGCAGCGCCTCGCCGATGATGACTTCGCGCAGCACCGGCCCGACCACGGCGCGACCGTCGCCGCCGCGCGAGAACGCGGTGCGCCCGGCGCCCTTCAGCTGCAGGTCGCGGCGCACGCCGTGCACGTCGACCAGTTCGCCGAGCAGGATCGCGCGGCCGTCGCCGAGCTGCGGCACGAAATGGCCGAACTGGTGCCCGGCGTAGGCCATCGCCAGCGGCCGCGCCGACGGCGGCAGCGCATTGCCGGCGAACACCGCCAGTCCCGCCTCAGCGTCGACGCCGGCGGCGTCGGCGATGCCGAGTTCGGCCGCGAGCTCGTGATTGAAGGCCAGCCACGCCGGCAAGCCCACCGGCGTCGGCGCGACCTGCTGGAAGAAGCGCGGCGGCAGCGTGGCGTAGGTGTGGGTGAGCGGCAGGTCGAGGGGCATGCCGGCAGGTTCGCACGACTGCCGTGAAACCGCAGTCCGCACCCCGCACCGACGCGGCCTGCGAACCGCGGATCGCGGGCTGCGAATCGTCAGCTCATCGGCGGGAGACCATCGCCCGCAAGGCGCCGCCATGCGCGACGACCTCGACGATCTCGTGGCGCAGCGCGGCGCGGTCCGGCGCCGGTTCCTCGAGCAGGCGGCGGGCGGTCAGCGGATGCACCACGAGGTCCTTCATCTGGTAGCAGCGCGCGCGTTCGCGGGGATCGGCAACCGGCGGCAGCGCGCCGTCGTGGTGGTAATCGGCCTCGATGCGGGCGGGGCTGAGCGTGCGCCAGGCCTCGCGCAACCCGGTGCTGGCGCGCAGGTAGTCGCCGCAGGCGGGGAAGCGCTGCACGAAGGGTTCGACGAGCGCGATCGCGTCGTCGGCGAGGGTCTCGAGCGCCTGCGCCTGCTGTGCGACCGGCGCATCCGCGTCGATCGCGTCGACCGCCGCCTGCGCGGCCACGACGTAGCGCGCCAGGCCGTCGGCCAGATCATCTTCGTGCGGCGAATGGCGGGCGTGGCCGTCGTGGGCGGCATCGCCCGCCGCCGCATCGACGGCCGCGAGCGCGAAGCCGCCGGCGCAGATCGCGGCGAACAGCGTGAGGGGAGCGAGCACGGGGCGACGCATGCGGATCTCCGGGGTGGCGCGGACGGCGGCAGTCTCGCCGCGGCGCCGCGCGCGCACCTTGATCCAGGTCATGCCGGGCCGGCTTCGCCCGTCAAGCCCGGCGGGGAGCCGGGGAGCGGCTAGAGTGGCGTCACCTCCACGACCTCGTATCCCGTACGGAGCACGAACCGGGCAGTGAACTACCTGGCCCACATCACCCTGGCCCGCCATTCGCCGGCGGCGATGCTCGGCGGCCTGCTCGGCGACTTCGTCTTCGGCCGCGCGGCGCTGTCCGACTGGGCGCCGGAAGTGCGGATCGAGATCCTCGTGCACCGGCGCATCGACCATTTCACCGACACCTTCCCGGCGGTGGAAGCGCTGCGCACGCACTTCCCGCAGGGGCTGCGGCGCTATGCCGGCATCGCCATCGACGTGTTCTTCGACCACTGCCTGGCGCGCGACTGGCCGCGCTGGTGCGACGAGCCGCTGGCGACGCTCACGGCGCGCTTCCACCGCATCCTGCTGGCGACGCTCGACGATCCCGCGATGCCGCCGCGGCTGCGCCGGATCGCGCCGCACATGGTCGAACACGACTGGCTGGGCTCGTATGCGCGGCGCGACAACGTCGACCTCGCGGTGCGGCGCATCGCCACCCGGCTGTCGCGGCACGGCGACCGTCTCATCGCCTGCCTCGATGGCCTGCGCGCGCACGAAGGGGAGGCGGCGGCGGCGTTCGCGGCGCTGTTTCCGCAGCTCGGGGCGTTCGCCGAGGCCCAGCGGCGCGACCCCGCCCTGATCGGGGACGTACACCGTTAAGCGCGCTTAACGGTGTACGTCCCGCATAACGGTGTACGTCCCGGATCAGCAGGCGAGGATGCGGGAGGTGTCGAGGCCGGGCGCGAACATGGCCTCGGCGCCGCTGAACATCGCGTAGAGGCGCGGGCCGGCGGCGTCGCGCTTGTGGCCGGCGAGGAGGAAGCGGCGGCCGTGTTCGTGCGCCTCGGCGATCGCCACGAAACCCGGCGTCGGCGTGTCCGGCAGGCCGCGGGTGACGCGACGGAACCCGGGGAAATCCGGCAGCGGCCCGACGTAGACGTCGACCGTGCCGCCGGAATGGCGCAGCGCTGCCGTCGTGGCCTCGCCGTCGACGCGCACGCCGGTCAGTTCCTCGCCGGCGCGCAGGCGCAGGCAGACGCCGGTGCCGGCGCCGACGGGCACCTGCTGGCCTGCATCGGCGGTCGCCGCCGGGGCCTGCCCCGGCCCCGACGTAGCGGGCGCGCCGCCTCCCGGCTGGCAGCCGGCGGCCAGCACGAGGGAAGCGGTGGCGAAAACCAGCGCCGCGCGCCGGCGGAAAGGCATGAACGTCGACATGCCGCTATGAAACCACGGCACGGCCCCGTGCCGCAGCCCGCGCGGATGCACTAGCCTGTCGCCCCGCCCGCGAGAACCGCGCCGCATGCCCGCGACCGCCACCGCCACCTCGTCCCCGCCACCGACCCCTGCCGCCGCCGGCGCGCCGATCCTGCAGCTGCGCGGGGTCGGCAAGACCTGGCCGAACGGCCAGACCGCCCTGCACGCGATCGACCTCGACATCCGCCGCGGCGAGATCTTCGCCCTGCTCGGCCCCAACGGTGCCGGCAAGACGACCCTGATCGGCAGCGTCTGCGGCATCGTGAAGCCGAGCAGCGGCACGATCGTCGTCGACGGCCACGACCTCGCCCGCGAGCCGATGCCGGCGCGCCGCAAGATCGGCCTGGTGCCGCAGGAGATCTACACCGACGCCTTCGAGTCGGTGTGGGCGACGATGCGCTTCAGCCGCGGCCTGTTCGGCTTCCCGCCGGACCCGGCCCACCTCGAACGCGTGCTGCGGGCGCTGTCGCTGTGGGACAAGCGCGACGCGAAGATCATGAGCCTCTCCGGCGGCATGAAGCGCCGCGTGATGATCGGCAAGGCGCTGACCCACGAGCCGAAGATCCTGTTCCTCGACGAACCCACCGCCGGCGTCGACGTCGAGCTGCGCCGCGACATGTGGGCGATGGTGCGCGAGCTGCGCGAGCGCGGCACGACGATCATCCTGACCACCCATTACATCGAGGAAGCCGAGGAGATGGCCGACCGCATCGGTGTCATCGACAAGGGCCGGCTGATCCTGGTCGAGGACAAGGCGGTGCTGATGCGCAAGCTCGGCCGCAAGCAGCTCACGCTGCAGCTGCAGGCGCCGCTGGCGGCGATCCCGGCGGCGCTGGCCGGACTGCCGCTGGAACTCGCCGACGACGGCCACGCGCTGGTCTACACCTTCGACGCCCAGGGCGAGCGCACCGGCATCGCCGGGCTGCTGCGCCAGCTCGGCGAGCTCGGCATCGGCTACCGCGACCTCAACACCCGCGAGAGCTCGCTGGAGGACATCTTCGTCGACCTGGTGAAACGCGGCGGTACCGCCGGAGGTGCGGCATGAACCTGCACGCGGTCGCGGCGATCTACCGCTTCGAGATGTCGCGCACCTTCCGCACGATCACCGAGTCGATCGCCTCGCCGGTGCTGACGACCTCGTTGTACTTCGTGGTCTTCGGCGCCGCGATCGGCGCGCGCATGGGCGATGTCGAGGGCGTCAGCTACGGCGCCTTCATCATTCCCGGCCTGGTGATGCTGGCGATCCTCAACGAATCGATCTCGAACGCCTCGTTCGGCATCTACATGCCGAAGTGGGCCGGGACGATCTACGAGCTGCTGTCGGCGCCGGTGACGTGGCGCGAGGCGGTGCTCGGCTACGTCGGCGCAGCGACGACCAAGTCGCTGATGATCGGCACGCTCATCCTGGTCACCGCGCGCTTCTTCGTGCCGTACACGGTCGCGCATCCGCTGTGGATGCTGGTGTTCCTGGTGTTGACGGCGCTGAGCTTCTGCCTGTTCGGCTTCATCGTCGGCCTGTGGGCGACCGACTTCCAGAAGCTGCAGGTGATCCCGGTGATGATCGTCACGCCGCTGACCTTCCTCGGCGGCGCCTTCTACTCGATCGACATGCTGCCGCCGCTGTGGCAGAAGATCGCGCTGGCCAATCCGGTGGTCTACCTGATCAGCGGCTTCCGCTGGAGCTTCTACGGCCAGGCCGACGTCGACGTGCGCATCAGCTTCGCCGCGATCCTCGTCTTCCTCGCGGCTTGCCTGCTGGTCGTGCGCGGAATCTTCACCACCGGGTGGCGCCTGCGCTCCTGAAACGAGAGCGAGAAACGAGGAACGAGTGAAGGCGCGCGTTTCGCGCGCGCGGGGCGCGCGGGCGTCCACTCGTTACTCGTTACTCTCTACTCGTTACTCGCCGCCCCCCGCAACGGGAAGGCGCCAGCCGCGGCGGATGGCGGCCAGGCGCAGCAGGAAGCAGAGGCCCGCGCCGGCGAAGGCGGCCGGCGTCGCGGGCAGATCGAACGCCGCGGCGATCACGACGACGAGGGCGCCGGCCAGCGCCGCGACCGCATAGAGCTCGCGCTGCAGCACCGCCGGGATCTGCGCGACCAGCACGTCGCGGGCGATGCCGCCGCCGATGCCCGACAGCACGCCGAGCATCACCGCCGCGAACGGGCCGGCGCCGAACTGCAGCGCCTTGCCGGCGCCGAGCACCGCGAACAGCGCCAGCCCGACCGCGTCGAACAACTGCACCGGATTGCGCAGGCGTTCGACGCGTTCATGCCAGGCGAAACAGACCAGGCCCGCCGCGATCGCCGTCACCGGATAGCGCCAGTCGGCGATCGCCGCCGGCGTGACGTCGAGCAGCACATCACGCAGCACACCGCCAGCGACCGCCGCCGCGATCGCCAGCACCAGCACCCCGAACAGGTCGAGGCGGTGGCGCACGGCGACGAGGCCGCCGGAAAGCGCGAAGGCGAAGGTGCCGATGAGGTCGGTGAGCGTAAGGAGCATCGCGGGGAGCCGATGAGTGCTGTAGGAGCGCCTTCAGGCGCGATGCGCGCGAAGCGCGCCTAAGAATTCGCGTCGTAGGGGCATCGCGGCTGAAGCCGCTCCTACAGGTGGGGCCCCAGCCTCAGCCGCCGGCGGGGGAGAGTTTCAGCAAGCGGCCCTCGCCGCCGTCGGTCAGGAGCCACAAGGCGCCGTCCGGGCCCTGCTCGACCTCGCGGATGCGCCGGCGCATGTCGAAGCGCTGGGCCTCGCGGGCGCCACCGTCGCCGTCGAACTCGATGCGGATCAGGGCCATGCCGGACAGGCCGCCCATGAAGGCATTGCCCTGCCACTGCGGGAAGGCGTCGCCGTCGTAGACCAGCAGCCCGGCCGGCGAGATCGACGGGTTCCAGAACACCACCGGGGCGCGGAATTCCGGCCGCGTCGGGTGGTCGGGGATGTCGCGGCCGTCGTAGTGGTCGCCATTGCTGACGATCGGGTAGCCGTAGTTGGCGCCGCGCTCGATGCGGTTGAGTTCGTCGCCGCCCTTCGGGCCCATCTCGTGCGCCCAGAGCTGGCCGGCGGCATCGAAGGCCAGGCCGAGCACGTTGCGGTGGCCGAGCGTCCACACCTGCGCGGCGACGCCGCCCTGGTCGGCGAACGGGTTGTCGGCGGGCACGCTGCCGTCGTCGTGCAGACGCACGATCTTGCCGAGGTTGCCGCCCATGTCCTGCGCCGGGGTGAACTCCTGGCGCTCGCTCGAGCTGATGTACAGCATGCCGTCGGGGCCGAAGGCGATGCGCTGGCCGAAATGGCCGTCGCCGCCGCGCTTCGGCGACTGTCGCCAGATCACCTCGAGGCCCTGCAGCGTGCCGCCGCCGGCCTCGTCGAGCACCAGCGTCGCGCGGCCGACCGCACTGCCGGTGCCGCCCGGCCCCGCCTCGACCCAGCTCAGATAGACCCAGCCGTTGTCGGCGAAACCCGGATGCAGCACGACGTCGCCGAAACCGCCCTGGCCGCGCTCGACCACCTCCGGCACGCCGCCGATCTCGCCGGCAGCGCGGGTGCCGGGATCGAACAGGCGCAGCACGCCGGCCTTCTCGGTGACCAGCAGGCGGCCGTCGGGCAGGAAGCTCATCGCCCAGGGGTCCACGAAGCCGGCGACGTCCTCGATCGCGAACGCGGTCGCCGGATCGGCGGGCGCGACCTGCGAAGGCTTCGCCGGATCGGTCGCGACCGGCACTTCGGCGTCGTCGGGGTCCGCATCGACCAGCGCCTGCCGGCCGTTGCTGTCGGTGCAGCCGGCGAGCGCGAACACCAGCGCGGCGGCGAGAACGGTGCGACGTGACATGGCCCTACTCCTGGCATTGCGTGCGGGCATGGTAGCTGTGGTCCACCTGCGACGTCCGGGAGAAGCATTCTTACAGGGATTCACACCGATCGAAGCCGATAGGGGCGAAAGGCATCCGATGGTTGCCTGCGCGGCCAATACCCTGTCAAAAACCCTGCCTCGCACCCCCCCGCGGCACTACCCGCCAGACGGTGTTCGAGAGGTCGTCGCAGACGATCAGCGCGCCGCGCGGGTCGACGGTGACGCCGACCGGGCGGCCGCGGGTCTTGCCATCGTCGCCGAGGAAGCCGGTGACGATGTCGACCGGGTCGCCGGCCGGGCGGCCGTCGCGGAAGGGCACGAAGACGACCTTGTAGCCGACCGGCGGATCGCGGTTCCAGCTGCCGTGCTGGCCGACGAAGACGCCGTCGGCGAAGTCGGCGCCCATCACCGGCGACGAGAACGCCAGCCCGAGCGCGGCCACATGCGAGCCGAGCGCGTAGTCGGGCACGATCGCCGCCGCGACCTTGTCGGGATCCTGCGGCATCACGCGGACATCGGGATTCGGGCCCCAGTAGGCGTAGGGCCAGCCGTAGAAGCCGCCGTCGCGCACGGACGTCAGATAGTCGGGCACCAGGTTCGGGCCGATCTCGTCGCGTTCGTTGACGACCGCCCACAGCGTGCCGCTGCCGGGCTGGATCGCCAGCGCGGTCGGATTGCGCAGGCCGGTCGCGTAGGGGCGGTGCGCGCCGGTGGCGGCGTCGACCTCCCAGACCATCGCGCGGTCGACCTCGGCGGTCATGCCGCGCTCGGTGATGTTGCTGTTCGAGCCGATGCCGACGTAGAGGAAGCGGCCGTCGGCGCTCGCCGCCAGCGCCTTGGTCCAGTGGTGATTGATGTCCGACGGCAGATCGGTGACGACTTCCGGCGCCCCGGCGGCGCGGGTCTGGCCGTCGCGGTAGGCGATGCGCAGCAGCTGGTCCTGGTTGGCGACGTAGATCGTGCCGTCGACGTAGGCCAGGCCGTAGGGTGCGTTCAGATCGTCGGCGAACACCGTCTGCAGTTCGTAGACGCCGTCGCCGTCGGCGTCGCGCAGCAGGCTCAGGCGGTTGCCGCTCTCGACCTGGGTCGTGCCCTTCGCCTTGATGTAGCCGGCGATCACGTCCTTGGGTTTGAGCTTCGGCGCGTTGCCGCCGCGGCCTTCGGCGACGAGGATGTCGCCGTTCGGCAGCACCAGGGTCTGGCGCGGGATGCCGAGGTCGGTGGCGATCGCGCTGATCGTCCAGCCTTCCGGCACGGTCGGCAGGCGGTCGCCCCATTCTGCGGGTTCGGCGATCTTCATCGTCGGCAGCAGGCTGCGTTCCGGAGTCGGCAGGTTCACTTCGGTGCCGACCTGCGGCGCGCCGGTGTCGCGGTCGCCGCAGGCGGCGAGCAGCGCGACGGTGAGGGTCGCGAGCGCGATCCGGTGGCAAAGGACGCGGGAGAAAAGCCGGTTCATGGCGTACCCCCCGTGCGCTGCAGCGGTACCGGCCGCGGCGGGGGCGGCAGCGCCGCGAACACCACGAAGCCGGCGATCACCGCGAGCAGCGACGACAGCGCCGACAGCACGAGGCCGGTGGGCATCACCGCCCACGCGTCGCGCGCGTGCACCAGGGCATTGACGAAGCCGAGGATCCACAGCGCTGCCTGCAGGACGACGCGCATCGTCGTGCCACCGTCGCGATGGCGGACGAGGTCGACGATCGCGAACACCAGCGCCGCCGCGCCGACCACCAGCGCGCCGACCAGCAGCCAGGACGCGAAATTCGCCCACTGGATCTGATGGCTCTGCCGGTAGGCCCAGTCGTTGAGCAGCACACCGAGGTGGAGCGGCACCGCCGCCGCCAGCAGGAAGGCGTGCGTGCGCCCTGGAGACATCTGCATACACGGGATCTCCCTTAACAACTGGGGTCAGATTCCCTCGTTAAGCGCGACCGCACCGTGAAGCAGAACCGGGGTCGGAGTACATTTCCCGGCCGCCGACCCGGAGTCAGCGGCCCGGAATGTACTCCGACCCCGGTTTCTTGACGCAGGAATCCGACCCCGGTTGTCAAGGGGTCAGGACGACCTTGCGGCAGTCGTCGAGCTTGTCGTTGAACATCTCGTAGCCGCGCGCCGCCTCGGCCAGCGGCAGGTGATGGGAAATGATCACTTCCGGCCGCAGCTCGCCGTTGCCGATCTTCTCGAGCAGCTCCGGCATGAACTTCGCGGTGTGGGTCTGGCCCATGCGGAAGCTCAGGCCCTTCTCGAAGGCGTCGCCGAACAGGAAACCGTGGATGAAACCCGCATACACGCCGGGCACGCTGATCACGCCGCCGCGGCGGGTCGCGGCGATGGCCTGGCGCAGCGCCTTGCCGCTGGAGCCCTCGAGCTTGAGGTTGGTCATCACCGTCTCGATCGCGCTGCCCTTCGCCTCGAAACCGATCGCGTCGATGCAGGCGTCGACGCCGCGGCCGCCGGTCAGCTCGATGATCCGCTCCGCCGGGTCGTCCTCGTCGTCGAAATTCACCGGCTCGACGCCGTAGGTCGCCATCGCGAACTGCAGCCGGTAGTCGTTGTGGTCGACCATGATGATCTGCTCGGCGCCGAGGTGGCGCGCGCACAGCGCCGACATCAGCCCGACCGGACCGGCGCCGAAGATCGCGACGCGCGAACCCGGTTTGACCTCGGCATTGAGTGCCGCCTGGTAGCCGGTCGGCAGGATGTCCGAGAGGAACAGCACCTGGTCGTCGCCGAGCACGTCGGGAATGTTCAGTGGGCCGACGTTCGCCTTCGGTACCCGCACGAATTCGGCCTGGCCGCCGGCGTAACCGCCGTACAGGTGGGTGTAGCCGAACATGCCGGCGCCGGGCGGGATCTGCTTCTTGTTCATGATCGCGCCACGCGCCGGGTTGGTGTTCTCGCAGGCCGCGTAGAGGTCCATGTCGCAGAAGAAGCACTGCCCGCAGGCGATGTTGAACGGCACGACGACGCGGTCGCCCGGGCGCAGTTCCGTGACGCCAGCGCCGACGCTTTCGACGATGCCCATGAACTCGTGGCCGAGGATGTCGCCGTCCTGCATGCCCGGCATCTTGCCGCGGTAGATATGCAGGTCGGAGCCGCAGATCGCGGTGGCGGTGACGCGCAGGATGATGTCGTCGGCGGCCTCGATCGTCGGATCGGGCACGGTTTCGACGCGGACGTCCTTCGCGCCCTGGTAGGTCAGCGCCCTCACGGTCCACCGACCTTCGCGGCGACCGCGCGCAGGCCGGACTTGGCGCCCTCCATGCCGAGCGCCATCGCCGCGGCCGGGGATTCCTTCCAGGCGGCGTAGGCCTCGTCGAAGTCGGCCAGTTCCTCGGCGCTGAACAGCTCGCGCGCCATCCGGAACATCGTGGTCTCTTCCTCGCGGGCGTGGTGGTCGATCAGCTCGCCGAAGACCTTGGCGCGGCCGGCGAATTCCTCGCTGGCGGTGGCGGCGGCCTTCACTGCCGGCAGCACCGTCTTCTCGACCGCGGCGTGCTCGAGCATCGCTTCGGCGTAGGTCTTGCGGCCGTCGCGGTCGGCGCGCTCGCGGAAGGCCGGATAGAACACCGACTCCTCCCACTTCGCGTGCGGGATCAGGTTCTGCTCGATCTTCATCAGCAGCTCGGCGCGGGTCTTCTCGGCGCGGTCGGTCGTTTCGTCGATGCGGGCGAACAGCTCGCGCAGGGCGTCGTGTTCGGCTTTGAGGGTGGTCAGGATGCTGCGGCGGGCCATGGCGATCTCCTCCGTGGGGAATAACAGCAGGGCTTAACAACTGGGGTCAGATTCCTTCGTTAAGCGCAATCGATTCCGGACCCACTGCGCCCGCTTAACGAAGGAATCTGACCCCAGTTGTTAAGCCCTGCTGTTATGGTTTGCCGGCGATGCGGCCTTCGCCGCCGGCGGCGTAAAGGGTTCCCGCCGGATGCTGCGGCGGGATGTTCTTCTGCTGGTTGCCGGCCTGGCGCGCGGCCATGCGGTCGGCGAAGGCCGGCAGCAGGGTCGAGAGCATGGTGTTCACGGAGGCCATCGCCCCGACCTTGATGTCGCGGCCGCCCTCCGTCGCCGCGCGCAGGATCGCCTCGGCGACCTGCTGCGCCTCGATCCGCGGCTCCGGCAGCTTCGGCTCCCAGTCCATGTAGTTGCGCGCGTGTTCCGGGAACGGCGTCTGGACCGCGGTCGGCTGGATGAGCACCACCTGCACCGGCGCGTTCTCGACCTCGAGTTCCACCCGCAGCGCGTCGGTGAATCCCTTCACCGCATGCTTGGAGGCGCTGTACATGCCCTGCAGCGGTACCACCGCTTCGGACACCTCGCTGCCGACGTTGATCAGCGTGCCGCCGCTCGCCTGCAGCGCCGGCAGCGCCGCCAGCGAGCCGTTGACGACGCCCCAGAAGTTGACGTCGAACAGCCGCCGCGAATCCTCCTCGCCGACCTCGACGAGGCGGCCGTAGATCGACACGCCGGCGTTGTTCACCCAGGTGTCGATGCGCCCGAAGGCGCCGAGTGCCTGGAACACCGCCGCGTCGACCGCGTCGCGCGAGGCGACGTCGGCATGCACCGCAACCGCGTGGCCGCCGCGCTCCTCGATCGCCGCGACCGCGTCGGCCAGCGTCTCGTCGCTGCGCGCGATCAGCACGACCTTGGCGCCGCGCTCGGCGGCGAGCAGCGCGGTGCACAGGCCGATGCCGGACGAGGCGCCGGTGATCGCGATCACCTGCTTTTCCACTGGCTTCTTCGTGGGTTCGGATATCGGCGACTCCTGTTTTGAGGAACGAGAAACGAGGAACGTGGAACGAGTGACGGCAATCGGGCGCTACACCAGCGGGGGATCCTTCTCCCTCGCGTAGTTGCGGTGCCGCGCGATCGCGGCGATGAAGCGCGCCGGCAGCTCGTCGTCCCATTCGTCTTCGGCGACCAGCGCGAAATCGTCGGGGTCGCGCAGGATGCCGGCGCCTTCGAGCAGGGCGTTGCCGTCGCCGACCGCGAGCATCGGCTTGTTGTGGCGGAACTGGTTCTGCAGGAACTCGGCGGCGCGGCCGTCGGTCTTCAGCGCCTCCAGTACGCCCGCCGGCACCGCGACCGCGTCGAACAGCGGACCGGGTTCGTTCTCGAACGAGGCGTCGGCATCGACGCCCTCGCCACCGCCGCCGTCGGCGAACGGGCCGATGCGCGGGCCGACCAGGCGCGCCACCGCGCCGGCGGCGAACAGTGCCGCCTGCAACCCGCGCACGGCCTCGGCATCGACGCCGTCGGCGACGAAGATCGCGACCTTGCGCGTGCGCGCCCCGCCCTCGCCGGGGAACGCCGCGATCGACAGCCGCGCCGACACCGTCACCTCCGGCTTCGGCGGCTTCGCGAGCGCCCGCGGCGCCGGCTCCGGCAGCGCGGTCCCGATGCCGTCGGCGACCGCCTGTGCCAGTCCCTCGTCGACGTTGCGCAGCAGCGACAGCATGCGCGCGCGGATCGCCGGCACCGTCACCTTGCTCAGCTCGAAGGCATAGGCCTGGATGATGTGCCGCTGCTCGACCGGGCTCTGGCTGTTCCAGAACAGCGTCGCCTGGTTGAAGTGCTCGGCGAAACGTTCCGGATGCACGCGCAGCTCGACGTCCTCGACCGGTTCCGGGAAGGACACGAACCCTGCCATGCCCTGCTGGAACGGACAGCCACCGGCGAGCGAGTTCGGCTCGTAACTCACCCGGCCGCGGTTGATCGTCTGCCGGTGGAAGCCGTCCCGCTGGTTGTTGTGCACCGGCACCACCGGCGCATTGATCGGGATCTCGTGGAAATTCGGGCCGCCCAGGCGCAGCAGCTGGGTGTCGACATAGGAATGGATGCGGCCGGCGAGCAGCGGGTCGTTGGTGAAGTCGATGCCCGGCACCACGTGGGCGGTGCAGAAGGCGACCTGCTCGGTCTCGGCGAAGAAGTTGTCCGGATTGCGGTTCAGCACCAGGCGGCCGACCGGCTGCACCGGCACCAGTTCCTCGGGGATCAGCTTGGTGGCGTCGAGCACGTCGAAGGAGAAGCGCTCGGCATCGGCCTCGCTGAACACCTGGATGCCGAGCTCCCACTCCGGGAACTCGCCGGCCTCGATCGCCTCCCACAGGTCGCGGCGGTTGTAGTCCGGGTCGGCGCCGGAGATCTTCACCGCCTCGTCCCAGACCAGCGAATGCACGCCGAGCTTCGGCGTCCAGTGGAATTTGACCAGCACCGCCTCGCCGTCGGCATTGACCAGGCGGAAGGTGTGCACGCCGAAGCCCTGCATCGTGCGATAGCTGCGCGGGATCGCGCGGTCGCTCATCAGCCACATCAGCATGTGGGTGGATTCCGGCATCAGCGACACGAAGTCCCAGAAGGTGTCGTGCGCCGAGGCCGCCTGCGGCATCGCGTGGTGCGGCTCGGGCTTCACCGCGTGCACCAGGTCCGGGAACTTCATCGCGTCCTGGATGAAGAACACCGGCATGTTGTTGCCGACCAGGTCCCAGTTGCCCTCGTCGGTGTAGAACTTCACCGCGAAACCGCGCACGTCGCGCGGGGTGTCCTTGCTGCCGCGCTCGCCCTGCACGGTCGAGAAGCGCACGAACACCGGCGTGCGCTTGCCGGCCTCGGCGAACAGGCTGGCGCGGGTGAGTTCGGTCAGCGGCGCGTAGCACTCGAAGAAGCCGTGCGCGCCGCTGCCACGCGCGTGCACGATGCGCTCGGGGATGCGCTCGTGGTCGAAGTGGGTCAGCTTCTCGCGCAGGATGAAGTCCTTCAGCAGCGCCGGTCCGCGCGCGCCGGCCTTCAGCGAATGCTGGTTGTTCGCGACCGGCACGCCCTGGTTGGTGGTCAGGCCCTGGCCGGTGGAATCGGCGCGCACGCGCTCGAGTTCACCGCGGTTGCGGTTCTCGCCGGGCAGCGCCGGTTCGGCCGCCTTCGCGGTCGAACCGAGTTCGCTCAGCGTGCTCGCACCGGTGGTGTCCGAAGGCGGATCGACCGCGAACCCCGGCGGCGGCGCCAGCCCGTCCTCGCGGCGATATTCGGCCGGCTTGTTCGGATTGAAGGGACAGGCGGCCGCGAGTTCCTGCGTCTCGGCGGCATGGCGCGCGAGCGCGTCGGCGACATCGCCCGGCGGCGGCGCGGCGGCGGCGCTGTCGGTGTTGCGGGCGTCGCTGGCCGCGGCGACGGCCTTGCCGCGGGACGCGGCCTTCTTCGCGGCGGGGCGACCGGCGCCTCTCGCCGGCGTCTTTCGGGTGGGCATGGGCGGCTCTCGCGGACGGGAACCGCCAGCAAACGACCCACCCCGTCGTCGCCGCGTGACCCGGGGAACCTCGACAGGGAAATCCTTTCAACACGGGGGAGCTTCACAACGGATAAGAGCCGATTTCACGGATTTGGTTCGGGGTCGTCGCCCGTCGCGACGCCTCCCCGGAGTAGCCGATGTCCGGATCGGGGCGCGGGTTCGCGTAAGGGCCCGGACCCGAGACCGAGGAATCGCCGATGTCGACCCCCCGTGCCGCCGTCTTGCTGTTGTCGCCGCTCGCCCTGTCCACCGCCGTCGCCGGCGCCACCGTTGCCGCGCCGGCGGCCGCGCCGGGGCTCGAGGACCGCGCGACCTGGGCCCTGTGCCTGTCCGGCGAGGGTTGCCGGCTGTGCAAAACCACCCTGACGCATGCCCAGGCCGATGCGGTGCTGGGCTCGATGGGACTGATCCAAGGGAACCCCGGCCACACCGTGGTGACGATGCGCCGCAAGGACGGCGAGTGGACCTGGTACTACGACGTCCGCCGCGGCCCCGCCGAGCTCAACGAGTATTTCGGCGGCAGCGGCGACCCCGGCATCGGCCAGTGCCCCAGCCTGCCCGGCGACATCGAGCCGCGCGACGGCCACTGGACGATCGCCAACGCGGCGCCGGCCGCCACCGGCTGCCCGGCCGGCGTCGCCGGGCAGGTCGCGGCGGTGCAGATGCTGAAGAGCGGGCCGGTGGTGTTCGCGCGGCCTTTCCGCGCCGGCTCGGCGCTGCCGGATCCGGCGGTGAGCTGGGTGCAGGTCGCGCCGAACCGGCACAGGGGCCACTTCGCGCCGGCAGGACAGACGGCGATGCAGGCGCGCTACGAGTTCGAGGTCGTCTCGGAGGAGGCGATGCGGGGCACGCTGACCGTATTCGTCGCGATCCCCGGCCAGCCGCAATGCCGCATCGAGACGCCGTTCACCTACACCCGCACCGGCGACTGAAGGTCCACGGATCCGCACGGGCGGGGCGTCGCGCCGCCGGCGGCGTGCTACCGTCGCCGGCGATGGCCCCCGACACCGGTTTTCCCGACGCCGACGGCGCCCCCGCGGAACCCGCCGACAGCCCCGCGGTGCTCGCCACCGCGGCGAAGCTCGTGCCGCTGCTGATGGACGACCTGCGCCGGCGCGCCCGCCACGAACGCCGCCGCGTGCGCGCCGGCGAGACCCTGCGCACCACCGCCCTCGTCAACGAAGCCTTCCTGCGGTTGCAGCGCAGCGAGGGCTGGATGGGCGAACTGCATTTCCTGCGCGCGGCGGCGCTGGCGATGCGCCAGGCCCTGGTCGACCACGCGCGGCAGAAGCTCGCGGAAAAACGCGGCGGCGGCCGGGTCGAATCGCTGGACGAACTGCCGCACGAGCCCTTCGAACTCGCCGACGAGCGCCTGGTCGAACTCGACGAGGCGCTGCAGCGGTTGTCGCAACTCAATCCGCGCCTGACGCGGATCATCGAATGCCGTTTCTTCGCCGGCTATTCCGAGGTCGACACCGCACGCGTGCTCGGCATCACCGACCGCACGGTGCGCCGTGACTGGGTCAAGGCGAAGGCGTGGCTGTACCAGGCGCTGGGCCCGGAGCCGGCGCCGACCACGCCGCCCTGAGCGACTGCGCCTGCTGCTGCAGGCGGGCGCCGGCGGCGCCGGCAGCCGCGGCGATCGCCTCGACCTGGGCGAGCAGGTCCTCGGCCCCAGCGCGGTCGCCCTGGGCCGCGCGCACGCGCGCCAGCGCCAGCGCGGCGACGCCGACACCGGGGTGGCGCTCGCCCAGGGTCTGCTTCGCCGCCGACAGCGCGATGCCGGCGGTGGTCTCCGCCGCATCCGGCTCGCCGAGCGCGAGTTCGGCCTCGGCGACGCCGGCCAGCGCCGAAACGTGGTGCAGGCTGCCGGCGCCGGCATAGCGCTCGCCCATCGCCGCGGCATCGCGCAGCAGCGGCAGCGCGCGCGCCGGCTCGCCGTTCTGCAGCGCCAGCTTGCCGGTGTTGTTGAGCAGGGCCGCGGTCGCCGCGGACGGGCCGTAATGGGCGCGACGGATCGCCACCGCCTGCGCGAACAGCGGCTCGGCGGCGGCGGGGCGACCGGCGGCGACTTCCACCGCGCCCCAGTTGTTCAGCGTGTTCAGCGCGTCCGGCTGCTGCGCGAGCCCGGCCGCTTCCCAGACCTTCGATGCGGCGGCGAAGGCGTCGCGCGCCTCGTCGAGCCGGCCGGCGCGGAACAGCGCGACGCCGAGGTTGTTGTGGAAGACGCCGGTCTCCGGGTGCCCGGCGCCGCTGATCGCGATGCGTTCGGCCAGCGCGGCACGCAGCAGCGCGAGCGCCGCCTCGCCGTCGCCGGTACCGGCCAGCAGCTGCGCTTCGAGCAAGCGGCTGTCGACCAGGCGCGAGCGCCAGCGCTCCGGATCCGAGACCCAGAACGCCTGCGCCTGCGCCAGCAGCGTGCGCGCCTCGTCGGCGTCGCCGCGGCGCAGCCTTACCTGCGCGAGGTCGTAGCGGCCGGCGGCGATGTGGCCGGCGTCGACCTTCGCCGGGTCGGCGTCGGCGAGGCGGCGCAGCAGCGGCTCGGCGGCCTCGTAGTCGTTGAGCAGGAAATACAGTTCGCCGAGCGCATGCAGCACCGGCGCGCCGGCGTCGGGCGCGCGCGCGAACTCGTCCTCGATGCGGCGGGCGGCGCCGTTCAGCACCTCGCCGGCGCTCACGTCGCCGCCCTGCTCGCCGGCGCTGCGGAACATCAGGTAGACCGCCTGCCGCACCGCCTCGAGCCGCGCCTGTTCGGCGAGTGCGTTGTCGCGCTGCAGCCGCGCCTCGCGCGCCTGCGACAGGGCGACGCCGAGACCGCCGGCCAGCGTCGCGACCACCAGCACTGCCGCGGCGACCGGGCCGCGGTGCCGGCGCAGCCAGCGTGCCGGCGCATGCCAGCGCTCGCCGCTGCGGGCAGCGAGCGCGTCGCGGGCCAGCGCGCGGCGCAGGTCGTCGGCGAAGCGCTCGACGCCGGCGTAGCGCCGCGCCGGATCCGGATGCAGCGCCTGCGCGAGGATCGCGTCGAGGTCGGCGAACAAAGCGCGCTCGCGACCATCGCGCTGCCAGCGCGCGCCGGCGCCGGTGTCGCGCAGGCGCGGCGGCGGCCCGGCGAACAGGCGGGCGAGCGCGGCCGGCGTCGGCAGCCCGGCGGTCTCGCGCGGCGGCCTGCCGCTGGCGAGCCGGTAGGCGAGCGCGGCCAGCCCGTACGCGTCGGCGCCGGCGTCGACCTGGCCGCCGGCGAGTTCCGGCGCGGCGTAGTCGAAGTTCAGCGCGGCGCTGCCGCCGGCTTCGTCGCCGAGGGCGCCGGCGATGCCGAAATCGATCAGGCGCACGCGGCCGTCGTGATCGACCAGCAGGTTCGCCGGGCTGACATCGCGGTGCAGCACGCCGCGGGCGTGGGCATGCATCAGCGCCTCGGCGGCCTGCAGCAGCAGGCGCAGGCGACCGGCGAGGTCGAGGCCGCGCGCCTCGCACCAGGCATCGATGCGGTCGCCGTCGATCCGCTCCATCACCAGCCACGGGCGACCGCCGTGCAGGCCGCCGTCGATCAGGCGGGCGATGCCGGGATGCTCGAGCCGCGCGAGCAGCTGGCGTTCGTGCTGGAAGCGCAGTGCGGCGTCGGTGTCGGCGGCGTTCAGCAGTTTCAGCGCCGCCGGCTGCGCGAACTGGCCGTCGTCGCGCTCGACCGCATGCACCTCGCCCATGCCGCCACGACCGAGCGGCGCGAGCACCCGCCAGGCACCGACGCGTTCCCCCGGCGACAGCACCGGTGGCGGCGCCTCGCCTGCCCCGCGCGTCTCGAGGAATTCCCCCGCCTCGGCCGCCGCGACGAACAGCCGCCGCACCGCCGCGACCACGTCCGCCGGCGCCTCCTGCGCCGCCAGCCAGGCCTCGCGCTCGGCCTCCGGCAATTCCCAGGCGGCGTCGAACAGCGCCTCGATCTCCGACCAGTCGGCTTGCGGCATGCGCTCTCTCACTCTCCCCTTGCCGAAGCATCCCGGGGATCGGTGGCTCCGGCAAGTCGAGGAACGAGAAACGAGGAACGAGAAACGAGAGACGGCCCGCGCGCCTTGCGCGCGAAGAACCGGGGTCAGAGTACTTTTCCGGGCGGTTTACTCCGACCCCGGTTTTTCGCGGGAAACGCGCGGTCTACTCCGACTCACTCCACTGCCTCTTCGTCCTCGACGAAGATCAGGGCCACGCCCTCGCGGATCCCCGCCACCCAGCCTTCGCCCTCGTGTTTCAGGGTGACGGCGAAGTGGTGGCCTTTCAGGTGGCAGCGCGGATAGCTCACGAAATAGCTGCCGGTCGGTTCGTAGTGCCAGCCGGCGCACTGGGTGTTCTCCAGGCAGATCCGCTGGCAGTCCTCGGCGGTCTGATCGACGGTGAAGTCGAGGTTCTCGAGGCCCGGGGCCTCGCCGGGGGTGAGCGTGATGTCGGTGTAGGGCCACAGCGCATAGCCCTCGATCCACTGCTCGCCTTCGCGCGCCTTCACATTCGGATGGCCCGGCGCGGCTTCCGGCGCGGCCGGCGGCGGCGGCGGTTCGGCGGCAGCGACTTCTTCCAGCGCGGCGTCGAGGCCGGCGGCGTCCTCGGCCTCGAAGTAGCGGCCGCCGGTGGATTCGGCCAGGCACTGCAGCTGCGCGCGCGCCGGCCCCTCGCGCAGGTCGAAGCCGATCACGTGCGCGGTGAAGTCGACGCCGGCCGCCTCGAGTTCGCGGCCGAGGGCGCAGGGATCGGCGTCGCAGGTCTCCTCGCCGTCGCTGACCAGGATCACCGTCGCCTTCTGTTCGCTGAAGCGCAGCAGTTCGGCGGCCTGGCGCACCGCGGCGCTGATCGGGGTCATGCCGCGCGGATTCAGCGCGCCGGCGCGGCGGCGGATCGTCGAGGCGTCGAAGGCACCGACCGGCTGCAACAGCTCGATGTCGTTGCAGTCGCCCTTGCGGCGATGTCCGTAGGCCATCAGCCCGAGGTCGCCGCCGGACCATTCGGCGAGCATGCGGTCGATCGCCTCGCGGGCGATCGTGATCTTCGGGCGGCCGTCGATCTGCCCCCACATCGAACCGGACGCATCCAGCACCAGCAGGCTCTGCGGACGCGGCTCGGCGGCCGGCGCGGCGGCGCTCGCGAGGCCCAAGGCAAGGGCGATCGACATGACAGGGCGGGTCTTCATCGGCGGCTCCGGTGCGGGTTGAAGCCGGCCCTTACGCAGCCCCGGCCCCGAATCCGGACATGGGTGCGAACGGGAACGCAGATTTCGCGGATCAAGGCGGACTCTGCGTTTTGACGCGACACCCCGGTTCCCGGGTCCGTGACGTTCGGCCGGCCCGGCGGCCGGGGGGTGGTGCTAGCTTGGCCGTCGCCCGCGCCGGCGGGGAATGCAACCCGGCGCCCGTGAACTGCATCGCAAGCACGTCCCTTCCGCCGCCCGGAGCCTGTCATGCGCCCTGCCCGTTTCGTCCGTTCGTCGCTGTTCGCCGCCCTGATCCTCGTGTTCGCCGCTCCCGCGCTGGCCGCACCGCCACCGCCGCCCGCGCCGGTGCCGGTGGCCGAGCTGGTGCGGGAGGTGGCGATTCCGTACGAGCAGTTCACCCTCGACAACGGCCTGCGGGTGATCGTGCACACCGACCGCAAGGCGCCGGTGGTCGCGGTGCAGGCCTGGTACAACGTCGGCAGCAAGGACGAACGCGCGGGGCGCACCGGCTTCGCCCACCTGTTCGAGCACATCGGCCTGTTCAACCCGACCGAGAACCTGCCCGGCGGCCTGATGCAGCCGCTGCGCGCGCTCGGCGCGACCGACTGGAACGGCACGACCTGGTTCGACCGCACGAATTTCTTCCAGACCGTGCCGACGCCGGCGCTCGAGCAGGCGCTGTACATGGAGAGCGACCGCATGGGCCACCTGCTCGGTGCGCTGAACCAGGAGCGGCTCGACAACCAGCGCGGCGTCGTCCAGAACGAGAAGCGCCAGGGCGACAACCAGCCCTACGGCCTGGTCGAGTACGCGCAGCTCGAGGCGCTGTTCCCGGAAGGCCATCCGTACCGGCATTCGACGATCGGCTCGATGGCCGACCTCGACGCCGCGACGCTCGAGGACCTGCGCAACTGGCACCGCGAGAAGTACGGCCCGAACAACGCGGTGCTGGTGCTCGCCGGCGACATCGACGTGGCCACCGCGCGCCGCCTGGTGCAGCAGTACTTCGGGCACATCCCGCGCGGGCCGCAGAACGTGCCGGCCGCCGCCGACGTGCCGACGCTGCCCGCGCGGGTCGACATCGCCCTGCACGACCGCGTGCCCGCCACGCGGCTGTACCGCACCTGGGTCGTGCCCGGCCTGACCGATGCCGATGCCGCCGAGCTCGACATCGCCGCCACCGTGTTCGGCGGTCTCAACAGCTCGCGGCTCGACGAGGTGCTGGTGCGCCGGGAACAGGTCGCGGTGCGGGTCACGGCCTCCTACCAGGCCTTCCACCGCATCGGCCTGTTCGAGGTCAGCGTCGACGTGAAGCCGGGCGAGGACGTCGAGGCGGTCGGCAAGCGCCTGGACGCGCTGATCGCCGACTACGTCGGCAGCGGCCCGAATGCCGACGAGGTCGCGCGCGCGCAGACGCAGTGGCTGTCGAACTTCATCCGCGCGCTCGAGCCCACCGGCGGTTTCAGCGGCAAGGCGGTGGCGCTGGCCGAAGGCGCGCTGTACGCCGACGACCCGGGCTTCTACGCGCAGCGGCGCACCCGCGAATACGCGCAGGCGACGCCGGAGAGCGTGCGCGCGGCGATGGCGCGCTGGCTGACGCGGCCGGTGCTGGCGCTGAGCGTCGCGCCGGGCGAGCGCGAGGCCTATGCCGAAGCCGCCGCCGAGCGGCCGGCGCCGGCGCCGGTCGAAGCGCTGGAGTACAGCGCGCGCGAGCCGATGCCGCCGATCGGGCCGATGAAGTCGCTCGACTTCCCGGACGTCGAGCGCATCGCGCTGAGCAACGGGCTGGAGGTGAGCTACGCGCGGGTCGCGACGGTGCCGCTGACCCAGGTCGCGATCGAGTTCGATGCCGGTGTCGCCGCCGACCCGGCGAACGCGCTCGGCACCCAGCAGCTGCTGCTGTCCCTGCTCGACCAGGGCACCCGCTCGCGCGACGCGCTGCGCATCGCCGAGGACAGCGAACGCCTCGGCGCCACCGTGACTGCCAGTGCGACGATGGACCGCACGGTGGTCCAGCTCGGCGTGCTCAGCCCGAACCTCGCCGGTGGGCTCGACCTGCTCGTCGACATCGTGCGCAACCCGGCGCTGGACGAGGCCGACATCGAGCGCGTGCGCGCGCAGCAGCTGGCACGCATCGCCCAGGAGCGCGCGTCGCCGAACGGCATCGGCGCGCGGGCGCTGCCGGCGCTGCTGTACGGGGCCGGGCATCCCTATGGCCGGCCGCAGTCGGGGCTGGGCGATGCCGAGGTCGTCGCACGGCTCGGCCAGCGCGAGCTGAGCAATTTCCACCGCCAGTGGTTCCGCATCGACAACGCACGGCTGTTCGTGGTCTCCGACCGGCCGCTGGCGGAACTGCGGCCGCTGCTCGAGGCCGCCTTCACCGACTGGGAGCAGCCGGCCAACGCGCCGCCGCTGAAGCACTTCCCGGCGACGCTGCCGGCGCCGCGGCCGCGCATCGTGCTGATCGACCGGCCGCAATCGCCGCAGTCGCTGATCCTCGGGGCGCAGGTGCTGGCGGCGAGCGGGCGCGACGACCTCGTCGCCTTCAATGCGGCCAACGAGGTGATCGGCAACGGCTTCCTGTCGCGCATCAACCAGGACATCCGCGAGACCCGCGGCTGGTCCTACGGCGTCAACGGCCGGCTGAGCCAGACCTGGGAGCGGTCGCCCTACGTCATCACCGCGCCGGTGCAGGCCGACCGCACCGGCGAGTCGATCGCGGCGCTGCTGCAGCAGTACCGCGACTTCCTCGGCCCGCGCGGCGTCACCGCCGCGGAGGCGCGGCGGACGATGGACGGCAGCGCGCGCTCGATCCCCGGCCTGTTCGAGACCTCGGCGGCGGTGCTCGGCGCGATGCGCGGCAACGCCCTGTTCGGCCGCCCGGACGACTACTGGGAGAAGATCGCGGGCCGCTACCAGGCGCTAGACCCGGCGACGATGGACGCGGCGGCGCGGCGGCTGCTCGACGCCGAGGCCTTCACCTGGGTGGTCGTCGGCGACGCCGCTGTCGTACGGCCGCAGCTCGAGAAGCTGGGGCTGGAAATCGAAGTGCAGCCCACCCCCTGACGGGGACGTACCCCGTAGGAAGGGGACGTACCCTGTAGGACGGGGTACGTCCCCGATTTGCCCGGGAATTGCCAGATTCGCGGCGGAAACTGGCGCTCCCTCATCCCACCGGGGACGTGCATCGCCTAACGGTGTACGTCCCGATTCACATGATCCTGTCCCGCCGCCGCCTGCTGGTCTCGTCGCTCGCCGCCATGCCCGCGCTCGCTTTCGCGCGCGAGCGTCTGCCCTGGGGCGACGACCCCGCGAACCGCATCGCCGACCTCGAGGAACGCCACGGCGGCCGGCTCGGCGTCGCGGTGCTCGACACCGCCACCGGCGAAGGTTTCGCGTGGCGCGCCTATGAACGCTTCCCGATGTGCAGCACCTTCAAGTGGCTGCTGGCCGCGCAGGTGCTGGCGGCGGTGGACGCGGGCGAGGCCTCGCTCGACCGTCGCCTGCACTGGCGGCGCGAGGACCTGATCAGCGGGTCGCCGGTGGTCGGGAAGGCCGATCCGGCGGCCGGGCTGACGGTCGGCGAACTCTGCGCCGCGGCGATCACGACCAGTGACAACACCGCCGCGAACCGGCTGCTGGCCGAGTTCGGCGGCCCGTCGGGCCTGACCGCCTGGCTGCGCGCGACCGGCGATGAATCCACGCGCCTCGACCGCAACGAACCGACGCTCAACCTCTGGCGGCCCGGCGAGCTGCGCGACACCACGACGCCGATGGCGATGGCCGACTCGCTGCGGCGGATCCTGACCGGCGATGTGCTGTCGGCGGCGTCGCGTGCGCAGCTCATCGGCTGGCTGCTCGCCAACACCACCGGCGATTCGCGCCTGCGCGCGGGGCTGTCGGGCTGGCGGGTCGGCGACAAGACCGGCACGGGCAACGACGGCACCAGCAACGACGTCGCGATCGCCTGGCCGCCGCGATCGCCCGACGCAGCGCCGATCCTGATCGCCGCCTACTACTGCGAGGGCGGCGACGATGCGGCGAAGCGCGATGCGGTGCTCGCCGAAGTCGGGGCGATCGCCGGCGCCTGGGCGAAAAGCGCTTAACAACTGGGGTCGGATTCCTGCGTTAAGACGCGCCGGCTCTTCGGACGCCGGCTGGTGCACTGCGTCTTAACGCGGGAATCCGACCCCAGTTGTTAAGCGAGCTGGCGAAGGGCACGTTCGAAGACCTCGACCGGCTGCCCACCACTGATCAGGTGGGTGCGGTTGAAGATGATCGCCGGCACGCCGCGGATGCCGGCATCGACGAAGAACTTCTCCGCCGCACGCACCTCGTCGGCGAACTCGCCATTGCCGAGCACCTCGCGCGCACGCACGAGGTCGAGACCGACACTGCCGGCCGCCTCGACCAGCACCGCGTGATCGGAGACGTCGCGCCCGTCGGTGAAATAGGCCGCGAGCAGCGCCCGCTTCAGCGCCAGCTGCCGGCCGCCACCCTCGATCCCGGCCCAGTGCAGCAGCCGGTGGCCGTCGAAGGTGTCGTGGATGCGCCGGCGTTCGGGCGCGAACGTGAAACCGAGTTCGGCGCCGCGCTGGCGGATCGCCTCCTGGCTGGCGGCGATCTGCGCCGCGCCGATCGCGTACTTCTTCTGCAGGTGGGCGACGAGGTCCTCGCCCGCGGGCCCGAGCCCCGGGTTGAGCTCGAAGGGCTGCACGTGCAGCGCGACGGTCACCGCATCGCCGACGCGCCGGATCGCCGCCTCGAGTGCGCTCAGCCCGATCGCACACCAGGGGCAGACGATGTCGGACACGAAGTCGATGCGCAGTGGCGTAGTCATGGCGGCAGCCCAATCCAGCCCAATCCGTAGGAGCGGCTTCAGCCGCGATCGCGCGAAGCGCGGGATCTTCGATCCACATCATACGAATGCCGCGACGCAGCGACGCAGCGACGCGGCAACCGGCAACCGGCAACCGGCAACCCGGCAACCGGCCTCCTTGCCGATCGCCGGGGAACTCCGGCCATCACGAGTGCGTTCAACGCCTGCGCTCCGCCCGGGAATCCGACCCCGTTGCGCAACGAAGGAATCCGCCCCCCGTCCTTAACGAAGGAATCCGACCCCAGTTGTTAAGCCGGGTCGTCAGGCCCGCTTCGCGCCGAGCAGACCCAGCTGCACGATCGCCGACACGCCGACCAGCACGTAGACCACGCGCGCCAGCGGCGCCGTCTGGCCACCGAAGATCGCCGCCACCAGGTCGAAGTCGAAGGCGCCGACCAGGCCCCAGTTGAGGCCACCGACGATCACCAGGATCAGGGTGGCGAGGTTCAGAACTTTCATCGCGGTTTCTCCCGGTCGTCGCTCAGTTCGGCAACAGGACCTTGTCGACGACGTGGATCACGCCGTTGCTGGCGGCGATGTCGGCGGTCACGACGTTGGCGCCGTCGATGGTCACGCCACCGTTCGCGGCATCGATATCGAGCTCGCCGCCCTGCACGGTCTTCGCGCTGTCCAGGGTCGCGGCCTGCGCCGCGGTCACGCGGCCCGGCACAACGTGGTAGGTCAGGATCGCGACGAGCTGGTCGCGGTTCTCCGGCTTCAGCAGGTTCTCGACGGTGCCGGCCGGGAGCGCGGCGAAGGCGGCGTCGGTCGGCGCGAACACCGTGAACGGGCCGGGGCCCTTCAGGGTGTCGGCGAGGCCGGCGGCCTGCACCGCGGCCACCAGGGTCTTGAAGTTGCCGGCGGCGATGGCGGTGTCGACGATGTCGCCGGCCGGCTGCGCGGCGGTGCGGGCCGGAGCGTCGGCGCCGGCATTGCCGGCCACCGCCAGCGGGGCGGCGACGGCGATCGCGAGGGCGGCGGCGAGCGCCGTCATGCGGCGGGAAAGACGGAAGGACATGGCGGTTCTCCTGGAGCGGGTGGTGGGAAGGGGATCCCGGGGCCGGCCGGATGAAGGGGTGGGGGAAACCGGCCGGCGCTCCGGGACGGGCGCAGTGTCGTCATCGGCCCGTTAAACGCTCGTCCACCCTTGTCATGTACATTGGCTGTACAGTATCGCCCGCATGTACCCGATCAAGGCCGTCGCCGAACTCACCGGCATCAGTGCCGAGACGCTGCGCGCCTGGGAGCGCCGTCACGGCGCGATCCGGCCCGTCCGCGATGCCCAGGGCCGGCGGCTCTACGACGCCGCGACCGTCGAACGCCTCGGCCGCCTCTTCCGGTTGACCGGCCGCGGCCATCCGATCCGCGACCTCGCCGCGCTCGACGATGCCGCCCTCGACCGCCTGCTCGACGATGGCCGCCAGGCCGCCTACGGCGGCGTCGAGCTGCTGCCCGAGCGGCTGCTCGCCGCGGTCGCCGCCTACCGCGTCGACGAATTCGACCGTGACCTCGCCGTCGCGATCGCGACGTTGCCGCTGCCGGTGCTGCTCGGGCGGGTGGTGATGCCGCTGCTGCGCGAGGTCGGCGTGCGCTGGGCCGACGGCCGCCTCGCGATCGCCCAGGAACGCCTCGTCAGCAGCCTGCTGCGCACCCGCCTGCTGGCGGTGCTGGCCCCTGCGGCGAACGACCGCCGGCCGCGGCTGCCCTTCGCGACCCTGAGCGGCGAACCGCACGAACTCGGCCTGCTCGGCGCGGCGCTGCATGCACACGAGGCCGGGGTGGCGGTGCTCTATCTCGGCACGGAGCTGCCGGCGGAGGAAATCGCGCGGGTCGCCACGCATGTCCGCGCACCCGGGGTCGCGCTGAGTTCAGTGGATCCCGGGCAGGCGCCGGCGGCGCTGGCGGCGCTGCGCGAGCTGGATGCGCTGTTGCCGGCGGCGCTGCCCGTCTGGCTCGGTGGGGCGAATGCGCGCTATCTGGCGGAGGAACTGCGTTCGCCGCGGATCCGCGCGGTCACGGATCCGGGCACGTTCACCCGACTTCTGGGAAGCGCTTAACAACCGGGGTCGGATTCCCTGGTTAAGACGCGCGACGCGCGTCTTAACCAGGGAATCCGACCCCGGTTGTTAAGCGGTCATCGCATGCGCTCGACGCGCTTGCGCCAGTCGCTCTTGTTGTTGCCGCTGATGAAGGCGTTGCGCACGCCGGTGACCTGGCCGACCTTCTCGTCGGACCCGGTCATCGGCTTGGCGACGACGTGGGTTTCCTTCTCGAAGGCATGCGACTTGTCGGTGTTGCGGTAGAACCGGTACAGCATCCAGTACAGGCTGGCGCCGGCGCCGGGGCCGAGCAGCAGCAGCAGGAGATCGCCTTCGTCGCTCATGACATTGCCCACAGAAGCCAGAGGGCGAAGCCCTCGACGATGGTGCCGACGGTGAACGCGGCCAGGAACAGCTTCCAGTGCTGCACCGGCACGCTGCCCATGGTCTCGCCGGTGCGGCCGTTGACGGCGATGTAGTGCAGCATCCCGTTCTTGCCCGGCTCGCGGTAGGAATACAGCCACACCGGCAGGTACATCGACACCCAGCGGCTGCCGTGCACCTGCAGGCCCTCGCGCTCCCAGCGCACACCGCGGTCGTACTTGCCGAGCGTCTTCTCGATCTGGCAGCGGCCGATCGACAGCGCCTGGTCCTCGAGCCGCGGCATCAGCTTCGACACGTCGACGTCGCGCTTCTCGGAACTGACGCCGACCAGGTACGAGGCGTTCCACTTCACCGCGTTCTTGGTGTCGAACGGCAGGATCGTGTTGATGATGTTGTTGGTGTTGACCCGCGTGTCGAGGTTGCCGCGCGCCTGCGAAGCCTCCAGCGGCAGGTCGTCGACGGTGAAGTCGACGTGGCGCGTCACCCGGTAGACGTCGGCGTCGTAATAGGTCGTCTTGTTCTTGCCGGTGCCGCGGGTGTAGCGCCGGGTCTCGATCTCGGCCTGGCCGGCGTAGTCGGCGCTGATGTTGCCGTCGACGATCATGTACGGCAGGTAGACCGCGCTGACGTTCTCCGGCGTGAACTCCTGCTTGAACGCCTTCAGCGCGAACAGCCGGCGCTTGTCGACGAACTGGCGGATGCGCGCGACCGCGTCGTCCTTCTTGATGTGGAAGGGCAGCACCGCATCGGGCACCGCGCCGTTGGCGATCTGCTCGTTGACGCCGAACACGTGCCGGCACCAGTGGCAGCGTGCGGTCATCGCGGTTTCGGTGTTCACCGTGACCTCGGCGCCGCAGCCGTTGCACTTGAAGCTGCGCAGGTGCGAGGCGTCGGCGTCGATGTCCTTCGCGCCCGACGAGATGATGGTGCCGCGCAGGTCGTCGTGGCCCTCGCCGAAACCGAAGGCTTCCTCGACCCGCTCGCCGACCCATTCGTGACGGCAGAACATGCAGACCACATGATCGGTGCCGGGCTTGTGGCGGATGTCGGTGGCGCCGCACTTCGGGCAGTGGTTGCTGCCGTCCCTGAGCTCGGGCGAGGCGGTGTCGATGGCGACCGGATCGGGCGCCTCGAGTTCCTCGCGGATCGCCTTAGGCAGCGTGGAGGTGTCGATCGGCGACACGCCGGGATCCGGCGGCACGTCCTGCGGCGAACCGGGACCGGTGAAGTGCGCGCCGCCGGGCGAACCCGGCGGCGGCGGCGGAACGTTGCGGTTGGACACTTAGAGCCCCAGCACCTTGGCCTTCACAGCGTCGAAATCGGCCTGCGAGATCAGCCCCATGTCGAGCATCTCCTTGGCCTTCTTCAGCTTGGCCACCGGATCCTCGGCCGGCGGCTGCGCCGGCTGGGTCGGCTGCTGCATGCCGGCGATGCCGCCGAGCATGCCGCCGGCCATGCCGATGCCGACCAGGCCGGCCGGACCCCCGGTTTCGCCGGCGGACTGGATGCCGGCGGCGACGCTGGCCTGCAGGTTCGAGTTGCCGCGCGCACCGCTGAGGGCGTCGGCACGCTGCACCGTCTTCAGCAGCTCGCGGGTGTTGGCGTCGTACTCGATCGAGACGATCGCCACCTTGGCGATCACCAGGCCGCGGTCGCTGCGCCACTGGTAGCCGTTCTCGACCGCCGCCGACAGCGACTGCGCGAAGCCGATCGAGTCACGCTGCAGGTTGGTGATGCGGTTCTGCTTGTTCGGGTCGTTGGTGTAGTGGCTGAACGCCGGCGCCAGCGAGCCGACGACCTCGTTGAACAGCTGGCTGGCCGCCGCGTTGTCCATGTCGGTGAAGTCGAAGGCCGGGCCGCCCGGCTGCAGGTAGGTGGCCGGCACGAAGTTCTTCACGAACAGGATCGGGTCGACGATCTTCAGCGTGTACGAGCCGCGGGTGATCGCGCCGACCTGGGTGTTGAGGAAGCCGTCGTCCCAGTAGATCTCCGACTGGGTGCCGAAGCGGTTGTCGGGCAGTTCCTTCAGCGAGACGAAGAACGCCGCCTGCTGGGCGCCCGGGCGGCCGCCGAACTTGAAGCGCTCCCAGCTCTGCTTGATGAGCGGGCTGACGATGCCGTCGCCGGCGAAGATCGACTGCGACTCGATGTCGTCCGAGTTCCAGATGTAGCCGCCCGGCTCGGCCGCGAAGCCGGTGATCTTGCCGTCCTGCACGAGCAGCAGGCCGTAACCTTCCGGCACCACGATCTTCGAGCCGTTGCTGATGATGTTGCGCGAGCCGCTGGTGTTGGAACCGCGGCCGGCGTTGGTGCCCTGCGGCACGGCCGCGAACAGCGCCGCGGTGGGCGCCAGCCCGGCCGGGACCGTGTAGAAGTCCTTCCACTGGTCGCCCAGCATCCCGCCGATCGCACCCTTCGCCGCCTGGATCAGACCCATCTTCGTTCTCCGCGTTCGTGGCCGGACATCGGCCGTGCGAGCAGCATATAACGCCAACCGCCGACAACTGGGGTCAGAGTACTTTCCTGACGTTTTCGCACGCGTCGCCGAGCGCGGTGCAGGTCATTCGCCGGGCGTGTTCAGTGCGCCGCCGATTCGGCCTCGCTCAACGCCTTCAGCACCGCCAGCGCCTTCGGCCACGCCGCGTCCATGTGCGCGGCCCACTCGTCGGAGACGTCGAGCTCGACGTCGAGGCGCGTGCCTTCCGGCACCGCGGTGAACCGATAGTTCTCGTACGCCGGCGCCCACGCGCGGACGGCGTCGCTGGTGGTGTCCTCGACGCCGTCCTGGATCACGCCCAGGTGCCGGATCGAGATGTACTCGTGCTCGCGGTTCACGGCGATCTCCGCGACCATGCCGTCGCCCGACGGCCCGGTGAAAACGATGCGCGAGCCCTCCTCCCACGTGCCCACGAAGTCGGACCCCTCGGCGAACGGCGCGGTCCAGCGGCGGTAGCTTTCGTGGGCGAGCATCAGCCGCCAGACGGTCGGGACCGGGGCGGCGATGGTGGTGGTGTACTTCAGGCGCCGGGTGTCGGGCATGGCGGTCTCCTGGCTCCGGGGCAGGGAATCTGCCGCGTGGTGAATATCCCTCCGCGGCCGGCGAAAGTCACACCGCCCCTGGCGCGTGCCCCGTACGAACCCCGGACTTCCCGGGTTACATTCCCCCCGGGGAAACAAGACCACGTACCGGAGGCCTCATGCGCAGTCCGCGTCGCCCGCACGCCCGTCCGTTCGCCCGGCTGACCGCCCTGGCGCTCGCCGCATTCCTCCCGCTCCCGGCCGCCGCGCTGGAGCCGCCGGTGCAACCCGATCCGCCGCCGCCGGCGATGGTGCCGAGCGTGCCGGCGGATGCGTCGCTGGAGGAACGGGTCACCGCGATGGCGAGCATGGGCGCCGCCAGCGGCGCGCGCTGGTCACCGGACGGCACGAAGATCCTGTTCACCACGAACATCAGCGGCGTCCCGCAGGTGTGGTGGATCCCGGCCGAAGGCGGTTACCCGCGCATGGTCACGCAGGGGCCGGACGCGGCGCAGGGGCCGCGCTGGTCGCCGGACGGGCGCATCGCGTACGGCGTCGCGCCGGGCGGCGGCTACAACATGGCGCTGCGCCTGACCACGATCGACGGCACCGGCACCGTGGCCATCGACGACGACGGCGACGCCAACACCTTCCTCGGCGATTTCGCCGACGACGGCCGCTACCACTTCGCGAGCAACGCGCGCTCGCCCGACAGCATGGATCCGTGGATCTGGGACCCGAAGACGGGCGAGGCCACGCTGGCGTTCGAGGTGAGGGGCCTCGGCGGCATCGCCGAACTGCGCGGCGACACCGCGCTCGAATGGGAACTGGTGACGCGCGGCGACCTCAATGCGTATGTGCGCGACCTGGAGAGCGGCGACCGCGTGCTGCTGACGCCGCACGAAGGCACCGCGAACCTGTTCGGCCGCTTCGGCGCCGATGCGGGCACGGTGTACCTGGCGCACAACCTCGACCGCGACCGCATGGAATTTGGGCAGGTGACCGTGGCCGACGGCATGGCCTCGCCGATCACGCCGCTGGCCGCGCGCGACGACGCCGAACTCGAGGACTTCGTGCTCGACGACGCCGCCACGTTCGCGCTGCTGGTGTGGAACGTCGCCGGCCGCAACGAGCTCGAGCGCATCGACCTGCGCAGCGGCACGCGCACGCCGCTGCCGAAGGCGCCGGCCGAACTGGTGTACAGCATCGACGTCGCGCCCGACGGCCAGCGCGTGGTGCTGTCGCTCGCCGGCGCCGCGCAGCCGGCCGACCTGTACGTACTCGACCTCGCCGCGGGCACGTACAAGCGGCTGACGTGGAGCCCGCATCCGGGCGTGGACCTCGCGCAGCTGGTCGTGCCGGAACTGCGCACGTTCAAGGCGCACGACGGCCTGGAACTCAGCGGCTGGCTGTACCTGCCGAAGGACTTCGCCGCGCCGGGCCCAGTGGTGCTGAGCTTCCACGGCGGCCCCGAAGGCCAGGAGCAGCCGGAGTTCCGCAGCGACTACCAGGCCCTGCTCGCCGCCGGCATCGCCGTGTTCGCACCGAACATCCGCGGCTCGTCGGGCTTCGGCAAGGCGTTCATGTCGCTGGACAACCATGCCGGCCGCTTCGACGCGAACCGCGACATCAAGGCCGCGGCCGATTACCTGGTGGCCGAAGGCATCGCCGATGCGCGCCGGCTCGGCATCACCGGCGGCAGCTACGGCGGCTACGCGACGATGGTCGGCGTCACCGACTACCCCGACACCTTCGCCGCCGCCGCGAACCTGTTCGGCATCGTCAACTTCGAGACCTTCTTCAGCCAGAGCACGCCGTGGATGGCCGCGATCAGCACCGGCGAATACGGCGACCCCGCCACCCAGGCCGAGCTGCTGCGCGACCTGTCACCGATCCACAAGCTCGACCGCGTCACCACCCCGCTGCTGGTGATGCACGGCGCCAACGACACCAACGTGCCGGTGGTGGAGGCCGAACAGATCGTCGCGAGCCTGCAGGCCCGCGGCGTGCCGGTGCAGTACCTGCTGTTCCCCGACGAGGGGCATGGGTGGCGGAAGCGGGAGAACCGGGTGCGGAGTACGGTGGAGATGGTGCGGTTCTTCCGGACGCATCTGCAGGTGGATTGAGCTGGCGGCTCTCAGGATCGCCGCCAGACCAGGCAGCGATTGTTCGCCGGCATCGCCACATCGTCGACGGCGCGCAGGCCGGCCTGCGCCGCGAGCGCCTGCACGGCTTCGAGGTCCCGGATCCCGGAGCGCGGATCGCGCGCCTTGAGCCACGCGTCGAAGTCGCGGTTGCTGGCGCTCGT
Organism: Arenimonas composti TR7-09 = DSM 18010; assembly: GCF_000426365.1. GTDB lineage: Bacteria > Pseudomonadota > Gammaproteobacteria > Xanthomonadales > Xanthomonadaceae > Arenimonas > Arenimonas composti. Next base: position 73,194 of record NZ_AUFF01000002.1, on the reverse strand, counting down.
GAAGGTGCCGCCCTCGTTGAAGGGGCCGTAGGCGACCAGCACGCCGGCATCGCCGAGCACGCGGCCGACGCCGGCGAAGAACGCCGCGACGCCGGGCGCGTCGACGATGTGCAGCACGTTCGCGCTGAACACCGCATCGTACGGTCCGGGCGGCCACGGCCCGGCGACGTCGAGCGCGAGCGGCGGCGGCGTGTTCGGCAGGCCGGCCTCGTCGAGCCACTGCCGGATGCCCGGCAGCTGCGGCGGGAGATCGGCGCACTGCCACGACAGCCACGGCATCCCGGCCGCGAAAAACACCGCGTGCTGGCCGGTGCCGCTGCCGACCTCGAGCACGGTGCGGCAGGCGGCGAAGGCCGACCGCAGCACGCCGAGGATCGGGTCGCGGTTGCGTTCGCAGGCGGGGGCGAAGGGCTTCGTGTCCATCTGTCCGGCGTGCCGGATCGTGCGCCCGGCCCGGCCCTCAGGCAGCGACGTCGACGTAGTTCACCTGCACCGTCGGCGGCGGGATCGGATCGCCATCCTCGCGCATGCCGGCGAGATGCATCTCGATCGCCTCGCGCATCAGCTCGCGGGTCTCCTCGACGGTGTCGCCGGCAGCGACGCAGCCCGGCAGGTCGGGCGCGTAAGCGCTCCAGTTGTCGCCGGCCTTCTCGATGATGATGGCGTACCGCATCGCGTTCACCTCTTCAGCCCAGCCTGTCGCAGGATACTCCTCCACGTCTCCTGCGATGCCACTTTCCCGGGGTGACCCCAACGGTCACTCGGCCGGGCTTGGTCGGATGCGTGTCGATGAGCGCGGCCCTGCCGACGAACCTAGTTCGATGCGACGAACTGCCGCCAATGCCCCTCGATTCGGCGGTTCATGACGCGAAATGCATCCCCTGCCTTCATCGTCGGACCGAGGTGCACCAGCGACTGATTGTCCTCGACACACATTGGCACTCCGATCGAGCGCAGCGATTCGAGCACATTCTCTGCAACGCGCCGTCGAGGGACTTCAAACACGAACGGGAACGTCCCCAACATGAAAACTTGATCCTTTGCATTCCTAGCCAGCCCGCAAAGCGCGGGCGCAAACTTTGAAATGAGTCCGCCGAAGTCCACAAAAAACACGATTCGGTCGGCCGATCCGATGATCCGGAAAGCTCTATCGCGCACGTCTTCAGGAACCCCTTTCAGATCCGCATCAGTCTCGCCCTCTTCCTCCCGAACTTCGACCCGCCAGACATGATCGAATCGAGCGTACCGATCATCTTCGGGATCCTGGCTCCCGATGATGGCCACCGCCAGATCGGCATCGAGCTGTGCAATTGAGTTGACGAAGTTGACTCCAGCTCCACCCAGTGCGATCACGACTCTTCTGTTCATGTCGTTCAGTCCTTCCGCCTCTGTGGAATCGGCGAAGGAACTCGTGTCCTCGCAGTCCATGAAAACGGGTGTGCGATACGCCAATGGCTTCGGAAGATCGCGGCCCTCACGAGCTCATGGAGAGGTGTCGCTCCTGTCCCGCGCGTGCATGCGTTGACAATCACCGCATCGTGGCGCGCGTAGTTATCGAGCCTGTCCGCGAACTCCTCACGGGCACCATCATTCCAGCAGTCTTCGAAAACCCTGTCTCGATGACGGCTCGTGTTCTCGAAAAGCGAGCATGGGAACTGGATGGCATTCATGAGGATGACGCTGGTCGCACCAGGAAGGCTTTCGAACTCTCCGTGCCTCCTGATCAGCCGGTCGAAGCCGTTTCTGAGCCGCACCCCGGTTGGGCCTCGGGCCGGCCCGTCGGCAACCTTCGACCTGCCGCCTCCACAAGTCGGGTATTCCATCTTGTGAGGAGATTCGAGAATCAAGATCAGGCGGCGATCCGTCGCGGCAAACGGAGAATCCTCACGGCAGTAATTCCGATCTCCGACGCAGGACAGCTGCCCGATCCACAGGTCGGGACATGGCTTGGTACCGGCGAACTGAGGCCGATCCGCGCCATTGCGCACCGCGATCTCCAGAAACCTGTGCTCGTCGAACATCGACCGGTCCCTCGCCATCTTCCGTCTGATCAGAGCCGCGACGGAGGCCGCGGAGGCAATCCCCGTTCCGATCGCTGCGCGAGATCCCAGGAGACCGCGAGCTCAAGAGCCGATTTCCCGCGTCGCCGTTGCGTGTCGGGATCAGCGCGGAAGTTGCGCCAGTCGGTAGGACCGGTCGACGGAATGAATACGCGTTTCATGGTGACTCCGGTTGAGGACCAGGAACTACCGAGGACGGATCATGACGCGGACCGGTGCCGCCGTCAGAGGGGGGCGGCATTCGGTTGACCAGCATCGCGATTTCATCGGGTCCGAACAGGTGTGAGCCTCCTGCATACACAATGCCGACGGGGAGTCTCACATTCCGAGATCTGGCGGGCGATGTCGGATCGCGTCCTGGCAAGACCGCAAGGAACGCCGGGCCGAGGGGCGAACGGTCGCCGCAGATCTCCGACGCTTCCGCGAATGACTCCGTGCTCTGAGGGAGGACCCTCCCGAGTTTGCCAACTCCCGCCCGCCCGGCGGAGGATGCGCCGGACCCCGTCGCGAGGACCTCCCCATGCAACTCGGTGCCTTTTCGATCAGCCTGGCGATGAGGGACCTCGCCGCGTCGCGCGCGTTCTACGAAGCCTTCGGCTTCGCCGCCACCGGCGGCGGTGCGTGTCAAGGTAGTTGTCGCGTGATCTTATGCAGCTAGTTGCTTACTTTCTTGCATCGACGCGACCGCATCGCGCTCGGGATTGAGGGTGACGGCGCCGACGCGGCTCCAGTCCCTGGTCGCTCCGGTCCAACGTTGCGGATGGCGCTGGCGGGCGAGCTCATACACCTGTCTGCGAGCCTGCAGCTGGATGTCATCCTGGCCAGCGTGGCGAACGGCCGGGGCCACGAAGCGCAGCGCGCTGTGCAGGTGCTCGTGGTTGTACCAGTGTACGAACTGCGCGGCCCACGCCTGTGCACCCTGCAGATCGGCGAAGCCCTTGACCGGGAAGCCCGGACGGTACTTGGCGGTGCGGAACAGGCTTTCCCGGACTCGATCTCATGCACCTCGTGGCCGACGATCTTGCGGCTGTACAAGTCCAGGATCAGGTACAGGTAGAACCAGCGTCCGGTCACCCGCGAGCGCAGCCATGTCACGTCCCAGCACCACACCTGGTTGGGGGCGCGGGCTACATGCGTGGTCGACTTGCGACGGTTCTGCGGTGCCTTGGCCCGGCCGCGGTGGTGGGCTTGTCCAGCCTCACGTGGACCCGGTGGAAGCTCGACTCGCTGGCCAGGTAGCGGCCCGCGTCGGCCAGTCGCGGCACGATCTGCGCCGGCGGCAGGGCGGCGTACTGCGGCGTGTTGGCCACCTCCACGATGTCCGCCCGCTCCTGCTCGCTCAATGCGTTCACCGGCTTGGGGTGCACCGCATCGGGCCGGCCATCGGCGCGGATGCCGGCCTCCGGATCACGCCAGCGCTGCAGCGTACGCAGCGTGACGCCGGCCTCGCGACAGGCCACCGCCAGGCGCGCACCTCCGGTATGCGCTTCCTCGATCAGGGTCACCAGACGCTGGCGCTCTTCCCGGGCGGTCATTCGTCCGCGTCCCTGGGGTAGAGCGCCTCGAGTTTTTTTGACAGCACCAGCAACGCCGCCGCCTCCGCCAGCGCCTTGTCCTTGCGCCGAAGCTCGCGTTCCAGGTCACGCACCCGCCGACGCTCCGCCCGGCTCGCCGCGTTCGCCGTCGCTCCCTCCGACGTCCCCAGGGACGCCGTCGCGGTCTGTCGCCACTCGTCCAGCTCCGAAGGAAACAGACCCTGCGCACGGCACCAGGCGCTCTTCTCCGCCTCGCTCATCGACGCAGTCGCAATCACCGCTTCCAGTCGAGCTACCGGCGTCCAGCCGCCACTCTTGCGCCCGGATGCGAGTGCATCGGCACGCCAGCGCTCCAGCGTGCCTGACGACACGCCCAACTCCCGCGAAACTACTTCCAGTTCTGCGCTCTCAGGCGGCAACAGCCGCGCTACCGCCTTGTCCTTGAATGCTTGTCCGTACCGAGCCAATGCGTTGTCCTCTGCCCCCGAGCGTGGAGTCTATCGGGGCGACAACTATCCTGACGCAGGGGGAGTACTTCAACCGCGCCGTGCTCGGTCCGCGGCTACTGGTGGTCGACGAACTGGGCTACTTGCCGTTCGGGCGCGAGCAGGCCAGCCTGTTCTTCAACGTCGTCGCCAAACGCTACGAGCGCGGAAGCATGATCCTGACGAGCAACCTGCCGTTCCCGCAGTGGGCAACCGCGCTGGCGGACGACGCGACGCTGACGGCCGCACTGCTGGACCGCCTTCTGCACCACGCCCACATCGTGCAGATCACCGGCGACAGCTATCGGCTCAAGGACAAGCGCAAGGCGGGGGCGGTGCGAGCGGCAAACGGAGCATGAGCGCCGGGGTGGGTCAGATTTGAATCGGCGGCAGCGGGGCTAAGTGGGTCAGATTTGGATCGGCGTTGACACCCATGATCCCCCTCTCGATAACGGTGCGGGGTCGGCACGCATCCGAATCGCGGTTTCGAGGCAGTGACGATCGTCTATACAGGCGAGGTCGAGCATCCCCCCGCCGGGGGCCGTAGCTCAAACGTTGACGGACCTGAGATAGTCCAAAGCGGAGCGCGCTTCCACTTGACCTCCCTGCAAAGGACGGTTCATGCACACCGAAATCGCAGAAGTGCCCAAGAACTTTCAGTTCGCGGATGCGATTGTCTTCTACGCGGACTTGTTGGGGTTTAGCCATCAAGTCGCGGCGGCGGGCACGCTGGCGCAGGCTGACGGCCTGATGCGCGTGCTCAAACGCTTCGCCGGAGAGTTCACCGAGTCCGGCGAGATGCATGGCTTCTTTGGCCGCAAGTACTGGGCGATTTCGGATTCGATGGTGGCGGTGTGGGATATGCAGTCCGAAGCGGTCAAGACCATGACCGAGTTCGACGCGATCTTGCACCAGCTCTCTGGCCTGGCTATCGCACAGGGTCGCATGCTCGTCGACGATGGGCAGTTAGTGCGGGGCGGGGTCGCGCGCGGCTGGTTCAAGGAGGACAGCGACACGATCGTTAGCCCGGCCCTGGTTCGTGCCGCGCGCATCGAAGGGGCTATCGGGTCTCCCTTCATTGGCGTGGACGCCGACCTGTATGCGTACTTTGTCGGACACCAAGGTCGCGGCATGTACGCGCCGCAAATTGATCCGATTCCCGACGTGTTCATTGCGCCAGCAGCGTACACCTCCGGCTTGCCGGCACTGGACTACTTGACCATGGCCTTGGGCGAAATCGAGCTGAGCACGAAGGAGCTCAAGCACGCATTGACTATACCCCCCGGCGAGGCGCGCGATGACTACATGAACTTTCGAGCTTGGGAAAACAAGCGCGAGTTCATGGGTCGCCACCGCGACATCATCGCCAAGGCGCTCGGGACCCACTCAGGAAGTGTCTTAAACAAGTACGAAGCGCTGCGGGAATACCACAACGAACGCGTCCACGAGCGCTTTCAGGACCCGGCGTTGTTGGTCTAGCGGCGAGCATCTAGCCGCCGCTTTCCTTGTACCAATGCGGGGCGGCGAACGGCGGGCGATCTTGCCAACGCCGGGACAGAGCTTTCGACGACAAGCTTTCGCGCATGGGATTCTTCTCGCTCAACAGGCGCTTGAGCATTGCGTGAAAGGCGTCCTTCTCAGGACGCGTCGTCTGGTCCTTGTTGCAGAAGAAGTCCGCAACCACCGTGGCCAGAACCGAGAGCATATCCATCTGCGGGCACGGCAGCCGCACGAACTCCAAGTTCATCTCCGCGTGCTCGACATGAATCTTGTCCTCCGGTAGGTGGGAGGCCATCATCGCTTGCGCGACCACCTTGGCAGGCGTGATCAGCGTGGAGTAGCCGCGCTGGGCGTGGAACATGGGATGAAATTCGCTCTGCGTATCCGCGGGCTCGATGTCGAAGTGCATCGAGTCGATCAAGGTGAGCGTGTAGGACACGTTGGCTACATTTACCGTGTCGTACACGACCAAGTTGCAGGCGGCCTGCACGAGGTCGAAGCTGCGACCATTCTCCCGGACCCGAAAGGTGCCGTCGACGAACAGTGCCCGCCGTCCTCCGGGCTTGTGGCTGCCGCCGCGAAGCGGCGCGCCGTAGAACATGACCGGCTCGTGCAAGTAGATCTCCTGGTCACCGCCGTCCAAGTCGCGCAGTCCCAGCTGATCTGGAAACAGTAAGGTCGCGTGGCGCTTGACCACTCGCTTGATGTCCGACCCGACATCGCGCCAGAAGCGCCCGAACAGGCTCACGGCACTCATCGCGCTAGATACTCAGCAACGGGCCAAGTTCATCGAGCTTGGACTGCTTCACGCGCGACTGCACTGCGCCGATGGGGATCCACTCGGGATTGGGCGCTGTCTCGGACGCCAGCACCGGGGCCTGCGAGAGCACACACCAGTACACCTCGGCACCCGGGTCGTCCGGATCGAGGCGCGTGAGCGCCGCGTCGGCGAGCGCCGGCGCGCGCGCTAGATCGCCGCCGTGGGCTTCAAGCAGTTGCATCAGGTCCGATCGCCAGTAATAGCGTTCCGTCTGGCCGAACGGACCGCTGTAACGCGCCGGTTCGACCAGCGTCTGCACCGCCTCAAGGTTGAACGAATCTTGGTCCAGGTTAAGGAAGGCGGCGGCCGCCCCGGCCGGCAAGATCGGTCCGGGAAAGGTCAGCACATAGTTGTACAACCAGTAGCCAAGGCGCGTGGCATAGCGCTGCGATGGCGTGCGCACGTCCGAGGGCTCGTCCGCGGCGGCGAAGAACAGCAGGCTGTGCGATGTGTAGCCGAGCAGGTCAACCATGGCGTTTGGCTTGTCCAGCAGCAGGGCCAGGACATCCGCGGGGCCCAGATCCGACTTGGCTTGCAGCAGTTGCGGCGCTGCTTCCAGGCGCTGCGACAATGTCTGGAAGCCCGTGCAGATGTCCTGCAGCCACGGCACCAACTCATCCATGCGATCGCCACTAACCATCGCGCGCGGCACCCAGATCGCGTCCGCGCCTTCGGACATGGCGCGGTTCAAGCGCTTCCACCAGGTGAACTGCGTTTCCGAGCCTCCCTTCTGGTAACGGCACACCGGCATGCCCAACTGGTGCAAGGCCGCGCGGTACCCGGATTGCGCCTGCAACTCGCCCTTGGCGTGTGTAAGGTCCGAGTCCAGCACGACCAGGTCGATCTGGTGCTCCCGAATTATCCCGCCAAGGATGTCAGCCAGCTGGTCTTCTGCTGGCCCTTCGCCCGGCAGTTCGCGCATCAGCAAGCCGACGTCGCCCGGCGCCAGCACAGTGGCGGCGCCGTCGGCCAGCTGCACGAGATCTTCAATGAAGTCCGCCTCGTCCTCGATCAACAACAGCTTCATGCCTGGTCCTGTTCTGCCAGCGGCAGCGTGACGCGAAAGGCCGTGATGTATCCCGGCGGGGCTTCCTTTAGCAACTCAATGCGCCCGTCGAAGCGCTTGACCACGCGCTGCACGACGCTGAGCCCCAACCCCAATCCGGACGCGAGCGGATTGTCTTCAGAACTGCCGGTCGTGGTGAACAGTGGGTCCCAGATGCGCTCGCGCAAATATTCGGGGATGCCGATGCCGGTGTCGGCGCACACCAAAATGTGGCGATTGCCCTCGTTTGTGGCGAACAGGCGAATCTTGCGCTCGGCCTTGCCTATGCGCGCGACCACGGCCTTCATGGCGTTGGACACAAGATTCACTACCACCCCGTGGTAGGCGGCGACCGGCACGTATGGGCCGGGCAGCTTGGCATCGGCGGCAATTGTGATGGAAATGCCGTGGTCCGCGGCGAGCGACTCCAACGCATGGGTGGCGACGGTGAGCTGTGCGCGCGCCTTGAAGCGTTCCGGCGCAGGAATGCGCGCCTTTTCGGCGAAAAGACGCATGTATTCAAGGTAGTTGGCTAGTGTCCTCTCGTTCTCGGCCAGCTTGTCCGCCGCCTCTTTCAGAGATGGCTCGCGCTTCGCCAAGGTGCGGGCGCCGCGGGTTATGCGCTGCATAGTCGCCAGCGCTTTCTCGAACTCGTGCGTCATGAAGCCAGCCATCACGCCCATCAGCGACATCAGCTCGAGCGAGATCCGCGCTTCTTGCTGGTATTCATCGGCTTCCTGCAATCGGGTCTGCGCGGCCTTGAGCTGCTGGACGACCTTTTCGCGGTAGGCCGGCTCGATCTGCGTGGAGGTCTTGATCTCAGCGATGGCCGCTGACAAGGCCGTCCTTGCCTCGCGCTGGGCGTCGCGCTCGGCCGCTTCCTTTTCTTCCAGGCGCAGTTTGCGATCGAAATGAGCCAGCGCCTCGGCGGCGAAGCGGCAAAGGTGCCAGAGTAGATTGAGCGCGCCATTGGCGCGCAGGGACTCGCGGTCCATGTTCGGCTGTAACCAGCTGTCGTCATCGACGTCGTCCAAGCGCTTCTGCGTGGAGATGTGCACCCGACCGAACAACTGCGTCATGCGCGGAAGCGCCAGCATCGGGTTGCGCTGCGGGTTGGCCTTGTCGGCCGGGTCCATGGGGTACCAGACCGGCGTTAGTACGGACTGCCAAGAGCGCTCATTGTGCGATTTGCTCGTTTCGATCGCCAACCAGTCACTGTCTTGGTCGGCGTATGCGGGCATTACGAATTGGTTGTCGACGACGGCGAAGCTGCCGTGATCCTTGAGCCAGGACTGCGCCTGTACGCCGTTGACTGGGAGCCCTTGAAAGGCGCCCTTGCGCTTCGGGAAAAAGCGCAGGTCAATGAACACCGGCGAGTTGAGCTTTGGAGCTAAAGGCAGGTGCTGAATGCGCTCGAGTTCCATAGGCACACCGCGGTGGTCAACTGGACCATCGTGCTTTGCAAAGCGCGCAGCGGTGAACGGCAGCGCCAGACGTCGCAGGGAAAACCGCTTGTTTTCGATCGGTGCGTCCTGACCACGCCAATACACCTTGAAGTCGACTTGGCCGTCTTCGTCTACTTCCATGCGCACACGGCCGGTGTAGGCTGCCAATACCGCTTTTGCGACGTCGGTGGCTTCCGCGGGCGAGCCTTCATCCTCGTCCGACTCGTGAATGACGACTTGGAAGCCCGGATCGCCCTTCTTTGCGCGCTGAGTGCTTTGGTGGAATTGTGGGCGCTCCAGACCACCGGACGGATCGATTAGGCGCAACACATCAGTCTTGACTCGATCCGTCGCCAGTGCGTCGACGCCCTCGCGCAGCTGGGTGATGCGCAATGTCGTGCCAGTCCGCACGCCGTCGTCGACAGCAGTGACCGTGTACGGGATGATCACAGCCTCGATACTTTGCGCGCGCGAGATCGCCTTCCAGTCGAACTGCGCCACCAGTCGAGTGCGCTGCTTGCTGACCGGATCGATCGAGACGCTATCCAGTTCCAAGTGCGAGCCCAAGAAGCGCGCAGAGAAGCGTCCCACCCCCTTCGAACCGGCCATCGGACGAAGGTAGCGGCGCGAGAAGCGCTGCTTCCCCTTGACTTGAGTGCTCACCACCATCCAGTTGCCCAGGAATTCGCCCTCAGTCAGACCATGACCGTTATCGCTCACTTCGATCTGCTCGGGTGCGATGCGGATACGGCAGCGCGCGGCATCGGCGTCGTAGGCGTTCTTGATGAGCTCGGCTAGCGCGATCTCCGGGCGGCTGACCAAGCGTTCGCCCAGTTCCTCGAACAGAGCGGCGTCGATATGAAAATGCGCCTTGCGCATTTTTTTGGAGGCGGCGAGCGCTTTTGTGGCCACGCAGGTCCTTAGCCGAACAACTGATTCAAGATCGTATTGAGCTGGCGAACTTCGAGCTTCTTCAGATTGTTGGAGTGATGCACAATGCGCCGCCCGAAATCGAAACCGGCCAATCCTTGTGCAATTGTGCGGGCGCTGGGAGCGCCCTCATCGGTCAAGATGCCATAGACCGAGCCCACTGCGATCGCCTTAGTCTCGTTGACCACAATTTTCGGAGCGTTGCCAATGAAGCCCGAGGCGACCAGCACAGCCGGCACTGGGTGCGGCTTGTAACGCCACCACGGCGAGCGCGTTGTGCAAGTGCTGTACTGCTTCCAGCGCGGGCCGACATGGCGCAGGTAGTCCTTCAACGCCTCCGAGAGCGACTCACGATCGCTGCGGATGAGCCAGCACCGACGGCCCTGCGCGACATAGTGCGACTCGAACGCCTTTGCCGTGAGCTGGCCGATGTTCTCATTCAGGTGCCGGAGGCTGGTGACTGCGGGCACCACGTCGGTGCGACGCCGCAGCCCGAAGAACAGTCGCTCCTCCTCGGTGAGAACGAACAGGTCCTGACCGCCCGGACTTAGGCCTCGGATCGCGTGCAGCGTTTCGTGGCCGGCGCTGTAGGCGATGGGCTTGGAGCGCGAGCCCGTGGCTTGGGGGACGGCCCGCACTTCCCCCGCGCGCCCGATCTGGCCAAATTTCCAGAGGCCCTCGCGTCCCGCCTTGTCGATCACCGTCACCGAGGCGGTGGTCAATACTGTGGGGAAGATGTTTGCATCGAAGCGATAGACGTATACGTTCCATCCTTGTGCTTGGATGTACTCGCGCAGCTCCAGCGCGCTGGGCCGCGTAACCCACTCGTAGGGCACCAACTGCACGACGAGGCCGGCGTCGTCCGTCTTAAGCAGCGCCTGAGTAAGAAAGATCACGAAGGCGTTGGCCGTCTTCTTCAAGGTCGGCCCGCCAGCATGGGCGATCCGGGCCAGCGCGGCGTCACGCCAGTGCGGCTCCAGTCCGTGATGGCGAATGTAGGGCGGGTTGCCGATTGCCAGCCCGTAGCCCGAGTCTGGCCAACTCAGCGCATCGCCCACCACCAGGCGCGAGCCGTGCGGCATGCGCGCACCGGCGACTTTGGCCGCATCCTTCTCCACGCCGGTGTAGGAGCGGTAGCGCTGCGGCTGGCGTCCGAAGCGGCCATCGCCCGCGCCCAAGTCGAGAACGTTGCCGAAGGACTCGCCGCCACGAAACTGGCTGGCCAGATTCCACAATACGTCCACGACATCTGGTGGGGTTTCGACTTGGCAGCGGCGGAAGTAGGCAGCCTTCATGATTCGATATTAGCGTGATCAAGCACTTGTTGAATCGCGCGGCACTCCTCGAGGTTGCGCGCATTGCCCGGCTCAAAAACAGCCCCCACCGCGGGCCTGCCGACCGAAGTAGCGCGAGGCCACCAAGGTGCGCCTAGGCCGGACGCCTTGGATCGAGGCGCCGGCCGGAACTCCCGGCACTCGGGTCGGCTCTTTGTCCCGGCTTAGTTACGCCACTCGCTGACGTAGCGCCTCGACTGGTCGACAGCGGCGATGCTTGCGCGCGGCCATGCCCCTAACCTGCCATTAGCTTTTCCCGATGGTGGCCTCAAGTTGCTCCGCATCACACGCTTGTCGGACTTGGTTTGTGTAAGTCTATCTTGTACGTCTTGATCGCCCGCGCCACATCCCTAGCGTTCATCTTCCCCTCCGCCGCCAAGGCCGCAATCGCCGCATGCGCGATGTGGTGCCGGTCGACTTCGAAGAAGCGGCGAAGATTCGCCCGCGTATCGGAACGCCCGAAGCCGTCCGTGCCCAGCACCGTGTACTTCATCGGCACGAAAGCGCGGATCTGGTCGGCGAAGGCGCGCACGTAGTCGGTCGCGGCGATCGCCGGCCCGCTGCGCCCCTCGAGGCACTGGGTCACGTACGGCACGCGCTGCTCGCCCTCCGGGTGGAAGCGGTTGTGCCGCTCGCAGTCGAACCCGTCGCGCCGCAACTCGGTGAAACTCGGGCAGCTCCAGATATCGGCCTTGACACCGAAGTCCTTGTCGAGCAGCTCGGCCGCCGCGATCGCCTCGCGCAGGATCGTGCCGCTGCCGAGCAGCTGCACGCGCAGCTCGCCCTTCTTCGGCTTGCCGGCGTCCTGGAACAGGTACATGCCGCGCAGGATGCCGTCCTCCACGCCCTCGGGCATCGCCGGGTGCGGGTAGCTTTCGTTCATCAGCGTCAGGTACCAGTACTCGTCGTGCTGCTCTTCGAGCATGCGCTTCATGCCGTGCTGGAAGATCACCGCGACCTCGTAGCCGAAGGTCGGGTCGTAGGCGCGGCAGTTCGGGATGGCGCCGGCGAGCAGGTGGCTGTGGCCGTCCTCGTGCTGCAGGCCCTCGCCGTTGAGGGTGGTGCGGCCGGCGGTGGCGCCGAGCAGGAAGCCGCGGGCGCGCATGTCGGCGGCCTGCCAGGCGCTGTCGCCGATGCGCTGGAAGCCGAACATCGAGTAGTAGATGAAGAACGGCAGCATCGCCACGTCGCTCGACGAATAGCTCGTCGCCGCCGCCAGCCAGCTGCTGAACGCGCCGCACTCGGTGATGCCTTCCTGCAGCACCTGGCCGCTGGCGTCCTCGCGGTAGTACATGAGCTGGTCGGCGTCGACCGGCTTGTACTTCTGCCCTTCCGGCGCGTAGATGCCGATCTGCCGGAACAGGCCTTCCATGCCGAAGGTGCGCGCCTCGTCGGCGACGATCGGCACGCAGCGCGGGCCGACCTGCTTGTCGCGCAGCACGATGTTCAGCGCCTGCACGAAGCTCATCGTGGTGCTGTTCTCGCGCTCGCCGGTGGACTTCAGCAGGCGCTCGAAGGCGGCCAGTTCCGGCACCTTGAGCGGCTGGCTGGCCTTGCGCCGGCGCTGCGGCAGGAAGCCGCCGAGCTTCTCGCGCCGGCTCAGCAGGTACTGCACTTCCGGCGAGTCCTTGCCCGGGTGGTAGAACGGCACCTCCGGCAGCTTCGCGTCCGGCACCGGGATCTGGAAGCGGTCGCGGAAGGCGCGCACGGCCTCGTCGTCGAGCTTCTTGGTCTGGTGGGTCGGGTTGAGGCTCTCGCCCCAGGAACCCATGCCGTAACCCTTGACCGTCTTGGCCAGGATCACCGTCGGCTGGCCCTTGTGCCGGCTGGCGGCGGCGTAGGCGGCATAGACCTTGTGCGGGTCGTGGCCACCGCGGTTCAGGCGGCGGATGTCGTCGTCGCTGAGGTTGTCGACCAGGCGCGCGGTCTGCTCGTACTTGCCGAAGAAGTGCTCGCGCGTATAGGCACCGCCGAAGGCCTTGCAGTTCTGGTACTCGCCGTCGACGGTTTCCATCATCAGCTTCTTCAGCATGCCGTCGCGGTCGCGCGCCAGCAGCGGATCCCAGTAGCTGCCCCAGATCAGCTTGAGCACGTTCCAGCCGGCGCCGCGGAAGCTGCCCTCCAGCTCCTGGATGATCTTGCCGTTGCCGCGCACCGGGCCGTCGAGGCGCTGCAGGTTGCAGTTGATGACGAAGACCAGGTTGTCGAGGCCCTCGCGGCCGGCGACGCCGATCGCGCCCAGGCTCTCGGGCTCGTCGGTCTCGCCGTCGCCGAGGAAGCACCAGACCTTGCGGTCGCTGGGCGCGATCAGGCCGCGCGCCTCGAGGTACTTCAGGAAACGCGCCTGGTAGATGGCGCTGATCGGACCCAGGCCCATGCTGACCGTCGGCGTCTGCCAGTAGTCCGGCATCAGCCACGGGTGCGGATAGCTGGAGATGCCCTTGCCGTCGACTTCCATGCGGAAGTTGTCGAGCTGGCTCTCGCTGATGCGGCCCTCGAGGAAGCTGCGCGCATAGATGCCCGGCGAGCTGTGGCCCTGGATGTAGAGGATGTCGCCCGGGTGCTGTTCGCTCGGGGCGCGCCAGAAGTGGTTGAAGCCGACGTCGTAGAGGGTGGCGCTGGACGCGAAGCTGGCGATGTGGCCGCCGAGGTCGCCGGGCTTGCGGTTGGCGCGCACGACCATCGCCATCGCGTTCCAGCGGATGATGCTGCGGATGCGCCATTCGAGCTGGGCGTCGCCGTCGCTCTTGGCCTCGAGCTGCGGCGGGATGGTGTTGATGTATTCGGTGGTCGGCTGGAAGGGCAGCTGCGCGCCGGCCTGGCGGGTCATCGTGACCATCTGCTCGAGCAGGTGGTGGGCCCGCTCCGGGCCGTCGGTGTCGAGCACCGCCTTCAGCGATTCCAGCCACTCGCGGGTTTCGGTGGGGTCGATGTCGTTTTCGAGCGCGTGCTGCAGCCAGTTCATCGTTCTTCCTCTCGCCCTCTTTTCCGGGCATTCGTCGCGGTTTTTAGAGCCGACATTCTACCCGGGATCGGGGGCGGCTTTCCCCGGCCCAGTTCCGGTGGGAGCGGCTTCAGCCGCGATGCTCTTTCCGTAGGAGCGGCTTCAGCCGCGATGCTCTTCCGGTCTTCGGCAGGAGGGGAAGAAAAGCATCGCGGCTGAAGCCGCTCCTACGGTATGCGGGGGTCCTGGCCTATGCTCCCCCCATGGCCGCCCTGCCCCGCGCCCAGTCTTCCGGTCCCGCCGTGCCCTGGTGGAAGAGCCTGCGCACGCGGTTGATGCTGATGTTCGGCACGCTCGCCGCGGTGCTGCTGCTGGCGGGGTTCGCGGCGGCCTACGCGATGGTGCAGCGGCAGGTGGTCGCCGATGCCGAGGCGCGCACGCGCTACGAGGCGCAGCAGTCGGCCGAGCGGCTGCAGGCGGCGATGACCACGGTCGCGGTGACCGTCGACGGCATGGCGCGGTTGTTCCGCGAGATCCCGATGGGCCGAGGCGAGCTCGCGCAGGCGATGGGCGCGCTGGTGCAGGCCGAACCCTCGGCGATCGGCGGCCTGCTGGCGCTCGAGCCCGGCGTGCTTCCCGACGGCGCGCCGATGGCCTGGTACACCGGCACCACGGTCCGCAACGTCTCCCGCGACCTCTACGACGAGGACTACGACGTCCGCGCCCAGGGCTGGTACCGGCGCACGCTGGAATCCGATACCGCCTGGTGGTCGGACCCGTATTTCAACGAGGCCGCCGGCGGCGTCTGGATGACCACGCTGAACGCGCCGCTGCGCGATGCCGCCGGCAGCACGGTCGGCATGGTCAGCCTGGACGTGCCGGTGCGGCGGCTGTCGGAACTGCTCGACACCCTGCGCCGCATCCCCGGCCAGCGCCCGACGCTGATCGCGCCCGGCGGCATGTTCGCGGTGCACTCCGACCCCGGCATCGCCCTGCAGAACACGCTGTCCGAATACATCGACCGGCACGGCCGCGAGGACCTGCGGCCGCTGGAACGCGCGCAGATGAGCGGCGAGCCGCTGGCCTTCACCCACGTGATCGCGCCCCGGGGCGAGACCCGCTATTCGGTGTTCACCCCGATCGGCGACACCGGCTGGAGCCTGCAGCTGTCGCTGTCGCACGACGCGATCCTGGCCGACCTGCGCCAGCTCGCGCTCGGGATGTCGCTGGCGGCGCTGGCGAGCGTCGCGCTGGTGTCGCTGCTGGTGCGCCGGCTGGCCGCGCGCATCACCGTGCCGCTGAGCGAGCTGACGACGTCGGCCGGGCACTTCGCGGTCGGCGAGTTCGACTGGCCGGTGCCGCACGACGAACGCGCCGACGAGGTCGGCGTGATGGCGCGGGCGCTGGAACGCGCGCGCGACTCGATCCGCTTCCAGCTCGACCAGATCGCCGAGATGGCCGGCGAGCGCGCCAAGCTGCAGAGCGAGCTCGACATCGCCCGCGACATCCAGCTGGCGATGCTGCCGCGCGACCGCGAGCTGCTCGACGCCGGCAGCGTCGTCGAGGCCGGCGCGCTGCTGCAGGCGGCGAAGGCGATCGGCGGCGACTTCTACAACTACTTCACCCACGAAGCCGGGGCGCTGTGGTTCGTCGCCGGCGACGTCAGCGACAAGGGCGTGCCGGCGGCGCTGTTCATGGCGCGCACGATGACGGTGCTGGAGGTGGCGACGCGGATCAGCGATTGCCCGACGAAGGCGCTTTCGGTCGCCGCGCGGCACCTGGTCGAAGGCAACGACACCTGCATGTTCGCGACCGCGATCTGCGGCCGGCTGGCCCTGGCCACCGGCGACCTGCAGCTCGCCAGCGCCGGGCACGAGCCGCCGGTGCGGCTGCACGCCGACGGCCACCGCGAATGGCTGCAACTGCCCGGCGGCCCGGTGCTCGGCATCGAGGAGGACGGCGAGTTCGTGGCCTGGGAAGGGCGGCTGCAGCCCGGCGACACCCTGCTGGTCTACACCGACGGCGTCACCGAGGCCTTCGACGCCGGCGACCAGGCCTTCGGCGAGGCGCGCCTGCTGGACGCCCTCGCCGCCGGCCGCCACGCCGACGAGCAGTGCGCGGCGGTGGTCGCGGCGGTGCACGCGTTCGCGGCCGGGGCGCCGCAGTCCGACGACATCACCGTGCTGGCGATCCGTTTCCAGCGCCGCAGCGAGGTGGAGGCGAATGAGCTCGCCGCCTGACCCGGCACCGACACCCGCGACGACGCCGGCGATCCGCCGCGTCGGCTGGCGGCACAGCCTGCGCACGCGGATGGCGGTGTCGTCGACGATCGCCGGGGTGGCGATGCTGCTGATGATGTCGCTGGCGGCCTACCTGGGCATGCGCGACCTGCTGCAGCGCAATGTGCGCGAGGAAGTCGTCGGCATGGCGCGGCAGACCAGCCTCGGCCTGCACGCGACCCTGGACTCGGTGCAGATCAGCGGCGACACCCTGGCGATGAACGCCGCCGGCATCGGCCGCAACCCGCTCGAGCTGCGCACGTTGCTGGTGTCGACGGTGCGCGCCGACCCGGACATCTTCGGGGCGATGCTGGTGATCGAGCCGGGGCGCCTGGCGCCGGACGATCCCGGCTTCAGCTGGTACGTGCGCCGCGGCGTCGACGGCGAGCTGCACGAGTCGACCCTGCCCGACCTCGGCATCGATTACCGCATCGAGCCCTGGTACATCCGCACGGTGACGACGACGACGCCGTGGTGGTCGGAGCCGGCGGCCTCGAACACCTTCGGCGGCAGCGCGCTGACGACGTATTACCGGCCGCTGCGCACGCCCGGCGTCGACGGCGAGCCGGGTACCGCCTTCGGCCTGGTCGGGCTGGACGTGCCGATCGCCCGCCTGCGCGCCCAGCTCGCCTCGCTGCCGACCGACCGCAACCTGCGGCTGATGCTGCTCTCGCCGGAGCGCCTGTACGTGCTGCATCCGGATCCGACGATCCGCATGCACGTGACCCTCGACCACCTGGTCCACGCCGGCGGCCGGGCGGACCTGGTGCCCTTCCTCGAGGCGGTGCGGGCCCGCCGCGAGATCCAGCTCGACCACGTGATCGCGGCGCCGAGCGACGGCGCCTCCCCCGGCGAGCGCCGCTTCAGCGTCGGCGTGCCGGTGTCGGACACCGGCTGGACGCTGGTGGTGTCGGCCGCCAGCGGCTTCGTGCTCGAGCGCCTGGACGGCATCACCGCGTCGGTGGTGATGTTCGGCCTGCTCGGCATCCTGGTCTGCGTGGTGGCGATGCGGCGCACCTCGCAGGCGATCGCCCGGCCGATCGAGGACCTGACGCGCTCGGCGCGCCACCTGGGCCGCGGCGACTTCGACTACCCGCTGCGCCACACCGAGCGCGAGGACGAGGTCGGGGTGATGGCGCGCGCCTTCGACCGCGCCCGCGAATCGCTGAAGCGGCAGATGGCCGAGATCGCCGAGATGGGCGAGGCGCGCTCGCGCATCGACAACGAGCTGCGCATCGCCGCCGACATCCAGCAGGCGATGCTGCCGCGCAGCAACGAGTTCGACGCCGGCGGCGCGCACCTGGCGCTGGCGGCGCGGCTGGTGCCGGCGAAGGCGGTCGGCGGCGACTTCTACAACTTCTTCGAGCGCGACGGCGTGCTCTGGTTCGTGATCGGCGACGTCTCCGACAAGGGCGTGCCGGCGGCGGTGTTCATGGCGCGGACGATGACGGTGCTGGAGGTGGCGGCGCAGGCCGGCGAGGGCCCGGGGCGTGCGCTGCGGGCGGCGGCGCGGCATCTGTTCGAAGGCAACGACACCTGCATGTTCGCGACCGTGCTGTGCGGCGTGATCGACCTGCGTACCGGCGCGCTGACCCTGGCCAGCGCCGCGCACGAGCCGCCGGTGCTGCTGCGCGCCGACGGCCGCCGCGAACTGGCGCCGGTGGAGACCACGGCGCCGCTGGGCGTCGAGGTCGCGGCGCATTACCCCGAGTGGCAAGGCCGCCTGCAGCCGGGCGACACCCTGCTGAGCTATACCGACGGCATCACCGAGGCCTTCGACGGCGACGACCACGAGTTCGGCACGCAGCGCCTGCTCGACACCCTGGACCCGGCGCTGGACCCGGAGGCGCAATGCCGCGCGCTGGTCGCGGCGGCGCAGCGGCACGCCGCCGACGCTCCGCAATCCGACGACATCACGGTACTGGCGATGCGATACCTGCGCGAAACCACCACGGGCCCGCGGCACTTCGTCGTCGAGGCGACCGTGCCCGATCCGCCGCCCGGGGAACCGGTGCGCGCGCTGATCACCCAGGTCGAAGCCGGGCTGGCGCCGGCACAGTTGCCGGCGGCGCTGATCCACGACCTGGACCTGGTGATCGAGGAGGTCGCGACCAATGTGCTCGGCCACTGCGGCGACTGTCCGATGCCGCAGCTGTCGCTGCAGGCGGTCGTGGACGGCGACCGCCTGGCCCTGCGTTTCACCGATGACGGCCCGGCCTTCGATCCGCTCGCGGCGCCGCCGCCGGACCTCGAGGCCGACATCGCCGACCGGCCGATCGGCGGGCTCGGGGTCTTCCTGATCCGCGAGCTGTCCGAAGAAGTGGCGTACGCACGGGTGGGTCCACACAATGTCCTGCGCGTCGTGCTCAGGATTCCTCGAGAGGAGAACCACGCATGAGCCTCACGATCGACATCGCCCCCCCCGGCAACGGCTACCAGCGGGTCGCCCTCGCCGGCCGCCTCGACACCCACACCTACGGCGAGCTCGACGCCAAACTGGCGCCGGTGCTGGCCTCGCCGATCCGTTCGCTGGTGCTGGACCTCGAGCACCTGATCTACATCAGCTCGGCCGGCGTGCGCTCGATCTTCAAGGCCCGCAAGGCGCTGGCGGCGCGCGACGGCAAGGTGGTGGTGGTGAACCCGCAGCCGCAGATCCAGAAGGTCTTCGACGTCGTGAAGGCGGTGCCGCTCAACGAGATCTTCAGCAGCGTGCAGGAGGCCGACGCCTACCTCGACGCGATCCAGAAGCGCATCGTCTCCGGCGATCAGGACGACGACTAGGGCAGTAGCGGGGACGTACCCCCTCGGTCCGGAGCACCGCCTTCACGGGTTGGTCCGTTCCCACAAGAAGGATGGGGTACGTCCCCGCTACTGCCCGCTACTGCCCGCTACTGCCGGGGTACGTCCCCTATCCCCGCGCCGCGCGGATCTGCGCGTCGACCGCCGCGATCGCGCTCATGTTGACGACGCGGCGGACGGTGGAGGACGGGGTCATCACGTGTGCCGCTGCGGCCAGGCCCATCAGGATCGGGCCGATGCCGACGCCGTCGGTCATGCCGCGCACCAGGTTGTAGCTGGCGTTGGCGGCGTCGAGGTCGGAGAAGGCCAGCAGGTTCGCCCGCCCGCTCAGGCGCGAGCCCGGCAGGATGCGTTCGCGCGCCTCCGGGTCCAGCGCGATGTCGGCGTGCATCTCGCCGTCGACCTCGAGCTTCGGCGCGCGCTCGCGCAGGATCGCCAGCGCCTCGCGCATCTTGCGGGCGCTCTCGGACTCGCTCGAGCCGAAGTTCGAATGCGAGATCAGCGCCGCCTTCGGGGTGATGCCGAACAGCTTCAGGCGGAACGCCGCCTGCACCACCGACTCGGCGATCTGCGCCGCGCTCGGCTCGACGTTCACGTGGGTGTCGGTGAAGAAGAACACGCCCTTGTCGTTGACCACCGCGCTCAGCGCCGACAACCCGCGGTGCTCGCTCTCGACACCGAGGATCTGGCGCACGTACTTGAGCTTGCGGGCGAAGCGCCCGACCAGGCCGCAGAGCATCGCGTCGGCCTCGCCGCGGCGCACCATCAGCGCCGCGATCACGGTGTCGCGCGAACGCACGATCGCCTTGGCCGCCGACGGCGTGATGCCCTTGCGCGCCATGATCTCGTGGTAGAGCTGCCAGTAGTCGTTGAAGCGCGGGTCGTCGTCGATGTTGGTGATCTCGATGTCGACGCCCTGCTGCAGGCGCAGGCCGAGCTTCTGGATACGCCGCTCGATCACCGCCGGCCGGCCGATCAGCACCGGGAAGGCCAGGCCTTCGTCGACGACCGTCTGCACCGCGCGCAGCACGACCTCTTCCTCGCCCTCGGCGTAGACGACGCGCTTGCGGTCGCTGCGGGCGCGGTCGAACACCGGCTTCATCAGCAGGCCGGTGCGGAAGACCTGCGAGGCCAGGCGCTCGCGGTAGGCGGCCGGATCGGCGAGCGGACGGGTGGCGACGCCGCTGGCCATCGCCGCTTCGGCGACGGCCGGCGCCAGTGACACCAGCAGGCGCGGGTCGAACGGGCGCGGGATCAGGTAGTCGGCGCCGAAGCGCGGCGTCTCGCCGGCGTAGGCGGCGCCGAGGTCGGTGGCCTCGCGGCGCGCCAGCTCGGCGATCGCGTGCACGCAGGCCCGCTTCATCGCCTCGTTGATCGCGGTGGCGCCGACGTCGAGCGCGCCGCGGAAGATGTACGGGAAGCAGAGCGCGTTGTTGACCTGGTTCGGGTAGTCGCTGCGGCCGGTGGCGATGATCGCGTCCGGGCGCACTTCCCGCGCCAGCCCCGGATCGATTTCCGGGGTCGGATTGGCGAGCGCGAAGATGATCGGCCGCGCCGCCATCGTCGCGACCATCTCCGGCTTCAGCACGCCGCCGGCGGAGACGCCGACGAAGACGTCGGCACCGGCGACGATCTCGGCCAGCGTGCGCGCGCCGGTGCGGCGGGCGTAGCGGGCGATCCCGGCGTTGACGCCACCGGGCTGCAGGTCGGCGCGGTCCTCGTGCAGCACGCCGTCGCGGTCGACGACGTGGATGTTCTCCGGCGTCACCCCGAGCGCGACCACCATGTCCAGGCAGGCGATGCCGGCGGCGCCGGCGCCGCTGACCGCGAGCTTCACGTCGGCGATCTGCTTGCCGGCGACGCGCAGCGCATTGAGCAGCGCCGCGCCGACGATGATCGCGGTGCCGTGCTGGTCGTCGTGGAAGACCGGAATCTGCATCCGCTCGCGCAGCTTGCGCTCGACGACGAAGCATTCCGGCGCCTTGATGTCCTCGAGGTTGATGCCGCCGAAGGTCGGCTCGAGGCTGGCGATGATGTCGACCAGCTTGTCCGGGTCGTTCTCGGCGATCTCGAGGTCGAACACGTCGATGCCGGCGAACTTCTTGAACAGCACGCCCTTGCCTTCCATCACCGGCTTGCCGGCGAGCGGGCCGATGTTGCCCAGGCCCAGCACCGCGGTGCCATTGGTGATCACCGCGACCAGGTTGGCGCGCGCGGTCAGCGCACTGGCCTCGGCCGGGTCGGCGACGATCGCCTCGCAGGCATGCGCGACGCCCGGCGAATACGCCAGGGCGAGGTCGCGCTGCGTCAGCATCGACTTGGTCGGGCTGACCCTGATCTTCCCGGCCGGCGCCATGCGGTGGTAGTCGAGCGCGGCCTGCTTGAAATCTTCCTGGGGCATGTCTGACTTCGGCGCGGCGAGGGGATGCCGCGAGGGCCCGTGATTGTAGCTCCCCTGCCCCCGGGGGGCCGGGCGCGCGCCGGTGTGGGCCCGCCAGCGGCTACGATCTCGGCCTTTCGCAAGGAAACCGCGATGGCCCTTCGCCCCGCCACGCTGCACCCGCCGCGGCCGCCCGCCGCGCCGGTGCCGGCCGCGCTCGCGAGCCTGCTGCTCGCGGCGCTGGCGCAGTGGACGCTGGCGACCAATCCCGGCTGGTTCAGCCACGACGAGCTGCAGTGGGGCGCACGCGCGGCCGCGTCCGGGCCGCTGCCGGCGGTGGACTGGACGGCGCTCGGGGCGGTGCAGTGGCGGCCGCTGACCTTCCAGCTCTGGCTGTGGCTGGCGCGGGCGCTGTTCGCCGCGCCGCCGGCCTGGCATGCGCTGTGGGTGCTGGCCGGCAGTGCGAACGCGGCGCTGCTGGCGGCCGTGCTGGTGCGGCTCGGCAGTGGCCACGGCGTCGCCGTCGGCGCGGCGCTGGTGTTCGCGCTCGGGCCGTACGCGGTCTACGTGCACGGCTGGGTGGCGACACTCGCCGACCTGCTCGTGGTCGCGATCGGACTCGGGCTCGCGCATGGGCTGGCCAGCGCGCGCGGCGCGCCGTCGGCGTTCGCGAGCGGGCGCGGCTGGCCGGCGTGGCAGGTCGCGAGCCTCGCCTTCGCCGCCACCGCGCTCGCGCTCGCCGCGAAGGAATCGGCGCTGGCCTTCGCGCCGGTGCTGGCGCTGTGCTGGGCCGCGTGGCCGCGGCCGCGGGTGTTCGCGGCGGCGACGGCCGGCGCCACGACGGCGTGCGGGCTCTACCTGGCGCTGCGGCTGCCGGCGCTGCTCGCCGCCGGCGCGGCCGAGCCGGCCTATGCGCTGGTGCCGGCGCAGATCCCGGCGAACTGGTTCGCCTATCACCTGTTCGTGCCGCGCACGTCGACCTTCGAGATCGCCGGCCTGTGGCGGGCGCCGACCGGCGCGCTGGTGCTGGCGGCGGCATTCTGGAGCGCGCTGTGGACAGCGGTCGCGCGCGCCGCCGGGCTGCGGCTGGCCCTGGTGCTGGTGCTCGGCGGCACGCTGTGGCTGGCCCCGGTGCTGGCGATCGGCATGACGGCGAACCAGTACGGCTACGCCTTCTCGGCCTGGTGCGCAGCGCTGGTGGCGCTGGCCTGGCCGCGCCTGGGGCGCAGCGCGCGGGTCTTCGTGCTGGTGTTCGCGGCACTGGCGCTCTGGCACGGCGCCAACGTGCAGCGCGGCATGCGCGCGGCCGGCGAACGCGCGGCGGTCTTCCTGCCCGCGCTCGCCGCCACCCTCGACGCGCAGCCCGGCCGCGTCCGTCCGCTTTACCTGCATGCGCCGCCCGACGAGGCCTGGCTCTACCGCCGCCTCACCCACCAGATCCCGCACTGGCACGGCACCGTCATCGCCGACCGCGTGCAACTCGTCGACAGCGCCGACCTCGCCGACCACGTGATCACCGACAGCGGGACGCTCGAACAGCGGGAGCAGTGACGACGGATCACGGCCGATAACAGCCGATCTGGCGCGTCGTGGCTGCGAGGTCGGCGATCCGGTCCGATGACGGCGCGGCTTGATTTCCGTAGCCCAGCGCGCTCGCGGCCGCGCCCCCCGAATCGGCTTTGATCGGCTTCGATCCGTTGTCGAATCCGTCAGAAGCCGAGGACGAGGTCGTCGGCTTCGACGCGGTCGAGGCGGATGCGGTTGGCGAACAGCGAGAAGGCCAGCATGCCCGCGAGGCCGTTGGCGCGCTGGATCCACGGCGGCACATAGAGCGGCTCGGCGAGCACGCCGGCGTCGAACAGCGGCTCGAACGCGAACACGTCCTGCAGCGTCATCTTGCCGGCGAACAGCAGCCGGGTCAGGCGCAGCCGGCGGTGGCGCAGGCTCCAGCGGAAGAAGGTGTGCACGCTGAGCAGACCGTGCAGGTAGACGGTGTCCTTGGTGAAGGCGGCGCCGCCGGTCACCGGCACGCCGCGGAACACGCGCTGCGCCGAGGCGAAGCTGTCGGTCTCGGTCTGGCCGGCGTCGAGGAAGAAGCGGAAGACCTCGATGAAGTCGGCGCCCCGGATCGCCATGTCGATCGCGACGATGCGCAGGCTGATGCGCTTCATGCGCTCGATGTCGATCGCGCCGGTGATCAGTTCGGCGAAGGTCGCCAGCCCTTCCTGGGTCGCGGTGACCCGCGGCGACGAGCGCGACAACGAGCGGAAATGCGGCTGCTCGCGGCCGTTGAGGCCGGTCAGCGAATGCACGAAGGCCTCGTGCTCGAGCAGCTGGTGGCGGTCGTATTCGGTGAAGCCGGTGGCGCTGCGCAGGCGGATGCGGGTCGGGCCGGCGGCGGCCTTGGCGATCAGGTCGGGGTCCAGTTCGACCGACACCCGGTGGTGCACGAAGAATCCGTCGAGCGCGGCCTGCAGCTCGGCCTGCACGGTCTCGGCGCTGAGCACGTAATCGGCCTCGGCGCCGTGCAGTTCGCCGTCGAGTTCGTCGGCGACGCCGATGAAGTGGCGGGCGGCGTCGAGGTTGGTCGGGCCCTCGCCGGGCAGGGCGTCGCCGGGGCGGCCGAACAGCGCCGTCGAGTGTTCGCAGACTTCGGGCGTGCCGAGCGCTTCCAGCAGCCGGGTCGCGACGATCCAGCTCTGCGCGGTGCGCTGCAGGTAGGTCGCGAGCGGGTGCTCGGATCCCGACGTGGCGGCGACGACCGCCTCGAGTTCGGCGCGTTCTGCGCCGTAGTCGAGTTTCGGGAATTCGATCCGCGGCAGCGCGTGCCGGCGTTGCCGCCAGCCGGCGAGGAACTCGCCCTGCACGTGCGCCGGCCAGCTGACCGACTGCAGCAGGCGGATCGAGCGCGTCGCCGCGACGAGGCGGTCGTCGAGCGCGGCCAGGGCCTGCAGTCCGGCGTCGAGTGCGGTCATCGCGTGACCGGGATCGCGTGGTCGTCGATCAGCACGAACCAGCCGTCGACGCGGTCGAGCTGAAGCTGCACCGTCATGCGCAGCACGGCGGGCGGGTCCTCGCCGAACTCCGGCTTCAGCGCGACGTTGAAGCTCGCGCCGGTGAAGGGCGCGGCGTCGCCGGCGTCGGCCGCGCGCAGTGCCCGTTGCACGTCGGCGAATCCACGGCGGCCGTCGGCGTCGAGCGCCCACACCTGCCAGGGCAACCGCGCGTCCGGCCCGGCCTGGTTGCGGGACTCGAGCGCGAATTCGTGGCGCACGTCGTCCCCGTCGTCGCGGCTCAGCGCGAGCGTCAGTCGCACGCTGTCGGGAAGGATCTGCACCTGCGGCACGAGCGTGGTCGCGACGCGCAGGTCGGCGGGATCGAGCTGCATCAGCGTCTGCGCGTCGAAGCCGCGCAGTTTCCACATCGTCGACAGCGGGATGCTCGCGCAGGCCGACAGCAGCGCGGGCAGCAGCGCGAGCAGCAGCGTGGCGGCGAGCAGGCGCGCCGGCGGGGCGCCCGGCGGGCGCGCGGGCCGGCCGCCGCGACGGCCGCGGATTTCAGCGCCTTCCATACTTGTCCTTCAGGCGCTTGCCGAACGCCTTGTTGGCGCTGCGCGCCTCGGCGCGGCGCTGTGCCAGCGTGACCTGCGCGGCTTCCTGTTCGTCGCGCAGCTTCACGTAGTTGCGGTAGCGGGCTTCGTCGAGGCTGCCGTCCTCGATCGCGGCCTGCACCGCGCAGCCGGGCTCGTCGCCGTGGGCGCAGTCGCGGAAGCGGCAGTTCACGGCGATCGCCTCGACGTCGTCGAAGCTGTCGACGACGTCCTCGTCGCCGCTCATCTTCAGTTCGCGCATGCCCGGCGTGTCGATCAGGCAGCCGCCCTGCGGCAGCGGCGTCAGCACCCGGCTGGTGGTGGTGTGGCGGCCGCGCGAGTCGTTGGCGCGCACCGCATTGGTCTTCATCTTCTCGCGGCCGAGCAGGGTGTTGGTCAGCGTCGACTTGCCGGCGCCGGAGCTGCCGACCAGCACGACGGTCCGTCCCGGACCCAGGTACGGCTGCAGCACGCGCAGCGATTCCGGATCCTTGGCGTTGACCGGATGGATCGGCACGCCGCTGGCGGCGACCTCGTCGAGCAGGGCGACGCAGTCGTCGACGATTTCGCACTGGTCGGCCTTGGTCAGCACCAGCACCGGATCGGCGCCGCTGGCGCGGATCAGCACGAGATAGCGTTCGATGCGGCGCGGGTTGAAGTCCTGGTCGAGGCCGACGACGACCAGCACATGGTCGACGTTCGCGGCGATCAGCTGCTGGCGGTGGTGCTCACCGGCGGCGCCGCGCTTGAGCAGGCTGCGGCGCGGCAGCAGCGCGGCGATTTCGCGTCCGTGGGCGTCGAGCACGACCCAGTCGCCGACCGCGGCGCGCTCCTCGGGCGGAAAGCGCGGGCGGGTCCAAGGCACCGGCGGCTGCACCTTGCGCAGCGCGTCCGGGCCGGTGGCGACCTCGTAGGCGCTGCGGTGCTGGCCGACCACGCGGGCCAGGCGGCCGTCGGGCACGGCGGCGAGGGCGGCCTGGCGGGCGGGGTCGTCGTCGTCGGGCCAGCCGATCGCGGTCAGTGGGTTCATAACTGGGGTCAGAGTACTTTTTCCCCGCGATTTCGGCCATTTGCCGGGCTGGATCGGCGGAAAAAGTACTCCGACCCCGGTTTCTTGCCGCCGAATTGCCAGAACCTGACGTTAAGATTCCGCTAACACCCCGAAACCGGCGCCCGTCCCGATGCATCACCCGCCCCTGCCGACCCGCGAGAGCCTGCGCGAGGTCCGCTACGACATCCGCGGCGAACTGTCCCGCCGCGCCCACGAACTGCAGGGTCAGGGCCGGGAGCTGATCCGGCTCAACATCGGCAATCCCGGCGCCTTCGGCTTCCGCGCGCCGGAGCATCTGCAGCAGGCGGTCGTCGCGGGCCTGGCCGGGGCCGATGCCTACACCCACCAGCAGGGATTGCCGGCCGCGCGCGAGGCGCTCGCCGACTTCCACCGCCGCCGCGGCACCCCGAACGCCAGTGCCGAGCGGATCTTCGTCGGCAACGGCGTCAGCGAGCTGATCGACATCTCGCTGCGCGCCCTGCTCGACCCGGGCGACGAAGTGCTGCTGCCCAGCCCCGATTACCCGCTGTGGAGCGCCGCGACGATCCTCAACCAGGGCCGCCCGGTCTATTACCCGTGCACGCCGGAGCACGGCTTCCTGCCCGAGCCCGCCGCGATCGAGGCCCTGATCACCCCGCGCACCCGCGCCCTGGTCGTGATCAACCCGAACAACCCGACCGGCGCCAACTACCCGCCGGAACTCCTGCGCGTGCTGGTCGACATCGCCGCCCGCCACCGCCTGCTGCTGATGGCCGACGAGATCTACGACGGCATCACCTACGACGGCGCCGAGTTCAACCCGCTGGCGCCGCTGGCCGGCGACGTGCCCTGCCTGACCTTCGGCGGCCTGTCGAAGGTGTGGCGGGCCTGCGGCTGGCGCGTCGGCTGGGGCGTGCTCAGCGGTGATCCGCTGGTGATCGGCGATTACCACCACGCCCTCGACCTGCTGAGCGCGCTGCGGCTGTGCGCGAACGTGCCGGCGCAGTCGGCGGTGCCGGCGGCACTCGACGGCCCGGAAACCATCCGCGAACTGACCGCGCCCGGCGGCCGCCTGCACGCCTCGCGGCAGGCGGTGATCGATGCCTGCGCCTCCAGCAGGCACCTGTCCCTGGTCGCCCCCGCCGGCGCGCTGTACGCCTTCCCGCAGGTGGTCGGCGATGCCGCGGCCGACTTCGACGACCAGCGCTTCGCGCTCGAACTGCTCGAGCAGGAGAGCGTGCTGGTCGTGCCGGGCAGTGGCTTCAACGTGCCGGCCTCGCGCCACTTCCGCGTGACCCTGCTGCCGGATGCGGCGACGATCCGCGAGGTCTTCGCACGCATCGACCGGCTGCTGGAACGGATGGCGGCGCGGGTGGCGGAGCGGCGGGTGGCCTGACGGTGCCGAGCTGGCTCGCCCTCGGTGACAGCTACACGATCGGCGAAGCGGTGCCGGAACACGGCCGCTGGCCGGTGCAGCTGGCGCGGCGACTGCGCGCGCACGGCGTCGCGATCGATGAACCGCGCATCCTCGCGACCACCGGCTGGACCACCGACGAGCTGGCGGCGGCGATGGATGCGGCCCGGCTGGCGCTTCCCGGGGATGACGCCGGAACCGGGACCTTCGACCTCGTCTCGCTGCTGATCGGCGTCAACAACCAGTACCGCGGCCGGCCGCTGGACGAATACAGCGAGCAGTTCGCGGCGCTGCTGGCACGCGCGATCGCGCTCGCCGGGCATCGGCCGGACCGCGTGTTCGTGCTGGCGATCCCGGATTGGGGGGTGACCCCGTTCGGCCAGGACAGCGGCCGCGACACCGCGCGGATCGCCGCCGAGCTCGATGCCTTCAACGCGGCCGCGGCGGCGGAATGCGCCCGCCGCGGCGTCGCCTTCGTCGACATCGCCCCGGTCTCGCGCGCCTGCGGGGCGGTGCTGGTCGCCGCCGATGGCCTGCATCCGTCGGCGGACCTGCACGGCGAGTGGGCACGGCTCGCGGAGCCGGTGGTGCTGCGGCTGCTGGGGGCGCCCCTCCCCCCGTCCCTCTGTAGGAGCGGCTTCAGCCGCGATGCTTCTGTGTAAGAGCGGCTTCAGCCGCGATCCGACTCTGTAGGAGCGGCTTCAGCCGCGATGTTTTTCAGGCCACAAGCATCGCGGCTGAAGCCGCTCCTACAGGGGGGCGTAGAATCGGGGCCAGCGAAGAACCGCCTACCGGAGCCCCCATGTCCCTGTCCCCCGAAACCCGCGCCCGCATCGAGCAGCTGCTCGGCGACAACCGCGTCGTGCTGTTCATGAAAGGCCGCCCGGGCGCGCCGCAGTGCGGCTTCTCGGCGAAGGCGGCGGGCATCCTCGACAGCCTGATCGGCCGCTACGCGCACGTCGACGTGCTGGCCGATCCGGAGCTGCGCGAGGGCATCAAGGTCTACGGCCAGTGGCCGACGATTCCGCAGCTGTACGTCGGCGGCGAGCTGGTCGGCGGCAGCGACATCATCGAGCAGATGCACAACAGCGGCGAGCTGCACGAGGCGCTCGGCCTGCCGGCGCCGGACCGCACGCCGCCGCGGATCGACGTCACCCCGGCGGCGGCCGAGGCGATCGCCCGCGCGCTCGCCAACGGCGAGGCCGGCGACGTGCTGCACCTGGCGGTCGACCCGCGCTTCAACGCGCGCTTCGAACTGCGCCCGGCGACCGGCCAGGAAATCGTCGCCGAGGCCGGCGGCCTGCGCATCCATCTCGACCTGGCCAGCGTGCCGCGCGCCCGCGGACTGCGCATCGACTGGGTCGAGGACGCGCGCGGCGCCGGCCTGGCGATCCACAACCCGAACGCGCCGCCGCCGGTGAAGGCGATGACGGTGCAGCAGCTGCACGACCACGTGATCGCCGGCAGCATCGACGTGATCGACGTGCGCCCGGCGTCGGCGCGCGCGATCGCGCCGTTCCCGCATCCGCACGAGGTGCTCGACGAGACCACCCGCGAGCGGCTCGAGGCGCTGCCGAAGGACCTGCCGCTGGCCTTCCTCTGCCACCACGGCAACTCCAGCCGCCAGGCGGCCGAGTACTTCCGCGGGCTGGGTTTCCACGACCTGTACAACGTCGAGGGGGGCATCGACGCCTGGTCGCAGCACATCGACCCGTCCGTGCCGCGTTACTGAGCGGCGCTTTCTCCGACAGCGAACGGCGTCGCTCGCCGACGCCGCCCCGGCCGTTCGTCCTATTGGCGCGACTAGAGTGTTTGCGCTAATTTGAACCCGTTCGCAGTTTCGCCCGCCTCCCCCCAAGGCCCGGGCTTCGACCGGAGAGGTGTCGGATGCGTATTTGGCTGGTGTCGTTGGCGACCGTGCTCATGGCCGGGTGCGGCGGCGGTGGAAGCGACGCCGGCGGGGGCAGCCCCGCGGAAGCGGCGGCGAAGGTCTGCGAGGAACACGCGGTCGCCCAGCTCGACGGCAAGCTCCACGAGATGGACGTCGCCGCACTGGCGGCGAGCATGCGCGACGCCGAGGAAGGCACCAAGTTCCTGACCGCGCCGATCGTCATCGAACCCGGCCTCGCCTCGGAGACGAAGCAGGTCGTCGAATGCACGGTCCGCTTCAACGACGGGCAGGCGGCACCCGAGATCATCCGGTTCGTCTTCAACTGGTGAAGCCGCACGCGCCCAGCCGCCCCTGGGTCATCGCGGTGGCCTGCCTGGGCTGCGTGCTGGTGACGACCGGGGTGTTCCTGCACCACATCGACGCCCAGCGCGGCGGCGGCGAGCCGGGCTGGTACGTGCTGCCGGCGGCTTCGCTGATGTGTGGCTTCCTCGCCTTCCTGGCGATCCGCGGCTCGGGACTGACGACGACCGCGCCGGCGGTGCTCGGTGCCATCCTGATGACCGCATTCACCGGCGCGGTACTCGTCGCGGGACTATCCTCGGCCTTCGACTGAAACGCCGGGCGCCGCGCCGCATGGGTCACGGTCACGGGCACGACCACGATCAGGACCACGATCACGGCCACGATCACCAGCACGTGCCGGCCGACATCCGCCACGAGCGGCCGCTGTGGATCGCGCTCGGGCTGACGGCGGGCTTCCTGCTGGTCGAACTGTTCGTCGCCTGGCTGGCGAACAGCCTGGCGCTGCTGTCCGACGCCGCCCACATGGCCACCGACACGCTGGCGCTGGGCATCGCCCTGGTGGCCGTGCGGCTGGCGCGGCGACCGCCGGATGCGCACCGCAGCTACGGCTACGGCCGCATGGAAGCCCTCGGCGCGCTGTGCAACGGCGTGCTGCTGCTGGCGGTGGCGGCGTGGATCCTCGTCGAGGCGTTCGAGCGCTTCCGCTCGCCGCCGCCGGTGGCGACCGGGGCGATGATGCTGGTGGCCGCGCTCGGGCTGGCGGTGAACCTGCTGGCGATGCGGCTGCTGCACGCGGCCGCCGGCGAAAGCCTGAACCTGCGCGGTGCCTACCTCGAGGTCTGGGCCGACATGATCGGTTCGATCGCGGTGCTGGTCGCCGGCGCGCTGATCCGGTGGACCGGCTGGTACTGGATCGACGCGGCGACGGCGGTGGCGGTCGGGCTCTGGGTGCTGCCGCGCACGCTGCGGCTGGCCGGGGCGGCCGTGCACCTGCTGCTGGAAGGCGTGCCGCGCGGGCTGTCGCTCGACGAGGTGCGGGCGGCCTTGCTGGCGGTCGACGGCGTCGCCGGCGTGCACGACCTGCACGTGTGGTCGCTGACCTCGACCCGCCCGCTGCTCAGCGCCCATGTCGCGGTGGCGGCGGGACGCGACGCGGACGCCCTGTGCCGGGACCTGGGCGCGCTCCTGCGCGAACGCTTCGGCATCGCCCACACCACGCTGCAGATGGAAACCGCCGCGTGCCAGGGCCACGGCTGCGACCCTCCTTAACGGTGTCAGAGACAGTTAATCGATTAACTGTCTCTGACACCGTTAATCACACCGTCAATCGGGGCTGCGCCTGGGGCGGTGCGCCGGCCGGACACCGGTGAATCGCCTCAGCTTCGCCTCGGTGACCTTCCGGAACGCATCGCTTCCCAGCGCCGCCCTTTGTTTCAGATGAGAGCGGAACGCTTCGACGGTTTCCTCCGGAAGCGGCTGGTCGAACAGTCGCCGGTAGCACTCGAACCGACGTAGCGGCTCACGATGCAACTCCCGGTACAGGTTGTGCGGAGTGAGCAGCCGGTCGAATACCTGCCCGCAATTGCCGCGATGGCTCGACCAGGGGAATGCTTCCGGCGAGGCCACCATCCTCGCCCGCACCGGATTCAGCTCGATGTAGCGATAGCAGGCGAGCAGATGAGCATCGTTGTCGACGAGGTGTCCGTCGTAGCGACCCTCCCAGAGCGTGCCGGGCCGTCCGTACCTGCGGTTGAAGGTGACCGCGTAGTTGCGGCCGAACGTCTGCATCAACTTCGGGAGCGACTTCGGCTCCCTGGGCGAAATCAACAGATGGACATGGTTGTCCATCAACACATAGGCATGCAGGTCGCACTCGTAGCGCGGCAGGCACTGCCCCAGCAACTGCAGGTAGGTACGCCGGTCGTGGTCGCCGAGGAAGCAAGGCAAGCGGTTGTTGCCACGCTGGACCACGTGGTGCGAACAGCCGGGAACGTCGGGGCGCGGGGGGCGGGGCATGGACGCACCATGCCGCCGGCACACGAGCGGCGTCAGGCGAAGACGCCGCGATGAGACCTGCGAATCCTGCCCGGAACGGTGTCAGAGACAGTTTTCGGAAAAACTGTCTCTGACACCGTTAATCATTACGAGTCGAAGCGGAGGTGCTTGACGGACTTGCCACGCCGCCGGATCAGCCGCAGCGCCTCGATGCCGATCTGGATGTGCTGCTCGACGAAGCTCTCGGACACCTTGCGGTCGGAGGCCTCGGTCTTGACGCCTTCCGGCACCATCGGCTGGTCCGAAACCAGCAGCAGCGCGCCGGACGGAATGCGGTTGTGGAAGCCGGCGGCGAACACCGTCGCGGTCTCCATGTCGATCGCCATGCAGCGCAGCTTGCGCAGGTAGTCCTTGAAGCCGTCGTCGTGTTCCCAGACACGCCGGTTGGTCGTGTAGACCGTGCCGGTCCAGTAGTCGTGGCCGAGGTCGCGGATCATCGTCGACACCGCACGCTGCAGCGCGAACGCCGGCAGCGCCGGCACCTCCGGCGGCAGGTAGTCGTTCGACGTACCGTCGCCGCGGATCGCCGCGATCGGCAGCACCAGGTCGCCGAGCTGGTTCTTGCGCTTCAGGCCGCCGCACTTGCCGAGGAACAGCGTCGCCTTCGGCGCGATCGCACTCAGCAGGTCCATCACCGTCGCGGCATTGGCGCTGCCCATGCCGAAATTGATCATCGTGATGCCGTCGGCGGTCGCACTCGGCATCGGCCGGTCCAGGCCGACGACCTCGGCCCCGGTCAGGCGCGCGAAGGTGTTGAGGTAACCCCCGAAATTGGTCAGCAGGATGTGCTCGCCGAAGCCGTCCAGCGGAACGCCGGTGTAGCGCGGCAGCCAGTTGCTGACGATCTCGCTCTTCTCTTTCATCTTCCCTTCTTCTTTTCTCGTCGTTTATCCCGCCTATTTTGCCCGCTTTCGGGGGGCACCGCAGACCGGCGTCCCGTTCACGTCCGCGGCACGTGTTGGCAAGCGGGGCTCACCGCGGCTAGGGTGGCGCGGTCCGCAGATTGGGGGGAAACCATGCGATTGGGATGGCAGTTGGCCGCGCTCGCCGCGGCTGCGATGACGATGCTCGCGCCCGCGGCGCAGGCCGACGAACCGTTCGCGAGCACCTACCGGCCGATCGCCGGCGAACCGGTACTGATCCGCGGCGCCACCGTGCTGACCGGTGACGGCGGCCGCATCGACGGCGGCGACGTGCTGCTGCGCGACGGCGTCATCGTCGCGGTCGGCAGCGGCCTGGACGCCGACGGCGCGACGGTGATCGACGGCGCCGGCAAGTGGGTCACCCCCGGCATCATCGACGTGCATTCGCACCTCGGCGTGTATCCGTCGCCGGGCATGAACGCGCACAGCGACGGCAACGAGATGACCGCGCCGGTCACCGCCCAGGTCTGGGCCGAGCACGGCGTGTGGCCGCAGGACCCCGGCTTCGATGCCGCCCGCGCCGCCGGCGTCACGACGATGCTGATCCTGCCCGGCTCGGCGAACCTGATCGGCGGCCGCGGCGTCGTGCTGCGCAACGTGCCCGGCACGAGCGTGATGGACATGAAGTTCCCGGACGCGCCGCACGCGGTGAAGATGGCCTGCGGCGAGAACCCCAAGCGCGTCTATGGCAGCCGCGGGCAGTCGCCGCAGACGCGCATGGGCAACATCGCCGGTTACCGCGCCGCCTTCATCGAGGCGCAGCGCTACCGCCAGCAGTGGGATGCCTACGAGTCCGCGCGCGAGCAGGCCGGCGAACGCCGCCGCGGCGGCGAGACCCCGAGCGAGCCGAACCGCGACCTGCGCCTGGAAACCCTCGCCGGCGTGCTGCGCGGCGACATCACCGTGCAGATCCACTGCTACCGCGCCGACGAGATGGCGCTGATGCTGGAGCTCGCCGACGAATTCGGCTTCCGCATTTCCGCCTTCCACCACGGCGTCGAGGCCTACAAGCTCGCCGACCGCCTCGCCAACGAAGGCGTCTGCGCGGCGCTGTGGGCCGACTGGTGGGGCTTCAAGATGGAAGCCTGGGACGGCATCCAGGAGAACATCGCCCTGGTCGACCGCCCCGAGGGCAGCTGCGCGATCGTGCATTCGGATTCGTCCGAAGGCATCCAGCGCCTGAACCAGGAAGCCGGCAAGGCGATGGCGCGCGGGCGTGCGCTCGGCCTCGACATCACCCCCGAACACGCGATCCGCTGGCTGACCGCCAACGCCGCGCGCGCGATCGGCATCGCCGAGTCCACCGGCACGCTCGCGCCCGGCAAGCGCGCCGACGTCGTGCTCTGGGACCGCGATCCCTTCTCGGTGTACGCGCACGCCGAACGCGTGTGGATCGACGGCGCCCTGCTGCACGACCGCAGCGACCGCGCGCGGCAACCGGTGTCCGATTTCCTGCTCGGTACGGAGGTGGCGCCGTGATCCGTCATCGCATCGCTTCGAAGCGCTTCCTCGCCGCGGCGTTCGCCGGCCTCGCCGCCGCCGCGCTGGCCCTGCCGGCCGCCGCCCAGGACCTGTTGATCCGCGGCGCCACCGTGCACACCGCCGGCGCCCAGGGCACGCTGCAGGACGCCGACGTGCTGGTGCAGGGCGGCGTGATCCGCGCGGTCGGCCCCGGCTTGTCGGCCCCCGCCGGCATCCCGGTCGTCGACGGCAAGGGCCGGCAGCTGACGCCGGGTTTCTTCGGCGGTCTGACCGCGCTCGGCCTCGAGGAGGTCAGCGGCGAACCCTCGACGGTCGACCATCGCCTCGCGCTCGGCAGCATGGCGCCGCCGGACGCGCATCCGCTGCGGCCGGAGTTCGACGTCGACGTCGCCTTCGACCCGGATTCGCTGGTGGTCGGGGTCAACCGCGTCGAGGGCGTGGCGTGGACGGTGCTGTCGCCGGCCAGCGTGTCGGGCGGCAGTTTCATCGCCGGCCAGGGCAGCGCGATGCGCCTCGACGGCCGCTTCGACGGCCCGCTGGCGAACAGCCGCAGCCTGCACGTGAACCTCGGCGGCGATGCGCTGGCGATGTCCGGCGGCAGCCGCGCCGGCCAGTGGATGCTGCTCGAGCAGGCGATCGCGGAAGCGCGCAGCGGCGTCGGCGACGACCTGCTGACCCGCGCCGGCCGCAGCACGCTCGCGCGCTACCTCGCCGGCGGCCGCGTCGTCTTCCACGTCGACCGTGCCGCCGACATCCGCCAGGTGCTGGTCTTCGCGCGCCGGCACGGGCTGAAGGCGGTGATTTCTGGCGGCGCGGAAGCCTGGCGGGTCGCCGCCGAGCTGAAAGCCGCCGACGTGCCGGTGCTGCTCGACGCCCTCGACAACCTGCCGCGCGATTTCGACGCGCTGAACGCGACGCTGGAGAACGCCGCCCGCCTGCACCGCGCCGGCGTGCGCGTGGCCTTCAGCAACGGCGATACCCACAACGCCCGCCGTCTGCGCCAGATCGCCGGTGTCGCCGTCGCCAACGGCCTGCCCTGGGGCGCGGCGCTGGCCGGGCTGACGTCGGTGCCGGCGCAGGTGTTCGGCGTGGACGACCGCATCGGCCGCATCGCCCCCGGGCAGCTCGCCGACCTGGTGCTCTGGGATGGCGACCCGCTCGAGGTGACGACGCTGCCGGTGCAGGTGTGGTCGGGCGGCGTGGCGCTGCCGATGCGTTCGCGGCAGACGCTGCTGCGCGACCGCTACGCCGCCGACGAAGGCTCCCTGCCCCGCGCCTACCACTGACCCCCCCACCCCTGTAGGAGCGGCTTCAGCCGCGATGCTCTGGGATCGGCTTCAGCCGCGATGCTCTTGGATATCGGCAAAGCCGCGATGTTCTGGGTATCGGCTTCGGCCGCGAGTTTTTCAGGAGCATCGCGGCTGAAGCCGCTCCTACGGGGGCTAGTGGGCGCGTGATCGGGCAGTGAATCCGTGACTGTCGTCGCGGCCTCGTGATCGCAGGCTTGCACACAGCGGGCACCGGCGGCGACAGTGACGCCATGGCCGCCCCCCGCCATGCGTTTCTTCTCCTCGCGGCATCGACCGCCCTGCCGGCCTGGGCCGCGTCCGCCTCGCGCGCGACCGCCGAGAGCGTGCCGGCGCTGGCCGTCGCGTTCTGGTTCGCGACCGGTGCCGCGATCGCGGTCGCCGCGGCGATGCTGCTCGGCTGGCTGGTGCTGCGCGATCGCGTGTCGGTGCGGCGCTCGTGGCTGCCCTTCGTGCTGGCCGCGCTGGCCTTGCCGGTGCTCGGCAGCGTGCAGGAGCCGTCGACCTGGATGGTGGTGGTCGCGTCGCTGGTGCTGTTCTACGGCCTCGGGCTCGTGGCCTGGCTGGCGCATCGGATCCACAACCTGCTCGAGGAACGCGACCGCGCCCGCGCCGAAGCCCGCCAGGTGCGCCAGGATTCCGAACGCGACGCGCTGACCGGCGTGCTCAACCGCGGCGGCTGGCGGCGCCGGCTCGAACGCATGTCGGCGGCGGCGGTCGAGGACGGCAAGCCGATCTCGGTGCTGTTCTTCGACATCGACCTGTTCAAGCTGATCAACGACAGCCTCGGGCACGCGGTCGGCGACGACTGCCTGCGCCTGGTCGCGGCGACCGTCGGCGAGGAGCTGCGTGGCGGCGACGTGCTCGGGCGCCTCGGCGGCGAAGAGTTCGCGGTGATCCTGCCGACCGCGAAGCGCATCCACGCGATCGCGGTCGCCGAGCGCATCCGCCAGGCGATCCAGAAGCACTGCCGGGTGGTCGGCGAAGAAGTCGTCGAGCTGACGGTGAGCATCGGCGCCGCCGAATACCTGGGCCCCGACGAGCCGCTCGACACCCTGATGGGCCGCGCCGACCGCGCGATGTACAACGCCAAGGATTCCGGCCGCAACATCGTCGTCGCCGACCCCCTCACCCCCCAGAATTAACAACCGGGGTCGGATTCCTGCGTTAAGCGGAAGCCTGCGGGCCGACGACGGCATCACGCCCGGTCTTGGTATGGTGGCCTTCGCTTAACGCAGGAATCCGACCCCGGTTGTTAATCCGATGGCTACCCGCTACTTCATCCGCCTGACCGATCCCGAACGCGCGCGCGGCGAGGATCCCGACCTCGCGTTCCGCTCGCAGGGCGCCGAGGGTTTCGCCGCCGAACTGCAGGAAGCCCTGCGTACACCCGTGTTGTTCGAGCGCTGGCGGGCGAAGCAGGACGATCCCGACGAGGTCGATCCGTCCCTCGGTGCCACCGACCCGGCGGCCACCGTCACCGGCCGCGACGAGCACCTCGACGTCTGGCTGGAAGCCACCACCTCCCTGCCCGGCACGCTGTTCAAGCAGCGCATGCGCTGGCTCGCCGGCAACCAGTGGTCGCTGACGGACGTCAAGTCCGTCTGAGCGGCGAAGCCGCACCGCGCGTCCCCTCGCCGCACGCCGCGCACCCCGGCGATAATCGCCGTCCACCTCCGGAGGACGCATGGGAACGCTCGGACTCGGCAGCCTGCACCTGCTGCTCGCGCTCTATTTCGGCGTGCACGCCGTGCGCAACGGCCAGCCGCTGTACTGGCTGCTGATCCTGTTCATGTTCCCGCTGCTGGGCAGCGCGGTGTACGCGTTCGCGGTATGGCTGCCGGAGATGCGGCAGTCGCGCGGCGCCCGCACCGCGACCCGCAAGGTGCGCGCCCTGCTCGACCCCGGGCGCGAGCTGCGCGAAGCCCGCGAGGCGTACGAACACGCGCCGTCGGTGCGCAACGCCGTCCGCCTCGGCGACGCCCTGCTCGCGGATGGCCGGGCCGCCGAGGCACTGCCGCTGTACGACGGCGCGCTGAGCGGCCTGTATGCCGACGACCCCGACCTGGGCGCGCGCAAGGCCCGCGCCCTGCTCGAACTCGGCCACGCCGACGAGGCCCGCGACCTGCTCGATGCTCTGATCGCCGCCAAGCCCGACTACCGCTCGCCCGACGCGCACCTGACCTATGCCCGCGCCGTCGCCGCCACCGGCGACCGCGAGCGTGCGCACGAGGAATTCGCGGCGCTGCTCGATTCCTTCCCCGGCCTCGAGGCCCGGGCCCGCTACGCCACGCTGCTGCGCGACTGGGGCGAAACCGATCGCGCCCGCCTGCTCGCTGCCGACTCGTTGCGCCTGAGCCAGCGGCTGCCGAAGCACAGCCGGGATGCGGACCGGCAGTGGATCGCGGTGTTGCAGGGGATCGATCGCGGGTGATGCGGGAAAGGCATCGCGGCTGAAGCCGCTCCTGCGGGGGACGGGGTCAGCCGGTGTTCTGGATGCCGGCGGCGATGCCGTTCACCGTCGCGACGAGGGCGCGGAAGGTGGCGTCGTCGCGGCGGCCGTCGGCGCGCCAGCGCGCCAGCAGGTCGACCTGCAGCAGGCTGATCGGGTCGACGTAAGGATTGCGCAGACGGATCGACTCGCGCAGGCGGTAATCGCCGGCGAGCAGGCGATCGGCGGACTTCAGCGCGAGGATCGCATCGCGGGTGCGCGCGAACTCGCCGGCGATGCGCGGATGGAATTCGCCGTGCGCAGCGGCCAGCCGCGAATAGCACGCGAAGATATCCGGATCGGACTTCGCCAGCACCATCTCGACGTCGTCGACCAGGGCCGCGAAGAAGGCCCAGTCGCGGGTCATCGCCTGCATCGGCTGCAGCCCGTAGCGGGCGATGCCGGCGGCGAGCCCGCTGCCGACGCCGTACCAGGCGGTCAGGCCGCAGCGGTTCTGCGCCCAGGCGAACACCCACGGAATCGCGCGCAGCGACTCGACGCCGCCGTCGCCGCCGCGCCGGCTCGGCCGCGAGCCGATGCGCAGGCGCTCGATCACGTCGATCGGCGTCGCCTCGCGGAAATAGGGAACGAAGCCGGGGCTTTCATGCACCAGTGCGCGGTAGTGCGCCCGCGAGGCCGCGGCGATCGCCGCCGCCATCTCCCGCCACTGCGGCTCGCGCGGATCCGCCGGCGGCGGCCGCAGGCTGGCGCGCAGCACCGCCCCGGTGGCCTGTTCGAGATTGCGCAGCGCCAGCGCGCGGATGCCGTACTTGCGGTGGATCACCTCGCCCTGCTCGGTCAGGCGCAGGAAACCGTCGACCGTGCCCGGCGGCGAGGCGAGCACGGCACGTTCGGTGCGACCACCGCCGCGGCTCAGCGAACCGCCGCGGCCGTGGAAGAAATCGATGCGGATGCCGCTTTCCGCAGCCAGCGCACCGAGCCGGATCTGGGTCTGCTGCAGCGCCCAGCGCGAGGCGACGAGACCGCCGTCCTTGGCGCTGTCCGAGTAGCCGAGCATCACCAGCTGGCGGTCGCCGCGGCGGCGCAGGTGGCCGCGGTAGCCGGCGTCGGCGAACAGGGCGCGCAGCGTTTCCTCCGCCGCCTGCAGGTCGTCGATCGTCTCGAACAGCGGCGCGACGTCGAGCGGTACCGCGCCGTCGCCGTCGACACAGCCGGCGTCGCGGGCCAGCGCCAGCACCGCGCGCACGTCGTCGGCCTCGCGGCACATGCTGATGATGAAGGCGCCGACCGCGCGCGGGCCGTAGCGGCGCAGTGCGTCGGCGACCGTGCGGAACACCGCCGGCACGCCGGCGACGACCTCGCCGCCCTCGCCCCCGCCCGCGCCCCCGCCTTCGCCAGCTGCCGGCGTCTCGATCCGCGCCGCGGCCGCACGCAGCGTCGCCGCGTCCTGGCGCAGGTCCAGCGCCGCGAGATGGAAACCGAAGGCGCCGGCGCGGCGCAGCAGCCGGCGCACCGCGAACACGCCGGCATGTTCGCCAGCGTTCGCGAGCAGGCTGGCTTCGAGCAGGCGCAGGTCGGCGACGAATCCGTCGGGGCCGGCATAGGCTTCGGCGGCGTCGCTCGCGGTCGCCGCGAGGCGCGCCGCCAGCAGGGTGCAGAAGCGTCGGTAGGGCATGTCGGCGTGGCGCGCCCTGAACTCGGCGGCGGTGTCGGGAAAGCGGCGCGCGTAATCGTCGAGCCGCGTGGTCAGCGCCGGATCGATGCCGACGCGGCGATCGGACTGGCTGAGCATCGTCGCCAGCTTCGCCAGTTCGCGACGGTAGTTGCCCAGCACCAGTGCGCGCTGGGTCGCCAGCGTCGCCGCGACCGTCGCGGCGCCGACGCTCGGGTTGCCGTCCATGTCGCCGCCGACCCAGGAGCCGAAGCGCAGGAAGTCGGGCACCGGCAGCGAATCGCCGAACACCTCGCGGCACTGCTCGTCGAGCTGTTCGGCGAGCACCGGCAGCACGCGGTACAGCACGTCGGCGAGATAGAAGGCCACGTGCTCGAGTTCGTCGGCGACGGTCGGCTTCTCCGGCGGCGTCTCGTCGGTCTGCCAGGCGGCGGTCAGCGCCTGGCGCATGCGCTCGACGTCGGCGCGGCGTTCCTGCGGCGTCAGCGCCCGGTCGATGTCGGCGACGAGGCAGCGCACGACCTCGGCCTCCTTCTCGAGCAGTGCGCGGCGCACCGCTTCGGTCGGGTGCGCGGTGAACACGAGTTCGATCGTCAGCCGACGCAGCAGCGCCGCCAGCGCCCCGGCGTCGACACCGGCCGCGCGCAGGCCGCGCAGCACGTGGGCGATGCCGCCCGGTTGCGGCGCCTCCTCGAGCCGCTGGTAATCGCGGCGGCGGCGGATCCGGTGCACGCGCTC
Organism: Arenimonas composti TR7-09 = DSM 18010; assembly: GCF_000426365.1. GTDB lineage: Bacteria > Pseudomonadota > Gammaproteobacteria > Xanthomonadales > Xanthomonadaceae > Arenimonas > Arenimonas composti. The sequence continues at coordinate 32,782 of NZ_AUFF01000002.1, read as the reverse complement.
GGCGAGGTTCACCGCGCCGAAGTAGGCGGCGAAGGCGCGCACCAGGCGTTCGGCACGCGGCAGCGGCAGGTCCTGCAGCAGGCGCGCCAGGTCGTCGATCGGTGCGGCGTCCTCGCGTCGGCGGATCGCAGCGACGCGCACCGCTTCGACTTCGGCGAGGAAATCGGCACCGACCTGTTCGGCGAGGATCTCGCCGACCAGCGCGCCGAGACGGCGCACGTCCTCGCGCAGCAGTGCGTCGGTCGGGGGCAGGTCGCTGTCGCGCAACGGCAGGGGCTCGGCGGTCATGCGGCCAGCCTACCCCGCCGGCGCGAAGGATCAGTCGTCGACGGCGCCGGCGGCGGGGTTGCCGCCGTTCGCCAGCGCGCAGCCGGTCCCTTGCCGGGCACAGGTGTCGGCGACGAGTTCGCCGTCGGGGTCGAGCTCGGCGATGCGGGCGCGGACGCGGGCGATTTCCGCAGTCAGCTCGCTGTTCTTGCGCTCGAGCAGCTGGTTGCTGCTGCGCAGGCGGTCGATCTCGGCGCGGATCTCGGCCGAGGGCACACGCGGCGCGTCGGGGGACGTCGCCGGCGCGCCGCCTTCCTGCGCCGACGCCGTCATGGCGGCCAGCCCGAGGAGTAGCGGCAATGCGGACAGGAGAAGTTTCATCGCGGCATCGGCGGTCGACGGGGGGACGGCCATGCTACGCCGGCCCCGCGGGGGCCGCTATCCTGCGACGACGGAGGACACATGCGGATCCTGCTGGTCGAGGACGAAACCGTGATCGCGCGCACGGTTCTGTACGCGCTGGAAGCCGAGGGCTTCGCGGGCGAACACGCGCTGAGCGGCGGCGAGGCGCTGGCGAAGGCCGACGCCGGCCGTTTCGATCTGGCGATCCTCGACGTCGGCCTGCCCGACATCGACGGCTTCGCGCTGTGCCGCGAACTGCGCCGACGCGGCGACCTGCCGGTGATCTTCCTCACCGCGCGCGCAGCCGAACCGGAACGCATGCTGGGCTTCGAACTCGGCGCCGACGACTACCTCGCCAAACCCTTTTCGCCGCGCGAGCTGGTGGCGCGGGTGAAAGCGGTGCTGCGGCGGACCGGCAGTGCCGGCACGCGGGACGCGGACGCCGGCAGCACATCGGCCGCCGCCGCGCAGGCCTCCGCACCGGCCGCGCAGGCCGCCGCGGCGACGCTGGCGACCACCGGCGACTTCGGCCACGACGCCGAGGGCCACCGCATCCATTACCGCGGCCGCCCGCTGCCGCTGACGCGTTACGAATACGGCCTGCTCGCCGCGCTGCTGCAGCGCCCCGGTGCGATCCTGACCCGGGCGCAGCTGCTCGACCGCGTCTGGGGCCACGACAGCGACACCGGCGACCGCAGCGTCGACACCCACATCAAGACGCTGCGCGCCAAGCTGCGCGAGATCGCCCCGGACGCCGACCCGATCCGCACCGAACGCGGCATCGGCTATTCGCTGCAGCCCGGCTGATGCGCATCGGCCTGCGCATCCTGCTGGGCACCTTCCTGGTGGTCGCCGCGGCGGCGCTGCTGCTCACGCAGGTGTTCGTCGCCGAGGTGAAGCCCGGCGTGCGGCAGACGATGGAGGACACCCTGGTCGACATGGCCAATGTGCTCGCCGAGCTGGCCACCGACGACCTGCTCGCGGGGCGCATCGGCGACGGCGATTTCGCGCGCCGGGTGCGGGCGATGGCCGAGCGCGATCCCGGCGCCGAGATCTGGGGTTTTCCGAAGCGCGACACCAGCACCCGCGTCACCATCACCGACGCCCGCGGCATCGTCGTCTTCGACAGCGAAGGCCGCGACCTCGGCGCCGACCATTCGCGCTGGAACGACGTGCTGCGCACGCTGCGCGGCGAATACGGCGCGCGCTCGACGCTGGCCGATCCGGCCGACCCGAACTCGTCGGTGATGCACGTCGCCGCGCCGATCCGCGACGACGCCGGCGCGGTGGTCGGCGCGCTGACGGTGTCGCGGCCGAACCGCGCGATCGCGCCGTTCGTCGAGCGCAGCCAGGCGATCGTGACGCGCTGGGGCATCGCCCTGCTGGCGCTGGCGCTGGTGGTCGGGCTGGCGACGGCGGCGTGGCTGGGCGGCCAGCTCGGCCGGCTGCGCCGCTACGCGCAGGCGGTGACCGCCGGCGAGCGGGTGCCGCTGCCGCGCACCGCCGGCGAGTTCGCCGAACTCGGCGCGGCGCTGGAGACGATGCGCGAACGTCTCGAAGGGCGGCAGTACGTCGAGGATTACGTGCAGGCGCTGACGCACGAGATGAAGAGCCCGCTGGCGGCGATCCGCGCCAGTGCCGAGCTGCTCGAACGGCCGCTGCCGGCCGCCGACCAGGCGCAGTTCGCGGCGACGATCCGCGGCCAGAGCGAGCGACTCGCGGCGATGATCGACCGCATGCTGGCGCTGGCGGCGGTCGAGCACCGGCGCCGGATCGACGCCCCGCAGCGGCTCGCGGTCACGGCGCTGTTGCAACAGGTCGCACACGATCTGGCGCCGAAACTGCAGGCGCGCGCACTGGGGCTGAGCCTGCCGGCCGACGGCGACGCCACGGTTTCCGGAGACGCCTTCCTGCTGCGCCAGGCGCTGGCCAACCTGGTCGACAACGCCGCCGATTTCGCGCCGGCCGGCAGCACGATCGAAACCCGCCTCGAAACCACCGGCCGGCATGTCGCGATCCATGTCGCGGACCGCGGCCCGGGCATACCCGACTACGCCCGCGAGCGCGTGTTCGAGCGCTTCTACTCGCTGCCGCGCCCGGATGGCCAGCGCAGCAGCGGCCTCGGGCTGACCTTCGTCGCCGAAGTGGCGACCCTGCATGGGGGCGGCATCCGCCTGGCGCCGCGCGACGTCGGCGGCACCGTGGCGACCTTGTCCCTCCCGCGCGCGTAGCGGGAGCAGCGCCTCGACTCAGGCGCCGCCGGCCGCGCTTGGCCTCAGCGCAGGAAGGCCATGACCATCGTGAAGCCGCCGCCGAGCAGGCCGGCGAAGAATACGAGCGGGTGGTGGATCAGCATCGTGCAGCGATTCCGGGCATGACGATCCCGGAGCGTGGCCAAACCGGCGCGCGCGATCAAGCCTGCGCCGCGCGGAAGAGCGCGGCGGCGAGCAGCCAGGGCAAGGCGAACAGCGCGATCAGCGCGGCCTCGTACGCTGTGCCGGCGAACAGCGCGAAACCCGCGCAGCCCAGCTGCGCCACGCCCGCCGCGGCCATCGCCCACGCCATCCCGCGGGCGCGGAAGCCGGCCGCCGCGGTACCGACCGCGGCGATGCCGAGCACGCCGGCGAACACCAGGTTCGCCGCGTCGTTCTCGTTGCCGATCATGCCGACCGCGAGGTTCACCCATACCGTCAGGAAGCCGGTGCCGGCGGCGATCGCGAAAGCGGCGCGGTAGGCCAGGCTGCGCGACAGACGTGCCCCGAGTTCGACCAGGCCGCACAGGGTCGCCAGCATCACCCCCATCACCGCGAAGTCGGCGCCGGTCCAGTGGACGCCCTCGACCCCGCGCCACATCGCGATCCCGGGCAGCGCCAGCAGTGCCGCGGCCCCGAGCCACATCAGGTTGCGCAGGCTGCGCCCCTCGCGTTCGCCGTTCATCGTGCTCATTCCCGATCCTCCGTCCGTTGAGGAGGACAGGCTGCCCCGGCGCTGTGTGGCCACGATGTGGCCAGCGTGAACCGGGACGTACACCGTTAAGCATTCTTAACGGTGTACGTCCCCGTTCAGGCGCCGCAGCACTTCTTGTACTTCTTCCCACTGCCGCAGGGGCAGGGATCGTTGCGTTCGGGGATGGCGGCGCGGCGCACCGGTGTGCGCGGGATCAGCGACTCGATCCGGTGCAGGTGCAGGTCGTGCAGCATGTCCGGCAGGCTGAAGTAGATCTCCAGGCGCTCGCGGTAACTCAGATCCACCGGCTCGGCGCCCTCCTCCAACGGCGGAAGGCTGCCGATCGCCAGCGCGGTCACGTGGTCCTCGATCTCGCCGATCCACTCTTCTTCGGCGATCCACGCGTCCCAGGCCTCGTCGCGCAGCGCCATGCCTTCGAGGAAGCCGCCGGCCCAGACGGCGCCGATCTCGAGTTCGTCGCCTTGCTCGGCCTCCGGATCGTCCGGCAGCCACCAGAACACCGCGTGTTCGGCATTGTGTTCCCCCGGCGGCGTACGCAGCCGGCGCGCGACGGTTTCATGCGCGAGCATCAGCAGCGCCGTGGCTTCGGCCTCGTCGCGTTCCGATTCCCAGCGCGGCGGGTGTTTGCCCCAGATCAGCGCCGACCATTCCGCGAAACCGATGTCGCCGCCGGGCGCCAGCAGCACCGCCGACAGATAGCCGTCCAGCGCCTCCAGCCCGAAGCCACCGAAGGGCACCGCGCGCTGCTCCAGCAAGCGGTCGAGCTCGTCGACCCGGTCATCCTCCGCCCTGAACCAGTCCTTCCGCATCGCCCCACTCCTCATCGTGGCGCGCAGGATACCGCTCATCTCCGGGGCATTCTCATTCCTTGCCGCGGACGAGCACGGATGAACACGGACGAGCACGGAGATGCAATTGATTTGGCGGCGTGCCTGCTGTTTCCGAGCCGGCCGGGAAACTTCCGGGGCCGGTGAGCGCAGGTCGTTCTCCGGACAATCGGCGACATGGATGTCGCCGATTAGCCTACATGGACGTACTTGCGGCGTGTCCGGAGAACGACCTGCGCTCGCCGGCCACCCGCGAACCGTCCCGCCGGCTGGAATCAGTAGGCGAATTCGCGGAAGACGTGGTCGATGTCGCCGTTCCAGGGGCCGTGGAAGCGCGCCAGCTTGCGCTCGGCCGGGGTTTCGTTGGCGAGCGCGAATTCGAACAGCGGTTCGAGGAACACCGACTCGTCGGCGCCCGAGGGGTTGGTGCGGGCACGCCGGCGCAGGCCTTCGGCGGAGATCTTCAGGGCCTCGAGCGCCAGCTCGCGCACGGTCGCGCCGCGGAAGGGCAGCTTCAGCGCGTGCTTCGGCACGCCGTCGCGCAGGGCGTGGCGTTCCTCGCGGCTGAAGTCCTTCACCAGGTCCCAGGCGGCATCGAGCGCGGTGGCGTCGTAGAGCAGACCGACCCAGAACGCCGGCAGCGCGCACAGCCGGTTCCAGGGGCCGCCGTCGGCGCCGCGCATCTCGAGGTATTTCTTCAGGCGCACTTCCGGGAAGGCGGTGGTCAGGTGGTCGGCCCAGTCCTTCATCGTCGGGCGCGCGCCGGGAAGCTCGGCGAGTTCGCCGGCCAGGAACCTGCGGAACGAGCGGCCGCTGAGGTCGAGGTATTCGCCGCCGCGGTAGCTGAAGTACATCGGCACGTCGAGGATGTAATCGACATAGCGCTCGAAACCGAAGCCGTCCTCGAACACGAAGTCGAGCATGCCGGTGCGGTCGGGATCGGTGTCGGTCCAGATGTGCGAGCGGTAGCTCAGGTAGCCGTTCGGCCGGCCTTCGGTGAAGGGCGAATCGGCGAACAGCGCGGTCGCCACCGGCTGCAGCGCCAGCGAGGTTCGGAACTTCTTCACCATGTCCGCTTCGTCGCGGAAGTCGAGGTTGACCTGCACCGTGCAGGTGCGGGTCATCATGTCGAGGCCGAGGTTGCCGCGCTTGGGCATGTACTCGCGCATGATCCGGTAGCGGCCTTTCGGCATCCACGGCATGTCGGCGCGGGCCCACTTCGGCTGGAAGCCCATGCCGAGGAAGCCGAGGCCGAGTTCGTCGCCGACGGCCTTGACCTCGCGCAGGTGCGCATGGGTCTCGGCGCAGGTCTGGTGGATGTTCTCGAGCGCGGCACCGGAGAGTTCGAGCTGGCCGGCGGGTTCGAGCGTCACCGAGGCGCCGTCCTTGGCCAGTGCGATCAGCTTGCCGTGCTCCTCGTACGGCGCCCAGCCGAAGCGGGTCAGGCCGCGCAGCAGGGCCTCGATGCCGTTCGGTCCTTCCCAGCTCGGCGGGCGCAGGTCGTCGAGGCGGAAGCCGAACTTCTCGTGCTCGGTGCCGATGCGCCAGTCGCTTTCCGGCTTGCCGCCGCTCGCGAGGAAGGCCACGAGCTGGTCGCGGTCGCGGATCGGGGCTTCTTCGACGGTGCTGGGTCCGGACATGCGCGCCTCGTGGCTGGAACGGCGATCTGCGGCCGGGTCGCGCCGATCGCAAGGGGCGCAGGTTACCGCGCGGGCAGCACCGCCGGCGCCCCCGGCGACGTCCCGCACCGTTGCAGGCCGTCGCCCGGCAGGTCCGTGGCTGGGCAGTGGCGGCCCGCCGCCGCTATCTTGGCCGCGCACGTGCAGAGGAATTGCTCCATGCCCCAGCATAGGTTCGCCGCCGGCGCCCAGATCCAGCGCGAGGACGATGTCGGCCCGATCGAAACGGTCGCGGCCGGCGAGCGCGTGCCGGCCTGCCCCGGCGGCGCGGCGGGATGGCGCCGGCCGCTGGCCGCGCTGCTGCTCGCCGGTCTGCTGACGCCGACCGCGTGGTCCCAGGCCGCGCCGCAGACGCTCGAACGCGGCAATGGCCCCGAACCCTCGACCCTCGATGCCCACCGCTGCCCGGAAGTCGCCTGCGCGAACATCCTGCGCGACCTCTACGAGGGCCTGGTCGCGGAAGATGCCGGCGGCCGCCTGATCCCGGGCATCGCCGATCGCTGGGAGCTCGGCGCCGATGGCCGCACCTGGACCTTCCGCCTGCGCGAGGGGCTGCGCTGGAGCAATGGCGAGGCGCTGGACGCGATGCAGGTCGTCGCCAGCTTCCGGCGTGCCTTCGCGCCGGCGACCGCGGCGCCGTTCGCGGCCCACTTCGACGCGCTCGCGAATGCGCCGGCGGTGCAGCGCGGCGAGCTGCCGGCGGAGGCGCTCGGTGTCGCCGCGCCGGATGCGCGCACCGTCGTGTTCACCCTGACCCGCAGCGCCGACCTGCCGCGCCTGCTGACGCTGCCGATCGCCTATCCGCTGCACCTGCCCTCGCTCGCGGCGCATGGCAACCGGCACACGCGGCCGGGCAATCTCGTCAGCAACGGCGCCTACACGCTGGTCGACTGGCTGCCGCAGTCGCAGGTGACGCTCGAACGCAATCCGCACTTCCGTGAAGCCGCGCCGATCCCGCGGGTGCGCTTCCATGTGACCGAGGACGCCGCGAGCGAGCTCAAGCGTTACGAAGCCGGCGGCCTGCACATCACCGAAACGGTGCCGCCGCAGCCGCTCGCCTCGCTGCAGGCGCGCTTCGGCGGGCAGCTGCGCATCGCCCCGTATCTCGGCACGTTCTGGTTCGGCTACAACCTGACGAAACCGCCCTTCCGCGACGCGAAGGCGCTGCGCGAGGCGCTGTCGCTGGCGATCGACCGCGACATCCTGACCCGGCACGTGACCGGGCTCGGCGAGGTGCCGGCCTACGGTGTCGTGCCGCCGGCGATCGCCGGCTACGCCGCGGCGACCCTGCCCTGGGACCCGTCGCGCCGGGACCAAGCGGCGCGCGAGGCGCGGGCGCGGCAGCTGTATGCGCAGGCCGGCTATTCCGAAGCGAATCCGCTCGAGGTGGAGATCCGCTACAACACCTCGACCCCGCACCGGCGGCTGGCGCTGGCGGTGGCGGCGATGTGGCGCGAGGTGCTCGGCGTGCGGGTGCGCCTGCGCAACGAGGAATGGAAGGTGTTCGTCGGCACGCGGCGGGCGCGGGCGATCACCCAGGTGTTCCGCGGCGGCTGGATCGCCGACATCGACGACCCGCGCAACTTCCTGGCGAGCTTCCGGCGCGGCGACGGCAGCAACTGGAGCGGCGTCGACCTGCCGGAATTCGAGGCCCTGCTGGCGCGCGCGGACGCCGCGCCGACCCTGGAGGAACGCGCCCGCCTGCTGCGCGCCGCCGAGGCCCGGCTGCTCGCCGAACACGCGCTGATCCCGGTCTACCACTACACCTCGAAACACCTCGTGCGGCCGGAAGTCGGCGGCTTCGAAGCCAACCCCCTCGACCGCCACCCCAGCCGCTTCCTCACCCTCGGGGACGTACCCCGTTAAGCGGGACGTACACCGGTGACCCACCGGTGACCACCGGTGACCTTCCGCCCTGTCCCCGCGAAGCGGCGGAGGTAGGATGCAGGGGCATCCCGGGAGGATCGAACCGATGAAAGTCCTGCTGATCGCGATCTGCTGGTGCCTGCTGTTCGTGCTCGCCTGGCCGCTGGCGCTGCTCGTGCTGGTGCTGTGGCCGGTGTTCTGGCTGGTGTCGCTGCCCTTCCGTGCGCTCGGCATCGCCGTCGACGCGGTGTTCGCGCTGCTGCGCGCGGTGCTGTTCCTGCCCGCGCGCCTGTTCGGCTGGCGCCCGGCGGCCGGCCACGCCTGAGCCGGGCTCCCGACGAGGGGCGATGAAGCGCTTCTGGCTAGGGTTGCGGCGCCGCTGGTCCGGCCTGCCGCATCCGGCCGACGGCGCCCTCCACTTCGACGACGCCGGCTTCCGCCGGGCACCGCCCGACGGTTTCGCGGCCGCGTGGAACGAGGTCGTGCGCATCAGCGGCTGGCGCAGCGACCTGTGGAGTCCGGACGAGGTCCGCATCCAGGTCGACCTCGCCGGCGGTGACGTCGTGGTCTTCGGCGAGGAAAGCCCGGGCTTCCCGGCGCTGATGGTCGCGTTCGAACAGCGCTTCCCCCCGGTCGCCGGCTGGTTCGAGCGGATCGCCCTGCCGGCCGACGACGGCCATCGCACCCTGACCCTGTACGAGCGCGGCGGCTGAGCGCGGCGAACCGGGCGGCCACCAGCCCCGATCATCTGGCGCCGGCACGCGCGATGGCTAGAATTGCCCACCCCCCGAACGTCCCGGATGCCGATGGGCCTGATCGCCGATTTTTTCGTTGCGACCGAAGCACGCGCCCGCTCCTACGCCCGCCGCGGCACCGCCGTCGACGACGGCGCGCCACCCGACCTCCGCGAGTACGAGAATTTCACCGGCACCGACCTCGGACTGTTGTGGGCGATCCTCGCCGGCGAACGCTTCGACGGCGACCGCCACGACCTCGGCGAGACCTGGGTCTCGGACGACGGCGACCGCTGGCTGATCCGCTTTCCGGACGCCCTGACCACGCTGCTCGCCGACGCGCCGGCGAAGAAACTCGCGACCGCCGCCACCGCGTGGGCGAAATCCGACGACCTGCACCCCGACGTCGGCGAGCTCGGCCCGGTGCTCGACGACCTGCAGCGGCTCGCGCTTCTGGCGCGGGAAAAAGGCTGGGCGCTGTGGTTGGCCGGCATGCTCTGACGCACGCGACAGCCCCCGCGTCCTAGCCCGCGCCCGGCAGCTCGCCTGCGCGCGCAGTCATGCCACCGGTCAGCTGCAGCTCGTCGAGCATCGCCGCGACCTCGGCGCGGGCGCCGAGCGAGTGCACCGGCATCACCAGCACGTCGCCGGGACGCGACCAGCGCAGCAGGGTGCGGGCGGCTTCGGCTTCGGGCAGCACGGTGACCATGTCCGCGTCCGGGATGCCGCGGGCGAGCAGCGCCTCGCGCAGCACCGCAGCGACCGCGCCCGGCGTGCGGCCGCGCAGATAGCCGTCGATGTCCTTGAGCACGACGAAGGCCGGCGCGGCTTCGGCGGCGACCGCGGCGAGTGCGCGCAGGTCCTCGTCCGGGCGGTTGCCGGCCTGGCCGAGCAGCATGCCGAGGCGGCCGTCGCCGGCGGCGCGTGCGACCCGCAGCAGGCCACGCAGGCCGTCGGGATTGTGCGCGTAGTCCATCAGCACCTGCAGGCCACCGAAATGCCAGCGCTGCAGGCGGCCCGGGTTGTCGTCGGGGTCGCTGCCGAAGCGCGCGAGCACCTGGGCGATCGTCGCCGTCGGCACGCCGAGCGCGAACGCCAGCAGGCCGGCCGCGGCGGCGTTGGCGACGTTGTAGGCGGCGATGCCGCCGGCCGCGAGCGGCATCGACGCGGTGTCGGCGATGCCGGCCTCGGCACTGCCGTCGGACAGCAGCAGCACGCCGGCACGTACGCCGGCGCTCAGGCCGCCGGCGGCGCGATGGGCACGCAGCCGCGGCGCATCGAAGTCGTCGGCGAACCAGGCCAGCCGCGGCGGGCGGCCGTCGTGGCCGCGGATCAGGCCAGCGTCGGCGCGCGCGCACAGCCGCGGGTCGTCGGCGTTGAGCACGAGCACGCCGTCGTCGCCGAGCGCGCGGGCGACGGTCAGCTTGGCGTCGGCGAGGCCGTCGAGGTCGTCGATGCCGTATTCGCCGAAGTGGTCCTCGGCGGTGTTGGTGACCACCGCCACATCCGCCCGCGCGACCGCGAGCCCACGCCGCAGCAGGCCGCCACGCGCGGTCTCGAGCACTGCGGCGGTCACCCGCGGATCGCGCAGCACGCGGCGCGCGCCGGCCGGGCCGGACCAGTCGCCGCGCTCGACCGCCGCGCCGCCGACGATCACGCCGTCGGTGCAGCTGTGGCCGGTGACCGCACCGTTCGCCGCGAGCATCGCCGCGAGCAGGCGCGTCGTCGTCGTCTTGCCGTTGGAGCCGGTGACCAGCGCAACCGGAATGCCGCGGAGTTCCGCCCAGGGCACCGCAGCAGGCGCCGGTAGCGCATCGAGCGGCCAGCTGCAGCCGTGGCTGCCGAGGCCGAGCGTCAGCATCTCGTCGTCGAGCAGCGCCGGCACGCCGCGGCCTTCGCTCTCGGCGAGCAGCGCGCGCAGCGCCGGCCGGGCCTCGGCGGCGACCAGCGCGCGCAGGGTCTCGCGGGCGGCATCGGCATCCCAGCTCGCCGGGTGCCCGGGCGCGTGGAATGCGTGGAAGCCGACCGCGGCGCACCAGGCCCATTCATCGAGTTCGGTGGCCGCGAACAGGGCGTCGACCGGTGCGGTCAGCGCGAGCAGGGTGCCGCCGGCATGGGCGCGCTCGGCGAGCGCGACCTCGCCCCAGCCCAGCGCCGCGGCCATCGACCTCACCGCGCTGCGCCAGCGCGCCAGCGCGTCGGCATCCCGCGCCTGCGGACCGAGGGCATCGAGGACCGCGGCGGGCACGGCGAAGAACAGGTTCGCGCCGGTCAGCCGGCGCGAATCGGCGAAGGGCGCCGGGATCGCCGGCACCGCGGGTGCTGCGTCGGCCGCCACGCTCAGTCCGCTTCCTCGCGCGACAGGTGCACGCCGCGTTCGTCGCGCACCAGGCCCTCGTAGTCGCTGAGCGCGGGCTCCTCGCGCGGGCCCTGCTCGACCACCGGCGCCGGCGCCGGCTTCGGCGCCACCGGAGCGGCGGCGCCTTCCGGGCGGAAGCGGATCACCTGCTTCCACGAACGCGTCAGCGCGTCGGCGAAGATCAGCACCAGGTCGCCGGGTCGGCCCATGCGCAGCGCGGCGTCGATCGCTTCCTGTTCGTCGGGAATGATCGTGATCGCCGATTCCGGCACGCCCTTCGCCTGCAGCGCCGCCGCCTGGATGCGCGGCACCTCGTCGCCGTCGCGGCCGCGCAGGGAATCGTCGCGGCGGCAGATGTAGTGGTCGAAGCGGCCGGCCACCGCGTCGGCGATCGCCACCAGGTCCTCGTCGCGGCGGTCACCGGGGCCGGCGAGCACGACGATGCGCCGGCCGGCGACGTCGAGGCGCTGCGCGAGGTCGGCCATCGCCCCGACCGCGTGCGCGTTGTGGCCGTAGTCGAACAGCACCTTGAACGGATGCTCGTTGAACACGTTCATCCGGCCCGGGGCCTGGAAGAAGGTGGTGTCGAAGGTGCGCAGGCCGGTGCGGATCGCGTCGAGCTTGATGCCGAGCGCATAGGCCATCGACGCGGCGACCATCGCGTTCTGCACGTTGTGCAGCGCGCGTCCTTCCAGCGTCGCCGGGATCAGGTGGGTCCACAGCAGCGGGATGTGGCTGCCCTTGTCGTAGAGCGTGATCATCTGCCCGTTGACGCCGGCCTCGAGCGCGCAGGCGCGGCCGCCGGCGCGGATGTGCTCGCGCACCAGTCCGTGCTGCGGGTTCATCGTGACGTAGCAGATGCACTTGGCCTCGGTGTAGCCGGACATCTTCAGCACCTGCGGGTCGTCGGCGTTGAGCACCGCGCAGTCGGTGGCGATCTCGACGACGATGCGCTTGACCTCGGCGAGCTGCTCGAGGGTGTCGATGCCCTTCAGGCCGAGGTGGTCGGACTGCACGTTCAGTACCGCGCCGACCTCGACCTTGCGCACGCCCATGCCGGCGCGCAGCAGGCCGCCGCGGGCGGTTTCGAGCACGGCGATGTCGATCATCGGGTCCGACAGCACCATGCGCGCCGACACCGGTCCGGTCATGTCGCCCTCGACGGTGCGCTGGCCGTCGATGTAGACGCCGTCGGTCGTCGTCAGGCCCGGCGTGTAGCCGGCCATCTTGGTGATGTGCGCGAGCATGCGCGCGGTGGTGGTCTTGCCGTTGGTGCCGGTGACCGCGGCGATCGGCACCCGCGCCGGCGCACCCGGCGGGAACAGCATGTCGATGACCGGCCCGGCGACGTCGCGCGGCGTGCCCTCGCTCGGCGCCACGTGCATGCGGAAGCCAGGCGCGGCATTGACCTCGCAGATGCCGCCGCCTATTGCACGATAAGACTCGGCAATATTCGTCGTCAGGAAGTCGACACCGCCGACGTCGAGGCCGATCGCGCGGATCGCCCGCACCGCCATGTCGCGGTTGTCGGGATGGATGATGTCGGTGACGTCGGTGGCGGTGCCGCCGGTCGAAAGGTTCGCGGTCGAACGCAGGTACACCACCTGGTCGGCGGCCGGCACGCTGTCGGCGGTGAGGCCGGCGCGCTCGAGCATCATCTCGGCCTGGGCGTCGAGCACGAGCCGGGTCAGCACCTTCTCGTGGCCGACGCCGCGGCGCGGGTCCTGGTTCACGAGGTCGATGAGTTCGCGCACGGTGCGGCGGCCGTCGCCGACGACATGGCCGGGCGTGCGCCGGGTCGCCGCGACGAGTTCGCCGTTGACGACCAGCAGGCGGTGGTCGTCGCCTTCCAGGTAGGTCTCGACGATCACCGAGCGCGAATGTTCCTTCGCCGCTGCGAAGCCGGCGACCACTTCGTCGTCGCTGCGCAGGCCGATCGAGATGCCGCGGCCGTGGTTGCCGTTGTAGGGCTTGGTGACCACCGGATAGCCGAGCCGACGGGCCGCGCGGATCGCGCCCGCCTCGGTCTGCACCAGCTCCTGCTTCGGCACCGGCAGGCCGAGCGAGCCGAGGATGCGGTTGGTCTCCTCCTTGTCGCTCGCCAGCTCGACGGCGATGTGCGGCGTGCGCCCGGTCACCGTCGCCTGGATGCGCTGCTGGTACTTGCCGTGGCCGAGCTGCACCAGCGACTGCTCGTTGAGCCGCAGCCACGGAATGCCGCGCTCCTCGGCCGCGCGCACCAGCGAGGCCGTCGACGGGCCGAGCGCGCGCCGCTGCGCATAGCGGATGTAGTCGTCGCGCGCTTCCTCCCATTGCCAGTCCGCCGGCACCAGGTCGCCGCGCAGGTTTTCCGGCAGCAGCGAGGCGAGCAGCTTCAATGCCAGTTCGCCGGCGGCGACGCCTTCCTCGCGCTGGGCGTATTCGTAGACGACGCTGTAGACGCCGGGGCGGCCGTCGATCGAGCGCGTCTTGCCGAACGTGACGTCCTCGCCGGCGACGTTCTGCAGCTCGATCGCGACGTGTTCGAGCACATGCCCGAGCCAGGTGCCCTCGCCTTCCCGCATGCGCCGGATCAGGCCGCCGGGTTCGCGGTAGGAGCAGCCGTGCTCGGCGAGGCCGGGCAGCGCCGCGACCAGGCCGTCGACGAAGGCATCGCCGAGGCGCGCCGTCGGCCACTGCTCGAGCTCGCCGAGATCCAGCTCCAGCCGGATCACCGGGAAATGCGCATACAGCGACGGGCCTACGTAGACGGAACGGTCGAGGATGCGCATCGGGCGAAGCTCCTATTCCTTCTGGGGCGAGAGATCCCCCGCCGAGGCGCGGCGGGTATGCAGGTTGAAGGTAGCGCCGGCGACGAGCACATGCACCGTCAGCCCGAGCAGGCAGACCGGCTGGCGCTCCTCGACCTGGTCCATCGACGAGAACTGCAGGCCGTTGGCGTCGATCACGGTGACCGCGCCGGAGCCGACGACTTCCAGCTCGTTGTCCGGCCCGATGAAGGCGGCGGTGTCCTCGTCGAGGCCGATGCCGATCGCGAACGGATTGAAGGCCAGCGCGGTCGACAGCCGGCCGAAGCGGTCGCGCTGGCGGAAGTGCTGGTCGATGATGAAGCGGTTGGTCAGGCCCAGGCCCGGCGCCAGCCGCACGCTGCCGGCGCGCGGCGAACTGCCTTCCTCGCCGAACGCGATCATGTGCTCGCTGAGCACGGCGGCGCCGGCGCTGGTGCCGGCGACGTGCACGCCGGCGGCGTTGCGGGCGCGGATCAGCTTGGCGATCGGGGTGCCGCCGAGCAGGGTCGTGATGCGCAGCTGGTTCCCGCCGGTCAGGAAGATGCCGGTGGCCTGCGCCAGGCGCTCGAGGCGACCGTCCTCCTCGGCGTCGCGGCGGGTGTCGAAGTCCATCTGCTCGGCGCGGCCGGCGCCGAGTTCGCGGAACAGCTTCTCGTAACGCTCGCCGGTGTCGCGCAGGCGGCTGGCGGTCGGAATGACGACGATGTCGGCATCGAGGCCGCCGCAGAGCTTGACGAAGCGGCGCAGGATCGCCGGGTCGTTCTCCTTCTCCTCGGCGCCGCCGATCGGGATGATCCAGCCACGCTGGCCACCGTCGGGGATCTTGCTGGGCATTGCTCGGCTTCCTTTCTCTTCTAGTCGTGGTGATGCGGGTCGGGCGCGTGCGAAGCGGCCGCCGCGGCCGCCGTCTCGAACGCACCGGCGCGCACGCAGGCGCCGGCGCGGACATGCGGAACGCCGCCGGCGAACACGTCGTGCACGCGATGGTCGGAATCGAGCGCCACCAGGTCGGCATCGGCGCCGACGGCGATGCGGCCCTTGCCGGGCAACCGCAGCAGCGCCGCGACGTTGGTGGTGAACGCCGGCAGCACGCGCTCCAGCGGCTGGCCGCGGCGCAGCAGTTCGGCCAGCGTCGCCGACATCGCCCCGGGGTCGCCGACGCCGAAACCGCAGAGCTGGCCGCGATGATCGAAACAGGCCAGGCAGCCGCCGGCGTCGGAACTGATCGTCACGTGCTGCGCCGGCGCGCCGGAATCGAGGTAGCGCAGCAGGGCATCGGCGGCGGTGTAGGCGTCCTCGCCGTCCTCGACCGGGAAGGCGGTGATGTCGACGGTGCAGCCGCGGCGCGCGAGTTCCAGCGCCTCCTCGAACAGCGCGGTGCGCCGGTTCACGTGGGTCGGGTTGAACACGCGGGCGGGGATCTCGCTGGTGTCGAGCGCGCGCCGCACCAGCTCGAGCCCCCGGGGTCCGTCCCCGAGATGCAGATGGACGATACCGGCCTTGCCGCTCATCAGCCCGGCGACATGCGCCTCGCTGGCCAGGCGCAGCAGCTCGTCGAACGTCGGCTGGCTGGAGCGGTGGTCGCTGAGCGCGACCTCGCCGACGCCGATCAGCGGATCGACGAAGGCGATGTCGGCGCGCACGCTGCCGGTCAGCGTCGTCGGCGGCAGGTGGTAGCCGCCGCAGTGCGCCCAGGCCGACAGCCCCTGCTCGCGCAGCGCCAGCACGGTCGCGACAAGTTCGCGGGTCGAGCGCGCGCAGTCGTCGGTGCCGAGCAGGCCGATCACCGTGGTGACGCCGCCGCGGGTGTAGCGCGACAGCGCCGGCGCCGGCACCCGGGTCGCGAAGCCGCCCTCGCCGCCGCCGCCGGTGACGTGCACGTGGCCGTCGATCAGGCCGGGGATCAGCCGGCGCCCGTCGAGCTCGATCACCTCGCAGTCGAAACCCGCCGGCGGCGCTGCATCGGCCGCGGCGATCGCCAGGATGCGGCCGCCGCCGAGCAGCAGCGAACGCCGCCCGAGCGGTTCCGGGGCGTAGACGTCGGCGTTGCGGAGCAGGACCAGCGAAGGTCCGGGGGTCGATCCGGGCATCGCCCGAATCTAGCAGCTACGCCCGGTCCGGCGCTGCCCCGGCAGCGTCTGCCCAGCCCGCGCGGGGCTGCTAACCTCGCCGCGGCCCGCCGGGGCCGAACACGCCGGAAGCCAGCCGAAGACGAATGCCGCGATTCGCCGCCCGCACCCTCGAAGCCCTGGTCACGCTGTGGCTGCTGGCCACGCTGTGCTTCGTGCTGCTGCGCGCCGCGCCCGGCGGGCCCTTCGACAGCGAGAAGGCGGCGCCGCCCGAGGTCGAGGCCGCGCTCGCGGCCACCTACCGCCTCGACCGGCCGCCGCTGGCGCAATACGGCGCCTGGCTCGGCGACGTGCTGCGCGGCGACCTCGGCCCCTCGTTCCAGTACCCGGACTACACGGTCAACGAACTGCTGGCGGCCAGTCTGCCGATCACGGTGACCCTGGGCCTGGCGGCGCTGGCACTGGCCCTGCTGCTCGGGGTGCCGCTCGGCGTGCTGGCGGCGCTGCGTGCCGGGCGCTGGAGCGACCGCCTGCTGATGTTCGCCGCCGGCCTCGGCCTGGCGGTGCCGAAGTTCGTCGCCGCGCCGCTGCTGATCCTGCTGTTCGCGGTGAGCCTGCACTGGCTGCCGGCCGGCGGCTGGGACGGCGGCTGGCGCGGCGCGGTGCTGCCGGTGCTGGCGCTGGCCTTGCCGAATCTCGCCTACTGCGCGCGGCTGACCCGCGCCTCGCTGCTCGAGGTACTCGAAGCGGACTGGGTGCGCGCCGCCCGCGGCCGCGGCCTCGGCGGCGCCCGCCTGCTGTTCGTGCACCTGCTGCGGCCGGCCCTGTTGCCGGTCGTGGCCTGGCTGAGCCCGGCGCTGATCAATGTCGTCAGCGGTTCGGCGGTCGTCGAGCAGGTCTTCGGGATCCCCGGCGTCGGCCGGCACTTCGTCCAGGGGGCGCTGAATCGCGACTACACCCTCGTGCTCGGCGTGGTGCTGGTGGTGGGCGCGGCGATCGTCGTGATCAATGTGCTGGTGGATGCGCTGCGGGGAAGGATGGATCCGCGGCTGGGGGGCGAGTAACGAGTCGAGAGTAACGAGTAACGAGTGACAGCCCGCGCACTGCGTCGCGCTTATCGCGGCTGAAGCCGCTCCTACAACTTCGCGCCTTCAAATTCCGAGCCAGGCCGCGATCACCGCCCGCGCTTCCTCGAGGCCGAGCTTCGCGTCGGCCGAGAACACCTGGGCGCTGGCCCGGTCGCCGAGTTCGCGGCGGACGGCGGCGAGGGTCTTCGCCTGTTCGCCGCGGCCGAACTTGTCGGCCTTGGTCAGCAGGCAGTGTGCCGGCAGGCCGCGGGCGACGGCGTAGTCGAGCATCTGCAGGTCGTACTCGCGCAGCGGGTGGCGAATGTCCATCACGATCACCAGGCCGGTGAGCTGTTCGCGGGTCTGGAAGTAGATGTTGATGGTCTTCTTCCAGGCCTCGCGCATCGCCTCCGGCACCTTGGCGTAGCCGTAGCCGGGCAGGTCGACGAGGTAGCGGTCCGCGCCGACCTCGAAGTAGTTCAGCGCCTGGGTGCGGCCCGGCGTCTTCGACACCCGCGCCAGGCCCTTCTGGTTGCTCAGCGCGTTCAGCGCGCTGGACTTGCCGGCGTTGGAGCGCCCGGCGAACACGACCTCGCGGCCGTCCGCGGCCGGCAGCTGGCGCAGGTTGTGGACGGAGTCGTGGTACTTGGCCTTCGCCAGGGGATTGGGCATGGGGGCGATCCGGTAGGGCTGGCAATGATCGCAGAGCGGCCGCGACCTCGTACGAACCGCGAACTAGCCGTTATAATCCCGGCTTCTGCGTCCGCGCATCCCGTAAACCCCTGATTTTACGTGTTTCGGAGCCCCTCCATGAAGTTCACGCGCATCCTCGGTGTCGCCGCCGCGCTCGCCGCCGCCTCGGTCGTCGCCCAGGAACCCGGTTCGGCTCCGGCCGACACCGCCCCGGCCGATACCGCGACCGTCACCCCGGCCGCCGATCCGGCGCCGGCGCCGGTTTCGGTGCTGGAAAGCGATGACGTGACCGCGACCTGGGGCGACGCCGCCGCCGGCGCGAGCAAGGCCGCCGCCTGTGCGGCCTGCCACGGCGCCGACGGCAATTCCGCCGACCCGCAGTACCCGAAGCTGGCCGGCCAGAACGAGCGCTACATCGCCCGCCAGCTGGCGCTGTTCAAGAGCGGCGAGCGCAACAGCCCGATCATGATGCCGTTCGCGGCCCCGCTGAGCGCGCAGGACATGCGCGACATCGGCGCCCACTTCGCCGGGATGCGGGTCGTGCCGGGCGTCGCCGACGACACCGAGATCGCCGAGGGCCCGAACGCCGGCCGCCGCTTCTTCGAAGTCGGCCAGCGCATCTTCCTGTCCGGCAAGCCCGAGGGCGGCGTCCCGGCCTGCCTGGCCTGCCACGGCCCGACCGGTGCCGGCAACCCGGGCGCCGCGTGGCCGTCGATCGGCGGCCAGCATGCCGGCTACACCGCCGCCAAGCTCGCCGAGTTCCACAACGGCATGGTCTGGGGCTCGGGCGACCGCGCCAATCCGATCATGGCGCAGGTCGCCTCCGGCCTGACCGACGAGGAGATCCAGGGTCTGGCCAGCTTCCTCGAAGGCCTGCACAACGTCGCCGACGCCCCGGCCGCCGATGCGGTCGCCGCGGTCGCCGCCGCGCCGGCGGAAGCCCCGGCCGCGGTCGTGGCCGACGAAGCCGCCGCAACCCAGGAATGAGCCGGAACGGTCCGGCCCCGCGCCGGACCGTTGCAACTTCGCACGCCGGCCGTGGTCTGCTGGCTGTCCCGAACTGGAGCCGTCATCGATGAAGCGTCTGCTGCCCCTCCTGCTGGCCGTTGCCCTGGCCGCCTGCGCCCCGGACTCGCCCGACACCGCCGCGCCCGCCGCCGACGCCCCGGCCGCCACGCCGGCGCCGGCCGAGACCCCGGCCCCGGCGACCGACGAGGTCGTGGACGAGGCCCCGGCCGACGAGACCGCGCCGGCCGAGGAAGCCGCCCCGGTCGAGGAGGCGCCGGCCGAAGAAACCGCCGCCGCGCCGGCGCCGGCCGCTCCCGCCGCCGAGCCGACGCCGCCGGCGCCGCCGGTCATGGACCCGGCGCGCGCGCCGCGTCCGGGCATCGACTACGTGGTGCTGCCGACTCCGCAGCCGACCTTCGGCAGCGGCGGCATCGAGGTCGCCGAGGTGTTCGCCTACACCTGCATCCACTGCGCGAACCTGCAGCCGCACGTGAGCTCGTGGAAGCCGACGCTGGCCTCCGACGTGCGCTTCGAATACGTCCCGGGCGTGTTCGGTGGCCCGAGCGACAACCTCGCGCGCATGTTCTTCGCGGCGCAGTCGCTCGGCCTGCTCGACAAGATGCACGAGGCGACCTTCAACGCCTTCTTCATCGACCGCCGCTTCACCACCGGCTCGCTCGAGGAGCTCGCCGGCTTCCTGGCCACCTTCGGCTCGGACGAGGCCACGATCACCGCGACGATGAACAGCTTCGCGGTCAACGCGAAGCTCGACCGCGCCCGTCAGTTCGCGCTGCGCACCGGCGTCAGCTCGACCCCGACGTTCATCATCAACGGCAAGTACAGCGCCCACGTCAACGATCGCGGTCCGCAGGGCCTGTTCGACACGGTCGAGTTCCTGGTCGCGCACGAGCGGGCCGGCACCACGCCCTGACGCAGTCCGTCGTTCGGACCACGTAGTTCGCCGGGGGCCGCGTTCGCGGCCCTCGACGTTTCCGGGCCCCGGCTGTTCACGTGCCGTGGATTGCGGTTCGCGGGGTACGTCCCCATCCTTGGCGGCATGTCCAAGCTGCCCGAACGCCTGCGTCTGCTGAGCGCCAACATCCAGGCGGGCTCGAGCACGCGCGCGTACAGCGAGTACGTCACGCGCAGCTGGTCGCACGTGTTCCACCACGGCAAGCAGGGCAACCTGGACGCGCTGGCGAAGGTCGCCGAACCCTTCGACGTCGTCGGCCTGCAGGAGTCCGACCCCGGCAGCCTGCGCTCGGGCTTCACCAACCAGGCCGACTACCTGGCCGAAGCGGCGCGTTTCCCGTTCTGGACCCACCAGCCGAACCGGCGCATCTCGCGGATCGCCGGCAGCGGCAACGCGATCCTGAGCCGGATCGAGCCCGACGACCTGCTCGACTACGCCCTGCCCGGCCGCATCGCCGGCCGCGGCGTGCTGGTCGCCACCTTCGGCAAGGGCGAGGACGCCTGGCAGCTCGCGGTCACCCACCTGTCGCTCGGCGCGAAGTCGCGCCACCTGCAGCTCGGCTTCCTCGCCGAGCTGCTGTCCGACAGCAAGCGCCTGGTGCTGATGGGCGACTTCAATTGCGATGCCGACGCGCCGGAGATGCGGGCGCTCTACCGGCAGACGGTGTTGCAGCCGCCGCCGCACAAGCTCTGCACGTTCCCGAGCTGGGCGCCGCAGCGTTGCCTCGATCACGTGCTCGTCGGTGGCTTCGACATCACCGACTACGCCGCCACCGCCGCCGCCGGCTCCGACCACATGGCAGTGGCGGTGGAATTGCGCCCTTCGTAGCCGGTGCCACCGTGGTGGAGGGGTTGCTGCTGGCTCACATGAAGCCTTTACGTTCGCCAGCAGCAACCCCTCCACCACGGCGTCCCCGGACGATTGCCGTCCCCAGTTCCGGGATGGGCGCGGATTCAGCGCTCAGACGGCGTGGCCGGATCAGTTCCCTGCGCGGTTGCGGACAAGCCCCATCACCGCGACCGGATGCATCGGCCGGTACCAGTTGACCGATCCGGGCGCGCACCTGAAGTGCGCAGGTTCCATAGCGTGGTGGCCGAGGGAAATCTGCGCTCACTGCCTTCGTGAAACCGAGCCTGCGATGAATCTGCTGCGACATTGGTCGCAGAGCGCGTGTCGTGTACGGACCGCAGGAGTACCGCCCTTGCGGCCGCCAGCCTAAAGCCTCGGCGCTCCGCGTCGCATTCGATCTGCGCGTTCACCCGGCAATGCGGTTCCGCCGCGGTATCCACAGCCGATTCCCCTCGGCCACCACGCTATGGAACCTGCGCACTTCAGGTGCGCGCCCGGATCGGTAAGTCGGGATGCCGAAAGCGCCATCCGGTCGCGGCGAAAGGAGTTTGTTCGCGATCCCGGAACACTTCGCCGGTGACGTGGCAGCGCGCGCCGGTGCGGCGCGTCCCGGCGAATCGCAGCCGTGTGTGCGGCGGTGTCGTGCGGGAGGGGTGGCCCGGGCCGAACGTAAAGGCCTTGTGTGAGGCCCGGGCCACCCCTCCCGCGCGGCATCGCCGCCGCCGAACCGATGAACCGACGAACCGTCGAACCGTCGAAAGCGGGAAAACACCGGGGCCACGACGGCCCCGGCGGAGTTTCAGAAGCGGTAGTCGAGGCTGACGTACCAGAAGCGACCGGGCAGGTCGTAGGTACCGGCGTCGTAACCGTTGAGCGAGCAGGTGAGGCAGATCGGCGGGTCCTCGTCGAAGACGTTGTTGACGCCGACCGCGAGCTTCAGGCCCGGCATCGTGAACGCGTCGTTCCAGGACACCTGCAGGTCGTTGTACCAGGTCGCGTCGAGCTCGTTGCGGTCGGCGTCGGTCGGGCAGCCGGGAAGCCCGGCCAGGCCGGCGCAGGACTCGCTGACCTCGCTGATATAGCGCACGTTCCAGGCCACGAACCAGTCGCCGATCGCCCAGCCGAGCTGCACGTTCGTCTGCCACTCGGGGATCGCGCCGTCGTTGGCCTCGACACCCGGGGCGCGGGTGGCGACGTTGCCGTCGCGGTCGACCTCGCGATAGTCGATCACATGCGACGCCTGCAGCGAGGCGGTGAGCCGGCCCCAGGCGAACTCCGGGCTGCGCCAGTCGAACTTCACGTCGACGCCGTCGGTCTCGATGACCGCCAGGTTGTCGAGGAAGTTGTTCGGCGGGTTGAGGTTGCCGCCGGCGCCGCGGGTGAACGGCGAGCACAGCGTGGCATCGAGGCCACCAGCCGCGAGGCAGGCGTCGAGCAGGGCCTGGATGTCGCGCGGCTGGATCGCACCATCGATCTCGTGGTGGTAGTAGCCGAGTTCGATGTCGATGCGCTCGGACCAGGTGAGGTTCTCGAAGAAGTCCGGGCTCCACACCGCGCCGACCGTCCAGCTCTCCGACTCTTCCGGCTGCAGGTTCGGATTGCCGCCGGTGAAGGTCGTGATCTGGGTGTTGGCCTGCTCGAAGCCGTTGGGCACGCCCTGGGCGCGGCAGGCGGTTTCCAGCGGCGTGGTGTTGAGGCCGTCGGCGTCGTTGACGATCAGCGTGCCGGTCGGGCCGCAGGGGTCGGTGAGCGTCGCGCCGAACTGGGTCAGGCCGTAGAGCTCGCCGAGGTTCGGGGCGCGAAAGCCTTCCGACCAGTTGCCGCGGATCACCAGGTCGTCGACCGGCTGCCAGCGGAAGCCGACCTTGCCGGTGGTGGCGCCGCCGAAGGTGCTGTAGTCGGAGTAGCGGATCGCCGCGTTCAGGTCGAAGGTGTCGGCGAACGGCAGCCGGAACTCCGCGTAGACCTCGTCGACGTCGTAGTCGGCGCGCACCGGCGCCGCGAAGCTGTCCTGCGACTCGCCGGTCTGGCGCAGCGGATCGGGATCGAAGCTGCCCTCGTAGACGCGGTGCTCGATGCCGGCGGCGAAACCGGCGGCGCGGCCACCGATGTCGAACAGGTCACCGGTGACGTTGAACGACCAGATGTCGAGCACCTGCTTGCTGGCGTCGTGCTGGGTCGTGCGGATCCAGTCGATCATCTGCGGCGTCATCGGCCGGCCCTGGCCGCCGAACAGGTCGAGCGGCACGCAGCCGGGCGTCGCCGCGCAGATCGCCGGGTCGCCGAGCGCGAGCTTGATCTTGGCGATGTTGTAGCCGTTGTAGAACGTCTGCTCGGCCGAGTTCTCCGAGCGCACGTAGTCGAGGTTCCAGTCCAGGCCGTTGTCGCCGAAGCGCCACTGCCCGTCGAGGCCGAGGTTGAAGTACCAGGTGTCGACGTCCTGCTCGAAGATGCGCGGCCCGACTTCCACCGGACGCCGGGTCACCCAGCCGAAGTTGCTCGCCGGGTCCAGGGTGATGCCGAACGGGTTGTACGGGTTGTTCGCGTGGATGATCACCGTGTCGGCGAGGCCGCCGGTGCCGGCATAGGGGCCGACGAAAATCGGCTCGGGCGCCGCCTGGTTCATCGACTGGCGGTTGTTGTAGAGCATCTTGCCGCGCAGCGTGAGCGTGTCGCTGATGTCGAAGCCGAACGCGCCGAACAGGCTCTTGCGCTCCGACGGCGTCAGCAGCAGGTTGAACGGCGCGTAGTTGAAGCGGTCGGCGCCGCTGAAGTCGTGGTAGGTGCCGGCGGACGGATCCGCCGGATTCCACACCGGCACGACGGTGCCGTCGTCGAGGGTGATGTCGTAGAAGAACTCCTGGCTCGGCGTGCACGAACCGTAGCTGCCGATGGGCCGCGCCGGGTCGCAGAACGTGAAGCGGCCCTGCGGCGTACCGGAGCTGCCGAAGGCCAGGCCACCGCCGGGGATCGGCCACGACGACTGATCCCACTCGCCGGCGCCGATGGATTCCTGTTCGAACCAGCTCGCCGAGAACACGCCGTGGAAGCGGTCGCCGCCACCGCCGACGGTGATGCTGGCCTCGGTGGTGTCGCCGCCACGGCTCCACTGGCCGAAATAACCGTGCACCAGCGCACCGTCGAAGTCGCGGCGGGTGATGATGTTGACGACGCCGGCGATCGCGTCGGAACCGTAGATCGCCGAGGCGCCGTCCTCGAGCACCTCGATGCGCTCGACGATCGCCAGCGGGATGGTGTTGAGGTCGGCGCTGCCGGACACGCCGGAAGCCGAGGACTCGTTCACCCAGCGGATGCCGTCGACGAGCACGAGCACGCGCTGCGAACCGAGGTGGCGCAGGTCGACCTGGGACGAACCGGCGCCGATGCCGCCGCCGCTGGACGGATAGCCGAAGTTGCCCGAGGAATTGAACTTCGCGTTCAGCGCCTTGCCGCCGGCGGTGAGCTGCAGCAGCAGTTCGCCGACGTTCGCGACGCCGGAGCGGTCGATCGTCGCGCGGTCGATCACCGCGACCGGATTGGCGCCGACGGCTTCGGTCTGCTTGATGCGGCTGCCGGTGACCTCGACCGCATCCAGCGTGGTCGGTGCCTCCTGGGCCTGGGCCGCGACCGGCAGGAACGCGCACAGCAAGGCCCCGCGAACCGCCTGACTCAGGCGGGTGGTACGGATGGTGTTCATTGCAATGCCCTTGGAAAGATGGGAGTGGGTCCGGCGGCGCCTTGCCCCCAATGCGCGCCGGCCCCTCGTTCTAGGCAAAGGTGTGACGGACGGCAACGTTCACGGAGTTTGACGTCGTTAGCGGGGCTTTACGTGCACGATCGCTGCAAACGACCGAGGCCGCGCCATTGCGCGCGGAGCGCCGTTCAGCCAGCGAACCAGAGGCTCGCGGCGACGATCCACAGGAAGGCCGCGAACAGCCGCCGCAGCGTCAGCGGCGGCAGCCGGTGCGCGAGCCGGGTGCCCAGCGGCGCGGTCAGCACCGAGGCCGCGGCGATGCCGATCGCCGCCGGCACGAACACATAGCCCCAGCTCGGCGACGGCATGACGCCGGCTTCCGGACCGTGGCTGGCGTAGCCGGCCGCGCTGGCGATCGCGATCGCGACGCCGCAGGCGCTCGAGGTCCCGACCGCCAGCACCGGGCGCACGCCGCGCCAGACCAGCAGCGGCACGGTCATCGAGCCGCCGCCGATGCCGACCAGCGCCGATACCGCGCCGATCAGGCCGCCGGCAGCGGCATAGCCCGGCCCGCGCGGGATGTCGGCACGTTCGGGCCGCGAGCGTGGCCAGTCCAGCGCCAGCTGCAGGCCGGCCAGCGCGCAGTAGATCGCGATGAAACCACGCAGGAAGCCGCCGTCGATGCGGGTCGCCAGCCAGGCGCCGAGCCAGCCGCCGAGCAGCAGTCCCGGCAGCAGCCAGCCCACCGTCGGCCACATCACGCTGCCGCGGCGGTGGTGTGCGCGCGCCGAGGACAGGCCGGTCAGCACGATGCTGCCGAGGGCGGTGGCCAGTGCGGCATGCACGGCGATCTCCGTCGGCACGCCCTGGCTCGGCAGCAGGAAGACCAGGGCTGCGACCAGCACCAGCCCGCCGCCGATGCCGAGCAGGCCGGCGAGCACGCCGGCGACCGCGCCGAGGGCGACGTAGACCAGCCAGGCGAGGCTCACCGCCACGCGTCCCGTGCACCGGCCGCGCGGGGACGTTCGGCTACACTCGCGGGCATGTTCGCTTCCGTTCGCATCGTGTTCCTGTTGCTGCTCGTGGCGGCGGCGGCGCCGTCGACCGCGCGGATCGCGCCGCCCGACCTGGCGCCGCAGCGGGTCGCGATCCAGGAGGCGTTCCGCGCCGCAGAACGCGGGCCGCTGAGCGTACAGGACCGCGCGAAAATCGCCGATCACCCGTTGCGGGGATGGGTCGAAGCCTATGCGCTGCGGCGACGCATCACCGCCGCCCAGGCCAGCGAGGTGCGCGCGGTGCTGGCCGCGCAGGCCGGCACGGCCGCCGCCGAATGGCTGCGCGAGGCCTGGCTGGCCGAGCTGGTCCGGCGCCAGGACTGGCCCGGCTTCCTCGACGACCTGCCGGCCGGCGCCGCCGGTGACGCGGCGACGCCGGAGCTGCGTTGCGCCCACCTCGCCGCCCGCCATGCCACCGGCCGCACCGATGCGCAGTGGATCGCCGACGGCCGCAGCCTGTGGCTGACCGCCGCTACCCTGCCGGCGACCTGCGACACGCCTTTCAAGGCGCTCGCCGCGCTCGGCCACATCGACGACGAATTGCGCTGGCAGCGCATCGTGCTCGCCGCCGAAGCCGGCCAGACTGGCCTGATGCGCTTCGTGGCCGGACAGCTTTCGGGTGCCGATGCCGCGCTGGCGAAGGACTACGCCGATTTCGTCGACGCCCCGCACGCCCGCGCCGCGAACTGGCCGGCGAATCCGCGCAGCGCCCGCGTCGCCGCCGCCGGTCTGGCGAAGCTGGCCAAGCGCTCGCCCGACGACGCCGAGGCACAGCTGGCCGTGCTGGCGCCGAAGCTCGGCATGGACGAGGCGCAGCGCGGCAAGGTGCTGTACGAGGTCGCGCTGTGGACGGTCGCCTCCTACCTGCCGAAGTCGCAGCAGCGCCTCGCGGCGGTGCCGGCTACCGCCTACGACGAACGCCTGCACGAATGGCGCGCCCGCGAGGCGATGAACCGGCGCGACGACGCCGGCGCGATCCAGGCGATCGAGGCGATGCCCGCCGCGCAGCGCGAGGATCCGCGCTGGCGCTATTTCGAGGCGCGGCTGCGCGAGCGGCTCGGCCAGATCGACGCCGCGAAGGCGCTGTTCGCGCAGGCCGCGGCCACCGCCACCTTCCACGGCTTCCTCGCCGCCGACCGCCTCGGCCAGCCCTACACGCTGTGCCCGCTCGAGCCGTCGCCGGACCCGGCGCTGCGGCAGCGGGTCGCCGCGCGGCCGGAGCTGGCGCGGGCGATCGAGCTGTACGCGCTCGACCGCATCGGCATGGCGATCCGCGAGTGGGCGGCGCTGCTGAAGACGCTGTCGCCGGCGGAGCGCTACGTGGCGATCGGGTTCGCCCAGGACGCCGGCTGGCACGACCGTGCGGTGTTCACGATCGGCACCGGCGCCGACGACCTGCGCCACTACACGCTGCGCTTCCCGCTGCACCACGACGCGACCCTGCGCCGCGAGGCGCGCAAGAACGATCTCGATCCCGCCTGGATCGCCGCCCAGACCCGCGCCGAAAGCGCCTGGATGCCGCGCGCGCGTTCGCACGCCGACGCCCGCGGCCTGATGCAGCTGCTGCCCTCGACCGCGCAGCGCACCGCCCGCCGCCTCGGCCTGCCGTGGAGCGGCGCCGCCAGCCTGTACGACCCGGACACCAACCTGAAGCTCGGCATCGCCCACCTGCGGCACGAGCTCGACGCGCACGGCGGCATCGCCTACCGCGCGATCGCCGCCTACAACGCCGGCCCGGCGCCGGTCGCGCGCTGGCTGCGCGACCGCCCGGCCTTCGATCCCGACTTCTGGATCGAGACCGTGACCTATCGCGAGACCCGCGAATACGTCGCCCGCGTGCTCGCCTTCAGCGTGATCTACGACTGGCGCCTCGACGGCCGCGCGGTGCCGGTCAGCGAGCGCATGGCCGGCCGCACGCTGCCGCCCGAGTCGCCGCGCCGCCGCGGCTTCGCCTGTCCCCTTTCCGTTTCCGCTTCCACGCCATGACCCCCAGAAACCTCGTCGTCATCGGCGGCACCGGCTTCGTCGGCCGCCATCTGATCGCCCGTCTCGCCCGCGACGGCCATCGCGTCGTGCTGCTGAGCCGCAACCTCGCCGCGCATCCGGACCGCCTGCTGCCGCCCGGCGTCGTGCTGCGCGAGATCGACGTCTACGATCCCGATGCGCTGCGCGCCGCCTTCACCGGCGCCGATGCGGTGATCAACCTCGTCGGCATCCTCAACGAGCGCGGCGACAACGGCCGCGGTTTCCGCCGCGCCCATGTCGAGCTGACCAAGCTGGTGATCGCGGCGATGCAGCTGGCCGGCGTGCGTCGCCTGCTGCAGATGAGTTCGCTCAACGCCGGCCGCGGCCGCAGCCACTACCTGAAGTCGCGCGGCGAGGCCGAGGCGGCGGTGAAGGCTTCGAACCTCGACTGGACGATCTTCGAGCCGTCGGTGATCTTCGGCCGCGGCGACGGCCTGTTCTGCCGCTTCGCGGCGCTGCTGAAGCTGGCGCCGGTGCTGCCGCTGGCGCGCGCCGGGGCGAAGTTCGCGCCGGTGTACATCGGCGACGTGGTCGAGGCCTTCGTGCGCGCGCTCGCCGACCGCCGCACGATCGGCGAGGTCTACGAGCTCTACGGCGCCGAGGTGTTCACCCTGGCGCAGATCGTGAAGCTGACGGCGCGCCAGCTCGGCCTGCGTCGCGTCGTCGTGCCGCTGCCGGACGCGCTCGGCCGACTGCAGGCGCTGTGCTGCGATTTCGTGCCGGGCAAGCCGTTCTCGTCCGACAACTTCCGCTCGCTGCAGACCGATTCGGTCGGCGGCATCGACGGCCTGCACCGGCTCGGCATCGAACCGACCCGGGTCGCGGCGAAACTGCCGGCGATCCTCGGCCACACCGACGGCCGCCAGGCTCGCCTCACCCGCAACCGCGCGGCGCGCTGATGCGCCGTTACCGCGTCGGCGGCGTCGTCCGCGACCGCCTGCTCGGGCAACCGCCGGGCGACTGCGACTGGGTCGTCGTCGGCGCGACGCCGGAGCAGCTGCGCGCGCAGGGCTACGCACAGGTCGGGCGCGACTTCCCGGTGTTCCTGCATCCGCAGACGAAGGAGGAGCACGCGCTGGCGCGCACCGAGCGCAAGTCGGCGCCCGGCTACCGCGGCTTCGTCGTGCACGCCGAACCCGACGTGACGCTGGAGCAGGACCTGCAGCGGCGCGACTTCACGATCAACGCGATCGCCGAAGACGAAAACGGCGAACTCGTCGATCCCTTCGGCGGCGTGCGCGACCTCGAGGCACGGGTGCTGCGACACGTGTCGCCGGCCTTCGCCGAGGACCCGGTGCGGATCCTGCGCGCGGCGCGTTTCCTCGCCCGCTTCGCCGACCTCGGCTTCAGCGTCGCGCCGGAGACGCTGGCGCTGATGCGCGACATGGTCGCCGCCGGCGAGGCCGACCACCTGGTGCCCGAACGCGTCTGGCAGGAACTGCGCCGGATGCTCGCGACCCCGCGCCCGTCGGCCGGCCTGCGCCTGCTGCGCGACTGCGGCGCGCTGAAGGTGGTCCTGCCCGAGGTCGACGCCCTCTACGGGGTGCCGCAGCGGCCGGAGTTCCACCCCGAAGTCGACACCGGCATCCACACCGAGATGGTGATCGACATGGCCGCTCGGCTGGCGCCCGGCGACGCGCTGATCGGCTTCTGCGCGCTCACCCACGACCTCGGCAAGGCGCTGACGCCGGCCGAGGTGCTGCCGAAGCACATCGAGCACGAACGCAATGGCCTGGCGCCGGTGCGCGCCGTCGCGGCGCGGCTGAAGGTGCCGCAGGAGTTCGGGGTGATGGCGCAGATCGTCTGCCGCGAGCACCTCAACGTGCACCGCATCGCCGAGCTGCGCCCGGAAACCGTGCACGACCTGATCCAGCGCTGCGACGGCTTCCGCCGGCCCGAGCGCATCGACCAGCTGGCGCTGGTCTGCGAATGCGACAAGCGCGGCCGTCTCGGACTGCAGGAGGCCGACTACCCGCCGCGGCGGCAGTTGCTGGCGATGCATGCGGCGGCGATGGCCGTCACCGCGGCCGATGCGCTGGCCGCAGGGCTCGAGGGAACGGCGGTGGGCGAGTGGCTGCGGCGGGCACGGGGAGCGGCGATCGCGGCGGCGAGGAAAGAGGAACGCGGATCGGCGGGGGAGTAGCAGGAGAGGAGCGCGATCGCCCTGTCAGTAGTCGACCTGACGGGCCAGAACGACGCCTGTCGAGAGCGTCTCGGACTCACGGACTTCGCAGCCACACTCCAGAGCGAGACGCGGGTGCCGCGCCGTCGACCTCAGGCAGCGAATGCGGCGGGAGGTTGACAGGGACATAGAGCTCATCTCGCGGTTCCTTCCGCGTCGAGTAGATCATCAGAGTTGCAATCCCAGCGTCGCTGCCGCGGATCTCGCGGCCGACAGGACCTCTTCTCCGCCGAGATAACCCTTGTACCGACGCCTATCTTCTTCAATCGGCGTGTACCAGACCACGACGTCAAACAGATCCTGGAATGCCGCCTCCTCAAGAGAAGAACGCCACCTGACCTGATCGGGTGCGTTGAATTCAACCTCATATCGTTCGCAGAATTGCTGTGTTGTGAGCCGCCCACCCAAGAAGTCAGCGACTATCGTGCGCAACTCTTCTGCAATGTACGTTACCTGTCGACCGCGCTGCTGATCATCGACGAACTCGGCTTCGAGCCGATGACCCGCGAGGAAGCCAGCTTGTTCTTCCGCCTGGTGACTTACCGCTACGGCCGCGGCGCGATCCTGATCACCACCAACAAGTCGGTCCGCGACTGGACCGAGCTGCTGGCCGGCGACGAAGCCCTGGCCGCGGCCATCCTCGACCGCCTGCTGCACAAGGCCCACGTCCTCAACATCAAGGGAAGGAGCTACCGACTCAGGGACCTCGAAGCGACCCTCGGCACTACCCGCAACTGACCCTCAAACCGACCCGGGGTGCGTGAATCTGGGTGTCGCCTTAATGCGTGAAACTGGGTGTCGTTTGACAGATGGATCGCTCAGCAGCTCCGGCCGCGCCTCGCGTTCGTATTGCGTGACCCAGGCCAGCGCCCGCTCGCCGATCGGCACGAACCGGTCCTTCTTCCCCTTGCCCAGCCGCACATGCAGCGTGCCGCGGGTCCTATCCAAGTCGGACTGGTGCAGGTTCGTCAGCTCCACCCGGCGGATGCCGGTGGCGTAGAACAGCTCCAGACAGGCGCGGTCGCGCAGGCCCTCGGCGGTCTCGATATCCGGCAGCGCCAGGACGGTTTCCATTTCCTGCAGCGTCAGCGGCTCGCGCAGGTCGTCGGTGCGCCGCGGCAGCTCCAGGTCGGCGGCGGGGTTCGACGTCATCACGCCCTGCCGCACCAGCCAGCGGAAGAACATTTCGACGGTGAACAGCGCGACGCGTTGCCCGTTGACCGCCATCGGCGCACCGTTGGCCTTGCGGTACAGGAACAGGTGCCGCTGGAACCGCGCCACGTGCGCGTGCGTGACCGTCTGTGGCGTCTGGATGCCGCGCTCGGCGCACCAGCCGTGGAAGTGCGCCAAGCGGCTGCGGCGCGTGCGCTGGTCGGCCACGCTGCGGTGCTGGGTTTCCAGGTGCTGCAGGTAGCGGCGGATCCACGCCGACAGGCTGTCGGGCGGCGACGGCGCCAGCAGCGCCTCGAGCCGCTGTGCGTCGGCCGGCCATCAGCGCTGCGCCGCGGCATGGCCGTTGACCCTCCGGCTACGTGCCTTCGGCGCCACGACCGGCGTGTTCGTGCGGTTGGCGGCTGTTTTCCCGGGCTTTCGCGGCGATGAAGCACCCCGCACGGGGGCCGCAGGGTCACCGCAAGCGGGCCGCAAGGTACCCGCAAGGTCGGGGTCCACACCCCGCAAGGTCGCGGACTTACCCCGCAAGGTCGACATCGGTGCGGCATCCCGCAAAGGTTCGGTGCCTATTTCCGGCACCGCACCACCCAGCCCCATCAGTTGGGGCGCGTCATCCTCGCTATGGCCGGCACAGACGGCGATCGGCAGGTGCGCAAGTCGGCGGATCAAGGGTCGATTTCCTGGAAAGAGTGAATCGTGACGGGTTCAAGTCTGAAGCCACTGCGGTCGGCTTCGTAATGGGGGAGAAGACGCACCGAAATGTCGACATCAATCCGGGCGGTGAACCCGCCGCCACGAAAGGCTCGGTCGTAATAGGCCTGACCGATGAGGCGTTCATCGAGCGAGATGATCAATGCCTGGCCGGGGCACGATCTGCCTGACAAGGTGGATGGGTCCATTAGGTTCGGATGCAGAATCCCTCGGATCCGGACTATTTGGCCCGCATCGTAAGTGCCAAGGTTGGCCATGAGATCGCAAGCTTCAATTGGCGCGCGCCCACGTGAGCAGCCCGCGAGCAAAACAAGCGCAATCGCTGCCGTCCTCAACATCCCGTCCCATTCCCTGATGGTTTCCCGGAACACGCATAGTTCACCGAGTTTTCAACCGCGCGAGCAACGGCGATGATTCGCGCTCCGCCAGTCATCCCAGGCAGAAAGAGGTCCGATCCGAATCCCAATGCGCGATACACATCCGATTGGGTGTTATAGGCACGATTCTCTATTTCGATCCTGTCGCGCCTACTCCAAGGGAAATAGTGCGGATGATGTTTCCCCGAAACACGGTCGAGATCATGGGAGACTTCATGCGCAATAATTCCCGCGCCATATTGTCGTTCCATCCTTTCGGGCGACGCCCCTACATTGAGGTGCCTGAGTAGGCCAAGATTCCGGCGGATCGCGCCATCATCGATCTCAATGACGCCAAGGCGTGGATTGGTCCCGTTCTCCCCCTTCATTCTGGTGACGCGGATCGTCAGACCTTCTTCACCTTCGTCGCCAATTCTTGCCAGGACGCTGGTCAGCCGTGAATGCTCCTTGGATCCGGATTTCAGCTTCTCCCGGGCCTTCTTCAACTCATCCACATAGTCGGCAACCCGTTCACATTGCCGTTTTGAGCCGTCACATACATAGCGACCGTCCGGATCGATGAATCGGTACGGATTTGATAGTGCGTAGTCGTACCTATTGAAGTTTGCGCCCGATACAACGTGAGTCCCAACCGGATCTGTGGAGATGAATATCCCGACGGTCGGGTCGTAGTGGCGCTGCTGCATGTACACGAGCCGCGAGCCCGCATCCACCACATGCCCGGTGAACCCCGGCCCGCTCTCCCATGATCCGTCCGCCGGCTCGCCGTAGGCCGTCTGCCGGTTGTAGCTGACCGCGGTGCCGTCATGGTTCGTCACCGCGATCGGCGAACCGAGCGCATCGCTGTGCTGGTACTCGATCACCGCCGTGCCGCCGCCCACCGGGATCGTGCGCTTCGCGACGAGGCTGCCGCCGAGATAGATGTAGGTGTGGTCGACGTCGGTCGCGGGCTTCAGGTCGCGCTGGTGCAGCAGTTGCCCGGCCTGGTTGTAACCCGAGTACGTCGCCTGCCCGCG
>NZ_AUFF01000001.1 GCF_000426365.1 Arenimonas composti TR7-09 = DSM 18010 | reverse complement strand
CCGCGCAGAAAACGCTTCGGGCTTCGCGACTCGCGGGCGCTCGGGTTTCCAGTTCCCGAACCGCCGCAGAAGACCGGGCCCGGCCTCCGCGGAAGGCACAAGTTTTTCCCGAGCCGCGAGGAGGGAAAAAGCTTGTGACTTTCGCGGAGGCCGGGCTTGCGAACCCGTGTCCTGCACGGAGGCCGGGCCCGCGTATCCGCGCCCGGCGCGGAGGCAGCGCCCGCGTACCGCCGAAACCGGCCCGGGACGTACCTCCCCGGGGAGTGTGACATCCGACTGACGGCATGCAGCACCGTGAACGGCGGAGCAGTATTCTTGGCCGATGGATCGTGATGAACCGAAATCCCTGCAGCCGACCTGGACGTTCTTCCGCCAGTGGCTGAAGAACCCGCTGGGCACCGCGGCGATCTCGCCGTCGAGCCGCCAGCTGGCGCGGCAGATGATGGCGGAACTGCCACGCGGGGCGCGGCGCGTCATCGAGCTGGGCGGCGGCACCGGCGTGTTCACGCAGGCGCTGCTCGACCACGGCATCGCCCGCCAGGACCTGCTGGTGCTGGAACTCAACGAGGAACTGCACCAGCACCTGCAGCGGCATTTCCCGCAGGTCGAGGTCGTGTGTGCCGACGCGCGCGACCTGCGCGAACTCGCGGCGGCGCGCGGATTCGGGCCGGAAGCGCCGGCCGACGCGGTGATTTCCGGCCTGGGCCTGTTGTCGATGCCGAAGGCGACCCAGCAGGCGATCCTCGGCGCCGCCTTCGACGTGATGCAGCCGCAGGGTCGTTTCGTGCAGTTCACCTACGGCCCGGCGAATCCGGTCGCGCGCGAGGTGCTCGAGGCGCTCGACCTGATCTCGCGCCGCGGCAGCTTCACGTGGTGGAACGTGCCGCCGGCGACGGTCTACACCTACACCCGGCGGATGTCGAAGGCGCTGGCGCCGCGCTCGATGCGCTGAACGCCGGCCGCGTCGTGCGACGCGGCGGCGTCCCCGGGGCCGCGGTCAGCGGCCGGTCTTGATCGTCGTCCAGGCGCGCACGCGCTCGCGGGTGACCGCCGGGTCGAGCGTCTGCGGATCGTGCAGGCGCGCCATCACCTCGCTCGGCGGGTAGACCGACGGGTCCTCGGCGATCTCCGGATCGACCAGCGGAATCGCGGCCGTGTTCGGGGTCGCGTAGGCGACGTAGGAGCTGATGCCGGCGGCGACCTCGGGCTTGAGCAGGTAGTCGATGAAGGCATGCGCCTCCTCCGGATGCGGCGCGTCCTTCGGCACCGCGATCACGTCGACCCAGCGCAGTGCGCCTTCCTTCGGCAGCACATAGGCGACCTCGACGCCGTTCTCGGCTTCCTCGGCGCGGTCGGCGGCCATGAACACGTCGCCGGAATAGCCCATCGCGACGCAGACGTCGCCGTTGGCGAGGTCGTCGATGTAGCGCGAGGAATCGAAATAGCGGATGTGCTGGCGGATGCCGGCGTAGGCGTCGCTGACGACCTGCGTCTCGTCGCCCTGCAGCGCGTTCGGGTCGCGGCCCTTCCACAGCAGCGCGGCGGCGAAGGTTTCCTGCTCGTCGTCGAGCACGGCGATGCCGCAGGCGGCGAGCTTGGCGGCGTTCGCCGGGTCGAAGAGGATGTCCCAGGAGTCGAGGTCGACATCCTCGCCGAGCGCCTCGCGCACCTTGCCGACGTTGATGCCCAGGCCGGTGGTGCCCCACATGTACGGCACGACGTGGGCATTGCCCGGGTCGAAGTCCTCCAGGCCAGTGAGGATCGCCGGGTCGAGGTTGCCCCAGTTCGTCAGCTTCGCGCGGTCGATCGGCAGGTAGACGCCGGCCTGGATGTGGCGGGCGGCGAACGGCCGCGCCGACGGGAACACCACGTCGTAGCCCGAGGAACCGGCCATCAGCTTGGTCTCGAGCGTTTCGTTCTTGTCGTAGACGTCGTAGACGACCTTGATGCCGGTCTCGCTCTCGAAGTTCGCGATCGTGTCCTCGGCGATGTAATCCGACCAGTTGTAGACGTACACGGTGCGATCGCCGCCGGACGCGCGGCCGGACGTGGCGTCGGGGGCGTCGGTCCCGTTCTGCGAGCCGCAGGCGGCGAGCAGGAGGGCAGCGGCGAGCAGGCTCGGACGGAAGCGCATGGCGGGCTCCGGATGCGGTGACGGGGCGTTCATGGTCCGCGTGGGGGGCAGGGGTGTCAAACGGCAAGCGGGAGTGCCGCGCAAGGCGCATTCGCGCCGCAGGCGCGGGCGATCACTCTCGACTCACTCCTCTCGACGCTCCACTAACCCTTGCGCCCGTGCCAGTCGGAGGCCAGCAGCCCCATCAGCACGCTGTCCTGCAGTTCGCTGCCGATGCGCCAGCGCTGGCGCAGGTAGCCTTCGCGGCGGAAACCGAGATGGTCGAGGGTGCTCAGCGCGGCGGAACTGCGCGGGTCGACGTCGGCTTCGATGCGGCGCAGTTGCAGGGCGCCGAAGGCGTGGTCGAGCAGGACCGCGACGGCCTCGCGGGCGTAGCGCTTGCCCCACTGGTCGCGGATCAGGGCGAAGCCGATGTCGGCGCGCCCCTGCAGATGGTCGATGCCGTACAGCGACACCGTGCCGATCACCCGGTCCTCCTCGCGCAGGGCGATGCCCCACTGGAACTGCTGGCCGATCTCGACGCCGCGCTGCACGGACTCCAGGAAGATCGTCGCGTCGCCGTGGTCACTGGCGGCGCCGCGGTTCCAGCTGCGGCTGTCGCCGTGGTCGAGGATCAGGCGGGCGAGGTCGGGGAGGTCGTCGGTGGTCAGCCAGCGCAGGCGCAGGCGCTGGGCCTCGAGCGTCGGCAGCCCACGATCGGGAACGCTGGCCACGAGGGTCAACGGCGGGTCGGTGCGGCGGCGGAAGGCGATCGGCATCGGGCGGGGGTCCCCAGGTCAGCCGGGCTGACCTTGATCCTGTCGTCACGCAGGATATACGTCTCCCGACGTCCGCAGGCAACCTTGCGTTGCGCCGCCGCCGCTGGCCAGACAGGCCCAACGGCCGCAGATTGACGGCCATCGGCGCCCAGCGCCCCCGAACCGGAGACCGCGATGAACA
The DNA here is from genome assembly GCF_000426365.1 of Arenimonas composti TR7-09 = DSM 18010. GTDB lineage: Bacteria > Pseudomonadota > Gammaproteobacteria > Xanthomonadales > Xanthomonadaceae > Arenimonas > Arenimonas composti. The sequence continues at coordinate 944,455 of NZ_AUFF01000001.1, read as the reverse complement.
CCCCTTCCCGCACCCGTCCCGTCCTGCGCCGGCTGCGCGGCCTGCCCGCCTCGGACGGCGCCGGCGTGCGCCTGACCCGGGTCATCGGCACCGCGCAACTGCCCGATCTGGACCCGTTCCTGATGCTGGACGAGTTCGGCACGGACCGCCCCGAGGACTATCTGGCCGGCTTCCCTTCGCACCCGCACCGCGGCTTCGAAACCGTCACTTACATGCTGGACGGGCGCATGCGCCACAAGGACAACCACGGCAACGAGGGCGTACTGGTGCCCGGCGCGGTGCAGTGGATGAGCGCCGGCCGCGGCATCGTCCATTCGGAGATGCCGGAGCAGCAGGAAGGCCGCATGCGCGGCTTCCAGCTGTGGGTGAACCTGCCGGCGAAGGACAAGATGTCGGCGCCGCGCTACCAGGAGTACGGCCCGGAGCGCTTCCCGGAGGCGACCCCGGCTCCCGGCGTGCGCATCAAGGCGATCGCCGGCGAGGCGGGCGGTGTGGTCGGGCCGATCAGCCAGCCGGCGACCGACCCGGTCTACCTCGACATCGGCCTGGACGCCGGCGCGAGCTGGCGACAGCCGCTGCCGGCCGGACACAGCGCCTTCGCCTACGTCTTCGAGGGCGCGGTACGCGCCGGCGAGGGCGATGACGCGACCCGGGTCGATCGCGGCGAGCTGGTGGTCTTCGGCGAGGGCGACGCGGTCGAGTTCACCGGCGCCGCCGACGGCAGCCGGCTGATCCTGGTCGCCGGCCGGCCGCTGCACGAGCCGGTCGCCCGTTACGGCCCGTTCGTGATGAACACCCAGGCCGAGCTGCGCCAGGCCTTCGCCGACTACCAGAACGGCCGCTTCTAGGGAGCCCGCCATGAGCCGCCCCGTGCACGCCCGCAACGGCCGCAGCTATCCGGCGTACGCCACCCAGCTCGTGGTCGGCGACCACCATCTGGTCGCCGACGAACCGGCCGAACTCGGCGGCGCCGATACCGGCCCGGCCCCGGACGAGCTGGTGCTGGCGGCGCTCGGCGCCTGCACCTCGATCACCCTGCGCATGTACGCCGAGCGCAAGCAGTGGCCGCTCGAGCAGGTCGAGGTGGCCCTCGACTTCGTCGAACGTGAACGGGGACGTACCCTGATCGAGCGCCGCATCACCCTCGGCGGCGCGCTCGACGAGGCGCAGCGCGCGCGGCTGCTGCAGATCGCCGAAGCCTGTCCGGTGCATCGGATCCTGACCGGCGAGGTGGCGGTCAGGACCGATATCGCCGGTGCCTAGCGGGAAGCCGCGTCCCCGTCGGCACCGGACCGAACCTGAGCGTTGCCGTAGCGCCCGACCAGCACCCGCGCGCCGTCCCCGTCGAGCACGATGACGGTATAGCGGTCGAATTCGCTCTCGGGCATCTCCGCGACCTCCACCGGCGTGCCGGCGATCGCCTGCACGAGGCCGGGGACGGTATTGCTGTGGCCGACGACGAGCACGGTGCTGCCGGCCGGCAAGGCGCGGATCTCGGCGGCGAGGTCGGCATCGTAGGTGGCGGCATTCTCCGCGCTGATCGGCCGCGCCTGCACGGCGATGCCGGCGGTGTCGGCGGCCGGCGTGGCGGTCAGCCGCGTGCGCCGGAACTGGGTCGTGTAAGCGGCATCGAGGCGGGTACCGGCGAACGTGGCCGCGAGCGCGCGGGCCCGCGCCTGGCCGTCCTCGCTCAGGCCCGGGTCGCGGGGATCGTCGCTCGCCTTCTCGGCGTGGCGCACGACCACGACGACGGTGGCCTCGGCGGCGAAGGACTGCAGCGGAGCGATCAGGGTGGCGAGCAGCATGGCGGCGAACAGGGGGCGCATCGGCGGGAATCCGCGGGTGGGAGTCGCATCGTCACCGCCGGACGCGCGTGCCGGCAAGTACGCCGACCCGGGCGTCGCGAAGCCTCAGCCCTCGCCGTCGCTGCCGCCGCGCAGGCGGCCCGGCGGCGGCGGCGCGATCTCGTCGCGCGCCATCACGTAGACCAGCACGGCGCCCAGCGCCGGCAGGCCCAGCGCCAGCAGGATCTGCGCCCGCCGCTGCTCGCGGGTGTAGCCGGGTACGCGCAGGGCCGTCCAGATGGCGACCGCGGCGAAAGCCACGTGCATGAACAGGGCGAATTCGAACCAGTGCAGCTCACGCATCGTCGCGATCTCGTTGGGGACGGCCCCTGCATGCGGGCGCCGCGACCGCGATCAAGGGCTCAGAGCGCGCGCCCGTCGAATTCGTGGACCGGCAGGGCCTTCAGGTCGACCCCGTCGACGCAGCGCAGGTTGATCGCCGCCACGACGTTGCCCTGCGGGTCCTCGCCTTCGCCCCAGACGTGGATGCCGCAGGTCGCGCAGAAGCGGTGCGCGATCGTGTGCTTGTTGAACGTGTAGCTGGCGGCGTCTGCTTCCGGCGTGGACAGGCGTAGCGCGGCGTGCGGCACGAACCAGAGCACCGAACCGCGGCGGTGGCACATCGAGCAGTTGCAGCTCAGGCCGCTGTCGATCTCGCCGTCGACTTCGAAGGTGATGCGGCCGCAATGGCAGCTTCCGTGGTGGGTCATTCGCACTCTCCCGTTCAGCCTTTCGCCAAGAGTGCCAGCAAGCCGCGTGCCGTGCGCAGGCGCGAGGCCGCATCGGGCAGCTCGAGCTTCACCCGCAGCTTGTCCGGGCCCTCCATCGCGTAGGTCTTCGGCTGGTTCTGGATCATCCGGATCACCGCCATCGGGTCGACCTGCGGCTTGGGCCCGAAGATCACCCGGCCGCCGGTCGGGCCGAGTTCGAGCTTGCGGATGCCCAGCGGCGTCGCCGCCAGCTTGAGCTCGGTGATCGCGAACAGCTGCTTCGTCGGGTCCGGCAGCAGGCCGAAGCGGTCGATCATCTCGACCTGTAGCTCCTGCAGGCGGTCGAGGTCCCTGGCCGAGGCGATGCGCTTGTACAGCGTCAGCCGGGTGTGCACGTCCGGCAGGTAGTCGTCGGGAATCAGCGCCGGTACGTGCAGCTCGACGTCGGCGCCATGGCGGGTCGACGGGTCGAGGTCCGGCAGTTCGCCGCGGCGGATCGAGCGCACCGCGCGCTCGAGCAGCTCGGTATAGAGACTGAAGCCGATCTCGGCCATCTGCCCGCTCTGGTCCTCGCCGAGCAGTTCACCGGCGCCGCGGATTTCGAGATCGTGCGTGGCCAGGGTGAAGCCGGCGCCGAGCTCCTCCATCGACGCCAGCGCTTCCAGCCGCTTCTCGGCATCGGCGGTCAGCGTCTTCCGGTTCGGTACCACCAGATAGGCGTAGGCGCGGTGGTGCGAGCGGCCGACGCGCCCGCGCAGCTGGTGCAGCTGCGCCAGGCCGAAGCGGTCGGCGCGGTTGATGATGATGGTGTTCGCGCTCGGGATGTCGATGCCCGACTCGATGATCGTCGAGCACACCAGCACGTTGAAGCGCTGGCGGTGGAAATCGAGCATCACCTGTTCCAGCTCGCGCTCCGGCATCTGCCCATGGGCGATGCGGATGCGCGCCTCCGGCACCAGCTCGCCGAGCTCGCGCGCCATCTTCTCGATGGTGTCGAGCTCGTTGTGCAGGAAGTAGACCTGGCCGCCGCGCGCCAGCTCGCGCTGGAAGGCCTCGCGCAGCAGCGGCCCGTCCCAGGCGGTGATCACGGTCTGCACCGCCAGCCGGTGCGCCGGCGGCGTGCCGATGATCGACAGCTCGCGCAGGCCGCTCATCGCCATGTTCAGCGTGCGCGGGATCGGCGTCGCGGTCAGCGTCAGCAGGTGCACTTCCGCGCGCAGCGCCTTCAGCGCCTCCTTCTGGCGCACGCCGAAGCGCTGTTCCTCGTCGACGATCACCAGGCCCAGGTCGGCGAACTTCACGTCCGGCTGCAGCAGGCGATGGGTGCCGACGATCACATCGATCTGCCCGGCCTCCAGCAGCGCCAGCGCCGCCTTGATCTCCTTGGCCGACTTGAAGCGGCTGAGCACCTCGACGCGGATCGGCCAGTCGGCATAGCGGTCGCGGAAATTGCGGTAGTGCTGTTCGGCGAGCAGGGTCGTCGGCACCAGCACCGCGACCTGCTTGCCGGCGGTCGCGGCGACGAAGGCGGCGCGCACGGCGACCTCGGTCTTGCCGAAGCCGACGTCGCCGCAGACCACGCGGTCCATCGGCGTCGGCCTGGCCAGGTCGGCGATCACCGCATCGATCGCCGCCAGCTGGTCCGGCGTCTCCTCGAACGGGAACGTCGCCGCGAACGGCTCGTACATCGAGCGGTCGCAGTCCAGCGCCAGGCCGACGCGCGCGTGGCGCTTGGCCTGGATCTCGAGCAGTTCGGCGGCGACATCGCGCACCTTCTCGGCGGCCTTGCGCTTCGCCTTCTCCCAGGCCTCGCCGCCGAGCGAATGCAGCGGCGCGTGTTCCGGCGACGCGCCCGAATAGCGGCTGACGAGGTGCAGTTGCGCGACCGGCACGTAGAGCTTGTCGCCCTTGGCGTATTCGATCTGCAGGTATTCGCCGTGGATGCCGCCGCTTTCCAGGGTCGCCAGGCCCTGGTAACGGCCGACGCCGTGGTCCTCGTGCACGATCGGCGAACCGATCTGGATCTCGCTGAGGTCGCGCAGCACCTGCTCGGGATCGCGGGCGACCTTGCCGCGCCGGCGCCGGCTCTGCTCGGCGCGCTCGGGGAACAGCTGGCGCTCGCTGAGCACGGCCAGCGCCGGTTCCTTCAGTGCGAAGCCGTCGTCGAGCGGCGCCACCGCGATCGCGAACGCGGCGTCGCCGGCGAGGAAGGCCTGCCAGGACGTGACCACCGCCGGTTTCAGGTCGGCGGCGGCGAGCAGTTCGAGCAGGGCCTCGCGGCGGCCGGCGGAATCGGCGGCGAGCAGGGTGCGGCCGGGGTAGTTGCGCAGGAACCCGGCGAGCGCCGCGCCGGGGTCGCCGCCCTTCTGGCTCCATGGCAGCACCGGTGCCGGGACGTCGCCGATGTCGGCGGCCTTGTCGCGCTGGGGATGCTGTTCGCCGGCGATCTCGATGCGCGGGTGGCGGTTCCAGGCCTGGCGCAGTTCCTCGGGCGGCAGATAGAGCTCGGCCGGCGGCAGGATCGGCCGCTCCAGGTCGTGCCGGCGCTGCTCCCAGCGTTCGCCGGTCTGCTGCCAGAAGGCCAGCGCGGCCTCGCCGACGCCGTCGCCGAGCACCACGAGGGTGTCGGCGGCCAGGTGCTCGAACAGGCTGGCGGTGCGCTCGAAGAACAGCGGCAGGTAGTACTCGATGCCGGCCGGGGTGCCGCCTTCCTTCAGGTCCTGGTACAGCGGGCAGCGGCGCGGGTCGAAGTCGAAGCGTTCGCGCAGGCGTTCGCGCACCTTCTTCGTGCTCGCCTCGTCGAGCGGGAACTCGCGCGCCGGCAGCAGCCGCACCGCCTCGACCGGGTGGTCGCTGCGCTGGGTTTCGGGGTCGAAGGTGCGCAGTGAGTCGATCTCGTCGTCGAACAGTTCGATGCGGTAGGGCTGCTCGGCGCCCATCGGATAGAGGTCGAGCAGGGCGCCGCGCACCGCGAAATCGCCGGGATCCAGCACCTGCGGCACGTGCCGGTAACCGGCGGCTTCGAGCCGGCGCTTCTCGGCGTCGAGGTCGAGCTTCTGGCCCTTCTTCAGGTCGAGCGCATTGCCGGCGATCCATTCCGGCGGCGGCAGCCGCTGCATCAGCGACGCGACCGGCACCACCAGCACGCCCTTGCGCGTGTTCGGCAACCGGAACAGCGCCGAGACGCGCTGGCCGACGATGTCCGGATGCGGGCTGAACAGGTCGTAGGGCAGGGTTTCCCAGTCGGCGAAGTGCAGCACCGGCAGCTCGCCGGCGAACACCCGCAGATCGGCTTCGAGGGCCTGGGCGTGGTGGGTGTCGCGGGCGACCGCGAGGACCAGCCCGTCGTGACGGCGTGCGGCTTCGACCAGCCCGAGGGCGAGGGCGCTGGCGCTCTGCGGGGCGCGCCACAGCGCACGCTGCTGACCGGGCTTCGGCCGCGGCGCGGAGGGGAGGGGAGTGTTCATCGGGCCGCGAATTCTAAACGGTGACGGGAGCCGCGGCCGAAACCGTGACGTTGGCCGACGCCGTTTAGCGGCGGGGCAGTTAAGATCGGGCGATGGACGAAAGGGCGCTGCGGCAGCTGACGAAGAACGGGCCCGGGGTGAAGCTGGGAATCGAGATCCCCGCATGAAGCGGGTTGCGGGGTTCCTGGCCGGTGCCGGTGGATGGGCCCTCTGCCTGGTCGCCGCCGCCGGCGTGGCCGGCGCGCTTCCCGCGGCAACTGCGGCCGCCGCGCCGCCACCGACCCCGACGCCAACCCCGACCCTGGTCATCGATCCCGGCGAGCTGCCACCGCCGGCCGATCCGGCCCTGGCCGACACCGTCGAACGCGACCCGCTGGAGCTGCGCGCCCTGTCGGAGCCCGAAGCGGTGCTCGCCGAGGTCGGCACGGAACTGCGCAATGCCCAGATCGCCGGCGACCAGCGCCGGGTCGCGCTGCTGTACCTCGCGAAGCAGAACGCCTGCCGCGTCGTCGCCGACTGGGACTGCCAGCGCGAGGCCGGCGAACTCGCCGCCGCCGCCGCCGCGGCCGCCGGCGATGCGCAGCTGCAGGCGCGCGGCCTGATCGCCGAGAGCCGCGCGCGCATGGCGATGCGCGATTTCGCCCGCAGCGACCGCCTGCTCGCCGAGGCCGAGCGGCTGCTGAAGGAGTCGCCGCATTCCGAACTGCTCGCCGACGTGATGCTCGCCTATTCGTCGATGAGCTATGCGCTCGGCCGGCATGCGCTTTCGGCGCAGTACGCCGAACGCGGTCTCGGCCTGCTCGGCCCGGGCGAGGGCCTGGCGATGCAGTCGCGGCTGCAGCGCAACCGCGCCCGCGCGCTGGCCAGGCTCGGGCGCGCGATCGAGGCGGGTCGGGCGCTCGACCTCGCGACCCAGTTCGCCGAACGCCTCGACGACCCGAAGCTGGTCGCCGAGCTCTATCTGGAGGCATCGCGCCTGGCCCGCCATGCCGGCGACGTTTCGGCCCAGCGCGTCTACGGCCAGCGCATCCTGACCCTCGCGAACCAGCTGCGGAACGCCCAGCTGTCGGGCCTCGGCCACGAGGTGATGGGTCTGGCCGCCGCCGACAACCGCGAGTTCGCGCTGGCGCTGCGCGAGCTGAAGCAGGCGCAGCTCGAACTGCGCGGCATCGGCCTCGACAGTGACGAACTGCGCGTTCTGCGCGAGACGGTGCAGCTGCTGCTGCGCACCGACCCCGGCAGTCCGGAACTCGCGCCGCTGTTCGAACGCTACCTGGTGCTCGACGCCGCCGAAGCCGAGGCAGAACGCACCCAGGCCGCCGACGAGTTCGACGCCCGTCTGCGCTATGCCGAACGCGAGACCGAGCTGCTGCGCCTGAAGACCGAGGGGGAACTCGCGGCCGAGCGCGAACGCGGTCTCGCCCAGACCAACCGGCTCAGCCGCATCGTCATCCTGCTCGGGTTCGCGATCCTGGTCGCGCTGGCGGGCTTCTTCGTGACATTGCGGCGCAGCAACCGCCGCCTGCGCGAACTGCTCGCCCAGCTCGGCGAGCGCGAGCTGCAGTACCGCACGCTCGCCGAGAACGCCAGCGACCTCGTCGTGCGCCTGCGCCTCACCGGCGAGCGCGTCTACGTGTCGCCGTCGGTGCGCGAGCTGCTCGGGCATTCCCCGGCCGATCTACCGTCCGACCTGCGCGACCTCGCGCATCCGGACGACCGCGAGCGCCTGAACGCCACGATCGGCCAGCTCACCCGCGACGGCGGCCCGCTGACGGTGCGCTACCGCATGCGCCACCGCGCCGGCCACCACGTCTGGCTGGAGGCCCTGGCCCGCCGCGTCAACGGCCCCGCCGGCGAGCCGGAGATCGTCTACGCCGCCCGCGACATCAGCGCCCGCATGCGCGTCGAGCGCGAGCTGGAAACGGCGCAGGCGCAGCTGCGAGCGGTCGCCGACAACATCCCGGCGATGATCGCCCACATCGACAGCCAGCAGCGCTACACCTTCGTCAACGGTTACGGCGCGACGATCTTCGCGCGCGAGGGCGACGCGATCGGCCGCACCGTCCGCGACATCCGCGGCGAGGCGCTCTACAGCGAACTCGAGCCGCACATCGAAGCGGTGCTGCGTGGCGAGCGGGTCAGCTTCGAGGGTCAGGCGGAAGTCGGCGGCCGGACCTACGACTTCCAGACCAACTACGTGCCCGATTTCGCCGACGACGGCAGCGTGCGCGGCTTCTTCGCCTTCACCTTCGACATCAGCCGCCTGAAGGAGGCCGAGCGCGAGCTCGAACGGCAGGCGCGCATCGACGGCCTGACCGGACTCGCCAACCGCCGCCACTTCGACGAGCGCCTGGCGGCGGCCAGTGCCCGCAGTCGCCGCAGCGGCGCGCCGCTGGCGCTGCTGTACCTGGACGTCGACCACTTCAAGCAGATCAACGATGGCCACGGCCACGCCGCCGGCGACGCCGTGCTGCGCGAATTCGCCCGCCGGCTGCGCACGAACGTGCGCGAGGGGGACCTGGTCGCGCGCATCGGCGGCGACGAGTTCGTGGTGCTGGTCGAAGGGCCGGACGGACTCGCCGCGGTCGAGGCGATGGCGGCGAAGCTGCTGCCGGCACTGACCGCGCCAATGGTCGTCGCCGCCGGCGAATCGCGCGGCGTCATCACTCTCCCGGTCGGCACCAGCATCGGCATCGGCTACAGCCGTGGCGGCGCCGGCGGCGTGCAACTGCTGGCCGCCGCCGACCGCGCGCTCTACGCGGCGAAACAGGCCGGCCGCAACGGCTCGCGCCACGTCGCGATCGATTGAGGGACGCCATGGACGCCGACGCGCGCTTCCGCACCCATACCGTGTTCAACCAGCCACCGCTGCTGGTGCCCTACGACGCCTGGGCCACCGACCTGCCGCTGCGCGAGGCCCTGGCGCGCGAAGGCGGCGGCTGGGCGCAGGCGCAGGTCGCCGCCTACGGCGAACTCGCCGGCGGCGAGCTGATGGAACTGGGACGGCTGGCCAATGAACACCGGCCGACGTTCCGCCCGTTCGACCGCTACGGCCACCGCCTCGACGAAGTCGAATTCCATCCCGCCTGGCATCGCCTGATGGCGACCGCGATCGCGCATGGCGTCACCGGCTTCGGCTGGCGCCACGCGGACCGCGCCGGCGCGCATGTCGCGCGGGCGGCGCTGATGTTCCTGCACAACCAGGCCGACCAGGGCAGCAGCTGTCCGCTGACGATGACCTACGCCTGCGTGCCGGCACTGCGCCACCAGCCCGAACTCGCCGAGGTCTGGTTGCCGCGGATCGTCGCGACCGACTACGACCCGCGCCACGTGCCCGCCTGGGACAAGCGCGGCAACACGATCGGCATGGGCATGACCGAGAAGCAGGGCGGCTCGGACGTGCGTGCCAACACCACCATCGCGACGCCCTGCGGCGCCGCCGGGCCCGGCTGCCTGTACGAACTGGTCGGCCACAAGTGGTTCTTCTCGGCGCCGATGTGCGATGCCTTCCTCGTGCTCGCGCAGGCTGCCGGTGGACTGAGCTGTTTCCTGCTGCCGCGCTTCACCCCGGACGGCGGCCGCAACGGCATCCGTATCCAGCGCCTGAAGGACAAGCTGGGTGATCACAGCAATGCCAGCTCGGAAGTCGAGTTCCACGGCGCCCTCGCGTGGCTGGTCGGCGAGGAGGGCAGGGGCGTCGCGACGATCCTGCAGATGGTTGCGCTTACCCGCCAGGACTGCCTGATCGGCTCCGCCAGCCTGATGCGGCAGGCACTGGTGATGGCCCTGCACCATGCCCGCCACCGCTCGGCTTTCGGGCGGCCGCTGATCGCGCAGCCGCTGATGCGCGCGGTGCTGGCGGATCTGGCGCTGGAATCGGAAGCGGCGACGGCGCTGGCACTGCGCGTCGCCGCCGCCGTCGACGCCACCCCGCGCGATCCCGCCGAGGCGGCGTTCGCGCGGCTGGCCACCGCGCTCGGCAAGTACCACGTCTGCAAGCGCGCCCCGGGCTTCGTCAACGAGGCGCAGGAATGCCTCGGCGGCATCGGCTACGTCGAGGAAACCGGCATGCCGCGGCTGTACCGGCAGGCGCCGCTGAATTCGATCTGGGAAGGCAGCGGCAACATCCAGTGCCTCGACGTGCTGCGCGCACTCGCCCGCGAACCCGCCTGCGCCGACGCCTTCTTCGGCGAACTGTCGCGGGTACGCGGCGGCGACGAGCGCCTCGATGCCGAAGCGGAGGCTTTGCGCCGCGAACTCGTGGCCTCGGCAGGCGACGAGGCCGGTGCCCGCCGTCTCGTCGAGCGGCTGGCCCTGGCCCTGCAGGCGGCGACCCTGCTGCGCGCCGATGCCGCCGTCGGCAGTGCGTTCTGCGCCGCGCGTCTCGGCCCGGCCCGCGGCCTCGCCTACGGGGCGACGCCGGAGCCGCTGCCGGTGGACCACCTGCTCGACCGCGCATTTTCCTGAACGGCAGGGGATAGGCGGGGTTCATCCGCGGGCGGGTCCAATGGGCAGCCCTTCATCACGACCGGATGTCCCGATGAATCGCCCTTCCCACGCCGGCCTCCGCCGGTTTCCCGCCCTGCTGCTCGCCCTGGTGGCGCTGCCGGCCGCCGCCGCCGAACCCGTCGACGAGACCCCGTGGACCCCCAGCGCCGAATTCGGCCTGGTCCACGCCAGCGGCAACAGCGAGACCGCAAGCGTCAACGGCCGCTTCGGCCTGGTCCGCGAAAGTGCACGCTGGAGCCACGACTACAGCCTGTCCGGCCTGCGTGCCGAGGCCGACGGCGAACTCTCCGCGAACCGCTTCCAGCTCGCCGGCAAGTCGGCCTGGCGGATCAGCGACCGCAGCTCGCTCGGTGGCGCCGCGCGCCACGAACACGACGACTTCGGCAGCTACGCCTACCAGTCGACGCTGGCGCTGACCTACGGCTACCAGGCCCTGCGCGAGGACGACGTCCAGCTCCGTTTCGAGGCCGGCCCGGGCCTGCGCCGCGCCGAGCTCGCCAGCACCGGCGAGCACGAGGAGAGCGGTCTGCTGCGCGGTTTCGCCGACTATCGCCATCAGCTCACCGACAGCACGCGGCTGTTCAACACGCTGCTCGTCGAGGCCACGGACGACAACACCTTCGTGCAGAACGAGATCGGCATCGCCGTCAGCATCAATCGTTCGCTCGCGCTCAAGGCGGCGCTGCAGGCCCGCCACAACAGCACCGCGCCCGCGGGCACCGAGCCCACGGATACGCTGACGTCGGTCAACATCGTCTGGTCGCCGAAGCGGAAGTAGATCGTCGCCCCGGCCTCCGCGAAGGACACGAGCTCTTTTCCTCCTCGCGGCTCGGAAAAGACTCGTGCCCTCCGCGGAGGCCGGGCCCGATTTTCGCGGGCGCTCCGGGGACAAGTCGCGCGGGCGCGCGTGGCGTCGTCGCCCGGTGGTTTCGCTGCCTGGTCGCGGACACGCCCCCGGCCGGCGACCGGCCGCCACGTCCGGGGACACGCCAGCCAGCGGTGACCGCGTTGCCGGCGTCGCAGTGAGCGTGCGTCCCGTCCTTCATCCCCGGGAATCGCGCATCGAGCGGAACCCCGCTCGTGTTCCGGGCCGAACGCGGATCGCGCGCCGGCACGCCGACTCAATGGCTTCGACGACTGTCGGTCCTTCGTAAGGTCCCGCACTGCGGGCGGCGCCGCCTCGTCACGCGTGATGCACCCGGAGTCACCGCAGCGGAATCGACGGGGTGGGCGTGTCCGCGATCGGGTCGAGAATGGATCGGGCTTCGCGCCCTGCGCGCGCCCGCGTCGTCGCTTCCCGAACCGCCCGGCCGATCGGGGCGACGCACTGAACCGGCTTCGCGGAGGCGACGACGCGGGCATAGACTCGACGCATGGCGAAGGTAGGGAAGTACGACAAGGCGGCGGGCGGGCTGGATGCGTTGACGAGCTCGTTCCGGCACGTCCGCGAACAGGGCATCGTGACCCGCGGCGCCCGCACGCTGCTCCGCGCCAACCAGCCCGACGGTTTCGACTGCCCCGGCTGCGCGTGGCCGGACCGCAATCCGCAGTCGTCGTTCGAGTTCTGCGAGAACGGGGTCAAGGCGGTCGCGGCGGAGGCGACGCGGCGGCGCGTCGGGCCGGAATTCTTCGCGCGGCACAGCATCGGATGGCTGGCGGCGCAGGACGACCACTATCTCGAGGCGCAGGGCCGGCTGACGACGCCGATGCTGTACGACGGCCGCGACGACCACTACCACCCGGTCGGCTGGGACGAGGCCTTCGCGCTGATCGCCGCCGAACTGAACGCGCTCGGATCGCCGGACGAGGCGCTGTTCTACACCTCCGGGCGCACGAGCAACGAGGCGGCGTTCCTGTACCAGCTGTTCGTGCGCGAGTTCGGCACCAACAACCTGCCGGACTGCTCGAACCTCTGCCACGAGGCCAGCGGCATCGCCATGGGCGAGCAGATCGGCGTCGGCAAGGGCACGGTGACGCTCGACGATTTCGAGCGCGCCGACGCGATCCTGGTATTCGGCCAGAACCCGGGGACCAACCATCCGCGCATGCTCGGCGAGCTGCGCGCGGCGGCGCGCCGCGGCTGCCGCATCCTCGTCTTCAATCCGCTGCGCGAGCGCGGGCTGGAGCGTTTCGCCGATCCCAAGGACCCGCGCGAGCTGCTCGGCGGCTCGACGCCGATCGCCAGTCACTACTACACGCCGCGGATCGGCGGCGACCTCGCGCTGGTGAAGGGCATGCTGCGGCGGCTGGTCGAAACCGATGCGCTCGATCACGCCTTCATCGCCGGACACACCGACGGCTGGGAAACACTGCGTGCGGATCTGCTGGCGACGTCGTGGGAAGACATCGAGGCCGGCAGCGGCCTGACCCGCGCGCAGATCGAGGAAGCCGCCGACGTCTACGCAGCCGCCGACGCGGCGATCGTGTGCTGGGCGATGGGGATCACCCAGCACCGGCATGCGGTCGGCACGATCCAGATGCTGGTGAACCTGCTGCTCGCGCGTGGCAACCTCGGCCGACCCGGTGCCGGTGCCTGCCCGGTGCGCGGGCATTCGAACGTGCAGGGCGACCGCACGATGGGCATCAACGAGCGGCCGCCGCCGGCCTTCCTCGACGCGCTCGCCGCCGAATTCGGTTTCGAACCGCCGCGTCGCGACGGCCACGACGTGGTCGGCGCGATCGCGGCGATGGCGGCCGGCGAATGCAGGGTGTTCTTCGCGCTCGGCGGCAACTTCGCCGCGGCCAGTCCGGACACGGCGCTGACTGCGCGGGCCCTGCGGCAGTGCGCGCTGACCGTGCACGTGTCGACCAAGCTCAACCGCTCGCACCTGGTGCACGGCCGGCGCGCGCTGATCCTGCCCTGCCTCGGCCGCACCGAAATCGACCTGCAGGCCGGCGGCCCGCAGTCGGTGACGGTCGAGGATTCGATGAGCATGGTGCACCTGTCGGCGGGGCGGAATCCGCCGGCCTCACCCGAACTGCTCAGCGAGCCGGCGATCGTCGCCCGGCTCGCGGCGGCGACGCTGCCGCAGTCGCGCATCCCCTGGCGGGAACTCGTCGCGGACTACGATCGCATCCGCGAGCGCATCGCCCGCGTCGTGCCCGGTTTCGCCGATTTCAACGCCCGCGTGCGCGCGCCCGGCGGCTTCCATCTCGACAATCCGGCGGCGCGCCGTGAATGGCACACCGCCGGTGGACGCGCGCGTTTCGTCGCGCATCCGCTGCCGGCGGCGACGGATCCGCAGCTGTTGACGCTGATGACGATCCGCAGCCACGACCAGTACAACACCACCGTCTACGGCCTGCACGACCGCTATCGCGGCGTGTCCGGCGAGCGGCGGGTCGTCTTCATCGCCCGCGCCGATCTCGAGCGCCTCGGCCTCGCGGCGGGGCAGTGGGTCGATCTGGTGTCGGTGTGGCGCGACGGCGAACGGATCGCCGAACGCTTCCTGCTGGTCGAGTACGCGATTCCGCCCGGCAACATCGCCGCCTACTACCCGGAGACCAATCCACTGGTGCCCTTGGACCATCACGCCGAACGGGCGCGCACGCCGGCGTCGAAGGCGGTGCCGGTGCGCCTGCGGCCACGCCGCGACATCCCGCTGGAGCTGGCGTGAGCGCGGCGCTGCCGCCGTGCCGGGTCGTCGTGCCGGCGCGACGCCTCGATGCCGACGGGCAACACCCGCGCGAGGAAGTGCTGGCGGGGGAAACCGCGGTGGCGCTGCTGTACAACGGCGCCGCGTTCGCGGTGATGATGGCGACGCCGGCCGACCTCGAGGACTTCGCGGTCGGCTTCAGTGTCAGCGAGGGCATCGTCGCGGCTGCCACCGACGTCGCGGTGGTCGACGTGATGGCACTGGAGGCGGGGATCTCTCTGCAGATGCGCATTCCGCAGGCGGCGCACGACGCGCTGGCCGGGCGCGGCCGCAATCTCGCCGGCCGCGGCGGCTGTGGCCTGTGCGGCACCGACACCCTGGAGGCCGCGATCCGGCCGGTGCGCCGGGTCGCGCGGCGGTCGCTCCCGGACGATCGCCTGGCGCCGCAGTTCGCGGCGTTGCACGCGGCGCAGGTCCTGAATGCCGAGACCGGCGCGGTGCATGCGGCGGCGGTGCTCGACGGCGACGGTGGTCTGCACGTGCGCGAGGACGTCGGCCGCCACGTCGCCGTCGACAAGGCGATCGGCGCCTGCCTGCGCGTCGGCGCGGAACCGTGCGCGCTGCTGGTGACCTCGCGAGCCGGCTACGAGGTCGTGCACAAGGCGGCGCAGGCCGGCATCGGCCTCGTCGCCGCGATCTCGGCGCCGACGGCGCTGGCGGTGCGGCTGGCCCACGAGGCAGGCATGGCCCTCGCCGGTTTCGCCCGGGACGGCCGCTGCACGCTGTACGCATGAGTTCGGCGGGCGAGGGGCGCTGTCCGGTCTGCGCGGCGCCGCTGCGCACCGGCCTGTGCGACTGGCACCGGGTCTGCCCGCGCTGCGCTTACGAGGGCAGCACGCTCGTTCCGCGCATCGACACGCAGGCGGCCGGCGGCGATCTCGACGAGGTCGCCCGCGAACAGGCGCTCGGAACCCTGCGGCGGCGCAACTTCGCGCGACTGGCCGCGCGGCTGGCGGCGCCGTCGCGGTCGCTGGCGGGGGACGGCGCGAAACCGCGCCTGCTCGACGTCGGCTGCGCCCACGGCTGGTTCCTGGAAGCGGTTGCGGACACGTTCGCGGCTGAAGGCCTGGAGCCCGATGCCGCGATCGCCGCGGCCAGCCGCGCCCGTGGGCTGGCGGTGCGCGACGGCTACTTCCCCGACGCGCTGGCCCCGGGCGAGCGCTGGGACGTGATCGCGTTCAACGACGTGCTCGAACACATCCCCGACGTCGACGCGGTCCTGGCGGCGTGTCGCCGCCACCTGCGCCCCGGCGGCCTGCTGGTGGTCAATGCACCGGACCGGCGTGGCACCCTTTATCGGGTCGGCAAGGCGCTGGCGCGCGTCGGCCGGCCGGGCGCCTTCGCGCGCCTGTGGCAGCACGGCTTCCCATCGCCGCACGTGCACTACTTCGACGATGCCAGCCTCGGCACGCTGGCGGGCCGGCACGGCTTCGGGCTGCGGACGCGGCTGCGGCTGCCGGCGGTCGGGCTCGCCGGCCTGCGCGAACGCGTGCGTTACGGCGGCGACGTGTCGCCGATGAAGGGCGCCGCGATCGCCGCCGCGGTGGCGATCGCGATTCCGGCGCTCGCCCTGTTGCCCGGCGACATCCACGCCTGGATCTTCCGTCGCGAAGACCGCGAGGATGGGGAGCGATCATCCGGTTTTGACGGCACCCCGGGCGATCCCTAGGCTTGCACCGTCCCGAGTCTCCGGAATCCCCATGTCGCGCAGGAACCGCCGCCCCGGCCTGATCCAGGGCCTGCCCTCGATGCTCACCTATCCGCTGCGCGGGGCGATGCCCTTCATGCTCGGTGCGCTGTGCCTGCTGAGCCTTCTGGAAAAGGCGCCCGGACTCATCGGCCTGGTCTTCTGGGTGCTCTGCACGGTGTTCGCGTTCAAGCTCGCGGTCGAGGCCCTGATCAACACCGCCCACGGCCGCTACGAACCGCTGGCCGCCGACGAACTGACGGCGACCGACGGCGAGGCCTTCAAGCAGCTGGTCCTGCAGTTCCTGATCTCCGCAGGACTGGTCGCCGCGATGTATTTCGGCGGCTGGAAGGGCTTGCTCTGGGCGCTGGCGGCGATGGTGCTGCTCGAGCCCGCGGTGGTGATCCTGCTGGCGATGGAAGGGCGGCTGTTCGCGGCGCTCAATCCGTTGCAGGTCCTGCGTCTGATCGGCCGTCTCGGCGGCGCCTATTTCGCCGTCGTCGCGGTCGTCGCGGTGCTGGTGACCGCGTCGGCCTTCGTCGAGGGCTACCTGCAGGCCAGGCTGCCCTCGATTCCGGGCCATCTGCTGGCGTCGGTGGTCAGCCTGTACTCGCTGATCCTGATCTTCCACGTGCTCGGCGACCTGATCCATCGTCACCACGACGTCCTCGGCCTGGACGTCGAGCCGGCGGTCCCGCGCGCGACCTTCGGCAATCCCTTCGAGGACGAGACGATGGCGGCGGCCGAGCGTGCCGTCGGCGAAGGCCGCCGCGAGGACGCGATCGCGCTGCTCGGCGAGCTGTTCCGCGGTCGCGGTGCCTCCGATCCGGTGCATGACCGGTGGCGCGAATACGTGATCGCCAGCGGCGATGTCGACCGCCTGACCCGGCACGATCGCGAGTACATCGCCAGCCTGCTGGCGACCGGCAAGGACCGCCGCGCGCTCGCGGTGTTCAGCGAAACCCGTCGCCACGATCCGCGCTTCGTCGCCGGCAACGACGAGACCATGGCGCGCCTGGTCGAAACCGCCGCCAACACCGGGCAGGCGCGTCTCGCCGTGCAGATCGCCGAAGGGTTCGAGCAGCAGTTCCCCGGCAGCCCGTTCATTCCGCGTGTCGTGCATGCGGTCGCGTGGACGATGGCCGACCAGTTCGAGCAGACCGATGCGGCGTTGCTGCGGGTACAGAAGGCGATGCGGATCGACCCGGCGCATCCGCTCAACGAGGCGCTGCACGCGCTGGCGCTGAAGATCGACAAGCTGCCGAAGTTCGCGCGCGGCTGAGCGCATCGGGGCCTCCCCTGGGGCGGGGGCCGCGAACCTGAACGAATGCGTTTCCCGGCGTGGCCGGCGTCCGCCGGACGTGGCGTACATGCGCACCGTCCGCCGGCCGCTGCCGCCCGCGGGATGCAACCCGGAGCCGCTTCCGTGCATCCATGGTCAGTGACGGTCCCTGACGACCGCTTCCCGCGCCGCGATCAAGCCATTGATTCGGCGCGGATTTCCTCGGCATGACTTCCAGCCCATGGACGACGTGCTGAGGTGTTGTAGTCTACCAGCACACCAGATCACGAGCCCCCGCCATGAAGACCCTGAACGACTTCTACCGCCTGTTCCCCAGCCGTCCGGCGACCCGCCCCGAACTGGTTCCGTCCACCACCGTGCTGCCGGAGCCCGAGCGCAGCGCCACCCCGGCCAACGAGCCGGTGCTGCCGATGGCCGCGCGCTACCGTCGCCGCGAAATCGGCACCGGCTACGGTCGCAGCAGCGGCTATGCCCAGGACCGCAGCTACGTCCGCGGCCGCGGCGACGACCTGCTGCGGGTCGGCTGAGACATCCCCCACCGGCGGCGTCGCGCACTCCCTCCCCCGGAGCGACGCGCCGGTTTTCCCCGAGGCGGCCCCCGGGCCGCCTTTTTTTCGTCGTGATCCGCCGCCCGACCGCAAGCGCTCAGGCGAGGAAGGAGCGCTCGAAGTCCTCGAGCGGCAGCGGCCGCCCCAGCAGGAAGCCCTGCACCTCGTCGCAGCGCAGCAGGCGCAGCAGCTTGGCCTGCTCCTCGTCCTCGACGCCCTCGGCGACCACCCGCAGCCCCAGCGAGTGCGCGAGGTTGACGATGTTGGTGACGAGCGAGACGGTGTCCGGGCTCTGCGCGAGCAGGGCGACGAAGCTGCGGTCGATCTTCAGCGAGTCGGCCGGCAGCCGCGACAGGTAGTTGAGCGACGAATAACCGGTGCCGAAGTCGTCGATCGCGATCCGGCTGCCGAGGTCGCGCAGCGCCTGCAGCACGCCGATGTTCTGGTGGATGTCGTCCATCAGCATGCTTTCGGTGATCTCGAAATCGAGATCGTGGTCGCCGCCGGCCGGCGCCAGCAGCTCGGTGCAGCCGGCGACGAAGTTCTGCTGCCGCAGCTCCTGCACCGAAACGTTGACGGCGATGCGCAGGCCGGCGATGCCCATGTCGCGCCAGCGCCGGCTGATCTCCAGCCCGCGCCGGCGCACCCAGGCGCCGACGTCGACGATCAGGCCGGTTTCCTCGAGCACCGGGATGAACTCGGCCGGCGACACCAGGCCGCGTTGCGGATGCCGCCAGCGGATCAGTGCCTCGGCGCCGCTGAGGCGGCGGCTGGCACTCTCGAACTTCGGCTGCAGGAAGAGCTCGAACTGCTCGTTCTCGGCGGCGTCGCGCAGCTCGCGCTCGAGTTCGACGCGGCGGGCGGCGCGCCGGCGCGCCTCGTCGGTGAAGGCCTGCACGCTGCGGTCGCGCGCCTTGGCTTCGGCCAGCGCGTCGGCGAGTGCGCGTTCGACTTCCTCGCCGTCGGCAGCCTGCTCGGGCGCGAGCAGCACGGCACCGTGCAGCTTGCCGCGCACCAGTTCGCCGTCGACCAGGAGTGGCCGGTCGCAGCATTCGCCGAGCAGGACCTCGACCCGCGACACCGCCGCCTCGGCATCGCCCTCGGCGGCGAAGCTGAAGACGAAGGAATCGTCGCCGGGGTGGGCGAGCAGGGCGCCGGGCGGCAGCGCGCCCTGCAGCCGCGCCGCGAACTCGCGCAGCAGCTGGTCGCCGAAACCGCGGCCGCGCGACTGATTGAAGTAGCGGAAGCGGTCGACGTCGGCGACACCGACGACCTGGGTCCCGTGCCGCAGCCGGATCGGCAGTTCCTGGTGCAGCGCGGTGCGCGAGGGCAGCCCGGTGGTCTGGTTGTGGAAGACGAGGTGTTCGAGGTGGTCGCTCTGGGCGATGAACTTGCGCGCGTAGTCGATTTCGCCGCCGAGGCGCTCGAGCAGTTCGATCTCCTCGTCCTCGAACCGGCGGCCCTGGCCGGTCCAGACGCAGAGCACGCCCCAGCCGGGATTGCCGATCGGCAGCGACACCTGGGAGCCGAGGCCGAACCGCGGGCCGAGGCAGGACCAGAGCTCCGGCAGGCCGGGTTCGTCGAAGTCGGCCAGCAGCCGCGGGCTGCCGCTCGCAAGCGCCTGGACCGAGGGCAGGGACTGCCACGCCGGATCGTCGGGAGCGATCGCGCCGAGCCCCTGCAGGTATGCGGTGAGTGCTTCGTCGCCGAAGCCGTGGCCGACGCGCAGGCGCCCGTCCGAGCCCCTGCGCGACACCACCGCGCCGGCGAAGCCGCCCTGTTCGACCAGCAGCCGGCAGGTCATGTCGAACAGCGCGTGGAGGTCGCGCGAGCGCAGGATCGCGTTGCCGAAGGAGCTGAGCACCGCGTGCATGCGCGCCAGGTGTTCGATCTTCTCGGCCTGCTTCACGCGCAGGGTGACGTCGCGCTGGACGCCGCGGTAGCCGATGATTTCGCCGCTCGCGTCGAGCATCGGCTTGGCCGTGCTCTCCAGCCAGACCAGGTGGCCGTCGGCATGGCGCCAGCGGCTGACGTCGTTGCGCCAGCCGCGGCGTTCGGCGAAGTGCTGGGTGTACAGCGAGCGGACGCGTTCGCGGTCCTCGGCGAGGAGCAGGTCGACGATGGGGCGGCCGATCAGCGCGCTTGCGCGGTAGCCGAGCAGGTCGCGGGTCGATTCATTGCAATAGGTAAGCCGCCCTTCCTTGTCGGTCTGCCAGATCCAGTCTCCCGTGGTCTCCGCGATCGCTCGGAAGCGCTCCTCACTTTCTCTGAGGGCCGCGGCGGCCTTCGCCAGTTCGCTACGCTCGGAAGCGTTGCGCAGGGCCCGTTCCAGGGCTGGCCGCAGCCGGCGCAGGTTGTCCTTGAGCACATAATCGGCCGCGCCGCGCTGCAGCGCCTCGATCGCGCGTTCCTCGCCGATCGTGCCGGACACGAACAGGAACGGGGTATCGGGCGATACCTCCTGCACGATCTCGAGCGCGCGCTGGCCGCTGAAGCCGGGCATCGAGAAGTCGCTGAGCACCGCCTGCGGCGCGAAGTCCCGCAGCGCATCCCGCAGGGCGGACTCGCTGGCGACGACGCGCACGGACATCGGCCCGACGTCGGCGAGGGCGCGGGAGATCAAGGCCTGGTCGTCGGGCGAATCCTCGACCATCAGGATCCGCAGCGGGCTCGGTGCCATCCAGGGGTCTGCCGGCAAACGGTTCCCCGAATATCTAGCACCGTGGGCGGCCGTTGCAAACCCGGACTTCCTCCAGATGTGCTGCAGGGCACGCAATGCCTGCGCCGCGGCGCCGCGATGCACGTTTGACAAGCGTGAAGGGCAACGGCTATTACCGGTCGAGGTCTGCAGGAGCCGGAAGCCGCATGCTGCGACGCAAGCCGCCGACCCCGACGCTGCGCCCCGCCGCCTGGCTGCTGGCGGCCGCTTTCGCCGCTCCTGTCGCCGCGTCCATCCGGGACGGCGACGAACTGGCGAACCTCAGCCTCGAGGAGCTGGCCGATGTCCAGGTGACGTCGGTGTCCCGGCGCGCCCAGCGGCTGGCGGACGCCGCCGCCGCCATCCAGGTGATCACGGCCGAAGACATCCGTCGCGCCGGCGCCACCCGGCTGCCGGAAGCGCTGCGGCTGGCGAGCAACCTGCAGGTCGCCCGGGTCGGCGCCAACACCTGGGCGATCACCGCCCGCGGCTTCAACAACGCCCTCGGCAACAAGCTGCTGGTGCTGGTCGACGGCCGCACCGTGTACACGCCGCTGTTCTCCGGTGTGTTCTGGGACAGTCAGGACGTCATGCTCGAGGACGTCGAGCGGATCGAAGTGATCAGCGGCCCCGGTTCCACCCTGTGGGGAGCGAACGCGGTCAATGGCGTGATCAACGTGATCACGAAGCGGCCGGTCGACACCGTCGGCGGGCTGGTCGCAGTCGGCGGCGGCGGCGAGGGCGATCTCGCCGCCGTGCGCTGGGGCGGCGCCTTCGCCGGCGGCCACGCCCGCGCCTATGCCCGCCGCTACCGGCTCGACGACAGCGACAATGCCGCCGGTATCGCCCTCGGCGACGGCTGGCGCGGCCAGCAGGCCGGCTTCCGTGCCGAATGGGGCGGCGACCAGCGTCGCTTCAACCTGCAGGGCGATGTCCACCGCGGCGAGTCCGACGGTTCCGTGTTCGGGCCGGTCGAGACTTCCGGTTTCAACCTGATGGCGCGCTGGCGCGACATCGACGCCGACGGCGACGGCTGGCGGCTGCAGGCGTATTACGACGCCGCCGACCGTGATGACCCGCTGCAGTTCCACGACCGGATGCGGGTGTTCGACCTCGAGTTCCTGCATGCCTTCCGGCGCGGCCGGCACGCCCTGGTGTGGGGCGCCGGCTGGCGGCATGCGCGCGACCACGTCCAGGCCGGGCTCATCACGACCTTCCTGCCGAACCGCAAGTCGCTCGACGGGTGGAACGTCTACGTGCAGGACGCGCTCGCGCTGGGCGAACGCGGCGAACTCACCCTCGGGCTGAAGCTCGACCACAACGATTACACCGGCGCCGAGTGGCTGCCGAACCTGCGCTTCGCGTGGCGCGGCGAGGGCGACCTGCTGCTGTGGGGGGCGCTGTCGCGGGCGGTGCGCTCGCCGTCGCGGATCGACCGCGAGTTCTACCTGCCGTCGGTGCCGCCCTTCCTCATCGACGGCGGCCCCGACTTCGTTTCCGAGATCGCGCACGTCGCCGAGTTGGGCCTGCGCGACACCGGCGGCGACGGCCGCCTGCAGTATTCGCTGACCGCCTTCCACGCCGACTACGACCGCCTGCGCAGCGGCCAGCCCGGCGGCAGCGGCTTCCGGGTCGAGAACTGGAGCGAGGGCCGGGTCGCCGGCCTCGAATTGTCCGGCAGCTGGCAGGTGACACCCGGCTGGCGGCTGAGCGGCGGCGGCGTCCGCCAGTGGATCGACCTGCGGCAGAAGCCGGGCGGCCTCGACCCCGACGGCACGACCGCGCTCGGCAACGATCCGCCGTGGTACTGGCAGCTGCGCTCGAGCCACACCTTCGGCGCCTTCGAGTTCGACCTCGGCGTGCGCGGTGTCGCGGCGCTGCCGGCGCCGCGGGTCGCACGCTACACCCAGGTCGACGTCGGGCTCGGCTGGCGACCGACGCCGGTGCTGTCCCTGCGCCTGCAGGTGCTCGATGCGCTGGACGAGGCGCAGGTCGAGTTCCAGCCCGGCCTGTTGTCGCTGCCGGCGCAGTTCGGACGGCGGGTCTGGGCCGGAGTCGAATGGCGATGGTGAAGCGCGGTCGCGCGGACCTGCGGTGGCTGTTACTGGCTCTCGCGGCGATCGCGGCGACGACGCCGGGGCCGGCGCCGGCGGAGGTAGCGGCGCCCGCCGCGGTGCCGGCGGCCGGCGGCGATCGGCAGGCGACCGAAGCGGCGGTCAAGGCGGCCTTCGTGTTCAAGTTCGGCGAATACGTCGAGTGGCCGCCGGAACATTTTCCTGCCGCGGATACGCCCTTGCGCATCGGCGTGTTCGCGAACGACGAGGTCGCCGGCGAACTCGAGCGCATCGTCGCCGGGCGCACGATGGCAGGCCACCCGGTGCAGGTGTACCGGCTGCAGCGCGGCGACCGCGTCGACGACCTGCAACTGCTGTACGTCGGCGCCCGCGGCGAGGAGGGCGACGGCCTGCTGGCCGCTGCCGGCGACGGCGTGTTGACGGTGACCGACGCCCCCGGGGCGGTACCGCGCGGCAGCGTGATCAACTTCGTCGTGGTCGACGCCCGCGTGCGCTTCGATGTCGCCCTGCGCACCGCCGAGCAGCGCCACCTGCGGATCAGCTCGCGCCTGCTCGCGGTCGCCCGCAACGTGTCCGGGAGGCGCTGATGGCGGTCCAGGTCGCCAGTCCGCTGGCTCGCACGCTCTCGCGGATCATGCTGGTCACGGCCTTCACCGCGCTGATGGTCGCGTTGACCGCGATCGTCGCCTGGGACCTGCGCGCCTACCACGCGCGCACCACCGCCGACCTGCAGACCCAGGCCGAACTGCTGGCGCGCGCGACCGCCGCCGCCGTCGCCTTCGACGACGTGCAGGCGGCGACCGAGAACCTCGAACTGATGCAGCTGCGGCCGACCATCCAGGCAGCCGCGGTGTACACGGCCCGCGGCGAACGGTTCGCGGCCTGGCACCGCGCAGACCAGTCGGTGGACGACTTCCCGCCGCTGCCGGAAGGCGACGGTGCCGCGGTGCACGGCCGGCGGATGGTGATCTTCCGGCGGATCGTCGACGGTTCCGGCATCGCCGGCACGGTCTACCTGCGCGCCGACTACGAGCTGCTCGGGCGCTTCGGCGAGTACACGGTGATCAGCACCGGCGCGCTGCTGGTCGCGTTGGCGATCGCCCTGCTGCTGTCGCGGCGGCTGGCGCGGGTGATCACCGGGCCGGTGCTGGACATGGCCGGGGTCGCGCGGGCGATCGAACGCGACCGCGACTATTCGCGCCGCGCCGCCGCCGGCGGTGACGACGAACTGGGCCTGCTGGCGGAAACGCTGAACCGCATGCTCGCCGAGATCGAGCGCCGCACCGAGGCGCTGGAGGCGGCGAACGCCGAGCTCGCCCGCGAGGTCGGCGATCGTTCGCGGGCCGAGGCCGAGGTCGTTCGCCTGAACGCCGAACTGGAGGCGCGGGTGGCCGAACGCACCGCCCAGCTGGAGGCGGCGAACCAGGAACTCGAGACCTTCTGCTATTCGGTGTCGCACGATCTGCGCGCACCGCTGCGTTCGATCAACGGCTTCAGCCAGGCGCTGGTGGAGGACTTCCCGGACGCGGTGGAAGCCGGCGCGCGGCGCTACCTCGACCGCATCCGCGCCGCCAGCCAGCGCATGGGCCAGCTGATCGAGGACCTGCTGACGCTGTCGCAGGTCAGCCGCGGCAGCCTGCAGCGCAGCGAGTTCGACCTCGGCGAGCTGGCGCGGACGGTGCTCGCCGATCTCGCCCAGCGCGAACCCGAACGGCGGGTCGAGGTGTCGGTGTGGTCGCCGATGCCGGTGAACGCCGACCGGCGGCTGGTGCAGGCCCTGCTGGAGAACCTGCTCGGCAACGCCTGGAAATTCAGCGCCCGCGCCGATGCGGCGCGCATCGAGGTCGGCGTGCTGCGCGACGGGAGCCAGCAGATCTTCTTCGTCCGCGACAATGGCGCCGGCTTCGACATGCAGTACGCCGACAAGCTGTTCGCGCCGTTCCAGCGCCTGCATTCGGGCGACGACTTCGCCGGCACCGGCATCGGCCTGGCGACCGTGCAGCGCATCGTGCACCGGCACGGCGGCCGGATCTGGGCCGACGCCCGTGTCGGTGCCGGCGCCGTCTTCCATTTCACCCTGCCACCCCCGGGAGAATGACATGGCCGAAAAACTCATCCTCGTGGTCGAGGACAACCCGGACGACGAGGAATTCACCCTGCGCGCCCTGAAGCGGGCGAAGGTCACCAATCCGATCCACGTCGTGCGCGACGGCGCCGAGGCGGTCGACTTCCTGTTCGCCAGCGGTGCCTACGCCGATCGCGACCCGAAGGAACGGCCGGCGGTGGTCCTGCTCGACCTCAAGCTGCCCAAGCTCGGCGGCATCGAGGTGCTGCAGCGGATGCGCGCCGCCGAGCACCTGAAGCTGGTGCCGGTGGTGATCCTGACCTCCTCGAGCGAGGAGGAGGACAAGCTCAACAGCTACCTGTCCGGTGCCAACAGCTACGTCCGCAAGCCGGTGGAGTTCGCCGCCTTCGCCGACGCGGTGGCGAAACTCGGGGTGTACTGGCTGCTGCTCAACGAGGGACCGCCGGAGCGGTGAGTCCGCTGGCGGTCGTCGGCGCTACGCGACGACCACCTCCGCGGCGGCAGCGGCCACCGGCGCCTGGCGGCTGACGAGCTTGCGCAGCGCCACGTAGAACACCGGCGTCAGCAGCAGCCCGAACAGGGTCACACCGAGCATGCCGGCGAAGACCGTGATGCCGGTGACGACCCGCACCTCGGCGCCGGCGCCGGTGGCGAACAGCAGCGGCACCGTGCCGGCGATGAAGGCGATCGACGTCATCACGATCGGGCGCAGGCGCAGCCGCGAGGCTTCCAGCGCCGCTTCGACGATGCCGCGGCCGTGCTGTTCCAGTTCGCGCGCGAACTCGACGATCAGGATCGCGTTCTTGCAGGCCAGTCCCATCAGCACGACCAGGCCGACCTGCACGAAGACGTTGTTGTCGCCACCGCTCAGCCACACCCCGAACAGCGCCGACAGCAGCGTCATCGGCACGATCAGGATCACCGCCAGCGGCAGCGTCCAGCTTTCGTAGAGCGCCGCCAGCACCAGGAAGGCGAGCAGCACCGCCAGCGGGAACACCACCTTCGCGGCATCGCCCTGGGTCGATTCCTGATAGCTCAGGTCGCTCCAGTCGGTGCCCATGCCCGGCGGCAGCACCTGCGCGGCGATCTCCTCGACCTTCGCCATCGCCTCGGCGGAGGAGAACATCCGCGGGTCGGCTTCGCCGAGCAGGTCCGCGGCCGGATAGCCGTTGAAGCGGATCACCGGGTCGGGGCCGTAACCCTGGCGGATCGTCACCAGGCTGGCCACCGGCACCATCTCGCCGCGGTCGTTGCGCACGCGCAGGTTGCCGATGTCCTCGACGCTGTCGCGGAAGTGGCCGTCGGCCTGGGCGATCACCTGCCACGTGCGGCCGAACAGGTTGAAGTCGTTGACGTAGGCCGAGCCGAGATAGATCTGCAGCGTTTCGAACAGTTCGGTCAGCGGCACGCCTTGTGCCTTCGCCTTCACCCGGTCGACCTCGGCGTCGAGCTGCGGCACGTTCGCCTGGTAGCTGCTGATCGGATAGCCCATGCCGGGCGTCTGCGACACCGCGCCCTGGAACCCGGCGACCGCCTCCTGCAGGGCGCCGTAACCGAGCGCCGCGCGGTCCTCGATGAACAGCGAATAGCCCGAACCGTTGCCCAGGCCCTGGATCGGCGGCGGCATCAACGCGAATCCGAAGCCACTGTCGACCTCGGCGGCGATGCGGGCATTGAGCTCGGCGGTGATCTCGGCGGCGCTGCGCGTGCGCTGGTCGAAGGGGTCGAGGGTGAAGAACACCACGCCGCTGTTCGGCGTGTTGGTGAACTGCAGCGGATTCAGGCCGGGGAAGGCGATCTCGCCGTCGATGCCGTCGATGGAGGTCGCGATCGCGGCGATCTGCCGCAGCGTCGCATCGGTGCGTTCGATCGAGGCGCCCTCGGGCATCTTCACGCCGGCGATCAGGTACAGCTTGTCCTGCACAGGGATGAAGCCGCGCGGCACCGCCGAGAACACCAGCACCGTCGCCGCCAGCAGCACCGCGTACACCGCGAACACCGCGCCGCGGCGGCCGAGCGAACGCTTCACCGCCGCCTCGTAGCGGTGCGCGCTGCGGCCGAAGAAGCGGTTGAACGGCACGAACAGCCAGCCGAACAGGCGGTCGATCAGCCGGGTCGGCGCGTCCTTCTCGGCGCCGTGCGGGCGCAGCAGGCGCGCGGCCAGCGCCGGCGACAGGGTCAGCGAGTTGATCGCCGAGATCACCGTCGAGATCGCGATCGTCACCGCGAACTGCTTGTAGAACTGGCCGGTGACGCCGTCGAGGAAGGCCATCGGCACGAACACCGCGCACAGCACCAGGGCGATCGCGATGATCGGCCCGGACACTTCCTTCATCGCCGCGTGCGCCGCCTGCAGCGGGGTGTGCCCCTGCTCGATCCAGCGTTCGACGTTCTCGACCACGACGATGGCGTCGTCGACGACGATGCCGATCGCCAGCACCAGTCCGAACAGGGTCAGCGTGTTCACCGAGAAGCCGAGCAGGTACAGCACCGCGAAGGTGCCGACGACCGAAACCGGCACCGCCAGCAGCGGGATGACCGACGCACGCCAGGTCTGCAGGAACAGGATCACCACGAGCACGACGAGCACGGTCGCCTCGAGCAGGGTGGCCACGACCGCGTCGATCGAGTCGCGCACGAAGATCGTGGTGTCGTAGACCGAGGTGATCTCGACGCCGGGCGGCAGCCGCGGCCGCAGTTCCTCCATCTTCGCCACGACCGCGTCGCGGATCTGCAGCGCGTTGGCGCCCGGCGCCTGGAAGATGCCGATCGCCGCGGCGGCGTCGCCGTTCAGGCGCGAGCGCAGGGTGTAGTCGCCGCCGGCGAGTTCGATGCGGGCGACGTCGCCGAGGCGGACGATCTCGCCGTCGGCGCCGGCCTCGAGCACGATCTGCGCGAACTCGTCCGGCGTTTCCAGCCGGCCGCGCGCATTGATCATCAGCAGGAAGTCGCTGCCGTTCGGCATCGGTTCGGCGCCGAGCTGGCCGGCCGACACCTGCACGTTCTGCTCGCGCACCGCCCGCAGCACGTCGCCGGCGCTGAGGCCCCGGGCGGCGATCGCGTCGGGGTCCAGCCACAGGCGCATCGCGTAGTCGCCGCCGCCGAACAGCGCGGCATCGCCGACACCGGGGATGCGCGCGAGCTCGTCGCGTACGTGCAGGCGCATCCAGTTGCGCAGGTACAGCGAGTCGTAGCTGCCGTCGGTCGACACCAGGTGCACGACCATCAGGAACACAGGCGACTGCTTCTGGGTCGTCACGCCTTGCCGGCGCACGTCCTCCGGCAGTCGCGCCAGCGCCTGGGCGACGCGATTCTGCACGCGCACCGCGGCATCGTCCGGGTCGACGCCGGGCCGGAAGGTGACGGTGAGCTGCAGCACGCCGTCGGAACCTGCGACGGACTTGATGTACATCATGTCCTCGACGCCGTCGATCGCCTCCTCGAGCGGTGTCGCCACCGTCTCGGCGATCACCTTCGGGTTGGCGCCCGGATACACGGTGCGCACGACCACCGACGGCGGCACCACCTCCGGGTATTCGCCGACCGGCAACTGCGGCAGCGCGATCAGGCCGGCGGCGAAGATCACGATCGAAAGGACCGCGGCGAAGATCGGGCGGTCGATGAAGAACCTGGAGAAATCCATTGTCTGCTCCCGGAGAGCTCAGAACGCAGGTCAGCGCGCCGCGACCGCCGCAGGGGCCGCGCCACCCTCGGCTTCCACCGGCGCCAGCGGCATCCCGGGGAAGAAGATCCGCTGCACGCCGCCGACGACCACGCGGTCGCCGGGCTGCAGCCCGCTCTCGATCATCCGCAGGCCGTCGATCAGCCGGCCGGGGACCACGTCGCGGCGTTCGGCGGTGTCGTTGGCGCCGACGACGTAGACGTACTTGCGGTCCTGGTCGGTGAGCACGGCCTTGTCGTCGACGAGCAGCGCCGGCTGCGGGCTGTCGGCGAGCAGCTGCACGCGTGCGAACAGGCCGGGGCGGAAGACGCGGTCGGGATTCGCCAGCACGGCGCGGGCGCGGATCGTCCCGGTGCCCGGGTCGACGCGGTTGTCGACGAAGTCGAGCCGGCCGGCGTGCGGCCAGCCCTCCTCGCCGGCGAGGCCGACGCGCACCGGATTGCCGTCGGCGCGGGCACGGCCGCCGTCGCGGGCTTCGCGGTCGTAGCGCAGCCAGGTCTGTTCGTCGCCTTCGAAGTACACGTGCACGGGGTCCAGCGAGACGATCGTCGTCAACACCGTCGCGTCGGCGGCGGCGAGGTTGCCGGCGGTGACCTCGGCGCGGCCGGCGAGGCCGTCGATCGGCGCGCGCACGCGGGTGAATTCCAGGTCCAGCCGCGCGACTTCGACCTGCGCCTGCGCCGCGCGCACGTCGGCTTCGGTCTGGGCGGCGACGGCACGCCGTTGCTCGAGCTGCTCGGCCGAGATCAGCCGGGTTTCGGCGAGCTGCCGCGCCCGTGCGAGCTCGCTGCCGGCCTGGGCGGCGCGGCTGCGGGCACCGGCGAGTTCGGCCTCGGCGCGCGCCAGCGCGGCCCGGTATTCGCGGTCGTCGATCACGAAGAGGACGTCGCCGCGGCGCACTTCCTGGCCTTCGCGGAACGCGATGCGGTCGATGTAGCCGCCGACGCGCGCCCGCACCGCGACACTTTCGACCGCGGCGATGCGGCCGGTGAATTCGTCGGCGCGGGCCACGTCGCGTTCGACCACCGCGGCCACGGTGACCTGCGCGGGCGCGATCGTGCCGCTCTCCTGTGCCTGCAGCGAGCAGGCGGTGGCGACGGCGAGGGTGAGGGCGAAGGTGGCCGCGCGGGCGAGGCGGGGCAGGCGGAAGGCGTTCATGGGTTCACCTCGTGACGGAGTTCGGAGCGGGAAGGGCGCGGCGGCGGCGGTCGTAGCGGACGACCGGCTCGGTGCCGGCGCCGGCGAGCAGGTCGGCGACCTGCAGCGCGACCTCGTCGGGGCTCGGCCAGGCGGCACCCGCGCAGTGCTGCTTGTCGGCGGTGCGCAGCGGCGCACAGACCGTGAACTGCTGCACCCGCACGCCGGTGGCGAGCATTTCCTCGCGCAGCACCCGCGCGAGCATGCGCAGCGCCGCCTGGGCGACCGACAGCTGGCCGTAGCCGGCCCACGGCGCGTCGGCGGACGGACCGCCGAACAGGACCCAGTGCGCCGGAGCGCCGCGTTCGGCGAGCAGCGGCAGCAGGTGGCGGGCGGCGAGCAGGTGCGGAAACAGGTCCTCGTCGAGCTTGCGCTGCAGCGTCGCCGCCGGTTCGTCGACCAGCCGGCCGGGGGTGAAGCCGGCGCCGATCACCGCGACCACCGCATCGGGCGGCCGCCGCAATAGCCGCACCGCATTGGCGAGGGCGGCGGCCGCGGTCTCGGTGGCGGTGTCGCCGTGCACCACCTGCAGGGCCGGAGACGGCGGCGGCACCGGCGTCCCCGGCGGCGTCACCGCGATCACCGGGCGGCCGCGGGCGAGCAGGGCCGACACGATGGCCCCACCGAGTTCGCCGGCGGCACCGAGGACGAGCGCCGGCCGCGGGATTGTCCCGCTGATGGGACGGATTGAACCGTCATCCGTTCGAATGCTGGCTTCGGACATGATCGCCGCCTTGCAGAAGGAGGAGCCCGGACCCCCGTCGGGGAGGGAGAGAGGGCTGGAGGCCCGGACTCGAGGTCGGCAAATCTAGGCGTGTGGACGGCACTTGATAAGTCGGCCGCGGAGGGAATAATTGTCCCGCCAGCGGTCCAATGGAGAAGGCAATGACGCGCGACCTCAACGACACCCTGATCTTCGCCAAGGTGGTGGAGCAGGGCAGCTTCACCGCTGCCGCCCGCGCGCTCGGGCTGCCCAAGACGACCGTCAGCCGCAAGGTGCAGGAGCTCGAGGAACGCCTCGGCGCCCAGCTGCTCAACCGCACCACGCGCAAGCTCGGGCTGACCGAGGCCGGCGCCGTGTACCACGACCACAGCGTGCGCATCGCCCGCGAGCTCGAGGAGGCCGAGAGCGCCGTCGGCCAGCTGCAGGGCGGTCCGCGCGGCTGGTTGCGGGTCAGCGCCCCGTACTCGATCGGCGTGCTGTGGATCGCGCCGCTGCTCAGCGAGTTCCACCAGCGCTACCCGGACGTGCGCATCGACCTGAACCTCAGCAACGAACGCACCGACCTGGTGTCGGGCGAGGTCGACGTCGCCCTGCGCGTCGGCGCGTTGCCGGACTCGAACCTCGTCGCCCGCCGGCTCGCCGCGTTCCGCGTGCAGGTCTACGCCAGCCCGGAATACGTCGCCCGCCACGGCGAGCCCCTGCATCCCGGAGACCTGCAGCACCACCGCGTGCTCGCGTTCGCCAAGCACCGGCACGGCAATCGCTATTCCTGGCCACTGGCGGCGACCGGCGACGACGCCTTCAGCGACTGGCCGGTGGCGCCGCTGTTCGTCGCCAACGACCCGGCGCCGCTGCAGAACGCGATGCTCTGCGGCGAAGGCCTGATGCTCGCCACCGACGTGACGATCAAGCCCTACATCGAGGCCGGCCGGGCGGTCCGCGTGCTCGCCGGCTGGACCGGTCCCGAGGTCGCCTTCAACGCGGTGTTCGTGCGCGGCCGGGTGCCGTCGCCGAAGGTGCGCGCCTTCGTCGACTTCCTGGTCGAGCGGCTCGACTTCGACGTGTCGTGGATGCAGAAGAGCTGCCCGAACCAGTGCCGCGACCTGGCCGGCGAGGGCCAGCTGCTCGAGCTGCCGGTGCGCGACGCCAGCCCCCTTGCGGCGGTCCCCGAAGCCGAGGTCGCCGCTGCCTGATTCCGGATCCGTGACGGGGTTCACGGTTCCGGTGCATCGCAACGGCTTCCTGCCCGCGGGATCGGTGGCGCGAACGCGTATGCTCCCGCGTCGTCTTCACGCCCCCCCCGGAATCGGTCATGCCCCCCACCGCGCCCCCGCGCAGTACCACCGCCTCGACGATCCTGCTCGGCAATGTCCGCCAGCAGTTCGGTGCCTTCGGCATCGCCGCCGGCTGCGGCCGTTTTCCGCCGCTCGCGCTGCTCAACCAGTTCCTGGCCGCCGGCCGTGACCCCGAGCGCGGCGACGACGGCGGCGCCTGGAGCCCCTTCGAGCTGAGCCCCGACGACTACGCGATCGTGCTCACGGGCTGGCTCGCCACGCATCCGGACACGGTCGTCGACGATCTCGGTGCGCAGACCTGGCCGGACTGGGTCGCGGCGCTGCATCGCCGGGTCGCCGGGACCGAAGACTGGAGCGAGTCGGCGGCCGCCGCCATCGCTTCGGCGGATACGGCATCGGCGGCGCCCGTGTTGCCGGAAACCATCGCCGCGCGGGCGCTCGCCGGTTCCGTTCCAGCCGCCCAGGGCAATGGCAGCGATGCGCTGTCGTCCCGCGATCGCGGTCGCCTGTTCGTCGAATGCCCCTGTTGCCGCACGCGCACCGTGCCGGTCTGGCGCAAGCTCGTGCCGGTCGCCGGCGGTGCCTGCATCGCCTGCCACCGCAAGTGGCGCTTCTCGCGCGTGGCGTTGCCGCTCGCCGCGGCGACGGTGCTGGCGCTGGTCGTGTTCCTGATCGCGGGGCACCCGTCACTGGCGACGTTGCGGCTCGTGCTGGCGGTGACCTTCGTCGCGCTGTTCGCGAGCCTGCTCGCGCTGCCGCTGCGCAAGCCGCGCTGAGGGTCCGGTTGTCTTCGCGGGCCGGCGGCGCGAGCATGCCGGCTCGACCGCTGCCGGAGCCCCGCATGCAGATCACCGTGGAAACCTACGTCGCCGCCGATCCCGGGCGCGTCTGGACCGCCTGGAACTCGCCGGCCGACATCTGCGCCTGGAACGCCGCCTCGGACGACTGGCACACGACCCGCGCCGAGGTCGACCTGCGTCCTGGCGGCCGCTTCACCGCGCGGATGGAGGCGAAGGACGGCAGCTTCGGCTTCGATTTCGGCGGCGAGTACACCCGGATCGAGCCCGGAGCGCTGATCGAGTACCGGATGGACGATCACCGCCGCGTGCGCGTCGAGTTCCTGCCGGAAGCCGGCGGCGTGCGCATCCGCGAGACCTTCGACGCCGAGTCGACGCACACGCCCGAACAGCAGCGCGAGGGCTGGCAGGCGATCCTCGACCGTTTCGCCCGGCACGTCGCCGCCGGCGCCGGAGCGGCGTCCTGATGGCGATCGCGACCGCCGCGGAGGTGCTGCGCTTCTGGTTCGAAGAGTCGTCGCCGGCGCAGTGGTTCGCGGTGGATCCCGCATTCGATGCCGCGATCGGCGAACGCTTCGCGGCGACCCTGGCCGCGGCCGCCCGCGGCGAACTCGCGGACTGGCGCACGACACCGCGTGGCCGCCTGGCGGAAGTGATCGTGCTCGACCAGTTCTCGCGCAACCTCGGGCGCGGCACGCCGGCGGCCTTCGCCAACGACGTGGTCGCGCTGGTGCTCGCGCAGGAAGCAGTGGCCGGCGGTGCGCTCGCGGCGCTGTCGCCGCAGGAGCGTGCCTTCCTGCTGATGCCGTACATGCACAGCGAGTCGCCACGCATCCACGAAACCGCCGAGCGCCTGTTCGGCGAGCACACGCCGCCGGTGAACCTGGACTTCGAACGGCGGCACCGGGCGATCGTCGACCGCTTCGGCCGCTATCCGCACCGCAATGCCATCCTCGGCCGCGAAAGCACGCCCGGCGAACTCGAGTTCCTGCAGACTCCGGGCTCGTCGTTCTGAACCCGGAGACCGCATGACCCTGCTGTTGCTGATCCTCGCCGCCGCTGCCGGCGCCGTCCTGCTGATCGCCGGCTTCGTGCTCTGGCGGCGCGCCCGCGAAGCCGCGGCGGACGACGGCGGCAGCGACTTCACCGTCCTCGACGTCCAGCTTCAGCCGCCACCGGGCGGCGTGCTGACGACCGGCGAGCAGGTCACCGCGACGATCCGCTACCGGATGAGCCGGCCGCGGAAACGCCTGCGGCTGTGGGTGCAGCTCGACGGCCTGGAACGCTCGACCTACGAGCCGTCACCGTTCGACATCGTGCCCGGCGAACACGTCGTGCGGCGCTGGTGCGCACCGGCCGGCGAAGGCGAAGTCACGCAGCTGCGCCTGCTGCTGCAGGACGCCGACAACCGGCGGCGCGCCGAACTCTTCGTGCCGGCCGCCTGGCGCTGCGAGATGGATGCGGAAACGCGTCGCCTGCAGCAGGACGGCGTCGGCGCCCGCATCGTCGACGTGCGCTTCGATCCGCCGTCGGGCGGCGCCAGCCTCGCCGCCGGCACGGCGGTGCAGGTCGACGTGTCGTACGTGGTCGACTCCGAGCGCGGCCTGAGCCTCTGGGTGGTGCCGGTGACGACGCTGCGCGGCGGCTACGCGCCGAGCGAAACGCCGGTGAACGGGGTGGGCTCGGCGCGGCGCTGGTTCGAGATCGGTGAAGCGGGGCCGCTCGACGCCGTCGTGGTGACGCTCGCCAACCAGGCCGGCGTCACCGTCGCCGAAGAGCTCGTGCCGGTCGACTATCGCTTCCACTGACGGCGTCGTCGCCCGGACTGCTGCGCGCCCGGTCGGCGCGGGCCGCGCAGCAGGTTCTGGATCGGATGCTCAGCGCCGCGCCGACGGACTGAGCCGCCAGATCGTGTCGCCGACGTCGTCGGCGACCAGCAGCGCCCCGTCGCCGGCGACCGCGACGCCGACCGGACGCCCGCGGGCACGGCCGTCCTCGTCGAGGAAGCCGGCCATCACTGGTTCCGGCGGCCCCGCCGGCCGGCCGTCGGCGAAGGGCACGAAGATCACCCGGTAACCGGCCGGCGTCTCGCGGTTCCAGGAACCGTGCTGGCCGACGAAGGCGCCGCCGCGGAAGCGCTCGCCGAGGCGGTCGTGGTCGTAGAACGTCAGCCCCAGCGAGGCGGAGTGGGCGCCGAGCGCATAGTCGGGGCGGCGGGCGGCAGCGACCAGTTCCGGGCGCTGCGGCTGCACGCGGGTGTCGACGTGCTGGCCGTAGTAGCTGTAGGGCCAGCCGAAGAAGTCGCCCTCGCGCACCGAGGTCATGTAGTCGGGCACCAGGTCGTCGCCGAGTTCGTCGCGCTCGTTGACCGAGGTCCAGAGTTCGCCGTTGGCCGGGTTCCAGGCGATGCCGACCGGGTTGCGCAGGCCGCTGGCGTACACCCGCGCGGCCCCGGTCGTGGTGTCGACGGCGAGGATCGCGGCGCGGTTGCGCTCCTCGCCGATGCCGTGCTCGGCGATGTTGCTGTTGCTGCCGACGCCGACGTAGAGCGTGCGGCCGTCGGCCGAGGCGAGCAGGCTCTTGGTCCAGTGATGGTTGCGGCCGGCCGGCAGGGCGGCGAGGCGGCGGCCGCTGCCGCGGGCGCGCAGGTCGCCCTCGTCGTAGCCGTATTCGACGATCGCGTCGGCATTGGCGACGAAGAAGCGGTTGCCGACCAGGGCCATGCCGAACGGCGAATCCAGGCCTTCGTCGATGAAGGGGCTGCGCACCTCGGCGATGCCGTCGCCGTCGGCGTCGCGCAGCAGGGTGATGCGGTCGGCGCTCGCCACCGCGGCGCCGGCCTTCTTCATGCCGCGCTGGGTGAACCAGCCGCGCACACCGCCAGGGGACGCCTCGGGATCGCGCGGCGGCGCGGCGGTTTCGGCAACCAGCACGTCGCCGTTCGGCAGCACGTAGAGCCAGCGCGGATGGTCGAGCTCGCGGGCGAAGGCGCTGACGACCAGGCCCTGGCCCGAGGTCGGCTGCTCGCCCGGGCCCCAGCCGACGACCTCGGCGATGTTCACCGTCGGGAACCACCGCCGCTCGGGTTCCGGCAGCACCGGATCGGGACCGTAACCCGCCGGGAACACCGGTTCGAGTTCGGCGCGACCGACCGCCGGATCATCGGTCAGCTTCGGCGACGCGCAGGCGACGAGCACGACCGCTCCCGCGATCAGCAGAGCCCAGCGCGTGCGAGTTTCCATATCCCCTCCGGACGCCGGATGGCGTTTCGGCGAAGTTTCCGCGCCGCCGCGTCAATGCACGGTCTACGACTCCCCGAGCAGCGTGATGCCGATGTCGGCGACCGTGGCGAATTCATGATCCGGCCCACCCGCGCGCAGGATCTCCGGCGCCGCATAGCCCCAGCCGACCGCGCCGAAGGCCAGGCCCTCGCCACGTGCGGCGTCGCCGTCGCTGTCCTGGTCGCCGATGTAGATCGCCTGCCGCGGACTCACGCCGGCGGCGCGCACAAGCCGGCGCAGGCGCGGCCGCTTGCCGAGGATCGACATGCCGCAGTCGACATGGGTGAAACGGGAGAAATCGCGTTCGCCGAGCACGCGGCGCGCGTTCTCGCGCGAGTTCGAGGTGACCAGCGCGAGCACGATGCCCGCCTGCTGCAGCGCCGCCAGCATGTCCGGTACGCCGGGGAAAGGCGCGATGCCGTCGGCGTCGCGCATCATCGTCCGGAAATCCGCGGCCACCCGCGCCAGCTTCCACACCGGTAGCCCGCTCTCGCGGATCAGCTGCGACACCGGCTTGCGTCGCGCCGCCTCGACCTCGTCGGCGGCGATCCTGGCGAAGCCGTACTTGTCCGCCAGGCGGTGCTGCGCGCTCAGGAAGAACGGGAAGCTGTCGGCGAGAGTGCCGTCGAGGTCGAAGATCGCCAGCAGGTATTTCATGTTCGAGGGAATGGGCAGGACGGCGCTGCCGCCGATGCTACCGAAGACCATTGACGTGCCGACAGCGACACCTACCTCCTGCCTCGTACCCCGTACATCCTGTGTTCCGGGCACGACGTGCTCACGCCCGGAGGCGACAATGGACCCTCCCGCGTTCCACCGCCGCCTCCATGCTCGCTTACACCGACAGCACCGCCTTCGCCGCCTATGCCGCCTACCTGTGCTGGCTGATCGCCGGTTTCGCCGATTTCCGCATCCACCGGCGCACCGCCATCGCGCACACGTCCGGGCTGGCCGAGTCGCGCCTGCACCTGCTGCAGCTGGCGCTCATCGGTGGAGGCGTGCTGCTGTGGCTGGCCTGCGAGCCCTCGCGCACGCTGCTGTGGATCAGCGCCGGGCTGGTCGTCGCGCACGCCGTCGTCGCTTGGCGCGACACCAGTACCGCCTGGGGCCGGCGCGAGATCGGTCCGCTCGAACAGCATGTGCACAGCGTCCTCGACGCGGCGGCGCCGGTGGCGCTGGCCATCCTCGCCGGCATGAACCTGCAGGCGCCTCACGGTTTCGCACTGCGCGAGCCGGCATTGCGGCCGGGGGTGTGGGCGATGTGGCTGGCACCGGCGCTGCTGCTGGTGCTGTTGCCGGCGCTGCTGGAGTTCCGCACATGCCTGGCGGCGTCTAGGGTCTCGCGATCATGAGCCCGAAGATCGCCAGGAACGCCGCGAAGGCCGGCACTCCGAGCGCGATCCAGGCGCGGAACAGGCGGAAATAGGCCGGTGGCAGCGGCGCACCGTCCCGGTCGGCGGCGACGGCGGCGTCGCGCATGCGGATCTGCAGCCACACCACCGGCAGCCAGCAGGCGACCGCGAACGCGTAGAGCCACAGCGATGTCCGCAGCCACGGGGCATCGAGCGGATAGCCGATGCGGGCGGCGAGGTAGATGCCGGTCAAGGGCTGAATCAGCACCGTCGTCGCGGTGAACAGCCAGTCCGCGCGTACGACCCAGGTGGCGACGAGCGCCACGGTGCGGGCTTCCCCGCGCAAGCTGGCGAGCAGCAGGTAGAACGCGCTGCCGATGCCGGTGCCGAAGAGCAGCGTCGACGACAGCACGTGCAGCCACTTGACGACCAGGATGTCCATCAGCGCGCCTCCACGGTATCGAGTTCGTGCAGCACCAGCAGGGCGGCGAGCAGTGGCAGGTTCTTGCTGATCGGCCCGTAGGGATGCAGCCAGAATTCCGGCAAGAACACCGTGACCAGCACGGTGTAGGCGAGGATCACCGCGATCTGCAGCCGGTACAGCGCGCGCGCCCGGCGTCGGCGCAGCAGCGCCAGCCCGATCCCGGCGTCCAGCGCGGCGGCGCCGTACAGCGCGACCAGGGCGGGGAATCCGTGCAGGTCGACGCGGGCGAGCAGGGCCAGGCTGTCCGCGGGTGGGTACAGGCCGAACGACACCGCCGCCGTCCACAGCCACACGAGCGCGACCGTCCAGCGCAGCGGCGGCAGCGTCCAGCGCAGGCGGGCGGCGCGGCGCAGGGAGGCGGCCTGGCCCGGCGGGATCGCTTTTTCGACGGGTTGCGGCGGCCTGCCCAGCAGCGCCGTCAACGGCGACGGATCCGCGTGGTTGCCGCGGTCCAGCATCGCCAGCGCGTCCGGACTGGCGAGGCGCGGCGGGCTCAGCGCCACCGCGGCCCGCAGCAGCGGCCGGGGAACCGGCAGGACGCGCGCGGGCGGCAGCCCCAGCGCCCGGCGCAGCGTCGCGAGGTAGTCGCGCAAGGTCGTGGCGCGCGGCCCGACGACGTCGACGCAGCGCGGCGGATGCTCCGCATCGAGCGCCGCCAGCACCGCGGCGACCACGTCATCGAGCACGACCGGCTGGATGCGTTGCCGGCCGTCGCCGGGGAGCGGCAGCCACGGCAGCGTCGACCAGGCCAGGAACATCGCGCTGCTGGCGCCGTCGGGCGCGTACACCAGCGACGGACGCAGCACCGTCGCGGTCAGCGGCGAGGCCAGCAGGGCCTCGTCGGCGAGCGCCTTGCTGCGCTGGAAGGCGACGTCCGCGCCGGCGTCCGCTCCCAGCGCCGAGATCTGGATCACCCGCGCTACACCGGCGGCCTCGCAGGCTGCGAACAGGGCGCGCGGGGCGACCGCGTGCACCGCTTCGAAGGAGTCCTTGCCGTGCGCGACGAACGTCCCGACCGCGTTGACCACCGCATCGGCGCCGGCCAGCCGCGGCTGCCAGGCGACGGGCGAGAGGTCGACGGCGAAATCGACCGCGACCGTGTCGATGCCGGGCCAGCGCGACCGCGCCGCGCCCGGGTCGCGCACCGCGGCGATCACCGCGTCGCCGCGGGCGCGCAGCCCGTCGACGATCGCCGCACCGATCAGGCCGGTCGCGCCGGTGACCAGCACCCTCATCCCGGCGCTCCCGGCTGGCGCACCATCGGGCGTCGGGCGCTCGTCTCAGGCACGGCCGCGAGCCTGCTGTCGACGCTGGCGGTGTCGCTGCTGAGCCGGCGCCATCGCGGTGCCGCCGCGGCAGGCACCAACGCGACCAGTCATTGGGTCTGGGGCGAGCCGGCGACGCGCCGCCTCGCACCCGACCTGGGCCACACCCTGGTCGGCTATGCGATCCACCACGCCATGTCGGTGTTCTGGGCCTGCGG
Organism: Arenimonas composti TR7-09 = DSM 18010; assembly: GCF_000426365.1. Taxonomy (GTDB): domain Bacteria; phylum Pseudomonadota; class Gammaproteobacteria; order Xanthomonadales; family Xanthomonadaceae; genus Arenimonas; species Arenimonas composti. The sequence continues at coordinate 905,577 of NZ_AUFF01000001.1, read as the reverse complement.
CTTCGAGGCCTGGCGCGCCCGCCACCCGCGGACGCCGGTGCTGGCCATCGCGGCCGGCACCGCCGCGGTCGCCTACGCCGTCGATTACCGGGTGGTGCCCGGGCGCCTCATGCCGGGCTTCGAACGCCACCTGCCGCTGCGCTCGCGCCTGCTCGCCTATGCCGCCTTCGCGACGGGCCTGGCGCTGACGGCGAGGATCGCAGGGCGGCGGCGGGAGGACCGGCATGCGGGGAGTGTAGGGCGCGGGCGGTGAAGCCCGTGCGGACCGGTTCGGCCCGGTCGCCGCTCGACCGCAGCGACGAACTCGCCGAGGTCACATTTTTCCCCATCGCCCCGTCGGAGTGATTCGTCGCGTTCGGCAGGCGTTTCGTCACGCGGCCGCGACGGCGGCACGCGGACCGCCTACCATTCGTCCGCGCTCACAGAACGAGGGGATCCCATGTCGCACCTGATCAACATCTTCCTGGACCCGGCCAAGGTCTTCGCCGACCTGAGGGAACGGCCGACGTTCGTCGTGCCGCTGCTGACCGTGCTGGTCCTGGTACTGGGCGCGATGGCGCTGTACTTCTTCACCGTCGATGCCGACTGGTTCGTCGACAACACGATCCGGCAGGCGCTGGCGGCGAACCCGGAGATCAGCCGCGCCGACCTCGAACCGGCCCGCCAGTTCATGACGCCGACCTTCGCCGGCACCGCCGGCCTGCTGTTCGGCGGCGTGTTCATGCTGATGATGTACGTGCTGATGGCGGTGTATTACCTGCTCGCGGGCAAGGTGACCGGCACCGAAGTCGGCTTCATGCAGGGCCTGGCGCTGACGGCGTGGTCGTCGATGCCGCTGGCGATCGGCGGCATCGTGCTCGCGGTCGGCGTGCTGACCGGCGACAACCGCACGCCGATGGAGGACCTGCAACTGCTGAACCTGCACCCGCTGCTGGTGAACGTACCGATCGAATCGCCCTGGGCCGGGCTGGCGCGTGGTTTCAGCCTGCTGAACCTGTGGGCCTGGTTCCTCGCCGCGCTCGGCTGGAAGACCTGGAGCCGCGGCGGCTGGGGCGGCGCCCTGGCGGTCGTGCTGCTGCCCTCGGTGCTGATCTACGGCATCTGGGCGCTGATCGCGGCGTTCTGACGCATCCGACACGGAATTCGACGGCATGAAGCCCACCACCAAGAAGGCGCTCGTCGCCACCCTGATCGTCGCCGCGCTGGTGACGGTGTTCACGCTGTCGAAGCTGCGCGGCGAGTCCGGCAAGGAAGTCGACATCGCCGTCGTCGCCGAGCAGGACGTGCGGCCGACGATCCTGGCCTCCGGCGTGCTCGCCTACCTGCAGGAGGTCAAGCTGACCTCCGAGGTGGTGGCCAAGGTCGTCGCGATCCACGTCGCCGAAGGCGATCACGTGCAGGCCGGCGACCTGCTGCTGACGCTCGACCAGGAGACCTACCGCAATGCGATCGCGCGCGAGGAGGCCAGCCGCCGCCAGGCGGTGATCAGCATCGAGCGGCAGCGGCTGGCGCTGGCGCTGGCCGAGAAGAAGCTCGAGCGCGGCGAGAGCCTGCGCGAGCGGCAGATGATCGGCCAGAGCGAGTTCGACGACTTGCGCAACGCCCGCGACCTCGCCCGGGTCGAGCTGCAGAGCAGCGAGGAAGCGCTGCGCCGCGCCGACGCGATCCTCGGCGAGGCGCGCGAGCTGCTCGCCAAGACCGACATCCGCGCGCCGATCACCGGCACGATCGTCGACCTGCCGATCAAGATCGGCGAGACCGCGATCGCCTCGACGAACGCCTTCGCCGGCGCCAGCCTGATGACGATCGCGGACACCGCGGCGATCCAGGCCGAGCTGAAGGTCGACGAAGCCGATATCGCCCGCATCCAGGTCGGGCAGGCGGTCGACGTCTACGCGACGGCGTTCCCCGACACCGCGATCAAGGGCCGGGTCGCGCGCATCGCGCTGGCGCCGACGCTGGAGGCGCAGGCACGCACCTACGAGGTGATCGCACTACTCGAGGAGCCGACGGGCCTGGTGCTGCGTTCGGGCATGAGCGCCCGCGCCGACATCTTCCTCGGCGACGGCGGCCGCGTGCTGGCGGTGCCGGTCGAGGCGGTCGGCAGCGAGGAGGTCGACGAGAAGAAGGTCGAACGCTTCGTCTGGGTCGACCGCGACGGCAGCGCCCGCCGGGTCGTCGTCGAGGTCGGCCTGTCGGACGACCGCTGGGAGCAGATCACGTCGGGCCTGCAGGCCGGCGATCGCGTGATCACCGGGCCGGGCCGCATCCTGCGCACCCTGCTCGAGGGCGAGCGCGTGACCGCGCGCCGGGCCGGCGAAAGCGGCGCCCGCGCCGGCCGGGAAGCGGAGGACGGAGAGACCGCCAACGTGGAGAGGTCGTCCGGGGAAGGCGAGGGATGATCCGCCTGACCGGCATCACCAAGGTCTACCGGATGGGCGACGAGGAAGTGCACGCGCTCGCCGGGGTCGACCTGCACATAGCCGCCAACGAGTACGTGGCCCTGATCGGCCCGTCCGGCAGCGGCAAGTCGACGCTGATGAACCTGATCGGCTGCCTCGACTCGCCGACCGCCGGCAGTTACGTGCTCAACGGCCGCGACACCTCGCACATGAACGACACCGAGCTGGCGCACGTGCGCAACCAGGAGATCGGCTTCGTGTTCCAGAGCTTCCACCTGCTGCCGCGGCTGACGGTGCTCGACAACGTCGCGCAGCCGCTGGTTTACCGCGGCATCCCGCGCGCCGAGCGGCAGGCGCGGGCGACGCGGGCGCTCGAGCAGGTCGGCCTCGGCAACCGCCTCGGCCACCGGCCGAACCAGCTCTCCGGCGGCCAGCGCCAGCGCGTCGCGGTGGCGCGCGCGCTGGTCGGCAAGCCGTCGATCCTGCTCGCCGACGAACCCACCGGCAATCTCGACTCGCGCACGTCCGCGGAGATCATGGCGCTGTTCGACGAACTGCACGCCAGCGGCCAGACCGTCGTCGTCGTGACCCACGAACCGGACATCGCCGCGCACTGCCGGCGCACGATCCGCATCGGCGACGGCCGCGTCGTCGACGACCACGCCAATCCGCCGCGGGAGGTGCACGCGTGACCGCCTATCTCGAGGCCTTCCGCGCCGCCCTGACCAGCCTGCTCGCGCACCGCATGCGCAGCTTCCTGACCACGCTCGGCATCCTGATCGGCACCGCCTCGGTGATCGCGGTGGTGTCGCTGATCCAGGGCTTCTCGGCCTTCGTGACCGCGCAGTTCGCCGACATCGGCGGTAGCACCCTGAACCTGCAGGCCTACACCCCGTTCGACGAGGCGGTGCTCGGCCGCGAGAACTTCCTGACCTTCGCCGACGTCGACGTGCTGCGCCACCGCGTGCCCGGCATCGACACCGTGGTGCCGACGATGGCGGTGCCGGTGACCGGCATCAGCTGGCGCGGACGCAGCGCCGCCGCCCAGGTGGTGGCCTCGTCGTCGGAATTCACCGCCGTGCAGGGCCTGTATCCCGAGCTCGGCCGCTTCCTCGTCGCCAGCGACGACCAGAGCCGCCGGCGCGTCGTCGTCATCGGCAACGAGGTGCGCGAGAAGCTCGAACTGCCCGAGGACCCGGTCGGCGAGTTCATCCGCATCGGCAGCGACTGGTTCAAGGTCATCGGCGTGATGGAGAAGCGCGGCGAGATCTTCGGCCTGAGCCAGGACAACTACGTCGTGATCCCGTTCGAGGTCGGCCGGGCGATGACCGGCAGCCAGCGGCGGCCACGGATGTCGATTTCCTTCACCGCCAGCGACCTGTCCGAGGTCGACGCGCTGCGCGACCGCGTGCGAAGGGCGATCCGGCAGTCGCACCGCCTGAAGCCCGGCCAGGACGACGACTTCCGCATCCAGACCGCGGAGTCGGCGCTGAAGAGCTTCGAGGACTTCGCGGCGATGACGACCGCGGTGCTCGGCGGCATCGTCGGCATCTCGCTGCTGGTCGGCGGCATCGGCATCATGAACATCATGCTGGTGTCGGTGACCGAGCGGACGCGCGAGATCGGCATCCTGAAGGCGCTGGGCGCGACCCGCCGCGACATCCTCGTGCAGTTCCTCGCCGAGGCCGGCCTGCTGGCCCTGCTCGGCGGCCTGATCGGCATCGCCCTCGGCTGGCTCACCGGCAAGGGCGTCGCCGCGCTGATCCCGAACTTCCCGCCGGCCTCGGTGCCGATGTGGGTGGTCGTCGCCGCGGCCGGGTTCTCTGCCCTGGTTGGGGTGATCTTCGGGATCATGCCGGCCTCGAAGGCCGCGGGGCTCGACCCGATCGAGGCGCTGCGCTACGAGTGATCTTCACGCCGGCGGTAGCATGATCGGCGCGAGTCCACACGGGAGTGCCGCCATGAAGCGCAAGGTCGGGATCATCATCGGCAGCCTGGCGAAGAAGTCGCTGAACCGGCGGCTGGCCGGGGCGCTGCAGAAGGTCGCGCCGGAGGAACTCGAGTTCGTCGAGATCCCGATCCGCGACCTGCCGCTGTACAGCTACGACTACGACGCCGACTTCCCGCAGGTGGCCTGCGACTTCAAGAAGGCGATCGCCGACGTCGACGCGGTGATCTTCGTGACGCCGGAATACAACCGCTCGATCCCGGGTGCGCTGAAGAACGCGATCGACTGGGCCAGCCGTCCCTACGGGCAGAACGCCTTCGCGCGCAAGCCGTCGACGGTGATCGGCACCTCCCCCGGCGCGATCGGCACCGCGGTCGCGCAGCAGCACCTGCGCAGCATCCTCGGTTTCTGCAACTCGCCGCAGATGAATTCGCCGGAAGCCTACATCCAGTACAGGGACGGCCTGATCGACGACGAAGGCGACATCACCGTCGACGGCACGAAGAAGTTCCTGAGCAACTACATGGCCGAGTTCCGCGATTTCATCAACCGCGTCCTCACCGTCCTCCCGCGGCAGTCGAAATGAGCGGTCCGGGAAGGAACACGGATTTCGCGGATCAAGGCGGATCGGAACGGATGAGGCAGGCCAACATCGGGATTCGATCCGTCGTCATCCGCCTTGATCTGCGGAATCTGCGTTCCCTCCCGGAAAAACAGGTTCAAGGCGTGAGGATGATCTTGCCGGGGCGGGCGTTGCTGGCGGCGGCCTGGACGGCATCGCGGATCTGTTCCAGCGGGTAGGTGGCCGCGACCCGGGCGCGCAGCTGGCCGCCGGCGATCAGGGTCGCGACCCGGGTCATGACCTCGCGCTGGCGTTCGGGCGTCGCCTGGCGGAACCACTTCGCCAGCCAGAAGCCGCGCAGCACGATGTCGCGGAACACGAACCAGCGCGGCGAGATCATGCAGCGCTCGCCGCTCATCGCGCCGTAGTTGACGAGGGTGCCGCCCTCGACCAGGCAGCGCGCGAGGTTCTCGGTGGACAGGCCGCCGACGCAGTCGATCGCCAGCTTGACCGGCACCTCGCCGACCAGCTCGCGTACGCGCCGCGGCAGGTCCTCGGCGTCGACGACCGCATGTTCGCCGCCGTCGGCGCGGACGTCGGCGATCGCCGACTCGCGGCGGACGACATTGATCAGGTTCAGGCCCTTCACCTTCGCCAGCTGCGCGACGTAGCCGCCGACCGCCGAGTTGGCGCCGTTCTGGATGACCCAGTCGCCGGGCTGCAGGTCGACGATGTCCTCGAGCAGCAACAGCGCGGTCGGCGGGTTCACCGCCAGCATCGCCAGCTGCACCGGGTCGCCCTCGGGCAGCGGCAGCAGGTGCGCGGCCGGGGCGTCGAGCTGGCTGCGCCAGGTGCCGCCGCCGACCGGCAGCAGCACCAGGCGGCCGACCGCGGGGCCGCTGGCGCCTTCGCCGAGTGCGAGCACGCGGCCGACGCCTTCGTTGCCGCCGATCGCCGGCAGCGGCGGCAGCATGCCGTACTCGCCGGTGATCGTGAGCACGTCGGACGGGTTGATCGGTGCCGCCAGCACCTGCACGCGGGCGTGTCCGGGGGCGAGGGCGCCGGCCTCGAAGGGCATCGCCGCGATCAGTTCGTGCGGGTTCGGCCCGCGCTCGCCGTATTGCGCCATCAGCAATGCCATGTCAGTTCTCCGCGGCCTTCAGCCAGGTGGTCCGCCACGAGGCGCCGGTTTCGCCGAGCGCCTGCGCCAGCGGTTTCAGCGCCGGGTCGATCGCCTTCTCGATCTGCCACGGCGGGTTCAGCAGCAGCATGCCACTGCCGTTCATGCGCAGCGGTGAATCGTCCGGGCGCACCAGCAGTTCGAAGGCCACCGCCGACTTCACCGGCAGCGCCGCCGCCTTGCGGAAGAACGGCATCAGCGTCGCGCGGCGCTTGATGGGGTACCAGATCGCGAACACCGCCTGGGGGAATTTGCCCAGGGCCGCGCGCACACCGGCGAGCAGGGTCGCGAACTCGGCGTCCTGCGCCTCGTAGGGCGGGTCGACCAGGACCAGGGCGCGGCCCAGGCGCTGGCCGCCGTCGCGGGGCGGCAGCAGGGCAGCGAGGGCGGCGTAGCCGTCGCGCTGGTGCACGTGGCAGCGCGGGTCGCCGGCGAGCACCGCCTTCAGCGCCGTCGCCTCCTCGGGCAGCAGTTCGCAGGCGGCGAGGCGGTCCTGGTCGCGCAGGGCATCGGCCACCAGCAGTGGCGAGCCGGGATAGCTGCCGGGTTCGAGCGACTGCACCGCGGCGACCGCCTCGAGATAGCGCCGCACGGCCGCGGGCGCGGCGCCGGGCGGCATCGCGGCCTGCAGGCGGACGATGCCGGCCTCGGCTTCGCCGGTGCGTCCAGCCTGGTCGCTGCCGAGGTCGTAGCGGCCGCGGCCGGCGTGGGTGTCGAGCACGAAGATCCCGGCGTCCTTGCGCTGCAGGGCGTCGAGCACGGCCAGCAGCACGACGTGCTTGAGCACGTCCGCGTGGTTGCCGGCGTGGAAGGCGTGGCGGTAGTTCATCGCGGGGGTCAGATCCCTTTTTCCCCGACCATTCTTCCAGCTTGGCGAGTGAATCGGGGGAAAAAGGGCTCTGACCCCGGTTTCCCCTCACTCCACCGCCGGAACCAGAACCGGGGTCGGAGTACTTTTCCGCCCGCGAGCGCGCGATGTCTGGAAGAATCGGCGGCGGAGAAATACTCCGACCCCATCAGGAATCCGGACCCGTGCGCATCCTCCGCTGGACCCTCGCCTTCGCCTTCCTGGCCGCCCTCGGACTGGCCCTGCACACCGCCTACCTGCGGCCGCTGAAGATCGAGTGGTTCTTCGAGCGCGTCTTCATCGAATACGCCCTCGATGACCCGGAGCTGCTCAGCTCGCTCGGCCTGCTGCCGGCCTGGGCGAACTGGTCGAACGACGAACTCACCGACCGCAGCCCCGAGCAGATGCGGCGGCTGCAGGCCAAGCTGCGCGACGACCTGGCGACCCTGCGCGCCTACGACCGCGCGAGCCTCGACGAGGGCACGCAGCTGTCCTACGACGTGCTCGAGTACTTCCTGCAGGTGCAGGCCGACGGCGAGCGCTTCGCCCTGCACGATTACCCGCTGAACCAGCTGTTCGGCATCCAGAACGGCTTCCCGACCTTCATGGCGACCGAGCACCGCGTCGCCGGCGCCGGCGATGCCCGCGATTACGTCGCCCGCCTGCGCAAGGCGCCGCAGCTCGTGCACCAGGTCCTGCGCGGACTCGCCGAACGCGAGGCCGCCGGCATCGTGCCGCCGACCTTCGTCGTCGAGAAGGTGCTCGCCGAGATGCAGGCCTTCGTCGCCACGCCGGCGAAGGAGAACGTGCTGTACACCGCCTTCGCCGGGAAGCTGGCGACGCTGCCGGCCGGCGAACTCGACGCCGACGCCGCGAACGCCCTGCTGGCCGAGGCCGAGGCGGCGATCACCGGCGACGTCTACCCGGCGTTCGCGAGGTGGATCGACTACTACGCGGCCCTGCTGCCGAAGACCACCGGCAACCACGGTGTCTGGGCGCTGCCCGACGGCGGCGCCTACTACGCCTGGGCGGTGCGCCTGCACACCAGCACCGACATGACGCCGGCGCAGATCCACCAGATGGGTCTCGACGAAGTCGCGCGCATCGAGGCGCAGATGCACGCGATCCTGGTCGGCGAGGGTCTCGAGGAAGGCTCGATCGGCGAGCGCGTGCAGCTGATCGCCCGCCGCCCCGACCAGCTGTACCCGGACACCGACGAAGGCCGCGCGCAGATCATCGCCGACTTCAGCGCGATCATCGCCGACATCGACGGCGGCCTCGGCGACGTCTTCAACGTGCGGCCGCAGGCCGGCGTGCGCGTCGAGCGCGTGCCGGCGTTCCGCGAGAAGACCGCGCCGGGCGCCTACTACAGCACCCCGGCGATGGACGGCTCGCGGCCGGGCGTGTTCTACATCAACCTGCGCAACACCGCCGAAGTCGCCCGCTTCGGCATGCGCACGCTGGCCTATCACGAGGCGATTCCCGGCCATCATTTCCAGTCGACGATCCAGCAGGAACTCACCGGCGTACCGACGTTCCGCAAGGTGCTGCCGTTCACCGCGTTCTCGGAGGGCTGGGGTCTGTACGCCGAGCGCCTGGCCTGGGAGATCGGCTACCAGCAGCATCCGCTCGACGACCTCGGCCGCCTGCAGGCGGAGATGTTCCGCGCCGTGCGCCTGGTGGTCGACACCGGCCTGCACGACAAGCGCTGGACGCGCGAGCAGGCGATCGCCTACATGCTCGAGAAGACCGGCATGCCGGAAACCGACGTCGTCGCCGAAATCGAGCGCTACCTCGTCATGCCGGGGCAGGCGCTGGCCTACAAGGTGGGCATGAACCGCATCCTCGAGCTGCGCGAGAAGGCGCGTGCGGCGCTGGGGCCGAAGTTCGACATCCGCGAGTTCCACGACCTGGTGCTGACCGGCGGCGACCTGCCGCTGGCGTTGCTGGAACGCCGTGTAGACGCCTGGATCGGCCGCAAGGCCGCCGAGTGATTAGATCGCCCGGATCGTGAGCCGGCGCCCGATCGCGGCGAGGTGCTCGCGTTCGGAGTCGAGGTCGGACCGGGTCAGCGGATTGGCCTCGAGCCATTTCTTCGGCAGCCGCAGCGTCGCTGCCGGCCCGGGCCCGAGCTCGACGAGCAGCGGCGGCAGCGGGCGGTCGCTGTGGCTGCGGTGCAGCAGCACCGACAGCCGCAGCAGCAGCGCGCAGCGCAGCGTCCCCGGGATCAGGCGGTCGGGCAGCTTGTCGAGGCTGCCCTGGTGGATGTTGCGGCGGTGGTTGCGCACCAGCGCGGCCAGCTGCTGCTGCTCGGTGCGCGAGAAGCCGGCGATGTCGGAGTGCTCGAGGATGTAGGCGCCGTGCTTCTGGTACTGGCTGTGCGCGATCGTCAGGCCGAGTTCGTGCACGCGCGCGGCCCAGGCCAGCAGCCGGCGGTCGGCGGCGTCGAGCTGCAGCTCGCCGTGGACCTGGTCGAACAGCGCGAGTGCGGTCGCCTCGACGCGGGCGGCGTGCGCGCGGTCGATCGCGTAGCGGTCGCAGAGCGCGTCGATCGAGGCGTCGCGCGGGTCGGTGGCCTGCGCGCGGCCGAGGATGTCGAACAGCACGCCCTCCCGCAGTGCGTAGTCGCTGGCGTACATGCGTTCGATCCCGAGTTCGGCGAACGCCGCGTCGAGCACCAGCACGCCACCGGCGAAGATGTTGCGGCGGTCTTCCGACAGTCCCGGCAGGTCGATCGCGTCGACGCGCTCGCAGGCGAGCACGCGTTCGCGGATCTCCGCGAGGCTCTCCGCCGACACCGAGGTCTTGGTCAGCTTCAGCGCCACCGAGACGTCGGTGATCGCCTTGATCGTGCCCGACGACCCCATCGCGTCGTGCCAGCCGCGCTCGCGGTAGGCCCGCGAGAACTGCCGCATCTCGGCGGTCAGCTCGATGCGCGCGGCGTTCCAGCGCCGGCGCGTCAGCCGGCCGTCGGGGAAGAAGCGGCGGGTCGAGGCGATCGAGCCCATCTGCAGGCTCTCGCGTTCGATCGGCGCGAAGCCGCTGCCGATGATGAATTCGGTCGAGCCGCCGCCGATGTCCATCACCAGCCGGCGCTTGCCGGCCTCCGGCGGATTGCCGTTGGCGACGCCCAGGTAGATCAGGCGCGCCTCCTCGCGGCCGGCGACGATCTCGATGCCGTGCCCGAGCGCGGTTTCGGCCGGCACCAGGAACTGGTGCGGACGCGCCATCGCGCGCACCGAATAGGTGGCGATCGCGCGCACGCGCTGCGGCGGGATGCTGCGGATGCGCTCGCCGAACTTGCCCAGCGCCTCGAGCGCGCGCGGCATCACCTGCGGATCGAGGCCGCCGGCCTCGTCCAGGCCGTCGGCCAGGCGCACGGTTTCCTTGATGCGGTCGACGATGCGCAGCTGCCCGAGCAGGTACTTCGCGACGACCATGTGGAAGCTGTTCGATCCGAGATCGATCGCCGCCAGCAGGTCACCATCGGCCAGCGGCACTTCCGGTGCAGTCGCCATCGGTCACCCGCAGTGTTTGGCCAGGAGCGCGCCCTGGGCAGAGTAGGGCATTCCGCCGTCGGCGGGCATCGCGCGCACGTAGCGGCCGTCCGCCTGCAGGTCCCAGGCGCCCTGGTTGTCGGCGAGGTAGCTGGCCAGCGCCTCGTCGTGCACGCGCGCGGCCAGCTGTGGATCGCGGATCGGGAAGCAGATCTCGACCCGGCGCAGCAGGTTGCGCTCCATCCAGTCGGCGCTCGAGCAGAACAGTTCGGGTTCGCCGGCGTTGGCGAACCAGTAGACGCGGCTGTGCTCGAGGAAGCGGCCGATCACCGAGCGCACCGTGATGTTCTCGGAGACGCCGCTCACGCCGGGGCGCAGGCAGCAGGCGCCGCGCACGATCAGCTCGATGCGCGCGCCGGCCTGCGAGGCCTCGTAGAGCGCGCGGATCACCGCCGGTTCGGTCAGCGCGTTCATGCGCGCGACGATGTGTCCGCCGCGGCCGGCGCGCGCGTGCCCGGCCTCGCGGGCGATGCGCGCCAGCACGCCGGCGTGCAGCGTGAAGGGCGCCTGCAGCAGCCGGCGCAGGCGGATCGCCGGCGCCAGTCCCGACAGCTGCTGGAAGACGTCGTGCACGTCGGCGGTGATGTCGGGGTCGGCGGTGATCAGGCCGAGGTCGGTGTAGGCGCGGGCGGTGCCGGCGTGGTAGTTGCCGGTACCCAGGTGCACATAGCGCTGCAGCTTGCGACCCTCACGGCGCACGATCAGCATCATCTTCGCGTGCGTCTTGTAGCCGACGACGCCGTACATCACCTGTACGCCGGCTTCCTGCAGGCGGTCGGCGAGGCGGATGTTCGCCTCCTCGTCGAAGCGGGCGCGCAGTTCGACGACCACCGTGACGTCCTTGCCGTTGCGCGCCGCCGTCACCAGGTGATCGATGATCCGGCTGTCCTTGCTCGTGCGGTACAGCGTCTGCTTGATCGCCAGCACGTCGGGGTCGTGGGCGGCGACGTTCAGCAGGTCGATCACCGTCTGGAAGCCTTGGTAGGGATGGTGCAGCAGCACGTCGCTTTCGCGGATCGCCGCGAACGGCGCGTCCTCGTCGAGCGACACCTGCTTCGGCACGAACGGCGGGAATTTCAGCTCCGGGCGGTCGACGAGGTCGTAGACCTGGATCGCGCGGTTGAGGTTCACCGGCCCGTTGATGCGGTAGACGGCGCTGGCGGTCAGGCCGAAGTTCTGCAGCAGGATGTCGACGATCGTGCGCGGGCAGTTCTCGGCGATCTCCAGCCGCACCGCCGGCCGGAAGCCGCGGCTCGCGAGTTCGTCCTTCAGTGCGCTGGCGAGGTTCTCGACCTCGTCCTCGTCGACCACCAGCTCGGAGTTGCGGGTCACGCGGAACTGGTAGGCCCCCTTGACCTTCAGGCCGGTGAACAGGTCGTCGACGAAGGCGGTGAGCACCGCCGACAGGAACACGAAGTCGTGCGGGCCGCCGGAGACCTCCGGCGGGATGTGGATGATCCGCGGCAGCGAGCGCGGCGCCCGCACGATCGCCATGCCGCCGTTGCGGCCGAACGCGTCGCGGCCCTCGAGCACGACGACGACATTGAGCGACTTGTTGAGGATGCGCGGGAACGGATGCACCGGGTCGAGCCCGAGCGGCGACAGCACCGGCAGCAGCTCGTCCTGGAAATACTGGTGCAGCCAGCGCCGCTGCTTCGCGTTCCAGCCGTCGCGCGGCAGGATGCGGATGCCGGCGGCCGCCAGCTGCGGACGCAGTTCCTCGTTCCAGCAGTCGTACTGCGCGTCGACCAGCTCGCGCGCCTGCCGGTGGATCAGTTCGAGCGCCTTCGCCGGCGGCACCCCGTCCGGCGCCGGCGTGCCGCCGAACTGCATCGCCGTGCGCACCGTCGCCGCGCGGATCTCGAAGAACTCGTCGAGGTTGCTGCAGCTGATGCACAGGTAGCGCAACCGTTCCAGCAGCGGCACCTGCGGGTCCTGCGCCTGCGCCAGCACCCGCCGGTTGAATTCCAGCTGCGACAGCTCGCGGTTGAGGTACAGCTCCGGCGCGTGCAGGTCGGGATGGCTGGTGTCGTCGGGGGCGGGCGTGCCGTCGGGAGTCATGGCGTCATCTTAGGGCGAGTAACGAGTGCAGAGGAACGAGCAACGAATGTAGGAGCGGCTTCAGCCGCGATCCCTCCCCACCCGCTCGAAGCGCGACCGCGCCGAAGGCGCAGGTCCTGACGCATTGCTCGTTACTCTCCACTCGTTACTCTCCACTCGTTACTCTCCACTCGCTACCCGCCCCACCACCCGCCCCCGGCCGAAGTGGCAGGAGAACACGCTGCCGCGCCCGGCTTCCGAGGCGATCTCCAGGCGGGCGCCGTGCAGGCCCAGGACATGCTTGACGATCGCCAGGCCGAGGCCGGTACCACCCGATTCGCGCGAGCGGCTGGTGGATACGCGGTAGAAGCGCTCGGTGAGTCGCGGAAGGTGTTCCGCGGGAATGCCGGGTCCGGTGTCGGCGACCGCCAGCTGCAGGCCGCCGTCGTCGTCGCGGGTCGTGTGGATCGTCACGGTGCCACCGGTGGGGGTGTAGCGCACCGCGTTCGCGACCAGGTTGGAGAAGGCGCTGTGCAGGTCCTTCGCCGAGCCGAGCAGGTCGGCCCCGGCGCCGTCGTCGATCACGATCGTGTGGCGCCCGCGGCTGAGCGCCTCGGCCTCACCACGCAGGCTATCCAGCAACGGCGCCAGCGGAACCGGTTCCTCCGGCAGCTCGTCCTGCGCCTCCAGCCGCGACAGCGTCAGCAGGTCCTCGACCAGGCGTGCCATCCGCTCCGACTGCCGGCGCATCTCGAGCACCATCGGCGCCAGTTCCGGGTGCGCTTCCGGCTCGATCAGATCGAGGTAGCCGTGCACGACCGTCAGCGGCGTCCGCAGTTCGTGCGAGACGTTGGCGACGAAGTCGCGACGCACCTGCTCCAGCCGGGTCAGCCGGGTCACGTCGCGCACGACGACCAGCCACTGGGTCGGCGAATAATCGATCAGGCGCAGGCTGAGCCGGCGTCCGGGATCGTCGGGGGCCGGCACGTCGGCGAACACGTCGTCCGGCCGGCCGGCCGCGAGCCACGTGGCGACGCGCGGGCTGTCGGCGAACACGTCGGCGAGCCGCTTCCCGAGGCTCTGCGGATAGCGCAGGCCGACCAGCCCCCGCGCGGCCTTGTTGAACCAGACCAGGTCGCCGCTGCGACGGCCGACGACGAGGGCCCCGTCCGGCATCGCCGTCGCCGCCTGCCGGTAGGCGCGCAGCAGGCCGACGAGGCGGCGGCTGCGCTGGCGATTCTCGGTCTGGCGGCGGTGGATCAGGGTCTCCAGCGCCGCCCACAGGCCCTGGCCGTCGACAGTGCGCAATTGCCGCCGCCAGTCGAGGAAGCGCAGCACCCGGTAAAGCCGCCAGTAGCCGCGCGCCGCGAGCACGGCGACGGCGATGCCCAGCGCCCACCACGGCTTCCCGAGGGCCAGCCCGACCGCCAGCGCCGCGGCGAAATAGACCGTCAGCCGGATCGCCGACTGCCGCCAGGCCAGCTGCAGCAGCAGCGACAGCCGCATTCAGCCCACCGCCGCCGAGAAGCGGTAACCGCTGCCGCGCACCGTCTGCACCATCGCATCCAGGCCGGACGGCTCCAGCGCCTTGCGCAATCGGCGGATGTGCACGTCGACCGTGCGTTCCTCGACGTAGACGTTGCCGCCCCAGACCAGGTCGAGCAGCTGGGCGCGGCTGTAGACGCGGTCCACGTGCGTCATGAAGAAGTGCAGCAGCCGGTATTCGCTGGGTCCGAGATGCAGCGCCTCGCCGGCGGCGAACACCCGGTGCGCGGCGCCGTCGATGCGCAGGTCGCCGACCGCGACCGAACCATCGGCGTCGTCGTCGCGGCTGCGCCGCAGTACCGCACGGATGCGTGCCAGCAGCTCGCGTGCCGAGAAGGGTTTGACCACGTAGTCGTCGACGCCGGCCTCGAGGCCGCCGACACGGTCGTTCTCCTCGCCGCGGGCGGTCAGCATGATGATCGGGATGTCGCGGGTCAGGGTGTCGCGGCGCCAGCGCCGGGCCAGTTCCAGGCCGCTGGTGCCGGGCAGCATCCAGTCGAGCAGGATCAGGTCGGGCACCCGCTCGGCGATCGCCGCGGCCGCTTCGGCGCCGTCGCCGGCATGCACCGGCACGAAGTCGCCCTTGCGCAGCGCGAAGGCCACCATGTCGCGGATCGCGGGTTCGTCGTCGACGATCAGGATGCGCTTCTGCATGTCACCGGTTCGTTCGGGGTCCGGCGGCATTGGATGACATTCCGGTTACGGTTCGATGACAGCGCTCAGGGGCCGTCCGGTCGCTGCTCGTGCGCCTCGATGCCCTGGCGCTGCATTTCCAGCACCACCGGGGTGATCGCGGCGATGCGCGCCTCGATGCGGGCGCGCTGGTAATAGCTCAGGTCCTCACGGTCCTTCAGCGCCGCCAGCTGGTTCAGCGCGTCGACCGCGCGGCCGTTGAGGTAGGCGGTTTCGGCGTAGGCCTCGCCGGCACGCACCAGGTCGCCGGCGAGTTCGCTGGCGCGGGCGTAGCCGCGCTGGAAGGTCGGGTCGCGGGCGCTGTCGGCGATCAGCGGGCGCAGCACTTCCTGGGCCCGGCGTCCGGCCTCGGTACCGCCGCGCTCGACCAGGGTCTGCGCATAGCTGAGGCGCACCGCGCGGTTCTCCGGCAAGCGCCGCATCAGCGCCTCGTACAGGCGGTCGGCCGCGGCGGGCGGGCCGGCGAGGGCAGTGGCCTCGGCCTCGGCGAGCTGCAGCCACAGGTCGTCCGGATACGTGCGCAGCAGCGCCTGCAGCGCCTCCAGGGCGGCGCCCGGCTGGCCGGCGCGCATCTGCGCCAGCGCCATGCCGTAGCGCTCGCCGTCGGTGGTCGCGCGGCCGGTGTGGTCAGCGGCCGCGAGTTCGCGGTATTCGCGCAGCGCCGCGGTCGGGCTGCCGGCGCTGAGCACGCGCAGGCGATCGCGGACCCAGCGGAATTCCGGACTGTCGCCGGTGCCGCGGATGCCGCCGTCGAAGCGCAGGTCACCGGGCAGCAGCGGGTTCGCCGGGCCGCGCGGCGCCCCGGTGTGGGCCGGGCCGGCGCCGAGCTGGCCGGCACGCTGGCGCGCCTCGCTGATGCGGGTCGTGGTCACCGGGTGGGTGCGCAGGTATTCCGGCAGCACGTAGCCGCCCATGTTGCTGCGCTGGGCGCGCTGCATGCGCTCGAAGAAGTCCGCCATGCCGGCCGGGTCGTAGCCGGCGCGGGCGAGGGTCTGGATGCCGATGCGGTCGGCTTCCGATTCGTTCGAGCGCGTGTAGTCGATCTGCCGCTGCTGCATCAGCGCCATCGCGCCGGTGATCGCCGCGGCGGTGGCATTGCTCGCCGAATCGTCGCGGCGGCCGCCGCGGATCTCGCCGTCGGAGGCGGCCTGGGCGGCGGCGATCGCGCCGACCATCGCCAGCAGGATCGGGATCTGGTCCTTCTTCGCCCGCTCGACGGCGCGCAGCACATGCCGCTGGCTGACATGGGCGACCTCATGCGCGAGCACGCCGGCGACCTCGGCTTCGCTCTCGGCGGTCAGCACGAGGCCGGAGTTCATGCCGACCAGGCCACCGAGGGTCGCGAACGCGTTGATCTCGCGCTCGCGCAGCATGAAAAAGGTGAAGGACTGCCGCGGCGTGTTACTGGACGCGGCGAGCCGGTAGCCCATCGTCTGCAGCCAGGACTCGACCAGTGGGTCGTCGAGGACCAGGTTCATCCGCCGCAGTTCGTACAGCACGTAGGACGCGTATTCGGCCTCGGTCGCCGGGTCGATCATCTCGGCCGCGGACGAACCGATGTCCGGCAGCCGGCTGTCCTGGGCCCGGGCAGGGGCGAGGACGCAGGCGATCGCGAAGGTCAGCGCGGTGAAGGCGGGCAGCAGGCGCAAGGCGGATTCCCGGAGAGGCGACGCGGCGAGGATAGCCCCGCCGGTCGGGCCGCCGCATGAACCCGCAGTGACGCGGCGGCGCGACCGCGACGGAGCGTTCGCATGCGGGCGGGTGGAATGGGCTCGGCGCGGCCCCCACAATCCTCACCGTCATCGCGCCTGAAGGCGCTCCTACAATCGGGAAAGAGACAGGAACCCCCCCATGCCCCGGATCGTGATGTACACCACCGCCGTCTGCCCCTACTGCGTGGCGGCGAAGAACTTCCTGAAGTCGCGTGGCGCCGAGTGGGAAGAAGTGCGCGTCGACCTCGATTTCGCCCGCCGCCAGGAAATGGTCGACAAGGCCCAGCGCACCTCGGTGCCGCAGATCTTCATCGGCGACACCCACGTCGGCGGCTTCGACGACATGGTCGCGCTCGACCGCGCCGGCGGCCTGAAGCCGCTGCTGGAAGGCAACGCGTGAGCGGCGGCGACGAGGCGGACCGCGTCCGCGCCTTCAGCGAATTCCGCCAGCGCATGAACCAGCGCATCCTGGCCGAGGACAACCAGGTCGTGCGCCGGTTCTTCGCGCTCGACACCCAGACCTACCGCGCCGGCGCGCTCGACGTGAAGACCAAGGAGTTGATGGGCCTGGTCGCGTCGATGGTGCTGCGCTGCGACGACTGCATCAGCTACCACGTCGCCCAGTGCCGCGAGGCCGGGGTGAACCGCGACGAGATGTTCGAGGCGTTCAGCGTCGCCCTCGTCGTCGGCGGCTCGATCGTGATCCCGCACCTGCGGCGGGCTGTGGATTTCCTCGACCGGCTGGAGTCGGGCGTCGTCGGCGCGGCGCCGGCGCACGATCACGGCTGACTCCCGCGCGCCGGCTCACGGCATGGGCACATCGCCGCCGTCAGACTGCCGGCGATGTCCGTCCGTTCCGACAGCCTCGACCTCGCCGTCCACTGGCCCTGGCTCGCCGGCGGCGCATTGTTGGCGCTGCTTATTGGCCTGCTGTCCTGGCACCGCCTGCGCGCGGTCGCGCAGCGGGCGGCCCGCAGCGAACGCCGTGCCGCGCGCATCGCCGCCGTCCTCGCAGTGCCGGCGGCGTTCGGGATTCCGCTGCTGCTGCTCAATCTCGCGCTCGCGGCGGCGCCCTGGCAGGGACGCTGGCTGAGCTTCACCCGCCACGGGCTGGTCGTCGCCCTCGTCGTGGTGCTCGCGTGGACCCTGCTGCGGGCGATCGCCGCGGTCGAGCGCCGGGTGCTGGTGCACTGGTCGATCGCCGCCACCGACAACCTGCACGCCCGGCGCATCCACACCCAGGCGCGGGTGCTGTCGCGCACGCTGATGGTGCTGGTGGTGCTGGTCGCCACCGCCGCTGCCCTGCTCACCGTGCCGGGCATGCGCCAGCTCGGCACCGGCCTGCTGGCGTCGGCCGGTGTCGCCGGGCTCGTCGCCGGCCTGGCCGCGCAGCCGATCCTCGGCAACCTGATCGCCGGCCTGCAGATCGCGATCGCCCAGCCGATCCGCATCGACGACGTGGTCATCGTGCAGGGCGAATGGGGACGGATCGAGGAAATCACCGGCACCTACATCGTCGTCCGCATCTGGGACGAGCGGCGGCTGATCGTGCCGCTGAAGTGGTTCATCGACAATCCGTTCGAGAACTGGACCCGGCGCACATCGGAGATCCTCGGCACGGTGATGCTCTGGCTCGACTACCGCACGCCGCTGGCGCCGGTGCGCGCCGAGTTCGAACGCCTGTGCGCGGCTTCGGACAACTGGGACGGGCGCGTGCGCGTGCTGCAGGTCGTCGAATGCGGGCAGTGGAGCATGCAGGTGCGGCTGCTGGTCAGCGCCGCCGATTCCGGCAAGGCCTTCGGCCTGCGCTGCGAGGTGCGCGAGGGCATCCTGGATTTCCTGCAGGCGCACCACCCGGAATCGCTGCCGGTGCTGCGCACCCGCGCCGAGCGGGTGGACGAAGGCGGCAGTGGACAAGCCCACGACGAGGTCGCCAGCGCCCGTCACGAGGCCGGCTGGCAGCCGCCGGTCGAGGCCGGCAGCACGGCCGCAGCACCTGAACGGACCGTTGCCGGGGACCAGGCGGCGATGCGCGCCGAGCCCGGCGGAAAGCCCGATCTGGCATAATTGCCGGCCTTCGCGGCCGCTTTCCGGCCGCACTCCCCCGGAAGAAAACAATGACCCAGACCATCGCGGTGATCCGTGGCGACGGCATCGGCCCGGAAATCATGGACGCCACCCTGTCGGTGCTCGATCGCCTCGGCGCCGGCCTGTCCTACGACTTCGTCGACGCCGGCCTGACCGCTTACGAGAAGCAGGGCGAACTGCTGCCGGCCGCCACCCTCGAGGCCATCCACCGCCACCGCGTCGCGCTCAAGAGCCCGCTGACGACGCCGGTCGGCGAGGGCTTCAGCTCGATCAACGTCGAGCTGCGCAAGCGCTTCGACCTGTACGCGAACGTGCGCCCGGCGATCAGCTTCCCGAACACGAAGTCGCGCTACGAGAACATCGACCTGATCACCGTCCGCGAGAACACCGAGGGCGCCTACATCGGCGAAGGCCAGAACCTCACCGCCGACGGCGAGACCGCGACGCTGACGCAGAAGATCACCCGCCGCGGCAGCGAGCGCATCGTCCGCTACGCCTTCGACCTCGCGCGCCGTGTCGGCCGCAAGAAGGTCACCGTCGTGCACAAGGCGAACATCCTGAAGTCGACCTCGGGCCTGTTCCTGAAGGTCGCGCGCCAGGTGGCGACCGAGTATCCGGACATCCAGTGCAACGAGATGATCGTCGACAACACCTGCATGCAGCTGGTGATGCGTCCGGAACAGTTCGACGTGATCGTGACGACCAACCTGTTCGGCGACATCATCTCCGACCTCTGCGCCGGTCTCGTCGGCGGCCTGGGCCTGGCCCCGGGCGCGAACATCGGTACCGAAGCCGCGATCTTCGAGGCGGTGCACGGCTCGGCGCCGGACATCGCCGGCAAGGGCATCGCCAACCCGGTGGCGCTGATGCTGGGCGCGATCCAGATGCTGGAGCACCTCGGCCAGGTCGACAACGCCGCGCGCCTGCGCAAGGCGATCATCGACACGATGGCCGCGAAGGACAATCTGACGCCGGACCTCGGCGGCACCGGCACCACGACCTCGTTCGCCGCCGCGATCGCCGCCCGCGCCGCCGGCTGACTCCGCCCGGGCTCCTGCTGTAGGAGCGGCTGTAGGAGCGGCTGTAGGAGCGGCTTCAGCCGCGATGCCCTTCGCCACGATGCCCTTCTCCGCGTTGCCCTCCTGTAGCGCCTCCGCACCGCGCGGAAAGCAACGAAGAAACAGAACGCCGGGATGTTTCCATCCCGGCGTTTTTCATCGCGGCTGAAGCCGCTCCTACAGGGTGCCGGTGGCGGGCGCACGCAGGAACAAGGTCACCAATCCCACCGTATCGATCAGCGCATGCGCCACCACCAGCGGCCACAGCGTGCGCTGGCGCAGGTAGAGCAGGCCGAAGCCGAGGCCGATCGATCCCGACACCAGCATGCCGGTGCGGCCCTGGTAGGCGTGGGCGAGGCCGAACAGCAGCGCCTGCACCAGCACCGCCGCCAGCGCGGCGCCGCGGCCGCCGCCGAACCAGGTGCGGAGGCGCGGCTGCAGGAAGCCGCGGAACAGCAGTTCCTCGCCGAACGCGGCCGTCGTCCACGCGATCGCCAGCATGCCGAGCAGCGCCGGCAGATTGCCGGGCAGCAGCTCGGCGAGCCGGCCCGGCCGCGGCGGCGGCCAGCCCAGCGCCTGGGTGGCGAGCAACACCGCGACCCCGGCGGCGACGTAGCCGATCACCAGCGCCAACCCGGCGGCGAGCGCGGTGTGGCCCGGCGCCGGCCGCGCGAGGCCGAGCCCGGCCAGTGTGAGCCCGGCGCGCCGGCGCCCGGTGAACAGCGTCGCGCAGGCGAGCACGATCGCCAGCGGGCCGGCATACGGAACGCCCAGCAGGGGCAGCAGGACATAGCCGGCGAGGAAGACGGCGGCGACGAGCGGCAGCAGCGGGGTCACGGACAGTCCTTTCGGTGGGGGAGGTGCCCAGACTCGCGGCGGAAAAAGCGAACCGCCATATACTTTTCGCGGCCGTCGCCGCGGCCGTTCCCGGAGCGCGCATGGCCCCGCGCCAGTCCGCCGACGCATCGCCCGCCGACCGCCAGCCGCGCGCGCGGCTGACCCGCGAGCGCATCCTCGCCGCCGCCGAGAGCCTGCTCGCCGAGGGCGGCCAGGACGCCCTGACGATGGAAGAGGTCGCCGAACGCGCGCACGTCTCGGTCGGCGCGATCTACAAGCGCTTCCGCGGCAAGTCGACCCTGCTGCCGCAGGTGCTCGAGCGTGCCCAGCGGCACCAGGCGCAGCGCCTGCGCGACTTCCTCGACGCCCCGCAGTGGCGCGACGCCGGCCTCGGCGCGCGCATCGACGGCCTGCTCGCGGTGTTCGCGCGCACCCAGGTGCAGCAACGGCGGTTGATCCGTGCCCTCGTCGTCGGCCACTGGCAGGCCGAGGACCGCCACGCCAACGACGCCGGTGCCGCGGCGATGATGACGGCGATCCACGCCTGGCTGGCGGAACGCCGCGACGAGATCCGTCACCCGCAACCGGGCCTGGCGCTGTCGCTGGGCCTGTTCGCCGCGCTGCAGTGCCTGCAGACGGCGATCCTGATGGAGCGGTTGCCGCCGACGCTCGCGGTCGAGGACTTCACCGCCGAGATGGCGCGTCAGTTCCGTCGCTATCTGGGCCTGCCCGAACCGGCGCCCGAATGAAGAGGCCCGCGGCGCCGGAGCACCGCGGGCCTCGTGTTTCCGCGACCACGCAGGCCGCGTGGCGATCAGTCGCGCGACTGCAGCTTCATCAGCAGGCGCAGGATCTCGATGTACAGCCAGACCAGGGTCACGGTCAGCCCGAACGCGCCGTACCACTCCATGTACTTCGGCGCGCCGGCCTCGGCGCCGGACTCGATGAAGTCGAAGTCCAGCACCAGGTTCAGCGCCGCGATGATCACCACGAACACGCTGAAGGCGATGCCCATCGCCGAGCCCTCGTGGATGAACGGCATGCCGTCGAAGCCGAACAGGCGCATGCCCATGTTCACGAGGTACAGCAGGGCGATGCCGCCGGTGGCGGCGACGACGCCGAGCTTGAAGTTCTCGGTGGCCTTGATCAGGCCCGACTTGTAGGCCATCAGCAGCGCCGCGAGCACGCCCATCGTCAGGAACACGGCCTGCATCACGATGCCCGGGAACTGCACCTCGGCCCAGACCGAGATGCCGCCGACGAACAGGCCTTCGAGCGCCGCGTAGATCGGCGCGGTGACCGGCGCCCAGGTCTTCTTGAACGCGGTGACGATCGCGAGGATGAAACCACCGATCGCACCGACGACCAGGTAGGGCATCACCGCACCCGGGTTCTCCGGCGCGTACTGCATCCAGGCGAAGGTCGCGGTGGCCACCAGGATCAGCAGCATCAGCCCGGTCTTGTTGACCGTGCCGTTGAGGGTCATCACGTCGCCGCCGCTGACGACGGCGCCACTGCCGACGTCGAGGGCGAAGGTGTTCTGGTTCAGGGCGGGATTGCCGCTGCGCATCGGGACTCTCCGGTTGAAAGCGAATGCCCGGATGCTAGCCGAGCCGGCGCTGTCGGCCAACCGCGGCGGGTTCAGCCGCCGGGCCGGGGCCGCCAGAAATGGTCGAGCACGTCGACCGCGCCGCGCCCGGGCCGGGTCGCGTGGCGAAGGGCACCGTGCACGTATTCGGCCGCCGCCATGCAGGCATTGCCGGGCGACAGGCCGCGGCAGAGGTTCGCGGCGATCGCCGATGCCAGGGTGCAGCCGGTGCCGTGGCCGTTGCGCTCCAGCCGCGGATGGGTGAACACGCGGCGGCCGCGGGCGTCGACGTAGCGGTCGCGCATCGGGCCGTCCTCCGGCAGGTGGCCGCCCTTGAGCAGCACCGCCTTCGGGCCCAGGGCGAGCAGTTCGTCCAGCGCCGCATCGGCGGCGTCGGCGTCGGGGATCGCGTGGCCGAGCAGCAGCTCGGCCTCGGGGATGTTCGGGGTCAGCACCGTCGCCAGCGGCAGCAGGCGGCGGCGCAGCGCGTCCAGCGCGTCCTCGGCGAGCAGGCGGGCGCCGGAGGTCGCGACCATCACCGGGTCGACGACCAGGGGCGGCGCGCCATGCGCCGCGAGGGCATCGGCGACGGAGTCGATGACCTCGGCGCTCGCGAGCATGCCGAGCTTGACCGCGCCGATGTCGAAATCGTCGAAGCAGGCGTCGATCTGCGCGCCCAGGAAATCCAGCGGCGGCACATGCACCGCGGTGACGCCACGGGTGTGCTGGGCGGTCAGCGCGGCCAGCGCGCTCAGGCCGTGCACGGCATGCGCGGCGAAGGTCTTCAGGTCGGCCTGGATGCCGGCGCCGCCACCGGAATCGGAGCCGGCGATGGTCAGGACGGAGCGGGGGTGGTCGACGGTCATGCCTGATCTTCGCCCGGAACGGGGGCCACGAGCGACTCGGCGATGCGCAGGGCCTGGGCGAAGTCCTCGGCGATCCAGACCTCGCCGGCGTGCTCGCGCAGGCCCATCTGCCGGAACACCTTCGCCGGCTGCGGACGCAGCCCGGAGACGATCAGCCGGGTGCCGGCCTTCCGGCAGCGCTGGCGCAGGCGCTTGAGTGCGTGCACGCCGCTGGCGTCGATCATCGGCACCAGGCTCATGCGCAGGATGAACACCTTCGGTTTGACCTGGAACTGGTCGAAGGCCTCGTCGAGGCGGCTGGCGACGCCGAAGAACAGCGGCCCGTCGATGCGGAAGGCCTCGACGCCGGCCGGCAGCCGCGCGCGCTGCTCGGAGTCCTCGGCGACGTCGCCGGCGGGGGGCGGACCATCGCCGCCGCCGAGCTCGACCGCCTCGGCCATGCGGAACATGAAGACGAAGGCGGCCACGACGACGCCGACCTCGATCGCGATCGTCAGGTCGAGGAACACCGTCAGGCCGAAGGTCAGCAGCAGCACCAGGCGGTCGCCCTTCGGCGCCGTCATCGTCAGCCGGAAGTGCTCGATCTCGCTGATGTTCCAGGCCACGACCAGCAGCACCGCCGCCAGCGCCGGCAGCGGCACGTAGCGCATCCACGGCGCCAGCACCAGCATGAAGACCAGCACGAACAGCGCATGCAGCATGCCGGCGAAGGGCGTGCGGCCACCGGCGCGGATGTTGGTGCCGGTGCGGGCGATCGCGCCGGTGGCGGGCAGGCCGCCGAACAATGCCGAGGCGCTGTTGGCGATGCCCTGGGCGACCAGTTCGGCGTTCGAGCGGTGGCGGCGGCCGGTCAGGCCGTCGGCGACCACCGCCGACAACAGCGATTCGACGCCGGCGAGGAAGGCGATGGTGAAGGCGCTCGGCAGCAGCTCGCCGGTGCGGTGGAAGGGGATGTCCGGGAAATCGAAGCCGGGCAGGGCGCGCGGCAGTTCGCCGAAGCGGCTGCCGATCGTGTCCACCGGCAGCGCGAACAGCAGGGTGACGCCGGTGCAGGCCAGCAGGGCGATCAGGAAGCCCGGCCAGTTAGGCCGCCGCCTGCGCAGGAAGACGATCGCGCCGACGCCGAGCACGGTCAGCGCCACCGCCGCCGGATTGGTGGTGGCGATGTGGCCGGCGTAGGCCTGCAGGCGCGGCAGGAACTCCGCCGGCACCGCGCCCATGTCGAGCCCGAGCGCGTCCTTGATCTGGCTGGTGAAGATGCTCACCGCGATGCCGGCGGTGAAGCCGGTGATCACCGGCTGCGGCATGTAGCGCATCAGCGTGCCCAGGCGCAGCAGGCCGGCGGCGATCAGCATCAGGCCGGCGAGCAGGGTGCACAGGATCAGGCCGCCGTAACCGAACTTCTGGATGACGACGAACACCACCGGGATGAAGGCCGCGGTCGGGCCGCCGATCTGCACCCGCGAGCCGCCGAAGGCCGAGATCAGGAAGCCGGCGATGATCGCCGTATGCAGGCCCTTCTCCGGCGCGGTGCCGCTGGCGATCGCCAGCGCCATCGCCAGCGGCAGCGCCACGATCGCGACGGTGAGGCCGGCGAGGGCATCCGCGCGCAGGTCGGCGAGCCGGTAGCCCTCGCGCAGCACGGTGAACAGCTTCGGTTCGATCTGCCGGAGGGTCTCGCGGACGACGTCGTTGGGGACGTTCACGACGGTTCCTTCAGGCGCACGCCGCGGCCGCGGCCCTCGCCGGCCTGGTCATTGCCCAGCAGTTCGACGCCGGCGGCGGCGAGCGCCTCGACGATCCGGCTCAGGGTCTCGACATTGCCGCGCACGTTGCCGGGGCTGGCCTCCATCCGCTGGATCGTCGGGACGGACACCCCGGCCAGCGCGGCGAGGGCCTTCTGGTCGAGCCCGAGCAGGGCCCGGGCGGCACGGAGCTGGGCGGCGGTGATCATGGGCCGGTAGTTTGCCAGACCTCAGCAGGCAGGCTCAAGGACGGTGTTCTGATGTGTGAAACATCATGTAGGAGCGGCTTCAGCCGCGATGCTTTTCTATCCGGAAGCATCGCGGCTGAAGCCGCTCCTACGGAGTGGGTGGGGGGTCAGAGGACCTCGGAGGCGTGGTCGGCCAGGCGCGAGCGCTCGCCACGGCGCAGGGTGATGTGGGCGCTGTGCGCCCAGTGCTTGAAGCGGTCCACGGCGTAGGTGAGGCCGGAGGTGGTCTCCGTCAGGTAGGGCGTGTCGATCTGCTCGACATTGCCCATGCAGATGATCTTGGTGCCCGGGCCGGCGCGGGTGATCAGCGTCTTCATCTGCTTCGGCGTCAGGTTCTGCGCCTCGTCGACGATCACCCAGCGGTTGAGGAAGGTGCGGCCGCGCATGAAGTTCATCGAGCGGATCTTGATGCGCGAAGCCAGCAGTTCATTGGTCGCGCCGCGGCCCCAGCTGCCGTGGTCCTCGGTATGCGTCAGCACCTCGAGGTTGTCGGTCAGCGCGCCCATCCACGGCGTCATCTTCTCCTCCTCGGTGCCGGGCAGGAAGCCGATGTCCTCGCCGACGCTGACCGTCGCGCGGGTCATGATGATCTCGCGGTAGCGCTGCACGTCCATCGTCTGCGTCAGCCCGGCGGCGAGCGCGAGCAGGGTCTTGCCGGTGCCGGCGGTGCCGAGCAGGGTGACGAAGTCGATGTCCGGGTCCATCAGCACGTTGAAGGCGAAGTTCTGTTCGCGGTTGCGCGCGTTGATGCCCCAGACCTGGTGCTGCGGCGCGCGGAAGTCGTCGACGATCTGCAGGATCGCCTTGTCGCCTTCCAGGCGCGCCACGCGCATCTCGACCTCGTCGTCGCCGGGCAGGTAGAGGAACTGGTTCGGGTACCAGCCGTCCTCGTCGCTGCGCTTGACTTCGTAGAAGGTGCGGCCGCGGTCGGTCCAGCTGCGCAGGCTGCCTTCATGCCGCTCCCAGAAATCCCCCGGCAGTTCCGCGGCGCCGGTGAACAGCAGGTTGAAGTCGTCGATCGCGCGGTCGTTCTCGTAGTCCTCGGCCTTGACGCCGGCGATCGAGGCCTTGATGCGAAGGTTGATGTCCTTCGACACCAGCACCACCGGCACGCCGGGGTGGTCGTTCATCAGCTGCAGGATCGACGACAGGATCAGGTTGTCCGGCATCACCTTGCCGAACTTCATGCTGGCGTCCACCGGCTTGAGCTGGAACAGCAGCCGCCCGGCGGCATTGCCCGAGCGCAGCTGCAGGCCCTGCGGATGCACCAGCGGCACGCCGCCGTCGAGTTCGCGGCTGCCGTGCGCCTCGATGATCTCGTTGAGGAAGCGGCTCACCTGGCGCGCGTTGCGGCTCGCCTCGCTGTGCCCCTTCTTGCCGTTGTCCAGCTCCTCCAGGACCATCATCGGGATGAAGACGTCGTGCTCCTCGAACTTGAACAGCGCCGTCGGGTCGTGCATCAGCACGTTGGTATCGAGGACGTAGATGCGCTTGCTGCGGGTCATCGGGACGGTCCTGCGGGGGAGTGGGGTGCTTCGGCAAAGAAAGAATGGAAAGCGGAAAGTTGAAAAATGATGAAAGCGCTCGCGCGGGCTTTCCTATTTCTCATTTTTCCGCCTTCCATCATTTCTTCTTCCCGGCCAACTCGAGCAGCTTCGCCAGAACGTCCTGCGCATGCCCCGGCACGCGCACGCCCCGCCACTCGGCGGCGACGCGGCCCTCGGGATCGATCAGGAAGGTGCTGCGCTCGATGCCGACGTAGTCGCGGCCGTAGAGCTTCTTCGGCTTGATCACGTCGAAGGCGCGGCAGAGCGTCTCGTTGGCGTCGCTGACGAGGTCGAAGGCGAAGCCCTGTTTCGCGCAGAAGTTCTGGTGCGATTTGACGCTGTCGCGCGACACGCCGAGCACGTCGGCGCCGGCCTTGCGGAACTTCGGGTAGAGCCGGTTGAAATCCTGGCCCTCGGTGGTGCAGCCGGGGGTGCTGTCCTTCGGATAGAAGTAGAGCACCAGCCAGAAGCCGCGGTACGCGGCGAGGGTCGTGGCGCCGGCCTTGCCCAGCGTGATCGGCAGGTCGGGGATGCGGTCGCCGGGCTTCACGTAAGGGCGGGCTCCATCAGAACTTCATCGGGTCCATGATCGCGTCGAGATTCAGGTGGTCGCAGAACTCGAGGAAGTCGTCGCGCAGCGCCGCGATGTGCATGTTCGCCGGAATGCCGATCGTGATCTGCGCCGAGAACATGTCGGCGCCGGTCTGCATCGCCCGGTAGCGCGACGAGTGCAGGGATTCGATCGTGATGCCCTGGCGGTCGAAGAAGTCCGCCAGCTGGAACAGGATGCCGGGCTTGTCGGCGGCGACGACCTCGACCACGTAGGGCAGCAGGTTCGACTGCAGCGCCTTCGGGCCGGTGCGGTACCAGACGAGCTTCAGGCCTTCTTCGCGCTCGAGCCGGGTCAGCATCGCCTCGAGCTTGGCCACCGCGTCCCAGGAACCGAGCGCCAGCGCGATCACCGAGACGTCGCGGCCGACGGTGCTCAGGCGGGCGTCGACGAGATTGCAGCCGCTGTCGGAGATGCGCCGGGTGACCGCCAGCAGCGGCGACTGCGGATGCGTGCTGTACGCGCTGATCAGCAGGTGGTTCTCGTTGGCGGTCGGGCGCGCGGCGGAGTCGGTCAAAGCGGTGTTCCGGAAGGCGCGGGGGCGCGTCGAAAGTCGCGGCCAGCATACTTGCCGCCGCTTTCCGGCCGCAAGTAACATCGCCGCCGGTCCTCGCGGGGCTTCACCTTGCATCTTTCCGGTTGCATCACCGCGCTGGCGACGCCGTTCACGGCCGCCGGCAGCATCGATTTCGACGGCTGGGCGCGCCTGCTCGACGCGCAGGTCGCGGCGGGTGTCGACGGCATCGTCGTCGCCGGTTCCACCGGCGAAGCGGCCGCGCTCGACGAACGCGAATACGCCGCGCTGCTGCAGGCCGCGGTCGAACGCGCCGGCGACCATCTGGTGATCCTCGCCGGCACCGGCCAGTCCAATACCGCGAAGACGATCGCCGCCACGCGCCTGGCCCGCGACGGCGGTGCCGATGCCGCACTGGTCGTCACGCCGCCCTATGTGCGCCCGACCCAGGACGGCCTGGTCGCGCATTACGAGGCGGTGGCCGCGCAGGGCGGGCTGCCGGTCGTGCTCTACAACGTGCCGGGGCGCACCGGCTGCGACCTGCTGCCGGAAACGGTCGCCCGCCTGCGCGACAACCCGGGCATCGTCGGCCTGAAGGAAGCCCGCGGCGACGAGGCGCGCTGGAATGCGCTGTACCCGCTGGCCGGCCGCGATTTCGCCCTGCTCAGCGGCGACGACCCGACCTGGGTACGGGCGGTCGCCGGCGGCGGCCAGGGCGTGATCTCGGTCGCCTCGAACGTGGTGCCGGCGACCTTCCGCCGCCTGTGCACGCTGCTGCGCACCGGCGACATCGCCGCGGCACAGGCCCTCGACGCTCGCCTGGGCGAGCTCTACGCCTTCCTCGGCGTCGAGCCGAACCCGATCCCGGTGAAGGCCCTGCTCGCCGCGACCGGCATCGGCCACGGCCTGCGCCTGCCGCTGCTGCCGCTGTCGCCGGCGCATGCCCTCGCGGTGCCCGGCCAGTGCGCCGCGATCGCCGCGCTCGAACACGAGTCGGCCGGAAACCCTTAATCTATGCCGTCCCCCGTCCGCGGTACGTCCGCGGCACCGTCCCCAGCCCGCGGCCCAGGCCGCCGGCGCTCCAGGAGAACCCGATGACCGTTGTCCGTTCCTCCCTTCGCCCGCTGCTGTCCGGCATCGTGGTCGCCGCACTGCTGACGCAGGGTGGCTGCGTCTACCTGCGTGCCAAGTTCGGCAACTCGGCGATCTACGAGGACGCCGTGCAGTCGCGTCCGCTGGAAGTGCCGCCGGGCCTGGATACCCCGTCGACTTCCGGCGCGGCGGTGATCCCGGACGTCGGTCCCGGCGCGGAAGCGGCGGCGGCGGCCGCCGATGCCGAGTTCCGCGCGGCGCAGGCCGCCGGCCGGCCGGCGACGATGGCCGCCCAGGCGGCGGGCGCGGCACCGGTCGCGGCGGTCGACAGCTTCATCCTCGCCGACGGCATCGAGAACGCCTGGCGCCGTGTCGGCATCGCGCTCGGCAAGATCGACGGCGTCAGCGTCGGCGAGAGCTCGCAGCTGCTGCACGGCCACGAAGTGAGCTTCGAGGGCACGACGATGCTGGTGCGCGTCGAGGACCTCGGCGGCCAGAGCCGCGTCGTCGCGCTCGGTGCCGACGGGCAGCCGCTCAGCGGCGGTGCCGCCGCGCGCCTGCTCGGACTGCTGAAGGCACGCCTCGGCTGAGCCGGGCCTGCGCAGGCTGCAATGAGGAAGGCGCCCCGCGGGGCGCCTTCTTCGTTCCGGGGCCCGGTCGCGCGGCGACCGTCAGCGCTTGAGTTCGGGCAGCTTGCCGGTGCGGCCGTCCCACTCGGCGGCGTCGGGCAGCGGGTCCTTGCGGGTCGTGATCACCGGCCATTCCTTCGCCAGCTCGGCGTTCAGGGCGATGAAGTTCTCCTGGCCGGCCGGCACGTCGTCTTCCGGATAGATGGCCTTCGCCGGGCATTCCGGCTCGCACAGCGTGCAGTCGATGCACTCGTCCGGATCGATCACCAGGAAGTTCGGACCCTCGTGGAAACAGTCGACCGGGCACACCTCCACGCAATCGGTGTACTTGCAGCGGATGCAGTTCTCGACGACGACGAAGGGCATGGCGGTTCCGGTGGGTGCGGTGCGACGCGGCGATTCTACCGGAGCGGGTCCGGAAACGAGGAAGGCCCGGCATGGCCGGGCCTTCGAAGATGGCGCTCCCTAGGGGACTCGAACCCCTGTTCCAGCCTTGAGAGGGCCGTGTCCTAGGCCACTAGACGAAGGGAGCGTGTTTGGCGAATGCCAGGACGGGCGCTAGTATAGCCAGCTTCATCGCCGCCGGGAAGCACCGCGGCCACTGCCGCCGCGCAAGGACCCCGCGCCGCAATCGAGCCCATGACGGAAACCCCGACCTCCATCGCCCTCGAGCCGCGCATCGTCGCGCGCGCCGAGCACGGTATTTCCCGCAAGGACATCAGCCCGAACGCGCTGCGCGTGCTCTATCGCCTGCGCGAGGCGGGCTTCCAGGCCTATCTCGTCGGCGGCGCCGTGCGCGACCTGCTGATCGGCCTGCATCCGAAGGACTTCGACGTCGCCACCGACGCGACCCCGGAGCAGGTGCGTGCGCTGTTCCGCAACTGCCGGCTGATCGGCCGCCGCTTCCGCCTGGCGCACGTGGTGTTCGGCCGCGAGATCATCGAGGTCGCGACCTTTCGCGCCAATGCCGCAGGCGACGACGGCGACCGCGAGACCGGCGACGACGGCCGCATCGTCCGCGACAACGTCTACGGCAGCATCGAGGACGACGCGGTGCGCCGCGACTTCACCGCGAACGCGCTGTACTACGCGATCGAGGACTTCAGCGTCCGCGACTACGTCGGCGGCTACGACGACGTGATCGGCCGCACGATGCGCCTGATCGGCGACCCGGTCGAACGCTACCGCGAGGACCCGGTGCGCATGCTGCGCGCGGTCCGGCTGGCGGCCAAGCTCGGCTTCAAGATCTCGGCCGAAGCCGCCGGGCCGATCCCGGAACTCGCGCACCTGTTGTCCGGCGCGCCGCCGGCGCGGCTGTTCGACGAGTGCCTGAAGATGTTCCTGGCCGGCCACGCCGAGAAGAGCTTCCTGCTGCTGGAAGCGCACGGCCTGCTGCCGGCGCTGTTCCCGGAGACCGCGAAGGCGCTGGCGACCAACCGCAGCGGCGCGCTGCGGCGGATGCTGCTGCAGGGCCTGCGCAATACCGACGAGCGCATCGCCGCCGACAAGCCGGTGACGCCGGCCTTCCTGTTCGCGGCGCTGCTGTGGCCGGCGTATTGCCGCGAGCTGGCGGTGATGCAGAAGTCCGGCGTCGACCCTCTGGTCGCGCAGCAGCGCGCCGCCGACCGCGTGACCCTGCACCAGGCCCAGCGCATCGCGCTGCCGCGCCGCTTCTCGCTGCCGATGCAGGAGATCTGGCTGCTGCAGCCGCGTTTCGGCCAGCGCGTGCGCAAGCGGGTCATGCGCCTGCTGTCGCATCCGCGCTTCCGTGCCGCCTTCGATTTCCTCGAACTGCGCGCGAGCGCCACCAGCGAGGTCGCCGAGGACCTGGCGTTCTGGCGCGACGCGCAGAAGCAGGTGCCGGACGAACTGGCCGACCGCCTCGCGCCGAAGACGCCGCCGCGCCACGACATCGACGGCGAGGAAGGCGAGGGCGACACCGCCGGCGACACCGGCCCGCGCAAGCGCCGCCGTCGCCGCCGTCGCAACGGCGCCGCCCCCGGCGGCAACGACGGCAGCGACGCCTGAGCGTGATCCACCGCGCCTACGTCGGCCTCGGCGGCAACCAGGGCGACGTCGCCGCGACCCTGCAGTCCGCGCTGGCCGCGCTCGCGGCGCTGCCCGGCACGACCCTGGCCGCACGCTCCTCGTTCTGGCACACGCCGCCCTGGGGCGACACCGCGCAGCCGCCGTTCCTCAATGCCGTCGCCGCGCTCGACACCGCGCTGTCGCCGATGCCGCTGCTGGGCGCGCTGCTGGCGATCGAGCGCGCGCACGGGCGCGACCGTGGCGCCGATGCGCGCCGCTGGGGTCCGCGTCCGCTCGACCTCGACCTGCTGCTGCACGGTGACACGGTGCTCGCAGAGCCCGGCCTCGAACTGCCGCATCCACGCCTGCATCAACGTGCCTTCGTGCTGGTGCCGCTGGCGGAAATCGCCCCCGATCTCGTCGTCCCGGGGCGCGGCCGCGTCGCCGACCTGCGGGCCGCGGTGGATGCCGCGGGGATCGAGGCGCAAACTTGACGTCCCCACGTCGCGGCTGACCCCATGTACGCCAACAACGCTCCCACCGCCGCCGCGCGCGCCCGGCTGACGGTTCCGGCCCTGCGGAAGATGAAGGCCGACGGCCGCCGCATCGTCTCGATCACCGCCTACGACGCCAGCTTCGCGCGCAGCGTCGACAGCGCCGGTATCGACTTCATCCTCGTCGGCGATTCGCTCGGCATGGTCTGCCAGGGCCACGACAGCACGCTGCCGGTGACGATCGACGACATCGTCTATCACACCGCCTGCGTCGCCCGCGGTCTGAGCACGACCCTGCTGGTATCCGATCTTCCCTTCCAGGCCGATGCGACGCCGGAGCGCGCGCTCGATGCCGCGACCCGCTGCCTGCAGGCCGGCGCCGCGATGGTCAAGCTCGAGGGCGCCGGCCCGAAGCTCGAGGTCATCCGCTTCCTCGCCGAGCGCGAGATCCCGGTCTGCGCCCACCTCGGCCTGACGCCGCAGTCGGTCCTGCGCCTCGGCGGCTACCGGGTGCAGGGCCGCGAGGAGGCCGCCGCCGCGCGTCTGCTCGCAGACGCGCAGGCGGTGGCCGAGGCCGGCGCCGACATGCTCGTGCTCGAATGCGTGCCGAGCGCGCTGGCGAAGCGCATCACCGAAGCGGTGGCGATCCCGACCATCGGCATCGGCGCCGGCCCGCACTGCGACGGCCAGATCCTGGTGCTGCACGACATGCTCGGCATGAACAGCGGTCACCGCCGGCCGCGCTTCGTGAAGGATTTCCTCGCCGACGGCGGCTCGATCCTCGGCGCGCTGCAGGCCTACGCGAGCGCGGTGCGCGAAGGCAGTTTCCCCGGTCCCGAACACGGATACGAATGATGCAGACCCACAACACGATCCTGGCGCTGCGCGCCCAGGTGCGGCAGTGGCGCGAGC
The DNA here is from genome assembly GCF_000426365.1 of Arenimonas composti TR7-09 = DSM 18010. GTDB lineage: Bacteria > Pseudomonadota > Gammaproteobacteria > Xanthomonadales > Xanthomonadaceae > Arenimonas > Arenimonas composti. Next base: position 872,835 of record NZ_AUFF01000001.1, on the reverse strand, counting down.
AGAGGCTCAGCGTCGGCTTCGTGCCGACGATGGGCAACCTGCATGCCGGTCATTTCGCCCTGCTCGAACTGGCGAAGCAGCAGGCCGACCGCGTCGTCGTCAGCATCTTCGTCAACCCGACCCAGTTCGGCCCGAACGAGGACTACGCGCGTTATCCGCGCACCGAGGCCGCCGATGCCGAGGCCCTGCGCGAGCGCGGTTGCGATGCGCTGTTCCTGCCCTCGGTCGAGCAGATGTATCCCTTCGGGACGATGGGTTGCGTGCAGATGCACGTCCCCGGCATCACCGACATCCTCGACGGCCTGCACCGCCCGGGCCACTTCAACGGCGTCGCCCAGGTGGTCGCGCGGCTGTTCAACATGGTGCAGCCGGACCTCGCGGTGTTCGGGCGCAAGGATTACCAGCAGCTGCAGGTGATCCGTTACATGGCGCGCGAGATGAGCTTCCCGCTCGAGATCGTGCCGGCGCCGACCCTGCGCGAGGCCGACGGCCTGGCGATGAGTTCGCGCAACCAGTACCTGTCGGCGGACGAGCGCAAGCTCGCGCCGCGCATCCACGACACCCTGCTGTTCATGCGCGACGCCGCCCGCCAGGGCCTGCCGATCGACCGCATCGAGGACGCCGCCCGCGAGCGCCTCGAGGCCGCCGGCTACGTCGTCGATTACGCCGAGATCCGCCGCGCCGACCTCAGCCGGGCGCGAATGCCGGTGGAGCAGGGCCTGGTCGCGCTGATCGCCGCGCGGCTGGGACGTACCCGCCTGATCGACAACCTCGAGTTCGACCCGTTCTGAGCTTCGCATCGCCGTGAAGGCCGTCCGCTAGACTCGGTGGAAGTCCCACACGAAGGAGCGGCGATGCGCACGGAACGCGACTGGCAGTCACTGATCCGCCACGGCGAACGTCTGCGCGGCACGCCGCTGCGCACGCTCGTGCAGGCCGACCCGGGGCGCGCGAAGGCGATGGCGCTGCGGGTCGGGCCGATCTACGCGAACTTCGCCCGCCAGCACGTCGACGGCGATGCCGACGCGGCGCTGCTCGATTTCGCCCGTGCCGCCGATGTCGAGGCGGCGCTGGCGCGGCTGTTCGACGGCGGCATCGTCAACGTCACCGAGCAGCGGCCGGCGCTGCACAGCGCGCTGCGCGGCGACATCGGCGCTGGCGAGCCCGTCGCGCAGGCCCGCGCGCTGGTCGCCGACGCGCGCGCGCGCATGGACGCGCTGCACGCCGAACTCGCCGCCGGGGACGTCACCGACGTCGTCAGCGTCGGCATCGGCGGCTCCGACCTCGGCCCGCGGCTGGCGGTCGACGCGCTGAAGGACTTCGCCGACGGCCGCTTCCGCGTGCACTTCCTCGCCAACGTCGACGGCAGCGCCGCCCAGCACCTGCTGCGCGGACTCGACCCGGCGCGCACCGCGGCGATCCTGGTGTCGAAGAGCTTCGGCACCGAGGAGACCCTGCTCAACGGCGCGATCCTGCGCGACTGGCTCGGCGGCGGCGAACGCCTGTATGCGGTCAGCGCCAATGTCGAGCGCGCCGCGGCTTTCGGTGTCGACGGCGCCCGCTTACTGCCGATGTGGGACTGGGTCGGCGGCCGCTATTCGCTTTGGTCGGCGGTCGGTTTCGGCATCCAGCTGGCGATCGGCCGCGAGGGCTTCGACCGCCTGCTCGCCGGCGCCGCCGGCATGGATGCGCATGCGCGCCATACGCCGGTCGAATCGAATCTGATCGTGCGGCACGCGCTGACCGCGCTCTGGAACCGCGTGGCGATGGCGCGCCCGACCGCGGCCGTCGTGCCCTACGACCAGCGCCTCGCGCTGCTGCCGGCCTTCCTGCAGCAACTGGTGATGGAAAGCCTCGGCAAGTCGGTACGCGAGGACGGCAGCCCGGTGCCGGTGCCGACCTCACCGGTGGTCTGGGGCGGGCCCGGCACCGACGTGCAGCACAGCTTCTTCCAGGCCCTGCACCAGGGCACCGACGTGGTACCGGTCGAGTTCATCGGCGTTGCGAAACCCGCGCACCCGCACGCCGCCAACCACCGGTCGCTGCTCGCGAACCTGCTGGCACAGGCACAGGCCCTCTGCGAGGGCGAAGACGGCGACGACCCGGCCCGCCACTACCCCGGCGGCCGCCCGTCGACGGTGATCCTGCTCGACGAACTCAGCCCCAATGCCCTCGGCGGCCTGCTGGCGCTTTACGAGCACAGCGTCTACCTGCAGGGCGTGCTAGTCGGCATCGACCCCTTCGACCAGTGGGGCGTGGAGCTCGGCAAGCGGCTGGCGGCGGGGGTGCGGCCGGCGTTGGCGGGGGAGGGCGGGGTGCTGGCGGATGCGGTCACGGCGGAGCTGGTGGAGCGTATCCGCGCGCACGCGGGGTGACGCGCGTTCCGACCGGGCTTGCCCACAACGGATAAAGGCCGATAAGAGCCGATTCTCTTGATGGGTGGGTGCGGGGCCCGGGGGGCGATTGCTTCAGTCCAGCACCACCTTCGGATGCCGCGCCAGCGCCCACGCGACATGCTCCCGCACCATTTCGTCCGGCTCGTCGCGGCGCGACGCCAGCGCCGCGAGCACGGAAGGCGTCGTCGGCGCATTCCCCAGCGCCACCGCGATATTCCGCAGCCACCCGCGATACCCGGTCCGCCGGATCGCCGAGCCCTCGGTGCGCTTCAGGAACTCTTCCTCCGTCCACGCGAACAGCTCCACCAGCCTCGCGCCGTCGAGGCCGTTGCGCGGCGCGAAGTCGGCCTCGCCGTGCGCCACCGCGAACTTGTTCCAGGGGCAGGCGAGCTGGCAGTCGTCGCAGCCGAAGATGCGGTTGCCGATCAGCGGGCGCAGTTCTTCTGGGATGGCGTCGCGGTTCTCGATCGTCAGGTAGGAGATGCAGCGGCGGGCGTCGACCTGGTAGGGGGCGACGATCGCGCCGGTCGGGCAGACCTGCAGGCAGCGCGTGCAGGTGCCGCAGTGCGCGCTCGCGGGTTCGTCGACCGGTAGCGCGAGGTCGGTGTAGAGCTCGCCGAGGAAGAACCAGCTGCCGGCGTCGCGGTTGATCAGGCAGGTGTGCTTGCCGATCCAGCCGAGGCCGGCGTCGCGGGCGAGGGCGCGTTCGAGCACCGGTGCCGAATCGACGAACACGCGATGGCCGAACGGGCCGATCGCGCCGGCGATGCGGTCGGCGAGTTTCTGCAGGCGGTTGCGCATCAGCTTGTGGTAATCGCGGCCGAGTGCGTAACGGGCGACGTAGGCGGCTTCGCCGTCGGCCAGGCGGGCCCAGGCGGCATCCTCGTCGCCGGTGCCGTAGTCCATGCGTACCGAGATCACCCGCAACGTGCCGGGCACGAGTTCGCCGGGGCGCGCGCGCTTGTCGCCGTGGCGGGCCATGTAGTCCATGCCGCCGTGGAAGCCGCGCGCCAGCCAGGCCTGCAGGTGCGCCTCGTCTTCGCCGAGTTCGACGCCGGCGATGCCGGTCTGCTGGAAACCCAGTTCGCGGGCCCAGATCCGGATGTCGGCGGCGAGGGCGGCGAGGTCGGGCATCGGCGCAAGTATAGAATCCTGCGGATGATTCCCCCGTTGCCCCTCTATCGCGCCGCGCAGGTGCGGGCCATGGACGAACTGGCGATCGCCACGCTCGCCGTGCCCGCCCATGAGCTGATGACGCGTGCGGGCCGCGCCGCCTGGGAACTGCTGCGCGCGCGCTGGCCGGCGGCGCGGCGCATCGGCGTGGTCTGCGGCCCCGGCAACAATGGCGGCGATGGTTTCGTGGTTGCCCGGTTCGCCCGCGAAGCCGGCCACGAGGTATGCGTGTTCGCGCCACCCGGCATGCATCCGCGCACCGATGCCGCGCGCCAGGCGCTGGCCGACTGGCGCGCTGCCGGCGGCCGCGTGGTCGCCTTCGACGGCGTGCTGCCCGAGATGGACGTCTGGGTCGACGCGCTCTACGGCACCGGCCTGACACGGCCGCCGTCGGAAGCGGCGCAGGGCATGATCGAACGCATCAACGCCAGCCGTAAGCCGGTGCTCGCGCTCGACGTGCCTTCCGGCATCGACGCCGACACCGGCCACGCCGCCGGCGCCGCGGTGCAGGCGACGCTGACGCTTTCGTTCATCGCCGCGAAGTGCGGGCTCTACACCGGCATGGCGCGCGATTTCGACGGTGAGGTGCTGCTGCACGACCTCGACCTGCCCGCCGACATGTTCGCGGCGATGACACCGGCCGCGCGCCTGGTCGTGCCCGGCGGCCTGCGACGCTGGCTGGCGCCGCGGCACGCCAACGCGCACAAGGGCGAACACGGGCACGTGCTCTGCATCGGCGGCGAGGCCGGCATGGGCGGCGCGGTGCGCCTGTGCGCGGAAGGTGCGTTGCGCACCGGCGTCGGCCTGGCCAGCGTCGCGACGCGCACGTCCGGTGTCGCCGCACTGGTCGCGGCGCGGCCCGAGGCGATGACGCATGCGGTCGAGGACGCCGCCGCGCTGGCGCCGCTGCTCGAACGCGCGACCGTGCTCGCCGTCGGCCCCGGCCTCGGCCAGGGCGCGTGGGGACGTTCGCTGCTGCAGGCGGCACTCGACAGCGGCAAACCGCTGGTGCTCGACGCCGATGCGCTGAACCTGATCGTGCAGTCGCCGCGGCCGCTGCCGCAGGCGATCCTGACGCCGCATCCGGGCGAGGCCGCGCGCCTGCTCGGCATCGACAACGCGGCGGTGCAGGCCGACCGCTATGCCGCGGCGGAAGCGTTGGTGCAGCGCTATCGCGCCGTCGTCGTGCTGAAAGGCGCCGGCACGATCGTCGCCGGGCCGGGACAGGTTCCCGCGGTGATCGGCGCCGGCAATCCCGGCATGGCCACCGGAGGCATGGGCGACGTGCTGTCCGGCGTGATCGCCGCGCTGCATGCGCAGGGCCTGTCGGCATTCGAAGCCGCGGTCGCCGGTGCGCTGCTGCATTCGGCCGCCGGCGACGCCGCCGCGCGCATCGGTGGCCAGCGCGGCCTGCTGCCGTCGGACCTGTTTCCGCACCTGCGAAGGATGGCGAATCCGGAATGAGTGCGCGCACGGTCTTCCTGCCCGACGAAGCGGCGACGATCGCCGCCGCGCAGGCATTGGCAGCGGCCGCGCCGGCACCGGCGGTGGTGTTCCTCGAAGGCGACCTCGGGGCCGGCAAGTCGACGCTGGCCCGCGCCTGGCTGCGCGCGCTCGGCGTCACGGGCACCGTGCGCAGCCCGACCTACACCCTGGTCGAGCGCTATCCGCTGGCCGATGGCGGCGAGGCGGTGCATCTGGACCTGTACCGGCTGGCCGATGCCGGCGAACTGGACTTCCTCGGCCTCGACGAACTCGCCGGCAGCGCCCGCCTGTGGCTGGTCGAGTGGCCGGAGCGGGGGCGGGGCGGCCTGCCGGCACCCGACCTGCGCCTGCAGCTGCAGGGCGAAGGGGCCGGGCGGCGGCTGGGGCTCGATCCCACCAGTCCGGCCGGCCGGGCCTGGCTGGCAGGAACCCCGTTCTGAAGCCTTCTCCGGGCCTCAATTCACGCCGCATTGAAGAAAGTTCCCCAGGTGACGGATTTCCAAAAGGTTTTTGTTGATTTCCGCTGAATCCGGTGATTGAATCGCCGGCAATGCGCCGGAACCCCTCCCTCGCGATGCTGTGCCTGCTGCTCACCGCGCCGGCGATGCCGGCGGCGGCGGGCCAGCTGTCCGGGGTGCAGGTGATCGAGGCCGAAGCGGGCACCCAGGCGGTGCTGAGCCTGGACGCCGACGCCGAGTACAAGCTGTTCACCCTGGCCAATCCCGACCGCCTGGTGCTCGACCTCGCCGGTACCTCGCTCGGCGCCGGCTATCGCGCCCCGGCGCCGAACGGCGTCGTCGCCGGCGTGCGCACCGGCAGGCCCGCCGAAGGCCAGCTGCGGGTGGTGTTCGACCTGGCCCGCGGCGTGCGCCCGCGCAGCCGCATCGAGGGCGAGGGCCGCGAACGCCGTCTCGTCGTCGAGATGCTGAGCGGCGACGCGCCGGCGATCGCCGCCGCGCCCGCCGCGCCCGCATCCGCGCCGGTGGCCGACGGCGCGGTCGCCGCGGTGCCGGTCGCCGCTGCGCCGACGCCGGCGCCGACCCCGGCGCGCACGATCGCCGACGTCATCGGCAGCGGCGAGCGCGAGCTGATCATCGCGATCGACGCCGGCCACGGCGGCAAGGACCCCGGCGCGCTCGGCCCGACCGGCAAGCGCGAAAAGGACATCACGCTGGCGATGGCGCAGGAACTCGCCGCGCAGATCGACCGCGAGCCCGGCATGACCGCGGTGCTCGTGCGCGACCGCGACGTGTTCATCCCGCTGCAGCAGCGCTACATGATCGCCCGCGAGGCGCAGGCCGACCTGTTCATCTCGATCCACGCCGACGCCGCGCACAACCGCAACGCCACCGGCGCCTCGGTCTACGTGCTGTCGCTGCGCGGTGCGTCGTCGGAAGCGGCGCGCTGGCTGGCCGACCAGGAGAACGCGGCCGACCTCGTCGGCGGCGTCGCCCTCGACGTGCGCGACCGCAACCTCGCCGCGGTGCTGCTGGATCTTTCGCAGAACGCGACGATGCGCGTCTCCGACGACGTCGCCGGCGAAGTGCTCGCGGCGCTCAAGGGCGTCGGCAAGGCGCACAAGCCGAACATCGAACGCGCGAACTTCGTCGTGCTGCGTTCGCCCGACGTGCCGTCGATGCTGGTCGAGACCGGCTTCATCTCGAACCCGGGCGAGGAAGCCAAGCTCGCCGATCCCGCCTACCGCACGCGCCTGGCGGCGGCGATCGTCGGCGGCGTGCGCAACTATTTCTCGACGCAGGCGCCGCCGGGCACGTGGTTCGCGGCGCGCCAGGGCACGCTCGCCAGCACGCGGCAGCACGTGGTCGCGCGCGGCGAGTCGCTCAGTGCGATCGCGATGCGGCACGGCATTTCGCTCGCATCGCTCCGGCAGGCCAACGGCATCCAGGGCGACGTCGTCCGCGTCGGCCAGCAACTCACGATCCCGATCCCGGCCTCCTCCGGCGGTAGCGCCGCCGTCGCCGCGCGGCGCTGAGCGTTTCCGACCGCGCTTGATCGTTTCGTCGCCGGGCGGTGGCGGACGCAGTGCGTTGCGCGGACACGCCGTGAATACGTCCATGTAGGCTCTTCACCGACATCCCTGTCGGTGAAGGTCCGCGCAACGCACTGCGTCCGCCACCGCCCCCCGAGGTTTCGTCGAGCGCGATCGGAAACGCCCAGCGCCGCCCGGCGGGTGGCGTCGGTTCGCCGACATCCGCAAGTTATCCACGCATTCGCGACCGGCCCGGGCCGACGTCGTCCAGGCGGGCGGAAACGGCCGCCGTCGGGCGGGTAGAATCGGCGGCCCGTGTAGGAGCGACGAATGGCGATTCGGCAGTTGCCGGACATCCTGGTGAACCAGATCGCCGCCGGCGAAGTGGTGGAACGCCCCGCGTCGGTGGTGAAGGAACTGGTCGAGAATGCCCTGGACGCCGGCGCCACCCGCATCGACATCGACCTCGAGGAAGGCGGCGTCCGCCTGATCCGCATCCGCGACGACGGCGGTGGCCTGCCGGCCGAGGAACTGCCGCTGGCGATCGCCCGCCACGCGACCAGCAAGATCGCCTCGCTCGACGACCTCGAGGAAGTCGCCACGCTCGGATTCCGCGGCGAGGCGCTGCCGTCGATCGCCTCGGTCAGCCGCTTCGCGCTCAGCTCGCGGCCGGCGGCGCAGGCGCATGGCGCGCGGCTCGAGGTCGATGGTGGCAAGGTCGGCGCGCCGATACCGATGCCGCATCCACCGGGCACCACCGTCGAGGTGCGCGACCTGTTCTTCAACGTGCCGGCGCGGCGGCGCTTCCTGCGCGCCGAACGCACCGAGCTCGGGCATATCGAGGAATGGCTGCGTTCGCTGGCGCTGGCGCGGCCGGAGGTCGAACTGCGGATCGGCCACAACGGCCGGCAGATCCGCCATTACCGGCCGGTGCGCGACGAGGGCGAACGTGGGCGGCGGCTGGTCGAGGCGCTCGGTCCGGGCTTCGTCGAGCAGTGCCTGCGCATCGCGCATGCGGCCGCGGGGCTGAAGCTCAGCGGCTGGGTCGGGCTGCCGACCGCGGCGCGTTCCAGCGCCGACCAGCAGTACTTCTACGTGAACGGCCGCGCGGTGCGCGACCGCACCGTCGCGCACGCGGTCCGCCAGGCCTATGCCGACGTGCTGTTCCATGGCCGGCACCCGGCCTTCGTGCTGTTCCTGGACTGCGATCCGCGGATGGTCGACGTCAACGTGCATCCGGCCAAGCACGAGGTGCGCTTCCGCGAGCAGCGGCTCGTGCACGAGTTCATCTACCGCACGCTGCACGAGGCGCTGGCCGAGACGCGCGCCGGTGCGGCGGCGGCCGTGCCCGCGGCGCCGGCTGCTGCGGCCTTCGCTGCCGCTGGCGACGGCGCGGTGCCGGTCGCTGCCGGCGCAGGGGGCGGCTGGGGCGGTGCGGCACCGGCGCAGGGCGGGCTGGGGCTGCCGGTGCGTGATGCGCTGGCCGGCTACGCGGCGCTGTACGGCAGCGCACCGGCGGTGGCCGGGGCGCCCGGGGAAAGCACTGCAGACCAGGCCCCGCTGCCGGCGGCCGACGAAAATTCGCCGCCGCCGCTGGGTTATGCGCTGGCACAGCTGCACGGCATTTTCGTACTCGCCGAGAACGCCCACGGGCTGATCCTCGTCGACATGCACGCGGCCCACGAACGCATCACCTACGAACGCCTGAAGGCGGCCCGCGACGGCGACGGCATCCGCCGGCAGCCGCTGCTGGTGCCGCTGGCGCTGGCGGTGTCCGAGCGCGAGGCCGACCTCGCCGAGACGCAGGCCGAGCGCCTGGCCGACTGGGGCTTCGAACTGCGCCGCACCGGCCCGCAGGAGCTGAGCCTGCGCAGCGTGCCGACCCTGCTGGCCGACCTCGACCCGCGACCGCTGGTGCTCGACGTGCTGGCCGACCTGCGCGAGCACGGCAGCAGCCGGCGGCTGGAGGAAATGCGCAATGAACTGCTGTCGGCACTGGCCTGCCGGACCTCGGTGCGCGCGAACCGGCGCCTCACCGTTCCGGAGATGAATGCCCTGTTGCGGGAAATGGAGTCGACCGAGCGTAGCGGCCAGTGCAACCATGGCCGCCCGACCTGGGTCCAGCTGACCCGGTCCGAACTCGACCGACTGTTCCTGAGAGGCCGCTGATGAACCTTTCCGCCCGGCTGGCACTGCTGCTGATGACCGCCCTGATCACCACCGCTTGCGGCGACCGCGGCGCCGACGAGGCTGCCTCCGCCGAGGCGCGTGCGGCCGAAGCCGCGCGCCGAGCACACGAACAGGAAATCCTGGCGTGGCGCGAGCAGCGGGTCGCCCGCCTGACCCGGCCCGACGGCTGGCTGTCCCTGGTCGGCATGCTCTGGTTGAACCCGGGTTCGACCTTCGTCGGCTCGGCCTCCGACAACGGCACCCGCCTGCCGCGGGGCCCGGCCCAGATCGGCATGCTGACGCTCGGCGCCGACGGCAGCGCCAGCCTGCGCCTGAGTCCCGGTGTCGAGACCGAGCTGCTGGTCGACGGCGAGCCGCCGGCGAAGGGCGCGGTGATCCCGCTGGTCGCCGACACCGCCGGCAGCCCGACCGTGGTCGCCTTCGACGGCGGCGAGGCCAGCTTCATCCTGATCGAGCGCGCCGGCCGCTACGGCCTGCGCGTGCGCGATGCCCACGCGCCGACCCGCGTCGGCTTCCCGGGCATCGACTACTGGGACATCGACCCGGGCTTCCGTTACGTCGCCCGTTTCGAGGCGCACCCGCCGGGCAAGATGGTCGACATCGTCAACGTGCTCGGCATGGTCGAGCCGGCGCCGAATCCGGGCCGCGTGCACTTCACGACCGCCGACGGCCGCGAGATCACGATGGAAGCGGTCGACGAGGGCGACGGCCGCCTGTTCTTCACCTTCGCCGACCGCACCAGCGGCCATGGCAGCTACGCGGCGTCGCGCATGCTCTACGCCGATCCGCCGGGCGCCGACGGCACCACGGTGCTGGACTTCAACAAGGCCTACAACCCGCCCTGCGCGTTCACCGATTTCTCGACCTGCCCACTGCCGCTGCCGGAAAACCGGATCGACCTGGCGGTGACCGCCGGCGAGAAGAAGCCGTTGCCCTTCCTGCCGGTGGCCGCCGCCGAGCCGGAAGCGGCGCCCGCCGAAGCCGCGGCGCCGGCCACGCCGGCGCGCAGCGGTGACCGTTCCTGAGCCACCCACCCTGAGGATCTCCCGATGCTGCGACGGCTGCTGCGCCTGCTCCCGACCCTTCTGCTGATTCCGGCCGTCGCCGCCGCGGAGGCGCCCAAGCCTCTGCTGTGGAAGGTCAGCGACGGCGACAACGCCGTCTACCTGCTCGGCTCCTTCCACCTGCTGCAGCCGACGGACTATCCGCTCGCGGAAAGCACCGACGCGGCCTTCGCCGACGCCGAGCGCGTGGTGTTCGAGATTTCGCCGGAGGAGGCGAACTCGCCGGCGCTGTCGATCGGCTTCCAGCAGGCGGCACTGCGCGAGGACGGCAAGCGCCTCGAGGACACGTTGCCGCCGGCGCTGTGGCAGCGCCTGCAGGCGCACGTCGTGGCGCGCGGCGGCAATCCGGCCGTGCTGCAGAATTACGACGCCTGGGCCGTCGGCCTGACGCTGTCGCTTACCGAGATGCAACGCCTCGGCCTGGATCCGAGCCACGGCCTCGACCGTCACTTCATGCAGCGCGCCGCCACCGCGGGCAAGCCGACCGGTGGGCTCGAGACCGCTGCCCAGCAGGTCGCGCTGTTCGAGGAAATGACGCCGGAACAGCAGATCGCCGCGCTCGAGGACGCGCTCGGCGAGGCCGCCGAGCTGCGTGAGCGGATCGCGCAGATGCACGCGCTGTGGCGCGCCGGCGATGCCGACGGCCTGGCCGCGGCGACGCTCGACGAACTGCGCCGCGACCACCCGCAGCTGTACGCGCGGATGAACCGCGACCGCAACCAGGCCTGGCTGCCGGTGGTACAGGCGATGCTCGACGACAGCGACACGGATGACACCCTGCTCGTGGTCGGCTCGATGCACCTGCTCGGCGACGACGGCCTGGTCGAACTGCTGCGCGCCAGGGGTTACCGCGTCGAGCGGCTCTGAGGCGGCGGCACGAGCTCGATGCAGTCCACCGGGCAGGGCGGCAGGCAGAGCTCGCAGCCGGTGCAGAGGTCGGCGATCACGGTGTGCATCAGCTTCGGCCCGCCGACGATCGCGTCGACCGGGCAGGCCTGGATGCACTTCGTGCAGCCGATGCATTCGGCTTCGACGATGCGCGCGAGCACCAGCGGTTTCTCGACGCCGTTGGCCGGGTTCAGCGGCTTCGGTGCGCGACCGAGCAGGCGCGCCAGCGCGACGATGCCGGCGGCGCCGCCCGGCGGGCACTGGTTGATGTCGGCAGCGCCGGCGGCGATGGCCTCGGCATAGGGCCGACAGCCGGCGTAGCCGCACTGGGTGCACTGGGTCTGCGGCAGCAGCGCGTCGATCCGGGTCGCGAGCTCCTCGTGGCCGCCCATCACAGGCCTCCACCCTGCACGACCAGGCCCACCGCCAGCGCGGCGGCGCCGGCCAGCAGCGGCGCCTGCAGCGGGGACGGCCGTGGCCCGGCATCGAGGCGTTCGCGCAGGGCCGGGCAGGCGAGCGCCAGCACGCCCAGCAGCGCGGCCACGCCCGCGGCGGTGGCGATCGCCGCGGGCAGCGGGCTTGGGAGGGTCGCAGCCACCCCGCTCGCCGCGCCGGTCAGCGCCGCCTGCGACACCGCGACGGGGACCGGCAGCGCCGGGTCCGGGCGGCGCCGCTGCCACAGGCCGCGAACGAACAGCACGACCGCCACCGCGACTGCCGCCTGCAACAGCCGTGGCGCGGCGAAGAGACCGGGCAACGCGGCCAGCAACGCCGCCGCCCCGGCCGGGAACATCAGTTGCCGCGGCCGAACCCGCACCGGCGACCCGGCGGCCAGCACCGGCGCCCGCAGGCCGGCGAACACGGTCGCGAAGACCGCGGCCGCCAGCAGCAGGCTCGGCAGCGGACCCACCGCGATCAGCGCACCGGCATGCCGGCGGCGCCGCCCTCGTCGACCGCCAGCAGCGCCAGCGCGCCGCCGTCGTGGCCGGCCGACAGGATCATTCCCTCGCTGAGGCCGAAGCGCATCTTGCGCGGCGCCAGGTTGGCGATGAACACGACGTGGCGGCCTACCAGCTGCTCGGGCGCGCCGTAGCTGGCGCGGATGCCGCTGAAGATCTGCCGCTGGCCGAGCTCGCCGGCGTCGAGCAGGAAGCGCAGCAGCTTGTCCGAGCCTTCCACGAAGCCGCACTCGAGCACCTTGCCGATGCGCAGGTCGAGTTTCGCGAAGTCGTCGATGCCGATCGTCGCGGTCTTGCCCCCGGCCGGCGCGGCTGCCGCCGGCGTTGCGGCGGCGGGGGTCGCGGTGGCGGGGGACGCGGCGTTCTCCGCCTTCGCGGGTGCGACGGCACTGGTTTCGGTCGGCTTCAGGTCTTCCTTGCTGGCTTCGATCATGGCTTCCACGTGTTTCGGGTCGATGCGGGTGAAGAGGTGGCTGTAGGCTTCGATGCCCGGCGGCAGCGCGTCGGCGTCGGCGAAGGACGTCACCGGGCCGCGGCGGAACAGCGCCATCGCCTTGCCCGAGAGCGCCGGGACGATCGGCGCCAGGTAGACCATCAGCGTGTGGAAGGCGCGCAGCACATCCGAGCAGATCGCGTGCAGCTCCTCGCGGCGGTCGTCGTCCTTCGCCAGCAGCCACGGCTTGGCGGCATCCCAGTCGCGGTTGATGCGGTCGGCGGCTTCCATCGCGAGCCTGACGACGGCGGCGAAGTCGCCGTCGGCGTAAAGGGCGCGGACGGCGGCGCCGTCGAGCAGCCCCCGCAGTGCCTCACGGCGCGCGTCGTCGGCGAACGCATCCAGCGCGCCGTCGAAGTGCCTGGTGACGAAACCGGACGCCCGGCTGGCGATGTTCACCAGCTTGCCGACCAGGTCCGAGTTCACCCGCGCCTGGTAGTCGGCGAGGTTGAGGTCGATGTCGTCGATGCCGCCGTCGGACTTCGTCGCGAAATACCAGCGCAGCGCTTCCGGATCCAGGCCGCTGTCGAGGTAGGTGCGCGCCATCACGAAGGTGCCGCGCGACTTGCTCATCTTGGCGCCGTCGACGGTCAGGTAGCCGTTGACGTGCAGCGCGGTCGGCGCGCGCAGGCCGGCGCCGTGCAGCATCGCCGGCCAGAACAGGCCATGGAAGTTGATGATGTCCTTGCCGATGAAGTGGTGCAGCTCGGTCGGCTCGGCGCCGGCCGGGTTGCGCGCGAGGTCGGTGAAGGCGGCGAAGTCGATGCCCTCGCGTTCGCAGAGCGCGCGGAAGGACGCCAGGTAGCCGATCGGCGCGTCCAGCCAGACGTAGAAGAACTTGTCGGTGGTGCCCGGGATCGGGAAGCCGAAGTAGGGCGCGTCGCGGCTGATGTCCCAGTCGCGCAGGCCGCCGTCGAGCCACTCGCGCAGCTTGGCGCGCACGCCCGGATGGGCGACGTCGCCGGCCAGCCATTCGCGCAGGAAGGCCTCGAACCGGCCGAGTTCGAAGAAGTAGTGCTCGGACTGGCGCAGTTCCGGCACCGCACCGGAAACCACCGAGCGCGGATTCTTCAGGTCGGTCGGCGCGTAGGCCTTGCCGCAGACCTCGCAGTTGTCGCCGTACTGGTCGGCGGCGCCGCAGTTCGGGCAGTCGCCCTTGATGTAGCGGTCCGGCAGGAACATGCCGCGCACCGGGTCGTAGAGCTGGGCGATCGAGCGGCTGGCGATCGCCGCGCTGCCGTGGCTGCCGTCGCGCAGGCGGGTGTAGATCTCCGACGCCAATGCCTGGTTCTCCGGCGAATGCGTCGAGTGGTAGTGGTCGAAGGCGACGCCGAACGCCGCGAAGTCGGCCTCGTGCCCGGCCTGGATCGCGCGGATGAAGTCCTCGGGCGACTGCCCGGCTTTCTCGGCCGCCAGCATGATCGGGGTGCCGTGGGCGTCGTCGGCGCAGACGAAATGCACGGTGCCGCCGGCCATCCGCCGCGCCCGTACCCAGATGTCGGCCTGGATGTAGCCGACCAGGTGGCCCAGGTGCAGCGGGCCGTTGGCGTAGGGCAGGGCGTTGGTGACGAGGGCGGGACGCATCGGCGGTCGGCGGTTCGGGGGAGCCCGCCATTATCCCGGAAGCCGGCGGCCGATGCTGCCCGTCGTGTGCGAATGCGGGAACCCGAGGCGAAAGAAAGGGGTCCGGCCGAAGCCGGACCCCTCGAAGTGACGCAGGAGCTATCAGAACTTGTAGGCGATCGTCAGGCCGAACTCGCGGCCCAGCGGGCTGTACGCGCGCCAGAAGTACGGATAGGTGTTGAACGTACGGTCTTCCGGGGAGACGTCGTCGAACACGTTGTTGATGTTCAGGCGCATCGACAGGTTCTCCGTCCACTGGCGACCGATCGACAGGTTGACCGTCGTGTGCGGCGGCGCACGGTCGTCCAGCTCGCCCGAGACCACGTCCGGATGCGACAGGATCCAGCGCGGCTGGCTGCCGTAGCGGTTCACGAACACCGTGGCATCCCAGTCGTCCTTCGACCAGCCCATGGTGACGCGGACGCGGCTGCGGAAGTCGACGTTGCCGTTGTCGTCACGATAGGAGAACGGCGTGTCGCCGGCGCGCTGGATCAGGATCTGCTCCAGCGTGTGCGACCAGTCGATGCGGGCGCGGAAGTTGCCCCAGTTGTCCGTATCCCAGCCGTAGCTCAGCGACGCGTCGATGCCCTTCACGCGACGGTAGGCCTGGTTGATGGGTCCCGAGCGGATCTCGGTCAGGCGGTCGTCGTTGAGCGGGTCGCGGTCGAGGCGGTTCAGGATCTCGGCGCAGTACGCCGAACCCGGCGCATACGGGAACGGCGCGCCGTTCACCGAGACGCCGTTGCGGCAGCCGTACTCGTCGCTGAGGATCGTCGTGCCGCTGAGCACCGCGACCTCGTCCTCGAGCTCGATGTCGTAGTAGTCGGCCGAGAACGACAGCTGGTCGGTGATGTCCCACACCAGGCCGGCGCTCCACGAACGGCCGGTTTCTTCCTTCAGACCGGGCTGGCCTTCGGAGGTGGTGAACGCCTGGTAGTTGTAGACCGCACCGGCGCCGGAGCAGCCGGTCGGGGCGATGCCGTCACGGGCGCAGCGGACGTAGTCGACGATCTGGCCGAACGAGCCCGAACGCTCCGAGAACACGTAGTGCATGTCCGGGGCCTTGAAGCTCGTCGCGTAGGCGCCGCGGATCAGCAGGTTGTCGAACGGACGGAACTCGATGCCGCCGTTCCAGGTGATCGCGTCGTCGACGTTGGTGATGTCGTCGTACTTGTCGTAGCGCGCCGCGGCGGTGATCGTCAGCATGCTGAAGATCGGGAACGAGGTCTCCACGCCGAACGCGTAGCGGTCACGATCGCCGCCGCCGCCGGTGCCCGTCAGGTTGTAGATCGAGGCGACGGTCGGGAGGATGCGCTCGTCCGAGTTCAGGCGGTACGACTGCGTCGACCACTCGGCCACGGCCGCGAACGCCGAGGTGCCGCCCGGCAGCTCGAACATGTCGCCGGAGACGACGAACTGCGCGCCGGAGTTCTCCGACTTCGCGTCGTATTCGACCTGGGTGGCCATCGTCCAGTAGTCGGCCGCCGAGATCGGACCGAAGAAGCGATCCCAACGGGTGGCGAAGACCGGCACGCCGTTCGGCATGCCCGGGATGCCGGCGTAGGCGCCGCTACCCGTGACGCCCAGCTGCGGGCCGAGGAAGTAGTCGGCGGCGCCCTGGATCGTCATGCGCGGACGGGTACGCTCGACCTTGTACTCGGCGTGGCTGACGGTGAAGTCCCAGTCGAAGCGGTCGCCGAACGTGCCGCGCAGGCCGGCGGCGAAGTCCCACGAGTCCTCGGTGAACTTCTGGAAGGTGCCTTCCGGACCGCCGTAGGTTTCCGGGGTCAGCGCACGGATCGCCAGCACGCGCAGACCCAGGTTCGGGTCGTAGTGGGCGACGTTCGGACGCAGGCCGAACCACTGCTCGACGCCACCGCCGAGCTCGGCGTCGGAGTGGAAGAACATCAGGCTGGCCCAGCCGGACACGGTGTCGCTGAAGTCCAGGTTGCCGTACAGGTAGCCGGAGCTGTCCTTCTGGCCGTTGACCACGGTCTGCTCGGCCGGGTAGCGGTCGTAACCACAGCCGTCACCGAGGACCACGCCCGAGGCGGTGCTGCGGTAGGTGAAGCGCTGGTACAGGTCCGAGCCCTGGCAGTTCGCACCGAACGGCATGATGTACGAGCCGGCGGTCGGCACGCCCTGCACGCGGACCTGGATACCGATCGGCGGCTGGTAGACGTTGCCCACGCCCGGGATCAGCGCCGGATAGGGGTTGTCCTCGGCCGAGTCCATGAAGTCGCGCTGCCACGCGAACAGCGGGCTGCGGTTGTAGTGCTCGAAGGCGTAGGTCAGGCTGCCGCCGTCCCACACCTTGCCGCCGGTCCACTGCAGGTCCATCGTCGACGCGCCACCGGCCTGGGTGGTCGTGCCCTTGATGGAGATCATGTCGCCCTCGTAGTCCTTCTTCAGGACCACGTTGACCACGCCGGCGACCGCGTCGGAGCCGTAAATGGCCGAGGCGCCGCCCGCCAGGACTTCGATGCGCGCAACGGCGCCGGCCGGGATGTTGTTGAAGTTCTGGAAGTTGCTGCGGCCGTTGTACGGGAACGGGTAGTCGTTCGCGCGGCGACCGTTGATCAGCAGCAGGGTGCGGCCCGGGCCGAGGCCACGCAGGTTGACGACACCGGCATTCGGCGTGAAGCCGCCCGCCGAGTTGAAGTCGTTCTGCACCGAGCCGGTGTTGGCGGCCAGCGACTCGATGGCGTCGTGCACCGTCGAGAAGCCTTCGCGCTCGATCTGCTCGGCGGTGATCACGACGACCGGCGACGGGCCCTCGATGTTGCTGCGCTTGATGCGCGAACCGACGACCTCGACCGTTTCCAGCTCGGTCGCATCGGCGTCATCGCTGTTGTTGCTGCTCTGTTGCGCCATCGCCAGGCCCGGTGCTGCCAGAGCGAGCACGAGTGCGCTGGCGAGCGACGAACGACGAAGCCCCGCATAGTGAATTGGCTTGTTCATCAACTTCCCCTAGCTTGTTGTTTCCCGGGAGATTTTTATGCCCGGTCGGTGGCGGCGGACGCAACTATCGCTGTCTGCCTTAACGGGACCGTAACACAACCCTGCGCAAATCTTTACTTCCTGTTATGTCGCCCCGGTCGGGTGCCGTTTGGTTTCTGTTCACTTAAGGGGCGCTAGGGGGCGCCGGAAGCGGCCGGGAAGGTAAAGTTGCGTCACGAAACCCCCGCCACGGAGCCCCGATGACCGCCCCCGAGACCCGTTACCGCCAGGCCGTCGACGCCCTGAACCGCGGCGAGTGGCAGCGCGCCCTGGCCGAGGCCGAAGGCCTGCTGCGGGTGGCGCCGCAGCACGGCGGGGTGAACTTCGTCGCCGGGGTGGCGGCGCTGCAGCTGGCGCAGATGCCGCTGGCGATGAACCGGCTGCAGGCGGCGATCCGCCTCAGCCCGGACCGGCCGGACTATCTGGTGCAGTTCGCCCGCGGGCTGGCGATGTCGCGGATGTTCAGCGAGGCCCTGCAGGCCGCCGAGCGGGCGCAGGCCATCGGCGGCCTCGACCCGCTGAGCCTGGACACGCTCGGCATCGTCTACACCCAGGCCAGCCGGCATGCGCAGGCGCTCGCGGCGTTCCGGGCGGCGGCGACGGCGGTGCCGGGCAATCCCGGTTTCCGCTTCAACCTGGCCTCGTCGCTGACCTTCGCCGGCGACATCGCCGGGGCCGAGCGCGAATACGAGGAATGCCTGCGGCTGGCGCCGGGCCACGCCCGCGCCCATCTGGCGCTGGCGCAATTGCGCCGGCAGACCCCGGAGGCCAACCACGTCGAGCGGCTCCAGCGCCTGCTCGCGGCCGGCAAGCCGCCGGCGGTGACGGCGATGTACCTGCACCTGGCCCTGGCCAAGGAACTCGAGGACCTGGGCCGGTATCCGGAGGCCTTTTCCCACCTGAGCGCCGGCAAGCGTTTCGGCGGCGAAGGGCGCGGCTATACCAGTTCCCGCGACCAGGCCCTGTTCGACGCGGTGATCGCGGCGATGCCGGAGGCGCCGTCGGCCCGGCCGGGCCATCACAGCCGCGAACCAATCTTCGTGATCGGCATGCCGCGATCGGGCACGACCCTGGTCGAGCGGATCCTGTCGAGCCATCCGGCGGTACAGAGCTGCGGCGAGCTGCAGAACTTCGGTGTCGCCTTCAAGCGCGCCAGCGGCAGCACGACCCGGTCGATGTTCGATCCGGACACCGTCGGCCGCGCCGGCGGGATCGACCCGGCCGCGCTCGGCGCCGCCTACATCGCCAGCACCCGCCCGGTGACCGGCGGCAAGCCGCACTTCGTCGACAAGCTGCCGCACAACTTCCTCTACGCCGGCTGGATCGCCACCGCGCTGCCGGACGCGAAGCTGGTCTGGCTGCGCCGCGATCCGCTGGACACCTGCCTGGGCAACTTCCGCCAGCTGTTCGCGCTGACCAGCCCGTTCTACGACTACTCCTTCGACCTGCTCGACACCGGCCGCTACTTCCTGATGTACGAGCGGCTGATGGCGCACTGGATGGCGCTGTTCCCCGGGCGGTTCCTCGAGCTGTCCTACGAGGACCTGGTCGACGACCAGGAAGGCCAGACCCGCCGCCTGCTCGAGTTCTGCGGCCTGGACTGGGATCCGGCCTGCCTGGATTTCACCGGCAACCCGGAGGCGGTCGCCACCGCCAGCGCCGTGCAGGTGCGCGAACCGCTGAACCGCCGCTCGATCGGCCGCTGGCGCCGCTTCGAGGCCGAACTCGCGCCGCTGCGGGAGCTGCTGGCCGAGGGCGATGTCCCGGTCCCCCTCTGACCCCCTGGCCCACCTGATCTGTAGGAGCGCCTTCAGGCGCGATGGCCAGAAACGAGGAACGAGGAACGAGGAACGAGGAACGAGTAGGAGCGCGCGCTGCGCGCGAAAGGCCGCGCGCCGTCGGCGCAACCCTCTCCACTCGTGCGGAGCACATCCGCGCCAAAGGCGCGGGCCGTCACTCGTTTCTCGTTCCTCGTTTCTCGTTTCTAGTTATCGCGCCTGAAGGCGCTCCTACAGAGGGAGGGAGGGGAGGGCGGGAGAAGAACCAAAAAAAACCCGCCCCCGAAGGGGCGGGTCCGGTGACGCGACGGGTCGGCCGTCAGAAGCGGTAACGCGCTTCCACGTAGAACGCCCGGCCGAGCACGTCGTACTGCGCGCTGTTGTACGGCGCGCCGGTCGTGCCCGGATAGGTGTAATCGCGCGGCGGCATGTCGTCGAACAGGTTGTTGACCATCAGCGAGACTTCGAACTGCTCGTCCGGCGCCCAGGTGAAGGACCAGTTCCAGCGGGTATGCGACGGCAGGTTGTCGGCCAGGCCCAGCGGATCCACACCGTCGTCGTACACACGGGCGCGATAGTTCGGCGTCTTGCCCATGTAGTTCGCGTACAGCGTGGTGCTCCAGTCGTCGCGACGGAAGGTCAGCGAGGCATCGGCCTTCGTCTTCGGGTCCGACGACCAGCCCGGGCGGCGCAGCAGGTCGATCGGCTCGTCGCCGGTGTACTGCACGTAGGTGTAGTCGACCATCCGCGTGAAGTTGCCGCGGACGGCGAAGTCGCCCACGCCTTCCCAGGTCCAGCCGTAGTTGACCGCGACCGTGAACGCTTCGACGTCACGCTTGGACACGTTGATCTTCGGCGTGTAGATCTCGTCGATGCGGCCGCTGGCGCCACGGGTGATCTGGTCGAGCGCGGCGATGCAGGTCGGCGAGGCGATGTCGAGCTCGCCCAGGCGGCAGCGGGCTTCGATCAGCGCGATCTCGTTCGGGCTCTGCGTGGTGACTTCGTTCTCGATCTGCCAGCTGTGGTAGTCGAGGGCCACCGAGAAGCGCTCGAACGGCGCCAGCACGATGCCGACCGTCCAGACGTCCGCGTCGATCGGCTTCAGGTCGGTGCTGCCCGACTGGGTGCCGAAGAACTGGCGGTTGGAGTCGGCGCCCGGGCAGCTGACCGGCGCTTCCGCGTAGTCGTAGCCCTGCAGCGCGCAGCGGTAGTAGTCGGTCACGAAGCTGTAGTAGCCGCTCGCACCCTGGTACAGGTCGGCCAGGGTCGGCGCGCGGAAGGCGGTGCCGAACTTGCCGCGCAGCAGGATCGTGTCGGTCGGACGGAACTCGGCGCCGAACGACCAGGTCGGGGCGTCGATCGTGTGTCCTTCGACGTCGTAGGCGTCGTAACGCGCCGAGACGGTGGTCGTGAACATGTCGTGCCAGGGCGTGCGCAGCTCGCCGGTCAGCGAGTAGCGGGTACGGTCACCGTCGCCGGCCACCGCGGTGGTGCCCCAGACGTCGCCGTTCATGTAGCCCGGGTGCGGCCGGTAGGTCCAGCTCTGGCGACCGCCCTCGACCGCGACCGCGACACCGGCGTCGCCGCCACCCATCTGCCACAGGGAGCCGTTGACGAACTGGGCGCGGACGAAATCGTCCTCGGTCTCGCTGCGCGAGGTCGCGAAGCCGGTGAAGCTGTTGAACTCTTCCGGCGTCAGCAGGCGGTAGAAGGCCTGGTAGTCGGGATCGAAGACCGGGTAGGCGCCGTAGTACGGATCC
Source organism: Arenimonas composti TR7-09 = DSM 18010 (assembly GCF_000426365.1). GTDB lineage: Bacteria > Pseudomonadota > Gammaproteobacteria > Xanthomonadales > Xanthomonadaceae > Arenimonas > Arenimonas composti. The sequence continues at coordinate 852,036 of NZ_AUFF01000001.1, read as the reverse complement.
CAGCCGAGCTGCGGACCGAGCACCAGGTCCTGGAAGAAGTCGTTGATCGGGCCGGCCCAGCGCACGAAACCGACCTCATCCAGGCTGTAACGGGTGAAGGTCGCGCCGATGTCGTAGTCCCACATCGAGTTGCCGATGGTGCCGGAGACGCCGAAGGTCAGTGCCCAGGCCTTCGACTTGTCGGTGCTCATCGAGTTCTCGTAACCGCCCGGACCCATGTCCTCCGGCACGAAGGCACGCTGCAGGTTGAAGAAGTCGTCGTAGTTCGGGTCGTAGAAGTAGCCCCACTCGACGCTCGTGCCCCACCAGGTGTAGTTGGCGCCGACGTGATAGGAGACGTCCTCGCGGCTGTACAGGAAGTCGGCGTACAGGCGGGCGTTGTCGGCGATGTCGAACGTGGTGTGGGCGTAGAACTGGTACGCCTCCTTGTCGTTCGCCAGGGTGCGGTAGCCGACGGAGTCCAGCGAGCCGCAATACGTGCCGAAGCCCGGGCGCACCTGCTGGTCGACGCTGCCGTTGAAACCGTCGGACACGGCGTCGCAGGAGCCGTCCGGCACCAGCCAGTTGTAGCTGGTGAACGGGCTGTTCACGAGCCAGTCGCGGCTGGCGATCGGCGCGCTCGTGCCTTCGGTGAAGTAGGTGCGGGTCCAGTCGCGCTGGTGGGCCCAGACCGCGTCGCGCTTCTCGCCCTGCAGGCCGAGCATCATGTTGAAGCGCTCGTCCTTGCTGCCGAAGCCGGTGGCGAAGCTCACGCGCTGGCTCTGGCCGCCGCCGTGCTCGTACCAGCCGAAGCGGGCGTTGACCGACGAGCCGTCCATGTTCTTGCGCAGGATGATGTTCACCACGCCGGCGATCGCGTCGGAGCCGTACAGCGACGACTGGCCGCCGGGCAGGATCTCGATGCGCTCGACCAGGTCGATCGGAATGCCGCTGATGTTGTTGAAGGCGTCGGAGCCGTTGTACAGCGCCGGGAAGTTCGCCATCGGGCGGCCGTCGATCAGGAACTTGGTGAATCCGACCGGCAGGCCGAACATCGAGATCGTCTCGGCGCCCTGGGTGAACGAGGCGGAGGTCTGCGAGCCCTGCACGCCGCCGACCGACATGCTGGACTCCTTCAGCACCTCGGCGACCGTCGCGAAACCGCGCGCGCTGATGTCTTCGGCGGTGATGATCGTCACCGGAGTGGCGGTCTCGATCTCCGTCTGCGGGATCAGCGAGCCGGTCACGACGATGCGGTCGAGCGTGGTGACGCGCTCGTCGTCCCTGTCGTCGTCATTGGCCTGCTGGGCGAGCGCGGTGCCGCTCACCGGAACGAGCATGGCCGCGACCAGGGCGGCGCAAAGCTGGTTCCGTTTCGGCGTCTTGCTGCGATTGCTCATGCGGGAATCCCCTGCTGGTGGTTGGACTGGCCGGGGCCCCGGAACCGCCGGAGGCAGTGTCGTTCGACACCCCGACCTCCGGACGTTAACACGCGGTTCACGTCCTGCCCAACACCAGAAACGCGTTGGGCCCGCCCCCGTCCGGGGCATAATTCCCGACTCCACCGGGAAGCCGTGATGACCGTCGCAGAATCCGAAAACCTCCGCCGCCGCCTGGCCGAACTGCCCGACCCGCATACCGGCACCTCGCTCGGCGAGACCGACGCCCTCCGCGGGGTCGGCGTCGACGGTGACCGCGCCGCGATCGAGATCCGCCTCGGCTACCCCGCCCGCAGCTGGCATGCCGAACTGGCCGCGCAGGTGCGCGCCGCCGCGACGAGCGTGCCCGGCATCCGCGAGGCGACCGTCACGGTCGAGTCGAAGGTGGCCGCGCACCGCGTGCAGAAGGACCTCGGGCCCTTGCCGGAGGTGAAGAACATCATCGCCGTCGCCTCCGGCAAGGGCGGCGTCGGCAAGTCGACGACCGCGGTGAACCTGGCGCTGGCGCTGCAGGCCGAAGGCGCCACGGTCGGTATCCTCGACGCCGACATCTACGGCCCGAGCATCCCGGCGATGCTCGGCCTGCAGGGCCGCCCGGAGAGCCCGGACGGCAAGACCATCGAACCCAAGCGCGGGCACGGCCTGCAGGCAATGTCGATCGGCCTGCTGATCGACCAGGACACGCCGATGATCTGGCGTGGTCCGATGGTCACCCAGGCCCTGCAGCAGCTGCTCAACGACACCCGCTGGCAGGGTCTCGACTACCTGGTGATCGACCTGCCGCCGGGCACCGGCGACATCCAGCTGACGCTGGCGCAGCGGGTGCCGGTCTCCGGCGCGGTGATCGTCACCACCCCGCAGGACATCGCCACCCTGGACGCGCGCAAGGCGCTGCAGATGTTCGCCCGCGTCGAGGTGCCGGTGCTGGGCATCGTCGAGAACATGGCGGTGCACGTGTGCTCGAACTGCGGCCATGCCGAACACGTGTTCGGCGCCGGTGGCGGCGAGCGGATGGCGGCGCAGTACGGGGTGCCGCTGCTGGGTTCGCTGCCGCTGGACATCCGCATCCGCGAGATGGCCGATGCCGGCGCCCCGACCGTCGCCGCCGCGCCGGACTCGGACCCCGCCCGCGCCTACCTGGCGATCGCCCGCCGCACCGCGGCGCGGCTGGCGCTGCAGGCGCGCAACCGCCGGATCGCGTTCCCGAACATCGTGGTGCAGAACACCTGACGCGGGCGCCGCTAGAATGCCGGTCCCCCTCGACGCGAGCCCCCGATGAGCATCAAGTCCGACCGCTGGATCCGCCGCATGGCCCAGGAGCACGGCATGATCGAGCCGTTCGCGCCCGGTCAGGTCAAGCACGCCGCCGACGGCCACCGCATCGTCAGCTACGGCACCTCCAGCTACGGTTACGACGTCCGCTGCGCGCGCGAGTTCAAGATCTTCACCAACATCAACTCGACGATCGTCGACCCGAAGGCCTTCGACCCGACCAGCTTCGTCGACGTCGAGGCAGACGTCTGCATCATCCCGCCGAATTCCTTCGCGCTGGCGCGCACCGTCGAGTATTTCCGCATCCCGCGCGACGTGCTGGTGGTCTGCCTCGGCAAGAGCACCTACGCGCGCTGCGGCATCATCGTCAACGTGACGCCGCTGGAGCCGGAGTGGGAAGGGCACGTGACCCTGGAGTTCAGCAACACCACGCCGCTGCCGGCCAAGATCTACGCCGGCGAGGGCGTCGCCCAGATGCTGTTCTTCCAGTCCGACGAAACCTGCGAGACTTCCTACCGGGACCGCGGCGGCAAGTACCAGGGCCAGACCGGGGTCACCCTGCCACGCACCTGAAGCCCGCGGAGAGTGTCATGAGCCGGATCGCGTCGCGTCGTCTTTCCACCGCTGCGGTCCTGTTCGCGCTCGCCGCGCTGCTGGCCGGATGCGGCAGCCTCGGCCGCATCGACCGCAGCGAGGGCGCGTCGCGCCGCATCGTCGACTACGACCGCGTCGTCGTCGGCGAATTCGTGAACAACGACCGCCGGCCGGCGAAGGACGAGGAGAGCGCCGCGGCCCAGGCCGCCGCGGTCGACGTCGGGCGGCGGGCCTTCGCCGATCGCATCGCCGAGGAGATCGGCAAGACCGGCGCCTTCGCCGAGGTCTCGCGCGAGCCGCTGGCCGGTCCGGCGCTGCGCGTCGCCGGCAGCATCGACCAGTGGGAGCCGGGCAACATCGCCGCGCGCTCGCTGCTCGGCTTCGCCGGCAAGAGCCAGTTCGACGCCACCGTGGTCATCAGCGACGCGCAGACCGGCGAGGAACTCGCGCGCATCGTCGTCGACCGCAACAGCTGGCCGCTGCCGATCGGCGCCTCGACCAATCTCGTGCAGACGGTCGAGTTCCTGATGGGGCAGGCGGCGGCGCGTGTCGCGTCGGAGCTCGCCGCGGCGCGTGGGGTTGCGGGAAGCAACCCGTAGGAGCGGCTTCAGCCGCGATCCTCGAACCCGCGCTTCCCGTAGGAGCGGCTTCAGCCGCGATCCTTGAACTCGCGCTGTGGAGGGATCGCGGCTGAAGCCGCTCCTACAGCGGGGGGGCGGGTCATTCGGGTGACAGCGTGGAGAGGAGGGCGCGCAGCCGCGCAACCAGCGCCTCGCGCTCCGCCGCCCCGTAGCGCTGCATCTTGCCGACGCCCCACACCGGCGCCGGCCAGGCGGCGTCGCCTTCCTCGCGCGCGACGACGTGCACGTGCAGCTGGCGGACGACGTTGCCGAGGGCGCCGATGTTGAGCTTGTGCACCGGACCCCAGGCGCGCAGCAGGCGCCCGGCGAGGTTCAGTTCGGCCAGCAGCAGGCGCTGATGGTCGCCATCGAGGTCGATCCACTCGACCGCCTCCGGCAGCCGCGGCACCAGCACCAGCCAGCGGAAGCGGGTGTCGTCGACCAGGCGCAGCTGCGACAGCGGGCCGTCGGCGACGGCGACGCTGTCGGCGGCCAGCCGCGGGTCCAGCGCGAACCCGCCCGCGACGCTCACCGCAGGTTCTTCTGCAGGAAGGTCAGGGTGCGCGACATCGCCTGGCTGGCGGCTTCCGGGCGGTGGTCGGGGTGGCCTTCGCGGGCGAAACCATGGCCGGCGTCGGGCCAGACGTGGATCTCCGCGGCCGGCAGCGCCTCGCGGTGGGCGGCGACGTCCTCCGGCGGGATCGAGGCATCGTTCTCGCCGAAGTGCAGCATCATCGGCGCCTTCGGCCGCTCCTTGAGCAGCGGCACGGTCTGCGCGCCGTAGTAACCGACCGACGGCAGGCCCATCCGGGTGTTGGCGAGGAAGCCGACGCTGGCGCCCCAGCAGAAGCCGACCGTGGCGACCTTGTGCTCGGCCTCGAGGAAATCGAAGGCGCCGCGGACGCCGTCGAGGGCGCCGTTGAAGCCCAGTTCCTCGCGGATCTCGCGGCCGCGGGCGATGCCGGCCTCGTCGTGGTCGAGCACCGTGCCCGGGTGCACCAGGTCGAACAGCGACGGCGCGATCGCCACGTAGCCGTAGTTCGCGAAGCGGTCGGCGACGCCGCGCACGAAGGGCGTGAGCCCGAAGATCTCCTGGATCACGATGACCGCGCCCTTCGGCGTCACGTGCGGTCGCGACAGCCAGGCCGAGATGCGCCCGTGGCGGGTGTTCAACGAGATGGACGGCATGCGCTCCCCCGTGTGTCCTGTGGTCCCCGGGCCAAGCCTACACCCGGAAAACCGGCGGCCGCAGGGCGGGCGCAGGGGGTGGGGTGTAGAATCCGCGGCCCCGCGCCGCGCCAGCCCAGAGTTCCCGCATGTCCGCCAGCCCGCCCCGCGTCGGCTTCGTCAGCCTCGGCTGCCCGAAGGCCCTCGTCGATTCCGAGCGCATCCTCACCCAGCTCCGCGTCGAGGGTTACGAGGTCGTGCCCAGCTACGACGCCGCCGACGTCGTCGTGGTCAACACCTGCGGCTTCATCGATGCCGCGGTCACCGAGAGCCTCGATGCGATCGGCGAGGCCATCGCCGAGAACGGCAAGGTCATCGTCACCGGCTGCCTCGGCAAGCGCGAGTCGCTGATCCGCGAGGCGCACCCGGACGTGCTGTCGATCAGCGGCCCGCAGGACTACCGCAGCGTGATGGAAGCGGTGCATGCGGCGCTGCCGCCGCAGCACGACCCGTTCCTGGACCTGGTGCCCGACTACGGCCTGAAGCTCACGCCGAAGCACTACGCCTACCTGAAGATTTCCGAAGGCTGCAATCACCGCTGCAGCTTCTGCATCATCCCGTCGATGCGCGGCGACCTGGTGTCGCGGCCGGTCGACGAGGTGCTGCGCGAGGCCGAGAAGCTGGTGCGCGGCGGCGTGCGCGAGCTGCTGGTGGTGTCGCAGGACACCAGCGCCTACGGCGTCGATACCCGCTATGCGCCACAGGAATGGCGCGGCCGCAGCTGGCGCACGAAGATGCTCGACCTCTGCGCGGGCCTGTCCGAGCTCGGCGTGTGGACGCGGCTGCACTACGTCTACCCGTACCCGCACGTCGACGAGGTGATCCCGCTGATGGCGGAAGGGAAGATCCTTCCCTACCTCGACATCCCGTTCCAGCACGCCAGCCCGCGAATCCTGAAGCTGATGAAGCGCCCGGGCGCGGTCGACCGGACCCTGGAGCGGGTGCAGCGCTGGCGCGCGATGTGCCCGGAACTGACCCTGCGCAGCACCTTCATCGTCGGCTTCCCCGGCGAGACCGAGGCCGAGTTCGAGGCGCTGCTGGACTTCCTCGAAGAAGCGCAGCTCGACCGCGTCGGCGCCTTCGCCTATTCGCCGGTCGACGGCGCCGCCGCCAATGCGCTGCCCGACCCGGTGCCGGAAGAGGTGAAGCAGGAACGGCTGGCCCGCTTCATGGACGTGCAGGCGCGGATCAGCGCGGAACGCCTGGAAGCCAAAGTCGGCAGCGTGCAGCGCTGCCTGGTCGACCTGATCGACGGCGACCTCGCGATCGCCCGCTCGACGGCCGACGCCCCCGAGATCGACGGCCTGGTGCAGATCCAGGATGGCGCCGCCGCCGGCCTGAAGCCGGGCGATTTCTGCGACGTGCGCATCATGGGCTCGGACGAGCACGACCTCTACGGCCTGGTCGGGGACGACGGCGAAGGCGAGTAACGCTTCACCACGCCTCACGCCATGCCCGTCCAGACTTCGCGCATGCCCGATACCGCCAGGACCCGCCGCACCAGCCCCAGCGTCCGCGAGCGCTTCGACGCGCTGCGCAACCTGCCGCCGTTCCTGAGGCAGATCTGGCAGACCAGCCGGGGCCTGACCCTGGCCACCGCCGGCCTGCGTCTGCTGCGGGCGGTGCTGCCGGTGGCGATGCTCTACGTCGGCAAGCTGATCATCGACGAGGTCGTCCGCCTGGTCGGGCTGGAAACCGGCCAGACCTCGCTGACGGCGTGGTGGGAAAGTGGCCTGCTGTCGCCGCTGCTCGGCCTGCTGGCGCTGGAATTCGGGCTGGCGGTGCTCTCGGACGTGCTCGGCCGCATCGTTTCGCTGGTCGACCAGCTGCTGTCGGAACTGTTCACCAACGCCACCAGCGTGCGACTGATGGAACACGCGGCGACGCTCGACCTCGAGGACTTCGAGGACAGCGAGCTGCAGGACCGCCTCGACCGCGCCCGCCGGCAGACGATGGGGCGGATGACCCTGATGGGGCAGCTGTTCGGCCAGGCCCAGGACGCGGTGACGATCGTCGCCTTCGCCGCCGGCCTGGTCGTCTACGCGCCGTGGCTGATGGCGCTGCTGGCGATCGCGCTGATCCCGGCCTTCCTCGGCGAGGCGCACTTCAACGCGCTGAACTATTCGCTGAACTTCTCGTGGACGCCGGAGCGGCGCGAACTCGAGTACTTCAAGCAGACCGGCGCCAGTGTCGAGACGGCGAAGGAAGTGAAGATCTTCGGCCTGCACCCGTTCCTGATCGCGCGCTTCCGCGACCTGTCGGCGAAGTTCTACGCCGCGAACCGCGCGCTGGCGCTGCGCCGGGCCGGCTGGGGCAGCCTGCTGACGATGCTCGGCACCCTGGGCTACTACGTCGCCTACGGCTACATCGCCTGGCGCACGGTGCGCGGCGATTTCAGCATCGGCGACCTGACCTTCCTCGCCGGCAGTTTCCTGCGCCTGCGCCAGCTGCTCGAAGGCCTGCTGGTCGGCTTCTCGCAGGTCGCGGGGCAGGCGCTGTACCTCGACGACCTGTTCTCCTTCTTCGAGATCCAGCCGGAGATCGTGTCGCCGGCGAATCCGCGGCCGGTGCCGGTGCCGATGCGCGAAGGCTTCGTGTTCGAGGACGTCGGCTTCCGCTACCCCGGCGCAGAACGCTGGGCGGTGCGGCATCTGAGCTTCGAACTGCGGGCCGGCGAGGTGCTGGCCCTGGTCGGTGAGAACGGCGCCGGCAAGACCACACTGGTGAAGCTGCTCGCGCGGCTCTACGACCCCGATGAGGGCCGCATCCTGCTCGACGGCCACGACCTGCGCGACTACGACCTCGACGAACTGCGCGCGCAGATCGGCGTGATCTTCCAGGACTTCGTGCGCTACCACCTGACCGCCGCCGAGAACATCGCCGTCGGCCGCATCGAGGCGCGCGACGATCGCGACCGCATCGTCGCCGCGGCCCAGCGCGCGCTCGCCGACGAGGTGATCGCGAAGTTGCCGAACGGCTACGACCAGGTGATCGGCAAGCGCTTCCGCAACGGCGTCGACCTGTCCGGCGGCGAGTGGCAGAAGGTGGCGATCGCCCGCGCCTACATGCGCGACGCCCAGCTGCTGATCCTCGACGAACCGACCGCGGCGCTCGACGCCCGCTCCGAGTTCGAGGTTTTCCAGCGCTTCAAGGAACTCAGCGCCGGCCGCACCGCGGTGCTGATCTCGCACCGCTTCTCCAGCGTGCGCATGGCCGACCGCATCCTCGTGCTCGCGAACGGCAGCGTCGAGGCCGCCGGCACGCACGAGGAGCTGCTGGCGGCGGGGGGGCGGTATGCGGAGTTGTTCGAGTTGCAGGCGGCGGGCTATCGGTGAGAAGGCAAGTAGTGGATAACAAATAGGAAGTAGTCGTCGCGGCGGGGGGAGCATCGATCTCCGGACACGACGCCGTTGCCCGCTATTTCCTACTTCTTATCCACTACTTGCCTTTCCAGCGCGTTCAATCGCCGTAAGACACGGAGAGGATGTAGAAGGAGGCCTTGCCGGCCGGCAACTCCACCTCGATCTCGTCCCCCTCGCGCCGCTTCAGCAAGGCCCGCGCCAGCGGCGCGTCGATGCTGATCCAGCCGGCCTTCGCGTCGGTCTCGTCGGGACCGACGATGCGGTAGCGGTGCACGTTGCCGTCGTCGTCCTCGAGCTCGACCGTGGCGCCGAAATACACCGCCTGGCGGTCGGCCGGGGCACCTTCGGGGACCTTCAGGGCCGGCAGCCGCTTGCTGAGGTAGCGCACGCGGCGGTCGATGCCGGCGAGCTGCTTCTTGCGCCAGGTGTATTCGGCGTTCTCGCTGCGGTCGCCTTCGGCGGCGGCCGCAGCGAGGGCGCGCACGACCTCCGGGCGCTGCACCCGCCAGAGATCGTCCAGTTCGGCCCGCAGCCGTTCGAAGCCGGCGCGGGTGATGATCGCCGTCGATTTCTCCGGCGGCGGCCGCCAGCGGCTCATGCTGGCGCCCTCATCGCCGGTTCACTTGCTGACGAACTGCCAGACGCCGTCCCAGCGCGGACCCGGATCCTGTGCGCGCAGGTGGGCGATACGGCGCAGGAACAGCGCCGACGCCGGATCGTCGGCCAGCGCCACGCAGGCCTCGAACCCCGCGGCGGCCTCGTCCCATTGCTGCTGCCGGTAGGCGGCGAGCGCGAGCTCGAAGTCGTTGCGCAGCTGCAGGCGGGTCGCGTCGACCTCGCCGCGGCGGCCGAGCAGTTCGAACACGCGCGCCGCCTCGGCCTTGCCGGCGACGCGGATGCGGTCCAGCTCGCGCGTTTCCATCTTCGCGCGCACCGCCGACCAGGCGTGTTCGTCGAGGATGATGCGGGTGCCGTATTCCTTGTTGATCGCTTCCAGCCGCGAGGCCAGGTTCACGGTGTCGCCGATCACGGTGTAACTGCGCGCGGTGTCGGAACCGATGCTGCCCGCGGTGACCTCGCCGGTGGCGATGCCGACCCGCAGGTTGAAGCGCGGCAGGCCGCGGCGCAGGCCGGTCAGGTCGGGCAGGCGGGCGCGGAATCCCTGCAGGCGGGCCAGCTGCTCCAGCGCGACCTCGCAGGCGAGCAGGGCATGCTCGTCCTCGCCGACGAAGGGTGGGCCCCAGAAGGCCATGATCGAATCGCCGATGTACTTGTCGATGATGCCGCGGTTGGCCAGCACCGGTTCGGACATCTCGGCGAGATAGCCGTTGAGCAGGCGCACGACGCCGTCCGGCGTCAGCTCCTCGCAGATCGCGGTGAAGCCCTCGATGTCGGAGAAGTAGACGGTCATCGGCCGCTTTTCGCCGACGCGGCCGGCAGCCTGCTCGTCGATCAGGGTCTGCACGATGCGCGGGTCGATGTACTTGCCGAACGTCGACTTGATGGCCTCCTTCTCCTTCAGGCCACTGACCATGAAGTTGAAGGACTGCGCCAGCAGCGCCAGCTCGTCGGTCGAATGCACGTTGACGCGGATGTCGAGGTCGCCGTCCTCGACCGCCTTCGCGCCGCTGAGCAGCTCGCGGATCGGCCGTACCAGGCTGCGCGTCAGGATCAGCGTGAAGGCCAGGCCGAGCAGCACCGCGACCAGGGTCGCGGTCCAGTTGAAGACGAGGGTGTCGCGCTCGACCGCCTGCGCGCGCCGGGCGGCGTCGACGGTATGTCCCTGCAGCAGGCGCGACAACGTGCCGGCCTCGCGGCTGACGTTGTTGCGGTTGGTCTCGAGCTGTTCCTTGAGGATCGCGCGGGCGCCGGCATCGAGCTGGTCGTGCTGGGCGAGGAAGCGTTCGATGGTCTCGTGCAGTGCGGTGCGGCCGCGGGCGATGAATTCGAGCTGCGCCTGCACCTTGCTCAGGTTCTGCACCTGGGCGGGATCGGCCGCGACCGACGGGTCGGCGAGCGCGGTCGTGACCAGTGCCATCGCCTGGCGGGCGCTGTCGTCCGAGCAGAGCCGCTGCACCGCGTAGGTCACCGCCGCGCGCTCCGGTCCGGCCGGGAAGTCCTCGCGCACCTTGCGCGACACCGCGCGCAGCGTGTCGCGGTCGCAGGGCAGCAGTTCGCCGGCGTAGCGCTGCGCCTCGGCCTGCAGCGCGGCGAAGCGCTCCGGCTCGCCCTCGCCGAGGAAGCGCTCGAACATCAGGATCTGCGACATGTGGCTGGCGCGGATCTCGCCGACCGTCTGCTCGAGCGGGATGTAGTACTCCGACAGCGCCGTCAACTGGCGGCTGAGCTGGTGCAGGTTCACCGTCGCCGACCAGGTCACCGCCGCCATCATCAGCAGCAGCACGATCGTCGCGCCGAAGATCTTGGCGCCGATCGGCCGGCGCACCTTGCCCTTGTCGACGACGGTGGCCTCGAGGCTCTGCAGGAGCTTGGTCATGCGGGTATCCGTGCCTCAGCGGCGCAGGCCGAGGCTGCCGAGGATGCCACGCACGATGCTGTTGGTGACCGTGCGGGTCGCCGACTTGGCCGCCGCCTCGACCGCGCCCTGGCGACGCTTGTTGCCCCACAGGAACTCGTCCATCCGCGAACGCGGCGCTTCCTGCGGCTTCGGCGTCGCGGCACCACGGCCACCGCCGCGCGTCGCTTCCGCCGGCCGTGCCGCCTCCGCCGCACGGCGCTGCAGGATCTCGGCCGCGGACTCGCGGTTGATCGGGGTGTCGTAGGCGGCGCCGACCGGGCTGCGCGCGCGCACGGCCGCGCGTTCCTCCGGAGTGATCGCGCCCATGCGCGCCCGCGGCGGCGCGATCAGCGCCCGCTCGACCGGCATCGGCACGCCCTTGTCCATCAGCATCGACACCAGCGCCTCGCCGACCGCCAGTTCACCGATCGCGCTGGCGACGTCGATCTTCGGGTTCTGCACGAAGGTCTCGGCCGCGGTCTTCACCGCCTTGCGGTCGCGCGGGGTGAAGGCGCGCAGCGCATGCTGCACGCGGTTGCCGAGCTGGGCGAGGATCTCGCCGGGGATGTCGTCGGGCTGCTGCGAGCAGAAGTACACGCCGACGCCTTTCGAGCGGATGAGGCGCACCACCTGCTCGATGCGCTGGCGCAGCGCCGGCGGGCAGTCGTCGAACAGCAGGTGCGCCTCGTCGAACACGAACACCAGCTTCGGCTTCTCGAGGTCGCCGACTTCCGGCAGCGATTCGAACAGCTCCGACAGCAGCCACAGCAGGAAGCTCGAATACAGGCGCGGGCGCAGGATCAGCTGGTCGGCGGCGAGCAGGCCGATCACGCCGCGGCCGTCGAGCGAGGTGCGCATCAGGTCCTCGAGGCGCAGCGCCGGCTCGCCGAAGAAGCGGTCGCCGCCGTCCTGTTCCAGGCGCAGCAGCGCGCGCTGGATCGCCGCCGCCGACTGCGGGCTGACCAGGCCGTATTCCTTCGAGATATCGGCGCGGTGCTCGATCACCAGGTTCAGCAGCGCGCGCAGGTCGTCGAGGTCGAGCAGCAGCAGGCCGCGATCGTCGGCGAGCTTGAATGCGATGTCGAGCACCCCGGCCTGGGTGTCGTTGAGCTCGAGCATCCGCGCGAGCAGGGCCGGGCCGACTTCGCTGACCGTCGTGCGCACCGGATGGCCGAGCTGGCCGTACAGGTCCCAGAACACCACCGGGCTGGCTTCCGGCGCCCAGCCCTCGACGCCGATCTGCGCGACGCGGGCGAGCAACTTCTCGCTGGAGGTGCCGGGCATCGCGAGCCCGGCGATGTCGCCCTTGACGTCGGCCATGAACACCGGCACGCCGATCCGCGAGAAGCCCTCCGCGATCGTCATCAGCGTCACCGACTTGCCGGTGCCGGTGGCGCCGGCGACGAGGCCGTGGCGGTTGCCGTACTTCGCCAGCAGCCAGGCCGGCTGGTCGCCGCGACCGACGAGGATGTCGCCCATGAACGCTTCTCCTGCAGGGATGCGGCGATTCTAGCCCCCGGGCTGCGCCGGATGACCGCCGGGATTCCGGCGTCTTTCCGGTGCACGTCGCGGTTGGCAGGCCAGGGCCGGACCGCTAGGCTGCGCCGCTGGAACGAGCGGGAGTGGTGGATGCGCGCGATCGGTTGGGCGGTGATGGCGGTGGCGGTGCTGGCGGCGGGGGATGCCCTCGCGGCGCGGCGCCCGAATCCGGCGGAAACCCTCTATGCCGACGTCGAGGCGGCGCAGGGCCGCTTCCGCGACGGTCTCGCCCAGCTGCGTGCCGGCGAGGTCGTGCCGGGCCGCGAGGCCATGCGCCAGGCCTCGGCGACCCTGCTCGAGCTGGCGAACCGTTGCGGCCGCACCCGCCGCTGCGACGTCGGCCGCGTGGTCGCCGCCTACGACGGCATGCTGCAGGAGAGCCTCGCGGCGGTCGGCGGCGAAGGCTTCGCCGCACCGGTCGGGGCCGATCGCCGCGAAGCCGGCGTGCTGTCGGTGATCCCCGAATCGGGTCGCGCGGTGGCGATGCTCAACGGCCGCGACCTGCGCGAGATGATCGAACTCAACGAGCCGGTGCGCGCCGCGCTCGCCGAGTGGCTGACCTGGATGCGCCCGCAGCTGATCACCAGTTGGGAGAACTACCAGGCGATGCGCTTCCTGATGTGGCCCGAATACGAACAGGCCGGGCTGCCGGAGGCGCTGCTGTTCGGCATCCTCGCGAAGGAGTCCAACGGCCGCGTGCATGCGGTGTCGCGTTCCGGTGCGGCCGGGCCGCTGCAGTTCATGCCGGCGACCGGTGCCCGCTTCGGCCTCGGCTGGCGCGACGGCTTCGATACCCGCTACGACCCGCAGCTGGCCGCCCGCGCCTCGGTGGCCTATTTCAACGAACGCTTCGCCGAACTCGGCGACGACCTCGAATACGTCGTCGCCGCCTACAACGGCGGCGAGGGCCGGGCGCTGCGCCTGAAGCGCGCGGCCGGGGGGCGCGACTTCTGGGATCCCGCCGTCTACGGCCAGCTGCCGCCGGAAACCCGCGACTACGTGCCCTACGTGCTCGCGGCGGCGTGGCTGTTCCTGCACCCGGAGGACTACGGCCTGGAGTTCCCCCGGGTCGACGGTGCGGCGACGGTGATGAACCTGCAGGCGCCGGCGTCGATCTACCAGCTGGCGATCTGCCTCGGCGGCCCGCGCGAGGGCTATTTCCGCGTGCTGCGCAACCTCAATCCGCGCTACGAGCCGCACGCACCGATCGCCGCCGGGACCGAGCTGCGGGTGCCGGTCGCGCTGCCGCCGCTGTACCAGCAGCATTGCATCAGCGGCGAGCGCGCGGAGATCGCCCTGAACCTGGTGCAGGCGCAGAAGCCGACGGCGGCGCCGACGGCATCGCGCCCGGCCGCGACCGCGCGTACCTACCGCGTGCGCAGCGGCGACACCCTGGCGGCCATCTCGCGCCGCAATGGTTGCAACGGCGCCGAAGCGCTGGCGCGGGCGAATGGCCTGCGCGCGCCCTACGTGATCCGCGCCGGCCAGGAGCTGAAGCTGGTCGGCTGCCGCGGCTGAAGCGGAAGGCCGGCCCGCGGACGCCGGCCGGCCGTCGGACTCAGAGCGCGTCCCAGCCCGGACGCGGCGTGAAGCGCTCGCCGTGGCGCGCCGCCAGCACTTCCAGGCGCGCCTTCAGTTCCTTCGCGCCGACCGCGCGGATGTGCGCGATCGGACCGCCGCGGAACGGTGCGAAGCCGGTGCCGAAGATGACGCCGGCATCGAGCAGGTCGGCATCGGCGACGACGCCGTCGTGCAGGCAGCTCACCGCCTCGTTGAGCAGCGGCAGGATCAGCCGGTCCTCGAGGTCGTCGGGGGCGGTATAGCCCGGCGGCACGTCCGGCTTCACCGGCTTGCCGTTCTCCCATTTGTAGAGGCCCTGGCCGTCCTTCTTGCCGCGCCGGCCTTCCTCGACGGTGAACGCGGCCGGCAGTTCCTGGCCGTGGAACGCGGCCATGATCCTGCCGACCGAGGCGGCGACGTCGAGGCCGACGGTGTCGACCAGCTCGATCGGCCCCATCGGCATGCCGAACTTCAGCGCGGCCTGGTCGATGACCTTGCCGGGCACGCCTTCGGCATGCAGCAGGATCGCTTCCTGCATGTAGGGCGCGAGGATGCGGTTGACCAGGAAGCCCGGGGTGCCGGCGACCGGCACCGGCAGCTTGTCGATCGCACGGCAGAACGCGGCGAGCCGGCGGGTGGTCTCGGGGTCGACGCCGTCGTGCTGCACGATTTCGACCAGCGGCATCATCGCCACCGGGTTGAAGAAGTGCAGGCCGGCGAAGCGCGCCGGATCGCGACGGCCGGCACGCAGTTCCGTCAGTGCGATCGACGAGGTGTTGCTGACCAGCAGCGCGCCCGGCTTCAGGGTCTCCTCGACCTTCGCGAACAGCGCCTGCTTGGCCTCGAGGTTCTCGAAGATCGCCTCGATCACCAGGTCGGCGTCGGCGACACCCGCGCCCTCCACGTCGGCGCGCAGGCGGGCGGAGGTGTCGGCGCGCTTCGCCGGGTCCTTCACCTTCTTCTCGAACAGCGCCGCGGCGCGCGCCAGCGCCGGTTCGATGAACTTCAGCTCACGGTCCTGCAGGGTGACCTCGAAGCCGCGCAGCGCGCACCAGGCGGCGATGTCGCCACCCATCACGCCGGCGCCGATCACGTGCACCTTGCGGATGCCGTGCTCCTTGCCGCCCAGGCCCTTCAGGCGGTCCATCAGGAAGAACACGCGGACCAGGTTCGCGGCGGTCGGCGTGGTCGCGAGCTTGACGACCGAGCGCGCCTCGGCCTTCAGCGCCTCGCGCGCGGATTTGCCGCCGGCGCGGCGCCAGGTGTCGATCAGCGCGAACGGCGCCGGGTAGTGCTCGCGGCGGGCCTTGCGCGCGGTCGCCTTGCGGATCTGCGGCGCCAGCAGGGCGCGTGCGGGCAGGGTGTTGGTGGCCCAGGCCGTCAGCCGCTGCTTGAACGGGCGGGTGCTGCCGCGCAGCGCCAGGTTCACCGCCTCGTCGACCAGCACGGCCGGGGCGACGACCTTGTCGACCAGGCCCATCGCCTTCGCCGACGACGCCGACAGCGAACGCCCGGTCAGCATCAGGTCCATCGCCGCCGGGGCGCCGAGCAGGCGCGGCGCGCGCACGCTGCCGCCCCAGCCCGGATAGATGCCGAGCTTGATCTCGGGCAGGCCGATCCGGGTTTTCCCGTCGCTGCTGGCGATGCGGTAGCGGCAGGCCAGCGCCAGTTCGGTGCCGCCGCCCATGCAGTGGCCGTGGATCGCCGCGACCGTCGGGCAGCGCAGCTCGGCGATGCGCTGGAAGATCAGCTGGCCGCGGCGGATCCAGTCCTCGACCAGGCCCTTGGCGGCGATGTCGCCGAAGGCGGTGATGTCGGCGCCGGGGATGAAGCCGGCGGCCTTGCCGGAGCGGAAGACGATGGCCTTCGGCGGTTCGAGCACGATCCGCTCCAGCATCGCGTCGAGCTCGTCCAGCACGGCCCGCGACAGGGCGTTGACGTTCTGGTCGGCACGGTCGAGGGTGAGCACGAGGACGCCGTCGGCGCGGGGTTCGGGGTGCCAGTGCTGCAGGCGAAGTCCGTCGAACATGCGGGCTCCATACGATGGGGTAGGGAAGGAGGTCGTATCATCCGGACACGGCCCCGGAGGGTCAAACGCCACGTTTCCCGCGCCGGAACTTTCCGGGTGGCAGGATGTCCATGCAGCGGCCCCGGACGGCCGCAGGAGCAGCGGCCCGGATGGGCGATCACGAACAGGACCTGGCCCTCGTCAAGCGTGTGCAAGCCGGTGACAACTCGGCCTTCGACCTGCTGGTGCGCAAGTACCAGCACCGCATCGGCGCCGTCGTGCACCGCTTCGTCGGCGACGCCGCCGAGGCGCAGGACCTGGTGCAGGACAGCTTTCTGCGCGCCTGGCGGGCGCTGCCGGGCTTTCGTGGCGACGCCCAGTTCTATACCTGGCTCTACCGGATCGCCGTGAACACCGCGAAGAACCATCTGGTCGCGCAGAAGCGCCGGCCACCCACCAGCGACATCGAGGCCGGCGACGCCGAGCGCATGGCGGTCGGCGATCGCCTGCACGACAACGACACCCCGGAACACGAACTGCTGCGCCAGGACGTCGAGGGCGCGGTCACCGACGCCGTCGCGGCGCTGCCGCCGGAACTGCGCGAGGCGATCACCCTGCGCGAGGTCGACGGCCTGAGTTACGAAGAGATCGCGGCGCGCATGCAGTGCCCGATCGGCACGGTGCGGTCGCGGATCTTCCGCGCCCGTGAGGCGATCGACCAGCGGCTGCGGCCGCTGCTCGGCGACGAGAGGAGCAAGGCATGAGCGAAGTCCTGGACCCGGCCCTGCGCGAGCAGCTCAGCGCGTGGATGGACGGCGGCCTGGCGCCGGACGAGGCGCGCTTCCTGCAGCGCCGGCTCGACCACGACCCGCAGCTGCGGGCGCAGTGGGAACGCTGGCAGCTGGCGCGGGCGGTGCTGCGTGGCGAGCGCGTGCGGACGGTTTCCGTCGCCGGCGCCGTCGCACGGCAGCTCGCGATGGAAACGGCCGCCACGGCGCCGGCATCCGCGGCGGCGCGTCGCCCGCTGCGTTCCGGGCTGCTGCCGCGCACGAACTTCGAACGCGGGCTGGCCGCCGCTGCCGCGGTCGCGTTCGCGGTGATGCTCTGGCCGGGCGAGCAGGCGCCGAGCGCTGAACCGGCCGCCGGACCGGCGATCGCCGCCGCTCCTGCGACGACCCCCACCACCTCACCGCTGTCGCGGCCGCCGGCGGCACGGACGCCGACGCCGCTGCTGCCCGCCGCCGTCGGCACGCCGACGCTGACCGACATCCGCGACCTGCCGCTGGCCGAAGGCCTGCCGCTGCAGTCTTGGCCGCGTACGCTCGCGCCGAATGCGCCGGTGGTCGCCGGTGCCATGCTGCGGCTGCCGCCGGCGGCGGACTTGCCGGCGCCGGTCACGCCACTGCCTTCGTCGCCGCCGCCTCCGCCGCCCGATGCGGTGGAGAACGGCCGCGGCAGGGACGCCACGACGTCCACCACGCCGCGCCGCGAGCGCTGAGCGAACCACCTATCCGTCGTCTTTCCCGTCTGCGAAACCCAAGGAACCCACGAGCCCCATGAAGACCACCCCGCGAACCCCGTTGCTGCTGCTCGCCGCGCTGCTGACCGTCGCCTGCGACGCCCGCGAGCTGGACGCCGACGCTGCCCGCGCCGACGCCGAGGCCGCCGCCGAGACCGGCGGGCGCAGCGACGTGCCGCCGCTGGCCATCGAGACGGCGCGGCCCGGGGCGCCGGCGATCGTCGACCTGCCGGACTTCACCGAACTGGTCGAACGCACCGGTCCGGCGGTGGTGAACATCGAAGCCAGTGCCGGCAACGGCGCGCCGGCCCGCAATGCGCGCGAGGAGATCGCGCCCGATCCGTTCGGCGACGACGAGAAGGGCATCGGCCGCAACCCGAACACGCCGCGGCGCGGGGTGCCCGACCAAGACCTGCCGGAATTCTTCCGCCGCTTCTTCGACGAGCAGCCGGGCATGCCGGTGATCCCGCGCGGCGGGGTTTCCCAGGGCACCGGCTTCGTGATCTCGCCGGACGGCTACGTGCTGACCAACCACCACGTGGTCAACGGCGCCGACACGATCATCGTGCGCATGTCGGACCAACGCGAACTGACCGCCACGCTGGTCGGCAGCGATCCGCTGTCCGACGTGGCGCTGCTGAAGGTCGATGCGCAGAACCTGCCGGTGCTGGTGATCGGCGATTCGAACGGCCTCAAGCCCGGCCAGTGGGTGCTGGCGATCGGCTCGCCGTTCGGCTTCGACCATTCCGTGACCGCCGGCATCGTCAGCGGCGTCGGCCGCCGTTCGCTGGACCCGAGCCAGCAGTACGTGCCCTTCATCCAGACCGACGTCGCGATCAACCGCGGCAATTCCGGCGGTCCGCTGCTGAACACCGCCGGCGAGGTCGTCGGCATCAATTCGCAGATCTTCAGCAACTCCGGCGGCTACATGGGCGTCAGTTTCGCGATCCCGATCGAGGTGGCGATGAACGCGGTGCGCCAGCTGCGCGAGACCGGCCAGGTCGTGCGTGGCCAGCTCGGCGTGCGTATCCAGGACGTCGAGCGCGGGCGGCTGGAGGAGCTCGGGCTCGACCGTCCGGCCGGCGCCTTCGTCGACTCGGTCGAGAACGGCAGCGCCGCCGACCGCGCCGGCATCCGCCCGGGCGACGTGATCGTGCAGTTCGAGGGCCGCGACATCGGCCGCTCGGCCGAACTCCCGCCGCTGGTCGGCGCGATGGCGCCCGGCAGCAAGGTGCGCGTGCGGGTGATCCGCGACGGCAAGCCGCGCGAGCTCGAGGTCACGCTGACCGCGCTCGAGGTCGCCGGCGGCCCGGAACGTGCCCCGGCGCGGCAGCCGGCGGCCGACAACGGCCGCGCCTTCGGCATCGTCGTCGAGCCGCTGGACGCCGCCGCCCGCGCGGCGCTGGACCTGAAGGCCGGCGAGGGCCTGCTGATCGCCCGGGTCGAGGGCGCCGCCGCCCGCCGCGCCGGCCTGCAGCCGGGCGACGTGGTGCTGCAGGTCGGCCGCCACGAGGTCGGCAGCCTGAAGCAGTTCGCGGACGCGGTCGCCGCGGTCGCCGACCAGGACGAGGTCCGCCTGCTGGTGCGCAACGCCCGCAGCACCGGCTTCGTGATCCTGCCGACCCGCTGAACCGGTTCCGGCCCGGGCGCCGACGCGGCGCCCCGGGCCGGGCTTCCGGCGTGACGGGCCGCGCTTCCGGCGTGACGGGGGAAGGCCGCGGCGCTGTGCGATAATCCGCCGTTTTCGGCCCGCCGAACCCCTTCCCCCGGGAACCGCATGCAGCACATCCGCAACTTCTCCATCATCGCCCACGTCGACCATGGCAAGTCGACGCTGGCCGATCGCATCATCCAGCTCTGCGGCGGCCTCGAGGCCCGCGAGATGGAAGCGCAGGTGCTCGACTCCAATCCGATCGAGCGCGAGCGCGGCATCACCATCAAGGCGCAATCGGTGTCGCTGCCGTACACCGCGCTCGACGGCCAGGTCTACCAGCTCAACTTCATCGACACGCCCGGCCACGTCGACTTCTCGTACGAGGTCAGCCGCTCGCTCGCCGCCTGCGAGGGCGCCCTGCTGGTCGTCGATGCGGCGCAGGGCGTCGAGGCGCAGTCGGTCGCCAACTGCTACACCGCGGTGGAGCAGGGCCTGGAAGTGGTGCCGGTGCTCAACAAGATCGACCTGCCGACCGCCGACACCGACCGCGTCAAGAAGGAGATCGAGGCGGTGATCGGCATCGACGCCGAGGACGCCGTCGCGATCAGCGCCAAGACCGGCCTGAACGTGCGCGACGTGCTCGAGGCGATCGTGCAGCGCATCCCGCCGCCGAAGCCGGGCGACACCGACAAGCTGCAGGCGCTGATCATCGACTCCTGGTTCGACAACTACCTCGGCGTGGTGTCGCTGGTGCGCGTCATGCAGGGCGAGCTCAAGGCCGGCGACAAGATGCTGGTGATGTCCACCGGCCGCACCCACCAGGTCGACTCGGTCGGCGTGTTCACCCCGAAGCGCAAGGTGCTGCCGAAGCTCGGCGCCGGCGAGGTGGGCTGGATCACCGCGTCGATCAAGGACGTGCACGGCGCCCCGGTCGGCGACACGCTGACGCTGGCGAACGATCCGGCGCCGGGCCCGCTGCCGGGCTTCCAGGAAATGCAGCCGCGGGTGTTCGCCGGCCTGTTCCCGGTCGACGCCGACGACTACCCGGCGCTGCGCGAGGCGCTGGAGAAGCTGCGCCTGAACGACGCCGCGCTGCGCTTCGAGCCGGAGAGCTCGGAGGCGATGGGCTTCGGCTTCCGCTGCGGCTTCCTCGGCATGCTGCACATGGAGATCGTGCAGGAGCGCCTGGAGCGCGAGTACGACCTCAACCTGATCACCACCGCGCCGACGGTGGTCTACGAGGTGCTGAAGACCGACGGCAGCACGATGTCGCTCGACAACCCGGCCAAGCTGCCGCCGGTGAACCACATCGAGGAGATCCGCGAGCCGATCATCCGCGCCAACATCCTCACGCCCGAGGACTACATCGGCAACATCATCAAGCTCTGCGAGGAGAAGCGTGGCCGCCAGATCGGCATCACCTACCTCGGCTCGCAGGTGCAGATCAGCTACGAGCTGCCGATGGCCGAGGTGGTGCTCGACTTCTTCGACCGCCTGAAGTCGGTGTCGCGCGGCTACGCCTCGCTCGACTACCACTTCGAGCGCTTCGAGGCCGGCCCGTTCGTGCGCGTCGACACGCTGATCAACGGCGACAAAGTCGACGCGCTGAGCCTGATCGTGCACCGCAGCCACGCCGACCGCCGTGGCCGCGAGCTGTGCGAGAAGATGCGCGAGCTGATTCCGCGGCAGATGTTCGACGTCGCGATCCAGGCGGCGATCGGTTCGCAGATCATCGCCCGTTCGACGGTCAAGGCGCTGCGCAAGAACGTGCTCGCGAAGTGCTACGGCGGCGACGCGACGCGCAAGAAGAAGCTGCTGGAGAAGCAGAAGGAAGGCAAGAAGCGGATGAAGCAGGTCGGCCGCGTCGAGATTCCGCAGGAAGCCTTTCTGGCCGTGCTCCAGGTCGACAACAAGTAAGTCCCCGTCCCCCGAACGAGACCCCGTGTGGAACGCATGAGCAACCTGTTCGCCAACCTCGATTTCGACATCGCCGCGCTGCTGGTCGCGCTCGCCGCCTTCACCGGCCTGGTCTGGGCGATCGACGCGCTGTTCTTCGCGAAAAAGCGCCGGCTGATGCAGGCCGAAGGCGAGGAGGTCAGCGAGCCGGTCGTCGTCGACTATTCGCGCTCGCTGTTCCCGATCATCTTCGCGGTGCTGATCCTGCGCAGCTTCCTGGCCGAACCGTTCCGGATCCCGTCGATCTCGATGATGCCGACCCTGCTGGTCGGCGACTTCATCCTGGTCAACAAGTTCGCCTACGGCATCCGCCTGCCGGTGCTCAACACCAAGATCATCGAGGTCGGCGAACCGCAGCGCGGCGACGTCGTCGTGTTCCGCTATCCGGGCAATCCGCGCATTCCGAACGACCCGGCGGCCGGGCAGGATTTCATCAAGCGGGTCGTGGGCCTGCCGGGCGACCGGATCGAGTTCCGCGACCAGACCCTGTTCCTCAACGGGGTGGCGGTGCACAAGGAAGCCCTGCCGGACGCCTATGTCGGTGCCGGCGGCCAGGGCCGGCAGATGACCGGCGCCACCGAATTCGTGGTCCAGCTCGGCGACGTCAGCCACCACAGCCTCGAGATGAACCGGCAGTCGATCCTCAACGGTAGCTGGGAAGTGCCCGCCGGGCATTACTTCATGATGGGCGACAACCGCGACAACAGCGACGACAGCCGCGCCTGGGGCTTCGTCCCGGAAGAGAACCTGGTCGGCAAGGCCTTCCTGATCTGGCTGAACTGCGAGGACGTCACCTCGGCCTGCCGGCAGGCGTTTGACTACACCCGGATTGGCGATACCATCCGCTGAGTCACCGCCCAGGGGAGAGGGGATATGGTCCGCAGGCAGCAGGGCATCACGCTGATGAGCTTCGTCATCGTGCTCATCGTCGTCGGTTTCTTCGCGATGATCGCAATGAAGCTGTTCCCGATGTACAGCGAATACCACAACCTCAAGGGCGTGATGGACGAGTTCGCGGCCCAGCCGAACGCGGCGCGGATGTCGCCGTCGGAAGTCCAGACCGACCTGTTCCGCCGCTTCAACATCGCCTACGTCACGTCGGTGAAGAAAGAGAACATCAAGATCATCCGCGAAGGCAGTCGGGCGCAGCTCAACATCGCCTACGAGGTCCGCGTCCCGATGATCGGCAACCTCGACGCCGTCGGCGTCTTCGACCGCACGGTCACGCTCACCGGTTCGGGCCCGGGTGGCTGAGCGTCTCGATCACCCGTTCCGCTCGCCCGAACTGCTGCAGCAGGCGCTGCGCCATCGCAGCGCCGGTACTCCGAACAACGAACGGCTCGAATTCCTCGGCGATGCGCTGCTGAACCTCGTGGTCGCCGAGGCCCTGCACGAAGCCTGGCCGCGCGCCGACGAAGGTGCGCTGACCCGGGCACGCTCCGCCCTGGTGCGTGAATCGGCGCTCGCCGACCTCGCCCGCCGGCTCGACCTCGGCGCGCGCATCGAACTCGGCCCCGGCGAACTCAAGAGCGGTGGCCACCGCCGCGACTCGATCCTCGCCGACGCGCTCGAGGCGGTCGTCGCGGCGATCCATCTCGATGCCGGCTTCGAGGCCTGCCGGGCCCAGGTGCTGCCCTGGTTCGCGCCGATGATCGCCGAACTTCCGGTCGGCAAGGCCGAGAAGGACCCGAAAACCCGGCTGCAGGAATGGCTGCAGGCGCGGCAGCGGCCGCGGCCGTGCTACCGCCTGCTCGACACGGTCGGCGACGACCATGCCCGCGTCTTCCACGTGGTCTGCGAGGTCGCCGAGCCGGCGCTGTCGGAGACCGCCGAAGCCGGCTCGATGCGTGCCGCCGAAATGCTCGCCGCCGAGCGCGTGCTCGCGCGGCTGGAGGCGAAGTGAGCGATACCGACAACGAAGACACCCCGTTCCGCGCCGGCACCGTCGCCGTGCTCGGCCGCCCGAACGTCGGCAAGTCGACCCTGGTCAATGCCCTGGTCGGCGCCAAGGTCAGCATCGTCTCGCCGCGCCCGCAGACGACCCGCCACCGCCTGCTCGGCATCGCCACCTTCGCCGACGGCCAGCTGCTGCTGGTCGACACCCCCGGCATCCACCGCGAGCAGAAGCGGGCGATGAACCGGATGATGAACCGCGCCGCCCGTGGCGCCGTCGACGGCGTCGACGCCGCGGTGCTGGTGATCGAGGCCGGGCGCTGGACCGACGAGGACGACCTGGCCTTCCGCGCACTGCGCGAGGCGAAGGTGCCCTGCGTGCTGGTCGTCAACAAGGTCGACAAGGTCGCCGACAAAGGTCAGCTGCTGCCGTTCATCGCCCAGGTCGCCGACGGCCGCGAGTTCGCCGCGGTGCATCCGGTGTCGGCGCAGAAGAACAAGGGCCTCGAGGCGCTGGCGAAGACCCTGGTCGGGCTGGTGCCGGAATCGCCGCCGCAGTACGGCGAGGACGAGATCACCGACCGCAGCGAGCGCTTCCTCGCCGGCGAACTCGTGCGCGAGCAGCTGATGCTCCGCCTCGGCGAGGAGCTGCCGTATTCGACCACCGTCGAGATCGAGCGCTTCGAGGAGGACGGCGAACTGCTGCGCATCGCCGCGGCGATCTGGGTCGAACGCGACGGCCAGAAACCGATCGTGATCGGCAAGGGCGGCGAGCGCCTGAAGGCGATCAGCACCGGCGCCCGCGTCGGCATGGAGAAGCTGTTCGGGCGCAAGGTCTTCCTCGAGACCTGGTGCCGCGTCCGCGAAGGCTGGTCCGACGACGAGGCGGCACTGCGCCGCTTCGGCTATTCCGACTGATTCCGCGCCGGGGCGCGCATGCGCATCGAGGGCCAGCCCGCCTACGTGCTGCATGCGCGGCCGTGGCGCGAGACCAGCCTGATCGTCGAACTGCTCAGCCGCGACCATGGCCGCGTCGGCGTCGTCGCCCGCGGCCTGTCCGGGCCGAAGCGGCACCCGCTGCGTGCCGCCCTGCAGCCGCTGCAGCACGTGCGTGCCGACTGGCTGGGCCGCGGCGAACTCGGCCGCCTGCTCGCTGCCGAAGCCCTCGATGCGGCGCCGCTGCTCACCGGCGACCACCTGCTGGCGGCCTTCTACGTCAATGAACTGCTGCTGCGGCTGCTGCCGCGCCAGGACCCGGCGGCGACGCTGTACGAGCGCTACGGCGAGCTGCGCGCTGAACTGGCCGCGACGACGCCGCTGGCCTGGACCCTGCGCCGCTTCGAACGCGACCTGCTCGACCTGCTCGGCTACGGCCTGCCGCTCGACACGTCCGCCGACGGCCGCGCGATCGATCCGGCGGCGCGTTATCGCCTCGACCCGGAACTCGGTCCGGTGCGCGATCCCCACCACGGTGCCGGCTCCGCCAGCGGCGCAGCGCTGCTGGCGCTGGCCGCGGACCGGCTACCGCCGCCGGCACAGCTGGCCGAACTGCGGCCGGCACTGCGGGCCGTGCTGCGCAGCCACCTCGGCGGCGCGCCACTGAAGTCCTGGAGCCTGATGGGCGACCTCGCCGAGCTCGCGGCGCCGCGCGGCGAATGAGGCCTCAGGCGTCCGCGAGCAGCCGCGCGGCCGCCGCTTCCAGACCGGCGAAGGCATCGTCGTCGTCGGGCATCGCCGCCAGCACCCGTACCCGCGCCTGCAGCGCCGGCGCCCCGACGTAACCGCAGCTCGCCAGCAGCCGGTGCAGGCGGGCGCGCACCGCCGCGTGGTCGCCGGCGTGGCGCTCGGCGCGCAGGCGCCGGCATTCGTCGGGAAGTTCGGCGAGGAACAGCCGGCGCAGGGTCGCGACCGCCCCGGCGTCGCCGAGTGCGCGCGTCGCGGCCGCATCGTCCCAGTCCTCGCCGAGCCAGGGTGACACCGCCGCGCGCAGCGTCGATGCCGGCAGGGGCTTGGCCAGAACCGCGGCGAAACCGGCAGTGCGCAGGCGGCGCACTTCGTCGCTGCCGGCATCGGCGGTCAGTGCCAGCGCCGGTGTCGCCAGGCCGCGGGCGCGCAGTTCGTGGAGCAGGGCGGCGGCGTCGCCGTCCGGGAGGCGTACGTCGAACAGCCACAGCGCCTGCGCGGGCGTCGCCAGCGTCCGCGCCGAGGCCAGGTCGGGGGCATGGTCGATTCGCAGCGCGGGTGCCGCGAGCACGGCCATCACGAAGGCGGCGATCGTCGGGTCGTCCTCGAGCAGGAGCAGGCGCCGCGGTGCGTCCGGGGCAGCGCCCGGGGCGGTGGGGACGACGCGGGACGGCTCGCATTCCATGCGTGGATCTCCATGCACTTGCCACGCCGTGCACCGGCGCTGCCACTATGCTGGGCAGCATGCGGCGGCCTTCCGGTGGCATCAAGCGGCTCCTGTTCTGCCTGTGCCTGCTCGCCGCGGGCGCGGCACCCGCGCGTACGGTGCACCTGGACGTCGCCCATGTGCGCAGCGGCGTCGGCAGCCTCGACGGCGTGCAGGCGCGCCTGCAGTGGCGCGACGGCGAACCGCAGGGCGCGCTGGAAGTACGCGTCGCCGCGGTGGATTTCCCGCTGCTCGCCTTTCGCGCGACCAACCTCGCCTGGCGCTGTCCGCTGCAGCGACCGGGCGCCGGCGAATGGGTCTGCGAGGGGCCGCTGGCCGGCGCCGGTGCCGACGGACGGCGGCTGTCGCTGCAGCTTTCTCCGGTGGCGACGCGGGCGGTGCTCGACGGCGGCGGCCAGCGGATTTCCTACGAGAACCAGGCGGCTTCCCCGGCGCTCTCGCGGATCGAGCTGCGCGGGGTGCCGGTAGCCTGGCTGCAGGGCTTCCTCGAAGGCCTGTGGGCGGACGGGCACTGGGGCAGCGGCACCGTCGCCGGCCGCATCGACGTGCATGCGCCGGCGCAGGGCCTGCGCGTCGACACCGACCTGCGCCTGGCCGGTGTCGGCATCGAAACCCCGGACGGCTGGCTCGCCGCCGCCGGCGTCGACGCCGGACTCGAGGTCGTCTACCGCGACGATGGCAGCGCCGACGGCAGCGGCCGCCGCATCGACATCGGCCTGCGCACCTCCGCCGGCGAACTGCTGGTCGACACCTTCTACGTGCCGCTGCCGGAATCACCGGTGGACATCGCTGTCGCCGCCGAGAGCGGCGGTGACGGCAGCTGGCGGCTGCCGCGGCTGCGCTGGATCGACGGCGAGGTACTGCAGGCCGAAGGCAGCGCCCTCGTGGATGCGGCCGGCGGGATCGCCGCGCTCGACCTGCAACTGCATGCCGGCGACCTCGCGACCGTCCGCGACCGCTACCTGTCCGGCGTGCTCGCACCGGCAGGCTTCGCCGATCTGGTGCTCGGCGGCAGCGTCGATGCGCGCCTGCGCCTGGCCGAGGGCCAGCTGCAGGCGCTGGCGATCTCGCCGCACGCGGTCACCGCGATCGACCCGCGCCAGCGCTTCACCCTGGCCGGGGTCGACGGCGATCTCGACTGGCAGCGCGCCGGCAGCGGCCCGGCCGGACACCTGCGTTGGGGCGCGGGCGCGCTGTTCGGCATCGGCCTCGGCGGCACCCGCTTCGATTTCGAAGGCGCCGGCGGCCAGCTTCGCCTGGCGGCGCCGGCGCACATCGCCGCGCTCGGCGGCGAGATCCGCATCGACGGCCTGGTCTGGTCGCCCCCGGGCGGCGGCGAGGGCACGCGCTTCGAACTGGGACTGGCGCTGGACCGGCTCGATCTCGGCAGCCTGTCGCAGCGCCTCGGCTGGCCACCCTTCACCGGCCAGATCTCCGGCCGCATCCCGGCGGCGCGCTACGCCGACAACGTGCTGGCCCTCGACGGCGGCCTGCAGATGCAGCTGTTCGGCGGCCGCGTCGGCATCGATGGTGTCGTGCTGGAACGGCCCTTCGGGGCGGCGCCGTCGCTGAGCGCGGACGTGGCCATCGACGACATCGACCTCGAGCCGCTGACCGCCGCCTTCGGCTTCGGTGCGATCACCGGCCGTCTCGACGGCCGCATCGCCGGCCTGCGCATGATCGACTGGTCGCCGGTGCGCTTCGACGCATTCCTGCAGACCGACCCGGCCTGGAACGGCCGCCAGCGCATCAGCTACCGCGCGGTCGAGGACATCACCCGCGTCGGTGGCGGCGGTGGCCTGATGGGCGGCCTGCAGACGCAGGCGCTGAAGTTCTTCGATGATTTCGGCTACCGGCGCATCGGCCTCGGCTGCCGGCTGCGCGACAACGTCTGCGACATGTCCGGTGTCGATTCAGCAGGCGACGGCTATACCATCGTCCAGGGCGCCGGCCTGCCACGGATCCAGGTCGTCGGCTTCCGGCGCCGCGTCGACTGGCCGACCCTGGTCGACCGGCTGCAGGCGGCGACCGAAGGCCAGGCGCCGGTGATCGACTGACCCCCACCACAGCGAGACGTCCCATGCAGATCAGGAAGAAGCCCCTCGTTTTCTCGTCGCTGCTCTTCGCGGGACTGCTCGCACTCGCGGCCTGCGTCACGATCAACGTGTATTTCCCGGCCGCCGAGGCCCAGGAGGCGGCGGAGGAATTCGTCGAGAAGGTGCTCGGCGACGAGGCCGCCGCCGGTTCGAACCCGCAGTCGTCGGTGCTTCCGGCCCGCCGCGGTTTCCACCCGCTCGACCTGCTGATCAGCCCGGCGGCCGCGCAGAGCGCCGACATCACGATCCGCACCCCGGCGATCCAGGCGATCCAGGACCGCATGGCCGCGCGCTTCCGCGACAGCCTGCAGGCGCATTTCGACAGCGGCGCGCTCGGCTTCGGCAAGGACGGCCGCATCGTCGTCCGCGACGCGACGAAGATCGCGCTGAAGGACCGGGTCGGCGTCAACCAGGCCGTCGCCGACGACAACCGCGACCGCGACGCCGTCTACCGCGAGATCGCCGTCGCCAACGGCCACCCGGAATGGGAAGGCCAGATCCGCGAAACCTTCGCCCGGCAGTGGATCGCCTCGGCGCGGGCCGGCTGGTGGTACCAGGCCAGCGACGGCGCCTGGAAGCAGAAGTAACGCTCCCCACCCCCTCTGTAGGAGCGGCTTCAGCCGCGATCCGTCCGCGCGTGGCTCGGGCGGTGGGGATGGAGGGAGAAAGAAGAGCATCGCGGCTGAAGCCGCTCCTACAGCAGGGGCGGCTCGTCGGCTGTTCTGCGACAATCGCGGCCCCTTTCCGCCGGTAGTTCCCGTGGGCCGTTCCCGCAGCAAGCTGCACGACGTATTCGACGTCGTGATCACCGACCTCAGCCACGACGGCCGCGGCGTCGGCCGCCGCGACAGCGGCAAGACCGTGTTCGTCACCGGCGCGCTGACCGGCGAGACCGTGCGCGTCGAACAGACCGGCCGCAACCGCCATTTCGACGAGGCGCGCACGACCGAGGTGCTGGTGCCGTCGCCGGACCGGGTCACGCCGCGTTGCCCGCATTTCGGCACCTGCGCCGGCTGCGTGCTGCAGCATCTGGCGGCGCCGGTGCAGATCCAGGCCAAGCGCCGCGTGCTGATGGACAACCTGCGCCGCATCGGCCACGTCGAACCGCAGCGCGAACTCGAGCCGCTGCTCGACCTGGCCTGGGGCTACCGCCGCAAGGGCAGGTTCTCGGTGCGCTGGGTCGATAAGAAGGGCAAGGTCGTCGTGGGTTTCCGCGAGACCAATCCGCGCTTCGTCGCCGACCTCGCCGAATGCCACACGGTGGTGCCGCAGATCGGCAGCCGCATCCCGGAGATCGAGGCGGTGGTCGCCAGCCTCGACGGCCGCGGCACGATTCCGCAGATCGAGTTCATCGCCGGCGACGACGCCGTCGCCCTGGTGTTCCGCCACCTCGAGCCGCTGTCCGATGCCGACCGCGAGCGGCTGGTCGCCTTCGCGCAGGCGACCGGCTTCGCGGTGTTCCTGCAGCCGGGCGGCCTCGACAGCGTCGCGCCGCTGTGGCCGCAGACGCCGCCGCGGCTGGCATTCGCGCTGCCGGGCCACGACGTCGACCTCGAGTTCCGCCCGCTCGACTTCATCCAGGTCAATGCCGGCCTGAACGTGAAAATGATCGCCGCGGCGCTCGACCTGCTCGACCCGCAGCCGCAGGATCGCGTGCTCGATCTGTTCTGCGGCCTCGGCAACTTCACGCTGCCGCTGGCGCGTCGCGCCGGCCAGGTCGTCGGTGTCGAGGGGGATGCCGGCCTGGTAGCACGCGCCCGCGCGAATGCCGCCGCCAATGGCCTCGGCAACGTCGCGTTCCACGCCGCCGACCTGTTCAAGGACCTGTCGGCCGAGCCGTGGATGCGCGCCGGTTTCGACAAGCTGCTGCTCGATCCGCCGCGCGCCGGCGCCGCCGAGGTGCTGGCGCAGCTGCCGCTGAAGGGCATCGACCGCATCGTCTACGTGTCCTGCCACGCGGCGTCGCTGGCGCGGGATGCGGGTTTCCTCGTCCGCGAGCGCGGTTACCGGCTCGTCGCGGCGGGGGCGATGGACATGTTCCCGCAAACCGCCCACGTCGAATCCATCGCCCTCTTCGAACGCTGACGCGCGCGGAAGGCACGTGCGTCCGCGTCGGCGGGCGTGGCCGGTGGCGACCGCAGGTGGGTACGCCGGCGGCGCCGCCGCGCTGCGAGGGGGCTTCGCTTGCCCCGCGGTCGCAAGCGCCATCCCTGGCCAGCTCACGCGGGTGCGCTACGGCATCCTGCCTCCGCTCAAGCGAACCCCCTCGCATCACGGCGTCGCCCCGATTGCCGTCGGCGGTCGCCATCGGCCACGCCCGCCGACGCGAACGCACGGGCTCCCGGTCGCCGAAAGCACGCCAGCCTTCGAACAGCGCGAACTGCGCGCAGTTTCGCTCGCCACGTCCGGGTGAGGTCGCTGCGGTGAGGTTTCGTGTCGGGCGTTCCGGTCGCCAGGCTGCCGTGTGGCTGCGGGGTTCGCCTTCGGGGCTGTGACCGCCCGGGAAAATCGGGCGACGCCGTGCTGCGTAGGGGTGGGCTTGAGCGGAGGCAGGATGCCGGAGCGTACCCGCCTGAGCTGGCCATGGATGGCGCTTGCGACGGCGGGGCAAGCCCAGCCCTACGCAGCGCGGCGGCGCTGCGACGTTCCTGCATGCGGTCACAGCCCCGGAGGCGAACCGCGCGGCCGCACGTCAGGTGGGTGGGACGGTTTGCGGGTCGTGGTATTCGAAGCCGAGGGAGGCGGGCGCGATGCGGGCGACGCGGGCGCCGACGACGACCGCGCGGCCGGGACCGTCGAAGAAGATCAGCTGCACGAGGTCGGCGACCTCGAGCGCGCAGTCGGCGGGCCGGAAGGTGCCGCAGCCGCCTTCGGAGAGATCCTTGACCTCGGCGACCCAGGCGGCATCGCCGCGCACCACCATCACCCGCGCGGCGAAGGGCACGCGGTCGGAAAAACGCTGGTGTTCGATCATCCGCCGGCGCCTCAGATCGACTGCATGCGGCCGCCGTCGACCGGCAGACTGACGCCGTTGACGTAGCCGGCGACCGGGGAGGCGAGGAAGGCGATCGCGGCCGCGACTTCCGCGGCCTCGGCGAAGCGGCCCGCGGGCACGGTCGCGAGCATCGCCTTCGCGACCTCGTCGGTCGACTTGCCGCTGGCGGCGGCGCGCTCGGCGAGGATCTGTTCCAGGCGCTGCGTGCGGGTATAGCCGGGCAGCACGTTGTTGACGGTGATGCCGTCGGCGGCGAGTTCGCGCGACAGCGTCTTCGCCCAGGCGGCGACCGCGCCGCGGATGGTGTTGGACACGCCGAGGTTGGCGATCGGCTCCTTCACCGAGGTCGAGATCACGTTGACGATGCGGCCCCAGCGCGCGGCGCGCATGCCCGGCAGCACCTGCTGCACGAGTACCTGGTTGGCCACCAGGTGCTGGCGGAAGACCGCGACGAACTGCTCGGGCTCGGCGGCGTGCGCAGGCCCGCCGGGCGGGCCGGCGGTGTTGTTGACGAGGATGTGCACCGGCTTCGCGGCGACCAGCGCGGCGACCGCGGCACGCAGGCCCTCGGCTTCGCCGGCATCGGCGACGACATGGCCGTGGCGCTGGTCGGCGCGGCGGGGCAGGGCGGCGACGACTTCGGCGAGTTTGCCGGCGCGGCGCGCCAGCACGGTGACGTCGGCGCCGGCCAGCGCCAGCGCTTCCGCGGCGGCGCGGCCGATGCCTTCGGAGGCGCCGCAGACGAGGGCGTGGCGGCCACGCAGGTCGGTGTTCATGGTTCGTCTCCTGGCGGTCGGCGGGCGAGGCGGTCGCGCATCAGCGCGGCGATCTGGCGGTCGGCTTCACGACCGCTGGCGGCGAGCACGTCGGCGGCCGCGGTGACGTTCGCCGCCGGGTGGTTCTGGTTGAGCTTGAACTTCAGTTCGAACCGTTCGACCTCGAGCGTGAACGCGACGATGCCGCGCAGCAGGCCCGTGTGCGCTGGGTTCTCCGGCTCGAAGCGCCAGTCGCTGCCCAGCGCGGACTCGTGCCGGGCCGACAGCGCGGCGACGACCGCGGCGGTCGCGGCGGCATCGTCGTGCACGCGCAGCGCGCCGTGCAGGTGCGCGACGGCGTAGTTCCACGTCGGCACCCGCGCCGCCGCTTCCTTGTCCGGATACCAGCCGGGCGACACGTAGGCGTGCGGGCCGTGCACGATCGCCAGCGCCGGCCCGTCGCCGTGCCGCCACTGCGGATTGGCGCGCGACCAGTGCCCGCGCAGCACGATGCGCTCGCCGTCGCGGGCGTAGAGCACCGGCAGGTGACTGACCGCCGGCACGCCGTCGGCGACGGTCACCAGCGTCACGAAGGGGTCGTGCGCGGCCAGCGCGTCGAGTCCGGCGAGGTCGGTCTCGGCGAAGTGGCGCGGCGTGTACATCGTCAGAGGTCGCGGCCGGTCAGCGGATTCTTCAGCGGCTGCATCATCGTCGCGGCCAGTGTCTCGTCGTCGTCGCCCTGCGGCGGCTCGATCTCCTCGAGGTCCAGGCCCCAGGCCTCGGCGTCGTCGGCGTCCATGCCGTCGAGGGCGCGGTATTCGGCGTCCATCAGCGCGGCGCGGGCGACGTCCCCGCTTTCGTAGACGCTGGTGCGGCCGTCGCAGTCGAAGACCTCGGCGACGCCGCTCTCGAGCACGCGCAGGCGCGCCCAGACCAGCAGCCGGCCGAGGTGGGCCAGCCACCACTGTTCTTCGTGGTTCGTGGAATCGTTCATGGGTTTCAGGCCGTGATCAGGGTGACGGTGCCGACGACGCCGATCAGCGCCAGCCAGCCGCTGATGCCGGCGGTCGCGGCGAAGAAGTCGAGGTTCCGGTCGTGCAGGCGGCGGTGGCCGAAGCGCATCAGCCACCAGCTGTAGGCGAGGCCGCCGTCGTTGACGCCGGCCGGCAAGGGATGGCCGCGGTCGAGGTGCTGGCGCCAGGCCAGCACCCGGAAACCGAAATGCGCCGGCAGCGCCGAGCCGGCGAGGCCCAGGCACAGGAACAGCCAGATCGAGCCGGTGCCGGCGTTCACCGCGGCGACCGCATCAGAACGTCGCCAGGCCCGGCGCGCGCGGGTAGGGGATCGCGTCGCGGATGTTGGCCAGGCCGCAGGTGTAGACCACCAGGCGTTCGAAGCCGAGGCCGAAGCCGGCGTGCGGCACGCTGCCGTAGCGGCGCAGGTCGCGGTACCAGCCGTAATGCGCCGGTTCGAGGCCGAACTGCGCCATGCGTGCATCGAGCACGTCCAGGCGCTCCTCGCGCTGGCTGCCGCCGATGATCTCGCCGATGCCGGGCGCGAGCACGTCCATCGCGGCGACGGTCCTGCCGTCGTCGTTGAGGCGCATGTAGAAAGCCTTGATCTGCTCCGGGTAATTCATCACCACGACCGGGCGGCCGACGTGCTGCTCGGTCAGCCAGCGCTCGTGCTCGGTCTGCAGGTCCAGGCCCCATTCGACCGGGAAGTCGAACTTCTGCCCCGACTTCTGCAGCAGCGCCACCGCCTCGGTGTAGTCGATGCGCTCGAACGGCGCATCGATGAAGGCCTGCAGGCGGCTGATCGCGGTCTTCTCGACGCGCTCGGCGATGAAGGCCATGTCGTCCGCGCGCTCGTCGAGAACGGCGCGGAACAGGTACTTCAGGAAGGCCTCGGCGAGATCGGCGTCCTCCTTCAGCGTCGCGAACGCGATCTCCGGCTCGATCATCCAGAACTCGGCCAGGTGCCGGGTGGTGTGCGAGTTCTCGGCGCGGAAGGTCGGTCCGAAGGTGTAGACCTTGCTCAGCGCCAGGCAGTAGGCCTCGACGTTGAGCTGGCCCGACACGGTCAGGAAGGTCTCCTTGCCGAAGAAGTCGCGCGAGAAATCGACGTCGCCCCTGCCGTCGCGCGGCAGGTTGGCCAGGTCGAGCGTCGACACGCGGAACATCTGGCCGGCGCCCTCGGCGTCGGAGGTCGTGATGATCGGCGTGCTGATCCAGTAGAAGCCCTGCTCGTGGAAGAAGCGGTGCACCGCCTGCGCCAGGCAGTGGCGGATGCGCGTCACCGCCCCGAACAGGTTGGTGCGCGGCCGCAGGTGGGCGTATTCGCGCAGGTATTCCAGCGAATGCTGCTTCGGCTGCATCGGATAGGTCAGCGGATCGTCGACCCATCCGGTGACCTCGATCGCCGTGGCCTGGAGCTCGAATCTCTGCCCCTTGCCCATCGACGGCGCCAGGGTGCCGGTGGCGATCACGCTGCAGCCGCTGGAGAGCTTGCGCACCTCGTCGGCGAAATTGCCGAGCGCGGCGGTGGCCACGACCTGGATCGGGTCGAAGCACGAACCGTCGCTCACGTTGACGAAGCACAGTTCCCCGGAGTCGCGGCGGGTGCGCACCCAGCCGCGGACCGTGACCTCGCTGCCCGGGGCGATCGCCCCCGACAGCGCCTGCTGCACGCTGACCACTGCCATCTGTTGATTCCTGCCCGAACGGACCGATATCGGCGAAGTCCGCAAGGATACCGCAGGGCCGCGTTCACGCCGCGGACCTATACTGCCGCTCCCCGACACCGGAACCCGCCATGGCCGTCTCCCTGACCCCCGCCGCCGCCGACCGCATCCGTGGCTACCTGGCCGAAACGCCGGGCGGTTATGGTCTGCGCTTCGGGGTGCGCAAGTCCGGCTGCAGCGGCTTCGCCTACGTGGTCGACATCGCCACCGCGCCGGGCCCGGACGACCTTGTGTTCGAGACCGCCGGCATTCCGGTGCTGGTCGACGGCGACAGCCTCGCCGCCGTGGACGGCACCGAGATCGACTTCGTCGCCCAGGGCCTGAACCAGCAGTTCGTGTTCCGCAACCCGAACGTGTCGGCGGAATGCGGCTGCGGGGAGTCCTTCACCACGTCGGCGGGGTCGGACCCCTTTTCCGCCTGAGGATCACGCCCGGGCCGGGTGATGCCCGGACGGAAAAGGGCTCTGACCCCGGTTTCTCCTGCGCGGAGCGCAGGTCCCGGGCGATGCCCGGGAAGAACCGGGGTCGGAGCCCTTTTCCATGCGATTCCACCGGATCGGGACGGATTCCGGTGGAAAAGGGATCCGACCCCGTCTAGAATGCGCGGCTCCCCGCAGCGGGGAGACCCTTGCTCCACGGCATCCGCCGGGGGCTGCCAGGCCGGATCCCGGCCGCATCCACAAGGAAAAACCAATGCGTCATTACGAAATCGTGTTCATGGTCCATCCGGACCAGAGCGAGCAGGTGCCGGCGATGATCGAGCGCTACAAGGCGCTGATCGAGAGCGACGATGGCAAGATCCACCGCCTGGAAGACTGGGGCCGCCGTCAGCTGGCCTACGCCATCGACAACCTGGTCAAGGCCCACTACGTGCTGATGAACATCGAAGTCAGCCAGAAGGTGCTGGGCGAACTCGTCGACGGCTTCCGCTTCAACGACGCCGTGCTGCGCCACATGGTGATCAAGCGCGACGAAGCGGTCACCGAGCAGTCGCTGATCATGAAGAGCAAGGACGAGAAGAGCGATCGCCGTCCGCGCCGCGACGATGAAGAAAACCCGGCCGCCGGCGAAGCCGCCGCCGAAGCCTGAGACCGGAGACCGACATGAGCAAGTTCTTCCGCCGCCGCAAGTTCTGCAAGTTCACCGCCGAGGGCGTCAAGGAGATCGATTACAAGGATCTCAACACGCTGCGCCAGTACCTGACCGAGAACGGCAAGATCGTTCCGAGCCGCATCACCGGCACCAAGTCGAAGTACCAGCGCCAGCTGCAGACCGCGATCAAGCGCGCCCGCGAGCTCGCCCTGATCCCGTACACCGACAACCACCAGAACTGATCCTTACGGACAGCAGCCGTTGCGGCGCCGTGTGCGCCGCTAACGTCAAGGAGCAAAAGCAATGCAACTGATCCTCCTGCAGAAGGTCGTCAACCTCGGCGGCCTCGGCGACAAGGTCAACGTCAAGCCCGGTTACGGCCGCAACTTCCTGATCCCGTACGGCAAGGCCGTGCCGGCGACCGCGGAGAACATCGCCGCGTTCGAGGCCAAGCGCGCAGAATACGAGGCCAAGGCCAACGCGATCCTGGCCGAAGCCGAGGCCCGCAAGGCCAAGCTCGAAGGCCAGGCCGTCACGATCAAGGCCAATGCCTCGACCGAAGGCAAGCTGTTCGGCTCGGTCGGCCCGCGCGACATCGCCGAGGCCTTCACCGCCGCCGGCCTGCCGCTCGAGAAGGGCGAGGTGGTCATGGGCGAAGGCCCGCTGCGTCGTACCGGCGAGTTCGACATCGAAGTGCGCCTGCACGCCGACGTCCAGACCGCCGTCAAGGTCGTCGTCGAAGCCGACGCCTGATCCCCGCTTTTCCGCCGTACCCGCGAAGGGCGCCTCCGGGCGCCCTTCGTTTTTTCCGCCGGTCTGGTTTCGTCCCGGTTCGACGCCGGGGTGGGGTTCGCGGGCTGGCCGCAGTGCGTGCGGTTCTTGCGCGGACACGCCGCAAGTACGTCCATGTAGGCTAATCGGCGACATCCATGTCGCCGATTGTCCGCGCAAGAACCGCACGCACTGCGGCCTTCCGGATTCCTCGCCGGCGCCGAGGGATGAATCGCGGCCGCGGAAAAATCGAACGCCGCCCGACCGCCCTTCGCGGCACGCGTGCCGGAGCACGTCTCCTCGTGCCTCGTATGGACGACGACCTGCCTTCCTGGCGCCGGCCGATGAATTCCGGTGGCGGCGCGCGCACTGCACGCGACGCCAGCCCGCGCAACCAGCCCCGGCGTACAGCGAACCGGCCAGTGTCTCAGCACACGAGACACGGGCGGTGTAGGAATTGCGCACCGGTTATGCACAGGGTTGTCCCTGTCGCGGTGTCGGACGGATCGTTAGGATGACGGACGCACCGCAGCACGCCCCGAGAACGATCAGACCATGGCATTCCGCTCCGAAGCGCAGCGCACCGAAAGCAAGCTCGAGACCCTGCGCGTGCCGCCGCAGTCGGCGGAGGCCGAACAGGCCGTCATCGGCGGCCTGATGCTGGCGCCGGACTCGCTCGACCGGGTCGGCGACTTCCTCACCGAGCACGATTTCTACCGCCGCGACCACCGGCTGATCTATCGCGCGATCCGCGAGCTCAGCGACAAGGGCCAGCCCTTCGACGCGGTGACCCTCGGCGAGTGGTTCGAGTCCAACGGCCTGTCCGAACAGATCGGCGGCACCGGCTACCTGGTCGAACTCGCGGCGAGCACGCCGTCGGCGGCGAACATCCGCGCCTACGCCGAGATCGTCCGCGAGAAGTCGGTGCTGCGGCAGCTGATCGAGGCCGGCACCGAGATCGTCAACGACGGCTTCCAGCCGGAGGGTCGCGACAGCCAGGAAGTGCTGTCGGCGGCCGAGATGAAGGTGTTCAAGATCGCCGAGCAGGGCCGCCGCGGCCGTGCCGACTTCGTGCCGCTGCGCGACGCGATGAAGGATGCCTTCCAGATCCTGCAGGAGCGTTACGAGAACGCCGGCAGCATCACCGGCCTGCCGACGGGTTTCCACGAGCTCGACGAGATGACCGCCGGCCTGCAGCCGAGCGACCTGATCATCCTCGCGGCGCGCCCGGCGATGGGCAAGACGACGTTGGCGCTGAACCTCGCCGAATACGGCGCACTGAAGACCAGGAAGGCCGTCGCGGTCTACTCGATGGAAATGTCGGCCTCGCAGCTGGCGTTCCGCCTGATTTCCTCGATCGGTCGGGTGAATGCGACGCGCCTGCGTACCGGCCAGCTCGAGGACGAGGACTGGTCGCGCGTGAACATGGCGATCAAGATGCTGTCGGACGTCAAGATCTTCATCGACGACACCCCGGCGCTGTCGCCCGACGTGCTGCGCAGCAAGGCGCGGCGCATCAAGCGCGAACACGACCTCGGCCTGATCGTCATCGACTACCTGCAGCTGATGCAGGTGCCCGGCAGCGCCGAGAACCGCACCAACGAGATCTCCGAGATCTCGCGCTCGCTGAAGGCGCTGGCGATGGAGCTGAAGGTGCCGGTGATCGCGCTGTCGCAGCTCAACCGTGGCCTGGAATCGCGCACCGACAAGCGGCCGGTGATGTCGGACCTGCGCGAGTCGGGCGCGATCGAGCAGGACGCCGACATCATCATGTTCATCTACCGCGACGAGTACTACCACAAGGACTCGCCGGACAAGGGCCTGGCCGAAGTGATCATCGCCAAGCAGCGTAACGGCCCGACCGGCACCGCCAAGCTGAAGTTCTTCGGCGAATACACCCGCTTCGACAACCTCGCCCGCGACAGCGTCGGCAGCTTCGAATGAGCCGGACGGGCCCGCGCGCCCGTCAGCCCGCCACCCGCACCGCGACCAGCGACAGCAGGTAGCCGACGCCGATCCCGGTCGCGAGCTGCTGCGCGATCCGCGTGCGGTTGCCGCCGATCGCCAGCGCCGCCCACAGCGCCGCGCCGACTGCCGCGCTGCCGGCGGCCAGCGCGCCGGGCGCCGACCACGGCGGCGTCGCGACCAGCCATACGATCGCGTTGAAGCCGCAGACGATCCGCAGCGGCAGCGGCAGCGCCGCCGGGTGCGGGGTCGGAAGGCGGGCGCTCATCGGCCGGCCGCCGCGGTTTCCGCCAGCGCGATGCCATCCGACAGCTGCCCGACCTCGACCCGGCGCAGCACCTCGCCCGTTTCCACGTCGACCTCGACTACCGCGCCGGCCTCGACCAGGCTCAGCACGATGCGGTCGGCGCGCGCCCCGGGCAGCATTCCCAGCGGCAGGCCGGCGATGCGGTGCGCATGCCGCTGCGTGCGCGTGGCGACGTCGAACACCAGCAGCGTGCTCGCTTCCGGATCGACGACGAAGGCGAGGCTGCCGTCGCGGCTGAACTCTATGCGCGCCGGATAGCTGCCGGCGGGCAGGGTCGCGACGATCTCGCCGCTTTCCAGGTCGAGCACCTTCACCGTGCCCTCGCCGTTGAGGCCGACCCAGGCCTCGCGGCCGTCCGGACGCACCGCCAGCCCCTCGGGCTTGTCGCCGACGCGGTAGCTCGTGAGCTTCGGCGCCGGCTGCCCGGCACGGAAATCCAGCCGGCTGACGGTGCCCGACAGCATGTCGGCGGTCAGCAGCTGCTGGCCGCCCGGCACCAGTTCGAGCATGTGTGCGAGGTCGCCGCCGATGCCGTAGATGCGGTCGACGCGCCCTTCGGCCGGATTGAAGCGGGCGAGCACGCGGTTGAGCTCGGCGGTGAAGTAGACGTTGTCGCCGGCGCGGGCGAGGCCGTGCGGGCGCAGCAGCGGCGCGGTGTCGACCCGGCGCACGACGCGGCCGTCCGCGAGGTCGACCTCGACCAGCTCGTGGCCGACGACCTGTGCGCTGCCGTAGGACGCCACCCATGCGCGGCGGCCGTCGGCCGAGGCGATCACCTCGTGCACGCCGGTGCCGACGTCGACCGTGTGCCGCAGCCGGAAGGTGGCGTGGTCGATCACCAGCAGACGGCCGCCGTCGCGGTCGAGCGCGAGCACGTCGTCGGCGTGCGCCGGCACCGTCGCCAGCAGGAGGGCCGCGCAGGCGGCGAGGGTAGGGAGTCTGGTTCGCATCATTGGATCCTCGGTCACGGCCGCGGTGCGGCGTCGACGCAACGATCGCGGGCTGGGCGCGGCGACGGAAGGGACGAAGGGCCCAGTCGCCGCCGGGGCGGGACGAGTCGCGCCGCTCAGCCCTGCAGGCGGGCGTAGAGGGCGTCGCGCCAGGTGCGCGACAGCCCGAGCTCGGTACCGTCGCGCAGCACGACGACGTGGTCGCCGTTGGCCAGCGGGCGCAGCGAGGCGATCTTCGCCACGTTCACCAGCCGCGAGCGGTGGATGCGCTGGAACAGCGCCGGGTCCAGCCGCGCCTCCAGCCGCGTCAGCGTCTCGCGGTGCACGTGGGTGGTGCCGTCGGCGCGGATGCAGGCGTAGTTGCCGGCCGCCTCCACCCAGTCGATCGCCGCCATCGGCACGAGGGTGGTGCCTTCGCGTTCGCGCAGCACCAGCCAGGCCGGGGTGTCGCGGCCGGCACGACGGCGGGTGGCGACGCGTTCGAGCGCCTCGCCCAGCGCTTCCGCCGAGACCGGCTTGAGCAGGTAGTCGACCGCATCGACGCGGAACGCGCGCGCGGCGAACCCGGCGTGCGCGGTGGTGAACACCACGGCCGGGCGCGCGTCGGCCGGCAGCCGGTCGAGCAGGGCGAAGCCGTCGGCGCCGGGCATGTCGACGTCGAGCAGCAGCAGGTCCGGCGCATGCAGCGCGACCGCCGCCGTGGCGGCATCGACATCGGCGCAGGAGGCGACCACCGTGACGTCGGGCCAGCCGCGCAGCAGCCGCTCCAGCCGCTGCCGCGCCAGCGCGACGTCGTCGACGATCGCCACCCGCAGCGGCGAGGCGCTCATGGCCGCTCCGCCGGCAGCACGAGGTCGAGCCGGAAGCCGCCGCCCGGCGCGGTCGCGACGGTCAGACCGGCGCGGTCGCCGTATTCGCTGGCGAGGCGGGCGCGGGTGTTTGCGAGGCCCACCCCCTCGCGCAGCGGCGGCGTGGCGCCGGCGCCGTCGTCGGCGACGACCAGGTGCAGCCGCGCCCCGACGACGGTGGCGGCCAGGCGCAGCGTGCCGCCGGCCGGCCGCGGCGCCAGTCCGTGCCGCAGCGCGTTCTCCACCAGCGGCTGCAGCAGCATCGGCGGCACCGCGACATTCAGCGCGGCCGGCTCGATCGCCCGTTCGACGCGCAGACGGTCGCCGAACAGGTCGTGCTGGATCGCCAGGTAGTCGTCGAGGAAATCGAGTTCCTCGCGCAGGCTCACCCGCTGCCGTTCGCCGTCGTCCAGCGCACGCCGCAGCAGGCCGGACAGGCGCAGCAGCATCGCCTCGGCGCGGGCGGGGTCGACATGCACCAGCTCGGCCAAGGCATTGAGCGTGTTGAACAGGAAATGCGGCTGCAGCTGCAGCCGCAGGGCCGCCAGCCGCGCCTGCGCCAGCTGCGCCTCGGCGCTGCGGCGGGCGTCGTGCTGCAGCAGCGCGATGCCGACCGCGAACAGGCCGGCGACCACCAGCAGGTCGGTCGCCGCCAGCCCGACGCCCTGGCCGACGAACACCGGCAGCAGTGGCAGCCGGCCGCCGTGCAGGGCGATCACCAGGGCCGTCATCGCCACCAGGTGCAGCGCGGTAAGCGCCAGCGCGACGCCCACCAGGCGCAGCCCGTGGCGCCAGCGCGCCGCCGCGAATGGCGGCCAGCGCCGCACGGCCCGCAGCGCCGCCGGGGTCAGCAGCGCCCACAGCAGGAAGATCGCGGTGTTGTGGGCGATCGCCAGCCACAGCGGCGACGGTTGCGGCCGCGCCGCGTTCAGCAGCAGCGTCTGCGGCAGGAACACCACCGACAGGCCCGCCCACGCCGCCCAGGTGGCGACATTCGGCAGGCGGGGCAAGGAACGGGACATTGGCCGATTCTAGGGGCGCACCGCGGCGCAGCCGCCGCCGGCGTGACGGAACGCCGCGCCGGCGTGACGGA
This sequence comes from Arenimonas composti TR7-09 = DSM 18010, assembly GCF_000426365.1. GTDB lineage: Bacteria > Pseudomonadota > Gammaproteobacteria > Xanthomonadales > Xanthomonadaceae > Arenimonas > Arenimonas composti. The sequence continues at coordinate 810,871 of NZ_AUFF01000001.1, read as the reverse complement.
ACGCCGCCCGCGAATCGCCACAACCGCCGGCAGCCGCGCCGCTAGAATCCGTGCAGTCCCGCACCGGACCGCCGATGTCCCCGCCCGCCCGCCATCCCGACGCCGAGCGTGTCACCGCCGACGTCTTCCAGCAGCGTCCGACCCGCATCCGCGTCGACCTCGACGCGCTCGCGCACAACCTGAAGACGCTGCGCGCCCACGCCGGCGTGCCGGTGATGGCGGTGGTGAAGGCGAATGCCTACGGCCACGGCCTGGTACCGGTCGGCCGGCACCTGCAGGCGGTCGGCGTCGAGCAGCTCGGCGTCGCCTTCCTCGAGGAGGGCGTCGCGCTGCGCCAGGCCGGCGTCACCGTGCCGATCCTGGTGATGGGCGGCATCTTCGGCCCGCAGGCCAGCGAGCTGATCCAGCACGACCTGATGATCACCGTGTCCTCGCTCGACAAGCTGCGCCTGGTCGAGGCCGCCGCCGAAGCGCTCGGTCGCCGCGCCCAGGTGCATCTGAAGATCGACACCGGCATGGAGCGGATCGGCGTGCACGCGCGCAATGCCGGCCCTTTCATCGAGGCCGCGGTGGCCTCGGCGTGGTGCGACATCCGCGGCATCTATTCGCACCTGGCGCGCGCCGACGAGCCGGACTCGCCGGCGACCGCCCAGCAGCTCGAACGCTTCCTCGACGCCTGCGCGCACTTCGAACGCCTCGGCGCGCCGATGCCGCAGCGCCATCTCGCCAACTCCGGCGGCCTGCTCTGGTTCCCGCGGACGCATCTCGACCTCGTCCGTCCCGGTATCGCCCTCTACGGGGTGATGCCCGACCCGGCGCTGCCGTCGCCGCTGCCGCTGCGGCCGGCGCTGTCGCTGCGTTCCCAGGTCGTCTACTTCAAGGTCGTGCCGAAGGGCCACCCGGTCAGCTACGGCGGCACCTGGACCCCCGACGTCGACACCCGCGTCATCACGGTGCCGATCGGCTACGGCGACGGCTGGCCACGTGCGCTGTCCTCGCGCGGCGAGGTGCTGGTGCGCGGCCATCGCCGGCCGATCGTCGGCCGGATCTGCATGGACCAGTTCATGGCCGATATCGGTCCCGACGGCAGTGCCTGGAACGAGGACGAGGTGATCCTGATCGGCGAGCAGGACGGTCACGCGATCCGCTGCGAGGACGTCGCCGCCGCGGCCGGCACCATCCCCTACGAAATCCTCGTCAACCTCAACCTCCGCATCCCCCGCGAATACACCGGCGGCGTCTGACTCGCCCGCGTTGCGGCCGCGAAAGGCCGCCCGCGGTGGAGGCGACGCCGCAGCGTCGGCGCCCGCACGAGGGGCAGGTCCGGCCGGCTGGGAAAGCGTCATCCTGACCAACCATGCCGGCCGTTCGGGCGTCCTGCCCTCACTCCGGACCTGCCCCTCATGCGTGCGCCGCCGCCCGTATTCCTGTCGACCGCGGGCTGTCGCTTCGCCGCCACGCGCGGCGCGTCTGCGCCGACGTGACCTCGGGAGTGTTCTGTCGCAGGGCGAATCGATCGTCGCGCGGAACGCGTTGCGAACAGTCGGAGGCCGGACGATGCGCGCGCGTGCAACGCGGCCCCACGCTCGCGCCGAAATCGCCCGCGGTCGACGAAGCATCGGAGCGGCGTCGTACGCACAAGGGGGTGGCCCGGAGTGAGGGCATGGATGCCCGAACGGCCGGCATGGTTGGTCAGGGATGACGCTTTCCCAGCCGGCCGGGCCACCCCCTTGTGCGGACGGCGACGCGCCCGACGAAAGCCACCACCGCGGGCCGCTTTCCGACGCGAACCCCGCGCCGCGTTGCACGCGCGCGCAACGGCCGGCATCCTGACTGCCTCCTGGGGAGGACGAGATGGCGGAGCGCAAGAAGGTGCGGAAGGTCCCGATGTCGCGCGTGGACACCGCGTGGCTGCGCATGGAACGACCGACCAACCTGATGATGATCACCGGCGTGATGATGTTCGAGACCCCGCTCGACATCCGCACCCTGCGCAAGGTCGTCGAAGAGAAGTTCCTGGCCTATCCGCGTTTCCGCCAGAAGGCGGTCGAGACCCCGACCGGTGCCTTCTGGGTCGACGATCCCGATTTCGACCTCGACCACCACCTGCGCCTGACCGCGCTGCCCGGCCGCGGCGGCAAGAAGGAACTCGAGCGCTTCACCAGCCAGATGGCCTCGACGCCGCTCGACAAGACCAAGCCGCTCTGGCAGTTCCATCTGGTCGAGAAATACGACGGCGGCTCGGCGCTGATCGCGCGCATCCACCACTGCTACGCCGACGGCATCGCCCTGGTGCAGGTGCTGCTGTCGCTGACCGAGGTCGCCGAAGGTCCGAAGAAGGCGGCGCTGGCCCGGCGCTGGCTGAAGAAGGAGGAGCACGCCCCGGTCGCGCAGCGCGTCGGCGCGATCGACCGCTACGTGCAGCTCGGCAACCGGATGCTCGAGAAGGGCATGGAGTTCTATCGCGATCCGAGCCTGGCCGCGGTGCTCGCCAACGAGGGCGTCGACATCGCCCGCGAGATCGGTCTGGCGCTGTCGCTCAGCGACGACCCGGAAACGGTGCTCAAGGGCAAGCTCGGCGTCAGCAAGCGCGTCGCCTGGGCCGAGCCGCTGCCGCTGGACGAGGTCAAATCGCTGAGCCGGGCACTTGGCTGCACCGTCAACGACGTGCTGCTGGCCTCGGCGTCCGGTGCCCTGCGCAGCTACATGCTCGAGCGTGGCGAAACGCTCGACGGCGTCACCGTGCGCGCGACCGTGCCGGTGAACCTGCGCCCGCTGGAACATGCCCGCCAGCTCGGCAACCACTTCGGTCTCGTCTTCCTCGACCTGCCGGTCGGCGAAGACAACCCGATGCGGCGGCTCGAACGCATCGCCGCGTCGATGCGGGTGCTGCGCAAGTCGCGGCAGGCGGTGGCGACCTTCGGCGCGCTCGCGGCGGTCGGCATGGCGCCGCCACCGGTGCAGTCGTTCGCGCTCGAGCTGTTCAGCCGCAAGGCCTCGACCGTCGCCACCAACGTGCCCGGCCCGCAGATGCCGCTGTATTTCGGCGGCAGCCGCATCCGCGACCTGATGTTCTGGGTGCCGCAGACCGGCTCGATCGGCCTCGGCATCTCGATCATCAGCTACAACGGCCAGGTGCATTTCGGCCTGATCGCCGACGCCCGCCTGATGCCCGATCCCGATTCGGTGATCCGTCGCTTCCGGCCCGAATTCGAGAAGCTGCTGTACCTGGCGCTGATGGCGCGCTGGGAGGGAACGTTCGGGGCGGAGGACGCCGAGGCCCTGATGCTCGAGGTCAGTTCGTAGTTCGTACGAGGTGCGAGGTAGGGAAGCTCGTCCCCGGTCGGCGCTTGCCCTCACTCGAACAACACGCGCTTCGCGTGAGTAATCTGTCGCGACCCACGCTTCATCACAGGTTACCTACTGCCTCCCATGCACTGCGAAATCCCCGGCCTCGGCCTCTCGTCCCCCGACGGCAACTTCCCCGATCCGGCGCTCGACGTGCCGGCTGGCGAGGACCGTGGCGAGGCCGTGCTCGCCGGTGGCTGCTTCTGGTGCACCGAGGCCGTGTACGCGCGCCTGCGTGGGGTCACCGAAGTGCTGCCGGGCTATGCCGGCGGCGATGCCGACACCGCGAACTACGAGGCGGTCTGCCGCGGCGATACCGGCCATGCCGAGGTGGTCCGCATCGCCTACGACCCGGCGCAGATCAGCTTCGGGCAATTGCTGAAGGTGTTCTTCGCGGTCGCCCACGACCCGACCCAGCGCGATCGCCAGGGCAATGACGTCGGCCGCCAGTACCGCTCGGCGATCTTCCCGCTCGACGGCGTCCAGGCCCGGGTCGCCCGCGCCTACATCGACCAGCTCCAGGCCTCGGGCATCTTCCGGCTGCCGATCGCGACGACCCTCGAGCCGCTCGAGACCTTCTTCGTCGCGGAGGCCTGGCACCACCGCTACGCCGAGCGGAATCCCGGCCAGCCCTATATCCGTGCGGTATCGACGCCGAAGGTCGAGAAGCTGGCGAAGGCCTTTCCCGAACGCCTGCGCTGACCTCGCCTCCTGTAGGAGCGCCTTCAGGCGCGATGCTCCCGGCCCGGAAGCACCGCGCCTGATGGCGCTCCTGACCCTCAGGCCAGAAGCATCGCGCCTGAAGGCGCTCCTACGGGGCAAGGCCGGGAATTCTGCGTTGCGGGCGCGTGCCTTGGCCGGCACTCGCCGCATCCCGATGCTGCGGGCACCCATTACACGGAGTCCACACGATGAAGCTCTACTACATGCCCGGCGCCTGCTCGCTGTCCCCGCACATCGCCCTGCGCGAGGCCGGCCTGGACTTCGAGCTGGTCGCCGTCGGCCGCGACAAGAAGACCAGCGACGGCCGCGACTTCCGCGAGATCAATCCCTTCGGTTACGTGCCGGCGCTGGAGCTCGACGATGGCGAAGTGATGACCGAGGGACCGGCGATCGTGCAGTACATCGCCGACCTGAAACCCGAGGTGGGGCAGGCGCCGGCGAACGGCAGCCGCGAGCGTTACCGCCTGCAATCCTGGCTGGGCCTGATCAATTCCGAGATCCACAAGTCGATCGGCGCGCTGTTCAACCCGGCGCTCGACGAAGCCGGCCGCGCGGCGGCGGTCGCCCGCATCGAGGACCGCCTCGGCACGCTGGAGAAGCTCGTCGGTGACGCGTACCTGCTCGGCGCGCATTACTCCGTCGCGGATGCCTATCTCTACGTCGTGCTCAGCTGGCTCGGCTTCCACAAGCTCGACCTCGGGCGCTGGCCGAAGCTGAAGGCGCTGCACGACCGTGTCGATGCCCGCCCCGCGGTGCAGGCCGCGCGCGCCGCCGAGAGGACCGCCGGCAAGAACGCCTGAGCGGAAAGCGCACGTCCGGGCGCGTCCCTGCGTTCCGGACGTCCGCTCCCCGGGGACTCAGCCGCGCGGCGAGGTCGTCAGATCGCGTCGCGCCTGCGTGCGGCGGGCTTCGGGCACGGTCCGCGGCGCCAGCGTCGGAGCCTGCGCCTCGTCTTCCCACGACAGCGTGATGCGGCAGCCGTCGTAGTCGCAGATCCAGATCGCGCAGCCGGCCGGGCTGCAGAGCACGACATCGCAGGCGCCGCTGCAGGGCGGCTGCATCGGCGGGGTCGTGGGCAGGTCGGCCGCGGCCGGAGCGGCGAAGGCCAGCAGGCTGCTGGCGATGAGCGGCGAAAGCGGGAAACGTCGGTTCATGGCGGCTCCTCCCTGTGCCGCGGCGGAAGTGCCGTGGCGCCCGGCGATCGCGCCGGTGAGCCATCATCGCGACGCCGGCCGCCGCCGCCGTCGGGCGAGCCGCGCATGCTGGGGTAGGAAGTCGCCGCCGCCCGGCGTGCGTCGCTTCCGATAGTGCCGACGCGTCAGCGGCGCCGCCGCGCCATCGTGGGCGGTCTTTCGTGTATCGGGCCGAGGCCGGAGGCCCCGATCAGTCCTCGTGCGCCTCCGCCAGCGCCCGGCGCAGGCTACCGGCGCCGTCGCCCTCGTCCGGGCGGTAGCGGATGTCGTCCAGGCGCCACTGGCCGCCCTCGCGGACCAGCACGAAATCGTCGTGCCAGGCCAGCGCCGGCGTGACCGTGTCGTCCTCGAAGCGCACGCGCAGCACGCAGCGGTCGCCGCCGCAGGGCGCCGCCGGCGCCAGCACGCGGTAGCCGGTGTAGGGCTCGTAGGACGAGGAGTTGAACAGCGGACCTTCGATCAGCGGCGGCTTCTCGTCCGGAAACCGGCTGATGAAGCGTGCCTGCGCCGCACGTGCGTCGGCGATCGCGACGTTGAGCCTGGCGCTCAGCAGCGGTGCGATCCGCCGCGCGTCCTCGCCCTGCGGCAGCCCGGACTGATGGCCGTGCCGCTTCAGGAACAACTGCACCTGCGCCACCGCCGGGTCGACGCTGGCGGCGGCCTGGGCCACCGCCACCATCGACAGCGCCAGCAGCGCCGCCAGTGCGATCAGGACGCGCAGCGGCCGCATCGTGATCAGCCGCGCAGCGCGTCGGCGGCCGGCCGGTAGTCGTAGCCGAGGTCACGGGCGACCGCGGCGTACGTGACCTTGCCGCGATGCACGTTCAGGCCTTCGAGCAGGTGCGGGTCGTCGAGCATCGCCTGCACGCCCTTGTTCGCCAGCTGCACCGCGAAGGGCAGGGTGGCATTGGTCAGCGCGAAGGTCGAGGTGCGGGCGACGCCGCCGGGCATGTTCGCCACGCAGTAATGGATGATGCCGTCGACCTCGTAGGTCGGGTTCTGGTGGGTGGTGGCCTTCGAGGTCTCGAAGCAGCCGCCCTGGTCGATCGCGACGTCGACCAGCACCGAGCCCGGACGCATCAGCTTCAGGTTCTCGCGCGACACCAGCTTCGGCGCTGCGGCGCCCGGAATCAGCACCGCGCCGATCACCAGGTCGGTATCCGGCAGGCGCTCCTCGATCGCGTCGCGGGTCGAGTAGATCGTGGTCAGGCGGTCGCCGTAGAGCTCGTCGAGGTACTTCAGGCGGTCGAGCGAACGGTCGAGGATGGTCACGTGCGCGTTCATGCCCATCGCCATGCGCGCGGCATTGATGCCGACCACGCCGCCGCCGATCACCAGCACTTCCGCCGGCTTCACGCCCGGCACCCCGCCGAGCAGCACGCCGGAACCGCCCTGCGCCTTCTCCAGCGCATGCGCGCCGGCCTGGATCGACATGCGCCCGGCCACTTCCGACATCGGCGCCAGCAGCGGCAGGCCGCCCTTGCGGTCGGTGACGGTCTCGTAGGCGATGCAGGTGGCGCCGGAGGCGACCAGCGCCTTCGTCTGCTCCGGATCGGGCGCCAGGTGCAGGTAGGTGTAGAGGATCTGGCCTTCGCGCAGCATCGCGCATTCGACCGGCTGCGGTTCCTTGACCTTGATGATCATGTCGGCGCGCCGGAAGATCTCCTCGGCGGTGTCGACGATCTGCGCGCCGGCCTTCTCGTACATCTCGTTGGTCAGGCCGATCTGGGCGCCGCCGTCGCGCTGCACGATCACCTGGTGGCCGTGGCCGACCAGTTCGCGCGCGCCGGCCGGAGTCAGGCCGATGCGGTATTCGTGATTCTTGATTTCCTTGGGTACGCCGATAAGCATCGAACTGCCCTCCCGGGGCGGAACTGATCTGGATTCTCGTGGGCCGCCCTCAGGCGGTGGCGCGTATGGTAGCCCCGAGGCGGTCGAAAATCCGGTCGATGTGTTCGCGATTCAGGATCAGCGGCGGCGACAGCGCGATGGTGTCGCCGGTACAGCGCACCATCAGGTTCTGCTCGTGGAACGCGCGTTTGAAAACCTCGTAGCCGCGACTACCGGGAGCGTCCGGACGGGCCGCCAGCTCGACCGCGCCGACCAGGCCGTAATTGCGGATGTCGATGACGTTCGGCAGGCCCTGCAGCGCGTGGATCCGCTCCTCCCAGTAATCGCCCAGTTCGTGCGCGGCGGCGAACAGGTTCTCCTCGGCGTAGACGTCCAGGGTCGCCAGCGCCGCCGCGCAGGCCAGCGGGTGGCCGGAGTAGGTGTATCCGTGGAAGAGCTCGATCGCGCCTTCCGGACCGTTCATGAAGGCCTCGTGGATCGCCTGCGACACGAACACCGCGCCCATCGGCGCGGCGCCGTTGCTCAGGCCCTTCGCGGTCGTGATCATGTCCGGCACCACCCCGAAGCGCTGCGCCGCGAAGCAGTCGCCGACGCGGCCGAAGCCGGTGATCACCTCGTCGAAGATCAGCAGGATGCCGTGCTTCGTGCAGATCTCGCGCAGGCGCTGCAGATAGCCCTCCGGCGGCAGGATCACGCCGGCGCTGCCGGCGATCGGCTCGACGATCACCGCCGCGATCGTGCTCGCGTCGTGCAGCGCGACTAGGCGCTCGAGTTCGTCGGCGAGTTCCGCGCCGTGCTTCGGCAGGCCGCGGCTGAAGGCGTTGCGGCGCAGGTCGAGCGTATGCGGCAGATGGTCGACGCCGGGCAACAGCGCACCGAAGAACTTGCGGTTGTTCGCCAAGCCGCCGACCGAGATGCCACCGAAGCCGACGCCGTGGTAACCCTTCTCGCGCCCGATCAGGCGGGTGCGCTGGCCCTCGCCGCGCACGCGGTGGTAGGCCAGCGCGATCTTCAGCGCGGTGTCGACCGACTCGCTGCCGGAGTTGGTGTAGAAGACGTGCTGCAGCGGCGCCGGCGCCAGCGCCGCCAGCCGCTCGGCGAGCACGAAGGGCAGCGGATGGCCCATCTGGAAGCTCGGCGCGAAATCCAGCGTCGCCGCCTGGCGCTGGATCGCCGCGACGATCTGCGGGCGCGCATGGCCGGCATTGCAGCACCACAGGCCGGCGGTGCCGTCGAGGATCTCGCGGCCGTCGACGCTGCGGTAATACATGCCTTCGGCGCTGGCGAGCAGGCGTGGCTCGGCCTTGAACTGGCGGTTGGCGGTGAAAGGCATCCAGTAGGCGTCGGTGCGCTCGGGCGCGGACGTGGCCAGCGTCGCGGGATCGCGCGGCGCGGCGGAAGCGGTGTCGGGGGAGCTCATGGTCACCTCGCGTGCGGGTGCGCCGCACGCTAGCAACGTTGAAAAAACTTTACAAATGACCCGCCTGGTCGCCGCGATTTGACACCCCCGGCGGCCGCTGTTGAATATTCCGCAACATTCCGCCCGGGGCTCCCATGGACATCGGCATCCGGCTGCAGACGGTGCGCAAGCGCCGTGGCCTGAGCCAGCGCGAACTGGCCAAGCGCGTCGGCGTCACCAATTCGACGATCTCGCTGATCGAGCAGAACAAGGTCAGCCCCTCGGTCGGTTCGTTGAAGAAGGTGCTCGACGGCATCCCGATCTCGCTGGCCGACTTCTTCACGATGGACCTCGACCGCGGCGGCGACAGTCCCTTCTACGCGCTCGACGAACAGCCGGACGTCGGCAACGACGGCATCCACTACTTCCTCGTCGGCCAGCACCGCCCGAACCGGCAGATGTGCCTGCTGCGCGAGGTGATGCCGGCCGGCAGCGACACCGGCACGACGATGCTCAGCCACGACGGCGAAGAGGGCGGGGTCGTGGTGTCGGGCCGGGTCGAGGTGACCGTCGGCGACCAGGTGCGTGTGCTCGGCCCCGGCGAGGCCTGGTACTTCGACAGCCGGCAGCCGCACCGCTTCCGCAACGTCGGCGAGGGGGAGGCGGTGATGGTGAGCGCGAGTACGCCGCCGACGTTCTGAGGCATCGATATCGCGCCTGAAGGCGCTCCTACGGCAATGAGCAGATCCGGAGAGGACCGACCATGAACCGCCCGACCACCCGCGCAGGCTGGGAACAGCTCGCCTCTGGACTCCAGTTCCGCCACCAGGCCTGGATCGACGGCCGCTGGACCGACGCCGCCGACGGCCGCACCTTCGCCGCGACCAGTCCGATCGACGGCCGCACGCTCGCCAATGTCGCGCGCTGCAGCGGTCCCGATGTCGATGCGGCCGTGCGGGTGGCGCGCCGGGCGTTCACGGACGGGCGCTGGTCGGAAACAGCGCCGAAACACCGCAAGGCGGTGCTGCTGAAGCTCACCGAGCTGATGCGCGAGCGCGCGCTGGAACTGGCCCTGCTCGACAGCCTCGACATGGGCAAGCCGGTGCGCGACGCGCTCGATGTCGACGTCGCCGCGTCGGCGCGCTGCATGCAGTGGACCGCCGAGGCCGTCGACAAGGTCTACGGCGAGGTCGCGCCGACCGGTCCCGACGAGCTCGGCCTGGTCACCCGCGAGCCGCTCGGCGTGGTCGCGGCGATCGTGCCCTGGAACTTCCCGCTGCTGATGGCCTGCTGGAAGCTGGCGCCGGCGCTGGCCTGCGGCAATTCGGTGATCCTGAAGCCATCCGAGAAATCGCCGCTGAGCGTGCTGCGTCTGGCCGAGCTCGCCGCCGAGGCCGGCCTGCCGGACGGCGTGCTGAACGTGCTGCCCGGCTTCGGTAACGAGGCCGGCGAGGCGCTGGCCCTGCACATGGACGTCGACGGCCTGGTGTTCACCGGTTCGACCGCGGTCGGCAAGCACCTGCTGGTCTGCGCCGGGCGCTCGAACATGAAGCGCGCCTACATGGAATGCGGCGGCAAGTCGCCGAACATCGTCTTCGCCGACGCGCCCGACCTCGAGCAGGCGGCGCAGGCCGCGGCCGGCGGCATTTTCTACAACCAGGGCGAGGTCTGTACCGCGGCCTCGCGGCTGCTGGTCGAACGCTCGATCCGTGACGAGTTCGTCGCCCGCGTCGCCGAGATCGGCCGGCAGATGCAGCCGCAGCATCCGCTGGATCCGGGCGCCTCGATGGGGGCGATGGTCGACGAGACGCAGACCGCGCGCGTGCTCGAGTACATCGCGAAAGGGCGCGACGAGGGCGCGCGCCTGGTGATCGGTGGCGAGCGGGTCGAACCGGTCGCCGGCGGCTGCTACATCGCGCCGACGATCTTCGACGGCGTCGAGCCCACGCACACGATCGCCCGCGAGGAGATCTTCGGGCCGGTGCTCAGCGTCATCGCCTTCGACGACGAGGCCGAGGCCCTGCGCATCGCCAACGACAGCGATTACGGCCTCGCCGCCGGCCTGTTCACCCGCGACATCAGCCGCGCCCACCGCGTCGCCCGCAAGCTGCGCGCCGGCAGTGTCTGGGTGAACTACTGGGACGGCGGCGACATGACCGCGCCCTTCGGCGGCTACAAGCAGAGCGGCAACGGCCGCGACAAGTCGCTGCATGCCTTCGAGAAGTACACCGAGGTCAAGGCGACCTGGATCAACCTGACCTGACCCCGGCGGTGTAGGAGCGGCTTCAGCCGCGATGCCCTTCTTTCGAACGTTTCCGCGGGAACAGCATCGCGGCTGAAGCCGCTCCTACAGTGGGCTCGCCACCCGGAAATGGCGGCGGAGCATCACCACCGCGAACGCCGCCGCGACGCTCAAGGCCGCGCACAGCCCCGCCGCCGCCGCCATCGTCCGCACATAGGCCGCGCGCGCGGCCTGCAGCAGCGGCTCGCCGCCGACGCCGAGTTCGCCGGCAGCGTCGGTGGCGCCACCCAGCGTCGAACGCGCGGCCGCCAGGGTTTCCGCGGACAGGCCGGCCGGCGCGAGCTCGGCGAAGTGCATCCGGTACAGCGCCAGCACGACGCTGCCGAGTACCGCGATGCCCAGCGCCCCGCCGAACTCGAAACTGGTCTCGCTGATGCCGGACGCGGCGCCGGCGCGTTCCGGCGGCGCCGAACCCATCACCAGATCCGTCGTCAGCGCGCCGAGCGGGCCGAGGCCGGCGCAGAACAGCACGTAGCCGGCGATGATCCCGGCGAAAGGAAGCACGTCGATCCAGACCAGCACCAGGAAACCGAGTGCCGACACCGCCAGGCCGCCGGCGAGCACGCCCGCCAGCGACCAGCGCCGCGCCATCCGCGGCGCCAGCATCGATCCGGCGACGAACACGAGACTGGTCGGCGCCGTCCACAGCCCGGCCTGCAGCGGCGTCATGCCGAGCACGAGCTGGAAATACTGGGCGATGAACAGGAAGTAGCCGAAGGCGATGAAGATCGAGACCACGTTGACCGTCAGCGCCGCGCTGAAGGCCGGCAGCCGGAACAGCGACAGGTCGATCAGCGGTTCGGCCAGGCGCGCCTGCCGGCGCGCGAACCACCAGCCCAGCAGCGCGCCGGCGGCGACGATCGCCAGCGCCGTGACGCCGATGCCGTGCTCGGCGATGTGCTTCATGCCGTAGATCACCGCCAGCACGCAGCCGATCGCCAGCACCACGCTGGCGAGGTCCTGGCGGCCGACGGAAGGGTCGCGGAACTCCGGCAGCAGACGCGGCCCGACCAGCAGCAACAGCAGCATCACCGGCACCGCCAGCAGGAACACCGAGCCCCACCAGAACCACTGCAGCATCAAGCCGCCGATCACCGGCCCGAGCATGCCGCCGGCCGAAAACGCGGCGATCCACACGCCGATCGCGGTCGCGCGCTCGCGCTCGTCGAGGAACATGTTGCGGATCAGCGACAGCGTCGACGGCGACAGCGTCGCCGCGGTGACCCCGAGCAGGGCGCGGCTGGCGATCAGCATCTCCGCGCTGGTCGAGAACGCCGCCAGCACCGACGACGCACCGAAGGCCGCGGCGCCCCACAGCAGCAGCCGCCGGCGGCCGATGCGGTCGCCGAGCGTGCCCATCGTCACCAGCAGGCCGGCGAGCAGGAAGCCGTAGATGTCGACGATCCACAGCGCCTGCGCCGCGGTCGGCCGCAGTTCCTGCTGGATCTGCGGCATCGCCAGGAACAGCACGTTGAGGTCCATCGAATAGATCAGGCAGGGCAGGGCGAGCACGCCCAGGCCGATCCATTCGCGGCGGCTCGCCTTCGGCCCGACGTCGGGCCCTGCGGTTTCAGCCATGTTCGAGCAGGGCCTGCAAGCGGGCGAAGCTGGCACCGAAGCCGCCGCGCATCGATTCGAAGTTGCCGGCGAACACGGCGCGCTGCGTGTCGCTCGCGGCGTGCGCCGCACCGTGCAGGCGCAGTGTCGTGACACCGTCGGCTTCGGCGAAGGTGACCGTGTAGCGGATCCACAGCGGCCAGTCGGCGTCGAACGGCGGCGGTACCGCTTCGCCGGCGGCATCGCAGAAGGCGGCGTCGTACTGGATGCGATCCGGCGCTTCGATCGCGAGGTAGCGCAGCACCGCATGCCAGGCGTCGACGCCGTCGTCCATGCGAAAGAGGAAGCGGCCGCCGGGGCGGAAGTCGAGCGCTTCGACCGTCGTCCTGCGCTGCGGCGGCCCCCACCAGCGCGCCAGCGCGGCGGCTTCGGACCAGGCGCGCCAGATCCGCTCGCGCGGCGCGGCGAAGCGGCGGCTGATCACCAGTTCGCCGGCGAGTTCGCATTCCAGCCGGTCGAGCGTCTGCTGCGCGCCTTCGGCGGCGCCCCAGGCGGCCTTGGCGTCGCGGTCGGCCTGGCGTTCGAAGTGCATCGTGAACTCGACGCGGGTACCGCCGTTCGCCAGCGCGGTCAGCCGCACCTCGCCCTGGAAATCCGGCGGCAGGTCGGCGCCGCCGCTGTGGCGCCAGCGCAGATGCCGCGGCGCCTCGACGATGTTGTAGTCGATGAAGTTCGGGTATTCGACGCCGTCCGGCCCGATCATCGTGAACACCCAGTGGCCGCCGGCGCGCAGGTCCATCGCGTGGGTGACGGTGCGGAAGCCGAAGGGCCCCCACCACACCGCCAGTTGCGCCGGTGTGGTGAAGGCGGCGAACACGCGCTCCGGCGGCGCCGCGAGTTCGCGCACATAGCGCAGCGCCAGCGGATCGGCGATCACCGACGGCGGAATCGGCTGGCCCTGCATCAGCCTTCCCGATTGCAGTTGACCATCCACGGCGTGCCGAAGCGGTCGATGCCCATGCCGAAGCGCCTGGCCCAGAAGGTCTCGCCCATCGGCATCTGGATCGTCGAGGCGCCTTCCATCAGGCCGGCGAACAGGCGTTCGGCTTCGGCCGGGTCATCGCACTGGATCGATACGGTCATGTTTTCGCCGCCGGACTTCCAGAACGCCGGCGGACAGTCGCTGCCCATCAGGATCAGTTCGCCGACGCGCAGCTCGGTGTTCATCACCTTGTCCATGAATTCCGGCGGCATCGGTCCGCAGCCTTCGGGTTCCGAGTTCGCGCCTTCCGGTTCCGGCGGCGCGTCGCCGTAGCGGTAGATGCCGGTGTTCTTCGCGCCGAGGACCTTCGCGTAATGCGCGAACGCCTCCTCGCAGTCGCCGTTGAAATTCAGGTACGGGTGGATCGCGGTGATCGCCATCGTCTTCGCTCCGTCAGGACTGCGGGGTGAGGAACGCCTGCAGGCGTTCGAGGGTCTGCCGCCAGCCTTCGCCTTCGCCCTGGTCGCGGGTGAGGCCGGTATGGCGGACGAACATCACGGTGCCGGTGCCATTCGGCGCCAGCCGGACTTCGATGCGGCTGCGTTCGCTGAAGCCCTCGCGCAGCGCGTAGTCGCCGTCGGGCGTCGCGAAGCCGAACTCGATCAGCAGCCGGTGCGGTGCTTCGACCGCGAGGAACACGCCGCGCACCCACACCGGCTCCATGTCGGGGTGGCCGTGGCGGAAGCGGATCTCGCCGCCGGCGCGCGGGTCGAGCCGGCAGTGCTCGAGGGTGAATTCGTCGGGGCGGAACCATTCGGCGAAGGCTTCGGCGCGGGACCAGGCGTCCCAGACGCGCTGTACCGGAGCGGCGAACTCGCGGCGGAATTCGAGGGCGACGACGCCGTCGGCATCGGCTGGCGTATTCATCGTGGGCTCCGGGTGCGCCGTTTGCGGGCGGCGGTGGTTTTCGACTTCGCGGGTTTCGGGGACTTCTCCGGTTTCGCTGTCGCCGCGCCGGGCGCCGGCTTTTTCCCTGCTTCGGCCTCCGCCGCCATCGTTTCGGCGAGGAATGCCTCGAGCCGGTCGAAACGCGACTCCCACAGCCGCCGATACGGTTCGAGCCAGGCGTCGGCGTCCTTCAGCGGGCCGGCGTCGAGCCGCACCGGCCGCCACTGCGCCTCGCGTCCGCGGGTGACGAGACCTGCCTTCTCGAGGACCTTCAGGTGCTTGGACACCGCCGGCAAGCTCATCGCGAACGGCTGCGCCAGTTCGGTGACCGAGGTCTCGCCGGCGGTGAGCCGCGCCAGGATCGCCCGGCGGGTCGGGTCGGCGAGGGCGGCGAAGGTTTCGCTGAGGCGGTCCACGGGCGAACAACCATCCGGTTAATTAACCAGATGGTTTTCTACGCCCCGATCCGGGGTGCGTCAAGTCCCCGTGGCAAAGACAAAAAATGCCCGGAACCCGACTCACCACAGCGCATCGCGCAGCTTGAACCACGCCATCGCCGCGACCAGCAGCGGCGTGCGCAGCGCGCGGCCGCCGGGGAAGTCGGCGTGCGGGATCTTCGCGAACGCATCCAGCCGCGTCGCCTGTCCCTTGATCGCCTCGGCGATGACCCGCCCGGCCAGACCGGTGGCGGCGACGCCGTGGCCGCTGAAGCCCTGGGCGAAATAGACGTTGTCGCCGAGCCGGCCCCAGTGCGGGGCGCGGTTGCGGCTGATGTCGACGTAGCCGCCCCAGACCTTGTCGAAGCCGACCCCGGCCAGCTGCGGGAACACGCGCGTCATCCGCCGCCGCATCGTGCCTGCGAGGTCCGGCGGCGGCAGCGTCGAATAGCTGGCGCGGCCGCCGAACAGCAGGCGGTGGTCGTGGCTCAGGCGGAAGTAGTCGAGCGCCCAGTTGATGTCGGCCACTGCCATGCCGTTGCGGATCAGGTCGGCGGCGAGCTCCGGCGGCAGCGGCGTGGTCGCGCCGATGTAGGTGCCGACCGGCATGATCTTGCGCTCGAGTTCCGGGGCGATGCGCTGCAGCAGCGCATTGCCGGCGAGGACCACGTGGTCGGCGACCAGCTCGCCCCCGGTGGTGACCAGCGTCGGGGTCGCGCCGCGGCGCAGCGCCGTCACCGGCGAGTCCTCGAAGATGCGCACACCGGCCGCCAGCGCCGCTCTCGCCAGGCCGTTCGTGTACTCCAGCGGATGCAGGTGACCGGACTTCGGGTCGTACAGGCCGCCGAGGTAGCGCGGGCTCGGCAGCACCGCCTGCAGGCGCTCGCGGTCCCACCACTGCAGCGGATAGCCGTAGGTATCGCGCAGTTCGGATTGCCATTCCTGCAGTTCCTGCACCTGCCGCGGCTTGATCGCGACATGCGCGTGGCCGTCGCGCCAGTGCGCGTCGATGCCGTGCTCGCGGATGCGCTCGCGCACCATGGCCACGCCTTCCAGCGACCAGTCGAACATCTCCTTCGCCAGCGCCTGCCCGACCAGGCTGGCGATCTTCGCCTCGCCGCAGCCGAAGCCGAAGATCACCTGGCCACCGCTGCGCCCGGAAGCGCCCCAGCCGATGCGCCTGGCCTCGACGATCGCGACGGTGAAGCCGGCGGCCGCCAGTTCCAGCGCCGCCGACAGCCCGGTCAGGCCGGCACCGAGGATCGCGACGTCGACGCGTTGGCGCCCCTGCAGGCGTGCTTGCGAAGGCAGCGGTGCGGCACTGCCGGCGTACCAGGAATCGATGTGGGCGGACGGCGCGGATTTCGCCACGTCAGACCTGCCGCAGGTACCAGTCGATCTCGAGGGTGGTGACCTCGCGCGAGAACGAGCGCAGTTCCTTGAGCTTCTGCTGGCCGTAGATGTGGCGGAAGCGGTCGCCGAAGTGGCGCACGACGAAGTCGCTGGCCATGAAGTCGCGGATCGTGTCGCGCCAGTACAGCTCGCGCATCTCGCCCTGTTCGTAGGCATTGCCGACGGTCGGCGCCCCCGGGTCGCCCTGGTCCTCGAGGCCTTGCAGGATGCCGGCCAGCACCGCCGCGGTGACGAGATAGGGATTGGCGTCGGCGCCGGCGATGCGGTGCTCGATGCGCAGGTTGACCGGATCGCTGTGCGGGATGCGCATCGCCACCGTGCGGTTGTTGAAGCCCCAGGCGTCGTTGAGCGGCACGAAGGCGTTCAGCACGAAACGGCGGTAGCTGTTGGCATGCGGCGCGAACAGCAGCATGCAGTCGTCGCTGGCGCGCTGCAGGCCGGCGACGGCGTGCTTCAGCACGTCGGCCGGCGCGTCCGGTGTCGAGGCGAAAACGTTGCGTCCTTCGCGGTCGAGGAGGCTGACGTGGATGTGGGTGCCGCTGCCGGCCTGGTCGGCGAAGGGCTTGGCCATGAAGCTGGCCATCTGGCCGCGCCGGGCGGCGACCGCCTTGATCGCCCGGCGCAGGTACATGGCGTCGTCGCAGGCCGCGACCGCATCGGCGCGGTGCTTGAGATTGATCTCGAACTGCCCCGGCGCGTATTCGGCGACCGCGGTGTCGGCGGGAATGCCCTGGGCGCGGCAGGCGTCGGCGACCGCGTCGATGAAGCCGCGCTGGTCGTCCAGGTCCTGCAGGTAATAGACCTGGGTCGCCTGGCTGCGCTCGCCGGTCGCCGGGTTCACCGCGACCTGCGGCCGGCCACCGGCGTCGAGCTGCGCGTCGAGCAGGTAGAACTCCAGCTCCACCGCGACCACCGGCGTCAGCCCGCGGGCGGTGAACTTCTCGACGACCCGGCGCAGCACCTCGCGCGGCGCCGCCGCGAACAGGCCGCCGGCGCCGTCTTCCATCTGCAGCAGCAGCTGCGCGCCGGGGCGGTCGAGCCAGGGCAGCGGGCGCAGGCTGCCCGGCACCGGCCGGCAGATGCGGTCCTCGTCGCCGATGTCGTAGCCGAGGCCGGTTTCCTCGACGGTGTTGCCGGTGATGTCGGTGGCGATCAGCGACATCGGCAGGCAGACGCCGTCGCGATAGACCTTGGCCAGGGCCTCGCCAGTGATGCGCTTGCCGCGGACCAGGCCGTTCATGTCGGGCAGCAGCAGGTCGACCTGGTCGAGCGCGGGCAGGGCGGCGAGCGCCGCGGCGTCGGGTTCGGGCAGGAATTCGGCGGTCATGGCGGCTCGTCCGCGGGGTTGCCCGAGCATAGCACCGGGTCCGAAACCGTAAAGAATCCTCATCCCCGCGTTGCAGAAATCGAACGCCGGCGGTAACGTCGGGCATCCTTTCGCGAGGCAGCGCATGGCCCCGGTTCCGCTGGTCGGACTGCCGGCGGATCGCAAGCAGATCGGGCTGCATCCGTTCCAGGCGGTCGGCGAAAAGTACATCCGTGCCGTGGTCGACGGTGCCGGCGCATTGCCGGTGCTGCTTCCTTCGCTGGCACCGCCGCTGGACCCGGCCGAGGTGCTGGGCCGCCTCGACGGCCTGCTGCTGACCGGCGCCTACAGCAACATCGAACCCCACCACTACGGCGACGACGGCGACCACGTCGGCGAACGCGACCCGGCACGCGATGCCAGCACGCTCGGCCTGATCCCGCAGGCGATCACGCTCGGGGTGCCGGTGCTGGCGATCTGCCGCGGCCTGCAGGAGGTGAACGTCGCCCTCGGCGGCCGCCTGCACCCGAAGGTGCACGACGTCCCCGGCCTGGCCGACCACCGCGAGGACACCGACGAACCGATCGGCGTGCAGTACGCGCCGGCGCATCCGGTGCACCTGGCCGAAGGCGGCCTGCTCGCCCGCATCAGCGGCGGCCGCGAGGCGACGGTCAACTCGCTGCACGGGCAGGGCATCCGCAGCCTGGGCCGCGGCCTCGTCGTCGAGGCGACCGCGCCCGACGGCCTGGTCGAAGCGGTGCGACTGGACGACCCGCAGCGCTTCCTGCTCGCGGTGCAATGGCATCCGGAGTGGCGGGTCGTCGAGAATCCCTTCTACCTGGGCATCTTCCAGGCGTTCGCGGCAGCCTGCCGGGAACGGGCCGAATCCAGGACGTCACGATGAGTCGCAAGAAGACCACGAAAGCCGCGAAAGCCGCCAGGCCCGCGCCGAAACCGGTGCAGACGCAGGCGGAACAGCAGGAGAGTTCGCTCAAGCGCTGGCTGAAGGAGCAGCGCATCACCGAGGTCGAATGCCTGGTGCCGGACATCACCGGCAAT
Organism: Arenimonas composti TR7-09 = DSM 18010; assembly: GCF_000426365.1. Taxonomy (GTDB): domain Bacteria; phylum Pseudomonadota; class Gammaproteobacteria; order Xanthomonadales; family Xanthomonadaceae; genus Arenimonas; species Arenimonas composti. The sequence continues at coordinate 792,353 of NZ_AUFF01000001.1, read as the reverse complement.
GCCCGCGGCAAGATCATCCCGGCGCCGAAGTTCTCGCACGACTACGGCACCCGCCTGCCCGAGGGCATCTTCGCGACGACGGTCACCGGCGACTATCCGGACGAATACGACGAGATCGTGTCGCCTTCCGATTCCGACATGCTGCTGCGCCCGGATCCCGACACCGCCCGTCTGGTGCCGTGGGCGGAGGCGCCGACCGCGCAGATCATCCACGACTGCTACACGAAATCCGGACGCCCGCACGACCTGGCGCCGCGCAATGTGCTGCGGCGCGTGCTGGCGCTGTACGAGGAGATCGGCCTGCGCCCGGTGATCGCGCCGGAGCTGGAGTTCTTCCTGGTGCAGCGCAATACCGACCCCGATTTCCCGCTGCTGCCGCCGGCCGGACGCAACGGCCGCCCGGAGACCGCGCGGCAGTCCTACTCGATCGACGCGGTCAACGAGTTCGACCCGATCCTCGACCTGATGTACGACTACTGCGAGGCGATGGAACTCGACGTCGACACCCTGGTGCACGAGTCGGGCGCGGCGCAGCTGGAAGTGAACTTCGTGCACGCCGACCCGCTGTCGCGCGCCGACCAGGTGTTCCTGTTCAAGCGCACGATGCGCGAGGCGGCGATGCGCCACGGCATCTACGCGACCTTCCTCGCCAAGCCGATGGAGAACGAGCCCGGCAGCTCGATGCACATCCACCAGAGCCTGGTCGACGGCGACGGCCGCAACGTGTTCGCCGGCAGCAAGACGCATCGGCTCAGCACGACCTTCCGCCATTACCTCGCCGGCCTGCAGAAGTACGTGCCGGCGGCGATGGCCTTCTTCGGTCCGAACGTGAACTCCTATCGCCGCCTCGCCTTCGGCGAGGTGTCGCCGAAGAACGTGCAGTGGGGCTACGACAACCGCACCTGCGGCCTGCGCGTGCCGCTGGACGATCTCGAGAACACCCGCGTCGAGAGCCGCTTCGCCGGTTCGGACACCAATCCCTACCTGGCGCTGGCGGCGACCCTGGCCTGCGGCTATCTCGGCATGAAGGAGAAGCTGGAGCCGACCGAGCCGATCGCCGGCAGCGCGCACGAGGCCGGCTACGGCCTGCCGCGCTCGCTCGAGGAGGCGATCGCCGAACTGCGCGCCTGCGCGCCGCTGGTCGAGCTGCTGGGCGAGCGCTTCGTGCGCGCCTATACCGCGGTCAAGAGCAAGGAACACCAGACCTACCTGCGCGTGATCAGCTCCTGGGAACGCGAGTTCCTGCTGCTCAACGTGTAACCACACCTGTAGGAGCGCCTTCAGGCGCGATGCAACGTAGGAGCGCCTTCAGGCACGATGGATTTTCAACGGGATCGCGCCTGAAGGCGCTCCTACAAGGAGAGGGGAGGAGAGAGGTTTGGACATCCGGGAACTGCAGCGGCTCGACGCCGCCCACCATCTGCATCCGTTCAACGACAACGCGGCGTTGGCGAAGCGCGGCACCCGCCTGCTGACGCGCGGCGAGGGCTGTCACGTCTGGGATGCCGACGGCAACCGCCTGCTCGACGCCTTCGCCGGCCTGTGGTGCGTCAACGTCGGTTACGGCCGCCGCGAGCTGGGCGAGGTCGCGGCGAAGCAGATGCAGGACCTGGCCTACTACAACAGCTTCTTCCAGTGCACCACCGAGCCGACCGTGCGGCTCGCCGCCAAGCTCGCCGAGCTGATGCCGCACGACCTGAACCATGCGTTCTTCACCAACTCGGGTTCCGAGGCCAACGACACGATCCTGCGCATGGTCCGCCACTTCTGGGCGGTGCAGGACAAGCCGCGGAAGAACATCTTCATCGGCCGCCACAACGGCTACCACGGCTCGACCGTCGCCGGCGCCAGCCTCGGCGGCATGAAGGGCATGCACAAACAGGGTGGACTGCCGATCCCGGACATCCACCACATCGATCCGCCGTTCTGGTTCGGCGACGGCGGCGACCTGCCGGAAGAGGAATACGGGCGGATCTGCGCGCAGCGGCTGGAGGACAAGATCCTCGAACTGGGCGCCGACCGCGTCGCCGCCTTCATCGGCGAGCCGGTGATGGGCGCGATCGGCGTCTGGATCCCGCCGCGCAACTACTGGCAGGAGATCGAGAAGATCTGCCGCCGCCACGACGTGCTGCTGGTCGCCGACGAGGTGATCTGCGGCTTCGGCCGCACCGGCGAGTGGTTCGGCGCCCAGACCTTCGATTTCCGCCCGGACATCATGACCCTCGCCAAGGGCATCACCTCGGGCTACATCCCGCTCGGTGCGGTGATGTTCAATGACCGCGTCGCCGAAGTGCTCGCCACCCGCGGCGGCGAGCTGGCGCACGGCTACACCTATTCCGGGCATCCGGTCTGCACCGCGGTGGCGCTGGAGAACATCCGGATCCTGCAGGAGGAGGGCATCGTCGAGCGGGCCCGCGACCACGTCGCGCCGTATCTGGCGCAGCGCTGGCGCGAGCTCGGTGAGCACCCGCTGGTCGGCGAGGCGCGTATCGTCGGCATGGTCGGCGCGCTGGAGCTGGTGCCGGACAAGCCCGGCCGCCGCGGTTTCGCCGAGAAGGGCGTGGTCGGCACGCGCTGCCGCGACATCGCCCTGGCCAACGGCCTGATCCTGCGCGCGACCAACGACGCGATGCTGCTGTCGCCGCCGCTGGTGATCACCCGCGAGGAAGTCGACGAGCTGTTCGGCAAGGCCTGGAAATCGCTGGACATGACCGCCCGCGAGTTCGGGATCGCCGGGGTGTGAGGCCGCCGGGCCGCCGCCCCCGGTCGCGGGGGTGAGCCGGCTCTGGTGGCGGCGCCCCCTGTTGAAGGATGATGACCGCAATACGCCGCTTTCGATCCGTTTCATTCGACCCTGGGGAAGGAATGATGAAACTCCGCAAGAGCGTCTCGCTGTTCGCGACATCCGCGCTGTTCGCGCTTCTCGCCGGTTGCGGCGGCCCGTCCGGCGATCCGCCGGTCGACGGCACCGCCCCGCCACGCGCCACGCCACCCGCCGGTGGCCGCATGGTCAACGTCTACAACTGGTCGGACTACATCGCTCCCGACACGGTCGAGAACTTCACCCGCGAGACCGGCATCGCCGTCACCTACGACACCATGGACTCCAACGAGACGCTGGAGACCAAGGTGATGACCGGCAACAGCGGCTACGACATCGTCGTGCCGTCGCTGACCTTCCTGGCGCGGCAGATCAGGGCCGATGTCTATCTCGAGATCGACAAGTCGCGGCTGAGCAACTACGGCAACCTCGACCCGCAGTTCATGCAGCTGCTGGCGCAGAACGATCCCGACAACCGCTTCGGCATCCCCTACCTCTGGGGCACCACCGGCATCGGCTACAACGTCGCCAAGGTGCGCGAGATCCTCGGTGAGGACGCGCCGACCGACAGCTGGGCGCTGGTGTTCGACCCGCGCTACGCCGAGAAGCTCAAGGGCTGCGGCATCGCCCTGCTCGACACGCCTTCGGAGATCATCCCGCCGGTGCTGCGCTACCTCGGCGAGGATCCGAACAGCTTCGACCCGGCGGTGATCCAGAAGGCGGCCGACCGGCTCGTCGCGCTGCGCCCGAACATCCTGTACTTCCATTCGTCGAAGTTCATCGACGACCTGGCGAACGGCGACATCTGCGTCGCGGTCGGCTGGTCCGGCGACATCATCCAGGCCAAGGCCCGCGCCGAGGAAGCCGCGGCCAACCGCGGCGAGACCGATCCGCCCGGCGTCGAGGTCGCGTACTACATCCCGAAGGAAGGCGCGCCGATGTGGTTCGACATGCTGGCGATCCCGAAGGACGCCCGCAACGTCGACGAGGCCTACGCCTTCCTCGACTTCCTGCTGCGTCCCGACGTCATGGCCGGCATCCAGAACTTCGTGATGTATGCCAGCGCCAACAAGGAGGCGCTGCCGCTGGTCGACGATGCGGTGCTGCAGGATCCGGGCATCTATCCGACCGAGGACGTGAAGTCCGGCCTGTTCACGCTGGCGGTGCTGCCGCCGGAAGTCGACCGGTTGTTCAACCGCCACTGGACCCGCATCAAGACCGGCCAGTAAGGCCGACCCGCAAGGACACGCCGATGGCAGCAGTGGGCAACGGGGCGCCGGCCGGCGCCGGCAACGGCGGCGCCAACGGCGCCACAAAGGGCGCGGCCGACTACCTGCGCATCGACGACGTCACCAAGGAGTTCGACGGCTTCGTCGCCGTCGACGACGTCAGTCTCGACATCCGGCAGGGCGAGATCTTCGCCCTGCTGGGGGCGTCCGGCTGCGGCAAGTCGACCCTGCTGCGTTGCCTGGCCGGCTTCGAGAAACCGTCCTCCGGACGCATCCTGCTCGACGGCCAGGACATCACGAAGCTGCCGCCCTACCAGCGGCCGATCAACATGATGTTCCAGTCCTACGCGCTGTTCCCGCACATGAGCGTCGAGCAGAACATCGCCTTCGGCCTGAAGCAGGAGAAAGTGCCGGCGGCGCAGATCAGGACGCGCGTCGACGAGATGCTGGCGCTGGTGCGCATGGAGAAATACGCGAAGCGCAAGCCGCACCAGCTCTCCGGCGGCCAGCAGCAGCGCGTCGCGCTGGCGCGCTCGCTGGCGAAGCGGCCGAAGCTGCTGCTGCTCGACGAGCCGATGGGCGCACTCGACAAGAAGCTGCGCTCGCAGATGCAGCTGGAGCTGGTGAACATCGTCGAGCGGCTGGGGGTGACCTGCGTGATGGTCACCCACGACCAGGAAGAGGCGATGACGATGGCGCACCGCATCGCGATCATGGACGCCGGCCGCATCCGCCAGGTCGGCACGCCCGACGAGACCTACGAGCAGCCGAACTCGCGCTTCACCGCCCAGTTCATCGGTTCGGTGAACCTGATCGAGGGCACGATCAGGGACGACGAGAAGGACTTCATCACCATCGCCAGCCCGGCGATGCAGGCGCTGCTCTACGTCGGCCACGGCGTCACCGGCTTCGAAGGGCAGGAAGTCGCGCTGGCGCTGCGTCCGGAGAAGGTCCTGGTCGAGAAGGACGAGCCGGCGCAGCCGCACAACAAGGTGCGCGGCACCATCGAGGACATCGCCTACTTCGGCAGCCACTCGGTCTTCCACGTGCGCCTGCCCGGCGGCACGAAGCTGATGGCGAACATGATCAACAGCCAGCGCTGGGCCAGCGAGCGCTTCACCTGGAACGACGAGGTGTGGCTGAGCTGGGACGACAATGCCGGCGTGGTGCTGACCTCATGAGGCGCCTGCGGGCCTCGATCGCGAAGCGGATGCCCGGCTCGCGCTGGCTGGTCATCGCGGTGCCCTACCTGTGGATGCTGCTGTTCTTCGCGGTGCCGTTCGCGATCGCGCTGAAGATCAGCTTCTCGACCGCGATGATCGCGCAGCCGCCGTACGCGGACCTGCTGACCCGCGCCGGCGACCACCTGCGGATCGACCTGAACCTCGGCAACTACCTGTTCCTGCTGCGCGACGACCTCTACGTCGCCGCCTACCTGAGTTCGCTGAAGATCGCGCTGATCTCGACGATCCTCTGCGTGCTGGTCGGCTATCCGATCGCCTACGGCATCGCCCGGATGCCGCCCTCGTCGCGCAACATCGCGCTGATGATGGTGATCCTGCCGTCGTGGACCTCGTTCCTGATCCGCATCTACGCCTGGGTCGGGATCCTGAAGAACAACGGCCTGCTCAACAACCTGCTGATGGGCATCGGCCTGATCGACGAACCGCTGCAGATCCTGCACACGCCGGTGGCCGTGTACATCGGCATCGTCTACGCCTACCTGCCGTTCATGGTGTTGCCGCTGTACTCGAACCTGGTCAAGCACGACCAGCGCCTGCTCGAGGCCGCGCAGGACCTCGGGGCGCCGCCGTGGAAGGCCTTCCTGAAGGTCACGCTGCCGCTGTCGCGTGCCGGCATCATCGCCGGGGCGATGCTGGTCGGCATCCCGGTGGTCGGCGAGTTCGTGATCCCGGAGATGCTCGGCGGCGCCGACACGCTGATGATCGGCCGCGTGCTGTGGCAGGAGTTCTTCAACAACCGCGACTGGCCGGTGGCCTCGGCGGTGGCGATCGTGATGCTGGTGCTGCTGATCATCCCGATCGTGATCTTCCACCACTACCAGTCGCGCGAGCTGGAGGCGAAGCTGACGTGAGCCAGGGTCGCGGCAATTCGGCTTTCACGAAGACGATGCTGGTGCTCGGCTTCGTCTTCCTCTATGCGCCGATCATCAGCCTGATGGTCTACTCGTTCAACGAGTCGAAGCTGGTGACCGTCTGGGCCGGTTTCTCGACGAAGTGGTACGGCGAACTGTTCCGCGACCAGCAGATGATGGCGGCGGCCTGGGTCAGCATCCGGGTCGCGTTCTGGACCGCCTGCGGTTCGGTGGTGCTCGGCACGCTGGCCTCGCTGGCGATGACGCGGATGCGGCATTTCCCCGGCAAGACCCTGTTCGGCGCGCTGATCACCGCGCCGCTGGTGATGCCGGAGGTGATCATCGGCCTGTCGATCCTGCTGCTGTTCGTGTCGATCGGTCCGGTCATCGGCATCGGCGAGCAGCGCGGCATGCTGACGATCTGGATCGCCCACGTGACCTTCTGCACGGCCTTCGTGACCGTGGTGATCTCCTCGCGCCTGAGCGAGCTCGACCGCTCGCTCGAGGAGGCGGCGATGGATCTCGGCGCGAACCGGGTGAAGGTGTTCTTCGTGATCACCCTGCCGATCATCGCGCCGGCGCTGATCTCGGGCTGGCTGCTGGCGTTCACGCTGTCGCTGGACGACCTGGTGATCGCCAGCTTCGTGTCGGGCCCGTCCTCGACGACGCTGCCGATGAAGGTGTTTTCATCCGTCCGTCTCGGCCTGAGTCCGAAGATCAACGCGCTGGCGACGCTGATGATCGTCGCGGTCACGATCGCCGCGTTCATCGCCTGGTGGCTGATGCGCCGCGACGAACGGCGCCGGCAGCGCGACGTGCAGCTGGCGCTGCAGAAGGGCTGAAACCATGTACGAGACGCGCGATCCCTGGACCGGTGCGGTGCACCGGCAGCCGACCCATTCCGACGCCGACATCGACACCCGGCTCGGCGCCGCGGCAGCGGCCTTCCCGGCCTGGGCGGCGCTGCCGCTGCAGGCGCGTGGCGCGCACCTGCATGCGATCGCCGCGGCCCTGAAGGCGCAGCGGCGCGAACTGGCGGCGCTGATCACCGCCGAGATGGGCAAGCTGACGAAGGAAGCGCTGGCCGAGATCGACAAGTGCGCCGTCGCCTGCGCCTTCTATGCCGACAACGCCGGCCGCTGGCTGGACGACGAGCCGGTGGCGACCGACGCGAAGCGCAGCTATGTGCGCTACGAGCCGATCGGCTGCGTGCTGGCGATCATGCCGTGGAACTTCCCGTTCTGGCAGGTGTTCCGCTTCCTGGCGCCGGCGCTGATGGCGGGCAACGTCGCGGTGCTCAAGCATGCGGTGAACGTGCCGCGCTGCGCCGATGCGATCGCCGCGGTGCTCGCCGCCGCCGGGCTGCCGGCGGGCGTGTTCGGCGTGCTGCACATCGACAACGAACAGGCGGCGCGGGTCATCGCCGACCGCCGCGTCGCCGCGGTCACCCTGACCGGCAGCGAGCGCGCCGGCCGATCGGTCGCCGCCACCGCCGGCGCCCACCTGAAGAAGTGCGTGATGGAGCTCGGCGGCAGCGACCCCTTCGTCGTGCTGGCCGATGCCGACCTCGACGCCACGATTCCGGTGGCGGTCGCGTCGCGCTTCGGCAATGCCGGGCAGACCTGCATCGCCGCGAAGCGTTTCATCGTGGTCGACGCGATCGCCGGGGAGTTCACCCGCCGCTTCGTCGAGGCCGCCGCCGCGCTGCGCACCGGCGATCCGCGCGAGACGTCGACGGGGCTGGCCCCGATGGCGCGCCCGGACCTGCGCGACCAGCTGCAGCGGCAGGTCGACGCGAGTGCCGCGAAGGGCGCGCGCGTGCTGCTCGGCGGGGCGCCCGGCGACGGCGCGACCGGTTATCCCGCGACCGTGCTCGCGGACACCGCGCCGGGCATGCCGGCCTGGGACGAGGAGCTGTTCGGGCCGGTGGCGTCGATCGTCCGCGTCGCCGACGAGGACGCCGCGGTGCAGGTCGCCAACGACACGCCCTACGGCCTCGGCGCCTCGGTGTGGACCCGCGATCCGGCCCGCGGCGAGGCGCTCGCGCGCCGCATCGCCGCCGGCGCCTGCTTCGTCAACGCGATCGTGCGCAGCGACGTGAGGCTGCCGTTCGGCGGCACCAAGATCTCCGGTTTCGGCCGTGAGCTCGCGGGGCACGGCATCCACGAATTCATGAACATCAAGTCCGTCTGGGTCGACTGAGCCGGACGGGGAGGGCAGGGCCATGCACGACTGGAAGCTGGTCAGCGAACGTGCCGGGAAGGGCAATCCGCTGCCGCCGCGCCGCGACGACCGCAGCGAGGCGCAGTGGCGCGCGGTGCTGGCCGACGACGTGTTCCGCATCACCCGGATGGCGGCGACCGAGCGGCCCTTCAGTTCGGAGATGTGCGGCCTGTTCGAGCCCGGCATCTACCGCTGCGCCTGCTGCGGCACCGAGCTGTTCGACGCCGGCACGAAGTTCGAGTCCGGCACCGGCTGGCCCTCGTTCTCGCAGCCGCTCGCCGACGACGTGATCGCCTACATCGACGACCGCAGCTACGGCATGCGCCGGGTCGAGACGCGCTGCAACGTCTGCGACGCCCATCTAGGGCACGTCTTTCCCGACGGCCCGGCGCCGACCGGGCTGCGCTACTGCATCAACGCGCTGGCGCTGGAGAAGAAGGCGATCCCCGGGCTCTGAGCTCAGCGCGCGATCGCCGCGACCACGTCGCGGCCGTGTTCCCGCAGCAGCGGCTCGCTGCCGATCGCGCGCCGGTTGCGGGTGACCACCCGTTCCTCGCGCAGCACGCGCCGGCTGGCGGGGTCGACGACGTGGACGATGCTCTCGACGAAATCGCCGCCGGGCGTGCCGCCGGCCTGGCGGTTGCCGATGCCGGTCGCACGGTAGTTGGTCACGGTGATGCGCAGTTCCATCGCGCCGGCGGTGCCCATCGCCACCTTGGCGCCACCGAGCTGGCCGGCGGCGGCATCGAAGAGTTCCGCGCGTTCGTCGGGCGTCAGCCCGAAGCGATCCTGGATCGCGATCCAGTACTGTCCCGACACCGCGACCGGCCCGGCCGGCGCCGGCGTCAGGACTTCGGTGACGGTGCCGCAGGCGGCGAGCAGCAGCAGGCACAGAGCGAGGACGAGGCGCATCGGAATTCTCCCGGTTCGAGGCCCGGAAGTTGGCGCAGGCGTGCAGCGTCCGTCAAGGCGTCTTTCATCGTCGTTTCACCGCGGCCGCGGCAACCTCGCGCCATGCGAGCGAACGAACACGACGACAGCGAAGGCCGCTTCACCGCCGAACAGGTGGCGATCGGCGACGGCGCGGCCGCCGCGGCCATGATCGGGGCGGGCGAGCCGGACTTCGTGCCCGGGCCACTGCCGCCGCCGGCGCGTCGCTACCTGCGCCCCAGCGCCTATTGGGCCGACCGCTGGCTGGAGCTGCGTCGCCCCTGAGCGCAGACCCCGGGATCCGGGGTGGCGCGGCGGCAGCGCGGGCGCCGACGGCGGGCTATCCTGCCTTGCCTTCCCGGCCGCCCGGTCCGCATGTCGCCGTCCCGAACCCAGCAATTGATGCAGTCGCGCCGCATCGCGTTCGCCGTCGCAGCGCTCGCGTTGCTGGTTCTGGTCGTGATCGCGAGCGTGCCGCCGGTCACCCTGTTCGCGCGGCGCGACGATCTGCTGACGGTGCACCTGCTGGTCGAGGCCGTCGCCGTCGTGATTTCCCTGATGGTCGTCTCGGTGGCCTGGCATTCGCTGCAGGCCGACGCCGAGGACAGCGGACGGGCGCTGATCCTCGGCTTCACCGTCGTCGCCGGCGCCGACCTGCTGCATGCGATGGCCTATCCCGGCATGCCGGCGCTGGTGACGCCCGGCAATTCCGGGAAGGCGATCTTCTTCTGGCTGGCGGCGCGCAGCGCGGAAGTGCTGACGTACGCGCGGCTCGCGATGTTCCCGCCGGTGCACCTGACCCGGCGCGCCGCCCTCGGCTGGGGGGTCGGTATCGTCGTGGCGCTGTTCTTCTTCGGCACCTGGCACCTCGGCTGGTTCCCGCAGACGTTCCGGCCCGGCAGCGGCGTCACCGCGTTCAAGTCCGGCTTCGAGATCGTGCTCAGCGTCTGCTACTTCGCGCTGGCGCTCTACCTGTACCGGCGCGGCCGGCGCGAGGAGCGCCTGCGCTGGCTGTGGCTGGCCACGGCCTGCTTCGTGATGGGCTGCGGCGAGTTGCTGTTCTCGCGCTACGTCTCGGATTCCGACCTGCAGGTGCTCGCCGGGCACGGCTTCAAGCTCGTGGCCTTCGCCTTCGTCTACCGGGCGGTGGTGATCGCGGCGCTGCAGGAGCCGCTGCGCCAGCTCGAGCGCTCGGGCCAGACCATCCGCGACCAGCAGGCCGAACTCGAAACGCTGCTGCGCAACCTGCCGCTGGGCATCTCGCGGATCGACCGCGAGCGGCGCTTCCGCTATCTCAATCCCAGCCGTGCCCGCCTGCTCGGCGCCGATCCGGACCAGGTGATCGGCCACCGCGTGGACGAGGTGCTCGGGGCGGAGACGCTGGCGGTGGTCGAGCCGCACCTGGCGCGGGCGCTGGCCGGCGAATCGGCGCGCTTCGAGGCCGGCTACCCGCGCGCGGACGGCGCCGTCCTGAACCTGAGCGTGGTGCTGGTGCCGGAGCCGGGCAGCGACGGCGGGGTGGAGGGGGTGCTGTGCATCTTCAGCGACGACAGCGAGCGCCACGAGGCGCAGTCGGCCCTGCTGGGCACGCTGCGCGAGCTGTCGGACCTGAAGGCGGCGCTGGACGCGCACGCGATCGTCGCGGTCACCGATGCGCGCGGGGTGATCCAGCGGGTCAACGACAAGTTCTGCGCGATCTCGAAGTACGCACGCGACGAACTGGTCGGGCAAACCCACCGGCTGATCAACTCGGGCACCCACCCGCGGGCGTTCTTCGTCGACATGTGGCGGACGATCGCCAGCGGCCGGGTCTGGAACGGCGAGGTCTGCAACCGCGCGAAGGACGGTTCGCTGTACTGGGTGCACACGACGATCGTGCCGTTCATCGGTGGCAACGGCCTGCCCGAGCAGTACATCGCGATCCGCGCCGACATCACCGCGCGCAAGCAGGCGGAAGAGGCGGCGCTCAGGCTGGCCTTCCACGATCCGCTGACCGGGCTCGGCAACCGCCGGATGATGCAGGACCGGCTGCGGCGCGGCCTCGCGCAGTCGCGCGCCCACCGCCGCTACGGCGCCCTGATCCTGATCGATCTCGACGAGTTCCGCGCGGTCAACGACACCCTCGGCCACGAGGCCGGCGATGCCCTGCTGCGCGAGGTCGCGCGCCGCCTCGGCGAGTGTGCGCGCGAGGCCGACACCGTGATCCGCCTCGGTGGCGACGAGTTCGTGCTGGTGCTCGAGGACCTCGGCGAACGCCTGGATACCGCCACCACCCGCGTCGCCGAGATCAGCGAACTGGTGCGGCGCGTGCTCGACCAGCCCTATGTGATCGACAGCATCCGCGTCGACGCGCCGCCGAGCGCCGGCGTGGTGATGCTCGACGGCGGCATCGGCCAGGAGGAGGACGCGCTGAAACAGGCCGAGCTGGCGCTGTACAAGGCCAAATCGGCCGGCGGCAACCAGGTGGTGTTCTTCGACCCGGCGCTGCAGCAGGACGTCAACGAGCGCGCCGGCCTGCTCGCCGACCTGCGCGACGCGCTCGAGCTGGGCCAGCTGCGCCTCCATCTGCAACCGATCGTCGCCGGCGACCGCCGCGTGCTCGGGCACGAGGTGCTGCTGCGCTGGTCGCATCCGCAGCGCGGGCTGGTGTCGCCCGCCAGCTTCATCCCGCTCGCCGAGCAGAGCGGCCTGATCCTGCCGATCGGCCAGTGGATCCTCGAGTCCACCTGCACCCTGCTCGCGGCCTGGGCCGCGGACCCGGTGAAATCGCAGTGGACGCTGGCGGTGAACGTCAGCGCCCGGCAGTTCCACGATCCCGGCTTCGGCGACAGCGTGCTGCTTGCGCTGCACCGCAGCGGCGCCGATCCGCGCCGGCTGCGCCTGGAACTCACCGAGAGCATGCTGCACACCGACCTCGCCGAGACCGCCGCGCGCATGGAGCGGCTGCAGCGCGAGGGCGTGCGCTTCTCGCTCGACGACTTCGGCACCGGTTATTCCTCGCTGGCCTACCTGCAGCGGCTGCCGCTGGACGTGCTGAAGATCGACCAGTCCTTCGTGCGCGAGATCACCACCCGCGCCAGCGACGCGGTGATCGCCGAGACCATCGTCTCGCTCGGCAAGAGCCTGCGCCTGCGGGTGATCGCCGAGGGCGTCGAGACAGAAGCCCAGTTCGAGTTCCTGCGCGGGCTCGGCTGCGACGGCTTCCAGGGCTGGCTGACCGGGCGGCCGGTGCCGGCTGAGGAGTAGGCCGCTGCAAAGAAAAACCCCGGCGCGAGGCCGGGGTCGGTTTGGTGGAGGTGGGGGGAGTTGAACCCCCGTCCGAGAGCACTCGGTCTCCGGTACTACATGCTTAGCCCGTTGTTCGATCTCGGACGCCGGCAACACAACGTGCGAAGCACACCGTCGTCCACACCCGCTAGGTTGACTGCCGGTTGGCGGGTCGCCGCCGACAGCTGTGCCGTGATGATGACCCTACATCCACGAGCACGGCCACAAGTGGGTTCGGGGCTTACGCCTTAAGCGGCGAGAGCGTAGTTGTCGTCGTTGGCAACTATGATTTTGCCGCTGGATTAACGAGGAAAGCTGCCCCCTCGGCATGCACCGGTCGACGTCGCCACCCCCGTCGAAGCCAGGACACCCCCGGACTCGTCGGAAACGATGAAGCTACCGATGGCGGGAGTATGGGGGCGGGACGGCGGGGCGACAAGCCCGGCGGTCTGGCGGTTCATGCAGAGAAGAACTGATCAGGAGCGCGGAAACGGCAAGGGAAGCGCCGCGGCGGGTGCGGCATGCTTCATTTCTCATTTCTTCGCTTCACATCATTTCTTCTCTCACGCGTCCCGGTTATGCCGCCGCATCACCCGCTGCCTGTCCCGCTCCCAGTCGCGGTCCTTCGCCGCCTGGCGCTTGTCGTGGCTCTGCTTGCCCTTCGCCAGCGCCAGTTCCAGCTTCACCTTGTTGCCCTTCCAGTAGACCCGGGTCGGGATCAGGGTGTAGCCCTCGCGCTCGACATAGCCGACCAGCTTGTCGATCTCGTGCCGGTGCAGCAGCAGCTTGCGGGTGCGGCGGTCGTCGGCGACGACATGGGTCGAGGCCTGGCTGAGCGGAGTGATCTGGGCGCCGAACAGGAACAGTTCGCCCTTCTTCACGAGCGCGTAGGCGTCGCCCATGTTCATGCGGCCGGCGCGGATCGACTTCAGCTCCCAGCCCTGCAGGGCGATGCCGGCCTCGTAGCGGTCCTCGAGGTGGTAGTCGTGGCGCGCGCTGCGGTTGACCGCGATCGTGCGATCGCCGTCCCGCGAGTCCTTGCCGCTTCCGTTATTCTTGTTCTTCGACATTTTCCTTCCTTCGCCGGCATTGTCGCGCATCCGCGGCCGCAGCGGCGAGCCACCGGACTGCGAGCCCCGATGACCAAGATCCACCGCCACGCCCTGGTGCGCCATTCGGCGTTGCGCATGTACGGCCTGGTCAACGACGTCGCGAGCTATCCGCAGCGCTTCGGCTGGTGCGAGGGCTCGCAGGTGCTCGAGGAGTCGCCGACGCACATGCTGGCGCGGCTCGACGTCCGCGCCGCGGGAATTCGCGTGTCTTTCACGACCCGCAACAGCCTCGAGGCGCCGACCCGGATCGCCCTGCAGCTGGTCGACGGGCCGTTCCGCGAGCTGCACGGGGCCTGGAGTTTCCACAGCCTCGCCGAGGACGCCTGCAAGGTGAGCCTGGACCTCGATTTCATCGTCGCCGGCAAGTTCGTCGGCTCGGCGCTGGCGATGGGTTTCCAGGGCCTCGCCGATCGCATGGTCGACGACTTCTGCCGCGAGGCCGATCGCGGATGAGCGGGCTGCGGGTCGAGATCGTGTACGCGCTGCCGGACCGCTGCGCGCGCGTCGAGGTCACGCTGCCCGCAGGCGCCACGGTCGCCGATGCGCTACGCGCGGCGAACCTCGCGGAGACGATGCCCGAGGCGGAGGTCGATCCGGCCCGACTGGCGGTCTACGGACGCCTGGCGACGGCGGAGGCGGCGCTGCACGACGGCGACCGCATCGAACTGCTGCGGCCGCTGCGGGTGGATCCGAAACAGGCGCGCCGGCGGCGCGCCACCGGCGGCCCCGCGCCGTAGGAGCGGCTTCAGCCGCGATGCTCTTGTAGCTTTCCCGGCATCGCGCCTGAAGGCGCTCCTGCACAGAGGGGATCGCGCCTGAAGGCGCTCCTGCACAGAGGGGATCGCGCCTGAAGGCGCTCCTGCACAGAGGGGATCGCGCCTGAAGGCGCTCCTACAGTGACGGCGTCAGTTGCCGGCGGGGCGCGGCTGCCGCGGCTTGTCCTTGTCGCGCGCCAGGTTGCCGAAGCGGCGCATTTCCGCGGCCAGTTCGCTGTCGGCTTCCGGGAAGTACTCGCCTTCCCAGCGGGCGAGGGCGTCGCCTTCGAAGTACAGCGTCAGGTTCTTGATCTCGGTGTCGCCGGTGCGGCGGCGCGCGGTCTGCACATAGTCCCAGCGCGACTGGTGGAACGGATCGGCGACCGAGGGGGAGCCGATCAGGCTGAACACCTGCTGGCGCGTCATCCCGACCTTCAACTGGTCGACGTATTCCTTGTCGAGCAGCGTGCCCTGGAACACGGGCTGCCGGTAGACGATGCCGCAGCCGGAGATGAAAACGGCGGCGAGCAACAGGATCAGGGCCTTGCGCATTGCGGACATCCGGGTCGGTGGACGCCCGATGATACACTACGCCCCGCGCACGCCAGCCTGAGGCCAGCTGCACGCTTACACGGATCGAGATCAGGAGATCGCCATGGAATCCCAGGACCTGCGCCGGGCCGGCCTGAAGGTGACCCACCCGCGCACGCGCATCCTCGAGATCCTCGAGCGCTCGAGCACCCCGCACCTCACCGCCGAGGACATCTACAAGGCCTTGATCGCCCAGGGCGAGGACATCGGCCTGGCCACGGTGTACCGCGTGCTGACCCAGTTCGAGGCGGCGGGGCTGGTGCTCAAGCACAACTTCGAGGGTGGCCAGGCGGTGTACGAGCTCGACCGCGGCCAGCACCACGACCACATGATCGACGTCGAGACCGGCAAGGTGATCGAGTTCACCAGCCCGGAGATCGAGCGCCTGCAGCACGAGATCGCCGCCCAGTACGGCTACGAGATCGAGGAGCACTCGCTGGTGCTCTACGTGCGCGCGAAGAACCGGCGCGCGGCGCGCTGATTCTCTCCGATGTAGGAGCGCCTTCAGGCGCGATGCGCGCGAAGCGCGGGTGAGGAATCGCGGCTGAAGCCGCTCCTGCAAGCCGGCCTTATCGCGCCTGAAGGCGCTCCTACAGGGGGGGGCGCTGGGCGCGGGCGAGCATCTGCCGGGCGTTCGCGCGCACCTCGCGGGTGATCTCGACGCCGCCGAGCATCCGCGCCAGTTCCTCGATGCGCGCCTTCTCGTCGAGCGGCTCGACCGCGCTGCGGGTGCCGTCGCCGGCCACCGCCTTGCTGACCCGGAAATGGCCGTGCCCCTGCGCCGCGACCTGGGGCAGGTGGGTCACGCACAGCACCTGACGTTCGGCCCCGAGCGCGCGCAGCTTCTGGCCGACGACTTCGGCGACGGCGCCGCCGATGCCGGTATCGACCTCGTCGAAGACCATCGTCGGCACCGCATCGAGACCCAGGGCCGCGACTTCGATGGCCAGGCTGATGCGGGCCAGCTCGCCACCGGACGCGACCTTGCGCAGCGGCCGCGGCGGCTGGCCGGGATTCGCGGAAACCATGAACTCGCAGCGCTCGCCGCCGCCCGCGGCCGGGCGTTCGCCTTCGACGGGCTCGAGCTGCACCGAGAACACGCCGCCCGCCATGCCGAGTTCGTCCATCAGCGCCGCGACCGCGTCGCCGAGGCGAGTGGCGGTGGCGCGGCGCGCGGCGCCGAGGCGGTCGGCAGCCTCGCGCCAGGCACGGGCGAGGGCGCTGCGCTGCGCCTCGAGCGCAGCCGCGCGTTCGCCGGCGCCGGCGAGGCCGGACAGTTCCGCCCGCAGGGCCTCGCGCCGCGCTTCCAGGCCGGACAGTGGCACGCGGTGCTTGCGGGCCAGCTCATGCAGGCGGGCCAGGCGCTCCTCGAGTTCCTGCAGCCGCGCCGGATCGAGGTCGAAGCCGTCGCGGATGCGTTCCAGCCCGGCGCTGGCCTCGCCGATCTGGATCTGCGCCGACTCCAGCAGGGCGACGACCTCGGCCAGACCCGGCTCGTCGGCGGCGAGCCGCGATAGTTCACCGGCCGCCTGGGCAAGACCCCTTGCCAGCGACCTGCCGTCGTCGCCGGCCAGCCGCGCCAGCGCCTGCTCGCAGCCGGCGAGCAGGCCGGCCGCATTCGCCTGGCGCCGGTGCGCGGCCTGCAGCGCCTCGAGTGCCTCGGCGTCCAGCGCTTCCCTGTCGAGTTCGTCGAGCTGGTGTTGCAGCCAGTCGATGCGGTCGCCGACGTCGCCGGCGTGTTCGATCGCCGCCAGGGCGCGGTCGGCGGCCTGCCATTCACCGGCCAGGCGTGCGGTCTCGGCGAGCAGTGGCGCGTGCTGGCCGAAGGCGTCCAGCAGGGCGAGCTGCTGGCCGCGGTCGAGCAGGGCCTGGTGTTCGTGCTGGCCGTGGATCTCGACGAGCAGGCCGCCGAGCGCGGCGAGCTGGCCGAGGGTCGCCGGGCGGCCATTGATCCAGGCGCGGCTGCCGCCGTCGGCGCGGATGATCCGGCGCAGCTGGCAGTCCTCGCCGTCGTCGAAGGCGTTGTCGACCAGCCAGGCGCGGGCGTCGGGGGCGTCGTCGAGCAGGAAGGTCGCGGCGAGTTCGGCGCGGTCGGCGCCGTGGCGGACGATGCCGGCATCGGCGCGCGCCCCGGTCAGCCACATCAGGGCATCGACGAGCAGCGACTTGCCGGCACCGGTTTCGCCGGAAACGACGGTCATGCCGGGCCCGAAGGCCAGTTCGGCGGCGGCGACGACGGCGAAATCCTTGAGGCTGAGCAGGCTGATCATGGGCGAGCGATTCTGCCGGAAGTCGGCAGGTTTGGCTGCCCCGGGCCGCGCTCGCCAGCGGCGCCACGCGGCCGTTCGGGTAGGAATTCGCCGCGTCCGGCGGCACGCCCGGCCGCCGGCCTTGCACCGCCGCCCGCCGGCCCGTATCTATCGGGCATGAACATCAGCCTCGATGCCCGCGAGCGCGCCCTGCTGCGGGCCCTGATCGCCCAGCACATCCGCGACGGCGAGCCGGTCGGCTCGCGCACGCTGGCCAAGCGCTCCGGCCTGGACGTCAGCGCGGCGACGATCCGCAACATCATGGCCGACCTCGAGGAGGTCGGGCTGGTCGCGGCGCCGCACGTGTCGGCGGGGCGGGTGCCCACCGCCCAGGGCTACCGGGTCTTCGTCGACAGCCTGCTGCAGATGCGGCCGCTGCCCGATGCCGAACTGCTGCGGCTGCGCAGCCGCATTCCGGCCGGCGCCGGCACCGGCGAGCTGCTCAGCAGCGCCAGCGAGCTGCTGTCGGCGATGAGCCAGTTCGTCGGCGTGGTCACGGTGCCGCAGCGCGACCAGTTCGCGTTCCGGCACATCGATTTCGTCGGCCTCGACGGCGGCCGGGTGCTGGTGATCCTGGTGTTCACCGACAACGAGGTGCAGAACCGGGTGGTCACGCCCCGGCGCGCCTTCAGCGCGTCGGAACTCGAACAGACGGCGAACTACCTCAATGCCCAGTTCGCCGGCCGCCCGGTCGCGGAGATCCGTGCCGCCCTGCAGCGCGAGCTGCGCGAGACCGGCAGCGAGATGCAGCGCCTGCTCGATGCCGCGCTCGAGCTGTCCGGCGAGGCCCTCGCCGGCCGCAGCGGCGGCAGCGACGACATGCTGCTGGCCGGCCAGACCCGGCTGATGGGCGTGCAGGACCTGGCCGACATGGAGCGCCTGCGCGACCTGTTCGAGGCCTTCTCGCGCAAGCGCGAGATCCTGCAGCTGCTCGAGCGCACGATCAGCGCCCCGGGCGTGCGGGTGTTCATCGGCGAGGAGACCGGCCTGGCGCCGCTCGATGCCTGCACCGTGATCACCGCCCCCTACGTCAGCCAGGGCCGGGTACTCGGCGTGCTCGGGGTGATCGGCCCGACCCGGATGGCCTACGATCGCGTCATCCCGATGGTCCAGGCCACCGCCGACGTGCTCGGCGCGGCCTTGAATCCGGTACCCACAGCCCCATAAGCCCGGCAAGGCCGCGTCCACCACCGGCCCGCCACCGCAAGGAATCCCGGAAATGCAGAGTGAGAACCCCTTCACGGGCGCGCCCGCGCCCGGCGACGCCCAACGTGCCGCCGATGCCGCGGACGCCCGTAGCGAAGGCGAGGGCAGCCCGACCGACAATCCGCTCGAGGCCGAACTCGAACAGCTGCGCGCCGCGCTGACGGCGCTGCGCGAGGAAACGCTGCGCGAGCGCGCCGACCTCGACAACCAGCGCAAGCGGATGGCGCGAGAGATCGAGCAGGCCCGCCGCTTCGCCAACGAGAAGCTGCTGTCGGAACTGCTGCCGGTGCTCGACGCGCTCGAGGCCGGGCTGGCCGCCGCGGCCGGCCAGGACGGCCCGCTGAAGGAAGGCCTCGAGCTCACCCGCCGGCAGCTGCTGAAGGTCGGCGAGAGCAATGGCCTGCGCCAGCTCGACCCGGTCGGCCAGGCCTTCGACCCGGAGTGGCACCAGGCCATCAGCCAGGCGCCGGCGGAAGGCGCCGCCGCGGGCTCGGTCGTGCAGGTCTTCCAGAAGGGCTACGCGCTCAACGACCGCCTGCTGCGCCCGGCCCTGGTGGTCGTCGCGGCCGGCTGAGGGTGCCCTTGAACGCAACACTGTGAGCCCCATTTCGGAACCAGCCGCGGCGCCGCCGCTCCGAACGAACCAAGAAGAAACCCCGAGGAAAACCACAATGGGCAAGATCATCGGCATCGACCTGGGCACCACCAACAGCTGCGTCGCGGTGATGGAAGGTGGCGTCGCCAAGGTCATCGAGAACTCCGAGGGCGACCGGACCACGCCGTCCATCGTCGCCTTCACCAAGGACGGCGAGGTCATCGTCGGCGCGTCCGCGAAGCGCCAGGCCGTCACCAATCCGAAGAACACCTTCTATGCGGTCAAGCGCCTGATCGGCCGCAAGTTCACCGACGCCGAGGTCAAGAAGGACCTCGACCTGGTGCCCTACGGCATCATCGGCCACGACAACGGCGACGCCTGGGTGCAGACCGCCGACGGCCGCAAGATGGCGCCGCAGGAGATCTCCGCGCGCGTGCTCGAGAAGATGAAGAAGACCGCCGAGGCCTACCTGGGCGAGACGGTCACCGAAGCCGTGATCACCGTGCCGGCCTACTTCAACGACTCGCAGCGCCAGGCGACCAAGGACGCCGGCCGCATCGCCGGTCTCGACGTCAAGCGCATCATCAACGAGCCGACCGCGGCCGCGCTGGCCTACGGCATGGACAAGAAGGGCGGCGACCGCAAGGTCGCGGTCTACGACCTCGGCGGCGGCACCTTCGACGTGTCGATCATCGAGATCGCCGAGCTCGACGGCGAGAAGCAGTTCGAGGTGCTGGCCACCAACGGCGACACCTTCCTTGGCGGCGAGGACTTCGACAAGCGCGTCATCGACTACCTCGTCGAGGAATTCCAGAAGGAGCAGGGCCTGGACCTGCGCAAGGACCCGCTGGCGCTGCAGCGCCTGAAGGACGCGGCCGAGCGCGCCAAGATCGAGCTCTCCTCGAACCACCAGACCGAGGTCAACCTGCCGTACATCACCGCCGACGCCTCCGGTCCGAAGCATCTGAACATCAAGCTGACCCGGGCCAAGCTCGAGGCGCTGGTCGAGGACCTGGTCCGCAAGACGATCGAGCCGTGCCGCGTCGCGCTGAACGATGCCGGCCTGCGCGCCGGCGACATCTCCGACGTGATCCTGGTCGGTGGCCAGACCCGCATGCCGAAGGTGCAGCAGGCGGTCGCCGAGTTCTTCGGCAAGGAGCCGCGCAAGGACGTCAACCCGGACGAGGCGGTCGCGATCGGCGCCGCGGTGCAGGGCGGCGTGCTCGGCGGTTCGGTCAAGGACGTGCTGCTTCTCGACGTGACCCCGCTGAGCCTGGGCATCGAGACGATGGGCGGCGTGATGGACAAGGTGATCGTCAAGAACACCACGATCCCGACCAAGGCCACCAAGACCTACTCGACCGCCGAGGACAACCAGTCCGCGGTCACCGTGCACGTGCTGCAGGGCGAGCGTGACCAGGCGCGCTTCAACAAGTCGCTGGCCAAGTTCGACCTCAGCGGCATCGATCCGGCGCCGCGCGGCATGCCGCAGATCGAGGTGTCCTTCGACATCGACGCGAACGGCATCCTGCACGTGTCGGCGAAGGACAAGAAGACCGGCAAGGAGCAGAAGGTCGAGATCAAGGCCGGCTCGGGCCTGAGCGAGGAGGAGATCCAGCGCATGGTCGCGGACGCCGAGGCCCACCGCGAGGAAGACCGCAAGTTCCAGGAGCTGGTCGCGGCGCGCAACCAGGCCGACGGCCTGATCCACGCGACCCGCAGCGCGGTCACCGAGCATGGCAGCAAGGTGCCGGGCGACCAGCTCGCGGCGGTCGAATCGGCGCTGTCCGACCTCGAGACCGCGATGAAGGGCGACGACAAGGCGCAGATCGAAGCGAAGACGAATGCGCTGCAGCAGGCCGCGCAGGCGCTGTACGCGGCGGCGTCCGGCGGCGCCCAGGCCGAGGCCGGTGATGCCGGCCAGGCGGGCGCGGCTTCCGGTGGCGGCAGCGACGACGTCGTCGATGCCGAGTTCACCGAGGTCAAGGACGACAAGAACAAGAACTGAGGCATGACCCGCCGCCGGCCGAGGCCGCGCGGCGGGATTTCGGGCCCGTGTCCCGCCGGTGACGCCGGCCGGCACGGGCTTCGAGTGTCAGGGCGAGCCGACATGGCGGACGTATGAGCAAGCGCGACTATTACGAAGTACTGGGCGTTGCCCGCAACGCGAGCGAAGAAGAACTCAAGCGGGCCTACCGCCGGGCCGCGCAGAAATTCCATCCCGACCGCAACCCCGGCGACAAGAGTGCCGAGGCGGCATTCAAGGAAGCCAAGGAAGCCTACGAGGTGCTGTCCGACGGCGGCCGCCGGCGGATGTACGACCAGCACGGCCACGCGGCCTTCGAACACGGCATGGGCGGCGGCCACGGCGGCGGCCCGGGCTTCGGCGACGTCAACGACATCTTCGGCGACATCTTCGGCGACATCTTCGGGGGTGGCCGCCAGCGCGGCCCGCGCCGCGGCGCCGACCTGCGCTACCTGCTCGAGCTCGACCTCGAGGAAGCCGTGTTCGGCGTCGACAAGCGCATCGAAGTGCCGACCCTCGTGGCCTGCGAGCCCTGCCACGGCAGCGGTTCCGAGGACGGCCGCACCGAGACCTGCCGCAGCTGCGGCGGTCGCGGCCAGGTGCGCATCCAGCGCGGCATCTTCGCGGTGCAGCAGGCCTGCCCGACCTGCGGCGGCCGCGGCCAGACGGTGGCCAGGCCCTGCAAGAGCTGCCACGGCAACGGCCGCGTGCAGCAGGAAAAGGTGCTGCAGGTGAAGATCCCCGCGGGCGTCGACAACGGCGACCGCATCCGCCTGACCGGCGAAGGCGAGGCCGGACCGCCCGGAACGCCGGCAGGCGATCTCTACGTCGAAGTCGCGGTGCGCGAGCACGCGGTGTTCCAGCGCGACGGCAACGACCTCTACTGCGAGGTGCCGCTGCGCTTCTCGCAGGCGGCGCTGGGTGCGGACATCGTCGTGCCGACCCTCGAAGGCGAGGCGCTGATCAAGGTGCCGGCCGAGACCCAGACCGGCAAGCTGTTCCGCCTGCGCGGCAAGGGCGTGAAGTCGGTGCGCGCGCATGCGCCCGGCGACCTGCTGTGCCGCGTCGTCGTCGAAACCCCGGTGAACCTGACCGCGAAACAGCGCGAGCTGCTGAAGGAATTCGAGTCGACCTTCGCCGGCGAACACGGCGCCCGCCACTCACCGCGCTCGAGCAGCTTCCTCGACAGCGTCAAGGCCTTCTGGGACCGCATGACCAGCTGAGCCCCTCCCGTAGGAGCGGCTTCAGCCGCGACCCGACTTCCCCGTAGGAGCGGCTTCAGCCGCGACCCGACGCCCAAAGAGAAGGCCCTGCTCACGCAGGGCCTTCGTCTTTCCAGCCGAACCGGAACTACCGCGCCGGCCGGTATAGCCTCCCCGGCGTCGGGTTGCCGGAATACGGCTCCAGCCGCTCGCCGACCGCGTCCAGCAGCCGCTCGATGCGGTCGCCCGGGTTCGGATGCGTCGACAGCATCAGCTTCATGCCGCTGGCATTGCCGGCCCCGGACGAGTCCAGGGTCTGCAGCACACCGACCAGGCCGTAGGGGTTGTAGCCACCGCGGGCGGCGATGACCATGCCGCGCAGGTCGGCGTCGTACTCGTCGGCCTTGTCGAGGCCGCTGGCGAAGATGTTCATGCCGGCGTTGAGCACCTCGTCGCCGAACATCCGCACCGCCTGGTCGCCGCTGCGCGAGATCGCCTCGCCGGCGAGATCCGAGAACAGCGCCCGGCCGGCCGCCTTCTTGATCGCTTCCAGCTGGTGCTTGCGCACGATGTGGACGATCTCGTGGCCGAGCACGCCGGCCAGTTCCGACTCGTCGCGCAGGCGGTCGTAAAGGCCGGCGGTGATCAGCACCGTGCCGCCGGGCGTCGCGAACGCATTCACCGAACGGCTCTGGATCACGCCGAAGCGCCAGGGCAGGTCGGGGCGTTCGGACTGCAGCGCCAGCCACATGCCGACCCGGTTGACGTAGCGCTGCAGCTCCTGGTCCTCCACCAGCGGCGCGGCGCCGAGCACGCGCGCGGCGAGTTCGCGGCCGAGGGCGATTTCCTCCTCCTCGGTCATCTCGCGGGTGGCGTCGGCCGCCTTCTTGCCGAAGTTCAGCAGGTTCTCGGCGCCGCTGCCGAGACGGCCGAGGGCGCCGGCCTGGGTCGCGACGCACAGGCCGATCGCGAAGGCGAGGGTACGCATCAGCTTCCTGTTCATCGCGACCTCCGACCGCTGCGGCGGGGTTCAGGCAGATAGTCGACGCGCTGTGCCTGCACCGGCGCCTGGCCGGCGAAGGACGAGGCCTCGTCGCGGCTGCTGGCGAAGCCGTCGAGCTGCGCCAGCGCCATCGTGTCGGGCGCCGCCGTGCGCAGGTCCTCGGCATCGAGGGCGCGCGCACCGGTGGTCGCCGTGGCGCCGGTGGAACCGGCACGGAACAGCGCGCCGACGTCGGCGCCGCTGCCGCGGTCGGCGTCGGCGCTGGCGACGCCGCGGAAGTTCAGCATGCGCGCCCAGCCGGCCTGGCCGGCGGCGGTGGTGACGTTCATCCACGCGCCTTCGCGGGCGGTGACCTCGACGGTGTCGCGCGGCTTCACCTGGCCGGCGACCGGCGCCGAGGCATTGGGTTCGGCGCGCAGGTCGGTGGCTTTCAGCACCGTCGCCGAATCGGCGAGGGCGACGCCACTGACCAGTGCCGCGGCCAGTGCCGCGACCAGGACCCGCCGCCGGAAAGGCAGGGGCATCGGGGTGGACATGAGGGGTTCCTCCTGGATCACTCTGGGTTGGCGGGGAAAGGTTCGTACAGATCCACCGGCTTTTCACGGCCTTTCACATGGAACTGGCCCCGGTGTTCGAAACGGAAGCGCTTCGGATCGCAGGCCGCGCGTGTCGCTTCCGAGACCAGCACGCGCGCGACGCCCTTGGTGGTGCCCTCGATACGGCTGCCGAGGTTCACGGTATCGCCGATCGCGGTGTACTCCATCCGCGTGTCGCTGCCAAGGAAGCCGACGACGGCCGGGCCGGTGTGAAGACCGATGCCGACGTCGAAATCGCCGAGCTCGGGTTCGACCTTCAGCAGTTCGGCGCGGAATTCGTCGAGCTGGCGGCACATCTCCAGCGCGGTCGCGACCGCGCGATCGGCATGGTCGGGCAGGTCGCCGGGGGCGTTCCAGAACGCCATGATCGCGTCGCCGATGAACTTGTCGAGGGTGCCGCCGTGGCGGAACACCACGTCGACCTGGCGGGTGAAGTAGTCGTTGAGCAGCGCCACGACCGCTTCCGGCGTGCGCGTTTCCGACAGCGTCGTGAAGCCGCGGATGTCGGAGAACAGGATCGTGATCTCGCGCGCCTGCGGCTTCTGCTCGCGCGACAGCTCGCCGGTCTCGACCAGGCCGGTGACCACGCGCGGATCGAGGAAGCGGCCGAAGATGCCGATGGTCTCCTCGCGCTCGCGCCGCTCGAGCCACTGCGCCTGGATCGTGAACAGGCCGTAGGCGAGCCAGGCCAGCAGCAGCGCGGCGGCCACCGGGGCGTACCGGTCGTGGCCGAGCGACACGTAGGCGCCGGCCAGCGCCGCCCCACTCGCGGCCGCCAGCCACAGGCCGATCACGACCGGCGTGCGCCGTCGCCGCACGAAGCCGGCGACGAGACCGGCGACCAGCAGCGCCGCGAGCGGCCAGCGCGCCGGCAGGTCGCGCAACCAGTCGCCGTCGCGCAGGTTGGCGATGCCGGTGGCGACGATCGCCGCGCCCAGGGTCTGCGAATCCAGCGGCGTCGGCCGGAAGTCGCCGAGACCCGGTGCGGTCGGCGCGACGATCACGACCGCGTCGCGCAGCGTCGGCGCGAGCTGCGGATCACCGGAGGCCAGATCGTCGAACAGGTCCGAATAGCTCAGCGTGCGCGGCGCCGCCCCGTACCAGTGCATGCGCGGACGCGGCGCCTCGGGCAGGTCGACACCGAGGAAGCGGGCGACCGAGGTCTGCAGCGTCGGCAGCCGCCAGCCGTCGATCGCGTGCCAGAGCAGGAAATGGCGGCCGACGCCGTCGGCATCCGTCTCGAAGTTGACCAGGCCGCCGCGCCAGTTCCTCGTTTCGAGCACCTGCGGGACGATCAGGGTGGCGGTGGCGTCGTCGTCCGAACCGGGATCGCGCTCGGCCCCGAATTCCGGCGGCAGGTTGCGCAGCAGCGACGCATTGCCGTCCTCGCGCGCCGAGGCGAAGAACAGGTTGTCCTGGGCCGCGGCGACCTCCCGCAGGTAGGCGTCGCCTTCCTCGTGGTAGAGGTCGTGGTCGTTGAAGAACAGGTCGAACACCACGGCCTTCGGCGCGAACGGCGCCAGCCCTTCGATCAGCTCGGCATGCACCGCCCGCGGCCACGGCCACTTGCCGGCGATCTCGGCCAGGTTCTCCATGCTCTTCTGGTCGATCGCCAGCAGCACGATGTCGGCCGGCGGCGTGCGCGACCCCGCGTGTGCGCGCAGCATGCGGTCGCCGAGGGCGTCGTCGACGCGGTCGAGCAGGCCCGTGAACCACAGCAGGGCCGCGAGCGCGGCGAGCACGGACAGCGGCAGGCGGAGCGGCATGCGTTTGGTGGCCATCGCGCGAGTGTAGGCAGGACGGCATCGGCGCGGGAGTCGGGCGGACCGCAGCGGCGGGGCGGGCGATTGCCGGTCCCCGCGGCGATCCGCTAGCGTGCCTGCATGAGCGCACCCCTGAACCTGCTGATCCACGGCGCCGGTGGCCGCATGGGCCGCGCCCTGCTGCGGCTCGCGGCGGCCGATCCCGCGCTGCGTGTGGTCGCCGCGGTCACCCGCTCCGGCGAGGCACCGCCGGAAGCCGGCGGGGCGCCCGGCCTGGCCGCCGAGCGCCTGGCGGCGGCGCCGGCCTTCGACGTCGCGGTGGATTTCAGCCAGCCGGCCGGGCTGGCACCGGTGCTGGACCTGTGCCGCGCGCGTGGCGCCGCGGTGGTCAGCGGCACCACCGGCCTCGACGACGCGCAGCGGGCGCTGCTGGACAGCGCGGCCGCCGGGATTCCGGTGCTGTGGGCCGCGAACTTCAGTGCCGGCGTCGCCGTGCTCGAGGCGCTGGTGCGCCAGGCCGCGGCGGCGCTGCCCGACTGGCAGGCCGACATCGTCGAGAGCCATCACGTGCACAAGCGCGATGCGCCCTCGGGCACCGCGCTGGTGCTCGGCGCGGCGGTGCGCGAGGGCCGTGGCAGCGAGCCGCATTACGCCAGCCTGCGCGCCGGCGACATCGTCGGCGAACACCTCGTGCAGCTGACCGGCGCCGGCGAGCGCCTCGAACTCGTGCACCGCGCCACCGACCGCGACATCTTCGCCCGCGGCGCGCTGCTGGCCGCCCGGCGGCTCGCGGGCAGGCCGGCCGGCCGTTACGTGTTCGCCGAGCTGCTGCTCGACAGGAAGTAGTCCGTACGGATTCCCTCCTGCCGTTCCCGTTTCCCTTTTCCGGCCCGGGCGTCTAAAATTCCGGCTCGCCTGAACCCGAACCCGCACGGACCTGGTCACCCTCGTCCGCGGGTCTTCGCACACCGACGAAACCGGGTTCCCCCCACGCCAAGGCGATCGCCAGTGACTCAAACCGCCATTCTCGCGCTCGAAGACGGCACCGTATTCGAGGGCATTTCCGTCGGCGCGGCCGGCAGCAGCGTCGGCGAGGTCGTGTTCAACACCGCGATCACCGGCTACCAGGAAATCCTCACCGATCCCTCGTACGCGCGGCAGATCGTCACGCTGACCTATCCGCACGTCGGCAACACCGGCTGCACGATGCGCGACGACGAGGCCGAACGCGCCTGGGCCGCCGGCCTGATCGTCCGCGACGTGCCGCGCCGGCCGAGCAGCTGGCGCAGCCAGACGCCGCTGCCGGAGTGGCTGTCGGCGCGCGGCATCGTCGCGATCGCCGGCATCGACACCCGCCGCCTGACCCGCCTGCTGCGCGACCGCGGCGCCCAGAACGGCTGCCTGATGGCCGGCGACATCGACGTCGACAAGGCGATCGAGTCGGCGCGCAAGTTCCCGGGCCTGGCCGGCCTCGACCTCGCGAAGGAGGTGACCCTGCGCGAGCGCTACGCCTGGACCGACGGCCGGCTCGACCTCGACCGCGACGAGTTCGTGCGCGTCGAACCGCGTTTCCACGTCGTCGTCTACGACTTCGGCGTCAAGCGCAACATCCTGCGCATGCTCGCCGAGCGCGGCTGCCGCATCACCGTGGTGCCGGCGCAGACGCCGGCCGAACAGGTGCTGGCGGAGAAGCCCGACGGCGTGCTGCTGTCCAACGGCCCGGGCGATCCGGCCGCCTGCGATTACGCGATCGCCGCCACGCGCGCCTTCATCGCCGCGAAGATCCCGACCTTCGGCATCTGCCTGGGCCACCAGATCCTCGGTCTGGCCGCCGGCGGCCGCACCCGCAAGATGAAGTTCGGCCACCACGGCGCCAACCACCCGGTGATCGACCTCGACAGCAAGCGGGTGATGATCACCAGCCAGAACCACGGTTTCGCGGTCGACGAGGATTCGCTGCCGGCGAACGTGCGGGTCACCCACCGGTCGCTGTTCGACGGCTCCAACCAGGGCATCGCGCTGACCGACGCGCCGGCCTTCGGTTTCCAGGGGCACCCGGAAGCCGGTCCGGGCCCGCACGACGTCGCCGGGCTGTTCGACCGCTTCACGACGATGATGCAAGCCGCCGGCAAGCGCGGCGAATGACGATGACGACTGCACGCGGTCCTTCCGGGGAGAAATGAGCATGTTCGCAAGGCTGATGGTCGCGTTCGTCGCGGCGATGTTGTGGGCGGGGATCGCGACGGCGCGCGAAGTGCCGGTCGAGGATTTCTTCAAGGACGCCGAGTTCACCTCGATCACGGTGTCGCCGGACGGCCAGCACATGGCGGTCACGGTGCCGCAGGAAGACCGCACGGTGCTGGCGGTGCTGCGCGTCTCCGACCGCGGCGTGGTGGGCAAGTGGGATTACGGCGCGGACCGCCACTTCCGCGACGTGATCTGGGCGAACGACGAGCGCCTGATCTTCGTGGTCACCTTCAAGACCGGCAAGTTCGACTTCGAGACGGCCAAGGGCGACATGTACGCGTCGAACATCGACGGTACCCGCCGCATCGACATCCCGAACGGCATGTTCTACGACATCATCGACACCACGCCGGACGACCCGCGCACGGTGCTGGTGCAGCGTTCGGTCGAGACCGCGTTCCTGTTCAAGCTCAACGTCTACAACGGCAACGTCACCCCCGTGGTGCAGGCGCCGGTGGAGATGGGCAGCTTCCTGATCGACCACGAGGACCGCGTCCGCTTCGTCTTCGGCGCCAATGCCGACGGCGGCCACGTCGCGTTCCGCCGCGACGGCGAGCGCTGGACCCAGGTGCACTCGAGCGGGCGCAACACCGGTTCGTTCGTTCCGCTCGGTTTCGCCGCCGACAACCGCCACGTCTACGTCTCGCGCAGCCGCGACGGCGAGCCCGCCGGCATCTACCTGGTCGACACCGACGACTGGAGCGAGGAACTGCTCTCGCGCAACGAACGGGTGTCGCCGGGCGGCCTGCTGTGGAGCCACGACGAGACCACGCTGCTCGCGGTGCGCTACCACGACGGCCTGCCGAGCTGGGATTTCGTCGCCCCGGAACATCCGGAGGCGAAGATCTACGCCGGCCTGATCCAGGCGTTCCCGGGCAAGGCGGTGTGGTTCGCGGAGTCCAGCGGCAGCGACGGGCGCTACATCACCCTGCGCACCTATTCCGACACCCAGCCGTCGGAAGCCTTCCTGTTCGACCGCGACACCGGCCGCGCGACCTACCTCGCCAGCGCGATGGACTGGATCAAGCCGGAAGAGATGTCGCCGATGCGGCCGGTCAGCGTCACCACCCGCGACGGCCTGGAGATCCACGGCTACCTGACGATCCCGAAGGACAGCGACGGCCGCAACCTGCCGCTGATCGTCAACCCGCACGGCGGCCCGCACGGTCCGCGCGACTACTGGGGCTTCAACCCGGAAGTGCAGCTGTTCGCCAACCGCGGCTACGCGGTGCTGCAGATGAACTATCGCGGCTCCGGCGGTTACGGCAGCACCTTCGAGGGCGCCGGCTACCGCAAGTGGGGCACCGCGATGCAGGACGACCTGACCGACTCGGTGGCCCAGCTCGTGCGCGAGGGCATCGTCGACGGCAGCCGCGTCTGCATCTACGGCGCCTCGTACGGCGGCTACGCGGCGCTGATGAGCGCCGTGCGCGAGCCCGACCTGTACCGCTGCTCGGTCGGCTACGTCGGCGTCTACGACCTCGAGGCGCAGTACCACTCCGACATCAACGACCACGAATTCGGCCGCAACTACCTGCGCGACGTGCTGCCGCCGACCGACGGCGAGCGCCGCGCGCACTCGCCGGCCTACGGCGTCGCCAACCTGCGCGCCGCGGTGATGCTGGTGCACGGCCGCAAGGACCAGCGGGTGCCGATCCGCAACATGTTCGTACTGATCGATCAGATGAAGAAGGTCGGCAAGGAGCCCGAGGAAGTGATCGTCGAGGACAAGGAGGCGCACGGTTTCCGCGACCTCGAGAACCAGGTCTCGCTGTACAACCGCATGCTGGCGTTCTTCGACCGTCACATCGGCCGCGGCCGCACGCCGCCGGCCGCCGACTGAACCGACGTCCCCGAGGAGGATCGCCATGATCGACCAGAGCCGCCGCCGTCACGCCACCGGATTCGCCGGTCTCGTGGCGGCACTCGCCCTCGTCGCCGGCAATGCGCTCGCGACCGCGCCGGTCCCGGCGGCCGCGGCGGAACCGGCTCCGGCCGTCGCGCCGGCGCCTGCTGCCGCCCCGACGCCCGCACAGTCCACCCGCGTCGCCGTCGGCGACGAGATCCCGTTCGAGGCCCTGGTGAACCACATCGGCGCGACGGTGCGCGTGAGCACCAACATCCATACCGAGCGCGAGGGGGTGATCACCGGCGCCAGCACCATGGCGATCAACCTCGAGGTCGCCGTCGGCACGCGCACGATTTCCCTGGCGATGCCGCGCGAGCGCGTCGTCCGCGTCGTGCTGCTCGCCGACGCCCCCGCCAAGCCCTGAAACCCCGCCGTACCCGCGGCCCGCAGCACCGGACTCCCATGCCCAAGCGCACCGACATCGAATCCATCCTGATCATCGGCGCCGGCCCGATCGTCATCGGCCAGGCCTGCGAGTTCGACTACTCCGGCGCCCAGGCCTGCAAGGCGCTGCGCGACGAGGGTTACCGGGTGATCCTGGTGAACTCCAATCCGGCGACGATCATGACCGACCCGGACATGGCCGACGCCGTGTACATCGAGCCGATCAATCCGGCGACGGTGGAGCGGATCATCGCCAAGGAGAAGCCGGACGCGCTGCTGCCGACGATGGGTGGCCAGACCGCGCTGAACTGCGCACTCGACCTCGCCGACGCCGGCGTGCTCGAGAAATACGGTGTCGAGCTGATCGGCGCCTCGCGCGAGGCGATCCGCATGGCCGAGGACCGCGACCTGTTCCGCATCGCGATGCGCGACATCGGCCTGGAATGCCCGAAGGCCGAGGTCGCGCGCTCGCTCGAGGAAGCGGTGCGTATCCAGGCCACGGTCGGCTATCCGACGATCATCCGCCCGAGCTTCACCCTCGGCGGCAGCGGCGGCGGCATCGCCTGGAACCACGAGGAGTTCGAGGAGATCGTCAAGCGCGGCCTCGAGCTGTCGCCGGTGCACGAGGTGCTGGTCGAGGAATCGGTGCTCGGCTGGAAGGAGTTCGAGATGGAGGTCGTCCGCGACACCGCGGACAACTGCATCATCGTCTGCTCGATCGAGAACCTCGACCCGATGGGCGTGCACACCGGCGACAGCATCACCGTCGCGCCGGCGCAGACGCTCACCGACAAGGAATACCAGCGCCTGCGCGACGCCTCGATCGCGGTGCTGCGCAAGATCGGCGTCGACACCGGCGGCTCGAACGTGCAGTTCGGCATCAACGCCAGCAACGGCCGCGTCGTCGTGATCGAGATGAATCCGCGGGTGTCGCGCTCGTCGGCGCTGGCCTCGAAGGCCACCGGCTTCCCGATCGCCAAGATCGCCGCCAAGCTCGCCGTCGGCTACACCCTCGACGAGCTGCGCAACGACATCACCGGCGGTGCGACGCCGGCCTCGTTCGAGCCGACGATCGACTACGTCGTCACCAAGATCCCGCGCTTCGCGTTCGAGAAGTTCCCGGCCACCGACGCCCGCCTGACCACGCAGATGAAGTCGGTCGGCGAGGTGATGGCGATCGGCCGCACCTTCCAGGAATCGATGCAGAAGGCGCTGCGCGGCCTCGAGACCGGCAAGTCCGGCTTCGATCCGACCGGCGACGCCGGCGCCGGCGAGGAAGGGCTGCTGAAGATCCGCCGCGAACTGAAGGAGCCCGGTCCGGAGCGGCTGTTCCAGGTCGCCGAGGCCTTCCGCGCCGGCATGTCGGTCGACGATGTCTTCCGCCTGAGCTTCATCGACCCGTGGTTCCTCGACCAGATCGAGGAGATCGTCGCCGCCGAGAAGGAGGTGCAGGCCGCCGGCCTCGCCGGTCTCGACGCGCCGCGCCTGCGCGCGCTCAAGCGCATGGGCTTCGCCGACGCCCGCCTGGCCCGTCTGGCCGGCACCGACGAGACGGCGGTGCGCGCGCTGCGCCGCGCCTTCGGCGTGCGCCCGGTCTACAAGCGCGTCGACAGCTGCGCCGCCGAATTCGCGACCACCACCGCCTACCTGTACTCGACCTACGAGGACGAGTGCGAGGCGCTGCCGACCGACCGCAGGAAGATCATGGTGCTCGGCGGCGGCCCGAACCGCATCGGCCAGGGCATCGAGTTCGACTACTGCTGCGTGCACGCGGCGCTCGCCCTGCGCGAGGACGGGTACGAGACCATCATGGTCAACTGCAACCCGGAAACCGTGTCGACCGACTACGACACTTCCGACCGCCTGTACTTCGAGCCGCTGACGCTCGAGGACGTGCTGGAGATCGTCGAGCTCGAGAAGCCGGCCGGGGTGATCGTGCAGTACGGCGGCCAGACGCCGCTGAAGCTGGCGCGCGCGCTCGAGGCCAACGGCGTGCCGATCATCGGCACCAGCCCGGACAGCATCGACCTGGCCGAGGACCGCGAGCGCTTCCAGCAGCTGGTCGAACAGCTCGGCCTGCAGCAGCCGCCGAACCGCACCGCCCGCAACGGCGAGCAGGCGATCGTGCTGGCCAACGAGATCGGCTACCCGCTGGTCGTGCGTCCGAGCTACGTGCTCGGCGGCCGCGCGATGGAAGTCGTGTATTCCGACGCCGACCTGGCGCGCTACATCCGCGAGGCGGTGCAGGTCTCGAACGATTCGCCGGTGCTGCTCGACCGCTTCCTCGACAACGCCGTCGAGGTCGACGTCGACGTGATCGCCGACACCGAAGGCAACGTGCTGATCGGCGGCATCATGGAGCACATCGAGGAGGCCGGCGTGCATTCCGGCGACTCGTCCTGCTCGCTGCCGCCGTACTCGCTGTCGAAGCCGGTGCAGGACCGCCTGCGCCTGCAGGTAGTGCAGCTGGCGCGGGCGCTGAAGGTCGTCGGCCTGATGAACACCCAGTTCGCGATCACCACCGCCGCCGACGGCACGGAAACCGTCTACCTGCTGGAAGTGAACCCGCGCGCCTCGCGCACGGTGCCGTTCGTGTCGAAGGCCATCGGCCGGCCGCTGGCGAAGATCGCCGCGCGTTGCATGGCCGGCCGCACGCTGGCGGAGCAGGGCGCCACGAAGGAGATCGTGCCGGAGTATTTCTCGGTGAAGGAGGCGATCTTCCCGTTCGCCCGCTTCCAGAACGTCGACCCGATCCTCGGCCCGGAGATGCGCTCCACCGGTGAGGTGATGGGCGTCGGCCGCACCTTCCCGGAAGCCTTCGCGCGCGCCGAGGAAGCCGCCAACATCAAGGCCCCGCGCCCCGGCCAGGCCTTCCTGTCGGTGCGTGACCCGGACAAGCAGCGGCTGCTGCCGGTGGCCCGCGACCTGATCGAGCGCGGCTACACCCTGGTCGCCACCGAGGGCACCGCCCGATTCCTGCGCGAGCAGGGCCTGGCCTGCGCCCGGGTCAACAAGGTGATCGAGGGCCGCCCGCACGTGGTGGACCTGATCAAGAACGGCGAAATCTGCTACATCGTCAACACGACCGAGGGCAAGCAGGCGATCGCCGACTCGTTCTCGATCCGGCGCGAGGCGCTGATGCACCGCGTCACCTATTCGACCACCATTCCGGGCGCACGCGCCCTGATCCGCGCGGCCGACCACCGCGACGACCCGCGGGTCTGGTCGCTGCAGGAACTGCACGAGGAAATCCACGGATGAGACCGCCCCTGACGTCCGCCGGCGCCCAGAAGCTGCGCGAGGAGCTGGAGCACCTGAAGTCGGTCAAGCGGCCGGCGGTGATCGCCGCGATCGCCGAGGCACGCGCCCACGGCGACCTGAAGGAGAACGCCGAGTACCACGCCGCCCGTGAACAGCAGGGCTTCATCGAGGGCCGCATCCAGGAACTCGAGTACGTGCTCTCGCATGCCCAGATCATCGACGTGTCCACGCTCAACGCCGGCGACAAGGTCGTGTTCGGCGCCGAGGTCGTGCTCGCCGACTGCGAGAGCGGCAACGAGGTGACCTACCGGATCGTCGGTGACCTCGAGGCCGACATCAAACTGGGCCTGATCTCGATCTCGTCGCCGGTGGCGCGCGCGCTGATCGGCAAGCACGAGGGCGACACGATCACGATCCGCGCCCCGGCCGGGGACCGCGAGTTCGACATCGTCGCCGTCCGCTACGGCACCTGAGCCGCGCATGGCGGACACCGCCGCCACCGTCCTGCTGCTGCCCGAGCGCCGCCGCTTCGCCGGCCAGGCGATCGCCGCCGACATCGGCCGCCTGCTCGCCGACGGCGAGCACCCCGGCGACGGCGACCCGGGCGAGGCGGCGCAACTGCAACGCTGGTTCGACCTGCTGCCGCGCGGCCTGCCGGTCGCGGCGCTGACCCGCGCCGGCGACGCCGACGACGCCCACCTGCATGCCTGGCTGCGCGCCGACCCCTGCTGGGTCCGCGCCGAGATGACCGGGGCGCGGGTGATGGCGATCGGCGAACTCGGCCTCAGCGTCGCCGAGGCGAACGAACTGGTCGCCGCGCTGCGGGTCGTGTTCGGCGATGCCGGCATGCCGATCTCGGCGCCGGCGCCGTCGCGCTGGTATCTCGCGCTGACGCGTGACGCGAAGCTGCCGGTGTTCGCCGGTGCCGACGAGGTACTGGGCGCCGACCTGTCGGCGATGCTGCCGGAAGGACCGGAGGGCCGGCGCTGGCGCACTCTGCTCAGCGAGGCGCAGGTGATCCTGCACAACCATCCGGTCAATGCCGCCCGCGTCGCCGCCGGCAAGCCACCGGCCAACAGCGTCTGCTTCCACGGCGCCGGCCGCCTGCCGGACCACGTGCGCACCACGCTCGCCGGCGTCGAGAGCGACGACGCCCTGCTGCGCGCGCTGATGCGGCTGGCCCGGCCCTTCGATGCCGCCAGCCCGCCGCCGCGTGCGGGCGGGCTCGCCGCGGTCGTGGGTGGCCGCCTGGTCGACCTGCGTGGCGAGCGCGACTGGGGCGCGGTGGAATCGCGCATCCGCGCCGCCCGCGCCGGCACGCCGTCCGCGGCGGTCGAACTCGACTTCGCCGACGGTTGCCGCCGGCGGCTGCTGAAACTGCGCCGCTGGGCATTCTGGCGCCGCCCCGCGACCGCGCTGGCATGAGCCGCACACCACGCATCGTCCGCCGGCCGGTGCCGGCGCACGGGCCGTGGCCGGAAACCATGCCCTTGCTGCTGCAGCGGATCTACGCCGCCCGCGGCGTGCTCTGCGCCGCCGACGGCGAACTGAAGCTGGCGCGCCTGCTGCCGCCGCAGGCACTGGCCGGCATCGACCACGCCGCCGGCCTGCTGGCCGATGCGATCGCCGCCGGCCACCGCATCGTCGTCGTCGGCGACTTCGACTGCGACGGCGCCACCGGCACCGCGGTGGCGGTACGGGGCCTGCGCCTGCTCGGTGCCGCCGACGTCGCCTTCCGCGTGCCGAACCGCGCGACCCACGGCTACGGCCTCAGCCCCGCGCTGGTCGACGAGCTCGCCGCGCTGCAGCCGCAGCTCCTGCTCACCGTAGACAGCGGCATCGCCTGCCACGCCGGCATCGCCGCGGCGAAGGCGCGTGGCTGGACGGTGATCGTCAGCGACCATCACCTGCCGGGTCCGACGCTGCCGGCGGCCGACGCGATCGTGAACCCGAACGCCCCCGGCGACGGTTTCCCGAGCAAGGCCCTGGCCGGCGTCGGTGTCGTGTTCTACCTGTTGCTGGCGCTGCGCCGGCTGCTGCGCGAGCGCGGCGCCTTCGCCACCGCCGAACCCGAGCTCGGAACGCTGCTGGACCTGGTCGCGGTCGGCACCGTCGCCGACCTCGTGCCGCTGGACTTCAACAACCGCCTGCTGGTCGCCGCGGGCCTGCGCCGCCTGCGCGAGGGGCGTGGCCAGCCTGGTCTGGTCGCGCTCGCCGAGGTCGCGGGGCGCGACCTGGCGACGCTGTCGGCCAGCGACATCGGCTTCGCGCTGGCGCCACGGCTGAACGCCGCCGGCCGGCTCGAGGACATGGCGCTCGGCATCGAGCTGCTGCTGTGCGACGCGCCGGCGCGGGCGAGGGCGATCGCCGAACGCCTGGATGCGATCAACCGCGAACGCCGCGACCTGCAGCAGCGCATGGTCGACGAGGCCGAGGCGATGCTGGCGCGGCTGGCCCCGGCCGCCGACGCGACGCCGCCGGCGCTGTGCGTGCACGAGCCGGACTGGCATGCCGGCATCGTCGGCCTGGTCGCGTCGCGGCTGAAGGAGCGGCTGAACCGGCCGGTGTTCGCGTTCGCGCCGGCCGAACCCGGCAGCGCGCTGCTGAAGGGCTCCGGCCGCTCGATCGCCGGCCTGCACCTGCGCGATGCGCTGGCGGCGGTCGATGCGCGCACGCCGGGGCTGATCGAACGCTTCGGCGGCCACGCGATGGCGGCCGGGCTGAGCCTGGACGCCGCGCGCCTGCCGGAGTTCACCGCCGCGCTGCAGGCCCAGGTCGCGGCGATGCTCGCGCCGGAACTGCTGCACGACGAACTGCCCAGCGACGGCGAGCTGGCGCCGCACGAGTTCGAACGCGCGCTGGTCGATGCGCTGCGTCTCGCCGGGCCGTGGGGGCAGGGCTTCCCGGAGCCGCAGTTCGACGGCGAGTTCGAGGTGGTGACGTGGCGCGTCGTCGGCGAGCGCCACCTGAAGCTGGCGTTGCGCGTGCCGGGTCGCGAGCGGCCGCTGTCGGCGATCCATTTCTCCGGCTGGCGCGGCGAAGCGCCGCCGCGCCGCGTGCATGCGCTGTACCAGCTCGACGCCGACGACTGGCAGGACCGTCGCGACGTGCAGCTGCTGCTGCGCCACTGGCAGCCGGCCTGAGGCGGAGCCGGAATCCCGGCTTGTCAGGTTTCGCGCCGCCGGCCATGCTGGATCGGCTATCCACCCCTGGGGAAACCGCAATGACCATCCTTCATCGTCGCGCCCTGGCGACGAGCATCGCCGCGTTGCTCGCCGCCAGCCTTCCGCTGACCGCCACCGCCCAGAACCGCGGCGGCGAACGCAAGCTCGACCTCGGCAGCCCGGCCGCCGGCGAGATCACCTCCGCCGACCACCTGAACCTCAACGACGGCAGCCGCAGCGCCGCGTGGACCGTGTCGCTGAACGCCGGCCAGGCGATCGCGGTCGAGGCCAGCGCCGGCTTCTGCGGCCGCCTTAGCCTGTTCGCCGACGAGGGCGGCCGGCTGGCGATCCGCCGTCCGCAGGAGAATTCGTCCTGCCGCGAGGAAGACGGCCGCCAGGTCGTCGCCCGCTCCCTGGTCGCGCCGCGCGCCGGCCGTTACACGATCGTGTTCAGCGGCCGCGGCAGCAGCGACTACGGTCCGTACACGCTGGCCGCGCGCGCGGTGACGGCGAATACCGGGCCGCTGGCCGCCGGCGACGACCGCGAGGGCCTGCTCGGCAGCGACAGCCAGACCCTGCGCCTGAAGGTCGTCGAGGCGGGCCGCTACCGGATCGACCTGATGTCCGGCGAGTTCGACCCGGTGCTGCGCCTGCGCGGCAACGGCGTGGCGCTCGAGGACGACGACGGCGGCGACGGCACCGACGCGCGCATCAATGCGTGGCTGCAGCCGGGCGAGTACACCCTCGAGGTGGCGCGCATCGGCGACAGCGACGGCCTGTACCGCCTGCGCGCGACCCACATGCCGGTGAACCTGCCGGCCGGCGTCGAACTGCAGAACAGCGGGGATATCGCCGCCGGCAACCTGGTCGGCTTGCTGCAGGCCGGCCCGGCCGAGTACCGGCTGCGGATCGCCAACCGTTCGCAGGTGTCCTTCGACCTGCAGAGCGACGAGTTCGACCCGCGCATCGACGTCAACGGCCCGGGCACCCTGCTCGGCGACGACGACAGCGGCGAGGGCGTGCAGGCGAAGCTGGTCATCGCCCTCGATCCGGGCGACTACACCGTGCGCATTGCCGATGCGGTCGGCGGCGCCGGCGGGGTGTTCCGCCTGCGGACCGCGATCGCCCCCGCGGCGCCGGCGCAGGCGCTGACGGTCGGCAGCCCGCGCAATGCCCGCCTGGCGTCCGGCGAACTCGCGCGCTACCCGCTGACCGTGAGCCGCGCCGGCCGCTACGTGATCCGCATGGAGTCGAACGAGTTCGACAGCGTCGTCCACCTGCTGCGCGACGGCGAGCACGTCCAGTCGGACGACGACAGTGGTGGCGGCAACAACGCCCGCCTGGAAGTGGACCTGCAGCCGGGTCGCTACGAAGTGGTCGCCGCCGGTTTCGACGGCGGCAGCGGCGCCTACCAGCTGATCCTCGAGAACTGAGGTCGGCGGTCGACCGGCGCCGGGCTCAGTCCGGCGCCGGCGGCCAGGTCACCGGTTGGCGACTCGCCAGCACGGTGATGTCGCCGGCGGCCGCACTGGCCGCCGGATCCGCGAGCACGGCGGCCAGCTCGGCCTCGTGCCCCGCCTTGCCCCACAGCCCGATCCAGATGTCGCGGCCGCTGTGCTTGGCCGCGTACAGCGCACGGTCGGCGAGCTTGATCGCTTCCGGCCAGCCGCCCGGGTGGGTGGCGTCGGCGAGGAAGGGCAGGCAGGCGAAACCGATCGATACCGTCACCGGCCGGCCGTCGGCGGCACCGGCGGCGGCATCGCGTGCCGCCAGGCGCAGGCGTTCGGCGACGATGCCGGCGCGGTCGGCATCGAGGCCACGGCAGCCCACCAGGAACTCCTCGCCACCCCAGCGGGCGACGATGTCGTCCGGACGGCAGGCGGCGCGCAGCTTGCGGGCGATCTCGCGCAGGATGCGGTCGCCGGCGGCGTGGCCGTGGCGATCGTTGTGTTCCTTGAAGTTGTCGACGTCGACCAGGTAGACGACGCTGCAGCGGCCGTCGGCCGGGGTCGAGAATTCCGGCCGGCGCAGGTGCGATTCCGCGGCGCGGCGGTTCAGCAGCCCGGTCAGCGGATCGACCGTGCTCAGCACCTTCAGCCGCGCATTCACCCGCCGCTGGTAGAACAGGAAGGCGCCGGCCAGCAGCGCGAGGATCAGCAGCGCGACGAGGGCGCCGTTGCGCAGCCGCTGGTCCTGGGTGCGTTCCAGGCGTTCGATGCGCTGCGCTTCCTGGATGCGCTCGAGCTCGCGGGCGTCGCGGGCGTCCTGCAGTCGCGCCTGCAGGCCGGCGAGGCCGTCGAGGTTCAGCGCCCGCAGGCGCTCGACTTCCAGGGTGCGCAGCGCCTCGGCGCCTTCCCAGGCCTGGCGCCAGCGACCGAGCGCGGCGAGGGCCGCCACCTCGGCCTGCAGGGTGTCGCGCTGTTCGGCGCGGAAATTGCCTTCGGCCGCGGCGGCGCGCGCGGTGCCGGCGTGGCGCAGCGCCGCCTCGGCGTCGCCGCGCGCGAGGGCCAGCTCGGACAGGCGTTGCCAGGTGATCGCCGCGCCGGAAATGTCGTGGATCTCGTCGCGCTGCCGGCGGGCGATCGCTTCGAGCGCCTCCGGCGCGGCGCCGGGGCGGCCTTCGCCGATATCCAGTGCCAGCAGTTCCGCGCGGGCCCGTTCGCGCACCAGCGCGAACTCGATCGATTCGGCGTGCGCCAGGGCGCCGGTGAACGCGGCACGCGCCGCCTCGATCTGCTGCAGGTGCAGGAAGTTCTGGCCGCGGTTGTAGGCCAGTACCGCGCGCTGGTCGGGATTGCCGGCGTCGAAGGCCGCCGCGCGCGCGTAGAAGTCCTCGGCGATCGCGTAGGCGCCCAGTTCCTCGCTGTGGATGCTGGCGACGTTGACCAGGGCGCTGACCTGGG
The DNA here is from genome assembly GCF_000426365.1 of Arenimonas composti TR7-09 = DSM 18010. Taxonomy (GTDB): domain Bacteria; phylum Pseudomonadota; class Gammaproteobacteria; order Xanthomonadales; family Xanthomonadaceae; genus Arenimonas; species Arenimonas composti. Next base: position 752,762 of record NZ_AUFF01000001.1, on the reverse strand, counting down.
CGATCTCGGCCTCGTCACGACGGGCGACCTCGAGCGTGCGCAGGTAGAAGTCCAGCGCCTCGTGCACCCGGCCGGCGTGGTGCAGGCTCGCGCCGGCGTTCGACAGCGCCCGCAGCGCGAACTCCGGTGGCATCGGATGCGCGGCGAGCAGGGTGTCGATGCGGACGGCGCTGTCGGCGGCACGGTCGCCGTCGCCGACGATCGCGGCGGCGCGGCCGCGGCAGGCGTGCAGCTTGATCTCGAATGCGGCGCGCGCCTGGGCGTCACCTGGCGCCGGTGGCCGCGTCGCCAGCGTCGACAGCGCGTCCTCGGCGAAGCGCATCGCCGCGGCGGGGTCGTTCGCCCGCATTTCCAGACAGCGCGAGGCGACCGCCTCGTCGGCATCGGCGAGCAGGGGAGCGGTGGGGGGAGGGGGGGTGGCGAGAGCGGGGGTGCAGACCAGGATCGCCAGCAGGAACAGGTGCTGCGGGCGCGTTAGCCGACGGATCATCGGTGGGCGGAGCTCCTCCGTGGTTCTGCACCGAGTGTAACCGCGGCGCGCGCCCGTAACCGTGAAGCACGCCGCCGCCGCGACGCGACTGGTATCATCCGCGCCCCGAACAGCACAGCCGCGGAAACCATGGAACTCAATCCCGTCCGCCAGCGAATCGCCGACCTCCGGGGACGGTTGGATTCGCTCAGGGGGTATCTTTGACTTCGACCAGAAGGTCGAACGTCTCGAGGAAGTGAACCGGGAGCTGGAAAGCCCCGATGTCTGGAACGATGCCGAACGCGCCCAGGGCCTGGGTCGCGAACGCGCGTCCCTGGAAAAGGTCGTGCTGGGCATCCGCAGCCTGACCGACAGCCTGATCGGCGCCGGCGAGCTGCTCGACCTCGCCGAGATGGAGGACGACCAGGACACCGCCGATGCGGTCGTCGGGGACGTCGAGAAGGCTGCCCGCGAGGTGGAGCAGCTGGAGTTCCGCCGGATGTTCTCCGGCAAGATGGACGCCGCCAATGCCTTCGTCGACATCCAGGCCGGCGCCGGCGGCACCGAGGCCCAGGACTGGGCCGAGATGCTGTTGCGCATGTACCTGCGCTGGTGCGAGGACCGCGGCTGGAAGACCGAGCTGATGGAGGTCAGCGGCGGCGATGTCGCCGGCATCAAGTCGGCGACCTTCCGGGTCGAGGGCGAATACGCCTACGGCTGGCTGAAGACCGAGACCGGCGTGCACCGGCTGGTGCGCAAGTCCCCGTTCGACTCCGACAACCGCCGGCACACCAGCTTCACCTCGGTGTTCGTGTCGCCCGAGGTCGACGACAAGATCGACATCGAGATCAATCCGGCCGACCTGAAGACCGACGTCTACCGCTCGTCCGGTGCCGGTGGCCAGCACGTCAACAAGACCGAGTCGGCGGTGCGCATCACGCACGTGCCCAGCGGCGTCGTCGTCGCCTGCCAGACCGAACGCAGCCAGCACGCCAACCGCGACCGCGCGATGAAGATGCTGGCCGCGCGCCTGTACGAGATCGAGATGCAGAAGCGCAATGCCGAGCGCGACGCGGTGGAAGCCACCAAGTCCGACATCGGCTGGGGCAGCCAGATCCGCAATTACGTGCTCGACCAGAGCCGCATCAAGGACCTGCGCACCGGCATCGAACGCAGCGATACCCAGAAGGTGCTCGACGGCGACCTCGACGAGTTCATCGAGGCCAGCCTGAAGGCAGGGCTGGAAGTCGGCGCCAAACGCGCCGACGCCTGACCCCGGCCCCTGCCTGCCCCTGCCCGCCCTGTAGGAGCGGCTTCAGCCGCGATGCCCTCCTACTCATCCGCAAAGCGGTCGCGCCTGAAGGCGCTCCTACGGAAAGCTGAAGAGCCATGACCGAGCACAGCCCGTCCCCCGACGAAAACAGCCTCATCGCCGAACGCCGCGCCAAGCTGACGGCGCTGCGCGGGCAGGGCGTCGCGTTCCCGAACGATTTCGCGCGCGCCGACTACGCCGGCGACCTGCAGTCCGAGTTCGCAGACGCCGAGGCCTGGCCGGCGGAGAAGCTCGAGGCGCTCGAGCGCCGGGTCGCCGTCGCCGGCCGCCTGCTGGCGAAGCGGGTGATGGGCAAGGCCAGTTTCGCCCAGCTGCAGGACATGAGCGGGCGCATCCAGCTGTTCCTGAAGGTCGACGCGCTCGGCGAGGCCTACGAGGCCTTCAAGGGCTGGGACATCGGCGACATCGTCGCGGTCGAGGGCGGGCTGACGCGCACGAGGACCGGTGAGCTGTCGGTGCGCGCCGAGTCGCTGCGCCTGCTGACCAAGTCGCTGCGGCCGCTGCCGGACAAGTTCCACGGCCTCGCCGACGTCGAACAGCGCTACCGCATGCGCTACGTCGACCTGATCGTGAATCCCGAGGCGCGCGAGGTGTTCGTGATGCGTTCGCGGATCGTCCGCGAGATGCGCGCGTGGCTCGACGCGCGGCGCTTCCTCGAGGTCGAGACGCCGATGATGCATTACATCCCCGGCGGCGCCACCGCGCGCCCGTTCGTGACCCACCACAACGCACTCGATCTCGACCTGTATCTGCGCGTGGCGCCGGAGCTCTACCTGAAGCGGCTCGTCGTCGGCGGCCTCGAGCGCGTCTACGAGATCAACCGCAACTTCCGCAACGAGGGCGTATCGACCCGGCACAACCCCGAGTTCACGATGCTCGAGCTGTACGAGGCCTACGCGACCTACGACGGGATCATGGATCTCACCGAAGGCATGATCCGCGACGTCGCCGTGGCGGTGCGCGGCACCGCGGCGCTGCAGTGGGAAGACATGGCGATCGACCTCGGCCCGGCCTTCCGCCGCTGGACGATGAGCGACGCGGTGCTCGAGCTCAACCCGGGGATCCGCCGCGAAGAACTGCGCGACCTCGAGGCGATGCGCGGCCACTGCCGCCGCCTCGGCGTCCGTTACAAGGACGGCTACGGCTGGGGCAAGCTGCTGCTGGAGATCTTCGAGAAGACGGTCGAACACACGCTGGTGCAGCCGACCTTCATCACCGAGCACCCGACCGAGGTCAGCCCGCTGGCGCGCGCCCGCGACACCGACCCGGAGGTCACCGACCGCTTCGAACTGTTCGTCGGCGGCCGCGAACTCGCCAACGGCTTCTCCGAACTCAACGACCCCGAGGACCAGAAGGCGCGCTTCCTCGCCCAGGTCGCGGCGAAGGAGGGCGGCGACGACGAGGCGATGCACTTCGATGCCGACTACATCCGCGCGCTGGAATACGGCATGGCCCCGACCGGCGGCCTCGGCATCGGCATCGACCGGCTGGTGATGCTGGTCACCGACAGTGCCTCGATCCGCGACGTCCTGCTGTTCCCCTACATGCGGCCGGAAGTCTGAGCGATTCGCTCAGACTTCCCCCACGATTCGTGCGGTGAAGCTGCACGAATCGCGGGCCCCGGCTCATTACTCCCGATCCCCCGCGCCTTCGGCGCGCCCCCTTACCAAGGGGGGCTGTGTTGTTCCGCATTCGCGGAACAACCCCACGATTCCGCCTGCGGCGAAATCGCGGGCCCCGGCTCATTACTCCCGATCCCCCGCGCCTTCGGCGCGCCCCCCTTACCAAGGGGGGCTCTCCTCCAGACAGCACGTAGCCACGGGTGAGCCGCGATAACGAACCCACTGCGACTACCTCCGACCTCCTCCTGCTCGGCTTGCTGGGCGCGAAAGGCCCGGCGTAAGCTGGCCCCGCCGCGGTCCGCGGCGAACGGTGTGTACACCCGGGAGCCTACGTGAACGTACTGATCGTCGACGACCAGCCCTCGCAGCGGACGATGTTCCGCCATCTGCTCGAAGACATCAGCCCGGAGGTGAAGGTCACCGACTTCGGCGATCCGGTGGAGGCGCTGCTGTGGTCGCAGCGGAGCGCGCCGGACCTGCTGCTGCTCGATTACCGGATGCCCAAGCTCGACGGGCTCGAGTTCGCGCGCCGCTTCCGCCGCCCGCTGTCGCACCGCGACGTGCCGATCATCCTGATCACGGTGGTCGGCGACGAGCCGATCCGCAACGCCGCGCTCGAGGCCGGCGTCATCGATTTCCTGGTCAAGCCGGTGCGCCCGCGCGAACTGCGCTCTCGCTGCCGCAACCTGCTGGCGTTGCGCCAGCAGCAGCAGAACCTGAAGTTCCGCGCGCACGAGCTCGAGCGCCAGCTGCTCGCCCGCATGCACGAACTGGACGAACGCGAGCGCGAAGTGCTGCACCGCCTGGCGCGCGCCACCGCCTTCCGCGGCGGCGGCGGGCTGACCCAGGTCGAGCGCATGGGCCGCTATTCGGCGCTGATCGCCGAGGCGATGGGCCTGCCCGAGGACGAGGTGAAGACCATCGAGATGGCGGCGCCGCTGCACGACATCGGCAAGATCGGCGTGCCCGACGCGATCCTGCTCAAGCCGGCGCCGCTGGAGACCGAGGAGCTCGCGGCGATCCGCGAATACCCGATGCGCGGCTGGGAGATCCTGCGCGACAGCAGCAGCCACTTCGTCCAGGTCGGCGCGACCATCGCCCGCAGCCACCACGAGCGCTGGGACGGCAGCGGCTACCCAGAGGGACTGAAGGGCACCGACATTCCGCTGCCGGCGCGCATCGTCGCGGTCGCCGACGTGCTCGCGGCGATGACCAGCCCGCGCCCGTGGCGGCCGGCGCATTCGCTCGACGCGGCCCTGGCGTGGCTGAAGGAGCAGGCCGGCAGGCAGTTCGACCCGGCGGTGGTGGAGGCGCTGCTGGGCCGGCGCGAGCGCATCGCCGAGATCCACCAGCACTTCGGCGTGGAAGACGCCGCTTCCTGAGCGCCCGCACGCGGCCCGCCCGCCTTCCGCGATGATCGCCGCGTTCGCCAACCGACCCGACAGCGAGCATGGCCAGGCCATCGTCCGCCTGGTCATCGCCGCCGTCCTGCTGACCTATCTCGCCGGCGTGGCCGCCAGCGGCGACGCCAATCCGGAAACGCGACTGAGCGTCTACGTGCTGCTGTGCGAGACCGTGCTCGGCCTCGCACTGGTTCTCGCGATCGCGATCCGTCCCGGCGTGTCGCACGTGCGCCGGGTGATCGGCATGCTCGGCGACTACGGCACCTGCGCGGCGATGATGACGCTCAAGGGCGACGTGCTGGCGCCGCTGTACGTGATCATCCTGTGGGTGACGATCGGCAACGGCCTGCGCTACGGCACCCGCTACCTGGTGCTCGCGATGGCGATGGCGGTGGCCACGCAGGTGACGGTGATCCTGAATTCGCCGTACTGGCAGGGCATTCCGTGGCTGGCCTGGGGTCTGGTCATCGGCCTCGTCGCGATCCCGTCCTACCTGATCTCGCTGCAGCGCGACCTGCGCCGCGCCGGCGAGGAAGCGCGCCGGGCGAACGCGGCGAAGTCGCGCTTCCTCGCCAACATGAGCCACGAGTTCCGCTCCCCGCTCAACGGCATCATCGGCATGGCCGAGCTGCTGTCGAGCACCCGGCTGTCGCCGGAGCAGCGCGAATGCGCCGACGTCATCCAGACCTCGGCACAGACCCTGCTGCTGCTGGTCGAGGACGTGCTCGACATCTCGGCGATCGAAGCCGGCAAGCTCAAGCGCCAGGACGCCGACTTCTCGCCGCGCGACCTGGCGCGGCGCATCCGCACGATGCTGCAGCCGTTGGCCGCGGCGAAGAGCCTGCAGCTCGTCGTCGAGGTGCAGGACGCGGTGCCGGCCGAGCTGCACGGCGACGTCGGCCACCTCAACCAGATCCTGATGAACCTGCTGCACAACGCGATCAAGTTCACCGAGGCCGGCAGCGTGCGCCTGGACGTGATGGCGCGGGGTCGGCGGGGCGACCTGGTGGCGCTGCGCTTCTCGGTGCGCGACACCGGCATCGGCGTACCGGCGGAGCACAAGGCGCGGATCTTCGACGCCTTCGAACAGGTGGACAGCGGTCCGACGCGGCGCTTCGGCGGCACCGGCCTGGGCACGACGATCGCGCGCACGCTGACGGAACTGCTCGGCGGCACGATCGCGCTCGAGGACAATCCCGGCGGCGGCACCCATTTCTGGGTGGACCTGGAGTTCGCGCCGGCGCAGGAGCCGGCTGCACCGGCGGCGCTCGGCGACGACGGCAAGGTGATCCCGTTCGACGACCCGTTCGTGCGCCACCGCGCGCGGGTGCGGCCGTTGCGTGTGCTCGTCGCCGACGACCAGGCGGCGAATCGGCTCGTACTGCAGCGCCTGCTGGAGCGCGCCGGGCACACGGCGGTGTTCGCCGAGGACGGCGAGCAGGCGCTGACGCGGCTGGAGGAGGACACCCTCGACGCCGCGATCGTCGACCTGCACATGCCGGTGCTCGGGGGCCTGGACGTGATCAAGCAGGCGCGGGTGATGCAGGCCGGCGGCACGCGGACGCCGATCCTGGTGCTGAGCGCCGACGCCACCGTCGACGCGGTGCGCGACGCCGAGGCCGCCGGCGCCTTCGCCTACCTGACCAAGCCGGTCGTGGCGACGCGCCTGCTCGAGGCGCTGGCGGAGATCGCCGGCGGCGTCGCCGACGAACCGGCCGCGCGCAAGGACCGGCTGGTGCCGACCCTGCGCACCGACGTGCTCGAGGAACTGGCCGGCATGGGCCTCGGCGAGGGCTTCCTCGACGACTTCGCCGACCAGTGCCTGCGCGACGCCAGCCGCTGCCTCGCCGAGGCGGAGCGCGCGGCGGCGGCGGGGCAGTGGGAAGCGGTGCGCGAATCGGCGCATGCGCTCAAGGGCGTCGCCGAGAACCTCGGCGCGTCCGCCCTGATCGAACGCTGCACCGGGATCATGCGGTCGGGGGACGCGGTGCTGGCGCGCGAGTGGCGGCGCAACATCGGCCTGCTCGGCACGCTGCTGGAAGCGACCGCGGAACAGGTGCGCCGCGAGCTGGCACGGATCGGCGGCAAGCCCGGTGGCGCCTCGCGTCCAGGCGACGGCGAACCGGGCTGAGCAGCCTGCAGGAAGTGGACGGCCGCCGCCCTTGCACGGCGGCCGTCGCCCGTCTCAGACGACCTGGCGCAGCGCAGGGGCATCGCCGGCGCGGCGTTTCTGTGCCCGCACGAGGCGCTCCATCGTCGACAGGCCCTTCTCGCTCAGGCGCATCGCCGCATCGACCCAGGTATTGGTCACGCGCATCAGCTCGTCGAGGCTGACCGGAGCGACGGTCGCGCGGACGGCGTTCATCGCGCGCAGCGAATTGCTCATGCGCCGGCGGCGCCGGACCAGTTCACGGGCGGCTGCGAGGCCTTCGCCGCGTGGCACCAGCAGGTCGACGACGCCCATGCGCTGCAGTTCCTCGGCCGGATAGACGTTGCCGTCGAGCATCATCCGCTCGGCCTGGATCGGGGTGACCCGGCGCGACAGGAACGTGTAGGCACCCATGCCCGGGAACAGGTCGAACAGCACCTCCGGGAAACCCATGCCGGTGCCTTCCTCGGCGATGATCGTGTGGCAGCACAGCGCCGCCTCGAAGCCGCCGCCGAGCGCATCGCCCTGGACGACGGCGATGCTGTTCACCCGGTCCTCGGCGAGCCGCGCGAAATGGAAGGCGACCGACACGCACAGCTGGGCGTAGTTGAGCAGGCGGGCGCGGTCGCCGCTGCGGATCAGGCGCACGAACAGGTCGAGGTCACCACCGAGGTTGAACACGTCGGCCTTCGAGGCGAGCACCAGGTGGCGCATCTCGCCGCCGTGGCTGCCGTCGTTCGCGAGGCGGGACGCGACCTGGCGCTGGCATTCGCGCAGTTCCGCCAGCAGGGTCTCGGAGAAACAGGGGCGATAGCCGGGGCGCGGGCTGCGGTGCATGAAGCACCACTCGATGCCGGAATCGGCCTCGGAAACGTGCTCGATCGTGCTGAAGGTGGGGAGGGGCTCGCGGCTGATGCTTTCGACGACGGACATGGCGGGTTCTCCGAGGCAAGGGATGGGCGCCCTACACGTTCCTGAGGAGGAACGCAAGAGGGCCCGTCGAGTCTACACCGCGTGAACCGCGGGTCCGGGACCTGAGTCGCATTCCTGCCGCCATGATGCGTCGCGACGGCGGTTGCCCGCCGGCGACGTAATGCTCCCTGCTCCGAGTGCCGCCTCAGGCGGTGACGCGCGGCGTATCCCGCAGCTCGCGGCGGAGGATCTTGCCGACGTTCGACTTCGGCAGCTCGTCGCGGAACTCCACGAGGCGCGGCTGCTTGTAGGCGGTCAGGTTCTCGCGGCAGAAGGCCTTGACCTGTTCGGGCGTCAGCGCCGGATCCTTGCGCACGATGACGACCTTGACCGATTCGCCGGACTTCTCGTCGGGCACACCGACCGCGGCGACCTCGAGCACGCCGGGCATCAGCGCGATCACGTCCTCGATCTCGTTCGGGTACACGTTGAAGCCCGAGACCAGGATCATGTCCTTCTTGCGGTCGACGATGTAGAAGAAGCCCTGCTCGTCCATCTTCGCCATGTCGCCGGTGTGCAGCCAGCCTTCGGCATCCAGGACCTTCGCGGTTTCTTCCGGGCGGTTCCAGTAGCCGGCCATCACCTGCGGACCGCGGATGCACAGCTCGCCGACTTCGCCGACCGGCAGGGCCCTGCCGTCGTCGTCCTTGACGCAGGCGTCGGTCGACGGGATCGGCAGGCCGATCGCGCCGTTGTAATCGGCCAGGTCGAGCGGGTTCATGCACGCCGCCGGCGAGGTTTCGGTCAGACCGTAGGCCTCGACGAGGGTGACGCCGGTGACCTTCTTCCAGCGGTCGGCGACCGCCCGCTGCACGGCCATGCCGCCGCCGAGCGACAGGTGCATGTGCGAGAAATCGACGTCGGCGAAGCCCGGCGTGTTCAGCAGGCCGTTGAACAGCGTGTTGACGCCGGTGATCGCGGTGAACGGGATCTTGCCGAGGGTCTTGACGAAACCCTTCATGTCGCGCGGGTTCGTGATCAGGTGGTTGAGGCCACCGAACTTCATGAAGACCAGGCAGTTCGCCGTCAGCGCGAAGATGTGGTACAGCGGCAGCGCGGTGATGATCTGTTCCTTGCCGGGCTTGCAGTTGGTGCCCAGCCAGGCCGAGGACTGCTGCATGTTCGCGACGAGGTTGCGGTGCGTCAGCATCGCGCCCTTGGCGACCCCGGTGGTGCCGCCGGTGTACTGCAGGAAGGCGATGTCGTGGCCGCGGATGTCGATCGGCGGCAGCGCGTGCCGGCTGCCGAGGTCGAGCGCATCGCGGAAACCGATGGCGCCGGGCAGGTCGTAATCGGGCACCTGCTTCCTGACGTGCCGCAGCAGGAAGTTGACGACCGCGCCCTTGGGGAAGCCGAGCATGTCGCCGACGCCGGTGGTGACCACCTGCTTCACCGCGGTCTGGCCGACGACTTCGGCGACGACGTGCGCGAAGTTCTCGAGCACCACGATCACGCTGGCCCCGGAATCGGTGAGCTGGTGCTTGAGCTCGCGCGCGGTGTACAGCGGGTTGGTGTTGACGACGGTCATGCCGGCGCGCAGCACGCCGAAGATCGCGATCGGGTACTGCAGGAGGTTAGGCATCATGAGGGCGACGCGGTCGCCTTTCTTGAGCTTCATCTCGTGCAGCAGGTAGTTGGCGAACTGCGCGCTGAGCCGGTCGACGTCGGCGTAGGAGATCTCGCGGCCGAGGTTCTCGTAGGCGGGGTTGCCGCCGTAGGTGGCGCAGGCTTCCTCCAGCACCGCGACGATCGAGGGATATTTGTCGACGTCGACCTCCGCCGGGATACCCTGCGGATAGCTGGACAGCCAAGGACGCTCCGAACCCATGCCGAACTCCCCTCCGTGTGCGCGCAACCTGCTGCAAGCCGCGCCGTTGCGCGTTTCCAGCCATTCGAGCTTTCACTCGATTGGAGCATACGCCCCCGATTGGAGCAAGGCATCCGCGACACGGAACGGGCTTGTTCCGCCACTTTCCGCGCGTGTCCTTCGCGGGTCGGCGGTGACGCTGCTGCTGGCGCTCGCGGCCGGCTGTTCGCGGCCACCGCCGGAGGAAGCGCTGCGCGAGACGATCGCGGCGATGCAGGAAGCGGCCGAGGCACGCGACGCCGCCGCGCTGGCGGAGTTCGTCGCCGTGGATTTCGTCGGGCCGGGGGACATGGACCGCGACGGCCTGCGCCGTTATGCAGCGGTGCTGTGGCTGCGCCACCGGGAGGTCGGGGTCACCCTGGGGCCGCTCGACGTCGAGATGCGCGAGCCGCATGCGACGGTGGCGTTCAGCGCGGTCGTGACCGGCGGCCAGGGCGTCATCCCGGAACGCGCACAGGCCTGGCAGGTGCACACGGCCTGGCGCCGCGAGGGCGACGACTGGCGGCTGATCTCCGCCGACTGGAAATGAAGAACGCCCGCCGGAAGGGCGGGCGTTCCTCGATGCGATCCCGTCCGGCGGCGGGAACCGGTGACGCGGCTCAGGCCGACTTGCGCGAAGCGAGCTGGCGCAGCACGTAGTGCAGGATGCCGCCGTGGCGGAAGTAGTCGACTTCCTTCGGCGTCAGCAGCAGCACCTGCACCTGGAAGCGGATCTCGCTGCCGTCCGGCTTCTTCGCGACCACGGTCGCCTGGCGGGCGCTGCCGTCGTGCAGGCCGACGATGTCGATGACCTCGTCGCCCTTCAGGCCCAGGGTCTGCGCGTTCTGGCCGTCGAGGAACTGGCAGGGCAGCACGCCCATGCCGACCAGGTTCGAGCGGTGAATGCGCTCGAAGCTCTCGGCGATCACCGCCTTGACGCCCAGCAGGTTGGTGCCCTTGGCCGCCCAGTCGCGCGACGAACCGGTGCCGTATTCCTTGCCGGCGAACACGACCAGCGGCACGCCTTCGGCCTTGTAGCGCATCGCCGCGTCGTAGATCGGCAGCTTCTCGCCGGACGGCTGGTGCAGGGTGTTGCCGCCTTCTTCGCCGCCCAGCATCAGGTTCTTGATGCGGATGTTGGCGAAGGTGCCGCGGACCATCACGTCGTCGTTGCCGCGGCGCGAGCCGTAGGAGTTGAAGTCGGCCGGGGCCACGCCGCGCGCCTGCAGGAACTTGCCGGCCGGCGAACTGGCCTTGATCGCGCCGGCGGGGCTGATGTGGTCGGTCGTGATCGAGTCGCCGAACAGGCCGAGCACGCGCGCGCCGTGCAGGTCGGTGATCGCGCCGACGCTCATCGACATGCCGTCGAAATAGGGCGGGTTCTTGATGTAGGTCGAACCGGCGTCCCAGGCGAAGGCATCGCCGTCCGGCGAGGCGATCGTGTTCCAGCGGGTGTCGCCGGCGAAGACGTTCGCGTAGTTGTGCTTGAACATCTCCGGGCCGACCGTCTGCGCGATGAAGTCGCCGATTTCCTTGTTGCTCGGCCAGATGTCCTTCAGATAGACCGGCTGGCCGTCGCTGCCGGTGCCCAGCGGCTCGTTCGTCAGGTCGATGTCGACGGTGCCGGCGATCGCGTAAGCGACGACCAGCGGCGGCGACGCGAGGTAGTTCATCTTGACCTCGGCGTGCACGCGGCCCTCGAAGTTGCGGTTGCCCGACAGCACCGAGGTCACGACCAGGTCGTTCTCGGCGATGCCCTTGCTGACCGCCTCCGGCAGCGGGCCCGAGTTGCCGATGCAGGTGGTGCAGCCGTAACCGACGACGAAGAAGCCGAGCTTCTCGAGGTCGGCGAGCACGCCGGCCTTCTTCAGGTAGTCGGTGACGACCAGCGAGCCCGGGCCGAGCGAAGTCTTGACCCACGGAGCCGCCTTCAGACCCCTGGCCACGGCATTGCGCGCCAGCAGGCCGGCGCCGAGCATCACCGCCGGGTTGGAGGTGTTGGTGCAGGAGGTGATCGCGGCGATGACCACCGAGCCGTCGGTCAGTTCGTGCTCGCCGTCGTCGATGCGGATCTTCGAGCGCGGTTTGGCGGCCAGCCGGTCGGCCTGCTCCTGGCTGCCGCCCTCGGCGATGAAGCGCGCGATCTCGGCATTGCGGGTCTGGTTGCGGCTGGCGGTCAGCGCCGGCAGGTTGTCGTTGAAATTGGCCTTGACGTCACGCAGCAGCACGCGGTCCTGCGGGCGCTTCGGGCCGGCCAGCGACGGCAGCACCTCGCCCATGTCCAGCGACAGCACGGCGCTGTACTCGGCTTCCGGCTGGCCCGGGTTGCGCCACAGGCCCTGGGCCTGGGCATAGGCGCGCACCAGCGCGATCTGGTCTTCGTCGCGGCCGGACAGGCGCAGGTAGTTCAGCGCTTCCTCGTCGATCGGGAAGATGCCGCAGGTCGCGCCGTACTCGGGCGCCATGTTGGCGATCGTGGCGCGATCGGCCAGCGGCAGGTGGTCGAGGCCGTCGCCGAAGAACTCGACGAACTTGCCGACCACACCGTGCTTGCGCAGCATCTGGGTGACGGTGAGCACGAGGTCGGTGGCGGTGGCGCCTTCCGGCAACTTGCCGGTCAGGCGGAAGCCGACGACCTGCGGGATCAGCATCGACGAGGGCTGGCCGAGCATCGCAGCTTCCGCCTCGATGCCGCCGACGCCCCAGCCCAGCACGCCGATGCCGTTGATCATCGTGGTGTGCGAGTCGGTGCCGAAGACCGTATCCGGATAGGCGACGAGCTCGCCGTCCTTCTCGATCGCCATCACCACGCGCGCCAGGTGCTCGAGGTTGACCTGGTGGACGATGCCGGTATTCGGCGGCACGACCTTGAAGTTGTCGAACGCCTTCTGGCCCCAGCGCAGGAAGCTGTAACGCTCCTGGTTGCGCTCGAACTCGATCTTGCCGTTGAGGTCCAGGGCTTCGCGCTTGCCGAACACGTCGACCTGCACCGAGTGGTCGATGACCAGCTCCGACGGGATCAGCGGATTGATCTGCCTGGCATCGCCGCCGAGCTTGACGACCGCGTCGCGCATCGCCGCGAGGTCGACCACGCAAGGCACGCCGGTGAAGTCCTGCAGCACCACGCGCGCCGGCATGAAGGCGATCTCGGTGTCGGGTTCCTTCTTCGCGTCCCAGGTCGCGACCGCCTCGATGTGCTCCTTGCCGACCGTGACACCGCCGTCCTCGCAGCGCAGCAGGTTCTCCAGCAGGATCTTCATCGAGTAGGGCAGGCGCGCCAGGTCGAAGCGCTGGCCGAGCTTCGGCAGGCTGTAGAAGGTGTAGGTCTTGCCGTTGACGGTCAACTGGTCGCGGGTGGCGAAGGAGTCGCTCATGGAATCGGGGCTCCGGTCTGGGGCGGACGGTGGGGGCGACGACGCGCAGGAGGCGCGAACTCGTCCGCGCCGGCGTCAGCCCCGCAATTATGCCCGATTCCGTACGCTGCCGTCCGCTGGACGAAGGGCCGATGCGCCTCAGTCGCGGTCGCCGAGCAGCTCGCGCGCGGCTTCGGCGAGCAGGCGGCGGCGCAGCAGGAAATCCCAGTAGGTGCCGCCGAGCTGGCGCCAGAGCACGGCGGCACGCACCGCCGCCAGCAGGGTCGCGCGCACATCGGCGACCAGGTCCTGCCGCGACAGGTAGACCGGATTGCCCTGGACCAGCACGCGCGGGCCGACCGGACTGATCTCCTTCGCGTACAGCTCGCCGAGGCGGGCGAGCACCCCCGGATGCGTCGCCGAGGTCAGTTCGCGCTGGCGGCCGATGTCCTCGAGCCCGCGGCGAACCGCGTCGGCGGCGCCCGGATGTGCGACGAAGCGGCGCTCGAGGTGCAGCACGGTCATCGCCATCCGGGTCTGCGCGGCGTCCCGGCCGGCGCCGCCCTCGAGCTGGGCGAGCAGCCGGCGCAGGCCGAGCTGGAGATTGCCGGCGCCACCGAACACCGCTTCCGCGTCCGGGGCGTCGAAGCGGAACAGGCTGTCGATGCTGGCCGCCAGCGGCCGCGCTTCGCTTTCGCCGCTGCGGGCCATCTGCTGTACGAGGTGCACGGCCTGCAGCAGGCCGGCGAGGGCGAGGGCGCGGTCCTTCATGAAACGGGCGGGTCCTGCATCAGGACGAGCGCGCGAGGCGCTCGCCGGGAGAGTCGGTGCCGGCGATCACGGCGCCGCCGAGGCATTCGTCGCCATCGTAGAGCACCAGCGATTGCCCGGGCGTGACCGCCCGCTGCGGGAGCGCGAAGGCTACGGAAAGCCCGCCGTCGGCGTCCACCCGGACCTCGCAGGCCTGGTCGGGCTGGCGATAGCGGTGCTTGGCGGTGCAGGCGAAGACCGCCGCCGGCGGCGCTCCGGCGACCCAGTGCGCGGGTTCGGTGCGGGCCTGCCTGGCGAGCAGCCATTCGCTGTCACCCTGGTCGACGTAGAGCAGGTTGCCGGCGACGTCCTTGCCGACCACGAACCACGGGGCCTGCGCGCGGCCGCGTACGCCGCCGATGTTCAGGCCCTCGCGCTGGCCGAGGGTGTAGTACCAGACGCCGGAATGGCGGCCGACCACCCGGCCCTGCGGATCGCGGATCTCGCCGGGTTGCGCCGGCAGCCAGCGCGACAGGAACTCGCGGAAGTCGCGCTCGCCGATGAAGCAGATGCCGGTCGAATCCTTCTTCGCCGCGGTCGGCAGCCCGGCTTCGCTGGCCATGCGGCGGACTTCGGCCTTCGCCAGGCCACCGATCGGGAACAGCGTCGCCGCCAGCTGTTCCTGGCCGAGCTGGTGCAGGAAATAGCTCTGTTCCTTGCCGGCGTCGGCGCCGCGCAGCAGGCGCCAACGGCCGCCTTCGTGCGCGACCCGGGCGTAGTGGCCGGTGGCGATGCGCTCGGCGCCGAGCCGGCGCGCCTCGTCGAGGAAGGTGCGGAACTTGATCTCGCGGTTGCACAGCACGTCCGGGTTCGGCGTGCGGCCGGCGCGGTATTCGTCGAGGAAATGCCGGAACACGCCGTCCCAGTATTCGCCGGCGAAGTTGCGGGCGTGGAAGGGGATGCCGAGCAGGGCGGCGACACGCAAGGCATCGCGGCGGTCGTCGTCGGCGCGGCAGTCGCCGCTGCCGTCGTCGTTCCAGTTCTGCATGAACAGGCCGGCCAGCGGCTCGCCGGCCCGCTTCAGGACCAGGGCCGCGACCGAGGAATCGACGCCGCCGGACAGGCCGACGATGGTGCGGGCGACGCTCATTCGACCAGGGTCAGCGCCTGCAGCGGAAAGCGGCGGCCGGCGAGGAAGTCCTCGACGACCCGCCAGACCAGCGGGCTGCGGTGGCGTTGCGATTCGGCCGCCAGTTCGTCGGGAGTGAGCCAGAGCGCGCGGACGATGCCGTCGTCGAGGCTGCGATCCGGCTGGAAGCGCAGCGGCCGGGCGGCGAGGGCCATGCGCAGGAAATGGCGGCCGTCCGCCGGCGAGCGCCACTGATAGGCGCCGATGAACTCGCCCGGCTCGACTTCCCAGCCGGTCTCCTCGAGGGTTTCCCGGCAGGCCGCCTCGATCAGGCTCTCATCGGGCTCCAGGTGGCCGGCCGGCTGGTTGATCACCAGCCGGCCCTGCACCTGTTCCTCGACCACCAGCAGGCGGCCGTCGCGGACGACGACGGTGGCGACCGTGACATCGGGTTGCCAGGTCCGCCCGCCGGGGTGGCTCAAAGGTCGTCCTTGCCGGTCAGGTCCAGCTCGACCGCGTCGGCGGCGATGGCGGCCAGGTCGATCGCCTCGTCCAGCTCCTCGGCGGAGGCGGCGGCGTCGATCTTGACGACCAGCATCGCGGTGCCTTCCTGCTTCACCCACGAGCCGAGCTTGAGCAGGTTGCTGCGCGCCAGCAGGTCGTTGGCGATCGCGGCCGGGAAGTTGCGCTGGTCGGTGTGGTAGCCGGGCGACCAGATCTCGCGGATGCGCAGGTGCTCGGTTTCCTCGACGACGCTGCGGACCCAGACCAGCTGGGTGCGGTCCTCGCTGACGCGTACGACGATCTTGAAGTCGCCGTCGTCGTCGATCGTGTACGGCGTGCCCATCTTCCTCAGCTGCGCCTCGACGACGGCATCCGGTTCGGCGGCGGCGGCGGAGAGCGGCAGCGCCAGCACGGCGAGGGCGAGCAGAGCGGAAAGTGACTTCATCGGAATCCCCTGGAATCTGTTGAGGCCGGAATTCGGCGGTTCATTGTCGGCACAAACCGTGTGCCCCGTCCACGCGTCCCGGCGCCGTCCGGTGGCCGCGACTTATAATGGCGGCATGGCCAACCAACCCCGCCACGAACCCGGGCACGAACACGGCGTCGTCGTCGAGACGGCCAGGCCGGAAGTCATCCGTCCCCCCCTGTACCAGGTGGTGCTGCTGAACGACGACTTCACGCCGATGGATTTCGTCGTGGAGGTGCTGCAGGTGTTCTTCGCGATGAACCGCGAGAAGGCGACCCAGGTCATGCTGCACGTGCATACCCGCGGCAAGGGGGTTTGCGGCGTCTACACGCGCGAGGTGGCTGAATCGAAAGTGACCCAGGTCAACACCTTTTCGCGACAGCACCAGCACCCCCTGTTGTGCACCATGGAAAAAGCCTAGGCTGACTCCATGAAGGGGCAAACCTTCCGGAGTACCCCATGTTCAGCAAGGATCTCGAGTACACGATCGGCCAGTGCTACAAGCAGGCACGGGAATCCCGGCACGAGTTCATGACCGTCGAGCACCTGCTGCTGGCCCTGCTCGACAATCCCTCGGCCGCCAGCGTGCTCAAGGCCTGCGGCGCCGACCAGCCGAAGCTCGCGAGCGGCCTGCGCCAGATCATCGCCGACACCGTGCCGGTACTGCCGGCCGACGATCCGCGCGACACCCAGCCGACGCTCGGCTTCCAGCGCGTGCTGCAGCGGGCCGTCTACCACGTGCAGTCGTCGGGCAAGAAGGAAGTCACCGGCGCCAACGTGCTGGTCGCGATCTTCGGCGAGAAGGATTCGCACGCGGTCTATTTCCTCAACCAGCAGGAGATCACCCGTCTCGACGTCGTCAACTACCTCTCGCACGGCATCGCCAAGATCGGCGACGGCAACGAGGAGAAGCCGGCGCAGGAGTCGCGCGGCGAGGGCGAGGAGGGCGGTGAGTCGAAGGGCAATCCGCTGCAGGAGTTCGCCAGCAACCTCAACGAACTCGCCCGCGAGGGCAAGATCGATCCGCTGATCGGCCGCGAGGAAGAGGTCGAGCGCACGATCCAGGTGCTCTGCCGCCGGCGCAAGAACAACCCGCTGTTCGTCGGCGAGGCCGGCGTCGGCAAGACCGCGCTCGCCGAGGGCCTGGCCTGGCGCATCGTCGAGGGCCGCGTGCCGGCGGTGCTGAAGGACGCGACCATCTATTCGCTCGACCTCGGTGCGCTGGTCGCGGGCACCAAGTACCGCGGCGACTTCGAGAAGCGCCTGAAGGCCGTCATCCAGCAGATCCGCAAGGAGCCGGGGGCGATCCTTTTCGTCGACGAGATCCACACGATCATCGGCGCCGGCTCGGCGTCGGGCGGCACGATGGACGCGTCGAAC
This sequence comes from Arenimonas composti TR7-09 = DSM 18010, assembly GCF_000426365.1. Classification (GTDB taxonomy): domain Bacteria; phylum Pseudomonadota; class Gammaproteobacteria; order Xanthomonadales; family Xanthomonadaceae; genus Arenimonas; species Arenimonas composti. The sequence goes on along the minus strand of NZ_AUFF01000001.1, from coordinate 735,386 downwards.
CTGATCAAGCCGGTGCTGCAGAGCGGCGAGCTGCGCTGCATCGGGTCGACCACGTTCCAGGAATACCGCGGCGTGTTCGAAAAGGACCGCGCGCTGGCCCGCCGCTTCCAGAAGATCGACGTCGTCGAGCCGACGGTGGCCGAGGCGGTGGCGATCCTGACCGGCCTGAAGACCCGTTTCGAGGCGCACCACGACGTCGAGTACGCGACCGATGCGATCCAGGCCGCGGTCGACCTGTCGGTGAAGCACATCAACGACCGCCTGCTGCCGGACAAGGCCATCGACGTGATCGACGAGGCCGGCGCCCGCCAGCGCCTGCTCGAGGCCGACAAGCGCAAGAAGGTGGTCGACGTCGAGGAGATCGAGCTGATCGTCGCGAAGATGGCGCGCATCCCGCCGAAGCAGGTCAGCGCCTCGGACAAGGACGTGCTGAAGAACCTCGAGCGCAACCTGAAGATGGTGATCTTCGGCCAGGATCCGGCGATCGAAACCCTGGTGTCGGCGATCAAGCTCGCCCGCTCCGGCCTCGCGAATCCGGACAAGCCGATCGGCAACTTCCTGTTCGCCGGCCCCACCGGCGTCGGCAAGACCGAGGTCACGCGGCAGCTGGCGCTGCAGCTCGGCATCGAGCTGGTGCGCTTCGACATGTCCGAGTACATGGAACCGCATTCGGTGTCGCGCCTGATCGGTGCGCCCCCGGGTTACGTCGGTTTCGACCAGGGCGGCCTGCTGACCGAGAAGATCGTCAAGACGCCGCACTGCGTGCTGCTGCTCGACGAGATCGAGAAGGCGCATCCGGACGTGTTCAACATCCTGCTGCAGGTCATGGACCGCGGCGTGCTGACCGACACCAACGGCCGTGAGGCGAACTTCCGCAACGTCGTGCTGGTGATGACGACCAATGCCGGCGCCGCGATGGCCTCGCGGCGGACGATGGGCTTCGTCGAGCAGAACCACACGACCGACGCGATGGAGACGATCCGCAAGGCGTTCACGCCGGAGTTCCGCAACCGCCTCGATGCGGTCGTGCAGTTCGGTTCGCTGGGCATCGAGCACATCCTGCGCGTGGTCGACAAGTTCCTGATCGAACTCGAGGCGCAGCTGCACGAGAAGCACGTGACGCTGAGCGCGACGCCCGAGGCGCGGCAGTGGCTGGCCGAGCACGGTTTCGACCCGCAGATGGGTGCGCGGCCGATGGCGCGTCTGCTCCAGGACCGGATCAAGCGCCCGCTGGCCGACGAACTGCTGTTCGGCAAGCTGTCCGAGGGTGGCCGGGTCACGGTCGAGGTCCGCGACGGTCAGCTGGTCGTCGAGGCCCAGGCCGAACCCGAGCGGCTGCTCCCCGCCACCGTCTGACCCGCTTCCCCGACGTCTGTAGGAGCGCCTGTAGGAGCGGCTTCAGCCGCGATACGAAAAAGGCGACCCGAGGGTCGCCTTTTTCATGCCTGGTACCTACGCGGATGCTGCGGGCAGGGCATCGCGGCTGAAGCCGCTCCTACAGCCGTTCCTGCAGCGGTGCCTACTTCATGCGGTAGGTGATCCGGCCCTTCGTGAGGTCGTACGGGGTCATCTCGACCTTGACCTTGTCGCCGGTGAGGATGCGGATGTAGTTCTTGCGCATGCGGCCGGAAATATGGGCGGTGATCACGTGGCCGTTCTCGAGCTTCACCCGGAACATGGTGTTCGGGAGGGTTTCGAGGACCGAGCCTTCGAATTCGATGGAATCGTCTTTGGACATTCGTCGTCGGAGTGTGCGGAAGCCCGCGTGGAAGCGGCGCATTCTGCCAGACCCTTGTCCGGCTTGCAAAATTTTGGTTAAGCGCGGGGTGGGTCGAGGCGCTCTCCGGCCAGTTGCGAGGCCGGAAACGTGGCGAAATCCCACAGCGCCGCCGGCTCCGGTGCAGCCGCCAGCCTTCCTGCTTCGGCCAGGAAAATGTCCCGCGGCATGCGCCGGCCCCCCAGCCGGCGAAGGTGCGGGTTCTCGACCTGGGCGTCGATCAGCGGGCAGCCGGCTTCGCGAAGCACCCGCGCCAGCGCGGCGAGCGCGACCTTGGAGCCGCCGCTCTCGCCGCTGAACATGCTTTCGCCGAAGAACATCCGGCCGATGGCCACCCCGTAGATGCCGCCGACCAGCCGGCCGCCGGCATCGCACACCTCGACGCAATGCGCGTGGCCGAGCCGGTGCAGGGCCAGGTAGGCGGCGCTCATCTCCGGGGTGATCCAGGTGCCGTCCTGGCCGGGGCGCGGCGTCGTCGCGCAGGCGGCGATGACCGCGGCGAAGTCGCGATCGGCCGAAACGGTCCAGTCGCTGCGTCGCAGGTCGCGGCGAAAGCGCGTCGACAGGTGCACCGCGTCGGTGCGGAACACCATCCGCGGATCCGGCGACCACCAGAGGATCGGCTCGCCCTCGGAGAACCACGGGAAGATGCCGTGCCGGTAGGCGTTCAGCAGCCGCGACGGGCTCAGGTCGCCGCCCATCGCCAGCAGGCCGTCGGGCTCGCGCAGCGCCGATTCCGCGGGCGGAAACGGCGCCTGCGGATCAGGCGACAGCAGCGGCAGCCGGATCGGCATCGCGATAGGGCCCGTGCAGGGCGGCCGTGCGCCGGTAGGCGCGGGTGTGCTCGCGTTCGCGGCGGCACCAGTCGGCCAGCGCGGCGGCGAAGCCCGGGGCGAAGACCCGGTGCCGGCTGTGCGTGGCGACCGGCAGGAAGCCGCGGGCGATCTTGTGCTCGCCCTGGGCGCCGGGCTCGAACACCGCCAGCCCTTCGCGCAGGCAGTAGTCGATGCCCTGGTAGTAGCAGGTCTCGAAATGCAGGCCGGGCAGGTCGACGTCGCAGCCCCAGTAACGGCCGTAGAGGCGGTCGCCGCCGCGCAGGCAGAGCGCACCGGCAACGATGTCGTCGCCGTGTTCGGCCAGCACCAGCACCAGCTGCCGCGGCATCGTTCGCGCGAGGTGGGCGAAGAACTCCGCGCTCAGCGCCGGGTGGTTGCCGTACTCGGCGAAGGTGCGCGTGTAGAAGCCGTGCATCGCCGCGAGGTCGGCGGCGCTGGCGGTATCACCGTGCTCGATCCGGAAGCGGACCCCGGCGGCGACGACCCGGGCGCGCTCCTGGCGGATGTTCTTGCGCTTCTTCGGCTGCAGGTCGGCGAGGAAGGCGGCGAAATCCGGCCAGCCGCGATTGCGCCAGTGGAACTGCACGTCCTCGCGCGCCAGCCAGTCGCCAGCGAAAGCGTCGAGTTCGCCGGCCTCGACGAAATTCACGTGCACCGACGACAGCCCGTCGGCGCGCGCCTGCGCCTCGACCGCCGCCAGCAGCGTCCGCCGCTCGCCCTCGCCGCGGGCGAGCAGGCGCGGTCCCGGCACCGGCGAGTAGGGCACCGCCAGCAGCCACTTCGGGAAGTACTCGCCGCCGGCCTGCTCGTAGGCATGCGCCCAGGCGTGGTCGAACACGAATTCGCCGTGCGAGTTGTCCTTCAGGTAGCCGGGCGCGGCGGCGAGCAGGGTGTCGCCCTCCCACAGGGCCGGATGCCGCGGTGTCCAGCCCCAGGCCGGGCGCAGGCAGCCGTGCCGCTCCAGCCCGGCGAGGAAGGCGTGCGCGACGAACGGGTTCGTGCCCTCGTGCAGCCCGTCCCACGCGGTGGCGGGAATCTCGTCGAGCCGGGCGTGGACGCGGAATGTCGCCATGCATGCATTGTAGGAGCGCCTTCAGGCGCGATTCCGCTTGAAGGTGAGGGACGGGGTCGCGCCTGAAGGCGGATCGGGATCGCGCCTGAAGGCGCTCCTACAGGGGGAGGGGCGGGCTCAGCTGTTTTCCAGGTATTTCTCGGCGTCGAGCGCCGCCATGCAGCCGAAGCCGGCCGAGGTGATCGCCTGGCGGTAGACCTGGTCGGCGACGTCGCCGGCGGCGAACACGCCCGGCACCGAGGTCGCGGTCGCATTGCCCTCGAGCCCCGAACGGATCGTGATGTAGCCGTTGCGCATCGCCAGCTGGCCCTCGAACAGCGAGGTGTTCGGGGTATGGCCGATCGCGACGAAGAAGCCGTGCACAGCGATCTCGCGGGTGCTGTCGTCCTTCGTCGAGCGCAGGCGCATGCCGGTCACGCCGGCGTCGTCGCCCAGCACCTCGTCGACGGTGTGGTCCCAGACCAGCTCGACCTTGCCGGCCTGAGCCTTCGCGAACAGCTTGTCCTGCAGGATCTTCTCCGAGCGCAGCTTGTCGCGGCGGTGCACCAGGTAGACCTTGCGGGCGATGTTCGACAGGTACAGCGCTTCCTCGACCGCGGTGTTGCCGCCGCCGATCACCGCCACGTCCTGGTCGCGGAAGAAGAAGCCGTCGCAGGTCGCGCAGGCGGAGACGCCGCGGCCCATGTACTTCTGCTCCGATTCGATGCCCAGGTACTTGGCGCTGGCACCGGTGGCGATGATCAGCGCGTCGCAGGTGTATTCGCCGCTGTCGCCGACCAGCCGGAAGGGCTTGCGCGACAGGTCGGCGGTATGGATGTGGTCGAACACGATCTCGGTCTCGAAGCGCTCGGCATGCGCCTGCATGCGCGTCATCAGGTCCGGGCCCATCAGGCCGTGCACGTCGCCGGGCCAGTTGTCGACCTCGGTCGTGGTCATCAGCTGGCCGCCCTGCTGCAGGCCGGTGATCAGCCGCGGCTTGAGGTTGGCGCGGGCGGCGTAGACCGCGGCCGAATAGCCGGCGGGGCCGGAACCGAGGATCAGGACGCGGCTGTGCTTGGGGGTGCTCATGTATGCTTCTGCGGCTGCGAAAGTCCGGTAGCTTGGCGGCCGGGGCAGGGCAAATCAAGGCGAGTGATCGTCCACTGCGTTCTTCGCCGAACCCCGTCGCCGGCCCATCCTTCGACCCCTGCGCCACCCGCCGATTTGCTGTATAAACAAACGCCTATGACGTTTTCCTGAGACTCGACCTGCGGTGGCCCGCTCGACCGATCGAACCTCCAGCACCGGCCTGGACCGGCGCCAGAAACTCTGGCGCGAACTGGCGCTGGTCGCCATTTCGCCGCTGCTGCTGTACCTGCTGGCCGCCCTGGTCTGGTACCACCCGGATGATCCGGGCTTCTTCGGCACCGGCAGCGTCGCCGGCCCGCTGCACAACGTCGGCGGCCTCGTCGGTGCCTATACCGCCGACCTCGTGTTCTGGCTGTTCGGGCTGGTCGCGTATACCGCGCCGCTGGTGCTCGGCGGCATCGCCTGGATCGCCCTGTTCGGACTGGATTCCGACGGCGACGGCCGGGTCGACTTCGGCCCGGCGCTGCGCCTGATCGGCATCGTCGGTTTCCTCGTGTCCGCCTGCGGCCTGCTGCACCAGCAGCTCGGGCCGGTGCAGGACCTGCCCGGCGGCGCCGGTGGCATCCTCGGCCAGCTGGTCGGGCGCTCGATGCACACCGTGTTCGGCGGCCTCGGCGGCAACCTGTTCCTGTTCGCCGTGCTGCTGATGGCGGTGACGCTGGCGACCGGCCTGAGCTGGTTCGCGCTGATGGACTGGATCGGCGGCAAGGTGCTGGCCCTGGTCGGCCGCTTCGGCAAGGGCGCCCGTGACGCCGCCGAATGGCAGCGGGCACGGGCGATGCGCGAGGAGCGCGAGGAGGTCCGCAAGGTCGAGACCGTCAAGCGCGCCCGGCGCGAGCCGGTGAAGATCGAGCCGCGCGTGCAGCCGGTGCTGGAGAAGTCCGATCGCGCCCAGCGCGAGCAGCAGATCCCGCTGTTCAATGCCGCCGGCGGGGAAGGCCTGCCGCCGCTGTCCCTGCTCGACGAGCCGAAGGAACAGCCGCGCGGCTATTCCGAGGAAACCCTGGAAGCGCTGTCGCGACAGATCGAATTCAAGCTGCGCGACTTCCGCGTGGAGGTGCAGGTGGTCGGCGCCTATCCGGGCCCGGTGATCACCCGCTTCGAGATGGAGCCGGCGCCGGGCGTGAAGGGCAGCCAGATCAGTTCGCTCGACAAGGACATCGCCCGCGGCCTCAGCGTGAAGTCGGTGCGCGTCGTCGACGTCATCCCCGGCAAGTCGGTGGTCGGCCTGGAGATCCCGAACGCCCACCGCGAGACGATCTACCTCAGCGAGATCCTGCGCTCGAAGGAATACGACAAGGTCGCCTCGCCGCTGGCGATGGCGCTGGGCAAGGACATCGGCGGCCGCCCGGTCGTCGTCGACCTGGCGCGCATGCCGCACCTGCTGGTCGCCGGCACGACCGGCTCCGGCAAGTCGGTCGGCGTCAACGCGATGGTCCTGAGCCTGCTCTACAAGAGCACCGCCAAGGACGTGCGGATGCTGATGATCGACCCGAAGATGCTGGAACTGTCGGTCTACCAGAACATCCCGCACCTGCTGGCGCCGGTCGTCACCGACATGAAGGAGGCCGCGAACGGCCTGCGCTGGTGCGTCGCCGAGATGGAGCGGCGCTACAAGCTGATGAGCGCGGTCGGCGTGCGCAACCTCGCCGGCTTCAACCGCAAGGTGAAGGACGCGCGCGACGCCGGCCAGCCGCTGATGGACCCGCTGTTCAAGCCCAATCCCGATCTCGCCGAGACCCCGCGCGAGCTCGAGGAGCTGCCCTACATCGTCGTGATCATCGACGAGTTCGCCGACATGATGATGATCGTCGGCAAGAAGGTCGAAGAGCTGATCGCCCGCCTGGCGCAGAAGGCACGCGCCGCCGGCATCCACCTGATCCTGGCGACGCAGCGGCCCTCGGTCGACGTGATCACCGGCCTGATCAAGGCCAACATCCCGACCCGCATCGCCTTCCAGGTCAGCTCGAAGATCGACTCGCGCACGATCCTCGACCAGTCCGGCGCCGAGACCCTGCTCGGCAACGGCGACATGCTCTACCTTCCGCCGGGCACGGCGATGCCGGAGCGCGTGCACGGCGCCTTCGTCAGCGACGACGAGGTGCACCGCGTCGTCGCCCACCTGCGCCAGAACAGCGCGGGGCCGGACTACATCGAGGGCGTGCTGGAGGAAGTGCAGTCGATGGGCGACGGCACCGTGATCGGCCCGACCGGCCTGCCCGAGGCCGGCGGCAGCGGCGACGAATCCGATCCGCTGTACGACGAGGCGGTGAAGGTCGTCACCGAGACCCGCCGCGCCTCGATCTCCGGCGTCCAGCGGCGGCTGAAGATCGGCTACAACCGCGCCGCCCGCCTGGTCGAGGCGATGGAAGCCGCCGGCGTCGTCTCGGCGCCCGAACACAACGGCGACCGCACCGTGCTGGCGCCGCCGCCGCCGCGCTGATGGCTGGCGCGCCCCATGACGGACCGGACCCGACGGACGACGAGGCGGTCGCCGCCGAGGCCGCCCGCCTCGAACGTGCCGCGGCCTTCCTCGCCGCGCACCAGGACGAGCCGCTGACGTCGCCGCTGCTGATCGCCGGACTGCTGGCGCTGGCCTGGTGCGTGCTGCTCGCCTGGATGGCCGCCAGCGGCTGGCCGCGCGGCGGCGACGAGGTGCGGATCGCCGCCGGCATCGCCCGCATCGAACGCGGTGAGGACGGCGGCATGTCGGCGCTGCGGATCGGCGACGACGGCCCGCGTTTCGAGTGCGGCCGCCGTGGCCGTTTCGGCTGGCGGGTGCTGCATGCGCCGGTGCTGGAATGCGGGCGGCATGCGGAGCGACTGTTCGCGGTGGCGCAGGGCAACGACGTGCACGCCCGTTACGACCTGGCCGGCGGCGACGGCCCGGCCTTCCCGCGCCTGCTGGCCCTGACCGTGCGCGGCGAGCCCCTGTGGACCCTCGCCGATTCCAGCGAGCAGTACGCCTGGCGGGTGATCCGGGCCGGCCTCGTCGGCGCCGCCCTGTTCCTGATTCCGGGCTGGTTGCTGCATCTGCTCTGGCGGCGCTTCTCCGGCTGATTTCGCCCCGCATTCAGGCGCGCGCCGCCAAGCTGCGCGCAGTCCACGAGGATCCCGTCCATGTCCACCGCCATGATCCGTTCCACGCTGCTGGCCCTGCTGGCCGCCGCCTTTGCGCTGCCGGTGCAGGCGCAGGACGCGCGCGCCCGCCTCGACGCCTTCACCCGCGGGGTGCAGGGCCTGTCGGCGAGCTTCGAACAGCAGGTCCACTCGCCCGCCGGCCAGCTCGCCGAGGAGTCGTCCGGCACCGTGCAGATGCAGGTGCCGCGGCAGTTCCGCTGGGAATACCTGCAGCCGTTCCCGAACCTGATCGTCGCCGATGGCGACCACATCTGGATCCACGACCCTGACCTCGAGCAGGTGACGGTGCGCCGGCAGAGCCTGGAAGAGCAGAACAGCCCGCTCGCCGCACTGATCGACCCGGGCGAGCTCGACCGCCAGTTCACCGTGAAGGAAGCCGGCGCCGCCGACGGCCTGATGTGGCTGGAGCTGCTGCCGCGCAAGCCCGACGACGCGCCGTTCGAACGCGCGCGCATGGGCCTCGACGAAGCGGGCCTGCGCCGCCTCGAACTGTTCGACGGCCTCGGCCAGCGCACCCTGATGGTGTTCGGCACCTGGCAGCGCAACCCGCGTTTCGCCGCCGACGTGTTCCGCTTCGATCCGCCGCCGGGCACCGACGTGGTCGGCGACATGGCGCAGCCGGCGGAAGTGCTGCCGCTCGGCGACTGAGGCGATGGCGAGCCGCGATACCGGGATGTTCCCCGATCCGCATCCGGGCGAGGGCGCGCGGGCACCGCTCGCCGAACGCATGCGTCCGCGCACGCTCGACGAGATGGTCGGCCAGCGCCGGTTGCTGGCGCCGGGCACCGCGCTGCGCCGCGCGGTCGAGTCCGGCAACGTGCATTCGATGGTGCTCTGGGGGCCGCCGGGCTGCGGCAAGACGACGCTGGCGCTGCTGCTCGCGCAGTACGCCGATGCCGAGTTCGTGGCGATCTCGGCGGTGCTGTCCGGGCTGCCGCAGGTGCGCGAAGTGCTCGCCGAGGCGCAGCGGCGTTTCGACGCCGGCCGCCGCACCGTGCTGTTCGTCGACGAGGTACACCGCTTCAACAAGGTGCAGCAGGACGCCTTCCTGCCGCATATCGAGCGCGGCTCGATCCTGTTCGTCGGCGCCACCACCGAGAACCCGTCGTTCGAGCTGAACTCGGCGCTGCTGTCGCGCTGCCGCGTGCACGTGCTGGAAGCGGTGTCGGCCGACGACATCGTCGCCGCGCTGCAGCGTGCGCTCGACGACGGCGAACGTGGGCTCGGCGGGCGCGGCCTGCAGGCGGCGCCGGAACGCCTGCGCGACATCGCCGAAGCCGCCGACGGCGATGTCCGCCGTGCGCTGACCCTGCTCGAGATCGCCGCGGACCTCGCGGAAGGCGAGGGCGGCGAAATCACCGCGGCGACGCTGGCGCAGGTGCTGGCCGACCGGACGCGCCGCTTCGGCCGCCAGGGCGAGCAGTTCTACGACCAGATCTCGGCCCTGCACAAGTCGGTGCGCAGCTCCAATCCCGACGCGGCGCTGTACTGGTTCGCGCGCATGCTCGACGGCGGCGCCGACCCGGCCTATCTCGCCCGTCGCATCACCCGCATGGCGGTCGAGGACATCGGCTTGGCCGATCCGCGCGCGCTGCAGATGTCGATCGAAGCCTGGGAGGCCTACGACCGCCTCGGCAGCCCGGAAGGCGACCTCGCGCTGGCGCAGGTCGTGCTCTACCTGGCCTCGACCGCGAAATCGAACGCCGGTTACGTCGCCTTCAAGCGCGCGAAGGACGACGTGCGCACCTTCGGCACCGCCGAGGTGCCGATGCACCTGCGCAACGCCCCGACGAAGCTGATGAAGTCGCTCGGCTACGGCAAGGGCTACCAGTACGACCACGATGCCGAAGGCGGCGTCGCCCTCGACCAGACCGGCTTCCCCGACGTCATCGGCGAGAAGGTCTATTACGAACCCGTCGACCGCGGCCTCGAGATCAAGCTGCGCGAAAAACTCGACCGCCTCCGCGCCGCCCGCAAGCCCGACCTGCCGTAGGAGCGACTTCAGCCGCGATGCTTTTGTGCGTAAAGCATCGCGGCTGAAGCCGCTCCTACGAAATGCAGGGTGCGCTCAGGGCGCCACGTCCGTCCGGAACACCGGGTAGAGCATGTAGCGCTCGTCCCACGAGGCATGCCGGCGCGCGAAGAATTCCAGCCGCTTCGCCGGGTCGGCGGCGAAGGCGGGGTCGTCGCGCAGCTTCGCGGCGAATTCCCCGCGCAGCGCCGGATCGGCCGCGAGCATCTCGCGGGCCACGGCCTCGGCGACATAGTCCTCCAGGTATTCCTTGGCCTCGAAGGCGGTCGCGAACATCCCCCAGGCCAGCAGCGAATCCGGCGCCATCGGCTCGAACAGCGACACCACCACCCGGGCCTTCGCCTGCGCCACCGGCACGAACAGCGAGCCGGCGGGCAGCGCCTGCGGCTCGACCGCCCACGCGCCCGTCGGCGTCATCCGCGTGTGGCCCTCGACGGTCGCCGGCGAGTACCCGACCGATTCGGCGCGGAACACCTCCAGCGGCTGCGCCGGCAGGGCGGTGTCGAGGCGGCGGTAATCGACGCCGTGCAGGTCGAGCACCATCGCCACCCAGGCCGCATGCGCCGCCGGCACCAGATAGCCGGCGCCAGGCACGTCGACGGTCACGCTCGGCGCCAGGGTGTCGCGCAGCGGGATGCGCCAGACCTGCGGTGTCGTCTCGTCGTAGCGCGTCATCAGCGCGCCGCTGACTTCCGACGGCGTGCGCGTATAGGCGTAGCCACGGAAATCGATCAGCCGGCCGTCGCCGACCGGCGCCCAGACCACTGGCAGTTCGCCGCCGGCGAGGGCGCCGGCGCGCGCATCCGCCGCATCGGCCTCGCGCCGCCAGGCGGCGCCGTCCCGCGCCACGCGTTCGAGGATCGAAACGATGGTGTTGCGGGTCGAACGCACGCGCTGCGGATAGGGCCGCCACGAATGCGTCTCCACCAGCAGCGCGAGCCGGTTGCGCAGCCAGAAATAGCCGGTCGAGAAGCGCGGCGGCGCGACGCCGTCGTCGATGCCACTCGCCGGGTCCTCGTATTCGACGAACGAGGGGTAGAACGGCACCGGCAGGTGGCCGGCCTCGGCCAGATCGGCGACGACGCCGTCGCGCAAGGCCCGCCCGATGGCGCGCAGCGCCGGATCACCGGCGTTCACCGGTTCGCCGGTGATCGAGATGTCGTGTTCGAACTGGGCGCCGTCCGTCGCGTGCAGATCGACCACCAGCAGCGGATCCCAGCGCTCGACCAGGGCGAGCATCGCCCGCATCTCCGGCGTGTCGGCCTTCAGGTAATCGCGGTTGAGGTTGTAGTTCTGCGCGGTCGAACGCCAGCCCATCTCGACGGGGCCACGCTGGTTCGGGCGGTTCCAGGCGCCGAAGCGCTCGTGGCCGTCGACGTTGAACACCGGCACGAACAGCCAGACCAGGTCGTCGAGCGCGCCTTTCGCGGCTTCGCCGCGCAGCACCTCGCGCAGGGCGAGGAAGCCGGCGTCCTTGCCGTCGATCTCGCCGGCGTGGATGCCGCCCTGCATCAGCACCACCGGAATGCCGCGCGCGCGCACCGCGTCCGGCGTCAGCGCGCCGCTGCGCGAGACGACGAGCACCTTCATCGGCCGGCCTTCCGGCGTGGTGCCGAAATCCTCGCAACGCACCGCCGTCGGCCAGCCGCGGGCGAACTGATCGCACAGCGCGATCACTTCGTCGTAGCGCCCGGTGCGCTCGAAGCCGCTGCGCTCCGACGCGGTGGTCGGCGAGGCCGGCGGGTTCGCCGCCAGCGGCGTGGCCAGGGTCATCGCGACGAGGGTCGCGGCGGCGAAGCGGAACGGACGGCTCATGCTCACCTCAGAAGCGGTCGGAAGGGGGTAGGTAGCGCCAGGTCGCCGGCGGCATCTTCGCCAGCGCGATGCGGCCGATGCGCAGCCGGCGCGACGCGGTCGCGCGCAGCCCGACCTCGGCGCACAGCCAGTCGAGCAGGCCGGGGCGCACGCCCTTGATCGCGAAGCGCAGGCGCTGCTCGCTCTGCCAGCTGACCTTGAACGGTGCCACCGGCCAGCCGGCGAACGTCGTGCCGCCGCTGAGCCGCTTCCAGCCGTAGGGCGACAGCTCGCCCTCGACGTCGACCAGCCACTCCTGCTCGAGCCGCGAGCCGGCGTCGGCGAGATGGCGCAGCACGCGGTGGTCCTGGCTGAACACCGCCAGGCCGCTGGCGCCGGGCGGTAGCGGCATCGCCGCCTGCAGCCGGTGGAAGTGCCGGTGCAGCAGCCGCCAGCCGCTTGGATCCTCGTCCCAGCGCGATTCCGGCGTCACCACCGCGAGCGCCGCCGCGGCATCGAGCCCGGCCGGCTGGTGCAGCAGCATCGTCGCGGCCTCGGCGGGCGCGGCGCTGGCGCCGGGGTCGAGCGTCACCGCCTGGCCGGTGACCGGGAACTGCGGTTGTTCGACGACCTCGCCGTCGACCCGCACCCAGCCGCCGGCGATGAAGTTCTCCGCCTCGCGGCGCGAACAGCCGGTGAGTTCGATCACGCAACGGTCGAGGCGCCGCGTCGGTTGGGGAACATCGCTCATGGCAGGCGCCGCAGGAAGACGGCGCCCAGTGTAGGTGCAGCGCGCCGGCGACGCTTCCCGTGTGCTCACGCGGCGCCGCCCGGCGGCCGCGCTAGACTCGCGCCATGCTTCCACGCCGTTTCCGGGCCGTCGCCGGCCTGCTGCCCGCACTGAGCCTCGCGCTCGCGATCGCCGCCTGCAGCCGCGATGGCGAGCCGCCTGCCGAGCCGCCACCGGCGCCTCCGGTGGTCGAAGCCGAGCCACCGGAGAACGGCGCGATCAGCGTCGCGCCGGTGGCACCGGAACCGCCGCCACCGGCGCCCGGCCGCAAGCCACCCGCGGCGGCGAAACCCGAACCGGCGGTGGACTGGTCGCCGCTGCCGCTGGAGTCGGGCGAAGCGCACATCGCGTGCACGCTCGACTACTCGCGCAACGGCGACGGCGAGGCGGTACCGGCGATGGAACGCGGGGCGCTCGAGGCGCTGCTCACGCCCTGCGCCGAACAGGGCGTGCTGCGCCTGCGCTACCGCGGCCGCATCGCCGCCGACTTCGCGGCGCTGGTGATGCGCGTCGCCGAAGTCGCCGACGCGCTGGAGATCCCCAAGCGCATCCTCGACCTCGACTCCGCCGGCGGCCAGGTCGAGGACGCGATCCGCGTCGGCGACTTCATCGCCGGCAGCCGCTGGACGATCTGGATCCGCGAGGACTCGCGTTGCCACAGCGCCTGCGTGTTCGTGCTCGCCGCCGGCGACGTGCGCCGGGTCGCCGGGCCGGTCGGCGTGCACCGGATCATCCGCATGAGTTCGACCGCCACCACCCGCGCCGAGCTCAACGCCGAACTGCGCATGGTCTACGGTCGTGTGCGCGACTACCTCGAGCGCAACGGCGCCAACGTCGCGGTCGCCGACCTGATGATGGCGGTGCCGAACCGCAGCCTGCGCCTGCTGACCACCGACGAGTTGCTGCGCTTCGGCCTCGACGGCGTCAATCCGGCCCAGGACGACCTCGACCGCCTGCGCCTGCTGCGCGAATGCGGCCAGGACTTCGTGCAGCGCCGCGACGCCTTCGCCGCCGCCTTCGACCGCCAGTGCCGCCGCCGCGTCGTCGAACTCGACGAACTCAACGCCTGCGGCCTGGCCCTGCGCCGCCGCTACGGCTTCCCCGACGAGACCTGCCCGGTGCAGAGCCCGCTGTCGGAGTTCGACCTGGCGCAGGCCGAACCGCCGCCGCCGGAGGATCTGCTGCCGCCGGAGGAAGGCGTCGACGGGGAGGACGTACTGCCGCGGGACGATGCGGTGGAGGCGGAGGCGGCCGGCGGGGACGAAGCCGGCGGCTGACGCAGGATCGGAGCCTGCCCGGCCGGACATTCCGGCGACCGAATCGCCGTTGCAGCGGCCGTTATCGGGGGTGGATAATCGCAGCCCCTCGTTTCATTTGCGGAATGATTCCATGCTCGACCCGAGCCTCCTGCGCGCCCACCTCGCCGAGACCGCCGCGCGCCTGCGCGACACGCGCGGTTTCGAACTCGACGTGTCGGCGCTGGAATCGCTGGAAGCCGAGCGCAAGGCCATCCAGACCCGCACCCAGGAGCTGCAGAACCTGCGCAATACCCGCAGCAAGGCGATCGGGATCGCGAAAGGGAAGGGGGAGGACACCGCCGCACTGATGGCCGAGGTCGCCGGCATCGGTGACGAGCTGAAGGCTTCGGAGGCGCGCCTGGACGCGATCCGCGCCGAGATCGACAAGATCGCCATGGGCGTGCCCAACCTGCCGGACGCTTCGGTGCCGCAGGGCAGGGACGAGAACGACAACGTCGAGATGAAACGCTGGGGCACGCCACGCACCTTCGACTTCACGCCGAAGGATCACGTCGAACTCGGCGCCCGCGACGGCTGGCTCGACGGCGACACCGCCGCCAAGCTCAGCGGCGCCCGCTTCACCGTGCTGCGCGGTCCGCTGGCGCGCCTGCACCGGGCGCTCGCGCAGTTCATGCTCGACCTGCACACCGGCGAGCACGGCTACGAAGAAACCAATGTGCCGCTGATCGTCAACGCCGACAGCCTGCGCGGCACCGGCCAGCTGCCGAAGTTCGCCGACGACCTGTTCGCGACCCCGTTCGGCGACGAGACCCGCTACCTGATCCCGACCAGCGAAGTGCCGCTGACGAACATCGTTCGCGACTCGATAGTCGACGAGGCCATGTTGCCCGTCAGGATGACCGCGCACTCGCTGTGCTTCCGCGCCGAGGCCGGCAGCCACGGCCGCGACACCCGCGGCATGATCCGCCAGCACCAGTTCGAGAAGGTCGAGCTGGTGTCGATCGCGCGTCCGGAGGAGTCCGATGCCGAGCACGAGCGCATGACCCGCTGCGCCGAGGTCGTGCTCGAGAAGCTCGGGCTGCCGTACCGCAAGGTCCTGCTTTGCACCGGCGACATGGGCTTCGGCGCCCGCAAGACCTTCGACCTGGAAGTGTGGCTGCCGAGCCAGGACACGTACCGCGAGATCAGCAGCTGCTCGAACTGCGGCGACTTCCAGGCGCGGCGCATGCAGGCGCGCTGGCGCAATCCGGCCACCGGCAAGCCGGAGCCGGTGCACACGCTCAACGGCAGCGGCGTCGCGGTCGGCCGGGCGCTGATCGCGCTGATGGAGAACTACCAGCAGGCCGACGGTTCGATCGTCGTGCCCGAGGTCCTGCGGCCGTACATGGGCGGACTGGAGACGATCGGATGAACCACCCGGATCTGAACGACCTGCAGTTCTACGCGATGGTGGTCGAACACGGCGGATTCGCCGCCGCCGAGCGCGCGCTCGGGGTGCCGAAGTCGCGCCTGAGCCGGCGCATCGCCCAGCTCGAGACCGACCTCGGCGTGCGCCTGCTGCAGCGGAGCACGCGCAAGTTCGCCGTCACCGACGTCGGCCAGAGCGTCTACCGACACGCGCAGACGATGCTCGCCGAGGCCCAGGCCGCGCGCGAGGCGGTCGACCGCGTCAGCGCCAGCCCGCGCGGCACGATCAAGGTCAGCTGCCCGGTGGCGATCGCCCAGGAGATGCTCGGGCCGATCCTGCCCGACTTCATGAAGAAGCACGGCCAGGTGCGGGTGCAGCTGCACGTCAGCAACCGCCGCGTCGACGTGATCCAGGAAGGATTCGACATCGCCATCCGCGTGCGCAGCCAGCTGGTCGACGACGGCGAGATGGTCGCGCGCAGCTTCGGCCAGCTGCGCGAGCTGCTGGTCGCCAGCCCGAAGTACCTCGACCGCACCGGCCGCCCGCAGTCGCCGGCCGACCTCGCCCCGCACACGACGCTGAGCATGGCCGAGGACGAGCACCGCCAGCGCTGGACCCTGCATGGTCCCGACGGCCAGGTGCAGAAGGTCGAGCTGCAGCCGAAGCTGATGGCGCACGATTTCCCGCTGCTGATGGCCGCCGCCCGCGAGGGCATGGGCATCGTGCTGCTGCCGGAGCTGACCTGCGCCGAGGCCATCCGCCGCGGCGAACTCGAGGTCGTGCTGCCGCAGTGGAACCTGCCGCAGGGCATCTGCCACGCGATCTATCCTTCCCGCCGCGGGCTGCTGCCGGCGGTGCGCGCCTTCATCGACTTCCTCGCCGAGCGCCTGCCGCCGGCGATCCAGGACAGTCGCCTGAAATGCGGCACCCCCGGCGGCATCCCCTGCGCCTGACCCACCCCTGTAGGAGCGCCTTCAGGCGCGATGCCCCACCCCGTAGGAGCGCCTTCAGGCGCGATGCTTCACCGTAGGAGCGCCTTCAGGCGCGATACCAATCCGGAGAGATGGCCGAGTGGTTTAAGGCAGCGGTCTTGAAAACCGCCGAAGGCTAACCCCTTCCGTGGGTTCGAATCCCACTCTCTCCGCCACCCCTGGCCTCCGCCTCGGCAGGCACCAACGTCGATCCGGACACGCCATGCAGGAACCCGCCCCGCTGTTCGAAGTGCTCCCCGGCGGCATCTTCGGCCCGCTCGCCTCGCCGAACCGCCGCCATCACTGGGCGCTGCTGTGCCGGCTCTACGACGAGTTCTTCGGTCCCGACGCGCCGCTGGCGCCACCGGTCGGTCTGCCGCGGCGCGAAATCACCGCCGCGATCGAGCGCTGGCTGCTCGGCGACGATCCCTGGGAAGACGAGGACGGGCAGGCGCCCGATACCCCGCTGCCGGTGCGCGCGAACGCCATCTACGAGCGCTTCCGTGCCTCCGGCTGGTTGCGCCAGGAACGTTTCGGCGCCCGCGAGATGGTGACGATGCCGCCGCTGGTCGCGCAGTTCCTCGCCACGCTCGTCGAGTTCGCCGAACACGGACCGACCTATGTGTCGGCGAAGGTGCGCTCGATCGAGCTTCAGCTGCAGCAGGTCGTCGACGGCAAGGCCGCCGGCGACGCCCTCGACGAAGCCGCCGACCAGGCCCGCCGCCTGCTGGTCTCGCTGAGTTCGATGAGCCTGCGCGTGCGCGACCTGCTGCCGGAGATCGCCCGCGCCGACAGCACCGCGCAGTTCGCCCGGATCTGGTTCGAGCGCTACATCGCCGGCTTCTTCATCGGCGACTACGCCGACCTGCACAAGGTCGACCATCCGCTCGCCCGCCGCAGCGCGATCCTGGCGATGGCGCGTTCGCTGGACGAGGGCGAACGCCGCACCGGGCTGCTGGCCTGGTACCGCGAACACGCCACCGGCGGCGACGCCACCCGCGCCGAGTCGCGCATGGCGCGCAGCCTGCGCCGCCTGCACGAGCTCGACCGCATCGACGAGTACCTGGCCCGCCTCGACGAGGACATCCGCCACGCCAACCGGCGCGCGCTGGCCTTCCTCGACTACCGCCTGCGCGCGCCGGCACGCCTGGACGTGCTGATCGCGCGTGCCGTCCGCGGCGCGCTGGCCGCACCGGAGGACGCGCTGCGCGTGCAGGTGGCGCCCGGCCCGCTGATGGACGAGGAACAGCTGCGACCGGCGCGCCGCCGCCCCGGCGCGATCGAGCGCAGCGCCAACGCGGTGGTGCGCCCGACGCCGGAGCAACAGGCGCGTCTGGCGCTGCTGCGGCGGATCAACCGCGCCCGCCTGGTCACCGCCGAGGACATGGCGCGCTACGTCGGCCGCCATTTGCCGGCGGAAGGGCAGGTCGATTCGATCGCGCTGTCGATCACCGGCATCGCCGACCTGCGCGCCTACCAGACCCTGCTGACCCTGGCGCTGCGCAGCCGGCGCATCGGCGGCCTGCGTCGCGACGATCCGCTGAGCCGTCTCGCGCGCGGCTTCCGCGTCGAACTCACCGATGCCGGCGAGCGCGCCGACAACGGCTGGCTGCGCGCCCCGCGCTTCGTCATCCACCGCCTCCGGAAGTCCGCATGAGCCGCAGCTGGAACGTCCTTTCGCAACACTCGAATGGCCTGTACGCACCGGCCGATTTCGAGCGCGCCGCCTATCGCCTGGTCACCGAACAGGTGCTCTATGCCAGTGACCGCGGCAGCCGTTCGGCCTATCACCTGGTCGAAGCCTACTTCGCCGAATTCGCCGCGGTGCTGGCGCCGCTCGGCGTCCGCCTGGAGCGCAATGCGCATTACCGCTACGTGGTCGCGCTGCCGGCGCGTGCCGAGGGCGTGCCGGTGACGCTCGACGAGACCCTGCTGCTGCTGGTGCTGCGCCAACGCTACGACGAGGCGGCGCGCCGCGGCGACATCGAGGAGTTCGGCGAAGTCGTGGTCGAACTGCCGGAACTGCAGGAGGCCTACCGGCGGCTGGTCGGCCGGCCGATGCCCGAGGTCGGCACGCTGCGCACGCTGGCGCGCACCGCGCGGCGCTGGGGCGTCGCCCGCCTGGTCGAATCCGATGCGGACGACCCGCAGCCCTTCCACCTGCGCGTACGCCCGGCGATCGTCGACATCGTCGGCGAGACCTGGCTGCAGCGCCTGGACCAGCACAACCGCGACGACGTCGCCGAAGAAGCCGTCACGGAGGACGACGATGCAGCTGCTTGAGCGGGTCCACCTGGTCCAGTTCTTCCTGTTCGAGGCACAGACCCTCGAGCTGTCGCCGACCAGCGCGGTCATCGCCCCCAACGGCGCCGGCAAGAGCGCGCTGCTCGACGCGCTGCAGATCGTGCTGCTCGGCGCCGACCGCACGCGCATCCGCTTCAATGCCCAGGCCGGCGGCAGCGTCCGCGCGCGCTCGATCCGCGACTACTGCCTCGGCGTCTGGCGCAGCGGCGACGAGGGCCGCAAGCGGCGCACCGCGACCACCTACATCAGCCTGGTCTTCCGCGACCAGGAGACCGGCGAGGCGCTCACTGCCGGCATCGCCCTCGGCGCCAGCGTCGACGAGCCGGAGCACCGCGTCTACGGCATGTACCTCGTGCCCGGCGTCGCGCTGACGCTCGACGATCATCTCGAGCGCGCCGGCGGCCGCGAACTGCCGCTGGCCTGGGCGGGTTTCCGCGAGCTGCTGACCCAGCGCTGCCGCGAGGCCGGCAGCGGCAGCGGTCCGGAACTGCATGCCGGCAGCGAACGCTTCCTCAAGGACCTGCTGCTGCGCCTGCGCGCCGCGCCGGCGGGCCAGCCGGATGTCGCGGCCTACCGCAAGGCTTTCCAGAACGCGCTGAACCTGCAGCGGGTCGAGGATGTCGACCTGTTCGTGCGCACCCTGGTCGCCGAGGACCGGCCGACCGACATCGCGCGTTTCCGTGGCCTGCTGCAGACCTTCCGCAGCCTGAAGGAGCGCATCGAGCAGGTCGTCGCGCGCATCGCCGCCGCCGAAGACGTCGACGGGCAATACGGCAAGATCGCCCAGCAGGCGGCGCGTGCGGCCAGTTGCCGGGCGCTGGCGGCGGAATACCAGCGGGACCTGCTGTCGGAGCAGGTCGAGCAGGCCGAGAACGAAAGCGCGGCCGCGAGCCGCCGCCTCGGCGAGACGCGCCGCGCGCTGGTCGAAGCGAGCAGCGAACGGACGATGCTCGCCGAGGCGCATGCGCAGGCACTGGCGCGACTGCAGGGCAGTGCCGGCTACGGGGAGCAGGCGCAGATCGATGAACTCGCCGGCCGCGACCGCGGCGAACTGGCGCGTCTGCGCCGGGAGCTCACGCGCGGCATCGGCCTGGTGCGCGAACAGCTCGCGGCGGTGGCGAAACTCGGTCTGCCGTCGATCGATGCGGCGGCCGTCGCGCAGGCGATGGCGCCCTGGCAGCACTGGCACGAGACGCTGGCGGCGCTGCCGGCCGAGGCGCCGCTGCCGTGGCCAGCGGCCGCGCTCTTCGACGAGGCGCAGCGCGAACTCGCGGCGGTGCAGCCGCTGCTCGCCGCGGTCGAGGCGCAGGCGCGTGCGCTGCACACCCAGGTGGAGGACGCGAAGCGCCGCCGCGCCGCCGCCCAGCAAAACCAGAAGCGCATCGCCGCCGGCAAGGCGGAGCTGCATCCGGACGTGATGCGGCTGGCGTCCTACCTCGCCGACGAGGGCATCGCGGCGACGCCGGTCTGCGACCTCGTGCGCGTCCGCGACGCCGCCTGGCAGGGCGCGATCGAGGCCTATCTGCGCAGCAATGTCGAAGCCCTGCTGATCGCGCCGGCCGACGAGGAGCGCGCGGTGCGCCTCTACCGTTCGCTCGGCGGCGCCCGCAGCGTCTATGGGGTGAAGCTGGCGCTGGCGAGCGCGGCGCGCCGCGGACCGGATGAGGCGCGGCCGGGCACGGCCGCGGCCCTGCTCGAGGGTGAGAACGCCGACGCGCTGGGCTTCCTGCGCCGCAGCCTCGGCGAGCTGCGCTGCGTCGACACCGAGGCCGAGCTGATCGCCAGCCGCCAGGGCCTGACCCGCGACGGCCTGCTCGCCCGCGGTGGCGGCATCGAGCGCCTGCGCCTGCCGGCGGCGAGCGAACTGAAGATCGGCGCCAGCGACAACCGTGCCCGTCTGCGCGTGCTGCACGAGGAAGCCGCCGCTGCCGAGAACGAGCTGCGTCGCCTCGAACCCGCACTGCGCGAGCTCGAGAACTGCCGCCGCGGCCTGGCCCTGCTCGCCGAACCGGGGAAGCTCGCGCAGGACCTGCACGACCGGATCGTCGACCACCGCCAGGTACAGCGGCGCTGGCAGGACGCGATCGACAGCCGCGCGGCGGCGCAGGACCCGGATCTGCTGCGCGCGTCGGAGCAGGTCCGCGAACTCGCCGGACAGCTGGCCACCTGCGACTCCCGCCGCGATGCGCTGATCGGCAAGGTGGCGATGGACGAACGCGCGGAAGCCGACGCGCAGCGACTGCTGGCCGGCCTGCGCGAGCAGGAGGAACGGGTCACCCGCGACGCGGTGGACGCCTTCCGCGATCCCGACGTCGACCCCAACCTGGTCGAGCGCGTGCGCGAGGAACTGGATGCGAAGTGGCCGACGCTGAAGGAACGCGCCGAGCGCTGCGAGGAGCGTGCGAAGGACAGCGACCGCCAGCTCGACAACCTCAAGCCGCAGGCCTGGGGCGCGCTGGCGCAATACGCCAGGGATCACGTGCTCGAGCTCGATCTCGCCCCCGGCGACTGGCGCGCGGCGCGCCGCCTGCTGGCGAAGGAGCTGGCGCAGCTGCGCGAGTCCGAGCTGGCCAACTACCAGCGCGAGGCCGACGAGGCCTACGCGACCGCGACCGAAACCTTCCGCAGCAGCGTCGCCTCGGCGCTGTTCGACAACTTCAGCCGCCTGAAGCACCAGATCGCCACGCTCAACCGCACGCTGCGGGCGAGCCCGGCGTTCTCGAACAACGAGCGCTACCAGTTCCACTTCGAGGTCGCGTCGGAATACGCCGAGCTCTACCGCTTCATCAGGCGCGTCGCCGAGATCGACGGCGAGGACGGCCTGTTCGGCAGTGCCGGCGAGGTCCCGGCCGCCTTCCGCGAACTGATCGAGGACGACGCCGCGAAACATGGCGCGGTGTCGGCGCTCGACGACTACCGCCGCTTCTTCCATTTCGAGGTGCAGATCCGCCAGGACGATCGCGTGATCGGCTCGCTGTCCGAACGCATGCGCTCCGGCTCCGGTGGCGAGCATCGTGCGCCGCTGTACGTGATCGCCGGCGCCGCGCTCGCCGCGGCCTACGGCAAGACCGCGGCCAACGGCGGCGGCCTCGGCCTGATCCTGCTCGACGAGTTCGGCGACAAGATCGACGCCCAGAACGCCCGTGCCACCGTCGACTACCTGCGCTCGCTCGGCCTGCAGCTGCTGCTGGCCGCGCCCGATACCGCCCAGGGCACGCTGTCCGGCGTTCTCGACAGCTACATCGAGCTGTTCCGCGACGGCGACCTGCTGCAGGTCGAGCACATCGAGGTCGGCGCGGCGGCGCGGGCGCTGCTGCTGTCCGACCAGTTCGACCTGCATCCGGAGTTGCTGGAGGCGGAGGTCGCGCGCATCACGGCGGGAGAGGCGCAGGTGTGAGCGGCGTCGACGCCGTGCTCCGCCGCCTGCTTCGCCGCGCCGAGAGCGCACGGCGGCGTGGCGATCCGCGGCCGGTGTCGATGAACATGGCCAAGGTCGAGGAATACACCGGCCTGCGGACGCTCGCCGCGCTCGAACACTTCCACGCCCGGATCGCGCTCGCCGAGCGCATGGGTGCCTTGCGTGCCGAGCGTGACGTGAATGCCGGAGACGGCTCGCGGCTGGTGCGCCTGATGGTGGTCGATGCGGCGGCGCTGGCCGCCGCCGTCGGCGTCGAACTGCTGGAAGACCGGATCGCCGCGGCGCAAGCCCTGCTCGTGGACTGGCGGGATCGGTTTCCGGTAGTGGAGGAGGTGCTCTCGCGCTGGCGTGACGGCGGCAAGGTCCGCGGCGCTGGACCCGAGGCCGCGGCGGATCTGCGCGATGCAGCGAAGGCGGTGGCCGCGCGCCGGGAAGACCACGCCTACGAACGGGTGTTGCGGCGCGAAAGTACCCGCCTGTTCGGCGACAGCAAGCGCCTGGAGAAGCTGACCCGCTGGCTCGAGCTGATCGCGACCGGCGAACTCGCTGCGGGGCCGCTGCCGGATGTCGAGGTGTGGGCGATGCTCGGGCTCAGGCGCGAGCCACAGCCCTTCCTCGTCGCCGGCACGGGCGAGGCCGACGTGGCGGGGATGGCCCTGCCCCTGGTTAGGCCCTTCATCGGCCTTCCGGTGGAGCAGCTGCGCGGACTCGCGACCGGGGTGCGCTGCGTGCTCAGCATCGAGAATCTGGCGAGCTTCCACGACGCCGCGCAGTCCGCCGATGCGGGAAATGTGCTGCTGCTTTACACCGGCGGCATGCCGTCGCCGGCATGGCGTGCCGCCTACAGGCGGGTACTCGCAGGGATCGATCCGACGGCCCGCGTCTTCCACTGGGGCGACATCGACGAGGGCGGCTTCCGCATCGCGGCGACGCTGGCGGCGACCGCCGCCGAGGCCGGGTACGGGCTGCGCCCGTGGCTGATGTCTCCGGACCAGCTGCCGCCCGCCGTCCGTTCGGACGCCGCCACGCCGAATCCGGCGGAGCTGGAACGGCTCTGCCGCTGGGCAGCCCGCGCCGGGTGGGAAGAGGTCAGCACCTCACTCCGGCGACAGCCGATGCTGCTCGAACAGGAAATGCTGGAACCGGTCCTTCCGGCTCCAGACGCGTCCTGATCCCACCGGTGTCTGGTCAAGGCAGGACGATTCGGCGCGGGCGACGGCGGCCGGTGCGCCGGATGCCGAGTGCCGCCAGCCACAGCGCCCCGACGAGGTACGGCAGGCACGCCGGCACCCACATGATCAGCCCCGCCAGCGCCTGGTCCCACAGCGGATCGAGGCCGAGCTGAGGCGCCCGGTCAACGTAGACCGGGTACAGCACCCGGTTGGCGAACACGAACACGCCACCCATCAGTCCCATCACCATCATCACCGTGACCAGTGCCGCGAGCGCGCCGGCGAGGCCGCTGCCACGGGCGCGCACGATGTGCGCGACGGCGGCCCAGAACCACAGGCCGGCGAGCAGGAAGCTGGCATGCATCGCCCAGTGCACCGGATCGCTGGCCAGGGCGGCGCGCAACGCGAGCGGCGCATGCCAGACCAGCATCACGCCGAGATGGGCCGCCGTCGCCGCCGGCAGCGCGCGGGCCGCGGCCTCGAGCGGGCGTCCGAGGGTAGCGGTGAGGCGCTGCGCAACATGCGCCGGCAGCGCCTGCGCGACCGTCGCCAGCGGCCGCGCCGCCAGCAGCAGCGGCGGCGCCAGCGCCAGCAGCAGCATGTGCTGGCCCATGTGCGCGGCAAGCGACCATTCGCCGTAGGCGTCGAGCGGCCAGAGGGTCGCCGCGAACAAGGTCGCGACCGCGGCCGCGAAGGCGAGGTCACCGCCGAGCCTCGTCCCGGCGCCCGACGGCCGCCGCGGCCCGCGCCAGCGTCCGAGCAGCCACAGCAGCACGAAGGCCGCCATCGGCACGAGCAGCCACGGAGACAGCGACCATGCATCCTCGAGCCCGGCCGGCGGATGCACATGGCCCTCCGCCGAATGCGCCGTGGCTTCGTGGCCGCTGCCGAAGGCGGCCAGCAGCACCGGCCACGACACCGCGCGCACGCCCGGCCGCGCAGCATGCCGGCGACGACGCTGCGGGAGAGCACCGTGGGTTTCTGGCTGGTCAGCTTCCACATCGCCGCGATGACGGTCTGGTTCGCCGGGCTGTTCCTGCTGCCGCGGCTGTTCATCGCCCGCGACCGCGACGAGGCCGACAGCGACGCGGCCTTCTTCAACATCGCCGCGAACACGCTCTACTTCCGGCTGATGACGCCGGCGGCGGTGGCGACGATCGCCGCCGGGATCGCCCTGATCGCGCTCGGCCCGCCGGGTGGTGCCTGGCTGGTGCTGAAGCTGGTGCTGGTCGCGGCGGCCGTGCTGGTGCACCTGCAGTTCGGCCTCACCCTGTACGCGCTCGGCCACGGTGGCCGCCGCCGGCATGCGTGGATGCACCGCCTGCTCGGCGCGGCGCCGCTCGTGCTGCTGCTCGCGCTCGCGGCGCTCACGGGCGCGAAGCCGGTGCTGGAGGATGCGTTCGCGCTTCATTCGCCGGCCGGCTCCGAATCGTCGCCGGCGTCCTCGGCCGGATCGCCCTCGCCGTAGACGCCGACGCCGTGACGGAAGCTGAGCGTGCCGCCCAGCCAGCCGGTCACGAAGGTCATACCCGCGGTCACCGCCGCCAGCAGCAGGCCGAAGGGCCAGACCGCCGCGAGCGGATCGCCGTGCCGCCACCAGACACCGGCAGCCGCCAGCGCCAGCAGCATCACCCCGGCGATGAAGTGATTCCACGCCGACACGTGCCGGCGCACGCTGCGCAGCAGGAACATGTCGGCGATGCCGAAACACGCCGCGAACAGGCCCATCGCCAGACCACCGACGACCAGCCAGTAGGACGTGACCGCCCAGTACGGCTGTTGCAGCCACAGGAAGAGCAGATCGGTCAGCAGCGGCGTGCTCAGGAAGGCGACCGGGAACACCACCAGCATTGGGTGGATCGGGTGCTTGAACACGGCCACCCTGCTGGCGACCGTGTGCGCGGTCTGGCCCGAGCGTGGCTGGCGCAGTTCGCGGCGCATCAGCCCGGCCCCGCGCACAGCGGCAGCAGCGCCACCGGCACCGCTGTGAACAGCACGGCGACTGCGGCAAGCAAGGCCACCAGAGCAGTCGCGGCGGCGCTGAAGCGATGGCGGCGGGCGACATCCGCGTCCGCGTCGACGGAGCTGGCGGCCGGTGCCGCCGCGATCGCCCGACGCCAGCGGCGATGCGCGCGCAGACCGAGCAGCGCGATCAACAACAGGGCGAGCACCGTCGCCAGCAGCATCCACCACGACACCAGTGGCAACCCGAGTGCGGCGCGCCGGTCCCAGCCGCGCGCGCAGGCGAGCCCGGCCAGCGAATAGACGGTGACGAAATGCAGCGCCCACAGCGCCATCGGCGCGGCGATGCCGAGCAGCCGGCGCGGACCGATCGCGGCCAGCATCACAGCGCCCTCGGGAACAGATGGATCACCGCCAGCATCACAGCGCCCTCGGGAACAGATGGATCACCGCCAGCATCACCAGGCCCTGCACGATCGTGTAGCGCCAGAAGCCGGCGGCGACCCGCAACTCCAGCGGACGCGTCGCGGCGACGTAGCCGGACCACGAACGTGCTACCACGAACAGCAGCATCAGGGCGCCGATCGCGACGTGCAGCGCGTTGAAGCCGGCGAGCGTCCAGACGACGGCCGGATAGGCGTGCACCTGTGGCGCCTGCAGCGAGGTCGCCAGCGTCAGCAGGTGCAGCGCGGTCGCGGCAACGCCGGCGACCGTCGCGCCCAGCAACGCATGCCGCATCGAGGGATTGCGCGCTTCGTCGAGGCGCCGCTGCGCCCAGGCCGATACCGGCCAACCGAGCGCGAGCAGCCCGGCGGCGAGCAGGGGCATCGTCGCGCCCGGGACGGCGCCGTCCGGCGGCCACACCGGGCTGCCCAGCCACAGGTAGAAATAGGCGAAGACCAGCGCCGCGAACAGCGCGCCGTCGAACAGCAGCACGATCACCAGCGCCCACCAGCCCGGCGCGTTGCGCGCCGCGTACTGGCTCGGCAGTTCGAGGCCCGGCCCGGCGCGCAGCGACACCGGCGCCGTGCGGTCGCCGGTCGTCCAGGCCCAGGCCACGAACAGCGCCACCAGCGGCAACAGGACCAGCGCCGCAAGCACGTAGGCCTTCGCGATGAAGGCCGACAGCAGCACCGCGATCGTCAGCGCCGCCAGCAGCGGCAGCCAGCTCGACCCCGAAACCCGGATCACCTGCTCGGGTCTGGCATCGAGAAGGCTGCTGCCGAGGATCTCGCGGCGGCCGTCGTGGACTTCGCCGAGCAGTCCGCCGGGCCGCATCGATTCCCCGGCGAGTCCGGGCCGGTGCCACAGCGGATAACGATCCCCGACGTCCGGGATCGAGGCGAAGTTGAACATCGGCACCGGCGTCGGCAACGCCCATTCCAGGGTGCCGCCGTTCCAGGGGTCGCGCCCGGTGCGGCGCCCATGGCGAAAGGCCAGCGCGACATCGAGCGCGATCGCCACGAAGGCCACCGCCATCACGAAACCCGCCGCCGTCGACAGCAGGTTGAGCCAGTGCACGCCGAGGGCTTCGGAATACGTGTAGGCCCGCCGCGGCATGCCCGCCAGGCCGGTGAAGTGCATCGGCAGGAAGGTCAGGTTGAAGCCGATCAGCAGCAGCCAGAAGCCGGTGCGCCCCAGTGATTCCGAAGGCAGGCGTCCGCTCACCAGCGGCAGCCAGTAGTACAGCCCGGCCAGCAGCGGGAACATCAGCCCGCCGATCAGCACGTAATGCAGGTGCGCGACGACGAAATGGGTGTCGTGCGCCTGCCAGTCGAACGGCACGAAGGCGAGCATCACCCCGGTCAGGCCGCCGATCACGAACACGCCGAAGAAACCGGTGATGTACAGCAGCGGCAGCTTCAGCCACGGCCGGCCGGCCCACAGCGTCGCCAGCCATGCGAAGACCTGGATGCCCGTGGGTACCGCGACCATCATGCTGGCGGCGCTGAAGAAGCTCAGCGCCAGCAGCGGGATGCCGACGGTGAACATGTGGTGCACCCACAGCCCGAAACTCAGGAAGCCGACCGAGATCAGCGCCAGCACGATCCAGGTGTAGCCGACCACCGGCCGGCGCGCGAAGGCCGGCACTACCATCGACACCACCCCCGCCGCCGGCAGGAAGATGATGTAGACCTCGGGATGGCCGAACAGCCAGAACAGGTGCTGCCACAGCAGGGGGTCGCCGCCGAGTTCCGGCCGGAAGAACACGAAGTCGAAGGCCCGCTGCAGCTCCAGCAGCACGCTGGCGAGGATCAGCGGCGGGAAGCCGAAGGCGATCATGAAGGCGGTGACCAGCACCGCCCAGGCGAACAGCGGCAGCCGCGCGATGTCCATACCCGGCGCACGGGTGATCAGCACCGCGACGATGAGTTCGACCGCTGCGGCCACCGCGGCGATCTCGGCGAAGGTGACGCCGAGCAGCCAGAAGTCGGTGCCCGGGCCCGGCGAATACGCGGTATCGGTCAGCGGCACGTACATGAACCAGCCGCCATCGGGGGCGCCGCCGAACAGGAAACTGGCGTACAGGAACAGGCCGCCGAACAAATAGCACCAGTAGCCGAAGGCCGAGAGGCGCGGGTAGGGCAGGTCGCGCGCGCCGAGCATCTTCGGCAGCAGGTACATCGCGAAGCCTTCCATGATCGGCACCGCGAACAGGAACATCATCGTGGTGCCGTGCATCGTCACGAACTGGTTGTAGCGGTCCGGATCCAGCACCTCATTGCCGAACCACGCCAGCTGCAGGCGGATGAACATCGACAGCAGGCCGCCGACCAGCAGGAAGGCGAAGCCGGTGACGATGTAGCGCATCGCGATCGTCGAGTGGTTCACCGCGGTGAGCTGGCCGCGCAGGCCGGGGGCGTTGGCCCAGACCCGGTGCAGCTCGGCCAGGCGCGGATCGTCGGCGGGCGGTGCGGCGTTCACCGGGCGTCCCCGCCGGCGGCGAGCCAGGCCGCGTACTCGTCGGCGGCGAGCACGCGCACCGGGAAGGCCATCGTCGCGTGCTCGCGGCCGCAGAACTCGGCGCACTGGCCGCGGACCGCGCCGTCGCCGTCGGCGCGCAGGCGGATCGTGTTGACGACCCCGGGGATCGCGTCGATCTTGCCGCCCAGGCGCGGGATCCAGAACGAGTGGATCACGTCCTCGCTGCGCACCCGGAATTCGACCAGGCGGCCGCGGGGCAGGTGCAGCTCGTCGACGCGGATGGCGCGCACGTGGCCGTCGGTGTCGAGATGGCGGAATTCCCATTGCCACTGCCGTGCGACGACCTCGATCACCTGCGCGACCTCGCTGCCACGGCCGGTGATGCGGTCGGCAGCGAGCGCGCCGTGCACCAGCAGCGCCGCCAGCACCACCGTCGGCAACACCACGCCGCCGCCGAGGATGAAGAGCTTCGGTCGCGCCGCCGCCTCGTCGCCACTGCGGCGCAGTGCGATCAGCAGCAAGGCCATCACCAGCAGCCAGACGCCGATGGCGCCGACCGCCATCAGCCACCAGAGATCGGCGATCGTCGCCGCCGATGGACCGGCGGGATCGAGGCTCGACTGCGGGCCGGCACAGGCGCCCGCGAACAGGGCCGCGACCCCGCAGGCGATGGCCGCCGGCCGCCGCCGCATCAGCTGCCCGCTCCGCTACCGGCGGGAAGGCGGATGCGCGCGGCCGTCGTGACCTTCGCCGCGCGCGAGCGCTGCAGCAGGTCGAGCGCGGTGTCGCGCAGCGCCGGCGTGCGCGAGGCGACCGCGTCGCGCGGCACCACGACCTCGAACTCGCGGGCATTGGCGTCGACGGCGGTGGCGAGCACGCAGGCATCGGCTGCGACGCCGGCCAGCACCAGACGGCGCACGTCCAGCTTCGCCAGCAGCACCGGCAGTGGCGTCGCCAGGAACGCGGAGTGCTTGGGCTTGAGGATGAAGTAGTCGCCGGGCATCGGCGCCAGCGCGGTGGCGATCGCAGCGCCGCGCGCCTGCGGATGGCAGCACGTCGCGACGAGTTCGCGGAAGTCCATCTGCCAGTGCGCGAAATTGTCGTTGGCGTAGATCACCGGCGCGCCGCCCGCGCGAAATCGCTGGACCAGGCGCTGCAGCGCCGGCAGCGTCGCCTCCGCCGCACGTGCCAGCGCGGTGCCACCCTCGAAATCGAACAGGTTGATCAGGTCGATCAGCAGCAGGGCGCTGCGCGGCGGCGCAGTCATGGCAGTTCGAACAGCGGGTGGCCGTTCGAGGCGCTCAGGCCGCCGTCGACCGGCAGGTTCACCCCGGTCACGAAGCCGGCCCAGTCGCTGGCGAGGAACAGCACGACCTTCGCGACGTCCTCGGCTTCGCCGAGCCGGCCCATCGGCATGCGGTCGAGGAAGGCGCGCACCATCCTCGGGTTACGCTCGTCCTTCGTGGTCATGCGGGTGCGGGTGAAGGATGGACAGACCGCATTGACGCGGACGCCGTCGCGGGCGTGGTCGATCGCCAGGCAGCGGGTCAGGTTGACCAGCGCGCCCTTGGCCGCGGAGTAGGCGACCTGGCCGCGGTCGCCGCCGAGGCCGCTCATCGAGGCGGTGTTGACGATGTTGCCGCGGCGCTTCTTCAGGTGCGGCAGGGCGGCGCGGCAGGCGTAGAGCACCGCGGACACGTCGACCGCGAACAGGCGCTCCCATTCGTCGAAACCGACGTCCTCGGCATCCCCCTCGGCGTATTCGCCGGCGTTGTTGAACAGCACGTCCAGGCCACCGAGCCGGCGGCTGGTGTCGGCGACCAGACGTTCGACCGCGCGCCGGTCGGCGACGTCGAGCACGCGCCAGCGCGTGCGCTCGGGCGGAAACGACGACGCGACCTGCTGCAGCCGCTCGCCGGCCTTGTCGACCAGCACCACCGTGGCGCCGTGGCGGGAGAAGAGCCGCGCGGTCGCCTCGCCGATGCCGGACGCAGCGCCGGTCGCGATCACCACCTTGCCGGTGAAGTCCATGGGCCCAGCCTCGCTGCGGAATGGCGGGAGTCTGGGCGGCGCGAGGTGGACGTGAGGTGGAGCCGCGCCCCGGGCCCGGTCAGCCGGCGATCAGGCGTGCGTCGAGCAGGGCGACGGCGAGCGCGTGCAGCAGCACCGGCGGCAGCCATTCGCGGCTGCGCAGGTAGAGTCCGGTGCAGGCCAGCGTCAGCCCGGTCGCGAACAGCGCGCTCTCGAGGTCGAAGGGCTGCGCGGCGAGCAGCTGCGCAGCGATCGCGATCGCGGCGACCGCCGCCGGCGACAGGTGCGGGCGCAGCTGCGCGAACAGCCAGGTACGGAATACCAGTTGCTGCAGGAGCGGCAGCAGGGCCAGCTCGGCCAGCGCGAACGCCGGCGACAGGCCGCTGACGGCCGGCCGTTCGAGCACCGGGATCAGGCCCGAGCTCGCCCACGCGGCGAGGGTCGCGACCAGCACTGCCCCGGCACCCGCCAGCCACAGCGGCTGCAGCCAGGGCGAGGGCATTTCCGCGCGCAGCCGCGCCAGCGCCGGGGCGCCGAAGGGCGCGGCGTAGGCGAGCACGACGAGACCCGCCGGCAGCACCAGTAGCACGAGCACCTGCCAGAGTTCGCCGAACAGCCAGCGTTCGGTCTCGTGCTGCGGCCGCGCCGGCACGTTCAGCACGAAGCGCTGGCTCGCGCACACCTGCGCGCCGGAGGCCACCGCCAGTTCCTCGAGCGCGCGCAGGGTGGCCTGCGACAGGTCGTCGCGGCGGGCCTCGAAGTGCAGGGCGATCGCGGTGTCGGTGCAGCCGGCCGGCAGGGTATCGGCGCCGTGGGTGGCGGGGCCACCGCTGAAGTGGCGGTCGCTCGCGGCGTGTTCCGCCGCCTGCGCGAGCACGTCGGGCGGGCCGTCGATCCAGACCAGCGCATGGTGGTCGCCGTCGAGCGCCGTCACCGCGTGTATCGGCAGCCACACCGCGATCGCCAGCAGAACCGGCAGCGCCAGCGCCCGCACGAGCGCACGCCAGGTCGCCGATGGCGTCGCGGAGAGGCTGCGGATGTCGGCGTCGGCCACGGCGGGCTCCGGGGGCTGGGCCCGGAATCTTGCCGCCATCGGCGTGCCTCCGGCGCCGCAGCGGCGCATTTCCTCAGCAGCGCTGACGTGGTTAGGAACAGCAGGCGGATACGGCCATTTCCACGCGTGCGGCGAGTGGGAGCGAGGACCCGCGGCTACTCTGTTTTCCTACGTTCGCGCGTCCCCGGATCGGCTTTTCGCCGTCCCCGCGGGCACGCAGCATGGGGCACACCAGGGGAGGTGACGCATGATCCGCATCTTCATCGTCGACGACCACGCGCTCGTCCGCGCCGGGTATCGGCTCATCCTGCAGAAGGAACCCGGCTTCGACGTGATCGGTGAGGCCGGCTCCGGCGAGGACGGCCTGGTGGCGATACGCCGGCTCAAGCCGGACGTCGTCATCTGCGACCTGCACCTGCCGGGCATCAGCGGGCTGGACGTCACCGAACGCCTCGTGCGTGCCGCCGATGGCCCGCGCGTGCTGATCGTGTCGGTGCAGGAGGAGGGGCCGCTGCCGCGACGCCTGCTCGAGGCCGGTGCCGGCGGTTACGTCGGCAAGGGCTGCGACGCGCAGGAGCTGGTGATCGCGGTGCGCGAGGTCGCACGGGGCCGTCGCTACCTCGCCAGCCACGTCGCGCAGAAGCTGGCACTGGCGCGGCTGGACGGGGACGGCTCGCCGTTCGACCGGTTGTCGCCGCGCGAACTCGAGGTCGCGCGCCTGTTGTGCACCGGCATGCGCATGGAAGAGATCGGCAAGCGCCTGAGTCTCAGCGGCAAGACGGTCGCCACCCACAAGTACCGGCTCTACGAGAAGCTCGGCATCCGCGACAACGTCGCGCTGGCGCGGCTCGCGCAGATGCACGGCGTCTCGGAGCCGGCGTACACGATCTGAAAGCGGAAGGGGCGCCTCGCGGCGCCCCTTCGGCCTGCCTGCGCCGGTGGATCAGGCGCTGCGGTTGGCGGCCTCGTCGCCGCCTTCCGGCGCCGGGTCGACCGGCTCGGCGGCGATCGCCGCCAGCGTCTGCGCCGGCAGTTCTTCCACCAGGTCGGCGACCGCTTCCAGCTGCGCCGCTTCCGCCGGTGGCGGCAGTTCGAGCTGGTCCGGGGTGTGGTCGGCGAACGGATTGGCGGCACCAGTCGGGATCGCGGCGATGCGGCCCGGGCTCGCGGCCTCTTCCGGAATCAGGCTCGGCTGCACCGGCGCGCTCGGTCCGGGCGGGGTCAGCTGGAAGGCCGGCGCCGGGGTTTCGGCGACCGGCGTCTGAGCCGGGGCCGCGGCCGTGGGCTCGAGCGCGGGCTCGATCGCGGGGCTCGGCGTCGCTTCCGCGACCGGCGTTTCGACCGCCGTGCTCGCGGCGACGGTCGCCGCTTCGACCGCGGGGGCCTCGACCGCCGGGGTCTCGACTGTCGGGATCTCGGCTGCCGCAGTCACGGCCGCAGCGCTTTCGGCCTTCAGCGCTTCCGGCTGGACCGCTTCGGCGGCGAATGCCGTCGCCGCAGGCAGCACCACCGGCGCGGCCGCCGGGACCGGCGTCGGCGCGGGCAGGTCGTCGAAATCGGACTCGGCGGCGGTCACGGTCGGCACCGCGCTGCGGGGTTCGTTGTCGACCGGCTCCGCGTCCTCGTCGTCGACGTCGTGGCTGGCGCCGCCCTCGGCATTGCCCTCGGCAGCACCGGCTTCGCCACGACGACGGCGGCGACCACCGCGACGCCCGCGGCGGCGACGGCCGCTGCCTTCGCCCTCGGCACCCGCGGCCGGCGTCTCGCCGGCGGCATCGGTGACCGGTGCGGCGGCCATGCCCTCGGCGGCGGCGTCGGCGCCCACCGGCGCGGCGACCGGGATGTCGGCGGCAACGACCGGGCTCGCCTCATCGGCGGACGTCGCCACGGCGTCGCCGGCGGCACCCGCAGCCGCCGCGGCGGCCTGGCGGGCAGCCCGCGCCTCGCGGCGTTCGGCTTCGCGCTTCTGGTTCTCGAGGCGCTGCTGTTCGCGACGCTCGGCTTCCTTGCGCTGCTGTTCCTCGCGCCGCACCTGCGCTTCGAGCCGGCGGACCTCGTCGAGCTTGCGCTGCTCCTCGCTGCGCTCCGGTTTCGGCGCCTGCGCCTGCTTCTGCGCATTCTTGCCGGTGTTGTTGCCGGCGTTCGCGGCGGCGGACGCGGCATTGCCGTTGCCGCGGTTGCCGCGCTCGTCGCGGCCGCCACGGTCGCCACGGTCGCGGCGGGCACCGCGCTCGTCGCGGTCGCGGCCACGGTCGCGGCGGTTGTTGCCGCGCTCACCGCGTTCGCCGCGCTCGCCCTGGGCGTTGCGGTTGCCGCCAGCCGGCGCCGCCACCGCGACCGGCTCCTGGTCGCCGAGGAACAGCGCCTTCAGGCGATCCCAGAAGCCGCGCTTCACGAACGGCGCCGCCACCACGACCGGCGCGGGCGCCGGCGCCTCGACGACGACCGGTTCCTCGCGGACCGGTGCCGGATTCGGCGGTTTCACCGCGGTCACCGCCGGCAGCTCGGGCACGTTGATGTGCGCCTTGGTCAGCGCGTGCACCGCCAGCTTGCGGGGGGTGGTGCGGTGGTAGCTGGGCTTGCTGGTCTCTTCGCCCAGCTCGTTGCCGCGCACCCGGGAAATGTTGAAGTGCGGCGACTCGAGCTGGTCGTCGGCCACCACGATCACCGGGGCGTCGTGGCGCTGCTCGATCTCGACCAGCGCGCGGCGCTTCTCGTTGAGCAGGAAGTTGGCGATCTCCGGCGGCGCCTGCACCAGCACCTGCCCGGTGTTCTCCTTCATCGCGTGCTCTTCGGCCAGGCGCAGGATCGACAGCGACAGCGATTCGACGCTGCGCATGCGGCCGTGGCCCTCGCAGCGCGGGCAGACGATCTGGCTGGACTCGCCGAGGCTGGGGCGCAGGCGCTGGCGGCTCATCTCGAGCAGGCCGAAGCGGGAGATGCGGCCCTGCTGCACGCGGGCGCGGTCCTGCTTCAGGGCCTGCGCCAGCCGCTCCTCGACCTGGCGCTGGTGCTTGCCCGAGGACATGTCGATGAAGTCGATGACCACCAGGCCGCCGAGGTCGCGCAGGCGCATCTGCCGGGCCACCTCTTCGGCGGCCTCGACGTTGGTGTTGAACGCGGTCTCCTCGATGTCGCTGCCCTTGGTGGCGCGCGAGGAGTTCACGTCGATGGCGGTCAGCGCCTCGGTCTGGTCGATGACGATGCTGCCGCCGGACGGCAGGCGGACCTGGCGCTCGTAGGCCGCCTCGATCTGCGATTCGATCTGGTAGCGGTTGAACAGCGGAACGTCGTCGGTGTAGTGCTTGAGCTTGCGCAGGTGCTGCGGCACGAAGGCCTGCATGTACTCGCGGGCCTCGTCGTACATCGCCTGGGTGTCGACCAGGATCTCGCCGATGTCGTTGCGCAGGTAGTCGCGCAGGGCGCGGATGATCAGCCGCGATTCCTGGTAGATCAGGAACGGGGCGGGGCGGGCGAGGGCCTTCTCGGTGATCGCGCGCCAGATGTTCAGCAGGTTGTCGAGGTCCCACTGCAGCTCTTCGGCGTCGCGGCCGACGCCGGCGGTGCGGATGATGACGCCCATGTCCTCCGGGATCGTCAGCGCGTCCATCGCCTCCTTGAGGGCGGCGCGGTCGTCGCCCTCGACCCGGCGCGAGACGCCGCCGGCGGTCGGCGAATTCGGCATCAGCACCATGTAGCGGCCGGCCAGCGAGATGAAGGTGGTCAGGGCGGCGCCCTTGTTGCCGCGCTCCTCCTTGTCGACCTGGACCACGACTTCCTGGCCTTCGCGCAGGTACTCCTTCAGGCCGGCCTTGTTCGGGTCGACGCCGGGGACGAAGTAGTCGCGGGAGATTTCCTTCAGCGGCAGGAAGCCGTGGCGCTCGCCGCCGTAGTCCACGAAGGCCGCCTCGAGGGACGGCTCGAGCCGGACGATGCGGCCCTTGTAGATGTTGGACTTCTTCTGTTCCTTCGAGGGCTGCTCGATGTCGATGTCGTAGAGGTTCTGGCCATCGACGATCGCCACGCGCAGTTCTTCGGCCTGCGTGGCATTGATCAGCATGCGCTTCATTGTGGATTCCTCACGCGCTCTTACCGCGAGGAACGCCGGGGTCCGCACCGGTGTTTCCGACCCGGTGCGCACGCGCAGCCGGGCCTGGCAGGAACTTCCAGCGCTTCAGTACCTCGGGCGTACCCGCGGGAGCGCTTGCTTGTAAGTCGGTCTGGGGGCCCGGAACACGCCTGGCGGGTTCCGGTGTTCGCGCCACCCGCGGGTGCGCGGCGATATCCGACCGCCTCCGGCACCGGCTAACATGGTCACCCCCGTGGGGTGTGGTAGCGGTTCCTCGGGATTCGCGGGGTTGGTTTTCGGCCAAGCTCCAGCGAAATCAGGACGTTATCTCGCGAACCGATTGTATAGGGACAATCCCCATGGCGGCAAATGACAGTCCCGGCGGCGTCCGGATGGTCCGCGTCGCGGACGACCGCGACGGCCAGCGCCTGGACAATTTCCTGCTCGGCCAGCTCAAGGGGGCCCCGCGCAGCCTGGTCTACAAGATCGTACGCAGCGGCCAGGTCCGCGTGAACGGCAAGCGGGCCAAGGCCGATACCCGCCTGGCCGGTGGCGACGAGGTGCGCATCCCGCCGGTGCGGCTGGAGGCCCCGGGCGAGGTGAAGCCGCCGCCGAAGGCGATGCTCGAGCGGCTGGCCGCCAGCATCGTCTTCGAGGACAAGGCGATCCTGGCCATCAACAAGCCCAGCGGCATCGCCACGCACGGCGGCAGCGGTATCAGCTTCGGGGTGATCGAGGCACTGCGGGCGCTGCGCCCCGGCGAGCCGCTGGAACTCGTGCACCGGCTCGACCGCGATACCTCAGGAGTGCTGATCCTCGCGAAGAAGCGCTCGGCCCTGCTCGAGCTGCAGGCGCTGATGCGCGCCGGCGAGGACGACGAGGGCCCCGGCAAGCGCTATCTGACGATGCTGGTCGGTCGGCTGCCCGGCGGCACGATGACCGTCGACGCGCCGCTGCAGAAGTCGGTGCTGCAGGGCGGTGAGCGCATGGTCCGGGTCGACCCGGCCGGCAAGGCCTCGACCAGCCACTTCAGCGTGCTCGAGCGGCGCGGCGGCCACAGCTTCTGCGAGGTCCGCATCGAGACCGGCCGCACCCACCAGATCCGTGTGCACGCCGCCCACCTCGGCCACCCGGTCGCCGGCGACGAGAAATACGGCGACCGCGAGGCCAACCGCCGGTTGTCCCAGCAAGCCGGCCTGAAGCGGTTGTTCCTGCACGCCGCCTCGATCGAGTTCGCGCTGGAGCAGGGCGAGCGGCCGTATCTGATCAATGCGCCGTTGCCCGACGAGCTGACGGCGGTGCTGAACGCGCTTTGACGTCCGAGCAACGAGTCGAGAGTAACGAGTGGAGAGTAAATGCTCGCGCTGCGCGCGGGCCCCTACTCGTTGCTCGTTACTCTCCACTCGTTACTCAAAAGCGCCTCCACCCGCGCCGCGCACACGAAGTCGTTCGCGCTCAGCCCGCCGACGTCGTGGGTCGAGTACCGGACCACCGCGCGGTCGTAATGCACGCCGAGGTCGGGATGGTGGTCTTCGGCGTGGGCGATCCAGGCCAGCGCGTTCACGAAGGCCATCGTGCGGTGGTAATCGGGAAAGCGGAACGTCTTGCCGATCGCGGCGCCGTCCTCGATGCGTTCCCAGCCGGGAAGCACGGCCAGCATCTCGGCGATCGTCGCCTCGTCGAGCCGGTGTTCCGGGCCCTTCAGCGGGCGGCAGTGGCGGGCGGCGAGGTCGGCGAGGGTCGGCATGGCAGTGTTCCGTCGGCGTTGGGCCGGGAGTATAGGGCGCGGGTCTACAATGCGCGCCATGATCAGCATCTCCGATTCGGCACAGGCTTACTTCCGCAAGCTGCTCGCCAGCCAGGGCGACGATGCCGCCGGCATCCGCCTGGCGGCGGTGAACCCGGGCACGCCGCGCGCCGATGCGCGACTGGAATTCTGCGACCGGGACGATCTGCGTGGCGACGAATGGGCGATCGATTGCGAAGGCTTCACGCTGTTCGTCGACGCCGACAGCACGCGTTGGCTCGATGCCGCCGAGATCGACTTCGCCAGCAATGCCACCGGCGGCCAACTGACGATCCGCGCGCCGAAGATCAAGGGTGAGGTGCCGGGCGTGGCCTCATCGCTGGTCGAACAGGTGCAGTGGCTGATCGACAGCGAAATCAATCCGCAGCTCGCCGCGCACCGCGGCCGCGTCGCGCTGGAGTCGGTCGATGCCGACGGCGTCGTCTGGTTGCGCTTCGGTGGCGGCTGTCACGGCTGCGGCATGGCCGACGTCACCCTGAAGCAGGGCATCGAGAAGACACTGATCGCGCGCGTGGCCGGCGTTACCGCGGTGCGGGACGCCACCGACCACAGCACGGGCACGGCGCCGTACATGTCCCGCGGCTGAATCCGCGTCCGCGGGCGGGCCGGGCTTTAACCGATTTTTCCGGGGGGCGCTGGCTACGCTCCGGCGGCCTTCACAGCGCCTGGACCTGCGTGAGCCCGGACACGGAACGTCTTCGTCTACTGGATGACTTCGCTGAGGTCGTCGGCCCATGGCAGCCACGCGCGCTGCCACGCATGCAGGCGCCGCTGTCGCCCGAGCAGCGGCGCGGTGTCGCCGCCCTCGTGCTCGCCGTGCACGCGCTGGCGGTCTGGGCACTGCTCGCCGACGAACCGCGATCCGCGGAAATGCGCGACGTCACGACCATGCTCGTATTCATCACCGATCCGCGTCCCGAACCGGAGCTTCCACCGCCAGTCGATGCAGTGCCGGTCGCAGCGCCGGCGCAGCCACGTCCGCGTCCACCGCCGACCCCGGCTGTGCGGCCTCCGTCGGCGTCCGTCGACGCTCCGCCGCCTTCGTCCGCGGATCCGGCGCCGCCGGAGTCCCGGCCGATGCTGGCGGTGGAGGTGCCGGCCGCGCCGAGGCTCCAGCTCTACGACGCAGATGGCTCGCTGTCGCTGCCCGACGACGTCGTCGCGCGCCTCGAGGACGTCGACACGGGCCGCCGCGACTTCGACTTCCAGCAACCCGGGTTGCTGGAGGCCGGCAGTTTCATGCAGCGGCCGCCGGCGCTGGCCTACGAGCCCACGATATTCGATGCCTACTGGAAGCCGGAGAAGGACGTGCTGACCGCCATCCTCGAGGAAGCCGTGCGGCGCAGCGTCAAGACGGTCGAGATCCCGGTTCCCGGCAGTCCCGGTTCGAAGCTGGTCTGCAGCGTGTCCCTGCTGGCACTCGGCGGTGGCTGCGGCATCCGCAACAACAACGACGGCTACGTACCAGTGCTCGACGATCCCGACACCCTGACGCCGGAAGAGCAGGCGCAATGCGCGGCGTGGTGGGAGCAGATCGTCGCGGCGACGACCCAGGACGCCTGGCAGCAGACCCGGGCGCTCTACGACTTCAGCTGCCGCAAGCCGCCCGCGGCCGACCCGATGCCACCGGGCCCGGATGACGCGGCGCCGTGGCGCCGGCCCTGAAACGACGAAGCCCCGCGCAGGGCGGGGCTTCGTGGGGCGCCGGGCGGGTGCCTCAGCGCTGGTCGATGCGGCTCAGATCGTGCAGCGCGCCGGGCTGGCTCGCGAAGTACGCGGCGACATTGTCGATGTCCTCGTCGCTGAGCGCCTGCGCGAAACCGGCCATCACCGCATTGCTGCGGGCACCGGAGCGGTAGTCGCGCAGCGCCTTGGCGAGGTAGTCGGCGTGCTGGCCGGCCAGCAGCGGGTAGGTGCCGTCGAGGCTTTCATTGCCGGTGGCGCCATGGCAGGACGCGCAGGTCTTGGCGGTCTGCGCGCCGGCGGCGGGGTCGCCGACCGGAGCGGCAGCATGCGCCGGCAGGGCCAGCAGGAGGACGGAGAGAAGGGCGGCGGTACGCAGCATGGTCGTCGGTATTCCTCAGTTGGCCGGCTTCAGGCTGGACAGGTAGGCGGCGATGTCGGCGATTTCCTGCTCGGTGAAGCTTTCCGCCTGGGCGCGCATCGTCGGATGGCTGCGCTCGCCGCGCTGGTAGGCGGTCAGCGCCGCGATCAGGTACTGCTCGTTCTGGCCACCGATCTTGGGGACGCGGTAGGCCGGGTAGGCGTTCTTGTAGTCCTCGATGCCGTGGCAGCCGGTGCACGTATAGAACAGGCTCTTGCCGTTGTCGGCGTCGCCGGCGGCGGCGG
Source organism: Arenimonas composti TR7-09 = DSM 18010 (assembly GCF_000426365.1). Lineage (GTDB taxonomy): Bacteria > Pseudomonadota > Gammaproteobacteria > Xanthomonadales > Xanthomonadaceae > Arenimonas > Arenimonas composti. The sequence continues at coordinate 696,087 of NZ_AUFF01000001.1, read as the reverse complement.
CGACCGGCAGGGCGGACAGGGCCAGCGCGATGCCGGCGGCGAGCAAAACGGTTCGCTTCATCGGATTTCTTTCCGCTCGAGGAAGTGGATACGCATTAAACCGAAAGTATAGCCGGAGCATCGGAAGCCCGGACAGGGGGACCGTGTCCGCAAAGCCGGCGCACCCGGGAAACGCTGGCCGGACTTCCGGCATATGCGGGTTCCGGACCCCGCGATGTACTGTTCTATTCAACTACAACACCCCCGCCAGAAGTCCTCCCCATGACCACGAACCGCGCGTCCCTGACCCGTTCCGCTTCCCTGCTGGCCCTCGCGATCGCCCTGGCGCTTGGCGGTTGTGGCGGCGGTGCCCCGGAGGCCGAGGCCGCCGCCGCGGCCCCCGCCGATGGCGGCGCCGCCGAGGCTGCCGCCAAGCCGAAGACCGAGGCCGTCCCGGTGGAGGTCGCGGCCGTCGCCCGCCGCCCGATCGCGGCGAGCTACGCCGGCACCGCGAACCTCGAAGCGCCGGGCGAAGCCCAGGTCGTCGCCAAGACCTCCGGCGTGCTGCTCGAGCTGCTGGCCGAGGAAGGCGACGTCGTGCGCGCCGGCCAGGTGCTCGCGCGCATCGATCCCGACCGGCCGCGGCTGGAGGTCGAGCGCACGCGCGCCCTCGTGCGCAAGCTCGAGAACAACCTGCGCCGCGCCGAGGAACTGGCCGCCTCGCGCCTCGTCAGCGTCGAGCAGGCCGACCAGATCCGCTACGACCTCGAAGCCGCGCGCGCCGCCTATCAGATGGCGCAACTGGAACTGTCGTACACCAACATCGTCGCGCCGATCGACGGCGTCATCGCCCAGCGCAATGCCAAGCCCGGCAACCTGATCCAGCTGAACTCCTCGCTCTTCCGCATCGTCGACGACTCGCGGCTCGAAGCCGTGCTGAACGTGCCGGAGCGGGTGATGGCGACGATGCGCGCCGGACTCGCGGTGCGCATGAGCGTCGACGCGGTGCCCGGCCAGGCTTTCGCCGGCGTGATCGATCGCGTCAGCCCGGTGGTCGACGCCGGCAGCGGCACCTTCCGCGTCGTCACCGCGTTCCAGGGCGGCCAGGGCCTGCGCCCGGGCATGTTCGGCCGCATCGAGGTCGTCTACGACCAGCGCGCCGACGCCCTGACCGTGCCGCGCGCGGCATTGCTCGAGGACGCCGGTGAAACGGCCGTGTTCGCCGTGCGCGAAGGCAAGGCCGTGCGCGTGCCGATCCAGGTCGGCCACCTGAGCGGCGAACTCGCGGAAGTGCGCGAGGGCCTGAACGAAGGCGAGCAGGTCGTGACCGCCGGCAAGGTCACGCTGCGCGACGGCGCGTCGGTCGAAGTGCTCAACCCGCAGGTGGGCGGCGACGGCGTCGAAGTCGCACGTGTCGCCGCCACTGACGCCGTCGCCGACGCCGGAGCCTCGCGCTGACATGAACCTCGTCGAATTCTCGGTCCGTCGCCGCGTCACCATCAGCATGGTGACGGTGACGTTCGTGCTGTTCGGACTCATCGGCCTGTTCGGCCTGCCGGTGAACCTGCTGCCCGACCTGAGCTACCCGACCCTGACGGTGCGCACCGAATACACCGGTGCCGCGCCGTCGGAGATCGAGACGCTGATCACCGAGCCGGTCGAGGAGGCCGTCGGTGTGGTCAAGGGCCTGCGCCGGCTGGGCTCCGTGTCGCGTACCGGCCAGAGCGACGTCGTGCTCGAGTTCGCCTGGGGCACCGACATGGACCGCGCGAGCCTGGAGGTTCGCGACAAGCTCGAGACCCTGCGCCTGCCGCTCGAGGCGGAGCAGCCGGTGCTGCTGCGCTTCAATCCTTCCACCGAACCGGTCATGCGCCTCACCCTGGCGACCGCCGAGGGGAACACGGGCGAGGAAGCCGCGGCCGCCCTGGTGCGCCTGCGCCGCTACGCCGAGGAAGAGCTGAAGAAGCGCCTGGAGCCGGTGGAAGGCGTCGCCGCGGTGAAGGTGTCGGGCGGCCTGGAGGACGAGATCCAGGTGCTGATCGACCAGCAGCGCCTGGCCCAGCTCAACCTCGACATCGGCACCGTGATCAGCCGCCTGTCCGCGGAGAACGTCAACATCTCCGGTGGCCGCATCGAGGACGGCTCCCAGCGTTACCTCGTGCGCACGATCAACCAGTTCGACGACGTCGAGCAGATCCGTGACCTGCTGGTCACCGCACGCAGCGCCGGCGGCGGCAATGCCGCGGCGCAGGAAGCGGCGGCTGCCGCCGCACGGGTCGCCGCGCTGACCGGTTCGGCCGAAGCGCTCGCGGCCTCGGCCTCGGCGGCGAATGCGGCCGCCGGCGGCAGCGGTGGCCCGGGTGGCGGCCAGTCGATCCGGCTGCGCGACATCGCCACCGTCGTGCAGGGCTTCCGCGAGCGCGAGGCGATCATCCGCCTCGACGGCCGCGAGGCGGTCGAGCTGGCGATCTACAAGGAAGGCGACGCCAACACGGTCGAAGTCGCCGAAGCGGTCAAGGCGATGCTGGCCCAGCTCGAATCGCAGCTGCCCCCGGGCGTCGAGATGACCACGGTGGACGACCAGTCCGTGTTCATCGCCTCGGCGATCTCCGACGTCAAGATCGACGCCCTGTGGGGAGGCGGCCTGGCGATCCTGATCATCTTCTTCTTCCTGCGCGACGGCTGGAGCACCTTCGTGGTGTCGCTGTCGCTGCCGATCTCGCTGATCGCCACGTTCTTCTTCATGGACCAGTTCGACCTGAGCCTCAACGTGATGTCGCTCGGCGGCCTCGCGCTGGCGACGGGTCTGGTCGTCGACGATTCCATCGTCGTGCTCGAGTCGATCGCCAAGGCGCGGGAACGCGGTCTCGGTGTGATCGAAGCGGCGATCGCCGGTACCCGCGAGGTCAGCATGGCGGTGGTCGCGTCGACGCTGACGATCGTCGCGGTGTTCCTGCCGCTGGTGTTCGTCGAGGGTGTCGCTGGCCAGCTGTTCCGCGACCAGGCGCTGGCGATCTCGATCGCGATCATCATGTCCCTGGTCGTGGCGATGACCCTGATTCCCATGCTCGCCTCGCTGAAGGCGAGGGCGCCGCTCGCGTTCCCGGTGGAACCGCCGCGCGAGCGCTGGCAGCCGCGCTGGTTGCCGCTGCGCCTCTGGGTCGGTTCCCTGCGCCTGCTGCAACGGGTGATCGGTGCGGTGGTGAGCCTGATCGGCCTGCTCGTCGTGTTGCCGTTCCGGGCGATCAGCCGCGTGGTGTCGTCGGTGATGAACCGCGTCGGCCACGTGGTGATGCTGCCCTACGACCACGCGGCGGCGGCCTACGGCCGCTTGCTGCCGGGCGCGCTGCGCCGCCCGGGCCTTGTCCTCGGTACCGCGGCGCTGGCGTTCGCCGCGGCGATGGCGGTGCTGCCGACGCTCGGCCTGGACCTGATCCCGCAGCTGGCGCAGGACCGCTTCGAGATGACGGTGAAGCTGCCGCCCGGCACGCATCTGCGCGACACCGATGCGGTGGTGCGCGCGATCCAGGAAACCCATGCCGGCGATCCCGGCGTGCATGCGCTGTACGCGGTCAGCGGCAGCGGCACGCGGCTGGACGCCGATCCGACCGAGTCCGGCGAGAACATCGGCAAGATCACCGTCGTGATGAGCGGCGGCAATGCTTCCGAGATCGAGGCCGCGGAGACCGCGCGCCTGCGCCAGACGATGGAGACGCGTTTCCCCGGCGCCGAGGTCAAGTTCGGCCGCCCGGACATCTTCAGCTTCTCGACGCCGCTGGAGATCGAGCTGCACGGCCAGGACCTCGGTGAACTCGAGGGCGCCGGCCGCGTCCTGGTCGAGCTGCTGCGCGGTTCCGACCGCTTCGTCGACGTGAAGTCCACCGTCGAGGACGGTTTCCCGGAGATCCAGATCCGCTTCGACCAGGAGCGCGCCGCGGCGCTCGGCCTGACCACCCGGCAGATCGCCGACCAGATCGTCCGCAAGGTGCGCGGCGAGGTGGCGACACGCTACAGCTTCCGCGACCGCAAGATCGACGTGCTCGTGCGTGCACAGGAAACCGACCGCGCCTCGGTCGAGGACATCCGCAGGCTGATCGTCAATCCCGGCAGCGCGACGCCGGTGACCCTGGCCTCGGTCGCGGAGGTGATCGCCACCACCGGTCCCGGCGAGATCCACCACGCCAACCAGAGCCGCGTCGCGGTGGTGTCGGCGAACCTGGCCTACGGTGACCTCGGTACCGCGGTCGATGAAGTGCGGGCGCTGGTCGCCGGGCACCCGCTGGGTGCCGGCGTGCGCATGCGCATCGGCGGCCAGGGCGAGGAACTGCAGGAGTCGGTGATGTCGCTGCTGTTCGCGTTCGGGCTGGCGATCTTCCTGGTCTACCTGGTGATGGCCTCGCAGTTCGAGTCGCTGCTGCACCCGTTCGTGATCCTGTTCACGGTCCCGCTGGCGATGGTCGGTGCGGTGCTGGCGCTGAAGCTGTCCAATTCCTCGATATCGGTCGTCGTCTTCATCGGCCTGATCCTGATGGTCGGCATCGTGGTGAAGAACGCGATCATCCTGATCGACAAGGTGAACCAGCTGCGCGAAGAGGGCGAATCGAAGTTCGACGCGCTCGTGCACGGCGCCCAGTCCCGCCTGCGGCCGATCGTGATGACGACGCTGACCGCGCTGCTCGGCTTCGCCCCGCTGGCCTTCTTCGGCGGCGAAGGCGCCGAGGTCCGACAGCCGATGGCGATCACCGTGATCGGCGGCCTGGCGGTGTCGACGCTGCTGACCCTGTTCGTGATCCCGGTGGTCTACAACCTCCTCGACCGCCGTCCGGACGAAGCCTACGTCGCGCGCCGCAAGCCGCTCGACTTGAGCCCGGGTGACGACGTCGCCGCGGAGGGCGCGCACGCATGAGCATCGTCGAGCTGTCGCTGCGCCGTCCGGTGACGGTGATCATGTTCTTCGTGTCGCTGCTCGTGATCGGCCTGATCGCCTCGTTCCGGCTGCCACTCGAGCAGTTCCCGGCGCTGAACTTTCCCGGCATCTACGTCGACCTGCCTTATCCGGGTTCGACGCCGCAGGAAGTCGAACGCGGGATCCTGCGGCCGGTCGAGGAGGCCTTGGCGACGCTCGAGGGCATCAAGCGCATGGAAGCCTCGGCGCGTGCCGACGGCGGCGGCGTTTTCATCGAGTTCTCCGACTGGGACCGCGACGTCGAGGTGCTGGCCTCCGAGGCGCGCGAGCGCATCGAGGCGATCCGCGGCGAGCTGCCCGACGACTTCCAGCGCTTCCAGGTGCTGAAGTTCTCCACCGCCGACGAACCGATGCTGCGCGTGCGCCTGGGCGGCAGCCGTAACCTGGTCGGCTCCTACGACCTGATCGAGTCGCAGATGGCGCGCCGGCTCGAGCGCGTTCCCGGCGTCGCCCGCGTCGACATTTCGGGGGCGCCGCCCAACGAGATCGAGATCGCGATCGATCCCGACCGCCTCGCCGCGCACGGCATCAGCCTGAACGAGCTCGCGAACCGCCTGCAGGCGGTGAATTTCTCCGTGTCCGCCGGCACGATCGAGGAAGCGGGGCGGCGCCTGCGCGTGCAGCCGATCGGCGAGCTGCGCGACGTGCAGGAACTGCGCGACCTGGTCATCGGCGGTGGCGGTCTGCGCCTCGGCCAGATCGCCGACGTGCGCTTCAAGCCGGCCCGCGTCGATTACGGCCGCCGCCTCGACGGCCAGCCCGCGGTCGGCCTGGACGTCTACCGCGAGCGCAACGCCAACCTCGTCGAAGCGGCGAAGGTGACGATGGCGGAGATGTACCGGATCGTCCAGGAGCCGGAGTTCGAGGGCATCGAACTGATTCTCATCGGCAACCAGGGCGAGAACGTCACGAGCTCGCTGTGGGAGCTGACGGAGGCCGGCATCATCGGCCTGGTGCTGTCGATCGCGGTGCTGTTCTTCTTCCTGCGCCACTGGCCGTCGACGCTGATGGTCAGCCTGGCGATTCCGATCTGCTTCGTGATGACCCTCGGCTTCATGCACTTTCTGGGCATCACACTGAACGTGCTGACGATGATGGGCCTGCTGCTGGCGGTGGGCATGCTGGTCGACAACGCGGTCGTGGTCGTCGAGAGCATCTACCAGGAGCGCGAGAAACACCCCGGCAATCCCACGTGGGCGTCGGTGGTCGGCACCCGCAACGTCGCGATCGCGCTGTCGGCGGGCACGCTCTGCCACTGCATCGTGTTCCTGCCGAACATCTTCGGCGAGACCAACCAGATCTCGATCTTCATGCTGCAGATCGCGGTGACGATCACGGTGTCGCTGCTGGCCTCGTGGCTGGTCGCGATCAGCCTGATCCCGATGCTGTCGGCGCGGATGAAGACGCCGCCGGCGGCGACCGCGCACACCGGCCTGATCGCGCGGATCCAGTCCGGCTACGCGCGGTTGCTTGAATGGACGCTGCGCCACCGCGGAACCAGCCTGGCCGGCATCGCGGTCATCGTCGCGGTGAGCTTCGTTCCGATGTCGATGACCCAGAAGGACATGTTCTACCAGGAACCCACCCGCGAGCTGGAGATGTACTACCAGTGGAACGGCGCCTACTCGCTCGACCAGGTGTCGGACGAGGTGCGCCGGGTCGAGAACTGGCTGGACGAGAACCGCGAGCGCCTGCAGATCACCCAGGTCTATTCCTGGTTCAGCGAGCAGGGCTGGGCCGGTACCCGCGTCACGCTGCGGAACGAGGGCTCGGGTCTGCACGATCCGGCCTGGGTGCAGGAGGAGATCCGCAAGGGCATGCCGCGGTCGGCGCGGGCCAAGGTCGGCTTCCGGGGCGGCGGTCAGCAGCAGGGCGGCGGCAACGACGTGATCCAGGTGTCGCTGATCGGCGATTCCTCGGAGCAGCTGAAGGAACTCGCCGAGGCGCTGATCCCGCAGCTGGCGCGACAGTCGGTGCTGCGCGACGTACGCGTCGACACCGGCGACGCCAACTCCGAGCTGGCGATCAGCGTGGACCGCGAGCGCGCGCTCGCCTACGGCTTCAGCGCCCAGGAAGTCGCGCGTTACGTCGGCATCGCCCTGCGCGGCACGCCGCTGCGCGAGTTCCGCCGCGGCGAGACCGAGGTTCCGGTATGGGTGCGCTTCGACGGTGCCGAGCGGTTCGGCATCGAGGACCTGTCGGCGCTCAGCCTGCGCACGCCGGCCGGCGAGAACATTCCGCTGCTGTCGGTGGTCCGCGTCGACGTGCGGCCGTCGGCGACCCAGGTGTTCCGCCAGAACCGGCAGACCGCGCTGAACATCCAGGCCAACCTCGCCGAAGGCGCGACGCTGCCGGATGCGCGCAAGGCGATGGAGGAGGTGCTGTCGGTGGCGACGCTGCCGCCGGGCTACCGCTACGCCTTCGACGGCGCCTTCCGCCAGAATGACGAAGCCGGCGCCGACATGATGTTCAAGACGCTGCTGGCGCTGGTGATGATCTACGTGGTGATGGCCGCGGTGTTCGAGTCCCTGCTGTTCCCGGCGGCGATCATGTCGAGCATCGTGTTCTCGATCTTCGGCGTGTTCTGGCTGTTCTGGATGACCGGCACGGTGTTCACGATCATGGCCTTCATCGGCATCCTGGTGCTGATGGGCGTGGTGGTGAACAACGGCATCGTGATGGTCGAGCACATCAATGCGCTGCGCCGCTCGGGGCTGGACCGCACCGCCGCGCTGGTGCAGGGCAGCCGGGACCGCCTGCGGCCGATCCTGATGACGATGGGAACGGCGATACTGGGCATGGTGCCGATCGCGCTGAGCACGACGCAGATGGCCGGCGAGGGACCGCCGTACTACCCGATGGCGCGCGCGATCGCCGGCGGCCTGGCGTTCTCGACCCTGGTCAGCCTGCTGTTCCTGCCGACGATCTATGCGGTGCTCGACGACCTGAACCTGTGGGTGAGCGAGCGGCTCGCGGTCGCGCGTTCGCTGGCTTCCGGGGTGATCCGCGCGGGTGGAACCGCGCCCGCGACCCGCGAATGAGGTCCCGGCCGGCTCAGCCGAGCCGGCCGACGAGCAGGGCGCCGGCGGTCCAGACGCCGATCGCGGTGCCCAGGCTGGTCAGGAAGAAGTTCACCAGGATCCTCGCGACCCGATTGCGCCACCAGCCGGTCCAGCGCGTCGTGTCGTCGCGCAGCTGCAGGAAGTCGGCATAGGTCGGGCGCCGCAGCCAGGCCTCGACCAGGGCGCTCACGGTGCCCGAGGCCAGCGCCGGATGCAGCGGCGTCAGCGGCGACGACACCGCGGCGGCGAGAATGCTCAGCGGGTGCCCGCCGGCCGCGAGGCAGCCGAGGGCGCCGCCGACCGCGGTGATCGCCGCCCAGAGCGCCACCAGTTCACCGGCGACCTCGATGCCTCCCTGGTGCCAGCCCCAGGCGAAACCGCCGACGAGGAAGGCCACCAGCACCAGCGTGAACCACGGCACCTTCGAGCCCTCGGGCACGTGCCGCAGCGCGTGCAGCAGCTCGGCCGGCGCCTCGTCGCCATCGCGCAGGTAGCCGGCGAGGCCCTTCAGATGGCCGGCACCGACGACCGCCAGCACCTCGCGGGCGCCGCCGGCACCGACTTCGCGCAGGCGCGCGGCCATGTAGCGGTCGCGCTCGGCGATGATCGTCTCGTACAGCTGCGGGCTGCCGGAGGCGAATTCCCCGAAGCTCGACTCGAGCACGTCGCCCTGCTTGAGCTTCTCGATCTCGTCGTCGGCGACTTCTTCGCTGTCGATCAGGCTCATCGCCAGGCCGGCCATCAGTTTCGAGCGGCCCCACCAGCCGAGCTTCGCGGATGCGCGCTTGAAGGTGATGCCGACGTCACGGTCGATCAGCGCCATGTGCAGGCCGTGTTCACCGGCACCGACGGCGGCTGCACGCAGTTCGGCGCCGGGCTCGACGCCGAGCTGCTCGGCGAGCCGGCGCTGGTAGGCGGCGAGGGCGAGGTTGGCCGCTACCAGGGCAACCTTGCCCTCGCGCAGCACCTGGACGATGTCGAGCCTGGCCAGCGCATCCGGGTCGGTCATCGCCCGGTGGCGCTGGGCATCGAGTTCAACCGCTACCGTGTCGTAACGGCCGCTGGCGACCTCGGCCTCGACCGCGTCGACACTGGCCTTCGACACGTGCGCGGTGCCGAGCAGGGTGTAGCGGACGCCGTCGCGCTCGACGATCAGGTGGGGCTGGTCGTGCAGGCCGGGCGAACCGGCGGGGACGGGCGTGTTCAATCGCGATACCGCCGCAGCAGGTCCTGGTAGGCGTCGATGCGGCGGTCGCGCAGGAACGGCCAGATGCGGCGCACGCGCTCGCTGCGCCGCAGGTCGACGTCGACGACCAGTACTTCCGCGGCGTCGGTGCCGGCCTCGGCGAGGAACTCGCCCTGCGGACCGAGCACGTGGCTGCTGCCCCAGAAGTCGATGCCGGACGCGCCCAGCGGCGAGGGCTCGTGGCCGATGCGGTTGCAGCTGAGCACCGGCAGGCCGTTGGCGACCGCGTGCCCGCGGTGGCTGAGGATCCAGGCATCGCGCTGGCGGCGCTTCTCGTCGTCGGCGTCGTCGGGATCCCAGCCGATCGCGGTGGGATAGAGCAGCAGTTCGGCGCCGGCCAGCGCCATCAGGCGTGCGCCTTCCGGATACCACTGGTCCCAGCACACGAGCACGCCGAGGCGGCCGACGCTGGTGTCGATCGGCTCGAAGCCGAGATCGCCGGGCGTGAAATAGAACTTCTCGTAGAAGCCCGGATCATCCGGGATGTGCATCTTGCGGTACTTGCCGGCGATCGAGCCGTCGGTTTCGAAGACCACGGCGGTGTTGTGGTACAGGCCGGCGGCGCGGCGCTCGAACAGCGACGACACGAGGACGACGCCGTGCTTCTTCGCCAGCGCGCCGAGGCGTTCGGTGCTCGGGCCGGGGATCGGCTCGGCGCGGTCGAACTCGTCGCAGTGCTCGTGCTGGCAGAAGTAGGCGCCGTTGTGCAGCTCCTGCAGCAGGACGAGCTTCGCGCCGCGTGCGGCGGCTTCGGCGACCCGGGTCTCGATGTTCGCCAGGTTCGCCCCGGTATCGCCGTGGTCGCGGTCCTGGACCAGGGCCACGCGGAGGATTCGTTCGCTCATGCCAGTGCGCCTTCGGGAAGTTGCATCGTCACGCAGTGCAGGCTGCCGTTCTGGCGGATCAGGGCCCGGCAGTCGATCGCGACCACCTCGCGCCCGGGAAAGGCGGCAGCAATCACGGCGGCGGCTGCGGCATCGGCGGCGTCGCCGTAGGCCGGCATCAGCACGGCGCCGTTGACGATCAGGAAATTGGCGTAGGACGCGGCGAGCCGGCGGCCGCCTTCGCGGATCGGCTGCGCCCACGGCAGCGGGAACAGGCGGTAGGGCCTGCCGTCGGCCGTGCGCAGCGCGGCGATTTCGGCGGCCATCGCCTGCAGCTCGGCGTGATGCGGATCCTGCGGGTCGTCGCAGGCCTGGAAGACGATCGCGTCGGGCGCGGCGAACCGGGCGAGGGTGTCGATGTGGGCGTCGGTGTCGTCGCCTTCGAGGTAGCCGTGTTCGAGCCAGAGCACACGCTGCTGACGAAGGGAGTCGCGCAGGGTCGCGGTGACGGTGGCGCGATCCAGGTCCGGATGGCGCTCGTGCAGGCAGCGCCAGGTGCTCAGCAGGGTGCCGGCGCCGTCGGTTTCGATGCCGCCGCCTTCGAGCGCGAAGTCGACCCGCTCGCGTTCGCCGCGCAGCAGGCCGGCGGCGTGCAGGCGGGCGACCAGCTGGTCGTCCTCGCCGGCCGCGAACTTGCCGCCCCAGGCGGTGAACTCGAAGTCCAGCACGCGGAAGCCTTCACCTTCGCGCAAGGTGATCGGGCCGGAGTCGCGCAGCCAGGTGTCGTCGTACGCGACCTCGAACCAGCGCACGCGCGCCGGATCGACGCCGGCAGCGGCGAGCAGGTCGGCGGCGCGACGGCGCAGGGCCGCATCCGCGACGCAGACCAGTACCGTCTGGAAGCGGGCGATCGCCGCGGCGAGGGCGACATACGTCGATTCGACTGCGGCCAGGTCGTCGGCCCAGTCGGTGCCTTCGTGCGGCCAAGCGATCAGAACGGCGGACTGGGATTCCCATTCCGCCGGGAAGCGAGGGCTTGCGGACATCGTGTTCCTACTGGACGGGGCGCGGCCCGACCTCTTCGGGGCTGGCCTTGCGCAGCACGGCGTCGACGACGTGGCTGTGCTCGAAGTACACCGAGAAGTCGGCGTAGTCCCAGCGGGTGATCGGCGGATTGAAGCGCGTCGAATTCGGGCCGGCGACCGGGGCGTGCTTGCGCGCCGGGGCGCCGAAGCGGGCCTCGACCTGGGCCATGGTGGTGCCGCGCGTCGGCAGGGTGAATGCCGGTTCGGCCTGGACGCGTTCGACGAGCAGGGTATCGCCGGACGCGGCGACCGGTGCCGCCTGCAGCAGCAGGACGCTGGCGAACGCCAGGGAAAGGGTCTGCACCTTCATGCTCCACCTCCTCGCTTCATCGGGTTGACGGGTTTGGCCGGGCATCATCGCAAAACCCGGCGCCGGCTGCGACCCGTCCGCCATGCTGCTGCGGGAACCGCGAAGGCGGCGTGCGCGGAAGCGCGATCGCCGGCTCCGGAAAAGCGAAACGCCGGCATTGGCCGGCGTTTCGGGGATCCTGCGATGGGCCGGCGCTCAGCGCTGGCGGGCCTTGAAACGCGGATTGGACTTGCAGATCACGAAGACCTTGCCGCGACGGCGAACGACCTTGCAGTCGCGATGGCGGGTCTTCGCCGACTTCAGGGACGAGAGCACTTTCATGGCGGATCCTTGGAATGGGTGAAGGGTGGGGCGGAAAGACGCGGGACTATACACCGTCCCGAATTGGCTTGCAATACAAGCCCTTGCCGTACCCGCGACTCAGGCCTCGTAGGCCTTCGTCAGGTTGTTCAGGTGGACACGCTCGGCGTCCCGCAGCAGCGGCGAGAGCAGCATCATCACCTGCACGATGCCCTGGCGGATCGCCGAGGCCTCGTCGCGGTCGCCGCGCACGCTGGCGTAGTTCAGCCAGAACGTGGCCAGGACCAGGATGTTGGTCGAGGTCGCTTCGACCTCCGCCGCCGAGGCACGCATGACCCCGGCCTGGACCAGGCCGCGGATGCCGCCGGTGCAGGTTTCGGTGGCCCGGCGCAGGATCCGGGCGAAACGCAGGCGCAGCCGGCGGTTGCGGCTGAGGATGTCGACGAGGTCGCGATACAGGAAGCGGTAGTCCCAGATGCACTCGAACACCAGGTGCAGCTGCAGCCAGATGTCCTCGAGGTCGCGCAGCCGGCCTTCCGGCGACGACAGCGCCGCATCCATGCGCTCCTCGTAGCGCTGGAACAGCTGCTCGATGATGTCGTCCTTGTTGCGGAAGTGGTAGTACAGGTTGCCCGGGCTGATCTCCAGCTCGTCGGCGATGTGGTTGGTCGTGACGTTCGGCTCGCCCTGCGAGTTGAACATCGTCAGGGCGCAGTCGAGGATGCGCTGGCGTGTGTCCCTGGCCATTCCCCGCGGCTCAACCCCGCAGCTTGGCGACGAGGTCGATGTACCGGCGCATCGCTTCCTCGGAACCCGTGCCGGCCAGCTTGGCCCAGGCGTCGTACTTGGCGGTGCCGACGAAGTCGAAGAACCCCGGTTTCGGGCCCGACACGTCACCTTCCGAACCCTGCTTGTAGAGCGCGTACAGCCGCAGCATCGTGTCGTTGTCCGGGCGTTCGGACAGGTTCATGACATCCTGCGCGGCCTGCTGGAAGCGGGCCTTGAGATCGTCGGCCATCGGCTGATTCCCCTGTTGCGAAGCAGCGGTGATAGCACGCGTCACCGGGGTGGTCAACGCGGTGTTTGTCAGCGTTCGCGCGCTCTGGCAACGTACACCGGGGCGACCGGCAATGGCCGGTCCGGCATGGGGGACGTGATGAGCTATTTCGTGACCGGCGCGACCGGATTCATCGGCCGCTTCCTGGTGGCCAACCTGCTCGACAAGCGCAAGGGTCAGGTGTACGTGCTCGTGCGCAAGGGCTCGGAAGCCAAGCTCGAGGCGATCGCCGCGAAGATGGGCTGGGACCGCAAGCGGATCGTTCCGGTCCACGGCGACCTCGGCAAGCCGAAACTCGGCATCGGCGCGGCGCAGATGAAGACGCTGACCGGCAAGGTGAAGCATTTTTTCCACCTGGCGGCGATCTACGACCTGACCGCGGACGCGGCGACCCAGCAACTGGCGAACATCGACGGCACCCGGCACGCGATCGAGGCGGCCGCGGCGATGAAGGCCGGCTGCTTCCACCACACCAGTTCGATCGCCGCCGCCGGGCTGTACCCGGGCGTGTTCCGCGAGGACATGTTCGAGGAGGCCGAGGGCCTCAAGGATCCCTACCTGCGGACCAAGCACGAATCCGAGGGGATCGTGCGCAAGGAATGCAAGGTGCCGTTCCGCATCTATCGCCCTTCGATGGTCATCGGCCATTCGAAAACCGGCGAGATGGACAAGACCGACGGTCCGTACTTCCTGTTCACCCTGATCAAGAAGATGCGCAAGGCGCTGCCGCAATGGATGCCGACGCTCGGCATCGAGGGCGGCCGCATCAACTGCGTGCCGGTCGACTTCGTCGCCGACGCGATGGACCACATCGCCCACAAGCGCGGGCTCGACGGCCAGACCTTCCACCTGGTCGATCCGCAGCCGATGCGCTTCGGCGAGCTGATGAACACCTTCTGCCGCGCCGCCCATGCGCCCGAGATGACGATGCGCATCGACGCCCGCATGCTGGCGGTGGTGCCGCCGGCGGTGCGCGGGGCGGTGGCCAACCTGCCGCCGGTCAAGCGCTTCACCAACATGGTGCTGCGCGACCTGAAGCTGCCGCCGCAGACGCTGAGCTTCATCACCTATCCGACCCGCTTCGACACCCGCAATGCCGAGCGGGCGCTGAAGGGATCGAAGATCGCGCTGCCGGACCTGGAGACCTACGCCTGGCGGGTCTGGGACTACTGGGAGCGCCATCTCGATCCCGACCTGTTCGTCGACCGCACCCTGCGCGGCCACGTCGCCGGCAAGGTCGTGCTGATCACCGGCGGCTCCTCGGGCATCGGCAAGGCGACCGCGATCAAGGTCGCCGAGGCCGGGGCGAAGGTCATCATCGTCGCCCGCGGCGAGCAGGAGCTGTTCGCGACCCGCGACGAGATCCTGGCCGCCGGCGGCAAGTGCTGGGCCTACACCGCCGACCTGACCGACATGGCGAGCTGCGACGAGCTGGTGCGCACCGTGCTCGGCGAACACAAGGTCGTCGACATCCTGGTCAACAACGCCGGCCGTTCGATCCGCCGCTCTGTGGAGCTGAGCTACGACCGCTTCCACGACTTCGAGCGCACGATGCAGCTGAACTATTTCGGCTGCCTGCGCCTGATCCTGGGCTTCCTGCCGGAGATGACCAAGCGGCGCCGCGGCCACATCATCAACATCAGTTCGATCGGCGTGCTCGCCAGTTCGGCGCGCTTCTCGGCCTATGTCGCGTCGAAGGCGGCGCTGGACGCGTTCAGCCGCTGCGCCCAGGCCGAGTTCAGCGGCAAGAACATCGCCTTCACCACGGTCAACATGCCGCTGGTGAAGACGCCGATGATCGCGCCGACCAAGATGTACGAATCGGTGCCGACGCTGACGCCGGAAGAAGCGGCCGACCTGGTGGTCAAGGCGATCATCGAGCGGCCGAGCCGCGTCGCCACCCGCATGGGCATCTTCGCGGCCACGCTCAATGCGCTGGCGCCGAAGGCCTACGAGGTCATCCAGAACACCGCGTTCGAGATGTTCCCGGACTCGGCCGCGGCCAAGGGTGACCGCAAGGCGATGCGCGACGAGAGTCCGACCAACGAGCAGGTGGCGTTCGCGGCGCTGATGCGCGGCGTGCACTGGTGAGTGACGGGCCGCCCTCCTGGGCGCCTCGGTGCTGACAAGGCATCGCGCCTGAAGGCGCTCCTACGGCGGTATCGATCGCGCCTGAAGGCGCTCCTACGGCGGTATCGATCGCGCCTGAAGGCGCTCCTACGGACGGTGATCGCCGCGCCTGAGGGCGCTCCTGCGGGGATCGCGGCGGCGTCGCCGCTGCGGTCATTGGCACTGACGCCAGCGTACCGGCGTGCGGCCACCGTCGCTGGCCGGCGGCTCGAGCTGCAGGCGGGTGTAGCGCAGCTCCTCGTACTGGGTGAGGATCGCGCAGGCCTCGTTGACGAGGCCGAGGTCGATGCCGTCGGCATGGGTCATCGTGACGACGAGCGTCGACGCCGTCGACCACACGGCACTGTCGGCTTCCTCCAGTGTCGTGACGGCGCTGGCCGCGGCGAGGCGGCGCTGCAGCCGCTCCTCGTCGCTCAGCCGGTTGACGGCTTCCAGCTCCTCGAGCGCGGCGCTTGCCTGTTCGGCCGGCGACAGCGGCGCGGCTACGGCCGGCGCCGTGTCTTCGATCGCCGGGCCGGTGATCGGGGCCACCGGCGGCGCCGCTTCCTCGGCGCCCAGCGTGCCGGCGACGAAGACGAGGATGCCGAGCGCGACACTGGCGAAGACACCGGCGCGCTGTCCGCGGCGGATATGACCGGCGGCCTGGTCGCGGATCGCCTCGACCATGGCCGCCGGCGCGAACGGCTCCATCTGCGGCCAGAGGGCGCGGCCGTCGATCAGCTCGATGCCGAAGCGGCGGGCGATGTCGCGGGCGAAGCCTTCGGCGCTGCCGAGCGTCACCAGCATGCCGCTGTTGGCGCCCGCGAGCTGGACCGCATTGGCGAAGTCGCGCACGTTCGCCTCGCCGAGGCGGTAGGCAGTGCCGTGCTTGTAGCTCATCAGCACCCGTTCGCTGCCCTTGTCGAGCAGGAATTCGGTGCCGCCGTCACCCGGCTGGCGGCTGGCGGGCGCCTCACGGTAACCCTTGGATTCGAGCGCCTGCAGGACCAGACCCGCGCACTCGCGCCACTTCATGCCGGCGAGGGCGGCGATGCCGGCCTGGGTTTCGGCCAGCCGCCGGCGATGGACGCCGAACCACCAGCCGCTGACCCCGAGGGCGATGACGGTGACGACGAGGGCGACCAGCAGCGGACTGAATCCGAACATCCAGGGGACTCCGGGTGGAGGCGAAATGGGCCGTCAAGGATAACGCGGAACGCCGGCGCGGGCGGCGGGGATGGAAACGCAACGCCCGGCACGGGGCCGGGCGTCGAACGGTCAAAGGCGCCCGCCAGCCGGAACCGCAGGGGAGGGAGCGGCGGTTCCGGAACTGGCTGGCGGACGTGAAATCAGTCGCCGGCGGCCGGCGTGACCGGGGTCGGCGCCGACGGCAGGGTCGGCTTGCGCGCGGCGGCCGGGCGCGCCTTCTTCGCGGCCGACTTGCGGGTGGCCGCCTTCTTCGCGACCGGCGCGGCAGCGCCCTTCTTCGCCGCAGCCTTGCGCGGCGCGGCCTTCTTCGCGGCCTCGGCCGGCTTGCGGCTGGCGGCACGACGCGCACGGGCGGTCTTCGCCGGCTTCGCCGGGCTCCTGGTCGGGGCGCCACCGAGGCGGCGCAGTGCGGCGGTGAGGTCGTCGACGCGCTCGGCGAGGCCACCGAGGTCTTCGCGGCCCGGCACGCCGAGACGTGTCAGCGCGCGCTGCACGCGGTCCTCGAACACCTTCTCGAGGCGGTCCCAGGTATCGACGGCACGCTCGCGCACGACACCGACGCGATCCTCGACCGCATCCCGCACGGCGTCGACGCGGCCGGTGGCGAGCTTGCGGGTGGACTGCTCGATCGACATGCCTTCGCGCACCAGCGCCTCGAACAGCTTCGAGCCTTCGCCCTGGGCGCGGTTGAACGCGCCGATGCCGGCCATCCAGATCTGCTGCGCGGATTCGACGATCGAGCGCGACATCTGCTCGGCCTTCGCCTGCAGGTCGGCGCCCGCCTTCGGGGCGGTGGACGCACGCGACCGCGCGTTCTTCTTCAGTTTGGCCATCGTGGTTCGACTCCGTTGTGCAACCAGGGCGGACAGCGCCGCATGGCCGGCAATCTGCGTGCCGGGACTAGAGCATTCACACCAGCCTGTCAGGCCGACGTGAGGTCCCGGCGATGTCGCGCTGCAGCACGGGCGCGCCGGCGGCGGGCGTGCAGCACCGCCTCGACGTCGTCCAGGGCCCGCTGCAGCTTCGCCGTGGTCTCGGTGCGCCGGGGCGGACGGCCGATGCCGTCGAGGATCGACGCGTGCGGGTCGTCGAGGACCTCGTCGCGCAGCGACAGCCCGTGCCGCGCCAGCACCGGCGCGAGCTCCGTGCGGCGCCGGCGCAGGTCGGCGAGGGTTGCGCGGAAGGCATGTTCGCAGACGCGCTGGCGGCTGGAATAGCTGAAGACATTGGTGAAGAACATCTCGCCGTCGTCCTCGTTCGGTTCGAACACCAGCTGGTCGACGTCCGGATACTGGCGCGCGTACTTGTCGAGGCCGACCCGCATCCGCGACTGCAGCAGGGTGCGGAAGGTCTGCGACAGCACCACCGGCAGGCCGCCCTCGGCGAGCTTGTCGAGACCCTCGGGTGGCCGGCCGCCACGGCTGGCATTGAACGGCACGAAGGGGTTGATGCCCAGCATCAGGTCGACGCCGTGGTCGAGCACGACCGAGGCGTGCATCGTCCGCCGCAGCGCGCCGTCGACGAAGTGGTGGCCGCGGATGTCCACCGGCGGGTAGAGGCCGGGCAGCGCGGAACTGGCCTGCACCGCCAGCGAGATCGGCACGTCGTCCCAGCCGGGGCCGCCGAAGCGCACGGCAGCGCCGCTGTCGAGGTCGACCGCGACGACCGTGAGCTTCGCGCCGAGCTCGCGGAAGTCGTTGCTGCGGCCGCGGATCGTGAACACCTTGCGCAGGAATTCCTCGATGCCGCGGTTGTCGAACAGGCCGGTCGGGATCACGCCGCCGAAACGCCCGACGACTTCGCTCAGGCGGGCGCCGCTCGGGTCGGTGACCAGGTCCTTCCACCAGTCGAAGGCGATCCGCGGCAGCGCCGAGGCGCGACGGAAATACTCGAGGAAGGCCGGGCGCAGGAAGATCTCGGGGCGGAAGCGCACCTCGTCGCTGTCGCCGGTGATGAAGATCCGGCACATGCCGGCGGTGTCGAGCCGGTTGGCGAGGCCGGCGGCGAGGAAGGCGCCGGAACTGACGCCGACGTAGACCTCGAGCCGTGTCAGGTCGAGTCCCTCGACCGCGCGGTCGAGGGCGCGCAGGGCGCCGAGTTCGTACATGCCGCCGATCGGGCCGCCGCCGGCGATCGCCAGGCCGATGCGTCCCTCGCTGCGCGGCCGGCGCTTCCGGGCGGGCTGAAGAACCAGCATGCTAGGGCGACTCCCGTTAGAGGCGCGGCGATTGTATCCGCCGGACCGGACCCCACAAGAGAGCAATGGATCACGATTCCCCGATCCCAGGGCAGCGCCGGCGATGAGTTCGCCCGAACTGCGGCAAAGGCTGGCGCGGCGGCTGGCCTGGCAGGCCGAGGTCAACGACCCGGTGCGGCAGCCGCGCAACCGCCTGCCGACGCTGGCGCCGCTGCGCGCCTGGCAGACCCGCCGGCTGACGGAAGGCTTCGCCGATTTCCTCGACCACCCACGCATGCGCCCGGCGGCCGAGTTCTTCCTCACCGACCTCTACGGCGAGCGCGATTTCAGCGCCCGCGACCGCGATGTCGCGCGGATCATGCCGCTGATGTCGCGGCTGCTGCCGGAGGCGCTGCTGGTGGCCGCGGCCGATGCGATCGAACTGGCCGTGCTCAGCCACGCCTTCGACCTGAAGATGGCGGCGGCCCTGGCACGACGGCCGAAGCCGCGGGCGCCGATCACGCTCGCCGACTACGGTGACGCCTACCGGGAAACCGGCTGTCCGCGCCTGCGCGCGCACCAGATCGACCTGATCCTCGGCGTCGGGCGGATCCTCGACGCGGCGGTGAAGAAGCACGGGGTGTTCCGGCTGCTGCGGGCGTCGCGCCTGCCGGCGCGGGCCGCCGGACTCGGCGAGCTGCAGGGATTCCTCGAGCGGGGCTTCGCCGCGTTCGCCGAACTCGGCGACGCCGACGCCTTCCTCGAGGCGATCGGCGAGCGCGAGCGGCAGGCGTCGGCGCGGCTGTTCGCCGGCCATCCGGATCCGTTCGCGGGCGCCAGCGGCGTCGCCGCGCCGGCGAAACGCCGGCGCTAGCCGAACTCGCGGTCGAGGTACTGGTGGATCTCGCGTTCGATCGGCCCGCGGATGGCCATCAGCAGGAAGCCGAGGGTCGCGGTGACGTGCACTTCCTTCGCGGTGACGGCGATGTGGCCGTCGACGCCGCTGCGCGAGAATTCCATCGTGTCGCCGTTCCAGCCGTATTCCACGTCGAACTTGGCGGCGATGTGCTCGGCGACGCGCTCGATCGCCGCGCGGGCGTCCTTCAGCGATCGCGAATGCGGACGGCGGATGTCGATGTCGGCCATGGTTCCTCCCGGGAAGCCCCCATTCTGCGCGGCTTCGCGTTTCCGACCAAGCGTTGCGGCGCGTGAGGCCGTGCTAGATTCCGCGACGGGGGAGGGCACCGGATGCAGTTGACGTTTCCCGACGGCGAACACGAGAGCGTGGCCTTGCGCGGCGAGGTCACCGTCGGCGGCCGCGCCGGCAACGTGATTTGCCTGCCTGCGGCGGGACTCGCGCCGCTGCACGCGAGTTTCCTCGCGGATCGCCGTGGCCTGTGGCTGCGCGTGCCGGCAGGGGTGAAAGGCGTGCACGTCAATGCCCGCCCGGTACAGCGCCTGGCACTGCTGCGGCCCGGCGACCTGGTCTGCCTCGACCGCCTGCGGGTGGTGATCAAGGGTGACGACGAGCCGGCGATCGAACGCGGCATCCCGGCCAGCGCGCCGCCGGCGATGACCGATGCCAATCGCGTATCGGCCTCGCGGGTGATCCTGCGCGGGCTGTCCGGCGTGCATTTCGGCCGTGCCTACACCCTGACCGAACCGCGGGCGATCGGCCGGCAATCCGGAGCCGACATCCGCCTCGACGACCCGGCGGTCGCCGAGAAGCATGCGGTGATCGAACTCCATGGCGACCGCGTGGTGCTGCGTGCCGCCGGCAAGAACGCCACGCTGGTGAACGGCTTCCCGGTGGTCGATGCGGTGCTGTCGCCCGGTGACCAGATCGCGATCGAACAGCACCGCTTCGTCGTCGAGGCGCCCGGGCTGCCGGGGCGTGGCCAGGAGGGCGATCAGCGCCCGGCGATGCCGACCCATACGCAGACGATCAAGGCGGTGAAGATGCCGACACCGGTGTCCGATCGTGGCGCTGCGCCCGAACCGGCACCGCCGCGCGATCCGCATTCGCTGTGGTGGCTGATCTGCGCGGCCTTCGTGCTGGCGGTCGCGCTCACCTGGCTGCTGCTCTACGCCCCGCGCGGCTGAGCCCGGGGTACCGGCGCCGGCCGGCGCAGGCGCCAGAACAGCCGCAGGCCGAGCAGCAGCGCCAGCACCGCCGCGTAGGCCAGCGGTTCGCGCAGGTCGGATTTCACCAGCCAGAAGAAGTGCAGCACCGCCAGCACCGCGACCGCGTACACCAGCCGGTGCAACTGGCCCCAGCGGCGGCCCAGCCGGCGCATCCAGCCGCGGGTGGAGGTCAGCGCCAGCGGCACCAGCAGCAGCCACGCGGCGAAACCGACGGTGATGAAGGGGCGCTCGACGATGTCCTCGAATACCTGCGCCCAGTAACCGCCGAGGTCCAGCACCACATAGGTCGCCAGATGCAGGCTGGCATAGGCGAACGCGTACAGCCCGAGCAGGCGGCGGAAGCGCAGCGGCCACGTCGCGCCGGTGAGCCGGCGCAGGGGTGTCATCGTCAGGCTGGCCAGCAGGAAACGCAGTGCCCAGTCGCCGGTCGCATGGGTGATGGCCTGCACCGGGTCGGCGCCCAGCGTCGCCGCGGCCAGGCCGACACCGGCCAGCGGATCACTGCCGCGGATGTCGACCAGGGCGCCGCGCAGCAACTGCGCCAGGGGCAACAGCGCGAGCAGATGCGCTGCCGTCTTCAGCGCGAACCAGCGCACGTCGAGGCGACCCGCGCGGGAGGCTCGCCCGTTCAGAACCACCGCCGCAGGTCCATGCCCGCGTACAGCGCGGCGACCTGTTCGCCATAGCCGTTGAAGGGCAGGGTCGGAATGCGGCGGGCGAACAGCTTGCTGCCGTCGCCGGCGATCCGCCGTTCACTGCGCTGGCTCCAGCGCGGATGGTCGACGTCCGGGTTCACGTTCGAATAGAAGCCGTATTCGGAAGGCTGGGCCATGTTCCAGCTGGTCGGCGGCATCGTCTCGGTGAATTCGATGCGGACGATCGACTTGACGCTCTTGAAGCCGTACTTCCACGGCACCACCAGGCGCAGCGGCGCGCCGTTCTGGTTCGGCAGCGGCTTGCCGTAGACGCCGGTGGCGAGCAGGGTCAGCGGGTGCATCGCCTCGTCGATGCGCAGGCCCTCCCGATAGGGCCAGTCGAGGGCCGGATAGCGCAGGCCCGGCATCTGAGCCCGGTCGGCGAGGGTCGTGAAGGCGACGTACTTCGCCCGCGACGTCGGCTGGAAACGCTGCAGCACCGCCGCCAGCGGAATGCCCTGCCACGGAATCACCATCGACCAGCCCTCGACGCAGCGCAGCCGGTAGATCCGCTCCTCGGCGACATGCGGCGAGAGCAGGTCCTCGAGCGCGAACGTGCCGGTGAGACCGGCTTCACCGGCGACCTCCACCGACCACGGCGCCGGGCGCAGCGTGTGCGCGTTGCGCGCCGGATCGTCCTTGCCGGTGCCGAATTCGTAGAAGTTGTTGTAGCCGGTGACGTCCGCGAACGAGGTCAGGGCGTCGCTGTCGTCGGCGGCGGTGGGCACCGGACCGGGCGGCGCCGCGTCGCCGTCGGCCCGCGCGCAGGCCGACAGCAGCAGCATCGGACTCGCGAGGCCGAGGCCGAGCAGGCGCCGGCGCGACCGCCACACGATTTCGGGGGTGATCTCGGAAGCGGGGATGCGCGGCGGTTCGAATCGGGACATCGCGGACTCCTGCGTCATGCGCGGCCACGTCGGTCGCTATACTCCGGTTCGGCTGAATCACCGGGAAAAGGGATGCGCCTCGCCGAGGCCTTCGAGTCGTCGGAAAGCATCGTCGCGGTGTTGCGCGCGAGTGACGGCGCGTTCCTCGGCGTCAATGCCGCGTTCGAGCGTAGCACCGGCTGGCGGCGCGAGCAGGTGATCGGCCGGTTACCGCTGGAGCTCGGCATCTGGCCGGATCCGGACACCCGTGCGCACCTCTGGAGCCACCTGCGCGCGGGCCGCCGGGTGGTGCGCCTGCCGCTGCTGTTCGGCCGCCCCGACGGCCAGACCCGGCCGGCCGAGATCAGCGTCGAATTCGCCGACGACGACGGCGACCGGGTGGTGTTCTGCCTTGTCCACCTGCTGCCGGAAGAGACCGAGATCCCGCCGGCGGAACGCGACCACACCCTTTACCGCTCGCTCTATCTGGCCGCCTCGGAAGGCATCTACCGGAGCCTGCCGCAAGGCGGCTTCCTCGACGTCAACCCGGCGCTGGCGCGCCTGCTCGGGCACGAGTCGCCCTCGCAGCTGCTGGCCGAGCGCGGGCGCGACCTCGCGGCGATCTACGTCGACCCCGACATGCTGCCGCGCATGCACGCGAAACTGCGCGACGGTGGCCGGGTCGAGGGCTGGCGCGCCCAGATGCGCCGCCGCGACGGCAGCGTGATCTGGGTCAGCGAAAACGCCCGCGCCATCCGCGATGCCGAAGGCCGCATCCTCTTCCACGAGGGATCGGTGATCGACATCACCGCCCAGGTCGAGGCCGAGGAGGCCTTGCGGCAGTCGCAGGCGCTCTACAAGGTGCTGGTCGAGAACAGCCGCGACGGCGTCTTCCTGATCCAGCACGGCAGGGTGCTGTTCGCGAACGAGGCGATGGCACGCACGCTCGCCTGGCCGGTCGAGCAGCTGATCGGCATGGAGTACATGCGCCTGATCGACCCGTCCGACCTCGCCGCGCAGGCCAACCGGCGCGCCCAGCGCGAGGCCGGCTCGCGCGACCCGCAGGTCTACGAGGTGCACCTGCGCCGCGGCGACGGCCAGCGCATCCTCTGCGAAGTGCGCGCGGACGCGGTCGAGTACCGCGGCGACATCGCCTCGACCGGCACCCTGCGCGACGTCACCGAGGACCGCCGCCGGCAGCGCGCGGTGGCCGAGGCCGAGCGCCGATACCGCGAACTGTTCGAGACCTCGCCGGCCGGCCTGTTCCGTGCCGGCCTCGACGGCCGGATCATGGAAGTGAATCCCGAGCTGGCGCGCATCCTCGGCTACGACGATGCCGAACAGCTCAAGGCCGGACTCGGCGACATCCTGCAGGTGTTCGCCGATGCGGCCGAGCGCGACCGGCTCGTGCAGGGTGCCCTGCGCCGCGGCCACGTGAACCAGTCCGAGACCCGGGTGCGCTGCCGCGACGGCAGCCTGAAGTGGGTCAACGCCAGCGCCCTGCTGATCCGCGACGAAGCCGGTAATCCCCAGCACTTCACCGGTTCGGTGCTCGACATCGACGAGCGCCACGCGATCCAGCTGGCACTGCAGCAGTCCGAGGCGAAGTACCGCACGCTGGTGGAGAACAGCCAGGTCGGCGTCTTCATCATGGACGGCGACCGCTACACCTATGCCAACCAGGCGTTCGCGCGGATGCTCGGCTACGGCGAGGGCGGGCTCGTCGGGGTCGATTACCGCCGGATCATGGCGCCGGATTCGATCGCGCAATCCGAGCGCCGCGACCGCGCCCGCCGCGCCGGCGAGCCGGTGGCGCCGGACTTCGAAACCACGCTGATCCACCAGGACGGCCACCGGGTGCAGGCCCGCGTCAGCATCGGCCCGGTCCAGATCGACGGCCGCGAACACCTCACCGGCACCGTGCTGGACGTGACCCGCCAGCGCGAGGCGGAGGAGCGCCTGCGCTTCCACGCGACCCACGATCCGCTGACCGGCCTGCCGAACCGGATGCTGTTCAACCAGCGCCTCGCCGAGGCGATGCATTCGGCGCGCCGCAACGACCGCGGCGACTATGCGGTGCTGTTCCTCGACCTGGACGGATTCAAGTGGGTCAACGACAGCCTCGGCCACGGCGCCGGCGACCGCCTGCTCGTGGAGATCGCCCGCCGGCTCGAGGACAACCTGCTGCGTGACGTGCTGATCGCCCGCTACGGCGGCGACGAGTTCACCCTGCTGCCGGACGGTCCCTGCGACCACGACCGCGCGGTCGACATCGCCAGGCGGGTGCTGAAACTGTTCGAGCAGCCCTTCGACATCGCCGGCCAGCAGGTGTTCTCGGCGGCGAGCCTCGGCATCGTGATCGGCCGCCGCGAATACGAATCGCCGGACCAGGTGCTGCGCGATGCCGACACCGCGATGTACCGGGCGAAGGCGGCCGGCAAGTCCGGCTTCGTGATTTTCGACGAGGGCATGCACCAGCAGGCGCAGAGCCGGCTGCAGCTGGAGACCGACTTCCGGCTGGCCTTCGAGCGCGGCGAGTTCGAGCTGTACTACCAGCCGATCGTCGAGCTGAAGGGCGGTCGCCTCGCCGGCGCCGAGGCGCTGGTGCGCTGGCGGCATCCGGTGCGCGGCCTGCTGCTGCCGGGCGAGTTCCTCGCCGTCGCCGAGGAAACCGGCCTGATCGTCGACCTGGACGCCTGGGCGCTGCGCGAGGCCTGCCGCCGGCTCGCCGACTGGCGCGAGCGCTTCCCGGACCGCGGTGCGCTGAGCATGAACGTCAATGTCGACGAACGGCAGATGGTGTCGCCGGAGATCGTCGAGGAAGTGTTCTCGCTGCTGCAGAAGCACCGGCTGCCGCCGGCTTCGCTGCGGCTCGAGGTCACCGAGACGGCTTTCCGCGCCGGCCGCACCCAGGCCGAACAGCGGCTGCTGGCGCTCAAGGCGCTCGGTGTCGGTCTGGTCGTCGACGATTTCGGCACGGGCTACTCGTCGCTGGAGTCCTTCGCCGCCTCGCCTTTCGACGCGCTGAAGATGGACCAGGTGTTCATCCGCGATGTCGAGACCAATCCGCGCCACCGCGCGATCGTGCGCACGATCACCGCGTTCGCCGACGAGCTCGGACTGGCGCTGACCGCCGAAGGCATCGAGACCCCGGGCCAGCGCGCCCTGCTCGAGAAGGTCGGCTGCCAGTACGGCCAGGGTTTCCTGTTCTCGCGGGCGCTGCCGGCGGAGCAATTCGAGCAATTGCTCGCCGAGCCGTCGCGCATCGTCGGTTGAGCGGCGCGCTCGCCGCGTGCCAGTCTTTCCCCACTATCCGGAGTATCCATGTCGCGTGCCTACAACTTCAGCGCCGGCCCGGCCGCGCTGCCCGAATCCGTCCTGCGCCAGGTGCAGGAGGAAATGCTCGAATGGCAGGGCGAACGCGCCTCCGTGATGGAGGTCAGCCACCGCGGCAAGGCCTTCGTCGAATGCGCGGCGGCCGCCGAGCGCGACCTGCGCGAGCTGATGGCGATTCCGGACGACTACCACGTGCTCTTCCTGCAGGGCGGCGCGACCACGCTGGCCGCGCTGCTGCCGATGAACCTCGCCGGTGCCGACGCCACCGCCGACTACGTGCTGACCGGTCACTGGGGCGAGAAAGCGCTCGACAACGCCAGGCCGCTGCTGCGCACGAACATCGCCGCGAGCGGCAAGGCCGGCGGCTACGTCGACATTCCGCCGGTCGGCGAATGGCAGCTCACCCCGGGCGCGGCGTTCGTGCACTACACCCCGAACGAGACGATCCACGGCATCGAGTTCCGCGACATTCCGGACGTCGGCGACGTGCCGCTGGTCGCCGACGTGTCGTCGAACTTCATGTCGGCTCCGATCGACGTCTCCCGCTTCGGCGTGCTCTACGGCGGCGCCCAGAAGAACCTCGGCCCGTCCGGTCTGGCGATCGCGATCGTGCGCAAGGACCTGCTCGGCCGCCACGGCCGCGCGTTGCCACCGATCTTCGAGCTGCAGAACCAGGCGAAGAACGATTCGATGTTCAACACCCCGCCGACCTTCGCCTGGTACGTGCTCGGGCTGGTGCTGAAGTGGGCCAGGGAGCAGGGCGGCACCGCCGCGATCGGCGAGCGCAACCGCCGCAAGGCGGAGCTGCTCTATTCGGCGATCGACGGCTCCGGCGGCTATTACCGCAATGCGGTGGCGCCGGCGGCCCGCTCGTGGATGAACGTGCCGTTCTTCCTGCCCGACGCCGCGCTCGACAAGCCCTTCCTGCAGGAGGCCGAAGCGGCGGGGCTGCTCGGCCTGAAGGGACACCGCGCGGTCGGTGGCATGCGTGCCTCGATCTACAACGCGATGCCGGAGGCGGGCGTGCAGGCGCTGGTCGATTTCATGGCCGATTTCGCCCGACGCCACGGCTGACGATGGCCACCCGTCGACCGCCGCGCTCTAAGGCCACGCCGCCGCCGGTACCGGCGGCGCCGGTGCTGGTGGAGGTCCGCGAGCGCATCGACGCGATCGACCGCCAGATCCAGGCGCTGATCGCCGAGCGCGCCCGCTGGGCGCACCAGGTCGGCAAGGCCAAGGGGCCGCTGAAGGCGGCCGTCGATTACTACCGTCCCGAGCGCGAGGCGCAGGTGCTGCGCCAGGTGCTCGACCGCAACGACGGCCCGCTCAGCGACGAAGTCCTGCTGCGCGTCTTCCGCGAGATCATGTCCGCCTGCCTGGCCCAGCAGGAGCCGCTGAAAGTCGGCTACCTCGGCCCCGAGGGGACGTTCTCGCAGCAGGCGATGCAGAAGCATTTCGGCCACTCGGCCAAAGGCCTGCCGCTGGCGAGCATCGAGGAGGTGTTCCAGGAGGTCGAGGCCGGGCATGCCGATTTCGGCGTCGTGCCGGTCGAGAACTCGGGGCAGGGCACGATCCAGTCCACGCTCGACATGTTCCTGGCCTCGCCGCTGAAGATCTGCGGCGAGGTCGAACTGGCGGTGCACCAGCACCTGCTGTCGCGCAGCGGCCGGCTCGAGGACATCGAGCGGGTCTATTCGCATCCGATGTCGCTCGCGCAGTGCAAGGCCTGGCTGCGCCAGCACCTGCCGAAGGCGGAAAAGATCCCGGTCGCCAGCAATGCCGAGGCGGCGCGCCGTGCCCGCGGCGCCGACGACGCGGCCGCGATCGCCGGCGAGAACGCCGGCCACGTCTATGGCCTGAAGACCGTCGCCGGCCCGATCGAGGACCGCCCCGACAACGCCACGCGCTTCCTCGTGCTCGGCCGCGAACTGTTCCCCGGCAGCGGCCACGACCGGACCTCGCTGCTGGTCTACGTGCGCGACCAGCCCGGGGCGCTGTACGCGGTGCTGAGCCCGTTCGCGCGCCACGGCGTCAGCATGAACCGCATCGAGTCGCGGCCGTCGCACACCGGCCGCTGGCAGTACGCGTTCTTCATCGACGTCAGCGGCCATGTCGAGGACGCCGCCGTGGCCAGCGCCCTGGCCGAACTCGGTGAATACGCCGCCGACGTGCGTGTGCTCGGCGCCTATCCGGTGGCCCTGCTTTGACCAGGCTTTCCGCGCAGGACGAAGCCGCCTACGCCGCGCTCGCCCAGCCAGGGGTCCGCGGTCTGTGCGCCTACGACCCCGGGCTGGACCTGGTCGCGCTGCGGCGCGGCTGGCCGGCCGGCGAACTGGTCGAACTCGGCTCCAACGAAAACAGCCTCGGTCCGAGCCCGGCAGCCCTGGCCGCGTTCGCGGCTGCCGCCGGCGACCTGCACCGTTACCCGGATCCGCTCGGCGGCACCCTGAGGGGCGCGCTGGCGGCGCACCACGGCGTCGCGCGCGCCGGCATCGTGCTCGGCAACGGCTCGCACGAACTGCTGATGCAGCTGGCGCAGGTTTTCGCCGGACCGGGGCAGGAGGTGGTCGCCTCCCGCTTCGGTTTCGCGGTGTATGCGCTGGCCGCGCAGGCGGCGGGCGCGACCCTGCGCCAGGCCGAGGCGCTGCCCGTCGCCGCGGCGATGCCGCGCGGTCACGACCTCGACGCGCTGGCGGCGGCGATCGGACCGGAGACCCGTCTGGTCTACCTCGCCAATCCGAACAACCCGACCGGTACCTGGTTCGGCACCGGGGCGCTGGCGGACTTCCTGGCCAGGGTGCCGCCGCGGGTGCTGGTGGTCGTCGACGAGGCCTATCTGGAATACGTCACCGATCCGGCGCTGCGTTCCGCGGTCGAACTGCTGCCGGAGTTCCCGAACCTGGTCGTGACCCGCACGTTCTCGAAGGCCTACGGCCTGGCCGGCCTGCGCGTCGGCTACCTGCTGGCGGCGCCTGGCCTGGCCGCGGTGATGGAGCGGGTGCGCGAGTCGTTCAACGTCAACGGGCCGGGGCTCGCCGCCTGCGCCGCGGCGCTGGCCGACCAGGCGCATGTCGCGCGGGTTCGCGCGTCCAATGCCGGCGAGCGCGAGGCACTGGCCGACGCGCTGCGGGCCCGGGCGCTGGCGGTGACGCCTTCCCAGGGCAATTTCCTGCTGGTCGACTTCGGCCGCGACGCCGCCCCGCTCGCCGGGGCGCTGGTCGCGGCGGGCGTGGTGCCGCGGCCGATGGCGGGCTACGGGCTGCCGACCTGCCTGCGCCTGAGCGTCGGCCGCCGCGACGAGAACCGGCGGCTGCTGCAGGCGCTCGACGCGGCCCTCGGGGGATCGCGATGAGCGGCCCCCGCCTCGACTGGGCCGCCGGCCCGGGACGGCCGCTGCGCGGCGAGTTGCGGGTCCCCGGCGACAAGTCGGTGTCGCATCGGGCAGTGATGCTGGCGGCGCTCGCCGACGGCGTCTCGCAGGTGCACGGCTTCCTCGAAGGCGAAGACACCCGCGCGACCGCGGCGATCCTGCAGCGGCTCGGCGTGCGCATCGAGGCCCCGGAAGCCAGCGAGCGCATCGTGCACGGCGTCGGCCTGCACGGCCTGGCTGGCGCCGACGGTCCGCTCGACTGCGGCAATGCCGGCACCGGCATGCGCCTGCTCGCCGGCCTGCTGGCAGGCCAGGATTTCGCGAGCACGCTCGTCGGCGACGCCTCGCTGTCGAAGCGGCCGATGAACCGGGTGATCGATCCGCTGAGCCGGATGGGCGCCCGCATCGACGCCGCCGCGGGCGGCCTGCCGCCGCTGCGAATCCACGCGAAGAATGTGCTGCAAGGCATTGATTATGCGACGCCAGTGGCCAGCGCCCAGGTGAAATCGGCGGTGCTGCTCGCCGGGCTCTATGCCGAAGGCGTCACCCGCGTCCGGGAGCCGCATCCGACTCGCGATTACACCGAGCGGATGCTGCATGCCTTCGGCTGGCCGGTCGCGTTCGCTCCCGGCGAAGCGGCACTCGAGGGCCGCCACCGCCTGCGCGCGACCACCATCGCGGTGCCGGCGGACTTCTCCTCGGCGGCCTTCTTCCTGGTCGCCGCCAGCGTGGTTCCGGGCTCGCAACTCTGCCTGCGCCGGGTCGGCATGAATCCGCGCCGCACCGGCCTGCTGCAGGCGCTGCGCCTGATGGGTGCCGACATCCGCGAGGAGAACCCGGGCGAGGAGGGCGGCGAGCCGGTGGCCGACCTCGTCGTGCGGGCGGCCGCGCTGCGCGGCATCGCGGTGCCGGAGGCGCTGGTGCCGGACATGATCGACGAGTTCCCGGCGCTGTTCGTCGCCGCGGCGCTGGCCGAGGGCGAAACGGTCGTCACCGGCGCCGCCGAGCTGCGCGTGAAGGAATCCGATCGCATCGCGGTGATGGCGACGGCGCTGCGCCGGCTCGGCGCCCGCGTCGACGAAAGCCCGGACGGTGCGGTGATCCACGGTGGGCGCCTGCACGGCGGCGAGGTCGATGCCGTCGGCGACCACCGGATCGCGATGAGCCTCGCGGTCGCCGCCCAGTGCGCCGGCGGCGAGGTGCTGATCGCCGACTGCGCGAACGTCGCCACGTCCTTCCCCGGGTTCGAGGGGCTGGCGGCGGAAGTGGGACTGGGTCTGCAGCGGCGGCCCCCGGCCGTCGGCTAGACTTCGGCCATGCCGCGCATTCCCGTCCTCACCATCGATGGCCCCTCCGGATCCGGCAAGGGCACGATCAGTCGCGCCGTCGCCGAACGCCTGGGCTGGCATTACCTCGACTCCGGCGCCCTCTACCGCGCGGTCGGGCTGGCCGCCGCCTGGGAGGGTCTGGACCTGAGCGACGCCGACGCGGTCGCCCAGTGCGCCGCCCGGACCGAGATCCGCTTCGAGACCGCCGGCGCCGGCGAGCCGCACGTGATCGTCAACGGTAAGGACGCGACCCGGCAGCTGCGCACCGAGACCGCCGGGGCGGCGGCTTCGGCGATCGCCGCCCACCCGCCGGTGCGGGCGGCGCTGGTCGCGCTGCAGCACGGTTTCCGCAAGGCGCCGGGGCTGGTGGCGGACGGGCGCGACATGGGCACGGTCATTTTTCCGGATGCCCCGTACAAGGTCTTCCTGACCGCCAGCGCCGCCGAAAGGGCCAAAAGACGCTATAAGCAGTTGAAGGAAAAAGGGGTTTCCGTTAACCTTGACGGCCTGCTGCACGAAATCGCCGCTCGCGACGAGCGCGATGCCGGTCGTGCGGTGGCGCCCCTGAAACCCGCCGATGACGCGGTGATCGTGGACTCCACCGGCACGCCCATCACCGAGGTGGTCGAGCACGTGCTGGCGGTGGTGCCGGAGAAGTACCGGCTACCCCGCCAGGCTTGATCGCCGCGGCGCATCCGCCTTTCGGGGCGGCTTCCTGAAGCAGGCAACGGTCCCGCGCCACGACGGCGCGGGCTTTCCATCCACGCGCGCAAGCGCCAACAGGTGGGCCGCAGCCGAGCTGCGTCCCGTGTGTCCAACCGAGACTCCAACAATGACTGAATCTTTCGCTGAACTGTTCGAACAGAGCCAGAGCGCCCTGAGCAAGCTGAAGCCGGGCGCGATCGTCTCCGGCACCGTGGTCGAAGTGCGTTCCGACGTCGTCGTGATCAACGCCGGCCTCAAGTCCGAGGGCATCATCCCGATCGAGCAGTTCCGTAACGACGACGGCCAGCTCGAAATCGCCGTCGGCGACGTCGTCAAGGTCGCCCTCGAGTACCTCGAGAACGGCTTCGGCGAGACCGTGCTGTCGCGCGAGAAGGCCAAGCGCGCCATGGTGTGGGACGAACTCGAGGCTTCGATGGAAGCCGGCGAGATCGTCACCGGCCGCATCAGCGGCAAGGTCAAGGGCGGCTTCACCGTCGACATCCGCGACGTCCGCGCGTTCCTGCCGGGTTCGCTGGTCGACGTGCGTCCGGTCCGTGACCCGGGCTACCTCGAGGGCAAGGAACTCGAATTCAAGATCATCAAGCTCGACCGCAAGCGCAACAACGTCGTCGTCTCCCGCCGCGCGGTGGTCGAGTCGGAGTCGAGCGTCGAGCGCGAGCAGCTGCTCGAGCGCCTGCAGGAAGGCGCGATCGTCAAGGGCGTGGTCAAGAACCTCACCGACTACGGCGCGTTCGTGGACCTGGGCGGCATCGACGGCCTGCTGCACATCACCGACATGGCGTGGAAGCGCGTCCGTCATCCGTCGGAAGTCGTCAACGTCGGCGACGAGCTCGACGTCCGCGTGCTGAAGTTCGACCGCGAGCGCAACCGCGTCTCGCTCGGCCTGAAGCAGCTCGGCGACGATCCGTGGGACAACATCGCCCGTCGCTACCCGACCAGCTCGCGCCTGTTCGGCAAGGTCTCCAACGTTACCGATTACGGTGCGTTCGTCGAGATCGAGCCGGGCGTCGAGGGCCTGGTGCACGTGTCCGAAATGGACTGGACCAACAAGAACGTCAACCCGTCCAAGGTCGTCCAGCTGGGCGACGAGGTCGAGGTCATGGTCCTGGACGTCGACGGCGAGCGCCGCCGCATCTCGCTCGGCATCAAGCAGTGCACCCCGAACCCGTGGGAAGCCTTCTCGGCGCTGCACAAGAAGGGCGACAAGGTGTCCGGCCAGATCAAGTCGATCACCGACTTCGGCATCTTCATCGGCCTGGAAGGCGGCATCGACGGCCTGGTGCACCTGTCCGACATCAGCTGGAACACCACCGGCGAAGACGTGGTCCGCAACTTCAAGAAGGGCGACACCGTCGAGGCCGTCGTTCTGGCCGTGGACCCGGAGCGCGAGCGCATCTCGCTGGGCATCAAGCAGCTCGAGCAGGATCCGGTCGGCCAGTACATGGCGACCACCCAGAAGGGCAGCATCGTCACCGGCACCGTCAAGGAAGTCGACGCGCGTGGCGCGACGATCGAGCTCGACGGCGGCATCGAGGGTTACGTACGCGCCAACGACATCGCCAAGGAGCGGGTCGACGACGCCACGAACTACCTGAAGGTCGGCGACAAGGTCGAAGCCAAGTTCATCGGCATGGACCGCAAGGGCCGCACGATGCAGCTGTCGATCCGCGCCAAGGACGAGGCCGAACTCCAGGAGAACCTGGCCGAGGTCAACAAGTCCTTCGACGCTTCCAGCGGCACCACCAAGCTGGGCGCCCTGCTGCGTGAGCAGCTGAACAAGGGCGAGTAACACGCGGTACCGGTGCGTGGCCCGGGTTCCCCCGGGCCACGCCCACACGGCAGGGAAGAGCGAGACACGACGGGATGACCAAGTCCGAACTGATCGAGGTGCTTTCGCGTCGACAGGCGCACTTGAAGGCCGACGACGTCGACCTCGCCGTCAAGACCCTGCTGGAAATGATGAGCGGCGCCCTGACCCGGGGCGACCGCATCGAAATCCGCGGTTTCGGCAGCTTCTCGCTGCACTTCCGGCCGCCGCGCCTGGGTCGCAATCCGAAGACCGGCGAGTCCGTCGCGCTTCCCGGCAAGTACGTCCCGCACTTCAAGCCGGGCAAGGAACTGCGCGATCGCGTCAACGCGAACGGCGACCAGCCGATCACGGGCTGATTCCGCCGCCCCGACCGTGCGAAGCTGACGGCCACCTTCCGGAGGACCGCCGCGGATGCGCCTGATCAAAGCCCTGCTCGCGCTGCTGTTCGTCATCGCCGGCGTCCTGTTCGGCGCGCTCAACCGCCGCCCCGTCGATGTCGAACTCGGATTCCACACCCTCACCGACGTCACCCTCGGCACGGCCCTGCTGCTGGCCCTGCTGGCCGGCGCGCTGCTCGCCGGGCTGGTGCTGACCCTCGGTGTGGTGTGGCCACTGCGGCTGCGCCTGCGCCGCGCCGAAACGCCGGCGACGCCGGCCGCGACGAGCCCGGCGGCGGCCATCATCGCGCCGGAACCGGTCACCATCGTCGCACCCCATGAATGAGCCGTACTGGCTGTTCCTGCTGCTGCCGGTCGCGGCCGTCTGCGGCTGGCTCGCCGGCCGTCGCGGTGGCGAGCTGCGCGGCGGTGCGCGCATGTCGAGGCTGTCGAACACCTATTTCCGCGGCCTGAACTACCTGCTCAACGAGCAGCAGGACAAGGCGATCGAGGTCTTCCTGCAGATCGCCGCGGTCGACAAGGACACCGTCGAGACCCAGTTCGCGCTCGGTCACCTGTTCCGCCGCCGCGGCGAGGTCGACCGCGCGATCCGCCTGCACCAGAGTCTGGTCGCCCGGCCGGGCCTGAGCGACGACCAGAAGACCCGCGCCGTGCTGGCGCTCGGCGAGGACTACATGCGCGCCGGCCTGCTCGACCGCGCCGAGACCCTGTTCACCGACCTCGTGCGCATGGGCGTGCTGGCACCGCAGGCGCTGCGCCACCTGATCTCGATCTACCAGGCGGAGCGCGACTGGGGCAAGGCGATCGAGCATGCCCGGCAACTGGAATCGGCCGGCGGCGAGCCGATGGGCAAGCTGATCGCGCATTACTACTGCGAACTCGCCGACAAGTCGCGGCTCGCCGGCGAGTACGAGGAGGCCCGCGCCTTCGTCGCCGAGGCCTATGCGGCCGACAGCCATTCGGTGCGCGCCGGGCTGACCGAAGGCCGGATCGAACTTGCGGCCGGCAACGATGCCGCGGCGATCCGCGCCTTCGAGCGCGTCGCCCGCCACGACATCGAGTTCCTGCCGGAGATCCTCGACCCGCTGCTCGGCTGCTACGAACGTCGCGGCGAGGGCGCGCGCGCGCGCGGCTTCCTGATGGAGACCATCGAGCACCACCCCGGCGTTTCCGCGGTGCTGGCGCTGGCGCGGATGATCGAGCACGACGAGGGCCATCCGGCGGCACTCGCCTTCCTGAAGCGGCAGCTGCAGCTGCGGCCGTCGGTCCGCGGCGAGGCCGCCTTCATCGAGCTGAGCCTGCGCGACGACTCGGTCGACTTCGGCGCGAGCCTGAAAACCCTCAAGCAGATCACCGAGCAACTGCTCGTGCGCACGCCCGGCTACCGCTGCCAGCGCTGCGGATTCGGCGCCCGCGCGCACCACTGGCAGTGCCCGGGCTGCAAGTCCTGGGGCAGCATCAAGCCGGTGCAGGGCACGATCGGCGAGTAGGCATGATGGCTATCGACCTCGCCCTGGTGCTTTGCGCCTCCTGCGCGGGCGTCGCGTTCGCCGGCGGCTGGCTGTTCGCGCGGCTCGCCGGCCGCCGCGGCTGGGTCGATGCGCCGGAGCACCGCCGCCTGCATCGGACCCCGACGCCGCGTGGTGGCGGTATCGGCATCGCCGCCGTGCTGGCGACGGTCGTGTTCGCCGCCTACGCGAAGGGCGGTCCCGGGGTGTCCCTCGCCGGTGGGCTGCTGGTCACCGCAGGCGCCGGCCTGGTCGACGACATCCGCCCGCTGGCACCGGCCGCGAAGCTGTTCGCCCAGGCCGTCGGAACGCTGCCGCTGGCGCTGGCCTGGCCGCTGGCGCCGCAGCTGGCGACGCCGGTGCCCGGCATCGTCGCCGCCTGGCTGCTGGCGATCGGCCTGGTGAACGCGTGGAACTTCATGGACGGCAGCAACGGCCTGGTGACGCTGCAGGCCCTGCTGCTCGGTGCCTGCGTCGCCGCCGTGCTGCCGGCGACCGACGCCGGCGGAGCCGTGGCATGGGCGCTGGTCGCCGCCTGTATCGGCTTCCTGCCGCTCAATTTTCCGCGCGCCCGCGTCTTCCTCGGTGACGTCGGCAGTCACGCGCTCGGTTTCGCGGCGGCGCTGCTGCTGTTGCAGGCCGCGGCGCGCGGCGGGGCGACCGCCGCCCTGGTCTGGCTGCCGCTGTCGGCGGTGCTGATCGACGCCGGTGTCACCCTCGGCGGCCGGCTGCGGCGTGGCTGCATTCCATGGCAGGCGCACCGCGATCACCTCTATCAGCGCATCATCGCTGCCGGCGTCGGCCACTCGGCGGTCGCGCTGGCCTTCGCGAGCTGGACGCTGGTGGTGGTGGGGCTGGCGGTCGCACTGGCGGCAGGCGGGGCGGACCCGTCCCTGGCCTGGGCGGTTGCCGGGGGCGTGTACGGCGTCGGCGTCGTGACCCGCCTGGCCGCCGGGTATCGCTGGCCGATCACGGAACCGCCGGAGTCGAAGGCATGAGGGCAGGGCAGGGAGGGCTGACGCCGGTGCCGCGGCTGCTGGTCGTGCTGCACGACCTGGCGATGGTCGCGCTGGTCTGGCTGGGCCTGCGCTGGCTCGCCACGGTCGCCGGGGCGCCGCCGGCGCCGGCGCCGGGGCTCGAACTGCTGATCGCGGTCGTCGCCCAGGGCCTGGTGCTGCGCGCGGTCGGCCTGTATCGCGGCATCTGGCGCTTCGCGAGCCTGCCCGACCTCGCGAACCTGGTGCGGGCCGCGCTGATCGGCGTGCTGGTGATCGGCGCCGCGCTGTTCTTCTTCGGGCTGCTCGGCAGCACGCCGCGGCGGGTGCTGGTGCCGTATCCGGTCGCCCTGGTCGTCATGCTCGGCGGGCCGCGCCTGGCCTGGCGCCTGTGGAAGGACTATCGCCAGTCGCATCAGCCCGGCGGTGCCCAGCGCGTGCTCGTGCTCGGCGCCGGCCGCACCGCCGAGTCCCTGCTGCGCGACCTTCGCCGCGACGGGCGCTACGAGCCGGTCGGCCTGCTGGACGACCAGCAGGCGCTGAAAGGCATGAAGCTGCTCGGTGTGCCGGTGCTCGGGCCGATCGACGAGCTGCCCTACATCGCCGCCGAAACCGCGCCGCAACTGCTCGTGATCGCGATGCCCTCGGCCAGCGCCGCCGAGATGCAGCGCGTCGTCAGCCTCTGCGACGAGACCGGCCTGCCGTTCCGCAAGGTGCCCCGGCTGGCCGACATGCTCGCCGGCAGCGGCAGCCGGCTGGAGCTGAGCGAAGTGCGGATCGAGGACCTGCTCGGCCGCCGGCCGGTGGCCTTCGGCGACGCGTCCGGCATCGCCGGGCAGCGGGTGCTGGTGACCGGTGCCGGTGGTTCGATCGGTGCCGAACTCGCGCAGCAGTGCGCCGCCGGCGGCGTCGCGGCGCTGGTCCTGCTGGAACGCGACGAGCTGGCCCTGCTCGAGGTGAGCGAGCGCCTGCGCCGCGACTGGCCCGGGCTCGACCTGCGTCCGCTGCTGGCCGACTGCGGCGATCCCGCTGCCTGCCGGATCGCCCTCGCCGCCGGCATCGACCACGTTTTCCACGCGGCAGCCTGCAAGCAGGTGCCGTTGCTCGAGGCGCATCCGCGCGAAGCCCTGCGCAACAACGTGCAGGCGACCGTGACGCTGGCCCGGGCCTGCCGCGAGGCGGGGGTCGGCCACTTCGTGCTGATCTCCACCGACAAGGCCATCTGTCCGGCGAATGTGCTCGGTGCCAGCAAGCGCTTCGCCGAACTCGCCTGCCAGGCGGAGCTGCAGGGCAGTGCGGTGCGGCTGTCGGTGGTGCGTTTCGGCAACGTGCTGGATTCGGCCGGCAGCGTCGTGCCGCTGTTCCGCCGGCAGATCGCCGAGGGCGGTCCGGTCACCGTGACCCACCCGGAGGTCACGCGCTACTTCATGACGATTCCCGAAGCCTGCCAGCTGATCCTGCATTCGCTGGAACTCGGCATGCGGCCGTGGTCGGTCTTCGCGCTCGACATGGGCCGGCCGGTGGCGATCCGCGAACTCGCCGAGCAGATGATCCGGCTCAGCGGCAAGCGCCCCGGCCTCGACATCCGCATCGAATACACCGGTCTGCGGCCCGGCGAGAAACTGCACGAGCTGCTGTTCCATCCCGACGAGCGCTACCGCCGCACGCGCCACCCGCGCATCCTCGAAGCGGGCCCGCGCGAGCTGCCGGCGGCGCCGGTGCGCGAGCTGTTGCGCCGCCTCGACGAGCAGCTGGCGCGGCCGGCGGGCGCTGCCGAACTGCTCGCGACGCTGCGGGCCGCCGTTCCCGATTACACTCCGGCGTCCGACGGCGCATCGGTGCAAGACCACGCTTTCGCCGATCCGTCGCCCACCAACGTGAGCCGACTGAAGCCCTGATGACAACGAGAATCCGCAAGGCCGTATTCCCGGTCGCCGGACTGGGAACCCGCTTCCTGCCCGCGACCAAGACCGTTCCGAAGGAAATGTTGCCGGTCGTCGACAAGCCGCTGATCCAGTACGCCGTCGACGAGGCGATCGAGGCCGGCTGCGACACGCTGGTGTTCGTCACCAACCGCTACAAGCACTCGGTGGCCGATTATTTCGACAAGGCCTACGAACTCGAACAGAAGCTCGAGAAGGCCGGCAAGTCCGAACTGCTCGGGCTGATCCGCGACGTGCTGCCGCGGCACGTGCGCGCGGTGTTCGTGACCCAGGCCGAGGCGCTGGGACTCGGACACGCGGTGCTCTGCGCCCGTCCCGTGGTCGGCGACGAACCCTTCGCGGTGCTGCTGCCCGACGACCTGATCTGGAACCGCGGGCCGGGCGCGCTGAAGCAGATGGCCGACCTCGCGCAGGCGCAGGCGTCCAGCGTGGTCGCCGTGCAGGACGTGCCGCGTAACCAGACCGGCAGCTACGGCATCGTCGCGACCCGCGATTTCACCGGCCGCCACGGCGAGATCGCGGCGATCGTCGAGAAGCCGCGGCCGGAAGTCGCGCCCAGCACCCTCGCGGTCGTCGGCCGCTACGTGCTCAGCGGCCGCATCTTCCACCACCTGGCGACGATGCGTCCCGGCGCCGGCGGCGAGATCCAGCTGACCGACGGCATCGCCGCGCTGATCGCCGAAGAGCGCGCGCTGGCCTACCGCTTCGAGGGCCGCCGCTTCGACTGCGGCAGCCGCATCGGCCTGGTCGAGGCGACGATCGAGTTCGCGCTGGAACACGACGACCTCGCCGAACCGGCGCGTGCCTACATGCGCGCCGCGCTCGAACGCTGAGCCGCGACCGGTGGCCGCGGGCGCCGGTTACTACCGCCGCACCGCCGGCGCCGCACCGCCGGCACCCGTGCTGCGCGGGCGGCACGAGGCCGCGGTCTGCATCGTCGGGGGCGGCTTCGCCGGCCTCAACACCGCGCTCGGCCTGGCCGAACGCGGGGTGGGGCAGGTGCTGCTGCTGGAGGCGCAGGATCTGGCGCACGGTGCCTCCGGACGCAACGGCGGCTTCGTGTTCGGCGGCTTCTCGCGCGGCGAGGCGCAACTGCTTTCCGAGCTCGGCCCGGTACGGGCGAAGGCCCTCTACCGCGGCACCCGTGACGCCGTCGGACTCATCCGCCGGCGCATCGCCGACCACGGCATCGCCTGCGACCACACCGACGCCGGCGTGCTGTGGACGAACTGGTTCCGCGATCCGACGCCGCTGCGCGAGCGCCAGCGCCTGCTCGCCGAACACTTCGACACCCGCTGGGACTGGGTGCCGGCCGCGCAGCTGGCCGACATCGTGCGCAGCGGCCGCTACGCCGACGCCCTGTTCGAGCGCGATGCGCTGCACTTCAACCCGCTCGCCTACGCGCACGGCATCGCCGCGACCGCCGCCGCGCGCGGGGTCGCCCTGCATGCGGGCTCGCCGGCGACGGCCCTGGTCAGGGACGGCGCCGGCTGGTGCGTGCGCACCCCGGAAGGCGAGGTGAGGGCGCGCGACGTGGTACTCGCCTGCGGCGGCTACCTGGCCGGGCTGCGCACCGAGGTCGATGCCGGCGTGCTGCCGATCGCCACCTACGTGATGGTCACCGCGCCGCTCGGCGCGCGGATGGATGAAATCCTGCGGACGCGCGCCGCGATCTACGACAGCCGCTTCGCCTTCGACTATTACCGGCCGCTGCCGGACACCCGCCTGCTCTGGGGCGGCCGGATCTCGGTGCGCGACCGCAGGCCGGCGGCCGTGCAGCGCCTGCTGTACCGCGACCTGCTGCGGGTGTTCCCGCAGCTCGACGGCATCCGCATCGAGGACGCCTGGTCCGGGCTGATGAGCTACGCCCGGCACGAAATGCCGCAGATCGGCCGGATCGACGAGGGCCTGTGGCTGGCCCAGGCCTTCGGTGGCCATGGCGTCGCCCCGACGACCTTCGCCGGCGAAGTGCTCGCCGCGGCGATCGCCGAAGGCGACGCGCGCTGGCGCGAGTTCGCCGATTACGGCCTGGTGTCGGCGCTGAAACCCGCCGGGTTCCTCGCTGCCCAGCTCGGTTACTGGTGGCTGCAGGCGAAGGACGCGTGGAAAGCCTGGCGCGAGGCCGGGGCAGGCACGGCCTCGTCGTCGGGCGGGGGCGGAATGTGATCCCCACCACGAAATGCTTGCCCTCCCGCCTTCCCGCGAAGTAGGCTTTCGCGTGAAGGCCGACCCCTACCGGAGTGGAACCATGAAACGTCTCGCGCTTTCCGTCGTACTTTCGCTGGTCGCTCCGGCGGCGTTCGCGGCGGGCCCCGTCGCCAGCCTCACTGCGCAGGAAGGCGTGGTGATGGTCAACCAGGGTCAGGAGTTCGTGACCGCCACCGAAGCCCAGGCGCTGCAGCCGGGCGACACCGTGATGGTCATGGAGGGCGCCAGCGCCAGCCTCGTGTTCAATGACGGCTGTGCGCTTCCGATCGCGTCGGGCTCGATGCTGGTCGTTCCGGAGCAGTCGACCTGCGCCGGTGCGGTCGCCGACGTCCGCAAGGTCGGCCCGTCCTATGCCCAGGTCTCGGGTGACAACACCAGCTCCTGGGAGCTCACCGAGTGGGCGATCCTCGGCGGTGTCGCGGTGGTCGTCGGCGTGGTCGTGGCCAACGACGACGACGAGCCGAGCAGCCCGTAAGCTTCCGCGCGAATTCCATCGCGCAAGAAGAAGGCCGCCGGAAGGCGGCCTTCTTCGTTTTCGGCCCCCGGGGCTTCAGAGCGCTTCGATGATGCCCGCGGCGCCCATGCCGGTGCCGATGCACATCGTCACCATGCCGTACTTCTGCTGGCGGCGGCGCATGCCGTGCACGATGGTCGCGGTGCGGATCGCACCGGTGGCACCCAGTGGATGGCCGAGCGCGATCGCGCCGCCGAGCGGATTGACCTTGTCCGGGTCCAGGCCGCAGGTGCGGATCACCGCCAGCGCCTGCGCGGCGAAGGCCTCGTTGAGCTCGATCCAGTCGATCTGGTCCTGGCTCAGGCCGGCCTGGGCCAGCACTTTCGGAATCGCCGCGATCGGACCGATGCCCATCACTTCCGGGCGCACGCCGGCGACCGAGAAACCGACGAAGCGCGCGAGCGGGGTCAGGCCGTAGTCCTTGATGGCCTGCTCCGAGGCGAGCAGGATGCCGGCGGCGCCGTCGGACATCTGCGAGGAGGTGCCGGCGGTGACGCTGCCACCGTTGCGGAATACCGGCCGCAGTTTGGCCAGGCCCTCGAGGCTGGTGTCGGCGCGCGGGCCCTCGTCGTTCTCGACCAGCAGTTCGCGCAGGCGCACGCTGTTGCCGGCGAGGTCGGGCTGGCGGGAGATCACCCGGTAGGGCGAGATCTCGTCGCGGAACTCGCCGGCGGCCTGCGCGGCCAGCGCCTTGCGGTGCGAGGCGACCGCGAAGGCGTCCTGGTCCTCGCGCGAGACATTCCATTCCTCGGCGACCTTCTCGGCGGTGATGCCCATGCCATAGGCGATCGCCACGTGTTCGTTGTCGTTGGCGAAGACCTGCGGGCTCAGCGCCACCTTGTTGCCCATCATCGGCACCATCGACATCGATTCGGTGCCGCCGGCGAGCACCAGGTCGGCCTCGCCGAGGCGGATGCGATCGGCCGCAAGCGCCACGGCCTGCAGACCGGAGGAGCAGAAGCGGTTGATGGTCTGCGCGGCGACGGTGTTCGGCAGCCCGGCCAGCAGCACGCCGATGCGGGCGACATTCATGCCCTGTTCGCCCTCCGGCATCGCGCAACCGATGATGGCGTCGTCGATGCGGCCGACGTCGATGCCCGGCGCCTGGGCGACGACCTCGCGCAGCACGTGCGCGAGCATCTCGTCGGGACGGGTGTTGCGGAAGACGCCGCGCGGGGCCTTGCCGACCGGGGTACGGGTGGCGGCGACGATGTAGGCGTCCTGGATCTGCTTGCTCATTGTCTGGGTTCCTGTCTCGTCAGTTCCGCAGCGGCTTGCCGTTCTTCAGCATGTAGGCGATCCGCTCCTGGGTCTTGGGCATCTGCGCCAGTGCGACGAAGTTCTCGCGCTCCAGGCGCAGCAGCCATTCCTCGTCGACCAGCGATCCGCGGTCGACCTCGCCGCCGCAGAGCACGGTGGCGATGCGACGCGAGACCTCGTAGTCGTGGTCGCTGATGAAGCGGCCCTCGCGCATGTTCTCGAGCATCATCCGGAAGGTGGCGATGCCGACATCGCCGGCGACCGAAATCGCCCGCGCCGGCAGCGGCGGCCGGTAGCCGCTCTCGGCCATCGCCTTCGCCTGCGCCCTGGCGACGTGCAGCAGCTCGTAGGCGTTGAAGACGACGATGTCGTCCTGGCGCGCCAGCTTCAGCTGCTTCGCTTCGAGGGCCGAGGCCGATACCTTGCCCATCGCGACGGTCTCGAAGTACGGCTTCAGGGCCGCGAAGACGTCGCCACCGGGGCCGGCCGCTGCGGCCGCGCGCACCGCGATCTCCTTCAGGCCGCCACCGGCCGGCAGCAGGCCGACGCCGGCCTCGACCAGGCCGATATAGCTCTCGAGCGCGAACACCGTGCGCGCCGCATGCATCTGGAACTCGCAGCCGCCGCCGAGGGCCAGGCCGCGTACCGCGGCGACGACCGGCACCAGCGAGTACTTGATGCGCTGGCTGACCTTCTGGAAGGTCGCGACCATCTGCTCGAACTCGGCGACCTTGCCGGCCTGCAGCGAGGCCAGCGCCCCGGCGAGGTCGGCGCCGGCCGAGAACGGCTCCTTCGGCTGCCACAGCACCAGGCCCCGGAAATCCTTCTCGGCGCGGTCGATGGCCTCGAGCAGGCCGGCCAGCACGCCGTCGGACACGGTGTGCATCTTGGTCTTGAAGGACACCACCGCGATGCCGTCACCGTCGTGCCACATGCGGATGGCGTCGGTCTCGAACACGCTGTCGCCGGGAGCGGCGCGCTCGCCGAGCACCGGGTCCGGGAAGCGCTGGCGGTTGTAGACGGCCAGGTTCGAACGCGGCAGCACCTCGCCCTTGACCGGCGAGTAGCTGCCTTCGGCCTGGTGCACGCCGTCGCGGCCGTCGAAGACCCAGTCGGGCAGCGGCACGTTCGACATCGCCTTGCCGGCGACGATGTCCTCGGCGATCCACTCGGC
Organism: Arenimonas composti TR7-09 = DSM 18010; assembly: GCF_000426365.1. Classification (GTDB taxonomy): domain Bacteria; phylum Pseudomonadota; class Gammaproteobacteria; order Xanthomonadales; family Xanthomonadaceae; genus Arenimonas; species Arenimonas composti. The sequence goes on along the minus strand of NZ_AUFF01000001.1, from coordinate 653,488 downwards.
GACCTGCTTCCAGCCGGCGGCCTGCCAGGTCTCGAACGGGCCCAGGCTCCAGCCGTAGCCCCAGCGGATCGCCAGGTCGACGTCGCGCGCGGTGTCGGCGATCGCGGCCAGGTGGAAGGCGGCGTAGTGGAACAGGTCGCGGAACACCGACCACAGGAACTGCGCCTGCGGATGCTGGCTGGCGCGCAGGGCGGCGAACTTCGCGGCCGGGTCCTTCGTCTTCAGGATCTCGATCACTTCCGGCGCGGCGGCGCCGGTGGCCGGGCGGTAGTCCTGCGCCTTCAGGTCGAGGACCTGGATCTCCTTGCCCTTCTTCATGAAGATGCCGGCGCCGGTCTTCTGGCCCAGTGCGCCCTTGCCGATCAGGGCCTGCAGCCACTCCGGCGAGGTGAAGTACCGGTGCCAGGGGTCGTCCGGCAGGGTGTCGGCCATCGTCTTGATGACATGGGCCATCGTGTCCAGGCCGACCACGTCCGAGGTGCGGTAGGTCGCCGACTTCGGGCGGCCGAGCAGGGGGCCGGTCAGGGCGTCGACCTCGTCGAAGCCGAGGCCGAAGGCGGCGGTGTGGTGCATCGTCGACAGGATCGAGAACACGCCGATGCGGTTGCCGATGAAGTTCGGGGTGTCCTTGGCGTAGACCACGCCCTTGCCGAGCGTCGTGACAAGGAATTCCTCGAGGCCTTCGAGCACTTCGCGCTTGGTCTTCGCGCAGGGGATCAGCTCTGCCAGGTGCATGTAGCGCGGCGGGTTGAAGAAATGCACGCCGCAGAACCGCTCGTGAAGCGATTCCGGAAGAACATCCGCCAAGTCATTGATCGACAAGCCAGAAGTGTTGGATGCCAGGACCGCGTGCGGGGCCACGTAGTCCTCGATCCGGTCGTAAAGCGCCTTCTTCCAGTCCATGCGCTCGGCGATGGCCTCGATGATCAGGTCGCAGTCGCGCAGCAGCTCGAGGTGCTGGTCGTAGTTGGCGGCGGTGATCGCGGCGGCGCGGTCACGGGTCGCCAGCGGCGCCGGCGACAGCTTGCCGAGATTGGCGATCGCCTTGTCGACGATGCCGTTGGCGGGTCCTTCCTTCGCCGGCAGGTCGAACAGGATCGTGTCGACGTCGGCATTGACGAGGTGGGCGGCGATCTGCGCGCCCATCACGCCGGCGCCGAGGACGGCCACCTTGCGGATGCGGAGTTGCGGCATGGGGTGCTCCGGTTTGCGAAAAGTCGTGGATCGGGTTGCGAACGCGCGCTGAAACGCGCGGAAAAAGCGGGTCAGCCGGCGCGCAGGCCGGCGGCCGCGAAACGGATCAGGGCGCGCGCGGCCTTCTCGCAGTGCGCCTTCTCGGACACCCCGGCCGGGCGCTTGATCAGGCCGAAGTCGGCCATCGCATAGGTCAGGGCGCCGGCGGTGAAGTCGAGGCGCCAGTACAGGTCCTCCTTCGGCAGTTCCGGCAGCGCGGTGCCGATCGCCTTGGCGAATTCGCGCAGTACGTGGCCGTAGTTGTCGGACAGGAACTTGCGCAGGCGGTCGTTCTTCTCGGCGAAGGCGCGCGCCAGCACGCGCACGAAGGCGGAGCCGCCGCGGTGGTCGATCGTCAGCGCCAGCGGCGGCTCGATGAAGGCGGCGAGGATGGCCTCGAGATCGCCCGGGCGCTCTTCCTGGGCCTGGCGCAGCAGGCCGAGACGGCGCTCGCTCATCTCGTCCATGCGGCGGCGGAAGACTTCGTTGACCAGGTTCTCCTTGCTGCCGAAGTGGTAGTTCACCGCGGCGATGTTCACGTCGGCGCGGCTGGTGACCTCACGCAGGGAGGTGCCGGAAAAGCCGTGCTGGGCGAACAGCTCCTCGGCGGCGCCGAGGATCCTTTCCTTGGTGTTGAAGTGGCTCGTCGACATGGCGGTTCCAGCACCTGCTTCAAACGGGTGTTGGCGAGTGTGAGCGGGTGGCCCGGCCGCCGTCAAATGCCCGATTGAAACGCACCCCCGGTATCGGGCGGGGGCCGGGCCAACGTGGTCGGTGCCCGGCAGCGGCCAATTCCTTCTGGACCTTTGCAGGGATTTGCGCTAAACCCGCATGGTTACGGACTTTTCGCGCTACAATCACCGGCTCCCACAACCCCGAAAACCACGGAGTGACACATGGCGCTGGAGCGCACCATTTCGATCATCAAGCCGGACGCGGTCGCCAAGAACGTCATCGGCGAGATCTACACCCGCTTCGAGAAGGCCGGCCTGAAGGTCGTCGCCGCGAAGATGAAGCACCTGTCGACCAAGGAAGCCGAGGGCTTCTACGCCGTGCACAAGGAGCGCCCGTTCTTCCGCGCGCTGGTCGAGTTCATGACCTCGGGCCCGGTGATGATCCAGGTGCTCGAGGGCGAGAACGCCGTCGCGAAGAACCGCGAGCTGATGGGCGCCACCAATCCGAAGGACGCCGCGCCGGGCACGATCCGCGCCGACTTCGCCGAGTCGATCGACGCCAACGCCGTGCACGGTTCCGACAGCCTGGAGAACGCCGCGATCGAGATCGCCTACTTCTTCCCGGCCACCGAAGTCTGCCCGCGCTGAGTGATGCCGTGAGCCAGGACGAACGCCAGATCCCCGTGCAGGTGCTGCCGACGGCCGAGGCCGCGGCGGCGCCGTCGCGGCTGAACCTGTTCGACCTGGACCGCGAGGGCATGGAGCGCTTCTTCGCCGAGACCCTCGGCGAGAAGCGCTTCCGCGCCCACCAGATCATGAAGTGGATCTACCACCGTCACGTCACCGACTTCGCGGAAATGACCGACGTCGGCAAGGCGCTGCGTGCCCGGCTCGAGGAAAGCTGCGAGATCCGGCCGCCGGCGGTGGTCTTCGACAAGGGCTCCGCCGACGGCACCCACAAGTGGCTGCTCGGCATGGATGCCAGCAACGCCATCGAGACCGTCTTCATTCCCGACAAGGGCCGCGGCACGCTGTGCGTGTCGAGCCAGGTCGGCTGCGGCCTCAACTGCCAGTTCTGCAGCACCGCCACCCAGGGTTTCAACCGCAACCTGTCCACCGCCGAGATCATCGGCCAGGTGTGGACGGCCTCGAAGCACCTCGGCAACCGCGCCCACATCGAACGCAAGCTCACGAACGTCGTGATGATGGGCATGGGCGAGCCGCTGCTGAACTTCGACAACGTCGTGCGGGCGATGAGCCTGATGCGCGACGACAACGGCTTCGGCCTCGCCAACAAGCGCGTCACCCTTTCGACCGCCGGCCTGGTGCCGATGATCGACCGGCTGTCCGAGGTCAGCGACGTCTCGCTCGCGGTCTCCCTGCACGCGCCCGAGGACGAGCTGCGCACCAGCCTGGTGCCGCTGAACCGCAAGTACCCGATCGCCGAGCTGATGGACTCCTGCGTGCGCTACGCGCAGCGCAAGCCGCGCACCTCCATCACCTTCGAATACACGCTGATGAAGGGCGTCAACGACCGCCCCGAACACGCCCGCGCGCTGGCCCGGCTGATGAAGAAGTTCGACGCCCGCGTGCAGCGCGCCGACGCCGCCAAGGTCAACCTGATCCCGTTCAACCCGTTCGACGGCACCCGCTTCGAACGGCCGGAAGACGCCGACGTCCGCGCGTTCCAGAAAATCCTGCTCGACCAGCAGGTGCTGACGATGGTGCGCCGCACCCGCGGCGACGACATCGACGCCGCCTGTGGCCAGCTCAAGGGGCAGGTGATGGACCGCACCCGCCGGCAATCCGATTTCCGACGCAAGCTCGAAGCCAGAGGAGTTTCCGATGCGGCATGAGTCGAGGCGGCCGCTGCGGTTGCTGGCGCCGTTGGCGCTGGCGTCCGCGCTCGCCGCGTGCGCGACCCCGGGGGGTGGCGGCAATTATCCGCGCGACCCCGAGGGCACGATGAGCTCCACCGGCCTGGCCAACCTGCAGCTGGCGCAGAGCTACCTGACCAGCGGCGAACTCGACCAGGCCCTGTCGCGCGCCCGCCGCGCCGAGCGCAGCGACCCCGGGTCGCCCGACGTGCAGATCGTCCTGGGCATGATCCATGACCGCGCCGGCGATCCGGCCGAGGCCGGCCGGCATTTCGCCCGCGCGCTCGCGCTGGCGCCCGATGCCGGCCATGTGCTGAACGCCAATGGCGCCTTCCTCTGCGGTGCCGGCAAGCGTGCCGAAGGCGAGGCGCTGCTGCGTCGTGCTGCCGACGACCGCTTCTTCGGGCAGCGCGAGCGCGCTTTCTTCAATGCCGGCAAATGCGCCTTCGAGGCCGGCGACAACGAGAAGGCCGCGGACTACCTGCGCGCCGGACTGGCGCTGAAGCCGCAGGATCCGCGCCTGCTCGAGCTGATGGCGCGGGTGCAGTTCGCCCGTGGCGACTTCCTCGGCGCGCGCGCCTTCTTCCAGCGCCGCGACGCCCTCGGCGATACCGGCCCGGAACTGCTCGACCTGGCGGCCCGCATCGAGCAGGCCGCCGGCGATGCCCAGGCCGCCGCGCGTTACCGCGGCCGCCTCGCCGCCGAACACCCGGGCTACCGGCCGGGCGCGGAGGGTGGTCGATGAACGCCGCGAATCCGCTGCAGCCGGCGCTGTTCCAGGATCCCCTCGGCGTGCAGCTGCGCCGCGCCCGCGAGAAGGCCGGCCTGCGCGTCGAACAGGTGGCCGCGCAGCTGCGCCTGCCGTCCGCCGTCGTCGAGGCGATGGAGCGCGAGGAATGGTCACGCCTCGGCGCCCGCATCTACCTGCGCAGCTACCTCGGCAGCTACCTGCGCCTGCTCGGCCTGCCCGAACACCTGCTGGTCCAGGTCGAGAGCCTGCAGCCGGAAGCCCCGGCGCTCGCGCCGATGTCGTCGCGCTCGCGGATGCGCCACACCGTCGACGTGCTGCTGCGCAACGGCGTGTACCTGGTGATGACGGCCGTGCTCGTGGTCCCGGTGTGGCTGGTCGCCCGGCACTACCAGACGCGCGCCGACGTGCGCGAACTGACCCTCGACGCCGGCGCGCCGCCGGCCGAGCTCATGGTCGCCGGAGCCGGCGCGGCCGCGGCCGCCGCGGCGGTGGAGATCACCGACGGGCCGATGCGTGCGCCGGAGATCGCGGCGCCGGTGGTTCGCGACGAGGCACCGGCGGCGAACCCGGTGCTCGCCTCGCTGGCGCCGTTCCCGGGCGCCGCCGCCGACACCGCCGCGCTGGTGCTGCATTTCCGCGGCGAGAGCTGGGTCGACGTCGTCGGTGCGAACGGCGAGCGGATCGAGCGCGGCCTGGTCGGCGCCGGTGCCGAGCGCCGCTACGACGCCGGCCGCGTGGCCCGCATCACCCTCGGCAATGCCGACGCCGTCGACGTCCGCCACGCCGGTCGCGAGGTCGATCTCGCGCCGTTCCGCTCGGCGAACGTGGCCCGCTTTGCGGTATCCTCCGACGGCCAGCCGGCGCCGGCTGCCCACTGATCGTCGGCCGCCCGCGCGGCCGCCCGAGCATCCCGTAGACATCGCCCGCGCCACGCGCGCGGGCCGGAATCGAATACTTCATGGATCACACCGACGAATACGAACAGGGCGAACGCGTTCGCGCCTGGCTGCGCGAAAACGGCTCCTCGCTGGTCGGCGGCGTCGCCCTCGGCCTGGCCTGCCTGCTCGGCTGGAACTGGTGGCAGGACCGCGGCGAACAGGCCAAGTACCTCGCCGCGACCGAATTCCATGCGTTCTCGAAGGCGCTCGAGGCCGGCGAGGAGAACAAGGCGAAGGCGCACCTGAGCGTGCTGCAGACCGAATTCCCGACCCTGCCTTACGCGACGCTGGCGGCGCTGCGCCAGGCGGATGCGCTGCAGAAGCAGGGCAAGTTCGACGAGGCGGTGGCCGCCCTCGACGCCGCGCCGGCCGACGGCATCGACCCGACCCTGCGCGCGCTCTGCCAGCTGCGTGCGGCGCGCCTGCTGCTCGAATCCGGCAAGGCCGACGCCGCGCTGGCGCGGCTCGATGCCGCCGTCGAGGACGCCTATCCGGCCCTCGCCGCCGAACTGCGTGGCGACGCCGAGCTGGCGCGCGGCAACCGTGACGCCGCCCGGGACGCCTACAACCGCGCGCTGGTCGCGCTGGATGTCGCCGCCCAGCTGCGCGGCATCGTCGAACTCAAACTCACCGAGGCGGGCGGCGCGCCGACCGCCGGCCCGGAGGCCTGACCGCATGACCCGTCGCATTCTCCTCGTCATCTTCCTGCTCGTCTTCGCGACCGGCTGCGCCACCATCAAGGGCTGGTTCTCGAGCGACAAGAAGAAGGCGCTCGAACCCGCCGAACTGGTCGAGATCGCCAATCCGATCCGCGTCGACGCCGCCTGGAGCCGCAATCTCGGTGACGGTCGTGCCCGCCAGGGCCTGCGCCAGCGCGCCGCGATCGACGGCGAGCGCGTATTCGTGTCGAACGACGAGGGCCGCGTGCTCGCCCTCGACCTCGCGACCGGCCGCACCCTGTGGGATTCGGCCGCGGTCGAGGTCACCCGCAGCGGCAGCCGCCTGTCGTTCTGGAAGAAGGGCATCCGCGACGGCGGCCTCAGCGGCGGCCCCGGCCTGGGCAACGGCATGGTCGTCGCCGGTGGCCGCAACGGCGAAGTGGTGGCCCTCGACGCCGACACCGGCGCCGAGCGCTGGCGCACCCGCGTCACCTCGGAAGTCCTCGCGTCGCCGCTGGTGACGGCCGGCGGCCTGATCGTCGTGCGCAGCGGCGACGGTCGCGTGTTCGGCCTCAATGGCCATGACGGCTCGCGCAAGTGGGTCTTCGACCGCGGCCTGCCCAACCTCAGCGTGCGCGGCAACGGCGCGCCGATCGAGGGCGGTGGCCTGGTCTACCTCGGTTACGACGACGGCAGCATCGTCGCGCTGCGCGCCCTCGACGGCGCCCTGGCCTGGGAACAGCTGATCGCGCCGCCGGAAGGCCGCAACGACCTCGAGCGCCTGGCCGACGTCGACGGCGAGATGCAGCTCGGCCTCAACGAGCTCTACGCCGTGAGCTACCACGGCATGATGATGGCGCTGGCCAGCGACAGCGGCCGCCCGCTGTGGAACCGCGACATCGGCAGCTACGGCGGCCTGACCCTGCTGTCGGACCGCCTGCTCGTCGCCGATCCGGACGGCAACGTCTGGGCGCTCGACCGCAATTCCGGCGCCGCGCTGTGGAAGCAGGACGCGCTGGCGCGCCGCTGGCTGACGACGCCGGCGGTGCAGGGCGATTACGTGGTCGTCGGCGACATCGAAGGCTATCTGCACTGGCTGCGCCTGTCGGACGGCACCCTCGCCGGTCGCCGGCGCATCGAGCGCGCGCCGATCCTCGGCACCCCGCAGGTGTCGGCGTCCGGCGTGCTGGTCGCGGTCACCGCGGAGGGCGAGCTGATCGCCTTCCCGCAGCCGCAGTGATCCTGGAGTCCATCGCATGTTGCCGCTGGTCGCGCTCGTCGGCCGACCGAACGTCGGCAAATCCACGCTGTTCAATGCGCTGACGCGCAGCCGCGACGCCCTCGTCCACGACGAGCCCGGCGTCACCCGCGATCGCCACTACGGCGTCTGCCGCCGCGAAGGAATGCGTCCCTTCGGCCTGGTCGACACCGGCGGCCTCAGCGGTGAGGAAGAAGGCCTGGCCGGCGCCACCGCGCGCCAGGCGCGCGCCGCGGTCGAGGAAGCCGAACTGGTGCTGTTCGTCGTCGACGGCCGCGAAGGTCCGTCCTCGCTCGACGAGGAGATCCTGGCCTGGCTGCGCCGCTCCGGCCGCGGCTTCTTCCTGGTCGTCAACAAGACCGACGGCATCGACATCGCCGCCGCGCTCGCCGAGTACGCGCGTTTCGGCGCGACGAAGGTGATCCCGGTCGCCGCGGCGCACCAGCGCGGCGTGCCGGAGCTGATCGACGCGATCGTGCCCGAACTGCCCGAAGTCGCGGAGCCCGAGGCGGACGGGGAGGATCCGGGCCGCATCCGCATCGCCTTCATCGGCCGCCCGAATGTCGGCAAGTCGACGCTGGTGAACCGCCTGCTCGGCGAGGAGCGCATGATCGCCTCCGACGTGCCTGGCACGACCCGCGACTCGATCGCGGTCGACCTGAGCCGCGACGGCCGTGATTACCGCCTGATCGATACCGCCGGCCTGCGCCGCCGCGCCAGGGTCGAGGAAGCGGTCGAGAAGTTCAGCGCCTTCAAGACCCTGCAGGCCATCGAGGACTGCCAGGTCGCGGTGGTGATGCTCGATGCCGGCGAAGGCGTGACCGACCAGGACGCCACCGTGCTCGGCCACGTGCTCGACGCCGGCCGCGCCCTGGTGATCGCGGTCAACAAGTGGGACAACCAGGACACCTACCAGAAGGAACAGGCGCAGGTCCTGCTGGCGCGCAAGCTGTCCTTCGCCGAATGGGCCGAGCGCGTGCAGATCTCGGCGAAGCACGGCTCCGGCCTGCGCGAGCTGTTCCGCGCGATCCACCGCGCGCATGCCTCGGCGACCCGCGAGTTCAGCACCGCCGAAGTCACGAAGGCGCTGGAAATCGCGGTGCAGAGCTTCCCGCCGCCGGTACAGCGGGGCCATGCCGCGAAGCTGAAGTTCGCGCATCCAGGTGGCAGCAATCCGCCGACCTTCATCGTCCACGGCAACCGCCTGCGCACGCTGTCGGAAAGCTACCGGCGCTATCTCGAGAACTTCTTCCGCAAGCGCTTCCGCCTGATCGGCACGCCGATCCGCTTCGTCTTCAAGGAAGGCGACAACCCCTACGAAGGCAAGAAGAACGTGCTGACGGAGCGGCAGATCGCGCGCAAGCGGCGGCTGATCCGGCACGTCAAGCGCGGCAAGTGACCGCGACGCAGGCGCTGAGCCTGGGCGTGCTCGCCGGTGGCCGCGGCCGCCGGATGGGCGGCGTCGACAAGGCCTGGATCGAAGTCGGTGGCGTCACGCTGTTGCAGCGCTGTCTCGCCGGCTTTCCCGGTTTCGCCGGCGCGGTGCTGGTGTCGGCGCGGTCCGCCGATCCGCGCTTCGCCGCGCTCGGCCTGCATCCGGTGTTCGACCGGCGCCCGGGCTTCGCCGGGCCGCTCGCGGGTCTGGAAGCCCTGGCGAATGCCTGCAGCACGCCCTGGCTGCTGACCGTGCCGGTCGACGTCGAAGGCCTGCCCGGTGATCTCGCGGCGCGGCTGTACGCCGCCCGTCGCCGCAACGGTGCGGTGCTCGCCGATGCGGTCGGCCTGCAGCCGCTGGTCGCGCTATGGTCGGTGCCGGCGCTGCGCACGGCGGCGGCTTCCGCCCTCGATGCCGGGCACGCCGCGGCGCGCGACCTCGTCGCCGCGCTGGACCTTGCGGTCGTCGACATCGCGCCGGCGACGCTGCGCAACCGCAACACGCCCGAGGACCTGCAGCAACCGTGAATGACGCGAAGACCGGTTCCGACTTCCCGAACCGCATCGGCTACGACGAGGCGTTGGCGATGATCGCCGCGGTCGCCGCGCGCCGGCGCCTGCCGGTCGAGACGGTGCCGCTGGCCCGTGCCGCCGGCCGCGTGCTCGCCGAAGACGTGGTCGCCGGGGTCGCGCTGCCGCCGTTCGACAATGCCGCGATGGACGGCTTCGCGCTGCGCGCGGCCGATGCCGAACGCGCGCGGACGCAAGGCCTGCGCCTGGTCGGCGACCAGTTCGCCGGTGCCGATCTCGCCCTGCAGGTGGCGGCGGGCGAGTGCGCGCGTATCACCACCGGCGCGCCGATGCCGGCGGGTGCCGATGCGGTGCTGATTCGCGAGAACGCCCGCGTCGACGGCGAGCGGGTGTTCGCGACCGAGGCCGGTGGCCTGCGCCCCGGCCGCCACCTGCGCCGGGCCGGCGAGGATGTACAGGCCGGTGACCGCGTGCTCGTCGCCGGGACCCGGCTCGGGCCGGCCCAGCTCGGGCTCGCCGCGGCGGTCGGCCGACACGATCTGCCGCTCTACCGGCGTCCGACGGTCGCGGTGTTCACGACCGGCGACGAGCTCTGCCCGCCGGGGCAGCCGCTCGCACCGGGCCGGATCTACGACAGCAACCGCGCGCTGCTGCAGACCCTGCTGCAGGCCGAGGGCCTGGAGCCGGTCGCCTGGCCGGTGCTGCCCGACCGTCCCGGCCCGATGCTGGCGGCGCTGCGCGATGCCGCCTTCTCCTTCGATGTGGTGATCACCTGCGGTGGCGTTTCCGCCGGCGACCGCGACCATCTGCCGGCGCTGCTGCGCGAGCATGGCGAGATCCATTTCTGGCGGGTGCGCATGAAGCCGGGCATGCCGTTGCTGTTCGCCGGCCTGGGCGAGGCGCTGCTGCTCGGCCTGCCGGGGAATCCGGTGTCGGTGCTGGCGACCTTCCTCGGGCCGGGCAGGGCGCTGCTCGACGGCCTGCAGGGGCTGGCGACGCCGCGGCGGCGGCTGTTCGCGCGGCTGGCGACACCGTTCGCGAAGGCGCATGCGCGGCTCGAATTCCTGCGCGGGCGGCTCGAATCCGGCGCCGACGCCGTCGTGCAGGTGCGCCCCGATCCCGCCGACGGTTCGCATCGCCTGCGCGGCGCCGCCGATGCCGACTGCCTGCTGGTGCTCGGCGAGGGCGCACGCGACTATGCCGCCGGTGACGTCGTCGAAGTCGTGCCGCTGCGCGGTTTCTGAGTTCTGCTGGAGGACGCGATGCCCATCCGCGAGATCGACCCCGCCCAGGCGCAGGCCCGCCAGCGCGCCGGCGCCCGCCTGATCGACGTGCGCGAACCCGGCGAACACGCCAGCGGCCTGGCGGCGGGCGCGCTGGCGGTGCCCCGGGCGGTGCTGGAAGCCGACCCGGCCGCGCATGCCCCGGATCGTGAGGCCGAACTGCTGCTGATCTGTGCCGGTGGGCGCCGTTCGCTGCTGGCGGCGGAAGCGCTGCAGCGGCAGGGCTGGCGCAATGTGATCTCGGTCGCCGGTGGCATGGAGGCCTGGCGCGCCGCCGGACTTCCGGTCTCGGTCGGTGACGCGGATCCGGACTTCCTCGAGCGCTACGCCCGTCACCTGCGCCTGCCGCAGGTCGGCCTCGAGGGCCAGCGCCGCCTGGAGCAGGCCTCGGTGCTGCTGCTCGGCGCCGGTGGGCTCGGATCGCCGGCGGCGTACTACCTGGCGGCCGCCGGTATCGGCCGCATCGTGCTGGTCGACGACGACGTGGTCGAGCGCAGCAACCTGCAGCGGCAGATCCTGCATACCGATGCCGCGATCGGCACGCCGAAGGTCGAATCGGCGGCCCGGGCGCTGGCCGCCCTGAACCCGCGGCTGCGGATCGAGGCGCGACGCGAGCGGCTCGGCGCCGACAACGTCGACGCCCTGCTCGCCGGGGTCGACGTGGTGGTCGACGGCGCCGACAACTTCCCGGCCCGCTACCTGCTGTCGGACGCCTGCGTGCAGCACGGCAAGCCGCTGGTCTACGGCGCGGTGCACCGTTTCGAAGGGCAGGTGAGCGTGTTCGACGCCGGCCGCCGCCGCGGCGAGGCGCCGTGCTACCGCTGCCTGTTCCCCGAGCCGCCGGCCGCCGCCGATGCGCCGAACTGCAGCGAAGCCGGCGTGCTCGGCGTGCTGCCGGGCGTGGTCGGTCTGCTGCAGGCGACCGAGGCGATCAAGCTGATCCTCGGCATCGGCACGCCACTGCGCGGCCGACTGCTGCACTTCGATGCGCTCGGCATGCGCTTCCGCGAAACCCGCCTGAGCGCCGATCCCGAGTGCGCGGTCTGCGCACCGGGCCGCGCCTTCCCCGGCTACGCCGAGCTCCTCCGCGTCTGCTCGAGCGAGTGAAGAGGGGAGAGGAGTGAGTAGAGAGTGAGAGCCGCGCCGCGGACTGCTTTCACCCTCCTCTCCACTCTCCACTCGCCTCCCTACACGGCGCGTTGTCGCCCACGCTGCTTTCATCCTCCGGTCCCGACCGGAGTGCGAGCCATGAAAGCCAGCGAGGTGATGACCCGCGACGTGCACGTCGTGAACTGCGAGACGACGCTGCGCCAGGCGGCGGAACTGATGCGCCGTGCCGATATCGGCAGCCTGCCGGTCAGCCGCGACGGTCAGCTGGTCGGCATGGTCACCGACCGCGACATCGTCGTGCGCGCGGTCGCCGAGGGCTGGGACCTCGATTCACCGGTCAGCCGCGTCATGAGTGGCGACCTGAAGGTCTGCCGCGCCGGCCAGACCGTCGAGGAAGTGGCGGCGCACATGGCTGGTCTGGGCGTGCGCCGCCTGCCGGTGGTCGACGATGCCGGCCAGGTCGTCGGCTTCATCTCGCTGTCGAACATCGCTTTCGCGAACCAGCCGACGTCGACCGGGACACTGCTCGACGGCACCGCGCGCCCGCACTGCTGAACCATCGACGCCCGCGACGCGGGCAGGGAGAACGATCATGCCCCGAGGCGACAAATCCGCGTACACCGACAAGCAGAAGCGTCAGGCCGAACACATCGAAGACAGCTACCGCGACAAGGGCGTCTCGAAGGAGAAGGCCGAAGAGCGCGCCTGGGCGACCGTCAACAAGCAGGACGGCGGCGGCAAGAAGTCCGGCAGCGGTCGCAAGAAAAGCTGAGTGGAGCGGCCGTGCAGGGAAGCGCCGGAACCCTCCGCCTGCTGACGCTGAACATGCACAAGGGCCGGGCGGCCTGGAACCGCCGGCACGTGCTGGCCGAGCTACGCGAGGCGGTGCGCAGCACCGGCGCCGACATCGTCTGCCTGCAGGAGGTGATCGGAGAATCCGCCGCCGCCTCGGGACCCGCCGAGGCGCGGCCGCATTACGAGTACCTCGCCGACGAGTTGTGGCCGCAGTACGCCTACGGCCGCAACGCGGTGCATCCTGCCGGCCATCACGGCAATGCGCTGCTGTCGCGCTGGCCGATCGTGCAGTGGCAGAACCACGATGTCTCGCAGCCCGACAGCGAGCCGCGTGGCCTGCTCCATTGCACCGTCGCCGTCGAGGCCGACTGGCCGCTGCACGTCGTCTGCGTCCACCTCGGGCTGCGCGAGGCACACCGGCGGGCGCAGGCGCGGCGACTGCTCGAGCTGTCGGCGGCGCTGCCGGCGTCGGAGCCTCTGCTGGTCGCCGGTGACTTCAATGACTGGCGGCGACGGCTCGATCCGATCCTGTGCACCGGGTTCGAGTCGGCGTTCGCCGGGGTCTGCGACGGCTGTCCGCGCACCTTTCCGGCGCGCCTGCCGCTGCTGCCGCTCGACCGCGTCTACCTGCGCGGCCTGCGCCTGCAGTCGGCCTGCGTGCTGTCGGCGCGGCCCTGGCCGCATCTCTCGGACCATTTGCCGCTGCTGATCGAGGCCGCACGATGAATGCCGAATGGCTGACGGGTCACCGCGTCTCCCTGCTCGAGAACGGCGAGGGCTTCTACCCGCGCGTGCAGGAACTCGTTGCCGCGGCGCGGGAGCGCATCTGCGTCGAGACCTTCATCCTCGCCGACGACGAGGTCGGCCGTGAGCTGCTGACGGCCCTGCGCGCGGCGGCCGCGCGCGGCGTGACGGTCGAGGTGCTGGTCGACGGCTTCGGCAGCGATGCCCTGCCGACGGCGCTCGTCGACGACTGCTGCAGCGCCGGCGTGACGATCCACATGTTCCAGCCGCGCCGGCGGATCTTCGGCGTGCGCACGAACGTGTTCCGGCGCCTGCACCGCAAGACGCTGGTGATCGACGGCCGTATCGCCGTGCTCGGCGGCATCAACTTCTGCCGCGACCACCTGCGCGCCAGCGGCGCGAAGTCGCTGCAGGACTACGCCGCCGAGGTCGAGGGTCCGGTCGTCGGTCGCGTGCAGGCACATTTCGACCGCGAATTCGGCCGCGCGCCGCGCCGGCCCTGGTGGCGGCGGTCGCCGGCGGCGCCGCTGCCGGCCGCCGCGGGCCGGGCGCGGGCCGCCTACCTGTACCGCGACAACGGCCAGCACCGCGCCGACATCGAGCGCGAATACCGGCGCGCGCTGCGCGCGGCGCGCGAGTCGGTGCTGCTCGCCAATGCCTATTTCTTCCCTGGTTACCGCCTGCTGCGCGAACTGCGCGACGCCGCCCGGCGCGGCGTGCAGGTCACGGTGATCGTGCAGGGCGACAACGCCGACGTGGCGATGGCGCCGGTCGCCGCGCGCTGGCTCTACGACTATCTGATCCCGGCCGGCGTACGCATCCGCGAATACACCGCGCGGGCGCTGCACGCGAAGGTCGCGGTGATCGACGGCCACTGGGCGACCGTCGGTTCAAGCAACCTGGATCCGCTGAGCCTGTCGCTGAACCTGGAGAACAACCTGTTCGTCGACGATCCGGCGTTCGCGGCCGAGCTCGCCACCCGTCTCGGCAAGCTGCTCGACGGCCAATGTTGCGAGATCGCCCGCGACGCGCTGCCGGCGCGGCCCTGGTGGTGGACGCCGTGGCGGGCGATCGTCTTCCACGTCCTCCGGCATTTCCCGAACTGGGCCGGGTGGCTGCCGGCGCACCGGGCCCGGGTGGAACCGGTCGGCGGCGATGCCTGAGGCGGCCGGGCGCTGGCGGCCGCGGCTCAGGCGCGCGTTCTGGCTCCTGTTCGCGCTGCTGGTGGCCGGCCTGCTCGCGCGGCTGGCGTGGCGCACCGACTGGCCGGCCGTGCTGGCCGCGGCGAAAACGCTGCCCGGGTGGAAGCTCGCGGCGGCGGTCGCGGTCGCCTTCCTCGGCCATGCCACCTACGGCCTGCTCGACCTCGTCGGACGCCGCCTCACCGGTCACGACCTGCCGCGGCTGCGCACCTGGCTGACGGCGACCAGCAGCTACGCGCTGAACCTGAATTTCGGCGGCCTGGTCGGCGGCGTCGGCATGCGCCTGCGCCTGTACGGCGCGCAGGGCCTCGACGGCGGCGACATCGCGCGGATCACCGCCGCCAGCATCGCCGGCAACTGGGGCGGGTATGCGCTGCTGCTCGCGAGCCTGCCGCTGTGGGCAGGGCCGAAGGTGCTGGCGCGCTGGCTGGGGCAGGGCGGGGCGATCGCCGCGTCGGCGACCGCGGCGGTGCTGGTGCTGCTGGCGGTCGTCGCCAGTGCGCGCCGCTGGCGCGGCCGCCCGCGTGGCCACACGCTGGCGCTACCGCCGCCGCGTGCGCTGCTGATGCTGCTCGGCGCCGCGCTCGGCAACTGGCTGCTGATGGCGGTGGCGCTGTGGCTGTGCCTGGACGGACGGGCCGACTACGCCACCGTGCTGGCGGTGCTGCTGGCCGGTGCGATCGCGGCAGCGGTGTCGCACGTCCCGGCCGGGCTGGGCGTGCTCGATGCGGTCGTGGTGGCCACGCTCGCCGGCGGCGGCGCCGGCCGCGAGGAACTGATTGCCGCGGTGCTGCTGTACCGCGCGGCCTATTACCTGGCGCCGCTGCTGCCGGCGCTGCCGGCGGCGATCTGGCTGTCGCGCCGGCGCTGAGCACAGATCATCCGGATCGCCGCCAGCTCCGGCGGTTTCACCAGATGGTGGTCGAAGCCGGATTCGCGGGTGCGGCGGCGGTCCTCGGGCTGCCCCCAGCCGGTCACCGCGACCAGCTGCCGGCCTTCGCCACCGGCCTGGGCGCGCAGGCGCCGGGCCAGGTCGTAACCGCTCAGACCGGGCATGCCGATGTCGAGGAAGACGATGTCGGGCTGCCAGTCGGCGACGAGGGCTTCGGCGGCGTGCGGGTCGTAGAGGCAGCGGCAGTCGTATCCGAGCATGCGCAGCAGGTCGGCGAGGGTGTCGGCGGCATCCTGGTTGTCGTCGAGCACCAGCACGCGCAGGTCGCCGGGATCCTCCTCCGCGGTCGCGGCGTCGCCGGACACCGTCGCGGCCGCGGCTTCCGCCAGCGGCAGGCGCACCCGGAACACGCTGCCGCGCCCCGGTCCGTCGCTGCCGACCTCGATGTCGCCGTCGTGCATGCGCACCAGGTGCCGCGCCAGGGTCAGGCCGATGCCGAGGCCGCCGCGGGCGCGGTCGACCGCGGTGTCGACCTGGGCGAACATCTCGAAGATCTCCTGCATCTGCGCCGCGGTCAGGCCGATGCCCTGGTCGCGCACCGCGACCGCCACATCCCGGTCGCCGGCCTCGATCTCGATCAGCACGGGCCGGCCGGAATCGGAATACTTCGCGGCATTGCCGAGCAGGTTCGCGAAGGCCTGCGCGAGGCGGTGCGGATCGGCGTGCAGCGGCAGCGGTGGGCCGGGCAGGGCGACCTGCAGCGGGTGGCCGCCGTTCTCGAGTACCGGCGCCGCCGTCTCGATAGCGGTACGCAGCACCGCCTGCAGCGTCGTCGGTTCGCGGCGCAGGTTGAGCTTGCCGCGGCTGATGCGGGCGACGTCGAGCAGGTCGTCGATCAGCCGCACCAGCAGATCGAGCTGGCGCTCCATCACCGGCTGCAGTGCATCGTCGCCGCCGTCGCGCAGGCGGCGGATCGCCAGCGCGTTGCGCAGCGGCGCCAGCGGGTTGCGCAGCTCGTGCGCCAGCGTCGCCAGGAATTCGTCCTTGCGCCGGTCCTGCTCGCGCAGCTGGGCCTCGGCCTGCAGGCGTTCGCCGACCTGGGTCTGCAGCTCGCGGTTGCGCTCGGCGAGCTCGGCGTTCTTGATCCGCAACGCGTCGTTGAGCGCCGCGAGTTCGCGCGCCTTCTCGGCCTGAAGCGACTGGTTCGCCGCCGCCAGCTGTTCGTTCGCCTGCTGCAGCGCCAGGCGCTGGCGGTGCAGCTCGCCGAGCACGACCACCTTGCTGCGCAGGATCTCGGGAATCACCGGCACGGTGACGTAATCGACCGCGCCGAGCTTGTAGCCGCGCATGCGGTCGAGGTCGGAGACGTTGACCGCGGTGACGAAGATGATCGGGGTCTGCTCGAAGCGCGGATGGTCGTGGATCAGGCTCGCGGTCTCGAAGCCGTCCATGCCCGGCATGTTGACGTCGAGCAGGATCACCGCGAACTCCTCCTCCATCAGCCGCTGCAGCGCCTCGGCCCCGGAGTGGGCGTCGACGAGGCGTTCGCCGAGCGGCTCCAGGATCGCGCGATAGGTCAGCAGCCGCGCCGGCTGGTCGTCGACAAGCAGGACGTTGACCGGCGCGTGCGCGCCGTCTTCCCCGATCCCGGTGTTCATGGCGCTCACCGGTGCAGCCACTGCCGCAGGACGCCGAGCAGCTGGTCGGTGACGACCGGCTTGGCGACGTAGTCGGAGGCGCCGGCCTCGAGGCATTTCTCGCGGTCGCCCTTCATCGCCTTCGCGGTCAGCGCGATGATCGGCAGCGCGCGCGAATCCGGACGTTCGCGGATCGCCCGGATCGTGTCGTAGCCGTCCATGCCCGGCATCATGATGTCCATCAGCACCGCGTCGATGCCCGGATCGGCGGCGACCTTCTCGATCGCCTCCTGGCCGGTGCCGGCGGTGAGCACGCCCATGCCGTGGCGCTCGAGCACGCTCGACAGGGCGAAGATGTTGCGCACGTCGTCGTCGACCACCAGCACGCGCTTGTCGCGCAGCGCCGCGTCGGACTCGTGCAGCGAAAGCACCATGCGCTGCTTGGCCGGCGGCAGGTCGGCGATCACCCGGTGCAGGAACAGCGAGGTCTCGTCGAGCAGGCGCTCCGGCGATTCGACCCCCTTGACCACCACCGCCTTGGCGGCGCGGCGCAGGCGCTGGCTTTCCTCGGCGCTGAGCTCCTTGCCGGTGAACACGACGATCGGCACATCGTGCAGCTCCGCCCGTGCCTGGATGCGATCGAGCAGGTCGAAGCCGCTCATGTCCGGAAGGCGCAGATCGAGCACGATGCAGTCGTAGGTGGCGTCGTCGAGGCGGGCGAGGGCATCGGCCCCGCTGCCGGCGGTGTCGATCGCGACGTCGTCGTGGCGCAGCAGTTCCTCGATGCCCAGGCGTTCGCCGGCGTCGTCCTCGACCACCAGCAGGCGCTTGGTGCGCGGCAGGGTGTAGCGGCGGATGCGTTCGAGGGCCGCCGACAGCAGGTCCGGGTTCGCCGGCTTGGCGAGGTAGGCGAAGGCGCCGCGCTCGATGCTCTGGTGGCGCTCCTCCTCGACGGTCAGCACCTGCACCGGGATGTGTCGGGTCGTGGCGTCCTGCTTCAGTCGCGCGAGCACGGTCCAGCCGAGCATGTCGGGCAGGAAGATGTCGAGGCTGATCGCCTGCGGCCCGTGTTCGCGCACGAGCCGCAGCGCCTCGGCGCCGGTGCCGGCGACCAGCACGCCGAAGCCCTGGGCGCGCGCGAGGTCGCGCAGCACCGCGGCGTAATGCGGGTCGTCCTCGACGACCAGCAGCGTCGGCGTGTCCGGCTCGAGGGCGTCGCGGTCGTCCTCCACGGCGATCCGCGGGATCGCGGCTTTTTCCGGGCTCGGTGAGTTCGCCACCCGGCGCGTCTGCCGCGGTGCGAAGCCGTCGCCGGAGCCGACGTAGGTCAGCGGCAGGTACAGCGTGAAGGTGCTGCCTTCACCGGGCACGCTGTGCAGCTTCAATTCGCCGCCGAGCAGGCCGGCGATCTCGCGGCTGATCGCCAGGCCGAGGCCGGTGCCGCCGTACTTGCGCGACGTGCCGGCGTCGGCCTGCTGGAAGGCTTCGAACACGATCTTCTGCTTGTCGGGCGAGATGCCGATGCCGGTGTCCGCGACCTCGAACGCGATCACTACCGGCGCGGCGTCGAGCACCGCGTGTCCCGGCGTCCAGCCCTCGCGGGCGGTGCGCGCGGCGAGGCGGACGCTGCCGCGCTCGGTGAACTTCATCGCGTTCGACAACAGGTTCTTCAGGATCTGCTGCAGGCGCTTCGGGTCGGTGTTGATCGCGCGGCCGAGATCCGGCGCGATCTCGACCGAGAAGTCGAGGTGGCGGCGCTCGGCATCGTGGCGGAAGCCGCGCTCGAGGTTCTGGCGGAGCAGGGCGAAGCTCAGGTCCTCGCTCTCGACGGTGACGGTGCCGGACTCGATCTTCGACAGGTCGAGGATGTCGCTGATCAGGTGCAGCAGGTCGGTGCCGGCGGCGTGGATGGTCTTCGCGAACTCGACCTGGCGCTCGCTGAGGTTGGTTTCCGGGTTCTCGGCGAGCTGCTGGCCGAGGATCAGGATCGAGTTCAGCGGCGTGCGCAGCTCGTGCGACATGTTCGCGAGGAACTCGGACTTGTAGCGCGAGGTGAGGGCGAGCTCGGCGGCCTTCTCCTCGAGCGCGTGCCGCGCCTGCTCGATCTCCTGGTTCTTGCGCTCGACCTCCGACTTCTGCTCGGCCAGCAGCTGCGCCTTGAGCGCGATTTCCTCGTTGGTCTGCTGCAGCTCGCGCTGCTGCGACTGCAGTTCGCCGGCCAGCTGCTGCGACTGCGCGAGCAGGCGCTCGGTGCGCATCGTCGACTCGATGGTGTTGAGGACGATGCCGATCGAGCCCGAGAGCTGCTGCAGGAACGCCCGCTGCGACGGGGTGAACTCGTCCAGCGTCGCCAGCTCCAGCACCGCCTTCACCTGGTCCTCGAACAGCACCGGCAGCACGATCACGCTGCTCGGCGGCGCCGAGATCAGGCCGGACGAGATGCGGATGCCGTCGACCGGCACGCCGTCGACGAGGATCGTGCGCGCCTGCGCGGCGCACTGGCCGATCAGGCCCTCGCCGAAGGCGACCGAGTGCGCCTCGGCGTCGGCGACGCGGTGGTCGGCGTAGCCGGCGAGCTGGCGCAGGCGGTGGCGGCCGTGTTCCTCGTCGCGCTCGACGGTGTAGAGCACGCCCTGTTGCGCGTTCACCAGCGGCGCGAGTTCCGAGAGCAGCATCTGCCCGAGCGTGATCAGGTCGCGCTGGCCCTGCATCATTCCCGAGAACTTCGCCAGGTTGGTCTTCAGCCAGTCCTGCTCGCGGCTCGTCTCGGTCGTCGCGCGCAGGGTGCCGATCATCAGGTTGATGTTGTCCTTCAGGTCCGCGAGTTCGCCGCGCACGTCGACCTGGATGGAGCGGGTGAGGTTGCCCTGGGTCACCGCGGTGGCGACGTCGGCGATCGCGCGCACCTGCACGGTGAGGTTCTCGGCGAGCTGGTTGACGTTCGCGGTGAGGTCCTTCCAGATGCCGGCGGTGCCGGGCACGTTGGCCTGGCCGCCGAGCCGGCCCTCGACGCCGACCTCGCGCGCGACCGTGGTCACCTGGTCGGCGAAGATCGCCAGCGTGTCGGTCATCGAGTTGATGGTCTCGGCCAGCGCGGCGATCTCGCCCTTGGCCTCGACGGTCAGCTTCTGGTGCAGGTCGCCCATCGCGACCGCGGTGACGACCTTGGCGATGCCGCGCACCTGCGCGGTGAGGTTGGTCGCCATCGAATTGACGTTGTCGGTGAGGTCCTTCCAGGTGCCGGCGACGCCGGGCACCTGCGCCTGGCCGCCTAGCTTGCCCTCGGTGCCGACCTCGCGCGCGACGCGCGTGACTTCCGAGGCGAAGCCGTTGAGCTGGTCGACCATCGTGTTGATCGTGGACTTGAGCTGCAGGATCTCGCCCTGCGCGTCCACCGCGATCTTGCGGCTGAGGTCGCCCTTGGCGACGGCGGTCGCGACCTCGGCGATGTTGCGCACCTGCGAGGTGAGGTTCGACGCCATCGAGTTGACGTTGTCGGTGAGGTCCTTCCACGTGCCGGCGACGCCGGGCACCTGCGCCTGGCCGCCGAGCTTGCCCTCGGTGCCGACCTCGCGCGCGACGCGCGTCACTTCCGAGGCGAACGAGTTGAGCTGGTCGACCATCGTGTTGATGGTGTCCTTCAGCTCGAGGATCTCGCCCTTGACGTCGACGCCGATCTTGCGGCTGAGGTCGCCGCGCGCCACCGCCGTCGTCACCTCGGCGATGTTGCGCACCTGCGCGGTGAGGTTCGACGCCATCGAATTGACGTTGTCGGTGAGGTCCTTCCACGTGCCGGCGACGCCGGGCACCTGCGCCTGGCCGCCGAGCTTGCCCTCGGTGCCGACCTCGCGGGCCACGCGCGTCACCTCCGACGCGAAGCCGTTGAGCTGGTCGACCAGCATGTTGATCGTGTCCTTCAGCGCCAGGATCTCGCCGCGCACGTCGACGGTGATCTTGCGGCTGAGGTCGCCCTTCGCGATGGCCGTCGTGACGTCGGCGATGTTGCGCACCTGCGAGGTCAGGTTGGACGCCATCGCGTTCACCGACTCGGTCAGGTCCTTCCACGTGCCGGCGACGCCCGGCACGACTGCCTGGCCGCCGAGCTTGCCTTCGGTGCCGACCTCGCGGGCGACGCGCGTGACCTCCGCCGCGAAGCCGTTGAGCTGGTCGACCATCGTGTTGATGGTGTTCTTCAGTTCCAGGATCTCGCCACGCACGTCGACGGTGATCTTGCGGCTCAGGTCGCCCTTGGCGACCGCGGTGGTGACCTCGGCGATGTTGCGGACCTGGGCGGTGAGGTTGGTCGCCATCGAGTTCACGTGGTCGGTCAGGTCCTTCCACGTGCCGGCGACGCCGGGGACCTGTGCCTGGCCGCCGAGCTTGCCCTCGGTGCCGACCTCGCGCGCCACGCGCGTCACTTCCGCCGCGAAGCCGTTGAGCTGGTCCACCATCGTGTTGACGGTGTCCTTGACCTCGAGGATCTCGCCACGCACGTCGACGGTGATCTTGCGGCTCAGGTCGCCCTTGGCGACCGCGGTGGTGACCTCGGCGATGTTGCGCACCTGCGAGGTGAGGTTGGACGCCATCGCATTGACGGAGTCGGTGAGGTCCTTCCAGGTGCCGGCGACGCCCGGCACGATCGCCTGGCCGCCGAGCTTGCCCTCGGTGCCGACCTCGCGCGCCACGCGGGTCACTTCCGAGGCGAAGCCGCGCAGCTGGTCGACCATCGTGTTGATGGCTTCCTTCAGCTGCAGGATCTCGCCGCGCACGTCGACGGTGATCTTGCGGCTGAGGTCGCCGTTGGCCACCGCGATCGTCACCTCGGAAATGTTGCGGACCTGGGCGGTGAGGTTCGACGCCATCTGGTTGACGGAGTCGGTGAGGTCCTTCCAGACGCCGGACACGCCCTTGACCTGGGCCTGGCCGCCGAGGCGCCCGGCGGTACCGACCTCGAGCGCGACGCGGGTGACTTCCGAGCTGAACTCGGTCATCTGCTCGAGCATGCCGTTGATGACCATCGCCGCCCGCAGGAACTCGCCGCGCAACGGCCGGCCGTCGGTGTCCAGCGGCACCGTCTTGCTGAGGTCGCCCTTGGCGACTGCGGCCATCGCCTGGGTCATCGTCTCGATCGGGCGGGCCATGTCGCGGATCAGGCCGTTGACCGAAGCTTCCATCTCGGCCCACTGACCCTGGCGGTTCGCCGGCATCACGCGCTGGCGGGTTTCGCCTTCGCCGCCGACCTTGTGGCCGACCCGCGCCAGATCCTCGGCGAGCCGGCGATTGGCGCTGGTGATCTCGTTGAAGGTGTCGGCGAGCTTGCCGTACAGGCCTTCCCAGTGCGCCGGCAGTTGCACGCTGAAGTCGCCGTCGCGCACCGCGATCATCGCCGCGAGCAGCGCCTGCAGTTGCTCGCGTTCGCCGGGCGGCGGCGGCGGCGGCGAGCCGGCGGCGGGTGAGGGCGTCGCGACGGCGCCCGTGCGCCGGGAACGCGGGACGGTGGGAGTGGACACACGGCACCTCGGCGGTCGGAGGCCCGCTCCCCGGGCCGTCCGGCGAACGCTAGCTTCAGGAAGGTCTAGGGGGTGTGAGCGGTTTCGGGTGCAGCGGCGTTGTCCCGTAGACGATTCTCGTGTGGATAGCGGCGGCGCAGCGGTTGGGGCCCGGCTGGGCTTCAGGCCAGCAGGGCGGCCGTTCGAAGTCCAGCATGCCGGCCGGTTACCGGCCCGATCGTTCAATGGGAATGCGCATAATGTATATCCCCCGTTGCGTTCAGTTTGCCGGAAATCCTTTCGGCAGAAGGCGAAGAAGCGCAGTCAGCAGGGGGCGCGGCCGCCTCCTGCGTCCCCGCGCCGATACCCGCTCCGGGAAGCACGGTCGGCGCGCTCCCAGCGCGAGCAAGAGCGGGCCATCCTTGGCCCATAACCGCCGGGGGCTCCACCCCCGGCACCCCGGCCGCCGGCACCCCACGCCGCCGCCTGAAGGCGTCTGTCGTGTCGATGCCGTCCGCCGGGAATCCTGACGAGCGCTTCCGTGCGAGGTGGGACCACCCGCATTCCGCATTGCGCTTGGCGATGCTCTCGCGGCAAGCCGCGATGCCTTCCTCGATTTCCTCCTGGGCACCGGCTGCTGCGAGGCGGTCGGCGAGTGGCGCACCTTTGCGCTCGAGTTCTTTCCGCAGCCGCTTGGCGGCGTCCCGCATTTGGAGGTAGGTCCCGAGCAGGGTTCGAATCTGGGCCACTGGCATGCCGGGCCGAATCTGCGCGAGCCAGTTCACGGCTGCACCCCCGAAAACTCCGGCGATTGACCCCGTTTGCGCAACAATGCCCCACAGGACTTCACCCCGTGATTACTAGACGGGGCTCGACGCATAGAACACTGGGGCAGGATCGACACCCCCGCTGGGTGGGGGGCAGGGAGTTCCTCGAGGGGACTTTGCGGATTCGACACCCCCTCTGGAGGGGGGGGCTCTGCCGCTGCGGGGACGGGCGGCGCCGCCAGCGTTGCACTGGCGTCCGGGGACGGTAGCAGGCCCGCGCGCTGCCTCGCAAGTACGCGCCGGAACTCATCGGCCATGCGGCAGGTCAGGGACCACCACGTGAGGTGGTCCGGCCGGAACGCATGGCCCTCCGGGGTCCACAGCGTCGGCCCGTCGAGGCGGAAACCTGCCCACGCCGGGTGGCCCAGGTCGAAGCCGCGCAGCACCCGCAGGAGCTTGTAGGCGGCATAAGGGACCCGGGACCGGCCCGATTCCCAGTTATGTACGGTGCGCTCGGTGACATGAAGAAGTTTCGCCGTCGCCGGCACCGACAGGCACGCCGTCAGGCGGGCCGTCTGGAACCGATCGGCTGTCACGGCGCGGCTTCTGGGCCGCTTTCCGGCCTTGCCGGCACGGGCCGGCTTAGCCTTCGTAGTGCGCATAATGTATATTATGTAACGCGCGAGGTAGCCGACACAGGCGCCGGCTACCCGCTCCCCTCAATGCGCCAGCAGCACCGGAATCCGCGTGTGCGTCAGCACATGCCGCGTGGTGCCGCCGAAGGCCCACTCCCGCAGTCGCGAACGGCCGTAGCCGCCCATGACCAGCAGGTCAGCACCGAGCTCGTCCGCCTGCCGGAGCAGCGTGGCGCCCGGCTCGCCGGTCGCCGGATCCAGGCGCACCCGGGCCTCGACCCCGTGCCGGCGCAGGTGCCGCGCCAGCGCGTCGCCGCCGGTGTCGTCGTCCTTGCCGGCAAGGACGATGTCGACGCTCTCCGCCTGTTCCAGCAGCGGAAGCGCGTCGTGGACGGCGCGCGCGGCGTTGGCGCCCGCCTGCCAGCCGATCACGATGCGGGCCGGGAGGCCGCCGGCGTGGCCGCGCGGAACGACCAGCACAGGTCGACCGGCCCCGGTCAGCAGCGAGGCGATCTCATCGTGGACTTCGAAGCCGAGCGTGTCCGGGCGATCGAGCCCGACCACCGCGATGTCGGCGTAGCGCGCGCAGGCCGCCGCCGTCTGTCCCGGGGTGCCGAGGATGTCCTCGACCAGCTTGACCTCGCCGGCCACCCCGGAGTCCGCGAGCACGCTCGTCCAGCTGTCGCGATCGGCGATCGCGTCGCGCTGCACCTGTTCGTACATCGCCACGTAGGCGGCGGCCGCAAAGGCGCCGAGGGAGCCGTCGGGAATGGTGCTCAGGCGCGGCTGCACCAGCACGCTCACCCGGCCGTCGCTGCCGGCCAGGTGGCAGGCGTAGGCGAAGGCGGCGGCATCGTCGCCCTGGCGGGTGGTGGCCACGAGGATGTCGGGGTACATGGCGTGCTCCTTCAGTGGGCTGCGCCCTACGATCGCGCCGCGGCGGGTCTTCGGCGTTGATCCACGTCAATCCGTGCCCCGGCCCGGCCCGGCGCGTTCGGGCGACAATACCGGCCTGACCGTAGCGGAACGACGATGGACTCCCCCTTCCCCACCTGCCCCGACCGCCGCCGCTTCGTGCTCGGCCTGGCTGCCGGCGGCGCCCTGGCGGGTGCCTGGCCGCGGCGCAGCTGGGCGCTGCGCGATCCTTCCGGCCCGGTGGTGCTGGCCGGCACGCGCTTCGACCTCGCGATCGGCGAGACGCCGGTCGACTTCACCGGCCGGGCACGCACCGCGATCACCGTCAACGGCTCGCTGCCGGCACCGCTGCTGCGCTGGCGCGAGGGCGACACGGTGACGCTGCGCGTACGCAACGCGCTGCCATCCGCCAGCGCGTTCGGTGACCTCACCTCGATCCACTGGCACGGCCTGCTGCTGCCGGCGAACATGGATGGCGTGCCGGGCCTGAGCTTCGCCGGCATCCGCCGCGGCGAGAGCTACTACTACCGGTTCCAGGTCCGCCAGTCGGGCACCTACTGGTACCACAGCCACTCCGCCTTCCAGGAACAGTCCGGGCTCTACGGGCCGATCATCATCGACCCGGCCGGTCCGGACCCGCACGCGGTCGACCGCGACTACGTGCTGATGTTCAGCGACTGGACCGACCTCGACAGCGCCGCGCTCTACCGCCGCCTGAAACAGATGCCGGCCTACGACAACCACGCCCGCCTGACCGTCGGCGATTTCCTCGCCGATGCCGGCCGTGACGGCGTCGCGGCGACGGCGCGCGACCGCCTGGCCTGGGCGCGGATGCGGATGACGCCCACCGACCTGTCCGACGTCGACGCCAACACCTATACCTACCTGCTCAACGGCACCACCTCGCTCGGCAACTGGACCGGCCTGTTCCGCCACGGCGAGAAGCTGCGGCTGCGCCTGATCAATGGTTCGGCGATGACCCATTTCGACGTGCGCATCCCGGGCCTGAAGCTGACGGTGGTCGCCGCCGACGGCCAGCCCGTGCACCCCGTCACCGTCGACGAGCTGCGCATCGCCACTGCCGAGACCTTCGACGTCATCGTCGAGCCGCGCGGGCAGGACGCGTTCACGATCTTCGCCCAGGACCTCGGGCGCACCGGTTTCGTCGCCGGCACCCTGGCGCTGCGCGAGGGTTTGCGCGCGCCGGTGCCGCCGCTCGACCCGCGGCCGCGGCTGACGATGGCCGACATGGGCCATGGCCATGGCGAGCACGGCAAGGCGGCGGAAGGCGGCTGCGGCGCGGCGATGGGCGAAGGCGGCTGCGGCGCGGCGATGCACGCTGGCCACGGCGCCGCTCCGTCCGACGCCGCCACCATCACGCATCCGCCCGGCGAAGCGCGCAGCCCCTTCGTCGACATGCAGGTCGCCACCGCGTCGCCACGCCTCGACGACCCCGGCATCGGCCTGCGCGACAACGGCCGCAGGGTGCTGAGCTATTCGATGCTGCGCAGCAGCTTCCCCGACCCCGACGGCCGCGACCCCGGGCGCGAGATCGAACTGCACCTGACCGGGCACATGGAACGCTTCGCCTGGGGCGTCGACGGGCAGCATTTCGCCGACGCCGCGCCGCTGCGCCTGCGCTACGGCGAACGCGTGCGCATCACCCTCGTCAACGACACGATGATGACCCACCCGATCCACCTGCACGGCATGTGGAGCGACCTCGAGGACGAACGCGGCGAATTCCTCGTCCGCAAGCACACCGTCGACATGCCGCCGGGCACCCGCCGCAGCTATCGCGTGCGTGCCGACGCGCTCGGCCACTGGGCCTGGCACTGCCACCTGCTCTACCACATGGAAGCGGGAATGATGCGCGTCGTGCAGGTGCACGAATGAGCCGCCCTGCCCTCGCCCTGCTGCTCGCCTGGGTCGCTGCGCCGGCGCTGGCGCAACACGATCACGACGCCCATGCCGGCCACCGGCAGCACGCGGACGATGCGCCGCGAACGCAGGCGGCGGAACGCACCGATCACGCGGCCCACGCCGGGCACGCCGCGCATGCCACCGCGCCTGCTGTACCGGTGCCGCCGCCCACCGATGCCGACCGCGCCGCCGCGGTGCCGCCGGGCGGCATCGACCTGCATGCGATGCACGGCGCCCACGCCCACCACTTCGTGCTGTTCGATCGGCTGGAGGCGCTGCGAGGCGACGGCGACACCGGCGTCGGCTGGGACATCTCGGCCTGGTACGGCGGCGACCTGCACCGGCTGTGGCTGCGCGGCGAAGGCGTACGCGAGGACGGCGCCACCGCCGCGCAGACGGAGCTGCTGTACGGGCATCCGCTGACGCCGTGGTGGGACCTGCTCGCCGGTGTCCGCGTCGACCACGGCGACGGCGCGGACCGCGCCTGGGCCGCGCTCGGTGTGCAGGGGCTGGCGCCGTATCGCTTCGAGGTGGAGGCGACTGCCTGGGTCGACCGCCACGGCCATGTCGAAGCCGGGGTCGAGGTCGAACGCGAAACCCTGCTGAGCCAGCGGCTGATCCTGCAGTCGTCGCTCGAGGCGCGCGTCGCGCTGCGCGACGATCCTGCGCGCCAGGTCGAAGCCGGCCCGGTCGCGCTGGAAGCCGGTCTGCGCCTGCGCTGGGAGATCGACCGCCGCTTCGCGCCCTACGTCGGCGTGAGCCACGAACGCGCGCTCGGCGGCAGCGCCGACCGACGCCGCGCTGCCGGCGACGATGTGCGCCACACGCGCGTGGTGGCCGGGGTCCGCTTCTGGTTCTGAGGCATCAGTCGCCGTCGCGGAACGACCAGAACTGCGGCCGTGCGGCGACCAGGCCGCGCCCTTCGGGCGCCAGCGCCGAAACGCCGTCGGTGGCGACCGCCAGCACGCCCTCTCCCACGGTCCACGTCGCGGCCTCGGCCGCTTCGGCGGCGGTGGCCAGCGCGGTCCAGCGCCGCGCACGGCCGGGCAGCAGGCCCTCGCCACTGCGCTTGCCGCGGGCTTCCTTCAAGGTCCACAGGCGGTAGAACGCGGCCTCGCGCTCGTCGCCCGCGAGGCCGGAAAGCCACTCGCGTTCCGGCGGCGAGAAGGTGAAGCGGGCGACGCCGTCGAGGTCGCGGCGGGACTTCGGGAATTCCAGGTCGATGCCGATCGGATCGGCCGCGTAGGCGCAGGCGAGGCACTCGCCGCTGTGGCTCAGCGACAGGTAACCGAGCAGCTGGCCATCGATCGCGATGCGCGGCCGCCCGGCGGCGTCGATCGTGAAGGCGAGCCGCTCCGGCGCCTCGCGCAGGACCTCGGCGGCGAGTTCGCGGGCGAACCAGTGGCCCGCCAGGTATTGCGCGCGCCGCAGCGGCAGCGTCATCGCCGCCACTCGCGCGCGTTCGCTGTCGACCAGCCAACCTTCCCCGCGGCCGGCGGCTGCTTCGGCCAGCGGCGCCAGCGTCGCGATGGCAAGTCGCACGGGCTGCTCAGCCACGCGCGGCTCCGTGCTCGTTCCGAATGATCGTGATGGCGGTGAAGGCTTTCGGGTTCGGCATCCGGCTCGACCTGGCAGTCGCCCTGCCGGCGATGATGGTGGCGGCGGCCGGAAAAACAAAAGCCCGGCGTTCGCCGGGCTTTCGTGAACTCGCGGCGCCGCGTGGCGTCCCCACGGGGATTCGAACCCCGGTCGCTACCGTGAAAGGGTAATGTCCTAGGCCTCTAGACGATGGGGACTTGGACGCAGCGAGTTTGAATCGGTGGTGGAGCTAATCGGGATCGAACCGATGACCTCTACAATGCCATTGTAGCGCTCTCCCAGCTGAGCTATAGCCCCACCGAAGGAAGAAGCGGAAGTTTAGTGATCGACTTCCGGGTCGTCAAGCACAGACGACAACTTCGTTGTCCTCGCTGGGCTCGACCGCGGTGATTGTATGCGGGCCATGCCCCTCGCCGTCCAGATATTCCAGCCACTTGTTGAGGAAAGCGTTCATGCGCAGGCGATGGTTGAGCATCGCCTTGATGCTCGGGTGTACCCCCAGCACGTCCTGCCAGTGGCGGCCGACGTAGCAGTGCGTGACCTCGGCCTGGCGGGCATCGCGATAGAGCCGCACATAGGCCGAGGGATCCGGCTGGCCGGTGGCGTCGTCGAGCATGCGGTAGCTCAGGCGCAATTCCACCGTATAGGGATGCTGGGCGAGCACGTCGACCAGCAGCTCGAGGCCGCCGGGCACGCGCGACACGTAACGACCCTCCGGCAGCCCCTGCGGCTGGAACATCCGGCTCAGGCGGCTGAAGTTCTCGGCGTAGGTCTCCATCAGCCAGGTGAAGCGGCTGAAACGGGGCGCCGGGTTGCGGGTGGTTCCTGCAGTCATGGGCCGACTCTAGCAGCCCTTTCCCGCACGGAATCAGAACATGCTGCGGCGGATGCCCTTGTGCGCCAGCACCTTGCTGGCGATCTCCTCGATCGAGGTATGGGTCGTGCTGAGCACCGGGATGTTCTCCTGCCGGAACATCGTCTCGGCGGCGGCGACCTCGCGCCGGCACAGCTCCATCGTCGCGTAGCGCGAGTTCGGCTTGCGCTCCTGGCGGATCTGCTGCAGCCGCTGCGGATCGATGGTCAGGCCGAACAGCTTGCCGCGGTGCGCGCGCAGGCGCGGCGGCAGGCCCGAGCCTTCGAGGTCCTCTTCGGTCAGCGGGTAGTTCGCGGCCTTCACGCCGTAATGCAGGGCGAGATACAGGCAGGTCGGCGTCTTGCCTGAGCGCGACACCCCGACCAGGATCACGTCGGCATCGTCGTAGTGGATGTCGATGCCGTCGTCGTGGGTCAGCGCGTAGTTCGTCGCATTGATGCGCTGCTCGTACGCGGCGAAGTCGACCATGCCATGGGCGTGGCCGACCGCGCTCTCGCGGCGGACGCCGAGTTCCTGCTCGAGCGGGGCGATGAACGGCGCGAACAGGTCGAGCATCAGCGCCCCGCTCTCGGCCAGCAGCGCATTGAGGTCCGGGTCGACGACCGTGTTCACGACGATCGGCCGGCAACCGGCACGTTCGCCGGTGGCGCGGATCTCGGCCACCGCGGCCTCGGCCTTCTCGACGCTGTCGACGAAGGGGATGCGGCGGGGATCGAAACTGACGCCGTTGAACTGCGTCAGCAGACTGTGGCCGATCGTCTCGGCGGTGATGCCGGTGCCATCCGATACGTAGAAAATGGGCCTGGCGTCGGCCATGTGCGCTCCCCGGTCCGTTGCGGCGTCGTATCATACGCAGCGATCCCTTCCCCCGGGCAGCCCGCCCCGCCGCGACTCGCGGGGCCGCCCTCGCCCATCCCGCACGGAGACCGCCTTTGAACGCCGATGTCCTTTGGCTGCACGAACTTCGCCTGACCGACCTGGCCCAGGTCGGCGGCAAGAATTCCTCGCTCGGCGAGATGATCGGCAATCTCGCCCAGCTCGGCGTCTCGGTGCCCGGCGGTTTCGCGACCACGGCCGAGGCCTTCCGCCGCTTCGTCGCCCACAACGACCTCGGCAACCGCATCTTCGCGAAGCTCGAAACCCTGGATGTCGAGGATGTCGACGCGCTGGTCAAGGCCGGCGCCGAGATCCGCGGCTGGGTCATGGATGCGCCGCTGCAGCCGGAACTCGACACGGCGATCCGCGAGGCCTACGCGAAGCTGTGCGCGGAGGCCGGTGGCGAGGTCTCGGTGGCCGTGCGTTCGTCGGCGACCGCCGAGGACCTGCCGGACGCCAGCTTCGCCGGCCAGCAGGAGACCTTCCTCAACGTCACCGGCGCCGACGACGTCGTGCGCAAGGTCAAGGAAGTCTTCGCCAGCCTCTACAACGACCGCGCGATCGCCTATCGCGTGCACCACGGCTTCAAGCACGAGGACGTGTTTCTGTCCGCCGGCATCCAGCTGATGGTGCGCTCGGACATCGGCGCCTCCGGCGTGCTGTTCACCCTCGACACCGAATCGGGTTTCCGCGACGTCGTGTTCGTCACCGCCAGCTACGGCCTCGGCGAGATGGTCGTGCAGGGCGCGGTGAATCCCGACGAGTTCTACGTCTACAAGCCGACGCTCGCGAAGCACCGCCCGGCGGTGCTGCGGCGCAACCTCGGTTCCAAGCAGATCCGCATGGTCTATTCCGACGTGCCCGGCGAGCGGGTGCGTACCGAGGACGTGCCGGCGGAACTGCGCAGCTGCTTCTCGATCAGCGATGCCGATGTCGAGGAACTGGCGCGCCAGGCCCTCGTCATCGAGAAGCACTACGGCCGGCCGATGGACATCGAATGGGGCAAGGACGGCGCCACCGGCAAGCTCTACATCCTGCAGGCGCGCCCGGAGACGGTGAAGTCGCGTGCGCGGCAGACCCGGATCGAGCGCTACAGCCTGCAGCAGCGTGGCGAGGTGCTGAGCCAGGGCCGCGCGATCGGCCAGAAGATCGGCAGCGGCACCGCGCGCGTCGTGCGCAACCTCGCCGAGATGGGCAAGTTCCAGCCCGGCGACGTGCTGGTCGCCGACATGACCGACCCCGACTGGGAGCCGATCATGAAGCGCGCCGCGGCGATCGTGACCAACCGCGGCGGCCGCACCTGCCACGCGGCGATCATCGCCCGCGAGCTCGGGGTGCCGGCCGTCGTCGGCACCGGTGACGCGATGCAGTCGATCCGCGACGGCCAGAAGGTCACCGTGAGCTGCGCCGAAGGCGACACCGGCTTCATCTACGAAGGCGAGCTCGGCTTCGAGGTCACCACCACCGACCTCGGCAACATGCCGCCGGCGCCGCTGAAGATCATGATGAACGTCGGCAACCCGGAGCGCGCGTTCGACTTCGCGCAGCTGCCGCACCAGGGCATCGGCCTGGCGCGCCTCGAGTTCATCATCGCCCGCCAGATCGGCGTGCATCCGCGTGCCCTGCTCGAGTACGAGCGGCAGTCGCCGGAGCTGAAGAAGCAGATCGACCAGATCACCGCCGGCTACAGCGATCCGGTGTCGTTCTACGTCGAGCGCCTCGCCGAGGGCATCGCGACCCTGACCGCGGCCTTCGCGCCGCATCCGGTCATCGTGCGCCTGTCGGACTTCAAGTCCAACGAATACGCCAACCTCGTCGGCGGCAAGGAGTACGAGCCGCACGAGGAAAACCCGATGATCGGTTTCCGCGGCGCCTCGCGCTACGTGCACCCGGACTTCAAGGACTGCTTCGCCCTGGAATGCCGCGCGGTGCGCAAGGTCCGCGACGAAATGGGCCTGACCAACTGCTGGATCATGATCCCGTTCGTGCGCACGCTCGAGGAAGGCCAGGCGGTGATCAACACGCTCGAGGCCAATGGCCTGGTGCGCGGCGTCAACGGCCTGAAGGTCATCATGATGTGCGAGGTGCCGAGCAACGCCCTGCTCGCCGACGAGTTCCTGGAGATCTTCGACGGCTTCTCGATCGGCTCCAACGACCTGACCCAGCTCACCCTCGGTCTGGACCGAGATTCCGGCATCGTCGCCCACCTGTTCGACGAGCGGAATCCGGCGGTCAAGAAGATGCTGTCGATGGCGATCTCGGCCGCGCGCGCCAAGGGCAAGTACGTCGGCATCTGCGGCCAGGGCCCGTCGGACCATCCGGACCTGGCCGAATGGCTGTTCCAGCAGGGCATCGAGTCGGTGTCGCTGAATCCCGACACGGTCGTCGACACCTGGCTGCGGCTGGCGCGCCTCAAGGCGAGCTGAGGCCGGGCCGCCGATGTTCGACACCCTGCTGGCGTCCGTCCGCGCCGCCGACCTGCTGACCGCGGAACGCTGGACCGAATGGCTGCTGCGGGTCGGCGTCGCGCTGGCGATCGCCGGCGGCGGCTGGTGGTTGTCCAAGCGGCTTGCCGGCGCGCTGGTGCGGCTGCTCGAACGCCTCGCGGTCGAGCCGATCCTGCGCGGCTTCCTCGCCGGCCTGGCGAACGCGATCGGCCTGGTCGTCGTCCTGGTCGCGGCGCTCGACGCGCTCGGCGTGCCGACGACCTCGCTGCTGGCGGTGCTCGGCGCCGCCGGCCTGGCGATCGGCCTGGCGCTGAAGGACTCGCTGTCGAACATCGCCTCGGGGGTGATGCTGATCGTGCTGCGTCCGTTCCGTGCCGGCGACGCGGTATCGATCGCCGGCCAGGAAGGCACCGTCGAGCACGTGCGCATCTTCCAGACCCGGCTGCGCACCGCCCAGGGTCACGAGCTGATCCTGCCCAACAGCCAGATCACCACCGCGCCGATCGTGAACTACACGGCGCGGCCGCAGCGGCGCATCGACATCGCCCTGAACATCGGCTACGACCAGGACCTCGGCCGCGTGCGCAGCCTGCTGCTGGCGATCGCCGGCGACGAGCCGCGGGTGCTGGCGACGCCCGCGTCGGACGTCACCGTCGGCGCCCTCGGCGAGGCGGCGGTCACGGTGAACCTCTACGCGTGGGTGGCGACGCCCGACCACGGGGCGGCGCGCAGCGCGCTGCTCCAGGCCATTCGCGACACCTTCGACCGCGAGCACATCCCCCTCGCCCTCCCGCGCCGCGAAGTCGCCGTCCTGGCGCCGGTGGCGCCGAACGATTGACCGGCGATCCGGCATCCGGCGCGATGGTCACCGCCGACCCACGCCGCGAACCCATCAGCCGCAGACCCGATTCCTGCCGGAGTGTTTGGCGTCGTAGAGGCGGTGATCGGCTTCGTTGACGAGGCGCTCGTGGTGCGCCTGGTCGATGCGGGTGGCGAGGCCGATGCTGGCGGTGATCCTCAGGCCCGGGGCGAAGTCGCTGCAGTCGATCGCCTCGATCGCGGCGCGCAGTGCCTCGGCCTGGCGACGCGCGGCGTCGAGGTCGGTGTCGGGGAACAGCAGCGCGAACTCCTCGCCACCCCAGCGCGCGACCCGTTCGTCGCCGCGCCAGCGGCCGACGAGGGCGGCGCCGACCGACTCGCGCATCGTCGCCGCGACCCGGCGCAGGGCCTCGTCGCCGACGTCGTGCGAGAAGCCGTCGTTGATGCGCTTGAAATGGTCGATGTCGAGCAGGCCGAAGCTGAGCGGGCGGTCGGCGAGCAGCGATTCCTCGAACGCCTTCGCCAGCGTCAGTTCCATGCTGCGCCGGTTCGGCAGGCCGGTCAGCGCGTCGGTGCGCGAGAGCTGCTCGAAGATCTCGCTCTGCTGGCGGATCGTCTCGTTCTTCTGCTCGAGTTCGGTGTTCTTCTCGCTGAGGGCGCGCGTGCGCTCGTCGACGATCCGGCTGAGCTGCGCCTCGCGGGTCGTCAGCTGGCGCACGCGCAGGCGGTAGAAGCCGTACAGCAGCACGATCGAGCCGCCGATCGCCGCCGGCAGGAACCACGGCTGCTGCCAGAACTCCGGCTGGATCTCGAAGTTGACCGTCGCCGTCTCCGGGCTCCAGCCACTGCCGCGCTGGGCGGCGCTGACCTGGAAGCGGTAGCGGCCCGGCGGCAGGTTCGTGTATTGGGCGTTGCGGCGCGTGCTGCGCTCGACCCAGCCGTTGTCGAAGCCTTCGAGCCGGTAGCGGTAGCGGATCTGTTCCGGCGTGCGGTAGCTGAGGCTGACGTAGTCGAGCTCGAGCTTGCGCGTGCCCGGCGGCAGCACGATCACGCCGTTGGCGCTGGTGCTCTGGTCGTCGACGCGCAGGCCCTCGATGACCACCGGCGGCGGTGCCAGCTGGTAGCGCGCCAGTTCGTCCGGCTGCACGACGGCGACGCCACGCGCGGTCGCGACCCAGATGCTGCCGTCGGCGGCGCGCAGCGCGGCAGGACCGGCGCCGCCGTTGCACTGGGCGCTGCCCATGCCGTCGGCTTCGGCGAACTGCTGGTAATCCAGTCGCGGCTGGCGGCCGTCGGCGACCGCTTCCATGTCCTGCCGGCGCACGTAGACCACGCCCGCGTTCGAACTCAGCCAGAAGTTGCCGTAACTGTCCGCGACGATCTGGAAGATCGTGTCCACCGGCAGCCCGTGCACCGCGCCGACGATGCGGCGCTCGTCGCCGCGCAGACGGATGACGCCGCGGTCGGTCGCGAACCACAGGGTGCCGTCTTCATCCTCGTGCATGCCGAAGACGTCCTGGGCCTGCTCGAGGTCGTTGAAGTCGAAGGCTTCGACCTCGCCGCCGCGGATGCGCGCGGCACCGTTGGTGGTGCCGACCCAGATGTCGCCGTCGCGGGCCTCGAACAGGCTCAGTACGAAGTTGCGCGGCAGGCCGTCGGCTTCCAGCAGGATGCGGTCGCCGTCGGCATCGCGTCGCATCAGGCCACGCGAGGTGCCGGCCCAGAGGGCGCCGTCGCCGGCGCGCAGCACCGCCCGGACCTGGTTGGACGGGAGGATGCCGCCGGCGCTGTCGAGGCGCTCGCTCACCGCGCCGCCGCGCAGGCGCACGAGCCCCGTGGAATAGGTGCCGACCCAGAGGCCCTCGTCGTCGCGGGCCAGGCTCAGGATGGCGTCGCCGGACAGCGCCGGGTGCGGGCTCACCTGCTCGTCCTGCCAACGGTCGAGGCCGCGGCTGGTGCCGATCCAGATCGCCCCGTCGGCGTCCTCGAGCAGCGCCCGCACGTAGTCGTCGGACAGGCCGTGGTGGCTGTCGATCGTGATGAACGGGGTATCGGCGAAGCGCATCAGGCCGGCATTGGTACCGACCCACAGGCTGCCCTCGCGATCGGCGAACAGCGAGGCGACGCGGTTGTTCGGCAGGCCGGTGGCGGCGTCGAAGAATTCCAGGCCGCGCTCGCCGTAGCGCATCAGGCCGCGGTTCACCGTGCCGATCCACAGGCTGCCCTCGGCGTCGACCTGCAGGCTCGGGATCGCCTCCTTCGGGAAGCCGGGCATCAGCGGTGCGAAGCGGCCGCCGCGGCCGACGTAGACGCCGCGTTCGGTGCCGACATAGAGGTCGCCGTTCTCGTCGATCGCGAGGCTGAACGCCGAGCCTTCCGGAAGCCCGGCGGTCGTCGAGAAGGCCTGCACGCGATCGCCCTCGATGCGGGCGACGCCGCCGCCGGTGGCGACCCAGATCGCGCCGGCACCGTCTTCGATCAGCGCGAAGGTGTCGTTCGAAGGCAGGCCCTGGCCGGTGCGGAAATGGGTGGCGACGCCGTCGGCCAGGCGGGTGACGCCACGGCTCTCGGTCGCCGCCCACAGCCGGCCGGCGTGGTCCTCGATCGCCACGGACAGCTCGTCCTGGCCGAGCCCGTCGGCGGTCCCCACGTGGCTCCACTGCTCGCCGCGCAGCACGCTGATGCCGCCGCGCGAGGTCGCCACCACCAGTGCCCCGGACGGCGACACCCGCACCGAGCGGATGCCGTTGTCGCGGATCTCGGGCACGTTCTGGCGGCCGAAACTGCGGAATTCCTGGCCGTT
Source organism: Arenimonas composti TR7-09 = DSM 18010 (assembly GCF_000426365.1). GTDB lineage: Bacteria > Pseudomonadota > Gammaproteobacteria > Xanthomonadales > Xanthomonadaceae > Arenimonas > Arenimonas composti. Next base: position 617,323 of record NZ_AUFF01000001.1, on the reverse strand, counting down.
GTAGCGGACCACGCCTTCCCAGGTCGCGAACCACAGATAGCCCTCGCGGGTCTGGGCGATGCTGTTGACCTGGTTGTGCGGCAGGCCGTCGCGGGTCGTCCAGATCTCGCGGGAATAGGTCGACAGCGCCTTCTGCTGCAGCGCCGCCGCGGGCAGCGCCAGTGCCAGCAGCAGCGCCGCCAGTGCCGCGCGGCGGATCGGGCCGGCGACGGCGGTGAGCAGGCGCCGCATCGTCGTCACAGCCCGGACAGCCCGCCCATGTGCCGGCGGTAGTAGGCCAGCTCCTTGACCGACTCGCGGATGTCGGACAGCGCGGTATGCGCGCCGACCTTGTTCACGCCCGCGAGCACCGACGGCGCCCAGCGCCGCGCCAGTTCCTTCAGCGTCGACACGTCGAGGTTGCGGTAGTGGAAGAACTGCTCGAGCCGCGGCATGTGCCGCACCAGGAAGCGGCGGTCCTGGCAGATCGAGTTGCCGCAGATCGGCGACTTGCCGGCCGGCACCCATTCGCGCAGGAAGGCCAGCGTCTGTTCCTCGGCGGCGGCCATGTCGACCGTGCTGGCGAGCACCCGTTCCCACAGGCCGGAATGGCTGTGCGTGCGGCGGTTCCAGTCGTCCATCGCTTCGAGCCGTGCCAGCGGGTGGCGGATCGCCAGCTCCGGACCCTCGGCCAGGATGTTCAGCTGGCTGTCGGTGACCAGCGTGGCGATCTCCAGGACCGAGTCGACGTCCGGATCGAGGCCGGTCATCTCGAGGTCGATCCAGATCAGGTTCTGCTCGTTGGCGGCCATGCGCGCGGCTGTTCGCGGGAAGGTGGCGGCATCATACTTCAGCGCCCGCGCCCCACCCCGCCGCCCGTCCCCCGCATGAATCCGCTGGAAGCCCTCGACCACTACCGGATCCTGACCTCGCTGCTGGCGCCGGCCCTGCTGATGGCGGCGACCGGCTCGCTGCTGGTGTCGGCGAATGCGCGCCTGGCCCGGGTCGTCGACCGCCTGCGCTCGATCATCGCCCAGCCGGTGCCGGAGAACCCGCAGCTGCGGTCCGAGGTCGAAGACCAGATCCGCCGCCATCGCCGCCGCGCCCACCTGGTGCTGCGCGCCTGCCTGATGCTCTACCTCGCGCTCGGCGCCTTCGTCGGCACCAGCCTGATGCTGGCGATCGACGCGCTGACCGGCTTCCGCGTGTTCTACCTGCCGACCGGGCTGGCGATCGTCGGCGTCGTCTGCCTGCTGGGCGCCAGCCTGAGCCTGGGCGCCGAGGTCAGCCTGTCGGTGCGCAGTTTCGACCTGGAACTCGACAACGAGTTCAAGCGCCGGCAGCGCTGAACGGGCTCACGCGTCGGGCTTGCCGTCGCCGTCGCGATCGCGTCCACGGCGACGCAGGTCGGTGTGCGGGGTCGCCGGTTCCGCCGGTGGCAGCTGCGTCTGGGTCTGGCCGTGACGGGTCAGCCGGTCGTAGGCCTGGTCGCGGGTCTGATGGCGGGTCTGCGCGGCGAGCTGGGCGCGCAGGATCGCGCGGGCGTGGCTTTCGCAGTCGGGCGCCGGTTCGGCGGCGAGGGCGAGCAGGCGGTCCCGCAGGTCCTCCGCCATCGTCACCAGGTTGTTGCGATGGCCGCGTTCGTGCGCGTGCATGCCTTCGTCGACCTTCGCCCACCGCTCGCGGACGTCGGCGCGGGCATTCTCCGGCGGTGCCCAGCGCGGGATGCGGGTGGTGATCGTGATGCCGACCGCGACGTTCTCGAGCCGGCAGCCGCCGCGTTCCAGCGGCGTCAGCTTGTAGCCCAGCGAGAGCGCGCCTTCGGTATTGAACTCGGGCTTGGGCCGGCCGTCGGGCATCGGCTCGCTGCCCTGGATCAGGGCGACCGCGTGTTCGAGGGTTCGCGCCGGCAGCGGCACGTATTCGACCGATTCGGTGACGGTGACCGGCGTTCGCGGCGGGTCGCCCTCGTTCGCGTGGCTTCCCGCGGCACCGGCCAAGGACAGCAGTGTCACCACCAGTGCCCTGCCGTGTGTCCCGGATCGCATCGCCTCACTCCCTGGTTTCGGACCGGCCCCGCTTGCGGCGGAAGTACGCGGTGAGCCGGCGACCGCATTCGTCACCCAGCACGCCTCCCTCTACCGCGACCCGGTGATTGTGGCGCGGATCGGCGAGCAGGTCGAACACGCTGCCGGCGGCGCCGGTCTTGGGATCGCGCGCGCCGAAGACGACGCGGGCGATCCGCGCGTGCACGATCGCCATCGCGCACATCGCGCACGGTTCGAGCGTGACGTAGAGCGTGCAGCCGGTCAGCCGGTGGTTGCCGAGCGCAGCGCCGGCGCGGCGCAGCGCGACGATCTCGGCATGCGCGCTCGGATCGTGCTCGGCGATGTTGCGGTTCCAGCCCTCGGCGAGCAGCGCGCCGTCCGGCCCCAGCACGAGCGCACCCACCGGAATCTCGTCGTCCTCACGCTCGGCGCGGTCGGCGAGGTCCAGGGCGTGGCGCATCCAGTGGGTGTCGTCGGGTTCGGGCATTGCGGTTGCTCGTGCTGGATCGGAACGCACGTTCGTGGTTCGTGGTTCGTGGTTCGTACGAGGTACGAGGTACGAGGTAGTGGAGCGCGCGCGCTTCGCGCGAGGAGGCGGTGCGTGCAGCCCTACCTCCTACCTCCTACCTCCTGCCATCTCATTCCCACTCGATCGTCGCCGGCGGCTTGCCGGAGATGTCGTAGACGACGCGGGAGACGCCACGCAGTTCGTTGATGATGCGGTTGGAGACCGTGCCCAGCAGCTCGTACGGAAGATGCGCCCAGTGCGCGGTCATGAAGTCGACCGTCTCGACCGCGCGCAGCGCGATCACCCATTCGTAGGCCCGCGCGTCGCCGACGACGCCGACCGACTTCACCGGCAGGAAGACCGCGAAGGCCTGGCTGGTCCTGTCGTACCAGCCGGACCGGCGCAGCTCGTCGATGAAGATCGCATCGGCCCGCGCCAGCAGTTCGGCGTATTCGGCCTTCACTTCGCCGAGGATGCGCACGCCCAGGCCCGGGCCCGGGAACGGGTGCCGGTAGACCATCTCGCGCGGCAGGCCGAGGGCGACGCCGATGCGCCGCACCTCGTCCTTGAACAGCTCGCGCAGCGGCTCGACCAGGCCGAGCTTCATGTGCTCCGGCAGGCCGCCGACGTTGTGGTGACTCTTGATCACGTGCGCCTTGCCGGTCTTGCTGCCTGCCGACTCGATCACGTCCGGATAGATCGTGCCCTGCGCCAGCCACTTCACGTTGCGCAGCTTCGCCGCCTCCTCCTCGAAGATCTCGACGAACAGGCGGCCGATGATCTTGCGCTTGGCCTCCGGCTCGTCGACGCCCTTCAGCGCTGCGAAATAACGCTCGGCGGCATCGACGCGGATGACGCGCACGCCCATGTGCTCGGCGAACATCGCCATCACCTGGTCGCCTTCCTGCCAGCGCAGCAGGCCGGTGTCGACGAACACACAGGTCAGGCGCTCGCCGATCGCCCGGTGCAGCAGCGCCGCGACCACCGAGGAATCGACGCCGCCGGACAGGCCCAGCAGCACCTCGTCGTCGCCGACCTGCTCGCGCACCCGGGCGATCTGGTCGTCGATGATGTTGGCCGGCGTCCACAGCGTGCGGCAGCCGCAGAGGTCGACGGCGAAGCGGCGCAGCAGCTGCTCGCCCGACTTCGTGTGCGTGACCTCGGGATGGAACTGCACGCCGTACCAGCGGCGGGCGTCGTCGGCCATCGCGACGATCGCCACGCTGGCGGTGCGGGCGGTGGCGCGGAAACCCTCCGGCAGCGCGGTGACGCGGTCGCCGTGGCTCATCCACACGTCCAGCCGCGGCGGGCTGCCGGCGTGATCCTTCAGTTCGTCGAGCAGGCCGCACTGCGCGACCACCTCGACCTCGGCGTAACCGAACTCGCGGTGGTGGCCGCCCTCGACCCTGCCGCCGAGCTGCGCCGCCATCGTCTGCATGCCGTAGCAGATGCCGAGGATCGGCACGCCGGCGTCGAACACCTGCTGCGGGGCCCGCGGCGAACCGGCTTCGGTCGTCGACTCGGGCCCGCCGGACAGGATGATGCCTTTCGCGCCCCAGGCGGCGATCTCGGCCGGGTCATGGTCCCAGGCCCAGATCTCGCAATAGACCCCGAGCTCGCGGATGCGGCGGGCGATCAGCTGCGTGTACTGCGCGCCGAAGTCGAGGATGAGGATCTTGTCGGAATGGATGTCGGCGGTCATGGGAAATGAGGTTGGAGAAATGAAAAACGAAGAAGGCGGCCAGTCGTCATCGGAAAGAGTCGAAATCGAGTCGTGCCTTCATTTCTCATTTCTGCGCTTCTCGATCATTTCTTCGCCGCTCGATCATTTCTTCGCGCCGGCTTCAGCCGGCGCGATAGTTCGGGGGTTCCTTGGTGATCTGCACGTCGTGCACGTGCGCCTCGCGGGTGCCGGCGTTGGTGACGCGCACGAAACTCGGACGGGTGCGCATCTCGTCGATCGTCGCGCAGCCGACGTAACCCATCGAGGCACGCACGCCGCCGGCGAGCTGGTGGACGATGCCGCGCACGGAGCCGCGGTACGGCACGCGGCCCTCGATGCCTTCCGGTACCAGCTTGTCGGCGTCGGACGCGTCCTGGAAATAACGGTCCTTGCTGCCCTGCTCCATCGCGCCCACCGAGCCCATGCCGCGGTAGCTCTTGTAACTGCGGCCCTGGAACAATTCGGTCTCGCCGGGGCTCTCCTCGGTACCGGCGAACAGGCCGCCGATCATGATCGCGCTGGCGCCGGCGACCAGCGCCTTGGCGATGTCGCCCGAGTAACGGATGCCGCCGTCGGCGATCAGCGGGATGCGGTCCTGCAGCGCCTCGGCGACCATGCCGATCGCGGTGATCTGCGGCACGCCGACGCCGGCGACGATGCGGGTGGTGCAGATCGAGCCGGGACCGACGCCGACCTTCACCGCATCGGCGCCGGCATCCATCAGCGCGAGCGCGGCGTCGCCGGTGACGATGTTGCCGCCGATCACCTGCAGCTTCGGATACGTCTTCTTGACCCAGGCGACGCGCTCGATCACGCCCTGCGAGTGGCCGTGCGCGGTGTCGACGACGACCACGTCGACGCCGGCCGCCGCCAGCGCCTCGATGCGCGCCTCGGTGTCGCCGCCGACGCCGACCGCGGCGCCGACCAGCAGCTGCTCGTCGACGTCCTTGGCGGCGTTCGGGTTGTCGCGCGCCTTCTGGATGTCCTTGACGGTGATCAGGCCGCGCAGCGCGAAGCCGTCGTCGACCACGAGCACCTTCTCGATGCGGTGCTTGTGCATCAGCTGCAGGACTTCGTCGTCGCTGGCGCCCTCGCGCACCGTGACCAGCTTCTCCTTGCGGGTCATGATGTTCTTGACCGGGTCGTCGAGCTTCTTCTCGAAGCGCATGTCGCGGCTGGTGACGATGCCGACGAGCTGGCCGCCGTCGACCACCGGCACGCCGGAGATGTTGCGGGCGCGGGTCAGGCGCAGGACTTCGCCGATCGTCGTCTGCGGACCGACGGTGAACGGTTCGCGGATCACGCCGGCCTCGAAGTTCTTGACCTGCTGGACTTCGGCGGCCTGCCGCTCGACGCTCATGTTCTTGTGGATGATGCCGATGCCGCCGAGCTGGGCCATCGCGATCGCGAGGCGGGCTTCGGTCACCGTGTCCATCGCCGCGGAGACGATCGGCAGGTTCAGGCGGATGCCGCGGGTGAGCCGGGTGGACAGGCTGACGTCCTTCGGCAGGACGGTCGAGTGGGCGGGGACGAGGGAGACGTCGTCGAACGTCAGCGCTTCGGCCTGGATGCGCAGCATGGGCGGCTCCGGGTGCGGGGAAGCGCGCCATTATAAAGGGGTCGGAGCCCTTTTCCCCTTGCGAACTTTCCGATCGGAATGCGAGTCGGCGGGAAAAGGGCTCTGACCCCGGTTGTTCCCGACCCAGCGTATACAACCGGGGTCGGAGCCCTCTCCGGCTCGCGATTCGACTTCGTGCTCAGCCCGGGAGGGATCCGACCCCGAGAGAAAGCGCCGGCCACCAGGTGATCAGCAGCACGCACAGTCCCACCAGCAGGAAGAACGGCAGGCAGGCACGCACGAGGGTCGGCAGACCGATGCCGAAGCGGTAGGAGGCGATGAACAGGTCCATGCCCACCGGCGGAGTGAAATAGCCGATCTGCAGGTTGGCCAGCATCACGATGCCGAAATGCACCGGGTGCACGCCGTAGCCGACCGCGACAGGCAGCAGCAGCGGGGTCAGGATCACGATCGCCGAGAAGATGTCCATCAGCATGCCGGCGAACAGCAGCAGCACGTTGAGCGCCAGCAGGAAGGCCAGCGGCGAGTGGATCCATCCGCGGCTCAGTTCGAACAGGCGCGCCGGCACCTCCTGGTCCACGAGCCAGTTCGACATCGCCATCGCGAGGCCGAGGATCAGCAGCACCGCGCCGACCATGCGTCCGGCTTCCGCTATCACGGCGGGCAGCTTGCCGAGGGTGATTTCTTTTTTTATTCCGACGGTTACGACGAGAACATAAAGTGCCGTCACAGCCGCCGTCTCGCTGGCGGTGAACAGTCCGGAATAGATGCCTCCCAGCACCAGCACCGGCAGCGGCAGCTCCCAGCCGGCGTCGCGCAAGGCGGCCCGCAGGTCCCCCTTCCCGGTCTTGCGCACCGGCCGCGGCAGCCGCCGCCCGACCCACATCGCATGCCCGGACAGGACCGCGACCATCAGCAGGCCGGGCACGATGCCGGCCAGGAACAGCGCCTCGATCGTCACCGGTTGCTCGGTCTGCAGCTGGCCGGCGACGAAGCCGTAGAGGATCAGCGGCAGCGACGGCGCGAACAGCAGGCCGAGGCTGCCCGAGGAGGTGACCAGGCCGAGGCTGTAATTCTGCGGGTAGCCGGCCTCGCGCAGCGCCGGATAGAGCAGCGCGCCGATCGCCACGATCGTCATGCCGGAAGCGCCGGTGAAGGCGGTGAAGAAGGCGCAGGCCACCAGCGCGACGATCGCCAGCCCGCCCGGCAACCAGCCGAGCAGCGCTTCGGACAGGCGAACCAGCCGCCGCGGCGCCCCGCTTTCGCCGAGCACGTAGCCGGCCAGGGTGAACAGCGGGATCGCGACCAGGCCCGGCATGTCCGCGAGCCGGTAGAACTCGACCGCGACCACGATCAGGTCGTAGCCGGCCAGATGGAATCCGAGGATCGCCACCGCCGCCAGCACCGCGAACAAGGGCAGCCCACAGGCCGCCAGCAGCAGGATCAGCACGAGGCCGAGGATCAGGCCATCGTTCATCGGCCCGCCTCCGCGCCGCTTGCGGAGGCCACGTCGGGCTCGGGCGGCGGCAGCGTCGCCGCGATCGCGAAGCGCAGCGCCATCAGCGCGAATCCCGCCGGCACCGCCAGCATCGGCACCCAGCTCGGGATGCCGGCGACGAAGGGCACCGGCGCCTCGCGCTCCAGCAGCACCATCCCGAGCCCGAACCAGGCCAACGCCGCCGACACCGCCGCGGCCACGGCCTGCGCGACCACCCAGAGCAGCCGGCGCGGGCCGGCGGCGAGCAGCCGCGGCAGCGCGTCGACCGCGATCTGCCGGCGTTCACGGGTCGCGCCGAGCGCGCCGAACAGGGCCAGCCAGAGCACACCGGTGCGGCTGACCGGCTCGGCCCAGTCGAGGCCGGCGTCGAACAACACGCGCAGGCCGATCTGCGCCACCGCGAGCAGCAGCAACGCCGCCAGCAGGCCCGCGAGCAGCGCGTCCTCGGCGCGGTGCAGGCCCTGCAGCCAGCGCCGTCGCATCAGTTCGCCGCGGGCGCCGGCGTGCCGCGGGCGGCGCGGATCGCCGCCAGGATCGCCGGCGACAGGGAACCGTCGGCTTCCATGTCGCGCTGCACCTGCTCGCCGAAGCGGCGCCAGCGTGCGGCCTCGGCCGGATCCGGCGGACTCACCTGCAGGCCCTGGCGCTGCATCGCCGCCAGTGCGGCCTCGTCGTCGCGGCGGGCGTTGGCGTCCATGCGCGCGGCGGCCGCGGCGAAGGCGCGCGCCAACACCGCCTGGTCCCCGGCGGAGAGCCGCTCCCAGGCGCGCTGGTCGAGCACCAGGTAGGCGACGACATAAGTCAGCGGCAGGTCGACCATGTGCCGCACCTTGCCGTGCCACTGCAGGGCGACGGTGCCGGCGGGGGTGTTCGCGACGGTGTCGATCATCCCGGTCTGCAGGCTGGTGAACACGTCGCCGATCGGCAGCGGAATGGTGCCGACGCCGGCGATCTCGAACACCCGCCGGGCGATTTCGTCGTTGGTCGGGATCCACAGCTTCAGGCCGCGCCAGGCGGCGGCGTCGGCCATCGGCTTCGTGCCCAGGAAGTAGGCGAAACCGACGCCGGTGGCGCCGAGCATGTGGATGCCGCGCTCCTCGAAACCCGCGGCCAGCAGCGGATCGACGGATTCGCGCACGCGCGCGACCTCGTCCCAGCCGGAGAAGAGGAACGGCAGGCTGTAGGCCGGCGCGTCCGGATACACCAGCGACAGCTCGCTGCCGGTCAGCACCCCACCCTGCAACTGGCCCAGGCGCATCTTGCGCAGTACGACGGCGTCGGTGCCCATCACCCCGCCGGGATAGAACTTCACCTGCACGCGGCCGCCGGTGCCGGCCTCGACCTCGGCGGCGGCAACGCGCAGTTCGCGCATCCACGACGAGCCGTCGGGCGCGAGCGTGGCGATCTTGATCTGCGTCTGCGCCCAGGCGGGCATGGCCGCGGCCAGCAGCAGCAACAGGGCGAGGCATCGGCTCGGCAGGCGCATCGCAGGATCCTCAGAAATAGTCGTCGCCACTGGCGAGCAGCGTACGCGCCCGCTGCTGCGCGAGCACATTGGTCAGCGTGTAGCCGTCGGCATGCGGGTCGGCGGCCAGCACCTCGCGCAGCAGGCGATCGTGCAGCTCGCGGTCGAACACCAGGCGGGCGTAGTACTCCGCGAACAGCGTGCTCGCGTACAGGTTGCGGCCGCCGCTCTGGGCGATCGCCGCCTCGAAATGCGCCCGGCCGCGCTCCGGGCGGCCACCGACGGCTTCCGGGCGCAGCGAATCGAGCACGCCGAGGTAGACGCGGGCCATGCCGCGGGCGTGGCCCGGGTCGATCGCGACGACCCGCTCGAGCAGGGCCTGCACCTTCGGCAGGTCGGCGATCGCGCCCCAGTCGTCGCTGTTGGCCTGCAGCTGGCCGGCCCAGGCGGCGGCCAGCGCGTACATCGCCGGCGCCTGCGCGGGCGGCGCGTCGGCGACCGCCTGCGCGAAACCGTCGACGTCGCCGTCGATGCGTGCGCACAGCGTCGCCGCCGTCGTGCAGACGCCGCGGCGGGCGTAGGCGAAGGCCTTGCCGGCGAGCCGGCGGGCGCGTTCGCGGTCGTCGCCGGTGAAGTTGCCGGCATAGGCGCCGTTGAGTTCGGCGGCGGCGAACAGCAGGCCGCTGCGGCCGGCATCGTCGCCGTCGCCTTCGATCAGCATCGCGTCGAGCAGCAGCAGGTAGGCCGGCAACGCGTCGCGCACGGTCGCCGGGTCGTCGCTGGCGAGGATCACGGTGCCGAGCCGGCCGGCGAGGCGATCACCGGCGCGGCCGACCAGCGAGGCGCAGCCGGCGAGCAGCGCCGCCGCGGCCAGCAGCGCCGCCAAGCGCAGAAGCGGAGCCCGCAAGGCGCGGCGCGCCGGAACCGCGGCCAGCGGGCCGCGCTGCGGATCCGGGAGACGGTCAGCGCGCGTCGGGGCGCGCATCGAAGGCCTCCGCGGCCTCGATCGTGTTCTGCATCAGCGTCGCCACCGTCATCGGACCGACACCGCCGGGAACCGGGGTGATCCACGACGCCCGCTGCGCGGCCGCCGCGAAGCCGACGTCACCGACCAGGCGGCCGTCGTCGAGCCGGTTGATGCCGACGTCGATGACGACGGCCCCGGGCTTCACCCATTCACCGGGTACGAGGCCGGGACGGCCGACCGCGACGACGAGGATGTCGGCTTCGCCGACATGGCGCTCGAGTTCGGCCCGCGGCGTGAAGCGGTGGCAGGCGGTCACGGTGCAGCCGGCGATCATCAGTTCGAAGATCGTCGGCCGGCCGACGTGGTTGCTGACGCCGACCACCGTGGCACTGGCGCCGCGCACGGGACGGTCGGTCCAGCCCAGCAGCGTGGTGATGCCGCGCGAGGTGCACGGCCGCAGTCCGAACTGGCGCAGCGCGAGGTTGCCGACGTTCTGCGGGTGGAAGCCGTCGACGTCCTTGCGCGGGTCGATGCGGTGGATGAGGCAACTGGCGTCGCGCCCGCCCGGCAGCGGCAGCTGCAGCAGGATGCCGTGGATGTCCGGATCGGCATTGAGGCGGTCGATCAGCGCGGCGAGTTCGGCGTCGCCGGTGTCGGCCGGCAGGTCGTAGTCGACCGCGCGGATGCCGACCTTCGCGGCGGCGCGGCGCTTGTTCCGCACATACACCGCCGACGCGGGGTCGTCGCCGACCAGCACGACCGCCAGGCCCGGCGCCGACAGGCCGGCGGCGACGCGGGCGCGCACGCGTGCCGCGAGGTGGTCGAGCAGGGATTCGGCGATGCCTTTGCCGTCGAGCAGGCGTGCGGTCATGCTGCGATTATCCGCGAACCCTTCCCTTCCCCGCCAGCCATGAATCCGCTCCCGCAAGACACCACCGCCCTCGAAGCCGCCGCGTTCCGCCGCCTGCTCGCGCATCTGCGCCAGCGCAGCGACGTGCAGAACATCGACCTGATGATCCTCGCCGGCTTCTGCCGCAACTGCCTGGCGAACTGGCTGCAGGACGCCGCCGGAGAAGCCGGCACGCCGATCGACAGGGCCCTGGCCCGCGAATGGGTCTACGGCGAACCCTATGCGGACTGGCAGGCGAAGCACCAGCGCGAGGCGACGCCGGAACAGCTCGCCGCCTTCGCCGCCGCGCAGAAGGCGCACGGCTGAAAAGAAGCGCCCCGGACGGGCCGGGGCGAAGCGTCCACCTGACGGGATGCGGGCGCGCCCGGGGCGCCGGCCGGCGGCGCCTTCCGGGCTCAGGCGCGGCGCTTGCGAGCGCCGGCGGTGCGCGGAGCGGTGGCCTTGGCGCGCCTGGACGGCGCCGGCTTGCGCGGCGCCTCGGCGAGGCCGAGCTTGACCAGCACCGGCGAGAAGCGGGTCTCGAATTCCTTCCCGGCGAGCATGGCGAAGGCCTCGACCTGCGCGCGTACCGGCGCCAGCCGCTTCTGTGCCTGCGCCTGCAGGCGGGCGACGCGGACGCCGGCCTCGCGGGCGATGTCGTCGGCGCGGCCACGCAGGTCGGCGGCGTTGTCGCCGATCGCCTGCACGGTCGCCTTCGCCTTGCTGCGGCCCAGCGCGGCGGCGCCGAGGCCGGCGAGCAGCAGCGTGCGGGGATTCAGCGGGACCGCGACCGGCGCGGGCTTGCGGGACGGAGTACGGCGGGGCTTGCGGGACATGACGCACCTCCAGGGTTGGCCGATTGGCCTGACGCCAGCGAGTCTGTCGGCGCGCCTCAGAGCATTCACACTAGGGCGTGCTTGCGCGTCGCGCGGCGGCTGCGGGATGCTCGCCGCGAACAGGGAGAGGCGAGCATGGCCACGAAGAAGAAGTCCGCCTGGGCTAAGTTTCCGCACGACCAGAAGCCGTTCGAGTTCGCCGGCGACAAGCTGAAGAAGGCCTGGCCGGGCCTGCACGCCGGGGACTGCGAACCCTTCCCGGATGCGAAGCGGGCGGCCGCGCTGCTGAAGGCGGCCGGCAAGGCGGCACCGAAAGGAATCGATGCGGACGCGCTGGCGGAATCGCTGCAGGACGCCTGGCGCGCCTTCCACCGCGGCGACTTCCAGCAGGCCTTCGAGGCCGGCGCTGCGCTGGGCCCCGTGGGGGCCTCGGTCGCGACCCGGGCGATCGGCATCCACGCCACGTACTTGGTCGACGACGCGGACGAACAGCTGGCCCGCTACCAGCAGGCGGGCGAACTGGCGGAAGCCGCGGTCGCCGCCCTGCCCGGCGAGGCCAACAGCCACTATCGCCTGGCCTTCGCGCTCGGCCGCTACAGCCAGGGCATCAGCATCGCCAAGGCGCTCAAGCTCGGGCTGGCGACGAAGGTGCGCAAGGCCCTGGACCGGACCCTGGAGCTGGCACCGAAACACGCCGAAGCGCACACCGCGCTCGCCGTCTACCACGCCGAGATCATCGCCAAGGTCGGCGGCCTGATCGGCGGCATGACCTACGGCGCCAAGACGGCGGAAGCGGAGAAGCACATCGCGCAGGCGCTGAAGCTGACGCCCGCGTCGCCGATCGCGCATGTGGAGCAGGCCAACGTGCTGTTGCTGCTGCACGGCGACAAGCGCGAGGACGATGCCGCCGCCGCGTTCGAGAAAGCAGGCAGGCTCGAGCCGCGCGACGCGATGGAGAAACTCGACGCCGACTACGCGAAGGCGCAGCTCGAGTAAGGGCGCGCCTCAGCCGGCGGACTTGCCGCCGCCGAAGATCGCCCGCCAGGCCTCGGCGAAGGTTTCCTCGCGGAAATCGCGGAATTCGCCGGCGTCGAAATAGATGCCGTAGCAGACCGTGCAGGCCTCGTAGGCGATGTGCGGCTGACCGGCGACGACCATGGCGATCATCGGCTGGTCGCAGACCGGGCAGCGGATCCGGCGGGTGGCGTCATTGCTGCGGCCTTGCGCCACGTCGCCGGTGTCGATCGCTTCGGAGCCGGCGATCGCCTTCAGGTCCTCGTGTTCGAGCATGTCGAACCAGATGCCGTGGCAGCCGCTGCAGCGGTCGACCTCGACACCCTCGAACCGGACCTTCCCCATGTCGGCGCTGCACTTCGGGCACTTCATCGCGGCTCTCCCCTGTTCGCCGGGAAAGCATGCCGCGCCGACCCGGAAAAAGCGAAGGCCACCCGCGAGGGTGGCCTTCCGGAGGTGGTGGGCGGTACAGGGCTTGAACCTGTGACCCTCGCCGTGTGAAAGCGATGCTCTACCGCTGAGCTAACCGCCCGTAGAGGACGCGCAGTTTACGCGAGCGGGCTTCGGGCGGTCAATCGCAGGGCGGCGGGATCAGCGCATCTTGGTCGCGAGCATCGCCAGCGCCTCCGGCGGCGCGGTGAAACTGTCCGCGCGTGCCTTGTCCCAGAACACCCGGTAGACCGGATGTTCGGGCACGCCGCCCAGCAGCGCGCCCGGCGGTATGAACTTGTGCAGCGCCGCCAGCGAGCGGACCTCGGTCGACGACACCCGCCGCACGATGTGCTCGGGGCCGAGCTGCGACGGATGTTCCAGCCCGGCAGCCGCCAGCAGTTCCTTCAGCGCCAGCAATGTGTTGCGGTGGTAGTTGAAGACGCGCGTCGCCTTGTCTTCCGGGTCCAGCGCCGCCTGCCGGCTGCGGTCCTGGGTGGCGACGCCGGTCGGGCACTTGTCGGTATGGCAGCTCTGCGACTGGATGCAGCCCAGCGCGAACATGTAGCCGCGGGCGGCATTGCACCAGTCGGCACCGAGCGCCAGCGTGCGGGCGATGTCGAACGCGGTGATCACCTTGCCGGCCGCGGCCACCCGCACCCGCGAGCGCAGGTCGAGCCCGACCAGGGTGTTGTGCACCAGCATCAGCGCCTCGCGCATCGGCGCGCCGACGTGGTTGCTGAACTCGAGAGGCGCTGCGCCGGTGCCGCCTTCGCCGCCGTCGACGACGATGAAGTCGGGCACGATGCCGCTCTCGCGCATCGCCTTGGCGATCGCGAACCACTCCCAGGGGTGGCCGATCGCCAGCTTGAAGCCGGTCGGCTTGCCGCCCGAGAGCGTGCGCAGTTGCTCGACGAATTCGAGCAGGCCGATCGGCGTCGAGAAGGCCGAATGCGCCGCCGGCGAATGGCATTCGACCCCCGGCAGGATGCCGCGCGCCTCGGCGATTTCCGGCGACACCTTCGCCGCGGGCAGGATGCCGCCCTGCCCCGGCTTGGCGCCCTGGCTGAGCTTGATCTCGATCATCTTCACCTGCGGGTCGGCGGCGTTCGCGGCGAACTTGTCCGGGTCGAAACCGCCGTCGTCGCGGCGGCAGCCGAAGTAACCGGAGCCGAGCTCCCACACCAGGTCGCCGCCGTGCTCGCGGTGGTAGCGCGAGATCGAGCCCTCGCCGGTGTCGTGGTAGAAACCGCCGCGTTTCGCGCCGGCATTCAGTGCGCGCACCGCGTTCGCCGACAGCGAACCGAAGCTCATCGCCGAGATGTTGAAGACGCTGGCGTCGTAGGGCTGCGCGCGGCCTTCGCCGACGCGCACGCGGAAATCGTGCGAGCCGATCGTCGCCGGCCGCAGCGAATGGTTGATCCACTCGTAATCGTCGCCGTAGACGTCGATCTGGGTGCCGAAGGGGCGCTTGTCGAGCACGTCCTTCGCGCGCTGGTAGACGATCGCCCGCTGCGCCCGCGAGAACGGGTTCTCCTGCGTATCCGGCTCGATGAAGTACTGGCGGATCTCCGGGCCGATCGATTCCAGGCCGTAACGGAAATGCGCCAGCAGCGGGAAATTGCGCCGCAGGCTGTGCTTCTTCTGCATCAGGTCGACGATGCCGACCAGGGTCAGCGCCGCGAACACCGCCAGCACCCAGACCATGCCGGAGATCCAGATCGTCGCGATGCCGGCGAGCACGGTGAGCGCGACGACGGTGATGAATGCCGCATAGCGCGACGGCAGTACCAGGCTCATGCCTTCCCCTCGTGCCGCTTCAGCGCGGCGTAGACCTTCCAGAAGCCGATCGCGACCACCGCGAGCGTCGCCAGCCGCAGCAAGCGGACCACGAGGATCAGCAGCTCGATGTCGACGCCCCCGTCGGTGGTGTTGGCCAGCGGGAACAGCAGCGGCGTCACCCACCCCGCCAGCGTGTCCAGCACCAGGCCGAAGGCGATCCACAGGAAGCCGGTGATCGCGCTCCGCTGCCAGGTCGCCAGCGCGATCAGCGCGACGCCGAGCTGCACGAGCCCGTAAAGGAATTCCATGAAACCCGACAACATCCGCTTCTCCCCGAAACGAGACGGCAGGCCGCGTCTGGTGCCCGGGGCGGGGATCGAACCCGCATGGCCGCGAGGCCGACGGATTTTAAGTCCGTTGCGTCTACCGGTTTCGCCACCCGGGCGGGCCGCGACGGTGTACGCGCAGAGTGTGCCATGCCGCCGTGGTCGAAGCTGCGCGCGCGCCGGACGCGCAATGAAAACGCCCCGGGCATTCCTGCCCGGGGCGTCGTTTCATATGGAGGCCGAGGTCGGAATTGAACCGGCGTACGCGGATTTGCAGTCCGCTGCATAACCACTCTGCCACCCGGCCTGGGTGTGCGGACTCTGCATCCGCGCGGGTCGCAGCTTAGCCTGCCGGGACCCGAAAAAACAAAACCCCGCGAACGGGGTTTTGGCGAAAATGGAGCGGGAAACGAGACTCGAACTCGCGACCCCGACCTTGGCAAGGTCGTGCTCTACCAACTGAGCTATTCCCGCGGAAGAGACGCATATTTTGGGGAAGGCCCCCGAGTGTGTCAAGCCTTCTTTCACTAATTTTTTCTCAGCCCTTCTGTCGCATCGCCGGCCACGCCGCACGCAGGTAGTCCCAGCCCGACCACAGCGTCAGCGCCGCCGCGATCGCGAGCAGCCATTCGCCGATGCGGAATACCGGCAGCCCGAACAGGTCTTCGTAGAACAGCAGGCAGCTGATCGCGACCATCTGCACGATCGTCTTCAGCTTGCCGAGCGCGGCGACCTTGACCAGGCCGTGCGCGCCGACCTGCGCCATCCATTCGCGCAGCGCCGAGATCGTGATCTCGCGGCCGATGATGATCGCGCTCAGCAGGGCCATCCACGGCGTGTCGTGGCGCTCGACGACCAGCAGCAGCGCGAAGGCCACCATCAGCTTGTCGGCCACCGGGTCGAGGAAGGCGCCGAAGGCCGAGTACATGCCGTAGCGCCGCGCCACCCAGCCGTCGAGCCAGTCGGTGAGCGCGGCGAGCACGAATACCGCCGCGGCCGCCAGGTTGGTCCATCGCCCCTCGAGGTAGAAGACGACCACCAGTACCGGAATCAGCAGGATCCGGAACAGCGTCAGCAGGGTCGGGATCGTCAGGGTCACGGCGTCTCCGTGCGGGGGGGCTGGGGAGATTGTGGCGCAAGCCCGTGCAAAGCGGCGTGGATCCGTTGCGCGAGCGCCGCATTGACGCCCTCGACCCGGGCGATCTCTTCCGGGCCGGCGTTGCGCAGCCCGGCGAGGCCGCCGAAATGTTTCAGCAGCGCCGCACGCCGGCGCGGGCCGATGCCGGGGATGTCCTCGAGGCGGCTGGTCTCGCGCAGTTTCTGCCGCTTGCCGCGGTGACCGGTGATCGCGAACCGGTGCGCCTCGTCGCGTACCTGTTGCACGAGCTGCAGGCCCGGCGATGCCGCGCCGGGGCGGATTTCGCGGCCGTCGGGGAAGACCAGAGCCTCGGCGCCGGCCTTGCGTTCGGGACCCTTGGCGACACCGATCATCGCCACACCCTCGACACCGAGTTCGGCCAGCACCGCCCTCGCCTGCGCGAGCTGGCCGGCGCCACCGTCGATCAGCAGCAGGTCGGGCAGCACACCCTCGGCGACGCCGCGGCGGAAGCGGCGTTCGAGCGCCTGGTGCATCGCCGCGTAGTCGTCGCCCGGCTCGATGCCGGCGATGTTGTAGCGCCGGTACTGGCCACGTACCGGGCCTTCGGCGTCGAACACCACGCAGGAGGCCACGGTCGCCTCGCCCATCGTGTGGCTGATGTCGAAGCACTCGATGCGCTGCGGCGGTGCCGGCAGTTCCAGCAGCTCCTGCAGCGAGAGCAGGCGCGCCTTCTGGCTGGCGCTGGAACCGATCTCGGTGGCCAGCGCCAGCGCCGCGTTCTGTTTCGCCAGTTCGAGGAAGCGCGCACGCTCGCCGCGCACCGAGGGTTTGAGCTCGACCTTGCGCCCGGCCTGTTCGCCCAGCACCTGTTCGAGCAGCTCGCGGTCGGCGACCGGATGGCTGAGCACGATCTCGCGCGGCGGTCGCTGATCGAGGTAGTACTGGGCGACGAAGGCGGCGAGCACCTCCTCCGCGGCCTCCTCGCCATTGGTCTTCGGGAAGAAGCTGCGGGTGCCCTGGTTGAAGCCGCCGCGGAAGGCCATCAGCAGCACGCAGGCCTGTCCCTGCTCGACCACGCAGGCCAGCACGTCCATCTCCACCTGCTCGCCCTCGACGTACTGCCGCGCCTGCACCTTGCGGATGCCGGCGATCTGGTCGCGCAGCACCGCCGCCTGCTCGAAGTCGAGCCGGTGCGCGGCCTCGTCCATCGCCGCCTGCATGTCGCGCACCAGTTCCTCGCCGCGGCCCTCGAGGAACAGCGCGGCTCGCCGCACCGTCGCGTCGTATTCGCGGGTCGCGACGAGGCCGACGCAGGGGGCGCTGCAACGGCCGATCTGGTGCTGCAGGCAGGGCCGGCTGCGGTTGCGGAAAACGCTGTCCTCGCAACTGCGCAGGCGGAACAGCTTGAACATCAGGTCCATCGTCTCGCGCACCGCGCCGGCACCCGGGTAGGGCCCGAAGTAGCGCCCCGGCGTCGAGCGCGGGCCGCGGTGGAAGGCCAGCCGCGGCCAGGTCTCGTCGGTCAGCAGCACGAAGGGATAGCTCTTGTCGTCGCGCAGCAGCACGTTGTAGCGCGGCCGCAGCGACTTGATCAGCTGGTTCTCGAGGATCAGCGCCTCGCCGGCGGTGCGGGTGACGGTGATCTCGATCGCGGCGATCTGCCGCACCATGTGGGCGATCCGCCGCGAGGGCTGTTCCTTCAGGAAATAACTGCCGACGCGCTTGCGCAGCGAGGCCGCCTTGCCGACGTAGAGCACGCTGCCGTCGGCGGCGAGCATCCGGTAGACGCCGGGCGCGAGGGTCAGTTCGCGGACGAAGGCCTTGCCGTCGAACGCCGGGGTCGCGTCTTCGTCCGCGGTCATTCGCCGATCGGCAGGCGGGTGAGCTTGCCGGTGCCCAGATCGAGGCGCAGCACCTCGTGCGCGCCGGCGTCGGCGATCCACAACGAGCCGGCGCCGGCGGCCAGGGCCACCGGCTGCTGCAGCGGTTGCGCCAGCGAGTGCGTGCCCATGTCGCCGCCGCCGAGGCGGAGCTTGCGCAGGCTGCCGTTGTAGCTGTCGGCGACCCACAGCACCGGCGACGACGGATCCAGCGCGAGCCCCATCGGCAGCTGCAGGCGGGCATCGCGGCGCTGGCCGTCGGTGTCGCCGAAGTCGTAGAGCCCCTGCCCGACCAGGGTCTGCACCTGGCCCTGGGCGGTCTGGATCGCGCGCAGCGCGGAACTGGCCGAATCGACGACGTAGAGCGTCTGCTGCACCATCGCCAGCGCCACCGGATGCGCGAACAGCGCGCTGCGGGCATGGCCGTCGGCGATGCCGAGGTCGCCGGCGCCGGCCAGGCAGCGGAACTTCGCCTGCTGCAGGTCGTATTCCCAGATCTGGTTGGTGCCGGCCATCGCCAGGTACAGCCGGTCGAGGGTGCCCGCGACGTCGTACGGGGCGTTCAACGCGACCGCGGCGATGTCGGCGCCGCTGGCCTCGCGCGGCGACCCCGCGCGGCCGTTGCCGATGACCGTCTCCACCGCGCCGTCGAGCAGGCGGATGCGCCGCAGCGCGTGGTTGCCTGTGTCGGCGACATAGAGCTGTTCGCGCACCAGGCACAGGCCGCGCGGGGCGCGGAAGGCCGCTTCCTCGACGCCGTCGACGAGGTCGCCGTGGCCGGTGCCGAACTCGCGCAGCAGGCGCCCGGAGTGCGTGCACTCCAGGATGCGGTGATGACCGGTGTCGGCGACGTACAGGTGGTTCTCGCCCACCGCCAGGCCCGACGGGAACGCCAGTGGCAGCCGCGTCTCCGCGCCGCGCGGACGCGCGGCCGGCGCCGGAGCGAACGTGCCGCCCGCCTCCGCCACCAGGGCGGCGACGGCGGTATCGATCGCGGCGATGCGCTGGTCCCCGGCGAAGACCTCGCGCAGGCGGCCGCGCGGGTCCACCAGCGCGACGGTCGGCCACGACTGCACGCCGTAGTGCTGCCACGCGACCCAGTGCGGATCGTTGGCGACCGGGAAAGTGATGCCGAGGCGGTTGACCGCCTTCAGCACGCGCTGGGCGTCCTGTTCGGTGTCGAACCTGGGCTGGTGCAGGCCGACCAGCGACAGGGCCAGCGGATGCCGCGCCTGCAGGCGCACGAGATCGTCGATCAGGTTGTGGCAATACGGCGAGGCGGCATTCCAGAACACCAGCGCCAGCACGCGGCCGCGGTGGCCGCCGATGGTCTGCGGTTCGGCGTTCAGCCAGGTCAGGCCAGGGAGGAGTTCGGGAGCGGCAGTGGCGGCCTGGTTCATTCGGGGGCTTCCTGCGCGTGCCGGACCTCGCGGTCCGGACTGGGGGATGCCGGCATTATGACCGCGCTGCCGATTTGCGCAGCAAGCCCGTCGCCACGGCCTGCGCGAGCCGGCAGACGGCGTCGAAATCGGCGTCGGTGCCGGTGTACGGATCCGGCACTTCCGCCCCCGGCGTGTCGCAGCCCCACGCCAGCGCCAGTGCCACGCGCGCGCGGGCATCGGCCGGCGCGTGTCGCTGCAGCCAGTCCAGGTTGGCGCGGTCGGCCGCGAGGATCAGGTCGAAGCGGGCGAAATCATCGCCGCGCACCGTGCGGGCGCGCAGGTCGGCGATGTCGATGCCATGGCGGCGGGCCGCGGCGATCGCCCGCGGGTCCGGCGGCTGGCCGATGTGCCAGTCGCCGGTACCGGCCGAGTCGAAGACGAGCTCGCGCCGGCTGGCGCCCTCGGCGACATGTCGCGCCCAGCCCTCGAGCAGCGGTGATCGGCAGATGTTTCCGAGACAGACGAACAAGATATTCAATGACTTGGAGACACTTCTTCAGGTGAGTTCACGGGCCCGGCGATCGGCGCGCTCGAGGTCCGCCAGGGTGTCGACGCCGGGCGGGAACGGCACCGGGCTGATGCCGACGGCGATGCGTTCGCCGGCTTCCAGCACCCGCAGCTGCTCCAGGGCCTCGAGCTGCTCCAGGCGCCCCGCGGGCAGCGTGGCGAACCGGCGCAGGAACCCGGCGCGGTAGGCGTAGATGCCGATGTGCCGCCAGACGTCGTCGCCGGGCGGACCGAGGCGGTCGCGGGCGAAGCGGTCGCGCTGCCAGGGGATCGGCGCGCGGCTGAAGTACAGCGCGAAGCCGGCGCGGTCGCGCACCAGCTTGACGACGTTCGGGTCGAACAGGGCTGCGGCGTCCTCGACCGCGGTCGCCAGCGTCGCCATGCCGGCGCCGCTGGTGGCCAGGGCCCCGGCGACCGCGCGGATGCCTTCCGGTGGCGCGAAGGGCTCGTCGCCCTGCAGGTTCACGACGATCGTGGCGTCGTCCCAGCCGAGCTGGTCGGCGCACTCGGCGAGGCGATCCGTGCCGGAGGCGTGGTCGGCCCGGGTCATGCAGACGGTCAGCGGCTCGCCGGCGAGCGCGTCGGCGATGCGCGTGTCGTCGGTCGCGACGACGACCTGGCGGGCGCCGGCGGCAAGGGCCCGCCGCGCCACATGCACGACCATCGGGATGCCGGCGATCAGCCGCAGGGGCTTGCCGGGCAGGCGCGAGGCGCCGTAGCGCGCGGGTACCGCGACGACGAAATCAGGCTGGGACATGCGAAGCGCTCCGTTCGGCGAGCAGGCGGTCGAGGGCGGCGAAGAAGCCGTCGGGGAGTTTCGCCCGCGCCGGCACGACCCAGAGGTCGGCGGTGACGCCGGCGAGTCCGCGCAGCTTCACCGCGTCCTTCTCGGTGACCAGCAGTGGCGCGCCGTCGGCGAAGTCGAGATCGGTGGCGGCGAACGCGTGGTGGTCGGGAAAGCCGCGACCGTCGACGGCGAGCCCGGCGGCCGCCAGCGCCGCGAAGAAGCGCGGCGGATGCGCGATGCCGGCGAGCGCGAACACGCGCCTGCCGGCGAAGCCCGCCAGCGGCCGGATTTCGCCGCCGACGAGCCGCTCGGCATCGGCGAGTTCCAGCGTCATCGGCCACGGCGCCGGTGCTGCGCCGGCACCGGCGAAATCCCCGTCACCGCCGTTGCGCACCCGCAGGTCGACCCGCCGACCGCGCGGCTCGCGCAGGGGCCCGGCAGGGATCAGGCGGCCATTGCCGTAGCCGCGCACGCCGTCGACGACCTCGATCTCGATGTCGCGGCCGAGGCGCAGATGCTGCAGGCCGTCGTCCGCGAGGATCAGATCGCAGCCCTCCGAGATCAGGCGCCGCGCGGCGGCGACGCGGTCGCTGTCGACGGCGACCGGCAGGCCGGTGCGGCGGGCGATCAGCAGCGGCTCGTCACCGGCCTCGGAAGCCGGCGTATCGGGATGGACACGCACCGGGCCGCGGCTGCGGCGGCCATGGCCGCGGCTGACGATGCCCGGCTTCCATCCGGCGGCGGCGAGGTGGCCGGCCACCGCGATCGTCAGTGGCGTCTTGCCGGCACCGCCGGCGATCAGGTTGCCGACGACGACCACCGGCACCGGCAGCGACTGCACCGCCGGCCAGCCGCGGCGGCGCAGCCACGTACGCAGCCGCAGCAGCGTGCCGTGCAGCGCCGCGAGCGCACGCAGGCCCGGCCCCGGCGCCACGCCGCCGTACCAGCGCCGCAGCAGCCAGGCTTCCAGTGCCGCGCTCACCCCGCCTCCGGCTCGCGGAACTGCATGCGGTGCAGATGCGCGTACAGGCCGCCGCGCGCGAGCAGTTCGGCATGCGTGCCCTGCTCCACCACCCGGCCCGCGTCCAGCACCAGCACCTGGTCGGCGTGCTCGATCGTCGACAGGCGGTGCGCGATCACCAGCGTCGTGCGGTCGGGAATCAGCCGGTCGAGCGCCGCCTGCACCAGCCGCTCGGACTCGGTGTCGAGCGCCGCGGTCGCCTCGTCGAGGATCAGGATCGGCGCATCGCGCAGGATCGCGCGGGCGATCGCCAGCCGCTGCCGCTGACCGCCGGAAAGCAGCGCGCCGTTCTCGCCGATGCGCGCCTGCATGCCGCCCGGCAGCCGGTCGATGAACTCGGCCGCGTTGGCGGCTTCGGCGGCGGCGCGGATCCGCGCCGGGTCGGCGCCTTCCGCACCGTAGGCGATGTTGGCGGCGACGCTGTCATCGAACAGCATGACCCGTTGCCCGACGAGGGCGATCTGCCGGCGCAGATCGGCCAGCCGGTAATCGGCCAGCGGCACGCCGTCGAGCAGCACGGTGCCGGCGGTCGGCTCGTAAAGCCGCGGCAGCAGCCGGATCAGCGAGGACTTGCCGCTGCCGGAGCGCCCGACGACCGCGGTGACCGTTCCCGGCGCGGCGCGGAACGACACGCCCTCGAGCGCGGCGCCTTCCTGGCCGGCGTAGGCCAGGCGAACATCGCGGAACTCGATGTCGCCGCGGGCACGCTGGATCGGCGTCGTGCCGCTGTCGGGCTCGTCGGATTCGTCGATGATCGCGAACAGGCGCTCGGCCGCGGCGACGCCCTTCTGCACGATCGCCTGCACGTTGGTGATGCGCTTGAGCGAGGGCAGCATCGCCATCATCGCCGTCAGCAGGGTCACGAAGGTGCCGGCGGTCATGCGTCCCCGCGAGGACTCGTAGCCGGCGACCATCAGGATCACCGCCAGCCCGATCGCGGCGAGGATCTGCACCACCGACGAGGCCAGCGCCCGCGTCGACTCGACCTTGATGCCCAGGCGCAGGTTGCGGTTCACCAGTTCGCCGTAGCGGGCCCGCTCGGAGTCCTGGGCACCGTGGATCTTGACCTCCTGGTGCGCCGACAGCGCCTGCTCGGCGACCTGGGCCATGCCGGCGACACCGTCCTGGATGCCGCGGTTGATCTTGCGGTAGCGGCGGCCGACGACACTGGAAATGCCGCCGATCAGCGGCGCCAGCACCAGCATCACCACGGTCACCCGCGGGCTGTACCAGAACATCACCGCCAGCAGGCCGACGATGGTCAGCGTGTCGGTGAAGATCGTCTTCAGCGCGTCGCTGCTCGCCTGGGTCACCTGCTCGGTGTCGTAGTTCAGCCGGGAGACCATCGCCGGCACCGCTTCCTGGTCGAAGCGCGTGCTCGGCAGGCGCAGGTACTTGCCGAGGATCTCCTCGCGCAGATCGCGCACGACGCTGCGGCCGGCGCGGGCCATGCCGTAGTCGGTGGTGAAGGTGGCGGCGCCGCGGATCACGAACAGCGCGACGATCGCCAGTGGCAGCGTCCAGTCCAGCGCCGAGGTGCGGGTCACGAAGGTCTCGTCGACGACCGGCTGCATCAGCGCGGTGAACCCGGCGGCGGCGCCGGCTTCGATGATCATGCCGATCGCCGAGGCCACCAGCAGTGGCCAGTAGCGGCGTGAGCGTGCGAGCAGGCGGCGGTAGATGGTCCAGGTCGCGGTCTCGGTGCGCTCCGCGGCGGCCGTGGAGCCGCTCATTCCGGCGCCCCCGGCGCGACCGGCAGCGACACGCGGGTGAAGCCGAGCTGGCCGACCGCTTCCATCACCGTCACCAGCGCCTGCGTCTGCGCGCGCGCGTCGGCGCGGATGAACACCGGCCGCTGGCGGTCGTCGCCGGCGACCTGGGCGATCGCTTCCTTCAGCGAGGCGGGGTCACGGCGCAGCACTTCCTGGTTGCCGAGATAGATGCGGCCCTCGGCGTCGATCACGATCGTCAGCGGATCCGGTGGCTGCACCTCCGCCGCGATGTCGGCTTTCGGCAGCTCGAGCCGGATCGCACTGCGCTGGTTGAAGCTGGTGGTCACGACCAGGAAGATGATCAGGCAGAAGACCACGTCGATCAGCGAGACCAGGTTGATCTCGGGCTCGTCGGGGACGCGGCCGGTGCCGAGCCTCATGCCTCGCTCCGCTTGACCGTCGGACGCAGGCGGCCGGTGCCGTCGTCGAGGGCGTCGAGCAGGGCCGTCGCCTGCACTTCCATCTCGACGATGTAGCCGGTGATGCGGCCGCGCAGGTAGCGGTGGAAGATCAGCGCCGGGATCGCCACCACCAGGCCGGCCGCCGTGCTGATCAGCGCCTCGCCGATGCCGCCGGCGAGCTGGTTGGCGTCGCCGACGCCGTGGCCGAGGATGTCCAGGAACATCCGGATCATGCCGAACACGGTGCCCAGCAGGCCGAGCAGCGGCGACACCGCGGCGATCGTGCCCAGGGTATTGAGGAAGCGCTCGAGCCGGTGCGCGACATGGCGGCCGGTGTCCTCGATGCGTTCCTTGATCAGCTCGCGCGGCCGGTTGCGCACGTCCAGCGCCGCCGCCAGCAGCTCGCCGAGCGGCGAGTTCCGGCGCAGCACCTCGATGTGCTTCGGGTCGAGATTGCGGCCGCGCGCCCACTCGCGCACCTCCTCGCCGAGCCCGGGCGGCAGCACGTCCTTGCGGCGGAGGGTCCAGAACCTTTCGAGCACGATCGCCGTCGCGAGCACGGCCAGGGCAATCAGCGGCAGCATCACCCAGCCGCCGGCTTTGATCAGTTCGAACACGCCTCACCTTCGGATCGCGGAAACCTCGCCAGCATAACCCGTGCCTGCAGTCCGGACATCGCGCCAGTAGCGCGGCCGGTCGCGGCGCAGCTGCGTGTGAATGCGGGCGCCATGCGTGCCGAGGCGGACCGCGATCGCCCCGTCCATGGCGGTGTCGGACAGGGGCACCGAATAGCGCGCGTAGCGCGCCAGCACCCGCGGCTTCGGCAGTCCGAAGCGGTTGTCGGCGCCAACCGCCAGCAGCCCGAGGCGCGGCCGCACGGCGGCGATGAAGTCCAGGCTGGACGAGCTGTCGCTGCCGTGGTGCGGCACCAGCAGCACGTCGGCGCGGATGTCGGCCGGCGGCAGCCCGGCCAGTCGCGTCTCGATGTGCCGGCCGATGTCGCCGGCGAGGATCGCCGAGGCGCCGGCGGCGTCGATGCGCAGAACGCAGGAACTCTGGTTGCGCAGATAGGGAAAGTAGGCCGGCGGATGCAGCCAGCGGAAGCGCACGCCGTCGTGCTCCCAGCCTGCGCCGGCGAGACAGTCGCGCACCGGCGTCGGTGGCAGCGGCGACGGTCGCCAGCCGGGCGGCGCGAAGATGTCGCCGACGGCGAATTCGCGGCGCACCGCGTCGGCGCCACCGGCGTGGTCACTGTCGCCGTGGCTGATCACCAGGCGGTCGACCCGGCGGACGCCGAGGGCGCGCAGCGCCGGTACCACCGCGACCTCGCCGAGGTCGGCCCCGTGCGCGGTCGCCGGGCCGGCGTCGTACAGCAGGTCGTGGTCGGCGGTGCGCACCAGCAGGGCCAGGCCCTGGCCGGCGTCGAGCAGCCACAGCTCCGCCTCGCCGTGCCGGGGCCGGCCGGTTGCCGGCCAGAGCAGCGGCAGCAGGAGCAGCAGCGCCAGCGGCTTGCCCGGCACGCCGCGGGGCAACAGGCACCAGAAGGCGCCGGCGAAGGCCAGGACCAGCGCCGGCAGCGCCGGTTCGGGCAGCCAGACCAGACTCGCCGGCCAGGCCGCGACCTGCTCGAGCACGGTCCAGAAGCCGTCCATCGCCTGCCCCGCGAGGGTCCACACGGTCCCCGCGAGGGTGTCCGACAGCGGTGTCGCCGCCAGGCCGAGCAGGCACAGCGGCACGACCACGAGACTGATCCACGGAATCCCGGCGAGGTTCACCAGCGGTCCCGACAGCGAGGCCTGCCCGAAGAACCAGACGGTCAGCGGCAGGAGCCCGAGCACCGCCACGCCCTGCCCCTGCAGGAAGGGGCGCAGCATGCCGGCGCGCGGGTCCGGCGGCAGGCACCAGAGCAACCAGGCGACACCGACGAAACTGAGCCAGAAGCCCGGCGCGAGCACGCTCAGCGGGTCGAGCAGCAGCACCGCGACCAGGGCCAGGGCGAGGCCGTCACCGGGACGCGGCCGCCGGCGCCAGATCCGGGCGCCGGCGAGTGCGGCGATCATCAGCAGCGTGCGCAGCGTCGGCAGCGCGAAGCCGGCCAGCGCCGCGTAAGCGGCCGCGAACACGACCGCGGCGACCGCCGCTGCCGGCGGTCGCGGCCAGCGTCGCGCCAGGCCCGGAACGAGCGTCCACAGCGCCCGCACCAGCAGCGCCCCGAAGCCGGCGACGAGGCCGACGTGGAAGCCGGAGATCGCGATCAGATGGGTGAGGCCGGTCGCCCGCAGTACCTGCCAGTCGTGGTCGTCGAGCTCGCGGGTGTCGCCGAGGGCCAGCGCGGCGACGAAACGCGCCCGCTCGGCCGGAAGCGCCGCGGCGATGCGGCCGGAAAGGAGTTCGCGCAGCGGATCCAGACCCGCGCCGGGGGCCAGGCGCCGCGGTTCGCCGCCGGAATCGCCGTCGCCCGCGTCCCTCCCCTTCGCCGCCGTCACCACGGCCCCGGTGGCTGCCAGCCGCTGCTCCAGCGCGCGCCGCTCGAAATCGAAGCCGCCGGGGTTGATCAGCCCGCGTGGCCGACGCAGCCGCACCGGCAGGCGCCACTGGCTACCCGCGGCCAGTTCGGGCAGCGGCGCGCCATCACGGGCGTACCAGCCCAGGCGCAGGCGCCGACCCTTCAGGATCGCCGCCGGCCCATCGCCCTGCTCCACGACGAAAGCGAACCGCCACTGGCCATCGCCGCGTTCCGGCAGGCCGGCGATGCGCCCTTCGACCCAGAGGGTCTGTCCCGCGAGTTCCGCCGGCAGCCGCAGCGCCATCGCCGCGCCGCCGTGGGCACAGGCCAGGGCGATGCCGACCAACAGCGCCCCGAAGGCGCGCCCGCGCCACCGCCCGCCCCACATCAGCAGCCCGGCGAGCGTCAAGACTGCGCCCGCCCACCGTGGCGGAAGTTCGGCCCAGACCTGCACCCAGAGCACGCCCGCGAGCAGGGCTGCGGCGATCGCGGGCGCGAACGGCGGCGGCACCTGCTCCGCCGGAATCCCGGCGGCCGGCCGTGGCCCGGTGTCCGTCGCGGTCGCCCGCGCGGTGGGCACGGCCTAGTCCTCGGGCAGTGGTCGCAGCTTTCCCCGGGTCAGTTCCAGGGTTCGATCCAGTCGCCGCGCCAGGCGGCGATCATGGGTGACGAGGACCAGCGCCGTGCCCTGCTCGCGATTGAGCTCGAGCAGCAGGTCGAACACCGAGGCGGCGGTTTTCTCGTCGAGATTGCCGGTGGGCTCGTCACCGAGCACGCAGGCGGGATTGGTGACCAGGGCGCGCGCCACCGCGGCACGCTGGCGCTCGCCGCCGGACAGTTCGCCCGGCTTGTGGCCGAGGCGATGGCCGAGGCCGACGCGCTCGAGCAGCGCCTTCGCCGGTCCGCGCGCCGCGGCGACGGCATCGCCGCGGATCAGCAGCGGCATCATCACATTCTCGAGCGCGGTGAACTCCGGCAGCAGGTGGTGGAACTGGTAGACGAAGCCGAGCGCGCGGTTGCGCAGCCGGCTGCGTTCGCGTTCGCCCAGCCCCGACATCGCCTTCAGGCCGCCGCCGGCGGGATCGGCGACCAGCACCTCGCCGGCGCTGGCCGCGTCCAGGCCACCGAGCAGGTGCAGCAGCGTGCTCTTGCCAGCTCCGGAAGCGCCGACGATCGCGACGGTCTCGCCCTTGCCGACCGTCAGGTCGAGCCCGTCGAAGACCGGCGTGCGCAGGTTGCCCTCCTCGTAGGTCTTGCCGAGGCCCTGGCAGCGGATCACCGGTTCGCGGACGCGGTCATTCATAGCGCAGCGCCGTCGCGGGATCGGTGCGGGCGGCCCGCCACGCCGGGTACAGGGTGGCCAGCAGGCACATCACGAAGGCGACCACCGCGACCATCGCGACGTCGTCGCCATGCACTTCCGAGGGCACGCCACTGATGTAGTAGACGTCCGCCGGCATCAGTTCGGTGCCGAAGGCGTTCTCGATCGCGGCCACCACGTGCGACAGGTTGCTGGCCAGCAGTACGCCGCCGCCGACGCCGATCGCGATGCCGGCGAGCCCGATCACCATCCCCTGCACGACGAAGACCCGCATCACCCCGGCCGGTGACATGCCGAGCGTGCGCAGGATCGCGATGTCCGACTGCTTGTCCTGCACCAGCATCACCAGCGACGACACCAGGTTGAACGCGGCGATCAGGATCACCAGCGACAGCAGGATGAACATGACCGTCTTCTCGAGCTTCAGCGCGCGGAAGAAGTTGGCGTGGTCGCGGGCCCAGTCGCGGACGCGGAAATAACCCTGCATGCGCTCGGTCAGGTCGCGCGCGACCGGCCAGGCCTGCCACATGTCGGCCAGCTTCAGGCGCACGCCGGTGACGCCGTCGCCGAGGCGGCCGAGCCGCTGCGCGTCCTGCAGATGGATGATCGCCAGGCCGAGGTCGTATTCCTGGGCGCCGGCACGGAACACGCCGACGACATTGAAGCGGCGCGCGCGCGGCAGCGCCCCGAGCGGGGTCGCCGTCGCTTCGGAGATGTACATGTTCACCGCATCGCCGGGACCGACGCCGAGCGCGGCCGCGAGTTCGGCACCGAGGATGATGTTGAACTCGCCCGGACGCAGGTCGTCGAGGCGGCCGTGGGTCATCTTCTCCGCGATCTCCGACACCCGCGGCTCGTAGTCGGGGAGCACGCCGCGCACCAGCGCACCCTGGCGGCGGTGGCCCTGCAGCAGCGCTTCGGTCTCGACATAGGGCGCGGCGCCGACCACCCGGCCGTCTTCGCTGGCGAAGGCGACCGCGCGCTGCCAGTCCTCCAGCGGCCCGTCGAGGCCGGTGATCGTCGCATGCGCGACCATGCCGAGGATGCGGGTGCGCAGTTCCGACTGGAAGCCGCTCATCACCGAAATGGTCGTGATCAGCGCGACCACGCCGAGGATGATCCCGAGGATCGAGGCCAGCGACAGGAAGGAGATGAAGCCGTTGCGGCGCTTGGCGCGCAGGTAGCGCAGGCCGATCGACAGGGGAAGGGGCTGGAACATGTGGGCGCCTATGCTGCCACCGAGGGCACCGCGGCGTCGCCCCCGCGTGCGGGGCCGGCGAGCAGGCGCAGGCGGCGGCGGTCGGAAGCCACGAGCATGCCGGGCCAGAACAGCCAGCGTCGTGTGCGTCGCTGCGCGGTGCGCCCGGTGACGACCACCAGCGGGCCGCGGAACACGACACTCACCTCCTGCAACGCGACCACGTCCCCGACGCACTGCCAGCGCCCCCGCCCTTGCCCGTCCAGCGTCAGCGTGCCGCCGGCACGCGCGAGTTCGCGGCGCGCCGAATGCAGCGACCATCCGAACGCGGCCCCGGCGGCGAGGCAGGCCGTGAGCGCGGGGAGTGCGCTGGCGAGGATCGAGATCGCGGCGAGGCCGCCGAGGATCACGAGGGCCGCGGCGAGCGGCCGCGACGTCCGCCAGTCAAGGCGGCAGGTCGAGTACACGGGCGACGAGTCCGGCGAGTTGCGCATCCTGCGGAGCCTCCCGGCCCATGAACCACCGCCACAGCCTATCGTCCTCGCTGTCGAGGAGGCGTAGGAAAACCGAACGTTCCGCGTCATCCGCCGCCGCCCAGCAGCGGTCGAGATAACGCAGCAGCAGCTGGTCGAGTTCGCGCATGCCGCGCCGGCAGCGCCAGCGCAGGCGGCGCAGCTCGGCGTCGGCGTCTGCGGACATCGTTCGGACCGGCGGCTCAGGCGCCGCGCCGCTGCAGCATCAGCTTCTTGATCTCGCCGATCGCCTTCGCCGGGTTCAGACCCTTCGGGCAGGTGCGGGCGCAGTTCATGATCGTGTGGCAGCGATAGAGCTTGAACGGGTCCATCAGGTCGTCCAGGCGGGCACCGGTGTCCTCGTCGCGCGAGTCGACGATCCAGCGGTAGGCCTGCAGCAGGACCGCCGGGCCGAGGTAGCGGTCGCCGTTCCACCAGTAGCTCGGGCAGCTGGTCGAGCAGCAGGCGCAGAGGATGCATTCGTAGAGACCGTCGAGCTTGGCGCGGTCGGCCTTCGACTGCAGGCGCTCCTTCGCCGGTGCCGGGCTCTGCGTACGCAGCCACGGGCGGATCGAGGCGTACTGCGCGTAGAAGTGGGTCAGGTCCGGCACCAGGTCCTTGACCACCGGCATGTGCGGCAGCGGGTAGATCGGCACCTCGGCCTTCTTGCACTCGTCGATCGCGCGGGTACAGGCCAGGGTGTTGGTGCCGTCGATGTTCATCGCGCACGAGCCGCAGATGCCCTCGCGGCAGGAGCGGCGGAAGGTCAGCGTCGGGTCGATCTCGTTCTTGATCTTGATCAGCGCGTCGAGAACCATCGGCCCGCAGGCGTCGAGGTCGATCTCGTAGGTGTCCGTGCGCGGATTGGCGCCGTCGTCCGGGTTCCAGCGGTACACCTTGAACGCGCGCACGTTCTTCGCGCCGGCCGGCGCGGGGAAGTGCCGTCCCTTGTTCACCTTGGAATTCTTCGGGAGCGAAAACTCGGCCATGTCTGATCTCGATCGGTGCCTGGGTCGGGGCGGCGCCGCCGCCCTGCCTGGAATGACTCAGTAAGTGCGCTTCTTCGGCGGCACCACGTCCACGTCGCGGGTGAGCGTGTACATGTGCACCGGGCGGTAGTCGATGCGGGTCTGGTCGCCGTCGACCCAGCAGATCGTGTGCTTGAGCCACTCCTCGTCGCGGCGGATGCCCTCGTCCTTGAGGTTGCCCTGCTCGTCCTTCTCCCAGAAGTCCTCGCGGGCGTGGGCGCCGCGCGACTCGGTGCGATTCTCCGCGGACACGATCGTCGCCAGCGCCTGGCCGAGCAGGTTCTGCAGCTCGAGCGTCTCCATCAGGTCGGAGTTCCAGACCAGCGAGCGGTCGCTGATGCGGATGTCGTCGAAGCCGCGCACGCATTCGCGGATGCGCTCGACGCCGCGCTTCAGGCCGTCCGGGGTACGGAACACCGCGGCGTCCTCCTGCATCGCCCGCTGCATGCGCAGGCGCAGTTCGGCGGTCGGGGTGCCGCCGCTGGCGTTGCGGACGCGGTCGAGGTTGGCCAGCGAAGGCTCATAGGCGCCGCGCTGCACCGTCGGCTGCGGCGCGCCCGGGCGGATCGTCTCGGCGCAGCGGTTGGCGACCGCGCGGCCGAACACCACCAGGTCCAGCAGTGAATTCGAGCCGAGGCGGTTGGCGCCGTGCACCGACACGCAGGCCGCCTCGCCGATCGCGTACAGGCCCGGCACGACGCTGTCCGGGTTGCCGTCCTTCAGCGTCACGACTTCGCCGTGATAATTCGTCTGCAGGCCGCCCATGTTGTAGTGCACGGTCGGCAGCACCGGGATCGGCTGCTTGGTGACGTCGACGCCGGCGAAGATCTTCGCGGTCTCGGCGATGCCCGGCAGCTTCTCGTGGATGTCGGCCGGATTGAGGTGGGTCAGGTCGAGGTGGATGTGGTCCTGGTGCGGACCGACGCCCCGGCCCTCGCGGATCTCGATCGTCATCGAGCGGCTGACGACGTCGCGCGAGGCCAGGTCCTTGGCGTTCGGCGCGTAGCGCTCCATGAAGCGCTCGCCCTTGGCGTTGCGCAGGATGCCGCCTTCGCCACGCACGCCTTCGGTGATCAGGCAGCCGGCGCCGTAGATGCCGGTCGGGTGGAACTGCACGAACTCCATGTCCTGCAGCGGCAGGCCGGCGCGCAGCGCCATGCCGCCGCCATCGCCGGTGCAGGTATGCGCCGAGGTCGCGGAGAAATAGGCGCGGCCGTAGCCGCCGGTCGCCAGCACCGTGCCCTGGGCGCGGAACAGGTGCAGCTCGCCGGTGGCCATGTCCATCGCCAGCACGCCGCGGCAGGCGCCTTCGGCGTCCATCACCAGGTCGAGCGCGAAGTACTCGATGAAGAACTCGGCCGAATGCGCCAGCGACTGCTGGTAGAGCGTATGCAGGATCGCGTGGCCGGTGCGGTCCGCCGCGGCGCAGGTGCGCTGCGCGGCCGGGCCGGTGCCCATGCGGGTGGTCATGCCGCCGAAGGGGCGCTGGTAGATGCGGCCGTCCTCGGTGCGCGAGAACGGCACGCCCTGGTGCTCGAGCTCGATGACCGCGGGGATGGCCTCGCGGCACATGTACTCGATCGCGTCCTGGTCGCCCAGCCAGTCCGAGCCCTTGATGGTGTCGTAGAAGTGGTAGCGCCAGTCGTCCTCGCTCATGTTGCCGAGCGCGGCCGAGATGCCGCCCTGGGCCGCGACCGTGTGCGAGCGGGTCGGGAACACCTTGCTCAGGCAGGCCGTCTTCAGGCCCTTGTGGGCCAGGCCGAACGTCGCCCGCAGGCCGGCGCCGCCGGCGCCGACGACGACCATGTCGTAGGTGTGTTCGTGGATCTTGTAGGCAGCGGTCATGGCGGACTCAGGCGGAGAAGACGATGCGGCCGATGGCCAGCAGGGAGGCGATCACGGCCAGCACGCAGGCGAACCTCACCAGCACCTGCAGCGCCAGTTCCTTCCAGCCGTGCACGTAGTCCTCGATGACCACCTGCAGACCGAGCTGGGCGTGCCAGAACAGCGACACCACGAAGGCGGCCAGCAGGGTCGCGGTCAGCGGCCGGGCGATGCTCGCCTGCACC
Organism: Arenimonas composti TR7-09 = DSM 18010; assembly: GCF_000426365.1. Classification (GTDB taxonomy): domain Bacteria; phylum Pseudomonadota; class Gammaproteobacteria; order Xanthomonadales; family Xanthomonadaceae; genus Arenimonas; species Arenimonas composti. The sequence continues at coordinate 584,737 of NZ_AUFF01000001.1, read as the reverse complement.
GTCGCCTGGTCGGCGCCGAGCAGGCCGAGCGCGAAGATCACGAACCACGGCGACAGCAGGGCCAGCGCGATCGCGGTCAGGCGCTGGCGCCACCAGTGGCCGACGCCATCGCGGGCGGAACCGAGGCCGCGGGCGCGGGCGAGCGGGTTGCGCAGGCTCATGCCGCACCTCCGGTCACGAACAGCCAGAGCACGGCGGTGAGCACGATCGCCAGCACGACGACGGCCCAGCCGCTGGCATAGGCCTTCGGGATCTCGTAGCCGTGGCCGGCATCCCACATCAGGTGGCGGATGCCGTTGAGGAAGTGGTAGTTCAGCGCCGCCGAGAACAGGAACAGGCCGATCCTGCCGGGAACCGAGGCCAGGCAGGCCGTCAACTGCGCGAAGTGCTCCGGCAGGAAGGCCGCCGACACCAGCCAGCACACCAGCACGACGCTGCCGACGGCGAGCGCGATGCCGGTGACGCGATGCAGCAGCGACAGCGTGCTGGTGAGCTGGAAGCGGTAGGTGCTGCCCAGCATGAAGGGGGAAAGCGGACGTTCGGGCGTCGCCATTGGCATCTCGGCTGGCTGGTGGACGGAGGAAACCGCGCGACGGCGGTTCAGAAATCGATGCAGCGGCCGTTCTTCTCCCAGTCGCCGTAGCGGGTGGGATCGGGCCCGTCGCGGCCACCGATCTCGCGGACCGGGGCATCGCCGGAACCGGTTCCGGCCCCTGCCCGATCGGCCGTGGAATCGGCCGCCGGATCGGTCGGAGAAGCGGTTTCGCCTATGATTCGCGGCTGATTCGCCATGCCGTAATGATAGGTCCCGGCCCCGATGCCGTACAAGCCGCACGTTTCAAACGAATGTTGCACGCCGTTGTCCGACTGGTCGGTTCTCGAGGTCGGCGGCGCCGACGCGGCCGCCTTCCTGCAGGCGCAGACGATGAACGACGCGCGCGCGCTGGCGCCGGGGACCTGGCACTGGAACGGCTGGCTGACGCCGAAGGGCCGGGTGATCGCGCTGTTCGCCGTCCTGCACGCCGAACCGGGCCGCTACCTGCTCGCCTGCCCCGACATGCCGGCTGGCGAACTCGCGGCGGCGCTGCGCCGCTTCGTGTTCCGCAGCAAGTTGACGCTGGTCGCCGACGGCAGCCTGGTGGCGGCCGCCGGTCCCGGGATCGACGGGGCGCGCGGCAACCAGGCGTTCGTGGTGGAGGGTGCGTTCGCCCTCGACTTCGGCGGTGAGGGCGGTGCGCGCACGCTCTGGTTGCTGGCGAAGGACGCCCCTGCCCTCGGCGCCGCCGATCCGGACGTGGCCGCGGCGTGGCGGTCCGCCGACGTCGCCCACGGGCTGCCGCGGCTCGAGGCTGCCCAGCGCGGGGCGTGGACGCCACAGATGCTTTCGCTCGGCCGCCTCGCGGCCTTCAGCCTGCGCAAGGGCTGCTATCCGGGGCAGGAAATCGTCGCGCGCACGCATTACCTCGGCCAGGCCAAGCGCGGCCTCGCCCGCCTCGCCGGCGCGGGCCTGGCACCCGGCATGGCCGTGGCCAGCGACGGCCAGCCGGCCGGAACCGTGATCTGCGTCACGGGATCGGACGAAGCGCTGGCGGTGCTCGGCGGCGACGCCGGAAACGCGTTGTCCGCCGTCCTTCCCGATGGCACCGCGGTGCCGCTGCAGCGCCTGCCTCTACTCGACGGACTCGCGCGCGGTTGAACCTTGCGCAGGTTTGGCGGCGCATGCCGATCTCTGCTATACCCGCCGCCACGGGGAGGAGTCCAACATGAAGAAGAAACACGTTCTGCCGGGCCTGCTGCTGGCCGTCATGGCGACGCCGGTGCTGTCCGCCGAGTACACCCTTGCAGTCGAACCGAACTACCCGCCCGACCAGGCGCAGGAAGTCTACAAGCCGCTGCTCGACTACCTGTCGCGCGAGACCGGCCATACCTTCGTGCTGCGCACGGCCGGCAACTACCACGTCTACTGGCGCGACCTGCGCACCGCGGTGAAGACCGACTTCGCGTTCGAGGAAGCCCACTTCACCGGTTACCGTGCCGACCGCCTCGGCTTCACGCCGCTGGTACGCACGGTCGAGCCGACCCGCTACACCCTCGTGGCCACCGGGTCGTTCGCCGACCAGGGCACCGCCGGGCTGATCGGCTACCGCGTGGTCAGCATGCCCGCGCCCAGCCTCGGCTACCTGCTGCTCGGGGAGATGTACAAGAACCCGATCGCCCAGCCCGACATCCTGTCGCGCGCGGCCAACTGGCGCGACGGCGTCGAGATGGTCTACGCCCAGGAAACCGAAGGCGCGATGGTGCCGAACTACATCGCCAACCAGTATCCGGACCTCGTGCCGGTCTCGCAGTCGCGCGAGTTCATCGGCCGCACGCTGTCGGCCGGTGGCACCGTGCCGGCCAATGTCCGCGAGGCGGTGACGGCGGCGATGCTGGCGCTGAACGATGCCGACAACACCGAGATCCTGCAGGAACTCGACACGACCCAGTTCGTCGCCGCCGATCCGACGGCCTACGCGTCCGCGGAACCGCTGCTGCGCGGCATGTTCGGCTACAAGCCCAAGGCCGAGGCCGCGGCGCCGGCCGCGCGACCGGCGGCGCGCACGACCACGGCGCCCCCGGGCGAGGACGAGGACATCGGCGGCATCGAGGTCCGCGCCGACCGCTGAGCGGCCGCGGAACCTCGCGGGAAGGAAGCGACGCCGGCGAAAGCCGGCGTCCTGCTTTCAGTCGGCGTCGAAGTAGATGACGTCGCCGCTGTTGACGCCGAAGCTCTGCCCCAGCGAGATCGTGCCCGACTTGCGCAGGTGCAGCTCGTCGCGGTGCACCTTGATCTCGTCGTCGTCGCCGATGCGCACGTAGGTGCCGTTGGTCGAGCGGTCGGCGACCATGAAGTGCCCGCGCTTGAACTCGATCAGCGCATGCGCGCGGCTGACCCAGTCGGCCTCGATCACGAGATTGTTGGTGGCCTCGCGTCCCATCGAGAACGGCTGCGAGGTCGGCGTCAACTCGATCTGGTTCGCGCGGTGGCGCAGGCGCAGGCGGGCATTGCTGCCGCCGGTGGGGTCGCCGAGGCGGATCGCCGACTGCACCATCGTCATGCCGGAGGTGTCCTCCTGCCAGATCAGGTCGACGATCTCGATCGGCAGCAGCTTGCCGCTGACCCGCGCCTTGCCGAGGCTGCGCGCCTCGGGAATCTTGCCGCTGAGGCTGTTGTAGGTCGCCGCGGTCGTGACGATCTGCTCGCGCTTGGCCAGCGAGGCCATGCGCGCGGCGGTGTTGACCGCGTCGCCGTAGACGTCGCCGTCGGCCTCCTCGAGCGCGTCGCCGTGGTGCAGGCCGATGCGCACCGCCAGGCTGTCGCGCACGAAATCGATGTCGCGCCCCATCTTGCGCTGCATGTCGCAGGCCGCCAGCACGCCGTTGAGCGCCGCCGGGAAGGTGCACATGACCTCGTCACCGATGGTCTTGATCACCCGCCCGCCGTGCTGCTGGCAGACCGTGGTCAGGGCGCCGAGGACTTTGGCGATCAGCCGCCTCGCCTCCTGGTCGCCCTTGGTCTCGAACAGCCGCGTGCTGCCGCTGACATCGGCGAACAGGATCGTCTGGGGGCGGGACTGGGACATGCGCTGAGTCTAGGACAAGGCGGCGCGGGCGTCATGCCCGCGGTTTCCGTCAACGCTCCCCGGCCAGTTCCGCGGCCATCGCGACGATGTCGTCGTCGGAAGGAATGACCAGGAAGGCGGCCCCGGCCAGCGGCGTGTAGGTGTCCTCACCGACGACCCGGCGCAGCGGCTTGTCGCCGTGGCCGCCCTCGACGACCGCGGTGATGACGCCCTCGCCGACGCCGGCCGAACGGCGGCCTTCGTCGACGACCAGGATGCGGGCGCATTCGCCGGCATGGCGGGCGATGGCCGCTGCGTTCAGCGGCTGCAGCCAGCGCAGGTCGACCACGCGGACCTTCCAGCCCTGCGCGGCCTCGATCCGGCGGGCGGCGCGCAGGCTCATCGGCACGCCGTTGCCGAAGGTGAAGATCACCAGATCGGTCGCCTTGGGGGCGTAGACCCGCTCCTCGCCGAGGGCCATGGCCTGGTCCGGGGCCGGGTACGTGGTCAGCCACTGGCCGTCGCCGGCCTCGTGCAGATCCTTGGTCATGTACAGCGCGATCGGCTCGAGGAAGGCGCAGACGCGGCCGTCGACCCTGGCCAGCGCCGCCAGCGTCCGCAGCATCGTCGCCGCGTCGTCGCCGCGGCTCGGGCAGCCGACGACCAGGCCGGGGATGTCGCGCAGCGCGGTGATCGAGTTGTCGTTGTGGAAATGGCCGCCGAAGCCGCGCTGGTAGCCCAGCGAGGCGATGCGCATCAGCATCGGGTTGCGGTACTGGCCGTTGCTGAAGAACTGCAGGCTGCAGGCCTCGCCGCGGATCTGGTCGCAGGCGTTGTGGAAATACGCCAGGTACTGGATCTCCGGCAGCGGCAGCATGCCCATGTTGGCGTAGCCCTGCGCGAGGCCGAGGATCATCGTCTCGTCGAGCAGCGTGTTGAACACGCGCGCATTCCTGAAGACCTTGTGCAGGCCCTTGGTGACCGTGTACACGCCGCCCTTCTGGGCGACGTCCTCGCCGAACAGCAGGGCTTCCGGGTATTTGGCGAACAGGTCGTGCAGGGCCTGGTTGATCTGGATCGCGAGGTGCTTCGGCGGCTGGTTCTCCGGCAGCTTCGCCTCGCCGCCGAAGACCTCGAGCCGGCGTTCCGGCGCCGGCACCCGCGCCGCCTCGGCAGCGACCGCGTCCGGTGTGTACGGCGCCAGCGGCGCCATCACCTCGGCCAGCGAGTCGAGCTTCGGGCGGCGGTCGGCCTCGTCGGCGGCGGCGAAGCAGCGCGCCCGCATCGCCTCGTAGCGCGCCAGCAGCTCGTCCTTCGTCATCAACCCGGACTCGAGCGCGATCGCGGCACTGCGCAGCAGCGGGTCGGAGGCCTCGACCGCCATCAGCTCGGCGATGCTGCGCCACTCGATCTCGAAGTCGGTGCCGGCATGACCCATGATCCGGGTCGTCTTCAGGTGCAGGAAGGTCGGCCGGCGCGTACGCCGGCAGTGCTCGACCGCCGCCTGCACCTGGCCATAGCCTTCGGCGAGGTCGAGGCCGTCGGCGAAGAAATAGTCCAGGCCCGGGCGCTGGCGGAAGGCCTCGGCGACCCAGCCGGCCGGCGTCTTCACCGAGATGCCGATGCCGTTGTCCTCGCAGACGAACAGCACCGGCGCCGGCAGCTTCTGGTAGGCGGTCCACTGCGCGGTGTTGAAGGCGGTCTGCGCGGTCGCGTGGTTGCTCGAGGCATCGCCGAAGGAACAGATCGCGATCGAATCCTCCGGGATCGGCAGGGTGTGGCCGATGCGCCGCGCCTGTTCGATCGCGATCGCGGTACCCAGCGCCTTCGGCAGGTGCGAGGCGATCGTCGAGGTCTGCGGCAGCACCCACAGCGGCTTGCTGCCCCAGACCTTGTGCCGGCCGCCGGAGGCCGGATCGTCCTTCGACGCCGCGAACGACAGCGCCGAATCCATCACCGGATCCATGCCCGGCAGCTTGCGGAAGCGTTCGGCCATGAAGCCGCCGGAGCGGTAGTGCAGGAAGGCCGGATCGGTGTGGCGGGTCAGGCGCGCGACCATCGCATTGCCTTCGTGGCCGCTGGAACCGATCGTGTAGAACACCTTCTGCTGCACGCGCAGCACGCGCGCCATCAGGTCCAGGTGGCGCGAGACCAGCTGCGACTCGAACAGGTCGAGGAAGTCGGCGGCAGTGCAGGCGCTGCCCGGCAGCACCGCCTCGTGCGGTGCCGGCTTCGCGGCGGGCGTGCCGTTCCACTGGCTCACGAACTCGACGAAGTTGTCGTCGCACACCTTGGCGCGGTTGACGTCCTTGTGGCGGGCGGGAATCGGCGGGGCGGTCATGGTCGGGTCCGTGTCAGGCGTTGGTCAGCAGGCCCGGGATCAGGATCCCGAGCACGATCAGGAAGGTCAGGACGAACAATGCGCCGGCGGCGAGCACATAGGCTGCCACGGCGCGCAACAGACTGGTCGGGGCGGCGCCGGCGATCGCGCCGATCCAGGCGATCGCACTCCAGGTGAAGGCGCCGAGCGCGGCGAGCACGCAGACCAGCACCAGCACCGCGGCGACCGCGCCGCCGGGGACCGTCGCGCCGTCGGCGATCAGGACCAGCATCGGCCCCGCCGCGAGCAGCACGAACGGCGTCAGCAGCAGCAATGGCGCATGCGCCCAGCCGCCGGTCACGAACAGGCGGCGATAGGCCGCCGGCTCGCCCAGCAGTTTCAGCACGACCCGGACGAACGCGGCCAGCAGCGCCAGCGCCGGCACCGGCATCGCGAAGGCCTTCGCGAATTCCAGCCAGTCCATCGGCGTGCCCGCGAGCCAGGCCGATACCGGCACCGCGAGCGCGGAAACGGTGCCGTAGAGCAGCACCAGCAGCACCGCCGATCCCGGCCCGCGCCGCTCGGCCACCCGCACGGCGGTCGCCCGCGGGGCGAACAGCATGCCGGCGAAGTCGCTGCGTCGGCGAAGCCGCCAGGCGATCAGGAGCAGGATCACCGACCCGGCCAGGGCAAGGGCCGGCCAGACCAGGGCGCCGGGCGGGAGATCCTCCCGTGCCGGCTTCGCCGTGACGCCACCGCCGATCTGCACCGGGTAGTTCAGCAGGTCGCGCACACGGTGCAGGTCACGCCGGGCGACCGCGTAATCCGCCGCCGGAATCGCATCGACGTGCCGCCGCCACTCGCCGCGGACGACCAGCGTGTCGCCATCGACGTGGACACGATGCCGGAACGAGAACCAGGCGTTCTCGACCAGTTCCTCGGCAGCGTCGATGTCCCAGCCGCCCGCCACGTCCATCCGGATCTCGTGCACGCCGTACTCCGGGCCTTTGAGCGCCAGCGGCCAGCGGCGCTCGCCTTCGCGGGCGCGCGGCACCCAGTCGGCGATCTGGAAGAGCATCAGGTCGAGGTCGCCGATCGCCCGCGGCGCGTCTTCGTCGGGGCGGAAGGCCGCCGCATAGTGCTCGTCGACGACGAAGCGGTTGCCCGCCGGCTCGTCCTCGAACGTCGGCGCCGCGTCCATGCGGATGTCGCGGTACATGCCCTGCATGTAGGCCAGGTAGTCGCGGCCGACCTGCTCGGCGCCGCTGTTGCGGAAGTGCGCACGCGTTCCGTCGGCATGGCCGCGGCGGTACACCGTGCGGACGTGCATCGAAGCGCGGCGGGTGCCGCCCGCCTCGGCATCCGCCGGCAGCACCGCCACCTGCTGCAGCACGTCGATGGCGGGGCCCTCGAGACGGGTGGCGGGAATCGCCACCAGGTCGGCGCTGCCGGCGGCGATCGGCAGACCGGTTTCGTAGCGGACCGGCTCGCGCTCGCCGGCGACGGCGGTCTCGACGTCCCGCGTCGGATCGACGTACACCCAGTCGTCGTCCAGGCGGGCGCGCACGATCACGTGATCGAAGGCGAGTGGCGTCGGCAGGTGGTCGGCGACCGTGCGCCGCAGCGTCGTGCTCACCAGCACCGGTTCGGCCGGGATGCCGGCGGCGCGCAGTATCGCGATCAGCAACAGCGCCTTGTCCTTGCAGTCGCCGAAGCGGCGCGCCAGCGTCGTCGCCGGCGGCGCCGGGCTGTAGGCGTTCGCGCCGAGGCCCAGGCTCAGGTAGCGCACCTCGCGCTGGACCCACGGCAGCGCGGCGTCCAGCACCTCGGCGGCCGGGCGGCCACGCAGGCCGAGGTCGGCGACGACCGCCGCGGCGGCCGCCTCGCCCGCCGCGTCGATCCGGTACAGCGGCAGCGACCAGGCCGCGACCGCCGCCCAGTCCGCGCTGGTGCTGAGGTCGACGTGGCCATGACCGTCGAACCAGGCCGGCGCGCCGGACTCTTCGATCACCCGCGGCGACGGCGAGGCGCGCAGTTCCAGGCGCTGGCGACTCCCCTGCACCTGCTCCCCGACGGTGTGGCCCGGCCATCCACCACTCAGCCGCCACCGCAGGGGACGCGTGGCCGGCGCGAACCCGAGCAGGCGGCGCAGCGCCACCGGCTGCGAATAGCCGGTGGTGAACGCGCGATGGAAGTCGCCGCCGAATACCCCGCGCGAACCGACGATGCTGAAGGCCAGATCGAGGCGGTCGCCGACGCGAACGTCGGGAATCACCAGTTCGAGCGTGCGTTCGCCGTCGAGGATGCCCTCGTCGGCGCGGGTCTCCTTGCGCAGCAGTTCGGCACCGGCCTCGTCCAGGCGCTCGAGCACGCCGCCGTTGCGAACGATGCGCAGCGCGTGCAGCCGCACCTGTTCGTCCCCCGGCAGGAAGCCGATCGACAGGCGGCCGGCGTTCTCGAGGCCCTCGCGGCCGGCGACGTCGAAGACCAGCCGCCGGTAGCGCTCGGGGGTCGCCGGCAGCGTCGTCAGCTGGTCGTCGACGAGCACGTAGGCGAGGCCATTGCGTGCTTCGGTCGCGGGCAGCCCTTCGGCCGCGACCGGCTCGATCCAGTCCGGTGCAGGCGCGCGCACCACGCCTTCGGGCAGCGGCGTGGCCGCGCCCGCCGCGCCCGCGAGCGCGAGCAGCATGAACAGCAGGCGCCTCACGTGGCCTGCGGTACGAAAGCGGGCAGCGCGGCGATCCGCGCGATCCACGCACGGATGGCCGGATAGCCGTGGAGGGAAATGCCACCGCGGTCGGCGTCGTGCGTGTAGGCGAAGAGCGCGAGGTCGGCGACGCTGGCGGACGCGCCGACGAACCAGTCGCGGTCGGCGAGATGGCGTTCCATCACCGCCAGCGCCTGGTGACCGCGCTCGCGCAGCTTCGGCAGCTCGGCGCGGCGCGGGTGGTCTTCCGGCAGCCACCGGCAGATGAACCTGGCGACCGCGACATAGGGTTCGTGGCTGTACTGCTCGAAGAACAGCCACTGCAGCACCTGCGCGCGGGCGAAACGCTCCGCCGGCAACCACGGGGTGTCTTCGGCGAGGAAGCACAGGATCGCATTCGACTCGGCCAGCACGCGGCCATCCGCGAGCTCCAGCACCGGCACGCGGCCATTGGGGTTCTTCGCGAGGAACTCCGGCGTGCGGCTCCCGCCGCTGAAGATGTCGACCTCGTTCCAGCGGTAGGGCGTGCCCAGGAGTTCCAGCAGCAACTGCAGCTTGTAGCAGTTGCCCGATACCGCGGTGCCGTGGACGGTCAGCATCCCCCTGCCCCGCGCCTCGCCAGCCACTGCGCGGCGCTCTGGCCCCAGATCTCGACGGGCGCGTCCTGGTGCGGTGCCGGCAGCCGGCCGGCGCCGCGCTTCGTGGCGCCAAGGCGGGTCGCGACTTTCTGCGACGGCACGTTCGCCGGGTCGATGGTCTGGATGATGTCGTCCCAGCCGAGCACCTCGACCGCCCAGTCGATCGCCGCCGTCGCCGCCTCGGTCGCGTAGCCGCGGCCCCAGACCGCGCGGGCGAAGGTGTAGCCGACCTCGGTGCCCGGCCATTCCGGCGGGCTCCAGGGGCCGCAGCGGCCGACCCAGCGACCGGTGTCGCGCTCGAGCACCGAGAACATGCCGAAGCCGGTGGCGCGCCAGGCGCCGAGCATCGACATGAAGCCGCGCCACGCCAGCGACGGCGGCTGGGTGCCGCCGATGAAGCGGCAGGTCTCGGCGTCCTGCATCAGCGCGGTCCACGCCGGCAGGTCCTCCGGCAGGGTCGGCCGCAGGACCAGGCGCTCCGTCTCCAGGCGCAGATGCGCGACGTCGTGCATGTCAGAACGCGTTGATGCCGGTGATCTCGCGGCCGATGACCAGCTGGTGCACGGTTTCGGTGCCCTCGTAGGTGATCACCGACTCGAGGTTCAGCGCATGCCGGATCGGCGGGTACTCGGTGGTGATGCCGGCGCCGCCGAGGATGTCGCGCGCCTCGCGGCTGATGTCCAGCGCCATCCGGCAGTTGTTCCACTTCGCCAGCGACACCTGCGAGTGCTGCAGGGTGCCGGCATCCTTCAGGCGGCCGAGCTGCAGGCTCAGCAGCTGCGCCAGGGTGATGCGGCGGGCCATGTCGGCGAGCTTGAGCTGCACCGCCTGAGTGGCGGCGATCGGCCGGCCGAACAGCACGCGCTCCTTGGCGTATTCCAGCGCCGAGGTGTAGCTGGCGATCGCGGCGCCGATCGGGCCCCAGGTGATGCCGTAACGCGCCTGGCTCAGGCAGCCCAGCGGACCCTTCAGGCCCTTGACGTTCGGCAGCCGCTGCGAATCCGGAATGCGCACGTTGTCGAAGAACAGCGCGCTGGTGACCGAGGCGCGCAGGCTCATCTTGCGGTGCACGACCTGGGCGGTGAAGCCGGGGCTGTCGGTCGGCACGATGAAGCCCTGGATGCCGTCCCCGGTCTGCGCCCAGACGATCGCGATGTGCGCGAGGTTGCCGTTGGTGATCCACATCTTGGCGCCGTTGATCACCCAGTCGCCGCCGTCCTTCTTCGCGACCGTCTTCATGTTCGCCGGGTCGGAGCCGCCGTGCGGCTCGGTCAGGCCGAAGCAGCCGATGATCTCGCCGCGGGCCATGCCCGGCAGGTACTGCATGCGCTGCTCTTCCGAGCCGTAGGCGTAGATCGGATACATGCACAGCGAGCTCTGTACCGAGACGAAGCTGCGCAGGCCGGAATCACCGCGCTCGAGTTCCTGGCAGATCAGGCCGTAGCTGACCGCGTTGAGGCCGGCGCAGCCGTACTTTTCCGGCAGCGAGGAGCCGAGCAGGCCCATCGACGCGACTTCGGGAATGATCTCGTGCGGGAAGCGGCCCTGGTCGAAGGCATCGCCGATGATCGGCAGGACCTTCTCGTCGACGAAGCGGGCGACGCTGTCCTGGATCATGCGCTCCTCTTCCGAGAGCAGCGAGCGGATGTCGAACAGGTCGGTCGGATTCAGGGCCATGGCGTCTGGGGTCTGCGGACGGGAAAGTCGGGCATTTTAGCCCGCGCGCCGACCCCGGCGGCAGCCCCGGAAGAACGAAGGGCCGGCAAGGCCGGCCCCCCTGAACCTGCAGAGGCAGCGGTCAGCTTCCCGGCGCGGGAGGCACCGCGGTGCGCGCCGGCACCAGCACCGTGCCGTTGGCGTACGGCAGGCGCCGGCCGGGATCCTCGTCCATCACCAGGGTGCCGGTCTGCTCGCCGTAGCGCCAGGTGACCTCGTAGCCGACGATGCGGTCGCGCTCGCCGACCTGCAGCTGGGCGCCCGGCTGTTCGGCGGTGCGGGTCAGGGAGACCTGGCCGTCGAGGTCGTAGCGCACGTCGTAGCCGACGATTTCCTCGCGCGGCTCGGAAACGGTGTGGCAGCGCGTCTCGTAGTCGGTGTAGCGCTGGCCGCCCTCGTGGCGGCGATCGATCTCGCGGCCGGCGTAGGCGCCGCCGACGACGCCGGCGACGGTGGCCAGCTTGCGGCCGTTGCCACCGCCGACCTGGTTGCCGATCAGGCCGCCGACGACGGCGCCGACCACGGCGCCGTCGCGGTCGCCGAAGCGCTCGGGGCGACGGCGTTCGACGGCCACCTCCTCGCAGACCTCGCGGGTGCCGGTGCGCAGTTCGGTCACCGGCTCGGCGGCGAGGACGTTGGCGAAGACCGGCTCCTTCTCGGTGATCGGCACGGACGACACCACCTCGGCCTGCGGATTGGCGACCGTATAGGCAGCGAAGGCACCACCGGCCAGCACGGCCGCGCCGATGGCGATGACGATGGGTTTGTTCATGGCGGACTCCTCATCTGGCGGTGTGGCGACACCGTCGCCCGGAGCCTCGCTCCGCGTGCCTGAACGCAGGCGGAGCAAGCGCAGGATGTCATCATCACGTTTTCACGCGCTGCCGTGCGAGGTCGATCCATGCCGCACCCCCTCACCGCCCCGGTCGTCGGCTGGTTCAGCCGCCTCGAGCACCCGACCCTGTTCCGGGTGACGCTGGTGCTGATGCTGGTCAGCTGGCTCCTGCCGGATCCCCTGCCCCTGCTGGACGAGCTGGTGACCGCGCTCGGCGTGCTCGTGCTCGCCAACTGGAAGCGGCGCGGGGCCGTCGTCGAGGCGGCCGCGCCGGCACCGCCCCGGGAGCCGCCTGCCGAATGACCATGCTCTACGACAGCCACTGCCACCTCGACGCGGCCGAGTTCGACGTCGACCGCAACGCGGTGTTGGCGCGCGCCCGTGCCGCCGGCGTGACGCGACAGCTGGTGCCGGCGGTCAACCGTGCCGGCTGGCCGAAGCTGCGCGGGATCTGCACGGAGGAAGAAGGATTGCGGCCCGCCTACGGACTGCATCCGATGTTCCTCGCCGACCACCGCGACGCCGATCTCGACGCGCTGCGGCGCTGGCTCGACGGCGAACGTCCGGCCGCCGTCGGCGAGTGCGGCCTCGACTTCTACGTCGAGGGCCTCGATCACGACGCGATGGCGCGCTTCTTCGACGGCCAGCTGCGGCTGGCACGCGAGTTCGACCTGCCGGTGGTCGTACACGCCCGGCGCGCGGTCGACGCGGTGATCCAGGCGATCCGCAAGATCGGCGGCCTGCACGGCGTCGTGCACAGCTGGTCCGGCAGCGACGAGCAGGCGCGCCAGCTCTGGGATCTCGGCTTCAGCCTCGGCATCGGTGGCCCGGTGACCTATGAACGGGCGCGGCGGCTGCGCCGCACCGTCGCGTCGATGCCGGGCGAATTCCTGCTGCTGGAGACCGACGCGCCCGACCAGCCGGGGCAGGCGCAACGCGGTGGCCGCAACGAGCCGGCGTTCCTGGTCGAGGTGCTGGAAACCGTCGCGGCGCTGCGCGGCCAGTCGGCAGACGAAGTGGCACGGCAGACGTTCACGAACGCCGAGCGCCTGTTCGGTCGCGGCGCCTGACGCAGGACGGCCGCCCTGGGGCGGCCGTCGACGGGATGGATCAGAGCGGCGTCGAGGACATCCACAGGATCCAGCTGTACCAGTCCTTCTGCTGCGACGTGCCGTACTCGTCGATGACGTTGTAGCGCATCATCTCGTAGACGACCGTCGTGTTGCCGCGACGCGCGTTGTCCAGCTTGTCCTGCGGCAGGTTCACGTAATACGACTGGCTGCCGGGACCCACCGCGGCCGCGATCGCATTGTTGAACAGCAGCAGGCCGTGCAGGTCGGCCTTGCCCGCCTGGCGGATGATCACCGGACGTGCGCCCCACGAACGGGCGCGTGTGTAGGTATTGACCAGCGTGTTCGCGGGGATCGACGCGTTCCAGAGGGCACTGGTCGCGAACGGCGTCGGGAACTGTTCGCCCGGCTGCAGCTGGAAACTGCCGTCTTCGGCGATGATGGTCACGTCGCGGTTGACCAGCGTTCCGGTGGGAATCGGCCGTGGCGTCGTGTCCATGACCGGGCCGGTCGCACACCCGAGCCCGGCGATGGCCGCGACGGCGAACGCCACCATTGCGAGGACTGCACGCCAGCCGCGCGCCTGCTTCGTGTTGCTCATTCGGTTCTCCCCTGTAGTCATCGAATGACGATCAGCCTGTCGTCCTCGTCACCACCGGCGGACGCCGGAAGGTGACGGACTTCGAGAAGGTAACGGCTCGCCGGATTGAGGACAATGCGGCGTCCACCCACGCCTTCGACGAGAACGGCATTCGGCACGTCCGCATCGCTGTAATGCCGGCACGCGAGCGGTTCGACCGCCGAGCCGTGAAGTCGGCCTTCTTCCGCGGCACCGAGGCGTCGGCCCTCCTCGGCCGCCCCCAGCCTTCTTCCCTCTTCGTCCGCGCCGAGCCGTCGGCCTTCCTCGGCGGCGCCCAGCCGGCGGCCTTCCTCGTCGGCGCCGAGACGGCGCCCGTCTTCCGCTGCCCCCAGGTGGCGTTCTTCCTCGTCCGCTCCCAGGCGTCTGCCGTCTTCCGCGGCCCCGAGGCGGCGACCCTCTTCACCGGCGCCCAGCAACCTGCCTTCCTCGCCGGTACCGAAGCGCCGGCCTTCCTCGTCACCGCCGAACAGGCGGCCCATCAGGCAGCCCCGGGGAATGCGCCAGCGGTGGCCATCGAGGCTCAGGTGCCAGTCCTGGACATCCGGGCCGAGCAGTTGCAGCCGGTCGACCTCGTCTTGCTGTGCGGCGGCAGCGCCGACCGCTCCCGAAAGCGCCACGGCGAGCGCGGCGACGATCCACGTCTTCATCAGGTTTCGGACTCCTTCGCGGTTTCCCCGGGCCACGCGAACGCTAGCACGCCGCCGAGGAAACTGATGGCCAGGTCGGAATGTGCGTAGCCGCGGTGTCCGAGCACGAGCTGGCCGAGTTCCCAGGACATCGCCGCGAAGACGACGACGACGAGGTCGACACGCCGGAAGGTGGCCCACGCCAGGTCGCGCGCCGCCACCCCGGCGAACACGGACCAGCAGAGGTCCGGGAACCAGCGGCGAATCGCATCCGCGACCGCGACCAGACGCGGGTGGTCGAGGCCGAGCGCGGAGGGCTGCGGCAGACGGAACCAGTGTTCGAACACTGCCGGGCGGCTGCTCAACCAGTACACCGCGGCCCCGGCGGCCAGCAGCGCGAAGGCCACGATCCAGCCGCTCACGGCGACAGCGTCCTCGCGATGCGGGCCGGGCGGCTTCACTTGAGCAGCAGCGCCAGCGCCCTGCCGGCCATCGCGAATCCGAACGTGCCCGTGACATGCGTCGCCGCGCCGAGGCCGGTGCCGCAGTCGAGCTTCAGTGCGGCCGCCGCATCGAGCTGCGGACGCACGCCGCAGACGCTGCCGTCGGCCTGCGGATAGCGGACGTTCTCGAGCGAGTACACCGCGGGCACCCCGAAGTAGCGGTCGGGATTGCGCGGGAAGCCGTGGCCGGCGCGCAGCCGCTTGCGCACGAGGGCCAGCATCGCGTCGTGCTCGGTGCGCGACAGGTCGCGCACGCGTACCAGGGTCGGGTCGGTGCGGCCACCGGCGGAACCGCAGACCACCAGTGGAAGCTTGCGGCGCCGGCACCACACGATCATCTCGAGCTTCGTGCGCAGGCTGTCGCAGGCGTCGAGCACGATGTCGTGGTCGCGATCGAGCAGCGACTCGAGATTGGCGGTCGTCAGGAAAGCCGGCACCACCTCGATGGCGATGCCCGGGTTGATCGCGCGGCAGCGCTCGGCCAGCACCTCGCCCTTGCCGCGGCCGTACTCGCCTTCGAGCGCATGCAGCTGGCGGTTGGTGTTGCTGACGCAGACGTCGTCGGCGTCGATCAGGGTCAGCCGGCCGACGCCGCTGCGGGCCAGCGATTCGACGAGCCACGAACCGACACCGCCGAGGCCGACGACGCAGGCGTGCCGCGTCGCCAGGCGGGCACCGGCGCCGCTGCCGTACAGCCGGTCGATGCCGGCGAAGCGTTCCTTCCACATCGCGTTCATCCGCGCAGTTTACGCGTGCGTCACCACGCTTGATGGACAACGTCGCCGAGCCTTTCCTGGTCGGTCCGCGTCAAGCCGTGCAGGACCAACCTCGGGGCGCCCCCCGAATCCGAGGAGACATGCCATGAACCGCAAGCTTTCCCTGTTTCTCGCCGCGGCCGTCGCCGCGTCCCTGAGCGCCTGTGCCACCGGGCCGTCCAGCTACAACTCCGGCTACGGCTACGACCGTGGCTACGACCGCGGTTACGACCGCCCGTCGCGCTGCTACGACTGCGGCCGCATCGAGCGCATCCAGATCGTCCGCAACGGCCGCGACAACTCGCGTACCGGTGCCGTCCTCGGCGGCGTCGTCGGTGCCGTCGTCGGCCGCGAACTGGCGGACGACGAAAGCACCGGTCGCCGCAACACCGCGACCGTGGTCGGCGCGGTCGCCGGTGCGGCTGCCGGCAACGCCATCGAGAACCGCATGAACGAGGAGACCTACGACATCACCGTGCGCATGGACGACGGACGCGTGCTGGTCTTCAACCGCAATTCGCTCGGCAACGGCATCCGCGAGGGTGCCTACGTGCGGGTCGACGGCAACCGTCTGACCCCGCTCTGACCGGTCTGTCGCGGCCCGCCGCCGCGCCCCCGGGAAAACCGCCGTGATATCGTCACGGCGGTTTTTTTTCGGCTCGGAGGCCGCATGCGTTTCGTCATCGTGCTGTTGATCGGTCTGTTCGTCGGCGCCGCCTGCTCCCTGATCGGGCTCAGTGCGCTGCGCAAGGAAACGCCGCCGTCGACGGCGCTGATGGCGATGCTGCGTTTCCACTCCGCCGGCCTGGACCAGGCCGTGCGCAGCAATCGCTGCGCCGCGACCGACCTGACCCCGCACCTGCAGACGCTGCGCCACCTGGCCAACGACCTCGAGCCCGCGTTCGGCGAAACCGAGGACGACGAGCTGTTCGCGAAGCACGCCAGCGCGTTCCGTGCCGCCCTCGACGCGGCGCTGGCGACGCCGCCGACCGACTGCGCCTCCGCCGGCGTCGCCCTCGACCGGGTGTCCGCCGGCTGCAAGGACTGCCACCGCGACTTCAAGGGCTGACCGCCGACGGATGGACACCGGCCTGATCTGGAACCTCGTCGCGATCCTGCTGGTCGTGATCGGGCTGCTGGGTACCCTGCTTCCGGTCCTGCCGGGACTGCCGGTGCTTTGGGCGGGGCTGCTGCTGGCGGCCTGGAACGACGGTTTCGCGCGCGTCGGCGCCGGCACGATCACGGCGCTGACGGTGCTGCTGCTGGTCGCGATCGCGGTCGACGTGCTGGCCGGCTACTACGGCGCCCGCCGCGCCGGCGCCTCGGCGAAGGCGCAATGGGGCGCCGCGATCGGCGCCCTCGCCGGCCTGTTCTTCGGCCTGCCCGGCCTGTTGCTCGGCCCCTGGCTCGGCGCGGTCGGCGGCGAGGTGGTGCATGGCACCGACTGGCGCGCCGCGACGAAGATCGGCTTCGGGACCTGGCTGGGGCTGGCCGTCGGCGTGGTGCTTAAGCTCGCGATCGCGGTCGCGATGCTGGCCGTGTTCGCCTTCGCCATGTGGGTGCTCTGAACCCCCTGCCCCGACTCAGCCCAGCTCGCGCAACGTGACCGACGGCGGCGTGGCCGCGACCCGCCGCGTCGCCGCCATGCCGGCCAGCAGTGCCGCCAGCGCGCCGGCGAGCCCGCCGGTCACGGCCAGCCCCGGATCCGCCTGCCACTCGAGCTCGAAGACCTGGGTCGCGATCACCCCCGCGAGCACCATCGCGGCGATCGCTGCCACGGCACCCGCGAGCAGGCCGATCGTCGCGAACTCGGACACCTGCGCCCAGCGCAGCTGCCGGCGGCTGCCACCGAGCACGCGCATCACCCCGCCCTCGAGCAGGCGTTCGTCCTGGCTGGCGCTGACCGCCGCCAGCAGCACGAGCACGCCGGCGAGCAGCGCGAACAGGAATACCGACTCGACGACCAGGCTGACCTGGCCGATCGTGCCGCGCAGTTGCGCCAGCACCGCATCGATGTCGACCACCGACAGGTTCGGGAACTCCCGCAGCAGGTCGGCGGTGAAACGGCGGTCGTCGGCATCGGCGCGGACGGCGGTGATGTGGCTGCCGGCGTAGCCGTCCAGCGCGCCCGGCGAGGCGTACACGAAGAAATTCGGGCGGAAGCTCTCCCAGTCGACCTCGCGCAGGCTGGTGATGCGGCCGGCGAAGGGCGCGCCGGCGATGTCGAAACCGATCTCGTCGCCGAGCTTCCAGCCCAGCGCCTCGGCGAAGCCGACCTCCACCGACAGCTCCGGCGCCGCCGGCGTGCCCTGCCACGGCGTACCGGCGACGATGCGGTTGTCGTCGCGTTCGAGCGCGCCCTGCGACAGGTTGAACTCCCGTTCGGCGAGGTGGCGCGGGCGTCCTTCGGGGAAATCCGCGCCGGTGACCGCACGCCCGTTCACTGCCATCAGACGGGCGCGGATCATCGGGAACAGCACCGGTTCGCCGAGCGCGCGACCGTCGAGGAAGCCGAGAACCGCCTCGGCCTGGTCGGGCTGCACGTTGACGATGAAGCGGTTCGGCGCGTCCGCGGGTAGCGACTGCTGCCAGCGTTCGAGCAGGTCGGTACGCACGAAGCCGAGCAGCAGCAGGACCATCAGGCCGAGGCCGAGCGAGGCGACCTGGGCGATCGACACGCCCGGCCGCCGGGCGACGTTCGCCAGCCCGAAACGCCAGGGCCCGCGCAGGCGGCCCCGCAGCCGCCGCAGCACGGCCAGCAGCACCCAGGCCAGGCCGGCCAGTACCGCCAGCGTCACCGCGACGCCGACCAGCAGGGCCGTACCGAGCGCCGCCGATCCGGCCTTCCACCACATCAGGGTGCCGAGCCCGGCGATCGCCGCCAGCGCGACCGCCCACGCGGCCGGCTCGGTCGGGTCGAGGTCGCGGCGCAGCACGCGCAGCGCCGGCACGCGTCGCAGCGCCAGCACCGGCGGAACGCCGAACGCCACGAGCACGGTGAGCCCGACCGCGAAGCCTTCCGCGACCGGTCGCCAGCCCGCCGCCGGCAGGTCGAGCTTCATCATCGGCCCGAGCGCGGCGCCGACCCCCGCTTGCAGCCCCCAGGCCGCGATCACGCCGAGCACGCTGCCGAGCAGACCCAGCAGCAGGAGTTCGCCGGCATGGATCACGACGAGCGTGCGCTGGCTGGCGCCGAGGCAGCGCATCACCGCCGCCCCCTGCAGGTGGCGGTCGCCGTGGCGGCGGGCCGCCATCGCCACCGCGACCGCGGCGAGCACCACCGCGACCAGCGCCGCCAGCGACAGGAAGCGGCCGGCGCGGTCGAGCGCGTTGCGGATCTCCGGCCGCGCGTCCGCGGCGGTTTCCAGGTGCTGGCCGCGACCCAGATGGTCCGCCGCGAACGCGTCGAAGCCGGCCACCGCGGTGGCGTCGCCCGCGACGATCAGGCGGTAGGTGATGCGGCTGCCTTCCTGCACGAGGCCGGTGGCCGGCAGGTCGGCGAGGTTCACGAACACCTTCGGCGCCGTGTTGAAGTAGTCGAGCGCGGCATCCGGCTCCTGGGCGACCAGCGCGGCGAGGCGCAGCCGGCTTTCGCCGACCGTGACCTCGTCGCCGATGCGGGCCCCCAGGGCGTCGGCGCCGGCCAGGCTCAGCCAGGCGGTGCCCGGTTCGGGCACCGCGCCGGCATCGTGCTCGCTGCCATCGGCGTCACGGATCCGGAAGGCGCCGCGCAGCGGAAAGCCCTCGCCGAGCGCACGCAGGTCGCCGAGGCGGAATTGATCGCCGACCGCGACCATCGTCGGGAAGCTCAGCGTCTCGGTACTGCGCAGCCCCGGCGCCGACGCGGCCTCGCGCAGCGGCGCGTCGATCGGCGCGTCGGCACGGATCACGCTGTCGCCGCCGAGCAGCGCGTTCGCGCCCTGGGCCAGCGCGCGTTCGGCGCGGTCGGTGATGAAGCCGACCGAGCTCACGGCCATCACCGCCAGCATCAGCGCGGCGAGCAGGATGCGGACCTCGCCGGCGGCGAGATCCCGGCGCAACTGGCGCCAGGCCAGCATCAGCGCCTTCATGCCTGCGCCGCCGGCATCGGTGCCAGCAGGCGTCCAGCCTGCAGCCGCAATACGCGGTCGCAGCGGGCCGCGAGGCGCTCGTCGTGGGTGACCAGTACCAGGGTCGTGCCGGCCTCGGCGTTCAGGCGGAACAGCAGTTCGACGATCGCCTGGCCGTTACCGGTGTCGAGGTTTCCGGTCGGCTCGTCGGCGAACAGCAAGGCCGGCCGGGTCACGAAGGCGCGGGCGAGCGCGACACGCTGCTGCTCGCCGCCGGACAGCTGGCGCGGGTAGTGGCCGAGCCGCTCGCCGAGGCCGACCTGGCCCAGGATCGCCCGCGCCGGGGTTTCCGCATCGGCATCGCCGCGCAGTTCCAGCGGCAGCATCACGTTCTCGAGCGCGGTCAGCGACGGCAGCAGCTGGAAGTTCTGGAACACGAAACCGACCTTGTCGCCGCGCACGCGGGCGCGGCCGTCCTCGTCCAGGGCCGAGAGCACGGCGCCGTCGAGCTCGACCCGTCCGGCGGTCGGCAGGTCGAGGCCGGCGAGCAGGGACAGCAGCGTGCTCTTGCCCGACCCCGACGCGCCGACGACGGCCACCGTCTCACCCTTGGCGATCGTGAAGTCGACCCCATCCAGGATCGTCAGCTCGCCACCGGGCAAGGGCACCCGCTTGCCGAGACCTTCGGCACGGAGGGCGGGCACGGCATCGGCTGGCAGACTGTCGGCCATCACGGAAAACCTCGGAGCATGGGAATGAACCTTCGATATGGCGGAATCATGGGCCGTGTTCAACCGCCGGATAGGGGCGGTCTGGCGACACTTGCCATGACGGCCTTCGGGATGATTCGTGACAGCCTGCTGATCCTCGCGCTGGCGCTGCTGGCGGCGGCGCCGCGGCTGGCCACGGCCGCGGCGGCCGGGGCGACGGAAACGCGCACGGTGATGGTGCTCGGCGATTCACTGTCGGCCGCCTACGGCATCCCCGCCGAGCAGGGCTGGGTGGCCCTGACCGGCGAGCGCCTTCGCGCCGGGCATCCGGGCTGGCGGATCGTCAACGCCAGCCTCAGCGGCGAGACCAGTGCCGGCGGCGCCAGCCGCATCGACGCCGAACTCGCGCGGCATTCGCCGGAGGTCGTCGTGATCGCGCTCGGCGCCAACGACGGCCTGCGCGGCCTGCCGCTGGGCCAGACCCGCGCCAACCTCGCGAAGATGATCGCCGCGGCGAAGGCGCACGGCGCTCGCGTGCTGCTGGTCGGCATCCGCATGCCGCCGAACTACGGCGCCCGCTACACCGAGGCTTTCGCCGCGATGTACGGCGAACTCGCCGCGGAGCACGGAACCGCCCTGCTCCCGTTCCTGCTCGAGCCGATCGCGATGGACCGCGAGGCTTTCCAGGCCGACAATCTGCATCCGGTCGCCGGGGTGCAGCCGCAGCTGCGCGACCATGTGTGGGCGGCGCTGGCGCCACTGCTCGATGAAACGCCCTAGGAAATAAGCGACTTCCTGGCGTTGCCTAGCGCCACTCGTCCAGGCCCTCGCGCTCGTAGAGCGTCCGGAACGAGGGCCTGGCCTTCATGCGCTGCGCATGCGCCGCGAGCTGCGGCCAGGCGGTGGCCGGCCGCGGCATGTTGCGCGACCAGCGCATCAGCATGCACAGCAGGAAATCGGCGGCGCTGACGCCGGCGCCGAGCAGATAGGGACCGCGGCGCTGCAGGTGGGCGTCGATGCGCGCCCAGGCGGCCTCGATCTTCAGTCGCGCCTGTTCCTTCGCGGCCTCGCTGTTCGCCTCGCCGGCGCCTTCCTGCGGATAGAACCAGATGCGGAACGCCGGCTGCAGCGTGTTCGCCAGATGCAGGACCCACTGGTAGTAGCGCCCGCGATCGATGTCGCCGACGGCCGGCGCCAGGCCGAAATGCGGATGCGCGTCCGCCAGGTACAGCACCAGCGCCGCCGCTTCGGTCAGCGGCTCGCCGTGCACCAGCAGGGTCGGAATCAGGCCGGAGGGATTGAGCGCGAGGTATTCGGGGCGCTTGTGCTCGCCGGCGGCGGTGTCGAGGCGGCGCAGCTCGTGGCGTGCTCCGGTTTCGATCAGCAGCCAGTGCACGACCAGGCTGGCGGCACCGGGGGAGTAGTACAGGGTGTACATCGGGCCTCGTGCTCCGCACGTCCGGGGGGACGCGCAGCCTACACGGACCCCTGAAAATCAAAAACCCCGGACATCGCTGCCCGGGGTTCCCGAACGATCCTTGCGGATCGAAGGGATTACATCGGCTGAACTTCGTCGGCCTGCATGCCCTTCTGGCCCTTCACGAGCTTGAAGGAAACCTTCTGGCCTTCCTGCAGCGACTTGAAGCCGGTGCCCTGGATGGAACGGAAGTGGACGAACACGTCCTCACCGTTCTCGCGGCTGATGAAGCCGAAACCCTTGGCGTCGTTGAACCACTTCACGGTACCGATCTGACGATCCGACATCTGAAACACTCCTTGGAACAATGGATGAAATCGCTGACGGGAACCTTCCCGCCGCGCGACTGGGGTTGCAAGGAGAGCGAGGTAACAAGATGTAGCGGATCGTAGATCTACCGCATCAGGCCACGATTCACAGTGACCCTTCGCAAACACAGTCGCAGGCTTTATACGCGGGTCTGCCGGGGAAAGCCAGAAAAACCTCGGCCGCGCCGGGGTGGGCGCGGGGGTGGTTCAGGTTTCGTGATGGGGTACGGGGTGTGGCGATGAAAGGCATCCCGCCTGAAGGCATCGCGCCTGAAGGCGCTCCTACGCTATGGCGACGGGGATGCGGCCGATGCGGGTCTGCCATTCGCGCGGGCCGGTGCGGTGCACCGATTCGCCATTGGAATCGACCGCGACCGTGACCGGCATGTCCTTGACCTCGAATTCGTAGATCGCCTCCATGCCGAGGTCCTCGAAGGCCACCACGCGGGCGGCGCGGATCGCCTTCGAGACCAGGTAGGCGGCGCCGCCGACGGCCATCAGATAGGCCGAGCGGTGCTTGCGGATCGCCTCGATCGCCGCCGGGCCGCGCTCGGCCTTGCCGACCATGCCCATCAGGCCGGTCTGCGCCAGCACCTGCTCGGTGAACTTGTCCATGCGGGTGGCGGTGGTCGGGCCGGCCGGGCCGACGACCTCGTCGCGCACCGGATCGACCGGGCCGACGTAGTAGATGAAGCGGCCGCGCAGGTCGACGGGCAGCGGCTCGCCCTTGTCCAGCATGCCGACGATGCGCTTGTGGGCGGCGTCGCGGCCGGTCAGGAGGCGGCCGTTGAGCAGCAGCACCTCGCCGGGCTTCCAGGACGCGACTTCCTCGCGGGTCACGGTGTCCAGGTTCACCCGGCGGCCCTTCGAAGCGTCGTAGGTCAGCTTCGGCCAGTCCTCCAGCGACGGCGGCTCCAGCATCACCGGGCCGCTGCCGTCGAGGGTGAAATGCGCATGCCGGGTGGCGGCGCAGTTCGGGATCATCGCCACCGGCAGGTTCGCCGCGTGGGTCGGATAGTCCTTGACCTTGATGTCGAGCACCGTGGTCAGGCCGCCGAGGCCCTGGGCGCCGATGCCGAGCGCGTTGACCTTGTCGTAGAGCTCCAGCCGCAGCTCCTCGGCCCGGTTCGACGGCCCGCGCGCCTGCAGCTCGGTGATGTCGATCGGCTCCATCAGCGCTTCCTTGGCCAGCAGCATCGCCTTCTCGGCGGTGCCGCCGATGCCGATGCCGAGCATGCCCGGCGGGCACCAGCCGGCGCCCATGGTCGGCACGGTCTTCAGCACCCAGTCGACGATCGAGTCGGACGGGTTGAGCATCGCGAACTTCGACTTCGCCTCGCTGCCGCCGCCCTTCGCCGCGACGATCACGTCGACGGTTTCGCCGGGCACGATCTTCACGTTGACCACCGCCGGGGTGTTGTCGCGGGTGTTCTGCCGCTTGCCGGCCGGATCGGCCAGCACCGAAGCACGGAGCTTGTTGTCGGGGTGGTTGTAGGCGCGGCGCACGCCTTCGTTGACCATGTCCTCCACGCCCATCGTCGCGTCGGGCCAGGTCACGTTCATGCCGATCTCGAGGAAGACGGTGACGATGCCGGTGTCCTGGCAGATCGGCCGGTGACCCTCGGCACACATGCGCGAATTGATCAGGATCTGCGCGATCGCGTCCTTCGCGGCCGGCGATTCCTCGCGCTCCCAGGCGGCGGCGAGGTTCCGGATGTAGTCCACCGGGTGGTAGTAGCTGATGTACTGCAGGGCGTCGGCGACGCTCTGGATGAAGTCTTCCTGGCGGATGGCGGCCATGGCAACGAGGGCTCGGCGGGGAAAACGCGCATTTTACCTCCCGCGACTTCTGCCCTCACCCCGCCGGGAAACCGCAACGGGCGTTTCTGCCCGCCGCTATTCCAGTTCGCCCCAGCGCCGGTAGGCGGCGTCCAGCGCCGCCTGCAGCGCCGCCGCCTGCTCGGTCGCCTGGCGCACCGCGGCGGCGTCCTGCTGGTAGAACGTGGGGTCCTGCATGCGCGACGTCAGCGCGGCGATGTCGGCCTCCAGGGCTTCGATGCGGGACGGCAGCGCCTCGAGTTCCTTCTGTTCCTTCCACGACAGCTTGCGGCGCGGCGCCGGCGTGGCGGCGTCGGCAGGCGATGGCGAAGGCGGCGTCGCGCCGGCAGCTGGTGCGGGCTTCGCTTCGGGGGCGGAGGGCGCGTCCGGGCGCTGGCGCAGCCAGTCGCTGTAGCCGCCGACGTAGTCGCCGACGCGGCCGTCGCCTTCCATCACGAGAGTGCCGGTGACCACGTTGTCGAGGAAGTCGCGGTCGTGCGAAACCAGCAGCACCGTGCCGGGATAGTCGACCAGCAGTTCCTCCAGCAGCTCCAGCGTTTCGACGTCGAGGTCGTTGGTCGGCTCGTCGAGGACCAGCACGTTCGACGGCCGCGCGAACAGCTTGGCGAGCAGCAGGCGGTTGCGCTCGCCGCCGCTGAGGCGGGTGATCGGGGCCCGCGCACGTTCCGGGCTGAACAGGAAATCCTGCAGGTAGCCCATCACATGCTTGCGGGCGCCGTTGATCTCGACGAACTCGCGGCCTTCGGAGACGTTGTCGAGGGCGTTCCAGTCCTCGCGCAGCGCGCCGCGCAGCTGGTCGAAGAACGCGATCTCCAGGTTCGTGCCGGGACGGACCTCGCCGGCCTGCGGCGCCAGCTGGCCGAGCAGTAGTTTCAGCAACGTCGTCTTGCCGGAGCCGTTGGCGCCGATCAGGCCGATCTTGTCGCCGCGCTGGATCACCGTCGAGAAGGCGCGCACCAGCACCCGGTCGCCGTAGGCGAAACCCACGTCGCGCGCATCGAACACCTTGCGCCCCGACTTCTCGGCGTTGGCGGCCGCCATCCGCACGTCGCCGGTCTGCTCGCGGCGGGCGGCACGCTCGCGGCGCATCGCCTTCAGCGCCGTCACCCTACCCTCGTTGCGGGTGCGGCGGGCCTTGATGCCCTGGCGGATCCAGACCTCTTCCTGCGCCAGCTTGCGGTCGAAATGCGCGTTCGCCTGCGCCTCGGCGTGCAGCCGCTCCTCGCGGCGGCGCAGGAAGTTGTCGTAGTCGCCGGGCCAGCTCGTCACCTGGCCGCGATCGATCTCGACGATGCGGGTCGCCAGCGCGCGCAGGAAGGCGCGGTCGTGGGTCACGAAGACGACGCTGCCGGCGAACTCCTTCAGGAAACCCTCGAGCCAGGCGATCGACGCGATGTCCAGGTGGTTCGTCGGTTCGTCGAGCAGCAGCACGTCGGGTTCGGCGACCAGCGCCTGCGCCAGCAGGACCCGCCGCTTCATGCCGCCCGACAGCGCCCCGAACTCCGCGTCGGCCGGCAGGTCGAGGCGGGCCACGACCTGTTCGACCCGCTGCTCGATCTGCCAGCCGCCGCCCGCCTCGATGCGCGCCTGCACCGTGGCCAGCGCGTCCATGTCGATCGCGTCCCCGGCGTGGACCAGATGGTGATAGCGGGCGATGTCGGCGCCGAGCGCGCCAAGACCCGCGGCGACGACATCGAAGACACTTCCGGCGAGATCGCGCGGCACCTCCTGTGCGAGACCGGCGACGCGGCCCTCGCGGCGGATCAAGCCATCGTCCGGCTGCAGTCCGCCGGCGATCAGCCGCAGTAGCGTCGACTTGCCGGCGCCGTTGCGGCCGACGATGCACAGGCGCTCGCCACGCTCGACCGTGAGGTCGACGCCGTCGAGCAGGAGCGGACCGCCGACGCTGAAGTCGACGGCCTGAAGGGTGATCAGGGACATGCGCGCATTCTACCGGCGCCGGCGCCCTCGCCGGCGGCCGGGTTCAGGCGCTGCCGTGCCGCAGCCAGCGTTCCGCCAGCGCACGGTCGGCGAACACGCGCCCGTGGGCGCCGCGCTCCATCGCCAGGATCTCGCCGAACTCCATGTGCGCCAGCAGCTCGATGCGGGCGACGACGAAGGCCACCTGCAGCTCGCCGAGGCCTTCCTCGATCAGCCACTCGACCAGGGCCTGCAGGTCGCGCTCGCCCTCGTGATCGCCGAGATTCTCGTAGACCATCAGCCGGCGGGTGCCGCGGCGCTGGCATTCCTCGATGATCCGCTGCCAGTACGCGACCGTGATCTCGTTGCTGTCACGGGGGCCGCTGACGGCGACGTAGAGGTAGTCGCCGCGGTCTTCGACCTGGAACTGGATATCGTCGGGCAGTGGGTTCAAGGGCGATGGTCGGGCGGCCGGGGCGCTGCATTGTAGCCACGCGGGGTGGCCGCGGGCTCAATGCCGGCGAATCGACACCGCCCACGCGCCCAGCAGCAGCGCGACGGCGACGGCGATCACCACGCCCTGCCGCGCCAGGGTCGCCGGCGGATCGGCGAACGGGTTCAACAGCGGATCGCCCTGCACGCCGATGTAGGCGACGAACACCAGCAGCAGCTCGAACGGGCGCGGATTGCGGCAGGCGGCCGCCAGCGCCAGGCCGACGACCGCGATCGCCACTGCGGTCGCGACCAGCGCCGCCAGCGTCCCGGACCCGCTCATGCCGGCCCGCACCAGCGCCGGCAGCACCACCCCCAGCGCCAGCAGCACCGAGGCCGCCAGGCGAACGCCGAGCAGACGCCAGCCGGCGCCGGGCGCGCTGAACACCATCGCCGCGGTGCCCGTTTCGCGTTCGCGCAATGCGGCGCGGGCGAACACGTCGATGCAGGCCAGCCAGGCGCCGATCACCGCGATCGCCATGCCCTTGGCCGGCGCGAAGGCCTGCACCGCCAGCAGCACGAGCAGGGCCAGCCACCAGCTGACGCGGCGCTGGCGCAGGACGAGGCGGATTTCCGCCGCGAGCAGCCGGCCGAAGCCGAAGCGGTCGAGCGGCGCCAGCAGCAGGTCCAGCCAGGCCAGGCGCAGGCCCGGCACGGCGCGCTGGCCAGTTTGGCGTACCTCGCTGCGGGCGGCCGCACGGTCGAGCAGCGGCGCCAGCGCGAGCAGCCCGAGCAGCGAAACGCCGACCCAGAGCAGGCGCCCGCCGACGTCGGCCGCGCGCGGCGACCAGCGGTCCCAGGCGAAGGTCGTGACGCCCCCTTCGACGATGCTGACACCGATGCTGAAACCGCCGTCCGCCGGCAGCCCGCGCGCCTGCAGGTCGGCCCGGATGTCGCGCATCGCCAGCGACATGCCGCCGGGTTCGCTGTACGCACTCGCCGCCTGCGTCGCCGCGTCGGCCGCCATGTCGGCCGGCGAGACGAACACGAACACCCACAGGAAGAAGTAGAGGACATTGCCGCCGCTGCGGCGCAGCCACGGCACGACATCGAACAGCACCGCGAAGAAGGCCGTCAGCGCCATCGCCGGCAGGGTCAGCACCAGCGCCGGCTGCAGCAGCTGCCAGGGCGCGATCGCGGTGGATTCGCCGCGATGGAACTGCGCGGCGAGCCCGACCAGCAGGCCCACGCCCACCAGCAGCGAAAGCAGCGCCAGATGGCTCGTCCACTTCGCCAGCAGCCAGCCGAAGCGGGTCATCGGCGTGGCGACGAGCAGCTGCCAGACGCGCGTCTCGAAGTCGCGGGTGATCGTGCCGCGCACGATGTAGAAGCCGGCCAGGCCGAGGATCACCGCGTGGACCAGCGCCAGCACCATGCCGATCCAGGCCGGCGAATAGGCGCCGCGCGCGTCGCCAACCGCGACGGTGACGTAGCCGGCGTCCGCCGGCGGGAAGCACCACCAGGTCGCGATCGCGACTGCGGCCAGCACGACCAGGAAACCGGTACGCCGGCAACGCTCGCGGAAGTCGGCGAGCACGATCGCGTAGAAGCGGCGGGCGGCTTCCATCAGCGCGCGCCCTGCGATTCCAGCAGCCACAGATAGGCGTCCTCGAGGCTCGGCGTCACCGCGACCGCATCGGCCGAGGGCGCAGCCGCCGCGACCACGCGCAGGCGGATGCCGTCGGGACGACGCAGCGAACTGGTCACCGCATGCCGCGCGCGCGCCTCGGCGAGCGCCGACGCCGGCACCGTCCAGTCCCAGGCATGGCCCTGGGCCTGGGCGATCAGGGCCTCGGGATCGCCTTGGAAACGCAGTCGCCCGCGTGCCAGCACGGCCAGCGACGTGGCGCTGGCCTCGATGTCGGAGACGATGTGCGTCGACAGGATCACCAGCCGCTCACCGGCGAGCGCGGTGATCAGGTGGCGGAAGCGCAGGCGCTCTTCCGGGTCGAGTCCGACGGTGGGCTCATCGACGATCAGCAGCCGCGGATCGTCGAGCAGGGCCTGGGCGATGCCGACGCGCTGGCGCATGCCGCCGGAGAAGCCGCCGAGGCGGCGGTCGGCGGCGTCGGCGAGGCCGACCTCGGCGAGGCAGACCTCGATGCGCTCGCGGGCGCGCTGCGCGGACATGCCCTTCACCGCTGCCAGGTAGGCGAGGAACTCGCGCGCGCTCAGCGCCTGGTAGACGCCGAAGTCCTGCGGCAGGTAACCGAGCGCGGCACGCAGTACGTCCGGCGCGCGGACGATGTCGGTGCCGTTCCAGCGCACGCTGCCGGTGGCGGGCTTCGCCAGCGTCGCGAGGATGCGCATCAGGGTCGACTTGCCGGCGCCGTTCGGGCCGAGCAGGCCGACGATGCCGGGGCCCAGGTGCAGGTCGATGCCGGCCAGCGCCTCGTGGCCGCCACGGTAGGTGTAGTCGACGCCGTCGACGTCGAGTTGGCATTGCATGGGATTGCCCTTTCGCGGCCCGGGACCGGCCGCCTTCAGGGACTATCCGTAACTCGACACTAGTTCGCCCGTGCCGATGCGCACGGTGACTTCGGTCAGGCGAGGCGCCGGTGCTCGACCATCAGGCAACGGTCCTGGACGACGTCGATGCCGGCTTCCATCAGGCGCGCCGCGAAGGCGTCGTCGCGGATGCCGGACTGCAGCCAGACGGCCTTCGGCTGTTTGGCCAGCAGGTCGTCCAGATGCGGCATCAGGTCCTTCGACCGGCGGAACACGTCCACCAGGTCGATGTCGCCGGGCACGTCCACCAGCCGGCGGAACACCGGCCGGGCGAGGATCGTCTCGACTTCCGGGTAGTACACCGGCACCGGAACCACGTCGAAGCCGGCGCGCTCGAGGTAACGCGGCACCTCGATCGCCGGCTGGCCGCGCTGGGACTCGGTCTTGATACCCAGCACGGCGATACGTTGGGTGCGCGCGAGCAGCTCGCGCAGCTCGGCGTCGGTCTGCAGCGCGCGCCCCGCGGTGGCCATCAGTGGTGGTGGCCGCCGGCGCCGTGCACGTGGCCGTGCAGGCATTCCTCGACGCTGGCCTCGCGGACTTCGACGACTTCGATCGCGAAGTGCAGGTTCTTGCCGGCGAGCGGATGGTTGCCGTCGACGGTGACGATGCCGTTCTCGACCTTGGTCACGGTCACCGAGATCGCGCCCTGCGGCGTCTGCGCCTGGAAGGCCATGCCGGGCTCGATCTCGTCGATGCCCTGGAAGGCCTCGCGCGGCACTTCCTGGATCAGCATGTCGTTCGGGGTGCCGTAGCCTTCTTCGGGGGACACCGTGACGTCGAAGCGGTCGCCGACGCCGCGTCCCTCGAGCGCCTTCTCCAGGCCCGGAACGATGCTGCCGACGCCGTGCAGGTAGGCCAGCGGCTCGTTGCCCGCCGAGGAGTCGATCACCTTGCCGTCGTCGTCGGTCAGGGTGTAGTGGAAGGACGCGACGGTGCGCTCGGCGATCTGCATGGCAATACCTCTGGGGAAGGCCCGATCCGGAGAACCCGGGGGGCGAAAAGGGCGCATAGGCTAGGCGAGCGGGCTGGCCCGCGCAAACAGGCTCCGGCATCCGGGATCGACCCGGCGTGAACGCGCCCGCGTCCGTTCCGCACAAAAGAAGAGCCCCGGCCGTCGCCGGCCGGGGCTCGTTCATCAGCGCACGATGGCAGCGCTCAGAGCGGCTGAACCTCGTCCGCCTGCATGCCCTTCTGGCCCTTCACCACCTTGAAGGAGACCTTCTGGCCTTCCTGCAGGGACTTGAAGCCGGTGCCCATGATCGAGCGGAAATGCACGAACACATCCTCGCCGCTTTCCGGGGTGATGAAGCCGAAGCCCTTGGCGTCGTTGAACCACTTGACGGTGCCGGTCTGACGGTCAGACATGACTCTGTATCCTTGTAACGGTTGAGGGTATCCCACGATCAACCGTTGTGTGACGGCGAGCGCAGTCCGCTGAGCCTACCCGATATCGGCGAAATTGCGAATGCCTTAGAATTGCGGGCTTGCCGGCCTGGCCGCGCCTCCCGAAAACTCCCCTACGGTTCCGCCCTCCCCCATGTCCGCCTTCGCCACCGAGCGCGTGCTGGTCGTCCGCCACTGGAACGACGACTACTTCAGCTTCACCACCACCCGCGACGACGGCCTGCGCTTCGAGAACGGCCAGTTCGTGATGATCGGCCTGATGGTCGACGGCCGGCCGCTGATGCGCGCCTATTCGATCGCCTCGGCCAACTGGGAGGAGGAGCTCGAGTTCTTCAGCATCAAGGTGCAGAACGGGCCGCTGACCTCGCGCCTGCAGCACATCAAGCCGGGCGACGACCTGCTGGTCAGCCGCAAGCCCACGGGCACCCTGCTGATCAGCGACCTGCATCCGGGCCGCAACCTGTACCTGCTGTCGACCGGCACCGGCCTGGCGCCCTTCCTGTCGATCATCAAGGACCCGGGCACCTACGAGCGCTTCGAAAAGGTCGTCCTGACCCACGGCGTGCGCACGGTCGCCGACCTCTGCTACCACGACTACATCGTCAACGAACTGCCGCGGCACGAATACCTCGGCGAGACGATCGCCAGGCAACTGCTGTACTACCCGACCGTCACCCGCGAGGACTTCCGCAACACCGGCCGCCTGACGACGCTGCTGGCGTCCGGCAAGCTCGCCGCCGACCTCGGCCTCGACGCGCTGGACGCAGAGAATGACCGGGCGATGATCTGCGGCAGCCCGCAGATGCTGGCCGACTTCCGCGCGATCCTCGACGGCCGCGGTTTCGTCGCGGCGCCGCGGATCGGCACGGCCGGCCATTACGTCTTCGAGCGCGCCTTCGTCGAGAAGTAACGCGCCCCCGTAGGAGCGCCTTCAGGCGCGATGCCTTCGCCGTGGATCGTGATCCGCGATGAAGGGCATCGATGAAAAGCATCGATGAAAAGCATCGCGGCTGAAGCCGCTCCTACAGCCGCTCCTACAGCCGCTCCTACAGCAGCGCGTCGATGTCGGCGGCGATGCTCTCGGGCTTGTCGGTCGGCGCGTAACGCTTCACCACCCGGCCGTCGCGGTCGACCAGGAACTTGGTGAAGTTCCACTTGATCGCCTCGAGGCCGAGCAGGCCGGGCTTCTCCTTCTTCAGCCAGCGGTACAGCGGATGCGCCTCGCCGCCGTTGACCTGGATCTTGGCGAACATCGGGAAGCTGACCTCGTAGGTCAGCGAGCAGAACTCGCGGATCTCCGCCTCGTCGCCGGGTTCCTGGTGCCCGAACTGGTCGCAGGGGAAACCGAGCACCACCAGGCCGCGATCGCGGCGCTCACGCCACAGCTGCTCGAGGCCGGCGTACTGCGGCGTGAAGCCGCATCGGGAAGCGGTGTTGACGATCAGCAGCACCTTGCCGCGGTAGTCGGCCAGCGACTGCGGGCTGCCGTCGATCGTGGTGGCGGAGAAATCGTGGGCGGTGGTCATGGTCGGCTCCGGTTGATCGCGGCAGCCTAGCGCAGGAGCGGCCACCCCTGCCTTTCGTCATGGGCAGCGACCGTCCGCTCGGGGTAGGCTCCGGCGGCTTCCCGCAAAAACTTCCGAGGATCCCGATGAACAAGTCTCTCGTCGCCGCGCCGCTGGCGCTGGCGATCGCCCTCGCCGTCGGCGGCTGCCAGCAGCCGGCCGGTGAGGCCTCCGCCGCCCCGACCACCGCGGCCGATGCCGCCACCGACGCCGTGACCGAGAATCCCTTCTTCGCACCCAGCACCCTGCAGTACCAGTTCCCGCGCTTCGACCTGATCCGCGACGAGCACTACCAGCCGGCGCTCGAGCGCGGCATGGCCGAGCAGATCGCCGAGGTGCGCGCGATCGCCGACAACCCGGAGGCGCCGAGCTTCGACAACACCATCGTCGCGATGGAGAACTCCGGCGCCCTGCTCAACCGGGTCGGCGCGGTGTTCTTCAACCTGGCCGGTGCCCACACCAACGACGCGATCAAGGCCGTGCAGGCCGAGATGGCGCCGAAGATGGCCGCCCACCAGGACGCGATCCTGCTCGACGCGGCCCTGTTCGCCCGTATCAAGACCCTGTACGACGGCCGCGCCGAACTCGGCCTCGACGCCGAGTCGCAGCGCCTGCTCGAGCGCTACTACACCGACTTCGTCCGCGCCGGCGCCAATCTCTCGGACGCCGACAAGGACGTGCTCCGCGGCTACAACGCCGAGCTCGCGACGCTGTCGACGAAGTTCAGCCAGAACGTGCTCAACGAGGTCAATGCCTCCGGTGTCTGGGTCGACGACGTCGCCCGCCTCGACGGCCTGTCCGACGAGGCGATCACCGCCGCCGCCGAGGCCGCGAAGGCGGCCGGCCAGGAAGGCCGCTACCTGATCGCGCTGATGAACACCAGCGGCCAGCCGCCGCTCGCCAGCCTGACCGACCGCGCCCTGCGCCAGGAAATCATGGCCGCCTCGCTCGCCCGCGGCACCCGCGGCAACGAGTTCGACAACCGCGAAATCATCGCCCGCGTCGCCCGCCTGCGCGCCGAGCGTGCCGCCCTGCTCGGCTACGACAGCCACGCCGCCTACATCATCGAGGACGAGACCGCCGGCACCGTCGCCGCGGTCAACAAGCTGCTGTCCGACCTCGCCCCGGCGGCGGTCGCCAATGCCCGGCGCGAAGCCGCGGACATGCAGGCGATCATCGACGCCGAAGGCGGCGGCTTCCAGCTCGAGGCCGCCGACTGGGCCTTCTACGCCGAGAAGGTGCGCCAGCAGCGCTACGACTTCGACGAGTCGCAGCTGCGCCCCTACTTCGAGATGAACCGCGTGCTCGAGGACGGCGTGTTCTACGCCGCCGGCCAGCTCTACGGCCTGAGCTTCAAGGAGCGCACCGACCTACCCGTCTACCAGCAGGACGTGCGGGTGTGGGAGGTGTTCGAGGCCGACGGCAGCTCGCTGGGCCTGTTCATCGGCGATTTCTACGCCCGCGCCAGCAAGCGTGGCGGCGCCTGGATGAACGCCTACGTGCCGCAGAACGGCCTGACCGGTACGCATCCGGTGGTCGGCAATCACCTCAACATCCCGAAGCCCGCCGCCGGCCAGCCGACCCTGCTGACCTTCGACGAGGTCACGACGATGTTCCACGAGTTCGGGCACGCGCTGCACGGCCTGTTCTCGAGCACCCGCTACCCGCAGTTCGCCGGCACCAGCGTGCCGCGCGACTTCGTCGAGTACCCCTCGCAGG
This sequence comes from Arenimonas composti TR7-09 = DSM 18010, assembly GCF_000426365.1. Taxonomy (GTDB): domain Bacteria; phylum Pseudomonadota; class Gammaproteobacteria; order Xanthomonadales; family Xanthomonadaceae; genus Arenimonas; species Arenimonas composti. Next base: position 551,331 of record NZ_AUFF01000001.1, on the reverse strand, counting down.
TCAACGAGATGTGGGCCACCTGGCCGAGCGTGCTCGCGAACTACGCGAAGCACTACCAGACCGGCGAGCCGATTCCGCAGGCGCTGCTGGACAAGGTGCTGGCCGCCGAGCAATACGGCCAGGGCCACGCGACCACCGAATACCTGGCGGCCTCGCTGCTCGACCAGGCCTGGCACCAGTTGAAGCCGGACCAGGTGCCGACCGACGCCCTCGCCTTCGAGGCACAGGCGCTGAAGGCCGCCGGCGTCGACTACGCGCCGGTGCCGCCGCGTTACCGCAGCACCTACTTCAGCCACATCATGGGCGGCTACTCGGCCGGCTACTACGCCTATCTGTGGAGCGAGGTGCTGGATGCCGAGTCGGTCGAGTGGTTCAAGGAGAACGGTGGGCTGAGCCGCGCCAACGGCGACCACTTCCGCGCCACCCTGCTGTCGAAGGGCGGCAGCGTCGACGCGATGCAGCTGTTCCGCGACTTCCGCGGCCGCGATCCGCAGGTCGGGCCGCTGCTGCGCCGGCGTGGCCTGGAGACGGGCGGCAACTGACGCCAGCTGCCGCTCGGCAACAAAAAACCGCCCGGGCGACCGGGCGGTTTTTCTTCCTGCTTCCTGTAGGAGCGGCTTCAGCCGCGATGCCTTTGCAGTCGAATCGCGCCTGAAGGCGCTCCTACATCGCGCCTGAAGGCGCTCCTACAGGTGGGAGGGGGGCGGATCAGGCGCCGCGGTTGGCCGCGCGCAGTTCCTTGTTCAGCACCTCGGCCTTGCTGACGTACTGCTTGGCGAGGACACGGACGACGAAGCTGTGGTCACGGTCGAGCACGACCTTCTGGAAGGTGGTCTGCAGCTGACCTTCGACTTCGGCCATGCGCACGAAACGCTCGCTGCCCGGCTCCTGCTTGCGCAGACCGGCGTAGGCGCGTGCGAGGTCGCCGAGGCTGGATTCGCCCTTCTTCGCCGGCTTGCGACGACCCGCCGGGGCCTTCACCTCGCCGGACAGTTCCTGCGCGAGCTCCGACTTCACCTTGGCCATGCGCGCGAACAGCGCACTGAGCTTCTTGTCCTTCACCTTCTGCGCGGCTTCCTCGTAGAAGGCGTATCCGTCCTCGCTGATCTCGATCAGGTCGGTCAGGTTGCTGCTGGTGTCGGTCATCGGGCGCTCCTTGGCGAGGTGATGGGCAGCGCGGCCGGACCGCCTGCCAGGCCGGCGGGCGGCGGTCCCGAAGGACCGGACGGTCGCGAAGGAAAGCGGACAATGCGCCCCGGGGGGGCATTCACTGCCCGCTCAGGATACGTTCCACGACGTTAGAATCCTGTTATTCACAGGCGGGCGGCACTTCCAAACGCGCGACGGAAATCGATGTTTGCGGCGCGTTTCGCCGACGTTCGCCGCTTATAAGCGCGAATACTGCCAAGATACCATCCGCCCGGAGGCATAGGGCATATGCCCGTGGAACGTCCTCGGGTCCGCGTCGAAGACCAGCGGCAGGAAATGGCGGTCGCCTTCCCAGAGCGGCAACCGATCCAGCCGGTCCAACGGCACCCACTCCAGATCCCCTTCGGCGTTGGCGGGCGGCACCTCACCCGTCCAGCCGTCGATGACGAAGACGAAGCCGAGCCAGTCCTCGCCATTCCTGCCGAAGCCGGGCCAGCTGATCGTGCCGCGCAGGCGCAGCGAGACGACCTCGATGCCCGCCTCCTCGTGCAGCTCGCGACGCATCCCGGCGACCACGTCCTCGTCCCGTTCGAGCTTGCCGCCGAGGCCGTTGTACTTGCCGAGATGATGGTCGCCGGCGCGGGCATTGCGGTGGACCATCAGCACGCGCTGGCGGTCCGGCGAGAGCACGTAGCCGAGGGTGGCCAGGATCGGGGTATAGGGCATCGTCGCCTCGCGCGGAACGGGGGCGGCAGGATCGCATGCGACAATCGCGCATGTCCTCGATCTCCCTCCCCGGCGTGGCCGTCATCGGCGGCGGCCCGGCCGGACTGATGGCCGCGGAAGCGGCGATCGCCGCCGGCGTGCCGGTCGACCTGTTCGACAGCCGCGGCTCGGTCGGCCGCAAGTTCCTGATCGCCGGCAAGGGCGGCCTGAACCTCACCCACGGCGAGCCCTTCCCCGCCTTGGTACGCCGCTTCCGCGAGGCCGCACCGACCGTCGAAACCTGGCTGCGCGACTTCGATGCCGATGCGCTGCGCAGCTGGGCCCGCGGTCTCGGCGTGGAGACCTTCGTCGGCAGTTCCGGCCGCGTCTTCCCGCTCGACCTGAAGGCGGCGCCGCTGCTGCGCGGCTGGGTGCGCCGCCTGCGCGACCAGGGCGTGCGCTTCCACCTGCGCCGGCGCTGGCTGGGCTTCGCTGCCGACGGCGCGCTGCGCTTCGCGGACCTCGGCGCCGACACGTCCGACGCCGGCCACAACGCGGGCCACGAGGCGAGCTACCGCGCCGCCGCGACCGTGCTCGCCCTCGGTGGCGGCAGCTGGCCGCAGCTCGGGTCGGACGGACGCTGGGTCGCGCCGCTGCGGGAAGCCGGTATCGACGTCGGCGACCTGCTGCCGGCCAACTGCGGCTTCGATGTCGCCTGGTCGCCGTGGTTCGTGCAGCGTTTCGCCGGCGCGCCGCTGAAGCCGGTACGGATCGCGCTGGCGGTCGACGGCCAGGCGCCGGACTGGTTGCAGGGCGAATGCGTCTGCAGCACCGACGGGATCGAGGGCAGCGCGGTGTACGCACGCTCGGCGGAGATCCGCGAGCACATCGCCGCGCACGGCCGCGCCACGCTCCTGCTCGACCTCGCGCCCGGGCGCAGCCCCGACCAGCTGCGGACCGCGCTGGCGGCACCGCGCGGCAGCCGCACGATCGCCGAACATCTGCGGCGGCGCGTAGGCATCGACGGGGTCAAGGCGGCCCTGCTGCGGGAAGTCCTCGGCACTGCCCTGCCCGCGGATCCGGCGGCCCTCGCCGCCGCGGTCAAGGCGCTGCCGCTGAGCTTGCTACGGCCGCGGCCACTGCCGGAAGCGATCAGCAGCGCCGGCGGCATCCGCCTGCAGGCGCTCGACCGCGACCTGATGCTGCGTGCGCGCCCCGGCGTGTTCGCCGCTGGCGAGATGCTCGACTGGGAGGCACCGACCGGCGGCTATCTCCTCACCGCCTGCTTCGCCAGCGGCCGCCGCGCCGGCAGCGCCGCGGCCCGCTGGCGCGAGGCTCACTCCGACCAGCCGTAGAGCGTCACGTCGAAGACCAGCATGCCGCGCGGCGCGGTCGGGTCGGGACTGGCGTCGTAGCCGAGATGACCGGGGATCCAGAAGCGGAAGCTGTCGCCCCGCGACATCAGCGGCAGCCCTTCCTGCCAGCCCGGGATCAGCCCCGCCAGCGGCAGGAAGGCGTGACCGCCGCTGCGCAGCGAGCTGTCGAAGGGACGGCCGTCGGCGGTCCAGCCGGTGTAGTCGATTTCGATCACCGCATTCGGGCCCGGGTGGTCGCTGCCGCCGCCGCGCCGGAGCACCTTCCAGGCCAGGCCGCTGGCGCTGCGCTGGGCACCGTCCGGCACAGCGGCGACGTCCGGCGGCGCCTGCAGCGGGTTGGCTTCGCCGATCACCGTCAGCTCGATCACGTGCGGCAGGTTCGGCATGCCCGGATAGCCCGGCGCCAGCCGCTCCGGCTGGATCCACCAGCGCCGGGTTTCCCCGACCGGCGTCAGCATCAGCGCCCGCGCCAGCGCCGGCTGCTGCCGCGCCAGCGCCCGCACCGGCACCACCCGGTTGCCGTCCTCGCGCGCGCTCGCCCGGGCGACGCCGTCGGCGCTCCAGACGTCGGCGCGGTATTCGACGAACTCCCCGCGCACCAGGTTGCCCTGATCCGGCCCCGCCTTCAGCACCACATAGGCCATGCCACTCGCCGCCTCCACCGCCTGCGCCGGCGGCGCCGCCAACGGCTGCGGCGGCGCGGCCTGCACCGTCGTGGCCAGAACCAGCACCAGCAACCACTCCACTTTCGACTTCATTCGCTTACCCCGGGTGGATATGGAAAATGAGAAATGAGAAATGAGGAACGAGGAACGAGTGAACGCGCGCGCGGTGCGCGCGAAAGGCGGGATCGGCCGACGGGAGTTTCGACTCGTTTCCCGTTCCTCGTTTCTCGTTTCTCGTTTCTGCTTTACCAGACCTGCTGCTCCGGCAGCAGCCCCCGCAACTCGGCATCGGTGAGGTTGCGCCAGCGGCCGGGCTTGAGTTCGCCGAGACGGACGTTGGCGATGCGGATGCGGCGCAGCTGGGTCACGCGGTAGTCGAAAGCCGCGGCCATCAGGCGGATCTGCCGGTTCAGGCCCTGGGTCAGCACGATCGAGAAGCCGTAGCGGGCGATCTTGCGGGTACGGCAGGGCAGCGTCATCTGCCCGTGGATGCGCACGCCGCGGGCCATGCCACGCAGGAATTCCTCGGTCACCGCGTGGTTCACGCCGACCAGGTATTCCTTCTCCTTCTTCTCTTCGGCGCGCAGGATGCGGTTGACGATGTCGCCATTGCTGGTCAGCAGGATCAGCCCTTCCGAATCCTTGTCGAGGCGCCCGATCGGGAAGATGCGCTGCTCGTGGCCGACGAAGTCGACGATGTTGCCGGCGACCGTGGTGTCGGTGGTGCAGGTGATGCCGACCGGCTTGTTCAGGGCGATGTAGACGTGGCGCCGGGCGCCTGGCTTGCCCGCACGGATGCGCAGCGGCTGGCCATCGACCAGGACCTGGTCGCCCTCGCCGACCTCGGCGCCGATGCGGGCGCGGATGCCGTTGACCTGCACCCGCCCCTCCGAGATCAGGCGGTCGGCCTCGCGGCGGGAGCAGTGGCCGGTGTCGGCGATATGGCGATTGAGGCGCATCGGAGCGGCAGGTGCCGTAAAGCGTCAGAAGTGGGCGCGAATGCTGTCATGGCCGCAGCCGTCCTGCCATCGCCGCAGTGAGACCGGCTTACCTGCGGCCGGCGTGCGGTTACCGGTGCTGGCATCCCGGGCCCCGGTTCCGTGAACCGGTTCACGCTTTCGGATGCGCGACCCGCCCGCGCCTGATTTCGCCGCGTTCGTGGCACGGAACCTGCTTCCACCTCCCTGCGTTTCCCCCCACCGCATCAGGGAGCTCCACATGGGCATCGTCATCCCCTTCCCGAGCAAGGCCGTCATCGACGACGACCTGGCCATCCGACTCTGGGAACTGGTCATCGCCGGCGACATCGGCAGTGCCGAATACCGCCGCATCGACGCCGAAATCAGCCGTCGCCGCGCGCAGAAGGCGCCGGCCCGCAAGGCCGTGGCGGCGGCGCCGCTGGGTCGCTGAGGCGGTGATCGTTCCCCGCGCCACCACCCGCTGGAGTCGCCGGGCCCGCCCCGCGAGCCGCTCGCAACGTCAGTCGAGCTTCCGGATCCGGAAGCTGCGGCCCTTGATCTTGCCGGTGCGCAGCCTCTCGAGGGCCCTGCTGGCCTGGCTGCGCTCGATCGCGACATAGGTCCGGGTCGCGAAACCGGCGATCTTGCCGATCGCCGCGGCGTCCAGCCCCGCCGCCCCCGTCAGCGCCCCTACCACGTCGCCCGGCCGCAGCTTGTCCTGACGGCCGGCGTCGATCACGAGGGTCGTCATCTTCGCCGCCGGCGCCGGTTTCGGGCGGCGGGACAGGTCGATGCGCTCCCATCCCACCGTGCCGCCGAGGCGCTCCTCGATCGCCACCACCCGCCGCCGCTCGTCCTGGGCGACCAGCGACAGCGCCAGGCCCTGGGCGCCGGCACGACCCGTGCGGCCGATCCGGTGCGTGTGGATGTCGGCGTCGCTGGCCAGGCCATGGCTGATCACCAGCGGCAGGCCGACGATGTCGAGGCCACGGGCGGCGACGTCGGTCGCCACCAGCACGGCGGCGCTGCCGTTGGCGAAGCGCACCAGCACCTCGTCGCGATCGCGCTGTTCGAGGTCGCCGTGCAGCGCCAGCGCGGCGATGCCGCGGCGGTCGAGGTCCTCGGCCAGCGCGGCGACGTCGCGGCGGGTATTGCAGAACACCAGCGCCGCCTCCGGCTGCAGGTCGCCGAGCAGCAGTGCGATCGCGTCGGCCTTGCGCGCCGGTTCGACCTCGATGAACCGCTGCCGTACAGGCGCCTCGCCATCGTCGAGCCGGTACTGCTCGGCCTCGCGCTGAAAGCGGCCACCGAGCTCGCGGATCGCCTCCGGAAACGTCGCCGAGAACAGCAGCGTCTGCCGGCTCGCCGGGGTCTGCCCGACGATGCCGGCGATCGCGTCGGCGAAGCCCATGTCGAGCATGCGGTCGGCTTCGTCCAGCACCAGCACGCGCAGGCCGTCGAGCGGCAGCGCGCCCTCGTCCATCAGCTCCTGGATGCGCCCGGGCGTGCCGACGACGACCTGGGGCAGCTGCACCAGCGACGCCAGGTGCGGACGCAGCGGCACGCCGCCGCAGAACACCGAGACCTTCAGGTTCGGCAGGAAGCGGCCGAGGCGGCGGATTTCGCGGCCGACCTGGTCGGCGAGCTCGCGGGTCGGGCAGAGCACCAAGGCCTGCACGCCGCCGGCACCGGCGTCGATGCGCGCCAGCAGCCCGAGCGCGAACGCGGCGGTCTTGCCGCTGCCGGTGCGGGCCTGGGCACTGACATCGCGTCCGGCGACCAGGGCCGGCAGGGTCGCTGCCTGCACCGGGGTCGGGCTGCGGTATTCGAGTACATCGAGGGCCTGGCGCAACGGCGGGGGCAGGTCGAGAGCGCTGAAATCGTCCATGCGCGATTGTCGCACGCGCCCCGCCCCGGGCCGGCGGCAGCTTGAGCCGCGGTCGTCACGAACCGGTTCAGTGCCGGGATGGCAGAGTTCGCGCATGACCACGCCCGCCCTGTTCCTGCTCGCGACCCTCGCCGTGCCTGCGGCCCCCGCCCCCGCCGCGCCGGAACTGCCGCGCGACGCCGCCTTCGAGGCCTGCGTCGCCAGTCTGCGCGCACCGGCGGCGGCCGCCGGCATCCGCAGCGACACCTTCGCCACACTGACGGCCGACCTGCGCAAGGATCCGTCGGTGCTGGAATCGCTCGACTACCAGCCGGAGTTCCGCACGCCGATCTGGGACTACCTTGCCGGCCTCGTCGACGACGAGCGTGTCGACGACGGCCGCGCCCGCCTCGCCGAACATCGCGAACTGCTCGACCGGCTGGCCGCCGAATACCAGGTCGACGCCGAAACCATCGTCGCGGTCTGGGGCGTCGAAAGCGACTACGGCCGCACCTTCGGCCGCAAGCCGCTGCTGCAGTCGCTGGCGACGCTGTCCTGCGCCGGACGCCGCCAGGCCTTCTTCCGCGGCGAGCTGTTCGCGCTGATTAGGCTGATCCAGGCCGGTGACCTGCGCGCCGAAGGCCTCGCCGGCTCCTGGGCCGGTGCTTTCGGCCACACCCAGTTCATGCCGAGCACCTACCAGCGCATCGCCGTCGACGGCGACGGCGACGGCCGCCGCGACCTCGTCGCGAGCATCCCCGACGCCCTCGCCTCCACCGCCAACTACCTGCGCAAGGCCGGCTGGCGCCCCGGCGAGGCCTGGGGCTTCGAGGTCAGGCTACCGGCGGGCGACTTCAACGCGGCCGGGCGCCAGGCGAAAAAGCCGATGGCGCACTGGCGCAGCCGTGGCGTGGTCCGCGCCGACGGCAGTCACCTGCCCGCCGGCGACACGGCCGCGGCGCTGCTGCTGCCGGCGGGCCGCGAGGGCCCGGCCTTCCTCGTGCAGCGCAATTACGATGCGATCTATTCCTACAACGCCGCCGAGAGCTATGCGCTGGCGATCGCCCTGCTCTCGGACCGCCTGCGCGGCGGTCCCGGCCTGGTCGCGGACTGGCCGACCAACGATCCGGGCCTGAGCCGCGCCGAACGCCGGCAACTGCAGGAACGGCTGCTCGCCCGCGGCCACGACATCGGCGCCGTCGACGGCCTCATCGGCGCGAAGACCCGCGACGCCATCGCCGCCGAACAGCGCCGCCTCGGCCTCACGCCCGACGGCCGCGCCGGCCGCGCCATCCTCGAGGCCCTGCGAAAAGAATGAGTTCGTAGTCCGTACGAGGCAGTAGTCAGGACGGCGAGTGCTATCGCCCGTCCCGACACTACCTCGTACCTCGTACCTCGTACCTCGTACGAACTACGAACTACGCTTGGCCGCGACGCGGTAGATCCACGCCGCGACGATCGCCAGCACGATCAGGCCGCCGATCTCGCCGACATTCCAGCGGCCGTCCATCGCCAGCACCGAGGGGTTTTCGCTGACCACGATCGGCACCGCGATCGCGATGCCCATCAGCGCCTCACCGGTGATCAGGCCCGCGGCGAACAGGGTGCCGGGACGGTGCACGCGGTCGCGCGCCTCCTCGTCGTGCGGGTCGACGCCGTGCCGGCGCTCGACCAGCCAGGACAGCAGGCCGCCGAGGAAGATCGGCACCATCAGTTCCAGCGGCAGGTAGATGCCGATCGCCGCCGCCAGCACCGGCACGCGGAAGTTCGACTTGCGCGCCTTCAGGAACTCGTCGAAGGCGATGATCACCGCACCGATGCCGGCGCCGATCCAGATCATCGTCCACGGCAGGTCGCCGCCGAACATGCCGCGCGCCACCGACGCCATCAGCGTCGCCTGCGGCGCCGCCAGCGAATCCGGGCGATCCGGCGTCGGCGCACCGATGCCGTAGGCCTCGGCCAGCAGGTTCAGCACCGGCGCCATGATCAGCGCGCAGGAGAAGGCGCCGATCATCAGCATCAACTGCTGCTTCCACGGCGTCGCGCCGACCAGGTAGCCGGCCTTGAGGTCCTGCAGGTTGTCGCCGCCGACCGCCGCCGCGCAGCAGACGACCGCGCCGATCATGATCGCGGCCACCGCACCGATCGGCGAGTCCTTGCCCAGCAGCAGCATCAGCACCAGCGAGGCGAACAGGATCGTCGCGATCGTGATGCCCGACACCGGATTGTTCGACGAGCCGACCAGGCCGGCGAGATAGGCCGACACCGACACGAACACGAATCCGGCGACGATCATGATGATCGTCATCGGAATGCTCACACCCCAGCTCTGGACCACCGCCTGGTAGAGCAGCGCCAGCGGGATCACGAAGATCACCAGCGCCACCAGCATCCATTTCATCGGCAGGTCGCGCTCGGTGTCGGCGATCACGGTGTCGCGCGACTGGCGGGCGGCGGCGATGCCGCTGCGGATGCCGCTGAGCAGGGAATTGCGCAGTGTGAACAGGGTCCAGATGCCGCCGATCAGCATCGCGCCGACGCCGAGGTAGCGGATCTGGGTCGACCAGATCGTCCACGCCGCGTCCTCGGCGCCGATGCCGGCGAGGGCCGGATCGGTGGCCGCGAACATCGCGTGGTAGGCCGGGATCGCGATGTGCCAGCTGATCACCGCGCCGGAAAGGACCACGATGCCGACGTTCAGTCCGACGATGTAGCCGACGCCGAGCAGCGCCGGCGACAGGTTCGTGCCCATGTAGCCGAGGTACTTCCCGAAGAAGCCGGAAGCCGCCGCGGTGTCCGGGATCAGCCGCAGGCCGCTCTGCGCGGCCAGCTTCACGAAGCCGCCGATGACGGCGGCGATGCCGAGGATCTTCAGGCCCGGCCCGGGGTTCTCGCCGGCCTTGAGCACTTCCGCGGCCGCCTTGCCCTCGGGGAACGGCAGCGGCTCCTCGACGATCATCGAGCGCCGCAGCGGCACCGAGAACAGCACGCCGAGCAGACCGCCGAGGCCGGCGATCGCCAGCACCCAGGAATATTCGAAGGTCTGCCAGTGGCCGAGGATGATCAGCGCCGGGATCGTGAAGATCACGCCGGCGGCGATCGAGGAGCCGGCGGAGGCGCCGGTCTGCACGATGTTGTTCTCGAGGATCGTGCCGCCGCCGAGCACGCGCAGCACGCCCATCGACATCACCGCGGCCGGGATCGCGGTGGCGATCGTCAGGCCGGCGAACAGGCCCAGGTAGGTATTGGCCGCGGCGAGCACCACCGCCAGGATGATCGACAGGACGACCGCGCGCAGCGTCAGCTGGCGTGGCGAGGACGGCTGGTTCATGCAGGCTCCGGCGAAACGCAATGGACGGTGACTGCCGGACTCTACCCGTTCACGGGCGGACGCGGCACCCCGGGGGACGGGCGCATCCTCACTCGCCGATGGCACGGCCTTGGGCAACAATCGCCCGACCCATGACGGAGACCGGACCATGAAGTGGCGCAGCGCGCGGCAGAGCACCAATGTCGACGACCGGCGGGGTGCCGGCCCGGCCCGCCTCGGCGGCGGCGGTGCGCGCCTCGGCCTCGGCGGGACCGTCGCGGTGCTGGTGATCGGCATGCTGTTCGGCATCAATCCCCTGGAGATGCTCGGACTGATGCAGCAGTCCGGCGGCCCGGCGCCGGTGGAACAGTCCGGCCCGAACACCGCGCCGACCGACGAACAGGGGCAGTTCGTCGCGGCGATCCTCGGCGAGACCGAGGATGTGTGGACGCAGGTGTTCCGCGCCAGCAACCTGAATTACCCGCCGCCGACCCTGGTGCTGTTCAGCGGCGCGGTGCAGTCCGGATGCGGTGGCGCCACCGCCCAAGTCGGGCCCTTCTACTGCCCGGCCGATCGCAAGGTCTACATCGACCTGAGCTTCTTCCAGCAGATGCGTACCCAGCTCGGCGGCGGCGGCGATTTCGCCCAGGCCTACGTGATCGCGCACGAGGTCGGCCACCACGTGCAGACGCTGATCGGCGTCAGCGACCAGGTGAACCGCAGCCGCAACAGCCGCGGCGGTGCCGAGGGCGCCGACGGCCCGCTGGTGCGCCAGGAACTGCAGGCCGACTGCTTCGCCGGCCTGTGGGCGCACCATGCGCAGCAGCGCCACGCCTGGCTCGAGGCGGGCGACCTCGAGGAAGCGCTGAACACCGCGACGGCGATCGGCGACGACACCCTGCAGCGCCAGAGCCAGGGCCGCGTGGTCCCCGACTCCTTCACCCACGGCAGCTCGGAACAGCGCGTCCGCTGGTTCCGCATCGGCTTCGAAACGGGCGAGTTCGCGCGCTGCGACACCTTCGCCGCCGCGCGACTTTGACAGCGAGAAACGAGTGGAGAGTAACGAGTAACGAGTGGAAGCCCGCGCCTGCGGCGCGGCCGCGCGAAGCGCGAGTTGCTACTCGTTACTCGTTACTCTCCGCTCGTTACTCGCCTTTCCAGCTTTCGAGCCGCGCGTCCTTCTCCTGCCACAGCCCGTTCAGCCAGGCCTGGAAGCGGACGCGGAACGCGCGGTCGTTCTCGTAGTCGCCGCCGGCGAAGCCTTCGGGGACCGGCAGTTCGCGCACGTGCACGCGCACCACGCCGATGCGGTCGGCGAACAGGTCGGCGAAGCTCGGCGTGCCGGTGTCGTAGTGGATCGTGACGTCGAGCACCGCGTCGATCGCCTGCCCCATCGCCCCCAGCACGAAGGCGACGCCGCCGGCCTTCGGCCGCAGCAGGTGCCGGTACGGCGGCTGCTGCGCGGCATGCTTGGCGCCGGTGAAGCGGGTGCCTTCGACGAAGTTCATCACCGACACCGGGATCGTCAGGAACTTCGCGCATGCACGCCGGGTCGCTTCGACATCGCGACCGGCGAGGGCCGGGTTCTTCGCGATCTGCGATTTGGTGTAGCGGCGCATGAAGGGGAAATCCAGCGCCCACCACGCCAGGCCCAGCAGTGGCACCCAGAACAGCTGGCTCTTCAGGAAGAAGCGCAGCAAGGGGATGCGCCGGTTGAAGGCCTTCTGCAGCACCGGGATGTCGACCCAGCTGCGGTGGTTGGCCAGCACCAGGTAGTGACCGTCCGGGCGCAGGCCCTCGAGCCCTTCGATCACGAAGCGCGTGCTCGTGAAGCGGTCGATCATCGCGCTGTTGATGCCGATCCAGTTCTCGGCGATCGCCATCAGCCACGCGTCGAAGGTCCGCCGCCAGGCCGGAATCCGCAGCACCGCCTTGAACAGCGCCACCGCCAGCAGCACCGGCACATGCAGGCAGGTACTGGTGATCAGCAGGACCGCCGCGACCCAGGGAGCGATCGCGGCGAGGAGCGGATTCCGACGGCGCGGCGGCGGGGTTGCGGGGCTGGGCAGAGGCTGGCGGGTGGGGTCTGGAGTCATCGTGGCGTCCGGGAAAACGCCGCGCAGCCTAGCAAGCGCGACGCGGACCCGGCACCTGCCGGTGATCCGGGAGGGAGCAGACGCCGTCGCGGCAACCCGCGGCACGACGCTCCGCGCGCGCCGCCGCCCGCCGTACGCCCCAGCCGTAGAGCCGGTTGATGCCGAGCCGCGACAGCGGTTGCCGGAAGCGCGCGATCCACGGATAGAGCCGCTCCCACAGCGGCTGCAGGCGCGGATGCGCGAACATTCGGGCGACGCTGTGCAGCCCGGCGGCGCCGTAGGCCAGTTCGAACACGCCGACCCCGCGGTACCAGCGGCCGGCACCGTCGACGGCATGGATCGCCTGCATCAGCGCCGGCACGTCGACCCCGGCGGCGGCGCAGCGGGCATCGGCGAAGCCGGGCGCGGAGGCGTCGCGCAGGCGCAGGCGGTTACCGCGGTCCCACGCCTTGATCGCATGCATCTCCTCCCGGCACAGCGGGCAGGACGCGTCGTAGAAGATCGTCAGCGGCCACACCACGGTGGCGGCAGCGTCGGTGTGCGTGCTCATGCGTCGTCCCTCAGCAGTTTCTGGATGCGGTTCCCGAGCTTCATCACCTTCACCAGGGTCGCCGGATCCAGCCGCAGCATCTCCTCGCCCCAGGCCGACAGCGACTGCATCAGCGCCAGCGTCTCGGCGATGCGCCTGCGGGCATCGGCATCCTCCGCGGCGAAGGCGGGGTCGGCAGTGATCGCCTCCAGGGTGGCCACGGTGGGATCGAACTCGCGCGCCTTGCGCTCGCGGACGACGGTGCGGAACAGCTCCCAGACGTCGCGCGAGGTTTCGAAATGGTCGCGGCGCTCGCCCATCAGGTGGACGGTGCGCACCAGCTTGAAGTTGATCAGCTCGCGCAGGCTGTTGCTGACGTTGCTGCGGGCGACCGTGAGGATCTCGGCGATCTCCTCGGCATGCATCGGCCGACCGGTGAAGAACAGCAGCGCGTGGATCTGCGCGACCGTGCGGTTGACCCCCCAGCGTGAGCCCATCTCGCCCCAGTGCAGGACGAAGCGGCGGCCGAGGGGCGACAGGGGATCGGCGGGATACGGGGCGGGCTCGGTGCTCATCGGTATGGATTCCGGCTTGCGGTCAAGCTAGTCTCGTCGTACTTTTCTGTCAAGACAGAAATTACTGGAACAAGGGGATCTGCCGTCATGCGCGACTTCCGGTTTCCGGTGCAGCCCCCGTCCTCCGCGGACGCCGCCGGCCAGGACCTCGCCGAAGCCGACCCCTCGCGGAATGCCCTGCCCATCCTGGTGCTCGGCGGCAGCGGCTTCGTCGGCGGTCATGTCGTCACCGCCCTGCTCGGCCGCGGACACCCGGTGATCGTGGGTTCGCGGCGCCCGGCCCGCGCCGCCCGCCGGCTGCCGACGGAAGCCCGCCACTGCGAGCGGCGTCGCGCCCGTTTCGAAACCCTGCTGGACCCCCGCGCCTGGCGACCGCTGCTGACCGGCGTCGCGCTCGTCGTGAACTGCGTCGGCATCCTGCGCCAGCGCGGCCACGAGACCTACGACCGCGTCCATCACCTCGCCCCGGGCGCGCTGGCCCATGCCTGCGCCGCAGCGGGTATCCCGCTACTGCACATCTCCGCGCTCGGACTCGACGCCCCGGCGCGCAGCCGCTTCCTGCGCTCGAAACGCGACGGCGAGGCGGCGGTGCGCGCCAGTGGCGTGCGCGGCGGCATCGTCCGGCCTTCGCTGCTCGACGCCACCGAGGGCGGCTACGGCGCACGCTGGCTGCGCCGGGTCGCGGCCTGGCCGCTGCTGCCCCTGCCGGCGGATGCCAACGGCCGCATCGCCGCCCTCGATGTCGCCGACCTCGGCGAGGCGATCGCGCGGCTCGCCGAGCGGGCGCATGCCGGCCTCGACGCGTACGAACTCGGCGGCGAACAGGCCCGGCCGCTGCGCGAACACGTCGCGGCCTTACGGCGCGGTCTCGGTCGGCCACCGGCACGCGTCATTCCGGTCCCGGGCTGGCTGGCGCGGCTCGGGGCGCACGCCTGCGACCTGCTGCACGTCACGCCGTTTTCTTTCGCTCACTGGGAACTGCTGCGGCGCGACAACCGGCCGGTCCACAACCGACTGCCGGAACTCCTCGGACGGGCGCCGCGCGTGGTCGGCGCAGCACCGGCCGAACCGGACGGGTCGGCGCCGCCGTCGCCACCTGTCCCGGCGGCGATCGCAACACCGCCGGGCTGAGCTCGCTGGCCGCGACCGTCAGGCGGCGCGGTAGTTCTCCTGCATCGGATAGGCGCGCGCATAGGCCGCGAAGGCCAAGGCGGCGACCAGTGCGAAGCCGGCGAAGAAGAACATCAGGAAGGCGTTCTCGGTCCAGCCCTGGGCGGTGATCCACTGCACGACCTCCGGGCGGCGCACGGTCGCGTTCGTCAGCAGCACCCAGAGGCCGCCGAAGGTGCTGGTCAGGTACCAGAAGGCCATGATCACGCCCTTCATCGCCATCGGCGCCTGGCTGTACGCGAACTCCAGCGCGGTGGCCGACACCAGCACTTCGCCGAAGGTCAGCAGCAGGTAGGGCAACGTCTGCCAGGCCAGCGAGACCTCGGCGCCACCGTCGAGCCAGAGCTGCAGCACGCCGGCGATCACCCACGACAGCGCCGAGATGCCGATGCCCCAGCCCATCCGCCGCAGCGAGGTCACCTGGAAGCCCATCTTCCGCAACGCCGGATAGAGCACGAGGTTGTTGAAGGGGATCAGCAGCATGATCAGCAGCGGGTTCAACGCCTGCATCTGCGTGGCGCTGGTCACCAGCCAGCTCGGCCACCACCAGGCCTCGTGCGGCACCACCATCTTCGTGCCCTGGATCACCCAGGTGGAAGCCTTCTGGTCGAACAGCGACCAGAACGGCGTCACCAGCGCGAACACGACCAGGATGCGCAGCACCGCGCGCACGCCGTCGATCGCCACATCGGGGTGACGGCCGCGCGCGCGCTCGAGCTGCAGCGAGGCGCCGATGCCGATGCCGGCGATCAGTGCGCCGAGCGCGAGGCAGAACGTGATCACGAAGCCCCAGCCCTGCGGCCAGACGGCGGCGCCGGTGGACGCCGACACCGCCCACAGCAGCAGCATGACCGCCGCCAGTACCACCGATGCGCCGGCAAGGAAGGTGCCGGTGCCGTGGCCATTGCGCAGCAGCGCCGACTTCACGACCTCGAGGAAGGAATCCGGATCGGTACCGCGCGAGGGCGGCACGTTGACGTACTCGCGCCGGCCCAGCCAGAAGATCAGGGTGGCGACGAACATCAGGATGCCGGGAATGCCGAAGGCCCACTTCGGACCCCAGCTCTCGAGCACGCGCGGCATCAGCAGCGAGGCGAAGAAGGAACCGAAGTTGATGATCCAGTAGAAGGCGTCGAACACCACCTTCGCCTTGCTCTTGTTGCTCTGGTCGAACTGGTCGCCGCAGAAGGTGACCACCAGTGGCTTGATGCCGCCGGAACCGAGCGCGATCAGGAACAGGCCGGTGTAGAAGCCGGTGGCATTCGACTCGAACAGCGCCAGGCAGGCGTGGCCGGCGCAGTAGATCAGCGAGAACCACAGGATCGTGTTGTATTTGCCGAAGTACCGGTCCGACAGCCAGCCGCCGAGCAGCGGGAAGAAGTACACGCCGATGACGAAGCTGTGGAACAGGTCCTTGGCGGCGCCTTCGCGGGCCACCTCGTCCGGCAGGTAACCGAGCAGGATCGACCCGATCAGGAACGGCACCAGGATGTTGCGCATGCCGTAGAAGCTGAAGCGCTCGCAGGCCTCGTTGCCGATGATGTACTTGATCTGCGTCGGCATCCGGCCGTGGCCGGCGGCGTCGGTGGCGTTCACGGTCTGGGTCATGCGCGTGTCCGGCGAAGGGGTCGCCGGATTGTCCACGGATCGCCGCCGCCGACCAACCCGTCAGCGCAGCAGCAGCGCCGGCAGCATCACCAGCGCGAGCATCATCAGGATGCCGAAGATCGCCAGCAGGCTCTGCAGCGGACGCCGGCGCATGCCTTCCAGACTGCCCTCGACGCGTCCCTCGCGCAGGTCTTCCGCGCGCGCGGCGCGGGCACACCGGGCACGCTCGGCCTGGTAGTCGGCCAGATGCGCCCTGGCCGCGTCGGCCTGCGCGTCGTCCTTCACCCAGAGGCCGCCGCCGGAAATTCCCCACAGGCTGGGCCTGGTCTCGTACCAGTCGATGCGACGCGCATCGAGCAGCGCGCGCACCTCGTCGGCTTCGTCGTCGGGCACATTGCGCAGGTTGAACACGAGTTTCGCCATGCGCGGATGATAGCCGGCGCGCCGTTCAGCGCTCCTGCCGCCACGCGGCACGGACCGCGACCCCCAGCGCGGGCTGGTCGATGAACCAGCCGTCGACCCCGAGTTCGAGCAGCCGGCGCGCCTGCACCGCACCGCCGGATTCGGCGCGCAACGTGTAGGGCACCACCGCGAAACCGAGCGCGGAGGCCTGCGCCAGCCAGGCGCGGTCGCCCTCCCCGGCCTCGAGCAGATCGTCCTTGTGCGGCGCCAGCACGTCGACCACACCACGCAGTGCCGCCAGCGCATCCGCCTGCACCAGCCGCCGGTAGCTCACCTCGCCCTGCGCGAACAGCGGCGCGAGCGGCCCGTACACCGCCCCGGCGGCGTCGCCGTGCGCGTGGTGCCAGCGCAGGTCGTACGGCGTTTCGGCATCGAGCCGTCCGAGCAGCTGCACCAGCGGCCAGCGCAGCCCGGCGGCATCCAGCCGCCGCCGCAGCGCCAGCAGGCTCGCCGGCTCGAAGGACTGCACGCGGATCCGCGCCGGATCGGTGAATTCCAGCGCCTGCAGCTCGCGGAGCAGCGCCGCGCCGAGGTCGATGCCGATCGGCCTGCCGTCGCCACGCCGACCCTCGGCCGCGAACCAGGTCGGATGCTTGATCTCGGGATAGATGCCGACGTGGCGGCCCCGCCGCTCCGCCGCCCGCACCAGCGCGACGATGTCGGCCAGCCGCGGAATGCCGTAGCGGCCGTCGTGCGCCGCCGAGGCCGGGCGCAGCTCCGGCAAGCGCTCGCGCGCACGCAGCGTCGCCAGTTCGGCCCAGGTGAAATCCTCGACGAACCAGTCCTCGACGTCCTCGCCGTCGATGCACTTGCGGCAGCGGCGACCGGCGAATTCCGGCCGCGCGGCGACGTCGGTGGTCGCCGACAGCGCGTTGTCGTGGCGCGCGACCAGCACGCCGTCGGCGCTCGCGACCAGGTCCGGCTCGATGAAGTCGGCGCCGCAGCCGATCGCCAGCGCGTAGGACGCGAGCGTGTGCTCCGGGCGCGAACCGCTGGCGCCGCGATGGGCGATCACCACCGGCCACTGCACGGCGGTACTCATGCGGCCGCCGCTTGCAGCAGGTCCCAGCGATTGCCGTAGAGCTCGTCGTATTCGCGCACCCGCAGCGCGACCTCGGCCAGTGACTGCGCCATGTCAGTCCGCCGTCGCCGCGGCCGGCCCGGTGATGACGCTGCCGCCGAGCTTCGTCGCCAGTCCGCCGAGCTGCTGCGCCTGTACCCGGTCGATGATCGGCACGAAGCCCACGAGGTCGGCCGGATCGCCGGCCGGCGCGCCGTCGGGCAGATAGCCGCCGGCGCGGTACCAGAGGGTGATGCGGGTGCCGCCGCCCGCCTCGGGCTGCAGCCGGAACTCCAGCGCGCCATGCAGGCCCATCCCCTGCAGCGGGCCGAGCCCACCGGTCATCCGCAGCGTGCGGCCCGGGTCGACGAAGGTCACCAGCATGTGCAGCGCCTGGCGCTCGCCGGCGAGTTCGCAGAAGCAGCCGCCGGCGCGTGGCTCGATCGCAAGCCGGCTGTCGGACCACCAGCGATGGTCGCGCGGCCACCAGGCATCGACCTCGCCGACCAGCGCGGCCCAGGCGGCGTCCGGCGCCACCGGCACCACCGCCTCGTTCTGCAGGGTGAAGCCGGACGCGGACCGGTCGAGCACCCGCGCCGGCGCGGCGGCGGCGAATGCGATCGAAGCGGCAGCGACCAGAACGGCGAGTGGACGGACGCGGCGCATGGCGGGTCTCCGTGACGGTTGCCGCAAGCCTAGCGCCGTCCGGGACCGTTGTTACCATTCGCCCCCTGCCCCCACGGACCCGCTCATGGCCTCCAGCCTGCTCGTACTGCTCGACGACATCGCCTCGATCCTCGACGACGTCGCCGCGATGACCAAGGTCGCCACCCAGAAGACCGCCGGCGTGCTCGGCGACGACCTGGCACTGAACGCGCAGCAGGTGAACGGCGTGAAGCCCGACCGCGAACTTCCGGTGGTCTGGGCGGTGGCGAAGGGCTCGGCGGTGAACAAGGCGGTCCTGGTGCCACTGGCGCTGGGCATCAGCTGGCTGGAGGGCTGGCTGCGCGGACGTGGGATCGACCTGCCGATCATCGTCGTGCTGATGATGATCGGCGGCGCCTTCCTGTGTTTCGAGGGCGCCGAGAAGCTGCTGCACAAGTTCTTCCACAAGGCCGAGGAGGCCGAGCACCACCGCGCCCTCGTGCAGGCCGTCGCCGACGAGAAGATCGACCTGGTGGCGCACGAGAAGCAGAAGATCCGCGGCGCGATCCGCACCGACTTCATCCTTTCAGCGGAGATCATCGTGCTGAGCCTCGGCACAGCGGCCGGCGAAACCTTTCCGGTGCAGGTCGGCACCCTGGCCGCGATCGCCGTGATCATGACGGTGGGCGTCTACGGCCTCGTCGCGGGCATCGTCAAGATCGACGACCTCGGCCTGCACCTCAGCGCCCGTGGCGGCCGCGCCACCCGCGCGGCGGGGCGGGCGATCCTCGCCGCGGCGCCGTGGTTCATGAAGTTCCTGACCTTCGCCGGCACCGCGGCGATGTTCCTCGTCGGTGGCGGCATCCTGGTGCACTCGATTCCGCCGCTGCACCACTTCGCCGATCACGTCGCCGGCGACGGCGGCATGGCGTGGGCGATCGCGATGCTGCTCAACGCCGTCGCCGGCATCATCGCCGGCCTGCTCGTCGTCGGCGTCGTGGGCATGATCCAGCGCCTGCGCGGCACCGCCCGCGCCGGCGACTGAGGTCTGCCGCTACTTCGAGGAATCGGCCGCGGCCGCGCCCGCTTCCGCCGGGAAGACCTTGCCCTCCAGATGCTGGCGCAGAAAGCCGGCCACGGCGTGCCAGGTCGCTTCCAGGTTGTCGATGTCGTCCAGCCCGTGGCCTTCCTTCTCGAACTCGAGCAGCACCGGCGGCCGCCCCGCCAGGTTCAGCATGCGCAGCAGGCGGCGGGTGTGCTCGAAATCGACGCGCACGTCCTCGCGGCCGTGCACCAGCATCACCGGCGTCGTCAGGCGGTCGATGTGGAACAGCGGCGAGGTGGCGATCATCCGCTCGAGATCGGTATTCGGATCGCCGATCGCCTCTTCCAGCAGCTCGCGCCCCCGCTCCGAGCGCCCGGTGTCGCTGGCGGTGAAGAACAGCGACAGGTCGCTGACGCCGGACATCGACACGACACAGCGGAAGCGCCCGGGCCGGCGCACCGCCAGGCTCAGGCCGGAATAGCCACCGTAGCTGGCGCCGACCACGCAGATGCGCGAGGAATCGAGCGGGAACTGCGCGAGCGCGGCCTCCAGCGCCGCCTCGATGTCGTCCTCGATCACCGTGCCGTAGCCGTGATAAGCCGCCTCGCGGAAGCGGTTGCCGTAGCCGGCCGAGCCGCGGAAGTTCACCTGCAGCACCGCGTAGCCGAGCGAGGCGACGAACTGCACGCTGCGGTTGAAATGCAGGCGGTCGGCGACACCGATCGGGCCGCCGTGCGGCATCAGCACCAGCGGTCGCGGACCGTCGCCGGGCGGCAGGGTCAGGAAGGCCTCGATCGCGAAGCCGTCGGCCGTCTCGACCTTCAGCGTCCGCGCCGGCGCGAACGGCTTGTCCTGCAGCCACGGTGCGGTTTCCTCGAGCAGGCTGGCACGGCGCGAGGCGCGGTCGAGCAGGTAGACCTGCGCCGGCTGGTCGGCGCCGTCGACCATCAGCAACAGGCGGCGGTCGTCGCGGTCGCGGCCGACGATCGACACCGTGCGTTCGCGGAAGGCCTGTGCCAGTGACGCCGTCAGCCCGCGCCCGGCCTCGTCGAAGTATTCGCTGACCAGATAGCCGCCGTCGTAGTAGCCGGCGCCGATCAGCCGGCGCGAGCGGTCGAACAGCGCCCGCACGACGTCGGTGCCGGGACGGGAGAACAGGGTGTCGGTGATCCGCTTCTGCACCGGATCGAAGGCCACGAGCTCGCGCTGCGCCCGTTCCTGCTCGATCGTGCCGTAGATCAGCCCGCCGTCGGCCGACATCGCCAGCGGGCGGAAGCCGTCGGGGTCCTCGATGTTGAGCACTGCCGCGAACGGCGCGCCCGGTCCCGGACGCCAGACGAGGTCCCAGGTCGTGCTGTCCTCGCCTTCCTCGTCCTTCTCGTCGCGGGCGACGATCGCCGCCCGCACCACGCCGCGGGCATCGAGATACCAGCGCTCGTCGCGCTCGAGGCCGCCGTTGAGGCGCTCGCGTGCCGGCCACCGCCAGCTGTCCAGGTAGTGCGGCGCGCGCACGTCGATCCGGTGCAGCATGAAGCGGCGGTCGCTGCCGAAACTGCCGAACACGACGTGGTCGGGATCCGCCGGCAGGCTGTCCACGACGACGCCGCCGCGCGGCATCGTGTAGACCGCCGGCGGGCCGCCGTCGGGCGCGAGGCGGATGAACATCGTGCGCTCGCCGCGCAGGGTCTGGACGTAGGCGGCGAGGATGTCGTCGGCGACCCAGAGCACGTCGGCGATCTCGCCGGCACTGGTCAGCACCGTGCTCCCGGTCTCGGCGTCGAGGTCGAACACGTCCAGCCGGTAGTCGTCCTTGCCGGCGCGCAGGGCGGCCGCCGCCCAGCGTCCGCCCGGGCTCAGCGCGATCGACTCGAGCCGCGACTCCTTCCACAACTCACGCACCGGCAGCGGCAGCGGCCCAGGTGCCGGCGCCGGCAGGCGGGCGTCCTCCGGCGGACGCGGCGTCGCCGCCAGCCGCTCGCGGTAGAAGGCCGGGAACGGATCCGGGTAGTGGCCGCTGTAGGCGAACTCGTAGCGCTCCGCGATCCGCGGATGCTGGTCCTGCAGCCAGTCGAGCGCGCGCAGGCCGCGATTCGCGAAATGACGGGTCAGCAGGTTGCGGTAGACCAGGTCGCCGGCGTAGTTGACCTTGCCGGCGACGACATCGAAGCGGGCCTCGCTGTCTTCGCGCAGGCTCCAGCG
Source organism: Arenimonas composti TR7-09 = DSM 18010 (assembly GCF_000426365.1). Lineage (GTDB taxonomy): Bacteria > Pseudomonadota > Gammaproteobacteria > Xanthomonadales > Xanthomonadaceae > Arenimonas > Arenimonas composti. The sequence goes on along the minus strand of NZ_AUFF01000001.1, from coordinate 529,911 downwards.
GAACCAGCCCAGGCTCACCCGGTCCCAGCGGTATTCGCCCGCGGGCACCACGTAGAGCGCCATCGTCGTGCCGACCGGAATGCCGCCGAGGCGGCCGCCGGAAAAGGCGCTGTCGACCGCGCGGAACTTCAGCGAGCGCACCGCCAGGTCGGTGTCCATCGCCACCAGCAGGTAGCCCTCGTCGGCACGCAGCTCCGGCAGGTCTCCGGGCTTCACCTTGAAGTCGCGGGCGGCGGCGGAACCGGCCGACAGCGCCAGCAGCAGGTAAAGCAGGGGCAGGCGCGCCGCGGCGCGCAGGTGTTCGAACATGAGGGACTCCCGGATTCCGGGCTTATGTTAAGCCACCCCGCCCGATCGCGACCCCGTCACGGAGTCTCCGATGCAGATCCAGCGTTACGCCGCTTTCTCGACCGCCGATGCCGGCGGCAATCCCGCCGGCGTCGTCCTCGCCGACACCCTGCCCGATGCGCAGACGATGCAGCGCATCGCGGCCGAGGTGGGCTATTCGGAAACCGCGTTCGCGGCCCCGCTCCCGGCCGGCGACGGCTGGCGGGTGCGCTACTTCTCGCCGGAGTCGGAGGTGCCGTTCTGCGGCCACGCGACGATCGCGCTCGGCGCCGCCCTCGCCCGCGCCCACGGTGACGGTGGCTACGCGCTGCAGCTCAACGATGCCCGGATCAGCGTCCGCGGCCGCCGCGAGGGCGAACGCTGGTCGGCCGCACTGCGTTCGCCGCCGACCCGCAGCGCGCCGGCGGAATCCAGCCTGCTCGCCGAGGCGCTGGCGCTGTTCGGGCTCACCGACGCCGCGCTCGATCCGCGGCTGCCGCCGGCACGGATCCATGCCGGCGCCGACCACCTCGCGCTGAGCCTGCGCACGCGCGCCGAGCTCGCGGCGATGCACTACGCGCTCGATGCCGGTCGCCGGCTGATGCGGGCGCACGGCCTGGTGACGATCGCCCTGCTGTGGGTCGACACGCCGCGCCGTTTCCACGTGCGCAATGCCTTCGCCAGTGGCGGCGTGCTCGAGGATCCGGCGACCGGCGCTGCGGCCGCGGCCTTCGCCGGCTACCTGCGCGACCTCGGCTGGCCGCACGGCGGCGCGATCACCCTGCTGCAGGGCGAGGACATGGGCATGCCCTCGCGGCTCACGGCCGAATTCGACGACGCCGTCGGCGGCGCGGTGACCGTCTCGGGTGAGGTCCGCGAACTGCGGTCAACCGGCGGCTAGCGGCCGCCGGCAGCGACCCAGCCGCCGGTAGTGCGCGGCGCCGGGACGTGTTCGGCCAGGGTGCGGTCGAGCAGAGCGCGCTGCTCGGGTTTGCCGCGGTCGACGGTCTCCATCAAGCGGCGCAGGGCGAGGTGGGCGCCGGGCCGGCCGCTCCTTTCCAGCCAGCGCAGCCGCGCATACCAGGCGTAAGGATCGTCGGGCCGGGCTTCCACCAGCTCGGCGCTGCAGGCCGGGGCTGCAGCATCTGCACGATTCCCGGCGGATATCGCCTGCAGGCACGCCTCGACCTGGTCGAACCAGGGCGAGGTCGCGCCGCTGCCGGTGTCGCCGTCGGCCATCGCCGTCGCCGGGCCGATCACCCGCCGCACGGCCTCCAGCCGTCCGAGCAGGGCCCAGTCGTCCGGTGCCGCCGCCAGCAGTGCCGTCATCTCGGTCTCGGCCCAGGGCAGCTGGCCGGCATTGACCAGCAGTTCGAGGCGCTCGCGGCGATGGCAGGCCCATCCGCAGGGATCGAAACGCAGCGCCTGCGAACGCAGCAGCAGCGCCTGCAGCGGGTCCTCGTAGGTCAGCCGGGTCGCCGCGGCGACCAGCACCTCGACCGGCGGCGGCGCATCGTGCAGCGCGCGGTCCCAGGCCGCCACGACGTCGCCCTCGCCGGCCGCGGCCGCCGCGGCGCTCGCCGGCAGGTTCGCCAGGCTGGCCAGCACCGGACGGCGGCTGCCGGCCTCGGCGGCGAAGGCGGCCAGCGCCTGCAGCGTGGCGGCCCCGTCGGGCCGCTGGCGCGCCGCTTCGGCGACTTCCGCCAGCACATGGAAACCTTCCGGATCGATTTCCCGGCAGCGACCGATCAGCGCGTCGTGCCGCGGCCAGTCGGCGAGCAGGCGGGCGCCGCGGGCGGCGCCGACGCAGGCCGGCACCAGCCGGGGCTCGGCGGCGAGGGCGCGTTCGAACTGGTCCTGTGCCTCGCCGACGGCGCGCCGGGTCGCGTCCGCCGCCGGGTCGGCGCCGGCGAGCCCGGCCAGGCGCTGCCAGCCGGCCGCGGTCAGCGCGTACGGATCGCGCGGTGCCGCGCGCAGCCAGGCGGTGGCGATGGCCCCGGCCTCGCGGCTGCCGTCGAACTGCCGGAATGCGCTGAAGATCTGTTCGCGCCGGCCGGGATCCTCGAAGTGCTGGACCAGCAGTTCCGCATGCACCTGGTGCAGCCGGGCGGCGCGGCCGCGACTCAGCAGCTCGCGCATCACCGGCAGCGGCATCGCCGCCTTGCGCAGCAGGGCGCAGCGCGCCGCGACCGTCGCCGCGGGCCAGGCGGTGCCCGGCGGGTCCGGCATCGCCAGGCAGCGCGCCTCGGCGTCGCGCGTGCGTTCGGCGGCGCGGATCGCCAGCAGCGCCACCTGCTGGTCGACGAGGCGACTCGGCACCGGCGCGGCTGCGGCGGCATTCCCCTCGCCCGCCGGCGCCGTGACCGGTGTCGCCGGCAGTGGCCGCCACGCGTCGCGCACCGGCGCGAAGCCGTCGTAGCGCCACCCGAACCAGCTGGCCAGCAGGGCCAGCGTCAGAACCAGCAGTGCGGCGCGCCGGGCGACCATGTCATCCCCCGAGTTTCTGCAGGAAGTTGATCAGCTGCGCGCGCTGGTTCGGCCCGAGCAGGCGGAACAGCGGCAGCAGCCGGCCGATCGCCTTGGGCAGCTGCTCCTGCAGCGGCCGCGGGTTGCCGCCGACCAGTTCGTCGAGCAGCGGATCGATGCGCAGGGCCTGCAGCGCCTTCGCCTTGTCGGCGGCGCTGGCCTGCGGGGCGGCGCTGCGGGCGGCGGCGATGCGCGCGGCCTCGGCGCGGCGGGCGACTTCGGCGGCGGCCTCGCGCTCGGCGGCGATCCGCGCCGCTTCGGCCTCGCGTTCGGCGGTCTCGGCGGCGCGACGCTCGGCCTCGGCCTTCTCCGCAGCGGCGCGCTCGGCGGCCGCGCGCTCGGCGGCCTGGCGGGCGGCCTCGGCGCGCTCCTCCTCGGATTTGATCGCGGCGATGCGCTCGGCCTCGGCCCGTTCCGCCGCCTCGCGGACGGCGCGCTCGGCGGCCTCGCGTTCGGCCTGCGCGCGCGCGGCCTCGGCCTCGCGCTCGGCGGCGGCCCGGTCGAGCTCGGCATGCTCCTCGGCGCCGACGATCTCGGTGACCTCGCCGGGACGGGCGGCCGCGGTCTGCAGGGCCTGCTGCAGGCGCGCGTCGACGATGTCGAAGGCCGCCTGCGGATCGCCCATGTCCGGCGACGTGCCGAGCACGGCCGCCGACAGCGTCACCGCGATCACCAGCCCGGCCTCGTCGGTCGGCGCGTTCTCGACCAGTTCCGTGCGCAGCCGCGAGATCATCCCGGCGATCCCGTCGGCCTTCCCGCCCGGCATCGACAGCGCGAAGCTGCCGAGGCCGATCCGGGCCGCGGTGTCTTCCTTGCGGATCCGCGAACGCAGGCGCTCGGCGACCTGGGTGACCACGGACTCGGCGATCTCGCGGCCGTAGTTCAGGAACATCCGGCGGAAGTCGTCGATCTCCAGCCGGACCAGGCTCAGCGGCTGCTGGTGGCGGCGCGAATAGGCCAGGTCCTGCTGCAGCCGGGCCATGAAGCCGGCGCGGTTGGCCAGGCCGGTCAGCGCATCGACCGTCGAGGTCGCCTGCAGCGCCCTGGTCTCCTTGCGGTGGGCGGCGTGGGCGCGGGCGCGGGCGACCAGGTCGCTGCCGGTGAAGGGCTTGGTGATGAAGTCGGTGGCGCCGAGGTCCAGCGCCGACATCCGCGCCGCCTCGTCGTTCTCGGCGCCGGTGACCACGATCACCGGCAGGCTGGACAGCTCGGCGTCCTCGGACGACCGGACCTTCTTCAGCAGGTCGTAGCCGTCGGAATTGGGCATGTTGAGGTCGGTGAACACGACCTCGATGCTGCGGTCCTCCTCGATCACCAGCCAGGCCTGCAGGCCGTCGTCGGCGGTGACGATGTCGAATTCGTCGCCGAGCATCTTCAGCGCCGCCTTGCGCATCAGCTTGGAATCGTCGACGACGAGAATGCGCGTCCTGCTTTCGGAACCGTCGGCCATGGGCTGCTCCTGGGAATGGCGACAATCTAAACCTTCCCGTCCGAACGGTGCACGCGGCCCGGGCAGGAGTACCGCTGCGCGAGCCTACACCCGGCGCTATGATCGCGTGGAATGCGAGACGACCACCCGCCACGCAACCCGGAAGCCGGCACCGCGCGCCTCAGCGACCTGCATCTGCTGCCGCGCCGGGTTTACCGTTTCCGCATGCTCGGGATGGGCCTCGGCGCGCCGCCGATCGCGCTGGTGCTGCAGGAACTCGGCGCGCCGATGTGGACCTGGGCGTGGCTGCTGGTGACCTGCCTGGTCTGGCCGCAGGTCGCCTATGTGATCGCCCGCCGCAGCGCCTCGCCCTTCGACGCCGAGCTGCGCAACCTGATGGCCGATTCGATGATCGCCGGCCTGTGGGCGCCGCTGATGCACTTCACCGCCCTGCCCTCGGCCCTGCTGGTGACCGTCGCCACCGCCGACAAGATCAATTCCGGCATCCGCGGGCTGTGGCTGCGCTCGCTGCCGGGCATGTTCCTCGCGGTGCTCGTCGGCGGCCTGCTGACCGGCTTCGCCTTCCGTCCGGAGACCAGCCTGCCGGTGCTGCTGGCCTGCCTGCCGATCATGATCGTGCACACGCTGGCGGTGTCGCTGGCGAGCTACCAGCTGGTGCGCAAGGTGCAGGCGCAGAACCGTCGCCTCGACGAACTCAGCCGCACCGACGTGCTCACGGGTCTGGACAACCGCCGGCACTGGCAGGACCAGGCGGAAGCCCTGCTGCAGCGCCACCACCGCGAAGGCCGCCCGGCGACCCTGATGCTGGTCGACGTCGACCTGTTCAAGCAGATCAACGACCGCCACGGCCACGCCGCCGGCGACGACGTGCTGCGCGGGATCGCCGCCCTGCTCCGTCGCGGCGCCGGTCCGCAGGCGCGGGTCGGCCGGCTCGGCGGCGACGAGTTCGCGCTGGCGCTGCCGGTCGGCATCGCCGAGGCCGAGCACGTCGCCGAGCAGCTGCGGGCCGGCGTGGAGCAGTTGCGGCTGGCGGATGCGCCGGCGCTGCGCTGCTCGATCAGCCTCGGCCTGGCCGAAGCCGGCCCGACCCACCTCGGCCTGCGCGAGTGGAGTGAGGCCGCCGACAAGGCCCTGTACCGGGCCAAGCACGGCGGCCGCAACCAGCTCGTGCGCCAGGGCGACTCGCTGGAACCGGACCCCGCCTGAGATGTGCTACTCGGCGCAGATCCAGGCCGACTACCACGTCTACCGCCGGCTCTGGGGCGTCGAGGCGGTGAGCCTGGAGCAGTTCGTGCAGCTGTACTGGTCGCCGGACAAGTCGCGCGCCGCGCGCACGCCGAGGGCCCTGGATGCCGCCTTCGCCCGCGGCGACAGCGAGACCGAGCGGCGCATCGCCGCGCGCATCCGCGAGCTCGCCGCCGCCCGCGAAGCCGAGCTGCAGCAGGAACTGTTCCGCCAGTCGCGGCGCGTCGCCGACGCCGAACGCGCCCTGCAGACCCGGGTCACGAAGAAGGCGCAGGAGGACCTGCGCATCGGCAGCGGCAAGGTCGGCCAGCTGCGCGCCCGCCTCGCCGACCTGCACCGCAGCACCCCGAATGCCCAGGATTCGCGCATCTACCCCGGCTGGTACGCGCCGGTGATGATCCAGCGCGACGGCGTGCGCAGCCTGGTGCCGATGCGCTACCAGTGCCGGCCACCGGCGGTGCCGGCCGGTTTCGACCGCAAGTTCCCGGGCACCTACAACGCCCGCCGCGACAGTCTGGACGGGTTCTGGAAGCCGCTGTTCGGTTACCGGCACGCGGTGATCGTCGCCGATGCCTTCTACGAGAACGTCGCCCGCCACGATGCCGAGCACCGGCCGCTGCGCGAAGGGGAATCGCCGGAGAACCTCGTTCTGGAGTTCCGTCCGCGCGACCGCCGGCCGATGCTGGTCGCCTGTCTCTACGCGCACTGGAAGCGCGGCGACGAGGAGCTGTGGTCGTTCGCGGCGATCACCGACGAGCCGCCGCCGGAGGTCGCGGCCGCCGGGCACGATCGCTGCATCGTGCCGATCCGGGCGGAGAACCTCGATGCGTGGCTGAATCCGGACCCGCACGATCCCGCTGCGCAGTACGCCATCCTCGACGACCGCGACCGCCCTTACTACGAACACTCGCTCGCGGCCTGAAGCCGGCTCAGTCGATGCGGCAGTCGGGGTCGATCGCTTCGCGGCGTTCGACGAGGCGCCAGCCCAGGGTCGCGTCGTGGGTCCAGCGGCGGACGTGGCGGACGGGGACCGGGTGCTCGCCGGCGATGCTGGCGCAGGCGGTGATGCGCACCGTCTGCAGTTCCAGCTCCGCGATGACGGGAACGTTGCTGCCGTCCCGGCACCCCTTGCGCTCGGCCTCGATCACGAACCGCTCGACGCGCTCCGGCAGCGCGCCGGAGACGACGAGATGGTGGTCGCCGCCGCCGTTCCCGCGGGCCACGGGATCGAGCAGGGTCGCGATTTCGCGCACCAGCGCATCGTCCTGCTGGTCGGCAGCGAAGACCCGCCGCGTCTCCAGCGTCGCGCAGTTCCATCCGGATGCCTTGTCGGCTTCCGGCCCGGTCGATGCCTGGGCCGCCGCCGCCGTCATGAGTGCCATGGCCATCGCGATACGCATGAATCGCCTCCCTTCCCCGTGCAGGTCTGCCTGTCCAACGCGGTCCATGCTGGCCACCGGGCAGCGCTCGCGCAAACGGCCCCGCCCGGGCGTCAGGCCTGCAGCGGCCAGGTCTGCAGGCTGCGGTAACCGGCAGCGGTGGACAGGACGAGGGAGAAGGTGGTGGCTTGCCAGGGCGGCGCCGCCAGGGCTTCCGTGGCGACCAGCTTGCGGTCGCACAGCAGCGTCAGGTGGGGTTCGTAGTCGGCGGTCGAGGCGATCGCGCGGGTGGCGACGAGGGCGGCACAGAGCTGCCGGCGCAGGTCGTGCAGCGCCGCGAGCTCGCCACCGCGCAGTACGAAGGGGTGGCGACCGCCGCGGCCGTCGAAGCTGCCGGCGAGCGCGAAGGCCACCGGTACCGGCGCCGCACTCACGAGATCGCCGGCGGTCTTCGCGGCGCCGATCAGGTCCGGCGGCACCGGCCGGAAGCTGCCGACGAAGGCCAGGGTCACGTGCATGCGTTCGGCCGGCGCGACCGCCCCGCTCAGTCCGTGCCGCTCGCGCAGGCGACGGCCCAGCTCGACCAGGCCCGTGGCGATCACCGGCGGCGGGAACAGCGCGAAGAACAGGCGCTCGTCGCCACCGCCGGTCCCGTCGAAGGCGAAAGCGCCTGCGGGACGGCTGACGCCGGCGTGCTGCGTGACCACCTAGCCGCGCTCGCGCCTGGCCGCCGCCGCGGCGAAGAAGGCCTGCAGCAGCGGCTCGGTCGGCAGCAGATCTTCCCAGCGGCCGTCGTGGAATTCCGGGTGCCACTGCACGCCGAGCACGAAGCCGTCGCCCTCGGCACGCACGGCTTCGACCACGCCGTCGTCGGCGCGGGCCTCGATCCTCAGGCCGCGGCCGAGCTCGCGCACGCCCTGGTGGTGGATCGAGTTCACGATGCCGCCGTCGTTGCCGTAGACCCCGCGCAGCCAGCCGCCGGCGGCGAACTCGATCGGGTGCAGGTGTTCGTCGTAGAGGTCCTGCACGTGGTGCGCGCTGGACGTCGCCGCGTCCTCGTGCAGGTCCTGGTACAGGTTGCCGCCGTAGGCGACGTTGATCAGCTGCAGGCCACGACAGATGCCGAGAACCGGCTTGCCCGCTTCGACGAAGGCCGCGAGCAGGTCGAGCTCGAAGCGGTCGCGGCGCGGGTCGATGCGCCCGCGCGCATGCCGGATCGGTTCGCCGTAGAACTGCGGGTGGATGTCGGAGCCGCCCTGCAGGATCAGCGCATCGAGCTGGCGGGCGTAGTCGCCGACGGTCGCGGTGGCCGGCCGGTAGGGGCCTTCGATTTCCACCGTCGGCACCATCACCGGCAGGGCGCCGAGGCCGAGCAGCCAGTGCGGGACCGAATTCTCGAGGAATTCCAGGGTCTTGCCGCGGAAGCCCAGTTCCACGGGCACTTCGCGCAGGGTGCGGGGGCTGATGCCGATCAGCAGCGGCGGCGTGTTCATCGCCGCGATTGTGCCCCGGCGACGGTGGCGTCGGCGAGCCAGTCGACGACCCGCCGCACCGCGCCGTGCCGGCCCGCGCCCTGCGCGCGGGCGCGCTGGTAGACCGCGAGCTGCGCATCGGCGGCCGTGCCCTCGGCGAGGATCGTCGCGCAGTGCTCGATCTCCGGGGCGCAGTCGAGGGCGGCGATGTCGGGGCCGATCAGCCGGCGCAGGCGTTCGAACAGCGCCCTGGCCGGCACCGGCCCGCGACCCTTTGCCGCCAGGAAGCTGGCCGCGACGCCCCAGCGCTTCGCGCGCCAGCGGTTCTCGTCGATCAGCCGGCGGCCGGCCGGGTCGAAGCCCGCACCGAGGGCCGGCCGCCGCACGTGCAGGCGCACCAGGCAGCGATACAGCGCCGCGAGCGCCAGGGCGTCGGCGCTGCGCGGGCAAACGTCGCAGATCCTGAGCTCGAGCGTCGGCAGCCGCAGCGACGGCCGGATCGCCCACCACAGGTTGCTGGCGTCGGGAATCGCGCCCTGGCGCACGAGCCGGCGCACGAAGGCGTCGTAGGCGCGCTGGTCCGGGAACGGATCGGGAATGCCGGTGCGCGGCCATTCGTCGTAGGCCGCCTGGCGATAGCTCATCAGTCCGGTCGGCAGGCCGCCCCAGAACGGCGACGAGGCCGACAGCGCCAGCAGCAGCGGCAACCAGGGCATCAGCCGGTTCATCAGCGCGACCCGGTCGACGCCGGCCGGCACCGCGGCGTGCACGTGCATGCCGCAGAGCACGTTGCGGCGGCCGATGATCTGGAAATCCTCGACCAGTTCGGCATAGCGCGGCTTCGCGGTCACCGTCTGCCCATGCCAGCCGGCCAGCGGATGGGTACCGGCCGCGACCAGCCGGTAACCGGCGGCGCCGACCACTTCGGCGAGTTCGCGCCGCAGCGCCGGCAGCCGCTCGCGGGCTTCGGCACTGCTGGCGAACACCGGCGAGGCGGCCTCGAGCTGGCATTGCAGCAGCTCCGGTACCACCACCTCGCCGAGCCGCGCCTGCGCCCGTGCGAGCAGCTTCGCCGGCACCCGCCGCACCAGCTCGCCGCTGCGCGCGTGCACCAGGAAATATTCCTCCTCGATGCCGAAGGTCCATTCGTGGCTGGGCATTGCCGGCTCCGGTCGCGGGATCCGCGCGAGCTTGCGCGCCCGGCCGAAAAGGCGAGGTCATCGCCGCCGGCTACGCGGCCGTCACCGCCGCCGTGGCATCAGGTCGACAGGCATTCACCGGGGCGCGCCCATGAGCGGACGGGACGGAACACAGGACGCGGAGCGTCATCCGGCGGAAACGCCGCCGGCGAAGAAGGACCCCGGGCCGCGCGAGCCGGCGCCGCGCGAGCCAGGCCCGCCGCCGCCGAAGGAACGGGTCGCGAAGGGCGGCGACGATCCGGCGCGAACCGCCGCCGCGGCGGCGGCGCGGATCGGCGACGACGAACTCGAGCGCACCGCCACCGACGGCAGGATCGAAACGGCCGCCGAGCCGCCGGCTTCGGATGCCGACGCGGCCGATGCCGCGGTGCGCGGCCGCTAGCGCCTCAGTCGTCGCCGAATTCGACGAAACCGGCGGCGGCCGCCGCGATGCCGACCAGCCCGCTGAGGTCGCCCTGCCCCCGGCCCTGCTCGGCGACCAGCCCGCAGAGCACGCCGGTGAACTGGGCCGCGCGCGCGACCAGCAACCGCAGACTGCCCAGATGCTCGATGTCCAGGCCCTGCGCCGCGAGCCCGGCATACCAGGCGTAGAGCGGCCTGCGCAGGCCGTCACCGTCGAGTTCCCGGCCGTGCCGGTGCGCCGCCGCGAGGAACAGGCCGGCGCCGCCGTCGCCGTCGCCGAACTCGACCTCCGACGCGTGCAGCTCATGCAGCGCCTGCAGCCGCTCGGCGACCATCGCGAAGGTCACCAGGCAGTCGCCCGCCCCACCCTCCGGTTCGGACGCGAGCGCGGCGAACAGTCCGCGCAGCGGCATCAGCTCGACCCCGCTCAGGCGCGGCCCGACCGCCGGCAGCGCATTGCCTTCGCCGTCGTCGTAGCCTTCGGCATGCAGTTCGAAATGATCGACGAAGCCGTCGTCGAGTTCGGCCCCGGCCTCCTCGGCGGCATCGGCTTCATCGTCGAGATCGTCCTCGACGGCGTCGTCGTCTTCGGCGAAGAACACGAACGCGTCGTCGAGCTCGAAGCGCTGGCGCCACAGTTCGGCACTCAGCACGTGCTGCTCGCCGCCGGCGTCGGGGCCGCTCACCGACACGTGCCGGAAGCCGAGCGCGGCGAGGAAATCGAGCACGCAGATCACGTCGGCCTGGCCGTCGCGCGGCCCGCGCAGTTCGAGTTTCCACAGCGCCTCGTCGCGCTGCACCCGGCGCAGTTCGACCCGTTCGCGCAGCTCGTGCAGCAGGAACCCGGTGTGCATCGCCGCCGGCGACAGCGCCCGCACCGCCTGCATCAGCGCATCGCCGTCGTAGCGCGGCAGCGCGTCGAGCGCCGCGGCGACCGCCGCCGGCGGCGCGCCGCCGGTCCAGCGCGCCTCGAGTCGATAGATCGTCTGCACGTCAGGCTGCCTGCCCGGGAAATCCGCGCGCAGTCTAGCAACCCCCGCCGCGCCGCTTCTGCGACCGTAGTCGCGCGGGCTGCTCAGTCCTGCTGACGCCAGCGCGCCAGCCCCTGTTTCAGCCGCGCCATGCCGGCCCAGGGATCGCTGCGCCGGCGGCGCAGGTGGGCCGGCGTGTTCGCCAGCGTGTACTGCGCCCCCGAGGTCAGCCGCGGCAGCGCCGACCACGGCAGCGGCATCGCCACCGGCGCGCCCGGCCGCGCGCGCAGCGAATAGCTGGCCACCGCGGTGGCGCCGCGGCCATTGCGCAGGTAGTCGACGAAGATCTTCCCGGGGCGTTTCTTCAGCGTCGACACCGCGATGAAGCGCTCGGGCTCCGCGGCGGCCAGCGACTCCGCGAAGCCCCGCGCGAAGCGGCGCACCAGTTCCCAGTCCTCGGCCGGCGCCAGCGGCACCACCACGTGCAGGCCCTTGCCACCGGTCGTGCGCAGGAACGATTCCAGCCCCGCCTTCTTCAGCAGCTCGCGCACGTCGCGGGCGGCGCGCCTGACTTCGGCGAAGGCGACCTCCGGCCCCGGATCGAGGTCGAAGACGATGCGGTCGGCGCGGTCCGGACGGTCGGCATGCGAACCCCAGGGATGGAACTCCAGCGCGTTGAACTGCACCAGTTCCATCACGTCTTCGGCGGCACCGGCAACCAGGTACTCGCCCGACGCCTCCGATTCCTCCTTCAGGCGCACGCTGTCGACGCGCTTCAGGCCGGCAGTGTGGTGCTTCTGGAAGAAGCAGGCACCCTGGCTGCCGTCGGGGCAGCGGATCACCGACAGCGGCCGGCCGGCGATCTCCGGCAGCAGCTGCGGCATCACCGCGTCGTAATACGCGGCGACCTCGGCCTTGGTGTAGCCGTCCTCCGGATACACGACCCGGTCGGGACTGCTGATGCGCACCGGGCCCGCGGTGTCGTCGTCGCGCGTGCGTTTCGTCGCCTTCTTCGCCGCGGTCTTCGCGACCTTGGCGGCCGGCTTCTTCGCCACTTTCTTCGTGGCCTTCTTCGCGGATTTCCTGGCTGCCATCGCTGCTCCCCGTGCGGCCCGCCCGACGGGGCCGCGGTCGCTGTCGCCGAGATCGGCCGGCGTCTTGTCCGGCCGCAGGGCCTTCAGCGACGGCTGCCGCAGCACGCCGCTGCTGCCGATGCCGCGGGCGATCACCTCGACGACCAGTTCGGGCGCGAACCAGCGCGCCCCGCGCCCGAGTTCGCGCTGCTGCGTCGGCGTGATCGCCACCGAGGGCGTCGCGCTGCCGGCGTCGCCGAGGCGCTTCACCAGCGCCCGCATCGTCGCGTCGTCGAAGCCACTGCCGACGCGGCCCGCATAGGACCAGCCGCCGTCGCCATCCGGGCGGGCCAGCAGCAGCGAACCGAAGCCCGCGGCGCGCGCGCCCTTGCCCGGTGTCGTGCCGACCACCGCGAATTCATCGGAGTCGCGGCGCTTGCTCTTGCGCCAGTCGTCGCCGCGGCCCGGCCGGTACGGACGATCGGCGCGCTTGGAGATCAGGCCTTCGAAGCCCTGTTCGGCGGCGAGCGCATAGGCGGCATCCGCCTCGCCTTCGACATGCGAGCTGTAGGCGAGGTGCCGCGGCGGCTTCGCCAGCAACTGCGCCAGCAGCGCCTTGCGCTCGCGCAGCGGCGCTTCCGAGATGTCGACGCCGTCGACGTGCAGCAGGTCGAACATCACGTAGGCCAGCGCCCCGGCCTGCTGCCCGGACAGCGTCGCCTGCAGGCGGTTGAAATCCTGCTGGGTGCCCTGCCCGGCGATCAGTTCGCCGTCGAAGGCCGCGGCCTTCAGGCCGAGCTGCGCGAGCGCGGTGGCGACATCGGGCAGCCGGTCGGTCCATTCGAGGGCGTTGCGCGACCACAACCGCACCCGGCCGTCGACGATCGTGGCCAGGATCCGGTAGCCGTCCCACTTCAGCTCGTGCAGCCATTGCTCGCCGGCCGGCGGCGCCTCGCCGAGCCGCGCCAGCTGCGGCATGAAGGCCGCGTCCTTCAGCTTGCGCTCGCGCGAACCCGGCAACTTCGCCGCCCGTCCCGCCCAGTCCACCCGCCGCTTTCGTGCTGCCGGCGAAACAGCAGGAGCGGAGGCGACCAAGGCCGCGCCCTTGCGCTTCCCCTTCGCCACCCCGCGCTCCGAAACCCGCTTCCCGTTTCCCGATTCCGGCTTCCCGCCGGGCTTCGTGACGCCCTCCAGCAGGTCGTCCGCTTCCAGCTCGCCGGCGAACTCGTCCTTCTCCTTGAACAGCAGCCACTGCGGCTGCCGCGCCGGCTTGCCCGAGCGCACCAGGTGCCAGCCGCCCTTCAGGCGCTCGCCGAACAGCTCGAAGCGCAGATGGCCTTTCGCCAGCTGCGCCTCGACGTCGCCCTCGCTGCTCCAGGTGCCGGTGTCGAAGCGGGCGACGTGGCCGCCGCCGTATTCGCCTTTCGGGATGTCGCCTTCGAAGCCGGCGTAGTCGAGCGGATGGTCCTCCACCTCGACCGCCATGCGCTTCACCGCCGGGTCGTAGCTGGGCCCCTTGGGCACCGCCCAGCTCTTCAGCGCATCGCCGACCTGCAGACGGAAGTCGTAGTGGCGGCGGCTGGCGTGGTGCAGCTGCACCACGAACAGCGGCCGCTTGCCGCGCGGCATCGGCTTGCCCGGCTCGGGCTCGGCGGTGCGCGCGAAGTCGCGCTTGCGGCGGTATTCGGCGAGGCTCACCGGCCTCAGCGACGCTTCTGGTCGCCGCGGTCGCCCTGGCCGGACTTCACCGTGGTCTTCGCCTTCTGGCGGCGGTCGGCGGCGAGCGAACGGCCGACGTCGTCGCTCTCCTTGAAGCGGCCCTGCTCGTCGCGGCGGACGAAACGGGCATCGCCGTTGGGGCTGATCTTCTCGCGCTTGCCGGTGGGCATCGTCGTGCTCCTCGCGTGGGGTAGGTGCAGCAGACGACACCGCCCGTGGACGCCGCGTATGCGGCGCCCGCCGAATGAGACGCTATGATCGCGATTGCTCCCGCCTTCGCCGACCGATGCCCGCCTCCCCGTCCTCCGAACCACCGGTCAGGCGTCGCCAAGATCCCCACCGCGGCGACGGCGATCCGGCGAAGCGGCTGCGAAGCCTGCCGCGCCGCACCTACAGGTTCCGCATCCTCGGCATGAGCCTGTCGGCGCTTCCGCTGGCGGCGGTGCTGCTCGAGCTGGACGCCGGCTGGGCGGCCTGGACCTGGGTCGTGCTCAGCTGCGTGCTCTGGCCGCACGTCGCTTTCCGCTGGGCGATCGCCAGCCGTGACCCGCTGAAGGCCGAACTGCGCAACTTCGTCATCGATTCCTTCCTCGCCGGCAGCTGGCTGCCGATGCTGCATTTCAACCTGCTGCCGTCGGCGGTGCTGGCGACCATGGTCACCGCCGACAAGATCCATTCCGGCGTGCGCGGGCTGTGGCTGCGCTCGCTGCCGTGGTTCGCGACCGGCCTGCTGCTCGCCGGCCTGGCGACCGGCTTCGCGGTCGACTTCCCGTCGAGCACCGCGGTGATCCTGGCGACCGCGCCGCTGCTGGTGGTGCATTCGCTGGCGGTCGCGCAGAGCTCCTACCAGCTGGTGCGACGGGTGTCGCGGCAGAACCTGCAGCTGGCCGAGCTGAGCCAGCGCGACGGCCTGACCGGGTTGGCCAACCGCCGGCATTGGGAGGAAGGGGCGCTGGCGCTGGCGACGACCCAGCGCGCCGACCACGCCGAGGCCACGCTGATGCTGCTGGATGCCGACCGCTTCAAGCAGATCAACGACCGCTGGGGGCACGGCCTCGGCGACGAGGTGCTGCGGGCGATCGCCGTCGCCATCGACCGCGTGCTGCCCGAGGGCTGCGTCGCCGGGCGCCTGGGCGGCGACGAATTCGTCGTCGCGCTGCCGTTGCCGGTCGATCAAGCGCGCGAGGTCGCCGACGCGCTGCGCGTCGAGATCGCCGGCCGCCGCTTCGATCGCGCGCCGGAACTGCGGGTATCGACAAGCATCGGCCTCGCCGCGGCACCGGCCGGCGAACCGGCGCTGCGCGAGTGGCTGGAAGCCGCCGACCGCGCGCTTTACGCCGCCAAGTCCGCGGGCCGCGATCGTGCGGAAGTGGCCGCCCCGCAGGCGTCGCTGGAAGACTGACCCCGTTGCCTCCGGCACGGCCCGCGGCCCGACCGGGGCTGGCATCATCGCGGTCCCTGCCACGGAGCCGAACCATGTCCATCCGTCCGCTGACCCTAGCAATCGCCCTCACCTTCGCCGCCGGCCTGCCGGGCTGCACGCGGGAGGCTCCGCCGGCCGATTCCGCGCCCACCGCGGCCGCCCCGGCCGGCGACACCACCGCCGACGCGGTGCCGGCGCCGGCGGAGATCGCCGCGAAGGTCGCCGCCTATGCCGAGGTGCCGCTGACCGCCGACCTCTCGCATTTGTCCGAAGGCGACCGCCAGGCGATCGACTACCTGCTGCAGGCCGGGCGGATCGTCGACGCGCTGTTCCGCCGCCAGGTCTACGGCGATCTCGACGGCCTGCTGTCGACGATCGACGACCCGGCGACCCGCCGCTTCGTCGAGATCAACTACGGCCCCTGGGACATCCTCGACGACCACCGGCCGTTCGTCGCCGGCGTCGGTCCGCGGCCGCCCGGCGCCCGTTTCTATCCGGCGGACATGACGAAGGAGGAGTTCGCCGCGGCCGACCTGCCCGGCAAGGACTCGCCCTACACGATCATCGCCCGGGATGAAGCCGGCGCCCTCGTCGTCGTTCCTTACCACGTCGAGTTCGCCGACGAGCTGCACCAGGTCGCCGCGCTGCTGCTGAAGGCCGCGGACGTCGCCAGCGATCCGAAGTTCGCCGACTACCTGCGCCTGCGCGCCGACGCGCTGCTGAGCGGCGACTACCAGCCCAGCGACATGGCCTGGATGGACATGAAGGACAGCCCGATCGACGTCGTGATCGGGCCGATCGAGAGCTACCAGGACCAGCTCTACGGCCTGAAGACCGCGTTCGAGGCCTTCGTGCTGGTCAAGGACATCGAATGGAGCGCGCGCCTGCAGCGCTTCGCGCAGCACCTGCCGGCGCTGCAGCGCGGGCTGCCGGTCGAAGACCGCTACAAGGCCGAGATGCCCGGCACCGATGCCGACCTCAACGCCTACTTCGCGCTGTATTACGGCGGCGATGCCAATGCCGGCGCCAAGACGATCGCGATCAACCTGCCGAACGACGAGGAAGTGCAGCTCGCCAAGGGCTCGCGCCGCCTGCAGCTCGAGAACACGATGCGCGCGAAGTTCGACACCATCCTGGTGCCGATCGCCGATGCGCTGATCGACCCGTCGCAGCGCGGGCGCATCACCTTCGACGCCTTCTTCGAGAACGTGATGTTCCACGAGGTCGCGCACGGCCTCGGCATCAAGAACACGCTCGACGGCCGCGGCACCGTGCGCGAGGCGCTGACCGACCTCACCGCCAGCTACGAGGAAGGCAAGGCCGACATCCTGGGCCTGTACATGATCGGTGCGCTCGGCGGGATGGGCGAACTCGACGCCGACAAGCTCGACGACAACTACGTGACCTTCCTCGCCGGCATCTTCCGCTCGGTGCGCTTCGGCGCCGGCAGCGCCCACGGCCAGGCGAACATGGTCGCGTTCAACTTCCTGCACGAACGCGGCGCCTTCGCGCGCAACGCGGCGTCCGGCACCTGGCGGGTCGACTTCGCGAAGATGCGCGAAGCCGTCGACGCGCTGTCGGCGAAGATCCTGACCCTGCAGGGCGACGGCGATTACGAGGCCGCGCGCGCTTTCCGCGACCAGTACGGCAAGGTGCCGGCGGCGCTGCAGGCGGACCTCGATGCGCTGGCGGCGCGCGAGATTCCGGTCGACATCGTGCTGCGCCAGGACTGAGGGCAGTTCGTAGTTCGTCCGAGGTAGGAGGGCGATCTTCGGGCTGTCGCGGCGCACGAACCCGAGCCGGCTCTCCGTGGGGTCGCGGGAGCGTGGCGCCGGCGCCGGCGATCCGGCGTGAAGAAGCCGCCGGCGTCGCGCTCAGGCGACGCGGCAGAGCGCCGCGGCCGAGCGGAAGAACATCAGGTAGACCAGGCGGCCGTCTTCCGGGGTGGTGCCGAAGTTTTCGCCGGCGGTATGCCAGAGCCACGGGCGGAACAGCACGAGGCGGTTGAAGCGCATCGGCACGCGCATCGTCAGTTCCCATTTCGACGGGTCCAGGGTGTCGCTCGCGAGCAGGCTGCTGACCATCGACTTCGCGTCGCGGTGACCGAACCGCAGGGCATCGGCATCGTCGGAAGGCGCGACCTCGAAACCGGTCGGCCGGTGCCGGTAGAACTCGGTGCCGCCGCGGGCGTGTTCGTTCGGTGTCAGATAGAGGATGCCGGACCAGTGCGCCGCATCGACGTGCACGCCGGCGCGGCCACGGTCGCCGGCCAGCGCCAGGCGGAAGCGGCCGTGGGCCTGCGGGCCGGGCATGCCTTCGACGCATTCACCGAGCAGGCGCGAGACCTGGGCGTCGAGCCCTTCGATCAGCAGGCGCTCGCGCGAATTCCGTCCCGGGAACATGCCGTCGACCGGCGGGAAGTCCATGCGCAGCGCCGCCGCGCGCAGCGCCTCGGCGTTGGCGAGGAAGTCGTCGACGATCAGCAGCGAGGTGTTCATGCGCGGAGCCTGCGCCCCGGCCCGCACGGCCCGTATGGGCCATCGGTCATGGCTGCTTACGGGGTGAGAATCAGCGACGGTTCAGTGCGAGCGGATATTCCGCGAAACAGCGCACGTTTCTCCGCCGATGCCGAATGCGCGCGGGCTGTCGACGTCGGCGCTGCAACGGAACGGGCACGTCAGCGCAACTGGCTGTCTTTCGATCCGCGGCGGTTGTAGCCGCTCATCGCCTTCTGGTCGAGGTCGTGCGCTTCCTGGCAAGGCACGCACAGGCGCACGCCGGGCAGCGCCCGTCGCCGCGCTTCCGGGATCGGCGCATCGCACTCCTCGCAGCGGCGCAGGCTCTCGCCCTTCGGCAGCTGCCCGCGCGCGCGTTCGATGGCGTCCTTCACCGTCGCGTCGATCTGATCCTGTACGGCGCCGTCGCCGGCCCAGCCGGTGGCCATGGCGGTCTCCTCTCGTGTCCGCCGAATGATCTGGGGTCGCGGCGCTCCGTCGCAATGGCCGCCGCGCGATTCTTCGCGTGCCCTTCACACCCCCGTCCGTCGCGTATGAATAATCGTCCATTCCCAGGCGAGTTTCCGCATGGCCGACGAGCGTCCCGATCCCGACCGCGACCATGGTTTCCTGCACGGCGGCGGCGAGATGGGCGCGCGCATCCGCGCGTTTCCGTGGTCAGGGACAGCGCTGGGCGACGTCCCGGACTGGTCGCCCTCGTGGCGCACCGTCGTTCGCCTGATGCTGACGACGAACCACCCGGTCTTCCTGTTCCTCGGTCCGGAACTGGTCTGCCTGTACAACGACGCCTACGCGCGTTCGCTCGGCCCGGAAAAGCATCCCGGCATGCTCGGCGGCCGCGGCCGCGACTGGTGGCCGGAGATCTGGGACATCATCGGCCCGCAGATCCAGTACGTCATGGACGGCAAGGGGTCGACCTGGCACGAGAACGCGCTGGTGCCGATCGACCGCCACGGCCGCCGCGACGAGGTCTACTGGACCTACAGCTACAGCCCGATCGACGACGCCACCGCCGCCAACGGCATCGGTGGCGTGCTGGTGCTGTGCACCGAGACCACCGAACAGGTGCTGGCCGAACGGCGCGTGCGCGCCGCCGAGCTGCGCTGGCGCCAGCTCTTCCAGCAGGCGCCGGGCTTCGTCTGCCTGCTCGAGGGGCCACGGCACGTGTTCCGGTTCGCGAATCCGGGCTACCACGCACTGATCGGTGCCGGTGACGAGATCCTCGGCAAACCGGTCGCGGAAGTCCTGCCCTGGGCCGTCCGCCAGGGCTTCGTCGACCTTCTCGACGGCGTGCTGGCCACCGGCGAACCGCACATCGCCCTCGATGCGGAGGTCGAACTCCCGGACCATCTCGGCGGCGGCATACGCCGCCTCGACTTCGTCTACCAGCCGATCCGCGACGAGCGCGGCCGCATCTACGGCATTTTCGTGATCGGCTCCGACGTCACCAGCCGCCACCTCGCCCAGGAAGCGCTGCAGCGGCGCACCGAACAGCTGCATCTGGCCTGCGACGCCGCCGACCTCGGCATCCACGTCTACGACCCGGCGACCGGAGCGATCGACTGGGACGCGCGCATGCATGCGCTCTGGGGCCTGGCGCCGGACGCGCCGGTGGACTACGCCGGCTTCGTCGATGCGATCGAAGCCGCCGATCGCCCGGTCATGGAAGCGGCGCTGGCGCGCGCCCTCGACCCGGCCGGCGACGGTCACTTCGCCGCCGAGTTCCGCGTCCGCAGCCAGGCCGACGGCCGCCTGCGCTGGGTGCAGTTCACCGGCAAGGCCAGCTTCCGCGACGGCGTCGCCGAACGCGTGGTCGGCACCGCCCGCGACATCACCGAGGCCCGGCTCGCCGACGTGCGCCGGCACGAATTCCTGGCGACCCTCGGGCACGAGCTGCGCAATCCGCTGGCACCGATCGCGACGTCGCTCTACCTGATCCGCCACGGCAGCCCCGAAGACGCGGTGGTACGCCAGGCCCACGAGGTGATCGACCGCCAGCTGCGGCAGATGGTGCGCCTGCTCGAGGACCTGCTCGATGTCGTGCGCGTCACCAACGGCCGCATCGAGCTGCGCCGCGAGAGGCTGCGCCTGGACGCGGTGCTGCAGTCGGCGCTCGAGACCGCGGCGCCCTACGTCGAACGCGGCGACCACCCCCTGCAGCTCAGCGCCCCGGCCACACCGCTGTTCGTCGACGCCGACGGCGTGCGCCTGGCGCAGGTGTTCGCCAACCTGCTGATCAACGCCTGCAAGTACAGCGACCGTGGCAGCCGCATCGAGCTGGTGTCCGAGGCCGGCGACGGCGTCGTCCGCGTGCGGGTGCGCGACCAGGGCGTCGGCATTCCCGCCGAAATGCAGGCCCGGGTGTTCGAGATGTTCTCGCAGGCCGAACCCTCGCTGCATCGCGCCCAGGGCGGACTCGGCATCGGCCTGGCGCTGGCGCGCGGGCTGGTCGAGATGCACGGCGGCAGCATCGCGGTGCACAGCGCCGGCCGCGGCCACGGCAGCGAATTCGTGGTCACCCTGCCGCGCGCCGCCGATCCCGGCGCCGTGGCGGCGGCCGCGGCCGGCAGCGCGCGCTGCGGCGCCACCTTCGCCGGCTGGAAGATCCTGGTCGTCGACGACAACGTCGATGCCGCGGACTCGCTCGCCGAGCTGCTGCAGGTGGAGGGCGCGGTCGTCGAAACCGCCCACGACGGGGACACTGCGATCACCCGCGCCGAAGCGATGCGACCGGACGCGCTGCTGCTCGACATCGGCCTGCCGGGCCGCAACGGCTTCGAGGTCGCCGGGGAACTGCGCCGGCGCGCCTGGGCGGCGTCGCTGCGGATCGTCGCGCTCAGCGGCTGGGGC
The DNA here is from genome assembly GCF_000426365.1 of Arenimonas composti TR7-09 = DSM 18010. GTDB lineage: Bacteria > Pseudomonadota > Gammaproteobacteria > Xanthomonadales > Xanthomonadaceae > Arenimonas > Arenimonas composti. Next base: position 509,359 of record NZ_AUFF01000001.1, on the reverse strand, counting down.
CAGGAAGGCGACCGCCGGCGCTCGCGCGAGGCCGGCGTCGACGTGCACCTGGTCAAGCCGGTCGACTACCCCGAGCTCGTCCGCGCCCTCCTCCCCCCCTGTAGGAGCGGCTTCAGCCGCGATGCTGTTGCGGGAAACCGGCCTGGAATTGGTACGGCATCGCGGCTGAAGCCGCTCCTACGGGGTTCCTAGGCGTTCTTTCTGGCGGGCTTCAGGAGTTCGCCGACGATGCGCATCACCTCGGGATTCCAGCCCATGCCCAGGTGGCTGCCCTCGACCTCGATGTCGCGCACGGTGCGGCGGCGGTTGCCGACGTGGCGGCAGCACTGCCAGGCGACGACACCGTCGGCGCGGCTGTAGATCGAGGTCGTCGGCACCGGTGGCGGCGTGCGCAGGCGCTGCGCCATCGCTTCGTCCAGGGTGTCTGCGCTCGGGCCACCGAGCAGCTTCAGCACCCAGCCGACATTGGTGTGGTCGGCATTGAGGTCGAAGGGCGTGCCGAGGGTGATGACCTGGCGGACCCGCGGCCGCATGCGCTTGGCCAGCTCGCGCGCATACAGGCCGCCGAGGCTCCAGCCGATCAGGGTCGCGCGGTGGCGGTACGGCGACAGCAGCCGGCCGACATGTCCGGCGAGGCCGTCGAGCCATGCGTCGATGTCGCCGCGCGGGCCGATGTTGCGGCCGTATTCCCAGTCCAGGGTCGGGTAGCCGCGCGACGCGCAGAAACGACGCAGCGGCGCCAGCGCGAGGCCGTCGCTGCCGAGGCCGGGGATCACCAGCACCGGGTGACCGTCGCTGGCCTCCTCCTCGGGCACGGTATCGGCGAGCGTGTGGCGGACGAGTTCCATCGCCGCGCGCAGCGGCTCGCTGCCGAGCAGGGACAGCGGCGGCCGGCAAGGCGCCAGTTCGGGGGAAGCGACGGCAGCGTTCATGGCGGGGGCTCTCGCGAAGGGATCTGGCGGAAAGCCTCGCAGTCGCGGCGGCACGGTCCGCGTGAAACCCGCCCTCCGCGTTCAGCTGCAGGCCGGACTCGTGCAGGGAATGGGACCCCCCGTCTCGATTCACGCGACGCCCGCAAGGCTGAATCCACACTCCGCCCGAGGAGAACCCGCATGGAAACCAACGAACTGCACCGCGGCCGCCTGATCGACCACGTCCAGCTGGTCGTGCCCGACCTCGCCGCCGACGGCCGTCTCACCGGACGCCTGCACCTGGCCTTCCAGGCCCGCGACCGGGCGATGGTCGACGCCTTCCACCACGCCGCGCTCGCCGCCGGCGGCAGCGATCACGGCGCTCCCGGCGAGCGCTCCTACCACCCCGGCTACTACGCCGCCTTCGTGCTCGATCCCGCCGGCAACAACATCGAGGCGGTCTTCCACGGCGAGGCCGAGCGCAGCGCGCCCTCGGTGCGCATCACGTTCTGAGCGATGGCGACGCCCGGAGAACGCAAACACCCCTGGCTGCAGCGGGCCGCCGCCCGCCTGGAATCGAGCTTCGCGTGGAAGGTCGCGAGCCGCTTCATCGCGATCGACCTGCTGGCGCAGGCGGCGGCGCTGAGCCTGTACGCGCTGATCTCGCTGGCGCCGCTGCTGCTGATCGTGCTGTGGCTGACCGCCTCGCTGATGCCGAGCGCGCAGGACGCACTGGTGGCGCAGATCGCCGGGCTCGCGGGCGACGCCGCCGGTGAGGTCGCGGCGACGATCATCGCCAACGCGGAATCGCGGCCGGACCTGGGTTCGGTGGCCGGCTGGTGGAACACCGCCCTGCTCTTCGTCGCCGCGACGATCGTGTTCGCGCACCTGCAGTCGACGCTGAACCTGATCTTCGCGACGAGCCCGGACGAGCTGCGCGGCGGCGCCCTCGCCTGGCTGCGCAAGCGGGTGTTCTCGTTCGGCATCGTGTTCGCGCTCGGTTTCCTGCTGCTGGTGTCGATGACGCTGACGACGGCGGTGCAGTTCGCGTTCGCGCGGGTGCCGACGCTGGTGCCGGCGATGGCCGACATCGTGTCGCTGCTGGTGTACGCGTTCGCGTTCGCCCTGCTCTACCGCTTCCTGCCCGACCGCCGCGTGCGCTGGGCGATGGCCTTCGTCGGCGGCACCTTGACCGCCTCGCTGTTCGTGCTCGGCCGCTGGGGCATCGGCCAGTGGCTGGCCTACTCGGCGCCGGCGAGCCCCTACGGCGCGTTCGCGGCGCCGGTGCTGATGCTGGTGTGGATGTATTACGCGGCGCTGGTGTTCTTCGGCAGCGCGCTGGTCACGGCGGTGCTCGACGAGACCGCCGGCAAACGCCCCACCCAGATCCGACGCCCCTCGTAGGAGCGGCTTCAGCCGCGATTCTGCTGTATCCCATTCCCTTTCCCCGTGCCGCCGGAGCTTCTCGCGATCGGGCGATCGGGCGATCGCGGCTTAGTGCGAGGGAGCGATCGCGGCTGAAGCCGCTCCTACAATGGGGTGGGGGCGATGGCGTGGAGGACGACGCGATCCCGCCCCTCGCGCTTCGCCCGGTACAGGGCCGCATCCGCCGCCGCGATCCATGCCGCCAGACTCGGCGTCGAGGCGTCGAGCACCGCGATGCCGACGCTGACCGCCACCGGCTCGGGACGGTCGCCGTCCTGGAGGCGCAGTGCCGCGACGCAGGCGCGCAGGTCCTCGCCGAGCGCAACGGCACCGTCGCGGCCGCGCGCCGGCGCCAGTACCAGGAACTCCTCGCCGCCGAAGCGGCCGACGCTGGCGCGATCCGCGCAGGCCACCTGCAGGCAGCCGGCGACGGCGGCCAGCACGCGGTCGCCGAACGGGTGGCCACCGCGGTCGTTGATCGCCTTGAAGTGATCGACGTCGACCATCAGCAGCGCATGGCCGCGGCCCGCGGCGCCGGCTTCCGCCAGCAGCGCCTGCGCCTGTTCGAGCATCGCCCGCCGGTTCGGCAGCGTGGTCAGGGCGTCGCGATAGGCCTGCTGGTGCAGGCTGGTCGCCAGCCGGCGCTGCGAGCGCAGCAGCAGCGCGCCGACCACCAGCGCCAGCGCCAGCGCGCTCGCGGCGACGATCGCGTACAGGGTCGTGCGCTGCTGCGCCTCCAGCGCCGCCTCACGGCGGGCGACGTGGTCGCGCTGGCGTTCCAGTTCCAGCGCCGCGGCCTGGTTGGCGTTCTCCAGCTCGCGGATGCGCAGCGCCTGCTCGCGTTCGCGGTAGCGCTGCTCGAGGTCGGTGACCAGGTCGTGTTCCTCCGCATCCATCTCCGGCGCCGCCAGCGCCACCAGCCGCGCCTGTTCCCCGGCCAGGACGGCCGCATCGGCGCCACTGGCCTCGAGGACCTGCAGGCGCGTTTCCAGCAGGCTGGCGAGCAGGCCGGGATGGTCGATCGCGGCCATGCCGGCGATCGCCGCGTCGATCGTCGCCAGCGCCGCGCCGGTGCGGCCGAGGCCGAGCTGGGCGGAGGCGATGGCGGACTCGGCATACAGCCGGCTGATCGGATTGCCGGCCGCTTCGGCGGCTTCCGACGACTCGCGCGCCATCGTCAGCGCCTCGTCGAAGCGGCGCAGCGCCACCAGGTCGCCGGCGAGGCTGCCGGCGGCGCGCCCCGCCAGCGCCGGCAGACCGGCCTCGAGGAAACGCCGGCGCGCGCGCTGCCACAGCGGCACCGCCTGTTCGTAGAGGTCGAGCCGGCTGAGCACGCTGGCTTCGAGGTATTCGGCGCGGCCGAGCGCCACCGCGTCGCCGGACTCGCGCACCAGCCGGGTGTGCTCGCGGCAGTGCGGCTGCGCCTGCGACGGGCGCTCGGCGGCGACGTAGGCGCGGCACAGCTCGGCGGCGGCGACGATGCGTTCGCTGCGCTCGGGTTCGCGCATCAGCGCGTTGGCGGCTTCCAGTATCCGCGCCAGGCCGTCGCCGGTGTTGCCCTGGTCGATGAGGCGGGCGCCGCGCAGCAGGCCCGCGTAATGGCCGCCGAGCGGGTCGCGGCCGGTGGCGCTCAGGCCTTCCAGGCGCAGCACGACCTCACCGAGGGCGACGTCGTCCGGCATGCCGATCGCGGCGCCGCCCATGTACCAGAGCAGCTGGCGTTCGCCGCTCGGATCGGCGTCGAAGAGGCCGGCGTCGAGGACGCGCCGGCCCTCGGCGATGCCGGCCTCGCGGTCGCTGGCCGCCAGTAGGCGGTAGGCGGCGAGGTCGAAGGCGGGTGCCGTCACCGGCGGCGCCGGCGCTGCCCACGGGGCAATCGCCGCCAGCAGCGCCGACGTGCCCAGGATCGCGAGCCAGGCCCGCGCGAATGCGCCTTTCCGCATGCCTCCCCTTCGCCTTCCCGCCGCGCTCCCCGCGCGGCGATGGCTACACCCTAGCCGGCGGACGCGGCGGCGTCACCCTCCCCGGAAACCCTGCACGCCCGGCCTCCGGCGCCGGCGCCAAGGCGGCGTCGCGTGCCTTCCGCCCCGCGGTCGACTAGCCCCGGTTCGCCGCCCAGGCCGCGAGGATCTCCGCTTCCTTCTCGCGGGAGATGCCGGCGCGGACTTCCGCCTGGCGCTCGGCCGGCAGGCCGCGGTACCACTCGAGCAGCTCCGCGACCGTGGTCGCCAACGGCCGGAACGTCAGCCCGGCGGCGATCGCCTTCGCATTGCTGACGGTGCCGTAGCCGGAGAACGGCGTGCCGGCGCGCGGCACCCAGATCGGGAAGTCGGCCCCTTCCTGGTTCGCGAGGAACTCGAAGGGCACGTGGGTGAAGGTCGCCGGCCCGCCGGTCACCGCGTGGCAGCCGTGCACCATCGCGTCGGTGGTCAACGTGTAGTCCGGGCCGACGGCGTTGAAGGTGCCGGTGGTACCGTTCTCGGCCAGGCGGATCATCCATTCGCCGAGGTCGCGGCCATCGATGATCTGCACCGGATCCTGGCCGTCGCCCGGCACGAGGATCTCGCCACCTTCGGCGATGCGCTTCGGCCAGTAGGTGAAGCGGTCGGTGTCGTCGCGTGGGCCGACGATGTAACCCGGGCGCACGATCGTCGTGCGCTCGCCGAACTGCTTGCGCGCCTCCGCCTCGCTCAGCGCCTTCAGCGGGCCGTAGAGGTTGCCGATGTCGGCGCGCAGCGTGTCCTGCGTCTCCGCCATCGCATCGCTGCCCTTGTACGGCGCGACCGGCGAATTCTCGTCGATACCGTGTTGCGAGCCGTCGGCATAGACCGAGATCGTCGAGATGAACAGGTAATGCCCGACCTTGCCGGCCAGCACCTTGCCGGCATCGCGCACCCAGAACGGCAGCGAGGTCGGGTTGTCGATGCAGACGTCCCACTCGCGGCCCTCGAGCGCCTTCAGGTCACCGGTGTTGCGGTCGCCGTGCAGCTGCTCGACCTCGCCCGGCCACTCCGGCGACGGCCGCCGGCCGCGGTTGAACAGCGTCACCTTGTGCCCGCGCGCCAGCGCATACGCGACCTGGAACGGCCCGGTGAAACCGGTGCCGCCGAGGATCAGGATGCGCAGCGGCCGCGCCGCCTTCTCGATGCGGGCGGGCGCCGACGCGCTGCCGATCGACGGCAAGGTGGCGGCGGCGGTGGCGATGGCGGCGTACTTGAACAGGTCGCGGCGTGAAGTCATCTCTTCGATCCCCGGAATGCGCGTCTGCGCGCGCGGTCGCGCCACTCTGCCCCCTCTCCCCCACCCCCGCGCCTGACGAAAGTCCCGGGCCGGGACGAGCCGCGCCGATGTCCTGCGCGAAGGGCCGAACAAGGTTCGCGAGTGGACCGCTGCGTGGCGGCGTTCTCCGGACGATCGGCGACAGGGACGTCGCCGAGAAGCCCCCATGGACGGGTTCACGGCGTGTCCGGAAAACGCCGACGCACGCACGCCAGCCCGCGAATCCTTTCCGGCGGAACGGCCCCGAGCACCCCGCCGGCCAGACGAAATCAGCGGGGTTCGAGTTCGGTGAGGGGGGATTCGCGGGTGAGGTTCCAGGCGCGGCGGGCGCCGTCGGCGAGGGAGATGGAGACGAGATGGAAATCGCGCTGGCGAATGCGCTCGGCGTCCTCGAACTGCAGGTCTCCCGCCGCGACCACCCGATCGTCGAGGATCCAGGTGCTGACCGGATTGCCGGTGCCCGATTCGCTCAGCGGCAGCTCGGTCGTCCAGCGCGGCTGGAAGTCGTCATCCAGGCGGCTGAGCGCGAGGCGGCCATCGCTGTCGACGCGGGTCAGGTGCCAGACCAGCAGGCCGCCGTCGGCGGGAACGAAGGCGGCGTCGGTGCGCGGATCGCGCAGGAAGCGGCCGCGCAGGAAGGTCGGGCTGCCGGCCACCGGGTCCATGCCGGCGATGTGGGGGAAGCGCTCGTCGAAGTGCTGCTTCTCGGCGATCCGCCCGCGCCAGAACTGCCGGCGCGCCATCGTGCCCTCGTCGAGGATCGAATACGGGAACAGGTAGCGGTCGCCGAACGGATCCTCGGCCGCGGCCTCGGCCTCCTTCGGCGAGTACAGGCCAATCCATTCGTCGCCGCGCTGCAGGTGGCGCACGTGGTTGTAAAGCGGCCGCATCGGCACGATGCGCGGGCTGCCGTTGGCCTTCAGCGGCGCATCCGGGACCGGCGGCGGCGGCGGCACGTAGTCGGCCACGGTGAACTCCGGCCCGCGCACCGAGACCACGCGCGCATCCGCGGTGGTGATCACGAGGCCGCGGTCGAAGCCGTAATGGGTCGCGTCGGCCGGCAGCAGGCCGGCCAGTTCGTGCCGGCGCGCCTCGAGGGCCGGGCCGTCGATGACGATGCGGCCGTCGCTGGCCGAGAGCGCGAACGGGGTCGCATCGATCAGCAGCCACACGAGGTCGCCGTCCTGGCCGAGCAGGCGGCCATCGACCGCCGAGCCGATGACGCGCGACGGCAGCGGGCCGCGCGCATCCGGATCGCCGATGCTCACCAGGCGCTGCTTCCATGCCGGCTGCATCAGCAGCGGATCGAAGGCGGTCAGTTCGAAGTGGAAGAAGGTGTCCAGGCGCGTGCTCGTGTTGCGGTTGCGCCCGCCGCCGGTGCCGAAGCGCACCTCACGCACTTCCTCCTGCTTCGTCAGCACCCAGAGGCGCGGTTGTTCGCCTTCGACCAGTGCCGGCCGGCCGAGCACCTGCGGCGGCTCGAAGCGGCTGCCGCTGCAGGCGGCGAGCACGAAGGAAAGAACGAGCAGGCACGTCAGTGCGATTCGGCGTGACATCGGCGTTCCCCGGCGGCGGTTGCCGGTTTCAACGGCGGCCGCGCGCGTCTGGGGACAACTGGTAGCAAGTAGTGACCAGGAAGTAGCAAATAGAGAACGGGGACTAGCATGCGGTCGACAGGTGCGTGCCGCGGCCACTACTTGCTACTTCCTATCCCCTATTTTCTGCTCAGACATTCCTGGTACCGCGCATTCACCCGCTCGGCGAACCACGCGGTCGTCAGCTCGCGGGTGATCTTCGGGCTTTCGAGGCGGATGCCGGGCAGTTGCGCGCGGGGCAGCGGCGCGCCGTGGCGTGCTTCGGCGAGCGCATAGACCTTCGCGACCAGCGCGCTGTCGCCGAAGTCGAGGCGGTTGCCGCGCTGCAGTTCGCGGCGGATCGCGGCGTCGTCCATGCCGAGCTGCGCCGACAGCGTGCGCAGCGCCGCCTCGGTTTCGCCGGGGCGGCGCAGTGGCGCGCCGGGGCGCAGCAGGTCGCCGTCGAGTGCCAGTTCGCGGCCGCTGGCGATCGCCACCGCGCGCTGGAAGGCGGCATTGCGGCTCGCGTACCAGCCGGCGTTGTAGTCGGCGAAGCGGTGCACCTTGCGCGTGTACGGCGTCTGGTAGCCGAGCAGATGGGCGATGCCGAAATAGAGGCCGCCACGCCGGGTGAACACCTCGCGGCGGATCGTCGTGTCCTCCAGCGGATACGGGTAGCCGCGCGCATTGCGCTCGGCGAAGTCGATCGACACCTGCATCGGCCCGCCGGTGTGCACCGGATTGAAGCCGGCGAAGAAGCCCTCGCCGATCCACAGCCGCGCCGCCATGTCCTCGAACATTTCGCTGAGCTCGCGCTCGGTGCGCACCGCCGCGAGGCGCTCGCTCCAGGCGCGGCCGTCGCGGTCCCGCAGGCGCAGCGCGGCGTCGACCGCGAAGCGCGGGATGTGTTTCTCGCCGGCGCGTCGATCGAGCTCGCGGCGGGCGATCGTGGCCAGGCCCGGCACCACCGGATCGGCGACATAGCCGCCTTCCTGCTCGATCACCGCCAGCACCGCGCACTGGTTCTCGAGCGTCGGCGGGATGCCCTGGGCCGCGAACGCACGCTGGATGTCGGCCGCCCAGCCCTCGCGGTCCGGCACCCGCGCCGGAATGCGCCGCGTGATTTCCGCACGCACCTGCTCCGCCGACGGGCCATGGACCGGCGGCGCCGTCGTGCAGGCGGCGGTGAACAGGATCAGCAGGAGGGTGAGCGCACGACGCATCGGGCTGAAGGTACGGGGGGACGCGGTACGGCCGATCGTCGCGCAGCGCGTGTGAACGCGAGTGCTGGGCGCGACCCCGTACCCCTTTCTCAGCCCTTGCCGGCCCGCACCACCGCGATCTCGAACGCGCGCATCGACGGGCGCAGCTTCGACTGCACCTGGGTGCGCAGGTTCTCCAGCGCGGCGTCGAGGTCGTTCGGGTGGTTCACCGGCACGTAGGCGGTGCCGTCGCCGGTGCGTGCCAGTGCCTCGGGTTCGCTCCACCACTGCTCGAGCGGCAGGCGGAAGAGCTCCTGGTCGGGCTGCTCCGGATCGGCTTCGCGCTGCCAGCCGGGAGCATTGACTGCGGCGTCGGCGGCGATCGCCTTGTCGGGGCGCGAACGCAGCCGCAGGCTGACGCCCCAGCCCGGCCGGGCGCCGGACGGACGATCGTCGACCGACAGCAGCTCCAGCCAGTGCCGGCCACCGGGGAATTCGGCGGTCAGCGGCAGCGCGTACAGCACGGTCGACTCGAGGGGACGCGCGGCGGCATCGGCCGCGAAACCGTCGAAGCCGAGGAAACGCGACAGCGCCTGGCGGACCTTGTCGACCAGGATGTCCGGCAGCGGCGGCACGCCGTGGAGCAACGCCTGGGTGGAGGCGGTCAGGATCTCGCGCGGCTCGCCGGCCGGCGGCGCGGCGCCGACGGCGAAACTCGCGCGGCCTTCGCTCGGCGCGGCGTCGTCGAGCGGTTCCAGCGACAGTTCCAGGGTCGGCGCCGAACGCGACGGCGGCGCCATCAGCGGCGCGAACGGATGCCCGGCCTCCCACTGTTTCCAGCGCTGGTCGAGCATCGCGGCGAGGCGATCGTGGTTCTCCCAGCGGTCGGCGACGGCGCCGTCGGCGTCCTTGTCGTCGCCGGCGAAGGCGCGGCGCACGTCGGCCAGGAACAGGTCGGCGTAATAGGTCGCGGTGAACAGGTTGCCGTCACCGTCGAAGCAGTCGTCGTCGAGAACGCCGCCGAGGTCTTCGTTCAGCACCTGCCGGCCGCTGCGGCTGCGTGCACGCAGCGCGTCCTCGAACGCGGCGGTGCGCTCGCCGGCGTGGTTCTTGAGGATCAGCCAGGCCAGATAGAAGCCGGAATTCGCGTCGGTCTCGTACTTCATCGATGTCCCCCTGAATGCCCGGCGGAGTCTAACCGCCACAACCGGAAATGTACTCCGACCCCGGTTTCCTCAGCCGGCCTGCAGGGCGAAATCCAGCGCCGCGCGCACCGCCGCGACCTGGGCGGCGATGCACTGCTCCGGCGTCGCGCGCGGGCTGTCGGGGTAGACCTCGGTGGTGGTCGTGTACTTCGCACCGGTGATGCCGGCGCACAGGCCGAGTGGCACGAAGGCGTATTCGATGACGCCGGGCGCCACCACCGGCGAACCGATGATCGTGCCGTCGGGATCGGCCGGCGCGATGTGGGTGACTTTCGCCACCGCGGCGATGATCGCGCGCTGGAAATCCGGCTGCGGATTGTCGCTGTCGTCGACCAGGTAGAAGCCGTCGGGAATCGTGCCGGGCTCGAACACCTTGCCGTCGCGCGCCGCCAGCGCCGGGCGGAACTCGCTCTCGTCGCTGTCGGTAGTCTCGTGCAGGTCGATGTGCACCAGGAAGCGGCCTTTCAGCGGCGCCACCAGCTGCATCAGCGCCGCCGATTCGGGCGCGTCGCTGCCGGCGCGGAACGAGCGGTTCGGATCGATCGCCAGCGGGTTCCAGCGGTGGATGCGCTCGTAGGCCCAGGGGCTGACGCAGGGCGCGACCAGCACGTTCAGCCGGCCGGCGTAGTCGCCGAGGTGATCGCGGGCGAAGGCCAGCGCCCCGTGCACGCCGCTGGTCTCGTAGCCGTGCACGCCGCCGGTGACCAGCGCCACCGGCAGTGCGTCGTTCCAGTCGTGGCTGCGGATCGACAGCAGCGGGTAGACGCCGTCGGGCGCGTAGTCGAGTTCACCGTAGGGGATCACCGCGGCGACCTCGCGCAGCGCGTCGATCGGCGCCAGCACGTCGTCGGCGTAGCTGCGCTTCTTCGTCTGCTGCGCGCGCCAGGCGGCGCGGTCGTCGGCGGTCCAGGGCTGGCCCGGGCGGCCGGGGGGATTCGGAATCGGCGACATCGCGGCACCTCGGGACGAAGATGCGGCCGATTATCCCCCGCCGCGCGCGCGGGCGGCCACCGGCCGCGCCGGCGGCGCGGCGGTCAGGCGGTCGGGCGAACAAAAAAACCCCGGCTTGCGCCGGGGTTCGTTACGTCGCCGCAGTCGGACTCAGCGCTGGTCGCGCTGGCGCTGCTCGCGGTCCTGCTGCTGGTTCTGCTGCTCGCGGTCCTGGCGCTGCTCGCGCTCCTGCTGCTGGTTCTGCTGTTCGCGGTTCTGCTGGTTCTGGCGATCCTGCTGGTTCTGCTGGTTGCCGCCTTCCTGGCGCTGCTGGTTGCCCTGGCCGCCCATGCCGCCCTGGCCCTGGCCACCCTGCTGGTTCTGCTGGCCGCCCTGCTGGTTCTGGCGGTCCTGCTGGTTCTGCTGGTTCTGGTTCTGCTGGTTCTGCTGGTTCTGGTTCTGATTCTGCTGGTTCATGGTGATTTGCTCCGTGGCATGCGCGAGGGCTGGATTGCCGTCGATTCCGCCGTCCCGGCGGTCCCGTCTCACGTCGGGATCAGTTAGTCGTTCGTCGCGTTGAGATGCGGTGACGAAGCGCGACGGTGGAAGAAAGTTTTTCCTCGCCGTCGCGCGCTTTCACGCTGGCGTGGATGCGACGTCACTCGCCGCTGCCGGTCGTCGGCCGGTCGGCGAGGGCGCGCGCCTGCTCCAGGTGATGCGCGACGTGCTCGCGCGTCACCGTCAGGTGCTCGCGCACGTCGGCGGACTGCGCGGCGGGGATCAGCTGCTCGTCGAGCTTCGTCAGCGCCGCGCTGTGGTCGGCGATCATCGCGTCGACGTAGGCACGCGCGTAGGCGTCGCCATCGTTCTCGGCGAGGCGATTGCGGCGCGCCTCGCCTTCGGCGACCTGCAGCTGCACCGGGGCGGCCGACGGATCCGGGCTCAGCGCCAGGGTCTGTTCGCGGTTCTGCGTGTGCGCGTCGATCATCATGCGCGCGTACTCGGCGACCTCGCCGTCGACGCCCTTCTCGATCGCCTGGCGGCTGGCGGCGATCTCGTGTTCGTTGATCGCGTTCAGCACGCCGAGCGCGGCGCGTTCGTCGGTGACCGCGGCGCTGGCGCTGCCGGCCGCGGCACTGTCGGCGTCGGCGTTCCAGGCATCGCCGGCATCGTCGTAGCTGGCGGTGGCGTCGCCGTAGCCGTCGCCGGTCGTGCTGCCGTCGGGCTGCGTGGTGTCGGTGGGCTGCATCGCGATGCTGTCGTCGCGCGGGGTGTCGACGTCGGCCACTTCGCTGCGATCGGCGCAGGCGGCGAGGGCGAGCGAGGTGGCGATCGCGAAGCTCAGCAACAGGGGTTTCGTGCTCATCGGTGTACTCCTTCGTGGGGCGGCGCAAGACGCACCGGTGCCGGCACCCTGTCGCCCGCGCGGGCACGAACCCGTGAAAGAAAACCAATGACGTGAAGAAGTTACATGGCCGGGGCCGCTACAATGCCGCGGCTGCAACAACAGGAGTCCCCGCTTGGCCAATATCGCTGTCGTCCTGAAGTCCGAGATCGCCCGCCTCGCCCGTCGCGAGATCAAGACCGCCGTCGAACCGCTGCGCAAGGCGAACGCGCAGTACCGCCGCGAGATCGCCGCGCTCAAGCGCGATGTCGAAGCCCTGCGCCGCGAACTGCGCGGGGTCGCCAAGGCCAGCCGACGCGCCGCGCCGCCCGCCGGGGACGAGGGCGAGGCGCCGCGCACGCGTTTCGTCGCCAAGGGTCTGCGCTCGCTGCGCGCGCGCCTGGGCCTGTCCGCCGCCGACTTCGGCCGCCTCGCCGGCGTCAGCGGCCAGTCGATCTACCAGTGGGAAACCGGCAAGACCGTGCCGCGCGCGGCGCAGCAGGCGAAACTCGCCGAACTGCGCGGCATCGGCAAGCGCGAAGCCGCGCGCCGCCTCGAAGCCTCCGCATAACAGCGCCTCTCCGAACGGTGTCAGAGACAGTTCCTGGATTAACTGTCTCTGACACCGTTATTCGAGAGGGTGCGTTCGGGGTCGCCGGTGGCGCCGGTGTGCAGGCCCGGCGGGATGTGCCCGGCGTCGCCGACGGCGATCACCTTGAAGCGGCCGTCGGCCTCGACCCGGATCACGGTGATGCTGGCGTGCCGCACCGACATCTCCAGCCACGCCTGCGTGTCGACGCCGAGCGCCCGCGTCACCAGGTAGCGGATCACGTTGCCGTGGCAGACCACCATGTCGCGCGCGGCCCGTCCTTCCGCCGGCACGAACAGGCGCGCGAACACCGCGTCCAGCCGCGCCGCGCAGGCCGCCAGATCCTCCGGCGCATCGTCCTTCGTGATCTCGCTGCGCCGCGTCGGTGGCGTGCACTCGGCGATGTCATCGATGACCGCGAAGTCCTGGCGCCCGATCTCCGTGCCGATCGATGCGGCGGTGTCGCGCGCCCGCGTCATCGGGCTGACGTAGAGCGCGTCGAACCCGCCGAGCCCGGCGAGCGCATCCCCCGCGAGCCGCGCCTGCGCCAGCCCGAGCGGCGACAGCGGCGGCCCGATCGCCTCGTCGATCGCCGGATCGGCGATGTACTGGCCGTGGCGGACCAGCACGATCGTGCGCGGTGCCGGATCGGCGGCGAGGGCCGCGCCCGGAAGCAGCACGGCGAACAGGAAGGCGGTCAGGTACTTGCGCATGGCGGCCGGTGTCCGAAGGGTGGGCCAGCGAATACTAGGGGTACGTCCCCCGGCGCACACGCTGCCTCGTTCAGCCCCTGCGCCGCTGCCGCCACCGCAGCAGACCGCCGAGGAGCATCACCCCCACGAGCCCGAGCAGCAGCACGTTGTTCGCGATGCCCGGCTCGCCGCCGGCCAGCAACGGCGTCGGCGCATTGCCGAGGGCATGCGCGCCGACGGCGATGAAGAGGTTGCCGGTCGCCGCATAGACCAGCGCCAGCACGAGCCCGGACAGGAAGAGCATCAGCAGCGCGACGTCGAGCGCCTGGCCGTCGAGGCCGGCCTGCAGCAGTCCGGGCAGATGCAGCAGCGCGAACACCGCCTGCGACAGCACCATCGCCAACCCCGCCGCCAGCCAGGGCGACAGCCACGCCCGCAGACGCAGCGCCAGCTGCGGCCACAGCCAGCCGCGGAACACGGTTTCCTCGAACAGCGCGGTGGCGACCACCTGCGCCAGCAGCGGCGCCAGCGCGGCGGCCGCCCCCGCCGCCCATGCGGGATGCAGCGCCGCTGAGGCACCGGTTTCCGCCGTGATCCATAGCGCGAACTGCATCGCCAGCCACAGCCCCAGCGTCACCGCCAGCGCCGGCACCAGCGCCCCGCCGCGCCAGCCGACATCGCCCGGGCGCTGCCGCCCCGGCCCGAACACCAGCGCGTAGGCGACCACCGCCGTCGCCAGCGCCGCCAGCACGGTCGCGCTCAACCAGCCGCCGCTCGCCTCCGCCACGCCGCCCAGCTTGGCCTGCGGGAACCAAGGCGACAGGACGAACGCCACCGCCGCCGCGACCCACAGGCCGACGGCGACGAGCACCCACACGGGAGAACGCGGCACACCCTTCATGCGCCAGCAATACCCCGCCCCCACGCGCGCCGGCCAAGCCCGAAGGTCATGCGCGCCTAGCCGTGCTGATCGGCCCCGATCCGTTGTGGCGCGTGCGCGGCGAGGTCCAGCGGCTGCGCGAGCGCCTCGATGAGCCCGCGCGGCACCGACATCGTGCCGAACCAGCCGCGGCGGGTGCCGGTGAGCACGCGCAACGCCTGGCCGCGGCTGCCGGGCAGGCGCGACAGCGGGTGGAACAGGCGGTCACGGCACCACGCGACGCGGTCGTGTTCGGACTGGAACAGCGGCGTCAGCCAGCGGCTCCACAGATGGTAGATGCCGACGTGGCGGCGGCGTTCGCGCGCGTAAGTGGCGAGCGTCGCAGCGCGGTCGCGGTCGCGGCGCAGGTCGGCGCCGGCGGCGCGCGCGGTCCGCAAGGCCGAGGCCAGCGCCCGCGCATCGAGCAGCGCCATGTTCACGCCCTGCCCCAGCTGCGGGCTCATCGCATGCGCGGCGTCGCCGAGCAGCAGCGTGCGGCCGCGGCACCATTGCCGGTGCACGACGTCGCGGTAGCGCGCGACCTTGAGCTCGCCCGGCACCGCGACGTCGCGCAGGCGTTCGGCGGCTTCCGGCCACAGCGCCGCCACCTCGGCGCGCCAGGCCTCCGCATCGGCGATGCCGGCGTCGAGCGCCGCGCAGGGCGCGCTCCAGAAGAAGCTCAGCTTGCGCGCCGGATCACCGGGGCGGCCGCCGACCGGCAGCAGGCCGGCCATCTTGCGGGCGTCGACGTAGCGCTGCTGCAACTGGTCGGCGAATTCCCAGCCACCGGCATCGACCAGGCACCACCACGCACCCCAGGGATAGGGCTGGTTCAATCGCGCCGGCACCACCTGCGCGCGCAGCTTCGAGGCGGCGCCGTCGGCGACCACGACGAGGTCGTAGCCGCCGTGGGCCTCGCCCTGCGCATCGACGAAGGTGCCGGCCTCGGCATCGAGCGAGACGATCTCGCGCCCCGCATGCAGCCGCCGCCGGTCGCGCCAGGCGGCATCGAGCAGTTCGAACAGGGCGCCGCGCTGCAGGCCCATGCCGCACAGGCCGGCGTCGAGCTCGGCGTAACGCATGTCCATCACCGCGCGGCCACGCCGGGTCTCGCCGTAGAGCCGTGCCACCGGCGCACCGTAGCGGCGCACCTCGTCGAGCAGCCCGAGCTCCCACAGCACCGCCAGGCCGACCGGCTGCAGCAGGAAACCCGCGCCGACCGGACCCGGCGCCGGCGCCCGCTCGAAGACGCTGACCGCGTGGCCGTCGCGCGACAGCATCAGCGCCGCGGCCTGGCCGCCGCTGCCGTAGCCGATGATGGCGATGCGTAGCGGCGGGCTCACTTGCAGGCCTCGTAGACGTGATCCGTCAGCCGCCGGAGCTCGGCGTGGGTGATGCGCAGGCCGCGGCGCTCGCGATAGTCCGCCTCGTACTGCTTCGCGGCGCGGCAGCGCGCGCTCGTCGGCCCACGATCCGGCGCCCGTGCCGGTGCAGGCGCGGAATACACCGGGCTTCCGCGGTCACCGGAGCGCGGACGCGGCGAACCCCGGGGGGCGGACCCTGCTTCCGGTGCATAGGGCCGCATCCAGACCACTTCGTGGCCGGCAGGACAGGGCCGGTCGATGAAGGTCAGGTCGCCGGAAGGCGCGCGGCACTTGTACAGGGTGCGCGGCGCCGGCGCTGGCGCAGCACGCGTCGATGGGGGTGGCGCAGGAGGCGCCGACGCTGCCGAGGGCGCGGCTGCCGGCGTCGGAGCCGCCGTCGCGGCGCCGCCCTCCCCGACCGCCTGCAGCGCGCGTCGGTTGATCTCGCGCACACCGAAGGCGAGCACGACGAAGGTTCCGCAGAAGAACGTGGCGATCAGCAGGTTGCGACCGAAGCCGTTGCGCTTCTCGGGCACACGCCGCGGCGGCGGCCGCCGGAACCGCAGCAGATTGTCTTCCTGTTGTTCCCCCATGCGCGCAACTTAGCAGCGCGCAGGAATCGCGTCAGCCGTAGCGCCTGCGATGCGCGTCCAGCGTCCGCTCCACCTTCGCCAGCGCCGCCTCGACTTCCGCACGGAACGCACCGGGCGCCAGTTCGCGCACCGCCGAATGCGCCGCGCAGACGAAGGGCGCGCCGTCCCAGCGCCGGGCGAGGTCGCGGGCCCAGCCGGTGTAGGCGTCGGCGGCGCCGGCTTCCGGCAGCAGCGCCTTGCCGAGCATCGGGTGCATGCGCAGGCCGGACTGCGGCAGCAGGCTGCCGAACGGGCCGGGCGCGGCGAGCACGTTCAGGGTGTCGTCGACGTGGACGATGCCGGTGGCGCGGTGGCGCAGCAGCACCGAGCCGACGTGCACGCGCTCGTCGAGGCAGACGAAATCGACGCCGGCCGGCACCGACAGCTCGAAGGTGTCGGCGAGCGCATGCCGCGCGCCCCAGGCCTCCAGCGGGCGGCCGACCCAGGGCAGCGTCGGGAAGCGCGTCTGGTGGCGGCCGGTGCCGTACAGCGTCGCCCGCGGGAACAGCGCGTGCAGCGCCGCCACGTGCAGGGTGTGGAAGGGATGCACGTGGATGATCGCCTCGACGAGCTCGCCGTCGTCGGTCGCGGCCAGCAGCGCCGCGCGCTGGGCGTCGTCGAGGTCGATGCCGTCGATCAGCACGAGCTTGCCGTTCGGGCGCCGCGCGACCGACATCTGGGTGCCGATGTCGAGCAGTCCGGCGAGGCGGTGGTGGCCGCGCAGGTTCCAGAAGCCCTCGGCGAGTAATCGCATCGTCAGCCTTTTCCTACGGGGACGTACCCCGTCCTACGGGGACGGACCCCATTGAACTCAGCGGAATGCGAAGGCGGGGTGGTCGTCGTGCGAGTTCAGCGCGTGCCCGCCGATTGCGCCAGCCACGCCCGCGCCTCGGCCTCGTCCTCGAACGCCGCGCCCTCGAGCCCGAGCCCGCGCGCCATCACGACGCCGAAGCGCTCTTCGTCGAGGTAGTGCGGCGGGCACAGCATCGCCAGGTGCAGGCGGCCGCCGCAGATGGCCGCGAAACGGCGCACCATCGCAGCGCGCGCGGCCAGGTCCGGTGGCGCGAAGCCGCCGAGGCCGCGCACGTCGACCAGCACGCCGCGCACACCGTCGGCGACGGCCGTGCGCAGGAAGGTGTCGACCGCGTCGATCGCGGCGCCGAGGCTGCGTTCGCCGTGCAGGTGGAATTCGCGGAGGCCGGGGTCCGGCGGGGTCGGGGCGAGCATGCGCCCAGCATAGCGGACCCCCGATTGCCGGTGTCCGCTGCGGCCCCGGGACGCCGCTCGCCGCCGCTGCGACGCTTTTCCCGCCCGGCGCATCTCCCCGGCGAATGCCACCCGGAGTCCCTCGATGACCCGCATCGCCCTGCTGCTGTTGCTGCTGATGTTCACCGCCGTCGCCGGCGCCCGCCCGCCGCGCGAAACCGTCGACGCCGTCGCCATCCAGATCGAGGATTACTACTGGAATGCCGAACGCGGCGCCGAAATCGCCGCCACGCTGCGCAACGAAGCCGCCGCCGGCCGCTACGACGCCCACACCGCCGCGGTCGACCTGGCGACCGCGCTGACCGCCCGCCTGCAGCCGCTCGACCGCCACTTCCACGTGCGTTGGGCGCCGCCGGGTTCCGGCCCCGCCCTGCCGCCGCCGCCCGGTGCCGGTCCGCCGCCGGGCCCGCCGCCGGGCGAGGACGAGGACGAGGAGGCGTTCTGGCATGGGCTGCGCTCGGCCCAGGTGCTGCCCGGCAACATCGGCTACCTGGACATGGGCGAGTTCGCCCACATCGATTTCGAGGACCCGAACGATCCGGCCCGCGCCGCGATCGACGCGGCGCTGACCTTCGTGCAGTGGACCGACGCGGTGGTGATCGACCTGCGCGACAACGGCGGCGGCTCGCCGGCGATGGTCGGCTACCTGTCCAGCGCCTTCACCAGACCCGGCAGCGACATCTTCAACACCTTCGTGATGCGCGAGCGGCGGCTGTCGGAAGCGCCGGAGGTCTGGCACCCGGCGCCGCGCCTGGACGTGCCGCTGTACGTGCTCACCAGCGGGCGCACCGGTTCGGCCGCCGAGGCCTTCGCCTACACCGTCGCCAATGCCGGCCGCGCCACCGTCGTCGGCGAGCGCAGCGTCGGCGCCGCCAACCCCGGCCGCCCCTTCGACGCCGGCGAAGGCTTCAGCGTGTTCGTCTCCACCGGCAGCCCAATCAATCCGGTCACCGGCAGCAACTGGGAAGGCGACGGCGTGATCCCGGCGATCGAGGTGCCGGCCCGCGATGCGCTGCAGGTGGCGCAGGTGCATGCGCTCGAGGCCTATGTGAGCCGCCGCGGCGCCGACACCCCGATGGGCTACCGCTGGGTGCTGGAAGCGCTGAAGGCGCCGCGCGAAAGCACCGGCGCCGGCGAGCTCGCCGCCTATGTCGGCGAATACGGCCAGATCCGCGTCGCGCTCGAGAACGGCAACCTGATGATGTACGACCGCCGCCGCCCGGCGCGCACCCTGCGTGCGCTCGGCAACGGCGTGTTCTTCGATGTCGAGAACCCGCTGCGGCGCGTGGCCTTCGAACGCGAAGGCGGCCAGGTCGTGGCGCTGGAAGTGCGCTTCTCCGAAGGCGGCCGCAGCCGTTACCCGCGGGGAGTGCAGGACAAGGGCTGAGGGCGGGTTGCGCTTACCTGGTCGGCGCCGCCGTCGCGGACGAGCCTCTGTAGGAGCGCCTTCAGGCGCGATGCTTCGAACTGAAGAAGGCATCGCGCCTGAAGGCGCTCCCACAGTGGTGATAGAGGGTGGTGGTTCAGCGCTGCAGGAAGTCGATCAGCGCCTGGTTGAACTGCTCGGTGTGGCTGGTGTTGAGGCCATGCGGACCATCGGGGATCACCACCAGTTCGCTGCCCTTCACCGCCGCGTGCGTGCGCGCACCGGTCTTCTCGAGCGGCAGGATCGCGTCGGCGTCGCCGTGGATCACCAGTGTCGGCACCGTGATCATGGCCAGGTCCGGGCGGAAATCGGTGGTGGCGAAGGCGTCCATGCAGGCCGCGGCGGCCGCCGGGTCGGCCTGCTCGCAGATCCGCAGCGCGTCCTCGCGCTCTGCCTCGCTGACCATCAGCCGGTCATTGGCCGAGAAGAACTTGCGGGTGAACTCGTCGTAATACGCGTGGCGGCCGGCGGCGTACTTGTCGGCTTTCTCCTGCGCCGCCTCCGGCGTCAACGGGCCGTCGGGGTTGTCCGGGCCCTTCAGCAGGAAGGGCGTGACCGCCGCGGCGAACACCAGCGAATGCAGCCGCGCCTGGCCGTGGTCGCGCACGTAGCGCGCGACCTCGCCGCCGCCCATCGAGAAACCGACCAGGGTGACGTCGCGCAGGTCGCGCTCGTCGAGGATCCCGGCGAGATCGGCAGCGAAGGTGTCGTAGTCGTAGCCCGAGGCCGGCTTCGCCGAGTGGCCGAAGCCGCGGCGGTCGTAGGCGATGGTGCGGAAGCCGGCCTCCTGCAGCGCCTCGATCTGCGGCGCCCAGGCGGCGGCGGAGAGTGGCCAGCCGTGGATCAGGACGATGGGGCGGCCCTCGCCGCGGCTGTCTTCGATGTGAAGGTCGACGTTCTTCATCGGTTGCGAGCTCGTGGGAATGTGCTGCAACCATGCCGGGCGCCTGCGTTGCGGGCCGTGAAAGTCCCGCCGCCCGCCACGGCGCTATCCGTAGGCGATGTAGCCCGCATTGATCTCCCCGACCTTCCTCTGCAACACATAAACCCCACCCCCTTCCCGCGTCTTCGAGCCATCGGTGTTCCCCTCGATGGTTTCGAACAACCCGCCCTGCACCCGGCTGATGAACCCGGTGTGGCCCAGGCCGCGGCCGTGGTCGATCACGAACACCATGCCGGGGCGCAGCAGGCCGGGGTCGTTGCGGGCGGCGGTGGCGGAGACGGTCTCGAGGCGCTGGTTCTTCGCGTGCTGCCATTGCTTGAGCACGCCGCCGGTCTTCAGGCAGGGATTGGGCTGGCCGGTGGCCTTCGCGGCTTCGGACAGGCACCAGTAGACGAAGGCCGCGCACCAGGCGTAACCGCCGCCGAGGCCGACCGAGGCCAGGTATTTCTCGACGTCGGCGCCGCGGTTGGAATTGACCGGGATCTCGCGCACGCCGAGCTGCGTGCGGGCGATGGCCAGCGCCTCGCTGGGCAGCGCGCCCTGCACTGCGCGCACCACCGGCACCGGATCGGCGAACAGCGCCGCCCAGGTCAGCGGTCCGATCTTGCCGTCGGAGACGAGCACGCGGCCGGCGCTGTCGACGTTGCGGGACTGGAAGTTCTTCACCGCCGACAGCACCGCGTCGTCGAAGGCGCCGGTGGCGGCGAGCGTGAACTGCAGCTCGCGCAGGCGGGCGCGGATCGCGCGCATGATCGTGGTGTCGGTTTCGCCCTTGCGGATGACGCGGCCGGGGTAGTTCATGGCTCTCTCCTCAGGAGGTCGACAGGTAATAGCGCGCTTGCAGCGCGTTGGGGTCCAGCAGGACATACGCCGGCAATACGAAGCTGGCGCGGCTGTCGCCGGCGATGTGCATGCCGAGCCAGCGCCCTTCGCCATCGAGCACCGCCGAGCCGCTGTCACCGCCCTGCGGCACGGCATCGACCGCATGGAACTCGAACAGCTCGCGTATCCCGGCGCTTGCGCCCGACAGGTAATGGACGGTCAGGTCGTGATGGTGGCGAACGAAGCGCAGCCTGATCGGCCCGCGCGGGCTGAGCATCCGCGCCTCGTCTTTCCAGTGCGCATCGGTGTCCGCCACCGCATGGGGGTAACGGCTCCAGTCGGCTGGCCCAACCGGGTCGGCGGGGTCGATTCGGGCGAGCGCGGCGTCGACGCACTTGCGCCTGCCGGCACGCAGCAGGCCGAAGCGGCGCAGCGGGTCGAGCCGGTGAAGGCCGTTGCGTCCACGAAGCGTGATGCCCAGCGAGGCCCTGGGGACGAGCCCGGGATCGACGCTGGAATCGCCGATCACGTGATGGCAGCTCAGCAGCCACCGCCAGTCGACGTCGTCCTCGAGCACCACGCAGGCCGCCCCTTCCCGGCCGCTGCCGTTGGAAAGCGCCACCCGCGGCCCGTGTGCTGAGGCCCTCGGAAGCCGGCAGACATCGATCGGGACCTGATAGCGCCGCCGCGACCTGCCCTGCCCCAGCGTGACCGGCCAGCACGGGGGAATGCGGCGCGCTGCGGCGATGGACGCCATCGGCCGCTTGCGCCGGACCATCAGGGCTAGGACCGGCGCGCGGCCCCGGCTCACGCGGCCCTCGCGCTCGTGTTCCCGCCAACCGGCCGCGACCCCGATCACGCCCCAGTCCAGAAAGCACAGGGGCGGGTCATCGGCGAGCTCGCGCGCCAGCCCGACGATGAGGCGGCAACGCTCCCTCATCGGCAGGGCGCCCCAGCCGGGGCGGTATCGGCTCATGGTGCAGGCGTCCGGGTCGCCATCGTGGCGCGCGCGTTCCCGTACTCCTTCTCGAACGCGGCTTTCACGCCCTGCATCAGGGCCGCATCCGCTGGCGCGGGTCCGACGAGGGTGAGGGTCACATTGGCGTGGCACTCGGCCGCCGGGTCTTCCATCGCGACCTCGAGCGCGTAGGCGGCGAGCTTGCCCCCGGCGGCCTGGTCGAGCTCGCGCTTGCGCCGGCCCCACCACGACTCGAGCATCGCCTCGTTCGGGCGACCGCTGCAGATCTCTGCGCGTGGTGCCTGCGCCTGCGCGCCACCCCCGCCGCTGCTTGCGGCACCAGGCCATGCCCAGCTGCTGTCGTCCAGCAACGCCTCGAACAGCAGGACTTCGTAGTAGTCGTAAGGAACCTGATAACCGGCGACGGGCCGCAGATAGTTGCGATCGGTGTCGGGCTTCGGGTCCGACGCCACCTCATTGGGCTTGGTCAGCGGATAGACACCGATCGCGGCCATCCGGATCCGGTGCACGCGCAGGGTGACTTCGCGGTCGGCGACCTGCTGATCGCGCAAATTCCCAGGCGAGCTCTGGGCCGTCGGCGTGGTGGACGGCAGCAGACCGAGCAGGTTCTGTGTCCCGGCATCGAGCAGCGTCCTGAAGCTGTCGACGAGCAACTCACCGATCGCGCTGTTGTCGACCTCGGCCGAGAAACCCAGGAACGTGTTCCCCGGCCCCATGTTCAGCGTCGCCCGGGTGAGGCCGAGCTTGTTCCTGGTTTCCACGACGAACTCGCGCTCGAAGTCGGGAAGAAAGATCAGCGACACCGACTCGTTGAGCTGGAAGCGCGGAAGCGCGGTGATGTCGGTGGTCGCGGTGATGTTGGCCATCGCGATGCGTCGGCTTTCGGCCCCGGTGTCGCTGGCCGATGCCGGTTTTTCGGGCGTCGTTGC
The DNA here is from genome assembly GCF_000426365.1 of Arenimonas composti TR7-09 = DSM 18010. Taxonomy (GTDB): domain Bacteria; phylum Pseudomonadota; class Gammaproteobacteria; order Xanthomonadales; family Xanthomonadaceae; genus Arenimonas; species Arenimonas composti. The sequence continues at coordinate 486,888 of NZ_AUFF01000001.1, read as the reverse complement.
CGCGCCTCCGGCGGGCGGTTCGCTGCCGGCGTCCCCTTCACTGCCCTGGGCCCGTGGCCTCGGCGCGTGGCGATCACCGTCCGCCACTTCCGGGGCAGGCCCTGCTCCCGGCTGACGCGGCATGACCCAGACGCGGTCGGCATTCACCTCCGTCGGCAGCGTCCCGATCAGCGCCGTGAGCTCGGGCGGACCGCTGAGGATCCGCACCCGGGCGCCATCCGCCGAGACCAGCGCCCGCGCCAGATGGACCTCGGACTGGATCGGAAACGGCCGGTTCACGACGATGAAGGGCCGCGTCATGTAGAAGCGCAGTCCCGGTGCGCCGGCGTTCGCTGCGGTGACCGGCACCGGCCGGACATTCGAGCACGCGAGCGTCAGCGCGGCGATCAGCAGTACGAGGGCGAATCGGATGTTCATGCGGCTCTCCTTCCGTGGTCGTCGGCGATGCCCTGCCCCGCGTCGCGCGTCGCGAGCGCACGCACGGCGTCGATGCGTTCGAGGCATTCGATGTAGCGCGACATCGCGTGGTTCTCGATGCGTTCGCGCGCATGTCTGGCCAGCTCTTCGCGCCAGTCGGCGTCCTTGTCGGTCAGCTTCACCAGCGCCGGCGTCAGCCGTTCGGCGATGCGTTCCCACAGCGTGCGTTCGTGGTGCAGGCGGCCGCTGCCGTCGAAGTAGCGGAAATGGCCGAGATGGTCGTAGCCGCCCAGGTGCGGCGGCGGCACCAGCGGCACGAGGTCGCTGGCGTTGACGTAGCGGTAGATCCGCTGCGCCAGCTCGACTGGACAGCGGCGGACGAAGTCGCCGTTGCCGGCGCGCGGCTGGCCGAAGGTGTAGACACCGCCGATCGTCGGCATGCCCTCGCGCGGCTCCACGAACACCCGGTAAGCAGTCAGCACCGCCAGCGCGCCGCCGAGGCTGTGGCCGGTGAGCCATACCGGCGTCTTCAATGCGGCGAGCGCCGCGCGCAGCGGCTCCCAGATCTGGTCGAGCGCGGCGTGGAAACCCTGGTGCACGCCGATGCCGGCGCCGGCCTGCCACGGGTTGTCGACCTGCGCGACGCGCGCATCGGTCAGCCAGTCCTCGAGGGTCTTCTCGGTGCCGCGGAAGGCCAGGATCGCCACCGCCTCGCCGGTGAACAGGAAGGCCTGGGTGCCGCCGCGGTCGAAGGCCCGCACCTCGAGCTCGTGGTTCGCCAGCAGCGGCGAGCCCTCCAGCTCGCGCAGCTGGCTGTAGGCGAGGCTGGCGAAATGCCCGAGCCAGAACGCGTGCACATTGCTTTCGGCGAAGCGCAGCGGCTGGAAACCCTTCAGCCGCGCGAATTCGGGGCGGGCGATGTCGAGCGGCGCCCGCGCGGGGCCGTGGCTCGGCGCCGGCGTCTCGGCCGGCGCGGCTGCGGCCGGCGACAGTGGCTCGTCGGTGGCCGACACACGCTGGGCATTGCGGATCGCCACCACGCGCTTGAGGAGGCCGAACCAGAAATCGGCGCCCATGCCGATCGCGAGGACCGTCAGCAGCCAGCCGAAGCCCATCGCGAGCGCCGGCAGCACGCGCTGCGGCCAGGACCGTGGCGGCCGCGCGGCCTGGTCGGCGAGCGGGGTCCCACCATCGGCGCCCGGTTCGGTCGCTTCGTCGGGCGTCGCCAGGTTCCAGCCGATCAGCCCGGACGACGACTCCTGCGCGACCCGCTGCAGCGCCTCGCGCGCCTTCCGCTGGAACTCCGGGCAGCTCGTGCCGCCGTCCGGGCAGCTGGCGACGAAGGCGGCGCCGGAATCGGCCAGTTGCATGCGCACCAGCGGATCGGCGTAGAGCGTGCGCGCCATGCGGATCGCGTCGAGGTTCAGCGCCACCACCAGGAGCGCGCCGACCACGTACAGCGCGGTGCGCGTGCGCCGCTTGAACTCGCCGCTGGTGCGCTCGGCGGCCTGGCGGAACCAGCGCACCAGCTCCTCGCGCAGCAGGCGCTGGTCGCCGCCGGCGCGGCGGTTCATGCGCGACCACAGTTCGGCCAGATCGTAGGGAAGCGGCCGCGCGTTCTGCGTGCCGGGCTGCAGCGCGGTCGGCAGGCTCACGCCCTGCAGCCAGTCCAGCATCACGTCGGCGAAGACGCTTTCGGGGATGTAGGCCGGCAGCCGGCCCGCGCCCATGCGTTCGGCGAGGAAGCGGGCGTCGCCGATCGACTTCGAGGTGAACCGGCCGATCACGGTGCTGCCCTCGACCAGGCTCCACCAACGCGCCTGCAGGCGGTCGACCAGCGACGCGCCCGGCCGGGTGGAGTCCGTCGGCTGCCGCAGCTTCGGCGCCGCGCCACTCGCCAGGTCGGCGACCCGCCGCTCGCAATAGAAGTGCACCACCAGGTCCGCCCCGAGCAGCGCCTCGAGCTTGCCGAGCAGCAGCCGGCCCTTCCACTGCCGCAGCTCGCCGAGCGCCTCGACCAGTGCCGTCGCGCAGAAGCTGAAGAGCAGGAACACGAACGTCAGCCCGATGACGACGTCGATGATCGTCGACTGGATCATGGCTTTCCCCTGTGCCGGCCGCGCCACCCCTCCCCGGGTGGTTGGCGTCCCTTGCTGGGTAACGGCATCGGCGGCCACGGCGCCAGCGCTGCGGGCGCTTAAGTACGTGGCGGCTTGCATCGCCGGGACCAGGCGCGTGTTTTCAGCCGGTTGCGGGGTTCGGGTAAGCGTCAGTGCGCGTCGGCGGCGACCGTTCTGGCGGCCGCGTGGGTGAAGTCGTCAGTGCGGGTGGACGGCGACAGCGGGAGCGAGCGGGTGTCCTGGGGTGTGAGACGGCGCCTCGCCAAGCTGGCGCTGACTTCCGACGGACCGATCGCCATGACGGACCTGTGCTGGTTCCACTACCAATACCGCGACGCCGGCAACTGGAAGACGCCGGGCCGCGTGCTGCTTGCCGGGCGGGCGTCCGCCGAGAGGGAAGCCGCCATCCGCCGCACGCTGGAATCCGGCGACCTGTTCGTACCCGAGCAGGTCGGCTTGCCGGCATTGCAGGCGCAGCACCTCGAGGAGTGTGGGGTCGAGGACCGGGAGGGGGACGATCTCGACCATGCGTTTCATGAGTTCGTGGGGCTGAAGGCGGCGCGGGTGGCGTCGAAGCAGAGCTCGGTGCCGAGTGCGGCGCTCGACGAACTGATTCGAAGATTCGAGGCGATCGCGCACGTGGGATGGGACGTCCGGGCGTCACCGTTCGGCAGGTGGTGAGCGGCGCGGTGCCCACCTGGTAGCCTGGTCCGCAAGGAGGGCTGCCATGGCGAATGCGGTATTCACGACGTCCGAGAGTTCGGCCTACGACGACCATCCCGAGTTCCAGTACCACTTCCCCAAGACTTACCTGAATCAGGCGCGGGAGGCGGTCGGCGACTGGATCCTCTATTACGAGCCGCGGCGCCTTCGTGGTGCCAACGACCGTTCCGGGCGGCAGGCCTATTTCGCCGTCGCGAAGGTCATCGGGATCGAGCGCGACCCGAACCGCGACGACCACTTCTACGCCCGCATGGCCGGGTACCTGGAACTCGATCGTCCCGTCGCGTTTCGCGAGGGCGCCCACTATTGGGAGTCGCTGCTGCGTCGCGCCGACGGGGAAACCAACAAGGGCGCATTCGGGCGCGCTGTGCGACTGATCCCGCGCGAGGAGTTCGACGCCATCGTGCAGGCGAGCCTGTCGACCCTCCCGGATCCTTGGGAGCAGCACACCGATCCGATGCTGCCCATAGCTGGGATCAACGATCACGATGACCAACCGCCCGACTACGGCCCGCGTCCGCTGATCCAGCGCCTGGAGACGCGCAAGTTCCGCGATTTCGCCTTCCGACGCCATGTCCGCAAGGCCTACGACAACACTTGCGCCATCACCGGCCTACGTCTGATCAATGGTGGCGGCCGCCCCGAGGTGCAGGCGGCGCATATCTGGCCGGTGGAACATGACGGGCCGGACACCGTCCGCAACGGCTTGGCGCTGACCGGCACAGCGCACTGGATGTTCGATCGCGGACTGATTTCCGTCGACGACTCCTACCGGATCATCGTCGCCTCGTCGGGGGTCCCGGACGACCTCGTCCGCCTGATGCGCCCGGACCGAATGCTGCGACTGCCCGAGACGGAGGCGCATCGGCCGCATCCGCAGTTCCTGCGGTGGCATCGGGAGAATCGGTTCAAGGGATAACGCTCACGGAGGAATCGCCCCCCAAGGAGAATCCTCGATCAGAAACCTCACCGGAGTCTGCGGGCAGCCTCTTCGATAAGATCGACGATCTCCGAAATCGGCTGGTGTCCCCAAAAGCGAAGCACTCGCCAACCCAGCTTGTCGAGCCTACGGTTCGTGTCGTCATCTCGCACTTGATTGGCTCGCAACTTCTCCCGCCACCATGTTCCGTTGCTCTTTGGGTGAGTTCCGTGAATCGGGCAGGAATGCCAGAAACAGCCGTCGAGAAATATCGCGATGCGTTTTCCGGGCATCGCAATATCCACAGTCCGCCGCGGCAGCCCTGACACTTTGTAGTGGAGTCTGAAACGAAGACCTCTTCGGTGAAGGCACGATCGAACGCTCCGTTCCCACTCGTTGTCCCGACCTGTTGTTCGCGCCATCCTGGCCGAGACACGCGCATCGACCACAACTGCGTCAGGCAACCGACAGCTCCTTGCATAGGGCCTGCTTCTGGCGAAGTGCCGCAAGAATCGCCGCTTCACCCATCACGGGTGGAACGGCATCTCCAATCACTTTCGCCAGCGTCTTGTTCGTTGGCTTCTCACCTTCCGCCGACAGGAACTCGAAACTATCCGGGAACCCCTGGATCCTGGCGGCCTCGTGCGCGGTCAATGCGCGCCGCTGAGATGGATGGACATAGCGACCTCGGCCGGGCGTGTGGAATCCGGTTGTAATCGTTCCAGCCGGCTTGTCCCATGCGAGCCGACCATAGACCGACTTGTAACTGTGCCCGTTCCGGTGACACTCGGGACGCACTGAATCGGCAAGATCGAATGCATCGTTGTCAAAGAGCCAGTCGATCCGCTTTCGGTTCTCCGCCGAAAGCACCGCAGGAGAGTGAAGCCCTCCGAACTCTCGCTCTTCGAGATCGCCAATTCCCCAATCCAAGGTTCTTCTCGCCCGATTAAGAACGCAATAATCTTCCAAGGCCCCGCCCGAAGCCGAGCCGGGCTTGGTGGCGACCAGAAAATACCTCTTTCTCGTTTGGGGGATACCAAGATCCAGAGCCGAGATCACTCCTTCGGATACCCCGTAGCCTGCATCCTCGAACAGCTCCCTCGTCCGATCTACGACCCTGTGGTGATCTACCTTCACTTCACGAACGTTCTCAATGATCACGACGGGTATATCCAAGGCAATCGCCAGAGCAGGCATGATCAAGTAGAGCTCATTACGTTCATCGAATCGTCGTGTGTGATTATTGAAATTCGAATGTCCTTGGCAAGGAGGGCCGCCAATCAGCACGTCCACACACGAGAGGCGCGACGCAAGCCTCCTGTCCTTCACCCACGGCGACTTCTTGAAGAAATCGCGTCCGCGCTTGACGCCCAATTCGAAGTCCACCAGTTCGGCCGCATCACGGACAGCGCACTCGACAGGACCAATATTCCGCTTGTAGATCCGTAACGCGTCAGGATCCAGGTCTGCCGCGAACTCAACTACTGGGTCAAACCCTACCGCACGCAGTCCTCTGCAAACGCCAAATGAAAGTCCTCCTGCTCCACAGAACAGGTCGACGATCCGGACCTTCCTGCGGCGACCACCAGGAACCGGCCGTGGAACGGCTCCACGCAGCACCAGTCGGTCCCATAGATCAGCAAACCCTTGGTCTTTCCCATCCACCTCAACCACCGATTCGCTCAACGGCAGGTACTCACTCCCAACCACGTCACCGATTCGCAGGTGTCGAATCAGCCTTCCCTCGGTAATCTCGAACCTCTCAAACTCTAGCGTCTGCACTTCCACTCCTGGTCAAATCGGTCGCAAGGTCCACGATCATCTGCTCGATCCCGGAATCATCCATCAGCGTAAGCTCGTAGGTCGCTTGAAGGCGCCGGATTCGCTTCGCGAGCGTGCGGATGCCGAACCGCTTCCTATCACGATCTTCCTCTCCGGAATGGAGGTAGGGTCGTCCATCCAATTCGTCGGGATACTGGAACCTGACCAAAGCGGAACAGAGGCGGCGATTGGTCGTATACGACTGGCGATGAATATGGGACGTCCAAAAATCGACGTCCCCTCGCCTGGCGAATCTGTACTCATCCCCTTCGTCGACCCTACCTAATTCCGCACGCAACCAGAGCTTGTAGGGATAGCACTCCGATCGCTGACGAGCGCTTGCTCCAATTCCGAAGTTCTGAGGTTTCGGGGGAAGGGTCTCCGTGGACCCGTCCTCGAGATCCTTCGTCGTCAACGGGAATCGCCACATGACGAGCCCCAAGAGCGGACCAAGCGCCAACCAGCGCCAGAAGCCGTCGTCCGAAAGACACTCACCATCCGGCAGAGCCCTATGGATTCTCTCACACGCCGCAGCGTCGAATGCCTTTCGGTCTTCAGCGAAGCTGCCACGGACAATTTCCAACTCCGAAGCCAACACCTCGATCGCTTCCAGGTCGAACGGATCCCCAGCACCGGCAGTCGCAACCACCCCGCTAGACTCAATCTGACAGTGTCCGCTCGTCCTGATCTCTTCCAGGAGAGCGTGAGCGCGATCAACCGTAACAATGGGATATCTCATTCGTCGATGCCTCCCTCTAGGTGCAATCTGCGCAGAGACTTCGTCAACTTGACGGCATCTTGGACGTGTGCACCCAGAGCGTGGAATCCACCCTGATCCATGAAAATATCCACCATCCCATCGAGGGGAGCCTGCTGGTTTGAAACCCATGTAAGGATGCGATTCAGAACACTCCCTTCGACGATTTGTTCTCGCGTCAAGCCCGGAATTCCCGCTGCCAAACCAAGAATTGCTTCGACCAATGCAGCGATGAAGAAAGTTCCAATCGCCTCGCCCGTCGGATCTCCGGAGCGAATTTCCTGCAATTCCAACCATGCATCCTCGTGAACGAAAACTCGCAGGACCTGAGAGACATCATCACATTCCTCGATCAGAACCCGAGGGTCGGAAACGTCCAAATGCCAAGCAGTCTTTGAGGGGAGGCCTTTCACCTCGAAGTCCTCCGCAGAGGCCTTGATGAAATTGAAGGATACGCCCTGACTTTCGCTCGAGACGACTACCTCGTGCTTCGCAAGTCGCCCGTACGGCTTGACCTCCACCCCACGAAAGCTAGCCCGCGTACGGGTTGCCAGAATGAACTCAAACTCGATTCGCCTTCCGTTCGAAAGCTGCTCGCAGATGTCCCTTGGTACGCTCCATTCGAATTCCGCGGCGGAATCGACGCTCATTCGTTCGATAATATGAACGCGCTTGGCGAAGTTATCTCGAACGAGCAAGAGAAGTTCCACAGATGAAAGCTTTAAACCGGCCTCGACGAGCACCCTATCCTCGATCCTTCCGCGAAATGCGTGCTTCGCGTCTTTCCGAACGTCTTGGCATACGTTAGGAAGTACGACCATCGGGCGATCCAGAACACTTCGCCAACCCTCCGCCGGATCGAATCGATACTGCACGTCCGCCCAAGCATTGGCGTCCGCGAAGCCAAACGGCCGGATCGTCGCGTTCTTGACAGTCTTCAGGCCTACCTGATTACGCATCGGCAGCATCCTCTTTAACTACGATATCCGCCTCGAGATGAAGGCTAACCGCCCAATCAGAAGAGTAATCTCCCGATTCGATCTCGATCTCATATCTCACGTCGGGCGCCATCTCGACCTCTAGCTCCGGCTTGTCGCCCTCGCGGACCTGGTGTGCGTGTGCAATCGTTACATCCAGCAGCTCTCCACGCTGACTAGAGTCGCCCTCGAGCACATGGAGCCGTGGCGCGATCCGCACGACGGGACGCCCTTCCTCTCCGGGCTTCAATCCTAGGGAATACTTTGCCTCCAGCCGCACCAAACCAGGCTTCGAGCCGGCGACGAGCCTGGGATCCAAAATGGTCTGAATACTTATACGACCGCGCTCCCCACCCGGGCCTTCGGGCTGGCCGCGCTCTCTTGGACTCAAGATTTGACCCAGCAACCGCCCCAGCCAGTCCAGCCCAGACTTCGGCGGTGGAGGAGGGGGTTGAAGCCCGCGCAGATAGTTCCGAAAGAAGTCCTTGCATCGCTTCAATGTTTTCTCGACCACCACGTTTCCATCGGTGATAGAGGCCAGACGGTGCGATCGTGGATCCCAGCGATCGTGTTCTACTGGTTCGGAAAGCTTTAGGTGCCGATCAATGTCCGAGTGAGCCTGGAAGACTCCCACCGCGCTTGTCGTTGGGGAGCCGCCCCACGATTGATACGCTACCACCATCCCGGGACGCCTGATCAGTGCAACCGTCCGATGCCCTGGGGTCTTCCCGTGCGATCCTTCGCCGCTTTCCGATGCAGTAGAAAGATCCTCGAATGACTCGTGATCCGGGGTAATCGGGCTGGCACCAATCAGACCGACCTCAAGGGTCTTTAACCTATTGAACTCCTTCAGGGCCACTTCTTCCCGACGATCGTGCCCTTGTATGCAACGGCGCACCTGAATATACGGGCGCAGATCAAGACGATTCATCGGGTCTGGCCGCGTCTGCGTTCCAGATCGGTCGACCAGCTCCACAACCAACTTGTCGTCCGAAAGCCGGGGCCACCACCAGGTCTCCGCGGCCTTTCGAATCTTCTCGAGCGACAGCTCTCCCTCCGAGGAGTCGCATCCGACCACGAGAACGGATGTGCCGCGGTCCTCCCTTTCTCGGTTGCTGAATCCAAGTTGCGCAGCCAGTCGACAGGCTTCCTCGTTAGTGATGGGAAATGGCGACTGACCGTCGCTGCCCTGCGAGGGCCGCCCAAACCACGCACGCCCGGTGTGCTCTACACGATCATGCGTATGACTCTGCAAATAGGCGCAGCCCAGCAACCTGGCCCATTGACCATTCGTCTCTTCGGTTTCCTCAAAAACCGAGAAGACGAAAATCATCCCGATGTTCGAACTGTACGAGTAAACACCCTTTCCGAAGCCGTAAGACCCTCCGGACCCGTCGTTCTTAGCCCCCTTCGATCCCTCCCCGATGAGGAAAAGGAGCCTGAAGAAGTGACCGTTCAGGCGATCCGTCAACCCGCCACCCAGACCACACGTGTTCCAATCCTCGATATAGAGAAGATCGAGTCGGCGTGTCGAATCATCGTAGCCGTCGATGACACTTCCTGGTGAAAACTTTAATGACCCTGAGCGATGCCTATCCACGAACTCGCCGAGCGACAGGCGACTGAGGAAGTCCGTTTTTTCCCGACCGGTGAAGTGATCGACTCGAAAACGAACTCGTACCGGTCGATTCTCATCGACGCCTGCGTCGACGCTGTTCTGAATGGCTTCCCGCACGAGAAGCTCTTCGGCCGAAGTCCAGCCACCGCCTTCGACAGCATTCCGAACAGCCTCACCCGCAGCGCCGCCATCTCTCGTTTGCTTTTCGAACACCCACCGATTGGTCATGCGCCCCCCCCTTCCGCAAGCCGCCGCAATTTCGGCAATTATCGCCATGAATCAGATTCACCGGTGACCCGTACCCTGTTCTCGAGCATTCCCTACTTCGCAAAGTCATGGGCTGAGAGCTTACCGCTCGCGCCTTGGCTGGCAAGGCTGAAATGACCCAGCGCGTCTTGTACAGGTCAGCCCGCCAAGAGAATACGCTTCAGCGTGGGTCTCCATGCCGATCGCCTGGTCCGCGCGGGTGGCCCTAGAGGTCGGCAATCTCCCGCGGTGCATGTCGCTGGTTTCGAGGCGATGGCAGTTCACGCACTTCGCCTGCCAAGTCCGATTACGCGCCTCGCGCTGCTGCTGCGGGCTTGCTTAACCCGGGATCTGCGATGGCGTCGACTGCTGCAATGGTGCGCTGGGTCCGAGACCGAGGTTACGGCCTCAGTGATCTGTCGAAACTCGACATGGTCGACGAAACTCTCGCACTCGCATCGTCATGGGTCCGTTCAAGGCGAATCGTTCGACCGGAACGATCAGGGCGGTAGGCTTCTGCTCCGCGTAAGCCATACCTCTCCGCGGTCAAGCACTACACCCGGAGACCTGCCAAGACCCGCAGCGTGGCGAAGGCCTTGCGCGCCGCTCGTTCGCACCGCCGCGCCCTGGCCGTCCGGACCGACGATGGTGGTCACCTCCTCCCCCACCACTCCGCGTTGACAGACTTCCATGTTTCCGGAAACATGGAATCCATGGACGACCTCACCGCCGTATCCGCCCTCAACGCCCTCAGCCATGTCACCCGCCTGGCCGCGTTCCGCCGGCTGGTGCAGGCCGGTGCTGACGGCCTCGCCGTCGGCGCGTTGCGCGAGCAGCTCGACCTGCCGCCCGCGACGCTGACCGCGCACCTGAACACCCTGCGTGCCGCGGGCCTGGTGGTGGACGCGCGCGAGGGCCGCGTCATCCGGGTCCGCGCCAACTACGCGCAGATGAACGCCCTGATCGCCTACCTCACCGAGAACTGCTGCGCTGGCCAGGCGGCCTGCGCTCCCGCCCTCGCATGCCCTCCTGCCCCGAAAGGACCGCGCCGATGAACCGCTTCCACGTCCACCTCAACGTCGCCGACCTCGAGGCCGGCATCCGCTTCTACAGCGCGCTGTTCGCCGCCGAGCCGGCGGTGCGCAAGCCCGACTACGCCAAGTGGATGCTCGAGGACCCGCGCGTCAACTTCGCGATTTCCAACACCGGCCGGGCGCCCGGCATCGACCACCTGGGCATCCAGGTCGACGCGGCCGCCGCCCTGGCGGAATTCGGCCGCCGCCTCGACGCCGCCGGCACCACCGTGGTCCCCGAGGAGGCCGCGATCTGCTGCTACGCCCACTCCGACAAGCTGTGGATCGAGGACCCGCAGGGCACGCGCTGGGAGACCTTCCACACCACCGGCGACGCGACGACCTACTACGCCGGCGAAGCGGCCTGCGCGACCGACGGCGCCGCATGCACGCCGCACGTCGCGGCGATGACGCCGAAGCCGGCGACGCCGACCGCGTCGTGCTGCGCGCCGAAGTCCGGCTGCTGCTGATGCCGTCGCTCCGAACCGCCACGGAGGCGGATCCCTCCGCGATCCGCCCGATGACCCACCGCAAGCGCGTGCTGTTCGTCTGCGTGGAGAACGCCAACCGCAGCCAGATGGCCGAGGCCTTCGCCCGGATCCACGGGGGCGTTGGCGTCGAGGCCTTCAGCGCGGGCTCCCGGCCGTCGGGGGTCGTCAACCCGAAGGCGATCCGCTTCATGGCCGAGCTCGGCTACGACCTCGCCGCGCACGGCTCGAAGTCGCTGGACGACATCGAAGGCGAATTCGACGCCGTGGTGACGATGGGCTGCGGCGATTCGTGCCCGTGGGTCCCCGCGAAACGTCGCGAGGACTGGGCGCTGCCCGATCCCAGGCATATGGACGACGACGCCTACCGCGCGGTGCGCGACGAGATCTCGGCGCGGGTGCGCGCGCTGCTGGCCTCGCTGTGAACCCGCTGGCGCGGCGCCTGCTGGCCGAGGGTCTCGGCACGATGCTGCTGCTCGCCTGCGTGGTCGGCTCCGGCGTGATGGGCGTGCGCCTGGCGCAGGGCAATGACGCGATCGCGCTGCTGGCGAACGCGGGCGCCACCGCGGGCGTGCTGTACGTGCTGATCTCGATCTTCGGACCGATCTCCGGGGCGCACTTCAACCCGGCGGTGACCGCCGCGATGGCATTGCGCCGGGAGTTGCCGTGGCGCGACGCGGTCGCCTACGTGATCGTGCAGATCGGCGTGGCGGTCGCCGGCGTCGTCCTGGCCCACGCGATGTTCGGGCTCGCGCTGATCCAGCCGGGCATCCAGATGCGGACCGGCGCCGGCATCTGGGTCAGCGAGGCCGTCGCCACGTTCGGCCTGCTGCTGACCATCTTGCTGGGCGTCCGCCACCGGCCGGCGAGCGTCGCCACACTGGTGGCGACCTACATCTTCGCGGCGTACTGGTTCACCGCCAGCACCTCGTTCGCCAACCCGGCGGTCACGTTGGCGCGGTCACTCACGCAGACGTTCGCGGGGATACGGGCTGGGGATGTCGGGGGGTTTGTGTTTGCGCAGATGGTGGGGATGGGGGTGGCGATTGGCGTTGAGCGGGTGCTGGTGGGTGCCGTGGGAAGGATGCGTCGGCAATACGTTGATTGGTAAGCGGCCGTTGGAGTCGTCGGCGGCTGGACACAGAGTTGGCCGGCGATCCTTGTGTCGCTTATGCCGCGGCAGTGCGTGAGCACCCCATCGTTGCACCCCCCATCCGCGTGACGATTCGCCAAGCGAATCAATCGCCGGCGCCCATTCAGCGTTCGATCCCTGCGACTGGAGCTGTTCGTGTGGGATGGCGGGAGTGGGGAGCCTCTACGGGCCGTTGTTTCATGGGATGGGTTTAGCTGAATTCTTGGGTGCACCGGACGGGCTGGCGAAATCAGCGGCAATGAAGCGAATCGGCAACGGCATCGGCATCGGACGATCGCCTCTACCGGTGGATAGCGCAGATCATGGCTCCAGTCGCTGCCGGGTACCGGGCTGGCCATCGGGAACACCAGCGTCCAACTCAGTCCTGGTCTGAAGGAGGTCGAGGGCCGCCAACGCTTAGCTACTGGCCTCTTTGTAGGGCTGCCTCTTCTTCTTCCCGTTTGAGGTCCCTAGCGCCCATTGCCTCTAGAGAAGCGATAGCACCCCTCGCCCACGACCTGAAGTAACCATCACGGCTTTGACACAACTGTTCGAGCCCCTCCGCCAGCTTGAACCAATGAAGTGAAGCGGGACCGGACCATCCACCGCTGACGTAGGAAGCAAAAAATGCGTCGTCAACTCGGGGCGATCCGCCAAAATCTTCCAGCAGCATCGACGCAAGTGAAGTCGGCGTGGAAAAGTCCGACTCGACAAGCCGAACCAGTAGTCCAACGCGATCTTCTGGATCCACGCTTGCCCACTTCTTGAGCACGTCGTACGGAACATCCTCCAGAAGTCCGCCTGGAAAACCGATAGTGAAGAGACCGCGCGCAGCTGGATCCTCAAGATAGAACCGGACACCTTCCCAAAATCTTTCCGGGTGGTCGATCGAAACACGCTCGACAACCTCCTTGACCTGGCTAAACTCAATGAACCAGCTTCGGGAATCCCTAGTCGCGTGCGCGGCAAGAACTGTCGTAAGGACGAGACCGACATTTCCTTCAAGGAACCGAAGCGCCAGCTCTTTCCAGTGGTATTCAGTCATCACGTCATTGCTACGAACCAACTCAGGTCGTCCAAGCAATTCTTCCACCAAGGCCTCGACCCCTTGCACCACTTTCCGATTCTTCGTGAGTTGATCGACAATCGTCAGCACGACCGAGCACTCGCCTTCGTCCAAGACGCGCCAAAGGAAACCCACAAGAACGTCATCCGTTGAATTCAAATACCAATCACCAAACGCGAGTCCGCGGATCGCTTCTCTAGACGCGCTTCGAAGGAGCTCTTGCCCGGCCTCAAGAGACTGTCTCGTCGCGCCAACGCGCCAAATCGCCTCAATCGCGATAGTCGCCCCACGGGGCGACTCAGCGCCGATTGCGGCGAGCCAAGAATTGAACCAGTCATCGCCGAGTTCCCTTCGCCCAACTCCAACCACGGCAAACACGAACCGCAGGTCGCTCCCGAAAGAGCTCTCGTTCTGGCGCAACAAATCACCAAGCTCGCGAAGGTCACGCCCCAAACATACAGCCTCTCCAAATCTCCACGCGTCGCTCGCCTCACCCGAAGTTAGCCACGGAAGAAGAGACTTAATTGTCTGAGCATCCAGCTCCTTCGCCAGCTCCTCAAAGCTAAACTCAGGCGCCTTATCCCAAGGACTTGATCCGACGGCAATCTCGATTCTCTCGACCAAGTTTCTTGGTTCAAACGCCGCAAGTACTTGATAGACCTCATCCTTGGCGCTCTCAGAGAGCCGATGCCAGTACCTACTCTCCTTGTCCATATACTTGGCGAGTATTGCGACAACAGACTTTCTAGCTACCTCCGAACGACTTCCGACAACACGCATAAACTCAAGAACCCTATCTCGCACCAGATGCATAGGGAGGAGATACGAGAAGGCCGGTAAAGCTCTCACGATCTCTTCTTCGACACCGGGATTTTCATTGAGGATACGCGTCAGCAGGCCGATTGCACTCTCAATGCAGCTGGCACGTTCAATCGGCGTTTGCGGACGCCATTCGACTTCCTTTGCGACTCCGAACCCAGGAGTATCCACAATCCGAACTTCATTTAGCTCCGCAACGCGCGCGAGCGCCCCAATCACCACTCTCGTCAATGTGTCTCGGCGAAATGCAACCAGCTCTTCTGCAATCTTGATTCTTTCAGAGTAAGGTGCCGCAGTCCCGCCTAGGTGGACTTGAAAGAGATCGCCTAACTCCTTGGTGGAATTGTTTGAAAAGCCTTCGTTCTCAGCCTCCGCGAGGAGAGCAAGCGACATTGCCGCCTCGCGAAAAGAGTTAGATCGCGATGCAAGGCGCACCAGTGTCGAGACAAGGAATCGCCGCGAGGCACCAGAAATTCGCTGCCGTTCAACCAAAGAAGAGTCTTTAAGCGCAGCCCACGCACCCCGTGCCGCCAATAGCGGCGCCGCTGCTGACAGCGCAGCCCAGCGCTTGATGTCCGACTCCGTCCGGAACGCCGCCAAGTCAAAAAAAGCCTTCAGCTCCTCAATCGCAAACTCGCGCGCGAATGGCGTCGTGGCGATGGTCCGTACCCGCTCAAAGTAGGCAAGTCTTGCTGTTTCACTTGGGAGAGCCTCGGGTAACGTCCGCATCACATCCGGCATCGCAGCCCAAGCTTCCACCGCAAGATGTGCCGCAAGGGGCGTTGGAGAAATGTATCGCCGCCTTCCACCTCTAGGAGCGATCCCGAACTCCCGATCGAACCTCTCGACTTCAGCCTTAACCGCCCTCCAGTCCAATCCCAAATGCTTGGAAATGGCCTCACCTTCTCCAGACACTTCATCGTCCCAGCCAACCGTCGTCAGAGCAGCAACGACATAAAGAGCGTGGCGCGGACCTTGTCCTAGCATCTGATCGAGAAACTGCCGAATGTGCTGCTGATCGAGCAGATCCCTGACGGACCCAGCAGGATTTCTCGCCACGGCGCTCGCCGCCAATTGAGCCAACCGAACAAACCCATCCGCAAATGTGACGACGAAGTCAATGTGCTCAGCTGGCATGCCCTCATGCCATGCGCCAACAAGCGTCTTCATCTGATCCTCGTCCAGAGGCTCAATTCGAATCGATGGAATTTGATCAGGATCGGGGGTTCTGGAATGACCAATCGTCACCAGCCGAACTCTGCCTTCCGCGTATCCCACCATCTCTCTCAGCGGGAGAAGCTGGTTTGCTTGAACCTCATCGACGACGACAACTAGCTCGGCGTTCGGGGAACTCACGATGGACTGAATTATTTGTCCAACTTCCACTTCTGCGGCTTGCCGGACATAGAGGACATCAGCCGCCCATTCAGCCTTCTTACAAAGCTCCAGTGCGAAGCGAGTCTTGCCGACACCTGGCAATCCCTCAATATGGAGGTGCAGAACGTCTCCGTCCCGAGGATCTATACTGCCCCTGGCACTCGCCAGTATGGCCTCGATTCGATCCGACGCTTGCCATTCGACCCGATGCTGCTGACTCGTAGCCCAGCGGTCGATAGTCACCAAGCTGGTGGTGTTTCCGGCGAACCGCCACGAGATTGCAGGGTGTAAGTCGCACCAGCTTGCCAGACGCTCTGATCCGAGCACGGCGATCTTGTCGATCGCAAGTCCAGCGTTCTTGGCATCTTCGATCAAGCTAACTAAACGATCTTCCTCGCCTTTCTTTCCATTCGTCGACCCGCACGCAACGACGACGAATCGGCCTCCACCTTTTATTGTCTCGGTAGGGATACGCTTGGTTACTTCGCCCTTGATTCTCGCCGGTTCCCCCGCGGAACCCGCCTTAAGCTGCCAACACGTTTCCTCAACGCCTAGCCACTCATCTGGCCGGGCCGCAGACGCACTCCAAGCGTCGCAGCCATCATCTCTTGCCCTGCCTTCGGTGTTGACCACAGTTCCATTGCTAGGAACACCCACCCGGCAGCCATGCGCAGTAAGCAGTGCTCGGAATAAGTGAGACAGATCGTCGTCAGTCAGTGCCGCGATCTTCTCTGGAGAGATCTTAAGTCCCGAAAACCTCTCTTCCGGTCTAGCCATTTTCCTGCCCCCTGTGCAGTACCTCGACTAGAGATCAGCGAATCAGCGAGGGCAGCCCAACTCACATGTTGCGCCGATACTCGCCGCCGACCTCGTATAGGGCATGACTGATCTGCCCCAGGCTATGCGTCTTCACCGCCTCCACCAACGCCTCGAACAGATTCCGCCTCTCCCGCGCCGTCTTCTGCAGCGGCGCCAGCCCCTCTGAAGCCAGCCCGTTCCGCGCTGCCTGGAACGCGCGCACGTTGTCGATCTGCTGCCCCTTTTCCCCTTCGGTCGAACGGATCAGTTCGATCGTCGTGGCCACCTCGCCGGCATGGTCCTTCGGCAGGAAGGTGTTGACGCCCACCAGCGGCAGCGAGCCGTCGTGCTTCTTGTGCTCGTAGTACAGGCTCTCTTCCTGGATCTTGCCGCGCTGGTACATCGTGTCCATCGCGCCGAGCACGCCGCCGCGCTCGCTGATCGCCTCGAACTCCTTGTAGACGGCCTCTTCGACGAGGTCGGTGAGGTAGTCGACCGCGAAGCTGCCCTGCCAGGGGTTTTCGATGAAGTTCAGCCCCAGCTCCTTGTTGATGATCATCTGGATCGCCACCGCGCGGCGCACGCTCTCCTCGGTCGGGGTGGTGATCGCCTCGTCGTAGGCGTTGGTGTGCAGGCTGTTGCAGTTGTCGAACAGCGCGTACAGGGCCTGCAGCGTGGTGCGGATGTCGTTGAACTGGATCTCCTGCGCGTGCAGGGAGCGGCCGCTGGTCTGGATGTGGTACTTCAGCATCTGGCTGCGCTCGTTGGCGCCGTAGCGCTCGCGCATCGCCCGCGCCCAGATGCGGCGGGCGACGCGGCCGATCACCGTGTACTCGGGATCCATGCCGTTGCTGAAGAAGAAGCTGAGGTTCGGCGCGAAATCGTCGATGTGCATGCCGCGCGCGAGGTAGTACTCGACGATCGTGAAGCCGTTGCTCAGCGTGAAGGCGAGCTGGCTGATCGGGTTCGCGCCGGCTTCGGCGATGTGGTAGCCGCTGATCGACACGCTGTAGAAATTGCGCACCTTGTGGTCGACGAAGTACTGCTGGATGTCGCCCATCATCCGCAGCGCGAACTCGGTGCTGAAGATGCAGGTGTTCTGCGCCTGGTCCTCCTTGAGGATGTCGGCCTGCACGGTGCCGCGCACGGTGCGCAAGGTTTCGGCCTTGATGCGGGCGTAGGTCTCGGCGTCGACGAGCTGGTCGCCGGTGATGCCGAGCAGGCCGAGGCCGAGGCCGTCGTTGCCGGCCGGCAGTTCGCCTTCGTAGCGCGGGCGCTGCCTGCCTTCGAAGAAGGCCTCGATCTTCGCGTGCGCGGCGTCCCAGCGCGGCTGGTCGGCGCGCAGGTACTTCTCCACCTGCTGGTCGATAGCGGTGTTCATGAACATCGCCAGGATCATCGGCGCCGGGCCGTTGATCGTCATGCTGACGCTGGTGGTCGGCGCGCACAGGTCGAAGCCCGAGTACAGCTTCTTCATGTCGTCGAGCGTGGCGATGCTGACGCCGCTGTTGCCGATCTTGCCGTAGATGTCCGGGCGCGGCGCCGGGTCCTCGCCGTAGAGGGTGACGCTGTCGAAGGCGGTGGACAGGCGCGCCGCGGGCTGGCCGGCGCTGAGGTAATGGAAGCGGCGGTTGGTGCGTTCCGGCGTGCCTTCGCCGGCGAACATGCGGATCGGGTCCTCGCCGGTGCGGCGGTAGGGGTACACGCCGGCGGTGTACGGGTAGGCGCCGGGCAGGTTCTCCTTGCCCAGGAACGTCAGCAGTTCGCCCCAGCTGCGGTACTTCGGCGCGGCGATCTTCGGGATCTTCTGGTGGCTGAGGGATTCGCGGTAGTTGTCGACGCGGAGGGTCTTGTCGCGGACCTGGTATTCGCCGACTTCGTCGGTGATCGAGGCCAGGCGCTGCGGCCAGCGGCGCAGCAGGTCGAGCGATTCGGCGCTCAGGCTGGTCAGGGCGTCGTTGTAGCGCTGGCGCAGGGTGAGCAGGCTGCGGTCGATCGCGACCGGGGTGGTGGTCGCGGCGTTGTCGATCGGGGTCGTGGCCTGGCGGCGTTCCCACTGGAAGGTCGGCTTGCGGCGGTCCGGCAGGCCGCTGCGGCGCTCGCCGCAGGCCGGGTAGTCGGCGGCGGCGAGGTTGCCGCCGGCGCTGGACGTCGGGCTGTGCAGGTGGGCCGGGTCGTAGGCCTCGAGCGCCTTCGGCAGGTTCGGGTCGCCGAGCTCGCGCAGGGCTTCCCAGTAGTGCTGGGCGCGGTCGGCGGCTTCGGCCTGGCGGCCGATGTCGCTGTTGATGCGGCGGCCGTGCTCGGCGATCTCGGCGAGGTAGCGGGTGCGGTTGCCGGGGATCAGCACCGTGGCGCGCGGCTCCTTCAGCGCGGTGTCGACGTCAGGCCGAAAATCACACGCCCCCCCTGTAGGAGCGCCTTCAGGCGCGATGCCCTTCCCTGTAGGAGCGCCTTCAGGCGCGATGCCCTTGTCCGCTTCACCGCCGCTCCCGTTCGAAGGCATCGCGCCTGAAGGCGCTCCTACGGGTCCGGGGGCGGACATCTTTTGCCTCAGCAACCTGCACAGATTCGCGAACATCCAGGTCACGCCCGGGTCGTTGAACTGGCTGGCGATGGTCGGGTAGACCGGCACCTCCTCGTCCTTCAGCTGGAAGGCGACGCGGTTGCGCTTCCACTGCTTGCGCACGTCGCGCAGGGCGTCCTCGGCGCCGCGGCGGTCGAACTTGTTCAGCACCACCAGCTCGGCGTAATCGATCATGTCGATCTTCTCGAGCTGGCTCGGGGCGCCGTAGTCGCTGGTCATCACGTAGATCGGGAAATCGACGAGGTCGACGATCTCGCTGTCGCTCTGGCCGATGCCGGCGGTCTCGACCATCACCAGGTCGAAGCCCTGCGCGCGCAGGAAGGCGATGCAGTCCTTCAGCACCGTGTTGGTGGCGGCGTGCTGGCGGCGGGTGGCCATGCTGCGCATGAACACGCGCGGGCTGCGCAGGCTGTTCATGCGGATGCGGTCGCCGAGCAGGGCGCCACCGGTGCGGCGGCGGGTCGGGTCGACGCTGATCACCGCGATGCGCATCTGCGGGAAATGCTGCAGGAAGCGGTTCATCAGCTCGTCGGTGACGCTGGACTTGCCGGCGCCGCCGGTGCCGGTCAGGCCGATCACCGGCGTTTTGCCGCCGGCCAGCTGCCACTCCTTGCGCAGCGTGGCGAGCTGGGATTCGTCGATGATGCCGTCCTCGATCGCGCTCAGCATGCGGCCGAGGACGATCTCCCCAGCGATGGGGTCAGACCCCATTTCCCCGAAGCGGCTGCCGTTCGCGGCGTCACCGGAGGGAAATGGGCTCTGACCCCGGTTCTTCCCCGGCTTGCCCCCGCCAACCTCACGCAGGTTTAACGAAGGAATCTGACCCCGGTTGTTAAGGGTCCGCCGCACCAGGTCCTCGATCATCGCCACGAGGCCCATCTGCATGCCGTCGTTCGGGTGGTAGATGCGCTCGACGCCGTAGGCCTGCAGCTCGGCGATCTCCTCGGGCGTGATCGTGCCGCCGCCGCCGCCGAATACGCGGATGTGGCCGGCGCCGCGCTCGCGCAGCATGTCGACCATGTACTTGAAGTATTCGGTGTGGCCGCCCTGGTAGCTGGACAGGGCGATGCCGTCGGCGTCTTCCTGCAACGCCGCGCGCACCACGTCCTCGACGCTGCGGTTGTGGCCGAGGTGGATCACCTCGACGCCCTGCGCCTGGATCAGCCGGCGCATGATGTTGATCGCGGCGTCGTGGCCATCGAACAGGCTGGCGGCGGTGACGAAGCGCAGCGGCGCGCGCTCGGTCTCGGTCTGGGGGATCTGGTCGGCGGGGGTGGCCATCGTGCGGTTCCGCGTGAGACGAATGCCCGGATTGTAACGCCCCCGTCCGGGGCGCCTGCCCGGCCGCCCCGCACCCTCCCCGCTTCGCCGCTATAGTCGCTGCGGGGAATCGCGGAGCGTGGGGACGTGACGGCGAGCGACGGTGCCGCGAACAACGGTGTCAGAGACAGTTCCGTGATCAACGGTTCCGCGCTTGACGGTGCCCGGCACGGTTATTGGCACGGTTGTTCCTGGCTGCTGGCGCTGCTGGTCGCCCTCACGCCCTCCGCCTTCGCTTCCCGCATCGACATCGACCAGATCGGCCACCTGCCGGCGGTCGGCTTCGACGACAGCGACGGCCTGCCCGACCCCACCGTCACCGCCGTCGCCACCGCGCCGGACGGCCACGTGTGGGTCGGCACGATGCGCGGCCTGGCCCGCTTCAACGGCCTGCGGATGGTGCCGGTGCGCGGGCCGGACCCGGCCTTCGACGGCGCGGTGCGCGATGTCGCGGTGACGCCGGATGGCGTGGTGTGGGTCGCCTTCCCCGACGCCGGCGTGTGGCGGCTGCCGCCATCGCCACACGGTGCCGGGATGCGCGCCGGGCGCTGGCAGCAGGTCGATGCCGGGCTGCCGCATCCGTCGGCGCGGCGGTTGCGCTGGTTCGCCGATGGCGCGCATGGCTACCGGCTGTTCGTGACCGCCTGGGGCGGCGTCGCGGAGTGGCGCGACGGGCGCTGGGAGGCGCTGGCGTTGCCCGACGTGCTGCGCGATGTCGACATCTTCGACGTGGTGCTGGCCCCCGGTGCGGGATCCGTCCCCGGCGGCTCGACGGAGTACGACCCCATCCACCTGGCCACCTTCGGCCTGGGCCTGTGGCGCTGCGACGCGCCCGCCGACTGCGTGGAAGTGGTCCCCGACATCCCCGGCCCGCGCTTCTTCGAGATCAGCAGCCTCGCCACCTGGACCGAGGCCGAGGGCGGCGACAGCCTGTGGGTCGGCAGCTACGGCGGCGGCGTCGCCCGCCTGCACGCCGGCCGCTGGACGCGCTACACCCGCGACGCCGGCGCCCTCGACACCGATTTCGTGCAGCGCCTGCTGCTGCAGGATGTCGGCCGTATGCAGCCGCAGGTCTGGGTCGGCCTGCGCGACGGCGCCGCGCGCCTGCGCGACGGCCGCTGGGAATCACTCGACTACCTCGCCCGCATCGGCAACCAGCGCACCCGCGCGCTCGCCCTCGGCGCCGACGCCCAGGGCCGCCCGCAGGTGTGGGTCGGCACCGACGTCGGCGCGATCCGCCTGCGCCTGGAAGGCAGCTGGCGCACCGTCAGCCGCCTCGGCGACAGCGCCAACGGCGTCTGGGCGGTGCTGGTCGAACAGGGCATCGACGGCCACGAGGCGCTCTGGCTGGGCAGCGACGGCGACGGCCTCGCCCGCTTCCGCGACGGCCAATGGCGGCACTGGACCGCGGCCGACGGCCTGCCGAACCCGACCGTGCGCAGCCTCGCCCGGGTCGCCGACGGTGCCGACGCCGCCGGCGACGCCGCCGAAACCCATCTGTGGATCGGCATGTGGAACGGCCACCTGGCCCGCATCGCCGGCGAGCGCATCGAAACCCTGCCGACGCCGTGGCCGAAGGCCGACCGCGAGGCGGTCGCCTTCATCCTGCCCACCGCCGCCGGCGAAGCCTGGGTCGGATTGCGGCAGGGCGGCGTCGCCCGCTGGAACCGCGGCCGCTGGCAGTGGTTCGACCCCGCCGATCCGGCCAATCCGCAGCGCGTCGTCGCCCTGCTGCAGACCGGCAGCGGCAGCGAGGCGGTGATGTGGGCGAGCACCGTCGGCCGCGGCCTGGCGGCGTACCGCGGCGGCCGCTGGTTCTACTACGGCACCGCCGAGGGCCTGCCCGACGACGCCTACTACGGCATCACCCTGCTGCCCGACGCCGGCGGCCGGCAGATCCTGTGGCTGGGCTCGCGCGCGTCGGGCATCGTCCGCGTCGACATCACCAATCCGCAGCAGCCGCGCCTGGTCACCGAGCCGGCGCTGCCGGCGACGCCGGTGCCCTACGCCTATGCGGTGGTGCGCGACGGCGCCGGCGACCTGATCGTCTGCAGCGACTACGGCGCCGCACGCTGGCGGCCGCGCAGCGACGGCGGTTTCGACGTGCTGCGGTTCCAGCGCAGCGACGGCCTGCCGCACGACGAATGCAACGCCGGCGCCCTCGTCACCGATGCCCACGGCCGCGTGTGGGCCGGCACGATCGGCGGCGCCGCGGTGTACGTGCCGCCGCTGTCGGGCCGCCGCACCGCCGCGCCGCCGCTGCTGCTGGAAGCGCTGCGGGTGGACGGCGCCGACGTCGCGCCGGCCGAGGCCACGCCGCTGCGGCTGCCGCTGGGCGCGCGCACGCTGGAAGTCGAGTTCGCCCTGCTCAGCGGCCACCGCGAAGCGCTCAACCGCTACCGCACCTGGCTCGAGGGCCTGGAGCCGGGCTGGGGCGAGTGGACGCCGGTGCCGGTGCGCCACTTCACCGGCCTGCCGCCGGGTAGCTACCGCCTGCATGTCGATGCCCGCGACCACACCGGCGCCCGCGCGGCGCCGCTGTCGATCGCCTTCGAGATCCCTGTGCCGGCCTGGCGCGCGCCGCCGGCGCTGGCGGCGTACGCGATCGGCCTGCTGCTGCTCGCGTGGGTGTCCGTGCGCCTGCGCGAGCGCCACCTGCGCCGTCGCGAGGCCGCGCTGCTGGTGCAGGTGCGCGAACGCACGCAGGAACTGGAGGCGCGCGGGCGCGAGCTGAAGCAGGCCAATGCCGAGCTGTCGCGGCTGTCGTACTTCGATGCGCTGACCGAACTGGCGAACCGGCGCAGCCTGCTCGAGCGCCTGCACCGCGACTGGGCCGCCGGGCTGGGGCGCGGCACGCCGCTGGCGTTCGCGCTGTTCGACCTGGACGAGTTCAAGGCCTACAACGACCTCAAGGGCCACCTGGCCGGCGACGAGGCGCTGCGGGTCGTCGCCCGCCGCGTCGAGGCCGAGCTGCGCAAGCCGCAGGACACCGCCGGCCGCTACGGCGGCGAGGAATTCGCGTTGCTGCTGCCGGGTTTGGACCTGCAGGCCGCCGCCGCGGTCGCCGAACGCGTGCGCCAGGCGGTGCTGCACGCCGACCTGCCGCACCCCGGTTCGCCGCAGGGGCGGGTCACGATCAGCATCGGCGTGGCGGCGATGGTGCCGCAGGAGGGCGTGGGCGCCGAGGTGCTGATCGCCGCCGCCGACGCCGCCCTCTACCGCGCCAAGCACGCCGGCAAGAACCGCGTCGAACTCGCCTGACAGCGGCTTTTTCAACAACGGATAAAAGCCGGAAAAGCCGATTAGAAGCTCTATGAAATGGGGCGTCGGAACCCGGGCAGGGCCGTCGGGCGCGAGCCTCTTTCGATTCCCGCTTCTGCCTCAATCGGCCTTGATCGGCCCTTATCCGTTGTTGAAATGCCGTTGTTGACTATCCGCCCGTGTCGAGTGCGTTGCGCAGCGGGGTGAGCCAGGTTTCGTAGCGGCGCCACTGGCCGAGGAAGCGGGTGTGGATGGGTTCGCGCACCTGGGCCGCGCTGGCGGTGGCGACGGCGCCGGGGCGGGCTTCGCTTTCCAGCACGCGCGGGTCCCAGGGCAGGCCGAGGAAGGCCAGCACCTCGCGCGCCACCGGCTCGGGTTCGGCGACGAGGCGGGCGTAGTCGATATCGAGGATGCGCTGCGGGTATTCGCGCCGCCAGTGCGCCATCAGCGCGTCGTAGCGGCGCCAGTGGCGGCCCATCTCGGCCTGGTCGTAGCTGTGCGGGTAGGCGTCGGCGAACAGTTCCTTGAGGTTCGAGAAGCACACTTCCATCGCCTCGCGGCGCATGTGCAGGAAGCGCGCCTGCGGCAGCGCGTCGGCGATCGGGCCGAGCAGCTGGAAGTTCGCCGGCAGCTTGTCGGTGTAGAAGCGGCGGCCGTGGGCGCGCCAGGCGGTGTGGTCGAGGTAGGCGCGGCCGAGCGCGGCGAGGTCGGCGTTGCGCGCCGCTGCGAGCAGGTCGGCGTCGACGTGCGGGCCGCCGGCGCGGCCGGTGGCGATGCGCAGCTGCACGATGAAGTCGCGCAGTTCGCCGGCATCGGCCACGTCCGGGTGGCTGCCGAGGATGCGCTCGAGCAGCGTCGTGCCGGAACGCGGCAACCCGACGATGAAGATCGGCGTCGCCAGGTGTCGGGGACAGTCATCCCCCGCCGGATAACTGTCTCTGACACCGTTAAGTGGTCGCCACGTGCGGGCCACGTCGAACAGCGCCGTGTCGGCCGCCTCCTCGAACCTCACCTGCGCCCGGCGCAGCGCCATCCCGCTCTCCAGCGCCGCCCACGCCGCGGCCGCATCGCCGAGATCGTCGAGTTCCTTGAACAGCGCGTAGTGCAGCAGCGGCGCATCCGCATGCCGCGGATCCACCGCGGTGATCACCCGCCGCAGCCGCTCGACGTGGTTGCGCGCCGCCGTCGCCCGCCGCAGTTTCGCCAGGCCGCGATGCGCCGGCGCATATGCCGGGTCGCGCGCCAGCGCCGCCTCGTACTCGCGTTCGGCGACGTCGGTCTCGCCGGCATAGGCGGCGTCGTTGCCGGCCAGGTAGCGCAGCTCGGCGGTGTCGAGGCCGCGGGCGATCGCCGCGCGCAGGTAGGGCAGCGAGCGCGTCACCTCGCCCTGCCCCGACAGCAGCCGGCCCATGCCGGCCAGGATCTGCGGGTCGCCGGCGCCGCGCAGCGCCGGTTCGTCGGCGATCGCCAGCGCGGCCTGCACTTCGCCGACCGCGAACAGCAGGCCGCAGACGGCTTCCAGCAACACCGCGTCGGGTTCGCGCGCGGCGTACGCGGCCTGCGCGTGCCTGACCGCCTCGCGCAGGCGGCCCTGGCGCAGGGCCAGTTCGCCGAGGCGCAGTTCGGCCGGCAGCGCCCAGTCGGGGTCGCGGGCGAGCACGGCGTATTCGCCGCGGGCCATGTCGAGCTGCGCCGCGGCCGCGAGGGCTTCGGCGCGCTGCCAGCGTTGCAGCGGGTTCAAGCGCGGCGGGCCGGGCTCACGCGCCCGGTTCCGAGTCGGAGAAGGCGCGGGCGAACGAGCGGCGGCGCTGGTCGGCGTCGTCGCGGCCGCCCTGCGGCACGAGCTTCAGATGCGCCGCGCGCAGGCGGTCGATCTCGGCGCCCTGGCGGAAGGCGACCTCGCGCTGCAGGCGGGCGCGCCGGTGGTCGCCGTGGCCGGACTCGACCACCACGCGGTGCTCGGCGAGCACCCGCCATGGCACGAAGATCGCGTGCAGCTCGCCTTCGGCGATCGCGAAGAAGCCGGCACCGAACAGGTCGGCGCTGAAGGTGTGCGAGGACAGCCGCCATTCGCCGCCGTCGCGGTATTTCAGGGTGCTGGCCACCGACAGCGGCGGCGCCACCGCGCGGGCGTCGGTGTCGGCGCTGAGCATGATCGCGCGCAGGTCGCTGATCGGGTTCGAATGGGTGACGTCGCCGGCGCGCAGCAGCACGTTGCCGCCTTCCCAGTCCAGGCCGGTGAGCTGGCCGAACAGCATGTCGTTGGAGTCGAGCAGCAGCAGGACCTTCTGCAGGTCCGGGCGCACCTCGCCCATCCAGCGCGGCGGCTGCGGCAGCCCGTAGAGGACGCCGGCGCCATAGCCGAAGCTGCCCGGGAGATCGTCGATGCGTCTGGTTTCCGCCATGGCCGGAGTCTAGGCAGCCGGCAATGAACAAAAAAAGAGGGCGACCGTCTGGCCGCCCAATGAACCCCATGCTCTGAAGGGTTGGAGGCCGGCGACTCTCCGGGGAGAGGGAGTCGCCAGGCAAAGTGGCTAACGGCCCGCCCCGGCGGCAGCGGACAGGGGCACGGGTCCGCCTAGAGCGTTTGCTTTACAATGCGCCGCGCCAGCCACCCGGACCTCCCATCGTGAAGGGGGCTGCGCTAAACCAATCAATCACTTGCGGGTCGTTTTTCATGCGACTTGGTGGCCTCGCTTTCGCGCGCCACCCCCGCCGACCGGAGCCTTTCCATGATCTTCGAATCCATCTCGACCTCGGCCCACGAGGAAGTGGTGTTCTGCCACAACAAGGACGCGGGCCTGAAGGCAATCATCGCGATCCACAACACGGTGCTCGGCCCGGCCCTGGGCGGCACCCGCATGTGGCCGTACGCGAGCGAGGCGGAAGCGCTGAACGACGTGCTGCGCCTGAGCCGCGGCATGACCTACAAGGCGGCGGTGTCCGGCCTGAACCTGGGCGGCGGCAAGGCCGTGATCTGGGGCGACCCGAACAAGGACAAGTCCGAGGCGCTGTTCCGCGCCTTCGGCCGCTTCGTGAACTCGCTCGGTGGCCGCTACATCACCGCCGAGGACGTCGGCATCGACGTCAACGACATGGAGTACGTGCTCAAGGAAACCGACTTCGTGACCGGCGTGCACCAGGTGCACGGCGGTTCCGGTGACCCCTCGCCCTTCACCGCCTTCGGCACCCTGCAGGGCCTGATGGCGGCGCTGCAGGTGAAGTTCGGCGACGAGGACGTCGGCAAGTACAGCTATGCCGTGCAGGGCGTCGGCCACGTCGGCATGGAGTTCGTGAAGCTGCTGCGCGAGCGCGGCGCCAAGGTCTTCGTGACCGACATCAACCAGGACGCCGTGCAGCGCGCCGTCGACGAGTTCGGCTGCGAGGCGGTGGCCCTGGACGACATCTACGACGTCGACGCCGACGTCTACTCGCCGACCGCGCTCGGCGGCACCGTCAACGAGAAGACCCTGCCGCGCCTGAAGTGCAAGGTCATCTGCGGCGCCGCCAACAACCAGCTGGCCAATGACCAGATGGGCGTCGAGGTCGCGGCCAGGGGCATGCTCTACGCCCCGGACTACGCGGTGAACGCCGGTGGCCTGATGAACGTCTCGCTCGAGATCGACGGTTACAACCGCGAGCGTGCGATGCGCATGATGCGGACGATCTACTACAACCTGGGCCGCATCTTCGAGATCGCCAAGCGCGACGGCATCCCGACCAACCAGGCCGCCGACCGCATGGCCGAAGAGCGCATCACCGCGATCGGCAAGCTGCGCCTGCCGCACCTCGGCGCCCCGGCCCCGCGCTTCCAGGGCCGCCGCGGCAACTGAGTTGGGGTCAGATCCCTTTTCCCCCGGCATTGCCGGGGGATCGCGGCGATGACCCGAAGGGAAAAGGGCTCTGACCCCGGTTGTTCCGGCCAGGCCCCTCCCCATCGGAATAGTTCGACCCCGCCCCGCCGGGGTCTTAACGTCGGAATCCGACCCCAGTTGTTAAGGCCTGTTATGCGCACCTTTCCCCTCGGCGAAGAACTCGACGCCCTCCGCGACGCGGTCCGCCGCTTCGCCGAGGCGGAAATCGCCCCGCGAGCCGAACAGATCGACCACGACAACGCCTTCCCGGCGGACCTGTGGCAGAAGCTCGGCGCGATGGGCCTGCTGGGAATGACCGTGCCGGAGGCTTACGGCGGCTCCGGCATGAGTTACCTGGCGCACCTGGTGGCGATGGAGGAGATCTCGCGGGCTTCGGGATCGGTCGGCCTGAGCTACGGCGCGCATTCGAACCTGTGCGTCGCCAACCTCTACGCCAACGGCACCGAGACGCAGCGGCAGAAGTACCTGCCGAAACTGTGCAGCGGCGAATACGTCGGCGCGTTGGCGATGAGCGAGCCGGGCGCCGGTTCCGACGTGGTCGGTTCGATGGCCTGCCGCGCGGTGCGCCGCGAGGACGGCAGCTGGCTCGCCAACGGCAGCAAGATGTGGATCACCAACGGCCCCGACGCCGACGTGCTGATCGTCTACATGCGCACCGCCGATCGCGAGATGGGCAGCCGTTCGATGACCGCCTTCCTGGTCGAGCGCGGCATGCCCGGCTTCCGCACCGCGCAGAAGCTCGACAAGCTCGGCATGCGCGGTTCGAACACCTGCGAACTGGTGTTCGAGGACTGCGTGATCCCGGCGGAGAACGTGCTCGGCGAGGTCAACCAGGGTGTGCGCGTGCTGATGCGCGGCCTGAACACCGAACGCCTGGTGCTGACCGGCGGCCCGCTGGGCCTGATGCAGGCGGCGCTCGACATCGCCCTGCCCTACGTGCGCGAGCGCCGGCAGTTCGGCGCCCCGATCGGCAGCTTCGGGATCATGCAGGCCAAGGTCGCCGACATGTACACGGCGCTGCAGTCCAGCCGCGCCTTCGCCTACCAGGTCGCGCGCGACTTCGACGCCGGCCACGCCAGCCGCATCGACGCCGCCGCCTGCCTGCTGCATGCCAGCGAAGCCGCGGTGCAGGTCGCGCTGGAAGCGATCCAGTCGCTCGGCGGCAACGGCTACATCAACGAATACCCGACCGGGCGGATCCTGCGCGACGCCAAGCTTTATGCGATCGGCGCCGGCACCAACGAGATCCGCCGCATGCTGATCGGCCGCGAGCTCTTCGAAGGCAACGACTGACCCTGTAGGAGCGCCTTCAGGCGCGAATCACTTCCGCCCGACGCGCCGCCGCGAACAGGGCCGGAAAAATCTTCGCGCCTGAAGGCGCTCCTACAGGGGCGGGCGAGGCGGTCAGTCCACCACCCCGAACCGGTAGTCGCGCTGCGGGGTGCGGAACAGCAGCCCGTCTCCGTCGACGATGAACTCGAGCCCGGTCAGGTTCGGCGCCACCATGTAGAAGGTCTGGCTGCCGTCGGCGCCGCTGCGGCTCGCCATCCGCGCCGACCACGCGCCGAAGTCGAAGCGCAACCCGTCGCCGTCGCGGATCACGTCGATGCGGCCGAGCGCGTCGTTGCGGTACGCCGGCGCGAGCGCCGCGGCCGCCTGCGGATCGGCCGGCAGCGTCAGCGTCGCGCGCTCGGAGGCGTACCACGCGCGGCCGGTCTCGCCGTACGCCTGCAGCTGCGGCCAGGCGCGCGCCTCGCCGTCGAACAGCACCTCGAGCAGCCGGCGGCGGAAGCCCGACACCAGCGCGCGGCCCTCGCCCGAGTTCGTCAGCACCACCGCGCCGACGCCATGCGCGGGCAGCCACAGCATGTCGCTCTGGTAGCCGAACAGCGAGCCGCCGTGGTGCACGATCTCGACGCCGCCCACGAGGTCGGTCTGCAGCCCCATCCCGTAGCTGACGTCGTTGCCGGCCGCGACCTTCGCCGCGCGCCGCGCGTCGATCACCGCCTCGGACACCACGCGCTCCCCGTCCGGCCCGACGCCGCGCGCGAGTTCCATGCGCACGTAGCGCAGCAGGTCCTCGACGTGGCTCCACGCGCCGCCGGCCGGGCGCATCGGCACCGC
The DNA here is from genome assembly GCF_000426365.1 of Arenimonas composti TR7-09 = DSM 18010. Taxonomy (GTDB): domain Bacteria; phylum Pseudomonadota; class Gammaproteobacteria; order Xanthomonadales; family Xanthomonadaceae; genus Arenimonas; species Arenimonas composti. The sequence continues at coordinate 457,373 of NZ_AUFF01000001.1, read as the reverse complement.
GGCGCCGTTGGGCGCGAAGTCGGCCAGCACGGTGCGCCCGTCGACGTCCCAGCCGTGCGGCGCCGCGTGATCGGCGGCCAGCGCGGCGTCGAAATCGAACGTCGTCGCGTCCATGCCCAGCGGCGCGAACACCTCCTCGCGCATCGCGCGGTCGTACGCGGCGCCGAGCTCCATCTCCGGATGGAGCCGGTACGCGCCGACGTAGCCGGCCGCGGCGGCGAGCGCGTTCGAGTACTGGAACAGCGCGCCGAACTCGCTCGTCGGCTGCATCGTCGCCAGCGTGCGCATCGCGCCGTCGGCGTCGAGCCCTTCGAACTCCATGATCCATTCGAAGTCCTGCCGCGGCAGCCCGGTGCAGGCGCACACGAGGTGTTCGATGCGCACCTTCGCGGTGGTCGCCGGGTCGCCGAGGCGGAACGCCGGATAGACCTCGGTCACCGGCATGTCCCAGCGCAGCCGGCCCGCGTCGACCAGGCGCCCGAGCAGCAGCGTCGACATCGGCTTGGTGTTGGATGCGATCGGGAACAGCGTGTGCGGCGTCACCGGCGCGGCGTCGCCGAGCCGGCGCACGCCGAAGCCCTCGCTGAGCACGGTGCGGCCGTCCTGCACGATGCCGACCGCGACGCCGGGCACGCCGAGTTCGCGCATCGCGTCGCGCACGAAGCCGCGCAGCGTCTCGAGCCGCGCGGCGTCGAGCGGATGCGCCGCGCGGCCGACGAACGACTCGCGCTCATAGCCGGCCGGCAGCAGCCGCCCGAACAGCTGGCCCAGCTGCGCGCCGCGCTTGTCCTGCACCGCCTGCGGCAGGTCCACGAGCACCACGGTCCAGCGCCCGCCCTTGCCCAGCGCGTACGCGTAGAAGACGCGCCCGGCCGTGGCCGGCACTTCGTAGTCCACGTAATGCAGCGATTCCCAGCCGTCGCGCGCGGCCATCGCGCTGGCGAGCTTGAGCGGCCAGCGCGGCGGCGCGTCGATCGCGGCCCAGGCGGCTTCGACGGCGGCGGTGGCATCGGCGGCCTCGACATCGACCAGCGCAAGCGTCGAATCGCCTTCGGGCGGATCGAGCCAGACCCGCGCGCCGTCCTGGCGCAGCGTCCAGCCGTCGGGGACGAAGAACCGCGTGCCGTGCGCGGTGACCGGCGCGCTTCCGGAAGCGGCGGCGGCCGGGGGCGCATCCGCTGGATCCGAAGGCGATTCGCTGGCGCTCGCGGGCGCCGCGGCGAGCGCGGCCGAGAGGGCGAGCACGGCGAGCGCGGCATGGCGCGCGGGGCGGCGACGGATCGACATCGAGAAGCTCCCGGAGACCGCCGGCCGGCGGCGCGCCAGCGTAGCGCGGCGCGGTGCCCGGCGTGCGATCGGCCGCGTCGGCCCGGCGCTGGCGGATCCGCACCGTCGGATCCGGCGCTGGGAGCCCGCAGCGAACCACCTATAATCGCCGGCTGACACTCATTGCGGAGCACACCCATGACCACCGTCGTCATCGCCGGCGCCAAGCGCACTCCGATCGGCGCCCTCCTCGGCCAGTTCACCGGCGTACCTGCCACGAAGCTCGGCACCGTCGCGATCCAGGCGGCGCTCGAACACGCCGGTGCCGATGCCGCGAAAGTCGACGAAGTGATCATGGGCTGCGTGCTGCCGGCCGGCCTCGGCCAGGCGCCGGCCCGTCAGGCCGCGCTCGGTGCCGGCGTGCCGACCTCGGCCGGCTGCACCACGATCAACAAGGTCTGCGGTTCCGGCATGAAGGCGGTGATGATGGCCGCCGACGCGATCCGCGCCGGTTCCGCGAAACTCGTCGTCGCCGGCGGCATGGAATCGATGACGAACGCGCCCCACCTGCTGCCGAACTCGCGCGTCGGCAGCAAGTTCGGCCCGATCACGATGGTCGACCACATGGCCTTCGACGGCCTGACCAATCCCTACGATGGCCAGGCGATGGGCGTGTTCGGCGAGCTGTGCGCCGAGAAGTACGGCTTCAGCCGCGAGGAGCAGGACGCCTACGCCGGCGAATCCGTGCGCCGCGCGCAGGGCGCGGTGGCCGACGGGCACTTCCGCGACGAGATCGCCGCGGTCACCGTCGCCGGCCGCAAGGGCGACACCGTGATCGACACCGACGAGCAGCCGGGGCGCTGCGACGCCGCGAAGATCCCGAGCCTGCGCCCGGCGTTCAGGAAGGACGGCACGATCACCGCGGCCGCGTCCTCGAGCATCAACGACGGCGCCGCCGCGCTGGTGCTGGCCGATGCCGACACCGCGAAGGCGCAGGGCCTGAATGTGCTGGCGACGGTCGTGGCCCAGGCCACCCACTCGCAGGCGCCGGAATGGTTCACCACCGCGCCGGTGGCGGCGATCCGCAGCGTGCTCGACAAGGCCGGCTGGAGCGTCGGCGACGTCGACCTGTTCGAGGTCAACGAGGCCTTCGCCGTGGTGGCGATGGCGCCCATGCGCGAACTCGGCATCGACCACGGCAAGCTCAACGTCAATGGCGGCGCCTGTGCGCTGGGCCATCCGATCGGTGCCTCCGGCGCCCGCCTGCTGGTGACCCTGATCCATGCCCTGCGCCGCACCGGCGGCCGCCGCGGCGTCGCCGCCCTGTGCATCGGCGGTGGCGAGGCGACCGCGGTGGCCGTGGAACTGGCCTGAAGCTTGCTGAAACGTGAATCCGCTTGACTCCGGACCCGGACCTGCCATGATTTTCGGCACGTGCAATCTGCACGTTTCATAACAACCAGACGAGGAACCTCCCCATGTCCCTGAACAAGACCCTGCTCGCCATGGCGCTGGGCCTGGCCCTGGCCGCCTGCACCAGCGAGAGCCAGCAGGCTGCCGACTCGGCCGCCGACGCCAACGCCGCTGCCGCCGACGCCGCCGCTGCCGCCGCTGCCGATCCGGCCGCCGACGCCGCCGCCCAGCTCGCCGCCGACGCCGCCGCCGACGCTTCGGCCGCTGCCGACGACGCCGCTGCCGCCGAGGCCGCCGGTGCCGACGCTGCCGCCGATGCCGCGGCCGACATCGCCGACGACATGGAAGACGTGGCCGAAGAGGCCGCCGACGCCGCCGAAGACGCCGCCGACCAGTAATACGGCTGGCTCTGCAAGAGCGACGGGCGCGATGCGAATCGCGCCCGTTTCTTTTGCGTGATTCATGAACATCGCCTCCACAGGCGCCTCTCCAGAATCCCCGCCGCGACCGATCCCGTCGCGACCGTCCACTGGAGCACGCATGAACACCACGAAGCTTTCGATCGCTCTGGCCGCGGCCGGCCTGATCGGCCTGGCCGCCTGCACCCCCGAGGCCAGGCAGGAACGCGCCGAAGCCGGCCAGGCGATGGAAGACGCCGCCCACGAAACCGGCGACGCCGCCCGCGAAACCGCCCGCGCCGCTGCCGAGAACGTCGATGCGGCCGCCGAGCGCGCGGCGGCCGAGGCCCGCGAGGCCGCGGCCCGTACCGAAGAGGCCGCGCGTCGCGCCGGCGAGCGCATCGACAACGCGGCCGAGCGGGTCGGTGACGCCACCGAGAACGCGGTCGACCAGGCCGCCGAGAACCTCGACGCCGCCGTCACCACCGACGCCGAAGGCGAAGTAGACGACTGATTTTCCCGGGCGCATTGGGGGACGTCGGCCGGGCGCCCGGGAAAAGCATTCGCGCCGCCGCGTGGGTACGAAGCCGCGCCGGGGAAGCGGCGGCGCGAATGACTCCCCCGCGCCAGCGGGCGCTTTCCGGGCGGGCGGGTGCTCGGGTGGGGACCTCGGCTTCGGGGCCGGGAATCCCGCCCGGAACTCGGCTCGGCGTGTCCCGGGCCGAACGCGGATCGCAACGCGATGGCTCGCTTCCGTGGTTCCGCTGGTCTTTCTCTCTTCGTCAGGCGACGCGTCGCGCGGGCTTGCGGGGTTCGTGCGGCGGTGGCCGCGTTCGGCTCGGTACACGACGAGTCGCGGTTCAGGATCAGGTTCCCGGCATCGCAGCGACGAACGGGGTTTTCGTCGTGAGCGCAGCGACACGACGCGCTTCGCGGGGTGCGGGAGCCGGTAGTCGTTCCCGCTGCTGCGCGTGCTTGCCGGCCTGCGAAACCGGGATGCCCGGCGCCGCGCGTTGGCTTTCGGCTGCGCCGAAAGCACTTGCCCGGGCGGAGATGCCCTACGCGCCCGGCCTCCGCGAAGGCCACGAGTCTTTCCCGAGCCACGAGGAGGGAAAGAGCTCGTGACCTTCGCGGAGGCCGGGCCTGCGCACCCCACCCGCCCGGGTAAGCGCTCGGAAATGCCGGCAGGAAGTAAACTCGCGGGAACGAGTAGCGAGGGGTGGGGATGGAGATCAGGAGTGGGGTGGATACGCGCAGTGCGGAGTTCCGGGAGAATGCGGAACAGCTCCGCGCCGCCGTCGCCGACCTCGAACAGCGCCTGGCCACGACCGCCCTCGGCGGCGGCGAGAAGGCCCGCGCGAAGCACCTGGAACGCGGCAAGCTGCTGCCGCGCGACCGCGTCACCGCCCTGCTCGACCCGGGCTCGCCCTTCCTCGAGCTGAGCGCGCTCGCCGCCGGCGGCATGTACGAGGACGCCGCGCCGGCCGCCGGCATCATCACCGGCATCGGCCGCGTGCACGGCACCGAGGTCGTGGTCGTCGCCAACGACGCGACGGTCAAGGGCGGCACCTACTTCCCGATGACGGTGAAGAAGCACCTGCGGGCGCAGGAAGTCGCGCTCGAGAACCACCTGCCCTGCGTCTACCTCGTCGATTCCGGTGGCGCCTTCCTGCCGCTGCAGGACGAGGTGTTCCCGGACAAGGAGCATTTCGGCCGCATCTTCTTCAACCAGGCGCGGCTGAGCGCGCGGAACATCCCGCAGATCGCCGTGGTGATGGGCTCCTGCACCGCCGGCGGCGCCTACGTGCCGGCGATGTGCGACGAATCGATCATCGTCAGGGAACAGGGAACGATCTTCCTCGGCGGGCCGCCGCTGGTGAAGGCGGCGACCGGCGAGGTCGTCGATGCCGAGGCGCTCGGCGGCGCCGACGTGCACACGGCCGTCAGCGGCGTCGCCGACCACTTCGCCGAGAACGACCGCCACGCGCTGCAGATCGCCCGCGACTGCATCGCCAACCTCAACCGCCGCAAGCATCTGCCGGTCGCGGTGCAGGCGCCGCGCGAACCGAAATACGCGGCCGAAGAGCTGTACGGCATCATCCCGAAGGACACCCGCCGGCCCTTCGACATCCGCGAGGTGATCGCCCGCATCGTCGACGGCAGCGCGCTGCACGAGTTCAAGGCGCGCTACGGCAAGACGCTCGTGTGTGGCTTCGCGCACATCCACGGTTACCCGGTCGGCATCGTCGCCAACAACGGCATCCTGTTCTCGGAGAGCGCGCTGAAGGGCGCCCACTTCATCGAGCTGTGCAACCAGCGCGACATCCCGCTGGTGTTCCTGCAGAACATCACCGGCTTCATGGTCGGGCGCAAATACGAGAACGCCGGCATCGCCAAGGACGGCGCCAAGATGGTCACCGCGGTCGCCTGCAGCCACGTGCCGAAGTTCACCGTCGTCATCGGCGGCAGCTTCGGTGCCGGCAACTACGCCATGTGCGGCCGCGCCTACGGCGCCCGCTTCCTGTGGATGTGGCCGAACGCGCGCATCAGCGTGATGGGCGGCGAACAGGCGGCGAGCGTGCTGGCGACGGTGAAGCGCGACGGCCTCGAGGCCGCCGGCAAGACCTGGAGCGCCGACGAGGAAGCGGCGTTCAAGGCGCCGATCCGCGAGCAATACGAGCGCCAGGGCCATCCGTATTACGCGACGGCGCGGCTGTGGGACGACGGCATCATCGACCCGGCCGACACCCGCCGCGTGCTCGGCCTGGCGCTCTCGGCGTCGCTGAACGCACCGATCGAGAAGGGCCGCTTCGGCGTGTTCCGCATGTAGGCGCGGCGACGCGCCTGCGCACTGCCGCCACATCATGACTCCGCCGCACGAGCCGGGCTGGCCGTTCTCGGTGCTGGGACTCGATCCCGGCAGCGACCAGGCGGCGCAAGCGCGAGGTCGGCGCCGCCGTGGTGGAGGCTCTCGTCGTGCAGTCGGCACCGCTGCCGACGCCGGCGCTCGACGCGATCGCGGACTTCTTCGGACTCGACGAGATCCGCCGCGACGCGCCCTGGCTGCACGAGGACTTCCAGCAGGTGCGCGACGCGGCACGGCAGCGTGAACTCGCCGAAGAATCGGCCTGGAGCGACGTCACCTTCGCACGCTGCCTTGCCGGCGACGACGCCTGGCTCGATTTCGTCGTGACGCTGCTGGTGCCGGGCCTGGCCCGGCGCATGCGCCGCGTCATGGACCTGCTCGACGCCACCGGCATCGATGTGGTCGAGCCGCGCCGGCGACGCCTGCTGGAACGGGTAACCAGCCGCGGCCAGCTGACGCCCGAGCGACTGCTGGTGGCGCAGCTGCGGCTGCTGCTCGTCGCCGCCGTCGCCTTGGGCATCACCGGCGCGGTCGCCGGCACCTTCCGGCCGGCCTGGCTGGGCGCGGTCGCGCTGGCGATGCTGGCGGTGGCCGCCTGGCAGGCGCTGTCGACGCGCTTGCGGCGATAATCCTCCCCTCACCAACCCAACTTCGCCGGGCATCGCCGGCGCCGGACAGCGCGCACAATGATCGTCGGCATCGACCTCGGCACCACCCATTCCCTGATCGGAATCTACGACGGCGGCCGCCCGCACCTGATCGCCAATCCCCTCGGCGAACTGCTGACGCCGTCGGTGGTCGCGCTCGACGGCGACGGCCGCTTGCTGGTCGGCGCCGCCGCCCGCGACCGCATGGCCATCGCGCCCGAGCGCGGCGCGGCGGTGTTCAAGCGCTACATGGGCACCGACCGCGTGGTCCACCTCGGCGACCGCAGCTTCCGCGCCGAGGAACTGTCGGCGATGGTGCTGCGCGCGCTGGTCGCCGACGCCGAGAGCCAGCTCGGCGAAAAGGTGACCGAGGCCGTCATCAGCGTGCCGGCCTACTTCAGCGATTCGCAGCGCAAGGCCACCCGCATCGCCGGCGAGCTGGCCGGGCTGAAGGTCGAGCGGCTGATCAACGAGCCGACCGCGGCGGCGCTGGCCTACGGCCTGCAGGAGCGCAAGGACGAATCGACCTTCCTGATCTTCGACCTCGGCGGCGGCACCTTCGACGTCTCGATCCTGGAAGCCTTCGACGGGGTGATGCAGGTGCACGCGACCGCCGGCGACAACTACCTGGGCGGCGAGGACTTCCTGCAGGCGCTGCTCGCCGACTGCTGCGCGAGCTGGAACATCCGCGGCAGCGACCTGCCGGCGAACCTGCGCGCCCAGCTCGCCGCCCGCGTCGAGCGCGCCAAGCACCAGCTCAGCAGCGCGCACGAGGCGGAGGTGAACTTCACGCTCGACGGCCGCGACCTGCAATGGCGGATCGACGAGGACCGCTTCGCGAAGCTGGTCGAGCCGCTGGTGCAGCGCCTGCGCGCACCGATCGAACGCGCCCTGCGCGACGCCCGCCTCGACCCGCAGCAGCTCGACGAGGTCGTGCTGGTCGGCGGCGCCTCGCGCATGCCGCTGGTCGCCCGGCTGATCGCGCGCATGCTCGGCAAGCTGCCGCTGCGCCACGTCAGCCCGGACCAGGCGATCGGCCTCGGCGCCGCGGTCGCCGCCGGCATGAAGGCGCGCGACGAGACGCTCGAGGAGATCGTCCTCACCGACGTTTCCCCGTACACCCTCGGCATCGCCACCAGCCGCACCGACGAACGCGGCCGCCGCAGCGACGGCCATTTCGCGCCGCTGATCGAGCGCAACGCCACCGTGCCGGTGAGCCGGGTCGAGACCTTCTGGCCCTCGCAGGACTTCCAGACCGAGCTGAAGCTCGAGGTCTACCAGGGCGAAAGTCCGCGCGTCGCCAACAACGTCCGCCTCGGCGAGCTCAACATCCGCATCCCGAAGAAGAAGGCCCAGGAGAACCCGATCGACGTGCGCTTCACCTACGACGTCAACGGCGTGCTGCAGGTCGAGGTCGAGGTGATCGCGACGAAGCAGCGGCACGAACTGATCCTGGAGAAGAACCCGGGCGCGATGGGACGCGAGGAGATCGCCGCGCGTTTCGCCGCGCTCGCGGCGCTGAAGGTGCATCCGCGCGAACAGCAGGCGAACATCGCCGTCGTCGCCCGCTGCGAACGCCTCTACGAGGAACACCTCGGCGAGGCCCGGGAGCTGCTGTCGCGCTGGCTCACCCGCTTCATCGCGACGCTGGAGAGCCAGGACACGGTGCAGATCGAACGCGAGCGGCGCGAGCTTTCCGCCGCCCTCGACGACTTCGAGCAGCAGGTGCGCTGATGCCCTTCGCGGCCCTCGGCCTCGACGCGGGCGCCGACGCCGCCGCGGTGAAACGCGCCTACGCGCGCCTGCTCAAGCGCACGCGTCCGGACGACGACCCGGCCGGCTTCCAGCGCCTGAACGAGGCCTACCGGCAGTGCCTCGCGCTGATCGAGCGGCGGGCGTGGGAGAGCGCCGGACAATCGCCCGCTGCCGCCGTCGACGTCGCCGAGGACCACGCCGGGGACCACACCAGGGACGCGGCGCCGGTACATCAACCAGCCTTCGAGCCCGACGCCGAGCCGGAACCGGAATCCGAGTCCGAATCCGTACCCGAGCCCGTACCCGAACCCGAAACCGCAGCCGAACCCGAACCGCCGCAGCTGTTCGACTTCGACGCGTTCATGCGGGAGCTGTTGCCGCTGCTGCACGCCGGCAGCCCGGGCGCGGTGACGCAGTGGCTGTACGCGCGGCCGGAGCTGTACTCGTTCCAGCTCAAGCAGATGCTGACGGTCGAGGTGATGCGCATCGCCGCCGGGCAGGCGCCGCCGGTGCCGCTGCAGACGCTGGAGGCGTTGGCCGATTTCTTCGGTCTCGACGACGTCGGACCGGGCGGCTGGTGGCTGCGCGAGCGGGTCGAACAGACACGCGAACAGGTGATGCTGCGCGAACGCTTCCGCCGCCGTCCGCTGCCGCGGGTCCCATCCGGCCAGCGCGTGACCTGGTTCGACGCCCAGATCGACGCCGAGCTGGTCGACCCGCCGGCGCGCTGGCGCACTGCGCTGCTGTTGCTGACGCCGGGCATGCTCGGACGCCTGCGCAACCGGATCGGCGACCTCGAGCATCTCGGCGGCGAGATCGCGCGCGAGGCGATGGACCCGCAGCGGCGGGAACGCTACCTCGCCCTGGGTGATCCCCGCCGCCTCGACTGGCGCCGGCTGCTGCTGAGTCTGGCGCGCAGCCTCGTCCACGGCGGCCTGGCGCTGCTGCTGGTCGCGCTGTTCGTCGATGCCGACGCCGCCGCGAAGGTCGCGCCGTGGCTGGGCGGGCTGGCGGCCGCGCTGTTCGCCGCGCACCTGCTGCGCGCCGGCGGGTTCGCCCTCGAGGAGGCGCTCGCGAGGCGGCTCGGCAGCTGGAGTTTCGAACTCGTCACCCTCGGCGTGCTCGCCGGCTCGGCGCTGCTCGCGGCGGGCGGCGAGCGCACCCGGATCATCGCCGTCGCCCTGGCTGCGTACGCCGCGGTGCGCGTGCTCGGCCGGCCCCGCTACCTCCTCGGTCTGCTCTGCTTCCTGGTCCTCTACGCGACCGAGGCGACCCTGATCAGCTTCCGGCAATGGCCGCTGCCGACGATGCTGTCGGCGATGTGGGCGACGCCGGTGCTGGCGATGCTCGTCGACCGCGGCCTGGCCTTGCGGCACGGCGGCAGCCCGCGCGAACAGGCCGCGCACCCGCGTCCGCTGCAGCTGACGTTCGTGCTGCTCTGCCTGCTCTTCATCGCAGTGGTGGCCGTCGGCATCGGCGGCGCCGAAAGCACCGCGAACCCACCGCCGGTACCGACCGGCCCGGCGCCCTGGCACTACCAGCCGCCGGGCACGACGCCGCCGCCGCCCGTACCCGACCAGGGCTGAAGCCCCGCCTTCCCGGAGTCCCCGATGACCCAGGCCATCCGCCTCGAAACCGCCGCCGGCGTCGCCCGTCTCAGCCTCGCCCGCCCGGCCCTGCACAACGCCTTCGACGACGCCCTGATCGCCGAACTCACCGCGGCGCTGGAAGCGCTCGACGCCGACCCTACGGTGCGCGCGGTGGTGCTCGGCGGCGACGGCGCCACCTTCTCCGCCGGCGCCGACCTCCACTGGATGCGGCGCATGGCGGCGGCCAGCGAGCAGGAAAACCGCGACGACTCGCTGCGCCTGGCGAAGCTGATGCGCACGCTGAACTTCCTGTCGAAGCCGACGATCGCGCGCGTCAACGGTTCCGCCTACGGCGGCGGCGTCGGCCTGGTCGCCTGCTGCGACCTGGCGATCGGCGTCGACACGGCGAAGTTCTCGCTGTCGGAAGTGAAGCTGGGCCTGGTGCCGGCGGTGATCTCGCCCTATGTGATCGCCGCGATCGGCCCGCGCCACGCCCGCCGGCTGTTCACAGGCGCCGAGGTCATCGACGCCGCCGAAGCCCACCGCATCGGCCTGCTGCACGAAGTCACCGCCGCCGCCGACCTCGACGCCACCGTCGACCGCGCGCTGCACTTCTGGCGCAAGGGCGGCCCGGTCGCCCAGCGCGAAGCCAAGCAACTCGCCCTGCGCATGGCGGGCTTCGCACCCGAGACCGCGGCGATCACCGATGCCGCCAACGCCGCGCTGATCGCCAGACTGCGGGTCTCCCCCGAAGGCCAGGAAGGCCTGAGCGCCTTCCTCGCCAAACGACCGCCGGCATGGACGCTCGACAACGGATCAAAACCGATGAAAGCCGATTGATCCATCGCGAGACGACCCGCCTCGTCATCCGCGCGTTCTACGATGTCTACAACGGCCTCGGGACCGGTTTTCTGGAGCATGTCTACGAGAATGCTCTCGTGGTGTCGCTCCGCGGGATGGGCGTCGACGTTGTGCAGCAGGGGCGCGTGGACGTGTTCTTTCGCGGGGTGGTGGTCGGGGAATATCGTGCGGACCTGCTTATCCCGGGCAAGGTCGTCCTGGAGATCAAGGCACGGCAGGAACTGGCGCCGATCCACGACGCCCAGCTCATCAACTATCTCAAGGCGACCTCGATTCCCGTGGGCATGCTGCTGAACTTCGGGCCACGACCGGCGATCCGCCGGCGTATCCTCGCTAATCGCCTTATCGGCTCTTATCCGGGAAAATCCGTTGTCGATGAAGACCTTTGACAAAGTGCTGATCGCCAATCGCGGGGAAATCGCCTGCCGGGTCATCCGCACCTGCCGCCGCCTCGGTATCCGCACCGTCGCGGTGTATTCGGAGGCGGACGCCGATGCCCAGCACGTGCGCCTGGCCGACGAGGCCTGGCCGATCGGCGGGCCGCGGCCGCAGGACAGCTACCTGCGTGGCGAGGCGATCATCGAGGTCGCGCGGCGCGCGGGTGCGCAGGCGATCCATCCGGGCTACGGCTTCCTGTCGGAAAACGCCGACTTCGCCGACGCGGTCGCCGCCGCCGGGCTGGTGTTCATCGGCCCGTCCGGCGCGTCGATGCGAAAGATGGGCTCGAAGGCCGGCGCCAAGGAGCTGATGGCGGCGCGTGGCGTGCCGGTGGTGCCCGGCTATACCGGCGAGGACCAGGACCCGGCGCGGCTGCAGGCCGAGGCCGACCGCGTCGGTTATCCGCTGATGATCAAGGCCGCGCACGGCGGCGGCGGCAAGGGCATGCGCATCGTCCGCGAACGCGGCGAGTTCGCGGCGGCGCTGGAATCCTGCCGGCGCGAAGCCGCCGGTGCCTTCGGTCGCGATCGCGTGCTGCTCGAGCGCTACATCGAGAACCCGCGCCATATCGAGATCCAGGTCTTCGCCGATTCGCAGGGCAACACCATCCATCTCGGCGAGCGCGAGTGCTCGGCGCAGCGGCGCTACCAGAAAGTGATCGAGGAATCGCCCTCGCCCTTCCTGACGCCGGAACGGCGCGCGGCGATGGGGGCGGCGGCGATCGCCGCGGCGCAGGCCATCGACTACGTCAACGCCGGCACCGTCGAGTTCATCGTCGATGCCTCCGGCGACTTCTTCTTCATGGAGATCAACACGCGGCTGCAGGTCGAACATCCGGTCACCGAGCTGGTCACCGGGCTCGACCTGGTCGAATGGCAGCTGCGGGTCGCCGCCGGCGCGCCGCTGCCGCTCGCGCAGGACGCGATCACCCAGCGCGGGCACGCGATCGAGGTGCGCCTGTACGCCGAGGATCCGGCCGCCGGCTTCCTGCCCGGCTCCGGCCGGCTGCAGACGCTGCGGCTGCCGGCGCCCGGCGACGGCGTTCGCATCGATGCCGGCGTGGTCGAAGGCGACACCGTGACGATCTTCTACGACCCGATGATCGCCAAGCTGATCGTGCATGGCGAAGACCGGCCGCGCGCGCTGGCGAAGCTGCGCGAGGCGCTGGCCGACTGCGTGATCGTCGGCCCGAAGTCGAACATCGCCTTCCTCGAGCGGCTGGTGCGGCATCCGGTGGTCGTCGACGCGACGATCCACACGGCCTGGCTCGACCGCCATCTCGACGAGGTGCTGCCGGCCGTCGATGCGGCGCCGGATCGCGACCTGCTCGCCGCCGCGGCGACCGCGGCGCTGCTGCACGACGAGGCCGCCACCCTCGCCGACGCCGCCGGCAGTGGCGATCCGCATTCGCCCTGGGCGATCGCCGACGGCTGGCGGCTCGGCCATGCCGGCGACCGCCTGCTCGTCTTCCTGCACGCCGGCGAACGGGTCGAGCTGCATGCGCGTGGCGCCGACGGCAACCATGTGATTCGCGGCTGCGGCGAAGCGATCGCGGTCGCGGCGGCGCGGATCGTCGATGGCCGCCTGTCGCTACGCATCGACGGGCGCGCGCGGCGCCTGCGCGCCTACGCCGATGCCGACAGCGCCGCCGCCCACGACGGCGAGCAGCGGCTGGAGCTGCAGCGCGTGCCCGGCTTCCGCTTCGACGACAGCGCCGCGGCCGGCGCCGGCGACCGCGTCACCGCGCCGATGCCGGGCCGCATCGTGCTGGTGCGCGCGTCCCCGGGCCAGGCCGTCGCCGAAGGCGAGGAGCTGCTGGTGATGGAGGCGATGAAGATGGAGCTGAGCCTGAAGGCGCCGCGCGCCGGTACCGTCGCCGCGGTGTCGGCGACCGCCGGCGAGTTCGTCGAAGCCGACACCCTGCTGCTGAGCCTGGAGCCGCAAGCATGAACCGCCCGTTCTTCCCCGCCACCGCAGTCGCCGCCGCGAGCCTGCTGCTCGCCGCCTGCCAGGCGACCTCGTTCGAGAAGGCGCCGCTCGCCGCCGAGCCGGGCTGCGACCCGGCCCTCGTCGGCCGCTGGAATTCGCTCGAGGACGATGGCCAGGCCGGCGCCGCGAGCGAGATCCGGCTGCGCATCGACGCCAGTTGCCTGCTGGTCGTCGACATGCGCAGCGAGGGTTCGCGCCGGATCGACGAGACGCGGATCTCGATCGCGCGGCACGAGGGCCTGGCCTATGCCTGGTTCGACGCCAACTGGCCGCTGCGCCTGGGCCGCGAGGACTACCGTTTCCCGGCCGGTGACGTGATGCTGGTGCGCTGGCGCATCGACGGCGAAGAACTGCTGGTCTGGCAGGTCGCCGACAAGCCGCTGGCGCACGCGATCATCGATGGCGAGGTCGCCGGCGAGACCCGTTTCGCCGACAGCACCCTGTTCAACCGGCTGACCGGCGAGGCGAACCCGGACCTGCTCGGCCGATCCGGCCTGTTCGCTGCCGAACCCGGCCGCTTCCGCCGCGACCCCGAGGCGTCACGGTGACCCTGCCCGCCGCGGTACGCATCGTCGAGGTCGGCCCGCGCGACGGCCTGCAGAACGAGAAGACGATCATCCCGGCCGCCGCCAAGATCGAACTGATCGACCGGCTGTCGGCGACCGGTCTGCGCAGCATCGAAGCCACCAGTTTCGTCAGCCCGAAGTGGGTGCCGCAGCTCGCCGACGCCGCCGAGGTCTTCGCCGGCATCGACAGGCGCGCGGGCGTGGCCTATCCGGTGCTGGTGCCGAACCTGCAGGGCTACGAGCGCGCGCTCGCCGCCGGTGCCCGCGAGGTCGCGGTGTTCACCGCCGCGTCCGAGGCCTTCAACCGCCGCAACATCAACGCCTCGATCGACGAGAGCATCGCGCGCTTCGAGCCGGTGCTGGAGCGCGCCGCCAGCGACGGCGTGCGCGTGCGCGGCTACGTCTCCACGGTGCTCGGCTGCCCCTACCAGGGGGAGGTGCCGCTGGCCGACGTCGTCCGCGTCGCCGGCCGCCTGCACGCGCTCGGCTGCTACGAGGTCTCACTCGGCGACACCATCGGCATCGGCACGCCGGGCAAGGCGCGGGCGATGTTGCGCGCGGTCGCCGCGGACGTGCCGATGCCGGCACTGGCGGTGCATTTCCACGACACCCGCGGCCAGGCGCTGGCGAACATCCTCGCCTGCCTCGAGGAAGGCGTGGCCGTGGTCGACGCCGCGGTGTCGGGCACCGGCGGCTGCCCGTACGCGGCCGGCGCCAGCGGCAATGTCGCCACCGAGGACGTCGTCTACATGCTCGAGGGCATGGGCATCGCTACCGGCGTCGACCTCGCGGCGCTGGTCGAGACCGGCCGCTGGCTGGCCGCCCTGCTCGGCCGCTCCAGCGGCAGCAAGGTCACCGTCGCCGCCGGCTGAGCGCGCGCCGCAGCCCCTTACCCCGGCGGTCCCACACGGCTGGAGCCCGTGCGGGCCGGGTGTATCCTCGATTCCGGGCCCACGCGACGTGGATACGGAATGCATCCGGATTGCCCCTCGAACGACGGTGACGCGCCACGCGCCACCGCCCCGCCCGCCGACGGCACGCCGGCAGCCGGCGCACGCCTGCGGGCCCTGCTCGATGCGGTTCCCGACCCGATCACGATCCTCGACCGCGAGGGCCGCATCCTCGACCTGAACCGCGCCGGCCTGCGCGCCTGGGGCCGCCGCCGCGAGGAACTCGTCGGCGAGCTCGTGCACGTCATCAACCCCGACCTGCCGGCCGACCACATGGTGCCGGCGGTGGCGGCGCTCGAACGCGGCGAGACCTATGTGATCGAGGTCGAGAACATGCGCGCCGACGGCAGCCGCTTCCCGGTCGAGGTGCATTCGGCGGCGCTGTACGACGGCGACGAACTACGCGTGGTCGCGGTCGCGCGCGACCTCAGCCATCGCGTCGAAGCGGAGTTGAACTACCAGGCGCTGCTGAATGCGATCGACAAGGGCGTGATCTTCCAGGGCGCCGGCGGCGAGGTGCTGTCGGGCAATGCGGCGGCGCTGCGCATCCTCGGCATCGAGGCCGGCGCCGACCTGCCCGG
The DNA here is from genome assembly GCF_000426365.1 of Arenimonas composti TR7-09 = DSM 18010. Taxonomy (GTDB): domain Bacteria; phylum Pseudomonadota; class Gammaproteobacteria; order Xanthomonadales; family Xanthomonadaceae; genus Arenimonas; species Arenimonas composti. The sequence continues at coordinate 442,054 of NZ_AUFF01000001.1, read as the reverse complement.
GGCGTTGCGCTGGCAGGACTGGCTGGTGGTCGACCAGCGTGGTTACCCGATCGCCTTCCGCGACATGCCGCCGCTGCGGGCGCTGCGCACCGGCGAGATCGTCGAGAGCACCCTGCTCGGCCTCTACCACCACCTGCGCCAGCAGCTGACCTGGATCTCGGCGACCTCGGTGCCGCAGATCCGGCCCGGCGAGGAACGGCCGCACCAGGTCGTCTCGCTGTTCTCCGACGTCACCGAACTCAAGCGCGACAGCGCGATGTTCGTGCGCGCGCAGACGCTGGCGCGCATCGGCGGCTGGGAATGGGACGGCGGCCGCGGCCGGCTCTACCTCACCGGGGAATCGCTGCGCATCCTCGGCCGCCACGAGGACCCGCCGGCGCACCTGGACGACGTGCTCGCCCACGTCGAGGCCGGCCAGCGGCCGCAGGTCGAGGACGCGGTGCTGACCCTGCTGCGGCACGGCGGCGGCTTCGACCTCGAGGTGCCGCTGCGCCGCCGCGACGGCGAGCGCCGCTGGGTGCGCTTCATCGGCCAGAGCGAAGGCCGGGCGCCGATGTCCACCCGCATCACCGGCACGCTGCAGGACATCACCCAGCACCGGCAGATCGAGGAAGCGCTGCGCAGCCGCGCGCGCACCGATCCGCTGACCGGCCTGTTCAACCGCGACGGCATCCTCGCCGAACTCGAACGCCGGCTCGAGACCGGTGGCGACGGTCCGACCGTGCTCTACATCGACCTCGACCGCTTCAAGCTGGTCAACGACCTGCTCGGGCACGCCGCCGGCGACCACCTGCTGGTGTCGGTCGCGCAGCGCCTGGAGGCCTGCGTGCCCGGCGGCCAGCTGGCGCGCTTCGGCGGCGACGAGTTCCTCGCGGTCGTCGACGTCGCCGAAGGCGCCGCGGAAGCACTGGCCAGCCGCATCACCGGCGCGTTCAACGCACCGTTCCGCTGCGCCGGCGAGGAATTCACGATCACCACCAGCGTCGGCATCGCCCGGCATCCGCAGGACGGCCGCAGCGTGCAGCAGCTGGTGAACAACGCCGACGCCGCGATGTACGACGCCAAGCGCCGCGGCCGCAACACCTGGCAGCGCTTCAATCCCGAACTCGCGCGTCGGCAGAGCGACCGCGTGCAGGTCGAGGGCCAGCTGCGGCGGGCGCTCGACAACGGCGAGTTCCGGCTCGTGTACCAGCCGCTGGTCGACCTCGTCGACGGTCGCGTGCACCGCGCCGAGGCGCTGCTGCGCTGGCACAGCCCGGTGCTCGGCGAGATGTCGCCGGATGCCTTCATCGGCCATGCCGAGACCACCGGCGACATCGTCCGCATCGGCGCGTGGGTCGTGCACAGCGCCTGCCGCCAGCTCGCCGCCTGGCGGCGCGAGGGCCTGGCGCTGCCGCGGGTCGCGGTGAACGTGTCCTGGCGGCAGTTCCTGACCGAGGACCTGCCGCAGGTGATCGCCGCGGCGCTGGCCGAACACGATCTGCCCGGGGAAGGGCTGGAACTGGAGTTCACCGAACGGGTGCTGATCGAGGACGCCCCCGACACCCACGACAGTTTCGAGCGCCTGCGCGCGCTCGGTGTGCGCCTGACGATCGACGACTTCGGCGAGGGCTACAGCGCGCTGAACTACCTGCGCCGGCTGCCGATCCACGGCCTGAAGCTGGCGCAGGGCTTCCTGCAGGGCGTGCCGGAGGCGCCGTCGGACGTGGCGATCTGCCAGGCCGTCGCCGGCCTCGGCCATGGGCTCGGGCTCGAGGTGGTCGCCGAGGGCATCGAGACCGCCGCCCAGCGCGAATTCCTGCTCGGCATCGGCATCCGTTGCGGCCAGGGTTTCCTGTACGCGCCGGGGCTGGAGGTCGACGACTTCGCGGCCTACCTGCGCCGCGTCGGCTGCTGAAAGCCGACCGGGGCGGACTGCTAGAATCCGCGGCTTTCCCGCGGAGACTCCGATGCAACTGCAGACTTCCCGCGCCATCGTCACCGGTGGTGCCTCCGGCCTCGGCCTGGCCGTCGCCCGCCGCCTGGTCGCCGAAGGCGGCCGCGTCGCCCTGTTCGACCTCAACGACGACAAGGGCGCCGCCGCGGTCGCCGAGCTCGGCGAGGCCGCGAAATATTTCCGCGTCGACGTGGCCGACGAGGCCGCGGTCGCCGCCGCGGTCGCCGCCGCGCGCGAATTCCTCGGCGGCCTGAACGCCGCGGTGAACTGCGCCGGCATCCTCGGCGCCGGCCGCGTGCTCGGCAAGGAAGGCCCGATGCCGCTGCAGCACTTCGCGACCACGGTGAAGGTGAACCTGGTCGGCAGCTTCAACGTCGCCAAGGCGGCAGCCGACGCGATGCAGCACAACGACGCCGGCGTCGACGGCGAGCGCGGCGTGATCGTCAACACCGCCAGCGTCGCCGCCTACGAGGGCCAGATCGGCCAGGCCGCGTATTCCGCCTCGAAGGGCGGCGTGGTGGCGATGACGCTGCCGATGGCGCGCGAACTCGCCCGCTTCGGCATCCGCGTCAACACGATCGCGCCGGGCGTGTTCTGGACGCCGATGGTCGACGGCATGCCGGACAGCGTGCAGCAGTCGCTGGCGGCGTCGATCCCGTTCCCGTCGCGGCTGGGCCGGCCGGAGGAGTTCGCCGACCTGGTCGCCTACGTGCTCGGCAACACCTACCTCAACGGCGAGACGATCCGCCTCGACGGCGCGACGCGGCTGGCGCCGAAGTGATTCCGCGCCGGCTCGACCTCGCCGCCGCGATGGCGAAGTGGGCGCGGATCCGCGCCGGCGGCCGCAGCCGCTTCATCCTGCTGCGCGGCCTGCTGGCCTGGGGCGGCACGATGTTCGTGCTGATGGGCCTGGGCTTCAGCGGGCTGATGCTCGGCGCGGTCGCCTATACGCCGAAGTGGCTGGCGCTGAACGCCGCTTTGTGGACCAGCGGCGGGCTGATGTTCGGCGCGCTGACCTGGTACCAGAACGAGAAGCTGTACCACCGACACAAGGCCGCGACGGCCGGGGAAATCGCATGAAGGCTGCAGACGTCAAGAAGGGCAACGTGATCGAGCACGCGGGCACCGTCTACCAGGTGCGCGACATCGAGCGCAGTTCGCCGCAGGGCCGCGGCGGCAACGTCAAGTTCCGCTTCACGCTGTACAGCGTGCCGGGCGGCGTGAAGTACGACCTGAGCTGCGGCGCCGACGACGAGCTGCGCGAGATCGAGCTGACGCGGCGGATGGCGTCGTTCTCGTACAAGGACGGCGAGGCCTTCGTCTTCCTCGACGCCGAGCACTACACGCCCTACCAGCTCGATGCCGACGCCGTGGGCGTCCTGGCCGGCTACATCACCGACGGCCTCGAGGGCTGCTACGTGCTGCTGATCGAGGACGCGCCGGTGTCGGTGCAGCTACCGCCGACGGTGGTGCTGGAAGTGATCGAGACGCCGCCGGAACTCAAGGGCGGCACCGCGACCAAGCGACCGAAGCCGGCGAAGCTCAGCACCGGCATCGAGATCATGGTTCCGGAATACATCGCCAACGGCGAGAAGATCGAAGTTTCGACCGTCACCGGCGACTTCGCCGGCCGCGCCTGAGCAAACCCGGGACGTACACCGTCAAGCGGGACGTACACCGTTAAGCGCCTGCGGCGTGCTTAACGGTGTACGTCCCGCTTGACGGTGTACGTCCCAGCCATTAGCCATTTGCGGGCCATGCGGCGCAGCGAGGCTTCGAAGGCCGGCCGCGTCGCGACCTCGCGGATCGGCTGCCAGGCCAGCGCCAGCGATTCCGCGTTGGCGCGGAAGGCCTCGCCGCCGGCCGCGCGGACCACGAAGCGCACGTCGTAGTGCCAGTGTTCCGGCTCGTCGCCGCGGGCCGGGATCGGGTGGCGATCGAGATCGAAGATCCGCGGGTCCACCACCAGACCGGACAGGCCGGTCTCCTCCTCCGCCTCGCGCAGCGCCACCGCCGCCAGCTCGCGCTCGCCGTCCGCATGGCCACCCGGCTGCAGCCAGCGGCCGAGCTTGCGGTGATGCAGCAGCAGGGTGCGCTGGCCGTCGGCGCTGACCACGAACGCGGAACCGGTGAAGTGGCCGTTCCGGCGCTCACGTCGCCAGCGATCGCCGTCCGCATCACCGGCCTTCAGCAGCTCGCCGAAGGCCTGCACGGTCGCCGCCTCGCCGGGCCAGCGCGCGGCGTAGTCGTCCAGTTCCCGTTTCCAGCGATCCTCGTCGAAACCCGCTGCCGTCATCGTCCCGTCTCTCCCCAAGCGTGGCCGCCATTGTCGCCCGGATACGCCGCGGCGGGCGCTTGTGCCCGCCGAGCGGCGCGGGGTAAGGTCTGGCCGTTTCCACGTGGCCTGGGATTCGCCGGTATGCCGTTCCGCCGGTCCTCATGCCTCATGTACGATCCGGCGGCCGCGCCGCCGGCAAGCGTCAACACCATGGGGATCAATTGATGGCAAGCACGACCCAACGGGGAATCCTCGGCCGCCTGCTTCTGCGCAAGTCGGTCGAACAGGTCCAGCGTGAAACCGAAACCAGCCAGCTCAAGCGCACGCTGGGCCCCTGGAACCTCGTCTTCCTCGGCATCGGCTGCATCATCGGCGCCGGCATCTTCGTGCGCACCGGCAATGCCGCCGCGCTGCATGCCGGTCCGGCCGTGCTGCTGGCCTTCCTGGTCGCCGGCGTCGTCTGCGCCCTGGCCGGCCTGTGCTACGCCGAACTGTCCTCGACCCTGCCGGTCTCCGGCTCGGCCTATACCTACAGCTACACGACCATCGGCGAGTTCGCCGCCTGGGTGATGGGCGCCCTGCTGCTGCTCGAGTACGGGCTGGCGGCCTCGGTGGTCGCCGTCGGCTGGTCGGGCTACGTGGTCAGCCTGCTCGGCGACTACGGCCTGCGGATCCCTCCCGAACTGACCGGTCCGATGGGCCACGCGCTGATCCGCGACGGCGCCCCGGTGCTCGACGCCGCCGGCAACCCGGTGACCACGATCTTCAACCTGCCGGCCTTCCTGGTCTGCGCCGCGCTGGCGATCCTGCTGGTCATCGGCGTGTCGGAGAGCGCCAAGGTCAACAACGCCATCGTCGCGGTGAAGATGACGGTGATCATCGCCTTCATCCTGGTCTGCGGCTGGTACGCGATCGACAACTACGACGTGCTGAAGGCGAACTGGGAGCCCTTCGTGCCGCCGAACGAGGGCGAGGGCCGTTACGGCTTCGACGGCATCATGCGCGCCGCCTCGATCGTGTTCTTCGCCTACATCGGTTTCGAGGCGGTCTCGACCGCCGGCCAGGAAGCCAAGAACCCGAAGAAGGACATGCCCTTCGGCATCATCGGCTCGCTGCTGGTCTGCACGATCCTCTACATCCTGGTCTCGATCGTCATGACGATGGTCGTGAACTACAAGATGCTGAACGTGCCGGATCCGGTCGCGGTCGCGGTCGACGCGCTCGGCCCGTCGTGGGCCTGGTTCGCGAAGATCATCAAGATCGGCGCCATCATCGGCCTGACCTCGGTCGTGCTGGTGCTGATGTACGGCCAGACCCGCATCTTCTACACGATGGCGCGCGACGGCCTGCTGCCGAGCGTGTTCGCGAAGGTGCACCCGAAGTTCCGCACGCCCTGGGTCAACACGATGCTGGTCGGCCTGATCACCGCGGTCGCGGCGGCCTTCTTCGACATCAACTTCCTCGGCGACGCGACCTCGGTCGGCACCCTGGCGGCGTTCGCGATCGTCTGCATCGCGGTGATCTGGCTGCGCCGCACGCATCCGAACCTGCCGCGCGGCTTCAAGGTGCCGCTGTTCCCGGTGTTGCCGATCCTCGGCGTCGCCAGCTGCGTCTACCTGATCTCGAGCGTCGAGATGAAGGTGCTGGTGTTCTTCGGCTGGTACGTGCTCGGCGCGATCGTGCTGTACTTCGTGTACGGCATGCACAACTCGCGGCTGGCGAAGGGGCAGGAGCAGCTCGACGTTCCCGAAATGCCCGAATTCCCCGAAGACGCCCCGGGCCGCTGACCCACCCCGAAACGCCGGCCCCGCGCCGGCGTTTCCTTTCATAGTCCGGCAACCGGAACACGCCATGAGTCCCGTGAAGAAGATCGGCCCCGTGCTGGCCACGTTCATCGTGGCCAACAACATGATCGGCTCGGGCTTCTTCCTGCTGCCGGCCTCGCTGGCGACCCAGGGCGGCGTCACCGCGTTCTCCTGGCTGATCGGCATGGTGATCGCGATCGTCATCGGCGCGGCGTTCGCCCGCCTCGCCCGCGACTACCCCGACCTCACCAGTCCCGACGACTACGTGCGGCCGGCGCTCGGCCGCGACATGGGTTTCCTCGCGACGACGCTGTACTGGGTCGCCGCCTGGGCGGGCAACAACGCGATCGCGGTCGCCGCCTTCGGCTACCTGGTGATGCTGCTGCCGATCCCGGCCGACGACGCCGGCGTGCACCTGGTCGGCCAGCTGGTGCTGGTCTGGGCGATGTTCGCGATCAACCTGCTCGGGCCGCGCCCGGTCGCGCGCTTCCAGTCGTTCTGCGTGGTGTTCGGCCTGCTGCCGGTGGCGATGGTGCTGACCGCCGGCTGGGGCAGTTTCGACGGCGACATCCATGCGGCCGCCTGGAACGTCACCGACACCGGCGACTTCGCGGTCGTGCTGGCCAACCTCGCGCCGGTGTTCTGGGCCTTCATCGGCCTGGAGACCGGGGCGATGGTCGCCGGCCTGGTCGAGGATCCCGACCGCAACGTCGCCCGCGCGACGATCTGCGGCGTGCTGATCGCCGGCGTCGTCTACCTGCTGTCGTCGGTGCTGGTGATGGGCATCGTGCCGCACCAGGAACTGGCGGCCTCGGGGGCGCCGTTCGCGCTGGTCGCGATCACGATCCTCGGCCCCTGGGCCGGGGCGCTGGTCGCCGCCGCCGCCGCGCTGAAGGCGACCGGCACCCTCGGCGGCTGGATGCAGGTCACCGGCGAGGCCGGCGCCCGCGCCGCGCAGCGCGGCTACCTGCCGCGCTGGTTCGGGGTCACGCTCGCCAACGGCGCCGCGCACTGGGGCCTGTTGTTCGTGGCGCTCGCGATGACGGCGATCGCATTCATCACCCTGGAGCCGACGGTCGCCGGACAGTTCGGCACCCTGATCGGCTGGGTCACCCTGCTGATCGTGCTCGCCTACTTCGCCGCCGGCCTGGCGCTGATCGTCGGCACGCCGGAGCGGCCCTCGGGCCTGCGCGAGAAAATCCTCGGCGCCTGCGCCCTGCTCGGCTGTGGCCTGCTGATCTTCACCTCGCCCTGGTCGATGATCGCCGGCGCGCTGGCGGTCACCGCCGTCAGCTGGATCGCCTTCCGCGTATTCGGCCCCAGCCCACGCACCCTGTAGGAGCGGCTTCAGCCGCGATGCTTCTGGCGCGTGAAAAGCATCGCGGCTGAAGCCGCTCCTACGGGGGACGGGGGCTCAGCGCGTGGGGCTGATGGCACCGCTGCGCAGCCGCGCCAGGTAGTCGTCGAGGGCGCGCTTGACCACCGGCATCAGCAGGTAGACGCCGATCAGGTTCGGCACCGCCATGATGAACAGGAGGGCGTCGGCGAGGTCGACGATGCTGCCCAGCGGCAGCGTGCAGCCGGCGATCGTGCCGGCGAGGAAGACCAGCTTGAACACCAGCACCGCCAGCCTCGATTCGCGGAACAGGAAGCCGCAGGCGGTGGCGCCGTAGTAACCCCAGGTGATCGACGTCGAGAACGCGAACAGGAACACCACGACCGCCAGCACGTACGGGAACCACGGCGACACGGTCGCGAAGGCCGCCGACGTCAGCTGCACGCCGTCGGCGCCGCCGGCCAGGTGCTGGCCGGTGATCACGATCACCAGCGCGGTCATCGTGCAGATCACGACGGTGTCGATGAAGGGTTCCCACAGCGCGACGAAGCCCTCGCTGAGCGGCTCGCGCGTGCGCACCGCCGAATGCGCGATCGCCGCCGAACCCAGGCCGGCCTCGTTCGAGAACACCGCGCGGCGGAAGCCCTGGATCAGCGCGCCGACCACGCCGCCGGTGACGCCCTCGGCGGTGAACGCGCCATCGATGATCGCCTGCAACGCGCCGGGCAGCGCCGGCAGGTTCACCAGGATCACGAACAGCGCGCCGACGAAATAGAGCACGGCCATGCCCGGAACCAGCTTCGCGGTGACGCTGCCGATGCGGCCGATGCCGCCGAGGATCACCGCGCCGGCGAGCACGGCATAGGCCAGGCCGAACCACAGCGGCGCGTTCGGCAGCTTCGCCAGGCCGAGCCCGGCGAACTGGGCATAGGCCTGGTTGGCCTGGAAGGCGGCGCCGGAACCGACCGCGCCCATCATCGTGCACAGCGCGTAGGCGACCGCCAGCCCGAGCCCGAGCGGCGCCAGCCGCGGGAAGTTCGCGGCGATGCCGCGGCGCAGGTAGTACATCGGCCCGCCGCCGACGCTGCCGTCGGGGTGTTCGACCCGGTACATCACGCCGAGCGTGCATTCGACGAACTTCGAACTCATCGCCAGCAGGCCGGCGACGATCATCCAGAAGGTCGCGCCGGGGCCGCCGATGCCGATCGCCACGGCGACGCCGGCGATGTTGCCCAGGCCGACCGTCCCCGACACCGCCGAGGTCAGCGCGCGGAAGTGGCTGACCTCGCCGGTCGCGCCGGGCTCGGCATAGCGGCCACGGATCAGGTCGAAGCCGTGGCGGAAGCCGCGCACGTTGATGAAGTGGAAGTACAGCGTCGAGACCACCGCGGCGACGATCAGCCAGCCGACGATCAGCGGGAACATCGCCGGTCCGCCGTCGCCACCGCCGACCGGCACCGCGTGGAAGATGAAGCCGGAAAGCGCGTCCGCCAGCGGCCGCACGGCGGCGTCGATGGCTTCGGCGAGGCTCGGCGCGGCCGCGGTGGCCAGCAGGACGTCGGTCATCGGGGTGGATCCGCAGCGGTCGGCTGGCCAACGTAACCGCATCGGCGCGCGCCGCGGAACCCCGCCGTCACGCAACGGTGTGGGCGCGGCCGCGCCGGTCTCATCGGGCGAGACCCCGTTGCGCTACCGTGTCGCCTCGAAACACCGCTGCCGGAGTTCCGCCTTGCCCACGCTGTCACTGCTGTCCGCCCTGCTGATCGCCGTTCTCGCCGCCGTCGCCGGCTTCTGGCTCGGGGCCGCGCGCGCCTCGTCACGCGCCCGCGCGGAGCTGGCGCGGATGCGCGAGGCCCTGGATGCGGCCGGCGCCGAAGCCGCGCGGCTGCCGGAACTGCAGGCCCGGGCGCAGCGCGCGGAGGCCGAAGCCGCAACACTGCGCAACCGTCTGGAAGCGGCGCTCGCCGCCGGTGCCGCCGCGGAAGCCGCCCGCGACGGCGCCGAGCGCCAGCGCGAAGCCGGTGCTGCCGCCCTCGAGGCCGAGCGCCGCCGCCTCGAGGCCATCGCCGGCGAACTCGCCCAGGCCCGCGCCCAGCTCGCCGAAGCCCGCGCCCGCCTCGAGGCCGGCGAGGCCGCGCACGCCCAGACCCGCGCCTTCCTCGACGAGGCCCGGGTGCAGCTGCGCACGGCCTTCACCGAGGCCGCCAGCAAGGTGTTCGACGAGAAGGCCATCGCCCTCGACGAACGCATCCGCGCCAGCGGCCTGCTCTCGCGCGAGGGGCTGGAGCAGACGCTGAAGCCTTTCGCCGAACGCGTCGCCGCCTTCCAGCAGCGCATCGACGCCTTCGCCGAAACCCAGGTGCGTGACCGCGCGAGCTTCACCGGCTCGATCGAGTCGCTGCAGAAGCTCAACCAGGACATGGCCGATGCCACCCGCGCGCTGGAGCGCGCGCTCAAGGGCAACGCCAAGGCGCGCGGCGACTGGGGCGAGATGATCCTCGAGTCCGTGCTGAAGGCCTCCGGCTTGGTCGAGGGCACGAACTACACCCGCCAGTCCGGCACCGTCGACGACGAGAGCGGCAAGCGCCTGGTCCCCGACGTGATCGTGAACCTGCCCGACGGCCGCCGCGTCGTCGTCGACGCCAAGCTCAACCTCATCGCCTGGGCCGAGGCGACCAATGCCGAGACCCCGGAGGCGCACGACGAGGCGCTCTACCGCCACGCCGCGGCGCTGCGCCAGCACGTGCGCGACCTCGCCGAGCGCAACTATCCGAAGTCCACCGGCGCCGACACCCTCGACCTGACGGTGATGTTCGTGCCGATCGAGGGCGCGCTGGCGGCCGCGCTGGCCACCAATCCGGACCTGCAGTCCGAGGCGCTCGACCGCAAGATCGTGTTCGCCTCGCCGAACACGCTGATGGCGATGCTGCGCGTCGTCGAGCGGCTGTGGGTGCGCGATCGCCTGCAGCGCCAGGTGGAATCGATCGGCGCCGAGGCCGGCAAGGTGCTCGATTCGCTGATCGCCTTCGAAGTCGAGTTCCGCGCGATCGAGAGCAAGCTGGCCGAGGCCAATCGCGCCTTCAATACCGCCAGGCAGCGGCTGACCGAATCGCCGCAGTCGGTGTTCAAGCGCGCGCAGCGCCTGGTCGAGGCCGGCGCTCGCGGCAAGCGCGCGTTGCCGGAGTCGCTGAAGCCCGAGGATGGTGTGGAGACGTTGCCGCTGGACGGCAGCGGTCTCGTCGGCGACGAAGGCCTGGCGGCGAGCGAAGCCGGCGACGAGGGCGCCGGCTAGTCCGCAGGCGCCGGCCGGGCCGGCGCGCGGGAGCGGATCAGGCCTTCTTCGCCCAGGCCGTGCACCAGCCGGCCGGCGCCACCGAATGGCCCGGGAACAGCGTGCAGGCATTGGTGCCGGCGGTGAAGAACTGGCAGTTGTCGCAGCGGCTGCCCGGCTTGAAGCTGGCGTGCGTCACCTTCGAGGCGTCGGCGGTGTAGTTCAGTGCCACCGCGGTCGGATGGTCGGCCGGCAGCGGCGTCAGCGCCTGCGCCGCCGCGCTGCGCACCAGCAGCGGCGCCAGCGGCGCGGCACCGGCAACGATGGCGGCATTGATCAGGAAGCGGCGGCGGCTCGGATTCGGATTCATGGCGACTTCTCTTCTGGCGACGGGCGGGCCCCGATGGCTGGCCGCGAGTATGCCTGCGTCATCACGCCGCGGCCTTGACCCGGGTCAAACCGGACACCCTCCGCTAGAATCCGGCGATGCCCACGACTTCCCCGGCGAACACCGCCCTGCCCTACGACGCCGACGCGCTGGCACGCACCGCCGACGCGATCGCCGCGCTGACCCGCGAACTGGCCGCGCTCGGCTGGACGCCGGCAACCAGCAGCAACTTCTCCGCCCGCCTCGACGAGCGCCACGCCGCGATCACCGTGTCCGGCCGCGACAAGGGGCGGCTGGGCCGCGCCGACATCATGGTCGTCGACTTCGCCGGCAAGCCGGTGGCCACCGACCAGCGCCCGTCGGCGGAAACCCTGCTGCACACCCAGCTCTACGCGCGCTTCGCCGAGGTCGGCTGCGTGCTGCACACGCATTCGCGGGTGCAGACGGTGGCTTCGCGGCTGTACGCGCCGGAAGGCCGGGTGCGCCTTGAAGGCTACGAGCTGCTGAAGGCCTTCCACGGCAACACGACCCACGAGGCGGCGATCGACCTGCCGGTGCTGCCGAATACCCAGGACATGCCCTTCCTCGCCGCCCAGGTCGAGCGCCTGCTCGACGCCGGGCCGCTGTGGGGCTACCTGATCGACGGCCACGGCCTCTATGCCTGGGGCCGCGACATCGCCGAAGCGCGCCGCCATCTCGACGCCTTCGACTTCCTGCTCGCCTGCGAACTCGACCTGAGGACCCTGCGCCGATGAGCCGCCTGCGCATCTTCGCCGACCACGACCCCGCGACGGCGATCGTCGCCACCGGCGACCGCGCCGAAATCGCCGCCGAACTGAAACCCATCGGCGTCACCTTCGAGCAGTGGACGCCGGCGCATCCGGTCAGCCCGGGCGATCCGCCGGAGGCGGTGATGGCCGCCTACCGCAGCGACATCGACCGGCTGGTCGCCGAGCGCGGTTTCCGCAGCGTCGACGTCGTCAGCATCGCGCCCGACAACCCGAACCGCGAGGCGATGCGCGCGAAGTTCCTCGACGAGCACTTCCACAAGGAAGACGAGGTGCGTTTCTTCGTCGCCGGCTCGGGCCTGTTCACCCTGCACGTCGGCGAGCGCGTCTACGAGATCCTCTGCGAGGCCGGCGACCTGATCGGCGTGCCCGACGGCACCACCCACTGGTTCGACATGGGCCCGGAGCCGAGCTTCGTCGCGATCCGCTTCTTCACCGAGCCGGATGGCTGGGTCGGCCACTTCACCGGCACCGACATCGCCACGCGCTTTCCGCGCTTCGGACAGTGAGGGCGTTTTGGACACGGATGAACGCGGATCAAGAAGGATGAACACGGATAGGGCAAGAGCGGTTTGTTCGGCGTCGTCCACGTGCGACGCGCGGGGAAAGCGCTTTATCCGTGCTCGTCCGTGTGATCCGTGCTCGTCCGTGGCAAGGAATTGAGAACCCGCATGAAGACCGTTCTGACCGATATCGAGGGCACCACCAGCAGCATCTCGTTCGTGAAGGACGTGCTGTTTCCGTATGCGCGGCGGGCACTGCCGGGCTTCGTGGCGGTGCGTGGGCAGGAGCCGGAGGTGCGGCGCTGGCTGGATGCGGTCGCGACCGAGCTCGGAGGCGCCTGCCAGGACGACCTGGTCGTCGAGACGCTGCAGGGCTGGATCGACCAGGACCGCAAGCACACCGCACTGAAGGCGCTGCAGGGCATGGTCTGGGCCGATGGCTACGGGCGCGCCGACTTCACCGCGCAAATCTATCCGGATGCCGCCGCGGCGCTGCAGCGCTGGCATCGCGAGGGCCGGCCGATGGCCGTGTATTCGTCCGGCTCGGTGCCGGCGCAGAAGCTGCTGTTCGGGCATACCGACGCCGGCGACCTGAGTCGCTGCTTCAGCGGCTGGTTCGACACCGAAGTCGGCGGCAAGCGCGAATCCGCGAGTTACGCCGAGATCGTCCGCCGCCTCGGCCTGCCGGCCGGCGACATCGTGTTCCTGTCGGACGTCGTCGAGGAACTCGATGCCGCCCGCGAGGCTGGCCTGCGCACCGTACTGCTCGACCGCCGCGAGGACTATCCGCGGCCGCGCACTGGCGCGGCGACGCACGGGCATCCGCGCGTCGAATCCTTCGCCGACATCGATCCGGAGCGCGTGTGAGGCGCCGCGGCGTGGGCACCGTCGCGGTCGCCGGCCCGGTGCCGGCGCTGCGCTGGCTGGCCGCGTTGCTCCTGCTGCTGGCGCTGGCGGCCTCGGCCTCCGCGAAGGATTTCCGCAAGAGCCGCGGCGATGCCGCGCCCGACGCGGCCGCGGCGCTGGCGCCGGCGCCGGCGCGGGATCCGCTGCTCGCGGCCCAGCTCGCGGCGCTGGCGCCGCAGCGCCCCGGGCATCGCGACCTTTATGTGCTGGCCTTCGCCGGCGACGGCACCGAGCAGGTGTTCCGCAACGAGGCGCTGTACCTGCGCGACCTCGCGGCGCAGCGGCTCGATGCCGCCGGGCGCGTGGTCGTGCTCGCCAACCATCCGGCCGACGACGTCGCCCCGGCCCTGCCGCCGGCCGACGCCTCGAACCTGCGCGCGGCGCTGGCGGCGATCGGCGCGGCGATGGATCGCGACGAGGACCTGCTGCTGCTCTACCTGACCACCCATGGGGCGCCGGAGCATGCGCTCTACCTGGCGCGTCCCGGCCAGCGCGACGCCTGGCTGCGCCCGCCGGCGATCCGCGCGGCGCTGGACGACGCCGGCATCCGCCACCGGGTGATCGTGGTCTCGGCCTGCTACGCCGGCGGCTTCGCGGCCGCCCTGGGCGGCCCGGACACGCTGGTGCTGATGGCGGCACACAAGGCGCGGCCGAGCTTCGGCTGCGGCGTCGATGCCACCGCGACCTATTTCGGCGAAGCCTTCCTCGTGCAGGCGCTGAACCAGACCATCGACTTCGAGGCGGCCTTCGAGGCGGCGAAGCGGGAGATCGCCCGCCGCGAGCACGAACAGGACCTGCCGCCGTCGCTGCCGCAGATCCAGCGCGGCGCGCGCATCGCCGCGACCCTGGCGGAGTGGAGGCGCGGGGTCAGTCCCGGCCCTGCCCTCGCCTACCCGTGGCCGATCGGCGACGCCGCCGACATCGCCACCGCCGGTCCGGGCAAGGGCAAGGCGCTCAAGCAGCGTCGCTGAGGGCAGCCCCGCTCAGCGGTCGCGGTCGACGAGGCGGTAGCGCGTGGTCGCGATGTCCTCGCCCCGCCACGGGTCGCGCACGCGCACCTCGATGCGGTGCTCGCCGGCCGCGAGATCCGTCGGCAGCCGACCGCGCCACAGATGGGTCGACGGCGCGGCTTCCGGCAGGCGGTCGTAAGCGCGCAGTTCCTCCGCGGCGTCGTCGCGCAGGTTCTCGGCGAGCAGGCGCGGGTCGGGCTGGTCGACGCGCACCATCGGCATCCATTCGCCGTCGTCGATGCGGTATTCGACGCGGGTGTCGGCGCGGCCCATGAAGACGTTCGCGACCACCGCCTGGCCCGGCCAGCTGCCGCGGCGCAGCACCTGCGGCGCGTGCAGGGCCAGGGCGGTGTCCGGATCGCTTGCGGCTTCGGCGATGAACCAGCGCAGGCCGTAGGCACCGTCGCCGCGCAGGCGCAGCTCGCCCCAGCCCTTCGGGGTGCCGTCGGCCATCGTCGACAGCGGGATGCCGTCGGCGTCGAGCGGACCGCTCCAGTAACTGCCGCAGGCGGCACCGGCGTTGTATTCGTGCAGCGGCCGCGCGCCGTGCCAGCCGGTGCCGGCCTCGTGGAAGAAATGGCGCTGGACGTGCCCGTGCGCGGTCAGCAGCAGCACGTGTTCGAAACGCTGCAGCAGCGCGAACAGGCGCTCGCGGTCGGCCGGACGGAAGGTCTGGATGCCCGGCTCGTCGTCGAAAAACGGCATGTGCGCGGCGAGCACCAGTGGGCGGTCGTCGGGAAGATCGCGCAGGTAGGCCGCGAGGAAGGCGAACTGGTCCTCGCGTAGGCCGCCGATGTACTTGCGGCCGGGATAGGGCTGCCAGATGACGTCGTCGAACACGATGAAGCTGGCCTCGGCCTCTTCCCAGGCATAGGTGTCGGGGCCGAACGCGGCGTGGAACGAGGCCAGCGAACCGGCGTCGGCCGGCGCGGCCAGGTCGACATCGTGATTGCCGGGCGCGTGCAGCCAGGGCAGGCCGAGGCTGGTGACGGCTTCGATCAGCTGCGGATACAGCGCCGGGTCGTCGTTGGTGATGTCCCCCAGCGTCACCCCCAGCGCCGGAGGAATAACGGTGTCAGAGACAGTTATCCGCGAAGGCAACGTGGACCCAGCGCCGTCGCCGGCGCGAATAACTGTCTCTGACACCGTTATTCGGGCGCGCTCGACGATGCCGCGGCGGAACCACTCGACCTCCTGCGCGTCGCGGGTCTGCGAATCGGCGAACAGCAGCACCCGCAGTTCGCCGGCGGGGCGCGGATCCTCGCGCAGCGCGAAGTCGGCGCAGGCACCGCGCGCCCGCGCCCAGTGCGCCGGCAGGCCATCGGCGCGGCGGCCGAGGACGTAGCCGGCGGGCTTCACGACGAAGTGCAGCGCGGTGCCGCGCGGCAGCCGGTAGCGGCCGTCGGCACCGGTGCGCACGAGGGTGTGGCCGTCGGAGACCGCGACCCCGGCCAGCCCGGGCTCACCCCGGTCGTGGCGACCGTCGCCGTCGTGGTCGAGGAAGACCCGGCCGCTGCAGGCGGCGGCAGGCAGCGCTGTCAGCGCGGTCATCGCAAGGCCGAGCGCGACGATCCCGGAAACGGCACGGCGCCGCGGCGCACGCGAGCATGAACGGTCCATGCGCGAAGGATAGCCCGCAGCCTCAGCCGGCGTGGCGCCCCCGCAGCACCGCCGCGACGTCGCCCAGGCCCATTCCGCGCGCGCGCAGCAGCACGGTCAGGTGGAACACCAGGTCTGCGGCCTCGCCGAGCAGCGCCGCGTCGTCTTCGGCGACGGCGGCGAGCGCGGTCTCGACGCCTTCCTCGCCGACCTTCTGCGCGGCCCGCCGCACGCCCGCGTCGAGCAGGCGCGCGACGTAACTGCCGGCCGGCCGCGTGCGCGCACGCTCGGCGACGACCGCATCGACGAGGGCGAAGACATCGCCCGGCGCCTCGCCGAAACAGCTGGCGCGGTCGAGGTGGCAGGTCGGCCCGCGCGGCAGCGCCTGCACCAGCAGCGCATCGCCGTCGCAGTCGGGCGCGATCGCCACCAGGTCGAGCACGTTGCCGCTGGTTTCGCCCTTGCGCCACAGGCGCTGGCGGGAGCGGCTGAAGAAGGTCACCTCGCGGCTCGCCAGCGTGGCCGCGAGCGCGGCGCGGTCCATCCAGCCGAGCATCAGCACCTGCCGGGTCGCCGCATGCTGCACGACCGCCGCGACCAGGCCACCGCTGCGACTCCAGTCCAGCGCGCCGGGATCGGGGCCGATCGCCAGGCCAGTTTCCTCAGGCGGCATCACGCACCTCGACGCCATGCAGGCCCAGCGAACGCTTCAGCACCGGGATGCGCACGCTGCCGTCGTGGAAGGCGCCGGCAGCGAGCGCGCCGTCGACGTCCGCACGCGCGAACGCGTCGACGAAATGCGCGATGGTGCCGGCGCCCCCGGAGGCGATCAGCGGTACCCGGCACAGCGCGCGCGCGGCGGCCAGCTGGGCGAGGTCGTAGCCGCGACGGACGCCGTCGCTGTCGATGCAGTTCAGCACCACCTCGCCGGCACCGCGTGCCTGCACTTCGAGCAGCCAGTCGAGCATGCGCCGGCCCGGCGCGCGCATCCGCTCCGCGTCGCCGGTGTGCGAGCGCAGCCGCCATTCGCCGTCCGCCTCGCGGGTGCTGTCGATGCCGACCACCACGCACTGCACGCCGAAGGCGTCGGCGAGTTCGTCGATCAGGTCCGGCCGCATCAGCGCCGGCGTGTTCACCGAGACCTTGTCGGCGCCGGCGCGCAGCACCGCCCTCGCCTTCGCCACCGAATCGATGCCGCCGGCGACGCAGAACGGGATGTCGAGCACCCGCGCGACCCGCCCGACCCAGTCGAGGTCGACGCTGCGCCCGGCCGGGCTGGCGCCGATGTCGTAGAACACCAGCTCGTCGGCACCCTCGTCGCGGTAACGGCGCGCGAGGTCCTCGATCGCGCCGCAGTCGACGTGGGCACGGAAGCGCACGCCCTTGACCACGCGGCCGCCGCGCACGTCCAGGCAGGGCATGATCCGGCGCGCGGGCATCAGCCTGCCCCGCCACGCAGGAGCGCGAGCGGCAGCCGGCCTTCGAGCAGGGCGCGGCCGAGCACGATCGCCGCGCAGCCGGCGTCCTCGGCAGCGGCGACGTCGCCGGGGTCACGCACGCCCCCGGAGGCCTGCAGCGACACGCCCGGCAGGCGCGCCACGAGTTCGCGGTACAGGCCGACGTTCGGGCCGGAGAGGCTGCCGTCGCGGTCGATGTCGGTGCACAGCAGGTGGCGCACGCCGGCGCCGGCGAAGCTTTCCGCGAGTTCCGACAGTTCGCGGTCGCCGTCGGTGCTGGTCCAGCCGTGCACCGGCAGGCGCCAGCGCCCGGTCGCGTCGCGGCGGGTGTCGAGCGCGAGCACCAGGCGCTCCGGACCGACCCCGTGCAGCCAGCTGGTCACCCGCGCCGGCTCGCGCACCGCCAGCGAGCCGACGATCACCCGCTCGGCGCCGGCGGCGAGGATCGCGTCGAGATCGCCGCGGGCACGCACGCCGCCGCCGGTCTGCACGCGCAGGCCGGTACGTTCGCGGATCGCCGCGAGCAGCGGCAGCAGCGTGTAGCCGCCCTCGCGCGCGGCGTCGAGGTCGACCAGGTGCAGCCAGGTCGCACCGGCTTCCGCATAACGCTCGGCGACTGCCAGCGGATCGTCGGCGTAGCGGATCTCCTGTTCGTAATCGCCCTGGCGAAGGCGCACGACGCGGCCCTCGCGCACGTCGATCGCCGGCAACAACTGGATCGTCATCGGTCCCAGCCCTTCAGGAAGGATTGCAGGATTCTCGCCCCGGCCAGGCCGGAGCGCTCGGGATGGAACTGGGTGCCGGCGATCCGGCCGCGGCGCACCGCGGCGGCGAAGCGCTCGCCGTGTTCGGCCTCCGCGACGCAGTCCGCCCCGACCGGCGCCGCGTAACCGTGCACGAAATAGGCCCAGGCGCCGTCGGCGACCCCTTCGAGCAGCGGATCGTCGCCGCGCCGGTGCAGCCGGCTCCAGCCGGTATGCGGCAGCCGCAGCGCCGGCGCCGGCGGCAGCGGCGCGACCGTGCCCGGCAGCAGGCCGAGGGTTTCGACCTCGCCTTCGCGGGAGCGTTCGAACAGCAGCTGCATGCCGAGGCAGATGCCGAGCAGCGGCACCTCGAGCCTGCGCAGCGCCTCGGTCAAGCCGTTGGCGCGCAGCGTCGCCATCGCCGCCCCGGCGGCGCCGACCCCCGGCAGCAGCACGCGCTCGGCGTCCGCCAGTGCCGCGGCTTCCGTGACCAGCCGCCCCTCGGCACCCAGCCGCTGCAGCGCCGCCTGCAGGGCGCCGATGTTGCCGGCACCGGTGTCGACGATCGCGACGTTCACAGGCGGCCCTTCGTGCTCGGCAGCAGCCGGCCGTCGCGGCGGATCGCCTGGCGCAGCGCGCGCGCGACCGCCTTGAACGCCGCCTCGACCACGTGGTGTGCGTCCTCGCCGCGCACCTGCAGGTGCAGGGCCATGCCGGCGGCATCGCAGAGCGAGCGGAAGAAATGCGGCACCAGCGACGTCGGCAGGCCACCGACGGCATCGCCGGGGATCGCGCCGTCGAAGACGAACAGGGGCCGGCCGCCGAGATCCAGTGCGGCCCCTGCCAGCGCCTCGTCCATCGGCAACGTCAGCGCGCCGCGGCCGCTGCTGTCGCCGTAGCGGCCGATGCCGCGCTTGTCGGCGAGCGCGTCGCGCAGTGCCTGCCCCAGGGCAAGGGCGACATCCTCGACGCTGTGGTGGGCATCGACCCGGAGGTCGCCGCGGCAGCGCAGCGCGAGATCGAAACCGGCGTGGCGGCCGAGCTGCTCGAGCATGTGGTCGAGGAAACCGATGCCGGTGTCGACCCGTGCCGGCGCCTCGCGGTCGAGATCGACTTCGACGGCGACGTCGGTCTCGCTGGTCGTGCGGCGGATCCGTGCGCGCCGCGGCGCGTCGGCGAGTTCATGCGCGACCGCCGCCCAGTCGCCGAAGCCGGGACCGATGCGGAAGCCACGACAGCCGAGGTTCTCCGCCAGCTGCAGGTCCGTCTCGCGGTCGCCGACCACCGCGCTGCCGGCGAGATCGACGCCGCGGTCGCGCAGCCACGGCAGCAGCAGGCCGACGCCCGGCTTGCGGGTCGGCCGGCCCTCGTGTTCGAAGCTCGCGTCGATCAGCACCGCCTCGAATGCGATCCCCTGCGATTCCAGCAGCTGCAGCAGCAGCTGTTGCGGGCCTTCGAAGTGCTCGCGCGGGAACGACGCCGTGCCCAGGCCGTCCTGGTTGCTGACCATCACGAAGGAAAAACCGGCGTCCCGCAGTTTCAGCAGCGCCGGCAGCATGCCCGGCATGAAGCGCAGCTTCGCGTAGCTGTCGATCTGCTGGTCCGCCGGTTCCTCGATCAGGGTGCCGTCGCGGTCGACGAACAGGATGCGGCGGCCACTCATGCCAGCGCCTCCAGCAGCGCCGCGTTCTCGCGCGCGCTGCCGATGCTGATCCGCAGCACATCGGCCAGACCCGGCTGGGCGCGCTGGTCGCGGACGATGATGCCGGCGGCGGCCAGCCGCGCCAGCGCGTCGTCGGCATCGACGAAACGCACCGCGAGGAAGTTCGCCTGCGAGGGCAGCACCGCCCGCACGCGCGGCGAACGCACCAGCGCCTTCGCCATGCGCTCGCGCTGTGCCACGACCGCGGCGATGCGCGTTCGCGTCGCCGCGCGTGCGGCCGGCGCCAGTGCGGCCAGCGCCGCCGCGACGCTCGGCACCGGCAGCGGATACGGCGCCTGCAGCCGCGCCAGCCAGGCGACCAGTTCCGGCGCCGCCACCAGCGCGCCGATGCGCGCGCCGGCCAGCGCATGCGCCTTCGACAAGGTGCGCAGCACGCACAGGTTCGTCGGGGTGCCGGCCGACGGCGCCAGCGAGCGCACGTCGGCGAACTCGACATAGGCCTCGTCGAGCACCACCAGGCAGCGACCCTGCAATGCCTGCGCCAGCGCGAGTACCGCATCGGGATCCAGCGCCTGCCCCGTCGGATTGCCCGGCGAGCACAGGAACAGCACGCGCGCACCGGTGTCGCGGGCACGCGCCTCCAGCGCGGCGAAGTCGAGCGCGAAGCCGGCCCCGCCGGCCTGCTGCGCGAACGTCTGCAGCGGCGCGCCCTGCAGCCGCGCGGCGACCGCGTACATGCCGAAGGTCGGCGGCGTCACCAGCACCGGATCGAGGCCGGCGCGGCAGCAGCCGCGCACCAGCAGGTCGATCGCCTCGTCGCTGCCGCGGCAGAGCAGCAGGTTCTCCGGACGGCTGCCGTAGAGGTCGGCCAGTGCCTCGCGCAGGGCCTGCGGCTGCGGCGGCGGATAGCGGCGCAGGCGGCCACCGCGGTCGGCGGCGTTGGCGTGCGGCGATTCGTTGGCATCGAGGCGCACGCTGCCGGCGCCGCGCTCGCGCGCCGCCGAGGCGTAGCCGGCGAAACCGGCGAGATCCGGACGCACCAGCGGCTGCAGCGCCGGCGGCAAGGTCATCGTCGACGTGGCGAAGGCCTGCGCACTCATGCGGCCACCGCCGGCAGCCGCTGCAGCACCGCCTGGGCATGCGCTTCCAGTCCTTCGGCGCGGGCCAGGGTGACGGCTTCCGGACCGATCGCCGCCAGTCCG
The DNA here is from genome assembly GCF_000426365.1 of Arenimonas composti TR7-09 = DSM 18010. Taxonomy (GTDB): domain Bacteria; phylum Pseudomonadota; class Gammaproteobacteria; order Xanthomonadales; family Xanthomonadaceae; genus Arenimonas; species Arenimonas composti. The sequence goes on along the minus strand of NZ_AUFF01000001.1, from coordinate 421,169 downwards.
GCCGGCGTCACTTCCTGCACGCTGATCGCCAGCTGGAAGGCGCCGACCCCGACCCCGCTCCAGGCCCGCGCGGCACCGCCGGTCGGCAGCACGTGGTTGGTGCCGGAGTTGTAGTCACCGAGGGTTTCCGGGGTGTGGTCGCCGAGGAAGACGGAGCCGGCGCACTGCACCCGCGGCAGCCACTGCCGCGGCTCGCGCAGCGCCAGCAGCAGGTGTTCGGGCGCGTATTCGGCGGCGAGCGCGAAGGCCTCGTCCAGGCTCGCCACCTGCACCAGGCGCGCCGCCTGCAGCGCCTGCGCGGCGATCGCCGCGCGCGGCAGCCGGGCGAGCTGGCGTGGCAGTTCGGCAGCGACCGCGTCGAGCAGGGCCGGCGAGTCGCTGAGGACGATCGCCTGCGCGTCGGGTCCGTGTTCGGCCTGCGCCAGCAGGTCGGCGGCGATCCACGCCGGGCGGGCGCCGGCATCGGCGATCACCAGCACTTCCGAGGGTCCAGCGGGCAGGTCGATCGCCGGGCCGCCCGGCAGCGCCGCGGCGTGCCGCTTGGCGGCGTCGACCCAGGCATTGCCCGGCCCGAACAGCTTGTCGCAGCGCGGTACGCCGCCGGCCCCGAGCGCCATCGCCGCGATCGCCTGCGCTCCGCCGATGCGATACACGTCGCGGATGCCGCAGCGCGCGGCCGCGGCCAGCACCGCCGGATCGGCGCCGCCGTCGGCGCGCGGTGGCGTACACAGCACGACATCGCGGCAGCCGGCGAGCCGCGCCGGCACGCCGAGCATCAGCGCCGTCGACGGCAGCGGCGCGCTGCCGGCCGGCACGTACAGGCCGACCCGCGGGATCGGCCGCAGCAGCCGACCGCAACGCACGCCGGCGGCGGTTTCCAGCGAGAACTCCTGCCCCTGGCCGCCGCGGTGCCAGTGCGTCAGGCGTTCGATCGCGGCGTCGAGGGCGGCGCGCACGGCGGCCGGCAGGCTGGCTTCGGCCGCGGCGAACGCGGCCTCGGGCACGCGCGCCTCGGCGACGTCGACGCCGTCGAAGCGCCGGGTCAGGGCCCGCAGCGCCGGCGCCCCGCCCGCCTCGACCTCGGCGAAGATCCGGCGAACGCCGCGGCGCAGGCGGGCGTCGTCGCGGCGCACCGGCCGCGCGAGCGCCTCCGCGCGTGCGTCCGCGGCGAGCGCGCTCCAGTGGATCCGCCTCATGCCAGCATCCTCTCGACGGGCAACACCAGCAGGTCGCGGGCACCGGCGCCGCGCAGGGCTTCCAGCGCCGGCCAGTCGGGGGCGCGCCGGCACAGCGCCTGCAGGCTGATCCGTTCCGGATCGCCTTCGATCGCGGTGACCGTGTGGGTGCTGACCTCGGGCAGCAAGGGCAGCAGCGCCGGCAGCGCCTCGCGCGCCGCCTGGCAGAGCACCAGCCGGCTGCCGCGCACGCCGAGCACCGCATCGAGCCGCTGCAGCAGCGGACCGGCGATCGCCGCCCGTGCGGCGTCGAGCCCACCGGCGCGCCCGACCAGCACGGCCTGGCTGGTGGCGACGGTGGCCACCTCGCGCAGGGCATTCGCGGCCAGGGTCGCGCCGCTGGACACCAGGTCGCAGACCGCGTCGGCGCGGCCCAGCCGCGGCGCGATCTCGACCGCGCCGGACAACGTCACGATCTCGGCGGCGACGGCATTCGCGCGCAACCAGGCCGCGAGGTGACGCGGGTGGCTGGTGGCGATGCGCAGGCCGGCCAGCGACGCCGGGCCCGACCAGTTCAGCCCCTGCGGCAGCGCGATCGCCAGCCGGCAGCGGCCGAATCCGAGTTCGCGCAGCAGCGACGGCGGCCGGACGCCGGCGCCGGCCGCGAATTCGCCGAGCACGTCGGCACCGACGATGCCGAGGTCGCAGCCGCCGTCGGCGACGAGCCCGGGGATGTCGTCGTCGCGCACCCGCAGCAGGTCGACCGGGGCGTTCTCGCCGGCGCAGAACAGGCGGTCGCCCGCCGGCGCGAAGCCCAGGCCGACGGCGGTGAGCAGTTCCAGCGACGGCGCCGAGAGGCGGCCGGACTTCTGCACGGCGATGCGCAGGCGATCGCCTTCGGGCGCGCTCATCGGCCGTCCTCCCGCCCGCGGGGCGCCGGCTCGCGGCGGCCCGGCCGGAAACCGAGGCGTTCCGCGACCAGGCGGTAACCGCCGGCCCCGAGTTCGAGACAGCGGGCGACCCGGCCGATCGTGGTCACGCTGACGCCGGTGCGGTCGTGGATCTCCCGGTACGGCACGTCCTCAATCAGCAGCGGCACGACATGCCAGCGGTCGGACATCGCCTCGAGCTCGGCCGGGGTGCACAGGTCCTCGAGGAAGGCGCGCACCTCGCCGGGGCTGCGCAGGGTCAGGATGGCCTGGATCAGGTCGTCGAGGGCCCGGTCGTCGTCCGGGCGGGGATCACGTCGTTTCATGGCGGAAGACCGCGTCAGGGGTGGCGCAATGTACTAGCGCATTAGTACATTGGCAAGCCAGGAATCGCGCCGCAGACTAAAGTTGCGTCTCCCCGGAGGTGCGCCATCCCTTTCCGCCTGCCCTCGCTGCTGGTCTGGCTGCTGCTGCTCGTCGCCCCCGCGGGCTGGGCGGCGGGTGCGGCCGTGCTCGATCCGGGCCGGGAGCAGCTCGACCTCGCCCCGCATCTCACCCACGCCGCCGACCCCGATGGCGACGCCGACGCGGCGGCGATGTTCGCGCGCCAGGCCCGCGGACTGTTCGCGCCCCTGCCCGGCGGCAGGCCGACCTTCGGTTTCCGCGACGGCGCCATCTGGTTCCATGCCGAGCTGTTCAACCATGACCGCCGGGAGGAACGCTGGCTGCTGGTGCTCGACTATCCGCTGGTCGACCAGGTCGACGTGTACCTGCGCTATCCCGACGGCCGCATCGAGCACATGGCGTCCGGCGACACCCTGCCCTTCAGCGCCCGCAGCATCCGCTACCGGCACCCGAACTTCTGGATCGCGCTGCCGCAGCGCAGCGAGGTCGATCTGCTCGTGCGGGTCGCCAGCCGCAGTTCGCTGCAGGCGCCGATGACGCTGTACACGCCGAAGGCCTTCGCCGAGATGGAGCGCGACATGCAGCTCGGCATCGGCCTGTTCTACGGCATCCTGCTGGCGCTGCTGGCCTACAACCTCGTGCTCTGGCTGACCCTGCGCGACCCGGGCTATCTCTGGTACACGCTGCACGTCAGCGGCTTCGGGCTGGTGATGTTCTGCCTGAACGGCCTGGCCTTCGAATACCTGTGGCCGGACTCGCCGCGGCTGGCCAATCTGGCGATTCCGCTGTCGATGGCACTGAGCCAAGTGGTGATGCACCAGTTCTGCCGCGCCTTCCTCGAACTGCGCGAGCGGCAGCCGCTGGCGGACCGGATCTCGCTCGGCTTCATCGCCTTCTTCGCGCTGATGGGGCTCGCCGCCTTCGTGCTCGAGTACCGGATGGCGGTGCTGCCGATGACGCTGGCGGTGTTCCCCGGCGTGCTGTTCATCCTGACGGTGGCGGTGAACGCGATCCGCCACGGCTATGCGCCGGCGAAGATCTTCCTGACCGCCTGGGCCTTCCTGCTGCTCGGCACCGCGTTCTACGCCTCGGTGTCGTTCGGCGTGCTGCCGAAGACCTTCATCACCGAGTACGGCATCCAGCTCGGTTCGGCGCTGGAGATGATCCTGTTGTCGTTCGCGCTCGCGTTCCGTTATGCCCGCCTGCGCTTCGAGAACGAGCGGCTGGTGCGCGAACACAACGAGCAGCTCGAGCGACACGTCGCCCGCCGCACCTCCGAACTGAGCACCGCGCTGGAGCAGCTCGCCGAAGCCAACCAGCGCCTGCGCGAATCCAGCCGCCGCGACGCCCTGACCGGCCTGTTCAACCGCCGGCATTTCCGCGAGATGTTCGAACACCAGCTGCACGATGCCGCCGAGACCCGGCGGCCGCTGACGGTGATGCTGCTCGACCTCGACCACTTCAAGGACGTCAACGACACCTGGGGTCACCTGGCCGGCGACGAATGCCTGCGCTGGATGGGCCGCTGCCTCGAGGAGACGCTCGGCCCGCACGGCGGCCTGCTCGCGCGTTTCGGCGGCGAGGAATTCGTCGCGGTCGTGCCCGATGTCGACGGCGAGGCGGCGATCCAGCTCGCCGAGCGCCTGCGCCTGCGCGTCTGCGCCGATCCGGTGCGCTACGCCGGCAGCCAGATCCCGCTGAGCACCAGCATCGGCATCCACGTGGTTCGCGCCGGCGACGGGGCCCGCGTCGACGATGCCCTGCACCGCGCCGACGACGCGCTCTATGCGGCGAAGAACCGCGGGCGCAACTGCGTACAGGTCGCCTTCGAAACCAGCCTGTAGGAGCGGCTTCAGCCGCGATGCCTGCGCACGAAACGCGTAGGAGCGGCTTCAGCCGCGATGCCTTCGCACGAAACGCGTAGGAGCGGCTTCAGCCGCGATGGTTTTGCATGGCCGAGAGCATCGCGGCTGAAGCCGCTCCTACAGGTCGCTGAGCGCCGCCCTGGCGGCGGCGAGCACCGTGCCTTCCTCGACCAGCCGCAGGGCACGGGCGACGTCGCCGTCCATCGCCCGGTCGCGCGGCATGAACGGGATCGCTTCGCGCAGCGCCGCCCAGGCGGCCGCGACCGCCGTGCCGGGCACGAAGTCGTCGGCCACGAGCAGGTCCTCGCGCAGGCCGGCGACATCGGCCAGGAACGCGTCGCGGTCGGGGTGGCCCGGCGCCGGTGCGTTCGCGACCTTCGCCGCCAGCGCGTCGACGCCGGCGTGCGCCAGCGTGCGTCCGGCGGCGATCATGTCGCGGCGGTAGTCGAGCGCCTGCGCCGCGGTGTACAGCTCCAGCGCCAGCACGTGCGCGAGGTCGGTGCACATCTCCAGCACGTGCCGGCCCTCATTGGCGCCCATCGACACGTGGTCCTCGGCGTTCGCGCTGGTCGGGATCGAATACACGCTGGCCGGATGCGCGCGGCTGGCGAGATCGTTCACCAGCGCGGCGGCGGTGTACTGCACGATCATGAAGCCCGACTCGGTACCGTCCTCGTTGCCGATCAGGAACGGCGGCAGGCCGTCGTTCGTCGCCGGGTCGACCAGCTTGTTCAGGCGCCGCTCGCTGATCGCGGCGAGGGTCGGGATCGCCGCCTTCAGGTAGCTCAGCACCAGCGCCAGCGGCATGCCGTGGAAGTGGCCGGCGCTGACGACCTTGTCCTCGACCTCGGCGCCGGGATCGTCCGGGAACAGCAGCGGGTTGTCGGTGACCGCGTTGAGCTCGACGTCGACCACCCGCTTCGCCTGCTCGAGCGCATCGCGCACGGCGCCGTGCACCTGCGGCACGCAGCGCAGCGAGTAGCTGTCCTGCGGCTGGTGCTTCTTGCCGCCGCGGAACGGGCGGTAGCGCTGGTAGAACTTCTCGCGACCGGCGCGCATCGCCGGCGGCACCCATTCCCAGCCGATGTCGAAGCCGAGCGCCTGCTGTTCGGGCTTCACCCAGCTGTCGGCCTGCCAGGTCCGGAAGCGCGGCACCACGTGATAGGCGATGTCGGCCAGCGTCGAGCCCGCGAGCAGCGCGCGCAGATGCGCCGCGGCATGCACCTGGCCCGGATGCGGACGCAGCGCATGCACCTTCTCGGCGAAGGCGTTGCTGCGGCCGGCGAACGCGTCGATCGTCATCGCCGCAGCGAGGTCGGCGGTGTCGCAGAGCTCCTCGAGTCGCTCGATCGCCAGCACCGCGGTCGCCAGCATCTGCGCGGTGCCGTTGTTCAGTGCCAGGCCTTCCTTGTGCGACAGCGTCACCGGCGCCAGCCCGGCACGCTCCAGCGCGATCGCGCCCGGCAGGCGCTCGCCCTGGAAGAAGGCCTCGCCGCCGCCGAGCAGCACGATCGCCAGATGCGACAGCGGCGCGAGATCACCACTGGCACCGACCGAACCCTTGCGCGGCACCACCGGCACGACGCCGGCATTGAGCATGGCGGTCAGCGCCTCGAGTGTCTGCACGCGGATGCCGGAATGGCCCTTCATCAGCGTGTTGATGCGGATCGCCAGCATCGCCCGCACCACGTCCGGCGCGAACGGCTCGCCGACGCAGACGGCGTGGGTGACGATCAGGTTGTGCTGCAGCTCCTCGAGCACGGTCTCGTGCTGCGGCGGCGCGCCGGCGATACCGTCGCGCAGGCGGCGGTTGCCGAGCAGCTTGTCGGCATTGCTGCCGAAGCCGGTGGACACGCCGTAGATCGGCTGTTCGCGGCGCACCTGTTCGGCGAGGAAGTCGGCGGCGCGCGCCACCGCCTCCAGCTGCGCCGGTTCCAGCCGCACCTGTGCGCCGTGCGCGATCTCGGCGACCTGGGCGCGGTGCAGGCTGCGGCCGTCGAGGGTGATCGGCTTCATCGCGTCACCTCCGCCTGCAGGCGGGCGACGATCGCCGGCGCGGGGTCCTCGCGCGGCACGTCGAACTGTTCCTGGGTGCGCAGGTCCTTGATCCGCACGACGCCGCGGGCGGCCTCGTCCTCGCCCTGCAGCGCGACGAAGGGGATGCCGGCCTTGTCGGCGTACTGGAACTGTTTCTGCAGCTTGCGCGGCTCGAGCTGCACTTCGGTGGCGAGACCGGCCGCGCGCAGGCGACGGGCGATGTCGAGCGCGTCGGCGACGCCTTCGTCGGCCATCAGCGCGACCAGCACCTGCACCGAGGATTCGGCGGCGGCGATGATGCCGGCCTCGCGCAGCTGCCAGAACAGCCGCGTCGCGCCGATCGAGATGCCGACGCCGGGCAGCTTCGACTTCGTGTAGCTGCCGGCGAGGTTGTCGTAGCGACCGCCGCTGCAGACCGAGCCGACCTGCGGGTGGTCGTCGAGGATCGTTTCGTAGACGGTGCCGGTGTAGTAGTCCAGGCCACGCGCGATCGCGAAGTTCAGCGCGTAGTCGCTTTCCGGCACGCCCTGGGCCTGCAGCATGCGCAGCACCTCGCGCAGCTCGGCGATGCCGGCGGCGAGGTCGGCATCGCTGCCCTCGCCCGCCAGCTGGTCGAGCTTCGCCAGCGCCTCGGCCTGCGTGCGCGACCGGAACTGCACGAAGTCCATGATCTTCGCGACCACGTCGGCGGCCAGCGCGAACGGCTCGGCCTGCAGCGTCGCCGCCACCGCCTCGGCGCCGCGCTTGTCGAGCTTGTCGATCTCGCGCAGCACCAGCGCCTGCCGTTCGCCGTCGGCGATGCCGAGGCCGGCGAAGAAGCCGCGCAGCAGCTTGCGGTTGTTGAGCTGGATGGTGAACGCCCCGACGCCGAGCTCGCTGAAGACGCGGTGGATCACCGCCGGCATCTCGGCGTCGTGGCGCACGCCGAGCGTGTCCTTGCCGATCACGTCGATGTCGCACTGGTAGAACTCGCGGAAGCGGCCGCGCTGGGCGCGCTCGCCGCGGTAGACGCGCTGGATCTGGTAGCGCCGGAACGGGAACGCCAGCGCATGCTCGTGCTCGGCGACGTAACGTGCCAGCGGCACCGTGAGATCGAAACGCAGCGCCATTTCCGGCAAGCCCTCGGCGCCCTGCGCCAGCGCGCCGGTCGACTGCACGAAATAGACCTGGCGCTCGGTCTCGCCGCCGGTCTTGGTAAGCAGCACCTCGCTGAGCTCGAACACCGGCGTCTCCACCGGCAGGAAGCCGAAGGATTCGTAGACGCGGCGGATCGTGTCCAGCATGCGCTGGAAGGCGATCTGGTCACGGGGCAGCAGCTCCATGACCCCGGGCGGGGTGCGGGGCTTGATCAAGGGGACGACTCCGGCGGGTGGACGGGGCATTGTAGGAGGTAGTTCGTACGAGGTAGGAGATAGGCGTCGCGGTGGGTGGATCGGCGCGGGGCCGGGCATCGACGCCATCGCCGCTTCGCGAACTCCGCGCGCCGCGAACCCCACGCTTCGCGCGAGGCCTTCAATCTCATGCAGAAAGGACTTGCCGAGTCCGCGGGGAGCCCCTAAAATCGCCGGCTCTGATCCACGGGGTGTAGCTCAGCCTGGTAGAGCGCTACGTTCGGGACGTAGAAGTCGCAGGTTCAAATCCTGTCTCCCCGACCAGAGTTCCTGAAAACGCCGCCTCCGGGCGGCGTTCTTCTGTCCGGTTTCCGAACTCCACGTGCGCCGGTATCGCCGCGTGCACCGCTTCGGCTCGGCTGCTGCCGCCGCCGCGGCCGGCGCAACGGTTCTCCATGCCGGCGGATACACTGCGGCGCATCCGTGATTGCGGGGAGGCGGCATGGAAGCGCTGGTGTTCATCCTGGTGGTGGTGCTGCTCGCCGCCGTCGGCTTCGTGATCTACACCCTCGTGCTGGGCATGCGCATGCGCGCGCTGTCGCGCCAGCTCGCCCACGCCGAGACCGCGCTGCGCGCCGCGCTCGGCCGCCTCACCGCGGTGGAGACCGTGCTGCAGCGGATGCAGGCGCCGCCGGCCGCACCGGGCACGCCGGCGGAGGCCGCGTCCGCCCCCGCGGCCGTGCCGGAACCGGTGCCGGCATCTCCACCGGCCGACGCAGCCCCGGCCCAGCGGCCGCCCTCGCCGGCACCGGCAAGCTCGCCCGGGATCGCGCCGTCGACGCCGGCACCAATACAAACCCCACCGCAGCCCGCCGGTCCGGCCTCGCCGCAACCGCTGCCGACCCCGGCGCGCGTGGCACCGCCGCCGATGCGTCGCGCCGCGCCGGAGCCGGACATCCTCGAAAAGCTCGTCGCCACCGTTCGCGGCTGGCTGTTCGAGGGCAACGTGCCGGTGAAGATCGGCCTGCTGGTGATCATGTTCGGCGTCGCCGCGGCGCTGAAGTACGCGGCGGATGCGGGCTGGCTGCGCCTGCCGATCGAGTTCCGCCTCGCCGGCATCGCCGCGGGCGCCATCGCCGGCCTGGTCTGGGGCCTGAAGAACGTGCGCGAACGGCCGGTGTTCGGACTGAGTCTGCAGGGCGGCGCGATCGGCGTGCTGCTGTTGACGGTGTTCGCGGCGTTCCGGCTCTACCACGTGCTGCCGGCGCTGCCGGCCTTCGCGCTGGTGGTCGCGCTCGTCGCCGGCGCCAGCGTGCTCGCGGTGCGGCAGAACGCGGTGGCGCTGGCGGTGCTCGGCTTCATCGGCGGCTATCTGGCGCCGGTGCTGATCTCGACCGGCAGCGGCAACCACGTCGCGCTGTTCTCGTATTACGCGCTGCTCAATGCCGCGGTGTTCGGCATCGCCTGGGCGCGGCCGTGGCGGGCGCTGAACCTGATCGGCTTCCTCTTCACCTTCGCGATCGGCGGGCTATGGGGCGCGAAGTACTACCGGCCGGAGCTGTTCGCGACGGTCGAACCCTTCCTGGTGCTGTTCTTCCTGTTCTACGTCGGCATTCCGGTGCTGTACGCGCTGCGCGGCAAGGGCCGCAACGCGCCGGTCGACGGCAGCCTGCTGTTCGGTACGCCGCTGCTGGCTTTCCCGGCCCAGGTCGGCCTGCTCGAGGGCGACCGCATGGGCCTGGCCGCGAGCGCGGTCGTGGTCGCGGCGATCTACACCGGCCTGGCGCTGTGGGCGCGGCGCGAACCGCGGCTGCGCACGCTGGCGCAGAGCAGCGCCGCGCTCGGCGTCGTGTTCGTGACCCTGGCGGTGCCGCTGGCGCTGACGGCGCGCTGGACGTCGTCGGCGTGGGCGCTGCAGGGCCTGGGCATGGTCTGGCTGGGCCTGCGCCAGCAGCGCTGGCTGACGCGCTGGTCCGGCCTCGCGCTGCTGGTGCTGGCCTGCGGCGCACTCGGTGTCGCGATCATCGACTCGGCGGGCAGCTTCGATGCGGCCGGCCCCTTCGTGCTCAACGGCTGGGCGATGAACCTGCTCGTGCTGGCACTGGCCTGGCTCGGCACCGCGCTGGTCCACGACCGCGCCGGGCGCGACGCGCCGGTGGCGGTGATCGCCTACCTGGTCGGCCTGGCCTGGTGGGCGGCTTTCGGCATCCGCGAGATCGAGCTGAACCTGCCGGACGTGCAGATGGAAACCGCCCTCGGCGTGTTCGCGGCGGTCAGCGCCGTGCTCGCCGCCCTGCTGCGACGACCGCTGCAGTGGCCGCGCCTCGGCTGGACCACCGGGATGGCGTCGGTGCTGGCGCTGCCACTGGCGATCGCCGCCCTCGACCAGCACCTGCCAGCGGTCGCTCCCGACGCCTGGCCGCTCGCGGCGACCTGGTTCGACGCGCCGCTGGCGGCCTGGTGGGCCGTGGTCGCCGCCTTGCTGCTGTCGCTGCGCGCGCTGCGCGATCCGGGCAGCGCCTGGCTGCCTGCCGCACACATCGGCGTGCTGCTGAGCTTCGCCTTCGGTGCGGGCGCCAGCCTGTGGCGGCTGGCCGCCGAGCGCCTCGGCCTCGGCGACGGCTGGTGGCCGCCGGCGGGGGTGGCGCCGCTGCTGGCGCTGTTCCTGCTGGCCTGGCGGCGCCCGGCGCTGGCGGCGTGGCCGCTGGACGTCGATGACTTCGCGCGCTGGCGGCGGACCTGGCTGGGCATCGCCGGGGTCCTGCTCGGCCTGGTGTGGCTGTCGGCGCAGTTCCGCCCCGGCCTGGCGACACCGCTGCGCTTCCTGCCGGTCGCCAATCCGCTGGAGCTGATGCTGATCGGCGGCCTCGTGCTCGCTGCGGCGCGACTGCGGGACGGCCGTGGCAGCACCGCGTTGTGGCCGTTCTGGTCGCTGGCCGCCTTCCTGACGCTGACGATGATGGTGCTGCGCAGCTGCCATCACTTCGCGGCGCTGCCGTGGTCGCCGTCGATCCTGAGCTCGGGCACCACCCAGACGGCGCTGACGGTGGCCTGGTGCATCGCCGGCGTCACCGCCTGGATCCTCGGTTCGTTGCGGCGCAACCGGGCGCTGTGGTGGGCCGGCGCGCTGCTGCTCGGCGTGGTGCTGGCGAAGTTGCTGCTGATCGACCGCAGCCACCTCGGCAACCTCACCGGCATCGTCTCGTTCCTCGCCGTCGGCATGTTGCTGGTCGTCGTCGGCCGTATCGCCCCGACCCCGCCCCGTCAGGAGTGAACCGCATGCGATCCCTCGTATTCCTGCCGCTGCTCGCCGCGCTCGCCGGCAGCGCCGGCGCGCAGACGCCCGACGACTTCGCCTGGGCCTGGCCGCTGCAGACACCGGGCGACGACGGTGTGCACGTGGTCGAACTCGACGACGCGGTCTATGCCCGCCTCGCCCGCGACGACCTGCGCGATCTCGTGGTGTTCAATGCCGACGGCCAGGCGGTGCCGTTCGCGCCGCTGGCCGCGGCGACCCGGCGCGGGAGTCAACGCGCGGCACTGCGCTGGATGCGCGTGCCGGTGGCCCCGGCGCGCGGCGGCGAGGAGCAGTTCTCGCTGCGCCTGCAGCGCGATGCCGACGGCACCCTGCGCGACCTGCAGCTCGACAGCCGCGCCGCGGTGGCCGACGCGCCGGCGCCGGACCTGCTGGTCGACCTCGGCGACGAGCCGCCGTCGGTGTCGGCGCTGCAGCTGTCGCTGGGCGACGACGTCGACGGCCCGGTGAACCTGCGGGTGACGGTGCTCGAGAGTGACGACCTCGCGGGCTGGCGCACGCTCGCGAGCGGGCTCGCGCTGGTGTCGCTGCAGGATGGCGGCCTGGCGATCGAGCGTCTGCGCCTGGATTTCGCGCCGTCGCGGCAGCGCTATCTCCGCCTCGCACTCGCGAACGGCGGCGACTGGCCGGCACTGGCGCGGATCGAGAGCGAGCGCGAACACGTCGAACACGTGCGCAGCGGCCGGCGCGAACTGCTGATCGAAGGCGAAGCCGTGGCCGGCGAGGCCGGCACCTTCCGCTATCGCCTGCCGGGACCGCTGCCGGTCGAGGCCTGGGACCTGCTGCCGGCGGCGACGAACACCGTCGCCGCCGTGCACCTCGAGACCCGCGCCGACGACGGCAGCGACACCCGCTGGCGCCACCTTGCCGACGGCACCGTCTTCCGGATCGGCAGCGGCGACGACGAGGTGCGGCAGTTGCCGGGCGAAATCGCGGTGCGCCGCGACCGCCACTGGCAGGTACGCACGACACCGGCACTGGCGCAGCCGCCGACCCTGCGCCTGAGCTGGCGCCCGGACCGTTTCGTGCTGCTCGCGCAGCCGCCGGCGCCCTACGCGCTGCACGCCGGCAGCGTCCGCGCCGTGCGCCCGGACTATCCGGTGCAGGCGGCGCTGGGCGCGGCGACCGCCAACCGCCCGGCCGGCTGGGAGCCACCGCTGGCGGCGATCGGCGAAGGCCACGAAGCGGCCGGCGATCTCGCGCTGCAGCCCGACCGCGGCCCGGAATACCGGCGCTGGGCGCTGTGGGCGGTGCTGGCGGCGGCCGGCCTGCTGGTGCTCGGAATGGCGCTGCGGGTGCTGCGGCAGCCGGGCGGCTGAGGCCGTGGTGGATCGCCGGCGCTAGGCCTTCAGCGCCTGCAGGCGCGCCGCCAGGATTTCCAGACCCGGCGCCGCATCCCCGCCCGGTGACACCCGCGCGGCGAGGCTGGCCGTCGGGTCGGCACCGGCCGCCGGCAGCGGATCCGCCGCCGCCTGCCTGTAGGCGTCGCGGAACGGCACGCCGGCGACGGCGAGCTCGATCGCGCGGTCGGTGGCGTACATGCCGTCGTCGAAGGCCGCGGCAATGGCTTGTGGCCGCCACTGCAGGCCGCGCAGCAGGCCCGGCAGCAGTTCCAGCGCGCCGAGACCGCGACCGAAGGCATGCACCAGCGCGCCCTTGGTGTACTGCAGGTCGCGGTGGTAGCCGGAGGGCAACGACAGCAGCTGCTCGATCTCGGTGCGCGCCGCGGCGACGCTGGCATGGGTGGCGCGCATCAGCTCGACGAGGTCGGGATTGCGCTTGTTCGGCATGATCGAGGAACCGGTGGTGTACTGCGCCGGCAGCGCGACGAAGGCGAACTCGCCGGTCGTGAACAGGCTCAGGTCCCAGGCCAGCCGGCGCAGGTCGCCGGTGGCCGCCGCCAGCGCTTCGATCGCCGCCAGTTCGAACTTGCCGCGCGACAGCTGCGCATAGATCGGCGACACCTGCATGCGGGCGAAACCGAGTTCGGCGGTGGTGAATTCGCGGTCGAGCGCGAGGTTCACGCCGTAGCCGGCGGCGGTGCCGAGCGGATTGGCGTCGATCCAGTCCAGCGCCTGCCCGGCGCGCACGGCGTCGTCGATGAAGGCTTCGGCGAAGCCGGCCCACCACATCGTCGTCGAGGACACGACCGCGCGCTGCAGGTGGGTATAGCCCGGCAGCGGCTGGCGTTCGTCGGCGGCGCGCGCGAGCACGATCTGCGCGCACTCGATGCACAGCGCCCGCAGCGTCGCCAGCTTCGCCTTCAGCCACAGCCGGGTCGCGACCAGGATCTGGTCGTTGCGGCTGCGGCCGGTATGCACCTTGCGGCCGGTGTCGCCGAGGCGCTCGACCAGGCGTGCCTCGATCGCCGAATGGCAGTCCTCGTAGCGCGCGTCGAGCACGAAGGCGCCGCTGGCCAGGTCGGCGGCGAGCACGTCGAGTTCGCGGCAGATCGCCTCGCCCTCGTCCGCCGTCAGCAGGCCGATGCGCACGAGGCCGCGCGCGTGCGCGGCGCTGGCGACGATGTCGTGGGCGATGAACTCGCGGTCGAGCAGCACGTCGTCGCCGGCGAGGAACGCCTGGATGCGCGCATCGACCGCGACCCCTTCTTTCTGCCACAGCAACTCGCTCATGCGTCGCTCCGTTCCAGCGGGATGCCCAGGGTCTCGGCGAAACCGAAGGCGAGGTTGAGGTTCTGCAGCGCCTGGGACGCGGCGCCCTTCAGCAGGTTGTCGATGGTCGCCACCGCCACCGCACGGCGGCCGCCGTCGGCGAGCGTGAAGCCGCCGATCTCGACGTGGTGGCGGGCGGCGATGCGGCTGACCCAGGGCGCGCTGGCGAGCACCCGTACCAGCGGTTCGTCGCGATAGTGGCCTTCGTAGCGCGCGCGCAGCTCGTCGGCACCGAAGGCGCGGGCGAGGTGCAGGTTCACGGTGACCATGATGCCGCGGAACCAGCCGGCGACGTGCGGCATGAACTGGATCGGCTGCCCGAGCTGGTGGCCGACCTCGCGCTCGTGCACATGCCCGGACAGCGAATACGGCATCAGGTTGTCGCGCAGCTTCTCCGGGTCGTTACGGTCCGAGGGCGTGGTGCCGGCGCCGGAATAGCCGGAAACGCCGAAGCACTGCGGCGGCGCCGCCAGCGCATCGCACAGCGGCGCGATCGCCAGCTGCATCGCGGTCGCATAGCAGCCCGGATTGCTGATCCGGCGGGCACCGGCGGCGCGGGCACGCGTGAGTTCAGGCAGGCCGTAGTACCACGCGGCGTCGAAGCGGTAGTCGGCGGACAGGTCGACGACGACGGTCTGCGGCGCCATCGCATCCAGCGCGGCGACGAAGGGCGCGGCGAGGCCGTTCGGCAGCGCCAGCACGATCGCGTCGGCGCCCTGCCCGGCCGCGGCGGCCGCGTCCAGGTTCACGTAGCGCAGGTCTCCGGCGAAGGCCGGTTCGAACTCCCGCAGCGCCCTGCCCGCACGTTCGCGCGAGGACACGAAGGCGAGTTCGAACTGCGGATGGGCGGCGATCAGGCGGATCAGCTCGCCGCCGACATGGCCACGGGCGCCGACCAGGCCGATCCTCGGGCGCGTGTTCATGGGCTGCTCCCGTGTTCGAGGCGGAAATCGAGGTTGCGGCGCACATCGGGCCACTCCACGTCGAGGATCGAATAGACGACGGTGTCGCGCAGGTGGCCGTCGGGCATGCGCATGTTCCGGCGCAGGATGCCGTCGCAGTGGGCGCCGAGGCGTTCGATCGCCCGTCGCGAGCGCTGGTTGAAGCGGTGGGTGCGCAGTTCGACGACGGTGCAGGCCATCTGGTCGAACGCGTGGCCGAGCAGCAGCCGCTTGGCCTCGGTGTTCAGCGCGGTGCGCTGCACCCGCTGCGAATACCAGGTATAGCCGAGCTCCAGCGACGGAATGTCCGGATCCATGCGGAAGAAGCGGGTACTGCCGACCGGGGCGCCGTTGCGGTCGCGCACGAGGAAGGGCATCGCCGTGCCGGCCTCGCGGTCGGTCAGCGCCTTGCCGACATAGCTGCGCACGGTCTCCGGGCCGGGCACCGCGGTGTACCAGAGGTTCCACAGCTCGCCGTCGGACGCCGCCTCCAGCAATGCGTCGGCATGCTCGCGCTGCAACGGCTCGAGCTGCACGTGCGTGCCTTGCAGGATCGGCGGAATGCTCCAGTGCAGGTTGTTGCGCATGTCAGCCCTTCAGGGTCGCCGGCCGGGCGCGACAGTGATCGACGGCGAAGCGTATCGAATCCCAGTCGACGAGGCCGTACCAGAACACATTCCAGCGCTCGCCCTTGAGGCAGCCGTCGGCTTCCTCGACGTAGAAGTCGTTGACCGGGTTGCCGCGGCGCGCGCGCCAGAACAGCTGCGGTGTGCGCGCCCGCATCACCTGCCAGGCGGCGCGGCCGAGGCCCTCGCCCTGGGCATCGTCGCTGACCGCGAACTTGTCGAGATGCGGGATGCCGTTCTCGAGCGTGATGATCAGCGCGGCGCGATAGTGCTCGCTGACATAGGCGCGGTGGAGCGGCGTCTTTTCGAAATAGTCGGCGGCCAGGCTGCGCCCAAAGCCGGATTCGATCAGCCGGCGCAGCCGCGCCAGGTCCATCTCCTCCCAAGCACTGGCGACCCGCACCTGCTCGCCGCGGCGGACCAGGGTGCCGGAACCGCGGTGGGTGAACAGCTCCTTCGCGAGGTTGTCCGGGCGGGTGATCGACACCGAGCTCGAGGGCGGCAGCTGCATCAGCAGATCGTGGATCTGTTCGAGCTTGAGCTTCATGCCCGAATGCAGCCAGGGCTGCGCCATCAGCGCCTCGTATTCGGTGCTGAGGTTGATCGAGTCGATGATCTCGCCCCCGCCGTCGAGCAGGCCGCCGGTGCCGGTCAGGAAGACGATCTTGTAGGGCTGCAGTTCCTTGACCAGCTCGTTGGCGGCGAAGTCGGCATTGACGTTGACGATCTGCCCGCCTCCGGTCTCGCCGAGCGAGGCGATCACCGGGATCGAGCCGACCGAAAGCGCCGCGCGGATGCTGCCCGTCTGCACCCGCCCGACCTTGCCGACGAGGCCGAAGCGTTCGGCGTCGAGCAGATCGCACTCGAATACGCCGGTGATCACCGAGGTCGCGCGCACACCCTGGGCCTGCAGGGCCTCGACCAGGCGCAGGTTCTGCTGCTGCGAGACCTCGCGCACGATCTTCAGCGCCGCCGCGTCGGTGACGCGCAGGCCGTCGACGACGCGCTTGACGATGCCGGCCTCGGCCATGCGCGCGTCGAGCTGCGGGCCGGCGCCATGGATCACGATCGGCGTCAGGCCGACCTGCTGCAGGAAGGACAGCGAGGACACCAGCGCCTCGAGGTCGTCGCGCAGGATCGCACCGCCGACCTTGACCACGGCGAAGCGCGCCGCGTCCAGGCGCGAGAAGCGCTTCAGGTACTGCTGCAGTTCCTTGGCGCTGCCGATGTTCGACAGCAGGCGGACGATGGTGCTGCGGGTGGCGTTCATGCGAGGAGGCGCTGGTAGTGGGCGGTGGCGGCGGCGAGCTGGTCGAGGGCGACCCATTCGTCGGCGCTGTGGGCCTGGGCGATGTCGCCGGGACCGAACACGAGGGCGGTCAGGCCGGCGGCGGAGAACAGCGAGGCTTCGGTCCAGAAGTCGACGGCGTTGCCGACCGGCAGGCGGAGTTCGTCGGCGAGGTCGCGCGCCTGCAGGCGGCGCGCTTCGGCGGCGGCGACATCGCCGGCCGGCAGCGAGGGGCCACGGAAGGTTTCCTCGTAGGCCTCGAGCGCGCCTTCCGGCACCAGCGCGGCGAAGCGCGCATGCAGCTCCTCCGGCGCCATCGACGGCAGCGGCCGGAAACCGAAGCGCAATTCGGCGGCGGGCGCGATCATGTTCGCCTTGATGCCGCCTTCGATGCGGCCGATGTTGAAGCGCAGCCCGGTCAGGCCACCGAAGCGCAGATGATCCATCGCCGCGACCGCGTCGAGCGCGGCACTGCCCCAGCGCATCGCCGCATGCACGGCGCTGGCCTTGCGCGCGTCGGCATTGCTGGCATGGCCGGCGCTGCCCTTGAAGGCCAGGCGCACCGAACTGATGCCGCGGTGGGCGAGCACGGCCTCGCAGTTCGTCGGTTCGGCGACGATCACCTCGCGGAAACCGTGGTCACGGGCGAGGAAGGCGGCGATGCAGCGGGCATCGTTGGCCTCCTCGTCGGTGCTGAACAGGAACGCGGCGTCGCCCTTCCCCGCCTGCGCGGCGGCGACCAGGCCGGCGGCCGCGCCCTTGATGTCGCAGGCGCCGAGGCCGATCGCCCGGTCTCCGGTGACGCGCAGGCGCAGCGGATCGGCGCTCCAGGCCGGCGACGACGGCACCGTGTCCAGATGCACGTTGAACAGCCGTGTCGGCGCGCCGCGCACGGCGAGCATCGACACCGCGCCGGCGCCGTGGTCGATCACCACGATGCGGAAGTCCGCCAGTTGCCCGCGCAGGTAGTCGAAGATGCCGCCGGTGCCGATGTCGCGCGGCGGATTGCGGGTGTCGAAGCCGACCAGCGCCTCGAGATGGCGCAGGGTGTCGGCGAGCAACTCAGCCACGGCCGCCGCCCCGGTTCACTTCCGCCCACAGCGTGCTGCTCATGCCGAACAGGCGGATGAAGCCCTCGGCCTCCTCGACGCCCCAGTCGGCCGACTGCGCATAGGTCGCACCCTTGGCGTGCAGCAGGTGCGGCGAGCGGACCGCGACCGCGTCGACCTTGCCGCCTTCCGTTCGCAGCACGACCTCGCCGTTGACGCAGGCCTGGCTGGAGCGCAGGAAGGCCTCGAGGTCGGTCTTCAGCGGGTCGTTGTAGAAGCCTTCGTAGACCAGTTCGACCCACTTGCGGGCGACCTCGGGCTTGAAGCGGTTCTGCTGCTTGCTGAGCACCGCCTCCTCGAGCGCGCGGTGGGCGGCGAGCAGTGCGGTGAGGCCGGGGGCCTCGAAGATGATGCGGCCCTTCAGGCCGATCGTGGTGTCGCCGGTGTACAGGCCGCGGCCGACGCCGTAGGCACCGAACAGGCCGTTGAGCTTCGCCAGCAGCGCGGCGCCGTCCATCGCCTCGCCGTCGAGCGCGACCGCTTCACCCTGCGCGAAACGGAGCGTCACCTCCAGCGCCTGCGCCGGCCATTCGGCGCGCGGCCGGCACCAGCCGCGGGCGCCTTCGCCCGGCGCTTCCCAGCGATCGATCTCGCCGCCGGACAGGGTCACGCCGAGCAGGTTCTCGTTGATCGTGTAGCTCTTCTGCTTCGCGCGCACCTCGAATCCGCGCTCCTCCAGATACGCCTGCTCGTAGGCACGGGTCTGGGTGTGCTCCTTCTGGATCTCGCGGATGGGCGCGACGATGCGGTAGTCGCCGGCGGCCTTCACCGCCAGATCGAAACGCACCTGGTCGTTGCCCATGCCGGTGCAGCCGTGCGCGATCGCATTGGTGCCGAGCTCGGCGGCACGCTTCAGCGCGGCGTCGACGATCAGGTAGCGATCGGAGACCAGCAGCGGGTACTGGCCCTGATAGCCCTCACCGGCCATCACGAAGGGTTTCACGAAGCCGGCCCAGATCGCGGGGCCGCCATCGACGGTGACATGGCTGGCAGCCCCCAGCTCGGCCGCGCGCGACTCGATATAGGCGCGCTCATCGGCGTCGACACCCCCGGTATCGGCGAACACGGTATGCACCGCCCAGCCGCGCTCCTTCAGCCACGGAATGCAGAAGCTGGTGTCGAGGCCGCCGGAAAAGGCGAGGACGATGTCTTTCGAAGTCGTGGAGGACATGGACGAATCCCTGGTTCCCAAATGCCTGTAGGAGCGGCTTCAGCCGCGATGCTTTTCTCTCCGCGGCGCAGCCGCGATGCTTTTCTCTCCGCGGCGCAGCCGCGATGCTTTTCTCTTCCGCGGCCTCAGCCGCAATGCTTTTCTTCGAATGCCCGGACGCGCGCACTCACCGCCCGACCAACGCCGCCATCACCGCCTTCTGCACATGCAGCCGGTTCTCGGCTTCCTCGATCGCGATGCAGGCCGGCGAATCCATCACCGCATCGGTGGCCTTGACGTTGCGGCGCAGCGGCAGGCAGTGGCTGAACACGCCGTTGTCGGTCAGCGCCATCTTGGCCTCGTCGACGATGAAGTGCTTATGGGCGTCGCGGATCGGCTTCTCCTGTTCCCAGCGGCCGAAATACGGGATCGCGCCCCAGCTCTTGGCGTAGACCACGTGGGCGCCGCGGTAGGCCTCCTCGACGTCGTGGCTGATGCGGAAGCTGCCGCCGGACTCCGCGACGTTGTCCTTCGCCCAGCCGAGGTAGCGCTGATCGAGCGCGTATTCCGGCGTCGGGCACAGCAGGGTCACGTCGGCGCCGAGGCGGGTGGCGATCGTCAGCGCCGAATTGGCGACCGCGGTGTTCAGCGGCTTCGGGTGATACGTCCAGGTCAGCACGTACTTCTTCCCGCGCAGGTCCCGGGTGCCGAAGTGCTCCTGCAGCGCCAGCGCATGCGCCAGCTCCTGGCAGGGATGGGTGATCGTCTCGAGATTGATCACCGGCACCGTCGAATACTTCGCGAACGACTTCAGCACGCTGTCCTCGCGGTCGACCGACCAGTCCTGGAACTTCGGGAACGCGCGCACCGCGATCAGGTCGACGTAGCGCGACAGCACCCGCGCGACCTCGGCGATGTGCTCCTCGGCCTCGCCGTCCATCACCGTGCCCGGCTTGAACTCGATCGGCCAGGCGTCCTTGCCCGGCTGCAGCACCACCGCGTGGCCGCCGAGCTGGAAGGCGCCGAGCTCGAAGCTGGTGCGCGTGCGCAGCGAGGGGTTGAAGAACACCAGGGCGATCGACCGGCCCTTCAGCTGGTCGCCCAGCTTTTCGCGCTTGAACGCAGCCGCCTGGGCGAGCACGGCGTCGAGTTCGGCGCGGGTCCAGTCCTGGGTGTTGAGGAAATGCTTCATCGGTGACCCCTGGTGACGGTTCGGATGGCGGTGACGGAGTGCGGAAACGAAAAAGCCCAGCACGGGGCTGGGCTTTCGGAAGACGGCAGGACGCGTCCGGTTACCCAGCGTGGATGTGGGCTTCCGGTCGGCGCGCGCGCGAGGTCATGCCCGCCGCCATCCAGGCGGAGGACAGGAAACCGACGGCGGCGCGGGAGTTCGGCATGAGGGGCGCAGGATAGGCTCTGGCGGGAAGGGCCGCAAGGCTCAGCGCCAGGAAGCGTGATCGATGTCCGGGGTCACCGAGACGCGGATGCGCAGTCGGTTACCCGGATCCCAGGGAAGCCGGGACATGTATTTCTCGCCCTTGTACATGTACTCGACGTCGTAGCCGACGACCTGCCGTTCCTCGCGCTCGACCTCGACGATGTAGCAGCCCGGGCGCGGCTCGGCATTCTCCTCCGCGACCCGGCGACCGACCGCGCCGCCGACCACCGCGCCGGCGACCGTCGCCGCCCGCCTGCCGTCGCCGTCGCCGATCTGGTTGCCGACCGCGGCGCCGACGATCGCACCGATCACCGTGCCGCGCGCGGCGGCCGCGTCGTCGCGGCGATCGCCGTCGCAGCGCTCTTCGGGGGTCCGGGTGCGGACGGTTTCGACGACTTCGTCGGCGCGCAGCACCTGCGCATAGCCGTAGCTGACGTTCTCCTCGACCGCGGCATAGGCCGAGGCGCCTTCGTCGCGCGGGTCCGGGTACTGCGCCGCGACGCTGCCGGTCATCACGAGCAGCAGCGGGAGAAACAGGCCGGGACTGGCACGCATCGATCTACTCCGGTCGGGCGTTCGACCGGCGCGATGCATGCTCACGGGCGTTCGCGGCGGTCTGGTTTGCGCCGGATTCAAGCACCGCGCGCCTGAACCCGAGCATAAGTATTCCGTTAAAGCGCGGGAATACCACGCTAGACTTCGGCTCCGTCCATCCGATCGCGATCCATGGAACTGCGCCTGTACAACAGCCTGACGCGGCAGCTCGAGACCTTCGTGCCGCAGGACCCGAACCGCGTGACCATGTATGTCTGCGGGCCGACGGTCTACAACTTCGTGCACATCGGCAATGCCCGCCCGCCGGTGGTGTTCGGGGTACTGGCCAGTCTTTTGCGGCGGCGCTATCCGAAGCTCGTCTACGCCCGCAACATCACCGACGTCGACGACAAGATCAACAACGCCGCCCGCGAACGCGGCGTGGCGATCAATGAAATCACCGACCGCTACGCCGCCGCCTACGCCGAGGACATGGGCCGGCTCGGCGCCGCCGTGCCGGACGTGATCCCGCACGCGACCGCGCACATCCCGCAGATGATCGCGATGATCGAGCGCCTGATCGACGCCGGCCATGCCTACGCCGCCGAGGGCCACGTGCTTTTCTCGGTCGCGAGTTTCCCGGGTTACGGGCAGCTGTCGGGCCGCGATCCGGAGGACATGATCGCCGGCAACCGCATCGACGTGGCGCCCTACAAGCGCGACGCCGGCGACTTCGTGCTGTGGAAGCCGTCGACGCCTGACCTGCCCGGCTGGGACTCGCCCTGGGGCCGCGGCCGGCCCGGCTGGCACATCGAATGCTCGGCGATGGCGGCGACCCATCTCGGCACCACGATCGACATCCACGGCGGCGGCGCCGACCTGATGTTCCCGCACCACGAGAACGAGGTCGCGCAGTCCACCTGCGCCCATGGCGGACGGGTCTTCGCCCGCTACTGGGTGCACAACGGCATGCTGACCTTCGACGGCGCCAAGATGGCCAAGTCGGTCGGCAACGTCGTGCTGGTGCACGACCTGCTCGACCGGCACCCGCCGGAGGCGCTGCGCTACGCGCTGCTGTCGGCGCATTACCGGCAGCCGCTCGACTGGTCGGACAAGCTGATCGAGCAGAGCGTGCGCACCCTCGACCGCCTCTACGGCACCCTGCGCGACCTCGCCGACGTGCCGGTCGGCAGCGCGGCGACGACGCCGCTGGCGATCGAGGCGGCACTGTGCGACGACCTCAACACTCCGGCGGCGCTGGCCGAGCTCTCGCGCATCGCCGCCGACGCGCGCAAGGCCGAAGGCCCGATCGCCCGCGCCGCGGCGAAGGCCGAGCTGCTCGCCGGCGGCGCGCTGCTCGGCCTGCTGCAGCAGGCGCCCGAGGCCTGGTTCGCGCGCGGCACCGATGCCGGTGACGACGCCCGCATCCAGGCCCTCGTGGACGAGCGCAATGCCGCGAAGCAGGCCCGTGACTACGCCCGCGCCGATGCCATCCGCCAGCAGCTCGCCGGCGAGGGCATCCTGCTCGAGGACACCCCGGCCGGCGTCCGCTGGAGGCGCGGCTGATGCGACCGACCGAAGCGTCTGCCGCGGAAGCGCAGGCGGCGATCGCCGACGAATTCGCCTTCTTCGGCGACTGGTCGGAGCGTTACCAGTACCTGATCGACCTCGGCCGCAAGCTGCCGCCCTTCCCTGAAGACTGGAAGACCGAGGCCAACCGCCTGCTCGGCTGCCAGTCGAAGGTCTGGATCGTCGCCCGCGGCGACGCCGGCGAACTCGATTTCGACGCCGTCAGCGATTCGGCGATCGTTTCCGGGCTCGTCTACCTGGCGCTGCGCGTCTACTCCGGTCGCAGCGCCGCGGAGATCCTGGCGACGCCGGCCGACTACATCGCCGCGATCGGGCTCTCGAAGCACCTGTCGCCGACCCGCAGCAACGGCCTCGCGGCCCTGCTGCAGTTCATCCAGGACACCGCCCGCCGGGCGGCCGACGGAATCCCGCCACGATGATGAAAACCGCCCTCGCCTGCGCCCTCGGACTCGCGCTCGTCGCTGCCACCGCGGCGCCGGCGGGGGCCGGCACCCCCGCCGCGCCGCTGCCGCTGGCACCGGCCGCGGCCGAACTGCCGGCGCCGGCGCATGCGATGGCCGCAGTGGTCGCCCGCTACCGCGCCGACCTGGGCAGCCTGCGCCACGTGCACGACAGCACCGCCGGTCCGCGCGCCGAGGCCGCGCTGCGCGCCTTCAACAGCGAATGGCGGCAGCTGCTGGCCGGCCTCGACACCGCGGCGATGGGCGCCGAGGACCGCCTCGACCACGCGCTGCTGAGCCGCGAAGTCGATCGCCAGTTGTTCCAGCTCGACTTCGAGCGCCGGCGCTGGCGCGAGGCCGAACCGCTGCTGCCGGGCGTCGCCGAGCTGATCGCCCTGGTCGAGGCGCGGCGCCAGCACGAATACCCCGACGCCCGCACCAGCGCCGACACCCTCGATCGCAGCCGGCGCGCGCTCGCGGACCTGCGTACGCGCCTGGAGAAGGATCCGAAGGCCGTCGCGACGACGCCGATCGTCGCCTTCCGCGCCGCTGCCCTGCTCGAAGGCGTGCGCCGCGACCTCAAGGCCTGGTCGACCTTCCATGCCGGCTACGACCCGGCGTTCGGCTGGTGGACACGGCAGCCCTACGAGGTGCTCGACAAGGAACTCGAGACCTACGCGAAGCTGCTGCGCGACCGCCTCGCCGGCGCTGCCGACCCCGAAACCATCATCGGCGACCCGATCGGCCGCGAGGCGCTGCTCGAAGGCCTGCGCCACGAAGGCATCCCGTACACGCCCGAGGAGCTGATGCGCCTCGCCGAGCGCGAGCTCGCCTGGTGCCGGCGCGAACTCGAGCGCGCCGCCGCCGAGATGGGCGCACCCGACTGGCGCGCCGCGCTGGAGCGGGTGAAGAACCGTCACCCGGCACCCGGCGAGCAGCCGAAGCTGGTGGTCGAGCTCGCCGACGAAGCGATCGCCTGGCTCGACGCGCACGAGATGGTCACCGTGCCGGCACTCGCCCGCCGCGACTGGCGGATGACGATGCTGACCCCGGAATACCAGCTGCAGGCGCCGTTCTTCCTCGGCGGCGAGGACGTCTGGGTCGCCTACCCGGCCGATTCGATGCCGCACGACAAGAAGCTGATGGCGCTGCGCGGCAACAACCGCCACTTCTCGCGCGCGGTCGTGCACCACGAACTGATCCCGGGCCACCACCTGCAGTTCTTCTACAACACCCGCTACAACCCGCACCGCGAGCTGTTCGACACGCCGTTCTGGACCGAGGGCTGGGCGCTGTACTGGGAGTTCCGGCTGTACGACCTCGGCTTCGCGCAGACGCCGGAAGACCGCATCGGCATGCTGTTCTGGCGCAGCCACCGCGCCGCGCGGATCCTGTTCTCGCTCGGTTTCCACCTCGGCAGGATGACGCCGGATGAAGCCGTCGACCTGCTGGTCCGCGAGGTCGGCCACGAGCCTGAGAATGCGCGCGCGGAAGTGCGCCGCAGCTTCGCCGGCGATTACGGGCCGCTCTACCAGATCGCCTACATGGTCGGCGGCCTGCAGTTCCGCGCGCTGCACGACGAGGTCGTCGGTGCCGGCCGGATGTCCGAACGCGAATTCCACGACACCATCCTGAAAGGCGGCCCGATGCCGGTCGCCTGGGTGCGCGCGCGCCTGCTCGGCCTCGACCCCGCCTCGCCGGACGTCGGCCGCTGGAAGTTCTACGACTTCGGCGATGGCCGCTGAACCCGGCCCGCTGCGGACGATCGTCGTCGGCCGCTACGTCACGCCGCTGCGCGAGGGCGGCTCGCTGCCGGCCCTGGTCGAAGGCGACGACGACGGCCTGTACGTGCTCAAGTTCCGCGGTGCCGGCCAGGGCCCGAAGGCGCTGATCGCCGAGGTGATCGCCGGCGGCATCGCCCGCGCGCTCGGCCTGGCGGTGCCGGAGATCGTGCTCGCCGAACTCGACCCGGACCTCGCCCGCACCGAACCGGACCCGGAAATCCAGGAACTGATCCGCGCCAGCGCCGGCACCAACGTGGCGCTCGACTTCCTGCCCGGCTCGATCAATTTCGATCCGGCGGTCGACGAGGTCGACGCCGGGACGGCGTCGCGGATCGTCTGGTTCGATGCGTTCGTCAGCAACGTCGACCGCAGCGCCCGCAACACCAACCTGCTGGTCTGGCACGGCCGGCCCTGGTTGATCGACCACGGGGCCGCGCTGTACTTCCACCACGGCTGGGATGGCGACACGCGGGTCGCGGCGCGGCCGTTCCCGATGATCGCCGAGCACGTGCTCCTCCCGCGCGCGACCGAGCTCGCCGGGGTCGACGCGGCGTCCGCGGCGAAACTCGACGAGGCGACGCTGGCGACGATCATCGCCGCGGTGCCCGACGTGCTGTTCGACGACGCCGACGGCCACGACCCGGCGCGGCGCCGCGCCGCCTACCTCGCCTACTTCCTGGCGCGCCTGGCCCGGCGCGACTTCGTCCGGGAGGCGATCGATGCGCGCCGCTGACACCTACGACTACGCGGTGATCCGCGTCGTGCCGCGCATCGAGCGCGAGGAGTTCATCAATGCCGGCGTGATCCTGTCCTGCCAGGCCTCCGGCTTCCTCGGCGCGCGCATCGCACTGGACGAGGCCAGGCTGCGCATGCTCGCGCCGGAGGTCGACCTGGAGCTCGTGCGCCGGCACCTCGAGGCGATCCCGGCGATCTGCGCCGGCGGCCCGGATGCCGGCCCGATCGGTGCGCTGCCGCTGCGTGCGCGCTTCCACTGGCTGACCGCGAAGCGCAGCTCGATCATCCAGACTTCGCCGGTGCACACCGGACGCTGCGACGCCCCCGAACGCACGCTCGAACGCCTGCTCGACCGGCTGGTGCGCTGAACCGACGCCGCCAATGGAAAGCCCCGCCGGGGCGGGGCTTTCCTGCTGACGCGAACGGGCCGCGGGATCAGTCGCCCATCTGCTTCTGGCGGTGTTCCCAGCGCTCCTGCGCGTCGATCGTGCGTTCGGCGGTCAGGCGCGCCTCGAGGCGTTCCAGGCCGATCTCCTCGCCGGTGTCGACGCAGTAGCCGTAGCTGCCGTCCTCGATGCGCTTGAGGGTGCTGTCGATCTTGCTGATCAGCTTGCGGTAGCGGTCGCGCGTACGCAGCTCGAGCGAATTCTCGGACTCGCGGCTGGCGCGCTCGGCTTCGTCGCCGACGTCACGCACCTCTTCCTTGAGGTTCTCGATCGTCTGCTTGGACTCCTCGACCAGATCCTCCTTCCAGGCCAGCAGGCGCCGGCGGAAGTACTCGAGCTGCATCGGGTTCATGTATTCCTCGTCCGCGCTCGGCTTGTAGCCGTTCGGCAGCTCGACGGGACCCGGACGCGGGCTGACGACCGGCTTCAGGCGCTCGGGACGGGGCACCGCCGGTTTCACGTAACCGGCGCGGACGCCACCGGACTTGCCCGCCGGCTCGACCGCGCGCGCGACCGCCGGGGTCGCCGCCGACTTCGCCCTGGACGCCGCGGTCTCCTGCTTCGCGGCGGCCTTCGCCACCGGCGTGGCTTTGGCCGGCGCGGGCCTGGCCGGAGCGGCCTTGGCCGGAGCGGTCTTCGCCGGCGCCGCCTTCGTCGATACCGCCTTCGCGGCCGGCTTGGCCACCGCCTTCGCGGCAGGCGCCGGCTTCGCGGGCTTCGCTGCCGGCTTCGTGACGGCCTTCTTCGCCGGCGCCGGCTTCGTGGCCTTGGCCACCGCCTTCTTCGCGGCGGGCTTCGCCGCCGGCTTCTTCGCCGGCGCCTTGGCGACCTTCTTCACCGCTTTCGCGGCCTTCTTCACGGGCTTTGCGGCCGGCTTGGACTTGGCCGCTTTCGCGGGCTTCCTGGCGGCCGGCTTGGCGGCCTTTTTCGCGGTCTTCCTGGTAGCCACTGCGTCGTTCCCTCTCTTTCCTTGAGGCTCGAAGGCGGCGTGTTATAGCCTAGTCCCCATCGAGCGGCAACCTTAGTCTCGCCGCTCTGCCGGCGCAATCGTGAAGAAATTCGTCCTCCTGCTGTTGCGCGCCTACAAGCTCTTCATCAGCCCACTGCTAGGGCCCCGTTGCCGCTTCCATCCGACCTGCTCGACGTACACGATGCAGGCGGTCGAACGTTTCGGCGTGCTGCGCGGCGGCTGGCTCGGCACCTGCCGCATCTGCCGCTGTCACCCGCTGCACCCGGGCGGCTACGACCCGGTGCCGGAAACCTGGAAGAAGGACCCGCCATGAACCGCCTGCTGATCCGCAACGCCCGCCTGGTCGACGATGGCCGCGAATTCGAGGCCGACCTGCGCGTGCGCGGTGACCGCATCGAACGCATCGGCCCCGAACTGGCCGCCGAGCCCGGCGAAGACGTTCGCGACGCTTCCGGCATGTGGCTGCTGCCCGGGGTGATCGACGCACAGGTGCATTTCCGCGAACCGGGCCTGGAACACAAGGGCGATCTCGAGAGCGAACCCGCGGCTGCGGTCGCCGGCGGTGTCACCAGCTTCCTCGAGATGCCGAACACGAAGCCGCCGACGCTCGACGACGCCGCGCTCGAGGACAAATACCGCCGCGCCGCCGGTCGCTCGCGCGCGAACTTCGGCTTCTATTTCGGCGCCAGCAACGACAACCTGGAAGCGGTCAAGCGCATCGATCCGGCGACGACGCCGGGCCTGAAGATCTTCATGGGCGCCTCGACCGGCAACATGCTGGTCGACGATCCGGCGATCCTCGATGCGATGTTCGCGCACAGCCCGGTGCCGATCATCACCCACTGCGAGGACACCCCGATCATCGACGCCAACCTCGCCGCTGTGCGCGCGAAGTACGGCGACGACGTGCCCGTCGACCTGCACGGCGAGATCCGCTCGCGCGAGGCCTGCATCAAGTCGACGAAGCTCGCGCTCGAGCTGGCGCGCCGGCACGGCACCCGGCTGCACGTGCTGCACATCAGCACCGCCGAGGAGCTGGAACTGTTCGAACCGGGCCCGGTCGAGGGCAAGCGCATCACCGCCGAGACCTGCGTGCACTTCCTGCACTTCGCCCGCGCCGACTACGCGACCCGCGGCAACTTCATCAAGTGCAACCCGGCGATCAAGGAAGCCTCGGACCGCGCGGCGATCCTGCGCGCGGTCGCCGACGACCGCATCGACGTGCTCGCCACCGATCACGCGCCGCACACCCTCGCCGAAAAGCAGCAGCCCTATCTGCAGGCACCGAGTGGGCTGCCGCTGGTCCAGGACTTCCTCGGCTGCGCGATCGACAAGGTGCGCGACGGCCACTTCAGCCTGCCGCACCTGGTGCGCAAGCTCTGCCACGCGCCGGCGATCCGCTTCGGCATCCGTGAGCGCGGCTTCCTGCGCGAAGGCTGGTATGCCGACCTCGTGCTGGTCGATCCGCGGCGGCCGCGCGCCGTGCGCCGCGAGGACGTGCTGTCGCGCTGCGGCTGGTCGCCGTTCGAGGGCGAGAGCTTCTCGACTTCGGTCGCCGCGACGTTCGTCAACGGCCAGCTCGCCTGGGACGGCGAGCGTCTCGTCGGCGCGGCCAACGGCCGCCGCCTGGCGTTCGCGCGATGAGGTCCGGACCGGTGCTGCGTACGCTCGTGCTTCTTCTCGCCGGCGTCGCCGGCGTCGCCGCGGCCGCGACCGGGCTTCCGGAAAGGGTCGCCCAGGGCGATCTGGTGATCGGCCGCACGACGCCGGGCAGCCAGGTCGTCTACGGCCAGCGCAGGCTTCGAGTCGACGGCGAAGGCCGTTTCGTGTTCGGCGTCGGCCGCGACGAGTCCGGGCCGGTGCGGCTGACCGTGCTCGCGCCGGACGGGACGATGGAGACGATCGAACGCGCGGTGACACCGCGCAACTGGCGGATCGAGCGCGTCGACGGCGTCGACCAGGCGACGGTGACGCCGAATCCCGAGATCGCCGCGCGCATCGCCCGCGAGCAGGCCCGTGTCAGCGCCGCGCGCGAACGCGACGACGACCGCAGCGATTTCGCCCATGGTTTCCGCTGGCCGGTGAGCGGCCGCATCAGCGGCGTCTACGGCAGCCAGCGCATCTACAACGGCACCCCGAAGTCGCCGCATTCCGGGCTCGACGTCGCGGTGCCGACCGGCACGCCGCTGCGGGCGCCGGCGGCCGGCGTGGTGACCTTCGCCGATCCCGGCCTCTACCTGACCGGCGGTACCCTGCTGCTCGACCATGGCCACGGCGTCAGTTCGAACTTCCTGCACCTGAGCCGCATCGACGTCGCCGTCGGCGACCGGGTCGAGGCCGGCCAGGTGATCGGCCGCGTCGGCGCCACCGGCCGCGCGACCGGGCCGCACATGCACTGGGGCATGAACTGGTTCGACGTGCGCGTGGACCCGCAGGTGCTGCTGCCCCCCGCCGACTGAGACCCGTGCCGGCGCCGGGCCACGGCGCTATGCTGGCCGCGGCTCACGTCCAGGGGAATGCGTCATGCGCGATTCGATCCCGGCCCGCCTCGCGGTCACCGCCCTCGCCTGCCTCGGCCTCGCCAGCCTGCCCGCCACCGCGCGCCAACCCGACGGTGGCGGCGCGCTCGCACCGCAGGACGCCGCCGACCACGTCTCGGAAGCACTGGACCGCCGCCTCGCCGGGGAAGCGGCCGCCAACATCGCCCGCCTGCGCGCCGAAGGCCGCCTGCCGGCCGCGCAGGCCGGCGTGATCCCGAAGGTGTCCGGGCTGCAGTGGCCGCTGTCGCGCGGCCAGACGCCTGGCACCGACTGGCACGGCATCTCCAACTTCGTCGACCTGAACCCGACGATCGGGCAGTTGCGCGACTACACCTGCGGCACCCGCACCTACGACACCGCCGGTGGTTACAACCACCGTGGCGTCGACTATTTCATCTGGCCATTCTCGTGGATGCTGCTCGACCAGGGCGCGGTCGAGGTCCGCGCGGTCGCGCCGGGCACCCTGGTCGGCCGCGCCGACGGCAACAACGACCGCTCGTGTTCGATGAACGCGCCGGACACGCCGAACTACGTGACGGTGCGCCACGCCGACGGCACGATCGCCCGCTACCTGCACATGAAGAACGGTTCGGTGACCACGCGGCCGATCGGCAGCGCGATCGCGGTCGGGGAGGTGCTCGGCCGGGTCGGCAGCTCCGGCGTCTCCACCGGACCGCACCTGCATCTGGAACTGCGCGCCAACGAAAATGCGAACGCGGCGGTGATCGAGCCGCATAACGGCGCCTGCAATACGACGCCGTCGGCCTGGGCGGAACAGCGCCCCTACCGCCAGCCGGCGATCAACCGGCTGTCGACCCACAATGCACCGCCGGTGCAGCCGAGCTGCAGCGGCACGACGATGCCTGGCACCGACGTGCCGAACTTCCGCGACCAGTTCAATCCGGGCGAAAAGGTGATCTTCCTCGCGGCCTACCGCGACCAGGCCTATGGCGAGCTGAGCGAGTTCCGGGTGCTGCGCCCCGACAACAGCGTGTTCACGAGCTGGAACCTCGACACGGCGGCGGTGCCCGGCGCGCAGCCGGTGTACAACGCCAGCTACTGGTACTGGGAATACACCCTGCCCGGCAACGCCCCGCACGGGCTGTGGCAATGGGAGGCGCGCTACCAGGGCGTGACGACCCGCCACTACTTCCGCGTCGGCAACAGCACCCAGGCGATCCCGGACATGAAGGGTCTGATCGGCGCCTGGTTCGAGCCGGCGACCTCGGGCCAGGGTTTCGAGCTGCACTGGCTCAACGACGAACAGGTGCTGCTGTTCTTCTATGGCCACCACGACGACGGCAGCAACTTCTTCCTGCTCGCGCAGCGCTGGGGCCGGTTCGACTTCAACCAGGAAGTCGAATTCGAGCTGTACCAGACCACCGGTGGCCGCTGGACCGACCTCGACCCGGCGCAGATCCAGCGACCCGGCTGGGGCACCGCGCGCATCACCTTCGTGGACTGCGAAACCGCGGTCGCCGAACTGGACGGCATCGACGGCAGCCAGGTGCTGAACCTGGAGCGGCTCGGGCGGACGGTGGGCCTGAGCTGCGACTGAGGTCGCGGACGCTGCCGCGGCTCAGCGGGGTACCAGGCCGTCGGGCAGCGTCGAATAGCCGCCGGCGACGCCCTTGCTGGCGACCGCGACGGCGTCGTGCGGATGCAGGCTTTCCTGGTGCGCGACCCGCACCAGGAAGTCGGCGATGCGCTCGTCGACGTCCAGCGCCTGCTGCACGCGGCGGGCGGCGTCCTCGCAGAACATCAGGTTCTGGCCGTTGAGCAGGGCGAAGGCCTGCTCGTCGACACGCTTCACCGCGGTCTGCACCGGCGTCTTCAGCGCCGCTTCGATGCGGTCGATGAATCCGACGATCGGGATGTCGGCGAAGGCCGGCACCAGGCGCAGCTTCACCTCGGCGATGCTGCGCTGCGCATGCGGGGTCGCGACGATGCCCTGCTCGCTGCCGAGCCAGGCGAGCACGGCTTCGCGATCGAGCAGGCCGGCGGCGAAATCAGCGGAGAACTGCTGCTGGATCAGCTGCCGCGCCAGCGCCGCCGAACACGGGCAGGTGCTCGAGTACTGCACCTGCAGGCCGAGCTCGAGCGCGAAGTGGCCGCGTTCCATCACCGCGGTCAGGGTCACCGGATAGGCCTTCCAGCCGCTGTTGTCGCTGGCCAGCGCCTTTCGTCGCACCAGGTGATCGAACTGCAGGCGCAGCAGCGCGCGGTCCGACAGCCCGGCATGCGATTCCAGGAAATCCTTCAGCAACCGGCGCAGGCCGGCCGGGGTCACCGGCTCGGCCGACAGCATCCGGTCGACGTGCAGGTACAGGCGCGACATATGGATCCCGCGCGCGTCTTCGCGGCGCAGGTTCACGAAGGCGTCGACCTTCGCCGGGCTGGTGACGACGCGGCCGTCGTCGGCCTGCAGCGACACCGGCATCTCGATCCGGCCCATGCCGACCCAGTCCAGCGCGCCCGCGAGCGCGGGGCGGCCGTCGGCGGCGATGTCGGGCAGTGCCCGGGCGGTACTGGTCTGGTCGAAGGGGGCCATCGACGGCTCCTGGAAAGGTTTCAGCAGGGTTTGGGGCGGGCGCAGCCTACGTCAACGCGGCTGAAGCGCGGCGGACGCAACGAAGCATTGCCGGCGGCGGCCTTCACTGCTGCCGCGCGATCCACCAGCCGCGCAGCACGCTGGCCAGCGGCGCCGGCGGCGCGAAACCGCGGCCGGCACGCAGCCGCTGCAGCCGCGCGCGGTCGAAACCGAGCCGCAGCCGCCGCA
Organism: Arenimonas composti TR7-09 = DSM 18010; assembly: GCF_000426365.1. Taxonomy (GTDB): domain Bacteria; phylum Pseudomonadota; class Gammaproteobacteria; order Xanthomonadales; family Xanthomonadaceae; genus Arenimonas; species Arenimonas composti. Next base: position 389,069 of record NZ_AUFF01000001.1, on the reverse strand, counting down.
GCAGCGGCGCCCCCGGCAGGCGTTCCGGTGCGGCCGCCAGCAGCTCGCCCGCCCAGTCGCGCAACAGCGCCTCGCCCTGGCCGGCGGCGACCGCCGCGACGTCGAGACCATGCCGGGCCAGCAGGTTCATCGGCAGGCGCGCCTGGTCATCGGCGGCGAGGCCGTGCGGCAGGCGTTCCTGCAGCAGGTGCACGGCGATCGCGGTATCAGCGCCGGGCACCGGCGCCGCCGCGCCGAACAGGCCGGCCTCGACCGCAGCGATGGCGGCCGCCAGCGGCTGCAGCTGGGCGATCGCCGCGGTCGGATCGGCCGGGCGGCTGTCGTCGGCGACGGTCGCCAGCAGTGCCGAAGCCAGGCCGCGCCACGGCAGGCCCGGCCCGGCCAGCGGCGCGGCCAGCGGGTGCCGGCCCTCGCCGCCGCCGATGCGCTGCAGTTCCTCGGCCCACCACGGCAGCTTGCTGGCGACGATGCGCGGATCGCTGAGCTCGAACGCGGCCTCGCGCAGCTCGTGCAGCAGCGCCCCCCAGGCGCGGAAACGCGGGCGCAGCGGCGGCGGGCAATAGACCTCGGCCAGCGCCATCTCGGGCTCGCGCGCGAACCACTTGTGCACGAAGTGTTCGATCGCGGCGGCATCGCCGCCGGGGCGGTCCGGCCTCACGGCGGCAGCAGGGCGATCACGGCGCCGGCATCGGCGCAGAGCCGGTCGGCCTGCCAGCTCACCGGGTCCTCGTGCGGCAGCCGGTAGCCCCAGGCGGCGGCGACCACCGGCATGCCGGCGGCGCGGGCGGCGAGCACATCGCGCTCGTCGTCGCCGACGTAGAGCGCGGCGTCGGCGGCGATGCCGAGCTGCGCGCAGGCATGCCGCAGTGGCGCGGGGTCGGGCTTGCGCTGCGGCAGTGTGTCGCCACCGACGAGCACCGCGCAGCGCTGCGTCCAGCCGAAGCCGTCGACCACGGCGCGCGCGAGCCCTTCAGGCTTGTTGGTGACGATGCCCCAGCGCAGCCCGCGCGCCTCGATCGCGCCGAGCAGCGCGTCGACGCCGGGGAACAACACGCTGTCGACCTTCACCGCCTGCGCGTAATAGTCGAGGAAGGGCGGGATCATCGCCTCGCGCGCCGCCTCGGCGACGTCGGGCAGCGCGGCCGCGAGCATCGCCCGTCCGCCCTTGCTGACCACCGGACGCAGGCGTTCCAGCGGCACCGGCGGGCTGCCGTGATCGGCGCACACGCGGTTGACGGCGTGGCAGAGGTCCGGCGCGGTGTCGACCAGGGTACCGTCGAGGTCGAACAGGACCGCCTGCAACGGCGGCATCAGGGCTTCACCGCGCAGACGAGGTAGTTGACCCGCGCCGCGCCGCCGACCCGGGCGGTGCCGCGGATCGGGTCGTAGGCCAGGCCGCTGACGTCCTCGAGCTGCAGGCCGGCGGCACGCAGCCAGGCCGCCAGTTCGGACGGGCGGATGAACTTCGCGTAGTCGTGGGTGCCACGCGGCAGAAGGCGGGTGATGTACTCGGCGCCGACGACCGCCAGCGCGAAGGCTTCCGGCGTGCGGTTCAGCGTCGACAGGAACAGCCGGCCGCCGGGGCGCAGCGCACGCGCGCAGGCGGCGACGATCGCCGCCGGGTCCGGCACGTGTTCGAGCATTTCCATGCAGGCGACGGCGTCGAAGGCTTCCGGCTCCGCGGCGGCGAGTTCCTCGATCGACTGCAGGCGGTAATCGACCTGCAGGCCGGATTCGAGCAGGTGCAGCTTGGCGACGTCGACCAGCTCCGGGGCGAGGTCGAGCGCGGTGACGCGGGCGCCCTCGCGGGCCAGGGCCTCGCTGAGCAGGCCGGCGCCGCAGCCGACGTCGAGCACGCGCGCGCCCGCAAGCGGCATGCGGTCGCGGACGTAGCCGAGCCGGGCCGGGTTCAGCTGGTGCAGCGGCTTCTGCGGACCCTGCGGATCCCACCAGCGGTTGGCCAGTGCACCGAACTTGGCCAGCTCGGCGGCGCTGGCATTCGTCGCGGCGGCGCCTGCGTCGTGGTTCACGGCGCCGCCCTCAGCGCGGCGATGCGGCCGCGCCAGCGTTCGGCCTTGGCCAGCAGCGCCTCGGTGTCGATGTCGACGAGGCGCCCACCGGCGAGGCGGCGGCGACCGGCCAGCCAGACATCGCTGACCTGGTGGCGGCCGACCGCATAGACGAGCTGTGAGATCACGTGGTGCAGCGGCTGCGTCTCGACCTGGGCCAGGTTCACCGCCACGAGGTCGGCCGCCTTGCCCGGCGTGATCGAGCCGATGCGCTCGCCGAGACCCAGCGCGTTGGCGCCGGCCAGCGTCGCCATGCGCAGGGCGGTCGCGGCGTCCACCGCGGCGGCGTCGCCGGCGACGCCCTTGCCGAGCAGCGCGGCGGTACGCAGCTCGCCGAACATGTCGAGATCGTTGTTGCTGGCGCAGCCGTCGGTGCCGAGCGCGACCTCGACGCCGGCCTGCTGCAGCCGGTGCACCGGGCAGAAGCCGCTGGCGAGCTTGAGGTTGGATTCCGGGCAGTGCACGACGCTGACCCCGCGCTCGGCGCACAGCATGATCTCGGCTTCGGTCAGGTCGGTCATGTGCACCGCCATCAGGCGCGCGTTGACCAGGCCGAGGCGGTCCAGGCGCGCCAGCTGGCGCATGCCGTGGGCGGCGATCGCGTCGACGTTCTCCTGCGCCGTCTCGTGCACGTGGCAGTGCACGACCAGGTCGAGCTGGTCGCTGAGCATACGGATGCGTTCGAAGGCCGCGTCGGACACGCTGTAGGGCGCATGCGGCACGAAGCAGGTCGACACCAGCGGATGCCGCCGCCAGTTGTCGTGCACTTCCAGGGCCTTGTCGAAGTACTCGTCGGTGGTGCGCGCCCAGGCGGTCGGGAAATCGATCACCGGCAGGCCGACGACGGCGCGGAAGCCCAGGCGCGCATAGGTCGCGGCCTGCACGTCCGGGAAGAAATAGTTCTCGGCGCAGGTGGTGGTGCCGCCACGCAGCATCTCGGCGACGGCGAGCTCGGCGCCGTCGGCGACGAACTCCGGCCCGATCACCTTGCCCTCGATCGGCCAGATGTGCTCCTGCAGCCAGGTCATCAGCGGCAGGTCGTCGGCGACCCCGCGCAGCAGGGTCATCGGGTTGTGGCAGTGGGCGTTGACCAGCCCCGGCAGTAGCGCCGCCTGCGGCAGGCTGACGACTTCGGCGGCGGCGTAACGGCCGCGCGCCTCGGTCTGCGGCAGCACGGCGACGATGTCGCCGCCGCGCACCGCCACCGCATGGTCGGTGAGCACGACCCCCTGCGGTTCGACCGGGACGACCCAGCCCGCCTCGATCAGCAGGTCGACGGCTTCGGGCTGGCCGACGGCCGCGGGCGCCGGGCTCGTCATCCGCTTACTTGACCCGCGACACGTACTCGCCGGAGCGGGTGTCGACCTTGATGATCTCGTCCTGGTTCACGAACAGCGGCACGCGCACGACCGCGCCGGTCTCCAGGCGGGCCGGCTTGCCGCCGCCGCCCGAGGTGTCGCCGCGCACGCCCGGGTCGGTCTCGACGATCTTCAGTTCGACGAAGTTCGGCGCCTGCACCGCGATCGGGGTGCCGTTCCACAGAGTGACGACGCAGTCCTCCTCGCCCTTCAGCCAGTTCTTCGTGTCGCCGATGCCGGCGGCGTCGGCCTGCACCTGCTCGAAGGTCTCGGCGTCCATGAAGTGCCAGTACTCGCCGTCGCTGTACAGGTAGCGCATGTCGGTGTCGAGCACGTCCGCCGCTTCCAGCGAGTCGGTCGACTTCATCGTCGTTTCCTGCACGCGGCCGTTCTTGATGTTGCGGTACTTCACGCGGGTGAAGGCCTGGCCCTTGCCCGGCTTGACGTACTCGGTGTCGGTGATCACGCACGGGTCGCCGTTGACGATGATCTTCATGCCGTTCTTGACGTCGTTCATGCCGTAGCTGGCCATCGGTGCTGCTCCTCGTGGATCGCCACGGCCGGGCCCGGCCTGCGGCTACAATGTCGTTTTCGCGGGCCGGTCGGCCCTCGTCCAAGCCGGACATGATAACCGCCCAGTCCCTTCCCACGCAGCCCGTCCCGGCCGCCCCACGCTGGCAGGCACTCTGGCGCGATGCCGTCCGCGACCCGCACGAGCTGCTGGCCCTGCTCGGCCTGCCGGCCCTCGCCGCGCGGCTGCCGGCGGCCGCGACGCAGCAGTTCCCGCTGCGCGTGCCGCGCGGCTTCGTCGCCCGGATGCGACCGGGCGACCCCGACGATCCGCTGCTGCGCCAGGTGCTGCCGCTGGACGACGAGGACCGGATCGTGCCCGGCTTCGACCTGGACGCAGTCGGCGACGGCGCCGCCCGCGGCGGCCCCGGCATCATCCACAAGTACGCGGGCCGCGCCCTGCTGGTCGCGACCGGCAGCTGTGCGGTGCATTGCCGCTACTGCTTCCGCCGGCACTTCCCCTATGCCGAGGAGACCGCCGCGGCCGACCGCTGGCGGGCGGCGCTGGAGTGGCTCGCCGCGGACACCTCGATCGACGAGGTCCTGCTGTCCGGCGGCGACCCGCTGTCGCTGGCCACCGGCAAGCTCGCCGAGTTCAGCGAGGGACTGCGCGCCCTGCCGCATGTGCGCCGGCTGCGCATCCACACCCGGCTGCCGATCGTGCTGCCGGAGCGGGTCGACGCGGAACTGCTGGCCTGGCTGTCGTCGCTGCCGCAGCAGCGCGTGGTCGTCGTCCACGCCAACCACGGCAACGAGATCGACGCCGCCACCGCGAAGGCGCTGGCGGCCCTGCGCGATACCGGCGCGACGCTGTTCAACCAGGCGGTGCTGCTGCGCGGGGTCAACGACGACGCCGGCGTGCTCGCCGAGCTGTCGGAGCGGCTGTTCGCCGCCGGCACCCTGCCCTATTACCTGCACCAGCTCGACCGTGTCGCCGGCACGGCGCACTTCGAGGTCGCGCCGGAACGGGCCCGGACCCTGCATGCCGAACTCGCGGCGCGGCTGCCCGGTTATCTGCTGCCGCGCCTGGTGCGCGAAGTCGCCGGGGCAGCGTCGAAGCTGCCCCTCTGAGACCCGTTTCCGTGATGGTGTTATCAGTCCGGCTTCTGGTATCGTTTCGCTCCGCCGCGCAAGCCATTGATACGCAAAGGAGAGCACCTGGATGGCACAGCAGGACGCCGTTATCCGCCTGCTCCTGGTGGAAGACAAGCTCGAGGATGCCGAGCAGCTGATCAGCCACCTGCGCAACGGCGGCATGGCCGTGCGCCCGCATCGGCCCGAGAACGAGGACGAACTCGTCCAGCTGCTCGCCGGTCAGTCCATCGACCTGGTGCTGGCGGCGTTCGACGCCAGGTACCTGCCGCTCGCCACCGTCGTCGAGCGCGTGACCGCGACCGGCAAGGACATTCCGGTGCTGGTCTCCTGCCAGTCCATCGACGAGAAGATCGTGCTCGACGCGCTGGCCGCCGGCGTGCGCGACCTGTGTCTGCGCCACCGCGCCGAACATGTGCAGGCGGTGGTGCGTGCCGAGTTCGCCGCGCTGCAGGCGCGTCGCGGCCTACGCCACCTGGAGGCCTCGCTGCGCGACTCCGAGCGCCGCTGCGACGCGCTGATCGCGTCGTCGCGCGACCCGATCGCCTACGTGCACGAGGGCATGCACATCCGCGCCAACGACGCCTATCTCGAGATGTTCGGTTTCGAGGGCTTCGACGAGATCGAGGGCGTGTCGGTGCTCGACCTGATCGCGCCGCAGCACGGTGAATCCTTCCGTGCCCTGCTCAAGCGCCTCGGCCGCGGCGAGCCGCCGCCGAAGCAGCTCGAGCTGCAGGCGCAGCGTGCCGACGGCAGCAATTTCGACGCGGTGATGGAGTTCGCGCAGGCGACGTTCGAGGGCGAAGCCTGCCTGCAGATCGTGTTCCGCCAGCAGACCGTCGACCCCGACATGGTCAAGGAGCTGGACACCCTGCGCCAGCGCGACCCGCTGACCGGGCTCTACAACCGCCCGCACTTCATGACCGAGCTCGAGGCCGCGGTCGCCCGTGCCGCCGAGGGCAAGGGCCAGCAGGCGCTGCTGCTGATCGAGCCGGACCAGTACGAGAACCTGGTGTCGGAAATCGGCCTGGCGCACGCCGACGAGCTGATCAAGGGCATCGCCGACCGGCTGCAGGGCGCGCTCGACGCGGAAACCCTCGCGGCACGCCTGAGCGACCACAGCTTCGCGGTCCTGTGCCTGGCGCACGACCACAAGAGCAGCCAGGCCCAGGCCGAGCGCATCCGCGACGCTTTCCACGGCCATATCGTCGAGGCGGGTTCGCGTTCGCTGAACCTCGGCCTGAGCATCGGCGGCGTGCAGATCGGCGAGCGGATCGCCAGCGTCTCGCAGGTCATGGCCAAGTCCAGCCAGTGCCTGGCCTCGAGCATCGGCATGGGCGGCAACCGCATCGAGATCTTCGACCCGGCCGCCCGCGACCGCGCCGAGGAAGAGCGCATCCAGGCCTGGGTCGAGCGCATCCGCGAGGCCCTGGTCGGTGACCAGTTCGTGCTGCACTACCAGCCGATCATCAGCCTCACCGGTGCCGAGGAAGAGCACTACGACGTCTACCTGCGCATGAAGGGCCAGGGCGGCGAGATGATCCCGCCGATGACCTACCTGGCCATCGCCGAGGAGCACGGCCTGCTCGACGACATCGACCGCTGGGTGATCCAGCGCGCGGCCGGCGTCATCGCCGAGCGCATGAAGGCCGGCAGGAACACGGTGTTGTTCGTGAAGATCACCCCGGCCTCGCTGGTCGAAGGCGGCCTGGAGACCTTCATCGCCGAACAGCTGCGCGCGCACGGCGTACCGGGCGACCGGCTGGTGCTGCAGATCCCGGAATCGAAGGTCTTCACCAATCTCAAGGCGGTGCAGGGCTTCGAGAAGGCGGTGTCGGCGCTCGGTTGCCGGGTCGCGCTGGAGCAGTTCGGCACCGGCCTGAATTCGTTCCAGATGCTGAGCCACATCGACCCGGCGATCCTGAAGATCGACCGCAGCTTCATCCAGGAGCTCGGCAAGAACCCGGACGTGCAGAAGCAGGTCCGCGAAATCGTCGCCAAGGCGCACGAGGCCGGCAAGCAGACGCTCGCCGAGTTCGTCTCCGACGCCACCACGATGAGCGTGCTGTTCGGCATGGGCATGGACTTCGTCGAGGGCAACTTCCTCGCGCCGCCCGGCCCGGCGATGAACTACGACTTCGGCTGAGGCCGCGTCACCGGCGCCCGCGTCCTTCCGGCGCGGGCGCCTTCCTTCCGGAATCAGGCGGCGTCGCGCAGCGCCTGGATGCGCTCCGCCAGCGGCGGATGCGTCATGAACAGGCGCTTCAGGCCCTGCCCGACGTTGCCGGAGATGCCGAAAGCGCGCACCTGGTTGGGCAGCGTGCTGTGGCCGTAGGTCTGCGCGAGTCGGGTCAGCGCCGCGATCATCCGCTCGCGTCCCGCCAGCGCCGCACCCCCCGCGTCGGCGCGGAACTCGCGGCGGCGGCTGAACCACATCGTGACGATCGAGGCCAGCAGGCCGAACACGATCTCCAGCACCATCACCACCGCGTAGTAGGCGAAACCGGGACCGCGGTTCTCGCGGCCGCCGGACAGCATGCCGTCGACGATGCCGCCGACGACGCGCGCGAGCCAGATCACGAACGTGTTCATCACGCCCTGGATCAGGGCCATCGTCACCATGTCGCCGTTGGCGACGTGGCTCACCTCGTGCGCGAGCACGGCTTCGACCTCGTCGCGGCCCATGCCGCGCAGCAGGCCGGTCGACACCGCGACGAGCGAATTGTTGCGGCTGGGCCCGGTGGCGAACGCGTTCAGCTCCGGGCCGTCGTAGATGCCGACCTCGGGCATCCGGATGCCCGCCGCCTGCGCGTGCCGGCCGACGGTCGCCAGCAGCCAGGCCTCGTCGGCATTGCGCGGCTGGGTGATGACGTGCATGCGCGTCGTGGTGCGCGCGACCCACTTCGAGATCGCCAGCGAGACGAAGGCGCCGCCGAAGCCGAATACCGCCGCGAACACCAGCAACGTGCCCTGGTTGCCGAGCTGGATGCCGAAGACACCCTGCAGCACCGAGAGCACCAGCCCGAGCAGCACCAGCACCGCGAGATTGGTCGCCAGGAACAGTGCGATACGCTTGATCACATGAACTCCTTTCCGTCGCCGGCGGGACGCGGCCGGCCTTCCGGGGAAATGGTCGCCTTCCGCCCGGGATTCAAGACGTGAACCCGCCGCCGCCGCGCTATCGCGGGCGTTTCGCGCCTTCGCCGACCGGGCCGCTGCATTTCGGTTCGCTGGTCGCGGCGCTGGGTAGCTGGCTGCACGCGCGTGCGGCAGGCGGCCAATGGCTGCTTCGCGTCGAGGACATCGACCCGCCGCGGGAAGCCCGCGGCGCGGCCGTGCGCCAGCTGGCGACGCTGGTCGCGTTCGGTCTCGAGCACGACGGCGAAATCGTCCGCCAGCGCGACCGCGGCCCCGCCTATGCGGCGGCGCTGGCGAAACTGCTCGCCGCCGGGGACGCCTTCGAATGCCGTTGCAGCCGCACCGACCTCGTCCCGTCCGGCGGCCTGCACCGCGGCTGTGTCGCCCGCCCGGGCGGCCACGCGGCGGCGGTGCGGCTGCGTGTCCCCGACGTCACGCTCGGTTTCGACGACGCCGTGCAGGGACGTTTCGAACAGCAGCTCGCCCGCGACGTCGGCGACTTCGTGCTGCGGCGCGCCGACGGACTCTGGGCCTACCAGCTCGCGGTCGTCGTCGACGACGCCGATGCCGGAATCACGACGGTGGTACGCGGCGCCGACCTGCTCGACTCGACGCCGCGGCAGATCCTGCTGCAGCGCCGGCTCGGCCTGCCGACGCCGGCCTACCTGCACCTTCCGCTGGTGCTCGCCGGCGACGGCCGCAAGCTGTCGAAGTCGCTGCATTCGCTGCCGCTGGACGACACCGATCCCTGGCCCGCCCTCGCCGCCGCGTGGCGCTTCCTGGGCCAGGAACCGTCGGCCTTCACCCGTGCCGGCAGCCCGGCGAAAGCGCTGGCGCGGGCGCTACCGGCCTTCGATGCGCGACGCATTCCCGCGGTTCCGGGCATCGCCTTCGGGGCGGACCAGGACACGACCACCGGCACTTGAAGGCGCGCCGCGGACGCGGCTTGCACGCCGCCGCCGCGATGGAGGATGCTGCCCCACTCGCCGCGCGCGAACGGGACCTGCATGACGCACGAACGCATCATCAAGAAGTACCCGAACCGTCGCCTGTACGACACCGAGATCTCGAGCTACATCACCCTCGAGGACGTGCGCCAGCTGATCCTCGAGCGCGAGGAGTTCGTCGTGCGTGACGCGCGCAGCGGGGCGGACCTCACCCGCCAGGTGCTGATGCAGATCATCGCCGACCACGAGGAACACGGGCAGCCGATCTTCACCACCGAACTGCTGACCCAGGTGATCCGCTTCCGTGGCGATTCGCTGCAAGGAGCGATGGCGAGCTTCCTCGAGCGCAGCCTGCAGTTCTTCCTCGAACAGCAGCAGGGCCTGCGCAGCCAGCTCGGCGCGATCGTCGGCCAGGCACAGACGCCCTGGGCCCTGCTGAACCAGCTGGCCGAACGCAACTTCGAACTCTGGCGGTCCTTCCAGCAGGGACTCGGCGGCGGCGGTGCGTCGACGCCGACGACCCGCGCCCGCACCGGCCGCGGCCGCGGCAAGCTGCGCCCGCGCTAGCGGCCGGCGCCCGGCGCCTGCAGTTCCCGCACCACCCGGAAGCCCAGCCGCGCATGCCGGCTATGCGCCGGCGCCGCCTGCCGCCACGCCGAACGCGCGCGGTCGACCGTGCTCGCCCAGGACGCCCCGCGGACGACCCGCTCGGTGCAGCCGGGATTGACCCAGGCGCTGCCGTCCACCGGCGCCCGGCGGTAGCCGTCGTGCCAGCAGTCGAGCACCCATTCGGAGACGTTGCCGATCAGGTCGAAGGTGGCGAAGGCTTCGGCCGGGAAGCTGCGCACCGGCGCCGGACCCCAGTGCCCGTCGGAATAGCCGCGGATCGCGTTCGACCATTGCCGTCCGCTGCGCGAACGGTCGCCGTCTCCGGTGAGGTTGCCGACGACGCGCTGCGGCAGACCTTCGCCCCAGGGATAGGCGGAGTCGCGACCGCCGCGCAGCGCGTATTCGAATTCCGCCTCGGTCGGCAGCCGGTAGCGCTGCCCCGTCTGCGCGGACAGCCAGCCCGCATAGGCGACGGCGTCCTCGAAGGCGACGTGCACCACCGGCAGGTCGGGCGCCGCCTCGCGGCCGGTGTAGTCGTGCCGCCAGTCGATGCCGTCGCGTTCGGCCATCGCGCCGCTGCGCTCGTCGTAGATGGCCGCCCTGCCCTCGCGGGTCGCGAGGCTGCGGTAGCCGGTGGCGCTCACGAAACGGGCGAAATCGCCGACGGTCACCTCGTTGCGGGCGATCGCGAACCCGCGCGCGAAGGCGACCTCGTGCGCCGGCCGTTCGTGCGCGGTGGCCATCGACTCACCCTCGGCGGCGCCCATTCGGAACCGGCCGTGCGCCAGCACCACCACCTCCGGGGCCTGACCACCGCCGGCGAGCGGCTCCCGGAACACCTGTCCCGGCCGGTGATGCCCGTAGTGACGGGCCAGTTCGATCCGCCGTGCGAGTTCGTCGAGCCCGGCCGCCTGTGGCGACACCCGCTCGGCGTCCGCGAGCCGGCGCGCGGCGACCTCGAGGTCGAGCGCGTCGACCGCGGCATTGCCCTGCGTCACGAGTTCGCCGCTGCGTTCGCGGCGCAGTTCGACCAGGCGTGCCGCCATGTCCTGCCAGGCCGACGAGCCTGGAATCACCCGCCCGGCTTCGGCGTGCAGGCGTTCGGCGCCGTCGTAGTCGCCCTGCTGCGCCGCGACCAGTGCGGCGTCGAGGCGCTCGCGCTGCACGCGGGCCAGGGCGTCGTGTGCCGGCAGGTAATCGGGCACGGCCGCGAGCGCCTCGCGGAAGGCTGCGACCGCGCTGCCGCCTTCGGGCTGCAGCAGCCGGCCGGCGTGCACCCGGCTCTCGCCACGCGCGACCAGTGCACGTGCGCGCTGTCCGGCCTCGACCTCCAGCCGGTAGACCGCCAACTGCGGGTGCTGCGGGCTGGCGCGGGTGACGACGCGTTCGAAGCGCTGGGCGTCGACCAGCCGACCCTCGCGGATCGCGGCCCGACCGCGCTGGATCAGTTCGTCGGCGATCGTGCGGATCGCAGTGGCTGCCTCGGTGTTCTCCGGATCGAAGGCAGCGACCGCCAGATAGCGCTCGAGGGCGCCGGGCTCGGGACCGGGCGGCCAGATAAGCCCCGGAGCGGCGGCGGCCGCTTGCTGATCGGTGGCCGGGCCGGGCGCTGCCGCGTCGACGGCGTCGCTCGTGCCGTCGGTGTCGGCGTCGGCGGACGTTTCCGGTACCGGCTCCCCGTCAGCGCCGGTCGGCACCGCCGGCCAGCCGGCTGCGAGCAGGCGCCCGGCGGCGAGGTCCCTGCCCGCCGCGGCCAGCACCTCGCGCACATCGGCCTCGCGCAGCGCCGGCAGGGACGGTGTCCAGTCGGCGACATGGGCCGGCGCCGGGTCGGCGGGCTCGACATAGGCTTCGAGGGCCGCCGGATCGACCGGCGACGGTGGCGGTGCGTCCGCCTCCGGCCCCTCGCCGCCACAGGCGGCCAGCAGGGAGGCGACGAGGACGGCCGCAGGGATCGGGGAACGCAGCAACTGGCGCATGCGGGCGACGTCGTACGGTGGCGTCGGATCGACCTGGGCGGCCCGAACTTAGGCTAAGGTGCCGCCACCTGGCAACCACGCAGTCCCCTCTTGAGCCTCTGGATCGATACCCCGGCCGCGCTGACGGCCCACCTCGCCCGCTGGTCCGGCCAGCCCCTCGTCGCGCTGGACACCGAATTCATCCGCGAACGCACCTTCTATCCCCAGCTCGCGCTGGTACAGCTGGCGGTGCCCGGCGACATCCTGCTGGTCGACCCGACCGTGCCCGGCATGGCCGAGGCCCTGCGCCCGCTGCTGCGCGATCCTGCGGTGACCAAGCTGATGCACAGCGCCAGCGAAGACCTGCAGGCGCTGCAGCGCGGCTGCGAGGCCCTGCCCGAACCGCTGTTCGACACCCAGGTCGCGGCCGCCCTGTGCGGCCTCGGCACCGGCCTCGGCTACCAGAAGCTGGTGGAAATGGTCACCGGCGTCACCCTCGCCAAGGGCGAGACCCGATCGGACTGGCTGCGCCGGCCGCTCAGCGACGCGCAGCGCGACTACGCCGCCGACGACGTGCGCTACCTGCACGAGGTGCATGCCTTCCTGGCGCCGAAGCTGGCGGAGCTGGGCCGCGCGGACTGGCTGGCGGCCGATGCCGCCCGTGCCCTTCGCCAGGCCGGCAACGATGCCGACGAGCCGTTCCCGCACCTGGCGCTGCGCAGCGCCCAGGGTCTGGACGCCGCGGCGCAGCTGCGACTGTTCCGGCTGCTGCGCTGGCGCGACGCCGAAGCCCGGCGCGCCGACCGGCCGCGCAGCTGGATCCTCGACAATGAACTGGCGGTGCTGCTGGCCCGCCGGCCGCCGGCCGATGAAACCGCGCTGCGCCAGGTACTGGAACGCCATCCGCGCTCACCGCGCAAGTCGCGCGAGCTGTTGTGGACGCTGCTCACCGCGCCGGCGACGGCCGACGAGGGCGGACTGCCGCTCGCGCAACCTGAGAACCGCGACAAGCAGACCGTGAAGGCCTTGCAGCAGGCGGTCGCAGCGGTCGCCGAAGCGCATGGCCTGCCGGAGGGCCTGCTCTGTGCCCGCCGCCACATCGAGAGTCTCGTCGATGGCCGGCCCTGGCCGGACGCCCTCGAGGGCTGGCGGCGCACCCTGCTGGAACCGCATTTCGCGCCACTGCTTTCGAAAGGCTAGGCAAAGCCGATCGGCCTGCCTATAATTCGCGGACCTTCCGTGGGGGGGTAGCTCAGCTGGGAGAGCGCGTCGTTCGCAATGACGAGGTCGTGGGTTCGATCCCCATCCTCTCCACCACAAATCAGAAGTCCCGCCGAACCCCGCCCCGTGCGGGGTTCGGCGTTTTCGCGTCCGGAAAAAATTTCGCGGCGCATCACGCCTCGAGTCGAGATGACTTTTCTGAACCCTTGCCAACACCCCGTACGAATTTGCTAGATTCGGTATTGACCGGTCGGGGGTGCGGCACGCGTCACAGATCGGGACAGCGCAACACGTGGGTGCTGTCGGCAGGTTCGAGTCCGGTTCGCGCCGGAATTCGTGGACGACGTCGATCGCTAGCGCCGCGACCCAGGCATCGGCTCAGCCGGTGACTCTTCGCGGACGTCGCCACGATGATGGGGATTCATCTATCCGTCCGCTTCGGCGGACGCACTGACAAAAATTGCTGGGGGAAGCACGGAATGCGCAAGAACACTGAGGCTGCTCAGGTCAACTCCCGTCGGGCCCGCAAGTACGCGGTCGCTCCCGTCACCCGCGCGATCCGCGCCGCACTGACGGTCTCCGCCGCCACGCTGGCCCTCGGGGGCCAGGCGCTCGCCGCCGACGCGTACACGACCGGACACGCCCCGGCCCGCCACGAGGCCGCCCAGCGCGACCTGATCGGGCCGCCCGTCCTCGACCTGACCCTCGCCGGCGGCGCCGCGCCGTCCAGCGTCACCGCTGAAGCAACCGACGCCGCGCTGCTGCAGCCCACCCGTGCCGCGTTCGCGATCGGTGGCAGCCAGTCGGCGGTGGGCATCGGCAGCGGCCTGGAGCTCGTCGACGATCCGTCGCATCCGATGGCGGACTTCATCTACGTCAACAACGGCGTCATCAGCCCGTCCGAAGTCTTCAATCCGGCGATCGGCATCAACGGCGACGCCGGCGTCGACAACGTCATCATCGTCAACAACGGCACCGTCGACGCGTACTCGGCGCTCAACATCGCCGACGGCATCTTCGGCGCCGGCACCGACGTCGACATCGACAACAACGGCGTGATCTTCGCGGACGGCAGTTACTGGGCCGCCGGCATCGAGGTGGAGGCGCTCGGCGCGGCGACAGTCGTCAACGACTTCTACATCAACGCCTACGCATTCGGTTACCTCGCGACGTCGTACGGCATCCACGTGACGGCGGCCGACCAGGCGTCGGTGATCAACAACGGCTTCGTGATCGCCTCCGGCGACGTCGCCAACGGCATCGACGTCACCGCCGGCAACGATGCCGTGGTCGTCAACTCCGGCACGATGATCATCGGCGACGCCGGCAGCTACTACGCCTCGGGCATCCACCTCTCCAGCATCTACGCCGGCAGCACCGCCACCGCCGTGAACGACGGCACCGTCGACGTCCTCGGCATCTACGGCGCCACCGGCATCGAGGTACTCGCCGCGGGCCAGGGCAGTGCCGCCACCATCTACAACGCCGGCAACGTCTACGCCGTGCAGAGCAACAAGTACGGCAACGGCGCGGCGGGCCTGGTCGCCGCCAGCGAAGGCTCCTCGCTGATCGTCAACAACGGCCTCGTGCAGGTCGAATCGGGCGGCCTCGCCGACGGCATCATCGCGATCGGCTTCAATGGCGACGCGACCGTCTACAACAACGGCGACGTGATCGTCGCCAACGACGCCTACGTGAAGTACGGCGTCGTCGGCATCACCGCCGCGTCGCAGTACGGCAACGCGCACGTCGACAACGCCGGCTTCGTCGAGGCCACCTCGACCAAGTACGGCGCCGGCGGCTACCTCGCCACCGGCGTGATCGCCCAGTCCGGCAGCGGCGACGCGAGCGTGCTCAACACCGGCGACATCGTCGCCGACGGCTGGCGCTCCTACGCCATCGTCGGCCAGTCGGTCGACGGCGACGTGTCCATCGAACAGGGTGTCGGCGCCTACGCGGCGGCCGGCTCCTTCGCCACCAGCAGCCTGTCGGCCGCGGTGGTCGGCACCAGCGCCAACGGCGACGTCGACATCGACAACGACGGCGTGGTCCTCTCGCTCTCGTACTACCAGTCGTTCGGCATCTACGCCGCCGCCGGCCGCAACGTCTCGGTCGACAACTCCTACTACGTCGGCACCGGCGGCCTGTACGCCGCCGGCATCACCGCGCTCGCCGCGGGCGACGTCGACGTCACGAACTCCGGCTTCGTCTACACCGTCGGCACCTACTCCGCCGTCGGCATCAACGCGACCGCCGACAACGTCACGGTGGACAACAGCGGCACCGTGCTCTCCCTGAGCAACGGTACGGCCATCGGCATCGCCGCGGAGGGCGCGTCGAGTGTCGACGTGATCGGCACCGGCGACGTGATCGCTGCTTCCTACACTTCCGGCGTCGCGATCGGTATCTACGCCGTCAGCCCGGGCGACGTGAACGTCGACTGGGACGGCGGCGTCGTCGCCTATGCCGTCGGCGACCAGGCCGTCGGCATCTTCGCCGCCTCCGGTTACGGCACGACTTCCGTGAACGTGGGGGGGCCGCTCGTCGCGTACTCCGAGTACGCCTCGGCGCACGGCATCCGCGCCATCGGCGTGGACGTCGACGTCAACGCTTCCGGCACGATCGACGTCGACGGTTACAACCTGGCGGTGGGCATCTCCGCCGTGGGTTCCGGCACGGTCGACGTCACCAATTCCGGCGACATCGTCGCCAATGTCCGCTTCGACACCGCGAACGAGTTCGGCGGCTACCACTACGCGTTCGGCGTCCTGGCCTACGGCGGCGCGGTGACGGTCGACAACAGCGGCCTGATCGACGTCACCGGCGACGTCTCGAACGGCATCTACGCCATCGGCGGCAGCGCCGTCTCGATCGTCAATTCCGGCGACATCTACGCGGGCACGCTGTTCGGGTCCTATTACGGCACCGGCATCTTCGCGACCAGCCTCTACGACGGCAGCACCATCAATGTCGGCAATGCAGGCCACATCGGCGCCTACGGCTACTACGGCGCCGTCGGCATCGAGGCGCGCGCCGGTGGCGCGGGCAGCAGTGTCAGCGTCAGCAACAGCGGCGACATCACCGCCTTCCAGTACGCGAAGTACGGTAATGGCGCCGCCGGCATCGTCGCCGTCGGCGACGGCGACGTCAGCGTCGACAACAGCGGCCTGATCCAGGCGCTGTCCGGCGGCCAGACGAACGGCGTACTGGCGGCGTCGTTCAACGGCGACGTCAGCGTCGTCAACTCCGGCGACATCGTCGCGATTTCGGACTACTCGTCGAAGTACTACTCCGCGAACGGCATCAACGCGTTCTCGCAGTTCGGGTCCGCGAGCGTCGACAACAGCGGCACGGTCTACGCGACCTCGACCAAGTACGGCTACGGCTACGCCGCCTTCGGCATCATGTCCGCCGGCGACACCGGTGCGTCGGTGGTCAATTCCGGCGACGTCACCGCGATGGCGAAGTATGCCTACGGCATCGTCGCGACCTCGGCGAACGGTGATGTGACGGTCGACCAGACCGGCGGCGCGAGCCTCACCGTCGGCAACCTGGACAGCGTCGTCGCCTACGGCATCGTGGCCTCGTCCGGCCAGGGTGACGCCACGGTCACCAACGCCGGCCTCGTCGACGTCACTTCCGGCGACTTCGCCCTCGGCGCCTTCGCCAGCGCCGACTACGGCACCGCCACGGTCGACAACAGCGGCGGCATCTACGCCTACGGCTTCAGCGGCGAGGCGATCGCGATCGGCGCGGTCGGCGTCGACGCGGTGGTGAACAACTCCGGCGTGGCCTATGCCAACGGCTTCCCCGCCGCATCCGGTATCGTCGCGATCGGCGACACCGCCACGGTCGACAATTCCGGCACCGTCATCGCCTTCAGCTACGGCGACACCTTCGGCATCCGTGCCCAGGGCGCCAGCGAGGTCACCGTCACCGGTACGGGCGACATCCTGGCGATCAGTGTCGGCTCGCCTTACGGCAATGCCTACGGCATCCACGCGGTCAGCGTGGGTGACGTCAATGTCGACTTCGGCGGCCGCGTCTACGCCTACGCCGACTACGGGATGGCGATCGGCATCTTCGGCTACTCGTTCGACGGCGACGTGTCGATCACGAACTCGGGTCTGGTCGTCGCCGATTCCGGCGCCGGTCTCGCCGACGGCATCTTCGCCTCCGGCGCCAACGTCACCGTCGACAACAGCGGCGTCATGTCGGTGGTCGGCACCGGCTGGGCCGCGGGCATCGAGGCCCAGGGCACCGACCTGACGACCGTCACCAACAGTGGCGAGATCTACGTCGACGTCGAGCTCGCCGGCATCTACTACGGCGAGAACTCGTCGTTCGGCATCTTCGCGACCGGCGACCAGGTCGTCGTCGACAACAGCGGCCAGATCATCGCCGCGGGCGACATGGCCAACGGCATCTACGCCGTCGGCAACTCCAGCGTCTCGATCACGAACTCGGGCGTCATCGCCGCCGGCACCTACTACGGTTCGCTGTTCGCGACCGGCATCCTGGCCGGCACCGTCTATCCGGGCGGCACCGCCAGCGTCGTCAACACCGGCGACATCATCGCCTCGAGCTACTACGGCACCAGCGGCATCGAAGTGCGCGCAGCCGGTGCCGGCAGCTCCGCATTCGTCGACAACAGCGGCACGATCTACGCCGGCCAGTACAGCAAATACGGCTACGGCTCGCTCGGCATCGTCGCGATCGCCGAAGGTTCCTCGACGGTGCTCAACTCCGGCGAAATCGAGGTGTGGAGCGGCGGCTACGGCGTCGGCATCATCGCGGCCGCCATCGAGGGTGACGCCACGGTCGTCAATTCCGGCGACATCGACGTCCGCAACGACGCCTACCTGAAGTACGGCGTCACGGGCGTCATCGCCTCGTCGAACAGCGGCAACGCCACGATCGACAACAGCGGCAACATCTACGTCGCCTCGGCCAAGTACGCCGACACCGCCTACATCGCCACCGGCCTGATGGCCAGCGGCGGTGCCGGCGCGTCGATCACCAACTCCGGCGAGATCGGCATCAACGGCTGGATCTCCTACGGCGCGGTCGCCACCTCGGCCGACGGCGACGTCAGCGTCGTCAATACCGCCGACGGCACGATCGTCGCGGGCCTCTTCGACTACAGCAGCCAGTCGCTCGGCATCGTCGCGCTGTCGCAGAACGGCGACGTGTCGATCGGCAACGCCGGCGAGGTCGACGCCGAGTCCTACAACCTGGCGATCGGCCTCTACGGCAGCAGCGTCAACGGTGACGTCGCCATCGCCAACTCGGGCGCGGTCGACGCCTACGGCTACGGCAATGCGGTCGGCGCCGCGGCGTTCTCGACCTACGGCGACGCCACGGTCACGAACAGCGGCGAGATCTGGGCCGCGGGCGCGGTCCGTGCGACCGGCATCATCGCCTCTGCCTACGGCACCGCCACCGTCGACAACTCCGGCAACATCACGGTCGGCACGCCGTACATCAACTTCTACTACTACACCTCGGCGACCGGTATCGACGCCCGCGGTGATGTGGCGGCGGTGAACAACAGCGGCGAAATCTCCGTCGTCAGCTACGACACCGCGATCGGCGTCCTGGCGATGGGCGCCTCCGAGGCCAGCCTCGCGAATTCCGGCGACATCGAGGTCTCCTCGCCGTACGACCTGGCGGTCGGCGCGTACGTGATGAGCGGCGGCGACGTATCCATCAGCAACAGCGGCGCGATCGAGGCCGATTCCGTCGGCTCGGCGATCGGCGTGTTCGCCTATTCCGGCCTCGACATGGCCTTCGGCAACAGCGGCGACATCTCGGCGACGTCGACCTCCGCCTACACCACCGACGCCGCGGTCGCCGTCGAGCTGCTGGCACTCGGCAACGTCGACGCGAGCAACAGCGGCGTGATCTCCGCCACGTCGACCGATGCGGCCGAGGCGATCGGCATCCGGATCCTCTCCAACGGCGCGGTCGACTTCCTGAACTCGGGCACGATCACGGCCTCGCACGCCGATTACGCGGTCGCGGTCGACCTCGACTCGGCCATCGCCTACTTCGAGAACACCGGCAACGTGTACGTCGATGCGGCCATCGACGGCCAGGTCGCGGTGCGCGGCGGCGACGGCACCCAGATCGTCATCAACCGCGGCGACATCACCGGCGCGCTGGTCCTGGGCGGCGGCGTCGACATCTTCGCCGGCTACAACGGCGGCGAATGGCTGGTCAACAACGCCACCACCGACTTCGGCGGCGGCAACGACCGCGTCTACAACTTCGCGGGCAGCGTGATCCACCTGCAGAACGGCGCGATTTCGCTGGGCGCCGGCAACGCCAACCTGTTCGAGAACAGCGGCATCATCCGCGTCTCGGGCTACGGCCTGATCGACATGGGCAACGGCCTGCCGCTCCCGGTCGGCCCGGGCGCGCCGGAAGCGGTGCCGTCGCTGAACACCCTGCCCTTCGTCAACGACGGCCTGATCACGTTCCTCGACGGCAACCCCGACGACATGCTGACGGTGATCGGCGACTTCGCCGGCGACGGTGCGCTGGCGATCGACGTCCGCGTCCTGACCGGCCTGTCCGACCTGCTGTACATCGACGGCAGCGTGGTGAACGGCACGACCCAGGTGGTCAACGCCCAGATCGACGGCCGCGTCACCGACCTGCTGGATCCGATCACCTTCGCGGTGGTCACCGGCAACAGCAACGCGAACGCCTTCGTCGGCGGCACCGCGATCGGCGCCGAGAGCGACTTCCTCGACTACCACCTGACCGTCAGCAGTGCCGCGGTCGGCGGCGACACCGAGTACCGCCTCGGCGTCTCGGTCGATGGCCTGAACAAGGCGGGCTCGCTCGCCGGCGCGGTGGCTCCGGGCGCCCACAGCCTGATCAACAGCCACGTCGGCACCTGGCGCCAGCGCATGGGTGTCCGTCCGGATACCGAGAACCTCAACGGCCTCGGCCCCTGGGTCCGCATCTGGCGCGACAACGGCTCGCTGGATCTGGCCCACGCCGAATCCTTCGGCGGCGGCGGCGTCTTCAGCTTCGACCAGGACAACGATGGTCGCGAGTTCGGCTTCAACTTCGATTCCGGCTACGGCATCAGCTGGGGCGTGATGGTCGGCAACGCCGACGCCGTGCAGGATCTGGAAGGCGCCGGCCGCACCCGCATCGACGCCGACAGCGGCGGCGTGTACGTGACCTGGATCGGCGATCACCTGTACGCCGACCTGTCGTGGCGCGGCATCGATTTCGACGCCGACATGCTGACGACGACCGGCGAGTACCTGCGCACCCACGGCGACGCCACCGCGCTGAGCTTCGAGACCGGTTGGCGCGGCCTCGACTTCGGCGGCATGAGCGTCGTCCCGCAGTTGCAGTACACCCGCGTCGAGATCACCAACATCGACGACGTGATCGGCGGCTCGAGCGCGTTCGAGTACGACCCGGGCACCTCCGAGCGCCTGCGCGTGGGCCTGGAGTTCAGCCGCACGATCCAGTCCGGCTCGGTGATCTGGACCCCGTACGGCTCGCTCAACGCGATCCGTGAGTTCAACGGCGACAACCACTACACCGTCGCCGACTTCCACACGGGGATGACCTCCACCGAAGGCACCAGCGCGATGGTCGAGCTCGGCGTCGGGGCCCAGATCCACGGCTGGTCGATCACGGCCGGTGCGAGCTGGACCGATGGCGGCGCCCAGGACAGCTTCGTCGGCGGCCAGCTGATCCTGCGCTACACCTGGTGACGAGGTAAGGCGGCGACGGCAGGTGCCGTCGCCGCCGGGACCGCCCCGCCCTCAGGCGTGGCGGCGAAGTTTGAACGAAGTTGGAGAAGCTGGTGGCTCGCGACAAGCAGAACGGCGGCAAGAAGGAAGCAACGACGGACGCGAAGGCGGACATGGACATCGGCCTCGACGCGGTCTCCGCCGACGAAGCCTCGGAGCAGAAGCAGACAACGGACCCGGCGGCCGCGCAGGCCGCCCCCGCCGACGCGGCGGCCGGCGCGCAGCAGAAGCCGCTGGACATCACCAAGCTCAAGGTCGAGAAGTCGTGCTCGCGCGGTCTCGCGAGCTGGCTGGCGACGAACCGCCTGTCGATGGCGATCACCTCCTACCAGTCGGGCCGTCTCTATCTGGTCGGCAGCGACCAGCAGGGCCGCGTGGCCTTCTTCGAGCGCATCTTCGAGCGCGCGATGGGCATCGTCGGCAACGCCCAGCGCATTTACCTCGGTGGCCTGTACCAGCTGTGGCGTTTCGAGAACGTCCTGCGCCCGAACGAGGTCATCCATGGCCAGTTCGACAAGTGCTACGTGCCGCGCAACGCGCAGACGATCGGCGACGTCGACATCCACGAACTCGGCATCTGCAGCAACGGCAAGGTCGTCTTCGTCAACACCAAGTATTCGTGCCTCGCCGAACTGAGCCAGACGCACAGCTTCAAGGCGATCTGGAAGCCGAAGTTCATCAGCAAGCTGGCCCCGGAGGACCGGTGCCACCTCAACGGCCTGGCGATGGTCGACGGGCGTCCGAAGTACGTCACCGCGGTCTGCAAGTCCGACACCGTCGACGGCTGGCGCGAGCGCCGACGCGACGGCGGCGTGGTGATCGACGTCGAGACCGACGAGATCGTCTGCGAAGGCCTTTCGATGCCGCATTCGCCGCGCTGGGCGAACGGCAAGCTGTGGGTGCTCAACGCCGGCACCGGCCACCTCGGCTGGGTCGACTTCGAGAAGAAGAAGTTCGTGCCGCTGTGTTTCTTCCCTGGCTTCGCCCGCGGCCTGTCGATCATCGGCGGCGTCGCCGCGGTCGGCCTGTCGAAGCCGCGCAACAAGCGTTTCGAGGGCCTGCAGCTCGACGAGGAGCTGAGCAAGCGCGACGCCGAGCCGTGGTGCGGCGTGCAGATCGTCTCGCTGGTCAACGGTGACGTGCTGAACTGGATCCGTTTCGACGGCGACATCACCGAGATCTTCGACATCTGCTTCCTGCCGCAGGTCCGCAATCCGATGCTGGTCGGGCTGCGCACGCCGGAGATCCGTGACCTGATCACCTTCGAGTCGGCGCTGCCGCAGCAGGAAGAGGTCGTCGCATGAAGGCGCTGACCTTCCTCGCCGCCAGCCTCGCGCTGGTCGCCGGCAGCGTCGGTGCCCAGGCACCGGCGGCTCCGGCGGCGCCCTCGCCCACCCCGCAGGCGGATGCCGCCTTCGCGAGGATGGACGCGAACCGCGACGGCACCCTGAGCCGGGACGAGTTCCGCGCCGGCTGGGTCGCGATGACGCGCACGCTGGCCGCGCGCCAGCGCCTGCGTCAGCAGTTCGACACCGTGGACGCGAACCGCGACGGCGGCATCGACGCGACGGAATACCGCAACCTGCTGCTGATCCGCGAGGCCGGCGCCGCTGCGCCGGCGCTGGCCGAGTTCGACGCCGACCGCGACGGCAAGCTGTCGTTCGGCGAATACATCGAGGTGGTCAGGAAACTGGCCCCCCGCAACGACGCCGCGGCCGATGCCGCGGCCGGCAACGACGATTGAGGAACAAGGACGTGAGCATCGAAATCATCCCGGTCTGGAAGAAGGTCGACGACGCACTCCGCGAGGAGCTGCTGGCGTTCTGGACCGAGAACAAGGCCATCTCCGATCCGGACATCGCCCGCCGCCGTGCGCCGCAGGCCGTCTGCATCAGCCGCAACGCCGAGGGCAGGATCACCGGTGTCGCCACCTGCGGCATCCGCGTGCTGCCGCGCCTGCGCCAGCCGATGTACTACTACCGCCATTTCTTCGCGCCGGAGATCCGCGGCCAGCATCTCACCAAGCCGTTCGCGAACAAGGTCAAGGAAGTGCTGCAGGACTACAACGCCGGCCTCGAGAAGCCGGAGGCGCTGGGCATCCTGGCCGAACTGCAGAGCAAGCAGCTCGACTCCGCCTATGCGCGTGCCTACCACCCGGACGTCGACTTCACCTTCATCGGGTACTCGCCGCGCGGGTCGCAACTGCTCGTGTCGTATTTCAAGGATGCCAGGCTGGGGCCACCCGCGCCGATCAAGCGCGCGGCGGCTCCCGCCGGGGGTAGCGGTGCGTGAACGGCGTCGGCCGTCCACGTCTGCCAATAGGGGGCGGTAGGTCCGCCGTCCGCATCATGCTGTTCGTCGGTCCGACCGGCCCCTGTGGGCCTGTCGTCACATCACTACGGGGAAATCCATGAAACTCCAGTCCAGCCTGTTGAGTGCCGCCATTCTGGGCGTGCTCGCCCTTTCCTCCGCCGCGGCCACGGCGGCCACCGACCAGGCGGCCGTCGCGCGCGCCCGCGCCGCGATCGACGCGGGGTCCCTGCCGGCCGTCGCGCGCCATGCCAATGACGCGTTCATCGCCAAGGATTCGAACGTCGACATGAACGGCACCGAGCACGTGCGCTTCCAGCGCACCTGGAACGGCATGCCGGTCATCGGCGGTGACTTCATCGTCCACAACCGCAACGGCCGCACCGAGGTCACCACGAACCTCGACACCAGCTTCCGTCCGTCGGCCACGCCGAAGCTGCGCCGTGACGAGGCCCTGGGCGTCGCCGGCGCCCGCTTCGGCACCCGCGCGACCGCCCCGGCCGATGCCCGTCTCGTGGTGTTCGCCGTCCGCCGCCAGCCGACGCTCGCCTGGGAAGTCGTCTACGAAGGCATCCGCGCCGACCAGACGCCGACCGAGATGCACTACTTCATCGACGCCAGCTCCGGCGAGGTGCTCGCCGCGTGGGACGCGGTCCACACCGCCACGCCCGGTCCGGACACCAGCACCTGCCCCGGCGGCGTCAGCGCCAACGGCAAGGGCAACACCCTGGGCGCCGGCCGCGTCAGCCTGCGCACCACCTCGTGCGCGAACGCCTACCAGCTGCGTGACCTGACCCGTGGCGGCGGTTCGACCACGAACATGCTGAACCGCACCACCGGCAACGGCACGATCTTCACCGACGCCGACAACCAGTGGGGCAGCGGCACGCTGTCCGACATGGCCACCATCGGCGCCGAGGCGCACTACGGCGTCGCCGCCACCTGGGACTGGTTCGCCTCGCGCTTCGGCCGCATGGGCATCGCCGACGACGGCCAGGGCGCCCTCGCCCGCGTCCACTACGGTCGCAACTACGCCAACGCGTTCTGGCGCGACAGCTGCTTCTGCATGACCTTCGGTGACGGCGACAACGGCGTCAGCGTCAATCCGCTGACGGCGCTGGACGTCGCCGCGCACGAGATGTCGCACGGTGTCACCAGCACCACCGCCGGCCTGATCTACAGCGACGAATCCGGCGGGCTGAACGAGGCCACCTCGGACATCTTCGCGGTCGCGGTCGAGTTCGCCGCCAAGAACGATGCAGACGCGGGCGACTGGATGATCGGCGAGAAGGTCTACGCCAACAACGACGGCACGGTGGCGTTGCGCTACATGTTCAAACCGAGCCTGGACGGGGCGTCCTACGACTGCTACGAGCCGGGCATGGGCCTCGATGACGTGCACTTCACCTCCGGCGTCGCCAACCACTTCTTCTACCTGCTGTCGGAAGGTGCGGTGGTGCCGGAAGGCTTCGGCCCGGGCACCTGGGCTGGCCTGACCCCCGAGGACATGGTCTGCAACGGCAACACCAACCTCGGCGGCCTCGGCGTGCAGACCGCCGCGCGCATCTGGTACTACGCGCTGGTGAACTACATGCTGCCGACCACCGACTACGCCGGTGCCCGGGCGGCCACGCTGCAGGCAGCGGCCGACCTGCATGGCGCCGGCTCCTCGGCGTACAAGAAGGTCGCCCGCGCGTGGGATGCGGTCGGCGTCACCGCCGACCTGTAATCGCGTCGTCGCGCCACACGTCGCCGGGGTCCCCGGCGACACCGGAGAGCCGGGCCGAAAGGCCCGGCTCTTTCTCTGCACGCAGGCCAGCGGCTGTGCCGCGCTCCCGGACCCGAGCCGCTTTCTGCGATAATCCCCGGGCTTGGCCCCGTAGCTCAGCTGGATAGAGCGTCCCCCTCCTAAGGGGAAGGTCGTACGTTCGAATCGTATCGGGGCCGCCACCTCAGGCCGCACTGGCCAGCGCTTCCGGAGCCCCAGAATGACCCACGCAGTCCTCTCCGCCCTTGGCCTGACCGGCCAGGAATCCGGCACTTATCTCGGCAACGGCGAGTGGTCCAAGACCCGCGACGCCGGCGTCATCGAGCCGGTCAACCCCGGCGACGGCGAAGTGCTCGGCAAGGTCTATGCCTCCTCGCAGGCCGACTACGATCTGATCCTCGAGCGCGCCCAGGCCGCGTTCAAGGTGTGGCGCACGACGCCGGCGCCGCGCCGCGGCGAGGCGATCCGCCTCTGCGCCGAGGCCCTGCGCACGCACAAGGACGCGCTCGGCTCGCTGGTCGCGCTGGAGATGGGCAAGTCGAAGCCGGAAGGCGACGGCGAAGTGCAGGAGATGATCGACATCGGCGAATTCGCCGTCGGCCTGTCGCGCCAGCTCTACGGCCTGACGATGCACTCCGAGCGCCCGGGCCACCGCATGTACGAGCAGTATCACCCGCTCGGCATCGTCGGCATCATCTCGGCCTTCAACTTCCCGGTCGCGGTCTGGGCCTGGAACTCCTTCGTCGCGGCGGTCTGCGGCGACATCAGCATCTGGAAGCCGTCGCCGAAGACCCCGCTGTCGGCGATCGCGTCGATGAAGATCTGCAACGAGGCGCTGGCCAGCGCCGGTTTCCCGGACATCTTCTTCCTGTTCAACGACGCCGGCACCGACCTCGCGCAGCAGTTCGTCGACGATCGCCGGATTCCGCTGATCAGCTTCACCGGCTCCACCCGCGTCGGCCGCACCGTCGGTGAGCGCGTCGCCCGTCGCATGGGCCGCAGCCTGCTCGAGCTCGGCGGCAACAACGCGATCATCGTCGACCCCACCGCCGACCTGAAGCTGGCGATTCCGGCCATCGTTTTCGGCGCAGTCGGCACCGCCGGCCAGCGCTGCACCACCACCCGCCGGCTGTTCGTGCACGAGTCCATCTACGAGGACGTGCTCGGCAAGCTGGTCACCGCCTACAAGCAGGTCGAGAAGAAGATCGGCGACCCGACCGACCCGGCCAACCTGATGGGCCCGCTGAACAGCAGCGACGGCGTCGACGCCTACCTCGACGCGATCGCGAAGGCGAAGGCCGCCGGCGGCACCGTCGTGACCGGCGGCGAGAAGCTCGACCGCCCGGGCAACTACGTGCTGCCGGCGATCGTCTCCGGCCTGAAGAACAGCGACGACATCGTGCAGCACGAGACCTTTGCGCCGATCCTGTACGTGATGCCCTACGCCGAGCTGGAAGACGCCATCGCGATGCAGAACGACGTGCCGCAGGGCCTGTCGTCGGCGATCTTCACCACCAACCTCAAGGCCGCGGAAGCCTTCCTGTCGGCCGCCGGCAGCGACTGCGGCATCGCCAACGTCAACATCGGCACCAGCGGCGCCGAGATCGGTGGCGCCTTCGGTGGCGAGAAGGAGACCGGCGGTGGCCGCGAATCCGGCTCCGACGCCTGGAAGGTCTACATGCGCCGGCAGACCAACACGATCAACTACTCCGACGCGCTGCCGCTGGCCCAGGGCATCAAGTTCGACCTCTGAGAGCCGACGATGACCACCGAGCCGCTGCCGCCGTCCACGCCGCCCGCCCCTCCGGTGGCGCCCGTCGCCCCGACCCCGGTGGCACCGGGCTATCGGCCGACGAGCACGCTCGCCGTGGTCAGCCTGGTCTGCGGCCTGATCGGCCTGGTCGGCTCGATGTTCGTCGCACCGATCATCGCCAGCGTCATCGCCGTGGTGACCGGCCACATGGCGCGCGCGGAGATCCGCCGCGCCGACGGCGCGATGGACGGCGACGGCCTGGCCGTCGGTGGCCTGGTCACCGGCTGGCTGATGATCGGCCTGTGCCTGCTGACCGTGCTGGTGTTCGTGCTGTTCCTCGGGGGCCTGGCGGCGCTGCTGGCGCTGGTCGGCATCGGCTCGCAGCTCTGACGGCAGCGCATGTACGGACTCGCCCGCCCCTTTCTGTTCGGCGTCGACGCCGAGCGCGCGCACGGCCTCGGTCTGGCCGCGCTCGAGGCCGCCTGGCGCACCGGCCTGAACCCGCTGCTGGCGCCGAAACCGCCGCCGCTGGTGACGCGCGCCTTCGGCCTCGAGTTCCCGAACCCGGTCGGCTGCGCCGCCGGGCTGGACAAGAACGGCGCCCACGTCGATGCGCTGCTCGGACTCGGCTTCGGTTTCGTCGAAGTCGGCACGGTCACGCCGAAACCGCAGGCCGGCAACCCGAAGCCGCGCATGTTCCGGCTCGCCGACCAGAACGCGGTGATCAACCGGCTCGGCTTCAACAATGAAGGCGTCGACGCGCTGGTGCGCAACGTCGGCCGCGCCCGCCGGCGTGGCGGCGGTCTCGTCGGCATCAACATCGGCAGGAACAAGGACACCCCGAACGAGCGCGCGCACGAGGACTACCTGTACTGCCTCGAGCGGGTGTATCCGCTGGCCGACTACGTCACCGTCAACATCTCGTCGCCGAATACCGCCGGCCTGCGCGAACTGCAGGAGGAGCAGGCGCTGCGCCAGCTCGTCGGCACGCTGCGCGAGGCGCAGGAAAGGCTGGGCGCGCAACATGGCAAGCGCGTGCCGATGCTGGTGAAGATCGCCCCCGACCTGAGCGACGACGACATCGAGGCCTGTGCGCGCGTGCTCGGCCAGCTCGGCGTCGACGGCGTGATCGCCACCAACACCACCATCGACCGCACCGTGATCGCCGGCCACAAGCTGGCCCACGAGACCGGCGGTCTTTCCGGGGCCCCGTTGTACGGCAAGTCGACCGCGGTGCTGCGCCGCCTGCGCGCACGCCTGGACCCGGCGATTCCGATGATCGGTGTCGGTGGCGTCCTCAGCGGCGCCGACGCCGCCGGCAAGGTCGCCGCGGGTGCGCTGATGGTGCAGATCTACACCGGCCTGGTGTTCCGCGGCCCGGCGCTGATCGCCGAGGCGGTGACCGCGATGAAGCGCCGCCGCGAGGGCGTCGCGTGAGCGGCTACCGGCTCGCCGAGGACGTCTCGCTGCAGGGCCGCAACACGTTCCGGGTGCCAGCGAAGGCGGCGATGATGGCCGACGTGGCGCGCGCCGAGGCGCTGGTCGAGCTGTTCGACTTCGCGATGCTGCGCGACGGCCCGGTGCTGGTGCTCGGCGAAGGCAGCAACCTGCTGTTCGCCGGCGATTTCCCGGGTGTGGCGATCTGCCTGACGATGGCCGGCATCCGCATCGTCGCCGACGACGGCGACAGCGCGGTCGTGCGCGCCGAGGCCGGCATGAACTGGAACGACCTCGTCGCCTGGACCCTGGCGCGTGGCCTCTGCGGGCTCGAGAACCTGGCGATGATCCCCGGTACCGTCGGCGCCGCGCCGATCCAGAACATCGGCGCCTACGGGGTCGAGGTCGGCGAATTCGTCGAGGCGGTCGAGGCCTTCCAGCGGGACACCGGCCAGGTCAAGCGCCTGGCCCGCGCCGACTGCGAACTCGGCTACCGCGACAGCCGCTTCAAGCGCGAAACCGACCGCTGGGTCGTCACCGCGCTGGAGCTGCGCCTGCCGCGCCGGCGCGCGCTGCGCCTGGACTACGCCGGCGTGCGCGAGGAACTCGCGGCGATCGGCGCGGGGGAGTCGCCGCGGCCGAGCCAGGTCGCCGAGGCGATCTCGCGCCTGCGCACCCGCAAGCTCCCGAACCCCGCCCTGCTCGGCAACGCCGGCAGCTTCTTCAAGAATCCGTTGGTGCCGGCGGCGACCGCCGCGGCGCTGAAGGCCGAACATCCGGCGCTGCCGGTGTACCCGGCCGGCGGGGACGAAGCCAAGCTGTCGGCCGCGTGGCTGATCGAGGCCTGCGGCTGGAAGGGTCACCGCGACGGCGACGCCGGCATCGCTGCCCAGCACGCCCTGGTCCTGGTGAACCACGGCAACGCCACCGGCCCGCAACTGCTGGACCTGGCGCGCCGCGTCGCCGCCTCGGTGCGCGAGCGCTTCGGCATCGCGCTGGAGCCGGAGCCGCGGATCATCGGCGCCCGCTTCGATCCCGACGCCGGCTGACCTGCCGGCATGGCCACCTCCACAGGCACGCCGTCGCCCGTCGGGCGGGCGATCGCGCTGATGGTCGCCGGCACCGTCAGCTTCGGCCTGATGGCGGTCGCGATCCGGCTGGCATCGGCGCAGCTGCACGCCTTCGAGATCGCCTTCTTCCGCGCTTTCTTCGGCCTGGCCTTCGTGCTGCCGCTGCTGCTGCGGCACGGTCCGGGCCTGATGCGCACGCGCCGACTGGGCTTCTACGTGATGCGCTGCGCGATCGGCATGGTGTCGATGCTGGCGGGATTCTGGGCGATCGTGCACCTGCCGCTGGCGCAGGCGGTCGCGATCTCCTACTCGACGCCGCTGTTCGTGACCCTCGGCGCCGTGGTCTTCCTCGGCGAGGTCGTGCGCGCGCGGCGCTGGACCGCCGTACTGATCGGCTTCGCCGGCGTGCTGGTGATCATGCGCCCCGGTGCGGCGTCCTTCAGCGCCGGCAGCCTGGTCGCGCTGCTGGCGGCGCTGGCCAGCGCGAACGCGGCGATCAGCATCAAGTTCCTGTCGCGCAGCGAGCATCCGGACGCGATCGTCATCTGGACGACCCTGCTGTGGGTGCCGATGGCGGCGCTGCCGGCGGTGCTCGTCTGGGTGACGCCGACCGGCATCACGTGGCTGTGGATCGTGCTCGCCGGTGCCCTGGGCAGCGGCGGCCACATGCTGTGGACGCGGGCGCTGAAGCTGGCCGACGCCTCGCTGCTGACGCCGATCAGCTTCCTGCAGATCCTCGTGGTCGGCGTGTTCGGCTGGTGGCTGTTCGACGAGGCGGTGGACCGCTGGACCTGCGCCGGTGCGGCGATCATCTTCGCCGCGAACATCTACATCGCCCGGCGCGAAACCCGGCTGGCACGCCACGCGGTGACCGACCGCGAGATCGGCGCCGACATCCCGACGCCGCCCTGAGGGTTCAGCGTCGCTCCAGCGCGGTCTGCTCGGCGATCAGTTCGAGCACGTGCGCCTCGCGGTCGTCGCGGGCGTCCGCGGGCTTCGCCAGCAGCGGCGCCAGGTAACGCTCCTCCAGCGCCTGCGCCTCGGCCGCGCGCCCCAGCCGGCGCAGTGCCCGCGCCGTCGCCGCGGCGGACGGCGTCACTTCGAGATCATCGCCGCCGTCGGCACCACCGCGCAGCGCCATCGCCTGCCGCAGCGGCACCAGCGCGGCTTCCGCCCGGCCCATCGCCAGCAGCGCCATCCCGTGTATCTGCACCGCCGAGATCGCCTGCGGATTGCGCTCGCCGAGCACCTCCAGCGCCAGCGGCGCCGCGTCGGCCAGCACGGCCGCCGCCTCGGCCGGGCGCCCGGCGCGATAGAGCGTCATGCCGTGGTTGGTGAGGATGAAGACGGTGTCCGGATGGCGGGGGCCGAGCAGGCGCGTGCGCCCCTCGATCACTTCCTCCTCGAGCGCCAGCGCCTCCGGGAAGCGCTCGCCGTCGCGGGCGATCACCGCCGCCAGGTTGAGCTTCGCGCGCAGGGTGTCGCGGGCGTCGCCGCCGAGGATGCGCTGGCGACCGGCGAGCACCGCCCGCCATTCGGCCTCGGCAGCCGCCGACTCGCCGACGGCGTTGAGGGTGTTCGCGTAATTGCCGCGTTCCGACAGCGTGGTCGGGTGCTCGCGGCCGAGCCGCCGCGTCTGCACCTCGACCAGACTGCGGTGCAGTTCGAGCGCGGACTCGTGGTCGCGGCCCATCGCCCGCAACACCGCCAGGTTCGACATCGTGCCGAGGGTATCCTCGTGCTCGGCGCCGAGCGCCGCCACGCGGCGGCTGTACAGGTCTTCGAAGACGGCCCGCGCTTCGGTCATCTCGCCGCGCCGGGCGAGGCTGATGCCGAGGTTGTTGGTCGCCTTCATCGCCAACGGGTCGCCGCTGCCGAGGGCTTCGGTGAGTCGCGTCGCGAGCGCCCGCTGCAGCTCGAGTGCCTGCTCGCGCTCGCCGACCAGGGCCAGGGCCAGGTGCCAGGCCATCTCGATTTCGAGCCGCACCGGATCGAGTTCATCCAGTCCGGCGGCATCGGCGCGCAGCTTGACGATCAGGTCAAGCGCCCCCTGGTAGTCGCCGGTCGACGACAGCGCCGACGCCTGGATGTGGCGGGCATGCAGGGTGGCCGGATCACCGGGGCCGAGCGCCCGTTCGCGGTAGTCGGCGACTTCGCGGGCGACTTCGACCGCCTTGTCGAAAACGGCCAGTTCAAGCTGCACCCGGGCGACGGACTCGCGCAGGTCGGCGGCGAGGTCCGGGCGGTCGGCGAAGTCGCGCTCGATCGCCACCAGCGCGTTCGCCAGCAGGTCACGGTCGATGAGCCGGCGAGCGAGGTCCGTCGGACTGCTCGCCGACAGCAGCGGCTCCAGGGTCGGTGCGAGGTCGGGGGCGTCGCGCTCGATCTGCTCGCGCAGGCCGGCGGCCAGGGTCGCGCCCATGCCCGGCAGGTCGATCCCCGCCAGCATCGACTGCTGGAACGCGGCGACCCGCTCGAGTTCGGCGCTGCGCTGTTCCGCGAGCGCACGCTGCTCCTCGGCGACGGCGCGGGCGGCATTGGCCTGCCGCAGGCCGTAGAGCGACAGGCCGAAGCCCACCAGTACCGCCAGCGCCACCGCGCTCGCCGCCGCGAACCCGAGCCGGTGCCGGCGCAGCCACTTGCGCGCGGTGTAGCCGCGGCTCGCCGGCACCGCCAGCAGCGGCCGGTCGTCCAGGAAGCGCCGCAGTTCGTCGGCCAGCGCCGCCGCCGACGCGTAACGCTCGGTCCGGTCGCGGCGCATCGCCTTCAACACGACCCAGTCGAGCTCGTCGCGCAGCAGGCGGCGCAGGCGCGGCCGGCTGAGGCCGAGCTGGTCGGCGCGCGCCTCGGCATTGCCCGGGGCCAGCGTTTCGATCTGCGCCGACGGCGGCGGCACGGTGGTGCCGGTGCCCGTGTGCACCACCCGCGAGGTGTCGGCGCCGACGCCCGGACGGCGGCCGGCGAGCAGTTCGTACAGCAGCACGCCGAGCGAATAGACGTCGCTGCGGGTGTCGACCTCGAGGCCGGGCTCGAGTCCCGCCTGCTCGGGACTCATGTAGTCCGGGGTACCGGCGCGTTCGAACTCGCCGGCATGCTCGCCGGCGGCGAGCGAGCGGCTGGCGGCGGTGGCGATGCCGAAATCGATGATCTTCGGCACCGGCCGGCCGTCGACCTCGGTGACGAGGATGTTGCCCGGCTTCAGGTCGCGATGGATCACGCCCTTCTGGTGCGCATGCTGGACGCCCTCGCAGACCCGCGCGAAAAGCTCCAGCCGCGCTTGCAGGCCGAGCCGGTGCTGCTCGCAGTACGTCGTGAGCGGGCTGCCCTCGATGAACTCCATCGCGAAGAACGGGAAGCCTTCGGGGGTCGCGCCGGCGTCGTAGACCTGGGCGATCGCCGGGTGCTTCATGTGCGCCAGCATCTGCCGCTCGACCTCGAAGTAGGCCAGGTGGCGGGCGTCGAGCCGGCGCGCGTTCATCAGCTTCAGCGCCACCGTGCGCCGCACCGGTTCGAGCTGTTCGGCGCGGTAGACCTCGCCCATGCCGCCGCGGCCCAGCAGGGCATCGATGCGATAGCGGCCCATGCGGGTGCCGTTGGCGAGCGAACCGCCTCCGCCGTCGTCACCCGCGGGCGCGGCACCGGCCCGGGCCGGCAGGCCCTCGGTCGGCGCCAGGTCGTCGCTGTCGCCTGCTCTCGTCATGCGCGCTCCACTCCTGCCGGCGATGTTAGCGGCTGTGGACGGAAAGTCACGGCGCCGGCGGATTCGGCGCGACAGCGACGCGGTCGCGCACCGCCGGCAAGGCGTCACGGAGGCCGAGCGCCTCGAGCAGCGCAACCGCCTCGGCTTCGCGACCCTGGTGAAGAAGCACGGCGGCCAGCCCGGTCGCGACGTAGCGCGTGGTCGGGTGGCGGTCACCGAGCACCTCGCGCGCCAGTTCCAGCGCCTGCCTCGAGGTGCCGGTGCCTTCCGCACGGCGCCCGCCCCAGTAGAGGTTGAGGCCGACGGCGCCGAGGGCATTGATCGAGTCCGGGTGGCGCTCGCCGAGGGCGATCGTGCGGGCGGTCAGCACTTCGTTGCTCAGCGACAGCGCCTCGTCGTAGCGTTCCTGCCGGTGCAGCACGGCCGCCAGGTTGAGCTTGTTGCGCAAGGTCGGACGGCCGGCACGGCCGTGGAGGCGTTCGTTCTGTTCGAGCACCGTGCGCTGGAGCGCCTCCGCCTCCGCGAACTCGCCAAGGTTCGTCAGCATGCTGGCGAGGTTGCCGATGGCACGCAGGGTGGAGGGATGACCGGCGCCGCTGCTTTCCCGCGCCAGCGCGACGACCTCGCGCTGGATCGGAACCGCCTTCTCCAGCGCACCGCCCATCGCGTAGGCGATGGCCAGCTGCGCCATCACGTCCATCGTTGTCGCGGGCGACGACTGCAGGCGGCGGTGGTGCGCGACGAGCCTTTCCAGGCGCGCGCGGGCGTCCTCGACCTCGCCCGACCGAAGCAGCGCGATCGCCAGGGCCAGTTCCAGCGACAGCAGGGTCGGATCGTCGTCGCCACCGCGCGCGCGCTCCCGATCTACCGCGGACTGCAGAAGCCTGACCGCCGCCGGGAAGTCGGCGGCCGCGACCAGGACCTCGGCCTCTACACGGTCCAGCTCGGCGGCCTGGCCGGCTTCGGCGAGTACCGCCGGCGCCAGTGTCCGCAGCTGCCGTACCAGCCGCTGCGCGGCCTCGAAGTCTTCCCTCAACAGTTCCGCCCGGGCCTGCCGGAGTCGCAGCGTGACGGCAACGGGATCCTCTGCGCCATGTACCGCCTCGCGGCGGTCGGCCGCGGCGGCGAAGTTGCGGGCGGCAGCTTCGTGCATGCCGAGCGGCGCGTGGACCTGGCCGATGGCGTCGAAGATCTGCGACGCCAGCAGCGGTTGTGCGGCGAAATCCCTTTCGACGGCCGCCTCTGCGCCGGCCAGCAGGTCGCGGTCGATCAGTTCGCGTGCCAGGTCGACGCCGTTGATCCGGGCCAGCGCCGCGTCGACGACTTCGGGGTCCAGCGGCGGTCCGCTTTCGACCTGGCCGCGAATGCCGGCGAGCAGCCCGGCGCCCATCTCTTCCGCATCGAGCGCCTCGAGCATCGATCGCTGGAAGGCGACGATCTGCGCCAGCTCGTCACCGTGGCGGCGGGCGACCGCTTCCTGGCGCCGCGCCTGCTCCAGCCCGTACAGCGCCGCCGCGAGGCCGGCGACCAGCGCCAGCGCGACCGTCGCCGCGACGGCGATCGCGCCGCGGTGGCGGCGGACCAGCTTGCGTGCGATGTACACCCGTGACGACGGCACGGCCCGCAGCGGCAGCCCGGCGAGGAACCGTCGCAGGTCCTCGGCGAGTTCGCCGGCGCTGTCGTAGCGATCGTTGCGATCGCGCCGCGTCGCCTTGGCGACGACCCAGTCGAGGTCGTCGCGCAGGCTGGCGAACAGTTGCCGCCGCGGCAGGCCGAGCTGCTCCGCGCGCTGGCGGGTGCGGCCGCTTGCCGAGAGCTGGGCCGACGGCCGCGCGTGCGACACGTCGGTGACGGCGCCAGCCGCGGCCTCGGGGCGCAGCCCGGTCAGCAGGTGGTGCAGCACGATGCCGAGGGACCACACGTCGCTGCGGGTGTCGACGGCGACGGCATCCTGCCCCGCCTGCTCCGGGCTCATGTAGCCGGGGGTGCCGATCGCCTCGTCGGCGCGAGCCACCCGCTGCACGCCGGTGGCGACGCCGAAATCGATGATCTTCGGCATCGGCAGCCCGTCGACCTCGACCACCAGCAGGTTGCCGGGCTTGAGGTCGCGGTGGATGACGCCGTTGCGGTGCGCGTGCCGGACGCCTTCGCAGACACGGATGAACAACTCGAGGCGCGTGCGCAACGGCAGGCCGTGGCGTTCGCTGTAGGCCGTCAGCGGTTCGCCCTCGATCAGCTCCATCGCGAACCAGGGGATGCCGTCGTCGGTGGTGCCGGCATCGTGGATCTGGGCAATGGCGGGGTGGCGCATCGTCGCCAGCACCTGGCTTTCGTACGCGAACAGGTCGCGCAGGCGCGCGTCCAGCCGCCGCACCAGCACCTTGAGCGCCACGACGCGCTGCACCGGCAGCAGCTGGCGGGCCCGGTAAACCTCGCCCATGCCGCCACGGCCGATCAGCGCCTCGATCTCGTAGTTGCCGATCCGGCTGCCCGGCGCGAACAGGCTTTCACGCGGCTCGCCGCCACCCCCGGAACCGGGTGGCAGCGAGGTGACGGCGCCTTCTCCGGAATTGCTCCCGACCATCTCGGCGTCCCCCTATCGGACCCCGCCAAGCCTACTCCGAAACTTTCCGGCATCCGTTACACTCGGGCCGGCCCCCTCCCGTGGTGCGCAATGAGCCCGACCGACGTCGAACCGGTCACGACCCAGTTGACTCTGTTCACCCCCGGCCCGCGGCGCCCCGCGCCGCGCTCGGCCTGCGTGGTCGTCATCCACGGCGAGGGCCTCGGCCGGCGCGCCGACATCGAGGAGAAGCCGGTCATCGTCGGCCGCTCGCAGGAGGCCGACCTGCACATCCCGCACATGTCGGTCTCGCGCCAGCACTGCGAGATCTGGCGGGTCGGCGACATCTACCGGATCCGCGACCTCGGCGCGACCAACCGCACCCGCGTCAACGACCGCCCGGTGGAGGAGATCGCGCTCGACGACGGCGACCACATCACGATCGGCGAGACGATCCTGAAGTTCATCAGCCATTCGAGCGTGGAGGCCCGCTACCACGAGGAGGTCTACCAGCTCGCGACCCACGACGCGCTGACCGAGCTGTACAACCGCCGCCATTTCGTCGAGCAGGTCGACAAGGAGATCGCCCGCTCGCTTCGGCACGGGCGGCCGCTGGTGATGTGCATCATCGACGTCGACCTGTTCAAGCCGATCAACGACCAGTACGGCCATGTCGCCGGCGACGGCGTGCTGCGCCGGCTGGCGCAGGAGCTGCGCGCCTGGGTGCGCGACGAGGACATCGCCGCCCGCATCGGCGGCGAGGAGTTCGCGGTGCTGCTGCCCGAATCCGACCTCGCGGCCGCGCGCGCGTTCGCCGAACGCGTGCGCGCCGCGATCGGCGAGCTGCGCTTCACGCTGGGCGGCGAGGAGCGCCGGATCACCATCAGCGCCGGCCTCGCCGACCTGGCGATGGACCGCAGCGACCGCAGCACCCTGATGAAGGCCGCCGACGCCGCCCTCTACCGCGCCAAGGAATCCGGCCGCAACCGCGTCTGCGCGTACTGAGGCGCGCGCCGCGGGCGCACGATCAGGTAGGTCGCCACCACCCACGCGATCGCCGCGGCCCAGCCGGCGATGATGTCCGACGGCCAGTGCACCCCGAGGTAGATGCGCGAGGACGCGACCCAGACCATGAAGGCCAGGCCGAGCAGCGCCGCCGGCCCGCGCCAGCGCGTGTGCCACACCAGCAGCAGCACCGTCGCCGCCAGGGTCGCCGAGCCCATCGCGTGCCCGCTCGGAAAACTGAAGTTGTGTTCGGGCGCGATCGACAGCCACAGGTCCGGTCGCGCGCGCTGGAACACCGCCTTGGCGGCGAGGTTGAGCAGCGCTGAACCGCCGATCGCGACCGCCGCGAACAGGCCCGGGCGCAGCCGCCGCGTCGCCAGCAGGCCGGTCACCAGCAGGAAGTCGACGGGCACCACGCCCATCCGGTAGCCGAGTTCGCTGCCGACCAGCATGACGCGGTCCATCGCCAGGCTCTCGTGCGCCTTCGCCGCCAGCAGCAGCGGTTCGTCGAACGGGAAGGGATCGCCGTCGTGCACGTCCTCGGCGAAGAAGGCGAACAGCATCAGCGGCAGCGCCACGCCGGCGAAGGCCAGCGCCAGTCGCCGCCAGCGCGCGCGCAGGTAGGCGGCGATCGCGCGGCGGACCAGGCGCACATGCACCAGCCGCCGGCGCGTGCGATACCTCACCCGCCCTGCCCCGCCCAGCGCCGGGCGACGTAGTCGTCGATCACCGCGACGAATTCCTCGGCGATGTTCTCGCCGCGCAGGGTCATCGCCTTCTGGCCGTCGATGAACACCGGTGCCGCCGGCGCCTCGCCGGTGCCCGGCAGCGAGATGCCGATGTCGGCGTGGCGCGATTCGCCGGGGCCGTTGACGACGCAGCCCATCACCGCCAGCGACAGGTTCTCGGCGCCGGGATGCTTGAGCTTCCACACCGGCATCTGCGCGCGCACGTGTTCCTGCACCTTCTGCGCGAGCACCTGGAAGAACTCGCTGGTGGTGCGCCCGCAGCCCGGGCAGGCGGTGACCAGCGGCGTGAACGCGCGCAGGCCCATCGTCTGCAGCAGTTCCTGCGCGACGATCACCTCCTGCGTGCGCGGCGCGCCGGGCTCGGGCGTCAGCGAGATGCGGATGGTGTCGCCGATACCTTCCTGCAGCAGCACCGCCAGCGCCGCGCTCGAGGCGACGATGCCCTTGCTGCCCATGCCGGCCTCGGTCAGGCCCAGGTGCAGCGGGAAGTCGGTGCGTGCCGACAGGTCGCGATAGACCGCGATCAGCTCCTGCACGCCGCTGACCTTGGCCGACAGCACGATGCGCTCGCGGCCGAGGCCGATCTCCACCGCGCGTTCCGCCGACTCGATCGCCGACACCACCAGCGCCTCGCGCAGCACGCGGCCGGCGTCCCAGGGCTCGGCGCGCGCCGCGTTCTGATCCATCAGCCGCGCGGCGAGTGCCTGGTCCAGCGAACCCCAGTTGACGCCGATGCGCACCGGCTTGCCGAACTCGATCGCTTTCTCGACGATCGCCGCGAACTGGGTGTCGCGCTTCTTGCCGAAGCCGACGTTGCCCGGGTTGATGCGGTACTTGGCCAGGGCCTCGGCGCAGGCCGGCTCGGCCGCCAGCAGGCGGTCGCCGTTGTAGTGGAAGTCGCCGACCAGCGGCACCGGCACGCCCATCATGTCCAGGCGTTCGCGGATGCGCGGCACCGCGGCCGCCGATTCCGGGTTGTTCACCGTGATCCGCACCAGCTCCGAGCCGGCGCGCCAGAGCTCGGCGACCTGCTTCGTGGTCGCCACGACGTCGGCGGTATCGGTATTGGTCATCGACTGCACGACGACCGGCGCGCCGCCACCGACGCGCACGCCGGCGATGTCGACGGCGCGGGTCGAGCGCCGCGGCTGCGGTACTGCTTCGCTCATCGGGATTCCGTTCGGTTGCTGCTGGAAGCGCCGCTCACGCGGCGAGGTCGGCGGTGCTGCGTTCGCCGATCAGGTAGTAGTCGCCGGCGTTGAGCAGCACCTCGACGTCGCCGAGCACGTCCGGGCCCCGCCCCGCCAGTTCCGGGCTCGCGGTCATGGCGTCGTGGATGACTTCGACCCGGCAGCCGGATTCGATCGCCGCATTGGCGACGAAGCGGCGGCCGGAGCTGCCGTCGATCGCGAAGACCTCGACCGCGCGCCCGACGTGTCGGGCCTCGCCGTCGGGACCGACGACGCGCAGGGCGACCGGGGTCGCGCGGCGCGCCAGCAGTTCGACACCCGCCGACAGGCTGCCGTCGACCTCGTAGCGCAGCCAGCGCATCACCCCGACCATCCAGTCGCTCTCGTCGCCGTCGCCGAAGCCCAGCCCGACCAGTTCGCCGACGCGGGCGCGCGCCTGTTCGGCGCTGGCCCAGGTCATGCGGTAGCCGCCGAGGCTCTGGTCGAGCACGCGCGCGGCGACCCGCGGCACCCGCGTCATCGCCGACGCAACCTGCGTCCACGCGGCGCCGGCGATCACGTGCACGTTGCCCTGCGCGGACTGCCGCATGAAGGTGTCGAAATCGCGCTGGCCGGCGAGGAAATAATGCACGGCGCTCAGGCCGAGCACGCTGTCGAGCCGGTGCCCGGCGGGCAGGCGCACCATCGCCCGCGCCGCGGTCTGTCCGAACGCGCGCTGCAGCCGGCGCAGCAGGTCGTTGCCGACGCGCACGCCCTGTCCGGGCCCCGGCACCAGTTCGGAATGTCCGTCGCGAACCCGGGTGAGCGCCCGCTCGACGTCGTCGGCGAATGCGCGCAGGTCCAGCCAGTGCGCATGCGACTGCTCGCCGGCGCCCGGGCCGGGGCCGCGATCGGCATCGTCGGGCACCACCGGCGCGCCCGATTCCGGCGGTTGCGACGCCAGCCCGCAGCGGGCGGCGTAGCCGCGCGCCAGCGGCCACAGCAGGTCCTGTTCTGCCTGCGCGAACGCATAGGGATTCACCGCCGCGACCAGCAGCGTCTGCACGTACAGCGTGTTGATGTCCATGCCGGTGCCGCCGAGGCGGTCCTCGACCGCCTTGCGG
Source organism: Arenimonas composti TR7-09 = DSM 18010 (assembly GCF_000426365.1). Lineage (GTDB taxonomy): Bacteria > Pseudomonadota > Gammaproteobacteria > Xanthomonadales > Xanthomonadaceae > Arenimonas > Arenimonas composti. The sequence continues at coordinate 349,675 of NZ_AUFF01000001.1, read as the reverse complement.
TCCAGCCGCAGTTCGGCGGCGAAGCGGTGCACCCGGTGCAGGCCCTGCCAGGCCCCCGGCGCCGCCGGCCGGTAGATCCGCCAGGCCAGGGCCAGCGCCCGCGCGTAGTGCCAGGCGGCGTGATGCAGCGACTGCAGCACCGCGCTGCCCTTCAGGAAAGGCACCGAGCCGGCGGGCGCGCAGAGTTCGACCGCGGCCTTGCGGTAGCCGTGTGCCAGCAGCAGGTGGAACCGTTCGGCCGCGACCGCCGCCTGCGCCTTGTCGGTCGGCAGCGGCAGCGGGTTGTTGGCGTACTGGCCTTCCAGCAGGGCGATCGAATCGACGACCGCGGGCCGCAGCTCCTCCAGCGCCGCCGCGCGCTGGCCACCCTCGAGGCGCTGCGCGAGCAGCTGCTCGAGCGCCTGGGTCAGCGCCTGCTCGGTGGCCTGGGCATTGGCGCGCGGCAGGGCCGCGACCCAGGCCTTCACCTTCTTCGGTTCGGCGGCGAAGGCGCCGGTGGCGGGCGGGGTCGGCAGGTCCTCGCGCAGTCGGCGGTAGCTCTCGCTCATGGGCATTCTCCGGGGGCCGATACAGTCTAGACCGGGCCGGCGCATTCCCCCAGCCCGGACGGGTATCCTGTCCGGCCGTCCCCGGTGCCCCTAATGTCCCTGCTGCCCCGCGAACGCCAGGTCCTGCGCCCGTCCCAGCTCAATGCGCTGGCGCGCGACCTGCTGGAAGGCAGCTTCGCCCAGGTCTGGGTCGAGGGCGAGATCAGCGGCTTCGCCCGCCCCGCTTCCGGGCACTGCTACTTCACCCTGAAGGACGAACGCGCGCAGGTGCGCTGCGCGCTGTTCCGGCAGAACGCCCAGCGCCTGCGCTTCCTGCCGCGCGACGGCATGCTGGTGCAGGCACGCGGCCGGCTGACCCTGTACGAGGCGCGCGGCGACTACCAGCTGGTGCTGGAACATCTGGAGGAAGCCGGCGAAGGCGCCCTGCGCCGCGCCTTCGAGCAACTGAAGGCCAAGCTGGAGGCCGAAGGCCTGTTCGACCCCGCGCGCAAGCGGCCGCTGCCCGCCTTCCCGCGCCGGCTCGGGGTGATCACCTCGCCGACCGGCGCGGCGGTGCGCGACATCCTCAGCGTGCTCGGCCGGCGCTTTCCGCTGCTGCCGGTCGAGGTGCTGCCGGTGCCGGTGCAGGGCGACGGCGCCGCCGCGCGGATCCGCGCGATGCTCGACGCCGCCGGCCGTGCCGGCCGCCACGATGTGCTGCTGCTCGCCCGCGGCGGCGGCTCGCTGGAGGACCTGTGGTCTTTCAACGACGTCGACCTGGCGCGGGCGATCGCCGCCTCGCCGGTGCCGGTGGTGTCGGCGGTCGGGCACGAGACCGACTTCAGCCTCGCCGACTTCGTCGCCGACCTGCGCGCGCCGACCCCCTCGGCGGCCGCGGAACTGCTGGTACCCGACTGCCGCGAACTGCAGCAGCGACTGCAACAGCAGCAGCGCCGGCTCGCCGGGGCGCTTTCGCGCATGGCGGCGACGCGGGCGCAGCGCACCGACCAGGCCTGGCTGCGGCTGCAGGCCGCACGCCCGCAGCTTCGCCTGGAACGTGGCCAGCGCCGGCTGCAGCAGTTGCGCGAGCGCCTCGAACGCCGGCAGCGGCAACTGCTCGCGGCGCCGGGAGACCGCCTGCAGCGCCTGCAGCGCCGGCTCGACCTCGCGCATCCGCGGGCGCGGCTCGCGGCGCACCGGCACCGGCTCGCCCTGCTCGGCCAGCGCCTGCAGGTGGCGCCGCAGCGGCCGCAGCAGCAGCGTTGCGCGCGCCTGGCCGAACTCCTGCGCACGCTGGAATCGCTGAGCCCGCTGGCGACGCTGGCGCGCGGCTACGCGCTGGTGCAGCGCGCCGACGACGGCCGCATCGTCCGCGAAGCCGACGATGTCGCGGTCGGCGACGCCGTGCACGCCCGCCTCGCCGAGGGTCGCCTGCGTCTGCGCGTCGAAGGCAGCGACTGAGGCCGCGACGCCGGCTCAGTCGGCGTCGATCACCGCGCCCGCGAAGCCGGGCAGCGGGCTGGCGAACTCCACCCCGTGCACGCCGCCGGCCTTCGCCCGGTACATCGCGGTGTCGGACTTGCGCAGCAGCGACTCGGCATCGTCACCATCGGCCGGGAACACCGCGACCCCGAGGCTGGAGCCGACGACGACCCAATGGCCCTCGATCTGGATCGGCCGGCTGATCGCCTCCTGCACGCGCGCGGCGACCTCGCGCAGCCACTCCTCGCCGGCGCCGCGTTCGGTCGGCACCAGCACGAGGAATTCGTCGCCGCCCATGCGCGCGACCAGATCGCCGGGCCGCACCGCCGCGGTCATCCGCCGGCCGATCTCGGCCAGCAGCATGTCGCCGGCGGCGTGGCCGTAGGTGTCGTTGACGGGCTTGAAGCCGTCGAGGTCGATGCTCAGCACCGCGAAACCGCCCCCGCCGCCGCGGCGGTGACGCTGCAGAAGCTTCTCCAGCTGCAGCATCGCCCAGCGCCGGTTCGGCAGGTCGGTCAGCAGGTCGCGTGCGGCCAGCTGCTGGATGCGCTGGCGGTCCTGCAGGATGCGCAGCGTGCCCCAGGCGGCGACCAGACTCAGCAGCAGGCGGACCACGAAGCCCCAGCCGAGCCACCAGGGCCGCACGTACCAGCCCTCTTTCGGAATCGCCATCAGCAGCCAGCTGCCGCCGGGCTGGAACACCGGCGAACGCACCGGCTCGGCATCGGCCGGGAAACGCTCGCCGCGGAACAGGTCGCCGCCCGGGCCGCCGGCGTCGCGGCCGATGATCGCCAGCGAATAGTCGCCTTCGAGCTTGCGGATGCCGGCGCGGCGCATCACCTGCTCATAGTCGAGCACGACGCTGACCGCGCCCCACAGCCGCGGCACCTGTTCCTGGTCGACCCACAGCGGAATCCGGATCGCCAGCGCCTGCCCGCCCTGGACGAGGTCGAAGGGACCGGCCAGCACCGGCCGGTCGAGGCGGATCGCGCGCAGCACCGGTTCCTTCTGTATCGGATCGGCGATCAGGTCGAGGCCGATCGCCGCCTCGTTGCCCGGCCGCGGATGCACGTTGCGGACCACGAAACCCGGCGCGAGGCTGAAGTTCAGGATCTGCGGATTGTCGCGGCGCAGTTCGCCGGCGATGGTCTGGAACTCCTCCTCGCCGAGGCCTTCCATGTGCAGGACCAGGGTCGCCAGGCCGCGCGCGAGGGCGACGCTCGACCAGATCTCCGAACCCAGCCGGGCCTGGAATTCCGCGAGTTCCCGCTGCACCTGCGCCTGCCTCGCGCTGAGCTGGCGCTGGCGTTCGAGCTGCGCCGTGCTGATGCTGAAATAGACCCCCAGCAGCAGGACCAGCAGCGCCACCAGCAGGGGCCGGCCGGCCAGCAGCCGTCGGCGCGGGACGCCGGCGGCATCGGCATTGTCGATTCCGGCAGCGCGCGAGTCGGCCATGCCGCGAATGTACACCGCGGCTGACGCGGTCAGCAGGGTCGACGGTCACCCGCCGCTACTCGCCGCCGGGGAAATTCCTTAGGCTGCCGGCATGCGCGCCGAGGCCGACGACGAAGCCCTGATGCTGGCCTACGGGGCCGGCGACGTCGCCGCGTTCCAGGTGCTGTATGGGCGCCACCGCGGGCCGCTGTTCCGGCACCTGCAGCGGCAACTGCGCGACCAGGCGCTGGCCGAGGAGCTGTTCCAGGACGTCTGGCAGCGGGTGATCACCGCGCGCGAACGCTGGCGTCCGGACGCGAAGTTCTCGACGTGGCTCTACCAGATCGCGCACAACCGCCTCGCCGATCACTGGCGGGCGAAGCAGCACCGCCCCGACGCGCCCGAAGACGGCGACGAACTCGCCGCGCGGGTGCCCGATCCCGACAGCCCCGAACGCACGCTCTCGGACTTCGAACAGCGCCGCCGCCTGCAGCTGGCGCTCGAGGAACTCCCCGACGATCAGCGCGAGGTCGTGCTGCTGCGCCTCGAGCGCGAACTGAGCCTCGAGGAGATCGGCGAAATCACCGGCGTCGGCCGCGAAACGGTGAAATCGCGACTCCGCTACGCGATGGACAAGCTGCGCGCGAGGTTGCGGCCGTGATCGGTTTGCCGTCGAGCGCGATGGCTTCCGGAGCGGCCGCCACGAACGGTCGGGGCGACGCCGTGATGCGTGGGGATGGCTTCGAGCGGAGGCAGGATGCCGGAGCGCACCCGCGTGAGCTGGCCAGGGATGGCGCTTGCGACCGCGGGGCGAAGCAAGCCCCACGCAGCGCGGCGGCGCGGCGGCCGATGTGTCCGGCCGCCCTGCGAGGCTTCAGCTCGACGGCGAACCCCGTTTCGCGGACTGGTGCGTTGGAAAGTGGGCCCCAACCCACTGGAGAACCGCCATGCGCCTGACCCGTACCCTGCTGTGCACCGCGATCGTCACCGCCTTCCTCGGCGCGTGCGCGACGCCACGATCCCAGGACCCGACCGCCGACGAGCGCTCGCGGCCGATGCCGGAAGAACCTGTCGTGTTCGACGAACCGTCGCCGGTCGACGTCGCCACCTCGCCGGTGGTCGCGCAGGAGCTGCACGCCCGCGCGGATGCCCGCCGCCTGCGGGCCGAGGCCGAATCGGCCCGCGCCGCGGCGCCGGCCTACGCCATGGCCCCGCCGCCTCCGCCGCCCGCCCGCATGATCGGCGGCGCGCCGATGCCGGCGACGATGCCGCTGCCGGTGAACACCGAGAACTACGAGGAATTCAGCGACAACGGCATCGTGCTCGCCGCCGACAACCCGGTGTCGACGTTCTCGATCGACGTCGACACCGGCAGCTACAGCAACGTGCGCCGCATGCTCGCCGCCGGGCAGATGCCGCCGAAGGATGCGGTGCGCGTCGAGGAAATGCTGAATTACTTCGACTACGCCTACGCGGCGCCGCGCGACCGCCGCACGCCGTTCGCGGTCAGCACCGAGCTGGCGCCGGCGCCGTGGGATTCGCGCCGCGTGCTGATGCAGATCGGCATCCAGGGCTACGACGTCGACCGCAGCGAGATCCCGCCGGCGAACCTGGTGTTCCTGATCGACACCTCGGGTTCGATGTTCTCGCCCGACAAGCTGCCGCTGCTGAAGGAGAGCCTGGCCCAGCTGGTGCCGCAGCTGCGCCCGCAGGACCGGGTGACGATCGTCGCCTACGCCGGCAGCGCCGGCCTGGTGCTGGAGCCGACGGCCGGCGACCGCCACGCGACGATCCTGGAGGCGCTCGACCGCCTCGAGGCCGGTGGCTCGACCAACGGCGGCGCCGGCATCGAGCTCGCGTATGCGATGGCGCAGCAGTCCTTCGTGCAGGGCGGCGTGAACCGGATCATTCTCGCGACCGACGGCGACTTCAACGTCGGCATCGCCGACCAGCAGGCGCTCGAGACCCGGGTCGCCCGTGGCCGCGACAGCGGGGTGGCGTTGAGCACCCTCGGCTTCGGCACCGGCAACTACAACGACGCGATGGCCGAGCGCCTGGCCGACGTCGGCAACGGCAACCACGCCTACATCGACAGCGCCCTGGAAGCGCGCAAGGTGCTGGTCGAGGAGCTGGGCTCGACCCTGCTGACGATCGCCAGCGACGTTAAGATCCAGGTCGAGTTCAATCCGGCCACCGTCGCCGAATACCGGCTGATCGGTTACGAGAACCGGGCGCTGGCGCGCGAGGACTTCAACAACGACCGCGTCGATGCCGGCGAGATCGGCGCCGGCCACGACGTCACCGCGATCTACGAGCTGTGCCTGGTCGGCGCCGGCTGCGAATCGAGCGACCCGCTGCGCTACGGCGCCGCGCCGGCCGCCGCCGTCGCCCGTGGCGACGAGCTGGCGCACCTGAAGCTGCGCTACAAGCTGCCCGGCGAGGACACCAGCACCCTGGTGCAGACGCCGATCCGCGCCGCCGACCTGCGCCGCGAAGCCAGCGAGGACCTGCGCTTCGCCGCCGCGGTCGCCGCCTGGGCCGATCTGCTGCGCGGGGGCGGCAATGTCGGCACCTTCCGCTGGGACGACGTGCAGGCGCTCGCCGCCGGCGCGACCGGCCGCGATCCCGGCGGTCGCCGCGCCGAGTTCTTGCAGCTTGTCGCCCGGACGCGCAGCCTGAGCGGCCCCGGCGACCAGCCCGCCCTGATCAGCCAGGAATGAATCCCACCCCGTGAAGCAACCGCCCGACCCGCGCCAGGAACCCCTGCAGGACGACGAACTCGCCCTGCAGCGGGTTCTGCGCGCCCTGCCCGCCGGCGAGCCGTCGGCGAAGCTGGACGCGGCGATCCTCGCCGCCGCCAGCGACGCCGTCGGCGGAGCGGGCACCGGCGCGGATGCGGGTAGGGCCGACCCGGGCCCGGAGGGCGAGCAGCACGCGGCACCCCGGCGGATGCGTCGGGCCGCGGCCGCGCTCGGCTGGCTGCCGACCTGGGCGATCGGCACCGCCGCGGCCGCGGTGCTGGCGATCGGCGTCGGCGTGCAACTGCGGCCGCCGCCGGTCGGCGGCGTGCCGGCGGGGCGTCCGGTGCCGCTGGAGACGGAGGCCGCGCCGGCCGAGACCGTCCAGTTCGAGCTGGTCGAACCGACGCCGCGGCCGATCCGCCCGACCTCGCCGCCACCGCCACGTCCACAGGCGACGACGACGCGACCACCCGCTGCCGCCCGGACTGCGACGCCGCCACCTCCCCCGCCGCCCCCGCCGCCTGCCGCGATGTCGCCGGCGCCGGCGCCGGTCGCCGATGCGGTTCCCCAGGCATTCCCGGAGCTGGCTGAGGAGGAAGTCGGCGCCTTCGCGCCACCGCCCGCCGATGTCGATGCCGCCGACGACGGACGGCTTCGCCGGGAAGCGGCCGCCGCGGAGCAGGAATACGCCCGCGCGCAGGTCCGCCTGAGCACCGCCGAACGCAATGCCCGCGACGCCGCCCGACGGGATGCGGCGCGCCGCGCCGAGGCCGGCGCCGGTGCACCGGAACGGACGTCCGCCGCCACCGAACCGCTGCCGCCGGTCGCCGCCGACGCCAGGCTGCCGCCGGAGGCATGGATCGAGCGCATCCGCGAACGCCTGCGCCGCGGCGACCGCTACGGCGCCGTGGCCAGCCTCGCCGAATTCCGCCGCGTCCATCCCGGGCACGAGCTGCCCGAAGACCTGGCGCGGCTGCGCTGATGGCTTCGGAAACCCTGGCCGCCCCGGCGCAGCACGCGCTGGAGGCGAAGAAGAGCCGCTTTCTCGCCTACGCCCGACCGGTCGACAGCCCGGCCGAGGCCCTGGCCTGGTTCGCCGAGGCCGGCGACCCGCAGGCAACCCACAACTGCTGGGCCTGGCGGATCGGCGGCGACTACCGCTTCAACGACGACGGTGAGCCCGGCGGCAGCGCCGGCCGGCCGATCCTCGCGGCGATCGACGGGCAGGGCCTCGACCGGGTCGCGGTGCTGGTGGTGCGCTGGTACGGCGGCACCAACCTCGGCGTCGGCGGTCTGGTGCGCGCCTACGGCGGGGTCGCCGCCGAATGCCTGCGCACCGCGCCGCGACGGCCGCTGATCGCCTGGTGCGAGGCGCGCCTGCACTGCGATTTCGCCCTCTCGGGCACCGTGCATGCGCTGCTCGAGCCGCACGGCGCGCAGAAGCTGGACGAAGCTTTCGACGAGCACGGCCTGCACTTGCACCTGCGCCTGCCCGCCTCCAGCTATGAGGCACTCGCCGCCCGGCTGCGCGACCTCAGCCGCGGTGCCGCCCGTCTCGAACGTCTGGACCTCGACCCCGGATGAGCCCCGCCGAAACACCGCGCGCGCCACTGAACACCCTGCGCGGCCTGCTGCCCTATGTGCGCCCGCACCGCGCCCTCGTCGGGCTGTGGCTGGCGGCGCTGGCGCTGTCGTCGACGGCGACCCTGCTGCTGCCGGTGGCGGTGCGCTACGTGATCGACGAGGGCTTTTCCGCCGGCGGCTCGATCGACCCGTGGTTCGCGCTGCTGTTCGGCGTCGCGGTGCTGCTCGGGCTGGCGACCGCGGCGCGCTTCTATTTCGTGACCCTGCTCGGCGAGAAGGTGATCGCCGACCTGCGGCGCTCCCTTTACGGGCACCTGCTCGGGCTCGACCAGGCCTTCTTCGAGCGCAGCCGCAGCGGCGAGCTGGTGTCGCGGCTGTCGGCCGACACCGAGATGCTGCGCGGGGTGATCGGCTCGGCGATGTCGGTGGCGCTGCGCAGCGGCATCACCGTGCTCGGCAGCGCGGTGATGCTGGCGGTGACCAGCCCGCGGCTGGCGCTGTTCGCCCTGCTCGGCATCCCGCTGGTGGTGGCGCCGATGGTGCTGGCCGGGCGGCGGGTGCGCGGCGTCGCGAAGGACGCCCAGGACCGCGTCGCAGAGGCGAATGCGCGCGCGGCCGAAACCCTCGGCGCGATGCACACCGTGCAGAGCTACGCCCGCGAGGCGCACGAGCGGCAGCGCTTCGGCGGCGCCGTCGACGCCGCGCTGCGCACCGCCCGCAAGCGCATCCGCCTGCAGTCGCTGCTGACCGCGGTGGTGATCGTGCTGGTGTTCGGCTCGATCACCGCGGTGCTGTGGGTCGGCGCCCGCGACGTCGCCGCCGGGACGATGAGCGCAGGCACGCTCGGCCAGTTCCTGCTGTACGCGATGATCGGCGCCGGTTCGGTGACCGCGCTGAGCGAGGTCTGGAACGAGGTGCAGCGCGCGGCCGGCGGCATGGCGCGGATCGCCGAACTGCTCGGGGAACGTTCGGGCCTGCCGGTGCCGGCGACGCCGGCGACGCTGCCGGTGCCGCTGCGCGGGCGGATCGAATTCCGCGACGTCACCTTCCGCTACCCGACCCGGCCGGACGCGCCGGCGTTGCGCGACTTCAGCCTGGTCGTCGCGCCCGGCGAGACGGTCGCCCTGGTCGGGCCCTCGGGCGCCGGCAAGAGCACGGTGTTGCAGATGCTGCTGCGATTCCACGACCCGGACACCGGCGTGATCCGCATCGACGGCGTCGACCTGAGCACGCTCGACCCGGAGACGCTGCGCGCACAGCTGGCACTGGTGCCGCAGGACCCGGTGATCTTCGCGACGAGCGCCGCCGAGAACATCCGCTACGGCCGCCTCGATGCCGACGATGCCGAGGTCGAACAGGCGGCGCGCGATGCCGAGGCGCACGACTTCCTCGCCGCGCTGCCGCAGGGTTACGCCAGCGAACTCGGCGAGCGCGGCGCGCGGCTATCGGGCGGCCAGCAGCAGCGGCTGGCGATCGCCCGCGCGGTGCTCAAGGACGCCCCCGTACTGCTGCTCGACGAGGCCACCAGCGCCCTCGACGCGCAGAGCGAGCGCGCGGTGCAGCAGGCCCTCGCCCGGCTGATGCGCGGCCGCACGACCCTGGTGATCGCGCACCGGCTGGCCACGGTGCTGGAAGCCGACCGCATCGTCGTGATGGACGCCGGCCGCATCGTCGCCCAGGGCACGCATGCGCAGCTGATGGCGGCGGGTGGGTTGTATGCGGAACTGGCCAGGCTGCAGTTCCAAGATGTCCGGTAGGAAATAGTGGATAAGAAATAAGAAGTAATGGGAGGCGCGCGCTGAGTGCGTATGCCGCGGGTCGCCGCGACTACTTGCTATTTGTTATCCACTACTTGCCTGTTCATCGCGGCTGAAGCCGCTCCTACGGGGCCTGTTCATCGCGGCTGAAGCCGCTCCTACGGGGCCTGTTCATCGCGGCTGAAGCCGCTCCTACGGGGCCTGTTCATCGCGGCTGAAGCCGCTCCTACGGGGCCTGTTCATCGCGGCTGAAGCCGCTCCTACGGGGCCTGTTCATCGCGGCTGAAGCCGCTCCTACAGGGCTGTTCATCGCGGCTGAAGCCGCTCCTGCAGAAGGTAGGGGGGAACAAAAAAAGGCCCCGCCGAAGCGGGGCCTTCTCCTCCCTCCCCGGGAAGCATTCTTCAGGCAGGAGTGACGTTCGAGGCCTGCGAGCCCTTCGGGCCCTGCACGACGTCGAAACTGACACGCTGGCCTTCCTGCAGCGATCGGAAACCCTTCGCAGCGATCGCCGAGTAGTGCACGAACACGTCCGCGCTGCCGTCCTCGGGCGCGATGAAACCGAAGCCCTTGGCGTCGTTGAACCACTTAACGGTGCCGATACTCATCCAACTGTCCCTCGATTGCGGTTGATACGAGCGTGCCCAGCCGTCCCCGGTCGCGTGCACGCGCCGAGTATGAACAAGGGCCCAACGGCTGACAACTGGTCGGGAACTTTCCGTCCCGCGAATCACTCTCGCCGGCCCTGTCCGCCCTCGAGCAGGGCGCGCAGCAGCGCCGGCAAGCCGGCGCCCGCGGCGTCGACGTTCGCCAGCACTTCCGCGAGGGTGATCTCGGCGGCATCGCCACAGCCGGCCGCCCAGTTCGCGACCACCGCCAGGCAGGCGTAATCCAGGCCCAGTTCGCGGGCCAGGCCGGCCTCCGGCATGCCGGTCATGCCGACCAGATCGCAGCCGTCGCGGCGCATGCGCGCGATCTCGGCCTTCGTCTCCAGCCGCGGTCCCTGGGTGGCGCCGTAGCAGCCGCCGTCGACGACGGCGACACCGGCGCGGGCCGCCGCCTCCAGCACCGCCGTACGCAGCGGGGGCGTGTACGGATCGCCGAAATCGACGTGCAGCACTTCGCCGCCCTCCTGGTCCCAGAAGCTCGACGCCCGGCCCCAGGTGTAGTCGATCAGCTGGTCCGGGCAGGCGAGCACGCGCGGCCCGAAGGCGTCGGTGATGCCACCGACGGTATTGACCGCGAGCACCCGGCGCGCGCCCGCGGCGTGCAGGGCCCAGAGGTTGGCGCGGTAGTTCACCCGGTGCGGCGGCAGCGAATGGCCCTCGCCGTGGCGGGCGAGGAAGGCGACGCGGTGACTGCCGAGGCGGCCGATCCGCAGCGGCCCGGAGGGCCGGCCGTAGGGGGTGTCGGCCTCGACCGCCTGCACATCGTCCAGCTCGGCGAGCCTGTACACGCCGGTGCCGCCGATCACCGCCAGTCCGATCGCTTCCATGCTTCCACCCATCTCTGTAGGAGCGCCTTCAGGCGCGATGCCGGAAATTATCGCGCCTGAAGGCGCTCCTACGGGGGGATCGCGCCTGAAGGCGCTCCTACAGGAGGCGTCGGCAGGCGTCGAGCGGTGTCAGGGGGTGTTGAGGGCGTAGAGGCCCGGCAGGTTGCGGCCCTGCTCGTGGAAGTCCATGCCGAAGCCGTAGACGTAGCGGTCCGGTACCTCCAGCGCGACCCAGTCGGCCTCGATGCCCTCGACCCGGCGGTCGTGGTCCTTCACCGCCAGCACCGCGATGCGCACGTCGAGCGCACCCTCGTCCTCGCACCAGTGCTTGACGGCCTTCAGGGTGTGGCCTTCGTCGAGGATGTCGTCGGCGATCAGCACCCGGCGCCCGCGCAACGGCGTCGCCGGCCGGTGCAGCCAGGCCAGGCCGGAACCGGTGAGCGCGCCGCGGTAGCGGGTCGCGTGCAGGTAGTCGAACTCGAGGTCGGTCTTCATCTGCAACGCCAGCTGTCCGGCGAACAGCAGGCCGCCGTGCATCACGCTCAGGAAGACCGGGCGCTCGCCGCCTTCGTATTCGGCGTCGATGGCCTCGGCGATCGCGGTGATCGCGGCAGCGATGGCGGCGCGGTCGAACAGCAGCTCGGAATCGGCCAGCGCCGAGGCGAGGTCCCTGTGCATCAGCCCGCTCCCAGATCGGGGCCGAGGCGGTCGCGCGCCCCGGCATGGCGTGGCGCGGCCGCGAGGCCGGCCCAGTTCACGTCGCCGCGGCCGAGCAGTGGCGCCAGCAGCCCGTCGCGCGGCGACGGACGATCGGCGACGGCCTGCAGCGAATCGGCGACCAGGGCCGGTGCACAGACCAGCACCGCGTCGCAACCGGCGTCGAGGTGGGCGTCGATGCGCGCCTTCACGCCGCCGGCCGATTCCGCGGCGGCCATGCCGATGTCGTCCGAGAAGACGATGCCATCGAAGCCCATTTCCCGACGCAGGATCTCGCCGATCCAGCGCGGCGAATAACCGGCCGGCTCCGGCGCCACCGCCGGGTATTTCACGTGCGCCATCATCACCGCCTCGGCGCCGGCGGCGATGCCGGCGGCGAAGGGCAGCAGGTCCTCGGCGCGCAGGGTCTCCAGCGGCCGCGGATCGACGGCGTCGTCGAAATGGGTGTCCTCGAGCACCGAGCCGTGGCCCGGGAAGTGCTTCAGCGTCGCCGCCATGCCGGCCTCGTGCATGCCGGCGACGTAGGCGCGGGTGAAGTCGGCGACGACTTCCGGCGATTCCGAGAACGCGCGGTCGCCGATCGCGCGGTTGCCGCGGCCGAGGTCGACCACCGGCGCGAAGCTGAGGTCGACGCCGGTGGCGCGGATCTCGCTGGCCATCAGCCAGGCGTGCTCGCGCGCCAGTGCCAGCGCCGCCTGCGGATCGCGCCCGTGCAGGCGGCCGAAGCCCTCGAGCGCCGGCAGCGGGTGGTAGCCATCGCGGAAACGCTGCACGCGGCCGCCTTCCTGGTCGACGCACAGCAGCAGCGGTCGCGACGCGGCGGCACGGATGGCCGCGCTCAGCTCGGCCGCCTGCGCCTTCGAGGCGAAGTTGCGGCTGAACAGGATCACTCCGCTCACCGCCGGGTGCTGCAGCCAGTCGCGCTCTTCGGCGGTCAGTGCGTGGCCGCCGATTCCGATCACCAGCATCAGGTCTTCTCCTGCGCGTTCCAGCGCGAATACGGGCGCGCCGCGAGCGCGAGGTTGTAGTAGCGGGGCTGGTCGGTGATCTCGTCGCCGAGCCAGTCGGGACGTTCGAACGCGGCATCGGCGGCTTCCAGCTCGAGCTCGGCGACGACCAGACCGGCGTTGTCGCCGAGGAACTCGTCGACTTCGAAGGTGCGGCCGCCGTGCTCGACGTAGTGGCGCATCTTGTCGATGCGCCCGCCGACGCACAGGGCCAGCAGCGCCTCCGCATCGGCGACCGGGATTTCGTAGTCGAATTCCTGGCGCGTGTGCCCGGCCTCGCGCGACTTGATGTTGAGGAAGGCGGCGTCCCCGGCGATGCGCACACGCACCGAGGCCTTCTGGCCACCCTGCTCCACCGCGGCTAGGTCGTTCAGATAGGCCTGGGCCATGCGCTCGCGCCGGCTGGCGGCGTCGCGCCAGCCCTCGCCGCGCACGCGGAACTTGCGTTCGATCTCGATTCCCATGCGGCGATTGTAGTCGTTGCGCCGGTGACGGCGCCGCCGCGGCCCCGGTAAGCTGCCGGCCATGACGCTGCGCCTCACGCACCTGATCGACGGCCGGGCCGACGACACCGACGCCCGCCTGGACGTGCACGAACCGGCGACCGGCGCGGTCTGGGCGACCTGCCCCGACGGCGACGCCGCCACCGTCCAGGCCGCGGTCGCCGCCGCCCGTGCCGCCTTCCCGGCCTGGTCGTCGCTGCCGGCCGCCGAGCGCGGCCGCTGGCTGTCGCGGCTGGCGGATGCGGTGGAAGCGCGGCTCGATGACTTCGCCGCCGCCGAATCGCGCGACGTCGGCAAGCCGCTCGCCCTCGCCCGCGCGCTCGACATCCCGCGCGCGGTGGCCAACCTGCGCTTCTTCGCCGCCGCCGCCAGCCAGTTCGCCAGCGAATCCCACGGCGCGCCCGGGGTCGTGAACTACACGCTGCGGCAGCCGCTGGGCGTGGTCGCCTGCATCAGTCCCTGGAACCTGCCGCTGTACCTGTTCACCTGGAAGATCGCCCCGGCGCTGGCGGCCGGCAACACGGTGGTCGGCAAGCCCTCGGAAGTGACACCGGTGACCGCCTGGATGCTCGGCGAGGCGGCCCGCGACATCGGCTTCCCGGCCGGCGTTCTGAACATCGTGCACGGGCGCGGCCCAAGCGTCGGCGAGGCGATGGTGAGCCATCCCGAGGTGAAGGCGGTCAGCTTCACCGGCAGCACCGCGGTCGGCCGGCGCATCGCCGGGCGGTGCGCCGATTCGCTGAAGAAGGTGTCGCTGGAGCTGGGCGGCAAGAACCCGACGCTGGTGTTCGCCGACGCGCCCGCAGGCGCGATGGACACGATCGTGCGTTCGGCCTTCCTCAACTCCGGGCAGATCTGCCTGTGCGGCTCGCGCCTCCTGGTCGAGGCCTCGCATTACGAAGCTTTCCGCGACGAATTCGTCGCCCGCGCGAAGGCGCTGCAGGTCGGCGATCCGCTCGAGGCCGACACCGACCTCGGCTCGCTGGTGTCGCGACCGCATCACGAGAAGGTGCTCGGCTGCATCGAGACCGCGAAGGCCGAGGGTGGCCGCGTGCTCGCCGGCGGCATGGCATTGCAGCCTGAGGGCCGCTGCGCCGGCGGCTGGTTCGTCGCGCCGACGGTGATCGAAGGCCTCGGCCCGGCCTGCCGCAGCAATACCGAGGAGATCTTCGGCCCGGTGGTCACCCTGCAGCCCTTCGCCGACGAGGCCGAGGCACTGGCGCTGGCCAATGCCACGCCTTACGGCCTCGCCGCGAGCGTCTGGACGTCCGACCTCGGGCGCGCGCACCGGCTCGCCGAACGGCTCGAGGCCGGCGTGGTCTGGGTCAATACCTGGATGAACCGCGACCTCCGCACCCCCTTCGGCGGCGTCAAGCAATCCGGGATCGGCCGCGAGGGCGGGATGGAGGCGATGCGCTTCTTCACCGAGGCCCGCAACGTAACGGTGGTCTACTGAGCCGCCACCCCCTGTAGGAGCGCCTTCAGGCGCGATAGCGGAGCGCCAGGGACATCGCGCCTGAAGGCGCTCCTACATGAGACGAGACAGATGCCGCTGAAGGAACTGCTGGACCGCAATCGTGACTGGGCCGCGCGCATCGTCGCCGACGACCCGGAATTCTTCCGCCGCCTGAGCCTGCAGCAGGCGCCGAAGTACTTCTGGATCGGCTGCTCGGATTCGCGCGTGCCGGCCAACCAGATCACCGGCCTGCAGCCCGGCGAGGTGTTCGTGCACCGCAACGTCGCCAACGTCGTCGTGCACACCGACCTCAACTGCCTGAGCGCGCTGCAGTTCGCGGTCGACGTGCTGAAGGTCGAACACGTGCTCGTCGTCGGCCACTACGGCTGCGGCGGCGTGCATGCGGCGCTGACCGGCCGCCGCCTGGGCCTGGCCGACAACTGGCTGCGCCACGTCGCCGATGTGGCCGGCCGGCACCGCGAACTGCTCGACGAAGTCGCCGACGAAGCCGAGAAGCTGGCGCGGCTGTGCGAGCTGAACGCCGTCGAGCAGGTGGTGAACCTGTGCGGCACCACCATCATCCAGGACGCCTGGGCGCGCGGGCAGTCGGTGAGCGTGCACGCCTGGTGCTATTCGCTGGTCGACGGACGCGTGCGCGAACTCGGCATGGGCGTGGATTCGAACGAGGAGCTTCCGGTGGCCTACGCGCTGGCGCTGCAGCACGTGCGCGGGCACGTGGGGGAAACGCGATGAGCGGCGGCATCCACGCCGATACCGCGCCGAAGCCGGTCGGCAGCTATCCGCACGCGCGTCGGGTCGGCGACCTGCTGCTGCTCTCCGGCATCGGCCCGCGCATCCCCGGCAGCGACGCGATCCCCGGCAATCGGTACGACGCCGACGGCCGCCTGCTGCACTACGACATCGTCGCCCAGTGCCACAGCGTGTTCGCCAACGTGCGGGCGGTGCTCGAGGCCAGCGGCGCGCGCTGGCAGGACCTGGTCGACGTCACCGTCTACCTGACCGACATGGCCGCCGACTTCGCCGCCTACAATGCGGTCTGGCAGGAATATTTCCCGGACCCCGCGACCGCCCCCTGCCGCACGACCCTGGGCATCACCGCGCTGCCGACGCCGATCGCGATCGAACTCAAGTGCATCGCCGCCACGGGAGCGGGCGCGAGACGATGAGCGGAATGGGCGCCGACGCGTTCCAGGCGGAATTCGAAGGCGTGTTCGCCCCGGTCGCCGATGCGATCGGCCTGCTGCGCCGGCGCTCGACCCGGCGCCTGTGCTGGACCTACGGGCGCGGCGCGCTGGCGCTGGCCTTCGATTTCGCGCTGAACCCGAAGGCCACCGGCCTGCTGCCGCACTACCCCGGCGAGTTCGCGCTGACAATCAGCCTGCCCGGCAACAGCCCGTCGCCACTGGCGACGGTGGTGTCGCTGTTCCAGTACACCACCGCGGCCGAGGTCGACGCCTACGTGGCGGTCGAGGACCGCGCGCTCGCCAACTTCGTCGCCGGCAATCCTGCGGCGGCGACGCTGTTCCCGCCCGACCTGCGGCGGCCGGCGCCGAACGTCGCCCAGTGGTGCCACTACGTCACCCGCGACGACGTGCGCGCCTGGGCGCAGTGGTACGCCGGCCTGATCCCGCTGTGGATCCCGCGCTACCTCGACGCCCCGGAGTCGCTCGAGGACTGGTGCTGGCGGGTGCTGTGGAAGGACCAGAAGCGCGACAATGGCACCGCCTGACGCCGCCCGCCGCGCGTCCGCGCCGGCCCCGAGGAGTTCGAGATGAGCCAGCTGATACCGCCGATCAACCTGCAGGCCTGGGTCGAGGAACACCGCCACCTGCTGAAGCCGCCGGTCGGCAACAAGTGCATCGTCGCCGACGACTTCATCATCATGATCGTCGGCGGCCCGAACGCCCGCACCGACTATCACCACAACGAAGGCGCCGAGTTCTTCTACCAGCTCGAGGGCGAGATGGTGCTGCGCGTGCAGGACGAAGGCCGCGCCCGCGACATCCCGATCCGCGCCGGCGAGCTCTTCTACCTGCCGCCGCGGGTACCGCATTCGCCGCAGCGCAGCGCCGGCGGCGTCGGCCTGGTGATCGAGCGCCGCCGCCTGGAAGGCGAGAAGGACGGCCTGTTGTGGTTCTGCGAGCAGTGCAACGAGCCGCTGTATGCGGAGCACTTCGTGCTGCAGGACATCGAGAAGGATTTCCCGCCGGTGTTCGAGCGCTTCTACCGCAGCATGGAGAAGCGCACATGCCAGGCCTGCGGTTTCCTCAATCCGGCGCCGGCGCGCTACGCCGACGCCCCCACCCCGCCGTAGGAGCGGCTTCAGCCGCGATGCTCTCCGGGCCATGCCGCTGGCCCTCCCCGGCTGCGGGTAAGATCGCGGCCATGCTGAAAATCGACACCCACGCCCACTACCTGCCGAAAACCTGGCCGAACCTGGCCGAGAAATACGGCGACCCGCGCTTCCCGGTGATCCACCACGACGCCGAGGGCCGCGCGCGCATCTACAAGGACGGCAAGTTCTTCCGCGAGATCTGGTCCAAGACCTGGGATCCGGAGGAGCGCATCGCCGACTACGCCCGCTTCGGCGTGCAGGTGCAGGTGCTGAGCACGGTGCCGGTGATGTTCAGTTACTGGGCGAAGGCGCACGAGGCCTTGGCCCTGCACCAGGCACTGAACGACCACATGGCCGAGGCCTGCCGCGAGCACCGCCGCCACTACGCCGGCATCGGCACGGTGCCGCTGCAGTCGCCGCGGCTGGCGGTGCAGGAACTCGAGCGCTGCCTCGACGGCCTCGGCCTGCAGGGCGTGCAGATCGGTTCGCACATCAACGACTGGAATCTCGACGCGCCGGAACTCGAGCCGTTCTGGGAAGCGGCGCAGGACCTCGGCGCGGCGATCCTCGTGCACCCCTGGGACATGATGGGCAGCGAGTCGATGCCCAAGTACTGGATGCCCTGGCTGGTCGGCATGCCGGCCGAGCAGAGCCGCGCCGCCTGCGCGCTGATCTTCGGCGGCGTGCTCGAGCGCTTCCCGAAACTGAAGATCTGCCTGGCGCACGGCGGCGGCAGCTTCCCCTACACGATCGGCCGCATCGAGCACGGCTTCAACATGCGCCCGGACCTGGTCGCGACCGACAATCCGCACAACCCGCGCAAGTACTTCGACCGGCTGTTCTTCGACAGCTGGGTCGCCGACGACCGCGCGCTGCGCTACCTGCTGGACACCGTCGGCGTCGAGCGGGTGATGCTCGGCACCGACTACCCGTTCCCGCTCGGCGAGCAGGTGCCGGGCGCGGGCATCGCCGCGCTCGGGCTCGACGAGGCGCAGCAGGCGCGGCTCTACCACGGCACCGCGCTGGACTGGCTGGGGCTTTCGATGGCGAGGTTCGAATGAGCGGCTTGTTGCAGGAGGCGCGGGCGCGGGATGCGGGGGATGGGTTCTCGGGGTTTCGGGAGCGGTTCCATATCCCCTTGGCGCCTGAGGGGGCGAGGAAAGGCATCGCGCCTGAAGGCGCTCCCACGGCATTGGGGGGGTATGCGGAGCAGGCGTATTTCTGCGGGAATTCGCTGGGGCTGCAGCCGAAGGGAGTGCGCGAGGCGCTGCTGATCGAGCTCGAGGACTGGGCGAAGCTCGGCGTCGAGGCGCATTTCCGCGGCCGGCATCCGTGGATGCCGTACCACAACGAGGTGCGCGAGGGCCTCGCGTCGCTGGTCGGCGCGCTGCCCTCGGAAGTGGTGGCGATGAATTCGCTGACCGCCAACCTGCACCTGCTGATGGTCAGCTTCTACCGGCCGACACCGGCGCGGCCGGCGATCCTGATCGAGGCCGGCGCGTTTCCTTCCGACCGCTACCTGGTCGAGTCGCAGATCCGCTTCCACGGCTACGACCCGGCCACCGACCTGATCGAGCTGGAACCCGACGAAGCCGGCGGCACGATCTCGCTGGCGGCGATCGAACGCGTGCTCGGCGAACACGGCCACCGTATCGCCCTGGTGCTCTGGCCCGGCGTGCAGTACCGCACCGGCCAGGCCTTCGAGCTGGAGGAGATCGTGCGGCTGGCGCGGGCGCAGGGCTGCAATGTCGGTTTCGACCTCGCGCACGGCGCCGGCAACCTGGCGCTGCAGCTGCACGACAGCGGCTGCGACTTCGCCGCGTGGTGCCACTACAAGTACTGCAATGCCGGCCCGGGCGCGGTCGCCGGCGCCTTCGTGCACGAGCAGCACGCGCAGGCGGAGCTGCCGCGCTTCGCCGGCTGGTGGGGCCACGACCCGTCGACGCGTTTCCGCATGGGCCCGCACTTCCAGCCGACGCCCGGCGCCGACGGCTGGCAGCTGAGCAATCCGCCGATCCTGGCGCTGGCGCCGCTGCGGGTGTCGCTGGAACTGTTCGCCGAAGCCGGCATGGACCGCCTGCGCGCGAAATCCGAACGCCTCACCGGCTTCCTCGAGCAGCAAGTGCGCACGCGCCTGGCGGAGACGCTGGAGATCCTGACGCCCGCCGAACCGGCACGGCGCGGCTGCCAGCTCTCGCTGCGCGTCGCCGGCGGCCGCGCGCGCGGGCGGGCACTGTTCGAACACCTCGAGCACATCGGCATCGTCGGCGACTGGCGCGAGCCGGACGTGATCCGCATCTCGCCGGTGCCGCTGTACAACACCTTCGAGGACATCGCCCGCTTCGTGCTCGCCGTCGAGGCCTGGCGCGGATGAGCGGTCTGCGCCGCGACTCGTTCAGCCTGCTGCGCGAGACGATGCGCTGGCGCGTGGCGCTGGTGCTGTCGGCGCTGATCTTCGTGCTGTGCCTGGTGCTCGGCGTCCTGAACACCCGCCTGCAGCTGGCGGACACCGCCCAGCTGGCCTGGATCTGCGCCGCCGTCGCCGGCGCCTGCATCGCCGCCCTGGTGGCGCTGCCCAGGCACACCGGCGGCACCGTGTTCTTCGTGACGATCGCGGCGCTGCTGGTCGGCGTGGTCGCCTTCGGCTGGTGGCACGGGCGCGGCATGCAGCACTGGGCCTACATCTTCCCGCCGGTGCTGGTGTTCCTGCTGCGCGCGCGGCCGGCGCTGTTCGGCATGCTGCTCTACGGCGTCTACGCGTCGACCCTGACGGCGCTGCTGCTGCCGGCGATCGAGGTCGTGCGCTTCGCCAGCGGATACGGCCTGCTGGTGTGCTTCATGTTCACCTACGCGCTGCTGCAGGAACGCGCCGCCGAGATGCTCAGCTACCACAGCGACCACGACGCGCTGAGCAACTGCCTGAACCGGCGCACCTTCAACGAGACCCTCGAACAGCTCGCCGGCGCCCGCAACCTGGTGAAGCGCTGCACCTTCCTGCTGCTCGACATCGACCACTTCAAGGCGATCAACGACCAGCACGGCCACCTGGTCGGCGACCGCGTGATCACCGGCGTCGCCGCCGTGCTCGGGCGCGAGCTCGACGCCGACACGCCGCTGTTCCGCTACGGCGGCGAGGAATTCGCGGTGCTGCTCGCCGATGCCGACGCCGACGCCGGCCTCGCCCTCGGCGAACGCCTGCGCGCGGCGGTGCAGGCGGCCGATTTCCATGGCGTCGGCGTGACCATCAGCGTCGGTGTCGGCCACTGGCGGCGCGGCGACGGCAATCCGTCGGCGGCGCTGGACCGCGCCGACCGCGCCCTGTACGCGGCCAAGCGCGCCGGCCGCAACCGCGTGCGCGGCGAGGACGCGGCGAGCGCCGCCGTCGCCTGAGGCGATCCGGCCGGCGCGAGGCCGGCCGGTCGAGCTGCTTACGGGGCGCAGCCCTGGGTCGAGGCCGGGCCACCGAGCGGCTGCACGATCTCGTCCGCCTGCCAGTGGCCGGAGAGCCCGCCGGTGAAGTCGAGCGTCAGCGCCATCCGCGTCTCGCCGCCGAGGAAGCGTCGCGTCAGCGTGCCGATCGCGCTGCGCTGCGGCGCCCCGGGGCGTTCGCACAGCGGGCAGAAGCCGGTCAGCTGCTCGACCGCGAGGGTCGCCTCGCCTCCCTGGAAGCCGGCGGCCTCCGACGTGACGAAACGTGCGACGCCGCGGTCGTCGTAGATGAAGGCCGCGTAGTACTCGTAGTGCGGCCACATCTGGACCGAGTGACCGGTACCGGCGGATTCGGCGGCGAACCAGGTCGAACTGACGTCGAGCGGCTCGCCCTCGAGCACCGGGCAGCCACGGCCGAGCGCGACCATCGGCTCGGATCCGGTCTCACCGTCGATCGTCCAGGTCCAGGTGAAGGCATCGGTGCCGCTCGGGCTCAGGCGGGCGAGGCCGATGCGGGTCAGGCGATTGCCGCCGCCATCCCAGGCCGAGCGGAAGAGTTCGCCGAACCACAGGCCGTTGGCGCCGGGCGCCGCGCCCTGCAGGTAGTACCAGGTCGGGCTGCCGTCCTGCAGGTAGGTGAACCACAGCCCGGTCCACTGGCTGCCGGCCGGGTACAGGAAGACGCCGTGGCCACCGCGTCCGGGATCGAAGTAGCTGCCCGGGCGGATCGCCGGCGGGTTCGCCTCGATCGTCGCCTGCAACACCACGCTGGCGGTGAGCGTGTCGGCATTGTGCGGGATCACGTACCAGCGACCGGGCTTCAGCGCGGCGCCGGTCAGCCTGATGACCTCGTTGCCGGCGGCGGTGGTGGCGCTGGCATCCGCCTCGGCGCGCGGCGGCGCCGGCGCGACCACCGGACCGGACGGGTCGGCGGCGTGCGCGAGGTAGAGGTCGATGTTCCGGCTGCTGAAGCTGCGCACGGTCAGGCTCGTGGCACCCGCCGGCACGTCGACGAACAGGGCCTCGTGGATGCGGTCCGGCGGCAGCACGAGATCGAGGTTGCCGACCAGCGGCCGCGGCGCGAAGGCCTCGCCGCTGCGCTCGACCCGGAACGGGAAGCGCCCGACCAGGTTGCCTTCCGACCACAGGCCGACGTATCCGGCGGCACGCAGACCGTCGTCGACCAGGGTCGCGCCGTTCCAGCTCACCCGCAACGGGAACGCGGCGTCGGCCGGCAGGGTGCCCGGCGCGGTGGCGACCAGGCTGGCATCGCCATTGGCGCCGAGGTTGAAGGCGTACAGGTCCAGCTCGCCGGTCTGGGCGGCGTCGTGGCGGTTGTGCACCAGTACCCAGTAGCGGACGTCGCCGTTGCCCGGATGGATGAGGTTCAGTTCGCAGCGCTCGCTCGCGGCCATCGCCGACGTGCAGTCCACCTCGCCGGGGTCGGGCAGGCCGTTGCCGTTGAGGTCCTGGCCGGCGTAGAGGTCGACGTCGCCGCCCCAGCCGATCGCGTCGATCAGCACCTGCCACTCCTGCGGGTTGCCGTCCGCCGGCTGCGGCAGCGTGCGCACCACCCGCTGGGTGCCGGCGAGGTCCCAGAGATCGCGGGGGCTAGGGTCGGTGGCGAGGTCCAGGGCGACGCTGTCCGGCGCCCGCAGCGGGGTCGTGCGCAGGGTCAGCGCCGGCAGCGCGCGCAAACCCGACAGCGGCACGTCGACGTAGCCGGAATCGGCGAAGGCGGTGTGGTTGACGTCGATCGCCGGGCGCACGACCACCTCGAGCTGGCTTTCGTCACAGCCGTCCGCGGCCGTGCAGACCTGGTACGAGAAGACGTCGATGCCGCTGAAATCCGTGGGCGGCTGGTAGCGCAGGCGGTCGTCGCCGGCGCTGGCGGTGCCGCCGTCGACCACCGACACCGAACCCATCGGCGGTGACGAGACCAGCAGCTGGCCGCCGACCAGCTGCGCGGGCGCGACCGCGTCGTTGGCGATCACATCGACATCGACGGGCGCGCTGTTCTCGACGACGACAACCCGGTCGCGGCGGGCGACCGGGGTTTCCTGGGCGGTGGCGGTGGCGGCCGCGGACGCGGCGAGCAGACAGGCGAAGAGGCGGTGCAGACGCCGGACGGGCGAAGCCATGGTGGACTCCTGCGCAGGGAGGCGCGCGGGCAGTGAGGTGCCGGGTTCCCCGGGTCCGGCAGTGGTCGGCGGGTGACGCGACCTGGCAATTCAACGAACATGCCGGGAACCCTCGGACATGCCTGCCCCGCCTCCTCCGTGAAGACCTCCCAACGCCTGACGATCGTCGGCGCCGGCCTTGCCGGCGCCCTGCTCGCGACCCTGCTCGCCCGCCGCGGCTGGCAGGTCGACGTCTTCGAAAAACGCGGCGACCCGCGCCGGCTCGGCTACGAGGGCGGCCGCTCGATCAACCTCGCGCTCGCCGAACGCGGCCTGCACGCGCTGCGCCAGGCCGGGCTGGAAGACACGGTGATGGCGCAGGCGGTGATGATGCGCGGGCGCATGGTCCACCCGCAGGGCGGCGCGCCGATGCTGCAGCGCTACGGCCGCGACGATTCCGAGGTGATCTGGTCGGTGCACCGTGGCCGCCTGAACATCGCGATGCTCGACGCCGCCGAGGCCGCCGGCGCCGTGCTGCATTTCGGGCAGCGTCTCGACGGCGTCGACTTCGGCGCCCGCCGCGCCCGCTTCGTCGACGACGCCGGCGATCCGCGCGAACTGGACTTCACCACCCTGCTCGGCTGCGACGGCGCCGGTTCCGGGCTGCGCGCGGCGATGGCCGCGGAAGTCGAACTCGGCGAGCGCTTCGAACCACTCGGCCACGGCTACCGCGAGCTCGAGATCCCGCCGGCCGCGGACGGCGGCTGGCGGATCGAGGCGAACGCCCTGCACATCTGGCCGCGTGGCGGCTACATGTGCATCGCCCTGCCGAACACCGAACGCACGTTCACCGTTACCCTGTTCCTGCCGCTCGACGGCGAACCATCCTTCGCCGCCCTGCCCGATCTCGCCGCCGCGCGCGCGTTCTTCGCCGCCGATTTCGCCGATGCGCTGCCGCTGATCCCCGACTTCGACACCGACTGGACCGCGCACCCGGTCGGCAGCCTGGCGACGCTGCGCCTGGACCGCTGGCACCTCGACGGCCGCGCGGTGCTGCTCGGCGACGCCGCGCACGCGATGGTGCCGTTCCACGGCCAGGGCATGAACTGCGCGTTCGAAGACTGCGTCGCGCTCGACCGCCTGCTCGCCGAAGCCGACGGCTTCGAGGCCGCGTTCGCCGCCTTCACCGCCGAACGCCGGCCGAATGCCGAGGCGATCCAGGCGATGGCGCTGGAGAACTACGTCGAGATGCGCGACCGCGTCGACGACGCCGATTTCCTGCTGCAGCGGGAACTCGAACGCGTGCTCGCCGATCGCCACCCCGACCACTTCGTGCCGCGCTACGCGATGGTCAGCTTCCGCCGCCTGCCCTACGCGCTGGCCTTCGAACGCGGCGCGGTGCAGCGCGGCATCCTGGTCGAGGCGACGCGCGGGCGCACCCGGCTGCAGGAGGTCGACCTCGACTTCGCCGACGCGCTGGTGCGCGATCGGCTGACCCCGGTGCCGGCGGAATGACGATGCCGCCCGGCGCCGCGTCGCGGCAGGCTGGATCCACGAACCGCGCCGCCGCGGCCGCGCGTCCCCGGAGCCGACGATGAGCGCGAGTTTCCTCTGGTACGACCTGGAAACCTTCGGCCGCGACCCGCGCCGCAGCCGCATCGCCCAGTTCGCGGCGATCCGCACCGATGCCGAACTGCGCGAGACCGGCGAGCCGGTCAGCCTGTTCTGCCGCCCGGCCGACGACCTGCTGCCTTCGCCCGGCGCCACCCTGATCACCGGCATCACCCCGCAAAGGGCGCTCGCCGAAGGCCTGTCCGAAGCCGAGTTCGTCGCCCGCATCCACGACGAACTGGCGACGCCGGGCACCTGCGCGGTCGGCTACAACTCGATCCGTTTCGACGACGAGTTCGTGCGCTTCGCGCTGTACCGCAATTTCCACGAGCCCTACGAGCGCGAGTGGAAGAACGGCAACTCGCGCTGGGACCTGCTCGACGTGCTGCGGCTGGCGGCGGCGCTGCGCCCGGAAGGCCTGGAATGGCCGCGACGCGAGGACGGCGGCACCAGCTTCAGACTCGAGGATCTCGCCACCGCCAACGGCGTCCGCGAGGGCGACGCGCACGAGGCGCTGTCGGACGTTCGCGCCCTGCTCGGCCTGGCCCGCAGGCTGCGCGCGGCGCAGCCGCGGCTGTGGCAGTACGCCTTCGAGCTGCGCGACAAGCGGCGCGTCGCCGGGCTGATCGACATCGGCGGGATGACGCCGCTGCTGCATATCTCCTCGCGCTATCCGGCGACCAGCCAGTGCGCGCAGCTCGTCGTGCCGGTGGCGCGGCATCCGCGGATCGAATCGCGGGTGATCGTCGCCGGCCTCGCCCGCGATCCGGACGACTGGCTCGACCTGGATCCCGGGGACATCGCCGACCGCCTCTACACGCCGGCGGCCGACTTGCCGGAAGGCGTCGAGCGGGTGCCGCTGAAGGAAGTGCATACGAACAAGTGCCCGGTGCTGCTGCCGCTGGCGCACGTGCGCCCGGCCGACTTCGAACGCCTCGGCATCGACGTCGACGCGGCGCTGGCGCGTGCGGCCCGGCTGCGCGCGACGCCCGACCTCGCCGAACGCGTGCGCCGGGTCTTCGCCGCCGAACGCCAGCAAGCGGCGGCCGATGCCGATGCGGCGCTCTACGACGGCTTCGCGAGCGACGCCGACCGGCGCGCCTGCCAGCGTGTGCGCAGCAGCAGCGTCGCCGACCTCGCGGCGCTGGAGACGAGCTTCGGCGAAGGCCGCTATCGCGACCTGCTGTTCCGCTATCGCGCCCGCAACTGGCCCGAATCGCTTTCCGCCGACGAGCGCCTACGCTGGGACGACTACCGCCGGCGGCGGCTCGGCAGCGCCGAAGCCGGGCTGTCCGAATACGACTTCACGAGCTACCGCGCCGAGATCGCGACACTGCGCGCACAGCACGGCCCCGGCCCGGCGCAGGCATTGCTCGACGCGCTGCAGGCCTGGGGCGATCGACTCGAGGCGGACCTGGCATGAGCAGCTACTTCAGCGAAGACACGTTCCGGTTCCTGCGCGCGCTGAAGAGCAACAACCGCCGCGACTGGTTCGAGGCGCACCGCGCCGACTACCTGCAGCACCTGCGCGATCCCTTCCTGCGGCTGATCGGCGAACTGCAGCCGGGCCTCGCGGGCATCAGCCCGCATTACCGCGCCGACCCGCGCGGCAACGGCGGCTCGCTGTTCCGCATCCATCGCGATACCCGCTTCGCCAACGACAAGACGCCCTACAAGACCTGGGGCGGCGCCCGCTTCTTCCACGAGCGGGCGAAGCAGGTGCATGCGCCCTCGTTCTACCTGCATCTCGAACCGGGCGGCTGCTTCATCGGCGCCGGCCTGTGGCATCCGGAACCGGAGACGCAGCGGCGCATCCGCGCGTTCCTGTTCGACAACCCCGCCGGCTGGACGGCGGCGACCCGCAGTGCGGCATTCCGGCGCCGCTTCGCGCTCACCGGCGACAGCCTGGTGCGGCCGCCACGCGGCTACCCCGCCGACCATCCGCTGATCGACGACCTCAAGCGCAAGGACTTCGTCGCCACCGCGCCCCTCGCCGACGAACTCGTGCTCGGGCCGCGGCTGCGGCAGGCGGTGATTTCGCACTTCACCGGCCTCGCGCCGCTGGTCGACTACCTCTGCGCGGCACTCGACCTCGAGTTCTGAGTTGCAGCTGGAGCAGCGGACAACGGATCGAAGCCGGCAGGGCCGATCGAAGCGCTGCGGCATTGCGCCGTTGCTGCAGCCCCGACAGTGGGATTGACCCCGTGAGCCGGCGTGATGCTGCAGGGCAGCAGACGCCGGCGCGGCGTCGGGCGAAAGCCACGGGAAATCCCGGCTGCCGCCATTGCTGCAGCGCGTCGATACGGTGGCCTGGCTCCGTACGCTGCCGCATTGCAGCATCGAAATGTGTTGACGTTCACGGACTTGCGCACGGATGGTCGGCTCCCGTACGCCGGCGCAGGGAGCGCCGGCCCCACCGGTAGGCGGCGACGCAGGGACGGGGAACCGGACACCACGCACCATTCCTGGGGAGGGACACGTGCGCATCCTGATCATGCTGGCCTTGCTGGCTATATCCAGCGTCTGCACCGCCAATACCGGCGTCGCCTTCGTGCACGGCACCGGCAGCCAGAGCAATGCGACCAACGATTACTGGAAGCCGGAGTTCGTCAACAACGTCCGCGGCGGCCTGGCGAACTCGGCCAACTACGTCGTCATCAACTGCGACTTCACGAAGTACATGTGGGACAGCGGCGCCGCCGGTTGCCTCGCCGGCCAGCTTACGAACTTCATCAACAGCCGCGGCATCACCCGCCTGATCGTGATCACCCACAGCAACGGCGGCAATGTGATGCGATGGATCCTGTCGAACCCGACCTACGACAGCCGCTATCCGCTGATCATCTCGCGCACGGTGCGGGTGAACGCGCTGGCGCCGTCTTCGGCGGGCACGCCGCTGGCCAACGCGGTGATCGCCGGCAACGTGTTCGAATCGGTGCTCGGCTGGCTGCTCGGCTACAAGAACGACGCGGTGCGCATGCAGCAGACGAGCTGGATGGCGCAGTACAACGCGCAGAACCTCTACGGCACGGCCGGCCGTCCGGCGCTGCCGAAGCCCTTCCGCGCGGTGGTCGGCACCGACGTCGACTCCTCGCCTTTCGATTCCGACAGCTGGTGCGGTGGCTACGCCGAAAACGTCGGCCTGGAGACGACCCAGCTCTGGCTGAACTCGTGCTCCGACGGCTTCCTCGACTGCTCGAGCCAGTCGGCCGCCGGCACGGTGTGGTTCCGCGACACCGCGCGCATGCGCGGCAGCGAGCCGCTGTCGCACAACCAGAGCCGCCGCGCCTGCTTCGGCCTCGACACCATCCTCCGCAGCGACCTGGGGAGCTGAGCCATGACCCGGACCCTCCTCGGTTTCGCCCTCACCCTCGCCCTGTCGCTGCCCGGACAGGCCATCGCCGGCCAGTTGCGCGCCCCCGGCGCCGATGACCAGGTGCCGACCCGGCTGCTGCCACTTCCGGCGCCCACCGGCGACTTCGAACGGGCGCCGGTGCGCTTCGCCTGGGCGCTCGACCCGGCGGCCCCGCTCGTGGCACCGGCGCCCTTCCTCGCGGAGAGCCGCGAGTACTGGTTCGTCGCCGAGGCCGGTGACCTCGCGCGCGGCATCGACCTGCACACGACCGCCCCCGGCGCGGTGGTGCGCGTGAGCCCCGCGGATGGCCGGCCGCTCTCGCCGCAGGCGATCCGCCTGCAGCGCGACGGCCGCGCGATTCCCGACGCCCAGGCCTTCGCCGCCCGCCATGACACCGCGGCGCTGCGGGCCGCCGGCCTCGAGGTCCCCGACGGCAGTGCGGTCGTGCGGCTGGCCCCGGGTCTCGGCAAGGGCGCCTTCCGCCTGCAGGTCGACGGCTCCCGCGGCCGCAGCCTCGTGCACGTGTTCGAGCCCGACAGCCCGTATGCGCTTCGCGCCCAGGCCGAACGTGGCAGCGTGCTCGCCGGCGACCGGCTGGCGATCGCCTCGCAACTGACCGGCGAAGGCCGCGCCCTCGCCGCCGCCGAAGTGCGCGGCGAACTGGTGTCGCCCTCGGGTCGCCGTTATCCGCTGCAGCTGCGCGGCGGCCGTGGCGAGATCGAGGTACCGCTGGAGGCCGATGCGCCGGCGGGCCTCTGGGAGGTCGAGCTGTACGCCGGCCGGGTGGTGAACGGTGTCCCGCTGCAGCGCGAGGTGCGCACCGCGGTGCAGGTATCGCTGCCAACCGCGCGCCTGGCCGGCGACTACGCCTTCGACGCCGGTGCGCTGCAGCTGCGGCTGCCGGTGCAGGTGGCGGCGCCTGGCCGTTACGAACTGCGCGGCACCCTGTACGCAACCGGCGCCGATGGCGTCGCCCGCCCGGTGGTGATCGCGCATTCGGCGGAATGGCTGGCCGCGGGCGACGGCGCCCTGAGCCTGGCTTTCGAGCGCGCCAACCTGCCGGCCGGTTACGGCGCCCCGTTCGAGGTGCGCGACCTCGAGCTCAACGACCAGACCCGGATGGGCCGGCTGGAGACGCGTGCGCTGGCCCTGCGCGAGGGCGGCGACTCGCCAGCCCCGGCGCCGGGGCGACGCCCGCGTTGAGGGCTGCACGCGCGCCCTCGCGCGTGTTCGTCGACCGCGCATGGAAAGGAAACGGCCGGGCCACGTGCCCGGCCGTCGTGTTTCCGGCCTCGCAGGCAGCCCGGCTTAGAATTCCGGGCCCGCGAACCTGCCTACGAGGCTGCCCATGCGTCTGCTGGCCACGACCGTCCTGACCGTCCTGACTGTCCTGACCGCCCTGCTCGCCTGCTGTCCCGCGTTCGCCTCGCCGCCGCCCGAGGTTCCGGTCGGACGGATGCACCGCGCCTGGGTCGACGAGGACCGCCGCGACTGGTCCGGCGCCGGACCGCGGCCGCTCGCCGCGACGGTCTGGTATCCGGCCGCGCCCGGCAGCCCGGTGTCGCCTTGGACCGGCGGCGTGTTCGAGTTCGGCAGCTTCGCCACCGACGCACCGTTCGCCGACACGACGCGGCGACCGCTGGTGCTGCTCTCGCACGGCACCGGCGGCAGCGCCGCGCAGCTGTCGTGGCTGGCGCAGGAACTGGTGCGCGCCGGCTTCGTGGTGGCCGCGGTGAACCACCACGGCAACACCGCCGCCGAGCCGCGGACGACGCTGGCCGGTTTCGTGCTGCCGGGCGAACGCGTGCTCGACCTGTCGGCACTGATCGACCGGCTGCTCGCCGACCCGGCGATCGGCCCGCGCATCGACCCGGAGCGCATCGGCGCCGCCGGCTTCTCGATCGGTGGCTACAGCGTGCTGGCTGCCGCCGGCGCCCGCATCGACTTCGCGACCCGCGCCCGCCGCTGCGCCGGCCAGCCGGCGAATCCCGTCTGCGTCCTGCCGCCGGAAGCGGGCTTCGACGCCGCCGACATCGCCCGGCTCGCCGAAAGCGATCCGGCCTTCCGCGCCAGCGTCGAGCGCGAGCTCGCCCATCCGGCCGATCCGCGCATCCGCGCCGTCTACGCGATGGCACCCGCCCACGTCTCGCTGATGCAGGACGCGGAAGTCGCCCGGCTGCTCGTCCCGGCACGCGTCGTGCTCGCGGAGACCGACGACCAGATCCTGTTCGCGGAAACCGCCGCCGTCCTCGCCGACCGGCCCGGCATCGCCGTCGAGCGCATCGACGCCGCCGGCCACTACGTGTTCCTCGCCACCTGCACGGCGCGCGGCCGCGAGGTGCTGGCGGCGCTTTGCGTGGACCCACAGGGGGTCGAGCGCGGGGTGGTGCATCGCCGCGTCGCCGAAGACGCCGTGGCCTTCTTCGCGCGTCATCTGTAAGGATCGCCGCGCTTTCGCATGGACGCCACGCTGCGCCGCTTCTCGCTGTTCTATTTCGCCTATTACGCGGCGCTCGGCGCCTATACGCCCTACGTCGGCCGCTGGGTGGACGCACTCGGCCACGGCGGCTACGTGGTCGGCGGCATGCTCGGGCTCTGGTACGGGACCCGCATCCTCGGGCCGCCGGCCTGGGCGGCGCTGAGCAGCCGCAGTACGCGGCCGGGCGAGTGGTTCTTCGCCGGCTGCGTGCTGTCGCTGGCGCTGTTCGCCGGCTTCGTGTTCACCACCAGCGCGTGGGCACTGCTGACGGTGATGGCGCTGTTCGGCCTGTTCTACAACGCGGTGATGCCGCAGTTCGAGGCGATGACGCTGACGGCACTCGGTTCGCGTCCGGAGCGCTACGGCCGTCTGCGCGTCTGGGGCTCGGTCGGCTTCCTGCTGGTCGCCGGCAGCTACGGCGCGCTGTTGGACGTGACCGGGGCGACGCGTTTCCCCTGGCTGGTGCTGCCGCTGTTCGTGTTGCTGGTGGCGGCCGCATGGCCGCATCGACACGACAGCCCGCCGCCGCCGGATCCGAACGCGATGGCCGATGCCGGCCACCTGTGGAAGCGGCCCGGCGTACGCCGCTTCCTGCTGGTGGCGATGCTGATGCAGCTCGGCTTCGGGCCGTTCTATGTGTTCTTCACCCTGCACCTGCAGGCGCACGGGCATGCCGGTGCCGAGATCGGCGCGCTGTGGGCGATCGGCGTGATCATCGAGATCGCGCTGTTCTGGCAGGCGCCGAAACTGATCGCGCGCTTCGGCGCCGCGCCGCTGCTGCAGCTGTGCATCGCGGTGACCGCGGTGCGCTGGGCGGTGGTCGCCTTCTTCGCCGACTCGCTGGCGGTCATGGCGATCGCCCAGGCCGGACATGCGCTGAGCTTCGCGATGTTCCATGCCTGCTGCATGCGCCTGATGGCCGATTTCTTCCCCGGCCACCGCGCCGCGGCGGGGCAGAGCCTGCTCTACGGCATCAGCGGCGGCGTCGGCGGCGTGCTCGGCGCGGTGATGGCCGCGGTGGCCTGGGAGAGCCCCGGCGGCGGCACGGCGGCGTTCGCGGCGGGCGCGGCTGCGTGTGGGCTCGCGTTCGCCATCCACGCGAAGAACAGTTCGTAGTTCGTACGAGGTACGAGGTAGGGACGGCGCGCGCTTCGCGCGAGGGAGTAGCGCCGCCGCGACTACGAACTATCTAGTACGAACTACGAACCAGGCTCATTGGTGATGCCGAAGGGGACGTGGCCGGTGGCGACGTGCTGGCGCGCGTTCTCGACGTTGTGGCGGCTGTCGTCGAAGAAGATGTCGGCGCCGAAGGTCGCCAGGAAGGGACCCTTGTCGCGGCCGCCGAGGAACATCGCCTCATCCAGGCGCACGCCCCATTCGCGCAGGGTCAGGATCACCCGCTCGTGCGCCGGTGCCGAGCGCGCGGTGACCAGCGCGGTGCGGATCGGCGAGGCCTCGCCCGCCGGATAGGCGCTCTGCAGGTTGTGCAGTGCCGCCAGGAAGCCGCGGAACGGGCCGCCGGACAGCGGCTCGCCGGCGCGCAGCGTCTCGTTGTGGTGGAAGGCCTGCAGGCCCGAGGCCTGGGAGACGCGTTCGGATTCGTCGCCGAAGATCACCGAGTCGCCGTCGAAGGCGATGCGCAGCTGGTCGCTGCGCTGCGACGGCGCCTTCGAGGGCAGGATCGTCGCGGCGGCGATCTCGTGCTCGAGCGCGCTGCGCACCGAGGCCGGATTCGCCGACAGGAAGAGCTGGGCGCCGAACGGCCGGATGTAGGGCCAGACCTCGCCGCCGCTGGTGAACACCGCGCGGACGATGCCGAGACCGTGCTCACGGATCGAGTTGAAGATGCGCAGGCCGGTGTCCGAGGAGTTGCGGCTCAGCAGCACGACCTCGACCCGCGGCGCGTCCGGCGGCGCATCGGCGTTCAGGCGCAGCAGCTTCTGCACCAGCGGGAAGGCGATGCCCGGCGGCAGCGGGTCCTTTTCGTGCTCGCGCTGGAAGTTCGCGTAGGCCTCCAGGCCCTCGCGTTCGAACAGCGCATGGCTCTCCTCGAGATCGAACAGGGCGCGGGCGGTGATCGCCAGCACCAGGCGCTGGGCGGGATCGGCGGGAGGCGTGGACAGGGGCATTCGAAGGCTCAGCTCAGGAACTGTTCGTTGAGGATGCGCTCCTCGAGATTGTGCTCGCGGTCGAACAGCAGGGTGACCGTGCGTTCGCGCGATTCGCGGATCGTGACCTCGACGATGTCGCGCACCTCCAGTGAATCGGCGGTGGCGCTGACCGGACGCTTGAAGCCGTCGAGCACCTCCAGCTTCACCTCGGTATCGGCACGCAGCAGCGCACCGCGCCAGCGTCGCGGCCGGAACGCCGCGATCGGGGTCAGCGCGATCACCGACGAGCCGAGCGGCAGGATCGGCCCGTGCGCGGAGAAGTTGTAGGCGGTGCTGCCCGCCGGCGTGGCGACGAGGGCGCCGTCGCAGATCAGCTCGTCGAGCCGGACCTGACCGTTCAGATGCACGCGCAGGTGGGCGGCCTGGCGGGTCTGGCGCAGCACCGACACCTCGTTGTAGGCCAGCGAGGTGACGCTGCCGCCGGCCTCGGTGGTGGCGGTCATCTCCAGCGGCCGCAGCACCGCCGCCTCGGCCGCGTGCAGGCGCGCGACGAGGTCGTCGTCGCGGTACTGGTTCATCAGGAAGCCGACGGTGCCGAGCTTCATGCCGAACACCGGCAGGCCGAGGCCGCCGTGGCGGTGCAGGGTCTGCAGCATGAAGCCGTCGCCGCCGAGCGCGCAGAGCACGTCGGCGGCGTCCGGGCGATGCTGGCCGTGGACCGCGGTGAGCGCGGACAGGGCCGCCTGCGCCTCCGGCGCGGGGCTGGCGACGAAGGCGATGCGGGGACTGGCGGGCAGGCTCATGCCCGCAAGCCTAGCCTGAACCCGCTTCCCGTAGGAGCGCCTTCAGGCGCGATGCCCTTCTCCCGCATCTGCAGGAGCGCCTTCAGGCGCGATGCCTTTCTCCTCAACCCGCCTATGTAGGAGCGCCTTCAGGCGCGATGCCTTTCTCCTTCGAACGGGAGAAAAGCTGTCGCGCCTGAAGGCGGCAGGAGCATCGCGCCTGAAGGCGGGAGGAGCATCGCGCCTGAAGGCGCTCCTACAGCGGGTATTGCGGCTCAGCGGGAGGCGTCGACGACCTGGGCGAGGCGGCGGACGGCGACCGACAGCGTCGGGTAGTCCATGCCGCGCAGGTTGCGCATGTCGGCGAGCATCGCCAGGGTCACCTTCAGCGTCGCGTCGTCGCGGCCCAGCCACGACTCCACGAGCGCCTGCGGCGCGGTGCCCGGGGCGGCCGCCGCCAGCACGGTGCCGACCAGGGCGCGCTGCTGCGCCTGCAGCTCGTCACGCAGCACGCCGCGTGCCTGCGCATGCCAGCGACCCTCGACCGGCAGCCCCTCGACCGCGTCCATCAGCCACTTGATGTGAAGCGCGTCGGACAGCGCGAAGTAGGCGGCGGCGACGTCGAGCACGCCGAGGTCCTTCTCCTTCGCCACCTCGACGATGTCCAGGGCCGAGGCCATGAACGGCAGCGTCGCGAACGTACGCGCGAGCTCCTCCTGCACGCCGATCTGCTGCCAGCGCGCCTGCTCGGCGAGCAGCGCGGCACGCGCCTCCGCCGGCAGCACGTCGGCCATCGAGCGCATCAACAGCGCGACGCCGTCGCCGTAGCGGGCGACCTTCTCGGCGATGTCGAGCGTGTCGCCCGGGCGGTTGAGCAGCCAGCGGGTCATGTTGCGCATCAGGTGCCAGATGCCGATCAGGCCGTCGATCTGCGCCGACTCCGGCACCTTCAGGTCGAGTGCGTCGATGTCCAGCCACAGCTGGCGCGCGGACAGCGCCTCGCGGCTGATCGTATAGGCCTTGGCGATGCGCGCCAGGTCGGCGCCGGTGTCCTCCTGCATGCGCATCAGGAAGGTCGCGCCCATGCGGTTGACCATCTGGTTGGTCAGGCCGGTGGCGATGATCTCCCGCCGCAGGCGGTGGTTCTCCATGTCGTCGGCGTAGTGCTGCAGCGCCTTCGGGAAGTAGCGCTGCAGTTCGCGGGCGAGGAAGGGATCCTCGGTCACGTCGGTCTGCAGCAGCTGGTTGAAGACCACGATCTTGTCGTAGCTCAGGATCACCGACAGCTCCGGCCGGGTCAGGCCGATGCCGCGCGAGCGGCGGTCGAGCAGCTCGGCGTCGCTGGGCAGGTACTCGATCTGGCGGTCGAGCAGGCCCTGCGATTCCAGCGTGCGGATGAAGTGGCCGAACGAGCCGAGGCGCGAAACGCTCATCCGCTCCATCACGCTGATGGCCTGGTTCTGCCGGTAGTTGTCGAACAGCACGAGTTCGCCGACCTCGTCGGTCATGCTCGCGAGCAGCTCGTTGCGCTGCTCGTAGCTCAGCTCGCCGCGGGCGACCGGGGCCGCCAGCAGGATCTTGATGTTGACCTCGTGGTCGGAGGTGTCGACGCCGGCGGAGTTGTCGATGAAGTCGGTATTGACCAGCACGCCGGCGAAGGCCGCCTCGATGCGGCCGCGCTGGGTCATGCCGAGGTTGCCGCCCTCGCCCACCGCCTTGCAGCGCAGCTCGCGGCCGTCGACGCGCAGGCCGTTGTTGGCGCGGTCGCCGACGTCGGCATGGCTCTCGGTCGAGCCCTTGACGTAGGTGCCGATGCCGCCGTTCCACAGCAGGTCGACCGGCGCCTTCAGGATCGCGTTCATCAGCTCGTTCGGCGTCAGCGCGTCCTTGTCGGTGTCGATCGCCAGCACCGCCTTCACTTCCGGCGTCAGCGGGATGGTCTTGGCGCTGCGCGGGTGAACGCCGCCGCCGGCCGAGATCAGCGACTTGTCGTAATCCTCCCAGCTCGAGCGCGGCAGCCTGAACAGGCGCGCGCGCTCGACGTAGGAGCGCGCCGAGTCGGGATCCGGGTCGAGGAAGATGTGGCGGTGATCGAAGGCCGCGACCAGGCGGATGTGCTTCGACAGCAGCATGCCGTTGCCGAACACGTCGCCGGACATGTCGCCGATGCCGACGCAGGTGAAGTCCTGGCTCTGGCTGTCGATGCCGAGCGCGCGGAAGTGGCGCTTCACCGATTCCCACGCGCCCTTGGCGGTGATGCCCATGCCCTTGTGGTCGTAGCCGACCGAGCCACCGGAAGCGAACGCATCGCCCAGCCAGAAGCCGTGCTCGGCGCTGATGCCGTTGGCGATGTCCGAGAACGTCGCGGTGCCCTTGTCGGCCGCGACCACCAGGTACGGGTCGTCGCCGTCGTGACGCACGACGTCCTGCGGCGGCACGATCGCGCCGTCCACCAGGTTGTCGGTGATGTCGAGCAGGCCGTTGATGAAGCGCTTGTAGCAGGCGATGCCCTCGGCCAGCTGGGCGTCGCGGTCACCGCCCAGCGGCGGCCGCTTGACCACGAAGCCGCCCTTCGAGCCGACCGGCACGATGACGGTGTTCTTCACCATCTGCGCCTTGACCAGG
Source organism: Arenimonas composti TR7-09 = DSM 18010 (assembly GCF_000426365.1). Taxonomy (GTDB): domain Bacteria; phylum Pseudomonadota; class Gammaproteobacteria; order Xanthomonadales; family Xanthomonadaceae; genus Arenimonas; species Arenimonas composti. The sequence continues at coordinate 314,106 of NZ_AUFF01000001.1, read as the reverse complement.
CCCAGGACCTCGGTGCGGAAGTCCTCGCGGCGGTCGGACCAGCGCAGGCCGCCGCGCGCCACCGGGCCGAAGCGCAGGTGCACGCCCTCGACGTACGGCGAGTACACGAAGATCTCGCGGTACGGCACCGGCCGCGGCAGGTCCGGCACCTTCGAGGGGTCGAACTTGTACGCGACGTAGTCGGTGTGCACGCCGTTCTTCGTCTGGAAGAAGCTGGTGCGCAGGGTGGCGTTGATCAGCGCCATGAAGCGGCGGAGGATGCGGTCGTCGTCGATCGACTGCACGATGTTGTCGAGCAGGATCTCGAGCGCGTCGGTGATCGCGTCGATCTGCGCGGCGCGGTCCAGTGAATGCGCCGCGGCGATCTCCTGCGGGATCGTGTCGAGCGCCTCGCGGCGGTCGGGCGGCAGCAGCCAGGCGATCTGGTCGTGCAGCTTCTGCTGCCCGGCGGCGTCGAGGTCGCGGTCGCGCGCCGGCTCGAAGCGGGCGGCGAACAGTTCGAACAGCAGGCGCGCGATCACCGGGTAGCGCTGCAGCGCCTCCTCCATGTACGGCTGCGAGAACGGCACGCCGGTCTGCAGCGCGTACTTCGCGTAGGCACGCAGCATCGCGATGTCGCGCCATTCCAGGCGCGCGGTCGGCAGCAGGCGGTTGAAGCCGTCGTTCTCCGCCTCGCCGCGCCAGATCGCCGCGAAGGCTTCCTGGAACGGCACCGTCGCGGCCTCGACGTCGATCTCGCCACGCAGCGGCGTGACCTCGAAGTCCTGGATCGAGAACAGCTCGCCGTCCGCGTTCAGCTCGTAGGGGTGCTCGGCGACGATGCGCAGGCCGAGGTTCTCCATCACCGGCAGCACGTCCGACAGCACCAGGTCGTGGCCCTGGCGGATCAGCTTGAAGGTCAGGCGCTCCCCTTCGCCCCGCGCGAAGACCAGGCGCAGGTCGTCGGGGCCGGCCAGCTTCGACACTTCGTACACGTCGGCGGCCGCGGCGGCCGGCGCCGTCGCCTCGACGTAGCCGGCCGGCAGCGCGCGGCCGAAGCGCTGGAACAGGCGCAGGCCGCATTCCTCGCCGTGGGCGGCGACCAGGGCCTCGCGCAGCTCGTCGTGCCAGTCGCGGACGATGTGGATCAGCTCGCGCTCGAGCGCATCGTGATCGAAGTCGACGACGGCGCCGGCCTTCGGGCGGATCACCAGGTGCAGCTGCGCCAGCGGCGATTCGCCGATCTGCACGCTGTGGTCGAGGCGCTCGCCGTTGAGCTCGCGCATCAGCATCGCCTCGATGCGGTGCCGGATCGTGGTGTTGAAGCGGTCGCGCGGGATGTAGGCCAGCGCGGAGAAGAAGCGGCCGTAGCGGTCCCGGCGCAGGAACAGGCGCGGACGCGCGCGCTCCTGCAGGCCGAGGATGCCCATCGCGGTGGTCTGCAGTTCCTCGGCGCTGGACTGGAACAGCTCGTCGCGCGGCAGCGTCTCGAGGATGTGCCGCAGCGACTTGCCGCTGTGGCTGTTCGGCGACAGCCCGGACTGCTCCATCACGAACGCGTGCCGGCGACGCACCAGCGGGATGTCCCAGGGGCGGCGGTTGTAGGCGCTGGAGGTGTAGAGGCCGAGGAAACGCTGCTCGCGGATCGCGCGGCCGTCGGCGTCGAACTCCAGCACGCCGATGTAGTCCATGTAGCCCGGCCGGTGCACGGTGGCGCGCGCATTGGTCTTGGTCAGGATCAGCGCGTCCATCGTCTCGCCGGGCTTCAGGTCGGCGGCGGCGAGGCCGGCGACCGGGCGTGGCTTCACCAGATGGTCCTTGCCGCGCAGCAGGCCGAGGCCGCTGCCCTGCACCGCCGTCAGCTGGCCGTCGGCGACCTCGTACTCGCGGTAACCGAGGAAGGTGAAATGGTCGTCGGCGGCCCAGCGCAGGAATTCCTGCGCCTCGGCGCGCTCGCCCTCGCGCACCGGCAGCGCGCGACCGGCGAGTTCCTCGGCGATCGCCAGCATCTTCTCGCGCATCGGCCGCCAGTCGGTGACCGCCTCGCGCACGTCGATCAGCGCGGCGACGATCGCCACCTCGATCGCCGCCATCGCGTCGGCATCGGCCTGGCGGTCGATCTCCAGGTACATCAGCGACTCGGCCTCGCCGCTGCCGACGTCGAGCAGGCGGCCGTCGGCGTCACGGGTGACCTTCAGCACCGGGTGCACGATCTGGTGCAGGCCGACGTCGCGCTGCGCCAGCGCCATGCGCACCGAGTCGACGAGGAACGGCATGTCGTCGTTGACGATGCGCACGATCGTATGGGTGCTCTCGTAGCCGTCGGCAGCCAGGCCCGGGTTGCTCACCGAGACGCGGGCGATGCCCGCCTGGCGCTCGCCGGCGAAGGCGAGGAAGGCCGCCGCGACCTTCGCCCAGTCGGTCGCCGGGCGACCCTCCAGTTCATCCTCCGGCAGCCGCGCGAAGAAGCCGCGCGCGAAGCGTTCCGGGAGGCTGCCGTCGCCGCTCCCGCCGGTACCCGGCATGGCGGCGACGATGGCACTCAGGGGATCGGCCGAAGCCGGGGCAGTGACGTTCATGGAGCGCGCTCTCGCATGGCGTGGATAAAGGCGAAATTGTAGTCCCGACGGCAGGTTGCGGCCAGCCGCGGCAAAAACGCGAAACCCCGCACGGGGCGGGGTTCGCGGGGGACGGCGACTTCGACTTCAGCGCGCGTTCACCGCGCCGGCGCGGTTCAGCGCAGGCCGGTCTCGTTGCGTGCGATCACCAGGCGCTGGATCTCGCTGGTGCCTTCGTAGATCTCGGTGATCTTGGCGTCGCGGAAGTAGCGCTCGAGCGGCATCTCCTTCGAGTAGCCCATGCCGCCGTGGATCTGCACCGCCTGGTGGCTGATCCACATCGCCGCCTCGGAGGCCGTGAGCTTGGCCACCGCCGCCTCGGTCGAGAAGCGCTTGCCCTGGCCCTTCACCCACGCCGCGCGCAGCGTCAGCAGCAGCGCCGCGTCGAGCTTGCACTTCATGTCGGCGATCTTGGCCTGGGTCATCTGGAACGCGCCGATCGGCTGGCCGAAGGCCTTGCGCTCCTTCACGTACTCGAGGGTCGCCTCGTAGGCCGCACGGGCGATGCCGATCGCCTGGCTGGCGATGCCGATGCGGCCGGCGTCGAGCACGCTCATCGCGATCCTGAAGCCCTGGCCTTCCTCGCCGAGCACGTCTTCCGCGGCGACCACGTAGTCCTGGAACTCGATCTCGCAGGTCGCCGAGGCGCGGATGCCGAGCTTCGGCTCGGTCTTGCCGCGGTGGAAGCCGGGCTTGTCGGTATCGATCAGGAAGGCGGTGATGCCGCGGCTGCCCTTCTCCGGGTCGGTCATCGCGAACAGCACGATGTACTTCGCCACCGGACCGGAGGTGATCCAGCTCTTCTTGCCGTTGACGACGTAGCTGCCGTCGGCCTGCTTCACGGCGCGGCAGCGCATCGCGGTGGCGTCGGAACCGGACTGCGGCTCGGTCAGCGCGAAGGCACCGATCTCGCGGCCCTCGGCGATCGCGCGCACGTACTTCTGCTTCTGCGCCTCGTTGCCGTTGGTGAGGATGCCGTTGCAGAACAGCGAGTTGTTGACCGACATGATCGTCGAGTGGGCGGCGTCCGCCGCCGCGATCTCGACCATCGCCAGCACGTAGCTCACCGGGTCCATGCCGGCGCCGCCGTACTCGGCCGGCACCTCGATGCCCATCAGGCCGTTCTCGCCGAGCGCGCGGATGTTGTCGAGCGGGAATTCGCCGGTGCGGTCGTGGTGCTCGGCGCTCGGCGCGATGCGTTCGCGCGCGATCCGGCGGGCGACGTCCTGCAGCATCAGCTGTTCTTCGGTGAATCCAAAGTCCACGGCGGGATCCTCGAGGGGAAAAACCCGATTCTACCGGCCCTGCGTACCGCACCGTATCCCCCGGCCCCGCGCGCGTCCCCGTAGCGGTTGACCGTCGCCGGGCCGGCGCCTAGGCTTCGCCTTTATCTTTGAATCCGGATGGAAAGATGGACCTCGAAGCCTGGTCGAGCTGTCTCAAGGTGCTCGCCGACCCGACCCGGGTACGCCTGCTCGCCCTGCTCGAGCGCGAGGAGCTGACGGTCGCCGAGCTGTCGGCGATCACCCGGCTGGCGCAGCCGCGGGTTTCCACCCACCTGGCCCGCCTGAAGGAAGCCGACCTGGTGCGCGACCGCCGCGCCGGCGTGTCGGCCTACTACCGGCTCAATGCGGAGTCGCTCGACCCGGCCGAGACGCGCCTGTGGGAGGCGCTCCGCGACAGCACCGACGATCCGCTGCTGCGCCAGGACGCAGAACGCCTGCCCGCCGTGCTGGCCACCCGCGCCGCCGACCAGAACTGGGCCGACTCGGTCGCCGGCGACATGGAGCGCCACTATTCCCCGGGCCGCACCTGGGAGGCACTGGCGCGCTCGACGCTGCCGCTGCTCGAACCCGGCGACGTGCTCGACGTCGCGTCCGGCGACGGTGTGCTCGCCGAACTGCTGGCCCCGCACGCGCGCCGCTACGCCTGCATCGACTCCAGCCCGCGCGTGGTCGCCGCCGCGCAGGAGCGGCTGCGCCGCTACCCGCAGGTCGAGGTGCGCGAAGGCGACATGCACGCCCTGCCCTTCGCCGATGCCAGCTTCGACCTGAGCCTGCTGATGCATGCACTGACCTACGCGGCGCGGCCGGCGCAGGCGATCGCCGAGGCGGCCCGGGTGCTGCGCCCCGGCGGCCGCCTGGTGGTCACCTGCCTCGGCCGGCACGAACACCGCGCGGCGGTGACCCCCTACGGCCACGTCAACCTCGGTTTCGCCCCGAAGGAACTGCGCCGGCATGCCGAGAAGGCGGGCCTCACGGTCCAGGTCTGCGAGCCGGTGACGCGCGAGAAGCGGCCGCCCCATTTCGAAGTCATCACCCTGCTGGCGCAGAAACCTTGAACACGCTTCCCTGGCACGACCCCGCCCGCGCCGGGCGGCTGCTCGCCGCGCTCGCCGAACGCATCCTCGTGCTCGACGGCGCGATGGGCACGATGATCCAGCGCCACTCGCCCGACGAGGCCACCTATCGCGGCGCCCGCTTCGCCGGCGGCTACGACGGCGAGCGCGACGGCGCAGGCATCGCCGCCGGGCATGCGCATGGTGACGGCTGCGGCTGCAGCCGCGACCTGAAGGGCAACAACGACCTGCTGACGCTGACGCACCCGGACCTGATCGCCGGCGTGCACCGCGCCTACCTCGCGGCGGGCGCCGACCTGGTCGAGACCAACACCTTCAATTCGACGGCGCTGTCGCAGGCCGACTACGGGCTGGAACACCTGGTGCCCGAGCTCAACCGCGAGGCCGCGCGGTTGGCGCGTGCCTGCTGCGACGAGTTCGAGGCGATGGACCCGGCGCGTCCCCGTTTCGTCGTCGGCGTGCTCGGACCGACCAGCCGCACCGCCTCGATCAGCCCGAAGGTCGAGGACGCCGGTTACCGCAACGTCGACTTCGACACCCTCGCCGCGAACTACCTCGAAGCGGCGCGCGCGCTGGTCGAAGGCGGCGCCGACGTGCTGATGGTCGAGACGGTGTTCGACACCCTGAATGCCAAGGCGGCGCTGTTCGCGCTCGACGACCTGTTCGCCGAACTCGGGGCGCGGCTGCCGGTGATGGTCTCCGGCACGATCACGGACCGCAGCGGGCGCACCCTTTCGGGGCAGACCGCCGAGGCCTTCTGGTATTCGCTGCGGCACGCGCGGCCGCTGGCGATCGGGCTGAACTGCGCGCTCGGCGCCCGCGACCTGCGCGCCCACGTCGACATGCTCGCCCAGGTCGCCGACACCCACGTCAGCTGCCATCCGAACGCCGGCCTGCCGAACGCCTTCGGCGGCTACGACGAACAGCCGGAGGAAACCGCCGCGGTACTGCGCGAATTCGCCGAAGCCGGGCTGCTGAACCTCGTCGGCGGTTGCTGCGGCACCACCCCGGAGCACATCGCGGCGATCGCCGCCGCCGTCGCCGGGCTGCCGCCGCGGCGGATCCCGCAGTTGCCGGCCTGCACCCGCCTGGCCGGCCTCGAGCCGTTCGTGATCACCCCGGAAAGCAACTTCGTCAACGTCGGCGAGCGCACCAACGTCACCGGCTCGATCCAGTTCAAGAAGATGATCCTCGAGGGCCGCTACGACGACGCCCTCGCGGTGGCGCGCCAGCAGGTCGAGAACGGCGCCCAGGTCATCGACGTCAACATGGACGAGGGCCTGCTCGATGCCGAGGCGGCGATGCCGCGCTTCCTCAACCTGATCGCCGCCGAGCCCGACATCGCCCGCGTGCCGGTGATGATCGACTCCTCGAAGTGGAGCGTGATCGAGGCCGGCCTGAAGTGCGTGCAGGGCAAGGCGATCGTCAACTCGATCTCGCTGAAGGAGGGTGAGGCGGCCTTCCTCGGGCAGGCGACGCGCCTGCGCCGCTACGGCGCCGCGGCGGTCGTGATGGCCTTCGACGAACAGGGCCAGGCCGACACCCTCGAGCGCAAGGTGGCGATCTGCGCGCGCGCCTACGCGCTGCTGACCGGCAACGGCTTCCCGCCGGAAGACATCATCTTCGACCCGAACATCTTCGCGATCGCGACCGGCATCGAGGAGCACGACGCCTACGCGGTGGCTTTCATCGAAGCCGCGCGCGAGCTGCGGCGGCGCTTCCCGCTGGCGCACGTCTCCGGCGGCGTGTCGAACGTGTCGTTCTCGTTCCGCGGCAACAACATCGTGCGCGAGGCGATCCACGCGGTGTTCCTCTACCACGCGATCGCCGCCGGCATGGACATGGGCATCGTCAATGCCGGCGCCCTGGCGCTCTACGACGACCTGGACCCGGCGCTGCGCGAGGCGGTCGAGGACGTCGTGCTGGCCCGCCGGCCCGACGCCACCGAACGCCTGCTCGCCGAAGCCGAGCGCCACCGCGCGAAGAAGGGCGAAGTGCGGGGCGAGGACCTCGCCTGGCGCGCGCTGCCGGTCGACGGACGCATCGCGCACGCGCTGGTGCACGGCATCGACCGCTGGATCGAGGCCGACACCGAGGAGGCGCGCGCGGCCGCCGCGCGCCCGCTCGACGTGATCGAAGGCCCGCTGATGGCCGGCATGAACGTCGTCGGCGACCTGTTCGGCGCCGGCAAGATGTTCCTGCCGCAGGTGGTGAAGTCGGCGCGCGTGATGAAGAAGGCGGTCGCCCACCTGATCCCCTACATCGAGGCCGAGAAAGCGCGCAGCGGCGATGCCGGCAAGCCCCGCGGCAAGGTGGTGATGGCCACGGTCAAAGGCGACGTGCACGACATCGGCAAGAACATCGTCGGCGTGGTGCTGGCCTGCAACAACTACGAGATCGTCGACCTCGGGGTGATGGTGCCGGCGCAGACCATCCTCGATCGCGCGCGCGCCGAGCAGGCCGACCTGATCGGCCTGTCCGGGCTGATCACGCCCTCCCTCGAGGAGATGAGCCATGTCGCCCGCGAGATGAAGCGGCAGGGCTTCGCGATCCCGCTGCTGATCGGCGGCGCGACCACCTCGCGCGCGCACACGGCGCTGAAGATCGATCCGCACTATCCGGAACCGGTGGTCTGGGTGAAGGACGCCTCGCGTGCGGTCGGCGTCGCCCAGTCCCTGCTGAGCCCGGACCTGCGTGCGTCCTTCGTCGCCGCGAACGCCGCCGACTACGCCGAGGTGCGCGCCCGCCACGCCAATCGCGGCGACGCCAAGCCGCTGCTGCCGCTGGCGCGGGCGCGGCAGAAGCGCTTCGACGGCGGCTGGGACGGCTATGTGCCGCCGGCGCCGCTGCGTCCCGGGCTGACCGTGTTCGCGGACCATCCGCTGGAAGACCTCGTCGCGGTGATCGACTGGACGCCCTTCTTCCAGACCTGGGAGCTGGCCGGGCGCTTTCCGGCCATCCTCGACGACCCGGTGGTCGGCGAGCAGGCGCGTTCGCTGTACGCCGATGCGCAGGCGATGCTCGCGAGGATCGTCGCGGAAAAATGGCTGACCGCGAAGGCGGTGGTCGGGCTCTGGCCGGCGCAGTCGGTGGGCGACGACATCCACGTCGACGCCGGTGGCGGCACGGCGGTGCTGCACTGCCTGCGCCAGCAGGCCGACAAGCCCGACGACCGGGCGAACTTGTGCCTGGCGGACTTCGTCGCGCCCCGAGACAGCGGCCGGCAGGACTGGGTCGGCGCGTTCGCCTGCACCGCCGGGCTCGGCATCGACGGCCACGTCGCCCGTTTCGAGGCGCAGCACGACGACTACAACGCGATCCTGCTGAAGTCGCTCGCCGACCGTCTCGCCGAGGCCTTCGCCGAACGCCTGCACCAGATCGTGCGCCGCGAGCTGTGGGGATACGCCGCCGACGAGTCACTCGACAATGAGGCGCTGATCCGCGAGCAGTACCGCGGCATCCGTCCGGCGCCCGGCTATCCGGCCTGTCCCGACCACAGCGAGAAGGCGACCATCTTCCGCATGTTGCAGGCGGAGGCCAATGCCGGCATGGAACTCACCGAGAGTTTCGCGATGCGCCCGGCGGCCGCGGTCAGCGGCCTGTACTTCGCCCACCCCGGCAGCCGGTACTTCGTCGTCGGCCGGCTGACCCGCGAGCAGGTCGCCGACTACGCGCGACGCAAGGGCCTGCCCCTCGCGCAGGCCGAGCGCTGGCTGGCGGCGAATCTGGATTACGACCCCGAGTAGGGGGCTGGTGGGGAGAGCTCGCGCCTGAAGGCGCTCCCACAGGGGCGCTACCAGACGAGGTCGTCGGGGACCTGGTACTTCGGGTCGGCGTAGGGATCGTCTTCCGCCGGCGCCGACGGGTCGACCTTCAGCGCGATCGCGGGCGGGAAGATCGCCTCGGCCTCGGCGAGCAGCGCGGCGTCGACCAGCAGGTAGCGGCCGTCGAGCTGCAGCACGCCGAGCTCGCCGGCGTTCAAAGCCTTCAGCTGCGCCGCGGTGACGTGGATGCGCTTGATCTTGCCGCCGTAGGGGAAGTGCCGGGCGATGTCGGCGGCGGCGTCGTTCAGCGCCCTGCCCTGCACCAGCGTCGCGAGTTTCGCCTTCGCCTCGCGGCGCTGGCGCGCTTCCTCCTGGCGCTGGCGTTCGGCGGCGAGCCGCTCCTCCTTCTCCTTCTGGGCGCGGATCGCGTAGGCCTTCGCGAGGTCGATCTCTTCCTGCGACCGCGGCGCAGCGCCCGTGCCGGTCTTGCGAACGCCGTCGCGGCGGCGGCCGCCGTCGTCACGGGCCGGCCTGCGGCCGTCGGCGCGCTTGTCCTGCGCTGGCCGTGCGCGCCCGGCCGCCGCGTCGGGACGCTTGCCGTCGGGACGCTTGCCGTCCGGACGCTTGCCCTCGCCGCCCTTGCCTTCGGGGCGCGGCTTGCGCGGCTCCGGCGGCGGCGCCTTGAATCCGAGTCCGAGAAGCTGGTCGCGCAGCGAATTGCTCATGGTCGTTCAGTAATGCGGCGGCGGCGGTTCGTCGCCGGGGTCGTTGGCCTGCATCAGCGAGCGCAGCTGGTGCAGTTCGCTGGACGCGCGCACGAGCGCTTCCGAATAGCGGGAGATCTCGATGCGCGCCTCGGCGAGGGCATCGCTGAGCTCGGCGAGCGCATGTTCCTGGAACGCCACCCGCGTTTCCAGCTCGGCGATGCGCGCCTCCAGCGCCTGCGGATCCCCGGCCATCGTCAGCGCGCGGCCAGCGAGCGACCGCGGCCGATGCCGTAATAGGCCAGGCCTGATTCCTCGACGCTCGCCGGGTCGTAGAAGTTGCGGCCGTCGATCACCACGCGTTCGCGCAGGGTCGCCGCGAGCCGCGGGAAATCGGGGCTCGCGAAGGCCTTCCACTCGGTCACCAGCACCAGCGCGTCGGCGCCTTCGAGGGCGGCGTCGGGCGAATCGCACAGCACCAGGTCGTCGCGCTCGCCGAAGATGCGGCGGGCTTCCGCCATCGCCTCGGGATCGTGCGCGCGCACCTTCGCGCCGGCGGCCCACAGCTGCTGCAGCAGCACGCGGCTCGGCGCCTCGCGCATGTCGTCGGTGTTCGGCTTGAACGACAGCCCCCACACCGCGAACGTGCGGCCGGCGAGCTGGCCGCCGAAATGACGCGAGGCCATCTCGAACAGCTTGCCCTTCTGCGCGTCGTTCACCGACTCGACCGCGGCGAGGATCCGCGCCTGGTAGTCGTTCTGGCGGGCGATGCGCTCGAGCGCCTGCACGTCCTTCGGGAAGCAGGAGCCGCCGTAGCCTGCGCCCGGGTAGATGAAGTGGTAGCCGATGCGCGGATCCGAACCGATGCCGTGGCGCACCATCTCGATGTCGGCGCCGACGCGCTCGGCGATGTTCGCCATCTCGTTCATGAAACTGATCTTGGTCGCCAGCATCGCGTTGGCGGCGTATTTCGTCAGCTCGGCGGAACGTTCGTCCATCACCACGACGCGCTCGTGGTTGCGGTTGAACGGCGCGTACAGCCGCTTCATCCGCTCGACCGCGTGCGGGCTGCGCGAGCCGATGACGATGCGGTCGGGGCGCATGCAGTCGTTGACCGCGGCGCCTTCCTTCAGGAATTCCGGATTGGAAACGACGTCGACGGCGATCCCGGCGCCGCGCGCCGCCAGCTCCTCGTCGATCGCGGCACGCACCTTGTCGGCGGTGCCCACCGGCACCGTCGACTTGTTGACGACGATCGCGGGCCGTTCCAGATGCCGGCCGATCGTGCGCGCGACCTGCAGCACGTACTGCAGGTCGGCGCTGCCGTCCTCGTCCGGCGGGGTGCCGACGGCGATGAACAGGATTTCCCCGTGCCCGATCGACGCCGCCGCGTCGGTGCTGAACTGCAGGCGGCCGGCGGCGTGGTTGGCGAGCACCATCGGCTCGAGGCCCGGTTCGTAGATCGGAATCCGCCCGGCTTCGAGACCCGCGATCTTCTCCGCGTCGACGTCGACGCAGACGACGTTGTGGCCGACCTCGGCCAGACAGGTGCCGGTGACCAGGCCGACATAGCCGGTCCCGAAGACGGTGACGCGCATGACTACCCCCTAGCGGGGCGGTGGGGGCCGCCCCTGTCCGATTCGGGCGCCACCGTGCGGCGGCGCAGATGCAAGGAAACTCAGTGGCGCTCGGCGATCTCGAGCAGCTCGACCTCGAAGCGCAGCACGGCGTTCGGCGGCACCGGACCGCCGCCGTTCTCGCCGTAGGCCAGCTCGGACGGGATCCAGAACACGTACTTGCTGCCGACCGGCATCAGCTGCAGCGCCTCGGCGAAGCCCGCGATCACGCCCTGCGGCGACATTTCCTGCGGACCGCCCTGGATTTCCGACGAATCGAACACGGTGTCGTCGAGCAGGCGACCTTCGTAGGCGATGCGCACGACGTCGGCCGGACCCGGCTTCGGGCCGTTGCCGGCACGCTCGATGCGGTACTGCAGGCCCGACTCGGTGGTGTGCACGCCCGGCTTGGCCTTGTTCTCGGCGAGGAAGGCTGGACCTTCGGTGGCGTTGCGCTGCGCCTGCTCGGCGCGGCGGGCCTGGGCGCGGGTCTGCATCTCGACCATGAAGCCGGCCTGGATCAGCTGCGCCTGCTCCGCCGTCAGCTTCGACTTGCCGGCCATCTCGTCGGCGAGGCCCTGGACCAGCAGGTCGACGTCGATGTCCTCGGCCAGCGGCTCCAGGGTCTTGGCCATCTCGGTGCCGATCATGTAGCTCGCCTGCGCGCGCTTGCTCGGAAGGCCGTCGATCGCGACGAAGCCGGTGTCGTCCGCGGCGACAGCGGCGGCGCCGTCACTTCCCGCCGCCGGAGCGGCGTCGGCGGACGGCTTCTCGGGAGCACACGCGCCGAGGACGAGCACCAGGCTGGCGACGGCCAGCGGCGCGAGGGAACGCAGGGCGGAATTCATCGGGGAAACACTCCTGGGGAAGACGGGCCGGGACCGGCACGGCGGGGGCTATTGTCGCGGCGCCGCGCCGCCACGGCAACGGCAGCGCCGGCATCCGGCGCCCCCGCTGGTGGCGATCTGCATCCGAACGGCGGCGATCGTGCGTCAGCGTGGCGGACGCGGCGCCGCCAGCGCGGCTTCGATCGCGGCGACCAGTTCGGCGTCGTCGGGCTTCGTGCGGCTGCCGAAGCTGGCGATCAGGCGGCCGTCGCGGCCGACCAGATACTTGTGGAAGTTCCAGCCGGGCGCCTCGCCGGCGGCGGCGCTGAGTTCGCGGTACAGCGGCGTCGCCGCCTCGCCGGTCACCACGACCTTCTCGAACATCGGGAACTGCACGCCATAGGTCAGCGTGCAGAAGTCGCGGATCTCCTCCTCGCTGCCGGGCTCCTGGCCACGGAAGTCGTTCGACGGGAAGCCCAGCACCGCGAAACCCTGCGCGGCGTAGGCGGCGTGCAGGGCCTCGAGACCCTCGTACTGCGGAGTGAAGCCGCACTTGCTGGCGGTGTTGACGATCAGCAGCACGTCGCCGCCGTAGGTTTCCGCGAGGTTCACCACCTCTTCGGACGCGAGGCGGCGGTAGTCGTGCTCGAGCAGGGGCGCTTCCGCCCGCGTGGCAGGGGCGGCCAGCAGCAGGGCCAGGGCGGCCGGGATCCAGGCATTCATCGCGCGACTCCGCCCGGGGGGACGGACCGGGCTAGGCCATCAGTTTGGTCGAAAAAGGTGGAATCGGGTGTTGACCACCGGAAATCTAGTGTTATAGTTACCTACAACACCTGACATCTAACCCACCCCCACCCCCACCGGGAGGTCCCATGAACCCGAAATTCCGGAACAACGTGATCGGTCTGGCCGTCGCGCTGATGTCCGTCCTGACCGGCTACGGCCTGGGCGAGCCGCCGCGCGACACCGGCGCCGCCACGACCGTCGAAGCCGGTGAGCTGATCCTGCCGATGGCGGCGGCCCCGGCGGCCAACGCGACCCGCAACGCGCTGGTTCGCCACCTGGCCATGCCCTACGTCTCGCTGGCCCTGCCGACCCCGCGCCAGGAGTCCTGAGATGAATATCGCCTGGAACGACAGCGCGCCGATCTACCGCCAGCTCAAGGACAAGGTCGTCGCGATGATGCTCGACGGCGTCCTCCAGCCGGGTGAGGCGCTGCCCTCGGTGCGGCAGATCGCCGCCGAATACCAGCTCAATCCGATCACCGTCTCGCGCGCCTACCAGGAACTCGCGGACGAGGAACTCGTGGAAAAACGAAGGGGACTTGGCATGTACGTGACCGAAGGCGCCCGCGAGAAGCTGCTCGCGACCGAACGCGAGCGCTTCCTCAAGGAAGAGTGGCCGCTGGTGGTCGAGCGCATCAACCGGCTCGGCCTGAACATCGAGAAGCTGATGCGCGACGCCGACAAGGAGGGCAGCCGATGAGCGCCGTCATTTCCGCCCGTGGCCTGCGCAAGCAGTACGGCAAGGCGAAACCCGCCGTCGACAGCATCGACTTCGACATCCCGGCCGGCCGCATCGTCGGCCTGATCGGCCCCAACGGCTCCGGCAAGACCACGACCCTGAAGGCCGCCCTGGGCCTGGTGCCCTTCGAGGGCGAGCTGAAGGTCCTCGGCAAGGATCCGCGCACCCAGCGCGACGAACTGATGCAGGACGTTTGCTTCATCGCCGACGTCGCGGTGCTGCCGCGCTGGCTGAAGGTGAAGGACGCACTGGCCTTCGTCGAAGGTGTACACCCCCGCTTCGACCGCGCGAAGGCCGAACGCTACCTCGCCCGCACCAAGCTGACGCCGGAGGCCCGGGTCAAGGAAATGTCCAAGGGCATGATCGTGCAGCTGCACCTGGCGCTGGTGATGGCGATCGACGCCAGGCTGCTGGTGCTCGACGAGCCGACGCTGGGCCTGGACATCATCTACCGCAAGCAGTTCTACCAGAACCTGCTCGAGGACTATTTCGACGAGGAGAAGACGATCGTCGTCACGACCCACCAGGTCGAGGAGATCGAGCACATCCTCACCGACCTTATGTTCATTCGCGACGGCAAGATCGTGCTCTCGGCCTCGATGGACGAGGTCGGCGAGCGCTTCCACGAAGTGATGGTCCCCGCCGACCGCGCCGAGGCCGCCCGCGCCCTGCGCCCGATCGACGAGCGCACCGTCTTCGGCAAGTCCGTGATGCTGTTCGACGGCCGCCCGCGCAGCGAGCTCGCGAGCTTCGGTGAGGTCCGCAACCCCGGCATCGCCGACCTGTTCGTCGCCACCATGAAGGGAACCTACGCATGAACACGTTCAAGTGGCTCCTGAAACGGGAGTACTGGGAAAACCGCGGCGGCTTCTTCTGGGCGCCGCTGATCGTCGGCGGCATCGGCGTGCTCTTCTCCCTGGTCGGCTCGATCGCCGGCGCGCTCACGATCCGCCGGCACGTCGGCGAGATGCAGATCACGAACGTCTCCGAACATGCCCGCGAGCTCGGCGTCATGGGCGACATGGCCCTGATGTCGGGTGTGACGCTGGCCCTGACCGTCGCGGCCTTCGTGGTCTTCTTCTACGCCCTCGGCTCGCTGTACGACGACCGCCGCGACCGCAGCATCCTGTTCTGGAAGTCGATGCCGATCACCGACCGGCAGATGGTCGCCTCGAAGGCCGCCTGGGCGCTGGCGCTGACGCCGCTGATGGCGCTGGCGATCGGCATCGCCATCGGCGTCGTGATCTGGCTGGTGACGCTGCTGGCCGGCGTCGTCTCCGGGGTTCCGGGGGCGATGGGCATGGTCACCGCCTCGCATCCGTTCAAGGTCGTGGCGACGGTCCTCGCGGCGATGCCGGTGCAGCTGATGTGGGCGTTGCCGACCGTCGGTTGGCTGATGCTGTGCTCGGCCTGGGCCGGCCGCCTGCCCTTCCTGTGGGCGACGGCGCTGCCGGTGCTGACCGGGGCGATGCTGAGCTTCATCGACATCTTCCCCGGCGTCACGATCGCCCACGACAAGGTCTGGTACGTGATCTACCGCGGCCTGCTGAGCGTCGCGCCGGGCGCCTGGATCCCGACGATCGCCCGGCAGCCGGAAGGGAACTTCGACGGCCCGCAGGACCTGCCCGACCTGATCGGCATCACCAGCAGCTGGGAAACCTTCGCCCACGCCGACATCTGGATCGGCGCCGTGGTCGGCATCGCGATGATCGCCCTGTCCGTCCGGCTTCGCCGCTGGCGCGACGAGGGCTGACCGCACCTCGACGACGCGGGCCGGCCCGTGCCGGCCCGCTTCGTTCCGACTCCGGAGAGAACGATGAACCGAATGTTCCTGACTTCCGCCGTGTTCGCCGCCGTCCTGAGCCTCGCGGCCTGCGGTCGCGGCGACCGTGACCCGGGCGTCGAAGCCGGCAGCCTGGCGGACGAGGCGATCCAGGCGATGCGCGATGACCTCGCCGACGACCTGCTGAGTTTCGGCGGCACTGGCGGCCTGGCCCGCGCCAGGCTGACCCCGGAAGGCGACCTGCTGATCGACGGCGTCGCGGTGGCGATGGACGCCGAACAGCGCGCCGCGGCCCTCGCCTACCGCGCCGAATACCTCCGGATCGCCGAAGCCGGCGCCGCGATCGGCATCCGTAGCGCCGAGCTGGCGAAGGACGCGGTCGCCGCCGCGATCACCGGCGCCCTGAAGGGCGAGGACGACGCGGCGATCGAAGCCCGTTTCGAGCCGACCACCGCCCGCATCAGGGCCGAGGCCCGGGCGCTGTGCGACAGCCTGCCGCGGCTGAAGGCGGCCCAGGACGCGTTCATCGCGGCGGTGCCGGAGTTCGCGCCTTACGCCCGCTTCGACCGCAGCGATTTCGACGAATGCGACGTCGACGGCTGAGCCCACGGAGTTTCCGCATGAAGCGCCTTGCCCTGCTGTTCCTGCTCGCCCCCGCCCTCGCGAACGCCGGCAACTGCCGGCACGAGGAAAGCCGCGAGATCACGCCGTCGCTCACCGGCGTCACCCACGTCCGTTTCGAAGTCGATTCGCACGACCTGCGGCTGACCGGCGATGCCGCCGCGGACCAGGCCCGGCTCGACGTGCACGCCTGCGCCTCCACTGCCGAGCTGCTGCGGCAACTGGACGTGAAGACCCGTCGGGACGGCGACACCCTGGTGATCGTCCTCGAGCGCGACGGCGCCCCTGGCTGGAACTTCGGCTCGTCCGGGCTGACCGTGCAGGCCTCGCTGCCGGCCGGCCTGGCCTACACGGTGGACGTCGGCTCCGGCGACGCCGCAGTGCGTGGCGTCGACCGCCTGGTCGCCGACGTGGGCTCGGGTGAGCTCAGCGCCCGCGACATCGCCGGCGCAGTCGAGATCGCCGTGGGTTCGGGCGACGCCGACATCGACGGCGTCGGCAGCCTGCATGTGCTGTCGGTCGGTTCCGGTGACCTCGAGGCGGTGCGCGTGCGCGGCGACGTGCGTGTCGACGCCGTCGGCTCCGGCGACGTCGAGATCGACCGCATCGGCGGCAATGCCCAGATCCGGCGCGTGAACTCCGGGTCGGTCTCGGTGACCGGTGTCGACGGCGACCTGCACATCGGTCGCGTCGGCAGCGGCGAGGTCCTGCATCAGGATATCCGCGGCCGGATCACGATGTCGGACGGCTGAGACTCAGCCGCCGCCTCCGCCCGGCTTGCCGTGGATCCCGCCGCGCGTCAGCGCGGCCGGATCCAGCAGCCGGCGCAGCTCCCTCTCCTCGAGGCCCGAACGTTCCCGGGCCACGTCCAGCACCGGCCGCCCCTCGCGGTAGGCCTGCTTGGCGATCGCCGCGGCGGCCTCGTAACCGATCACCGGGTTCAGCGCCGTCACCAGGATCGGATTGCGCGCCAGCGCCTCCTGCAGGCGGTCGTGGCGCACGCGGAAACCGGCGATCGCCTTGTCTGCCAGCACGCGCATCGCGTTCGCCAGCAGTTCGATCGACTGCAGCAGGTTGTGCGCGATCACCGGCAGCATCACGTTGAGCTGGAAGTTGCCGCTGGCGCCGGCGACGGTGACCGTCGCGTGGTTGCCGATCACCTGCGCGCAGACCATGCACAGGGCTTCCGGGATCACCGGATTGACCTTGCCCGGCATGATCGAGCTGCCCGGCTGCAGCGCCGGTAGTTCGATCTCGCCGAGGCCGGCCAGCGGGCCGGAATTCATCCAGCGCAGGTCGTTGCCGATTTTCATCAACGTCGCCGCGAGCGCATTGAGCTGGCCGGACAGTTCGACCGCGCCGTCCTGCGCCGCGATCCCCTCGAACAGGTTGTCGGCGCGGCGGAAGCGCAGCTTCGTCTGCCGGGCCAGCCCGGCGGCGACGCGGCGGCCGAAGCGCGGGTCGGCATTGATGCCGGTGCCGACCGCGGTGCCGCCGATCGGCAGCGCCTGCAGCCGCGTCAGGCTGTCGCCGATGCGCGCGGCCGCGCTGTCCAGTTGCGCCGACCAGGCGCCGAGCTCCTGCGCCAGCGTCACCGGCATCGCGTCCATCAGGTGGGTGCGGCCGGTCTTGACCGCGCCCTTCAGCCCGCGGGCGCGACGGTCGATGCTCCGGCGCAGGTGCAGGAGCGCCGGCAGCAGCTGCTCGCGGCAGCCCAGCGCCGCCGCCACCTGGATCGCGGTCGGCACCACGTCGTTCGAGCTCTGGCCCATGTTGACGTGGTCGTTCGGGTGCACCGGGGCGCCCAGCGCGCGCGTCGCCAGGCTGGCGATCACCTCGTTCGCGTTCATGTTGCTGGACGTGCCGGAACCGGTCTGGAACACGTCGACCGGGAAATGGCCGTCGACGTCGCCGGCGGCGACCTGCAGCGCCGCTTCGCGCACCGCCGCGGCGACATCCTCCGGCAGGTGACCGAGGCCGGCGTTCGCGTCGGCCGCCGCCGCCTTGATCAGCCCGAGCGCGCGGATGAAGCCGCGCGGCATGGGCAGGCCGGAGATCGGGAAGTTGTCGACGGCGCGCTGGGTCTGGGCGCCATAGAGCGCTTCGGCCGGCACCTCGAGGGTGCCGAGGCTGTCGTGTTCGGTGCGGGTGGCCATGGTCGGCTCCGTTGGAAAACCGGGGTCAGAGTACAATTCCCGCCCCCGCTGAGCCCGAGCCCGATGCCATGTCCGATGCCGCCCTGACCGCCCTTTCGCCGCTGGACGGCCGCTACGCCGGCAAGGCGGCCGCACTGCGGCCGGTGTTCTCGGAGGCCGGGCTGATCCGCGCCCGCATCCGGGTCGAGGTGGAATGGCTGCTGGCGCTGGCCGCCGAGCCGGGCATCGTCGAACTGTCCGCGCTGTCGGAAGGCGCGACGTCCCGCCTGCGTGGCCTGGTCGACGACTTCTCGAACGCCGACGCCGCCCGGGTCAAGGAGATCGAGCGCACGACCAACCACGACGTCAAGGCGGTCGAGTACTTCATCAAGGAGCGGCTGCGCGACGACGCCGAGCTCGCCCCGGCGCTGGAGTTCGTGCATTTCGCCTGCACCAGCGAGGACATCAACAACCTCGCCTATGCGCTGATGCTGCGCGAGGGCATGGCCAGTGTGCTGGCCCCGGCGACCGCCGGCGTGGTCGAGACGCTGCGGGCGATGGCGCACGACCTGGCCGAGCTGCCGATGCTGTCGCGCACGCACGGCCAGACCGCGTCGCCGACGACGCTGGGCAAGGAGCTCGCGAACGTCGTCGCCCGCCTGCAGCGCCAGGTCGCGATCCGCGACCGCATCGAATTCCCGGGCAAGATCAACGGCGCCGTCGGCAACTACAACGCCCACGTCGTCGCCTACCCGGACGTCGACTGGGCGGCCTTCGCGCAGCGCTTCGTCGGCTCGCTGGGCCTCGACTTCAATCCGTACACGACCCAGATCGAACCGCACGACGGCATCGCCGAGCTCTGCGACGCGCAGCGGCGCATCAACACGATCCTGGTCGACCTGTGCCGCGACGTCTGGGGCTACATCTCGCTGGGTTATTTCCGCCAGGCGGTGAAGGCCGGCGAAGTCGGCAGCTCGACGATGCCGCACAAGGTCAACCCGATCGACTTCGAGAACGCCGAGGGCAACTTCGGCCTCGCCAACGCCCTGCTGGGCCACTTCGCCGAGAAGCTGCCGATCAGCCGCTGGCAGCGCGACCTGACCGACTCGACGGTGCTGCGCGCCCTCGGCACCGCCTTCGGCCACACGCTGATCGCGCTGGATGCGCTGCAGCGCGGCCTCGGCAAGCTGAGCGCGAATGCCGATCGCCTCGCAGCCGACCTCGACGCCGCCTGGGAAGTGCTGGCCGAGCCGGTGCAGACGGTGATGCGCCGCCACGGCCTGCCGAACCCCTACGAACAACTGAAGGAGCTGACCCGCGGCCAGGGCATCGATGCCGAGGCGATGCGCGCCTTCATCGCCGGCCTGGACCTGCCCGCGGACGCGAAGGCACGGCTGGCGGCCCTGAGCCCGGGCAGCTACACCGGCCTCGCCGCGAAGCTGGCCCGCGCGATCTGAATTGACGGGGATCAACGACGATCCGGCCACGGGGCGCCATTATCCCCGGACTTTCTTCCCGCCCCCCGGTGCCGAGACTGCCATGAAGACCCCAGCGATCGAGGTCCAGGGAAGCGCCCGCCAGCCGCTCGGCATGCCGCCGGCGGCTTTCCTGCGGGATTACTGGCAGAAGCGGCCACTGCTGATCCGCCAGGCCTTCCCCGGCTTCGTTTCGCCGATGACGCCGGAAGACCTCGCCGGACTCGCCTGCGAGGAGGCCGCGCTGGCGCGGATCGTGAGCCACGACCGCCGCCGCGACCGCTGGCAGCTGCGTACCGGCCCGTTCGCCGAGGAAGACTTCCCGGCGATGCCCGACCACGACTGGACCCTGCTGGTGCAGGACGTCGACAAGTGGGACATGGACGTGCGCGCCCTGCTCGCGCATTTCCGCTTCCTGCCGGCCTGGCGGCTCGACGACATCATGGTCAGCTTCGCGGCACCGGGCGGCTCGGTCGGCGCCCATGTCGACCAGTACGACGTGTTCCTGCTGCAGGCACACGGCCACCGCCGCTGGCTGATCGACAGCCGTCCCGACGCACCGACCGCGTTCCGCGACGACGCCGAACTCAAGCTGCTGCGCGAATTCCACCCCGACCACGACTGGGTACTGGCGCCCGGCGACATGCTCTACCTGCCGCCCGGCGTGCCCCACCACGGCGTCGCCACCGACGCCTGCCTGACGTTCTCGGTCGGCATGCGGGCACCGTCGGCGGCGGAACTGATCCTCGACGCGGTCGAGGAACTGGTCGCCGGCCTGCCCGAGGAACGCCGCTATGCCGACCCCGACCTGGCCCTGCCGGCCGACGCCCACGAGATCGACGACGCCGCCTTCGCCCGCGTGCACGCCGCGCTGGCGCCGCTGCGCGCGCTCGACGAGGCCGGCCTGCGCGACTGGTTCGGCCGCTTCGTCACCCGCTACCGCGCCGCCGGCGAGATCGCGCCGCCGGCAAGACCGCCGAAGCCCGATGCCGTGGCGGCGGCCCTCGCCGCCGGCGGCCGCCTGCTGCGCCATCCGCATGCCCGCCATGCCTGGGCCCGCGAAGGCCGCCGCGCCCGCCTGCACGCCAACGGCGGCAGCTGGGCCCTCGGGGTCGCCGACGCCCGCCGCCTCGCCGGCGCCGACACGCTGACCGCCGCCGATTTCGATGCCCTCGGCACCGACGGCCGCGCGGCGCTGTTCGCCCTGGTCGAACGCGGCCACTATCTCCTCCAGAAGAAGCCCCGCAGGTGACGCCATGATCCCGACCGGTTTCCACGTCCAGCCCGCCGACTTCCAGACCGACCAGGCCGACCTGCGCAGCGTGCGCGAAACGGTGTTCGTGCTCGAGCAGGGCGTGCCCGCCGACATGGAGGAGGACGCGTTCGACGCCAGCGCCTGGCATGTGATCGCCCGCGACGAGGCCGGCCGCGCGATCGGCACCGGCCGGCTGACCCGCGAGAAGAAGATCGGCCGCATGGCCGTGCTGCCGGAATGGCGCGGCCGCGGTGTCGGCGACGCCCTGCTGATCGCCCTGCTCGACCACGCCCGCCATCTAGGCTGGAGCGAAGTCGGCCTGCACGCCCAGGTCACTGCCGAGGCCTTCTACGCGCGCCACGGCTTCCAGCCCTGCGGCGAGCGCTTCGACGAAGCCGGCATCCAGCACCAGGCGATGCGCCTTGAACTGACCCCGATGCCGGCACCGGAGCGGCGCGTGCCGGTGCGTGGCCCGTCGGTGCCCGCGCAGCCGGTGACCGACCTGCGCGAGGCGATCGCCGCGGTGCTGGCGCTGGTGAAGGCCGCGCGCCGCGAGATCCTCATCTATACCCGCGACCTCGAACCGGCCCTCTACGGCGATGCGCAGGTGCTGGAAGCGCTGCGCGAGTTCGCCATCGCCGGCCGCGGCGGCGTCGTGCGGATTCTGCTGCAGGAACCGGTCTCGCTGGCCTCCAGCGGGCACCCGCTGATGGCCATGGCGCAGCGGCTGAGCACGGTCTTCCAGTTCCGCACGCCGGTCGACCCGATCGACCACCAGTACCCCTCCGCCTTCCTCGCCAACGACCACGACGGCTTCCTGTTCCGCGTGCTGGGCAGCCGCTGGGACGGCGACTGGAGCCCGGCGCAGGCGGCGCACACCCGCCAGTTGCAGGAGCATTTCGGCAACGTCTGGGAGCGCTCGCGCGAGGTCAGCGAACTGCGTGCGCTGGGCATCTGAAGCCCGCCCCGGCTATAATCGCCGGCCTTGTCGCGACCCCGGTCGCCGCAGGGCCTTTCCATTCCTTTCAACCACTTAGCCACCCGGACGGGGGCTCAGGCCAGGGTCGTGGACAGTCTGATCAAGCAATTCAAGCAGACCTCTCAGCTCGCCGGCGGCAATGCCGCCTTCATCGAAGACCTGTACGAGCAGTACCTGGTCGATCCCGACAGCGTCCCCGCCCAGTGGAAAACCTATTTCGACGGCTTCCGTGGCCGCGAGGCCGGCGACGTCCCGCATTCGGCCGTCATGGCGAACGTGCAGGCCGCGGCGAAAGCCGGCGGCGGCAGCCTCGACGATGAATCCGCACGCCGCCAGACCGCGGTCGGCAAGCTGGTCACCGCCTACCGCTCGCGCGGCCACCTGGCCGCGAAGCTCGACCCGCTGGGCATGGCGCCCAACCTCGCGCCGCCGGACCTGACCCCGGCCGGCCATGGCCTGAGCGACGCCGACCTCGACCGCGAGTTCGCCGTCGACACCCGTTTCGGCAAGCCGAAGTTCAAGCTGCGCGAACTGCTCGCGACGCTGCAGGCGACCTACTCGGGCAGCATCGGCGCCGAGTTCATGCACATCGCCGACGCCACCCAGCGGCACTGGATGCAGGCGCGGCTGGAATCGGCCGCCGGCCGTTTCGCCTTCAGCGCCGACGAGCGCCTGCGCCTGCTCGAGCGGCTCACCGCCGCCGAGGGCCTGGAGCGCTACCTGCATACGAAGTACGTCGGCCAGAAGCGCTTCTCGCTGGAAGGCGGCGACGCGCTGATCCCGCTGATGGACGTGCTGGTGCGCCGCGGCGGCAGCGCCGGCGTCAAGGACGTCGTGATCGGCATGGCCCACCGCGGCCGCCTGAACGTGCTCGTGAACACCCTCGGCAAGCCGCCGCAGAAGCTGTTCGCCGAGTTCGAGGGCAAGTTCGACCACGTCGACGATCCCGCGCACAGCGGCGACGTCAAGTACCACATGGGTTTCTCCGCCGACGTGTCCACGCCGGGCGGTCCGGTGCACCTGGCGCTGGCCTTCAATCCCTCGCACCTGGAGATCGTCGACCCGGTGGTCGCCGGTTCGGTGCGCGCGCGGCAGATGCGCCGCGAGGATTCGGCGCGGCAGCAGGTGATGCCGGTGCTGATCCACGGCGACGCCGCGTTCGCCGGCCAGGGCGTGGTGATGGAACTGTTCCAGATGTCGCAGGCGCGCGGCTTCGCGGTCGGCGGCACGGTGCACATCGTCGTCAACAACCAGGTCGGCTTCACCACCAGCCGCCCGGACGACGCGCGTTCGACCCTTTACGCGACCGACCCGGCGAAGATCATCGGCGCGCCGGTGCTGCACGTGAACGGCGACGACCCGGAGGCGGTGGCGTTCTGCGCCCAGCTGGCCTTCGACTTCCGCCGCGAGTTCAACCGCGACATCGTGATCGACCTGGTCTGCTACCGCCGCCACGGCCACAACGAGGCCGACGAGCCGGCGGCGACGCAGCCGCTGATGTACCGCAACATCCGCGCCCGCAAGACCACCCGCGAGCTGTACGCCGACCGCCTGGTCGCCGACGGCGTGCTCGACGCCGCCGCCACGAAGGCGATGGTCGACGGCTACCGCGACAAGCTCGACAAGGGCGACCTGACCACGGAACTGGCGAAGGTCGGCCCCGACCCCTACGCGGTCGACTGGAGCAGCTGGCTGCACGGCACCCTCGCCGATGCGGTCGCCACCGGCGTGGAGCGCGAGCGCCTCGACGCCCTCGCCCGCCGCATCAACACCCTGCCCGACGGCCTGAAGCTGCATCCGCGCGTCGCCAAGATCTACGACGACCGCCGCAGGATGGCCGCCGGCGAGCTGGCGATGGACTGGGGCTTCGCCGAGAACCTGGCCTACGCCACCCTGATCGAGGAAGGCATGAAGCTGCGCCTGGTCGGCCAGGACGCCGGCCGCGGCACCTTCTTCCACCGCCACGCGGTGCTGCACGACCAGGACAGCGGCGAGTCGCACATGCCGCTGCGTGAGCTGGTCGGCAATCCCGAACACGTGATGGTGATCGACTCGCTGCTCAGCGAGGAAGCGGTGATGGCCTTCGAATACGGCTATTCGACCGCCGAGCCGACCACGCTGAACATCTGGGAAGGCCAGTTCGGCGACTTCGCCAACGGCGCCCAGGTGGTGATCGACCAGTTCATCACCTCCGGCGAATCGAAGTGGAACCGCCTCTGCGGCCTGGTGCTGTTCCTGCCGCACGGCTACGAAGGCCAGGGTCCCGAGCACAGCTCCGCGCGGCTCGAGCGCTTCCTGCAGCTGTGCGCGCTCGACAACATCCAGGTCTGCACGCCGACCACACCCGCGCAGATGTTCCACATGCTGCGCCGGCAGATGCTGCGCGCCACCCGCAAGCCGCTGGTGGTGATGACGCCGAAGTCGATGCTGCGCCACAAGCTGTCGGTGTCGGCGCTCGACGAACTGGCCGGGGGCGAGTTCCGCACGCTGATCCCCGACTCCGTCTGCAAGGCGAAGAAGGCGCGCCGCGTCGTCGTCTGCGGCGGCAAGGTCTATTACGACCTGGTCGAGGCGATCGAGGCGCGCGGCATCGACGACGTCGCGATCGTGCGCGTCGAGCAGCTCTACCCGTTCCCGCGCGACCTGCTGGCGGCCGAGCTCAAGCGCTTCGCCCCGGCGAAGGAAGTGGTCTGGTGCCAGGAAGAGCCGATGAACCAGGGCGCCTGGTACCAGATCCGCCACCACCTCGACTTCTGCCTGGGCAAGGGCCAGTCGCTGAGCTACGCGGGGCGCGCGCGCTCGGCGGCGCCGGCGGCGGGCCACCTGAACACGCACAACGCCGAGCTGGCGAAACTGCTCGACGACGCGCTGGTCGCGCCGCCGAACAACCACACCTCCGAATGATCCTTCCATAGGACCTCGTCCATGAGCATCGAAGTCAAAGTCCCGGTCCTGCCGGAATCCGTGTCCGACGCCGTCATCGCCAGCTGGCACAAGAAGGTCGGCGACGCCGTGCGCCGCGACGAGAACCTGCTCGACCTCGAGACCGACAAGGTGGTGCTGGAAGTGCCCTCGCCGGTCGACGGCGTGCTGAAGGAACTGAAGTTCCAGGCCGGTGACACCGTCACCAGCCAGCAGGTCGTGGCGGTCATCGAGGAAGGCGCGGTCGCCGCCGCCCCCGCCCCTGCTTCTGTAGGAGCGCCTTCAGGCGCGAATGCTCCGGCGGCGGGGGGAAGCATCGCGGCTAAAGCCGCTCCTACGGCCGCTCCTACGGCCGCTCCTACAGCGGGTTCTTCGGCGGCGCCTGCCGGCCTGCCGCCCGGCGCCGCCGCGCACGCCGCCCGCAACGACGTGAACCCGGCCGATGTCGCCGGCACCGGCCGCGGCGGCCGCGTGACCAAGGAAGACATCGTCAACCACATCAAGGTCGGCGGCGGCGCCCGTCCCGAGCAGCGCGTGCCGATGACGCGCATCCGCCAGCGCATCGCCGAGCGGATGATGCAGTCGAAGAACTCGATCGCGATGCTGACCTCGTTCAACGAGGTCAACCTCGGGAAGGTCATGGCGATGCGCAAGGAGCTCGGCGAGGGCTTCGAGAAGTCGCACGGCATCAAGCTCGGCTTCATGAGCTTCTTCGCCAAGGCCGCCGCGAACGCGCTGCAGAAGTTCCCGATCGTCAACGCCTCGGTCGACGGCAACGACGTGATCTACCACGGCTATGCCGACATCTCGATCGCGGTCGCGACCGACAAGGGCCTGGTGACGCCGGTGCTGCGCAACGTCGAGAACATGAGCTTCGCCGACGTCGAAGGCGCGATCGCCGGTTACGCGAAGCAGGCGCGCGAAGGCGGCCTGAAGCTCGAGGACCTGCAGGGCGGCACGTTCACCATCACCAATGGCGGCACCTTCGGCTCGCTGATGTCGACGCCGATCGTCAACCCGCCGCAGTCGGCGATCCTGGGCATGCACGCCATCAAGGAGCGCCCGATCGCCGAGAACGGCCAGGTCGTGATCGCGCCGATGATGTACATCGCGCTGAGCTACGACCACCGCATCATCGACGGCAAGGACGCGGTGCTGTTCCTGGTCGACATCAAGAACCAGCTCGAGAACCCGCATCGGATGCTGCTGGGGCTTTGAGGGCCTGGCGGCAGAAACGATATGAAGCCAAGAAGTGAGAAATGAAGTCGTAGCGCTGCCGCTCTCTTCATTTCTCATTTCTCACTTTTCATTTCTCATCTCCATCCACCATTTTCTGGCGCGATGCGCCGAGGTAGCAGCAAATGGCAGAGCAGTACGACGTAGTCGTCATCGGCGCCGGCCCCGCCGGCTACCACGCGGCCATCCGCGCCGCGCAGCTGGGCCTGAAGACGGCCTGCATCGACGCCGCCGTGTGGAAGGACGGCAAGCCGGCGCTCGGCGGCACCTGCCTGCGCGTCGGCTGCATCCCGTCCAAGGCGCTGCTCGACAGCTCGCGCCAGTGGCACAACCTGCACCACCTGTTCGCCGAGCACGGCATCACCACGAGCGACGCGAAGATCGACGTCGCGGCGATGGTCGGCCGCAAGGACAGGATCGTCAAACAGTTCACCGGCGGCATCGCCCAGCTGTTCAAGGCGAACAGGATCACCGCGTACTACGGCTTCGGCGTGCTGCACCCCGACCGCATCGTCAAGGTGAAGCAGCACGACGGCAGCGAGGTCGAGCTGCAGGGCAAGCACGTGATCCTCGCCGCCGGCTCCGACTCGATCGAGCTGCCGTTCGCGAAGTTCGACGGCGACCGCATCGTCGACAA
Organism: Arenimonas composti TR7-09 = DSM 18010; assembly: GCF_000426365.1. Classification (GTDB taxonomy): domain Bacteria; phylum Pseudomonadota; class Gammaproteobacteria; order Xanthomonadales; family Xanthomonadaceae; genus Arenimonas; species Arenimonas composti. The sequence goes on along the minus strand of NZ_AUFF01000001.1, from coordinate 287,672 downwards.
CGTCGGCGCGCTCGACTTCAGCGAAGTGCCGAAGCGTCTCGGCGTGATCGGTGCCGGCGTCATCGGCCTGGAACTCGGCAGCGTCTGGAAGCGCCTCGGCGCCGAGGTGACCATCCTCGAGGCGATGCCGGACTTCCTCGCCGCCGCCGACGCGGAAGTGAGCAAGGTCGCCGCCCGCGAATTCAAGAAGCAGGGTCTCGACATCCGCCTCGGCGCCAAGGTCTCGAAGGCCGAGGTGAAGAAGGACGGCGTGCACCTGAGCTATACCGACGCCAAGGGCGAACAGTCCCTGGTCGTCGACAAGCTGCTCGTCGCCGTCGGCCGTCGCGCCGCGACGAAGGGCCTGCTCGCCGACGGCACCGGCGTGAAGCTCGACCAGCGCGGCATGATCGAGGTCGACGCGCACTGCGCGACCGGCGTCGAGGGTGTCTGGGCGATCGGCGACTGCGTGCGCGGCCCGATGCTGGCGCACAAGGGCTTCGAGGAAGGCATCGCGGTCGCCGAACTGATCGCCGGCCTGCCCGGCCACGTCAATTTCGACACGATCCCGTGGGTGATCTACACCGAGCCGGAGATCGCCTGGGTCGGCAAGACCGAGCAGCAGCTCAAGGCCGAGGGCATCCCGTACAAGGCCGGCAGCTTCCCCTTCGCGGCGATCGGCCGCGCGGTGGCGATGGCCGAACCGGCGGGTTTCGTGAAGGTACTGGCGCACGAGGAGACCGATCGCATCCTCGGCATGCACCTGGTCGGCGTGAACGTCTCCGAGCTCGTGCACGAAGGCGTGCTGGCGATGGAGTTCCACGGTTCCGCCGAGGACCTGGCGCGCATCTGCCACGCGCACCCGACGCTTTCGGAGGCGATCCACGACGCCGCGATGGCGGTCGACAAGCGCGCCATCCACAAGGCCAACTGAGCCAACGTCGTTCCGTCAGGAGGCGCCCCCCGGGCGCCTCTCGTCGTTTCAGGACCCGCAGAAAGGACCGCACCATGAGCACGCCCGCCGCCTTCCGCGCCTTCCGCATCCACGCCGACGGCGGCCACCGCGCCGGTCTCGAGACGCTCTCGCTCGACGACCTGTCTCCCGGCGAGGTGGTGATCCGCGCCGCCTGGTCCAGCGTCAACTACAAGGACGCGCTGGCGGGCACCGGCAGCGGCAGGATCCTGCGCCGCTCCCCGCTGGTCGGTGGCATCGACGTCGCCGGCCATGTGCTCGCGTCGACCGACCCGCGCTTCCGCGAAGGCGATGCAGTGCTCTGCACCGGCAGCGGCCTGTCGGAAACCCGCGACGGCGGCTATTCGGAGATCGTGCGCCTGCCGGCGGAATGGACGATTCCGCTGCCCGCCGGGCTCGACCTGCGCGAGGCGATGGTGCTCGGCACCGCCGGCTTCACCGCCGGCCTGTCGCTGCTGCGGATGGAGCAGAACGGGCAGACGCCGGAGGCCGGTCCGATCGTCGTCACCGGCGCCAGCGGCGGCGTCGGCAGCCTCGCGCTGGCGATCCTGAGCCGCGCCGGCTACGAGGCGCATGCGATCAGCGGCAAGCCCGAACATGCCGACTGGCTGCGCCGGCTCGGCGCCCGCGAGGTGCTGCCACGCGACACCCTCGCCGATGCGACGCGTCCGCTGGAAACCGCGCGCTGGGCCGGCGCGATCGACAACGTCGGCGACGCGACCCTCGCCGCGCTGACCCGCGTGATCCAGCCCTACGGCAACATCGCCAGTTGCGGACTCGCCGCCGGCCATGGCCTGGCGACGACGGTGATGCCCTTCATCATCCGCGGCGTGTCGCTGCTCGGCATCGCCTCCGCCGGCACGGCGCGGCCGATGCGCGAACAGGTGTGGGAGCGCCTCGCCGGGGCCTGGAAACCCGCCGACCTCGCGATGATCGCCACGGCCGAAACCGACCTCGACGCGCTGCCCGGCGTGTTCCCGAACATGCTGGCCGGCGGTTCCGTCGGACGAACGGTCGTTCGCCTCTGAACCCGGGTTGCGCCCGGACGGCACGCCCGGCATACAATCAGCCACCCGTTGGAGGCCTCTACATGTCCCGCATCCTGATCGTCGATGATTCCCCGTCCCAGCTGATGGGCATGAAGCGCATTGTCGAGAAACTCGGCCACGAGGCCCTGACGGCCGAGGACGGCGCCGCCGGCGTCGAGATGGCGAAGAAAGAGAAGCCCGACCTGATCCTGATGGACGTGGTGATGCCGAACCTCAACGGCTTCCAGGCCACCCGCGCGATCTCGAAGGAAGCCACCACCGCGCACATCCCGATCGTGCTGGTCACCACCAAGGACCAGGAGACCGACAAGGTCTGGGGCATGCGCCAGGGGGCCAAGGCCTACATCACCAAGCCCTTCAACGAGAACGCGCTCATCGAGGTCATCAACTCCCTTCTCGCCGGCGCCTGATCCACCCTCGCCCCCTTCCCGAAAACCCCGGCCTCGCCGGGGTTTTTCTTTTCCGGCGCACAGCCTTGCGAAGAGCCGCCGCCGGCTGGAGGGTTCGCGGGCGGCCGTCATGTGCAGTGGCCTGTGCGGACACGCATGAATACGTCCATGTAGCTCTTCGCGCACGTCCCTGTGCGCGAATCGAAGAGCCCCATGGATGGGTTCATGCGTGTCCGCGCCCGGCGATGCGCAGCCCGGCCACCCGCAGACCCTGCACCGGCGCGGCCGAAGTCCGGCTCAGGCGCGGCCGAATTACGGCTCAGGCCCGGCGCGGGTCGAAATCGAAGGTGGTGGCCATCTGGCGGTAGAGGGCTTTCTGGGCCTCGGTGCTGGCCTTCGGCGCGCGCACCTCGAGCTCGACGATCTGGTCGCCGGCGGGCGCACCGCCCCAGGCCGGCAGGCCACGGCCGCGCAGGCGCAGCTTGCGGCCGGTATCGGAATCCGGCGGCACGCGCACCTCGACCGCGCCGCCGAGGGTCGGCACGCTGACGGTGGCGCCGAGCGCCGCCTGCCAGGGCGCGACCGGCAGCGTGTAGAGGATGTTGCGGCCGTCGACCTCGAACTCGGCATGCGGCCGGTAGTCGACTTCCAGCAGCAGCGCCGCGCCGCGCTGGCCCTGGCCGGCGAGGCGGATCACCTTGCCGGGGCCGATGCCGGCGGGAATGTTGACGTCGAGCTTGCGGCCCTCGACCTCGATGCGCTGCTTGCCGCCGGTGTAGGCCAGCTCGAGCGGGATCGCCAGCTTGGCGCGGGTGTCGCCGGCCGGCTGCGCGCGTCCGCCGCGGCCGAAGCCGGCGCCGCGACCGCCGCCGAACAGCGATTCGAAGAAGTCGCTGAAGCCGCCGCCGCCACCGAAGTCGGTCTCGAAGCGGAAGCCGCCATTGCCGTTGCCGAAGCCGGCGCCGCCGAAATCCGGCGGCGGCCGGAAGTCGTCGCCGGGACGATAGCCGCGCGCCTTCAGCTGGTCGTAGGCGGCGCGCTTCTCCTTGTCGCGCAACACCTCGTAGGCCTCGTTGATCGCCTTGAAGCGCTCCTCGGCGCCGGCTTCCTTGCTGACGTCCGGGTGGTACTTGCGCGCCAGCCGGCGGTAGGCGCTCTTGATCTCGCCCTCGCCGGCCGACGGTTCGACGCCGAGCGTCTCGTAATAGTCCTTGAACTGCATCGTCGTCCTCTGCGAACACGAGACCCGCGGGTTCGCCGCGGGTCCCGATTCTACGCTGCGACGGTGAGCGCGCCGCTCACGTCACCTGGATGCGGCGTGGCGTGGTCTCCGGCCGCTTCGGGATCGCGATCTCGATCACGCCGTGCCGGCCGGTCGCGGTGATGCCGTCGGCATCGGCACTGTCGGGCAGCGCGAAGCGGCGGAAGAACACGCCGTGCGCGCGCTCGATGCGGGTATAGCCCTCGTGCTGCTCGGCGGCTTCGGTATTGCGCTCGCCCTTGATCGACAGGATGCCCTTGTCCATCTGCACCTCGATCTTCTCCGGGTCGACGCCCGGCAGGTCGGCGTAGATCACGAAGCGCTGCGCTTCCTCGCGGATGTCGACGCGCGGCACCCACTGTGCGGTGACGACGTTCGACGCGTCGGTGTCGTCGGGCTGGAAGAACTTGTCGAACACCTGGCGGATCTCTTCCTGCAGGTGGCGCGGGCTCGGGTAACGGCTCATGTTCATCGCGGTGTCTCCATGGTTCGGGCGGCGTCGGCGCCGCGTCCTGGCCCGGATCTAGGGTCGCGGTGCGCGCCTTCAAGGTCGGGCGTCGCCGCGGCCACCGGCGCGTCCGCGGGCGTTTAGAATTCGCTTCCCAACCGCAGGAGACGCCCATGTCCATCCAGCCCGGCGATCGCATCCCCGACGCCACCCTGAATCAACTGCGCGACGGCGTGCAGGCGGTCTCCACCCGCGAACTGTTCGACGGCCGCAAGGTCGTGCTGTTCGCGGTGCCCGGCGCCTTCACCCCGACCTGTTCGGAGAAGCACCTGCCGGGCTTCGTCGAGCGCATCGACGACTTCCGCGCGCGCGGCGTCAGCGTCGCCTGCCTGGCGGTCAACGACGCCTTCGTGATGGATGCCTGGGGCAAGAGCCAGAACGTGCCCGCGGACCTGCTGATGCTCGCCGACGGCAACGGTGCCTTCGTGCAGGCGCTCGGCCTCGAACTCGACGCCAGCGCCTTCGGCATGGGCCTGCGCGCGAAGCGCTTCGCGCTGTACGCCGAAGACGGCGTGGTGAAGCAGGTGTTCGTCGAGGCGCCGGGGGAGTTCCGGGTCAGCACCGCGGAGCACGTGCTGGCTGCGATCGGCGGCTGAGGTCTCCGGCCCGGGCGTGGCGCGTGCGATCTAGCGGAGAACTTCGACCTCGACTTCGTCCCAGGCGCCGGACTCGGCCAGCGCGGTGATGCGGAAGCCGCCCGGCTCGGCGAAGGCGCGGGTCCAGTGGCGGGAGCCGACCGTTTCGCCGGCGAGGCGGCCGTTGACCAGCCAGCGCACCCGGCCCGGCGTGCCGAGCGCGCGCAGGCGCAGCGTCGCGGCGCGGTCGCTGTTCGGCGGGCGGGCGATGCGGCTGCGCGGGCCGAGACCGTCGATGCGCAGCGTCTCCATCGCCGCGAACGAATCCGCGGCGCAGTCGGCCGCGAGCGGCGGGATCGCCGCGGCCCGGCGTTCCGCCAGCGGCAGCCAGGGATAGGCCAGGCTCGGCCAGCGCGCGAACTCGTGGCGCCGGCGCCGGTGTTCGCCGGTGCAGGTCGCCGACAGCCGTTCGCCGCTGGCGGCATCGACGTCGACGGCGAGCCGGCCGGCGCCCCAGGCGCGGGTTTCGCGCTCCGGCAGGGTCGGCGGCAGCATGCCGGCGAGCGCCAGGGCCTGCCGCTTCTGCCGGCACAGCTGCGGCGCATGCGGATCCGGTGGCAGGCCCAGCGGCCAGCAGATCTCGACCCGCTGCACACTGTCGGGGAGCGTCCGCGCGCCAGCATCGCCGGGACGCACCGGCAGGCTGTCGATCACCTCGAACAACAGCGGCAAGGCGGTGATCGCGCCGTACTGGCCGGGCAGTGGCGTGCCATCCGGGCGCCCGACCCAGACCCCGACGGTCCAGCGCCGGGTGCCGCCCAGCGCCCACGCATCGCGAAAACCGAAGCTGGTGCCGGTCTTCCACGCGACCGGCGGCCGGCCGGTGCGGTCGAACACGTCCTCGCGCTGGCCCGGCCGGCCGTGCTGCTCGAGGATCTCGCGGACGATCCAGGCCGCGCCCGGTGACATCAGCCGGCGCTCCTGCAGCGGCGCGTCGGCGCGGTAGCGCACGTTCGCCGCGAGACCGTCGCGGTTGAATGCGGCGAAGGCGCCGACCAGCTCTTCGAGGCGGGTGCCGGTGCCACCGAGGATGATCGCGAGGTTCGGCTTCGCACCGCGCGGCAGCCGCAGGCTGAGCCCGGCGTGCGCGAGACGGGCGGTGAAGCGCGCCGGGCCGAGGCGGTCGAGCAGGTCCACCGCCGGCACGTTCAGCGACAGCCGCAGCGCATCGGCGACCGACACCGGTCCGTTGAAGCTCGGGTCGAAGTTCACCGGGCGGTAGTCGCCGAAGCTCTGCGGCGCATCGACCAGCAGGCTCTCCGAATGCACCAGGCCGTCGTCGATCGCCAGCGCGTAGAGGAAGGGTTTCAGCGTCGAGCCCGGCGAGCGCGTCGCGCGCACCATGTCGACGTGGCCGAGGCTGGTCGGATCGGCGAAAGCCAGCGAGCCGACGTAGGCGCGCGCCGTCATCGTCTCGTTGTCGACCACCAGCAGCGCCGCCGAGGTGCGCTCCGGCAGGCGCGCGAAATAGGCCGTGACGCGCTCCTCGAGGGCCCGCTGCAGGTCGGCGTCGATCGTGCTGGTGATGCGCGCCTCGCCCGGCGCGGCCGCGCGCAGCCGCTGGGCGAGCAGCGCCGCCGACAGCGGCGGCTGCAGGCGACGTGCGACCACCGCTTCGATGCGCGCGTCGGCGACGTCTTCCGCGCTCCAGACGCCGAGCGCCTGCATCCTCGCCAGCACCTTGTCACGCGCCACCCGCGCCGCGTCCGGCGCGCGGTCGGGGCGCAACCGGCTCGGTGCCTGCGGCAGCACCGCCAGCAGCGCCGCCTCCGCCTGCGACAGCTGCCGCGCCGGCTTGCCGAGGTAGGCCCAGCTCGCCGCCTCCACGCCCTCGACGGTGCCGCCGAAGGGCGCATGGTTGAGATAGATCGTCAGGATCTGGTCCTTCGACAGCCGCCATTCGAGCTGCAGCGCCCGCAACATCTGCCGCGCCTTGCCGAATACGGTGCGCGGATGCGGCTCGATGATCCGCGCGACCTGCATCGTCAGCGTCGAGCCACCGGAAATGACGTCGCCGTGGCGCGCCCACTGCCAGCCGGCGCGCAGCATCGCCACCGGATTGACGCCGCGGTGCCAGCGGAACCAGCGGTCCTCGTAGTTGACCAGGGCCTCGAGATAGGCCGGCGACACCTGGTCGATCGTGACCGGATAGCGCCAGACGCCGTCGGCATCGGCGAAGGCACGCAGCGGCTGGCCATCGGCCGCGAGCACGACGGTGGCGCCGCCACCCTCCGGCAGTGGCGGCGGGAACAGGCGGTCGGCGAGCCACAGCCCGCCGAGCACCAGCGCCACCGCCCAGGCCGCGCGCCGCCATCCCGGCCGGCGGCGCGCTGGCGCAGGCACCGGAGCCGGGGCTGCGGTCAGGGCTGCACCACCGTGACCGCTTCCGGCACCGCGCGGCCGACACCGCGGATCTGCGGCCGGTACATGTCCTCGACCTGCGGCGGCGGCACCACGTAGGTGCCCGGGGTCACCGCGCGGACGATGTAGTACAGGCGCGCCTTCTGGCCCGCGTACAGGTGCAGCGCGGCGACGTAACGGTCGTCGCGGTACTCCTCGTGCTTGATCCAGGCCTCGCCGCTGCGGTCGCTGAGGGTGACGCCGTCGATCGTGACGCTGGCCCACTGCTCGGGATCGGCGAGATTGAGGTTCTCCGCCTCCAGGCCGGCCGGCAGCAGGTCGACGACCAGCGCGTCCGGCATCGCCTCGCGCGACTGGATCGAAACGGCGGCGACCAGCACCTGGCCTTCCCGCAGCGGTCCCGGCTTCCACGGCGTGCCGTCCGGGTTGTACCAGGTACGGCTGACGGCGATCTGCGAGTCGTCGGGCTTCGGCGCCTCGCGCGGCACGCCGGCCACGTCGATGCTGGCGAACAGCTGGCGGTCGGCGCCCGAGCTGAAGCGGATGCCGGCGGCGAGATCGCCGTAACCGAGGTCGCGGCTGAACACGCGGCGGCCGTCGATCGCGTCGGTGGCGCCGCCGTCGCGCAGTTCGCCGCGCACGACCGCGTCACCGCCTTCCAGCAGCGCCCGGCCCAGCCGCGCGATCGCGATCTGCTCCTGCGTGCTGTACCAGACCCAGCGCCCGGCATTGCGCGCCTGCAGCGAACGCGACAGCGCCAGCAGGCGGTCCTCGTAGCCCTGCGGACGGCGCCCGTCCTCGGCCAGCAACGCCAGCAGCAGCGCTTCGTCGCGGATGTCCGAACCATAGTCGCCGAGCCAGCGCGGGCGCTTGCCGGCCATCGCCAGCGCTTCCGCGATCGCCCGGTCGCCGCGGCCGGTGTCTCCCTGCTTCGCCAGCGCCAGCCCCAGGTGCATCAGCGGCAGCGGACTGAGCGACTTGCCGCGCTCGTTGTCGTACAGCGCGCGCAGCGTGCCCAGCGGCGCCCGCCCGACCTGCGCCAGCACGTAGCCGGCATGGGCCTGGTAGGCGAAACGCAGGTGGTCGGCCTGGTCGTATTCGTAGAAGCGGGAGCCGCCGGTGAGCATGTCCTCGCCGAGGCGCGCGAGGGTCTTGTCGAGCATCGCCTCCGGCACCGCGAAGCCGGCGTCGCGCGCCTTCAGCAGGAACTCGGCGATGTACGGCGACAGGATCGGCACGTTGCTGCCGTTGCCCCACATCGTGAAGTGGCCGTTGCCGCCCTGCAGCGCCGCCAGCCGGCTGAAGGCGCTCTCCAGGCGTTTGCGCCGCTCCTCGGCGTCGAGGCCGCCGAAGCCCATGCGCGCGGCAGTGTCGGTATCGAGCAGCAGGGCCGCGTAACCGCGCGTGGTGGTCTGCTCGACGCAGCCGTAGGGATAGGCCAGCAGGTCCTGCAGCGCGCGCGCGAACGGGATCGGCGGGTTCGCGGTCACCGTCAGCCGCGCCGACACGGTGCCCGGCATCAGCCCGGCGGCGACGTCGGTGCCCAGCGCCAGGTTGCCGCCGGCGCTGATCGTGCGCGCCTCGGACCGGACGACGCCGGACCAGGCGGCGCGCACCGGCACGTCGAACTGGCGGTTGACGGTGTGGCCGCCACCTTCGACGCGCAGTCGGATCGTGCCGGTGCCCCAGCCTTCGGTGCCGGACAGCGGATAGGTCAGCGTCGTCTTCGCCTCCGGATCGAGGCGCACGGAACGGCGCTCGCCGGCGATCGCGATCGGGCCGATCGTCTCCAGCGTCACCGCGAACTCGGCAGCGTTGCCGGTGTAGTTCTGCAGGTCGAGCGTGACCGTGCTGCGGTCGCCCGGGGCGAGCGCGCGCGGCGCGCTGACCTCGGCGAGGATCGGCGCGCGCAGCACGCTCTCGGTGCTGCCCTGGCCGTACTGCTCGTCGGTCCATACCAGGGCCGAGACGCGCAGCGTGCCGTTGAAGTCCGGCACCATCACCTCGACCGTCGCATTGCCCTGGGCGTCGAGCACGACCGGACCGGAGAACAGGTCGACGGTCAGCACCCGCGCGGTCGGCCGCCGCGCCTGCGGCAGCGGTCCCAGCGCCATGTCACCGCCGAAGCGCAGGCGCGCGGTCTCGCCCTCGAAGCTTTCGATGACGCGGCCGTACAGGTCGTAGGCATCGATGCCCAGGCGCCGCTGCGCGAAGAAATGCGCGGCGGCGTCGGGCACGCCGAAGCGGGTGATGTTGAGGATGCCGACGTCCACCGCCGACACCGTCGCCCAGGCCTTCCTGCCGGCCAGGGCCGGGGCGCGGATCGTCACCGGCAGCGCCTGTTCCGGCCGCGTCTGCGCCGGCGCCTCGACGGTGACCGGCACCGTGCGGTCACGGCGGTCCATCGGCACGTGCACGACGCCGACCGCGCGCGCCGGCGTGGTCTTCTCCAGCGCCGAGCCGCCACGCAGCACCAGCGCGGTGATGTAGACGTCGTGGCGCTCCCAGTCGGCGGTGACCGGGATCTCGTAGGTTTCGCCCGGCTTGGCGGCCAGCGGCTGCACGTGCAGCAGGCGGTCCGATTCGACGATCAGCAGGCCTTCGCCCGGCTGCGGCGGCGTCACCGTGACGCGCAGGGTGTCGCCGGTGCGGTAGCCGGTGGCGTCGAGCGCCAGCTTGACCTTGTCGGGGCGGGCATCGAGGCCGCGGTTCTGGTTGTTCCAGCTCCAGCCGGCGACGAACGGCAGCCGCGTCAGCACGCCGGTTTCGACGTCGGTGACCTCGAGCCGGTACTCACCCCACTCCACCGGGAAGTCGACGCGCACGTCGCCGTCCGCGCGCACCTGCACGTCGCGGGTTTCGACGGTCTCGTAGCGGGCGGTGTAGTCGTAGCCCCAGCCGCCGTGGCTGTCCTGGACCCAGTGGTAGAGGCGGTGTTCGCGCACCAGCGCGACCTTCAGCGCGCCGGCGCGGCGCTGGCCGGCGGCGTCGCTGCGCAGCAGCTCGAAGCCGGCATTGCCCTGTGCCGGCGAACCTTCGACCGGATCGAACAGCGGGCGCACGCCGGCCAGTACCGGCGCCGGCCACACGGTCCGGCGCACCGTGCGGGTGACCGGGCGGCCGCCGCTCTCGTAGACGCTGCCGCTGACCACGACCGCCACCGGCGCCTTCGCCGCGGCGACTTCCTCCGGCAGGGCGACATCGGACTGCAGCCTGCCCTCGTCGTCGAGTGCCTCGTCGATCGCGTCGACCGGCTCCTTCGGCAGCGTCACCAGCGGGTCGCCGAAATGATGGTCCGGGAAGGCCGCGACCGGATGCGAGTCCGGCACCACCGCGACGCGGGCGGTGAAGCGGTTGCCGGCCGCCGGCGCGCCGTAGAGGTAGGCGGCCTCGACCTGCAGCGGCAGCGCCTGGCCGGGCGTCAGCGTCGCGGCGCCGCTGTCGAGCGTCAGCTTCATGCGCTCGGGCAGGAATTCCTCGATGCGCAGGGTCATGCCCTGCACCACCTCGCCGGCGCCCGGGCGGGTGCGGAACTCGACCGCCCAGCGGCCGGTCGGCACATCGGCCGGCAGCGTGTGCGTCCACTGGAAGTAGCCGCCTTCGCCCACGGTGAGCTGGGTTTCCAGGTACACCTTGCCGTCGGGCTGCTTCAGGCTCAGGAACAGCGGCTGCGGCTCGACCGCGCGGCCGTCGTGATCGCGCATCAGCGCCGACACCCGCAGCGTCTCGCCCGGCCGGTAGAGATCGCGGCCGGACCAGGCGAACACGTCGAACCAGGCTTGCCCGCGGCCGGCGACCGCGAACTCGGACAGGTCCAGCGCCGGCTGGTTGAACGGCAGCATCGACACGTCGTTGCCGCTGCGCGCGACCAGCACGTGGCTGCCGTCGAGCTTGTAGGCCACCAGCGCATTGCCGGTGGCATCGGTGCGCGCGCGCGCGACCACTTCGCCCTTGCGGTCGAGCACCTGCAGCTCGACGTCGCCGAGCGCCTTGCCGGTCTTCAGCGAGGCCGCGTGCACGAGCACGCTGTCGCCGTACACCCGCACGTGCACGCCGATGTCGCTGACGAAGAAGATCGCGGTCTGGTAGTCGTCCTGGAAACCGCCGACGCGGCGCATCAGCGCGAAGTACAGGCCCGGCGTCTGCAGCTCGGCGATGTTCTGCACCGGCAGGTGGGTCAGCTGGCGCTCGTTCTGGCCGCCGCCGAGCACGAAGCGGTTGAGGTAGACCGAATCGGCGACGCTGGTGATGGCCTTGCGGTCCTCCCAGCGCGACTCGTCGAGTTCCCAGCTGCCGCGACGGCCGCCGCGCTGGTAACCGACGAAGAAGTTGGCGACCTCGGCGTCGCGCACGCGCAGGAATTCGACGTCGACCTCGGGCACGTTCACCGACACCACCGGCAGGCCGCGCGTTTCCCGCGCCGGCAGCACGCTGCCCTGCGAGGCGAAGGCGACCGACGGTTCGATCGCACCGACCTGCACGCGCCGCGTCTCGTCGCGGCCGAGGGTGGAGCCGTCGGCGGCGGCGAGACCGGCGCGCAGCAGCACGTCGTATTCGCGGCTCGCCTCGATGTACGGGAAGCGCAGGCGGGTGCCGTCGTCCTCGTCGAGCACCCAGCTGCCTTCGATCGGGGCGCCGTCGGTGCCGGTCACGACCAGCAGTTCGTCGAAGGCCTGGCTCGACGCCAGCGGCATCGAGAACTCCAGTTCGATCGCCGCCGTGCCGCCGCGGCTGCGCCCCGCGGAAACCAGCGCGAAACCCTCGACCTGCGGCCGCGCGTCGACCGGCGCGGTGCCGCCCTGCAGTTCCGGAATCCGGTTCGCCTCCTGCTTGCAGCCGGCGGCCAGCGCCAGCAGCAGGACCACGAAGAAGACCGCGACGACGCGGCGCGAATGACGCAGCAGGATCGACATGACGACACTCCCCGGAGATGCGCGAAGTATAGGAGCACGCCGCCGCTGCCGCGCCGCCACGCAATGGCGACGGTCGGGCGGTCAGCGGCGTTCGCGGGGAAATTCGGTGGCGGTTCGCGGGCAGCGCGCGGATGCGCCGCCGCGGTTCAGTCGGCGCTCGCCGCGCCTTCCGGCCCGTCGCTGCCCTCGCCTGCCGGCGGTACCGGCACCGGCACCGGCAGCACGGTGCCGCCGGCGACCGGCAGCTTCGCCGCCTGCGCGGTGGCCGCCGCGACCTTGTCGATCGGGATCATCCGCAGTCCCTGCTCCGCGAGATCCAGGCCCATGCCGGTGCCCGCGCCGGTGCGCATCAGCGCCGCGAAGTCGATGTCGGCATAACCGACCGGGCGGCCGTCGTGGGCGAAGCCGAGCCCCGGCATCGCGTCGACCATCAGCCGCCGCGTCGGCGTCCGCGTCTCGCCGCGCACCAGGCCGGGCTGGATCATGATGCCGCCGCCCCATTCGTCGGACGCGCGCATCAGGGTGAAGAACACCGAACCCGGCGCCACCGGGGCGCCCTGGCCCAGGTCGACGTGCGGCAAGCCGCGCGGCGGCTCGCGCAGGCGCAGCCAGGCCAGGCCGAGTTCGGCGTCGCGGGTCACCAGGTCGGCCGGCAGCCAGTCCTCGCTATCGGCCAGGCGCACGCGGAACTCGCTGGAGTTGGCGACCGGCGCCGTCTGCCCCGCTGGCACCAGGCCGAAGGCGGAGAAGTCGACGCTGACCGCGCGCGCCGGCAGCAGCAGCAGGCCATCGGGCGAGACGATCACGGCCTGGGTGCGGTCCTCGACCCGCTGTTCGTTGCCGGCATTGGTCACCGACATCACGAACTTCACCGTCACCACCGCACCGGCATGGCGCACGCTGAGGTCGCGGTAGATGCCCTGGTAATCGTCGAAGACCTCGTCCGGCACCGCCGCCGGCACGGGCGCGGCCGGCAGCGCCAGCAGCAGGGCGAGGAAGAGCGGGCGCATGCGCATCAGGGGGCCTCCGTGAGCCAGTAACGTTCGAGGTAGAGGACGCGGGTTTCCTGGCCGCGGATCACCTGCAGCGGGATGACGCTGCCGTTGCCTTCCGCGAGCGCGGCGTCGACCGCCGCCACCAGGCTGTCGAGATCGCGCACCACACGGCCGCCGACGGCGACGATCACGTCGCCGCCGGCCAGGTGCGCCAGCCCGGCCGGGCCGCCGGGCTCGACACCGTCGACGACGACGCCGGCCTGGTCGGCCGGCAGGCGGCGCGCCGCGCGATCGTAGAAGCCGAGCTCGCGCAGCTGCGCGCGCAGCCTGCCCAGCGCCAGGGTGCGCAGGCCGGAGGTGTTCACCGGCGATTCCCCGAGGGTCGCCGCAAAGCGCTGCGGCTGGCCGTCGCGCAGCGCCGCGAACTCGACCTGCGCGCCGATCGCCTGGTCGCGCACGCGCTGGTGGAAGGCGTCGGCGGAGGTCTCGTTGGGCACCGTCAGCGGCTCGCCGTCGAGCGCGGTCAGCAGGTCGCCGACGCGGGCACCGGCGGCCGCCAGCGGGCTGCCGGGGTACAGCCGGGTGATGCGGAAGCCGGCGCCGGGCAGCTTCAGTTCGCGCGCCAGCGAGGCGGTGACCGGCTGCACCTCGACACCGGCCCAGGCCTTGGCGATCTCCGGCGACGGCGTGCGCACGCGGTCGCCCCAGACCGGGCGCAGCAGCGCCAGCCGGCGTTCGGAATCCCGCTGGAACTCGAGCACCAACGCGCGGTTGTCGCCGCGCGCGGCCTCGGCGGCGGCCTGCAGCTCGGCCACCGACGCGACCTCGCGGCCGTCGACGCGGCGGATCAGGTCGCCGGCGGCCAGCGCCGGGCGGGCGATCGCCGCCGGCCCGCCCGGGCGCACGCCGGTCACCAGCAGGCCTTTATCGGCATCGAGGCCGCGGCGGCGACCCATCGCCTCGGTGAGTTCCGACAGCGACACGCCGAAGGGCGCGAAGGCGCTGTCGCGGCCACGGTCGCGCGGTTGCGGCCGCGCACGCAGGCGCAGCTCGAGGCGGCGGCCGTCGCGATCGATGCCGAGCACGACGTCGCGCGCCGGCGGCAATTCGGCGATGCGCCGCTGCAGCGCCGGCACGTCGACCGGCTGCGGCGCGCTGACGGCGGCGCCGTCGAGGCTCAGGATGCGGTCGCCGGCGCGCAGGCCAGCGGCCTCGGCGACCGAGCCGCGCTCGATCGCGTTCACCAGCACGCCCTCGCGCTGGCCGGTGCCCTTCAGCGAACGCAGACGGAAACCGAGGGTCGTGCGCCGCACTTCGCCGCTGGCGATCAGCGTGCGCACGACTTCGGCGGCATCCGGACCGGGAATCGCGAACGCCAGGTCGCCGCCGAAGATCATGCCGCGGGTGTTGACGCCGACGATGCGGCCGTCGAGGTCGACCAGCGGCCCGCCGGAATTGCCGGGGGCGATCGCGGCGTCGTGCTGGATCCAGGCGTAGTAGCGGCCGGTCGGCTCGTCGGTGCCGAGGCGGTCCTCGTAATCGGCTTCGTCGTCGAACAGCGACACCAGCAGGCGGCGCGGGTTGTTGACGACGCCGGCACTCATCGAGTTCGACAGCCCCCACGGGGCGCCCATCGCCAGTACGGTCTCGCCGGGCTGCAGGTCCAGCGTCGTCGCGAACTCGGCGTGGGCGAAGGTCTCGGACGTCGGCGGCAGCGCCTGCAGCACCGCGAGGTCGGACAGGGTGTCGGTGCCGACCAGCTTCGCCGGCAGTTCGCGGCCGTCGGCGAACACGACGCGGAAGCTGCGGCCGTTGCGGGTCACGTGCGCATTGGTGGCGATGTGGCCCTGCGGGCTGATCACCGTGCCGCTGCCGCTGGAGACGCTGAGCACCGAATCGCCCTGCTGGTAGTCCTCGCGCACCGTGAGGATGCTGACGACGACAGGCAGCACGCGGTCGCGGGCGGCGGCGATGCGCTCGGCGACCGCCTGCGGCGTCGTCGCCGGTGGCAGCGCGCCGGCCGCCGGGTTCGGGTCGGGCGCCGCCGCCAACGCGGTGGCGGCCAGCAGCGGCGCGAGGATCGCGGTCAGCCAGGCCGCGGCTTTCGGGATCGGGTTCGGGAGCGTCGGGGTCTTCATCGTGGCCTTAGGGTACAGGCCCGGGGGGAAGGTTCCCGTGGTCCGGCGCGCGGAGTTCGTAGTTCCTACGAGGTACGAGGTAGGGAAAGGCGGCGCCACTCGCCCTTCTCCCTGACTACCTCGTACGAACTATGACTGGGCTCCGCCCTCGCCGGGCTGCGTCTCCACCGCCGCGTCCTCGTCCAGCGAAGGCAGCTCGTCGACGCGCTCGACCGCGATCAGCTTCTCGTCGGTGGCGACGCGCATCAGGGTCACGCCCTGGGTATTGCGGCCGACCTGCGAGACCTCGGCGGCGCGCGTGCGCACCAGCGTGCCCTGGTCGGAGATCAGCAGGATCTCGTGGCGCTCGGTCAGCTGGATCGCGCCGACCAGCTCGCCATTGCGCTCGCTGGTCTGCAGCGCGATCACGCCCTGGGTGCCGCGGCCCTTCTTCGGGTATTCGGACACCGGCGTGCGCTTGCCGTAGCCGTTGGCGCTGGCGGTCAGGATGTCGCCGTCGCCATCGACGACGATCATGCTGACGACCTTCGCCGCATTGCCCTCGCCGTCCTCGCGCAGGCGCATGCCGCGCACGCCGGTGGCGGTGCGGCCCATCGGCCGTACCTCGCCCTCGTCGAAGCGCACGGCCTTGCCGTTGCTGGCGAACAGCATCACGTCGGAATTCCCGTCGGTCAGCTGCACGTCGACGAGGCCGTCGCCCTCGTCGAGGTTGATCGCCCAGATGCCGGTCGAACGCGGCCGCGAGTAGTCGCTGAGCGGGGTCTTCTTGACGGTGCCGTCGCGGGTCGCGAAGAACACGAAGTGCTGGTCGTCGAACTCGCGCACCGGCAGCACCGCCTGCACCTTCTCGCCTTCCTGCAGCGGGATCCAGTTGACGATCGGGCGGCCGCGCGAGTTCGGGCCGGCCTCCGGCAGCTGGTAGACCTTCAGCCAGAACACCCGGCCGGTGCTGGTGAAGGTCAGCAGGGTGTCGTGCGTGTTGACCACCCACAAGCGGTCGATGAAGTCCTCTTCCTTCACCGCCGTCGCCGAGCGGCCCTTGCCGCCGCGCTTCTGCGCGCGGTAGGTCGTCAGCGGCTGGCGCTTGGCGTAGCCGGCGTGCGACAGCGTCACCACCACGTCCTCCGACGCGATGAGGTCGAGCACGTCGAGGTCCTCCTCGCTCGGTCGGATCTCGGTGCGGCGCGGGTCGGCGTATTCGGCGCGCAGGTTGCGCAGCTCGTCGCGGATCACCTCGAGCAGGCGCTCGGGGTTCTCGAGGATTTCGATCAGGCCGCGGATGGTCTCCAGCAGCTGCCGGTATTCGTCGGTCAGCTTCTCCTGCTCCAGGCCGGTCAGGCGGTGCAGGCGCATGTCGAGGATCTGCTGCGCCTGGATCTCGGTGAGCTGGTAACCGTCGGCGAGCAGGCCGACGCCCGGCGGCAGGTCCTCCGGCCGCGAGGCTTCCGCGCCGGCGGCCTCCAGCAGCGCGCCGACCAGGCCCGGCTGCCAGACGCGGGCGAGCATGCGCTCCTTCGCGACCGCCGGGTTCTCCGAGGTCTTGATGAGCTCGATCATCTCGTCGATGTTCGCCAGCGCGACGGTCAGGCCTTCGAGCACATGGGCGCGGGCACGGGCCTTGCGCAGCTCGAAGATCGTGCGGCGGGTCACCACCTCGCGGCGGTGGCGCACGAAGGCCTCGAGCATCTGCTTGAGGTTCAGCGTCTGCGGGCGGCCGTCGACCAGCGCCACCATGTTGATGCCGAACACCGATTCCATCGGCGTCTGCAGGTAGAGGTTGTTGAGCACGACTTCGGCCGACTCGCCGCGCTTGACCTCGATGTAGATGCGCATGCCGTCCTTGTCGGACTCGTCGCGCAGCTCGGAGATGCCCTCGAGCTTCTTCTCCTTCACCAGCTCGGCGATCTTCTCGATCAGTCGGGCCTTGTTGACCTGGTAGGGGATCTCGGTGACGACGATCGCCTCGCGGCCGTTGTCGTCGTTGACCTCGATCTCGGCCCTGGCGCGCACGCGCAGGCGGCCGCGGCCGGTGTGGTAGGCGGCGTGGATGCCGGCGGCGCCGTTGATGATGCCGGCGGTCGGGAAATCCGGGCCCGGAATGTGCTGCATCAGGTCGCCGACGGTGGCGTTCGGATCGTCGATCAGGGCGATGACCGCATCGATGACCTCGCCGAGGTTGTGCGGCGGGATGTTGGTGGCCATGCCGACCGCGATGCCGGCCGAGCCGTTGACGAGCAGGTTCGGGAAGCGCGCCGGCAGCACCGTCGGCTCCTGTTCCTTCTCGTCGTAGTTGGGCTGGAAATCGACCGTTTCCTTGTCGATGTCGGCCATCAGCTCGTGCGCGAGCCGCGACATGCGCGCCTCGGTGTAACGCATCGCCGCCGGGCTGTCGCCGTCGACCGAACCGAAGTTGCCCTGGCCGTCGACCAGCAGGTAGCGCAGCGAGAACGGCTGCGCCATGCGCACCAGCGTGTCGTACACCGACTGGTCGCCGTGCGGGTGGTACTTACCGATGACGTCACCGACGATACGCGCCGACTTGTAGTACGGCTTGTTGGCGTGGGCACCGAGTTCGCCCATCGCGAACAGCACGCGGCGGTGCACCGGTTTCAGGCCGTCGCGGACATCCGGGAGGGCGCGACCGACGATCACGCTCATCGCGTAATCGAGGTAGCTGCGCCGCATCTCGTCTTCGAGGTTTACCGGGATGATTTCCTTCGCGTTCTCGGTCATTCGTGGTCGCTTCCGGGGGCCGCGTACGGCCATTGGCACAAGCCGCCGATGTTACCATGCCGACCCTGCCCAAGACCTTGTTTTTCCTGCCCAAGTGAGCAAAACGCCGGCTTCCGGGACACGCCCCGGCATGTGGCTGCTGTGGCTGGCGCTGGCGCTGCTGGCGCTGAAGGCGGCGACCCTCGCGGTGGACCCGCAGCTGCGCCTGTTCATGGGCGACTCGGCCAGCTACCTGCACGCCGCCACGACCGGCTGGATCCCGGAGGACCGCTCCTGGACCTACGGGCGCCTGCTCGGGCGCCTCGCCCTTCCGTTCGCAAGCGCGTGGGCCGTGCTGGCGCTGCAGTCGGCGATGGGCGTGGCGAGCGCGCTGCTGCTGTTCGTGCTGCTGCACCGGAAACTGCAGGTCGGGCGGCGGCTCGCGGCCGCCGCGGCGCTGCTGCTGGCACTGGAGCCGGCGCAGCTGCTCTACGAGCGGATGCTGATGGCGGAAGCCGCCGGCGGCCTGATGCTGGCGCTGCACGTCGTGTGCTGGGCGCAGTGGCTGCGCGCGCGCCACTGGCGCTGGCTGTTCGCCGCGGCGGTGGCCGGCGTGGCCGCGGTGAGCTTCCGCTTCAGCCTGCTGCCGGTGGTGCTGGGGCTGGCGGTGCTGTTGCCGGCGTGGGTGTTCGCGCGCGCCGGAGGCGCCCGGCTCTCACGACTGGGCGGCTTCGCGCTGGCGCTGGCGATCCCGGCCATGCTGCTGGCCGCCTACGCCGCCGAATACGGTCGCCGCGTCGACGGCCCGCCGAGCCTGATGCCGGCGGGCGGCATGATGCGGCTGGGCGTGGTCGCGCCGCTGGTGCGCGCCGAACATTTCGCCGGCACCGATGCCGACGGCGCCGCGGTGCTCGCCGACGTGTCGCTGCCGCTGGACGATCCGGGGGCCCGCGAAGGCCACGTCTGGAGCCCGCAGGGCCTGTTCGCGGCGATCGGCCGCCACAGCCGCGACGCGCAGGCGACCGCCGGCATCGTGGCCGGACGCGCGCTGCGCGAGGATCCGCTCGCCCTGCTGGCGCTGGCACGCCACAACGCCGCCGGCTACTACGACCCGGCGACCCGCGCCCACCGCGTCGACGACGACCTCGGCATCCGCGGCCCGGACCTGCGCACGATCGACGTCGCCCGCGCCCGCCTCGGCGTCGACCTCGAAGGCGTCGAGCAGCGCGCGAGCGCCGCGACGCGCTGGTTCCGCGCCGGGGTGCCGGTGCTGGCGGCGCTGCTGTGGGCGCTGCCGCTGCTGGTGCTCGCGGCGTTCGTCGTGGTCGCCCGCCGCGACGGCGACGGCCCGCGCACCCGGATCGTCGCCCTGCTCGCCCTCGCCAGCCTCGGCCTGATCGCCTCGATGCTGCTGTTCGCGCACGCGCCGGTGCTGCGCTACCTGCACCCGCTGCCGTGGTTCGCGCTCGCGGCCGGCGCGTTGCTGGTCGACGCGCTCGTGCGATCCCGCGCCGCCGGCGCCGGCAGCGCCAGGTAGGCCAGCAGCTTCTGCTCGCGACGGCCGCGGGTGACGGTATCGAGGATCAGGCCGGCCGTCAGCGACACCGCGGCGACGATCGCCAGCCCCGTCGACAGCACCGCGGTCGGCAGCCGCGGCACCAGGCCGGTGTCGAGATACGTGAACAGCAGCGGCAGCGCCAGCAGCACCGACACGAGCGCCAGCACCAGCGCGCTGCCGCCGTAGAAGCGCAGCGGATGTTCGGCGACGTAGAGCCGGCCGATCGTCGCCAGTACGCGCAGCCCGTCGCGGTACGTGTTGAGCTTGCTGTGCGAGCCCGGCGGGCGTTCGCCGTAGGGCGTCGCGACCTCGGCGATCGGCATGTGCATGCCGAGCGTGTGGACGGTGAGCTCGGCCTCGATGCCGAAACCCGCCGACAGCACCGGGAAGGACTTCACGCAGCGCCGCGACAGTGCCCGGTAGCCGCTGAGGATGTCGCTGCAGCCGCGCCCGAACAGGCGCGCCAGCACCGCCGAGAACATCCGGTTGCCGAACACATGACCGGGCCGGTAGGCGGATTCGCCGGTGGCCCGGCGCACGCCGACGGCCATGTCGGCGCCGGCGGCGACGCAGGCGACCAGATCGCCGGCGGAAGCGGCGTCATAGGTGTCGTCGCCGTCGACCATCACGTAGATGTCGGCCTCGACGTCGGCGAACGCACGCCGCATCACCTCCGACTTGCCCTGGCGGACGACCGCGTGCACCTCGGCGCCGGCCTCGCGCGCCCGCGCCGCGGTGTCGTCGCCGGAGTTGTTGTCGAACACGTGGATCGCCGCGTCCGGCAATGCCTCGCGGAAATCGCGCACGACCTTGGCGATCGTCAGGCCCTCGTTGTAGCAGGGCACCAGCACCGCCACCCGCGGGCTCATGCGCCACCCTCGGCGAACAGCGCCCGCATGCCCTGCACGGTCGGCCGTTCGACGACGCCGCGTTCGGTCACGATCGCATCGATCAGTTCCGCCGGCGTCACGTCGAAGACCGGGTTCCAGGCCTCGACGCCCTCGGCGACGGTGCGCTGGCCCGAAACCGCCAGCAGCTCGGCGGGGTCGCGCATCTCGATCTCGATGTCCTCGCCGCGGGCGGTGTCCATGTCGACCGTCGACGACGGCGCCACGACCATGAACTTCAGCCCGTGGTGGCGGGCGGCGATCGCGTGCGAATAGGTGCCGATCTTGTTGGCGGTGTCGCCGTTGGCGCAGATGCGGTCGGCGCCGACGATCACCCACTGCACCGCACCGGTCTTCATCAGGTGGGCGGCGGCGGCATCGGCGACCAGGGTCGCCGGGATGCCGTCCTGCAGCAGCTCCCACACGGTCAGCCGCGCCCCCTGCAGCCACGGCCGGGTCTCGCTGGCGAACACGCGCGCGATGCGGTCGCCGGCGACGCCGGCGCGGATCACCCCGAGCGCGGTGCCGAAGCCGGCCGTGGCCAGCGAGCCGGTATTGCAATGGGTCAGCACGCCGCTGCCCGGCGCGATCAGGGCGGCGCCGAGCGCGCCCATGTGCCGGTTGGCGGCCAGGTCCTCGGCCTCGATCGAACGCGCCTGTCCGGCGAGCACGTTCAGCCAGTCGCTGCCGCTGGCCAGCAGCGTGCGCCGCACGCGCGCCAGCGCCCACATCAGGTTCACCGCGGTCGGCCGCGCCGCCTGCAGCCGGCCCAGGGCCGGTGTCATCAGCTCGAGCGCCTGGGCGCCGTCGGCGGCCTGCACCGCCTGCCCCGCCAGCACCGCGCCCCAGGCCGCGGCGATGCCGATCGCCGGCGCCCCGCGCACCACCAGGTCGCGGATCGCGGTGGCGACGGCGTCGCTGTCGGCGCACTGCACGTACTCGACCACCGCCGGCAGCCGCCGCTGGTCGAGCAGCGCGAGGTGGTCGCCTTCCCAGCGGATGGGGCGGATGCGGTCGTAGCGGTCGAAGTCCATGGGGTGGGAACTAAGAAGTGAGAAGTAAGAAGTAAGAATTAGGAAGTAGGAAGTGCGAGGTAGGAGGTGGAGGTGGAGGCAGTAGAGCGGGGACGCGGGAGTTTGGGCGCGTCGCCGCGATCCGGCAACGATTGGATTGCCCGACAGCTTCACTACCTCTTATCTCCTACCCCTGACTCTTGAGTCGGGGCGAGGATTAGCGGGGAAATCCGGCCGCGATTATCCTCGGCCGATGTCGACGCCCGCCCCCGCCTCCATCGAGCCCCTGCTCCACGCCGCCTGCGTCAAGGCCGGCGCCGCCGCGGCACTGCAGGTGGTACTGGCGCGGTTGCCGATGCTGACGCCACTGGTGCCGGCCACGCTGCGCGATGCCGGCGAGCGGCGCAGCGTGGTGGCGACGCGGCGGCGCCTGGTGCAGGCGATCTACCGGCGGCACGGGCTGAAGCCGGCGAGCTGGGAGGTCGAGGCGATCCTCGGCGTCGCCAGCGCCCAGACCAGCCTGACCCCGCTGGCGACCCGGGAAGGCCTGGCGATGGTGCTGCGGCAGTGGCTGCCCGCCGGCCTGGACAAGCCGCTGCTGCGCTGGACGCCACTGGCGCCGCTGCTCACCGAAACGATTTCCGCGGTCGCCCAGACCTGGGCGGCCGGCCGCTACGCCGACAGCGTCTGCCGGGTGCGCCGCCTCGGCAGCGACTGGCTGCCGGCGCCGCTGGCGGAGGCGCTGCGGATGGCGCCCTCGACCCTGGAAGCCTGGAGCGGCGAGGCGCTGGCACTGGCGATGCCGCCGCTGCGCTTCGCCGGGGCGTTGCGTCGGCAGATCCTCGACCTCGCCGGCACCGCCGGCCAGAGCGCGGCGGCGCGGGCGATCGATGCGGCCCGCAACGCCAGCCGCACCGCCGCGGGGCTGGCGGGCGCCTTCAGCGAAGGTCTGGCCACGCCGACCGGCGGAAAGAGGCCGCCGCGCCGCGAGGCGACGAAGAAGACGACGAAGACGAAGACGAAGACGACGAAGACGACGGCGAAGGTGAAGGCGTCGAAGACTGCTGCGCGACGCGACGCGGCGCCAGCATCGTCCTGGCCCGGAAATGCGTCGGGGCCCGGAAATGCGGACGGCCCGGCGAATCGCCGGGCCGTCCCGAAGCGTAGCCGTCGACCGGCTCAGTAATAGACGACGAAGTCCGCCTCGCAGCCGCGGTCGACCCACAGACGGTCGTAGCGCCAGCCCCAGTTGCGTCCTTCATGGCAGTCGGTGCGGCTGATCTGCCGGCGGATCTCCACGTGGCGGGCACGCACCGGCATGCTGCACTCGCGGTGACGGAAGTCGTCGGACTTGCAGTGCACGACGGTCGAGCGGCCGCCGCGGTCGTAGCCGCGGTCCGGACCGCGGCCGCGGCCGATCACCTCGAACTGCGCATCGCAGCCCCCGTCGACCCAGATGCCGCCGCGGTCGGTGCCCCAGCTGCGGCCACGCACGCAGGGCGCGCGCGAAATCTGCTGCACCAGACGCACTTCGCCGTCGACGGACACGCTGCAGTGCTTGTAGCGGTAATCCTCGGACTTGCAGCGCAGGGACTGCGTGCGGCGGTCGCCGCGGTAGCCGTCGCGGTCGCCGTAGTACTGGGCGGAGGCCTGCAGCGGCATCGCCGCGGTGAGCACGAGGGTGATGAGGGCGAGGAAGGTTTTCATCGTGGCACTCCCTTCTGTCGGATCGGTGACGGGGCTGTCACCCGACGTGAAGGCTCGCGCCGGGTGGATGAATCATGGGTCAACGCCGGTCGGGGTGACATACCCGCGTTCAGGCCCGGTCGAAGGGAAACGCGACGACGTCGGCGATCCGGTCGGTGCCGCACAGCGCCATCATCAGCCGGTCGATGCCGAGCGCGACACCCGCGCAATCCGGCAGTTTCGGCAGTGCGGCGAGCAGGCGCTCGTCGACCGGTGGCAGCGCGGCATTGCGCTCGCGGCGGCGCTGCAGATCGGCTTCGAAGCGCTCGCGCTGCTCGTCGGCCCCGTTCAGTTCGTGGTAACCGTTCGCCACTTCCAGCGGCCCCAGATAGGCCTCGAAGCGCTCGGCGACCGGCACCTTGCCCGGGCGGATGCGCGCCAGCGCGCACTGGCTCCGCGGGTAGTCGTAGACCAAAAGGATCCGCGACGGCGGAATCGTCGGCTGGATCAAGTGGGTCATCAGCAGGTCCAGCCAGTCGTCGCGGCTCAGCCCGGCCGGGTCGATGTCGTAGACGCCGAGCGGCGCCCGCAGCTCCTCTTCCGGTGCCGTCATCGGGTCGAAACCGAACTTGTCCTGGTAGAGCTGGCGGAAGCTGTAATCGCGCACGCTGGCGCGGCGACCGGCCAGACCCATCGCCGCCTTCAGCAGCTCGGCGGTCTCGTCCATCAGCTTCTGGTGGTCCCAGCCGACCCGGTACCACTCGAGCATCGTGAACTCGGGATTGTGCCGGCGACCGGCCTCGCCGTTGCGGAACACCCGCCCGAGTTCGTAGCAGTCGCCGACGCCGGCGGCCAGCAGGCGCTTGAGCGGGAACTCCGGCGAGGTGCGCAGCCAGCGCCGGCTCGCGCCGGCGGTCTTCGGGCCGTCGAAGTCGAGCGCGAAGCTCTCGATGTTGCGGTCGGTGTTGCCGGCCGCCGACAGCACCGGCGTCTCGACCTCGAGGACGCCGCGTTCGGCGAAGAATTTGCGGATCAGTGCATACAGGTCGGCGCGCAGCTTCAGCGCCTTCAGGTTCGCCGTCGGTTTCCAGTCTTTCATTCAGCCATTGTGCGCCCGCGACTTCTGGCGCGGAAGGAGCGTGCGGCGACGCTGCGGCGTCGTCACCCGGCCACGACCCCGGAATCCGCGCGCCACGTCGACGCGGCCGTGATGCCGGGGGGTGGGGAAATCGGGCATGATTCGGCCGTTGCGCGCGCCCGGAATGCGCGGA
This sequence comes from Arenimonas composti TR7-09 = DSM 18010, assembly GCF_000426365.1. GTDB lineage: Bacteria > Pseudomonadota > Gammaproteobacteria > Xanthomonadales > Xanthomonadaceae > Arenimonas > Arenimonas composti. The sequence goes on along the minus strand of NZ_AUFF01000001.1, from coordinate 263,344 downwards.
TGGAGAGCGGGATGTTCGAGGGAATGAGCGAGACGGCGATGCTGCGGATCATGATCGGTGCCGCCGGCCTGGTGCTGATCGCCGCGATCTGGTTCGCGAGCCGCCGCAAACCCGCCCAGGGCCGCCGCCACGGCAGCAGCAGCAAGACCGCCGAACTACCGAACCGCCGCCAGGAACCGACCCTGCGCGAGATCCTCGAGGCCGACGCCGGCAGCGGCGATCCGGCGGCGGCCGGCATCGAGCAGACGGAACTGGAGATGCTCGAGGCCACGCTCGCCGGCGAGCCGGTGCCCGACCGCAAGCCGGCGCCGGCGCCGCTGCCCGGCGCCCGCCCGCACGACAACTTCGACAAGGTCGTGACCCTGCTGCTCGCCGCCCGCGCCGGGCAGATGCTGCACGGCCCCGACCTCGTGGTCGCCGCCGAGAAGGCCGGCCTGATCTACGGCCACATGAACATCTTCCACCGCCTGGTCGACAACCATCCCGAGCAGGGGCCGGTGTTCTCGGTCGCCAACCTGGTCAAGCCGGGGTCGTTCGACATGGCCAACATCCAGGAACTGCGCACGCCGGGGATCAGCTTCTTCATGGCCCTGCCCGGCCCGCTGCCGGCCCTCGACGCCTGGGAAGCGATGCTGCCGACCGCGCAGCGCATGGCCGAGCTGCTCGATGCCGTGCTGCTCGACGACGAGCGCAATGCGCTCGGTCGCCAGCGCATCGCCCACATCCGCGAGGAACTGCGGCACTACGACCGCAAGCAGCAGAAGTGGGACCTGCGAACGACGCGCTGAGCCCGGCGCCGAGGATCCGATGAGCGACACCGCCCGCCGCGCCGCCGAACTGCGGCGCCAGATCGCCGATGCCGACCACCGCTACCACGTGCTCGACGACCCGGCGATCCCGGACGCCGAGTACGACGCGCTGGTGCGCGAGCTGCGCGCGATCGAGGAAGCGCGGCCCGAGCTGGCGGTCGAGGATTCGCCGACCCGGCGGGTCGGCGGCAAGCCACTGGCGGCATTCGCGCCGGTGGTGCATGCGCTGCCGATGCTGTCGCTCAACAATGCCTTCAGCGACGAAGAAGTGGCGGACTTCGTCGAGCGCATCGTCCGCGAGACCGGCGATGCCGCACCGGAGTTCTCGGTCGAACCCAAGCTCGATGGCCTGGCGATCAGCCTGCGCTACGAGCACGGCGTGTTCGTGCGCGGGGCGACGCGCGGCGACGGCGCGACCGGCGAGGACGTCACCGCCAACCTGCGCACGATCCGCGCGATTCCCCTGCGCCTTCGCCCCGACCCCTTCGCCGCCCCCCCTGTAGGAGCGCCTTCAGGCGCGATGCCTTCCGCGGAACCCACGGGGAAGGGGATCGCGGCTGAAGCCGCTCCTACGGGGAGAGATCAGGGGATCGCGGCTGAAGCCGCTCCTACAGTGGGGGGCGATGGGGTTTTCCCGGCGGTTCTGGAGGTGCGCGGCGAGGTCTACATGCCGCGCGCCGGCTTCCTGGCCTACAACGAACGCATGCTCGCGACCGGCGGCAAGCCGCTGGCGAATCCGCGCAACGGCGCCGCCGGCTCGCTGCGCCAGCTCGACCCGAACCTGACCGCCCAGCGACCGCTGGCCTTCTTCGCCTACGGCCTCGGCGTCGTCGAGGGCTGGACGCCGCCGCCGCGGCATTCGGCGATGCTGCAAGCGCTGAAGACGGCCGGCTTCCCGGTGTCGCCGGAAGTGGACAGCGCCCGCGGCACCGACGGCCTGCTCGACTACTTCCGCCGCATCGGCGAGCGCCGCAACGCCCTGCCCTACGACATCGACGGCGTCGTCTACAAGCTCGACCGCGCCGAACAGCAGCAGGCGATGGGTTTCCAGTCGCGGGCGCCGCGCTGGGCGATCGCGCACAAGTTCCCGGCGCAGGAACAGCTGACCACGGTCGAGGCGATCGAAGTCCAGGTCGGCCGCACCGGCGCGCTGACCCCGGTGGCGCGGCTGGCGCCGGTGCAGGTCGCCGGCGTCACCGTGACCAACGCGACGCTGCACAACGCCGACCAGATCGCGCGCCTTGACGTCCGCGTCGGCGACACCGTGATCGTACGCCGCGCCGGCGACGTGATTCCGGAAGTCGTGCGCGTGCTGCCCGAGCGCCGTCCGCTCGACGCGCACGGCAAGGCCCTGCACGGACCCTACGAATTCCCGATGAACTGCCCCGCCTGCGGCTCGCACGTGGAGGCGGTGAAGAAGGTCGCCAGCCTGACCAAGTCGCGCGGCGTGGAGTACGCGGAAGGCGCGGCGATCGTCTGCACCGGCGGCCTGTTCTGCCCGGCGCAGCGCAAGCAGGCGCTGATCCACTTCGCGTCGCGCCGGGCGATGGACATCGAAGGCCTCGGCGAGCGCTTCATCGAGGCGCTGGTCGACTTCGGCCATGTCGAGACCGTCGCCGACCTCTACCGGCTGACGCTCGACGACTTCCTCGAGATGAAGCGCCGCGCCGACGAACGCGACGGCACCGTCCCCGAAACCGTCAAGTCCGGCAAGGTCGCGACGAAATGGGCGGAGAACCTCGTCGCCGCGATCGAAGCCAGCAAGGCGACGACGCTCGAACGCCTGCTGTTCGCGCTCGGCATCCGCAACACCGGCGAAGGCACCGCGAAGACGCTGGCGAAACACTTCGGCGCCCTGGACCCGATCATGGACGCCGACGCGGCCACGCTGACCGCCGTGCCCGACATCGGCCCGATCGTCGCCGACAGCCTGATCGGCTTCTTCGCCGAGCCGCACAACCGCGAGGTCATCGCCGCGCTGCGCGCCGCCGGCGTGCACTGGCCCGAACCCGGCCCGCAGCGCGCGACCGAAGGCCCGCTCGCCGGCCAGACCGTCGTCCTCACCGGCGCGCTGGCGTCGATGAGCCGCGACGAGGCCGGCGCGAAGCTCGAAGCCCTCGGCGCGAAGCTCTCCGGCAGCGTGTCGAAGAAGACCAGCTTCGTGGTGGCCGGCGAGGCCGCGGGCTCGAAGCTCGCGAAAGCCGAGTCGCTCGGCGTCGATGTGTGGGACGAAGCCCGCCTCCTCGCGTTCCTCGCCGGACATCGACCCTGATCGGGATCGGCCGGCCGTGTCCGGTATCGCGAGCTTCAGCCTTGGCCACCTCGGTCGGAAATCAGACCTGGTCGTACGACGCCTGAATTCAAGAAGGAACTAGAGATGGGGAGTTCCGTCTCCGCGATGATCGTCGCGTCGACGATGCTGCCACGCTTGAGCATCAGGCCCTTGCGGGTCCGCAGCGCGTTGACCCGGTCGAAGATCACCGGCGCGAGCTCGTTGGTCTCGATCAGGCGGCGGAAGTTGAGGATGGTGGTCTCGTCCGGAATCGCCCGCAGGGTCAACCGGGCGAACTTGCGCATCGAACTGAGCTCGTAGAGCGCCTTCTCCATCGCCGGATCGCTCAGGCCGAACCAGTTCTGCTCAGGCGCACGCGCAGCATCGTCTGCACCGGATAGGGCCGTCGGCCGCGGCCGGCAACGGGGTAGAACGGCACAATCATCTTCAGCAGCGAGTCCCAGGGAACGACTTTGTCCATCTCGGCGAGGAACACCTCGCGCCGGGTTGTCTTCTTCTTGGCGGCGTACTCCGCATCGCCGAAGCGCATCTGGTCCATCGATCGCGCCCTTGTCCGCTTCGCGCGATAACAGCACACTTCGGGCGACTTGCTCAGACCTTCCCTAACAAATCGGACGTTCGATTACCTCGACGCCCTGATTTCGAATGATTTCTACGAAACCGGCATACTTTTGCTCTGCACCAAGCGGAACTACAGAGAAATGGAGTTCGTCTTCTGCTCCAAACGCCACTGCCCCTGCAATTAACGCTCCTAACTGTTCATCGTTTGTTGACAGCAAGAGAGGGCGCAGACGGACATCGAGACTCTCGCCCGCCAGAATGATGGCCTGGCCCTGTCTGAACCTGATTTTCTTGGCGATCGTCGACCCAACGAAAGCACAGTCTTCAACTTGCGCCTCGCAAATGTCAACGCAATACGCCGCACGCTCCATGGCAGACAAGTCTTCTCGAAATCGATCTTCCGAGAAAAAAGGTGAGCCCGCGTAACCATTCCCAAAATTGAAGTTTCGCAAGGCGCCGCTGAATGAGCAATGCAGAAAGAGAGAATCGTAAAGCGTTGTCGTATCATCAGAAACAACAGTGGAGAACTCGCAGCGATCAAACACGGGATGCCCGACCGCGCACTCTCGAAGCTCAATGTTTTCGAAGCGGCATTCCGTAAATGCTGACCTAGTCCTACAACCAGTCATCGACAGCGCGCAGTCCGTAAACAATATGTTTCGGACGATCGCGTCGTTAAGCGCAATCTCTCCAGGATCATTTCGAGATCGAACTGCAATTCTGTTCAAAGTCGTCACCTGCTACCAAGTCTTAATCAATGGCCGTGCCCCTTATACCCAAGAGTCGCTTTACGCGACACGTGCGCCTGCCAAGCTCTACTTGTTGTCAAATCGCCCCACCCACCACCACTTGTGACTTGGCAAAACCTGATCATGAATATGCCGAGATGACCGATGGAAAGATCTCGACATCCGAGCGCCCTAATTGGCGCGGCCTTTGTGCTGACCGCAACCGTTGGAATATTCTTTGCAGTCTACCACGCAGCTCTTAGGACAAGCTTTTGTCCAGCTTGTAAAGCAGTGTTTATTCTGTGCTGTAAGCCACAGAACTACTACGCTCCTCTACTCCAGGAGGAGTTCAGGCTCCAGGCCGGCAAAGAGGTTGTTATTCGAGCATCGCCCCTATACTCGGGAAAACACGGTCTATATTTGAATGCAGCGGCGAACTCCCTGCTGCAGATAAGGGGCCCGGTTTGCAAAACCGATGAAGGAGAATTGACGCTTCTTTCAACTGATACCAAGGTTTTCGACAACTTGGGAGAGGGCATAAGCCTTGCGACATTCAACATCGACACAGTGCAGTTCGAGCAGGAACTGTCTTGCAGGTTTACGGCGGAATCGTCGGCAGATGCGTTTATTCGTATCGTGAAGCTGTCCGGTCTTTCAGGAATATCCGAACGGGATGAGCCGAGCAGCAGCCTTGGTTCGCTGAGTTTCTCGCGCGCCGGCGTTCGCTGATCCTTCCGGAGGATTTGAAGTGCTCGTTTTCGGGGACTGAACAGCCCCGGCTTCTTCGGAGACTGCGGGGCCTGAGTCACGCCACGATGGAACAGGCCACCCCTTCCATAGTGGGACGCGTTACCGGCTCTTACTGAGTAACCCACCACCTGAATGTGACGACAATTTGCGGCGCGCTGAGCTTCCGGAGATTCGAGAAATCCGCTCGCACTGAGGACGCTGGACGCCAGACACCGCCCGTCCGCGAATCAACCTGGCACGCGCAGCGCCGCCGCGAAGCGGCGTCAGGCCGCGCCGGCGAGGCGGGCGGCTTCGGCGAGGTCGACGGAGACGAGGCGCGAGACGCCCGGCTCACGCATGGTGACGCCCGACATCTGCCTTGCGGCTTCCATCGTCGCCTTGTTGTGCGTCACGAAGAGGAACTGCACCTTCTCGCTCATCTCGGTGACCATCGCGCTGAAGCGGCCGACGTTGGCCTCGTCGAGCGGCGCGTCCACCTCGTCGAGCAGGCAGAACGGCGCCGGATTCAGGCGGAAGATCGCGAACACCAGCGCGACCGCCGTCAGCGCCTTCTCGCCTCCGGAGAGCAGCGAGATGTTCGACACGCGCTTGCCGGGCGGCCGCGCCATGATCGCGACGCCGGTGTCGAGCAGGTCTTCGCCCGTCAGCTCCAGATACGCATGGCCGCCGCCGAACAGGCGCGGATAGAGCTCCTGCACGCCGGCGTTGACGCGGTCGAACGTCTCCTTGAAGCGGCCGCGGGTCTCCTTGTCGATCTTGCGGATCGCCGCTTCCAGCGTCTCCAGCGCGGAGACGAGGTCGGCATCCTGCGCGTCGAGATAGGTCTTGCGCTCGCTCTGCTCGCCGTATTCCTGGATCGCCGCGAGGTTCACCGGTTCCAGCCGGCGCATCTTCGCGTCGATCGCGTTGAGCTGCTGGGTCCAGGTGTCGACGTCGGCGTCTTCCGGCAGCGCGGCGACCACGTCGGCAAGTTCCATGCCGGCGGCGGCGACCGCTTCGGACAGCTGTCCGGCGCGCAGGCTCAGCGCCTGTTCCTGCATGCGCCGCTGCGCGATGGCCTCGCGCTGCGCCAGCGCCTGCTGGTCGCGCTGCTGGCGGGTCTGCTCGTAGCCGCGCATCTCCTGCTCGATGCCGTCGACCGCCGAACGCGCGGCGGCGAGGTCCTTTTCGACGATCACGCGCTGGTCGAGCGTCGCCTGCCGCTGCGCCTGCAGCGCCACCACCGGCGCGTCGCCGTCGGCGAGCTGGGCGATCAGTTCATTGAGGCGCACTTCGAGCTGCGCCTTCTGGTTGCCCATGCGCGCCAGCGACTGCGAGAGCGCGACCACGCGCGCGCGCTGCGACTCCAGCTGCAGCGCCAGCGCATGCGTCGCCTCGCGCGCCTCGCGGGCGGCGGTGCGGGCGGCGTCGCGCTGCTCGCCAAGGCGGCGGCGGTCGGCGTCGAGCTGCTGCCGTTCGGTTTCGAGTTCGCCCATCTTCGCGACGGCCTGCTCGAGGCGGCCGCGGGCGTCGCGGGCATTGGCCTGCGCCTCGGCGTGCGTCGTCGCCAGCGTCGCGAGTTCGGCGTCGATGCGGGCGACGCGCGCCTGCGCCGATTCCAGCCGGCCCTTCTGCCCCTGCAGCTGGCCGGCGAGTTCCGACACGCTGCGATGCGCGAGGTAGAGCGCGCGCTGCGCGTCCTCGCGGTGCTGCTCGGCCTCGAGCAGGCGGTCGCGCATCGACGTCAGCGTCTCGTTGACCTGCTGCTCTTTCTTCGCGAGCGCGTCGATCTCGGCGCGCAGGCTCTGGATCTCGCGTTCGCGCGCCAGCGCGCCCTGGTGCGCGTCGCCGCTGCGCAGCACGCGCAGCCAGCCGGCGCCGAGCCATTCGCCGCCACGGGTGATCGCCGAGGCGCCCTCCGCGAATCCGTGCGCCGCCGCCGCGTCGCGCGACTCCAGCGCCTTCACCGAAGCGAGCAGGCGGCGCACGGCCGCCGGCCCCTGCACTTTCGCCGCCAGCGAATCCGCCGGCACGGCGATGTCCTCCACCGTGGCATCGACGAGCGCGACACGCCCCTGCGACAGCGCCGCGATCGCCTCCAGCCACTGCGCCGGCGCATCGACCGTCACCGCCTCGATCAGGCTGCCGAGCACGGTCTCGACCGCGGTTTCCCAGCCCGGCTCGACCGTCAGCGCCTCGCCGAGGCGCGGGTTCGCCGCCAGGCCCTGCCCCTTCAGCCACTCCAGCGCGACGTTCTTCTCCTGCCCGAGCGCCGCGTGCTGCAGCGCTTCCAGCGAGGCGAGGCGGCCGCGCGCGGCCTGCGTCGTCTTGCGCACCTCGGCCAGTTCCGACTGCGCCTGCCGCTGCTGGTCCTGCAGCCCGGCGAGCGCGGCCTTGCGCTGCTCCAGCACTTCGCCGAGCTGGTCGAGACCGGCTTTCTGGGCGTCGTGGTCGGCGGTCTGCTGCGCCAGCGTCGCCGCCAGCGCGGTGGTGTCGAGGCCGCTGCGCTCGTTGCCGAGCTGATCGCGGCGGCGGCTTGCGTCCAGCGCCTGCTTTTCGAGGTATTCGATCTTCGTGCGTTCGACCTCGGCCCAGCGCGCCGCTTCGGCCTGCGCCTTCGCGTAGGTGTCCCAGCGCTGCTGCCAGTCGCGCAGCGCGGCTTCGGCGGCGGTGAGTGCCTCCTGGCGGCCGGCGTCCTCGCGGCGCAGCGCCTCCAGCCGCGGATCGGCCTCGGCGATCGCGTTGTGCAGCTCCGCGAGCTGGCGCTCGTCGCCACTGATGTGCTCGCCGACTTGCGCGAACGCGGCGTCGGCCTCCGCGCGTGCCTTTTCCAGGCGCTCGCGCAGTTCCTTCTGGTGCTGGATCTGCTGCTCGATGCGGGCGAGTTCGCCGCCCACCCGGTAGACCTCGGCCTGCGCCTTGCCGAGGCGTTCGCTGGCCTCGCCGTGCTGGCTGCGGCACTGCTCGATCTGTGCCTCGGCGTGGCGCTGCTCGGCGAGCAGGGCCTGCAGCTTCGTCTCGTCGGCGACCAGCGCGTCCCGCAGCGCCTTCAGGTCGGCGTCGAAGCGGCGGAATTCCAGCGCCTTGAGCTGGGCGTCCTTCTGCAGGCGCTCGCCCTGCAGCGCCTGGTACTGCTCGGCGGCGCGGGCCTGGCGCTTGAGGTGCTCGAGCTGCTTGTCGACTTCCTCGCGCAGGTCGGTCAGGCGCTCGAGGTTCTCGCGCGTGGCCTTGATGCGCTGCTCGGTCTCCTTGCGGCGCTCCTTGTACTTGGAGATGCCGGCGGCTTCCTCGAGGTACACGCGCAGGTCCTCGGGCCGGGCCTCGATGATCTGGCTGATCATCCCCTGCTCGATGATCGAGTAGCTGCGCGGGCCCAGTCCCGTACCCAGGAACAGGTCGGTGATGTCGCGGCGGCGGCAGCGGGCGCCGTTGAGGTAGTAGTTGCTCTGGCCGTCGCGGCTGACCATGCGCTTGACCGAGATCTCGGCATAACGCGCGTATTCGCCGCCGATCGCGCCGTCGCTGTTGTCGAAGATCAGCTCGACCTGGGCCTGGCTCACCGGCTTGCGCGAGGACGAGCCGGAGAAGATCACGTCGGTCAGCGAATCGCCGCGCAGGCGGCTGGCCGAGCTCTCGCCCATCACCCAGCGCACCGCGTCGATGATGTTCGACTTGCCACAGCCGTTCGGACCGACGATGCCGGTCATGTTGGTCGGCAGGTGCAGCACGGTCGGGTCGACGAAGGACTTGAACCCGGACAGCTTGATCGTGGAAAGACGCATGCGGTGGGGCTGCCTCGCGGCGGCGCCGGAGCGCCGCCCCTCAGGGGGTGGAAGGGGGTTTCCCGCAGCCAAGTCGTTGATCGACAAGGGCTGCCCGGAGCGTGGACGCTCCTGCCGGGCAATTATAGCGGGCCGCGCGGCCGCGCCCCGGAGCGCACCCTGACGGTGGTCCCGGCGGCCCTGTGGGATAGTCCGGGAACCCGGCCTCGCGCACGTTCCCGCCACGGGCGACAGTGCGTACTGCCGCCATCCTGCCTGGAGACCTGCCCGTGCCGATGCTCGACCGGTTGTTGCTGTTCGGTGCCACCGGCGATCTCGCGCGGCGCTATCTGTTTCCTTCCCTGATCCATCTCTGGCGCGACCGCCTGCTGCCGCCCGGCTTCCAGCTGGTCGCCGCCGGCCGCCAGGGCTTCGATTCCGACGAGGCCTTCCGCAACTGGCTGCAGGAGCGACTCGGCCGCGAGGCCAGCGGCAATGCCGCCGCCTTCGCCGAACTGATGGCGCGCACCCGCTACGTCGCCGTCGACCTGCAGGACGAGGCCGGCATCGCCGACGCGCTGGCGCCGTTCGCGCACGCGCCGGCGGTGAGTTACCTGTCGACGCCGCCGGACCTGTTCGCCCCGGCGGCGCGCGGGCTGGCGAGGGCCGGCCTGCTGGACGCACCGTCGCGACTGGTGCTGGAGAAGCCGATCGGCCACGACCTCGGCAGCGCCCGCGCGATCAATGCCGTGCTGCGCCGCGCCCTCGACGAGACCCGGGTGTTCCGCATCGACCACTATCTGGGCAAGGCGCCGGTGCAGAACCTGATGGCGCTGCGCCTCGGCAATACCCTGCTGGAAGCGGTATGGCACCGCCGCTGGATCGAATCGGTGGACATCGTCGTCGCCGAGACCGCCGGCGTCGATGGCCGCGAAGGCTATTACGCCAATTACGGCGCCCTGCGCGACATGGTGCAGAACCACGTGCTGCAGCTGCTGGCGCTGATCGCGATGGAACCGCCGGCCCAGCTCGATGCCGACGCGATCCGCGACGAGAAGCGCAAGGTGCTGCGCGCGCTGCGCCCGCTGCAGGCCGCCGATGTCGGCCGGTACACCGTGCGCGGCCGCTACGGCGACGGCGTCGTCGCCGGGCGGGCGGTGCCGGGCTTCCGCCACCACGCGCCGGTGGAGACCTTCGTCGCGGTCGAGGCCTTCATCGACAACTGGCGCTGGTCGGGCGTGCCCTTCCGCCTGGTCACCGGCAAGCGCCTGGCCGAACGCGCGACCGAGGTGCTGGTGTGCTTCCGGCCGGTCTCGCACTGGCTGTTCGAGCGTCCGGACGCGGCGCGGGCGGCGCCGAACCGCATGCGCATCCGCCTGCAGCCGGAGGAACACATCGAACTCGGCCTGATGGGCAGCCTGTCGGCGCCGGAATGGGCGGCGCTGGAACTGCAGCCGATGGCGCTGGACCTGCAGATGCCGTCGCCGCAGCGGCGCATCGCCTACGAGCGGCTGCTGGTCGACGCGCTGAAGGGCAACCAGACCCTGTTCGTGCGCGACGACGAGGTCGAGGCGGCATGGTCGTGGATCGACAGCATCAGCTCGGCCTGGGCGGCGGCGGCGACGCCGGTGCTGCCCTACCCGGCCGGCTCCTGGGGGCCGCCGGAGGCGCAGCGCTTCCTGCCGGCGTCGATCGTCGACGAGATCGGGGGCGGCGACTGATGGCGGGCGCCGCCGGCACCGTGCTGCTGGCCGACATCGGCGGCACCCATGCGCGGTTCGCGCTCGCCGATCCCGACGCGGAGTCGCCGTTGCTCGCCGACAGCCAGCGCACCTTCGCGGTGGCCGGATTCGCCGGCCCGGAGGCGGCGGCGCGGGCCTATCTCGACGCCTTCGGCGCGGCGCCGCGACGGGCGGTGTTCGCGGTCGCGGCACTGGTCGACGGCGACGAACTCGAACTCACCAACCATCCGTGGCGGCTGTCGCGACCGGCGCTGATGGCGGCACTGGCGCTGGACGACCTGCGCTTCGTCAACGATTTCGAGGCGATGGCGCGGGCGCTGCCGCTGCTGCGCGGCGACGACGTGGTCGCGCTCGGCGGCCCCGGCTTCTCCGTGGCCGGCCTCGACGACGACGCCGACCGCTGCTGGGCCGTGCTCGGCGCCGGCACCGGCCTCGGCGTCGCCGGCCTGATCCGCCGCGAGGGCCGGGTGTTCGCGCTGCCGGGCGAAGGCGGCCACATCGGCTTCGCCCCCGCGACCGCCGAGGAGATCGACGTGCTGCGCCTGCTGCATGCGGACTTCGGGCGGGTGTCGGTCGAACGCGTCGTCAGCGGCGGCGGCCTCGCCAACCTCTACCGGGCGCTCGCGCAGCGCGACGGCGGCGACGGCGAGGCGCTGGCGCCCGCCGACGTCGTGGCCCGGGCCGGCGCCGGCGAGCCGCGCGCGCGCCGCGCCATCGAACTGTTCTGCGCGCTCTACGGCGCGGTCGCCGGCGACATCGCGCTGGCCTTCGGCGCCTGGGATGGCGTCTTCCTCACGGGCGGACTGGTACCAAGGCTGCTGGAAGCCCTGCAGCAAGGCGGGTTCCGCCGCCGTTTCGAGGACAAGGGCCGCTTCGCCGCGGCGATGGCGCGACTGCCGACGCTGGCGGTGCGGCACCCGCAGCCGGGCCTGCTCGGCGCCGCCGCGATCGCCGCCGACGCCACCACCGAAGGTAGACGATGAGCCACACCCTGGTCGACTGGCACGACTATCCCGACGAAGCCGCCTGGACCACCGGCGCGGCTGCGGCGATCGCCGTGCCGCTGCGCGATGCGCTGACCGAATTCAACGAGGCCAGCCTGCTGCTGTCCGGCGGCGGCACCCCGGAGCCGGTGTATCGCGCACTGGCGGAGGTCGACCTCGACTGGGACCACGTCCGTGTCGGCCTGGTCGACGAACGCTGGCTGCCGCCGACCGACGACGCCAGCAACGGCCGGCTGATCCGCAACGCGCTGCTGCGCGAGCGGGCGGCGATGGCCGATTTCCGCGCCCTCGCCCGCCACGACGGCGACCGCGGCAAGGCGCTCGAGGAAGCCAATGCCTGGCTGCCCGAGGAAGTCGACGTCGCCGTGCTCGGCATGGGCGACGACGGGCACGTGGCCTCGCTGTTCCCGGGCATGCCGGGGCTCGGCGACGCGCTGGCGGCCAGCGAGCCCTATGTCGCGATCGACGCCGACGGCATTCCCGGCGCGAAGGACTGGCCGCAGCGGATCTCGCTGACCCCGGCCGGACTGTCGCGCGCCGCGACGCGCCTGCTGCTGCTGCGTGGCGTCGGCAAGCGCGCCCTGCTCGAGCGCGCGCTGCGCGAAGGCGGCGTGCGCCGCTGGCCGGTGCTCGCGGCGGTGCAGCTGCCCGGCGGCAAGCTGCAGGTGCACTGGTGCCCGTGAAGCTGCGTGGAGTGACGCGATGACCCTGCATCCCCGCCTCGCCGAAATCACCGCGACCATCCGCGAGCGCAGCCGCGAGCCGCGTGCGCGCTACCTGGCCGCGGTCGCCGCCGCGCGCGGGCGCACGCCGCACCGCGGCCGGCTGAGCTGCGGCAACCTCGCGCACGGTTTCGCGGTCGCCGAGGGCGAGGACAAGGCGCGCATCGCCGGCAACGCGACCCCCAACCTCGGCATCGTCACCGCCTTCAACGAGATGCTGTCGGCGCACGCGCCCTACGAACACTACCCGCCGCGGCTGCGCGCCGCCGCGCGCGCGCTCGGCGCCACCGCCCAGGTCGCCGGCGGCGTGCCGGCGATGTGCGACGGCGTCACCCAGGGCCGCGACGGCATGGAGCTGAGCCTGTTCTCGCGCGATGTGATCGCCCAGGCCACGGCGATCGCGCTCAGCCACGACATGTTCGACGCCGCCCTGCACCTGGGCATCTGCGACAAGATCGTGCCGGGGCTGCTGATCGGCGCGCTCGGCTTCGGTTATCTGCCGAGCGTGTTCGTGCCCGGCGGGCCGATGCCGCCCGGCCTGCCGAACAAGGAGAAGCAGGCCGTGCGCGAGCGCTATGCCAACGGCCAGGCCAGCCGCGAGGAGCTGCTGGCCGCCGAGGCCGCGAGCTACCACTCGGCCGGCACCTGCACCTTCTACGGCACCGCCAATTCCAACCAGGTGCTGCTGGAGGCGATGGGCCTGCAGCTGCCCGGCTCGTCGTTCGTGAATCCGGGCACGCCGCTGCGCGCCGCGCTGGACGAGGCCGCGGTCGCCGCCGCCACCCGCATCACCGCGCTCGGCGAGGACTGGAAGCCGCTCGGCCGACTGGTCGACGAGCGCGCGATCGTCAACGCGATCGTCGCCCTGCTCGCCACCGGCGGCTCGACCAACCACACGATCCACTTCGTCGCGGTCGCCCGGGCTGCCGGCCTGATCGTCGACTGGGAGGATTTCGACGCGCTGGCGCGCATCGTGCCGCTGCTGGCGCGGGTGTACCCGAACGGCGACGCCGACGTGAACCGGTTCGACGCCGCCGGTGGCACGCCGTTCGTGTTCCGCGAACTGCTCGATGCCGGTCTGATGCACGAGGACATCGAGACGATCCTTCCGGGCGAAGGGCTGCGCGCGTGGACGCGCGAGCCGCGCCTGGTGGACGGGCGCCTGGTCTGGGTCGACGGCGCCCACGAATCGCTCGACCGCGAGGTGGTTCGCGGCGTCGCCGATCCTTTCGATCCGCACGGCGGCCTGTCGCTGCTGCGCGGCAACCTCGGGCGCGCGCTCGGCAAGCGCTCGGCGGTGAAGCCGGAACACCGCCGCATCCACGCGCCGGCGGTGGTCGTCGACGACCCGCGCACGCTGAACCTGCTGCACCAGCAGGGCGCGCTGCCGCCGGACTTCGTCGCGGTCGTGCGCTTCCAGGGTCCGCGCGCGAACGGCATGCCCGAGCAGCATTCGCTGCTGCCCCTGCTCGGCCTGCTGCAGAACCAGGGCCGCCGCGTCGCCCTGGTCACCGATGGCCGGCTGTCCGGCGCTTCGGGCAAGGTCGCGGCGGCGATCCACGTGACCCCGGAAGCCGTCGACGGCGGCCCGCTGGCGAAGGTCCGCGATGGGGATCTGCTGCTGCTCGACCTGGACGCCGACGTGCTCGTCGCCGAAGTCGACGAAGCCACCTTCGCCGGCCGCGAACCGGCGCGGCCGCATCCGGCGGCGCATGCCGACCTCGGCCGCTCGCTGTTCGCGCTGAACCGCCTGAACGTGACGCCGGCCGACCAGGGCGCCCTGTCGATCTCGGTCGGCGCGTGATGTCGCTGCCCGACACGGGCAAGGCAATCGGACACGGAGTCACGGGGATCGGGGTCAATCTCCGGCGAGAGCGCGCTTGCCGCTGGAGTCGCGGACGATCAGTTCGGGGATGAAGGGCGCGGGCACGGCCGCGGCATCGGTGCCGGCGATGCGGGCGATCAGCAGGCGGGCGGCGCGTTCGCCGAGCTCGGCGATGTTCACGCGGATCGTCGTCAGCGCCGGATGCATGTAGCTCGCGAGCGGGATGTCGTCGAACCCGGCCAGGGCGATGTCCTCCGGCACCCGGACACCGGCCTGGGCCAGGCCGAACAGGCAGCCCAGGGCCATCAGGTCATGGGCCGCGAACACCGCGTCCGGGCGCGGCGTCGCCGCCAGCAACTCGCCGGCGGCGCGGTGCCCGGCCGCCAGGGTGAAGTCGCCGGGCAGCACCCATTCGTCGAGACCCGGCCCCGCGGCGGCGAGGGCCTCGCGGTAGCCACGGAGGCGCCCGCCGGCGTCGAAATTGCCTTCCGGGCCGGCGATGAAGGCGATGCGGCGATGGTCGCAGGCCAGCAGGTGGCCGACCATCGCCCGGGCGCCGGCCTCGTTGTCGATGCACAGGGCATCGCTGCCGGGGGCGGCCGGCGAGTTGATCAGCACCATCGGCAGCGTCGCGTGGTCGCCGGTCTCCGGGGCGGGCAGCAGGCCGGCGAATGGCGACATCACCAGCAGGCCGTCGACCCGGCCGCGCAGGGTGCGCAGCGCCGCGCCCTGCGCTTCCGGATGCCCCTGGTAGCTCGACACCAGCAGGTGCAGGCCGGCCGCACGCGCGACCTGGTCGATGCCGCGCAGGAGTTCGGAGAAGTATTCACCGTGCAGGTCCGGCAGCACGACGCCGAGCGTCTGCGTGCGCCGGCTGGACAGGCTGCGCGCGGCCGCATGGGGCACGTAGCGGAGCTGGGCGGCGGCCGCCTCGACGCGGCGGCGGACGTCGGGGGTGACGTTGTGGTGGCCGTTGAGCGCCCGCGACACGGTCGCGACCGATACCTGCGCCGCGCGGGCGACGTCCTTGATCGTGACGCCCCCCTGGCGGTTCACGGCAGGACGGGTCGGAACGGCCGCACGTCGACCTGGCGGTAAACGCCGGCGGCGACGTAGGGATCGGCCTCGGCCCAGGCCTTCGCCTCGGCCAGCGACGGGAACTGCGCGACGATCACGCTGCCGGTGAACCCGGCCGGCCCGGGGTCCTCGCCGTCGATCGCCGGCAGCGGGCCGGCCAGCTTCAGCCGGCCGGCTTCGGCCAGGGCCTGCAGCCGCGCCAGGTGGGCCGGGCGCGCCGCCAGCCGGGCGGCCAGCGAGTTGTCGTAGTCGATGCCGAGGATCAGGTACCACACGGCCGTGCCCTCTTCTGCTGCAATTGCCGCTCCGCCGACCGACCCGGAACCCATGGACCGCCTGGACGACCTCGTGATTATCACCGAAGTGGACGACCCGGCATTCGCGGCGCCGATCTTCCGCCGCAAGTTCGCCGCCGAGCCGCCCGACTTCGAACACCACGTCATCGCCTTCCTGCGCCCGGCCGAAGGCGTGTTCGTTGCCGCCAACTACGTGCACCTGTGGCTGCGCGACGACGTCGGCCTGATCGGCGGTGCCGCCACCGACGGCCGCGCCTTCGCGCGCCTGGCCGCGGACCAGGCCGAACGCATCCGCGCCGCCGGCGGCCTCTACCTGCAGACCCTGCGCTGGACCTTCGCCAAGTTCGCCGACCGCTGCGAGGCCTTCTTCGGCTACTGCGGCGATGCGCGGGCCTGGGAAGTCGACATGGCGGCGGGCTTCGAACCGACGCAGCATCCGTATCTGATCGCGCATTGGCATCGGCGGCTGGGCGAGGCGCGGCGCGGGGAGCTGGTCGCGCGGGTTAACGGGTGGGGACCCTTCTGAGAAGACAAGTAACGAATGAGAAATAAGAAGTAGTGGGTAAGAAACAAGAAGTAGTGAATCGGCGACGCGGCGGCTGGCCGTTCGCGCGAAGCGCGCGCCTCCCCTACTTCTTATTTCTCACCCATCACTTCTTCTCTTATCCAATACTTCTTGTTCGTCAGGCACAACTTGCCAGGAGGGCCCAAAGCTCCTCCGCCGACTTCCAGTGCCAGCCGCACACGAATCGCGGCAGTTCCCAGCGATCGCTGCCCGCATGCGCCGGCTCGCCCTGGCAGCCGAAGGCGCCGAGCAGGCCGAGTTCCGGGCCGCGGCGCGGCAGCCAGTCCTCGCGCAGGAAGGCGTTCGCGTGGCCATAGGGATAGGCGAAGAGGGCGCAGCGCGCCGGCGCGATGCGCGCTCCGATGTAGTCGAGCGCCTGCGCGATCTGGAAGTCGGCCCGCGCCTCGTTGTCGACCACGAAGAAATCACCGCGCGGCATGCCGTCTAAGCCGGTCGTGCCGAGGGCCGGATGGTTGTGGTCCCAGCTGTGGCAGCCGATCTCGATGTGCGGTCCGGCCTCCGCCCACCACTCGCGCATCCAGTCGCGGCCGTGCAGGCAGTCGCGATCCATCACCGCGCGTGCCTGCGGGTCGGCGATCACGAAGCTGGTCAGGTGCGGCGTCAGTGCCGGAAAGCGCCCGGCGGCCTCGGCGAGGATGCCGGCGAAGCTGCGCTGCCGGCCGACGCCGGGCCAGTCGAGATCACGCAGGTCGAGGTCGGTGCCGTCGTCGCAGGTCAGTGCGACGCAGCGCCGGAGGTCGCGGTCGGCGAGGCAGGCTACCTGCTCCGCCGCCCAGCGCGCCGGCACGATGCGCCAGCCGGCGCGCGCGAACATCGCCAGGTCTGCGGCGAGCGCCACGTGATCGTTGCCGAGGTAATCGCCACCGGCGACGTTCGCCGCGTGGTAGGTCAGCACCGGCAGCCGCCAGCCGCTCACGGCAGGTGCAGGCCCTTGTAGCGGGTGCTGTGCGGCGCGCGCTTCTCTTCTTCCGGGCGGTCGGCGCTGTAGTAGTACAGCGCCAGCGAGCGCCGGTATTCGCCTTCCGGGCAGGCCAGCGGCGCCGGGTGGCCGTGGAAGGTGTCGCTGCGGGTGTTGAAGATCACCGCGCGGTTGAAGATCGGCGCGATGCTGCGCACGCGGCGGCCGGCATCGGTGGACCACAGCTCGAGTTCCCCACCCCAGTCCGCCGGCCAGTCGCGGTTGAGGTAGAGCAGCACGTTGATGCGCCGGTGCGCCTGCAGGCCCGGATGCCAGTTGAAGTCGGCATGCACGCCGAGATGGCCGCCGCGCCCGACCAGATGCGCGCCGCCGCCGAGCAGATGCGGATCCGGCAGCAGGCCCGGAATGCCCGTCAGGGCTTCCAGGAAGCGCACGAACGGGCCGCTGTTGAACTCATGCAGCGCACGCACGATCGCCGCCGGCAGTCGCGTCTCGTCGGCGCTGGCCAGCTTCATCTCGAAACCGGCGGCGGCGTAGCGGTCCCAGCCGGTGTACTGCGGCGGCGTCGGGAAGGCGTGCGCCAGTATTGCGGCCGCCTCCGGGCGCAGGAAGTCGTCGAACACGGCGTGCGGAAACGGTTCCGCACCGGCATAGGCCGGCGCCGCCGTGTGCGCGAGCGCCATCAGCCGCTGCGGATCGAAGATGAAGTCCATGCCGCATTGTCCCCTGCGCGACCGGCGCCGGCCAGCGCCCATGCGCCCGGGTATGCACCGGCGCGGCGCTTGGAGAAACCCCGCCCGCTGCGTAAAGTCGCGGCGAAGGCGGTGCCGGCGGCGCATCGCGACGTTTCGGGGAGAAGACGATGTTCCGACGGCTGGCGAATGTGTTCCGCGGTTTCCTGGCGCTGTTCGTCAAGGACCTCGAGAAGAAGAACCCGGAGGCGCTGCTCGAACTCGAGCAGGAGAACCTGCGCAAGCAGATCAGCCAGTACAACCAGGGCCTGGCCGCGCACGCCGGCCTCGCCGAGCGGCTGATGGGCCAGGTGCGCCGCCTCGAGAACGAGGAATCCGAGCTGCGCGCCCGCACCACTGCCCACCTGCGCGCCGGCAACAAGGACGCCGCAGGCCAGCACGCGCTGCGCCTGCAGACGGTGAGCCGCGAACTGGCGGAGAACCGCCGCCAGCTCGCCGACGCCGAGGAAACCTACAAGAACCTGATCAAGGCCCGCGACGTCGCCGTCAATGCCGCCCGCGCGAAGATCCAGTCGCTGAAGGGCGCGATCAACGACATGAAGATGAAGACCGCGATGGCCGAGATGAACGAGATGGCCGCCGGCATGATCGGCCAGATCGGCGGTTCCGGCGACACCCTCAACCGCCTGCACGAGATGGTCGAGGAAGAGCGCGACAAGGCCGCCGGCCGCGCCCGCGTCGCGAAGGATTCGCTGGACATGACCGGCATCCAGGTCAAGGAAGCCGAGCAGCAGGCGCTGGCCGACCAGGCGCTGGCCGACTTCGCCGCCGCCGAAGGCCTCGCCCTGCCCGGCCAGGAAGCCGCGCCGGCGGCGCCGCGCAGCATGGGCGGCACCGCGACCCCGGAAAGCCCGCAGGGTCAGTGACCGCCGATGCCCCTCGACGCCGACGCCCCCGCCTGGGCGCGTGAGCTGGCGCTCGCCTACGAGAGCGGCGCGCACGGGCAGTTCGTGCTCTACGGCAACATCGCCGACCGCTTCCCGCTGCAGGGGCGGCTGGTCAACCTCGTGCGCTATCTCGACGCGCAGCTGCTCGCCGGCTTCGACGTCGTGTTCGTCTACGACCCCGGCAATGGCCTGCAGCTGCTGCGCGGCAGCGAGCGCGTCGCGCAGTGGCCGGCGATGGAGAAGATGCCGGCGCTGCCGCGCGATCCGCGCCAGGCCGTCGAATTCGTCAGCCGCTACCTGCGCTACCGCGCCAACCTGCGCGCGCTCGGGCGCGAGACCGCGCCGGAGCACGTCGCCTGCGTGATCCGTGGCGCCGACCAGGTGCTGCCGGCCAGCCGCCAGGGCGATTTCGAGACCGCCAGCCTCGCCAGCCTGGTGCGCGACTGGGCTTCGGAACCGCCGTTCACCGATCTGGCCTTCGCCAGCTTCCTGCTCGCCGACAACCTCAACGATCTGCATCCGCTGGTCGGTGCCAATCCGCGGGTCGCCCGCCTGCGGGTGCCGCTGCCGGACGTGGCGGTGCTGGAGCAGGCACTGGCGCAGCTGCGGGTCGACCACCCGGCGGCTTTCGATCCGGACGCCAGCGACGAGGCCGCGGCGCAGCAGCTCGCCGGCGTCGGCCTCAGCGCCCTGCACAGCCTGGTGCGCACCCGCGCCCACCAGCAGCAGCGGCTCGGCCCGGCCGACTGGGTGCGGGTGAAGAAGCAGCTGGTGGAAGAAGACGCGGCCGGCCTGGTCGAGTTCATCGAATCGAAGCGCTCGCTCGACGACTACCACGCCCAGGACGCGCTGAAGGCCTGGCTGCGCCAGGACATCGCGCTGTGGCAGGCCTCGGACCTGCGCGCGTTGCCGATGGGCTACATCTTCTGCGGCCCGGTCGGTACCGGCAAAACCTATCTGGTCGAGTGCCTGGCCGGCGAGGCGGCGGTGCCGGTGGTGAAGCTGAAGAACTTCCGCGACAAGTGGGTCGGTTCCAGCGAGGGCAACCTGGAGAAGATCTTCCGCCTGATCCGCGCGCTCGGCCGCTGCATCGTCTTCATCGACGAAGCCGACCAGGCGCTCGGCAAGCGCGACGCCGGCAGCGGCGATTCCGGCCTGTCCGGCCGCCTGTATTCGATGATCGCGCAGGAGATGAGCAACGCCGGCAACCGCGGCCGGCTGATGTGGATCCTCGCCTCCTCGCGGCCGGACCTGATCGAGGTCGACCTGAAGCGGCCGGGCCGCGTCGACGTCAAGATCCCGCTGCTGCCGACCACCACCGCCGCCGAGAGCGCAGATCTGCTGCGGGCGCTGCTGAAGCGCTTCGGCATCGCCCCGGACACGGAACGGATGCTGGAACTGCCGCTGCCGCTGCTGCTGACGCCGGGCGCCGCCGAGGCGATCGCGGTGAAGGCCTACCGCCTGACCCGCACCGGTGGCTTGTCGCCGATCGACGCGCTGCGCGACTGCCTCGACGGTTACCAGCCGCCGGTGCCGCCGGACGTGCTCGAGTTTCAGATGCGCATCGCCGTGCGCGAGGCCACCGACCTCGACTTCGTGCCGCCGATGCTGCGCCACCTCGCCGCCGGGAGCCCGCCGGCGTGAAGTCGCTGAAGTACTGGTGGGCGGCGTTCAACGCCCGCCCGTTCGGCATGCCGATCCCGCCGAACTGGTTCGGCATCGCCGCATTCGCGATGCTCGGCGGCTTCGTGAACCCGGGCTTCTGGATCGTCGGCGCGGCGCTGGAGATCACCTATCTGTCGTCGCTGGCCGGCAGCAAACGCTTCCGCAACGCGATCGACGTCGGCGAGCGCCGCGAGGACCCGGCCGACGCCCGCTACCTGGCGATGACCGAACGCCTCGACGGCCGCCAGCGCGAACGCCAGTCCAGCCTCGAGGCGCGCGCCCGCGAGATCCTGCGCACCCTCGACGGCTCGCCGATGCTGGCCGCCTACTCCGACCACCTGCAGCAGCTCGTCTGGCTGCACCTGCGCCTGCTCAACGCCCGCCAGGCGATCGAACGGGTGCTGGCGACCGCCCGCCGCGAGGCCGATGCGCTCGACGAACAGGAACGCCAGCTGCGTCGCCGCCTCGAGGAACCCAACCTGTCGCCGGACCTGCGCCGCAGCCTCGAGCAGCAGGTCGCGGTGATCGACCAGCGCCAGGCCGCGCACGCCGACGCCGCCGAGCGCGGCGAACACGTCGACTCCGAGCTGCAGCGCATCGACCTGCAGGTCGCGCTGATCCGCGAGCAGGCCCTGCTCAGCCGCGACCGCAACGACCTCGGCGGCTCGCTCGACGCCCTCGCCGCCTCGTTCAACGAGGCCAGCCGCTGGCTCGACAGCCAGCGCGACCTGATCGGCACCCTCGACAGTCCGCTCGAACAACGCCTGCCGGCGCGCGTGCTGCGCGGCGAGGCGCCCCCCCGAAAAGCCGCGCGCGAAGGAGAATGACGATGCAGACCGGTCGGCGATCGAACCGTGGCAACGCCTTGGGCAAGGTCTTCACGATCCTGCTGGTGCTCGGCCTGCTGGGCCTGGGCGCCTGGATGATCCTGCGCGGCGACGGCGGCGGCGACAGCGCACCGGACACCCGCGAAGCCCGCGGCGTCGACGGTCCGACGGTGCCGTCCGGCGACGCCCCGGCGCCGATCGAGCCGCTGACCCGCCAGCCCACCCTCGACCAGGCCGCGGCGTACACCATCAAAGACGGCGTGGTCGACGTCGACATCAGCGAATACGCCGGTTACGCCGGCCTGATCGTCGCCAACGGCGGCCTGGCGCCGAACCCGGAATCGATCTTCGCGAAGGAATACGGCTTCCAGGTCCGCCTGACCCTCAGCGAGGAGGAAGGCTGGAGCAAGCTCAACAACGGCCGCGTCGCCGCCTCGGTGACCACCGCCGACGTGCTGGCCGTGCTCGGCCGCCAGTTCGAGGTCGTGGTGCCGGCGCAGATCGCCTTCTCGCGCGGCGCCGACCAGGTGGTCGTCGATTCCGGCATCACCAGCATCAACGGACTGAAGGGCAAGGTGCTGGCGGCGTCGCAGTTCAACGAGAGCGAGTTCTTCATCCGCTACCTGGCCGGCGAGGCGGGCGTGCCGGTGCAGGTGCTGCGCGACCTCGATGCGCGGCCGCGCCCGGACGCGCTGGGCCTGGTGTTCTACGAGGACGCCTTCGCCGCCTGCGACGCCTACGAGCACGAAGTCGGCGGCGGCCGGCTCAATGGCTGCGTCGGCTGGACGCCGCGCACTGAGGAGGTGGTCGAGGCCTCCGACGGCGCCGCCAAGGTGCTGGTGTCGAACCGCAACCTGCTGGTGATCGCCGACCTGCTGCTGGTCAACAAGGCCTTCGCGCAGGCCAATCCGCGGATCGTCGAGGGTCTGGTGCACGGCCTGATCGAGGGCAATGCCCAGCTGCGCGACAACCCGGCGGCGCACCTGGCCGTGGTCGGCAAGGCCTTCGGCTGGAGCGAGCAGGACACCCGCGACGAACTGGCGCAGGTGCACTTCAGCAACCTGCCGGAGAACCTCGCGTTCTTCGGCGGCCAGATCGACGCCGCCGGCTCCTTCGCCGGCATCTTCCAGTCGTCGGTGCTGGCCTACGGCGACCTGATCCGCAACCCGTCCGACCCGGCCCGCTTCGTCGACATGGCGGCGCTGCAGAAGCTGCAGGCCGGCGGCCGCTATGCCGCGCAGACGATCGCGATCGCGCCGATCCGCAGCGAGAACCGCGCCGCACTCGAGGGCGACGCGCTGCTGAGCAAGGACATCCGCTTCTTCTTCGAGCCGAACTCGTCGGTGCTCGACCGCAACGCGACGCAGAACGACGAGTACCTGGACACGATCCGCAACTTCCTGCAGGTCAGCCCGGGCTCGGTGGTGATGCTGCGCGGCCACGTCGACAACGCCCGCGTCGCCGAGTTCGAGCGCGAGGGCGGCCAGGCGCTGGTGCGCAGCATGGCCCTGCACGCGATGGAGCTGTCGCGCAAGCGTGCGCAGGCGGTGCGCGATGCCCTGCTCAAGCGCCACCCGAACATCGACCCGCAGCGGATCGAACTGGTCGGCCGCGGCTGGGAGGAACCGGCCGGCCCCGACAGCGAGCTCAACCGCCGCGTCGAAGTGCAGTGGTTCACCCTCGAATGAGCCGCCAGTACCGGCACGCCGCACCGGCATGCGGCGTGCACCCCGGCGCAGGCACAATCCGCTGATGGCCGACCGCCTTCCCGTCCATCCCGTCAACCCGCAGGCGCGCCAGATCGACCGCGCGGTACGGGCCATCGCCGCCGGCGGCCTGGCCCTGGTGCCGACCGACGCGGGCTATACGCTGGCCTGGAGCATCGACAGCAAGGACGCGGAGGACCGCGTGCTGCGCCTGCGCGAACTGGACAGCCGGCACCCTTTCACCTTACTCTGTCGCACAGTAAGCGAGGCCGGCCGGCTGGCCCGGCTGGACGATCGGGCCTTCAGACTGGTGCGATCGCTGACTCCGGGGCCCTGCACCTTCATCCTCCCGGCTTCGCCCGACCTGCCCAGACGCATCCGCAACGTCGGCCGCAGCAAGCGCCGCGCGATCGGCATTCGCCTGCCCGACCACGTCGTCGTGCGCGGTCTTCTGGAGGCGGTCGGTGAGCCGCTGCTGTCGACGAGCCTGTTGCTGCCGGACGAGGAACATCCGGTCAGCCACGAGGCCGACATGGTCGCCGAACGCTGGTTGCGTTTCGTCGACGTGATGCTGGATGCCGAGGACTGCGAGCCCGGCCCGACCAGCGTCGTGGATTGCACGGGTGACGAACCCGTGGTCGTTCGCCAGGGTTTCCATCCCGTGGCGCTGTAACGCGGAACCCGCATGGATCATCGATGAGCGAAGCCACCGCCGCCGAAGCCGGTCACCCCGGCCTGCCGGGCCATCCGCCGGCGCCGCAGCAGCAGGAGATGCCGCTGGCGGTCGTGATGGGCCAGCCGGTGCTGCAGATGCCGCAGGACCTGTACATCCCGCCGGATGCGCTGGAAGTGATCCTGGAGGCCTTCGAGGGCCCGCTCGACCTCCTGCTCTACCTGATCCGCCGGCAGAACCTCGACATCCTCGACATCCCGGTCGCCGAGATCACCCGGCAGTACGTCGACTACATCGAGGTGATGCGCGAGCTGCGCTTCGAGCTCGCCGCCGAGTACCTGGTCATGGCCGCGATCCTGGCCGAGATCAAGTCGCGGATGCTGCTGCCGCGGCCGCCGGCGGACGAAGGCCTCGAAGCCGATCCGCGTGCCGAGCTGGTGCGCCGGCTGCAGGAGTACGAGCGCTTCAAGAAGGCGGCCGAGGACATCGACACCCTCGACCGCCTGGACCGCGACACCGCCGTCGCGCATGCACACGTGCCGGACCGGCAGGTCGTGCGCACGCCGCCGCCGGTGGAGCTGCGGGAGATGCTGCTGGCCCTGCGCGACGTGCTGCGCCGGGCCGAGATGTTCGCCCACCACGCGATCCGCCGCGAGGCGCTGAGCGTGCGCCAGCGCATGGGCGACGTGCTGACGAAGCTGGAGGGAGGCGCCTTCCACGCTTTCGAGAGCCTGTTCAATGCCGAGGAAGGCCGGCTGGGCGTGATCGTCACCTTCCTCTCGATCCTCGAACTGGCCAAGGAACAGCTGGTCGAGATCGTGCAGGAAGCACCGCTGGCGCCGATCTGGCTGAAGGCCAAGGGCAGCGCCGACACCGCCGAACTTCCCGAACCCACCGCCGACGGCGCGCCGCCGGCGGCCTGATCCACCGAAGCGAGTCACATGGACCCGGTATTGATCCGACAGATCGTCGAAGCCGCGCTGCTGGCAGCGCCGCAGCCGCAGACGCTGGCGCAGCTGGCCGCCCTGTTCCCCGAAGACGCACCGCCGCCGCCCGGCAGCCTCGAGAAGGCGATCGCCGAGCTGCGCGAAATGGAAGCCGACCGCGGCGTCGAGCTGGTCGAGGTCGCCTCCGGCTACCGCTTCCAGGTGAAGGCGAACGTGCATCCCTGGGTCGCCCGCCTGTGGTCGGAGCGGCAGACCAAATACACCCGCGCGACCCTGGAAACGCTGGCGCTGATCGCCTACCGGCAACCGATCACCCGCGGCGAGATCGAGCAGATCCGCGGCGTCAGCGTCAACGCGAACACGATCAAGATGCTGGAAGAGCGCGAGTGGATCCGCTCGGTCGGCCACCGCGACGTGCCGGGCCGCCCGGAACTGTTCGGCACCACCAAGGCCTTTCTCGACTACTTCGGCCTGAAGTCGCTCGACGAGCTGCCGCCGCTGGCCGAACTGCGCGACATCGCCGAGCTCGAGCCGCAGCTGCCGCTGGAGGCACCGGCGGTCGCCAGCGCCGCGATGGCGGATGCCGGTGCCGACGACGCCACCCGCGAGCCGCTGTACGACGATACCGCCGACGGCCTCGACGACGAGGACCCCGACGCCGGCTACGACTACGAAGGCGGCGACGGCGACGACGACCGCCTCGATCCCCCGGGCGCGGACCCGGATGCCGACGACTTCGGCCACGGCGCCGAAGAGTGCGATCACGAACCCCATCACCACGCCGCCAACACGGCCACCCCCGACGATGCGACCGGCGATGCCGCCGGTCCGGAGCGAGACGAATGAGCGACACCCGCAGGAAAACGCTGTCCCTGGGCAGCCGCAAGGCCGGCGACGCCGGCAATACCAAGGTCGAGGAGCGCCTGCACAAGGTGCTCGCCCAGGCCGGCCTCGGCTCGCGCCGTGCGCTCGAGGAGCGCATCGCCCAGGGCCTGGTGAAGGTCAATGGCGAGGTCGCCCAGGTCGGGCAGTCGGTGAAGGGCGGTGACCGCATCGACATCGACGGCAAGACCTTCGTCGCCACCGCGCTGACCGAGCCGGCGAGCGTGCTGCTGTACAACAAGCCGGAAGGCGAAGTGACCACGCGCGAGGATCCCGAGGGCCGCCCGACCGTGTTCGAGGCGCTACCGCGACTGAAGGGCGCGCGCTGGATCGCCGTCGGCCGCCTCGACATCAACACCACCGGCCTGCTGCTGCTGACCACCGACGGCGAGCTCGCGAATGCGCTGATGCACCCGTCGAGCAACATCCAGCGCGAATACGTCTGCCGCATCCACGGCGAGGTGCCGGATGCCGTCGTCGACCGCCTCGCGCGCGGCGTCGCGCTGGACGACGGCCCGGCGAAGTTCGACGAGATCGAGCGCATCGGCAGCTCGGACTCGCATGCCTGGTTCCGCGTGGTGATCGGCGAAGGCCGCAACCGCGAGGTGCGCCGCCTGTGGGAATCGCAGGGCTACCAGGTCAGCCGCCTGAAGCGCGTGCGCTACGGTTCGGTCGCCCTGCCCCGCCTGCTCAAGCGCGGCCATTGCGAGGAACTGGCGGCGGCCGAGGTCGAGAAGCTGCGCGCGCAGTTCCGCCTCGAGGACAACCCGCCGGTGCTGACCCTGCAGCCGGTGATCGGCCAACGGCGCTCCCGGCCGACCGAGATCCGCGTCGGCAAGGACCGCAAGCAGGCCTCGTACGTCAACGGTTCGATCGACGACGAGGCGCGCGAGCTGCGCCGCTTCGACAACTTCCGCGAAGACAAGGGTCCGGGCCGCGGCCGTGGCCGCCCCGGTGGCAAGCCCGGCGCCGGCAAGGGCAAGCGCGGCGGCGGCAAGCCTTTCGCCGGTCCGATGGGCGCCGACGCGCCGCGTCCGGCGCGTGGCGGCTTCCAGGGCAAGCCCGGTGGCCCGCGGCCGAAACGCCCGCGTGGCGACGCGCAGCCGCAGCACCACGGCGGTGTCGATCCGAACAACCCCGCGGCCTTCCGCAGCTGGTACGTGCCGGAAGGCGTCGAGACCGGCTCCAAGGTCGCGCCGCCGCGTGGCGCGCGCGCCGGCAAGCCCAAGCCCTTCAATGATCGTGGTCCGCGTCCCGGTGGCGACAGCCCCTGGGGCCAGCGCGGCCCGCGTGCCGGTGGCCGCGGCCCCGGTGGCGGTGGCGCGGCGGCGGCCGGCCGTGGCCCGGGCGGCGGCGCCCGCGGGGCCGGTGGCAACGCCGGTGCGCGCGGTCCGGGGGGCGGCGGCAAGCCGCGTGGCCCGGGCGGCAATGCGCCGGGGCCGCGCGGTGGCGGCACCCCGCACCGCCGGCGCCGGCCGGAAGGCCTGCCGGCCGACGACTGAGTCCGCACGGTGAGCGACGACGCGCTCGAGGCGCGCTGCCTCGCCCGTTCCTGGTTCTATCCGTTCCGACTGGCGTCGGGCGCGGTGACGCGCTGCTACCTGGCCGACGAGGTCGCCGGCATCCACGCGACGCGGCGGCAGATGCTGCACGAGGCGGTGCTGGCCCATTTCGGTGCCGGCGACGCCCCGGGGCGCGAGCGCCGGGCGATCGACCTCGCCTGCCACGAAGGCTGGTTCGCGCAGCAGGTCGCGGCGCTGGGCTTCGCGACGCTCGGCGTCGATGCGCGCGCCGAGCATGTGGACGATGCCCGCCTGGTCGCCGAAGCCTGCGGCGCGCGCGGCCTGACGTTCCGCCAGGCCGACGTGCACGCCCTGTCGGCGGACGCCGCGGGCCGCTTCGAGCTCGTGCTCTGCCTCGGCCTGCTCTACCACCTCGAGAATCCGGTCGGCGCGCTGCGCACCGCGCACGCGCTGACGGCGCCCGGCGGCCTGTGCGTGATCGAGACCCAGGTCGCGCCGAACCTCGCCGGCCCGCTCGACTACGGCCACCACACGTTCGTGAAGCCGATGATGGGCAGCTTCGCGATCGTCGACGAGACCGACGAGACGCACGGCCCGGAAACCTCGACCACCGGCATCTGCCTGGTGCCGAGCCTCGCGGCCCTGCTGTGGATCCTGCGCAAGGTCGGCTTCGCCGAGGCCCATGTGCTGCCGCCGCCGGCCGATGCCTACGAGCAGCTGCGCTACGGCAAGCGGGTGATGGTCGCGGCGACCGCCTGAGTCCCCGGCCGCCGCCGCGGCGGCATAATCGACCGACCTCCTGCGAGTGCCCCGATGATCCAGACCAAGCTGCCGAAGGTCGGCACGACGATCTTCACCGTGATGTCCCAGCTCGCCGCCCAGCACGGGGCGGTCAACCTGGGCCAGGGCTTTCCCGACTTCGCGGTGCCGGCGCGCCTCGTCGACGCGCTGGCGCGGGCGATGCGCGAGGGCCACAACCAGTACGCGCCGATGAGCGGCCTGCCGGCGCTGCGCGCATCGATCGCCGCGAAGTCGAAGGCCTGCTACGGCATCGACCTCGACGTCGACGGCGAAATCACCGTCACCAGTGGCGCCAGCGAGGCGATCTTCGACGCGGTGCTGGCGGTGGTGCGCCCGGGCGAGGAAGTGATCGTGCTCGACCCCTGCTACGACTGCTACGAGCCGGCGATCGAGCTGGCCGGCGGCGTCGCCGTGCACGTGCCGCTCGATCCGGCCGACTTCTCGGTAGATTGGCAGCGCGTGCGCGATGCGGTCACCCCGCGCACGCGCATGCTGATGGTCAACAGCCCGCACAACCCGTCCGGGGCGATGCTCACCGCCGACGACATGCACGCGCTCGCCGACATCCTGCGCGACACCGGCATCGTGCTGCTGTCGGACGAGGTCTACGAGCACATCGTCTTCGACGGCCGGGTGCACGAGAGCGTGCTGCGCTGGCCGGAACTGGCCGCGCGCGCCTTCGTGGTGTCGAGCTTCGGCAAGACCTACCACTGCACCGGCTGGAAGGTCGGCTACTGCGTGGCGCCGCCGGCGTTGAGCGCCGAGTTCCGCAAGGTGCACCAGTACAACACCTTCTGCACCTTCGCTCCGGCGCAGCACGCGTTCGCCGAGATGATCACGACCGAGCCGGAACACCACGAACAGCTCGGCGCCTTCTACCAGGCCAAGCGCGACCGCTTCCGCGAGCAGCTGCTGACGACGAAGCTGCGGCCGCTGCCGGTGCCGGGCGGCTATTTCCAGCTGGTCGACTACTCCGGCGTCAGCGACCTCGGCGACGTCGACTTCTGCCGCTGGCTGACGATCGAGAAAGGCGTCGCGGCGATCCCGCTGTCGCCGTTCTACGCCGAGGCGCCGGCGGGGCAGCGGCTGGCGCGGCTGTGCTTCGCGAAGGTCGAGGCGACGCTCGATGCCGCGATCGACAGGCTGCAGCGGCTGTGAGCGCGCCGACCCACGATCCATTGCCGGTCGAGACCGGCCCGCAGCGCGACCTGCGCATCGCCCTCGTGCAGGGCGACACGATCTGGCACGACCCGGCAGGCAATCGCCGCATGTACGGGGACATGATCGCGCCGCTGGCAGGAGACGCCGATCTCGTGCTGCTGCCGGAAACCTTCACCTCCGGCTTCAGCAACGAGGCCCTGGCCGACGCGGAGACGATGGACGGCCCGACCGTGGCCTGGATCCGCGAACAGGCCGCGAAGCTCGGCGCCGTGGTCAGCGGCAGCGTGCAGATCCGCACGCCGGAAGGCGTGTTCAACCGCCTGCTCTGGGCGAGCCCGGACGGCGGCCTGCGCCACTACGACAAGCGTCATCTGTTCCGGATGGCGCGCGAGCACGAACGCTACGCCGCCGGCCGCGAACCGATCACCGTCGCGCTGCACGGCTGGCGGATCCGTCCGCTGGTCTGCTACGACCTGCGCTTCCCGGTGTTCATCCGCAACCGCCACGACGCCGCGGCCGCGCGCTTCGACTACGACCTGCTGCTGTTCGTCGCCAACTGGCCGGCCCCGCGTCGGCACGCGTGGCGCACCCTGCTGCGCGCCCGCGCGATCGAGAACCTGTGCTACGTCGCCGGCGTCAACCGCGTCGGCACCGACGGCAACGGCCACGCCTATGCCGGCGACAGCCTGCTCGCCGACTTCCTCGGCATGCCGCTCGTCGAACTCGACGACCGGCCCGGCGTCGTCGTGGCGACCGCGTCGGCATCGGCGCTGGCGGAACACCGCACGCGCTTCCCTGCGCATCTCGACGCCGACCACTTCGCGCTCGAACTCTGAGGAACGGGAAAACGACGGCCCCGCGAACGGGGCCGTCGGGTCATCGTGTTGTCGCCCTTCCTCAGTCGCAGCCCTGCGGCTGCGAGCTGAGCATCGTGACGTTGGCGCTGCGCGACCAGCTGCCCGGCACGCCACCCGTGAAGGTCGCATTCGTGCCGATGGTCTGGATCGTCGACGGGCCATAGGTGCGCGTCAGCGTGCCGACCAGGTTGTAGGTCGGCGTCACGTGCGTCCCCAGCGGCGCGAAGCCCTGCAGCTGGAACAGCTGCACGTTCGTGTCCGCCGCGTTGAAGGTGCCGCCCCGCTCCGCCGACAGGAAGCGCGGCACGCCGCGCGCGTCGTAGACGAAGGTCGCGAGGAACTCGTAGTTGCCGGCCACCTGCACGCTGTAGCCGTAACCCGGCGAGGCCTCGTCGAACCAGTGCGCGCTGACGTTCAGCGGCGTTCCGTTCACCACCGGGCAGCCGGTCAGGAAGGTGTCGAGCGTTTCCGCGCCGGTGAAGCCGTCGATGTTGTAGGACACCGCCAGCTGGCCGGTCGCCCGCGGGGTCAGCACGATGTTGCCGATCGGCGTCAGCGTGCGCGAGGTGCCGTTCCAGGCCGCGCGGTAGACCGGCGCGCTCCACACCTGGTGGCTGCCCGGCGCCGCCGCCTGCGCGTAGTACCAGGTCGGCGTGCCGTCCTGCAGGTAGGTGTACCAGAGCAGGGCCAGGTCGGTGCCGGACGGGTAGACGAAGAAGCCGTGGCCGCCGCGGCTCGGGTTGAAGTACGAGCCGCGCTTGAGCGCCGGCACCGCGGACACCGTGTCGATCGTGGCGCTGACGTCGACCTTGGCGACGCCGCCGCCGGTGTTCACCGGCGTCACGTACCAGCGGCCGGCGGCCGGGTTGTTGATGACGATCGTCTGGTTCGCACCGGCGCCGGTCGCCGAATGCGAGGCCGAACCCCGCGGCGGCGCCGCGGCGACGGCCGGACCCGCCGGCTGGTCGATCCGCGCCGCGTACAGCGACACCGAGCCGCTGCCGTTGCTGGTGCGCAGCGTCATCTTCGTCACGCCCGGCGGCACGTCGAAGTACAGGCGCTCGTGCGCGGCGCCCGCCGGCAGGGTGACCGGGCGTGCCACCCCCGGGCTCAGGCCGAAGGCGCCCGGTTCGGTGGCACCGGACGCGACCAGGCGCACGCGGGTGTACACCGGTGCCGCGCTCGCGCTCGGCCGGGTCGTCACGTAACCGACGCGCACGCTGCCCGGCACGATGGTCGGGTCGTCCCAGGCGACGCGCAGCTTGAACGGCGTCGAATGCGGGATGTTGCCCGGACCGGTGGCGGTCAGCTGGGTGGTGTCGGCGCTGTCGTCGAGCACCACCGCCAGCGTCTCGACGCGGACGCTGGTGCCGGGACCGGACCAGTTCTGCGCCATCACCCAGAAGGTGATCGGGGACGCTTCGCCGAGCAGGTTGATCTCGCAGGACTCGTTCGAGGACGCGTTGCCGGAAACGCACAGCTCCTCGTTCTCGTCCGGCTTGCCGTCATTGTCGGTGTCGCGGCCGACGTACAGGTCGATGTCCGGATTGGGCGCCGAGGTCGTGGCGCTCAGGATGATCCGCTTGCCCGGCGCCGCCGGCACCGTCACCAGCCGCACGTAGGTCCCGGTCGCGCTGTCGTAGGGGGTGTCGTTGGTCGGGTCGACGGCGATGTTCTGGGTGGTGATCACCGGCTCGAACAGCGGGGTGACGTCGAAACGGGCGTCGCCGAGCGCGGTCATGCCCGGAACGTCGATGTCGAAGAAACCGCGCTCGGCGGTGATCGTCCGCTCCTGCGAGGTCATCGCCGCCTCGGCGGCGGCATTCATGAACGGGGTCGCGAACACCGCGATCGGCAGGTGCAGGTCCGGACGGCCGTCGCCGGAGGTGTTGGTCAGCGTGACCGTGCCGTAGACCCAGGTGTTGAACACCCGCGGATCGTTCACGTTGACGGTGAAGTTCACCGTCGTGCCGGCGTTGGAGGCGTTGAAGCTGGTGATGTTCGGGGTGACGCTGGCGCCGGCCGGCAGGCCCGATACCGAGATCGAGTAGCTCGACGCGGCCGCGCCGGGCATCCGGTAGAACTTGCGCGTCAGCACGCAGGTGCGGAAGCAGGCGCCGTGGCCCAGGCTCGGCAGGTTCAGCTGCTCGGCGCCGCCGGTGAACGGGTTGGCGGCGGCGGCACGGAAGGCACCGTCCTCGACCTCGAGGTACAGGCCGGCCTGCGCCGCGAGGGCGACGTCGATCATGCCGGCGCCCTGTTCGTGCGGGGTGCCGAGGATCGGCCCGATCACCTTGATCGAACTGCGCGCGGTCAGCACCAGCGCCGACATGATCTGGTCGTCGGTCCAGGTGGGCTTGGCCGACTTCAGCAGCGCGGCGGCGCCGGCGACGTGCGGGGTCGCCATCGAGGTGCCGCTCATCGTCGCGATCGCATTGGTGCTGCCGAGACCGGCGGAGATGATGCTCACGCCCGGCGCGGTGACGTCGGGCTTGATGACGCCGAGCGGAATCACCGGACCGCGGCCGCTGAAGCTGGCGAGGCGGTCGGCCTGGGCGACGCCGTTGCGGTCGTGGGTGGCGGCAGCGACGCCGAGCACCCACGGCGAGTTCGCCGGGTTGCCGTGCGTGCCCGGATCCGGGCCGTCGTTGCCGGCCGCGGCGGCGACGACGATGCCGGCCTCGCGCGCGGCGAGGAAGGCTTCGGTGTCGTCGACCGCCGGGTTGCCCACGGCGAACCACGGATCGATCGGGCCGCCGCCGATCGAGTAGTTGATGACGTCGACGCCGTCGGCGACCGCCTGGTCGATCGACGCGACCAGCGCGGCACCGTCGCAGGAGCGGCCCGGGCAGGCCTTGTAGATGACCAGGTTGGCGAACGGCGCGACGCCGCTGTAGGTGACCGTCGACGGCTGGAACGAGCGTCCGCCCGAGGTCGCCGCGGTATGGGTGCCGTGACCGTCGCTGTCGACCGGATCGGCGCGGCCGTTCGTGGTGTTGGCGACGAAGTCGTACAGGCCGATCACCTTGTTGTTGCAGGCCGACGGCGTATTGATGCAGTAGCCGAGGTAATTGCCGGCGCCGCGCGGATTGGTGATGCCGCCGGCGCCGAAGGCGACGTGCGTGCGATTGATGCCGGTGTCGATGACGCCGATGATCTGGCCCGCGCCGCGATGCGAGCCGACGCCGGTGATGGTGCCGTTCCAGATGTCGTCGGCGTTGATCCACTGCGGGCCGCGGTCGGTCTGCGGATAGCGGACGAAGTTCGGGCTGATGTTGCGCACGCCCGGCAGGTGGCGCACACGCTCGGCCTCTTCGGCGCTCAGGTGGAGGGCGACGCCGTTGATCGCGTGCTCGTAGGTGTAAACCGGGCGCAGCTGGCGGCCGAGGCGTTCGGAGAACTCGGCCAGGCGCACCCGGCGCAGATCCTCGAGGTAGCCGACATAGGCGCGCGCCGCCTGGCTGCTGGCGTCGTACTTGCGCTCGCCGGTCACCTCGCGGCTGGTCGGCGCCAGCGCCGGGCGGCCGCTGCCGGCCGGAAAGCCGCGGAACGAGGCGGCGGCCGGTTCCTCGAACTGGATCAGCCAGAGCGGGAGTTCGCCTTCGCGCACGATCGGCGCACTGCGGTCCGGGACGACGGCGTCGACGCCGCCGGCGACGGTGCCGAGGCCGAGGGCGATCGCGATCAGGAGGGGTTTGACGTGCATCTTTGCTGTCCCGCGGCTGAATGAACACCGATTGTGGAACACCCGGGCCGGCCGCACAAATGGCCGCGACGCCGGATCGCGATCACGTGTGCATCGCTTCCGGATCCGCCGCAGGGACGGCGTGGGCCACGTGGGCCGCGTGCGGTAGCATCGCGGCCCGATGCCGTCGCCCGCCCCCATTCCGCTGCTGCAGGCCCGCGGCCTGGCTTTCGCCCGCAATGGCGAGCCGGTGTTCGGGCCGCTGGATTTCCGGCTCGATGCCGGCGAAGCCCTGCTCGTGCGCGGCGGCAACGGTGCCGGCAAGACCACCCTGCTGCGCGTGCTCGCCGGGCTGCTGGAGGCCGAGGAAGGCATCGTCGAGATGGACGGCCGCCGCGTCGACCGCGACCACCTCGCGCGCGGCAGCGCCTATCTCGGCCACCTGCCCGGCCACAAGGCCGACCTCAGCGCGCTGGAGAACCTGGCCTTCGCGATGGCGATGCACGGCGTCACCGGCGATCTCGAGGCGGCCCTGGCGGCGGTCGGCCTCGCCGGTTACGAGGACAGCCAGGCGCGGCGCCTCTCGGCCGGGCAGAACAAGCGCCTCGGCCTGGCGCGCCTGCGGCTGTCGCCGGCGAAGCTGTGGCTGCTCGACGAGCCCTACGCGAACCTCGACCTCGACGGCATCGCCCTCGTGGATGCGCTGGTGCGCGACCACCTCGCCGGCGGCGGCGCCGTGCTGCTGACGACCCACGGCGCCTACGCGGCGCCGCCGGTACCGGTACGCACCCTGCCCCTGGGGCGCGGCGCCGGAGCGGCGGCGTGAGCGCGCCTTCGCTGCTCGCCGCCGCGCGGGCGATGGCCGCGCGCGACCTGCGCCTGGTCTGGCGCCGCCGCGGCGACGCCGCGCAGCCGCTGCTGTTCGCGCTGATGGTGGTCGCGCTGTTCCCGCTGTCGCTGGGCAGCGAACCGGCACAGCTGGCGAAGATCGCGCCCGGCGTGCTCTGGGTCGCGGTGCTGCTGGCCAGCCTGCTGACCCTCGACACCCTGTATCGCAGCGACGTCGAGGACGGCAGTCTCGAACAGCTGCTGCTGGCGCCGGTGCCGCTGGCCTGGCTGTTGCTGGTACGGGTCGGCGTGCACTGGGCGACCAGCGCCCTGCCGCTGATCCTGGCGACGCCACTGCTGGCCGAGATGCTGCACCTGCCCACGCACCTGTTGCCGCTGCTGCTCGGCTCGCTGGCGCTGGGCACGCCGCTGCTGTCGCTGCTGGGTGCGGTGGTCGCCGCACTGACGGTCGGCATCCGCCGCTCTGGTATGATTCTCGCCCTGCTGGCGCTGCCCTTGCTGCTGCCGGTCCTGGTGTTCGGGGCCGGTGCCGTGATGGCCGCCGCCCAGGGCCTGCCCTGGTCCGGCGCGCTGCTGATGCTGGGGGCCGGACTGGCCCTCGCCCTGATCCTCGCCCCGCTCGCCGCCGCCGCGGCGATCCGGATCGCGCTGACCTGACGTCGCGGCCGCCGCGCCGCCCGAGCCGAACAACGCCGTGAACCCCGTCCTGCTCTGGTTCCACCAACTCGGTTCGCCCCCCACCTTCGACCGCTTCGCCGCGCGCTGGGCGCCAGTGTGCTTCCTGCTGGCGCTGGTGACGCTGGCGATCGGCCTCTACGGCGCCCTTTTCGTGGTGCCAGCCGATTACCAGCAGGGCGACAGCGCGCGCATCCTCTACATCCACGTGCCCAGCGCCTGGATGAGCCTGTTCGTCTACGGGCTGATGGCGGTCTACGCGGCGATCGCGCTGATCTGGCGCATCAAGCTGTGCGAGATCCTTGCGATGTCCTGCGCCCCGATCGGCGCCTGGTTCACGGTGATCACCCTCGCCACCGGCTCGATCTGGGGCAAGCCGATGTGGGGCACCTGGTGGGACTGGGATCCGCGCCTGACCAGCGAACTGGTGCTGCTGTTCATGTACCTCGGCGTGCTCGGCCTGTACGCGGCGATCGACGACCGCCGCAATGCCGCCCGCGCCGCCGGCTACCTGGCGATCATCGGCATCGCCCTGCTGCCGGTGATCCGCTACTCGGTGACCTGGTGGAACTCGCTGCACCAGGGCGCGACGATCCGAATGTTCGGCGAATCGACCCTCGACGCCTCGATGACCTGGCCGCTATGGGTCATGGTGATCGCGACCAAGTTCTGGTTCGCCGGTTCGCTGCTGCAGCGTGCGCGCGCCGACAACCTGGCCCGCGAGGCCGGCAAGGATTGGGCGCGCGCCGCCGCCGGGGTGAAGCCGTGAGCTATATCGAATACCTGATCGGCGCCTACGCGGTGTTCGCCGCGGTGCTGGCCTGGGACTACGCCGGCCCGCGCTGGCGGCTGGCCCGCACCCGCCGCGAGATCGGCCAGCGCGCCCGCCGCGAGGCCGCGCGCGCCGGCAACGGAGACAAGCGATGAACCCCACCCGCCGCCGGCGCCTGCTGCTGGTGCTCGGCTTCGCCGCCGCCGCCGCGGTCGCCGTCACCCTGGTGACGCTCGCGCTGCGCGAGAACATCACCTACCTGTACACGCCGAGCCAGGTGTATGCCGGCGAGGCCGCCGACCAGGCGGTGTTCCGCCTCGGCGGCATGGTCGCCGAAGGCAGCCTGCAGCGCGAGGAAGGCACGCTGAAGGTGCGCTTCGCGGTCAACGACGGCGACGCGGTGATGCCGGTCGAATACGAGGGCATCCTTCCCGACCTGTTCCGCGAGAACCAGGCGGTGATCGCCACCGGCCGCCGAGAGGGCGATGTATTCGTCGCCACCCAGGTGCTGGCCAAGCACGACGAGACCTACATGCCGCGCGAGGTCGCCGAGGCGATGGCGCGCCAGCACCAGAAGCACGGCGTGCCGGCGGATGCCGACACCGCACCCGCCGGCGACGGAGCGGACTGAGTGCTGCCCGAACTCGGCCTGTTCGCGCTCGTGCTGGCGCTGCTGGTGGCGCTGGCGCTGGCGGTGCTGCCGCTGATCGGCGCCCAGCGCGGCCACCCGGCGCTGACCGCCAGTGCGCGGCCGCTGGCCTGGGCGCTGTTGCTGCTGGTCGCCGCCAGTTACGCGGTGCTGACCTGGGCCTTCGTGCAGCACGACTTCTCGCTGTCCTACGTCGCCCGCAACTCGAATTCGCTGCTACCGCTGGCCTATCGCTTCACCGCGGTGTGGAGCGCGCACGAGGGCTCGCTGCTGCTGTGGGTGCTGTTCCTGTGTCTGTGGACGGCGCTGGTGGCGCGCTTCTCGCGGGCATTGCCGGCGGAAGTGATCGCGCGGGTGCTGGCGGTGCTGGGCATGGTGGCCTTCGGCTTCATCGCCTTCACCCTGTTCACCTCGAACCCGTTCGAGCGCCTGCTGCCGGCCGCCGGTGAGGGCCGCGACATGAACCCGCTGCTGCAGGACGCGGGCATGATCTTCCACCCGCCGCTGCTGTACACCGGCTACGTCGGTTTCGCGGTCGCGTTCGCGTTCGCGATCGCGGCGCTGATCGGCGGCCGGGTCGACGCGCAATGGATGCGCTGGTCGCGGCCGTGGACGAACGTCGCCTGGGGCTTCCTGACCCTCGGCATCTGCCTCGGCAGCTTCTGGGCCTATTACGAGCTCGGCTGGGGCGGCTGGTGGTTCTGGGATCCGGTCGAGAACGCCAGCTTCATGCCGTGGCTGGTCGGCGCCGCGCTGCTGCATTCGCAGGCCGTCACCGAAAAACGCGGCGGCTTCCGCGGCTGGACCCTGCTGCTGGCGATCGCGGCGTTCTCGCTGTCCCTGCTCGGCACCTTCCTGACCCGCTCCGGGGTGATCACCAGCGTGCACGCCTTCGCCTCCGATCCGGCGCGCGGCATGTTCATCCTCGTGCTGCTGGGGCTGGTGATCGGCGGCTCGCTGCTGCTGTACGCGCTGCGGGCGCCGAAGGACGAGGGCGGCAAGCCCTTCGCGCCGGTCTCGCGCGAGACCCTGCTGCTGGCCAACAACCTGCTGCTGACCGCGGCGGCGGCGATGGTCCTGCTCGGCACGCTCTACCCGCTGCTGGCGGAGGCGCTGGACCTCGGCCAGATCTCGGTCGGCCCGCCCTATTTCGCGCTGCTGTTCACCCTGCTGATGGCGCCGCTGGTGCTGCTGCTGCCCTTCGGGCCGCTGACCCGCTGGCAGCGCGAGGAAGCCGCGCGGCCGCTGCGCTGGCTGGCGCCGTGGGCGGCGCTGGCGGGCGTGCTCGCGGTGCTCGCATTCTTCGCGTGGCCGAACGGCACCGGCAAGACCGCGGTCGGCGTGCTCGCGGCGAGCTGGCTGCTGCTGGGCACCGGCCGCTTCGTGTGGTCGCGGCTGCAGGCGCCGGCGGGCAGCCGCCGCTTCACCCCGGAGATGGTCGGCATGATCCTGGCGCACGCCGGCATCGGCGTATTCGTCGCCGGCGTGTTCCTGACCGAAAGCACCAGCGTCGAACGCGACGTCGCCGCGCGCCCGGGCCAGAGCTTCGAGCTGCGCGGCTACGAATTCCGTTTCGACGGCGCCGAACAGGTGACCGGCCCGAATTACCGCGCCGACCGCGGCACCGTCACCGTGCTGCGCGACGGCGCCGAAGTCGTGGTCCTGCATCCGGAGAAGCGCGCCTATGCCAGCGGCGGCCAGGTGATGACCGAGGCCGACTTCGACGGCAGCCTCGGCCGCGACCTCTATGTCGCGCTCGGCGAGGCGCTCGACCGCGAAGGCAGCTGGGCGCTGCGCCTGTACGTGAAGCCCTTCATCCGCCTGATCTGGCTGGGCGCGATCCTGATGGGCCTCGGCGGCTTCGTGGTCGCCTTCGACGGCCGCTTCCGCCGCCGCGACGCCGCCGGAGCGCCGGCATGATGCGCCGGCTGCTGCCGCTGCTCGCCTTCGCCGCGCTGGCGGTGCTGCTCGGCCTCGGCGTGCTGCGCAATTCCGGGCGCGACAACAGCGCCATCGTCTCGCCGCTGATCGGCAAGCCGGCGCCGGCCTTCGCGCTGCCGGTGCTCGGCACGCCGGAGCGCATCGTCAGCGGCGACGAGCTGCGTGGCGCGCCCTACCTGCTGAATGTCTGGGGCAGCTGGTGTCCCGCCTGCCGCGACGAACATCCGGTGGTCACCGCGATCGCCCGTTCCGGCGCCGTGCGGGTGATCGGCTACGACTACAAGGACGCACCTGAAGACGCGCAGCGCTGGCTGGCGCAGTTCGGCGATCCCTACGACGTGGTGATCACCGACGAGGACGGCCGCGCCGCGCTCGACTGGGGCATCTACGGCGCGCCCGAGACCTTCCTGGTCGACGCCGAAGGCATCATCCGCTGGAAGCACGTCGGACCGATGGACGAGGCGATCGTGCACGAGGAACTGATGCCGCTGCTGGAGTCGCTGCAATGAGCGCCGCGGCTCTGCGCACACTGCTGCTCGCACTGCTGCTGGGGCTGGCCACCGGCGTCGCCGCGCAGGCGCCGATCGAGTTCCGCGACGCCGCCGAGGAGGCGCGCTTCCGCGCGCTGACGGTGCAGCTGCGCTGCGTGATGTGCCAGAACCAGTCGCTGGCCGATTCCGACGCGCAGATCGCCCGCGACCTGCGCGCCCAGGTGCTGGAGCTGATGCGCCGCGGCATGAGCGATGCCGAGATCAAGGCCTGGCTGGTCGAACGCTATGGCGATTTCGTGCTGTACGAACCGCCGGTGAAGCCGGCGACCTGGCTGCTGTGGTTCGGCCCGGCGCTGATCCTGCTCGCCGGCGCCGGCGTGGTGGTGGCGATCGTGCGCCGGCGTACCGCCGCGCTGCCGGCGACCAGCGCCCCCGAAGACGACCAGGAGTGGTGATGACCGCCTTCGTGCTCGCCGCCGCCGCGCTGCTCGCCCTCGTACTGGTGATCGTGCTGCCTTCGCTGTGGCGCGGTGGCCGCACCGCCGGTCTCGCCCTGGTGCTGCTGCTGGCCGGCGGCGGCGCCGGCCTGTATGCCCTGCTCGGCACGCCGATGGCGCTCGATCCGGCGCTGGTGCGCGCCCCGACCACCGCCGCGGAGGCGGTGGCCCAGCTGGAAGCGCGGCTGAAGGCCGAACCCGCGAACGTCGAGGGCTGGGTGCTGCTGGCGCGTTTCCGTGCCCAGACCGGCGACTGGGTCGCGGCCCGCGACGCGATGGCCAATGCCCGCGCCGTGCTGCCCGACGACCGCGACCTGATGGTCGAACATGCCGACCTGATGATGCGCGCGGCTCCCGACGGCCGTTTCCCGGCCGAGGCGACCGCGATGCTCGAGCAGGTCGTCGCCGCGGTGCCGACGCACCAGCGCGCGCTGTTCTACCTCGGTGCCCAGCGCTACCAGGCCGGGCAGCCGGCGGAAGCGGTGGCGCTGTGGGAACGCCTGCTGCCGCTGCTCGACGAGGCGACCGCCCAGGCCCTGCTGCCGCAGCTGGCGATCGCGCGCACCGAGGCCGGGATGCCGGCGCGGGACTATGCCGCCGAGCTGGCTGCCGGTCGCGGCGGCGACGCTGCCGCCACCGGCACCCGCCTCGCGGTGACGATCGAACTCGCGCCGGAACTCGCCGCCCGCCTCGGCGACGACGACGTGCTCTATGTCTTCGCGCGTGCCGCCGATGGCGCCGGCCCGCCGGTCGCCGCCCGGCGCATGCCGGCGCGCGGTTTTCCGGTCCAGCTCGAACTCTCCGACGCCGACGCATTGATGCCGACCGGCACGCTGTCGCAGCAGACCGCGGTGCAGCTCGCCGCACGCATCTCGAAGTCCGGCGACGCCGCGGCCGCCGCCGGCGATCTCGTCGCGGCCGCGCAGACCGTCGAGCTCGTCGCCGGCGAGGCGGTGGCGGCGACGCTGCGCATCGACGGGGTGCAGGAATGAACGCCGCCGGCCCGTTCGAGCGCATCCCGCCGGGCAGCCGCTTCGTCGACCTGCCCTCGCCGTTCGAGTTCAAGCGCGGCGGCGCCCTGCACGGTGCCCGCGTCGCCTACGAGACCTGGGGCGAGCTCGATGCCGCCGGCGGCAACGCGGTGCTGATCCTCACCGGCCTGTCGCCGAACGCACATGCCGCTTCGCACGACGGCGACCCCGAGCCCGGCTGGTGGGAGGCGATGCTCGGCCCCGGCAAGCCGATCGACAGCGACCGCTGGTTCGTGATCTGCGTGAACACGCTCGGCAGCTGCAAGGGTTCCACCGGCGCCGCCTCGATCGATCCCGCCACCGGCGCCCCCTACCGGCTCGCCTTTCCCGATCTCTCGATCGAGGACTGCGCCCGCGCCGCGCATGCGGTGGTGCGCGCGCTCGGCATCGAACAGCTGGCCTGCGTGATCGGCAATTCGATGGGCGGCATGACCGCGCTCGCCTACCTGCACCTGCATCCGGGCGCGGCGCGCGCGCACATCAACGTCAGCGGCAGCGCCCAGGCCCTGCCGTTCTCGATCGCGATCCGCTCGCTGCAGCGCGAGGCCATCCGTCTCGACCCGCACTGGAACGGCGGCGACTACGACGATGCGCGCTATCCCGAAAACGGCATGCGCATAGCCCGCAAGCTCGGCGTCGTCACCTACCGCTCGGCGATGGAATGGGACGGCCGCTTCGGCCGCGTCCGCCTCGACGACGACACCGGCGAGGACGAGCGCTTCGGCATGGAATTCCAGGTCGAAAGCTATCTGGAAGGGCACGCGAAGCGCTTCGTGCGCAGCTTCGACCCCAACTGCTACCTCTATCTCGGC
This sequence comes from Arenimonas composti TR7-09 = DSM 18010, assembly GCF_000426365.1. GTDB lineage: Bacteria > Pseudomonadota > Gammaproteobacteria > Xanthomonadales > Xanthomonadaceae > Arenimonas > Arenimonas composti. The sequence goes on along the minus strand of NZ_AUFF01000001.1, from coordinate 222,209 downwards.
CGCGCGATGGACTGGTTCGACCTCGCCGAATACGGCGGCGGCGACGTCATGCGCGGCCTCGCCTCGATCCGCGTCGAACGCGCGCTGGCGATCGGCGTCGAGACCGACATCCTGTTCCCGCTGCAGCAGCAACAGCAGGTCGCCGACGGCCTGCGCGCCGGCGGCTGCGACGCGGAATTCCTCGCCCTGCCCTCACCGCAGGGCCACGACGCCTTCCTCGTCGACATCGCCCGCTTTGGGCCGGCGATCCGCGGCTTCCTCGACGCGCTTTCGCACTGACGCCGGTCGCGGCTTCGCGGGCGCCGCGAGCCGGTGGGCGTTTTCCGGACAAGCCGTGAACCCGTCCATGGGGGCTCTTCGGCGACGTCCCTGTCGCCGAAGGTCCGGAAAACGCCCACCGGCTCGCAGCCAGAAAGTCGATTGGCCGGCGTCAGCACGAAAGAACAGCGCGCGGCGCAGCCCAGCGGGCTCGAACCCACGGAGCGCAAACACCCGATATGCGAAGTAGGCGCTGAACCGCCGGCTACGGCGAACCCGACACGAGAGTCGACGCCCACCCCGAACACGCCGACTACGAACTACCTCGTACGAACTACGAACTAGTCTTGGTACCGGTGAGAGGACTCGAACCTCCACGAGGGGTTGCCCCGGCTGATTTTGAGTCAGCTGCGTCTACCATTCCGCCACACCGGCCCGCCCGCGGATTATAGCCCTGCGTCCGCAGCGCCGCCGGCTGTTCCTGTGGAAACCGCCGGCCGATGAATCGACGAGGCCGCCGCGCGAGCCGCGAGCGCGGACCTTCGGCGACATGGACGTCGCCGAAGAGCCCCCATGGACGGGTTCACGGCGTGTCCGCGCTCGCGGCTCGCGTGGCGGCCGCAGGCGGATCCGACCCCGGCGGATTCCACAGGATCAGGCGGCGGCGTCGAGTGAGAGCGTGCGGTCGAGCTTGCGGTACCAGCCGGGCTGCCCGTCGGCCTGGAAATGTGCGCAGGTGAGCAGCGGCGCCCGATAGATGTGCAGCGAGATCGCGATCTCGGTGTCCGACGGATTGCGGATCGCGTGGTACTCGTGCGGCGGGATCAGGCAGCCGGCGGAGCCGACACCGGCGCGCTCGGTGGCGACGGTTTCGAAGCGGAAACGGTCGCCGTCGCGCTCGCGCAGTTCGTACTGGGTGATCTCGAGTTCGCCGCGCCAGACGCCTTCGACGCACCAGCAGCCGGCGTGGTCGTGGATCGGCGTGCCCTGCCCCGGGCCCCAGGTCATCGCGACCACGCTGTAGCCGTTCTTCTCGCAGCGGTAGAGCTCGCGGCGGGCGTAATGATCGGCGACCGGCTCGTGGCAGCACTCGGGCAAGGCGACGCTCTGCTCGCGCATGGCCCGGCACATGCCTTCGCGGATGGCGGCGGTGACCGCGTGCTCGTCGCCGGCGGCGAGGGCGTCGTCGATCATCGCGAACAGGCGGTCACAACCGGGGAATTCGAGCGCGAGCATGGCGATACCGTCGGATTTGTCCCGGCCCATTCTAGCCACAGCGCCGGGCCACGGTTTGCCGCAGGTCAATCCCGGCCCGCGGCCGGCCACGGCCACCAGCCCCGTCCGGTCAGCGCGTAGCGGTCGGCGGCCTGCTCGAAACGGTTGCGGTGGCTGATGCCGCCGCAGAGGAAATACAGCGGCAGGAACAGCGGTCCGAGCACCAGGTACTGCAGCACGTGCGCGCGCTCGTGGTCGCCGAGGCGCAGGCGGTCGCTGTAAGTCCCGTCGGCACGGCAACGGTAGCTGGTCACCACCTCGTCGAGGCTGTCGCCGCTGTGCAGGATCACGTTGCCGAGCGTCAGCGCCCCGCCCGGCCCCCACGGATAGCGGTGGAACACGAGCGCCAGGTCGGAGACCCGCACGCGCGCGCCGAAAGCCATGCCCACCAGCCCGGCGAGCACGCCGGCCAGCGTCAGCGGCGAGGTCCACAGGCCGCCGAGCAGTTTCGCGGCGGTCACGAATGCCTTGTTCATGCCGTCGAATCTAGCAGCCGCCTTGCCGGCGGCGCCTGCCCTCTGCGACCCTGCCCGCCTCACCAGGAGCCGTCATGACCGAAGCGAGCGACGACCCGCGGCAGCTGCCGAAGCGGACCACGCCCACCTGGGAGATGGAACTGCTGATCTCCGGCGCGACGGTGTTCAGCCTGCTGCAGCTGCCGGACCAGGTCGACCGGCTGCTGTTCGGTTTCTACAACAACACGCTGCCCGACCTCGCGGCGCTGTCGCTGCCGCTGTGGATCTACGTCAAGTTCGCGCTGCTGACGCTGATCGCGACCTTCCTGCTGCATCTGGTGACGCGCGGCTACTGGGTGGCCCTCGTCGGCCTGCATTCGGTCTATCCCGAGGGTGTGCGCTGGGACCGGATGCGCGAACGGCTCGGGCCGCAGTACTTCCGGCGGGTCCACGCGGACCTGTCCGACATGTCCACGCTGATCGAACGCGCCGACAACCGCGCGAGCCTGGTGTTCGGCGTCGGTGTCGGCCTGGCCACGGTGATGTTCGTGCCGATGCTGATCGTCAGCCTGATGATGGTGGCGATCTGGGCACGCTGGGCGCTGTCGGGTGGCGAAGGCGGCGGCCAGACGCTGCTGTTCGTGGTGCTCGGAGCGTTCGGCATCGTGGCGATCCTGTTCGCGGTGCTCGTGCAGTGGGACCGGCGTGCGGGTGCGGGTCTGGTTCCCGGCAGCCCGCAGGAACGGCGCATGCAGCGGCTGTTCGACCTTTACGCGAAGATCGGCTTCTCCGGCTCCGGCAATCCGCTGCTCACCCTGTTCTCCAGCCACGCGGGCAGCCGGCGCACCGCCGTGTTGATCACCGTGGTCGCGGTCGTCGTCTTCACGATCGTGCTGGGGCAGACGGTCGGCAGCCGGATGGGACTGGGACTGCGCATCGGCGCGGGGCTTCCGCCGGATGGTTTCGGCGTCGCGTCGCTGGTGAAGGCCGACCATTACGACGACCAGCGTGGCGACGTCATCCAGCTGGTGCCGCCGCCACACATCCCGTCGCGAATCATCGCGGGGGATTGGCTGCCGCTGTTCATTCCCTACATCCCGACCCGCCACGACGAGTTCGTCGCCAGGGACTGCGCGATTGCCGAGCCGACCTCATCGGAACCCGACGCGACGGCCGATGCCGGCGAACCTGCCGAAGCCGGGCGCGAGCGGCGTCGGCAGGAACGCGAAGCGCGCCGGCAGGAACGCGCGAAGTACTGGCGCGAGCGCCTGGACTGCCTGGCGCGCCTGCACCTGCTGGCGATCGACGGCGAACCGGTCGCGGTGCCCTTCGATGCCGGCGAGGATCCGCGCACCGGACAGCGCGGCCTGGTCGCGATGCTGCCGATCGCCGATCTGCCGCGCGGCCGCCACGAACTGACCGTCGGCCGCCTGCCGCGCAATCATGGCGAGGACCCGCCGGATCCGTGGCGGATCCTGTTCTGGAAGAGCGAGTAACCCCTCACTTCCCCATTTCCCTGTAGGAGCGGCTTCAGCCGCGATGCTCTTCGTGAAAAGCATCGCGGCTGAAGCCGCTCCTACAGTGCGGTGCTCAGCGGTCCAGGCTGAGCTGGCCGAGCAGCACCCCGGCCTGGGTGCGATTGCGGACGCCGAGCTTCTCGAAGATGGCGCTCATGTGCGCCTTGACGGTGCGTTCCTGGATGCCGAGCTCGTCGGCGATCTGCTTGTTGAGGCGGCCTTCGGCGACGCGGGTGAGCACCTTGAACTGCTGCGGGCTGAGGCTGGCGAGGCGGGCGGCGGTGTCGCTGTCGCCGGGATCGGCCGGCGCCGCCGCCACCGCGTCGCGCAGCGACGGCGGCAGCCACACCTCGCAGGCGAGTACCGCGCGCAGGCCGGCCTGCAGTTCGGCGAGATCGGCGCGCTTGGTGAGATAACCGGCGGCGCCGTAGGCGAGCGCGCGGCGGATCGTCGCCGGTTCCTCGTGCGCGGAGATCATCGCCACCGCGACGCCGGGATGTTCGGCGCGCAGCGACGCCAGGCCCATCAGGCCGTGGCTGCCGGGCATGTGCAGGTCGAGCAGCACGAGGTCGGTGTCCGGCGCCGCGGCGAGCGCGGTGAACACCGCCGGCATGTCCTCCACCTCGGTGAGCTCCGCCTCCGGCAGCACGCCGCGTACGGCCTGCGTCAGCGCGAGCCGGTAAAGCGGGTGGTCGTCGGCGATGACTAGCTTCATTCCAGTTCGTAGTTCGTACGAGGTACGAGGTAGTGGTCGTTTCCAGCGCGATCTTGCAGGAATCGTCGACTCCCTGCTCGCGAAATCGCAGGCAGGAACGCCCCCTTCCAGCCGCCGGACTTAACTACCTCGTACCTCGTACGAACTACGAACTCCGCTATTGCGCGGTCCAGGCCCCGTCGACCGGAATCGCCGCGCCGGTCAGGTTGTGCGCCTCGCGCCGGCAGAGCCAGAGCACCACGGCCGCGATCTCGTCGGGCAGGCACATGCGGCCGCTGGGCTGCTTCTCGCGCAGCAGTTCGCGCACGCCGGCGTCGCGGTCGCCACCGACGGCGGCGGCGCGGGCGGCGATCTGCGGCTCGATCAGCGGCGTCTCGACCCAGCCCGGGCAGATGCAGTTGGCGGTGACGCCGCCGGAGTCGCGCGAACCGGCCTGGGCGTATTCCAGCGCCGCGACCTTGGTCATCCCGATCAGGCCGTGTTTGCTCGCCACGTACGGCGCCTTCTGCACCGACGCGACCAGGCCGTGCACCGAGGCGATGTTGATCACCCGGCCGTAGCCGTTCGCGGCCATCGCCGGCATCGCCAGCCGCATCGTGTGGAACGCGGCGCTGAGGTTGACCGCGATGATCGTGTCCCAGGTCGCCGCCGGCATGTCGGCGAGCGCCGCGGTGTGCTGCACGCCGGCGCAGTTGACGACGATGTCGGGCGCGGCGGTCGCCGCCAGTTCGCCGCACATCGCCTCGATCGCGGTCGCCGACGTGAGGTCGGCGCCGAAGTGGCGGGCCGACGGCGCCCCGGCCTCGCGCACCGCGGCGAGCGCGGCCTCGATCTGCTCGCGCGAGCCGAGGCCGTTGATCGCCAGCGCGGCGCCGGCACCGCCGAGCGCACGCGCGATCGCCAGGCCGATGCCCGAAGTGCCGCCGGTGACCAGGGCACTGCGGCCCGCGAGGAAGGTGTCGGCCATCGCCGCCTCCTGAAGATTCGATGCCGGCACGCTAGCAGCGGCAGCGCGGCGCCCGCGACGTACGAAGGTACGATGCCGGCCCCGCGCGCGGGCGGTATCTTCGGGCGATGAACCCGATCAGCCGCCTCCTGCCCGCCGCCATCGCCGCCGCCCTGCTCGCCGGCTGCGCCTCGCTGAATTCCGCCGCGCCGGCCGACCTCGTCGCCGCCGCAACGCCGGCGCCTGCCGGCGATCCCGCCGTCGCCGCGGCGACGATCCGGCACACGGTCCACCGCGACGGCGACGACCTGTTGAGCGCCGGCCTCGGCGAAGCCGGCCTGCGCGCGGCGACCCCGCCGGCCTTCGCGGATGCGCAAGCGCCGACCGCGCAGGAACTGCGCCGGCGCGCGATCTGGAGCAACTGGCGCGGCATCGCCGACCTGTCGCCCGGCAGCGCCTACGGCCGCGACTACGGCAGCTTCGCCGCGGTGCCCGGCGAGGAGTTCCAGGCCTTCGTCGAACTGCCCGGCCGCGCGCAGCCGCACCGCGTGCTCGTGCAGCTGCCGGACGCCTTCGATCCGGCGAAGCCCTGCGTCGTCGTCACCGCCTCCTCCGGCTCGCGCGGCATCTACGGCGCGATCGCCCTCGCCGGCGCCTGGGGCCTGCCGCGCGGCTGTGCGGTCGCGCACACCGACAAGGGCACCGGCACCGGCTACGTCGATGCCGCGGACGGGATCGGCACCGGTCTCGACGGCCGCCGCGCCGCGACCGGCGAGCCGGTCGAGTTCGCACCGACCGGCGGCGACGGCATCCGCGTCAAGCACGCGCATTCCGGCGACAACCCGGAAGCCGACTGGGGCCGGCATGTGCGCCAGGCCGCGGCCTTCGCGCAGCGGGTGCTCCGCGAGCGCTATGGCGATGCACTGGCCGCCGACGCCACGGTGATCGCGGTGGGTGTCTCCAACGGCGGCGGTGCGGTGCTGCGCGCGGCGGAGCTCGACGGCGACTGGCTCGACGGCGTCGTCGCGATCTCGCCGAACGTGCTCGCCGGCAACGGTGGCCGCGCGCTCTACGACTACTCGACCGAGGCGGCGATCTGGCTGCCCTGCGCGCTCAATGCCAGCGCCTACGACGGGCTGGCCCTGGTGCGCCCCGGCGGCGCGCCGGCACCGGCGGGCGCGCTGCGCTGCGCCGCGCTGGCGGCTTCCGGCGAGATCAGCGAAAGCGAGCCGGCGGCGCAGGCCGAAGCGGCGCGCCGGCACCTGCGCGAGCGCGGCTGGACCGACGCCGCGATCGCCGCCGCCGACCTCAGCACCGCCTTCGACCTGTGGCGCTCGGTGAACGTCACCTACGCCGCCGCGTATTCGCGCAGCGGCGACGAGCCGATGCCCTGCGGCTACGGCTTCACCACCGTCGATGCCGCCGGCAAGCCGACCGCGGCGACCGCGGCGATGCGCGCGGCCTGGTGGAGCGACGCCTCGGGCATCCCGCCCGGCGCCGGCGTCGGCATCGTCGACGGCCTCGCCGGCGGCGAGGATCCGCTGCTGCCCGGCCTGCGCTGCCTGCGCCAGCTCTGGGACGCCGGCGATGCCGCGCTGATCGCCGGCATCGACGGGACCCGCGCGGCGCTGCCCGCCGCCGGTCGCCCGGTGCTGGTCGTGCACGGCCTCGACGACGGCCTGATCCCGGCGGCCTTCAGCGGCGGCGCCTATGCGAACTGGGCCGGTGGCGCCGGCCGCGAGGTCGTGTACTGGCCGGTCGCCGGCGCGCAGCACTTCGACGCCTTCGTCGCGCTGCCCTTCTGGACCGGCCGCTACCAGCCGCTGCTGCCGGTGGCCTACCGCGCGCTCGATGCGATGTGGGCGCGCATCGCCGACGGCGAAGCGCTGCCACCCGCCGCCCAAAACGGTGCCGGGCACGGTAAAGACGGTGCCGGGCACGGTTAAGTCGGCTTAACGGTGCCGGGCACCGTTTTTCCCGTTCTTCGTCGTTCACGCGGCCGGGGTGAGACTGCCGGCACCTGCTGGAGGTGCGCGATGACCATGTCTACCGCTTCCCTGTTCCCGCCCACCCGCGCCTTCGCCGCGCGGCGGCTGCTGCCGTTGGTGCTGCTCGCGCTCACCGCCTGCGCCGGGGTGTCGACGCACATGCTCGGCGCCGCGCGTCCGCCGGTCGAACCGGCGACGGTGCGGATCTATACCGAACGCCCGCCCGGCGCGATCGACATCGCCGAGATCGAGGCCCGCAGCGGCGCCGGCTTCGGCACCGCCGGCCAGCGCGAGGCCGCCCTCGCCCGCCTGCGCAGCGAGGCCGCGAAACTCGGCGCCAACGGCGTACTGCTGCTCGGTCGCGGCCGCGACGCCTCCCCCGTCGGCCTGTCGGTCGGCGGCGGCAACTACGGCCGCCACGGCGGCGTCGGTGTCGGGGTCGGCATTCCGACGACGCAGGAGCGGGTGCATGGGGTCGCGATCTGGGTCGGAGAGGCGCGCGACCTGCAATAGGTGGCGGGAGGGGGTCCGCGCGGTCGCTGGCCTGCAAGAAAGGCATCGCGGCTGAAGCCGCTCCTACATTTGGACCAGGCGCGCCATGGCGGAGCGCAGGGCCAGTGGGCGCAGCGGCTTGTGCAGCAGGACGCAGCCGGCTTCCGCGACCGCGCCCCGGACATCGGCGGCGTGGTCGGCGGTGATGATCACGCAGGGCGCGGTGACGCCGGCGGCGACGAGCCGTTCGCGCAGCTGCAGGCCGGTGGCGCCGCCGCCGAGGTGGTAGTCGAGCAGCAGCAGATCCGGTGATGCGCCCTCGGCGGCGCGGCGCAGCGCCTCGTCGGCATCGCCGGCGGCGATCACGTCGTTGCCCCAGCCCTGCAGCAGTGCCTGCATGCCGCGCAGCACGTCGGCGTCGTTGTCGACGACGAGCACGCGGCAGCGCGGCGTCGCCGGTACCGGGATCGGCGCCGGTGCCGGCGCGGCCGCGACCGGCGCCGCCAGCGGCACCTCGATCGCGAACACGCTGCCGGCGCCGGGCCACGAGCGCAGCCGCAGCGGGTGCTGCAGCAGGCGGGCGATGCGGTCGGCGATCGCCAGCCCGAGGCCGAGGCCCTGGCCGCCGCGGTCGAGGCGACGGAACTCCTCGAAGATCGCGGCGCGGTCCGCCTCGGCGATGCCGGGGCCGGTATCCCAGACCTCGATCGCCAGCCGCTCGCCGCGGCGCCGGCAGCCGACCAGCACGCGGCCCCGGCGCGTGTGCCGCAGCGCATTGCCGAGGAAGTTCTGCAGCACCCGCCGCAGCAGCTGCGGATCGCTGCGCACCCAGGCGGTGCAGCGCACGCCGTCGAGGCGCAGGCCGCGGTCGTCGGCGAGCACGCCGAACTCGCCGAGCAGGCCGGCCAGCAGTTCGTCGATGCGGAAGGTCTGCAGCGCCGGCTCCAGGCCGCCGGCATCGAGCCGCGAGATGTCGAGCAGGCCGGCGAGCAGGGTCTCCGCCGAACCCAGTGCGCCGTCGATGTTGGCGAGCGCGGCGCGGTGCTCCTCCTCGACCAGCTTCGGCGCCAGCGCATGCACGAACAGGTGCGCGGCGTTCAGCGGTTGCGCGAGGTCGTGGCTGACCGCGGCGAGGAAGCGGGTCTTCGCGCGGTTGGCGCGCTCGGCCTCGGCCTTGGCGCCGGCGAGTTCGGCGGTGCGTTCGGCGACGCGCTGCTCCAGCGTCTCGGCGACGGACTTGAGCGCCGCCTCGTTGGCACGGAATGCGGTGACGTCGGTGAAGGTCGCGACGAAGCCGCCGCCGGGCATCGGGTTGCCGCGGATTTCGATGACGCGGTCCGGCGGGAAGCGCCGCTCGGCGACGTAGGGCGTGCCGGCGCGCATGTGGTCGATGCGCTTGCCGACCTCGCGTTCGGCGTCACCGGCGCCGGCCAGGCCGCGGCGGACGTTGCAGGCCACCAGATCGGCGACCGGCACCCCGACCCGCAGCAGTTCCGGCGGGTAGTCGAACAGTTCCGCGTAGGGTCGGTTCCAGGCGACCAGGCGCAGCTCGGCGTCGACGACGCTGATGCCCTGGTCCATGTTCTCCAGCGCCGCCTCGAGCACGCGCTGGTTGAAGCGCAGCGCCTGCGAGGCTTCGCCGACGATCGTCGCGACGGTGTCGAGGTCGCGGCCCGGCTCGCGGCGGGCGGCGTCGAGCAGCAGCCGCGCCGAGGCGGCGCCGAGCACCGCGCCGAGTTCGCGTTCGACGCGTTCGCCGGCGGCTTTCGCGCGCTCCGGATCGTCCGCGCCGGCGAGCAGCGACTCCACCTTCACCGCCGGCAGGAAGCGCCCGGCGACCTCGCGCAGCACCTCCGGCGACAGCGCATCGCCGACCCGGCCCGGGGCATCGCCGAGGCGGGCGGCGAGCAGCGAGGTCACCAGGGTCGCGGCGACCAGGCTGAGCACGCTCGCGCGCGCGATCCGGCTCCAGCCCTCGAGGCCGAACATGCCGTCGGGCGCCAGCCACGCGATCCCGAACGGGCCTTCGCGCAGCCACGGCGACGAAACGCCGGCGGCTTCCGCGAACGGCGGCAGCATCAGCACCCAGAACCACAGCGCCACCGCGACCACGAGGCCGGCGAGCACCGCCCGCGCCGGCGTCGCCGGCCGCCACACCGCGAACGCCACCGCCGGCGCCAGCGTCGCCAGTCCGGAGAACGACAGCGCGCCGATGTCGGCGAGCGCGTCGTTGCCGGCGATCGCGCGGCTGTAGACCCAGGCCAGCAGCACCACCGCGATGATGCCGATGCGGCGCTGGATCAGCAGCGCCGGGCGCAGGTCGGCCCCGGCGGCGGCCCAGCGCCCGCGCACCAGCAGCGGCGCCAGCCAGTGGTTGCCGATCATCACGCTCAGCGCCAGCGTCGAGATGATCACCATGCCGGTGGCGGCGCTGAGGCCGCCGAGGAAGGCCAGCAGGGCCAGCGCGTCGTGGCCCTGCGACAGCGGCAACGCCAGCACGTAGAGGTCGGACGGCACGCCCAGCGGCGCCAGCAGCGCGTCGCCGGCGCGCGCCAGCGGCAGTACCGGCAGCGCGATCGCCAGCATGTACAGCGGGAACAGCCAGCGCGCCGTGCGCAGTTGCCGTTCGCTGCGGCATTCGACGACGCCGACGTGGAACTGGTGCGGCAGCGTGAACATCGCCAGCGCACCGAGCAGTACCAGCGCCGGGAAACCACCCGCCCCTTCCGGCGCCGGCAACGGCGGTGGCGAAGCCGGCAGTTCCAGCCCGAACCAGACGAACACCCCCAGCGCCAGCATCGCCCCGAGCTTGAGCAGCGACTCGGCGGCCATCGCCAGCACCAGGCCGCGGTTGTGCTCGGCGGCCGAGGCCCGACGCGTGCCGAACAGCATCGCGAACAGCGCCATCGCCAGCGCGATGTAGAGCGCGCTGTCCTGCCACGGCGGCGGCGTCAGGTCGCTGGCGCGGGTCAGCAGGCCGAAGCTCATCGCCACCGCCTTCAGCTGCAGCGCGATGTAGGGAACGATGCCGATCACCGCGACGAAGGTCACCGCCGCCGCGAGCCAGGAACTGCGCCCGAGCCGGGTGGCGATGAGGTCGGCGAGCGAGGTCGAATGGTGCTCGCGCGCCAGCCGCAGCAGCTCGCGCAGGAAACCGAAACCGAGCACGTACAGCAGGATCGTGCCGACGAAGGTCGGTGGAATCGGCCAGCCCGAGCGCTGCGCCTGCGTCACGGTGCCGAAGAAGGTCCATGACGTGCAGTAGACCGCCAGCGACAGGCTGTACACGACCGGCCAGTGCCGCTGCATCAGCGCCGGCCGCCGCTCCGCCCACAACGCGGTCCCGAACAGCAGCCCGAGCCACGCCAGCCCGGCGAGCACGACGACGGAGCCCGTCAACACGCCGCCGCCCCCCTCACCTCTGCAGGAGCGCCTTCAGGCGCGATGCTTCGAGAAACGAGAAACGAGGAACGAGAAACGAGTGACAGCCCGCGCCTTCGGCGCGGACGTACTGCGCACGAGTGAAGAGTGAGGCCCTGCGACCGCCGCCATCCGCGCGCAGCGCGAGCCCTCTCCCGTTCCTCGTTCCTCGTTTCTCGTTTCTCGCACCGAAGGTTCAGCGCGCGCCCCCACCCGCCGCGGCGAGCGTGTCGATCACCCGCCCCACCCACCCCACCTGCGCTCCGGCACGGGTGTCGTAGTCGGCGCCCGTATAGCCCCACCAGTCCCAGCATGCTTTCGGATTCAGCGGCAGCCACGACGGCTGCACCTGAGGATACAGGACCACCAGTCCGTAGACGTCGGCCCAGCGGTTGAAGCCGGCGTCGCGGGCGAACACGTTGCCGACCTGCACCGCGCTCTGCTCGCAGCCGTGGAAGACCACCAGCAGGCCGCAGGCTTCGCCGGCCGCGCAGGCCTTCGGTACGTAGGCGAAGCCGCGGTCGGCGAGCTGCGGCGAGCCGGACCCGTCGGCGGCGAACACGGTCTGGTCGAACTCGCGCAGTTCGCCGCCGGTGCCCGCCGCGGCGTCGCGCGAAGGCGGACCGTACAGCCAGGCGAGCGCGGCGCCGGCCGCGTCGAAGCCACAGGCACCGAGCCAGGGCGCCGCCGGCTCGCCGCAGTCGCCGCCGCGGTCGACGGTCGGCCAGACGTGGGCGAAGCCGCGTTCGAAATCGCGCTGCAGGGCCAGCCCGTCGCCGCCGAGTTCGGCATAGAGATCGGCCGCCGCGGCGCCGAGCGCCGGCGCGACCGTGGTGTCGTCGCGGCCGTGCAGCACGAAGACGTGGTCGCCGCGCAATCCGTCGAGCGGCGCGAGCGCACCGCGGTCGGCGCGTTCGCGCACGCGCTGTGCCAGCGCCGCGAGATCCGGCGCCGGCGCGCCCTGCATGCAGGACCCGAGGGCGATCTGCAGCGTGCCGACCGCGCAGCCGTAGGGCCCGCCGGCGACCAGCGCGGCACCGCGCAGGCGGTCGGAGAACGCCAGGTGCACCTGGGTGGCCATGTACGCGCCCGACGACAGTCCGGCGACGGCGACGCGGTCCGGATCGATCACCAGCGCCGGCAGCGCCGGCGCCGGTTCGCGGCCGCAGCCGGCCAGCAGCAGGAGCGGGAAGAAAAGACGGGCCGCTGCTGCGGCCCGTTGGGACATTCCCCGGGGAAATCGCATGGATCAGAAGTTGTAGCGGACCGACAGGTACCAGTTGCGCGGCATGCCGTAGTACGCGGTCTGGATGTTGCCGATGCTCGAGAACTCCTGGCCCTCGGTCATGTAGACCTCGTCGCTGAGGTTGCGCACGCCGCCGCGCACTTCCCAGCGCTGCTCCGGCGACGACCACGCACCCCACAGGCCGAACAGCGTGTAGGCCGACTGGCGCAGGTTCGGGCGGTTGTCGACGGTCAGCGACACCGCGCTGCGATGCGAGACGTCGCCGCCGACGGTCAGGCGGCTGCCGTTGGCGAAGTCGAAGCCGTGCTGCAGGGCGATGCGGGCGGTGAAGTCCGGCGAGAACGGCACGTGGTCGTGCAGGCTGGCCAGGGTCGGATCGACCGCGACGCGCGGGTCGTCGAAGCGGTCGTAGCCGGCGCTCATCCAGCCGAGCTGGGTGCTCAGCAGGGTGGACTCGCCGAGCAGCGCGCTGCCCTCGAACTCGATGCCGTTGATCGTCAGCTCGGCGGCGTTGAGCACCGGGAACGCGAAGGTCGGGATCGGCGCACCCGGGTTCTGCACCTCGGACACGCGCGCCTGGAAGTCGCGGTAGGCGCTGTGGAAGGCGGCGATGTTGCCGCGCAGGCGGCCGTCGGCCGACTGCATCTTCAGGCCGAGCTCGTAGGTCCAGACGTATTCGGGGTCGAAGGTGCTGATCTCGGTCGCGGAATTGGCGCGGCCGTTGAAGCCGCCGGCCTTGTAGCCGCGGTTGGCCGAGAAGTAGGCCATCACCTCGTCGCTGAAGTGCTTCTCGAGGCTCAGCGACGGCGTCCACGCGCTCCAGGAATCGTCGATCTCGAACTCGAGCTGCGGGTCGGCCGCGAGCAGGGCCAGGTTCGAGAACGTCGAGGTGGTGCGCCAGTAGTCCTTCTGGTCGCGGCTCCAGCGCAGGCCGGCCGACAGGTTCCAGCTCGGGGCGAACTCCCAGCTCATGTGCGCGAAGGCCGCCAGCGAGGTGTTCTCGAGATCGTCGTCGATCGTGCGCAGGAAGGTCAGCGGCACCCCGCCCCAGCGCAGGAAGTCGTCGGCATAGGCTTCCTGGTGCGAGGGCACGTTCTCGCGCAGGTAGTACAGGCCGAACACCGCCTGCAGGTCGTCGCCGTTGTCGTACTGGAACTGGAATTCCTGGCTGAACTGGTCCTGGTCGATCGCCACCAGCACGTCGCCGAGCTGGAACTGCGAGCCGTCGATGTCGATGAACGACGCGGTCTCGAGCGAGCGCCAGGCGCTGATCGACTTGAAGCGCCAGGTGTCCGACAGCGTCCAGTCGACGTGCGCCGAGAAGCCCTTGTGGGTCATCTCCTGGCCCTGGTCGGGCGCGAACGAGGTGCGGCTCCGGAAGTCGTAGACGCCGGTCGGCGCCGGCATCAGCAGCACCTGGCCGAACAGGAAGTCGGTGGCGTACAGCGGCGCGGTCGGGCGGCCGAGGGTCAGCGCGTTGTCCTGGTCGGTCCAGTCGACGCTGAAGGTCACGCTGAGGTCGTCGGACGGGCGGAACATCAGCTTGGCGCGGATCGCGTTGGTGTCCTCGCCGTTGTAGTCGATGCCGGTGACCGGGTCCTCGACGTAGCCGTCCATGTGGGTCGAGGCCGCGGCGAGGCTGAAGGCGACGGTGTCGCTGAAGGCCTGGCCGAAGTAGGCGCGGCCGTCGCGGCGGCCGAATTCGCCGACGGTGGCCTCGACGGCGCCGCCGGCGTCGTCGAACGGGTTCTTCGTGGTCAGCTTGATCGCGCCGCCGGTCGAGTTGCGGCCGTAGAGCGTGCCCTGCGGGCCGCGCAGCACTTCGACCTGGGCGACGTCGAACAGGGTGAACAGGGCGCCGTTGATGCGCGAGTAGTAGACGTCGTCGACGTACATGCCGACGCCGGGATCGAAGGTCTGCAGCGCGTCCGGCTGGCCGATGCCGCGGATGAAGACGTTGACCGAGTTCGAACTGCCGCGGCCCTGCACGATGTTCATGTTGGGCACCGCGCCCTGCAGGCCCTCGACGCTGGTCGCCTGCAGGTCGCGCAGCGCGTTCTCGCCGAAGGCGCTCACCGCCACCGGCACGTCCTGCAGCGACTCGGTGCGGCGGCGGGCGGTGACCTCGACCTCGTCGAGCATCGTCGCCTCGTCGGCCGGGCGCGGCGCCTCCTGCGCGGCCACGCCCAGCGAGGCCAGCGAAAGGGACAGGGCGATCGCCCGGCTCAGGTGGTTGCGCTTCATGTTTTCCCCTCATGCGGACGCGCGGCCGGACGGCCGTGTTGCGGCGCAATCTATGCTGGGGCCGCGCGGGCGGGCACCTGTACCTTGGTACAAGTGGCCGCGGCCGCCGCCGCGCCGACACTCGCCCCACCCGTCGGAAGTGCCGGCGGAACCGGGGTTCATCGAATGTCCTTCCTGATCGTGCTCGCCGCGCTGGTGTTCCTGATGGTGGTCGCCTACCGCGGCTACAGCGTGATCCTTTTTGCCCCCGTGGCTGCGTTGGGCGCGGTGCTGCTGACCGATCCGTCCCTGGTCGCGCCGATGTTCACCGGCCTGTTCATGGACAAGATGGTCGGCTTCCTGAAGCTGTATTTCCCGGTGTTCCTGCTGGGCGCGATCTTCGGCAAGCTGATCGAGGTTTCCGGTTTCTCGAAGGCGATCGTCGCCGCCACCATCCGCCTGTTCGGCGCCGGCCGCGCGATGCTGGCCATCGTCGTCGTCTGCGCCCTGCTGACCTACGGCGGCGTGTCGCTGTTCGTGGTGGTGTTCGCGGTCTACCCGTTCGCCGCCGAGCTGTTCCGCCAGGCCGATATCCCGAAGCGGCTGATCCCCGGCACCATCGCCCTCGGCGCCTTCACCTTCACGATGGACGCGCTGCCGGGCACGCCGCAGATCCAGAACATCATCCCGGCCGGCTTCTTCGGCACCGATGCCTGGGCGGCGCCGGTGCTGGGTACGCTCGGCGGCGTCTTCATCCTCGCGCTCGGCATGACCTATCTGGAATGGCGGCGGCGGGCCGCGGCCCGCGCCGGCGAGGGTTATGCCTCCGGCGTCGAGCTGCTGAACGAACCGGCGGCGATCGCCGGCGAGAAGCTGGCCAATCCCTTCATCGCCCTGCTGCCGCTGCTGCTGGTCGGCGTCTCGAACAAGGTCTACACCCTGCTGATCCCGCGCTGGTACGGCGACAGCCATTCCTTCGTGCCGGCGGTGATCGGTTCGCCGGCGCCGGTGGTGCAGGAGATCCCGAAGATCGCCGCGATCTGGGCGGTCGAGGCGGCGCTGCTGACCGGCATCGTCGCGGTGCTGCTGCTGGCCTGGAAGCCGGTGACCACGCACTTCGCCGAACAGACCAAGCCGGCGATCGCCGGCGCCCTGCTCGCGGCGATGAACACCGCCAGCGAATACGGCTTCGGCGCGGTGATCGCGGCGCTACCCGGCTTCCTGGTGGTCGCCAACGTGCTCGGCGCGATCCCCGATCCGCTGGTGAACGAAGCCGTCACCGTCACCGCCCTCGCCGGCATCACCGGCAGCGCCAGCGGCGGCATGAGCATCGCGCTCGCGGCGATGGCCGACGTGTTCATCGCCAACGCCAACGCCGCCGGCATCCCGATGGAAGTGCTGCACCGCGTCGCCTCGATGGCCAGCGGCGGCATGGACACCCTGCCCCACAACGGCGCCGTGATCACCCTGCTCGCGGTCACCGGCCTCACCCACCGCCAGGCCTACAAGGACATCTTCGCGATCACCGTGATCAAGACGTTGGCGGTGTTCGTGATCATCGGGGTGTTCTACGCTACCGGCCTCGTCTGACTGGCCCGGCGCCGCCGGGCGTCCAGGCCGGAGGTGCGCGTGTTGGAAGCCCCCACGATATTGAAAGCGGTCGCGGCGTCGCAGGTCGTCGCCGCGTTCGCCAGCCGGCTGTTGACGCTGGCGTCGGGCTGGAAGGCCGATCCGACCTGGCCGTTCGGGTTGCTCCAGCCCCTCGTGGTCCTTCCGATGCTCTTCCATGGACTCGTGCTGGGGCCGGTCATGGTCGTTTCGATATGCCTGATCAAACCCTTCCGGGTGACCCCACGCGCGAAGGCGTCCGCGATCGTGCTGGCCCTGGTGGGCGCAGCCATCGCCGCACCCTCGCCGCTGATGCCCAGCGCGTTCGACGCATTCACCTGGCGGATGAGCACCTTCTCCGAGGAACAGTTCCAGACGCTGGCCCGCGACCTCCGCGCAGAACTGGCAACGACGAGTCACACCGGTCGCCTCGGACACCTCGACGGCGGCACCCGCGAACGCGTCCTCCGATCCCTGCGCCCCAGGCATCGGATTCTTGATATCGGCGATTTCCCGGTGGACCTGAATGTCCACGAGAACCACGTCTCGATCGAATGGGCGAGTGGGCTGACCGGGGGCTATGAGGTCTTCATCGCCGATGGCCCCGAGGCATCCTCGGGTCTGCCGCCCGCGAATATCCACGCGAACGTTTCGGCGACGATCAAGTAGGTGCCCTTCGTGCGCTGGCAGGCGCCGGCCGACGAATCGTTATAGGGTGGTCCCAGTGAGTAACTTGAGTTACTTGGGGGGACGATCGGTTTTCGGGGGCGGCGGCCGATCAGGCGTGCATCACTTTGGCCTGGTGCGGATACGGCAGCGATTCCCTACACGCACGACTGGAGGTTCCGCATGCGCCGTCACCTGATCCCGCTGCTGTTCGCGATCCTCGTCGCCGCCACCGGCGCCGCCCTCGCTGCCCCGGCCTCCACGGCGACCACCGCCCCGCCGACCCTCCACCTCGACGGCGTCGACTACGCGCACCGCTGGTCGGGCGCGCAGAACCAGCACGAGTTCACGCCGGCCGGCCAGGACGACCTGGAGGCGTGGCGCGACATGGTCACCGTCATCCGCCACCCGCAGGCACGCGACGGCGAAGGCCTGGCCGCGGTCGCGAACACGGTGCTCGGCAATTACCAGGCCGCCGGCGCGGCGATCCTGCGCACGAGTTCGGTACCGGCGACGCCGGAGGCGCCCGCGCAGCACTTCGTCGCGGCCGCGTTCTACCGCCCGGATTTCGCCGAGGCGGCTTTCGCGCGGTTCGTGATCATCGATGGCGTCGGCACGGTGATCGTGCGCGGGCATCGCGAGTACGGCGACGAGGCGGCGCCGCGGCTGCAGTCGTGGATCACGGAGAACGGCGAGGCCGTGGAGCGCGCGCTGATGGCGCTGGACGGAGTTCCGCAGGTCTGAACGGACTGGAGCCGATCCGATCAAATCGGCTCCGATCCGCTGTCGATCAGGCTTTCCGCTCGATCCCGAACAGCAGCTTCTTCTCCTCGTCGCTCATCGGCCGGCCCGCGTCCGGGTTGACCTGCTTCGCCCACGCATAGGCGCGCGCGGTCGCCGGCCGTCCGGCGATCGCCGCGCGCCAGCGGCGCACTTCGGGGAACGCGCTCAGGTCGACCGGCGCCTTCGTGTAGACATCGATCCACGGGTAGCAGGCCATGTCGGCGATCGTGTAGTGATCCCCCGCAATGAAGGCGCGGCCGGCGAGGCGGCGGTCGAGCACGCCGAGCAGGCGATGCACTTCCTTCGCGTAGCGCTCGCGCGCGTACGGGATCGCCTCCGGCGCGTAGACGTGGAAGTGGCCGTACTGCCCGGTCATCGGCCCGAGCCCGCCCATCTGCCAGAACAGCCACTCGAGCACGGTGTTGCGGGCGCGCAGGTCGGTCGGCAGGAATTGGCCGGTTTTCTCGGCCAGGTAGAGCAGGATCGCGCCGGATTCGAACACGCTCAGCGGCGCGCCGCCGTCGGCGGGGGCGTGGTCGACGATCGCCGGCATGCGGTTGTTCGGCGCGATCGCCAGGAACTCCGGCCGGAACTGGTCGCCCTTGCCGATGTTCACCGGCACGATGCGGTAGTCGAGCTTCGCGCCGGCGTCGGCGAGTTCCTCGAGCAGCAGGGTGATCTTGTGGCCGTTCGGGGTCGGCCAGTAGTGGAGGTCGATCATGCGGCGTCTCCGGCGTGGGGAGCGAAGTCTAGCCCTTGACCCGGTGACGGAAGCTGGAAAGCATCGTGTCGTCCGTGCGCACGCTCGCCCCGTATGCTCGGTCGCCTTCACCGGAGCCGTGGATGCCCCCGATCAGCGATCTCGCGACCCTGCTGGCCAGCCTGCGGCCGGAACTGCGCCCCGGCCGCTACGCCTTCGTCGCCCTGCCCGCCGGCGCCACGCTCGACCTCGCCGACGCGGTCGCGACGATGCGCGAAGCCGAGGGCCTGACCGTCGTCGTCGCGGCAGACGTCGCGCGCGCCCGCGGCTGGCCGCTCAGCTTCAGCGCCGAATGGATTACCCTCGCGGTGGATTCCGACCTCGCCGCCGTCGGCCTGACCGCCGCGTTCGCGACCGCCCTCGCAGACGCCGGCATCGCCTGCAACGTCATCGCCGGCGTCCACCACGACCATCTGTTCGTGCCCGCCGGGCGTGGCGACGAGGCGCTCGTGGCGCTGCGCGAACTGCAGCGTTCGTCGTCCGTCGTCGCGGACGGGCCGCGGCCGGGCGCGCTATCGTAGGCGCCGGCAGCCATCGCGGGGGCGCGCTTGGGCAAGCACACGGCGTACTGGCAGGCGTACACGAAGGCGCAGGTGCGCGGCAGCCTGCGCATCTTCGCGGCGATCGGCGCGGCGATCGTGCTGGTCATCGTGCTGTCGTTGCTGCACGAAATCCTGGGCGCGGCCTTTCCGTGGCTGCTGGGCGCGGCGTTTCTCGGCCTGGCGGTCGTGCTGGTCCGGATGGGCCGAGACGCGTACGCCGTGCGCTGTCCCGAATGCGGCACCGGCTACCGGCGGCACAAGTGGGGCGGGCAATGCCCGACCTGCGGGCTGCGCCTGCTGCAGGACGACCCCTGAACCCGATCTGGAGACGAGGATGACGAAGATCCCGCGCCCCGCGAAGACCCCGCGCCCCGCGAAAGCTCCGGAGCACGACGACCCCGCATCCGTCGATGCGCTGATCGCCACGCTCGCGCACCCGCTCGAATCGACGATCCAGGCGCTGCGCCGCGCGATCCTCGCCGCCGTCCCCGGAATCACCGAAGGCGTGAAGTGGAACTCGCCGAGCTTCCACTGCAATGGCTGGTTCGCGACGCTCAACTGCCGCCGCCCGACGCAGATCGACCTGGTGATGCACTGCGGCGCGAAGTCGCGCGGCGAGAACGACCTCGCCGGCACGATCGCCGACCCGAACCGCCGGCTTGCGTGGCCGTCGCCGGACCGCGCGGTCCTGACCGTGCGCGGCGAGTCCGAGTTCCGCGCGATGGAGGCGTGGTTCACGACGCTCGTCGCGCGCTGGGCCGCGTTCCAGCGCCACGACGCGACGGCGAAACCATGATCCAGCTCCCCGTCCGCGACCCGTGCGACTTCTGCGAGGGCATGGCGGGCCGCGAGCCGGTTTGGGGCCCGGTCGAGGAAACGCCGCTCACGCTGACCGTCGTCAACCCGTGGCAGTTCGAGACCGGCCAGTGCTGCGTGATCACGCGCCGGCACGTGGCGACGCTGCTCGACCTCACCGACGACGAATGCACCGCGGTGATGCTCGCCGCTCGTCGCATCGCGTTGGCGCTCGACGCCGCCTACCAGCCGCTCGGCATCCTGACATTCCAGAACAACGGCGTGTACAGCGGCCAGGAAACGCCGCATTTCCATTTCCACGTGGTGCCGCGGCAGCCGGGCAGCGACTGGGGCATCGGCCCGCCGCAGCTGGCGACGTTCGACGGCGCCGGCCGCGCGCCCGGGATCGTGCACGACCCGAGCGGCGACGCGGAACGCCGTCAGCGCGTGCGCGTGGGCGCGGCGCGCATGGCCGAAACCGTCGCGCGCCTGCGCGCGCATCTTCCGGCGGCCCCGCGCTGATGCCGCGCTTCGTCGCAGTTGGGCTTGACCCGGGCGTCGGAGCGCGATGCTGACCATCGTTCTACTTCCTGGGATGGATGGAACCGGAACGCTGTTCGAGCCTTTCACCTCGGCGCTTGGCCACGAGTGCGAGATTCAGGTCGTTCGCTATCCGGCCACTGGTGCGCTTGGCTACGAAGCACTGGAGGAGCACGCTCGCAAGGCGCTTCCCACCAGTGGTCGCTTCGTCGTCCTTGGTGAGTCATTCTCCGGCCCCATAGCTGTATCCATCGCAGCATCTCGTCCAGCGGGGCTTGTCGGCCTCATCCTCTGCGCCACATTCATCCGCAATCCACGGCCTTTCTTTGGTCCGTTGCGCTTTCTTGCTGGCGTGCTGCCGGCGAAGCGCGCGCCGCTCGCGGTCCTCAGCGCAGCACTTCTTGGCCGTTTCGCCACGCCGCAGTTGCGCTCAGCGCTCGCCGCCGCCCTGTCTCAGGTTTCAGGCGAGGCGCTGCGAGCCAGATTGCGCGCTGTGCTGGCCATCGACGCTTCGGAAAAGCTCGAGGCCGTCAGCGTGCCTCTGCTTTACCTGATGGCCACGCACGATCGCGTTGTTCCGGTCAGCGCGCTGAAGCAGATCGAGCGCGTTCTCCCTGCGACCCAGGTGGTGTCCGTCAACGCCCCTCACTTCCTGCTTCAAGCGGCGCCGATCGAGGCCGCGGCCGCTGTCTCGGAATTCATTCGGCCGCTACACGATGCCAGCTGATGCGGCCAGGCTTGCCAAGCGAATCCGCCTTGATCGGCCCTGATCCGTCGTCGATCAGAACGACGACGGAAGTCTGGCCCTTGACCCGGTGGACGCCGGCGCAAAGCATGAGCAGACCCGCGGCACCCAATGGCCACAACCCGGGACCTGACATGCCGATCGCCCTCGACGACGCCCGCCGCATCCTCGATTCCCAGCCCTTCAGCCGTCTGCTCGGCGCCGAACTCACGGCCTTCGCCGCCGACGCGGTGGAACTCCGGATTCCGCTGCGGCCCGAGCTGCTGCAGCAGTTCGGATTCGCCCATGGCGGCCTGATCGCCTATGCCGCCGACAATGCACTGACCTTCGCCGGCGGCGCGGCGCTCGGGCCCTCGGTATTGACCGCCGAGTTCAAGATCAACTTCCTGCGCCCGGTGAAAGGCGAGGTGCTGGTCGCCCGCGCGGCGGTCGTGCACGCCGGCCGTCGCCAGGCGGTGTGCCGCTGCGAGCTGTTCGTACAGGACGACGCGGGCGAGCACGCCTGCGCGGTCGCCCTCGGAACGATCGTCGCGTTCGGCCCGGCCACGGAGGCCTGAGCGATGCGCGGCGACCGCAGGCAACCGCTGTACCGCAAGGTGAACACCACCGCCCACGGCGTCCGCCATCGCTTCGGCAGCGACGCCCGCGACGGCCGCGCGGCGGCGAAGAAGGAACGCGGCGAGGACGCGCCGGTGCGGGCTTCGATGCACGGCCGCGTGCGCCGCGGCCGTGACTACACGCCGCTGTTCCGCTTCCTGCAGTCGCGGGTCGGGCGCCCCTGGGCAGAGGTGCATTCGGAAGCGGTGGCGCGGCTCGACGACCCGGCGCCGATCGCCTGGCTGATCGCGCCCGGGCGGGACGCCGGCAAGCCGCGTGTGCTGATCGGCGAATCGAGCTGGTGGCGCGGGCTCTTCGTCGACGACGCCGGCCTGCTGCAGCTCGTCGCCCCGGAGCTGAACGCCGCCGATCTCGAACCGGACTGTGCCTGCTGCACGCATACCCTCGACGGCGTCCGCTTCGGGCGGCCGTTCCCCGGCTGATCGGGCTACGGTAGGCCCGGCAGCGCGCGGCCTTACCCCTGCTGCAGGACGATCCCTGACGCTTCCCGGCCGGAGGCCGCGGGTTTAGGCTGCGCCCAGTCCAGGTACCGGAGCCGCCGATGTCCCGCCCCGAAATCGAAGAAATCCAGCGCATCTTCCTCAGCCGCCTCGACACCCTGTCGCACATCCTCGATGTCGGCGCGAACAGCCTCGACCTCGGGCAGGCGATGCAGGCGCGGCTGGCGCCGGACATGCTGCCGCTCGGCGCCCAGATCGCCTTCGCCTGCAACCAGCCGCGCGGCTTCTCGCAGTGGTGCGCCGGCCAGCCGATCGAGAACCTGTTGCCGGAGGTGACGTCGGTGGCGCAGGCACGCGCGCACATCGCCGACACGAAGGCGCGGGTGCAGGCGATCAGCGCCGGCGACGACAAGCTGGACGAGGTCAAGCGCATCGGCCTCGGCCCGGGCCGCTACTGCGAACTGCCGGCACGGCAGTACGTCAGCGATTACCTGCTGCCGAACCTGTATTTCCACATCACCACGACCTACGCGATCCTGCGCATGCTCGGCGCGCCGGTCGGCAAGTCCGACTACATGCGCTTCCTCGCCCCGCACGTGCGCAGCGAGCCGGGCGCGTGAGCAGCGACGCCGCCGCCCTGCTCGCCCGGCTCGAAGCCGAGCGCGACGAGCGCGGCGTCGCCTACTGGCAGCGCCTCGGCGAACGGACCGGCGGCCTGCGCAGCCACGGCATCGGCCTGACCCGGCTGCGCGCGATCGCGAAGGAGATCGGCCGTGACCGCGCACTGGCGCAGGCGCTGTGGCAGAGCGACCTGCACGAGGCGCGGGTGATCGCGCTGCTGGTCGACGACCCGAAGCAGGTGACGATCGAACAGGCCGAACGCCAGGTGGACGAACTCGCCGGCGGCC
The DNA here is from genome assembly GCF_000426365.1 of Arenimonas composti TR7-09 = DSM 18010. GTDB lineage: Bacteria > Pseudomonadota > Gammaproteobacteria > Xanthomonadales > Xanthomonadaceae > Arenimonas > Arenimonas composti. The sequence continues at coordinate 199,269 of NZ_AUFF01000001.1, read as the reverse complement.
AGCTCGCGCACGTGTTCGCCAGCTGCGACGCGACCCTGGCGAAGACCCCGTTCGTGGTCGAACTCGCCGACCGCTGGGTGCGCAGCGACGATCCGGTGCGCCGCGAGTGCGGCCACGGCCTGCTCTACGAGATCTCCAAGCTGCCGGCGAAGAAGGCGCCGGACGAGGCCTGGTTCCTCGACCACGTCGCCCGCATCGGCGCCGCGATCGGCGGCGAACCCGAAGGCGTGCGCCTGGCGATGGCCACCGCGCTGATGGGCATCGGCAAGCGCAGCAAGGCGCTGAACGCAGCGGCGCTGGAGATCGCGAAGGCGGCCGGCCCGATCGAGTTCACCTCGGTCAGCGGCGACTGCGAGCCCTTCGACGTCGTCAAGCACCTGGACTCGCCGCGGCTGCGCGAGAAACTCGGCATCTGATCCGCGGCCAGGCCGCGGCCACAAGGAGAATCCCATGGCGAAGGTCACCGGTATCGGCGGTGTGTTCCTGCGGTGTCGCGGCGACCGCGACGCGCTCGCGGCGTGGTACCAGAAGCACCTCGGCATTCCGCTGGAGCCCTGGGGCGCGGTGCTGCGCTGGGAGGACGACGCCCGCCCCGACGGCGGCATGACCGTGTGGAGCCTCACCGCCGCCGACAGCACCTGGTTCGCGCCGAGCGACTCGGCCTTCATGATCAACTACCGCGTCGACGACCTCGACGCCCTGCTCGCCCAGCTCGCGGCCGAAGGCATCGCGACGCTGAAGGGTCCGGAATCGCACGAGAACGGCAGGTTCGCCTGGATCATGGATCCCGACGGCAACAAGGTCGAGCTCTGGCAGCCGATGGCCTGGGACGAAAAGAACAAGGAAGGTTGATCCGGCAGGAAGTGGATGCGCCCCCGTGGCGTCGCCGCTGCCGCCGCGCTATAAGTCCCCCCGGGCCACGCGCCCAGCCGCCGATTTGAGCCACCAGCTTGCGGGCGGGATACAAGTGCAGCTAAAGCGGCATCCCTTCGGATGGCTGTGCTGGTGCGGGCAACCACCGAGGAGAGACGCCATGACGCTATTCCATTCCGACGCCGAGTTCGTCGCCAGTCTGAAACCCGCGCAGCGGGACTACTACCTGGGCCGGGCTGCCGAGATCCAGCAGCAACTCCAGGACGCACTGCGCGAGATTTCGCGTGGGCTCAGCGCTGTAAGCCTCCTGACTCAGGATTTTCTGGCACTTCAATCGCAGGACCCGGAAGCGCCCCGTCGTGTGCTGCGTGCCGGCGACAAGGAGTACCGCTACGCGACCGTGCCCGGCAGCGGCCGCATTCGCCTTCTGACCGGCCAAGGCACCGAGATCGGGATGTGGGATCCGGATCGCACGGATCCCTGGGCGATCCGATATCCAGCCTTCACGAGCTTCGCGAACTCTGGAAATGCCGCGGCGATCGAGTCGCAGTTGCGCGCTGTCGACCGTCGCCGTCGCAGCGCCTGATTCCAGGCCCTTGACCGCGGCGGCGGTTGCGAAAACGATGCCGTGCCCTTCCGGAGGAGTTTCCATGCGCGCAGTCCCCCGCCACCGCCATCTGGCCGCCGCCGTCGCGACCCTGCTCGCGGCCGCGCCGGCATTCGCCGACACGCCCGGCGCCGGCGACACCTTCAGTCACCACGACTGGGAGCTGGCCTGCGACAACACCGGCACCTGCCGCGTCGCCGGCTACAGCGAGGACGGCAGTGAGATGCCGGTGTCGGTGCTGCTCGAGCGCGCCGCCGGCGCCGGCGCGCCGGTGACCGCGCGTCTGAAGCTCGGTGACTACGACGGCGACCCGCTCGCGGACGCCGAAAACCGGCGCGTCACGCTGTGGATCGACGGCAATCCGCGCGGCGAGATCGCGATCGACGACGCCGGCGGCGCGCTGTCGGCGGAACAGACCGCGGCGCTGCTGACGGTGCTGACCGGCGACGGCTTCGTCGCCTTCATCGCCGACGACGGCCGCCGCTGGCAGCTCTCGACCCGAGGCTCCACCGCCACCCTGCTGAAGATGGACGACCTGCAGGGCCGCGTCGGCACCCGCGGCGCGCTGGTGCGCCCGGGTACGCGTGACGAGTCGGCGGTGCCTGGACCGCGGCCGAAACCGGTGGTGCGGGTGCCGAAGCTGCCCGCGACCTCGCCCGACGACGTGCAGACGGTGAACTGGTCGGAAGGCATCGGTGACGCGCTGCTGGCCAGTCTCGACGCGGCGGACGACTGCGCCGACCTGTTCGATCCGGATGCCGAACACGAGCCCTTCGAGGTCGTTCGCCTGTCCGCCGACAAGCTGCTGGTCTCGAACCGCTGCTGGATGGCCGCCTACAACATGGGTTACGGCTACTGGGTGGTCGACGACGCGCCACCGTGGAATCCGGTGCTGGTGACGACCGCCGGCAACGACTACGCCGACGGCAGCATCGTCGCCGCGCACAAGGGCCGCGGCCTCGGCGATTGCTGGAGCAGCCAGGCCTGGAGCTGGGACGGTCGCGCTTTCGTGCAGACTTCGAATACCTACACCGGCATGTGCCGGCTGGTCTCCCCGGGCGGTGCCTGGGACCTGCCGGTCCATGTCGTCGACGTGATCAACGCCAACCAGGAACACCAACGATGAAGAAGCTCGCCCTCGCCGCCCTGCTCGCCCTGCCGGTGCTCGCGCCGGCACCGGCCGTCGCCAATGCCGACATCGAGGCCACCCAGGCCTGCTTCGCCGACAACACCTCCGGCCGCGACCGCAAGGCGCTGGCGCGCTGGGTCTTCCTGGCGATGGCGGCGCATCCCGAGATCCAGGCCCTCGCGAACGCCGGCAGCGCGGAGAATGAAGCCGCCGACCGCGAGATGGCGGCGCTGTTCATGCGCCTGGTGGCCGAGGACTGCAATGCGCAGATGAAGCGCATGCTCGCCAGCCAGGGGCCGGAATCGTTCAAGACCGCGTTCGAGTACCTCGGCCAGCTGGCGATGGCCGAGCTGATGGCGAATCCCTCGGTCGGCGCGCGCTTTTCCGGCTTCGAGAAGTTCGTCGACACCGATCGCCTGCAGGGCGCCCTGCAGCTCCCCTGAGCCCGGCTGACGAAGCCCTGGGGCCAGGCCTCAGGGCTTCGGTATCCGCAGCGTCTTGCTGATCATCAGCGAGCCCGACAGCGCGAACAGCAGCACCAGCGGATGCAGCTGCCAGCCGAGGTCGACGACGCCGAACCACAGCGCGTCGCCGATCCGCCCCTGCCAGGCGGCGACCGCGAGCACGATCACCAGCAGCAGGCTGGTCGGGATCGGCGTGCCTTCGAAGTACGTGACCTTGCCGGCGTCGGCGCTCATCGCCTCGGCGGTGACGTTGTAGCGCGCCAGCCGGCTGACGCCGCAGCAGACGAAGTACGACAGCACCACCCAGTCCCAACCGCCCTGCATGCCGCAGGCATAGGCCAGCGCCGCGGGGGCGACGCCGAACGAGATCACGTCCGACAGCGAGTCGAGTTCGCGGCCGAGCGTCGAGGCGCTGTGCCGCATCCGCGCGATGCGCCCGTCGAGGGCGTCGAAGACGAACGCGAGCGGGATCAGCGCCATGCCCGCCAGCAGCCAGCCGGTGATGCCGTCCTGCAGGAAGCGCATCGCCGCGAAGATCGCGCCGGTGCCGCAGAAGGCGTTGCCGAGGGTGAACCAGTCGGCGAGGTGGAACTCGCGCAACATCGAGAAGTGCCGCTTCATTCGCTGCCCCCGCGCAACAACGGATACGGATTGATCGCCTCGCCTTCCCACCAGTGGCGCTCCGGACCCAGCACGAACACCGAGAAATGCAGGTGCGGCGCGTCGTCGGCGGCGTTGCCGGTGCTGCCGACGTAGCCGATCACGTCGCCCTGGCGCAGCGTCGCGCCTTCGACGAGGCCTTCGGCATAGCGGTCCAGATGCGCGTAGTAGAACGCGACCGCGCCCGCAGCGTCGAACTGGTAGATCGTCAGGCCGCCGGGGACGCTGTCGAACAGTTTCTCGACGTGGCCGTCGGCGACCGCGCGCACCGGCGTGCCGCGCGCCGCCATGATGTCGATCGCATCGTGTTCGCGGCCTTCGCCGCGCGCATCGCCCCAGGTGTCGGCGAGGTCTTCGGCACCGACGCCATCGACGGGAATGCGCAGCGGCGGGATCAGCGGCGTGGCGTCGAGTTCGCCCCGGGGCGGGCCTGCCGGACGCGGCGCGCGCGTATGCGGATCCGCGCGGGGAGGCGACGGGTCCGGCGTCTCCACCGGCGCCGGCACGGACGCCGGCGGGGCGCCGGTGACGGCACCGTCGCCTGGCACGGGTTCGGGGAGCGACGGCGGCGGCACGGCGACGCCTTCGCCGTGGTCGGCCGGCTTCCACAGCACCGCGATCACCACCGCCGCGCCGATCAGGCAGCCGAACATGAAGGCCAGCAGCCAGCGCATCAGCGGCCGCCGTCAGTCCTGGAGCACGACCGCGGTGCCGGCGGCGACCGCCGTGGCGACGCGGCGCACGTCCCAGTTCGTCAGGCGGATGCAGCCGTTGGACTCGCTCTTGCTGATCGCCGACGGTTCCGGCGTGCCGTGGATGCCGTAGTGCTCCTTCGACAGGTCGATCCAGACGCTGCCGACCGGGTTGTTCGGCCCGGGCGCGATCCGCGCCTTCTCCTCGTCGGGGCCGGCACCGTGGAACAGCGACGGGTCGTAGTGGAAGACCGGATCGTGGGCGACGCCACGGATCTTCCAGTCGCCGATCGGCAGCGGGTCGTGTTCGCTGCCGGTGGTCGCCGGGAACCAGGCGATCAGGCTGTCGTCTTCGGCGTAGAGCATCAGCGCGCCGTCGGATTCGTCGACGACCACCTTCGCGGCCTTCGGCAGTTGCTCGTCGCCGCGCACGTTCGGCACCCGGATCGTCGCGCCGGCCGCGAAGTCGACACCGGAATTGAGCTCGCGCAGCAGCGCCGGCGCGGCATGGAAGCGCTCGCCGAGCGCTTCGAGCACGTCGCCGTAGGCGAGCGCGTCGAGCTTCGCCTTGTCCTGCATCGATTCGGGGATTTCGACGAAGGGCCCGGCGACGTCGGCCGCGGTCAGCACGTGTTCGACCAGGGTCGGCGCCGGTTCCTTCTCCAGTTCCGCCCAGGTCGCCTCGTCGAGTTCGCCGCTGGCCGTGAGGCCGCGCGCGCGCTGGAACGCGGCGAGCGCGCCGGCCTGGTTGGAGCCGGCGACGCCGTCGATCTCGCCCGGCGAGAAGCGCGCGCGGTCGAGCAACACCTGTGCGCGCAGGTCGCTGCGCGTCTCGGCCGCACCGGCGGCTTCGCTGTCTTCCGCCACCGCCAGCGGCGTCAGCAGCGCGCCGGCGAGCAGCAGCAGCAACATCAGGGAGATCGTGCGGAAACCGGGCATCGTCGCGCTCCATTCGGGATGCGGCGAGTGTCCGGCCGGGGGCGTGAAGTCGACGTGGCTTGCGGCTCAGTCGATGGCGTTCCCCTGCGCGTCGGCGGCTTCGATCCGCCGCTCGAAGCAGGTGCGGCCGCGGCCATGCGTCCAGCCGCTGGCGGCGCCGCCGGTTTCGGCGGTGTCGGTCGCGAACATCGCGCACAGGCGGTAGCGCCCGCCGGCATCGGCGACGTAGTCGTAGGCGCTGCCGTCGACCGGATCGGTCAGCGTCAGGCGCAGGCCCGGCTGCGCGGCCAGCGTCGCCAGGTCGGGCGGCAGCGCATCGTGGCGTTTCTGCCAGGCCCGCACCTGCACGTCGATCTCGATCAGATCGGCGACCCGGCGCGCATCCAGACGCTGCTGGCGCTGCGCCGACGGCGAGCCGATCGACCACAGGCCGGCGACGACCGCGGCGCCGACGACCAGCGTCGCGATCGCGGCGAACACCTGTCCCGGCTTCATCGTGCTCATTCTTCGCTCTCCTCGCCGCGCAGCTCGTGCAGGTACCAGCCGAACACGCTGCCGGCGATCGCCGCGACGATGCCCGCCTTCAACAGGAAGCGCAGCGTCAGTTCGCCGCCGAGCAGGCGGTCGACGAGGACGATGCTGTCGCCGATCAGCACGCCGGCGGCGAGGAACAGCGTCATCCAGGTCAGCCAGCGCCGGATCGGCGACAGCCGCTTCGCCGCATTCGCCGCCAGCTCGCGGGCGATCAGGCGGGCGACGAACAGGAACACCGGAAAGGCCACCAGCAGCGCCGCGACATTGCCGCGCATCGATCGCGCCAGCCCGGCGAGGAGCCACTCCGGATCGGCGGCGTCCGGCAGCGCGAGCGTCACCAGCGCGAACAGCAGGTCGCCGAGGTGCCAGGCGCTGACGTACAGCGTCGAGAACAGCAGCAGGTGCAGGAAGGCCTCGCGCGCCGACAGGTAGGGCCGCGGTCGCGGCACCGGCAGCGGGAAGTCGACCTTCGCGTACGCCGCCAACGCGGTGCGGACCTGGTCCGGCAACCAGCCGGCCGCGGCCAGCGCGGCGGCGGTGTCCTCGCGCGAGTGCCCCCGCGCGAGCGCGTCGCGCACGAAGCGGTTCAGTTCGTCGGTACTCGAGGCCATCACCGGTCTCCCATCGGGTCGCGCGCCGATTGTCGCAGTCCCGCGTTCACGGTCGAGGGCAGTGCGCGCGGGCATCGCCGCGCGCACCGCTGCCGGTCAGGCGATGATGCTGATCACGGTTCGCAGCCCTGGCTCGCACCGAGCGGCTGTACGCGGTCGGCGATGCTCCAGGTGCGGCGCCCGGTGAACGGCGGCAGTTCCTCGTAATCGACCAGCATCTGCACTTCCGTGAGGCGGCCGCCGTCGATCCGGCGCTGCAGGATGCCGGCCGGCGCCCGCGACGGGGCGAAGTAGTCGTAGTACGGCGCAGCACCCCGGAGGATCTGGAGGTCGAGATCGGCGACGCCGGCACCGGCGAAGTCCGGCGACTCGGCGGCCAGGAACACCGGAAAACCCTGGCGATCGTAGTTGAATGCGGCGAAGAACTCGTAGTCCTCCCACATCTGCACGCTGTATCCGGTACCCGCGCGCGCCGGATCGAACCAGTGTGCGCTGATGTCGACCACCTGCCCGCCCACCGCAGGACAACCGCGGCCGAGCGCCTCCATCACCTGCGATCCAGCGAAGCCGTCGATCACGAAGCTCAGCGCGAACCTGTCCGGGTCCAGCGGCGTAAGCACCGCTTCGCCGACCGGGGCGTGTCGCGCCACGCTTCCGTTCCAGGCCGCACGGTAGACCTGGCTGCGCCACAGCCCGTTCGCGCCCGGCTGCGGCGCCTGCAGGTAGTACCAGGTCGGCCGGCCGTCGCGCAGGTAGGTGTACCAGAGTCCGGCCCATTGCTCGCCGGACGGATACAGGATGAGCCCGCTGCCGGACTGCCGCGGGTTGTAGTAGCTCCCCGGTCGCACCGTCGGCGGAACCGCGGCCAGTGTCGCCGTCAGCTCGATCCGCGCGGCGGTGTCGCCGCCGTTGCGGATCAGCAGGTGCCAGCGCTGCCATCGCGGTTTTTCCACGGTGATCGTGCGCGGCTGCTCGCCGATGCGGATCCACGCCGATTCTCCGGACGGCACGGACCCTTCGGGAATGCGCGGCTCGGTCTGGCTGATGCCGCCGTACCAGGTCGGGGCGATGTCGACGGGGCGGTCGCTGCGTGCGGTGATCGTCAGCCGTTCCGCCCCGGACGGCACGTCGAAGAAGATCGCGCGCTCGAGGAAGAAGGTCGGTGCCATATCGACGACGAGCGGGCTCCCGTCCAGCGGCAGCAGCAGGAAATGCAAGAACGTGCCGCCCCACAGGTCGACGCGGAAATCGCCTGCGACACCGGCCGCGTCAACCACGCGGACGAAGGCGACCCGGCGGCTGCCCTCGATGTTCGTGGTGTCGCGCCAGGCGATCTGCAGGGGCAGCGTGTCCAGGTCGTCGCTGAGGGTCGGGCCGGTCACCACCATGCCGCCGTCCTGGGCATCCATGCGCGCCTCGTGCACCCGCATCCGCGCCGTCGTCGCCGTCGCCTCGCGCGAGTGCCCGGCGATCCAGTAGGTCACCGGCGCGCCGCCCACCTCGATCGTCATTTCGCAGGTCAGTGGAGACACCCCGGTTGCGTAAGCGTAGCCGGCGAAGCAACGCTGTTCGGCGGCCGACGGACGCCCGTCGCCGTCGCTGTCGATGCCGACCAGCATGTCGATCCGCGCCTCGTGCGGGTTCTCCGAGACGACGTGGACCCGGTACTCGGCGACGTTGCCGTCGGTGCGCGCCGGGATCGTGTAGACCTTCCACGCCATGCCGGCGAAGCCGTCCCAGGTGGTGTGCGGCGTGGCGTCCACCGTTGTCGGCAACTCGACGATCCGGCCGGGCGCCAGCGTGCTCACGAGGTAGCGGGCGTCGTCGAGCGCACGCAGGTTGTCGACCTCGACGTCGATACCGGAGATCCGGCCGACGCCGGTACGCGGCGCGGTCACCCGTCCCTGCACGTGGACACGGGCTTCGACGCACTGCCCGTCGGCCTTGCACAAGCGATAGTCGAAGCCGTCGTTGCCGGCGAAGTCGGCGCCCGGCCGGTAGATGAAGCGCTCGGTACCGCGCGGGTACTGCGCCGCCGTCTTCTCGACGGTGCCGTGGCGGGGCTGCGACAGCAGCGTCATCACGGTGTCGCGCAGGGTGGCGCCGGCGGGGATCTCGATGTCGTTGAGGTGCGCCTCGATCAACACGCCGGGCGAATTGACGTCGAACCAGACGTGGTCGTCGTTGCCGGTCAGGGGTGGCAGCGGCACCTGGTCGTCGTTGGCGATGTGGATGCCGGTGGTGTACTGGCTGCCGCCGCCCGGGCCGCGCGCGCCGTTGGCGAAGTCGCGATAGTGCAACCAGAAGATCTCGTTGCTCTCGACCTCGGTGTCGCCGATGAGCTGCAGCGTCAGGGTCCCGCTGGTCTGCCCTGCGGCGACGTCGATCCGGGTCGGCGGCAAGGGGACGTAATCGACGCCAGCGCGCGCCTGCGGCGGGTCGAGATCCTCGGTGTGGATCGTGAATCCCGTCGAGTAGCCCGGCGGCGCCCACAGCAGGCGCCACTCGACGACGACTTCAGTCAGGCCACTGTCGCCCTCGTCGACGCGCACGAACTCCTTGAACGAGAACGTCGGCGGGGCCTGATCCTGCGCCTTCGCCGGTGTGACCACCAGTGCCGCCGCCAGCAGCGCGATCGCCGCCCGCATCAGCTCGCCCATGACCCGCCTCCGGAAATCGACTGCACAAGAAAAAGGGGCGGACCATCGCCCGCCCCCGAGAGTTTGCCGCGATACGTCGAGGCTCAGACGCCCTCGCCCTCCGCGACGGCCTTCATCGACAGGCGGATGCGGCCCTGCTTGTCGACCTCGAGCACCTTCACCTTCACCACGTCGCCTTCCTTGAGCTTGTCGCTGACCTTCTCGACGCGCTCGTTGGAGATCTGCGACACGTGCACCAGGCCGTCCTTGCCCGGGGCGATCGTCACGAACGCACCGAAGTCCATCAGCTTGGCGACCTTGCCCTCGTAGATCCGGCCCGGCTCGACGTCGGACGTGATCGACTCGATGCGCGCCTTCGCGGCCTGGGCGGCGGCGGCGTTGACCGAGGCGATGACGATCGTGCCGTCGTCCTGGATGTCGATCTGGGTGCCGGTTTCCTTGGTGATCGCCTGGATCACCGAACCGCCCTTGCCGATGACCTCGCGGATCTTGTCCGGGTGGATCTTCATCGTCAGCAGGCGCGGCGCGTACTCGGACATTTCCGAACGCGGCGTGCTGAGCGCCTTCGCCATCTCGCCGAGGATGTGCAGACGGCCCTGCTTCGCCTGGGCGAGCGCGACCTTCATGATCTCCTCGGTGATGCCGTCGATCTTGATGTCCATCTGCAGCGCCGAGATGCCGTTGGCGGTGCCGGCGACCTTGAAGTCCATGTCGCCGAGGTGATCCTCGTCACCGAGGATGTCGGACAGCACGGCGAAGTCCTCGCCTTCCTTGATCAGGCCCATCGCGATGCCGGCGACCGGCGCCTTGATCGGCACGCCGGCGTCCATCAGCGCCAGCGAGGAACCGCAGACCGAGGCCATCGACGACGAACCGTTCGACTCGGTGATTTCCGAGACGACGCGGATCGTGTACGGGAATTCCTCGATCGTCGGCATCACCGCCTGCACGCCGCGGCGGGCGAGACGGCCGTGGCCGATCTCGCGGCGCTTCGGACCCATCATGCGGCCGGCTTCACCGACCGAGAACGGCGGGAAGTTGTAGTGGAACAGGAAGTAGTCCTTCGACTCGCCTTCGACGGCGTCGATGATCTGGCTGTCGCGGGCGGTGCCGAGGGTCGTGGTGACGATGGCCTGGGTCTCGCCGCGGGTGAACAGCGCCGAGCCGTGGGTACGCGGCAGCACGCTGGTCTTGACCGAGATCGGACGCACGGTGACGAGGTCACGGCCGTCGATGCGGGTCTTGGTCTTCAGCACGCTGTCGCGCATCGTGCTGTATTCGAACTCGCCGAATTCCTTCGCCAGCTCGGCCGGGTTCCAGCCGTTGGCCTCGCACTGCGGCGCGAGTTCGGCCAGCACGGCCTTCTTGACCTGCTGGATCGCGTCGCGGCGCTCGAGCTTGTTGCGGATCTGGAACGCGGCGGCCAGGCGGTCGCCGATCGCGGCCTTCAGCGCGTCGATCGCGGCCTGGGCCTTGTCGGCCGGCTTCCAGTCCCAGCGGGTGACGCCGACTTCTGCTACCAGCTCGTTGATGGCGTTGATGACGGCCTGCATCTCGCGGTGGCCGAACATCACGGCGCCGAGCATCACCTCTTCCGACAGCTCGCGGGCTTCGGACTCGACCATCAGCACGGCGTTGGCGGTACCGGCGACGACCAGCTCCAGGTCGGAGGTCTTGAGGTCGGTGACCGACGGGTTCAGCTGGTACTGGCCGTTGGCGTAACCGACCTTGGCGGCGCCGATCGGACCGGCGAACGGAATGCCCGACAGCGCGAGCGCGGCGGACGCGCCGATCATCGCCGGGATGTCGCCGGGAACTTCCGGGTTCAGCGACATCACCTGGGCGATGACCTGGACCTCGTTGCGGAAGCCTTCCGGGAACAGCGGCCTGATCGGCCGGTCGATCAGGCGGGAGACCAGCGTCTCGCGCTCGGTCTGGCGGCCTTCACGCTTGAAGAAACCACCCGGGATGCGACCGCCGGCGTAGAACTTCTCGAGGTAGTCGACGGTGAGCGGGAAGAAGTCCATGCCCTCCTTCGCGTTCTTGTTGCCTACCGCCGTCACCAGCACGACGGTATCCGCCATCTTCACGATGACCGCACCGCTGGCCTGGCGGGCGATTTCGCCCGTCTCGAGCGTCACCTGGTGCTGGCCGTACTGGAACGTCTTGGTTACTTTCGCCACGTCGTATTCTTCCTGGGTATCTGTCGGATCTGGTTCCGCCGCGGGCCTTCCCGCGGCGGTTGTGCATTCGGGAACCCCCGAAATGCGACGCGGCGCACTCGGCGCCGCGTCGGGGTCTGTCGTCAGCGGCGCAGGCCCAGGCGCTCGATCAGCGACTGGTAACGCGCGGCGTCCTTCTTCTTGAGGTAAGCCAGCAGGCTGCGGCGCTGGTTCACCATCTTCAGCAGGCCGCGGCGGGAGTGGTGGTCCTGCTTGTGCGCCTTGAAGTGCTCGGTCAGCTGTTCGATGCGGGCCGAGAGCAGGGCGACCTGGACTTCCGGCGAACCGGTGTCGTTCGGGACGCGCTTGAATTCTTCGATGATCTTCGCGGAATCGATGGACATGTTGTTTTCTCTTGTGATGCGCAGCCTGCAGGAACGACGCCGGATCGCACGTCGCACCACGGGGCCCGCCGGTTGGGGATTGAAGCGGAAAAAAGCGCGCGAATTGTAGCCGAGGGCCGCCCCCGGGACAAGGAAAGCCCCCGTCCGGGACGTGAATCAGCGCACGAACAGGCGCTTCGGCTGCAGCCGGCCGCCGGCGTCGATCCGTCCCAGGCCCAGCGAAAGCCCGTCCTCGCCGGTTACGTTCACGACCTCGGTCTCGCCGTCGCCGGTGGCGATCACCTGACCCTGGGCGAAGCGGCGGGCGTCGGCCGGGTCCAGCACCCGCGCCGGAAAGCCGGCCAGGCCGGCCTCGATCGGCAGCAGCAGCGCGTCGAGCGCCGCCTCGTCGCCGGCGGCGGCCAGGGCCTGGAGCCCGTCCAGGGTCGACATCCGCGGCGCCGTGAAGGGCTCGACCCAGGTCCGGCGCAGCGCGGCGATGTGGCCGCCGCAGCCGAGGGCCTCGCCGAGGTCGCGGGCGAGGCTGCGGATATAGGTGCCGGAACCGCAGGTCACGGACAGCCGGAGCCGTGGCCCGTCGACGGCCAGCACCTCGATGTCCGCGATTTCGACCTCGCGCTCGGGGACCTCGATGGTCTCGCCGCGGCGGGCCTTGGCGTAGAGCGGCTCGCCGCCCTGCTTGAGCGCCGAATAGATCGGCGGGCGCTGGCGGATGCGGCCCAGGAAGGGCCGGCAGGCGGCCGCGACCGCAGCCACGTCCAGCGCCGGCACCGGCCGCTCGCGCAGCACCACGCCATCGGCGTCGTCGGTGTCGGTGGTGGCGCCGAGCACGACCTCGGCCGCGTAGGCCTTGCGGGCACCGAGGAGCAGGCCGGCGATCTTGGTGGCCTCGCCGAAGCACAGCGGCAGCAGGCCGGTCGCCAGCGGGTCGAGGGCCCCCGTATGGCCGCCCTTCTCGGCGCGGAAAAGGTGCCGGGCCCGCTGCAGGGCCTGGTTCGAGCTCAGGCCGCCGGGCTTGTCCAGCAGCAGGATGCCGTCGACGCGGCGGAAGACGGTGCGCGTGCGCGCCATACGCGGCGCGGCTCAGTCGTCGCCGCGACCGCTGCCTTCGGCGTCGTCGGCGTCGGCCGGCGGCGCCGGGTTGTCGCGCAACAGGCGCTCGATGCGCTCGCCCTTGTCCACCGAATCGTCGTAGTGGAAATGCAGCTCCGGGACGTGCCGCATGCGCACCGCCCGTCCGAGCTGGAAACGCAGTTCCGGCGCCAGTTCCTTCAGCGCCTTGACCGCCGCCGGGCCCTGCTCGCCGAGCAGGGCGGTGACGAACACCTTCGCGTGCGCCAGGTCGCGGGTGACCTCGACGTCGGACACGCTGACCGAGGGCAGCCCGTGCTCGCGCACCGCCTGGTGGACGATCGTGCCGATGTCGCGGCGCAGCTGCGCGGCGACCCGGTCGGTGCGGTGGAAGCTCTTCGTGGCCATGGTCGGGCTCCGCCTTACAGCGTGCGCTGCACCTCGATGCGCTCGAAGCACTCGATCTGGTCGCCCGGCTTCACGTCGTTGTAGGCCTTCACCGCGATGCCGCACTCGGTGCCGGACTTCACTTCCTCGACGTTGTCCTTGAAGCGGCGCAGCGACTCCAGCTCGCCTTCGAAGACCACCACGCCGTTGCGCAGCACGCGGATGGGCTTGTTCTTCCTGACCGTGCCCTCGACCACCAGCGAGCCGGCGACCGCGCCGAACTTCGAGCTGCGGAAGACGTCGCGGACCTCGGCGATGCCGATGATCTCCTCGCGCACTTCCTTGCCCAGCAGACCGGACGCGACCTGCTTCACCTGGTCGATGACGTCGTAGATGATCGAGAAGTAGCGCAGGTCCAGGCCGTTGCTCTCGATGATGCGGCGGGCGGTGGCGTCGGCGCGCACGTTGAAGCCGATGATCACGGCCTTCGAGGTCGCCGCCAGCGTGGCGTCGGACTCGGTGATCGCGCCGACGCCCGAGCTGATCACGTTGATCTTGATCAGCTCGTTCGACAGCGCCACCAGCGAATGCCGCAGCGCTTCGACCGAGCCCTGCACGTCGGCCTTGACCAGCAGGTTCAGCGTCGCCTGGCCGGCACCCTGCCCCATCTGGGCCATGATGTCTTCCATGCGCGAACCGGCCGTGGCGACCAGGCGCGACTCGCGCTTCTTGGCGTCACGCTGCTGCGCGACGTCCTTGGCGAGACGCTCGTCGGCGACGACGACGAAATCGTCGCCGGCGTCCGGCACGCCCGACAGGCCGAGCACCTGCACCGGGATCGACGGCTCCGCCGAATCGACCTGCTTGCCGTTCTCGTCGAACAGCGCACGCACGCGGCCGTAATGGGTGCCGCAGACCAGGAAGTCGCCCTTCTTCAGGGTGCCCTGCTGGACCAGCACGGTGGCGACCGGACCGCGGCCCTTATCGAGCGCGGATTCGATCACGGTGCCGGTGGCGCGGCCGTCGTACACGGCCTGCAGTTCCATCAGCTCGGCCTGCAGCGAGATCGCCTCGAGCAGCGCGTCGACGCCGTCACCGGTCTTGGCCGACACCGGCACGAACTGGACGTCACCGCCCCACTCTTCCGGCACCACCTCGAGCTTGACCAGGCCCTGCTTGACGTTGTCCGGATTGGCTTCCGGCTTGTCGATCTTGTTGACCGCGACGATCAGCGGCACCTTGGCGGCGCGCGCATGTTCGACCGCCTCGATCGTCTGCGGCATCACGCCGTCGTCGGCGGCGACCACCAGCACGACGATGTCGGTGAGCTTCGCACCGCGGGCACGCATCGCGGTGAACGCGCTGTGGCCCGGGGTGTCGAGGAAGCTGATGACGCCACGGTCGGTTTCGACGTGGTAGGCACCGATGTGCTGGGTGATGCCGCCGGCTTCGCCCGAGGCGACCTTGGTGCGGCGGATGTAGTCCAGCAGCGAGGTCTTGCCGTGGTCGACGTGGCCCATGATCGTGACGACCGGCGGGCGCGGGCGACGCTCGCCCTGCTCCGTCTCGACGTGCGCGACCAGCGCGACCTCGGCGTCGTCCTCGACCGTCTTGCTGGCGCGGTGGCCGAGTTCCTCGACGACCAGCACCGCGGTGTCGTGGTCGATCACCTGGTTGATGGTCGCCATCACGCCCATCTTGAACAGCGCGCGCACCACCTCGCCGCCCTTCATCGCCAGCTTCTGGGCGAGGTCGGAGACGGTGATGCTGTCGCCGATGAAGACGTCGCGGACGATCGGTGCGGTCGGGCGCGAGAAGCCGTGCGCGCCGGTGCCCGAACGCGACGGCTCCGGGCCGCGCATCCTGGTCTTCTTGCGGTTGCCGGCGGCGCCGCGGCGGGCGCGCTCGGAATCGGTGAGGTGCAGCTGGCCGGCGGCGAACCGGCTGGCCTGGCCCTCGTCGCCCTCGTTGTCGACCATCGCGTGCGAACCGCGCACGGCCTTGTGCTTCGGCGGCGTCTGCTTGGTGGCACCGGGGCGGGCGGGCGCGTTGCCCGGCGCACCGGCGCGGCTGGCCGGCTTGGCCGACGGCGGCGGCGGCGCGGCCGGCGCGACCTTCGGCGCGGCGCGGCGACGCGGCTCGTGCACGATGATCTGCGCCACCGGCGTGTTGTCGGCCGGACGGGCGGGCTTCGCCGGCGCGGCGACCGGTTCGGCCGGCGCGGCGACGTCCTCGCGCGCGTTTTCGGCTTCCGCCTCGGCCTCGGCGGCCTCGGCGGCCGCGACGGCGGCTTCCTCGGCGTGCTTCTTCGCGTCGGCTTCCTCGCGGCGGCGGCGGTCGGCCTCGCTCAGCGCGGCCAGTTCGGCCTGCTGCCGGGCCTTCGATTCCTCGAGCTTGCGCAGCGCATCGCTGCGCTCGTCGCTGGCGGGCGCCTCGACCTCGTCACGCTTGACGTAGGTGCGCTTCTGCCGGACCTCGACGGTGACCGTGGCCTTGGTCTTGCCGGCGCTGACGGTCAGCTCTTCCTGCTTGCGCCGCTGCAGCGTGATCTTCTTCGGCGCCGCGGCATCCGCCGGCTTGTCGTCCTTGCCGTGCGTACGGCGCAGGAAGCCGAGCAGCTTCATCTTTTCCGTGCTGCTGACCACCTGCTCCGGCCCGCTGAAGGACATGCCGGCGCCGGCCAGCTGCTCGAGCAGCTTCTCGACGGGCATTCCCAGCACTTTGGCCAGCGAACCTACGGTGACTTCAGACATGTGTCGGTGCTTCCTTGACTGCGCGGCGGGCGCGCGTGGTGTACGTACGGCGGGTTGCGGCGTTGCTCGTTACTCGAACCAGTGCTGGCGGGCGGCCATGATCAGCTTCGCCGCGCGTTCCTCGTCGACGCCCTCGATGTCGGTGAGTTCGTCGGTCGCCAGCTCGGCCAGGTCGTCGCGGGTGACGATGCCGCGGGCGGCCAGGGCATAGGCGGTCGCCTCGTCCATGCCGTCGAGCGACAGCAGGTCCTCGGCCGGCTTGTGCTCCTCGATGTCCTCTTCGACCATCAGCGCCTCGGTCAGCAGGGCGTCGCGGGCGCGGGCACGCAGTTCCTCGACGATGTCCTCGTCGAAGCCCTCGATCGCCAGCAGCTCGGCGGCCGGCACGTAGGCGATTTCCTCGACCGTGCTGAAACCCTCGGCGACCAGGATGCCGGCGATCTCTTCGTCGACTTCCAGCTTCTCCATGAACAGCGCGCGCGCCGCGGCCTGCTCGGCCTCGGACTTGGCGGTGACCTGGTCCTGGGTCATCACGTTGAGCTGCCAGCCGGTCAGGCGCGAGGCCAGGCGCACGTTCTGGCCGCCCTTGCCGATCGCCTGCGCGAGCTTGTCCTCGGCGACCGCGAGGTCCATCGAGTGCTTCTCCTCGTCGACGATGATCGACTGCACCTCGGCCGGCGCCATCGCGTTGATGACGAACTGGGCCGGGTTGTCGGACCACAGCACGATGTCGATGCGCTCGCCGTTGAGCTCGTTGCTCACGGCCTGCACGCGCGAGCCGCGCATGCCGATGCAGGCGCCGATCGGATCGGTGCGGTGGTCGTGCGCGAGCACGGCGATCTTGGCGCGGTCGCCCGGGTCACGCGCGGCGGCCTTGATCTCGACCAGGCCCTGGCCGACTTCCGGCACCTCGAGCTTGAACAGCTCGATCATGAATTCCGGGGCGGTGCGGCTGATGAACAGCTGCGGGCCGCGCTGCTCGGCGCGCACGTCCAGCAGGTAGCCGCGGACGCGGTCGCCGGGGCGCAGCACGTCGCGCGGGATCGCCTTGTCCTTCGGGATGAAGGCTTCGGCATTGCCGCCGAGGTCGACGTAGACGTTGCCGCGCTCGACGCGCTTGACGATGCCGTTGACCAGCTCACCGACGCGATCCTTCCAGGCGTCGACGACCTGCGCGCGCTCGGCCTCGCGGACGCGCTGCACGATCACCTGCTTGGCGGCCTGGGCGGCGATGCGGCCGAACTCGGCGTTCTCGACCTGCTCCTCGATGAACTCGCCGATCTGGATGTCGGCGACCTCGTCGACGGCGTCCATCATGCGGATCTGCCGGTCCGGCGACTCCATGACGACGTCGTCGGCGACAACTTCCCAGCGACGGAAGGTCTCGTAGCTGCCGTCCTTCGGGTTGATCGACACCCGCACGGCGACGTCCTGGTCGTGATAGCGCTTCTTCGCGGCGGAAGCCAGCGCGGCCTCCATCGCCTCGATGATCACGCCCCGCGGCACGCCCTTTTCATTGGCCACCGCTTCCATCACCAGCAACAGTTCCTTGCTCATCGTCTTGCAGCTCCGTTGAAGGCGGCAGGCCGCCCCGGGGGTTGATCAGGATTTCTTCTTCGCGGCGCCCTTGCCCGCCGCCGGCGCCTTGCCGGGCTTGGGCTGCGGCGCCAGGCCGAGCGCGACGAGGTCGGGGACCAGGCGCGCCTTCTCGATGTTCGCGTGGGCGACACGCATGTCGCCGGCGGTGTGCGCCAGCAGGATGTCGTCGCCCTCGACGGCGGTGATCCGCGCGGTGAAGCGGCGGCGGCCGTCCTGCGCCAGGCGCAGGGTCAGCTTCACTTCCTCGCCGATCCAGCGCCCGAACTGCTCCGGCGTGAACAGCGGCCGGTCGATGCCGGGCGACGAGACCTCGAGCGTGTACTGCGTGGAAATCGGGTCTTCGACGTCGAGCTGCGCCGAGACCTCGCGGCTCACGCGCTCGCAGTCGTCGATGTCGACCGGGCGACCGGGCGCGTCGATGTACAGACGCAGCACCGCGTCGTTGCCCGACGACGCCAGCTCCACGCCCAGCAGCTCCAGGCCGAGGGCGGCGACGGTCGGGGCGAGCATTTCGCTGATTTCGGACGCCTTCGCGGACATCGGGGCACCTGTGAAAGGAATGCGAATCCGCAACCGCGGAAAACAAAAAAGGGCCGTGAGGCCCTTTTCCGGTACTTCCTGGTTCCGGTATCCCCGGGTCGCGGAGCAGGCGACCCTGGGAAGAAGCCGGGCGCCGCTTCCTCGCGGTCGACGCCTTCTGCTGTGGTAGCGGGGGCAGGATTTGAACCTGCGACCTTCGGGTTATGAGCCCGACGAGCTGCCAGACTGCTCCACCCCGCATCAGCAGACGCGCATTATAGGGGCCGGGTCATCGCAGGCGCAAGCCTGCCGCGCGCGAAAACGTTCAGACCGGGAACGCGTAGCGGCACCAGGCGAGGATCCAGTTCGCGAACACGCCCAGCAGCAGCAGCGCCGAGGCGTTGACCACGAACAGCGCCCGCACCTGCCCGTCCGGATGCGGCGACGCGCCCTCGCCTTCCGGCTCGTCGAAGAACATCACCTTGATGACACGCAGGTAGTAGAAGGCGCCGATCACCGCGAACACGACGCCGACGATGGCCAGCCAGACCAGGCCCGCGTCGAGCGCGGCGCGCAGCACCTCGAGCTTCGCCCAGAAGCCGATGAAGGGCGGCACGCCGGCCAGCGAGGCCATCACGAACATCACCAGCATCGCGTGCAGCGGATGCCGCGCCCACAGGCCGCGGAAGTCGGCGATCTCATCGGCCTCGAAGCCGCGGCGCGACAGCAGCACGATCGCGCCGAACGCGGCGGCGGCGGTGACCGCGTAGACGATCGCGTAGAACATCGCCGCCGAATACCCCGCGGCACCGCCGTGCGCCAGGCCCATGAACAGGAAGCCGACGTGCGAGACGGTCGAATACGCGAGCATGCGCTTGAGGTTGGTCTGCACCAGCGCGACCAGGTTGCCGATGATCATCGACAGCGCCGCGAGCCAGGCGACCATCAGCTGCCAGTCGGCGTCGATCGGGCCGACGCCGGTTTCCAGCAGGCGGTAGGCGAAGCCGAACGCGGCCAGTTTCGGCGCCGAGCCGATGAACAGCGTCACCGCGGTCGGGGCGCCGTGGTAGACGTCCGGCACCCACATGTGGAACGGCGCGGCGCCGAACTTGAACGCGATGCCGACCAGCATGAACACCACGCCGACCAGAAGCAGGGTCTTGTCGCCGCTGGCCGAGACCGCGGCGCTGATCTCGTGCAGCTGCAGGCTGCCGGTGGCGCCGTAGACCATCGACATGCCGTACAGCAGCAGGCCCGAGGCCAGCGAGCCGAGCACGAAGTACTTCATCGCCGCTTCCGAGGAGCGGGCGTTGTCGCGGTCGATCGCCACCAGGCCGTAGGCCGCCAGCGCCTGCAGCTCGAGGCCCAGGTAGGCGGTCAGCATGCTGCCCGACGAGATCATCAGCATCATGCCGAGCGCCGAGAACAGCACCAGAACGTGGAACTCGCCCTTGAACAGGCCGCGGTCGACCAGCGAGGGCTTGGCGTAGACCAGCGCCATCGCCGACACCGCGTACACCGCCATCTTCAGCACGTCGCCGGCGGCGTCGCGCACGAACAGGTCGGCGAAGCCGTACACCGGCTGCATCGCGAAGTCGCGCGCGGTCAGCACCGCCGCGCCGGCGAGGATGAACAGCGCGAGGAAGTGGGTCAGCCCGCGGCGCTGGTCCGACAGGAACAGGTCGACCATCAGCAGCGCGAACGCGGCGCCGCAGACGAAGATCTCCGGCACCAGCGGCGTCAGGTCGGCGAGGGTGGGCATCGGCAGGGCCATCGTTTTCCCTTACAGCTTGGTGGTGGCGATCTGCGCGAGCAGCTGCGCGATCGGGGCTTCCATCAGGTCGGTCAGCGGCTTCGGATAGACGCCGAGCGCGATCGTGAACAGCGCGAAGGTGCCGAGCACCAGCGCCTCGCGGCGGTTCATGTCCTGCAGCGCGGCGACGTTGGGGTTGGCGATGTCGCCGAACACCACGCGCTTGACCATCCACAGCGTGTACGCGGCGCTCAGGATCAGCGTCGTCGCCGCCGCGAAGGCGACCCACACGTTGTGCTGGAACGAGGCCAGCACGACCATGAACTCGCCGACGAAACCGGACGTGCCCGGCAGGCCGGAGTTGGCCATCGCGAAGAAAACGAAGAAGGTCGCAAACCAGGGCATCGTGTTCACGATGCCGCCGTAGTCCCTGATCATGCGGCTGTGCAGGCGGTCGTAGAGCACGCCGACGCAGGAGAACATCGCGCCGGAGATGAAGCCGTGCGAGATCATCTGCACCATCGCGCCCTGCAGGCCGAGCTGGGCGGCGTCGCCGGCCTGCAGCTCGCGCACCAGCGCGAAGGCGATGAAGGTGCCGAGGGTGACGAAGCCCATGTGCGCGACCGAGGAGTACGCGATCAGCTTCTTCATGTCCTCCTGGACCAGCGCCACCAGGCCGACGTAGATCACGGCGGCCAGCGACAGCGCGATCACCAGCCAGGCCCACTCCTGCCCGGCGTCCGGCACGATCGGCAGGGTGAAGCGCAGGAAGCCGTAGCCGCCGATCTTCAGCATGATCGCCGCCAGGATCACCGAGCCGCCGGTCGGCGCCTCTACGTGCGCATCCGGCAACCAGGTGTGCACCGGGAACATCGGCACCTTCACCGCGAACGCGGCGAGAAAGGCGAAGAACAGCCACATCTGCTCGGTCGCCGACAGCGGCAGCGCCGCGAGGTCGGAGATCATGAAGCTGCCGCCGCCCTGCTCCACCGTGCGCAGGTACAGGTAGACCAGCCCGATAAGCATGAACACCGAGCCGAGGAAGGTGTACAGGAAGAACTTGATCGACGCGTACACGCGCCGCGGGCCGCCCCAGACGCCGATGATGATGAACATCGGGATCAGCATGCCCTCGAAGAACACGTAGAACAGCGCCGCGTCGAGCGCGCAGAACACGCCGACCATCAGGCCTTCGAGGATCAGGAACGCGGCGAAGTACTGGTGCGCGCGCCGCTCGACCGAGGTCCAGGCGCCGATCAGCACCAGCAGGCTGCAGAGCGTGGTCAGCGCGATCAGCGCGATCGAGATGCCGTCGACGCCGAGCGCGTAGCGGATGTCGAACGCCGGGATCCACGGCACGTTCTCGACGAAGCGCATCTGCGCCGAGGCGTAGTCGTGGCCGGGGAAGAGCAGCAGGCTGACGGCGAAGGTCAGCGCGGCGATCAGCACCGCGAAGCTCTTGCCCAGGTTCGCGCGCGAGTCGCCGAACGCCAGCGTGATCACGCCGCCGAGGATCGGCAGCCAGATCAGCACGCTCAGCAGGGGCCAGGTCACTTGCATGGAGTCTTCCTTGTTCTCAACCGGCGACCGTGCGCACCAGCACCGCCAGCAGCACGATGAGGCCCAGGATCATGGCGAACGCGTAGTTGTAGAGACGGCCGTTCTGCACCTGCCGCAGCACGCCGGCGATGCGGTCGACCAGCAGCGCCGAACCATTGACGACGACGCCGTCGATCAGGCCCGCGTCACCCTTCTTCCAGGAGAAGCGGCCGAGGCGGATGCCGCCGCCGGCGAAGCCCTTGATCCACAGGTCGTCGAAGCCGTACTTGTTCTCGAGCACGCGGGTCAGCAGGCGGCCCGGCGCGGTCGCGGCGATGCGCGCCGGCCACTCGGTCTTCCACAGGTACAGCACGGTGGCGGTGGCGAAGCCGGCGAAGGCCAGCCAGAACACCGGCGACTTCCAGAAGTGCAGGCCGAAGCCCACCGCCGCCGACACCCAGCCGTGGTCGGCGTGCCAGAGGTTGTGCGCGGCCGCGCCGACGGTGTCGTGGCGGTCCATGACCTCGATCGCGCCGCGGAAGAAATCGCCGAACAGCATCGGGCCGACGGTGAAGAAGCCGATCAGGATCGACGGGATCGCCAGCAGCACCAGCGGCACCGTCACCACCCACGGCGACTCGTGCGGCTCGTGCGCGCCGTGGCCGTGGTGGCCATGGTCGTCGTGGCCATGGTCGTCGTGCGCGTCGTGATGCGCGGCGTCGCGGAAGCGCTCCCGGCCGTGGAAGGTCAGGTACAGCAGGCGGAAGCTGTAGAAGGCGGTGACGAACACGCCCAGCAGCACCGCCCAGTAGCCGTACTGCCAGACCCAGCCGTCGCGCAGGGTCGCCATCTTCGCGGCCTCGATGATGGTGTCCTTCGAGTAGTAGCCGGAGAAGAACGGCGTGCCGACCAGGGCCAGCGTGCCGATCAGGCTGGTCCAGTAGGTGACCGGCATGTACCTGCGCAGGCCGCCCATCTTGCGCATGTCCTGCTCGTGGTGCATGCCGATGATCACCGAGCCGGCCGCGAGGAACAGCAGCGCCTTGAAGAAGGCGTGGGTCATCAGGTGGAACACCGCCGCCGAGTACGCCGACACGCCGAGCGCGACGGTCATGTAGCCGAGCTGCGACAGCGTCGAATACGCCACGACGCGCTTGATGTCGTTCTGCACGATGCCGATCAGGCCGGTGAAGAAGGCCGTGGTGGCGCCGACGAACAGCACCATCTGCAGCGCCGCCTCGCTCTGCTCGAACAGCGGCGACATGCGCGCCACCATGAAGATGCCGGCGGTCACCATCGTCGCCGCGTGGATCAGCGCCGAGATCGGGGTCGGGCCCTCCATCGAGTCCGGCAGCCAGACGTGCAGCGGCACCTGCGCCGACTTGCCCATCGCGCCGATGAACAGGCAGATGCAGATCAGCGTGACCGGCTCGACCATCCACGGGGTCGACTTCAGGACCATCGTCCAGTCGCCGGTGAACACCTTGCCGGACCACAGGGTGATCGCGTCGTGCAGCCCCGGCGTCGAGGCGTGCGCGAAGGCCGTGGCGTAGTCGAGGGTGCCGATCCACATCAGCACGCCGGCGATGCCCAACAGGAAGCCGAAGTCGCCGACGCGATTGACCAGGAAGGCCTTGAGGTTCGCGAAGATCGCCGTCGGCCGCTTGTACCAGAAGCCGATCAGCAGGTAGGACACCAGGCCCACCGCTTCCCAGCCGAAGAACAGCTGCAGGAAGTTGTTGCTCATCACCAGCATCAGCATCGAGAAGGTGAAGAGCGAGATGTAGCTGAAGAAGCGCTGGTAACCGGGGTCTTCGGCCATGTAGCCGATCGTGTAGACGTGGACCAGCAGCGACACGAAGGTCACCACCACCATCATCATCGCGGTCAGGGTGTCGACCATGAAGCCGACGTGGGCCGCGTAGCCGCCGACCTGGAAGAACGTGTAGACGTTCTGGTTGAACGGGTCGGCGTGCTGCCCCACCAGTTGCCAGAGCACCTGCACCGACAGCGCACAGCTGACGGCGACGCCGAGGATGGTGACCCAGTGCGCGCCGGCGCGGCCGACCTGGCGACCGAAGAGGCCGGCGATGGCGCTGCCGAACAGCGGTGCGAGCGCGATCACCAGGAGCGTGTTCATCGAGATCATCGCGCGTCAGCCCTTCAGCGAGTCGAGTTCGGCGACGTTGATCGTCCGCCGGTTGCGGAACAGCGTGACCAGGATGGCCAGGCCGATCGCCGCCTCGGCCGCCGCCACGGTCAGGATGAAGAAGACGAAGATCTGGCCGGAGACGTCGCCGAGGAAGCGCGAGAAGGCGACGAAGTTGATGTTCACCGAAAGCAGCATCAGCTCGATGGACATCAGCAGCACGATCACGTTCTTGCGGTTGATGAAGATGCCCGCGACCGCGATGCAGAACAGGATCGCGGCGAGCGCGAGGTAGTGGCCCAGGGTGATCACGGGGTGTCCTCCCGGCGGCCTTCGGCCGGCATCTTGACGAGGCGCACGCGGTCGTCGCGGCGCACGGCGACCTGGCGCGCGGGATCCTGGTGCTTGGTGCCCGGACGGCGGCGCAGGGTCAGCATCACGGCGACGATCAGCGCGACGGTCAGGATCACCGCGGCGATTTCGAACGGCAGGATGTACTTGCTGAACAGGGTCTCGCCGATCCACTGCAGGTTGGTCTTGCCGAGCGCGGCGGCCGGATCGGTGTCCGCCAGCACGACGTCGAAACGCTGCTTGCCGATCAGCATCATCAGCTCGGCCGCCATCACCACGACCACGGCGCCGGTCAGCGGCAGGTGCTTCACGAAGCCCTCGCGCAGCGGCGTGGTGTTGATGTCGAGCATCATCACGACGAAGAGGAACAGCACCATCACCGCGCCGATGTAGACCAGCACCAGCACGACGCCGAGGAATTCGGCCTGCAGCAGCAGCCACAGCAGCGCGGCGGAGAAGAAGGTCAGCACCAGGCTGAGCACGGCGTGCACCGGGTTCTTCACCAGGATCACGCCCAGCGCGGCCAGCACGGTGACGATGGCGAAGGCCAGGAAGGCGGCGAGTTCGTAGGTCATGGTCCGGGCCTCAGCGGTAGGGCGCGTCGGCGGCGCGCCGCTCGGCGATCTCGGCTTCGAGGCGATCGCCGATCGCCAGCAGCTGCGGCTTGGTGACGACGTTCTCGCCGCGCTTCTCGAAGTGGTACTCGTGGATGTGCGTCTCGACGATCGAGTCGACCGGGCAGCTCTCCTCGCAGAAGCCGCAGTAGATGCACTTGAACAGGTCGATGTCGTAGCGCGTGGTGCGGCGCGAGCCGTCGTCGCGCGGTTCCGAGTCGATCGTGATCGCCAGCGCCGGGCACACCGCCTCGCAGAGCTTGCAGGCGATGCAGCGCTCCTCGCCGTTCGGGTAGCGGCGCAGCGCGTGCAGGCCGCGGAAGCGCGGCGACTGCGGCGTCTTCTCGAACGGATAGTTGAGCGTGTACTTGGGCTTGAACATGTAGCCCATCGTCAGCTTCATGCCGGCCAGCAGTTCGAGCAGCAGCAGGCTCTTGAGGTAGTTGGTGATGCGATTCATGGCTTCCTCAGGCGCCCAGCGTGAACCATTCGTTGTAGGCGGCGATCGCCGTCACGAAGATCCAGAAGATCGTGATGGGGATGAACACCTTCCAGCCCAGACGCATGATCTGGTCGTAGCGGTAGCGCGGGAACGTGGCGCGGAACCACAGGAACGAGAACGCGAAGAACGCGAACTTCGCCGCCAGCCACCACCAGCCCGGCTCGCCGATGAAGCCCCACGAAGCCGGGAACGGCGACAGCCAGCCACCGAGGAACAGCAGCGAGGTCAGCAGGCTGACCAGCATCATGTTCGCGTACTCGGCCAGGAAGAAGATCGCGAACGCGGAGCCCGAGTACTCGACGTGGAAGCCGGCGACGATTTCCGATTCGCCTTCGGCGACGTCGAACGGCGCGCGGTTGGTCTCGGCGACGCCGCTGATGAAGTAGATGACGAACAGCGGGAACAGCGGCAGCCAGAACCACTCGAACAGGCCGGCATCGCCCGCCTGCGCGTAGACGATTTTCGACAGGTTCATCGAACCCGCGGCGACCAGCACGCCGACCAGCGAGAAGCCCATCGCGATCTCGTAGCTGATCACCTGCGCCGCCGAGCGCAGCGCGCCGAGCACCGCGTACTTCGAGTTCGAGGCCCAGCCGCCGATGATGATGCCGTACACGCCCATCGAGGTCAGGGCCAGCAGCACGAGCAGGCCGGCGTCCATGTTCGCCAGCACCACGCCGTCGTCGAACGGGATCACCGCCCAGGCCGCCAGCGCCGGCGCCAGCGCCAGCAGCGGCGCGAGCCGGAACAGGAACCGGCTGGCGGTCGCCGGCACCAGGATTTCCTTGAACAGCATCTTGAAGACGTCGGCGAAGGCCTGGATCCAGCCGATGCCGAAGAAGCCGCCGATGTACTGCGGCCCCAGGCGCGCATGCATCCAACCGATCACCTTGCGCTCGGCCAGCACGTACATCGCCACGCCCACCACCACCGGCAGGGTGATCGTGATGATCTTCACCAGCGTCCAGGCGACGACACCCCAGGTGCCGAAGGACGTGAAGAATTCGCGGATCGGATCGATCATCTCAGGCCCCCACCACCGCCAGGCCTGCCGTCGGCGACATCGGCGCCGTGGCATCCCAGCCGTTCTCGATCCACGCGGCGCCACGGGCGACACGGGCATCCAGCGCCACCGGTAGCGCGGCGCTGCCGATGCCGTCGCCGACCTTGGCGATCGCACCGTCGACCAGACCGCGCGCCTGCGCGTCTTCGGGGTGCAGCACGATGCGCGCGCCGGTCGACAGCGGGTGCGCGTTCAGTGCCGCGGCGCGGCGCAGCACGGCGTCGCCGCGGTAGATCGGCGTCGTCACGACGCGCTCGAAGCCCTCGCCCGCCGCCGGCGCCGCCGCGAGGCCGCTGCCGTTCGCCGGCGCTTCGGCGGCCAGGCCGGCGCGCAGGCCGTCGATGTCGGTGAAGGCGAAGCCCGGCAGCGCCAGCGCGCCGCCCAGCGCACGCAGTACCTTCCAGCCGGCACGCGCCTCGCCCGGCAGCTTGCCGCCGGCGCGGGTGGCCTGGTCGGTGCCGTCGAGGTTGGTCAGCGTCGCTTCGATCTCCGGCAACAGGCCGATCGGCAGGATCACCTGCGCGACCTGCTTCAGGTCCTCCGACGCGTACGCGGCGAAGGCGACGACCTTCGCGCCGGCCATCGCCTTCAACGCGGCGGCACCGTGCGCGAAGTCGTAGCGCGGCTCGACGCCGTAGAGCACGTAGGCCGACTGCGCCTGTGCCAGCATCGCCGCGGCGTCGAGGCCGCCGGCCGCCGGCCGCACGCCGTGCCGGGCCAGGCCGATCGCGTTGGCGCCCTGCGGCAGGCGCGCGAGCTTCGCCCCGGTGGCGGCGGCGAGCGCGCGCGCGGTGGCGCGCAGCCAGGAGGCCTGCGGATGGTTCTCGGCGACTTCGCCGAGCACGACATACGCGTTATCGGCCGCCTTCAGCGCCTCGGAGGCATTGCGGTGCACGGCAGCGGCGACGTCGTCGCCGGATTCCGCCGACACGCCGGACGGCAGCGCCGCACCGGCCGCGTGCGCCAGCGCCGCGAAGGCCGCCGGCAGCTTCGACGGCGCGACGATGCGCTTGCCGGCGACGGCGAAAGTCGTCGCGAAATCGACCGGGTTGATCGTGTACACCTTCGCGCCGCGCTTCGCCGCCTCGTGCACGCGGTGGTGCAGCAGCGGCACTTCGTGGCGCAGGTTGCAGCCGACGAGCACCACCACGTCGGCGCGCTCGAGCTGCGCCGACGGCGCCGCGAACGGCTCGGCGAACGCGGCGTCGGCGAAGTCGGTGGCCTTCAGGCGATGGTCGATGTTGCCGGTGCCGATGCCCGTGGCGAGACGGGCCAGCAGGGCACCCTCCTCGTTCGAGGTGGCCGGGTGCGCGAGCACGCCGACGGACTGGCCGGCGTCCTTCAGCAGCTTCGCTGCGGCGGCCAGCGCTTCGTCCCAGCTCGCCTCGCGCCAGGCCTCACCCTCGCGGACCAGCGGACGCGTCGCGCGGTCGGCGGCGTACAGGCCTTCGTGCGAATAGCGGTCGCGGTCCGACAGCCAGCACTCGTTCACCGCCTCGTTGTCGCGCGGAACGGTGCGCAGGATCTCGCCGCGGCGGGCGTGCAGGTAGAGGTTGGAACCGAGCGCGTCGTGGTAACCGATCGACTCGCGGGCGATCAGCTCCCAGGCGCGGGCGCGGAAACGGAACACCTTGTTGGTCAGCGCGCCGACCGGGCAGACGTCGATGACGTTGCCGGACAGCTCGGTCATCAGCGGCTTGCCGTCGTAGGTGCCGATCTGCAGGTTCTCGCCACGGCTCATGCCGCCGAGTTCGTAGGTGCCGGCGACTTCCGCGGTGAAGCGGACGCAGCGCGTGCACTGGATGCAGCGGGTCATCTCGGTGGCGACCAGCGGACCGAGGTCCTCGTCCGGCACCACGCGCTTGCGGTCGACGTAGCGGGACACGCTGCGGCCGTAACCCACCGACAGGTCCTGCAGTTCGCACTCGCCGCCCTGGTCGCAGATCGGGCAGTCGAGCGGATGGTTGATCAGCAGGAACTCCATGACGTTGCGCTGCGCATCGAGCGCGCGCTTGGTCCGGGTGGTGACCTTCATGCCTTCCATCACCGGCGTGGCGCAGGCGGGCGCGGGCTTGGGCATCTTCTCGACGTCGACCAGGCACATGCGGCAGTTGGCCGCGATCGGCAGCTTCTCGTGGTAGCAGAAGCGCGGAATCGGGATGCCGGCCTTGTCGGCGGCCTGGATGATCATCGAGCCTTTCGGCGCCGTCATCGGCACGCCGTCGATCTCGATGGTGACGACATCGGGGGCGGTATTGGTGGGGACGGCGCTCATGCGGCCTGCTCCGTGCGGACGAGCGTGCCGGCGGCCTCGTCGTCGACGTAGAAACGCTTGTTCACGATCGCGTATTCGAACTCGTGCCAGTAGTGGCGCAGGAAGCCCTGCACCGGCCACGCGGCGGCCTCGCCGAACGCGCAGATCGTGTGTCCCTCGATCTGGCCGGCGGCCTGGCGCAGCATCTGCAGGTCGTCCAGCGACGCCTCGAAATTGGCGATGCGGGTCAGCATGCGGTGCATCCAGCCGGTGCCCTCGCGGCACGGCGTGCACTGGCCGCAGCTTTCCTTGTAGTAGAAGCGGGAGATGCGCAGGCAGGCGCGCACCATGCAGGTGCCTTCCGCCATCACCACGACCGCGCCCGAACCCAGGCCCGAACCGGCCTTCTGGATCGAGTCGTAGTCCATCGTGCAGGCCAGCATCGTCTCGGCCGGCAGCACCGGCATCGACGAACCGCCGGGGATCACGCCCTTGAGCTTCCTGCCGCCCTTGACGCCGCCGGCCATCGCCAGCAGGTCGGCGAACGGGGTGCCGAGGCGGATCTCGAAGTTGCCCGGGTTCTCGACGTGGCCGGAGACCGAGAAGATCTTCGGGCCGCCGTTGTTCGGCTTGCCGAGGCCCAGGAACCACTCCGGGCCGTTGCGCATGATCGCCGGCACCGAGGCATAGGTCTCGGTGTTGTTGATCGTGGTCGGGCGGCCGAACAGGCCGTAGTTCGCCGGGAACGGCGGCTTGTAGCGCGGCTGGCCCTTCTTGCCCTCGAGCGACTCCATCATCGCGGTCTCTTCGCCGCAGATGTAGGCGCCGGCGCCGAGCGCGGCGTGGATGTCGACGTCGACGCCCGAGCCCTGGATGTCCTTGCCGAGCCAGCCGTTCGCGTAGGCCTCCTTCAGCGCCTCCTCGAAGTGCTCGAAGGGCTCGTGATGGAACTCGCCGCGCAGGTAGTTGTAGCCGACGGTGCAGCCGGTCGCGTAGCAGGCGATCGCCATGCCCTCGATCACCGCGTGCGGGTTGTAGCGCAGGATGTCGCGGTCCTTGCAGGTGCCCGGCTCGGACTCGTCGGAGTTGCAGAGGATGTACTTCTGCCCCGGCGCGCTGCGCGGCATGAAGCTCCACTTCAGGCCGGTCGGGAAGCCGGCGCCGCCGCGGCCGCGCAGGCCGGACTGCTTGACCATGTCGACGACGGTGGCCGGATCGGGCTTCTCGGCGAGGATCTTGCGCCACGCGGCATAGCCGCCGGTCTTGAGGTAGTTCTCGTACGACCACGGCTTGTCGAAGTGCAGCGTCGTGTAGACGACGTTGTGCTCCTGCGGCGCCGGGCCGACCGGGCCGGTGGGTTCGGCGTAGTGAGAGTGATGCGCCATGTCCCTGCCCTTACTCCAGTGCGTCCAGCAGCGCGTCGACCTGCGCCGGCGTCAGCTTCTCGTGGTAGTGGCCGTCGATCAGCACGACCGGCGCGGCGGCACAGGCGGCCACGCATTCCTCTTCCATCTTCAGGTAGATGCGGCCGTCGGGCGTGGACTCGCCGTGGCGGATGCCGAGCTTGCGTTCGCAGTGGCGCACGAGGTCCTCGGCGCCGTTGAGCCAGCAGCTGATGTTCGTGCAGATCGCGACCTTGTGCCGGCCGACCGGCTGCAGGTCGAACATCGAGTAGAACGTCGCGACCTCGTAGGCCCACACCGGCGGGATGCCGAGATATTTGGCGACCGCGGCGATGATCTCGTCGCTGAGCCAGCCGCCGTTCTGCTCCTGCGCTGCCATCAGGCCCTGGATCACCGCCGAGCGGCGGCGGTCCGGCGGGAACTTGCCGCACCAGTGGTCGATGTGCGCGCGGGTGGCGTCGCTGAGCGCGACCATCGGGTCGACGTTCTGCGCCGCGGCGAAATTTCCGGTGGCTTTCATCTTTCGCGGGTCCTCAGCGGTCGATTTCGCCGAACACGATGTCGTAGGTACCGATCATCGCGACCACGTCGGGCAGCATGTGCCCGCGCACGATCGTGTCCATCGACGACAGGTGGGCGAAGCCCGGCGCGCGCAGCTTCAGGCGGAACGGCTTGTTGGCGCCGTCGGAGATCACATAGGCGCCGAACTCGCCCTTCGGCGCCTCGACCGCGGCATACGCCTCGCCGGCCGGCACGCTGTAGCCCTCGGTGAAGAGCTTGAAGTGGTGGATCAGGGCTTCCATGTCGTCCTTCATCTCGGCACGGGACGGCGGCGCGACCTTGTAGTTGCGCACCATCACCGGACCGGGATTGGCCCGCAGCCACTGCACGCACTGCTTGATGATCCGGTTCGACTGGCGCATCTCCTCGACGCGCACGAGATAGCGGTCGTAGCAGTCGCCGTTGACGCCCACCGGGATGTCGAAGTCGACGTCGGCGTAGGCGGCGTACGGCTGCTTCTTGCGCAGGTCCCAGGCCAGGCCGGAGCCACGCAGCATCGGCCCGGTCATGCCCCAGGCCAGCGCCATCTCCGGCGGCACGACGCCGATGCCGACGGTGCGCTGCTTCCAGATGCGGTTGTCGGTGAGCAGCGTCTCGTATTCGTCGACGCGCTTCGGGAAGTCGTCGGTGAAGGCATCGAGGAAGTCGAGCAGCGAACCCTCGCGCCAGGCGTTGGCGCGCTTGAGCTCGCCGCCCTTGCGCCACGGCGACTCGCGGTAGGCCGGCATGCGGTCGGGGAGATCGGCCTTGACGCCGCCCGGACGGTAGTAGGCCGCATGCATGCGGGCGCCACTGACCGCCTCGTAGCAGTCCATCAGTTCCTCGCGCTCGCGGAAGGCGTACAGGAACACCGCCATCGCGCCGAGGTCGAGGCCGTTCGAGCCGATCCACATCAGGTGGTTCAGGATGCGGGTGATCTCGTCGAACATCGTGCGGATGTACTGCGCGCGCACCGGCGCCTCGATCCCCACCAGGGTCTCGATCGCGCGCACGTAGGCGTGCTCGTTGCACATCATCGACACGTAGTCCAGGCGATCCATGTAACCGATCGACTGGTTGTAGGGCTTGGACTCGGCCAGCTTCTCGGTGCCGCGATGCAGCAGGCCGACGTGCGGGTCGGCGCGCTGCACGACCTCGCCGTCCATCTCCAGCACCAGGCGCAGCACGCCGTGCGCGGCCGGATGCTGCGGGCCGAAGTTGAGGGTGTAGTTGCGGATTTCCTGCGTCACGGGGTGCCCTCGCCCTTGCTCGGCTGTTCGGCGGCGGCCTGCTGCCAGCGCGAATCCTCGCGGATGACGCGCGGCACGCCGACGCGCGGATCGATCGACACCGGTTCGTAGACCACACGGCCGCGCTCGGCGTCGTAGCGCACCTCGACGTTGCCGATCAGCGGGAAGTCCTTGCGGAACGGATGCCCGACGAAACCGTAGTCGGTGAGGATGCGGCGCAGGTCCGGGTGACCCTCGAAGACGATGCCGAACAGGTCGAACGCCTCGCGCTCGAACCAGTTCGCGACCGGGTACACCGGCACCAGCGAAGCCACCACCGGCAGCGCGTTGTCCGGCGCGAAGCAGCGGATGCGCAGGCGGCGGTTGTGGCGCACGCTCAGCAGGTGCACGACGACGGCGTAGCGGCGATCCGGACCGTTGCCGAGCGGGCGGTTCTCCCAGCGGAAGCGGCCCGGGCCGTGTTCGCCCTCGACGCCGCGCGAGAAGCCCTCGTCGGTGACGTCGTCGGTCTCCCACTCGTCGCTGCCCCAGCCGAGGTAGTCGACGCCGCACAGGTCGATCAGCTGCTCGAAGTGCAGCTCGGGATCGTCGCGCAGCGCGCGCGTGGCGGCCTCCCACGCATCGGCGCGGATCTCGGCGGTGACTTCGCCGTGCGGCGCCTGCACCACCGACACCAGCCGGTCCTGCAGGCATGCCTTGAGGCGATCGATGAAGCTCGTCGTCGGTTCGACCATGGCGGCTGCGGGGTCCTTCAGCGGGCGATCGTGTTCGTGCGGCGGATCTTCTTCTGCAGCTGCAGGATGCCGTGGATCAGCGCCTCGGCCGTCGGCGGGCAGCCCGGCACGTAGATGTCGACCGGCACGACGCGATCACAACCGCGCACGACCGCATAGGAATAGTGGTAGTAGCCGCCGCCGTTGGCGCAGCTGCCCATCGAGATGACCCACTTCGGGTCGGGCATCTGGTCGTAGACCTTGCGCAGCGCCGGCGCCATCTTGTTGACCAGGGTGCCGGCGACGATCATCACGTCGGACTGGCGCGGCGACGGGCGGAAGATCACGCCGTAACGGTCGAGGTCCAGGCGCGAGGCACCGGCATGCATCATCTCGACCGCGCAGCAGGCCAGGCCGAAGGTGACCGGCCACATCGAGCCGGTACGGGCCCAGTTCACCAGCGCGTCGACCGAGGTCGTGACGAAACCGCGCTCGAGCAGCGGGTTGTCGCCTTCCGGCCGCAGGATGTCGTCGACCCGGCCGATCGGCTCGGGGTTGTTCATCACGCGCGCAATGGAGGACTTCACTCCCATTCGAGCGCTCCCTTCTTCCAGACGTAGACGAAGCCGAGCACCAGCAGGCCGATGAAGATGCCCATCTCGGTGAGGCCGACGATGCCGAGGTTGCGGAAGTTCACCGCCCACGGGAACACGAAGGCGATTTCCAGATCGAAAATGATGAACTGGATCGCGATCAGGTAATAACGCACGTCGAACTGCATGCGCGCGTCCTCGAACGCCTCGAAGCCGCATTCGTACGGCGATGCCTTTTCCGCGTCGGGGTTCTTCGGGCCGAGGGCCCAGCCCAGCACCAGCAGGACGATGCCCAGGCCGGTGGACACGAACAGGAACAGCAGGACCGGCAGATATTCGCCAAGCACGCGTGCATCCTCTTGCGCCCGGAGGCGCGTTCGAAGCCGCCGACCCGCAGCACGGGCGGCGGCCCGTTCAACGATATGGTGCCCAAGGGGGGACTCGAACCCCCACGACTTGCGTCGCTACCACCTCAAGGTAGTGCGTCTACCAATTCCGCCACCTGGGCAGGTGTGCCTCACGCCGAGCCGGCGCGAAGCGGCCGCGATTGTACTCCGTATCAGCCGTTTTCGCTGCCGTTTCCGGCAGCATTCTCGTCTTCCGCGGAGTTCGCCGGAGCGGCTTCCGGCACATCGCCCTGCTCGATCGCAGGGACGGATTCGTTGTCGCCGGCCGCCGGAGCGGCGGCATCGACGGGCGCGGCATCGGCCGGCGCCGACGGCACGCCGTCGGCCGGCGCGCCCGGGATCGCATCGGCGCTGCCCATCGCGCCCAGATCGTCGTCCTGGGTGACCGGCGCCGGAACGCCCGCGCGCTCGTCCTTGTGGTAGTAGGCGATGCCGAGGGTCATCGCGAAGAACACCACCGCCAGCCACTTCGTCGAAGTCGACAGGAAGTTGGCCGAACCACGCGCGCCGAACACGGTCGCCGAGGCACCGGCACCGAAGCCGGAACCCGCGGCGGCACCGGAGCCACGCTGCATGAGGATGAGCACGATCATCGCGACCGCGACCAGCACGTAGATGACACTGACGATGGTGAGCAGCATGTTCTGTATTTACCTCGCCGCCGCGGCGACGATTGCCAGGAAGTCCTGGGCCACGAGGGACGCGCCCCCGATGAGTCCACCGTCGACATCGGGCTGGGCGAACAGCTCGGCGGCGTTGGCGGGTTTCACGCTGCCGCCGTAAAGGATCGGCAGCGAGCCGGCGATTCTAGCATCGAGTGCCCGGACTTCGCCACGCAGGAACGCATGGACCTCCTGGGCCTGTGCCGGCGTGGCCGTGCGGCCGGTGCCGATCGCCCAGACCGGCTCGTAGGCCAGCACGGCGCCGTCGAGGCCGGCGGCCCCGGCCAGTTCGAAGACCGGCGCCAGCTGCTTGCTCAGGCACCATTCGGTCTGCCCGGCCTCGCGCTGGTTCAGGGTCTCGCCGACGCAGAGGATCGGCACCAGCCCGGCCTTGCGCGCGGCGACGAACTTCTCCGCGACCAGCTGGCTGTCCTCCTCGTGGTACTCGCGGCGCTCGGAATGGCCGACCAGCACGTAGCGGCAGCCGACGTCGCGGAGCATGCGCCCGGAGACTTCGCCGGTGTAGGCGCCGTGGTCGTTGAGGTCCAGGTCCTGGGCGCCGAAATGCAGGCCGTGCGCGCCGTAGTGGTCGGCCAGCTCGCCGATGTAGGGCACCGGCGGCAGGATCACGACATCGACCCCGGCCGCGCGCTCGCCGGCGGCGACGGCGTCGAGCAGGCTGCGCGCGAACGCGCGATCGCCATTGAGCTTCCAGTTTCCGGCGACGATTCGTGTGCGCATGGCACCCTCCGCGATCAGGCGCGCAAGGATAGCGCGCCCGTCACGGATTGACGACGCCGCCCGGTGCGGGAAATCGGGGATGCCGTCGGCGCGCGCGTCCGTGGTGATAATGCGGCGAGCCCCGAAACAGCCTGGAAATTCGATGCCGACGACCGCCCCGCCCGACCGCGCCCGCAGCGGCCACGCCCTGATCACCGGCGCTTCCAGCGGCATCGGTGCCGACATCGCCCGCGAGTACGCCCGTCGCGGCAAGCCGCTGGTGCTGGTTGCCCGCCGCGAGGAACGCCTGCGCGCGCTCGCCGACGAACTCGGTGGCCAGGTGCCCTGCACCGTGATCGCCAGCGACCTCGCCGATCCGGCGGCGCCGGCGGCGCTGTTCGCGGCCACCTCGGAACGCGGCATTTTCGTCGATACGCTGGTCAACAACGCCGGCTACGGTGTGCCCGGGCGCTTCCTGTCCGCCGACTGGAAGACCCACGCCGACTTCCTGCAGGTGCTGCTGACCTCGGTCGCCGAGCTGACCTGGCGCTTCCTGCCGGCGATGGAAGCGGCGGGCCACGGCCGCATCCTCAACGTCGCCTCGCTCGCCGGCCTCGTCCCGCCGACCGCGGGCCACACGCTCTACGGCGCCACCAAGGCCTGGCTGATCCGCTTCTCGGAAACCCTCGCCGAGGAGGAGAAGGGCCGCGGCATCCACGTGACCGCGCTCTGCCCCGGCATGACCTACACCGAATTCCACGACGTCAACGGCATGCGCGCCAAGGTCGCGAAGCTGCCGAAGTCGATCTGGCTGTCGAGCGCCGAAGTCGCCCGCCTCGGCGTCGACGCGGTGGAATCCGGCCGCCGCGTCGTCGTCACCGGCCGGGCGAACCGGATGATCGCGGGCCTGTCGAAGTATCTGCCGCAGCCGCTGGCGGCGGCGCTGATCGGGGCGAAGTCGAAGGACTTTCGCGATTCCGACTAGGAAGTAGTGAATAGCAAACAGGAAGTAGCAAGCGGGAGCGCGCGCGATGCGCGCGCGGGCATCGCGGCTGAAGCCGCTCCTACATCTTGCGAGGCGGTGGGCTTAGACCAGCTTGATTTCGCGCAGGCGCTCAAGCAGGTATTCGTGCCCGGTGATCGGGGTCGGATAGCGGTCCGGATTGTCGGCGCTCACGCACTGCGGCAGCGTCCTGATCAGGAAGTCCGGATTCGGGTGCAGGAAGAACGGCGTCGAGTAGCGCGGCTGCCGCGCCTTGTCGCCCGGCGGGTTGACGACGCGGTGGGTCGTCGACGGATACACGTGGTTGCTCAGCCGCTGCAGCATGTCGCCGATGTTGACGACGATGGTGTCCTCGGCGGCGGTGAACGGCACCCACTCGCCCTGGTGCGACAGCACTTCCAGACCCTCGGCGCTGGCACCGACCAGCAGGGTGATGAAGTTGATGTCCTCGTGCGCGCCGGCGCGCACGTTCGGCACGTCCGGGGTGGTGATCGGCGGATAGTGGATCGGCCGCAGGATCGAATTGCCGTGGTCGGTCTTGTCGCGGAACCAGTCCTCGGGCAGGCCGATGTGCAGCGCGAGCGCGCCGAGCACCTGCGAGCCGAGCTCGTCGAGCGCCTGGTACAGGCCGTAGGCGACCTCGCGGAATTCCGGGATCTCCTCCGGCCAGATGTTCGCCGGCATCACCTCGGCATAACGCGAATCACGCGGGATCTCGCGGCCGACGTGCCAGAACTCCTTCAGGTCGAAGTACTGCGCGCCCTTCGCGGTCTCGATGCCGAACGGAGTGTAGCCGCGGGCGCCGCCGCCACCGGGCACGTGGTACTTGCGCTTGACCGCTTCCGGCAGCGCGAAGAAGCGCTGGAACACGTCGTAGGCGCGGTCGATCTGCGCCTGCGGAATGCCGTGGTTGCGGATGCCGGCGAAACCCCACTCGCGATAGCAGGCGCCGAGTTCGGCGACGAAGGCGGCGCGATCCGCGGCGCTGCGCGGGTGGGTGAAACGCTGGACGTCGAGGGTCGGAATGGTGGCGGTCACGGCGGTGTCTCGGAATCACGAGGGTCGACGCGCGATTCTACTCCCCGCCCCGCGGGGACGACCGCCCCGCAGGTGAACGGGCGCCGTCACGGCGTTCTCAGGTGGCCGCGCGCACCACTTCGGCGAGGCGGTCGAGCACCTGCTGCATCAGCGCGCCGTCGTCGGCCTCGACGGTCACGCGCACCACCGGCTCGGTGCCGGAGGGACGCAGCACCAGGCGACCGCGGCCGGACAGCGCCGCCTCGGCCTCGGCACGCGCGGCCTGGACCTCGGCGCGCTCGAGCGGCTTCGCGCCGGCGGCGATCGCCACGTTGACCGTCTGCTGCGGCAGCGGCCGGTAGGCGGCCATCGCCTCGGCCAGCGACTGGCCGGACGTCTCCAGCGCCTCCAGCACCTGCAGGGCGCTGACGATCGCATCGCCGGTGCTGGCGCGGTCGAGGCAGAGGATGTGGCCGGAAGCTTCGCCGCCGAGCACGCCGCCGCGTTCGACCAGCTGCTGGTGCACGTAGCGGTCCCCGACCTTCGCGCGCACGAAGCCGATGCCGAGCCCGGCGAAACCGGACTCGAGCGCGTAGTTGGTCATCAGCGTGCCGACCACCGGGCCGCGAAGGCGGTTGCCCTGCCAGGCGCGGGCAAGGATCCACAACAGGCCGTCGCCGTCGACGAGGTGGCCGTGCTGGTCGACCATCAGCACGCGGTCGCCGTCGCCGTCGAAGGCGATGCCGAGGTCGGCGCCGGTGGACTTCACCTGCGCGATCAGCGCTTCCGGATGCGTCGAGCCGACACCGCGGTTGATGTTCAGGCCATCCGGGTCACCGCCGATCACGTCGACGCTGGCGCCGAGTTCGGCGAACACCCGCGGCGCCACCTGGTAGGTCGCGCCGTGGGCGCAGTCGAGCACGATGCGGCGGCCTTCCAGCGAGAAGCCCTCGGCGACCGTCGACTTGCAGAATTCGGCGTAGCGGGTGATCGCGTCGCCGACGCGGTTGGCCTTGCCGAGCTGTTCCGAGGGCTGGGTGCGGAAGGGCTGTTCGAGTTCCGCCTCGATCGCCGCCTCGACCGCGTCGGCGAGCTTCTCGCCCTGCGCCGAGAAGAACTTGATGCCGTTGTCGTGGTGCGGGTTGTGCGAGGCGCTGATGACGATGCCGGCGTCGGCACGCAGCGTGCGCGTCAGGTAGGCGACCGCCGGCGTCGGCATCGGCCCGAGCAGGCGCACGTCGGCGCCCGCGGCGACGAGGCCGGCTTCCAGCGCCGCCTCGAACATGTAGCCGGAGATGCGGGTGTCCTTGCCGATGACGACGGTCGCGTGGCCGCCGTCGCTGCCGGCCAGCACGCGACCGGCGGCGGCGCCGAGGCGCAGCATGAAATCGGCGGAGATCGGGTAGGTACCGACGCGGCCACGGATGCCGTCGGTGCCGAAATACTTGCGGTCGCTCATCAGGCGGCCACCGGTGCGGAGGGCACGGCCGCGGCATGCGCCGGCTGCCGCATCAGCAGCGCGAGCAGGGAGGCGACCTTGTCGCGCATCTCGCGGCGGTCGACGATCAGGTCGAGGGCACCGTGCTCGACCAGGAATTCCGAGCGCTGGAAGCCTTCCGGCAGCGTCTCGCGCACCGTCTGCTCGATCACGCGCGGACCGGCGAAGCCGATCAGCGCCTGCGGCTCGCCGATGTTGATGTCGCCGAGCATCGCGAACGAGGCCGACACGCCGCCGGTGGTCGGATGCGTCAGCACCGACACGAAGGGCAGCCCGGCCGCGCGCAGCCGGCCCAGCGCCGCCGAGGTCTTGGCCATCTGCATCAGCGAGAACAGGCCTTCCTGCATGCGCGCACCGCCGGTCGCCGAGAAGCAGACCATCGGGCAGCCGATCTCGCGGGCGCGCTCGGCCGCCAGCGCGAAGCGCTCGCCGACCACCGAGCCCATCGAACCGCCCATGAAGCGGAACTCGAAGGCCGCCGCGCAGACCGGCCGCCCCTTCAGCAGGCCCTGCACGGCGATCAGCGCATCGCGCTCGCCGGTCGCCTTCTGCGAGGCCTTGATGCGGTCGGCGTACTTCTTCTGGTCACGGAAATGCAGCGCGTCGACCGGGCCGAGCGCGGCGCCGATCTCCTCGCCGCCCTCCTCGTCCAGGAAGCTGGCCAGGCGCTCGCGGGCGCCGATCGCCATGTGGTGCGAACACTTCGGGCACACCCGCAGGTTCTTCTCGAGCTCCGGCCCGTACAGCGCGGCGCCGCACTTGTCGCATTTCTCCCACAGGCCTTCGGGTACGCCGCGCTTGCCGCCCCCCTGGGTGCGGATGCGCGAGGGCATCAGATTGGTCAGCCAGCTCATCGGGGCTCCGGCGGGTGATGAAAGGCGGCAGTTTAGCGCCGGGTCGCGTCGAGCGCCTCACGCAGCGGCCGCAGGAAGGCGGCTGCACGCTGCGCCGCCTCCTCCGCCCCGGCCGCCTCGGCGATCGCCGCGACCAGGGCACTGCCGACGACGACGCCGTCGGCCTGCGGTGCCAGTGCGGCCGCGCTGGCCGCGTCGCGGATGCCGAAACCGACCAGCACCGGCACCCGCACCTGCGCGCGCACGCTGGCGACGCGCGCGCCGACCGCGGCGACGTCGAGGCCGGCGGCGCCGGTCACGCCGGCGAAGGACACGTAGTAGACATAGCCTTGGGCATCACGGGCGACCTGCGCCAGGCGTGCATCCGAGGTGGTCGGCGCGACCAGCGGCACCAGCTGCAGGCCGGCGGCATTCAGCGCGACACGAGTCGGACCGGCCTCCTCGGCCGGCAGGTCGACCAGCAGCACGCCGTCGACACCGGCGTCGGCGGCCGCGCGCGCGAAGGCCTCGACACCGATGATCTCGACCGGGTTCAGATAGCCCATCAGCACCACCGGTGTGTCGGCGTCGTCGCGGCGGAATTCGGCGACCATCGCCAGCACGCGGCGCAGGCCGGCGCCGCGCGCGATCGCGCGCTCGGAGCTGCGCTGGATCACCGGGCCGTCCGCCATCGGATCCGAGAACGGCACCCCGAGCTCGAGCACGTCCGCCCCCGCCGCGACCAGCGCATGCAGCACCGGCACCGTCGCCGCGAGCGAGGGATCGCCGGCGGTCACGAAGGGCACGAGGGCCGGGCGGCGCGACTTCTTGAGGGACTGCAGCTTCTGGTCGATGCGGTTCATCGGAAGACCCGAGTAACGAGTGGAGAGTAACGAGCAACGAGTGAGGGCGCGCGCCTTCGGCGCGAGGGGCGAGTGCCGGAGCGATGCAGTTCGCGCGCAGCGCGCGCGTCTACTCGTTGCTCGTTCCTCTCCACTCGTTACTCAGAGTTCGATGCCTTCACGCCTCGCGATCGTGAAGATGTCCTTGTCGCCCCGGCCGCTCAGGTTGCACAGCACGAGGGCGTCGCGGGGCAGTTCGCGGGCGAGGCGGATGGCCATCGCGACGGCGTGGCTGGACTCGAGCGCGGCGAGGATGCCCTCGCTGCGCGCGAGCAGGTGGAAGGCCTGCATCGCCTCGTCGTCGGTCACGCCCTGGTAGTCGGCGCGGCCGGTGTCCTTGAGGAAGGCGTGTTCGGGGCCGACGCCGGGATAGTCGAGGCCGGCGGAGATCGAGTGCGTCTCGGTGATCTGGCCGTCGTCGTCGCAGATCACGTAGGTGCGGTTGCCGTGCAGCACGCCGGGCCGGCCGGCGACGAGCGAGGCGGCGTGGCGGCCGGTGGCGATGCCGTCGCCGGCGGCCTCGGCACCGACCAGGCGCACGTCGCGGTCGTTGAGGAAGGCGTGGAAGATGCCGATCGCATTGCTGCCGCCGCCGACGCAGGCGGTGACCGCGTCCGGCAGCCGGCCGTATTCCTCCAGCAACTGCGCCCTCGCCTCGCGCCCGACCACGGCGTTGAAGTCGCGCACCATCTTCGGATACGGGTGCGGGCCGGCGACGGTGCCGATGATGTAGAAGGTCTCGTGCACGTTCGTGACCCAGTCGCGCATCGCCTCGTTCAGCGCGTCCTTCAGCGTCTTCGAACCGCTGTGCACCGGCACCACGGTGGCGCCGAGCAGCTTCATGCGGAACACGTTCGGCGCCTGCCGCTCGACATCGGTGGCGCCCATGTAGACGACGCATTCCAGGCCCAGGCGCGCCGCGACGGTGGCGCTGGCGACGCCGTGCTGGCCGGCGCCGGTCTCGGCGATGATGCGGCGCTTGCCCATGCGCTGCGCCAGCATCGCCTGGCCGATGGTGTTGTTGATCTTGTGCGCGCCGGTGTGGTTCAGGTCCTCGCGCTTGAGCAGGATGCGGGCGCCGCCGACCTGGGCCGACAGCCGCCTGGCCTCGTAGACCGGTGACGGCCGGCCGACGTAGTGGCGGTAATCGTCCTGCAGCTCGGCGAGGAAGTCCGGGTCCCGGTGCCAGCGTTCGTAGGCGGCGGCGAGCTCGCGCAGCGGCTCGATCAGGGTTTCGGCGACGAAGGTGCCGCCCCAGCGGCCGTAGTGGCCGTCGGCATCGGGCCACGCCGCGAAATCGGCGATGTCGGCGGCGGCGGGGAGCTCATTCGTTGCGGTCTGCACGGCGGGTCTCTTCGACGAACTGCTGCATCTTCGCGCCGTCCTTGATGCCCGGCGCGCTCTCGATGCCGCTGCTGACGTCGACCGCGTAGGGCCGCGCGATGCGGATCGCCTCGCCGACAT
This sequence comes from Arenimonas composti TR7-09 = DSM 18010, assembly GCF_000426365.1. Classification (GTDB taxonomy): domain Bacteria; phylum Pseudomonadota; class Gammaproteobacteria; order Xanthomonadales; family Xanthomonadaceae; genus Arenimonas; species Arenimonas composti. The sequence continues at coordinate 157,975 of NZ_AUFF01000001.1, read as the reverse complement.
TGCCCGCGTTCAGGCCACCGGCGAGGAAGACCGGCCTGGGCAGCGGCGGGATGGTCGACCAGTCGAAGCGCGCGCCGGCGCCGCCGGGTTCGCCGGGGCGATGGCCGTCGAGCAGGAAGGCACTGGCCGAAGGGTAGCGTTTCCGCGCCATCGCCGCATCGTCGGCGCCGCCGCCCATCGCCAGCGTCTTGACGAACGGCAGGCCGAAACCGCGGCAGAAGGCATCGTCCTCGCGACCGTGGAACTGCAGCAGCGTCGGCCGCAGCGCGCGGATCGCCGTGTCGACCTCGCTGCCCGGGTTGTCCATGAACAGCGCGACGACGTCGACCAGCGGCGGCACCGCGGCGCGCAGGCCGGCGGCGTCGGCCGCTTCGATCCGGCGCGGGCTGCGCGCCGCGAACACGAAGCCGACCGCATCGACGCCGAGTTCGGCGGCCAGGCGGACGTCACCGGGACGGGTCAGGCCGCAGAACTTGATACGGATGCGCATGCGTGGATCCTAGCCCGGCAGGCTCACGCCCGCCGGCAGTCCCCAGGCGGCCGGGTAGCGCGGGCCGAGGAACAGCAGTCCGGCGGCCGGCGCGGTCGGACCGGCGACGCTGCGGTCGCGGCCGGCGAGCAGTTCGCCGACCCATTCCGCCGGCCGCTCGCCGCGGCCGACCGGCAGCAGGCTGCCGACGATGTTGCGCACCATGTGATGCAGGAAGGCATTCGCCTGCACTTCCACGATCACCTGCTCGCCTTCGCGCACGACACTGATCTGCTGCAGTTCGCGCACCGGATGCGGCGCCTGGCAGTGCACCGTGCGGAAGGCGCTGAAGTCGTGTTCGCCGACCAGCGCCTGCGCGGCGGCATGCATCGCCGCGGCGTCCAGCGGCAGCCGCTCCCAGGTGAGGTGCTCGCGCAGCAGCGCCGGCCGCACGGCGCGGTTGAGGATGCGGTAGCGGTAACGGCGCGCACGCGCCGAATAGCGGGCGTGGAAGTCGTCGGGAACCGGCATCGCCCAGAGCACGGACACCGAGCGCGCCAGCCGGCTGTTCATGCCCTGGCGCAGCGCGTAGGGCGTGCGCGGCGCCTCGCTGTCGAAATGCACGACCTGGCAGGCCGCGTGCACGCCGGCATCGGTGCGGCCGGCGCAGGTGACGTCGACCGGGTGGTCGAGCACGAAACCGAGGGCGGCTTCGACCTCCGCCTGCACCGACGGCCCATGCTTGAGCCGCTGCCAGCCGGAGAACCCGCTGCCGTCGTATTCGATGCCGAGGGCGTGCCGCATGCGCGTGGCCGGACCAGGCCGCCCGGCCCTTCAGGCGCCGGGACGGTGAGCGGTGCTCAGCCGATCTCCTGCAGCAGTTGCCGCGCCTTCTCGCGCCCCGCCGGCCCGGCTTCGGCGATGACTTCCTCGAGCATGCCGCGGGCGCCGTCGACATCGCCGATGTCGAGGTAGGCGCGCGCGAGTTCGATCTTGGTCTCGCTGCCGTCGTCCTCGGCCGTGGCGCCGCGACGCAGGTCGAGTTCGATGTCGTCGTCGAGCGCGCTGGTGTCCGCCGGCGGCATCGACGCCGGCGTCAGGTCGGCTTCGAGCGCGCGCAGTTCCTCTTCCAGCGTCGCGGCGGTGACCGGCGGGGCGGCGACCGGGGCGGCGACGTCCGCGGGCATCGCCGGCGCGACCGCGACGGGCGCTTCGGGTTCGGGTTCGGGTTGCGGTTCCAGCTCGGGTTGCGGCTCCGGCGAGGGGGCCGGCGCGACGGCAGGCGCCGGCGCGGTGATCGGACCCTGGACGCGGTCGCCGGCGAATTTCGGCGTGTTCCAGCCGGCCTGGCTGAACAGCGGATTGCCCGGCGACAGCGCGACGCCCATCACCACCGCCTCGCGCCAGCGCGGATCGAGGGTGCTGCGCACGTGGCTGCGCATCGCCTGCGCCGCCGCCTCGAACTCGCCGACGCGGTGGTAGGAGTACAGATGGCGCAGCAGGCTGATGTGCGCCTCGAGGTCGTCCGGGCGGTCGCGCACGGCCTGTTCGAGCCGCGCCTGCACCGGATCGCCGCCGATCGTCTCCTCGTCCTCGACGGCGGCTCCGGCGTCCTCGGTGATCGCCGTTTCCCCGCCCACCGCATCGCCCGCGTCCTCCGGCGAGCGCGCGGCGACGGTCGCGCGGAACGCGTCGTCGTCGGAAATGCGGCGGCCGACGACGGTCGGCGCCGGTGAGCGGCGGCCGCGCAATGCCATCACCAGGCCGCCGAGCAGGATCAGCAGGCCACCGGCGAGCACGAACGGGTTCAGGTACCAGGGCGTCGCCGCGGCCTCGGCCGGTGCCGGCGCATCGGCGGTGGCCGGCGCCGCGTCGGGCGCCGGCGCCTCCGCTGCCGCGGCCGCTTCGCGCGCGGCGAGCTGGTCCTGCAGCGCCTGCAGGCGGCTGCTCTGCATCGCGATCAGGCGTTCGGTGTCGCTGCGTTCGCTCTCGAGTTCGTCGAGTTGCGAGGTGAGCTCGGCGACCTCGGCACTGCGCGCGGCAAGGTCCTCGCGCGCCTGGGTCAGTTCGGCTCGCAGCTCGCTGCCAGTGCCGGAGTCGCTGGCACCGGACTGCGCCGCCGGGCTGGCCGACGGATCGCCACCGGGCGGCGCGATCTCCAGGCGGCCCGCCGGTGCCGGCGTGCGCGTGGCCGGTGTGGGCGCACGTGCCGCGGCAGCGTCGACGGTCTCCACCGCCGGCTGCGGTACCGGCCGGCGCCGGCTCTGCCAGGCGTCGTTCTGCTGGCGCACCAGCAGCGCGGCTTCCTGATCGCTCAGCGCGGCGATCGCCTCGCTGCCGGGAATCCGCAGCACCGCGCCGCTCTTGAGCAGGTTGATGTTGTCGTCGATGAAGGCTTCCGGATTCGTGCGCTGCAGCGCCACCATCATCCGGTTGATGCTGATGCCGCGGCCTTCGCGGGCGCGTTCGGCGATCGCCCACAGCGTCTGGCCGTCGGCGACGGTGATGTCTCCCGCCACCGGTTCCGGCGCCGGTGGCGACGCGACCGGCTGTGGCTGTGGCTGTGGCTGTGGCTGCGACTGCGGCTGCGGCGCGGGCTGCGACGGCGGCGGCAGGGCTTGCGGTTGCGGCGGCAGTGCCTGCGGTTGCGGCTGCGGTGCGGCCGCGACCGGTGCCGGTTCGGGCCGCGGCGCCGGCTCGGGCGGCGGCAGCGGTTCGGGCTCGGCCAGTGGCGCCGGCTCGGCGGCCTGTGCGTCCGGAACGGCGCTGGTTTCCGGCTCGGTCGCGACCGGCAGCGCCGGTACCGGCGCCGGTGCAGCGACCGCCGGCGACGGCGGCGTGGCCAGCGGCCGCACCACCGCCGGCGCGATGTAGGGCGGGTCGATCAGCGCATTGAATTCGCGCACGACGCGGCCATTGCCCCACTCGGCCTCGATCAGGAACGTCAGGTAGGGCTCGTTGAAGCGGCCCGGCGTCGTCACCCGCACCACCGGCTGCCCGGCGGCGTTGCGGGTGACTTCCATCATCAGGTTGGCGGTGAGCCCGGCGGGGCGTTCGAGGCCGACGCGCGCGAAGGCCTCCGGCGACGCCAGCCGCACCTTCAGCTGGTCCAGTTCGCCGGACGATGCCGACAGGATCGGAATCTCGGCGACCAGCGGCTCGTTCAGGCCCGAGCGGACCTGGATCGCGCCGAGGCCGAGCGCGTGGGCGCTGCCGGCTCCCAGCGCCAGCGCCAGTGCCAGCGGAAGCTGAAGGTGCCTGATCTTCACGACGCGACTCTCCCCGTGGTGCCCCTGCGCCGCCGTTTCCCGGACGTGCGCGTGCTGGGGCAACGGCCGGAATATACCGGTCACGCGCGCTCGTTGACCACGATTTCCGCGAGCTGCACCGCATTCAGCGCCGCGCCCTTGCGGATGTTGTCGGAGACGATCCACAGGTCGAGCCCGCGCGGATGCGACGGATCCTCGCGCAGGCGGCCGACGTAAACGGCATCGGTGCCGGCGGCGTGCGTCACCGGCGTCGGATAGCCGCCGGGCTCGCGCTCGTCGATCACCTCGACGCCCGGCGCGGCCGCCAGCAGTTCGCGCGCCTCGTCGACGCCGAGCCTGCGCTTCGTCTCGATGTGCACGGCCTCGGAATGGCCGAAGAACACCGGCACCCGCACCGCGGTCGGGTTCACGCCGATCGCCTCGTCGCCGAGGATCTTGCGGGTCTCCCAGACCATCTTCATTTCCTCCTTCGTGAACCCGTTCTCGAGGAACTCGTCGATGTGCGGGATCAGGTTGAAGGCGATCTGCACCGGGAACTTCGCCGGTTCGTGCGGCTGGAAGTTGAGCATCGCCGCGGTCTGCCGGCCGAGCTCCTCCATGCCGCTGCGGCCGGCGCCGGACACCGACTGATAGGTGCAGACGTTGATGCGCTCGATGCCGGCGGCGCGGTGCAGCGGCGCGAGCGCCACCAGCATCTGCATCGTCGAGCAGTTCGGATTGGCGATGATGCCGCGCGGGCGGTTCGCGCACTGCTCCGGATTGACCTCGGCGACCACCAGCGGCACGTCGTCGTCGTAGCGGAAGGCCGAACTGTTGTCGATCACGACGGCGCCCGCGGCGGCGAACTTCGGCGCGTACTTCTTCGACACGCCAGCGCCCGCGGAGAACAGCGCGATGTCGATCCCCGCCGGGTCGAAGTCCGCGAGGTCGCGCACGACGATCGCGCGGCCGTTCCACTCGACGGTCTCGCCGGCCGAGCGCTCGCTGGCCAGCAGGTGCAGCTCGCCGACCGGGAACCCGCGCTCGGCGAGGATCGCCAGCATCGCCTCGCCGACCGCCCCGGTCGCCCCCACCACCGCCACGTTGTACCTGCTGCTCATCGACTGGATCCTGGAATGGACAACGGATCAGAGCCGATCAAGGCCGATCGAACCGGTTCCGCAGCCGCATCGGGCTTATCGGCTCTTTCCGTTGTGCTGGTTTTTTCGCTTGCCGCGGAGGTTGCCGTCCCACGGTGGCGCCGATGTGGCGGAATCATGGCGACGACGGGACGCGCGGGGTGGGCTGGAAGACGTCGGCGCACTGGGCGCGGTGGCGCAGGGCGTGGTCCATCAGCACCAGCGCCAGCATCGCCTCGCAGATCGGCGGCGCGCGCAGGCCGACGCAGGGGTCGTGGCGGCCGGTGGTCACGACCTCGACCGGTTCGCCGCGCACGTCGACGCTGGCCACCGGCAGGCGCAGGCTCGACGTCGGCTTGAAGGCGATGCCGACCTCGATGTCCTGGCCACTGCTGATGCCGCCGAGGATGCCGCCGGCGTGATTGCTCAGGAAGCCTTCCGGAGTGATCGCATCCCGGTGGCGCGTGCCGAACTGGCCGACCGCGGCGAACCCTGCGCCGATCTCGACGCCCTTCACCGCGTTGATCGACATCATCGCCGCGGCGATCTCGGCGTCGAGCTTGCCGTAGACCGGTGCACCCCAGCCCGGCGGCACCCCGGTGGCGCTGCAGCGCACCTTCGCGCCGACCGAATCGCCGGACTTGCGCAGGCTGTCCAGGAAGGCCTCGAGTTCGCCGATCTGGCCGGGATCCGGCCAGCAGAACGGGTTGTCGTCGACCCCGTTCCAGCCGAACGCGCGCGGGACGATGTCGCCGATCTGCACGACGCAGGCGCGCACGCGCACGCCGTGGCGCTCGGCCAGCCATTTCTTCGCGATCACGCCGGCGGCGACGCGCATCGTCGTCTCCCGCGCCGAGCTGCGGCCGCCGCCACGCGGATCGCGATGGCCGTATTTCTGCTGGTAGGTGTAATCGGCGTGGCCGGGGCGGAACCGTTCGGCGATCGCCGCGTAGTCCTTGCTGCGCGCGTCGGTGTTGCGGATCAGCAGCGCGACCGGGGTGCCGGTGGTGACGCCTTCGTACACGCCCGAGAGGATCTCGACCTCGTCGGCCTCGCGCCGCTGCGAGGTATGGCGCGAGCGGCCGGTGGCGCGCCGTTCGAGATCGGCGCGGAAGTCTTCCGGCGAAATCGCGATGCCCGGCGGCAGGCCGTCGAGCACGCAGCCGATCGCCGGTCCGTGGCTTTCGCCGAACGTGGTCAGCCGCAGCAGGCGGCCGAAGCTGTTGTCGCTCACGGGCGCGCCTCAGCGCCGGCGCGCATCGGCCAGCTCGCGGATGCGCGCATGGTGTTCGACGAGGTCGTCGCGCTCGATCACGAAAATGCCCATCTGCCCGACCCGGAATTCGACCCAGGCGAAGGGCAGCTGCGGCAGCAGATCGACCAGCGCGCGCTCGCTCTCGCCGACCTCGCAGATCAGCAGGCCGTGTTCGCTGAGGTGGGCGGGCGCGTCGCGCAGGATCTCCAGCGCGAGGTCGAGGCCGTCGTCGCCGGCGCGCAGGCCGAGTTCGGGCTCGTGCCCGTATTCCGCCGGCAGCGCATCGGTTTCGGCGTGGGTGACATAGGGCGGGTTGGTGACGATCAGGTCGTAGACCTCGCCCTCGAGCTGGCGGAACAGGTCCGACTTCAGCAGCCGCACGTTGCGCGTCTCCAGCCGCTCGACGTTCTCGCGCGCCAGCGACAGCGCGGCCTCGTCGATGTCGACGCAGTCCACCTGCCAGTGCGGGTGGTAGTGCGCGGTGGCGATGCCGATGCAGCCGGAGCCGGTGCACAGGTCGAGCGCGCGCTGCACCTCGCGGCCGCCGAGCCAGGGCTCGAAGCCGGCCTCGATCAGTTCGGCGATCGGCGAACGCGGCACCAGCGCGCGCGGGTCGGACTTGAAGCTCAGGCCGGCGAACCAGGCCTCACCGGTGAGGTAGCAGGCCGGGATGCGCTCGTTGATGCGGCGCGTGAACAGCGCCAGCACGTCCTGCTTCTCCTCGGCCGTGAGTTTCGCCTGGCCGTAGGCCGGGCCGAGGTCGTGCGGCAGGTGCAGCGCATGCAGCACCAGCTGGGTCGCCTCGTCGAGGGCGTTGTCCATGCTGTGCCCGAAGCTCAGGCCGGCGGCATTGAAACGGCTGGCGCCGTAGCGGATGAAATCGACGATCGTGGCGAGTTCCGTCGTCATGTGTACCCGTCCTTCGCAAGGCCGCGAGTATAGCGGCACGGGGGCTATACTTCCCGGCCGCCGAACGTCCGGAGACGCCGTGTTCAACCGCACGAACCTGCTGATCGTCCTGGTGGCGCTGTGCGCCGGCCTGGGGCTGTGGGCGGGACGCCTGTATTTCGACGCATCGGCCGCGCGTGCCGGGGTCGGGCCGCCGGCCACGGCGGAGACGCCGGCCGTCGCCCAGGAACGCCTGCGCAGCGTGCGCCTGCACGCGCCGCGTCCTTTGGACCCGTTCGTGCTGCAGCAATCCGACGGCAGCCCGCTCGAGCCGGCCGACCTGCGCGGGCGCTGGACGATCGTATTCCTCGGTTTCACCCATTGCCCGGACGTCTGCCCGACCACGCTGCAGGACCTGGCGAAGGCGCAGCGGCAGTGGGAAGCGCTGCCGGAAGCGATCCGGCCGCAGGTGCTGTTCGTGTCCGTCGATCCGGAGCGCGACACGCCGGAGAAGACGGGCCAGTACGCCGCGTTCTTCCACCCGGAAACCCTCGCCGCGACCGCGCCGGAGCCGGCGCTGCAGCAGTTCGCCGCCGGCCTCGGCCTCGTCTACATGAAGGTCGCCACGGCGGCCGGCGACTACACGATGGACCACAGCGCGACCCTCGTCGTGCTCGATCCGCAGGGCCGCCGCACCGGCGTGATCCAGCCGCAGCACGCGCCGCAACCGCCGCTGGATCCGGAAGCGATCGCCGCCGACCTCGCCCTGCTCGCCACGGAGGCGCCATGAGCCTGAAGGTCTGGCTGCAGCACGCGCTGCCGCACCGCCTGCTGTCGAAGCTGGCGTACTCGGCGGCGCGTACGCGCACGCCGTGGTTCAAGGACTGGCTGATCGGGCTGGTGATCCGCCGCTTCGGCGTCGACATGAGCGAGGCCGCGGATCCCGATCCGCGCAGCTACCTGCACTTCAATGCCTTCTTCACCCGCGAGCTGCGCCCCGATGCGCGCCGCTGCGAGGCCGATCCGGACGCGCTGGTGATGCCGGCCGACGGCAAGGTCAGCCAGATCGGCCGCATCGAGGAAGGCCGCATCTTCCAGGCCAAGGGCCACGCCTTCACCGCCACCGAGCTGCTCGGCGACGCCCACTTCGCCGCCGCCTATGCCGACGGCTGGTTCGCCAACATCTACCTGTCGCCGCGCGACTACCACCGCGTGCACATGCCGTGGACCGGCACCCTGGTCGAGACGCTGCACGTGCCCGGGCGGTTGTTCACGGTGGCGCCCTGGGGCGTGCAGGCGATCCCGCGCCTGTTCGCACGCAACGAGCGCCTGGTCTGCCACTTCGACACCGACTTCGGGCCGATGTGCGTGGTGATGGTCGGCGCGCTGCTGGTGTCCGGTGTCGAGACGGTGTGGAACGGGGTCGAGATCCCGGCCTACGCGAGCCGGCCGGTCCGCCGCGACTGGCGCGGCCATGGCGTGAGCCTGCAGCGCTTCGCCGAGATGGCCCGCTTCAACTACGGCTCGACGGTGATCATGCTGTTCCCGCGCGAGGCGGTGGCCCTGGAGGCCCTGCCGACCGAGACGGTGACCCGGCTCGGCGGTCGCCTCGGCACGGTGTTGCGGCGGCGGCCGCAGGCGGAGAACGGGCAGGCCTGAGGAGGCGCGCGATGGGCACCAACCAGCACGCGATCCGCCTTTTCCAGACCCTCGAGCACGCCTGCGGCTATTGGCCCGACCGGCTCAGCCGCGACCTGATCGTCGACCCCGCCGACCCGCAGCTGCCGAGCCTGTTCGCGCAGGCGCTGGCGATGGGCTTCCGCCGTTCCGGCGGCCACGTCTACCGGCCCTACTGCAGCGGCTGCCGAGCCTGCATCTCGGTGCGGGTGCCGGTCGCGCGCTTCGCGCCGAACCGCACGCAGCGGCGCTGCCTGGCGCGCAATGCCGACCTGGGCGTGCGCATCGCCGCGCCGCGGCGCACGGCCGAGAACTTCGCGCTGTATCGCCGCTATCTCGATGCCCGCCACCGCGGTGGCGGCATGGACGATCCGCTGCCGGAGAACTTCGACGGTTTCCTGTCCTGCGCCTGGAGCCCGACCGAGTTCATGGAATTCCGCCTCGACGGGCGCCTGGTCGCGCTCGCGGTCACCGACGTCGTGCCGGACGCGCTGTCGGCGGTCTACACCTTCTACGATCCCGAACTCGCCGGGCGCAGCCTCGGCGCCTATGCGCTGCTGCGGCAGATCCAGCGCGCGCGCGACGAAGGCCGCCGCCACGTCTATCTCGGCTTCTGGCTCGCCGACCACCCGAAGATGGCCTACAAGCGCCAGTACCGCCCGCTGGAATACCTCGACGGCGCCGAGTGGCGGCCGTTGCCCGAAACGTGACGGCGCGCCGCCACGCCCCCGAATCGAATGCCTGGAGCACGACCCCGATGCGACTCCTGCTTACCGCCGCGCTGCTGTCGGCGCTCGCCATGAGCGGCTGCCGGTCCAGCGGTGACCCCGCCACCGACGCACTGCCGGCCGCGACCGGCGAGGCGACGGCACCCGCGAAGGCCGACATCGCCGTCCCGCCGCTGCCGGCACCGGCGCCCGGCCACGTGCGCTTCGCGACCTACAACACGTCGCTGTATTCCGACGAGGACGGCGGCCTGTTGCGCCGCCTGCAGGCCGGCGATGCCGACGCCGCGAAGATCGCCGCGGTGATCCAGCACGTGCGTCCGGACGTGCTGCTGCTCAACGAGTTCGACTACGACCCGGACGGCGCCGCGGCCGAAGCATTCGTTCGCGACTACCTCGGTGTCGGCCAGCACGGGCAGCAGGCGATCGCCTATCCCTACCGCTACGCCGCCGAGGTGAATACCGGCGTGCCGAGCGGCCTCGACCTCGACGGCAACGGCGTCGTCGGCGGCGACGGCCGCGTGCGCGGCAACGATGCCTGGGGCTACGGCCTGCACCCGGGCCAGTACGGGATGCTGGTGCTGTCGCGCTTCCCGCTCGACGCCGACGCGGTGCGCAGCTTCCGTCTGCTGAAGTGGAGCAGCCTGCCCGGCGCGAAGGCGCCGGTGTTCCCCGACACCGGCCTGCCGTTCTACCCGACCGAGGTCTGGACGGCGCTGCGCCTGAGCTCGAAGTCGCACTGGGACCTGCCGGTCGAAACGCCGTTCGGGCGCGTGCACTTCCTGGTCGCGCACCCGACCCCGCCGGCCTTCGACGGCCCCGAGAAGCGCAACGCCGCCCGCAACCACGACGAGATCCGGCTGTGGGCCGACTACCTCGACGACGCGCCGTCCGACGCCGCCTGGCTGTGCGACGACGCCGGCCGCTGCGGCGGCCTCGCCGGAAGCGAGCGTTTCGTGATCGCCGGCGACTACAACGCCGATCCCGCCGACGGCGGCAGCCTGCCCGGCGCGATCCAGCAGCTGCTCGAACACCCGCGGGTGCTGCGGATGGCGTCGCCGCGCAGCCCCGGCGCGATCGCCGCGTCGGCGGCATCCGGCGGCGACGGCCACCAGGGCTTCGCCGGCCACGACACCGCCGACTTCGGCCGCGGCCGCTACCGCGTCGACTACGTGCTGCCGTCGACCGGCCTGCGCGCACCGGCCAGCGGCGTGTTCTGGCCCGCGCCCGGCCAGCCCGGCGCCGACTGGGCCGCGGCCAGCGACCATCATCTGGTGTGGGTCGATGTCGAAGGCGACTGACCAACGACGAGTAACGAGCGAAGAGCGAAGAGCAACGAGTAACGAGTAACGAGTAGAAGCTCGCGCCAAAGGCGCGGGCCCTCACTCGTTACTCGTTGCTCTCCACTCGTCACTCGCTGCTGAGCGCCACCCCCAGCGCCGCCGCCCCCCGCCGCGCCTTCCCGCGGGCGCCGTCGACGTCGGCGGCGCGGGCGAGCGTCACGGCGACGCGGCGCTGGCCTTCGACCCGCGGCTTGCCGAACAGGCGCAGCGCGGTGTCGGGTTCGGCGAGCGCGGCATCGACGTTCGAAAAGACCGGCACGCCGTGGCCTTCGGCGAGCACCGCGCAGGAGGCGGCCGGGCCGAGGGTGGCGATGTTCGGGATCGGCAGCCCGAGGATCGCGCGGGCATGCAGCGCGAACTGGCTCAGTTCCTGGCCGATCATCGTGACCATGCCGGTGTCGTGCGGGCGCGGCGAAACCTCGCTGAACCAGACCTCGTCACCGCGCACGAACAGCTCGACGCCGAACACGCCCCAGCCGCCGAGTTCGCCGGTGATCGTCGCGGCGATCCCGCGCGCGCGTTCCAGTGCCTTCGCCGACATCGGCTGCGGCATCCAGCTTTCGCGGTAGTCACCGGCGACCTGCAGGTGGCCGATCGGGTCGCAGAAGGCGACGCCGTCGCGGTGGCGAACGGTCAGCAGGGTGATCTCGTACTCGAAGTCGACGAAGCCCTCGACGATGCAGCGCCCCTGGCCGGCGCGGCCGCCGGTCTGCGCATGGTCCCAGGCGGTGTCGATGTCGGCCTCGCTGCGCACCGTGCTCTGGCCCTTGCCGCTCGAGGACATCACCGGCTTGACCACGCAGGGCAGGCCGATCGCGCGCACGGCCTCGAGGTATTCCTCGCGGCTGTCGACGAAGCGGTAGGGCGAGGTCGGCAGCCCGAGCGTCTCGGCAGCGAGCCGGCGGATGCCCTCACGATCCATCGTCAGGCGCGCGGCGCGAGCGGTCGGGATAACCCGCTGGCCACGCTCGGCCTCGAGTTCGACCAGGGTCGGCGTGTGGATCGCCTCGATCTCGGGCACGACGATGTCGGGCTTCTCGTGTGCGATCAGGTCGCGCAATGCCGCCGGGTCGAGCATGTTCAGGGTGTGGCAGCGGTGCGCGACCTGCATCGCCGGTGCGTCGCCGTAGCGGTCGGCGGCGATCACCTCGACACCGAAGCGCTGCAGCTCGATCGCGACCTCCTTGCCGAGTTCGCCGGCGCCGAGCAGCAGCACGCGGGTCGCGTGCGGGGACAGCGGGGTACCGAGGGTCGCGGAAGCAGGAGCGGTCATGGGCGGCAGCGGCAGCGGAAGGAGCCGCGATTGTAGTTTCTCCGTCCCGCGCCGGCGGACAGCCGCACTGCCGGGTGCAGCCGCGCTTGCGCTTCTGGCATCCTCGGGGCCCCTTTCGCATCCGCCGTTGCATGCGTCCGTCGACCCTCTTCCTGCTCGCGTCCCTGCTCGTCGCCGCACCCGCCGAAGCCATGCACTGGCGTGGCGCCGAGCCCGCGGGCCTGCTCACCGATCCGCGGATCGGCGAGCTCAGCGGCCTGGCCGCGTCGCGCCGGCATCCGGGCCGGTTCTGGGCGCTCAACGACAGCGGCGCCAGCGCGACGCTGCACCTGCTGGATCCGGACGGCAGCCATCGCGGCAGCGCCGAGCTCGCCGACACGCGCAACATCGACTGGGAAGACCTCGCCTCGTTCCGGCTCGACGGCCGTGACTACCTGCTGATCGCCGATACCGGCGACAACGGCGGCCTGCGCGCCGAGGTGCGCCTGCACGTGCTCGAGGAACCGGACGCCGGCGAAACCGCGCCGGTGGCGTGGACGCTGCGCTTCCGCTGGCCGGACGGCCCGCGCGACTGCGAGGCGGTGACGGTCGATCCCGAGCGTGGCGAGGTGCTGCTGATCACCAAGAAACGCGTGCCGGCCGAGCTCTACCGCCTGCCGCTGCGCCCGCCGGCCGGCAGCCCGGACGTGCTGGTCGCAGAACGCCTGGGCCGGCTGCAGGGGATCCAGCAGCCGACTGCCGAGGACCTGCGCCGCAGCCCGACCTGGGGCCGCTACCGTGCCCAGATCACCGGCGCCGCGCTGAGTCCCAACGGCCGCCTGCTGGCGGTGCTGAACTATCGCGCGCTGTATTTCGTCGTCCGTCCCGAGGACGGCGACTGGGCCGATGCCCTCGCCCGGCCACTGCCCTCGCTGCCGCTGCCCTTCACCCCACAGGCCGAGGCGGTCGCCTTCAGCCTCGACGGCCGCGCCCTGCTGGTAGGCAGCGAGCAGCTGCCCTCGCCGCTCTGGTGGTTCCGGATCGTCGACTGACCGCTCTTGCAATCTGATATCACCGTGATATCTTCCTCTCACACTCGGGAGGAAATGTCATGAAAGAGCTCACCGTCCGTTCGCTGCCCGGCATCCCGGCGCTGCTCGGCCTGATCCTGCTGATCGTGCTGGCCATCGTCGTCTTCATCGCCGGCGTGCAGCAGCCGCAGCCGGTCGTGGTGATCGCGGGCATCCTGCTCGCCGTGGTCGCGATGGTCTCGCTGGGCGGCTTCTACATGGTCGAACCCAACCAGGCGGCGGTGCTGAGCCTGTTCGGCAAGTACGTCGGCACCGTCAAGGAACAGGGCCTGCGCTGGAACAACCCCTTCTACTCGGCGCAGAAGGTCAGCCTGCGCGTGCGCAACTTCGAGAGCGGCAAGCTGAAGGTGAACGACTCCGACGGCAGCCCGATCGAGATCGGCGCGGTGATCGTCTGGCAGGTCGTCGATTCCGCGGAGGCGGTCTACAACGTCGACGACTACGAGAGCTTCGTGCACATCCAGTCGGAAGCCGCGCTGCGCGCGATGGCCACCAGCTATCCCTACGACCTGCACGACGACGGCCGCATCGCCCTGCGCTCGCACGCGACCGAGATCTCGAAGCACCTGACCGACGAGATCCAGGAGCGCCTGGCCCAGGCCGGCGTGCACGTGATCGAGGCGCGCATCAGCCACCTCGCCTACGCCCCGGAGATCGCCCAGGCGATGCTGCAGCGCCAGCAGGCCTCCGCGATCATCGCCGCCCGCACCCGCATCGTCGAAGGCGCGGTCAGCATGGTCGAGATGGCGCTGGAACAGCTGTCGGCGCGCAACGTCGTCGAGCTCGACCCGGAGCGGCGCGCGGTGATGGTCAGCAACCTGCTGGTCGTGCTCTGCGGCGAGCGCGGTACGCAGCCGGTCGTCAACGCCGGCTCCATCTACTGAGGTGAGCGCGAAGAAAGCCTATCCGCTGCGCATCAGCGCACCGGTGCTCGAGGCGCTGCAGCTGTGGGCGGACGACGAGCTGCGTTCGCTGAACGCGCAGATCGAGTACGTGCTGCGCGATGCGCTGCGGCGGGCCGGCCGCCTGCCGAAACCCGACCAGTCCGGGGACGCGTCCCCGGGCGACGAGGAGACCTGACATGGCCTGGCGCAATTTCGCCCTGCCGCCGCTCGGCAAGGCCACCGTGGCGACGGTACTGGCGGTCGGCGGTGGCGTTCCGCTCGGGGTCGCGGTGCTGATGGCGGTGCGGGCGCAGGAAGACGCGCTGACGCCGCTCGGCGCGCTCGCGGGACTGGCGATGTCGATGCTGATCGTCTGCGCGATCCTGCTGCCGCTGCTGCGCCGCCGGGTCGCTTTCGACGGACGGTCGATCCGCGTGTCGGCGGCCTGGTTCTCGCGGACCGCGGCGGTGGCGGACTTCGACCTCGACAAGGCACGCATCGTCGACCTGCGCGAGCGCACCGAATTGCGGCCGTGGCTGAAGACGCTGGGCTTCTCCCTGCCCGGCCTGCGCGCCGGCCATTACCGCAGCCGCGATCGCCGCAAGGTCTTCTGCCTGGTCACCGATCCGGCGAAGGTGCTGGTGCTGTCGCACGCGGACGGAACGGTGTGGCTGCTAAGCTTCCGCAACCCGCAGGCGGTGCTCGACGTCCTCCGCAGCGTCGCGGGCTGAACCGGCCGGAGCCGGAAGGGCGGGCGAATGCACTGGCTGGTCGTGGGCGGCGGAATCGTGCTGGTGGTGGCGCTGGTGCTGCTGCGCCGGCGGCTGATGGACGACGCCGGACCCGGCCGGGTCAGCACGGTCGACCCGATGCCCTGGGACGGCAGCCCGCGCCGCGCCAGCGACCGCGAGCCGGAACGCCGCGACACCGGCGACCGCGACGCCGACTGACGGAAGCCCGACGCCGTGCGCCGCGCGCCGACCTCCCTGCTGAACAGCGAAACGATCGAAGCCTGGCCGGCGTGGCTGCTGCGCGCGCGCGGCAATGCCGATGCCCGCGCCCTCGCCCATGCCGACTGGTGCCTGCGGCGGAAGGCCGACGGGCGCTTCCTCGCGGCTTTCGGCCCACAGGGCCTGCATGCGCTGATGTCGCGGCTCGCGCGCGAGCCCGGCCTCGGCGCGATGCTCGAGCGGCTCGCGGTGTTCGACGCGCGCAAGCAGGCCGACGCCGGCGCGGTGCCGCTCGCCGGCCTGCAGGCGCGCCTGGGCGCGCTCGGCCTCGATGAAGTGGCCTACGCCGCCGACACCGGGCTCGCCCTCGTCGCCGAGCCCGACCGGCTGGAGTACGCCGGCCGCGACCGCTGGCGCCGGCCGCTCTGGCTGCGCGCTTCCGCCGCGGCCGCCTGGCAACGCATGCGCGCCGCCGCCGCGGTCGAAGGGATCACGATCCACGCGATCTCCGGCTGGCGCAGCCACGACTACCAGCTCGGCATCTTCGAACGGAAGCTCGCGCGCGGGCAGACGGTCGCGCAGATCCTCGCGGTCAATGCCGCCCCCGGCTACAGCGAACATCACGGCGGCGAGGCCCTCGACCTCGGTACGCCGGGCGAGCCGCCGGCGGAGGAAAGCTTCGAGACCACGCCGGCCTTCGCCTGGCTGCAGCGCCGCGCGGCTGGTTTCGGCTTCACGATGAGCTACCCGCGCGGCAATCCGCACGGGATCGTGTATGAGCCGTGGCATTGGCGGTGGAGCCGCGAGTAACGAGTAACGAGTAACGAGTAACGAGTAACGAGTGAAGGCGCGCGCCGTTGGTGCGGGCGCGCTGCGCGCCAGTGATCGCGGCTGAAGCCGCTCCTACTCGTTGCTCTCCACTCTCCACTCGCTAATCGCCCTGCGACCGCGGCACCGCCGCACCCTCGCCGTCGGCGATCCGCCACAGGTAGAGGCCGGCGAGCGTGCGGTACGGGCCCCAGGCTTCGCCGCGTTCGGCGAGTTCGCGCGGTTTCGGCAGGTCGTCGCGGCGATCGAGGATCATCGCGCCCTTGCGCACGCCGAGGTCGTCGACCGGCAGCACGTCGGGGCGGCCGAGGCGGAACATCAGCATCATCTCGACGGTCCAGCGGCCGATGCCACGCACCGCGGTCAGGCGCTCGATCATCGCGGCATCGGCCAGCGTCGCCATCTCGCGTACGCTCGGGATCCCGCCGGCGGCGGCACGCGCGGCGAGGTCGCGCAGCGCGGCGGTCTTGTTGCCGGAAACCCCGCAGGCGCGCAGGGTCGCGTCGTCGACCCGGCCCAGGGTGTCGGCATGCAGCTTCTTCGCGGCGATCGCCGCCTCGACGCGGCCGACGATCGTCGCCGCGGCCTTGCCCGACAGCTGCTGGTAGAGGATCGCGCGCGCCAGCGCATCGGTGGGATCGAAGGGCCGCCGCCAGCCGGCGGCGACGTCGAGCGGGCCGATACGGTCGATCCAGCGCCCGAAACGGCGGTCGCGGCGGCGCAGGTGGGCGATGCCGGCATCGAGATCGAAGCCGCGCGGATATCGGGCCATGGAGTCCTCAGCGACGCAGGGCGTCGCCGGCGATGATCAGCCAGGCCGCCATCAGCGACAAGCCGCCCGCCGGCGCCAGCCGCGTCGGCCACCCGGCGAGCGCGGCAGCGGCCAGGCTGCCGGCGAACAGCAGCATGCCGAACGCGAGCAGCGCCAGCGCCGCGAGTCGCAGCCGGCCCGCGCCGGGCGCCAGGAGCAGCAGCGCGAGACCATGCGCGAAGAAGAAGGCCGCGGCGATGCCGCCCCGCTGCGCCGCCGCGCCGTCGAGGCCGTGGCTGGCGTAGGCCGCGAGCCCGACCGCGAACGCACAGGCGACCGCGCCGAGGGCGGCGAGCCGGCGCGCGGCGCTTGCAGGCAGGCGCGGCGCGGTTCCGGACGACGCGGTTCCGGGCGGCACGACCGGCGACGTCATCGCGCCCGGCTCAGCGCCGGTCGGCGAGGTATTCCTCGCGCGTCCGCCACAACAGTTCCGCCTTTTGCGCCGGCAGGCGGAAGCGCCGCCCCTGCCAGCGTTCCTGCCAGCCTTCGACCTGCAGGCGCAGCGTCGCGAGCCGTGAGTCGGCGTCGGCAGCCCCGCCCTGCGCGAGCCAGGCCTGCGCGCGCGCCGCGTCGAAGTTCGCGGACAGCCGCGCCCAGGTGATGTCGTCCTGCCGCCACGCGGTCACCGTCAGGTCGATGCCGTCGACGGTGGCGATGTCGGCGATCAGCGTCGGCGCCGGCTCGCCGTCGTCGGCGGCGACGTCTTCCAGTTGCAGCGGCTCGGCGAAGCCGGCGGTCGCCATCGCGGCATCGGGATTGCCGAGCGCCTGCGGCGGCAATCCGTCGAGCCCGAAGCCGTCGTCGGCGCGCACCAGTTCGAACGGGCGTGCGCCGGTCGCGGCGATGCGCACGCGCGCGACACGCGCGACCGGAATGTCGACCAGGCGGCGATCGAGCCAGAGCGCCGGCTCGCGCGCGGGTTCGATGTCGGCGTCGAGCAGCCAGGCCTGCGGGTCGGCGCCGACGCGGACATAACTGCCGCCGAGCGAGGGATGGTTGCCGCCGATGACGACGCGCAGCGGGTCGCCGCCGCCCGAGAGCACCAGCTCGGCGCCCTTGGCGTCTTCGGCGGCGACGTCCTCGAGTCCCAGCCGCGACCAGCGCGCGGGATCGGCGGTCTTGGCCTCGATGCGGCGCGCTTCGGCGAGCAGGCGCAGGGCGTCGCCGATCCGGCGCTGGTTCGCCGGCCAGCCGGTGCGTGCCGGCATCCGCCATTCGCCGTCGACGCGCACGAGGTCGACCGCGGTGCGGCCGCCGGCCACCCGCAGTTCGATGCGCTCGAGCGCGTCGGTGCGCGCCGCGAGTTCCGGCAGCATCAGCCCCGCCGACGGCGCGGTGACCGCGTCGCGCCGCTCCAGCGACCACCAGGCGACCATCACCAGCAGCAGCACCGCCAGCGCGGCGATCGCGAGTCCACGTGGGTTCATCATGCCGCCGCTCCGCGTCGCCGCCACCAGCGCCGCCAGGCGACGAACAGCGAAACCAGCACGACCAGCGCCGGCATGCCGAGCACGTTGATGCGGGTCAGGCGGGTGCCGAGGCCGTCGATGTCGGCGTTGAGCCGGCGCTGCACCTCGCGCAGCTCGCGGCGCATGCGCAGCCTTTCTTCCTGGAAGCGCACCAGCTGCTCGGCCTGGGCCGGGGTCATCGCCTGCGCCTGCTCGCCGGGCTGCTGCAGCGCGATCAGCTGCTGCTCGATCTCGCCGAGCTGCCGCTGCAGCTGCTCCTCGGTGCTGCGGTAGCGCTCCTCGGCGTTGCGGCGCAGCGATTCGACGACTTCGAAACGGCGGGTCGCCGGCTGCCGCGCGCGCACCGAGATCAGGTGCGCGTCGCCGACCAGGTTGTCGACCGCGTTGTAGATGAAGGCGCCGTTGTCGGCGAACGGCGTGTTCACCACTTCCTGGCCGAGGAACTGGCTGACGGTGACCCACAGCCGGTTGGTCAGCACGTCGGTGTCGGCGACGACGACGATATTGACCGGCGCCGTCGCCTCGGCGAGGTGGCCGGCGCCGGCGCGCTGCGGGAAGGCACTGCGCGCCGGCCCGCTGAAGCGCGCCGCCAGCACGTAGGGATTGCCGCTGGCGTGGAAGCCGGTGCGCAGCGCGCCCGGATTGGCGGCGCTCTCGCGCACCTTCGCCACCGGTGCCAGCGCCGCGGCGGTCGAACTCTGCACCAGCGGTTCCATCTGCAGCGGCGAGTCGGGCGCCAGCTCGAGCGCACCGGCGCTGGAGAAGTTCAGCGAACCGATGTCGGCGGTGACGACGTCGTCGGGATTCATGCCGGCCTCGTCGAGGCCGATCACCGCGAGGTGGCGGACCGGCCGCCGCTCGCTGTCCTCGACCTGCAGCGCGTAACGGTCGTCGAGCACGATCTGCCCCGGATCGAAGCGGATGCCCCAGCCGGCGAACAGCTGCGGCAGGTCGGAGGCGCGCGGGATCGTCACCGCGACCTGCATCAGCGGATCGAAGGCCGCCGGGTCGGATTCGGCATCCGGATCGACGAACGCCAGCAGCTTGCCGCCCCGCAGCACGTACTGGTCGATCGCGTACTGGGTGTCCTCGTTCAGGCCCTTCGGATGCACGAGCAGCAGGAGGTCGACGTCGTCGGCGATCGAGGTCGGCTGGCCCTGCAGCCGGCGCAGCTCGAACATCTCGCGCAGATGGCGGTCGAACACCCAGCCGGCGGTCGCCGGGCCACCCGGTTCCGCCTGCGGCCCGGTCGGCAGGCCGCTCAGCATCGCCACCACCGGCCGCTCGTCGCGGCCGAGGCCGGCGATCAGCCGGGCGATGTCGTATTCGAGCAGGGTCTCGCGGCCCGGCTGGATGAACGGGATGATCTCCTCGCGGTCGACGCTGTTGCTGCCGACCAGGCCGAAATAGAGCCGGTCGCCGGCGGTGTTGAGTTGCAGCGACGACAACCCGTAGGCCGCGGCCTGGTCCTCGGCCTCGGAGAACGGCTCCGGATCGACGACCTCGAACGTCAGCCTGCCGCCGGAACGCGCGGCGATCTCCTCGAGCATCTCGCGCACCCGCGTCGCGTAGACGCGGAAGGTCTGCAGTTCGCCGCGGTCGCGGGTCTGCTGCTCGGAGTAGTACAGACGCAGGCGCACCGGCTCCTCGAGTTCCGAGAGGATCGCCACCGTGCCCGGCGACAGCGTGTGCAGGCCGTTGCGGGTCAGGTCCAGCCGCACGCCGCGCAGCGCCACCGAGTTCAGCGCCACCAGCGCGACGAAGGCCAGCGCCAGCAGCAGCAGCGCCAGCAGCGGATAGAGACGTCGGGTGACGTTCATCGCTTCAGTCCGCCTTCTTCATGTCGATCACGATCACCGTCGCGGCCAGCCAGGCGGCGATGCACAGCAGGAAGAACACCACGTCGCGCAGGTCGAGCACGCCGCGGCTGATCGCCTGGAAATGCGTGAGGAAGCTCAGCGCGGCGACCGCGTCGACCACCGGCTGCGCGGCCCAGCCGCGCACCCAGTCCAGCGCGACGGGGAAGCCGGCGAGCAGCAGCACCAGGCAGGTCACCACGGTCAGCACGAAGGCGACGACCTGGCTGCGCGTCGCCGCCGACAGCGCGCTGCCGACCGCGAGGAAGGCGCCGGCCATCAGCCAGCTGCCGAGGTAACCGGCGAGGATCACGCCGTGGTCGGGGTCGCCCAGCCAGGCCACGGTGATCCACATCGGGAAGGTGAGCGCCAGCGCCAGGCCCAGGAAGGCCCAGGCCGCGAGGAACTTGCCGAGCACCGCCTGCCAGGGCGCCAGCGGCAGTGTCAGCAGCAGCTCGAGGGTGCCGCTCTTGCGTTCTTCGGCCCACAGGCGCATCGCGATCGCCGGCGCCAGCAGCAGGTAGAGCCACGGGTGGTAGCGGAAGAAGGCCTGCAGGTCGGCCTGCCCGGCTTCGTAGAAACCGCCGAGCTGGAAGGTGCAGACCCCCGCGAGCACCAGGAAGATCACCAGGAACACCGCCGCCAGCGGGGTGGCGAAATAGCTCAGGAATTCGCGCCTGAAGACCGCACGCACCGCCGTCATGCCGCTTCCTCCCCGGCGGTGATCGCCCGGAACACCTCGTCGAGCCGGCCGCGTTCCGGCTGCAGGCCACGGAAGGCCACGCCGCGCTGGCGCAGGCGCTCGCCGACCGCGTCCAGCGGCACCGGCCGCCCCTGCGGGAACACGTACAGGCGGCCGTCCGGACCTTCCTGGTGGAAGCCGCTGACCCCGGGCATGCCGTCGAGGGCGGCGCGGGCGGCGATGCTGTCCTCGGCCAGCAGCGACACCGCGCCCTGGTAGCGCGAGCGCGCCAGCAGTTCCGCCGGGGTCGCGTCGGCGAGCACGCGGCCGCGGGCGACGATGATCGCGCGGCTGCAGACCGCCTCGACCTCCTCGAGGATGTGCGTCGACAGCAGCACCGTGCGCTCGCGCGCGAGCTCGCGGATCAGCGTGCGCACCTCGTGCTTCTGGTTCGGGTCGAGGCCGTCGGTGGGCTCGTCGAGCACCAGCGCCGGCGGGTCGTGCAGGATCGCCGCCGCCAGGCCGACGCGGCGCTTGTAGCCCTTGCTGAGGGTGTCGATCGGCTGTTCCCACACGCCGTCGAGCTGCAGCCGCGAACGCACCGCGGCGATGCGCCCGTGCCGGCGGTCGCCGGCGAGGCCACGGACGTCGGCGATGAAGCGCAGGAAGCCGTCGGGGGACATCTCGCCGTAACCCGGCGCGCCTTCCGGCAGGTAGCCGAGCGAGCGGCGGGCGCCCATCGGCTGCGTCTGCACGTCGTGGCCGCAGACCTTCGCCGAACCGGACGTCGGGGCGAGGAAGCCGGCGATCATCTTCATCGTCGTCGACTTGCCGGCGCCGTTCGGGCCGAGGAAGCCGAGGACCTCACCGGGCTCGACCTTGAAGCTGATCCCGTCCACGGCCAGCAGGCGGCCGTAGCGCTTGTGCAGGGCGTGTGCCTCGATCATTGCGGTTCTCGTCTTGCGGGCGCGGGGCGGCGGCGACGTCGGCCCGGTAAGACCATCGTCCGGGCCGCAGGTTCCCGGCGCGACGCCGGGCCCGGAAACGGCAGGGCGGGCACTCGGCCCGCCCTGCTGGTGAATCACTCGGCGGTGGCGGCCTCGCCGTCGCCGGCCGGGGCTGCGGCCTCCTCGCCGGAGCCTTCCTCCACGGCGGCCGGCGCTTCGTCCTCGTCGGCCTGCGGCGGCGGGTTGATCTGTTCGATCACGCCGGTCGTCTCGCCCGGGCGACGCACCGGGTAGTAGACCCGGAACAGCGCGTCGTCGTTGAGCATGTTGCGGATCTCGATCTGGTAGTCCTCGATCGCGCGGTCGTAGACCTCGTAGCCGCGGACGATCGCCCAGGCACGCACCAGGTCACGCACGCGCGCCAGGCCCGGCGACGGACCGACGTAGGTCGTCGTGGCCGCACGGAAGGCCGGCGTCTGCGCGTAGATGACCGGATTGCGGTCGCCCTCGAGCTTGAGTTCGAAGCGCTCGAGCGGGGCGCCGTCGGTGGCCGGCAGCGGCGCGTTGCCGGTGCCGAAGGCCGGCTCGTCGGCGTTCGCGGCGGCATCGCCCTCGCCCGCGGCGTCGGTCTCCGCATCCGCATCCGCGGCGGCGGCCGGCGCCGACGCGTCGGCCGGGCCGGTGCCCTTGCGGCGGATCGGCACGACGACGTCGAAGTTGTAGCGCTCGGTGTTGAACTCGTTGGTGACGATCCGCATCGGGCCGGCGCGCTCGAGGTTGTTCTCCTCCATCACGCGCTCGATCCACTTGAGCTGGTTCGTCATCGCCAGCGCGATGTCGTCGTTGGTGCGCTGCGCGTCGGCATTGGCGAGCAGCACGTTCTGCGCCGGGAAATCGACGACCTGGAACTCGTTCGGGTGCACCGAGTAGTCGAAGCGCGGGATCGTCGCCAGCAGGTTCGCGAGCTTGCCGAGGCCGAGCTTGATGTCGTCGCCGACGACGTCGGTGGCGTACATGCCGGCGTAGCGGCCCAGCAGGTCCCAGCCGTAGTCGACGGTGTAGCGCTGGGTGATCTTGACGTTCTGGTTGCGCTGGCCGGTGCGCTCGAAGGTGAAGGTCATGCGCTTGTTGTCGCCGCGGCGGTTGTTCGTCACCGCGTAGACCATGCGCTCGCCGGGAATCTCCTCGACCAGCTCCCAGCTGCCGCCGCCGACGCGGGCGTGGCGCGACTGGTAATCGAGGCGGGCGCCGACGCCGTGCTCCGGGCCCGAGATGTCGATCTTCATCTGCGGGTCGTGGTTGATCAGCGCATTCCAGTCGCGGAAGCGGGTGAAGCTGCCGACCAGGTCGGTGACGGTCGACATCGGCCGGTTCGTCTCGATCTCATGCGACACCGAGCGCTTCGACGGCAGGAAAACGCCGATCAGCACGAACAGGACGGCGACGATCGCCAGGGAAATAAGCCACTCGATAACTCGGGTCATTCGCAAGCTCTCCAGGAACGGCCCCGGCAGGAGCTTCAGCCCGGCCGCAGGAACGGGGGAGGATAGCAGGGGCGGACCGGGGCCAAAAGCAGTTCGTAGTTCGTACCAGGTAGTTCGTAGTCGTCGGGGTGTGAGGCGCCCGGGCCAGGGCGGGGTCCGCGGCGGCCGGACGGCCTGCCGCCCCGCGCGCAGCGCGGGCCGTCCTGCCTCGTGACTCGTACGAACTACGAACTAACGCTCTCAGACGAGCTTGAGCTCGAAGGCCTTCAGCACCGCCCGCGTCCGGTCGCGCACACCGAGCTTGGACAGGATGTTGGAGACGTGGTTCTTCACCGTTCCCTCGGCGACGCCGAGCGAGTTGGCGATCTCCTTGTTGGAGAAACCGCCGGCCATCAGCCGCAGGATCTCGGTCTCGCGCTCGGTCAGCGGATCGGGCTGGTCGAGGCTCACGAACTCGTTCTGCAGGCCCTCGAGCCCGGACAGCAGCCGCTGGGTGACCGCCGGCTGCACCAGCGAGCCGCCCTCGGCGACGGTCTGGATCGCGTTCACCAGCTGGTCCAGGGTCACGTCCTTGAGCAGGTAGCCCTTGGCGCCTGCCTTGATGCCGGCCAGCACCAGCTGGTCGTCGTCGAAGGTCGTCAGGATGATGGTCGGCGGCAGCTGGCCGCGGGCGCTCAGCGCCTGCAGCGCCTCGAGGCCGGACATCACCGGCATGCGCATGTCCATCAGCACCACGTCGGGCTTGACCTGCGGGATCAGCTCGACGGCCTGGCGGCCGTCGCCGGCCTCGGCGATCACTTCGATGTTCTCCGCCAGTTCCAGCAGCGACTTCACGCCCTGGCGCACCAGGGTCTGATCGTCGACCAGGCAGACACGGATCATGCGGGGTTCTCCAGTGGAAGGCGGATGTCCAGCGCGAAGCCCTGCCCGCGCCGGGTGATGATATCGACCCGGCCGCCGTGGGCGGCGAGGCGTTCGCGCATGCCACGCAGGCCGTTGCCGGGGGTCGGTTCCTCGGCGCCCTGGCCGTCGTCGCGGGCGAAGATGCGGGCCTCACCGGCGTCGCGGGCGATCGACAGCCACAGCGTCGACGCGCCGGCGTGGCGCACGGCATTGGTGATGACCTCCTGGGTGCAGCGCAGCAGCACGTGCGCGCGCTCGGGGTCCTCGATGTTCAGCGGCTCGGTGATCTCGAGGCGGATGTCGAGCGCCGGCACCCCCTCGATCAGCGTGCGCACGGCGCCGCCGAGATCGACGTGGCCGTCCTCGCGCATCTCGCTGACCGCCTCGCGCACGTCGGTGAGCAGCAGCTTGGCGAGGGTGTGGCTCTGGCGCACGTGTTCCTGGGCGCGGCCCTCGGTCAGGTGGCCGGCGACCTCGAGGTTCAGGCTCAGCGCGGTCAGGTGGTGGCCCAGCAGATCGTGCAGCTCGCGCGAGATGCGCACCCGCTCGCTCATCCGCGAGCTCTCGGCGAGCAGCGCCCGGGTCGCCCTCAGTTCGGCGTTGAGCCGGCGCTGCTCCTCGCGCGCCTGCGCCTGCTGGCGGGCCACCAGGCCGATCACCATCGCGAAGCTCGAATAGCCGATGTAGGTCATCGCCTGCAGGACCGCCAGGCCGGTCGTGAAGCCCTCGAAGTTGCGGAACACCGGCACCAGCGCCGCGTGCTGCAGCACCAGCCAGATCACCGCGACCCGCACCGGCACCAGCCAGGGGGTGACCCCGGCGATGACCATCATCAGCACCGCGCCGACGCCGCTGCCGGTCTCGACACTGATCAGGATCGCCGACACCGTCAGTGCCGCCAGCAGCAGCAGGTCGGTCGGCCGGGAGCTGCGGGTCACGCCCATGCCGCGGGTCAACAGCCAGTAGATCAGCCCGAAGGCGATGTAGGCCAGGATGATCAGCACCACGCCCGGGCGGCCGACGATCTCGACCCCGTCGGCATTCGCCAGCGGCGGCACGAACCAGGTCAGCACGACGACCGGCACGCCGACCACGGCCCACGTGAAGAGGCCGGCATAGCGCAGCAACTGCGTGTGCGAGAGGCGGTTGATCATGCCGCGCATCATAGGCCGGGCCGCGCCGGGTCTGGCGCCCCGGAAGTCATGCGGCGGGATGGCCGCCCGCGCCGGGCGTGCGATAATCCCGGCCCGATCGCCCGCCGGTTGCGGACCTGCGGCCTTCCCGCCTTCGGAGTTCGAACGCAATGCCATTCACCCTCCGCGACGTTCGCGAGCACGAGCTCGATTCCGTGCTCGCGCTGAACAACGCCGCCGGTGCCTCCATCCTGCCGATGGATGCGGCTCGGCTCCGGTTCTTCTGGGAACACGCGGAATACTTCCGTGTCGCCGAGCAGGACGGTCTGATCACCGGCTTCCTGATCGCGCTGAGCCAGGACGCGCCGCACGACAGTCCGAATTTCCGCTGGTTCCGGGAGCGCGACGGGCGGTTCCTGTACATCGACCGCATCGTGATCGCGCGGCAGCGCCGCGGCGGTGGCCGCGGCCGGGCCTTCTACGCCGACGTGCAGAGCTTCGCCGAGGTGCGCTGGCCGCTGCTGTGCTGCGAGGTCTTCCTGCAGTCCGGCAACGACCCCGCTCTGCTCTTCCACGGCAGTTTCGGCTTCCGCGAGGTCGGCCAGCAGACGATGCCGGGGACCGACATCCGCGCCTCGATGCTGCAGAAGGAACTGGCCAGCTATCCCTGGGTCGCGCAGACCTACGGCAGCCGCCTGCCCGACGTGCCCTGGCTGCGCGCCCGCGCCCTGCCGGGACGCGCCCAGGCCCTGGCGACCGGTACCTGAGGCATGGCGGCGAACACGGGCGTCAACTACGAACAGGCCGGCGACCTCAAGTTCGGCCAGGTCGGCATCGCCAACCTGCGGATCCGCGAGCTCGACCCGGACCGGCTGGCCGAAGAAATGGCCGAGCGCGTGCGGCGGGCCCCGAAGCTCTTCGCGCGCGCGGCGGTGATCGTCGATTTCGGCGGCCTCAGCCGCTGTCCCGGCGCCGCCGAGGCGAAGCGGCTGCTCGACGCGCTGCACGGGGCCGGCGTGATCCCGGTCGCGCTGGCCTACGGCACCCGCGAGGTCGAGGCGCTCGCCGAGCAGCTCGGCCTGCCGCTGCTGGCGAAGTTCCGCGCCGCTTACGAACGCGAGGGCGAGGCCGCCGCCGAAGCCGCGCCGCCGCCGCGCGCGGTCGAGGCCCCGGCCCCGGCACCCGCGGCAGCGCCGCCGGCTGCCGCGCGCGCCGAACCCGGGCCGATCCAGCTGCAGCCGGTGCGCTCCGGCCAGCAGGTCTACGCCCAGGACCGCGACCTGACGATCCTGGCGACGGTCGGCGCCGGTGCCGAGGTCATCGCCGACGGCAGCATCCACGTCTACGGCGCCCTGCGCGGCCGCGCCCTCGCCGGTGCCTCCGGGCTCACCAGTGCGCGGATCTTCTGCCGCGAGTTCCATGCCGAGCTGGTCGCCGTCGCGGGCCACTACAAGGTGCTCGAGGAGATCCCGCCGGAACTGGTCGGCAAACCGGTGCAGATCCGCCTCGAGAATGACAAGCTGCTGATCGAGCAGCTCGACTGAAACCCACAACCGCGCCGGACCGGCGCGACAAAGCGTCACGGAGAACGACATTGG
Organism: Arenimonas composti TR7-09 = DSM 18010; assembly: GCF_000426365.1. Taxonomy (GTDB): domain Bacteria; phylum Pseudomonadota; class Gammaproteobacteria; order Xanthomonadales; family Xanthomonadaceae; genus Arenimonas; species Arenimonas composti. The sequence goes on along the minus strand of NZ_AUFF01000001.1, from coordinate 131,343 downwards.
CTGAAATCATCGTGGTGACCTCGGGCAAGGGCGGCGTCGGCAAGACCACGACCAGTGCTTCCCTCGCCTGTGGCCTGGCACGGGCCGGAAAGAAGACGGCGGTGATCGACTTCGACGTCGGCCTGCGCAACCTCGACCTGATCATGGGCTGCGAGCGGCGCGTCGTTTACGACTTCGTCAACGTCGTCAACGGCGAGGCCAACCTGCGCCAGGCGCTGATCAAGGACAAGCGCTTCGAGAACCTGTACGTGCTCGCCGCCTCGCAGACCCGCGACAAGGACGCGCTGACGAAGGAAGGCGTGGAGAAGGTGCTGAAGGACCTCGCCGACGAGGGCTTCGACTTCATCGTCTGCGACAGCCCGGCCGGCATCGAGAAAGGCGCGTTCCTGGCGATGTACTTCGCAGACCGCGCGGTGGTCGTGGTGAACCCGGAGGTGAGCTCGGTGCGCGACTCCGACCGCATCCTCGGCCTGCTCGCCAGCAAGACGAAGAAGGCCGAGGCCGGCGAACGGGTCAAGGAACACCTGCTGCTGACCCGCTACAACCCGGCCCGCGTCGAGAAGGGCGAGATGCTGTCGATCAAGGACGTGCAGGAGATCCTCGGCCTCGACGTGGTCGGCGTGATCCCGGAATCGCCGGAAGTCCTGCAGAGCTCGAACGCCGGCGTGCCGGTGATCCTCGACGACGCGTCGGCGGCCGGCCAGGCCTATACCGACGCGGTCGCGCGCATCCTCGGCGAGGACCGGCCGATGCGCTTCACCACGGTGGAGAAGAAGGGCTTCTTCGCCAAGATGTTCGGAGGCTAGGCATGGGCATCTTCGACTTCCTGACCCGGCGCAACCAGAACACCGCCAGCGTGGCGAAGGACCGGCTGCAGATCCTGATCCAGCAGGAACGGCGCGCCCGCAACGCCCCCGACTACCTGCCGGTGCTGCAGCGCGAGCTGCTCGAGGTCATCCGCAAGTACATCAACATCGACGCCGAGGCGGTCAAGGTCGACCTGCACAAGGACGGCGACAGCGAGCTGCTCGACATCTCGGTCACCCTGCCCGACAAGCCGGCGCCGGCGGCCGGCTGATCCTCGCCGGGAAACCGGGTGGCGTGGGTGCTGCCGGCAGAGAGCGTCCGACACGGATGAAGGCGGACGAGCGCGGATGAACACGGATACGGCAAGAGCAATTCAATCCTGCTTCGGCTTGATCCGTGTTCGTCCGCGCTCGTCCGCGGCTTCTCCTTCCTGCATTTTCGTTGCCCGATGAGCGCCGCCGCCCCGGGTGCCGACGTGCTGCGACTGCGCGACATCGGCTTCGAGGCGCCGCGGGCGCTGCTCGAGGCCTATGGACTGCAGCTCGTGCAGGTGGCCGATGGCGAGGTGATTCCGGGCAGCTACTGGGGCGAGGACGAGGCCGGGCTGATCGGCACGACGGTCCACGCCCGTGCCGACACGCCGGTGCATTCGCTGCTGCACGAGGCCTGCCACCTGCTGGTGATGCCGCCCGAGCGGCGTGCCGCGGTGCATACCGATGCCACCGACTCGGTGCCCGAGGAGGACGCCGCCTGCTGCCTGCAGATCCTCCTCGCCGCGCGTCTTCCCGGCGTCGGCAGCGCGCGCCTGATGGCCGACATGGACGCCTGGGGCTACACCTTCCGCCTCGGTTCGACGCAGGCCTGGTTCGAGCGGGATGCCGAGGACGCGCGCGCCTTCCTGGCCGCGATCGGGATGCCCTGAGCGCGGGGGTGGCGCGCCCTTGCGGCCGGCCTGCGACGGGTCTAGCCTGCCCGCTCCCTGCGTTTCCCGTCCTGGAGTGCCTCCCGTGAAAGCCCACCGCGCCCTGCTCGCGCTCGCGATTTCCACCGGTCTGCTGTCCCTCGCCGCCTGCGGCCCGGCCAACCGGACCGGCGACGGAACCACCGGCGGCGGCACCGAAAACGAGTCGGCCGACGCCTTCGTCGCCCGCGCCAACGAGACCCTGAAGAAGATGACGCCGGAGTTCAGCTCGGCGGCCTGGCTCGGCGCGACCTACATCAACGACGACAGCCAGCGCGTCGAGGCGGCCGCCAACGAGCGCTGGCTGACCCAGCTCAACGCCTTCATCGAACAGGCCAAGCGCTACGACGGCAACGGCCTGTCGCCGGAGACCGCGCGCTCGCTGCTGCTGATCAAGACCGGCGCCTCGATGCCGGCACCGCGCGATCCGGCCAGGCTCAACGAACTCTCCAACCTCGCCAGCGAACTCGGCGGCATGTACGGCGCCGGCAAGTGGTGCCCGCCGGGCAAGTCGGGCGACGACTGCATGGACATCGGCGAGATCAGCGAAGTGCTCGCGGCGACCGAGAGCAGCAGCTACGACGAGATGCGCGCGGCCTGGGAAGGCTGGCACACGATCTCGATCCCGATGCGCGAGAAGTACCAGCGCTTCGTCGAGCTGACCAACGAAGGTGCCCGCGAGATGGGCTTCGCCAACACCGGCGAGGTCTGGCGCGCCGGCTACGACATGCCGGCCGAGGACTTCCAGGCCGAGGCCGACCGCCTGTGGGGCCAGGTGCAGCCGCTGTACGAGCAGCTGCAGTGCTACACCCGCGGCAAGCTCGAGGAGAAATACGGCGAGCGCGGCTCGGTCGACGGCATGATCCCGGCCCACCTCACCGGCAACCTGTGGCAGCAGGACTGGTCGAACCTGTGGCCGCTGCTGCAGCCCTACGAGGGCGTCGGCAGCCTCGACATCACCGGCGCCCTGCAGCGCCAGCGCGACGGCATCCTCAACGAGCTCGCCGCGCGTGCGGGCGGCTTCATGCGGCTGACGCCGGCGCAGCAGGTCGAGCTCGAGCGCAAGGCCGACATCGAGATGGCGACGCGCATGACCCGCCTCGCCGAGAGCTTCTACACCGGCCTGGGCATGCCGCAGCTGCCCGAGTCGTTCTGGGAGAAGTCGATGCTGGTGCAGCCGCGCGACCGCGACGTCGTCTGCCACGCCAGCGCCTGGCCGATGGACACCGTCGGCGAGGACGTGCGCATCAAGATGTGCATCAAGCCGAACGAGGAAGAGCTCACCACGATCTATCACGAACTCGGCCACATCTATTACTACCTCGCCTACCATGGCCAGACGCCGCTGTTCCAGAACGGCGCGCACGACGGCTTCCACGAGGCGATCGGCGACACCATCGTGCTGTCGATGACCCCGGAATACCTGGCCTCGATCGGCCTGGTCGACAAGCCGGCCGTCAGCCAGGAGGCGGTGATCAACTCGCAGATGCGCATGGCGCTGTCGAAGGTCGCCTTCCTGCCCTTCGGCCTGATGATCGACCGCTGGCGCTGGGGCGTGTTCGACGGCTCGATCAGCCCGGACCGCTACAACGCCGCGTGGTGGGAGCTGAAGGCGAAGTACCAGGGCGTGGCGCCGGTCGAGGCGCGCGGCGAGGACTTCTTCGACGCGGGCGCGAAGTACCACGTGCCGGGCAACACCCCGTACACGCGCTACTTCCTCTCGCACGTGCTGCAGTTCCAGTTCTACAAGGCGCTGTGCGACGCCGCCGGCCACCAGGGCCCGCTGTACACCTGCAACTTCGCCGACAACGCGGAAGCGGGTCGCCGTTACTGGGCGATGATGCAGCGCGGCGCCTCGCAGCCGTGGCAGCAGACGCTGAAGGAACTGACCGGCGGCGAGCAGATGGACGCCTCGGCGGTGCTGGAATACTTCGCGCCGCTGCAGGAGTGGCTGGTGCAGCAGAACCAGGGCCGCACCTGCGGCTGGGCGGCGGCCGAAGCGCCCGCCGCGGCCGCGCCGGCCGACGCCGTCGATGCCGATGCGGCCGACGCCGACGCCGACGCCGCTCCGGCGGACGCGGCTCCGGCGGACGACGAAGCCGACGCCTGATCACAGCGCGTGCTCCCTGACGGCCGGCGCAGCGATGCGCCGGCCGTCCTCGATTCCGGAATCCGCCGAAGCGGCAGCGCGACGTGCTTCCCCGACCCTGACGCGCGGCGCGATACTCGCCTGGTCACCCAGGAGCCGCCGCGATGAATCCCCGCCTGCCCGATCCGCTCGCACCGCAGACGCTCGACCACGCCCTCGCGCTGCCGGCGGCGTTCTACACCGGCGAGGCGATGCTCGAGCGCGACCGCCGCGCGGTGTTCGCGCGCAGCTGGCAGCTGGTCGGCCACGAATCGGCACTCGCCGGGGTCGGCGACCACGTCGTCACCGACCTCGCCGGGCTGCCGGTGGTGGTGATCCGCGATACCGCCGGCACGCTGCGCGCCTACCACAACGTCTGCCGCCACCGCGCCGGCCCGCTGGCGCTTTGCGACGGCAAGGGCGCGAAGGCGCTGCGCTGCAAGTACCACGGCTGGACCTACACCCTCGAGGGCGTGTTGCGCAGCGCTCCGGAAATGAAGGACACGAAGGATTTCGACATGGCCCAGGTGCGCCTGCCGGAGCTGCGGGTCGGCGTCTGGCATGGGCTGATCTTCGTCGCCGGCGACGGCGCGCCGGACTTCGCGGCCTTCACCAGGGGCTTCGACGATCCGCTGCGCACGCTGTCGCCGAAGGACTTCGGCTTCCACCGGCGCCACCGCTACGAGGTCGCCTGCAACTGGAAGGTGTACTGCGACAACTATCTCGAGGGCTACCACGTCCCGCACATCCACCCGGGGCTCAACAGCCTGCTCGACTACCGCCAGTACGTCACCGAGTGCGGCGACTGGTTCTCGTACCAGTACAGCCCGCTGGAGAGCGACGACGCCCTCTACGGCGACGGCGACGCGCTCTACTACTTCATCTACCCGAACACGATGCTCAACCTGCTGCCGGGAAGGCTGCAGACCAATCGCGTGCTGCCGCTCGGGCCGGAGCGCTGCGTCGTCGAGTTCGACTACTACTACGCCGCCGGCGAAGGCGAGGAATGGGAAGCCCGCAAGCAGGCCGACCACGACTTCGCCCACCAGGTGCAGGACGAGGACATCGAGATCTGCGAACACGTGCAGCGCGGCCTGGCATCCGGCTCGTACGTGCCCGGGCGGCTGAATCCGCTGCGCGAGAACGCGCTGTTCCACTTCCAGGAGCTGCTTCGCGGTGCCTACCGGGAAGGCAGTTCGTAGTTCGTACGAGGTACGAGGCAGGCGGCGCTCGCGGGTGACTCACCCGGCGGGATCCGGGGCGCTCCACTTCCGGCGGAGCACGGTGAGCATTCGCCCGACCTCGTCAGCGAGGGCGAAGGCCGGCTCCGCTTCCCGCGCGTCGAGCCATTCGATGCGGCAGCAGAGCAGAAGCTGGGTGTGCAGTTCCGCGAGGGAAACGTGCGCGATCGAAAGGAACTGGATCTTCTCGCGCCTGGATTCGCGAACCCAACCTACCGATTTCGCGTAGACCAGCGAGCGTTCCATGGCCGAAGCCTGGCACGCGGCGGGCCGGGACGAGCTGCGAATCCGCCCAACGCCCGCGTCCGCCTTTCCTACCTCGTACCTCGTACGAACCACGAACTACAGTTCCTGCGTCGGCTCGTGCCGCGCGATGTTCGGGTCCGGATCCGGCACATGCGGGTGCCGGGCGCTGTGCACGACGTACCAGCGCCACAGGCCCCAGGCGGCGGCGGTGAAGCAGGCCGAGGTGATCGCCAGCCGCAGTGGGTCGCCGCTGACCAGTGGTGACAGCAGGCCGGCGATCGCGGCGTTCGACAGCAGGCCGATGAAGGCCTGCATCGACGAGGCGCCGCCGCGCTGGCGCGGGTACATGTCGAGCAGGGCAAGCGTCACGATCGGGAACACGAGGGCGATGCCGAACGCGCACATCGCCGTCGGCAACACCGCCCAGGGCAGCGACTGCGCATCGGTCAGTGCGTTGTAAGTGATGTTGTAGGCCGCGGCGACCGCGCAGCAGGCGAAACCGCTCTCGACCAGGCGGCGGCCGCTGACCCGCCCGGCGGCGCGGCCGCTGAGCCAGGCGCCGAGCATCATGCCGCCGATGGTCGGCGCGAAGAACCAGCCGAAGTCCTGCTCGCCGAGCTTCAGGATGTCGAGCACGAACGCCGGCGCCGAGGCGATGTACAGGAACAGCGCACCGAAGTTCAGGGTGCCGGCCAGCGCGAGCAGGCGGAAGGTGCGGTTGCCGAGCATCGTCCCGTAACCACGCGCCAGCTCGACCGGCGCGAACGGCATCCGCGCATTCGCCGGATGCGTCTCCGGCAGCCACAGCCAGGTCGCGAAGAACAGCAGCACGCCGAAGGCCGCGAGGAACCAGAAGATCAGGTGCCAGTTGCCGGCGCCGAGGATCCAGCCGCCGATGACCGGCGCGATCGCCGGCGCGATCGAGAAGATCATCGACACCTGGCTCATCAGCCGCTGCGCATCGTCGCCCTGCAGCACGTCGCGGATCACCGCGCGGCCGACGATCAGGCCGACGCCGGCGCTCAGGCCCTGCAGCGCGCGGAACACCAGCATCGTCGGCATGTCCGGCGCCAGCGCCGCGCCGACCGAGGCGGCGGTGAACACCACGACACCGGCGATCAGCACCCGACGCCGCCCGATCGCATCGGAGATCGGCCCGTGGAAAAGCGACATCGCCGCATAGCCCAGCAGGTAGACGCTGATCGTCTGCTGCATCGCCACCTTGCCGACGCCGAGGTCGCGCGCCATCACCGCGAAGGCGGGGAACACGGTGTCGATCGAGAACGGCCCGAACATCGCCAGCGCGGCGAGGACCAGCGCCAGCCGGCGGCGGGAAATCGGCGGGGTCACGGCGCTCATGCCGGCATCCTTTCCGGAACGGGGTGAAACGGGGGTCAGGCCGCCGCAGGCGGCGGGTCGAAAACGTACGGGGTCGCCAGCGCCGATGGCCGCGCGCCCCATTCGGCGACGAAGGCGCGCAGGCGCGGCCACGGCCTCATGTCGACCGGATTGCGGAACGGCAGGTGCTCGAGCAGGCAGAACAGCGCCGCTTCCAGCCAGCGCAATCGCGCGGCCGGCAGTTCCGCCCGCACGGTCGCGAGCTGCGCGTCGAGCCAGGCGAGCGTGTTCATCAGGCTGGCGCGGCGCTTGTGCGAGGCGGCATCGGGCGGCCGTTTCGCGACGAACTCGTGGAAGACCACCTCGACCTGTACCGCCATCGCGTGCGCGACCAGCTCGTGCGCGTTCATCGCCAGCGGCGAGCGCGCGTCCTCCGGCCAGGCGACCCCGGCTTCGGCGCCGGCACGGCGCGCCAGCCAGCGACAGGCATTGCCGCTGCCCCAGACCACCGCATCGCCGTCGCGCAGCGCCGGCAGCTTCAGCGCCGGGTTGCCGGCGAACACCGCCGGATCGTCGCTGAGCAGCGCGTGGATCGGCACGAGTTCGTACGCCAGCCCGAGTTCGTGCGCGAACAGCCGCACCAGCCGCGTGTAGTGCGAGCTCTGCCGGCCGACGATCTGGATCACGGATCACTCCTGCGGCCCGCGGCGATGCGGGACGGGCGGGCATGATACCGCCGCCGGTCCGGGTGCCCCTGAACCCTCGCCGGCGGCAGTCCGGACCTTCCGATACCCCCGATTTCAGGTAACGTGCGCGCCAGTCCGCTGTTGCCGCCCATGCTCCGAATCCGCGCCGCCGTCGCCTGCCTGCTGCTCGCCGCGACCCTTCCGGTCGCCGCCCAGCATCGTCCGCCGGGCCCGCCGCCCGGCAGCCGGCCGCCGCCGGGAGCGCGTCCGCCGCCGCCGCGCCAGGCACCGCCGCCGAGGGAAGCTGCGCGTCCGCAGGCCACCGGCAGCCCCACGCAAGCGATGGCGGCCACCCCGCCGGCCGCTGCCCGTCCCGAGGCCACGCCGCCGGCGCTCCCGCGCAGCGCCGGCGAGGACGCGCTCGATCGCGCCCGGGCCAGCGGCGACCCGGCGGCCACCGGCGCTGCGCTGCTGCTGCGCGGACGCGAGCTGGCCGACGCCGGCCGTGGCGACGACGCGCTGTCGCTCTTCGATGAAGCGACCCGGATCGCGAACGCGCGGGGCGACGACCGCCTCGGCCGCGAAGCCGCGATGGCGGCCGCCGAACTCTGGGCCGCGCGCGGCGACCGCGGCATGGAGCGCACCTGGCGCGATCAGGCGGACCAGTATCTCGCCCGCATGGCGGCGGCGATGGCGCCGCCGGCACCAGCGACCGCCGCAGCCGCAGCCGCAGCCGCAGCGGCCGCCGACCAGGCTGCCCCGGCGCCGTCTCCTGCCGTGGCCCCGCTGCCGGTGGTTCCCCCGCCACCACCGGCCGCTTCCGGCTCCCGCTGGCTCTGGCTGTTGCTGCCGCTGGCGCTGGCGGCGGTGTGGGCCTGGCTGCGCGGTCTGCGCCGTGCCGAGGCGCTGGAAAGCGAGGCGGCCCGGCTCGAACGCCACCGCCGCCAGTTGCGTCAGGCCAACAGCAGCCTCGCGGAACAGGCCGAGCGCCTGCGCCAGGCGGCGGTCACCGATGCCCTCACCGGCGCGATGACCCGGACCGCCTTCGCCCGCCGGCTCGACGAAGTACTGGCGCACGCCGCGCATTACCGCAAGCCGGTGGCGCTGATGGTCTTCGACTGCGACCACTTCAAGGCGATCAACGACGGCCACGGCCACCTCACCGGCGACGCCGCGCTGCGCTTCGTCGCCGGCGTGGTGCGCGAGCATCTCGGCAGCGACGATCTGTTCGGCCGCTTCGGCGGCGACGAGTTCCTGATCGCCTGCGCCGACCACGACGCCGACGCCGCGCTGGCGCTCGCCGAAGCCATCCGCCGCGCGGTCGTGGCGCGCGCCGCCAGCGAAAACCCGGCGTTCGCCGGCCTCAGCCTGAGCCTCGGTATCGCGTTCGCCGATGCCGGCCGCGGCTGGGGCGCCGAAGGCCTCTTCCACGACGCCAATGCCGCGCTCTACGCCGCCAAGCGGGCCGGTCGCGACCGCAGCGTCGTCGCCGACGCCTCGACGCCCGAACCGCCGGGCGAGGCGCACCTGCCGCGCAGCCTGACCGCCTGAGCGACCGCGGTCTCAGCCGCCGCGACCGCGGCCGCTAGAATGGCGGTTTTCCGGAAGTCCCCCGCCGCATGAACGAACCCGCACGTCCCGCCTTCCACGGCTTCGAGCAGATCCCGCTGCGCGAGTACGCCGAGCGCGCCTACCTCGACTATTCGATGTACGTGGTGCTCGACCGCGCCCTGCCCTTCCTCGGCGACGGCCTGAAGCCGGTGCAGCGGCGCATCGTCTACGCGATGAGCGAACTGGGCCTGGGCGCGACCGCGAAGCCCAAGAAGTCCGCGCGCACCGTCGGCGACGTCATCGGCAAGTTCCACCCGCACGGCGACAGCGCCTGCTACGAGGCGCTGGTGCTGATGGCGCAGCCGTTCTCGTACCGCTATCCGCTGATCGAGGGCCAGGGCAATTTCGGTTCGACCGACGACCCGAAATCGTTCGCGGCGATGCGCTATACCGAGTCGAAGCTGACGCCGATCGCGGAAGTGCTGCTCGGCGAGCTCGCGCACGGCACCGTCGACTGGGTGCCGAACTTCGACGGCACCCTCGAGGAACCCGCCTGGCTGCCGGCGCGGCTGCCGCACCTGCTGCTCAACGGCACCACCGGCATCGCGGTCGGCATGGCCACCGACATCCCGCCGCACAACCTCAACGAGGTCGTCAGCGCCTGCGTGCGCCTGCTCGACGATCCCGACGCGACCGTCGCCGACCTGTGCGAACACATCCGCGGCCCGGATTACCCGACCGCTGCCGAGATCATCTCGCCGGCCACCGACCTGCGCACGATCTACGAGACCGGCAGCGGCAGCGTGCGTGCCCGCGCCACCTGGACCCGCGAGCAGGGCAACCTGGTCGTCACCGCGCTGCCCTACCAGGTGTCGCCGTCGAAGGTGATGGAACAGGTCGCGCAGCAGATGCGCGCGAAGAAGCTGCCCTGGCTCGAGGACCTGCGCGACGAGTCCGACCACGAGAACCCGGTGCGGCTGGTGCTGGTGCCGCGCAGCAACCGGGTCGACGTGGAGGGCCTGATGGGCCATCTGTTCGCGACGACGGACCTGGAGAAGAGCTTCCGGGTCAACTTCAACGTGATCGGCCTCGACGGTCGCCCGCGCGTGCGCGACCTGAAGTCCTTCCTCGCCGAATGGCTGGAGTTCCGCACCGACACCGTCGCCCGCCGCCTGCGCCACCGGCTCGAGCGCGTCGAACGCCGCCTGCACCTGCTCGAGGGCCTGCTGGTCGCGTTCCTGAACCTCGACGAGGTGATCCGCATCATCCGCAGCGAGGACGAGCCGAAGCCGGTGCTGACGGCGCGCTTCGGGCTGAGCGACGACCAGGCCGAATACATCCTCGAGACGAAGCTCAAGCAGCTCGCGCGGCTCGAGGAAATGAAGATCCGCGGCGAGCAGGACGCGCTGGCGAAAGAGCGCGAGCAGATCGTCGCCACCCTCGGCAGCCGCGCGAAGCTGAAGAAGCTGGTGAAGGACGAGCTGCTCGCCGACGCGAAGAAGTTCGGCGACGCCCGCCGCTCGCCGCTGGTCGAGCGCGGCGCCGCGGTGGCGATCAGCGAGACCGAGCTGGTGCCGAGCGAGCCGGTCACCGTGGTCCTGTCGAAGAAGGGCTGGGCGCGCCAGGCCAAGGGCCACGAGGTCGACGCCGCGGCGCTGTCCTACCGCGACGGCGACGGCCTGCTGATGGCGGTGCGCGGACGCAGCACCCAGCAGGTCGGCTTCCTGGACTCGAGTGGGCGCGCCTATTCGGCACTGGCGCACACGCTGCCGAGCGCGCGCGGCAACGGCGAACCGCTGAGCGGCCGCTTCGCGCCGCCGGCAGGCGCGGCCTTCGTCGGCGCCGCGATCGGCGACGACGAGGCGCGCTTCCTGCTCGCGTCGAGCTTCGGCTACGGCTTCGTCACCCGCTTCGCCAACTTCGTCGGCCAGAAGAAGGCCGGCAGGCAGCTGATCAACGCCGATGCCGACGCGGCGCTGCTGCCGCCGGCGCCGGTGGTCGATCCGAAGACCGACTGGATCGTCGCGGTCACCAGCGCCGGCCACCTGCTCGCCTTCCCGATCACCGAACTGCCCGAGCTCGACAAGGGCAAGGGCAACAAGCTCGTGCAGATCCCGCCGGCGAAGCTGAAGTCCGGCGAGGAGAAGGTGGTCGCGGTCGCCAGCGTGCGCAACGGTGGCGAACTCACCGTCTATTCGGGGCGGCAGAAGCTGGTGCTGGCCTGGCGCGACCTGCAGGCCTACGAGGGCAGCCGCGCGAGCCGCGGCAACCTGCTGCCGCGCGGCTTCACCAAGGTCGACCGGGTGGAGGCGAACTGATGGAAGCGTCCGGCCCGGCGAATCCGCCACCGATGGACCCGCAGCTGAAGGTCGTCGTCGACGACATCCGCAAATACGGCTGCCACATCCTGCACGTCGTCGAGGAGGACGGGCAGCCGCCCTACTCGTACACGATCGGCCTCAACCGCACGCGCAGCGCCCCCGACGCCGCGGTGATCGGGCTGAAGAAGGACACCGCGCACGCGCTGCTCAACGGGTACCGCAACCAGCTCGTGCTCGGCCGCCGCTACCGCAACGGCGACCGCGCCGAGGGCTATATCGACGGCACGGCGGTCGAATTCCGCACGATCCACCCGGGGCATCTGCCCACCTGGTTCGGCTGGAACACCGCGCTCTACCGCCGCGACTGGTTCCCGATGCTGCAGCTGCTGTATCCCGGGTCCGACGGCAGCTGGCCGTGGGAGCCACAGGCCAGCGCCTTCCTCCGCCGCTGGCAGCCGATGCTCGACCGCGCGCCGCCGTCTGCGGCCGGCTGAGGCGGGTTCTCACGCCCCGGGGGGCGGCTGGCTTGGGGCTAGACTTCGCCGACCGATCCCCGAGGAAGCCTCATGCCGGCCCGCCGACGCGCCCTGACCCTCCTGCCGCTGCTCGCCGTGCTCGCGGCGCCGGTGTTCGCGCAGCACACCTCGGAAGCGCGCGCGACACCGCGCCTCGCGCCGGAACAGCACGCCGCCGCTGCGGCCGACTACCAGCGCTACTGCGCGCTCTGCCACGGCCCCGACCGCGCCGGCCACGCCAACGACCATGCGCCGTCGCTGCGCTCGCGTTCGCTGCTGGAATCCGCGCAGCCCTGGCTGCTGCGCGAGGCGATCGCCTACGGTCGTCCCGGCACGGCGATGGCCGGTTTCGTCGACGAGATCGGCGGGCCGATGACGTTCGCCGAGATCGAGCGCCTGAACCAGTGGCTGGTGACCGTTGCCGACGTCGACACGGTGCTGCTGCAGCGGCCGGCGGCGGGCGATGCCGGACGTGGCGCCGCGGTCTATGCGGAGAACTGCGCGAGCTGCCACGGCGAGCGCGGCGAAGGCGGCACCGGCACCCAGCTCGCGAACGCGGCGATGCTGGCGCTGACGCCCGACGCCTTCCTGCGCCACGCGATCGTCGAGGGCCGCCAGGACACGCCGATGCCCTCGTTCCGCGGCGAGCTCGACGATGCCGCGATCGACGACGTCGTCGCCTTCCTGCGCAGCCGCGGCAGCGACTGGACGAAGCCCGTCGCGGTCGCCGGGCCGCCGGCGCTGAGCGAAATCGTGCTGAACCCCGAGGCGCCGCCGCCGCAGTTCGCGCTGCGCGACGGCCTCTACGTCTCGGCGGCCGAACTCGCGAAGGCGCTGCAGGAACGCCGCCGGATGGTGCTGCTCGACACCCGTGTGCCCTCGGTCTGGCGGCTCGGCCACATCGCCGGCGCGGCGCCGCTGCCCTTCTACAGCGCCGACGAGGTGTTCGCGGCGCTGCCGAGCGACGGCACCTGGATCGTCGCCTACTGCGAATGCCCGCGCGCCGCCGCCGAGTCGGTGGTGCGCCGGCTGCGCAGCGCCGGCTTCGTCAACACCGCCGTGCTGTACGAAGGCATCCAGGGCTGGGTGGGCCTGGGCCATCCGATCGTCGTCGCCACCGACTGAACCGCACATCGCGGCTGAAGCCGCTCCTACAGGGCCGCGAGGTCGCCCAGCACGGCGATCGCTTCGGCGACGCGCGCATCCGGCCGGTAGCCGCAGTTCATGCGCAGGTGGTGCGTGAAGCCGGCCGACGCCGAGAACATCGGCCCCGGCGACAGACTGATGCCGCGCGCCATCGCCGCGCGCTGCAGCGCCATCACGTCGACCTGTTCGGGCAGTTCGATCCACAGGAAATAACCGCCGCCGGGCCGGCCGATGCGGGTGCCGGCGGGGAAATGCGCCTGCACGCGCTGGCGGTAACGTTCGCGCCACTCCGCCAGCGTCGCGCGCAGGCGTCGCAGGTGACGCTCGAAGCTGCCGTGTTCGAGCCACGCGGCGATGCCGAGCTGGGCGGGCACGTTGGTCGCCAGCGACGCCGCCAGCTTCTGCTGCGCGACCTCGCGCGCGAAACGCCCCGGCGCACACCAGCCGACCCGCCAGCCCGGCGCCAGCGTTTTCGAGAACGAGCCGCAGTGCAGCACCCAGCCCTCGCCGTCGAAGGCCTTCGTCGACACCGGCCGGGGGCCGTCGTGCAGGTCGGCGTAAACGGCATCCTCGATCAGCGGCAGGCGGTGGCGGCTGGCGAGCGCGACCAGCGCCTGCTTCTTCGCCGCGTCCATCGAGGCGCCGAGCGGATTCTGGAAGTCGGTCATCACCCACGCCGCCGCCGGACGATGCCGCAGGATCGCCACCTCCAGCGCCTCGAGGTCGACGCCGGTGCGCGGATCGGTGGCGACCTCGAGCGCGTGCAGGCCGTGCCGGGCCAGCACCTGCAGGCAGGCGTAGAAACACGGCGATTCGACGATCACGGTGTCGCCGGGACGGCAAATCGCGGCGATGCACAGGTTCAGCGCCTCGAGGGCGCCGTTGGTGACCACGATCGCTTCCGGATCGACGCGGGCGCCGGCCGCGGCGTAGCGCAGGGCGATCTGCCGGCGCAGGGCGAGGCTGCCCGGCGTCAGGTCGTCGCCGGCGGCGCGCGGGTCCGCGCCGAGGCGACGGCCGGCGCGCGCCAGTTCGCCGGCCAGGCGCGCATGCGGGAACAGCGCCGGGTCCGGGAAGGCGCTGCCGAGCGGCACGACGTCGCGGCGCATCGTCGACGCCAGCAGCGAGAACACCAGTTCTCCGGTGGTCACCGGCCGCGCCTCGCCGTCCGGTGCCGAGCGCCGCTCCGGCTCCGGTGGCCGCGGTGGCGCCACCGCGGTGACGTACCAGCCGGAGCGCGGACGCACCTCGACCAGGCCCTGGGCCTCGAGCCGCGAATAGGCTTCGAACACCGTCGACGGACTGACGCCGCGGTCGCGGCTGGCCTGGCGGATCGACGGCAGCCGCTGCCCCGGCGCGAACAGGCCGGCGGCGATCGCCGCCGCGACCTCGGCCGCGAGGGTCTCGTACCGCTTCACCGCGAGCCCCTGCACGTGCGGCGGGGCAGACATTCCCGGCGCCAGCCTGAACGAGGGCGACTGATATGGTTTCCGGTCACGGAATTGCTTCTCCCGGAACTGATCCGGTCGCCCTACCATACGCCATCCCCGCTCCTCCCCGGCTTCGCCGTGGGTGCCGGGTCGAACGAACCGGAGGTTCGCATGAAGACCCTGTTCATCGTCGCGGTCCTGGCGCTGATCGTCTGGAACCTGGGCGCCGGCCTGTACTACATGGTCGTCGACAAGGGCACGACCAACCGCACCGTCAACGCCCTGACCAAGCGCATCGCGTTGTCGGTCGCGCTGATCCTGCTGGTGATCGCCGGCATCGCCACCGGCGTGCTGCAGCCGCATGACGTGCACCGGGGCTGAGTCGCGGCGATGAATCCGCTGGTCGAACTCAACCTCGCGATGATCCTGTTCCTGCCGTGGTTCGCGATCCTCGGCTGGGCCTACTGGTACTGGCCGCGGCAACCGCGCGGCCGCACGCGCCGGCTGTACGACGCCGGCGCGCTGGCGCTGGCGACGGGCGCGGGGGTCTGGAGCACGTGGCTCAGCCTCGACATCGCCGACACTTCCTACGGCAAGCTCTGGCCGCAGATCCTCGCCAGCACGCTCTCCTACGCGGCCTTCCTCGGCGTCGTCCTCGTCGCCATCCTCCTCCGCCGCCAGCTCCTCCGCCGCGGCGCACTCGCGCGCTGAGCCGCGTTCCTGGCCGGGAGCTCGTGCGGCCGGGTGTGGGTTCGTCGGCGGCGGCGACCGCTTTCGGTGTCGTCGCCAGCGCCCCTTCGCCCGAAGTCCGAAGCTCATTCCGGTCGCACCGCCACTCTTCGAATGCCGCCATCGATTCTCCGGTGGCGGTGACCGCAGGGGTCGTTTTCCGGACCTTCGGCGACATGGATGTCGCCGAGGAGCCTACAGGGACGTATTCACGGCGTGTCCGGAAAACGACCCCTGCGATCACCGCGCGCCCGCCGAACCCGACAGCGGCATTCGAAGCGGTGGCGCGGCCCGGGGCGATACGCGATCCTTCGGGGGAAGCGGGAATGACAGGGGAAGGCATGCGCAGGTTGCTTCGATTCGCCGCCCGCGGGCTGGCGGTGCTGGTGGTGCTCGGGCTCGTGGCGATCGGCGTGCTGTGGTGGCTGTGGCGCGGCAGCCTGCCGCAGCTGGAGGGTGAGGCGGCACTGCCGGGCCTGTCGGCGCCGGTGACGGTCGAACGCGACGCCCTCGGGGTGGTGACGATCGACGCCGCGAACGAACTCGACGCCTACCGCGCGATCGGCTTCGTGCACGCGCAGGAACGCTTCTTCGAAATGGACCTGCTGCGCCGCTCCGCCGCCGGCGAGCTGTCGGCGCTGTTCGGCGAACGCGCCCTCGAGCGCGACAAGGCGGCGCGGGTGCATCGCCTGCGCGCCCGCCTGGCCCAGGATTTCGAGGCTTTCGCCGGCGGCCGCCTGGCCCAGCTCGAGGCCTACCGCGACGGCGTCAACGCCGGTCTGCAGGCGCTGGCGCGCAAGCCCTGGGCCTACGAGCTGCTGCAGGCCGAACCGCAGCCGTGGACGGTCGAGGACAGCGCCCTGGTCGGCTATGCGATGTTCTTCGACCTGCAGGACGAGGCGAACTCGCGCGAGCTGGCACTGTGGCGCATCCGCGAAGTCGTGCCGCCTGCGCTGTATGCCCTCGTCGCCCGCGACGGCAGCGCCTGGGACGCGCCGCTGCTCGGCGACCCGCGCGGCGACGCGCCGCTGCCGGGGGCCGACGAACTCGACCTGCGCACGCTGCCGGTACCCGCGGCGACGAGCGACGGCGAACATTCGGAAGCCGCCGCGCCGGGCAGCAACAACTTCGCGGTGGCCGGCACGCTGACCGCCGACGGCCGCGCGATCCTCGCCAACGACATGCACCTCGGCCTGCGCGCACCGAATCTGTGGTTCCGCGCCCGTCTGCGCTGGCCGGACACGCGCGCGCCCGACGGCCGGGTCGACGTCGCCGGCTTCACCCTGCCCGGCCTGCCGTCGGTGATCGCCGGCAGCAACACCCGGGTCGCCTGGGGGTTCACCAACAGCTACGGCGACTGGCTGGATTTCTACAAGGTCGAATGGAGCGGCCAGGGCGACGGCCTGTACTACACGCATGACGGCCAGGCGCTGGTGCTGCAGACCACCGAATGGATCGAGGTGCGCGGCCGCGAGCGGGTACCGTTCGTCGTCCGCGACACCCGCTGGGGCCCGATCGTCGCCGACCTGCCCGACGGCAATGCGCTGGCGCTGCGCTGGAGCGCACAGCTGCCGGGGGCGCTGAACCTGGGCCTGGCCGACATGGTGTTCGCACCGGACGTCGACCACGCCCTGCTGGTCGCCGACGGCGCCGGCATCCCGGCGCAGAACCTGCTGGTCGCCGACGCCGGTGGCCGCATCGCCTGGCGCCTGACCGGCCGCCTGCCCGACCGCCGCGGCGACTGCACGCCGACGCTGCCGATGAGCGTCGATGCGCCCTGCCGCTGGGTCGGCTGGCTGGATCCGATCCACAACCCGCAGATCGTCGATCCGCCATCGGGGCGGCTGTGGTCGGCGAACAACCGTCTCGTCGACGGCGAGGCGCTGGCCCTCGTCGGCGACGCCGGCTACGCCCACGGCGCCCGCGCGCGGCAGATCCGCGACGGCCTGTTCGCGCGTGAGTCCTTCACCGAAACCGACCTGCTGGCGATCCAGCTCGACGACCGCGCGCTGTTCCTGCAGCGCTGGCACGAGCTGCTCGCCGCCGAGGCGCAGCGCGGCGATCCGGCGCTGCAGGCGCTGGCGGCCGCTGCCGCCGACTGGAACGGTCGCGCCGACCCCGCGTCGGCCGGCTACCGCATCGTCCGCGGCTGGCGCCTGGCGGTGCTCGGGCGGCTGCAGCAGGGCCTGCTGGCGCCGGCGATGGCGGCGCTCGGCGACGACTTCGTGATGCCCGACCTGCCGCAGTTCGAAGCCGTCGCCTGGCCACTGCTCGAACAGCGCCCCGCGCACCTGCTGCCACGCGCCTACGCGAGCTGGGACGCGCTGCTCGCCGATGCCGCCGGCGAAGTGCGCTCGCAGCTCGAGGCGACCGGGCCGCTGGCGCAGCGGCGCTGGGGCGAGCGCAATACCGCCGCGATCTGCCATCCGCTCGCCGCGGCGTTGCCGGCCTTCACGCGCGGCCTGCTGTGCATGCCCGCCGATCGGCTCGCCGGCGACGGCCACATGCCGCGGGTGCAGTCCCCGGCCTTCGGCGCCAGCGAACGCATGGTCGTCGCGCCGGGCCACGAGGCCGAGGGCATCGTGCACATGCCCGGCGGCCAGAGTGGTCATCCGCTGTCGCCGTTCTGGGGCGCCGGCCATGCCGACTGGGTGCGCGGCGATCCGTCGCCGTTCCTGCCCGGGCCTGCGCAATACCGCTTGCGGCTGTCAGCGGAACTGTGAACTTGTGCACAAAACGGAAAAAGTGCGGTGACACACGGCACAATTCGGGTGCATAAACGGCTCACGCCCCGGCTCGCTCCGCCGGGGCGGAGACGGGTGGGTCGCCGTCAGGGGGAGCGATTCACCGCAGCATGATCAACTGCTGAAGGTGAAAGAACGAATGGATTTCCTGCTCAAGCTGCTGACGCAATGGCGTCGGATGATGCTCACCCGCCAGGCCGCCGCGGTACGCCGCGCCGTCGAGGCGATGACACCGGAACAGCGGCGCCAGACCGCCGACCACACGCTCAACGAGATCCGCGCCGCGGCCGCGCTGCCGCTGCCGCATCTGTACGGCGACACGTCCCCGTCGATGTACCGGCCGTGGTCGCCGGTCGCCGAGATCTGCGCCAGCCGCGTCGACGACCGCGCCATCCAGCTGCGCCAGCGCAGCGTCGGCACCTGGCTGGCGGTCGTGTACCACGAGACGCGCACCGCCCAGGACGAGGGCCTGCAGGCCGTGCACCGCGACGTGCTCGGGATCCTGCGCACGCTGAAGGAAACGCGCGCCGGCGCCCGGGCCGATTCGGCCTGGTTCGACGCCGCCGCCTGAGACACCGGGAGCGCGGAAGGTTTCAGGCGAGCAGCAGACGCTCGGCGACGGCTCGGTAAAGCGCGGGGAGGCGCTCGAGTTCGGCCAGTGCGATGTGTTCGTCGACCTTGTGGATGCTGGCGTTGATGGGCCCCAGCTCCACCACCTCGGCGCCGAGAGGCGCGATGAAGCGGGCATCCGAGGTGCCGCCGCCGGTGTTTTCCTCCGGCGACCCGCCGCACAGTTCCGTGAGTGCCGCACGTGCCGCCACGCGCAGGCGGCCTTCGCCGGTCAGGAACGGCTCCCCGCCGCGATGCCAGCGCAGGTCGTACTGCAGGCCGTGGCGTGCGAGCACCGCCACGACCTCGGCTTCCAGCGCCGGCGCCGTCCAGCCCGGGTTGTAGCGGAAGTTGCAGACCAGCTCGCAGCGGCCGGGAATCACGTTGCCGGCGCCGGTGCCGGCCGTCAGGTTCGAGACCTGGAAGCTGGTCGGCGGGAACTCCGGGTAGCCGTCGTCCCATTGCCGCGCGCACAGCTCGGCCAGTGCCGGCGCCAGCGCGTGGATCGGGTTGCGCGCCTTTTCCGGGTAGGCGACGTGGCCCTGGATGCCGTGCACGACCAGGCTGCCGGTCAGGGTGCCGCGGCGGCCGACCCGCAGCAGGTCGCCGAGGCGCTGCTTCGAAGAGGGTTCGCCGGTGATGCAGAAATCGATGCGCCGGCCCTCGCGGCGGAAACGCTCGGCAACGTAGCGCACGCCGTCGATCGCATCGCCCTCCTCGTCCGAGGTCAGCAGCAGCGCGATCGTGCCCGGATGCTGCGGATGGGCCGCGACGAACTGTTCGAGCGCGACCACGAACGCGGCGACGCTGCCCTTCATGTCGGCGGCACCGCGGCCGTAGAGCACGCCGTCGCGCAGCGTGGGCTCGAACGGATCGCTGCGCCAGTCGGCCCGCGGCCCCGGCGGCACGACGTCGGTATGGCCGAGGAAGACCAGCACGTCGCCGCCGTCGCCGTGTTCGGCCCAGACGTTGCGGACCTCGCCCTGGTCCAGGCGTTCGATGCGGAAGCCGGCCGCGGCCAGCCGGTCCGCGATCAGGTCCTGGCAGCCGGCGTCGTCCGGCGTCACCGACGGCCGCGCGATCAGCGCCTGCGTCAGCGCGACGACGTCGCCGGCGGCATTCACTTGCCGACCCCGAAGCGACGCTTCCAGGCGGCGTCGCTGAAGCCGACGCCGACGCCCTGATCGTCGACCAGCACCGGGCGCTTGATCAGCGCCGGGTATTCCTTCAGCAGCAACAGCCATTCCGCGTCGCTGCCGGGCGACTTGCGCGTCTCCGGCAACTGCCGCCATGTCGTCGACTGCCGGTTGACCAGCGCCGGCCAGCCGCCGAGCGCGGCCGCCCAGGCCTTCAGCGTCTCCGGCGCCTGCCGCTGCGCGCGCAGGTCGACGAAGCGGAAGTCGATGCCGAAACGCGTCAGCCAGTTGCGCGCCTTGCGGCAGCTGTCGCAGGTGTCGAGGCCGTAGAGCTCGATCGTCATCGCGCCGCCTCAGTTGCCCGCCGCGCGAGCACCGCCGATGTGGCGGGCGAGGAAGTCGAGCAGCTTCGCGTAGTACTCGCGCTTGTGCTCGGCGGTGTAGAAGCCGTGCGATTCGTTGCGGTAGTAGAGCGTCTCCACCGGCACGCCGGCACCGGCGAGCGCGCGTTCCATCGCGCGCGAATGCGCCGGCTTGGCGATCTCGTCCTCGCCACCCCAGGCCAGGAACACCGGCACGCGGATGTTGCCGGCGAGGCGATTCGGCGACACCGCGTCGAGATCCTCGGGGCGGCCCACCCACTGGCGCGCGAAGGTCGCCATCGAGGCGCTGTCGCCGGAATCGTCGCGCACCATCTGCGGCAGGTCGTAGACACCGACGTAGCCCACCGCGCAGCGGTACAGCTCCGGCTCGCGGGCGACGCCCATCAGCGAGGCATAGGCGCCATAGCTGGCGCCGTAGATGCAGATGCGGCCGCCGTCGGCGATGCCCTCCGAGACCGCCCACTTCGTCGCGTCGGTCAGGTCGTCCTGCATCGTCCGGCCCCACTGGCGGGCGCCGGCGTGCTGGAAGGCGCGGCCGTAGCCGCCGGAGCCGCGGAAGTTCACCTGCAGCACCGCATAACCGGCGCGCGCCAGCAGCTGGCTCTCGAAATCGTAGGAGAAGTCGTCGAACACGCCGAACGGGCCGCCGTGCGGCAGCACGACCATCGGCAGCCCGCGGCCATCGCTGCCGGGCGGCAGCGTGAGCTTGCCGCGCAGGGTCAGGCCGTCGCGCGCCTTCAGTTCGATCGCCCGCACTTCGCCCATCGCCGACGGATCGATCCATTCGGCGGCGCTGGCGAGGTGGTCGGCCTTGCGGTTGGCGATGTCGAACAGGAAGAACTCGCCCGGGGTGGTGCCGTTCGACAGGTGCAGCAGCGCGATCCTGCCGTCGTCGGTCGTCGACGTGACCGCCACCCGGTGGCCCGGGAAGGCCTTCTCGAGCATCCGGTAGACCATCGCGTCGGGATGTTCGGGGGCGACGAAGCCCAGCTCCGGCTGGTTGCCGACCGCCCAGCCGAGGCCGACCGGAATGTTGTTGTTGCCCATCGCGTACAGCACGTCGTAGGGATCGGCCCACGCGTGCCGCAGCACCGGGCTGCGCTCGCCGGTGACGCTGTCCCAGGCGATCAGCGCATCCGGACCTTCCGGCATCTGGCTCAGCAGGTAGAGCACGCGGTCGTCGGCCGAGAAGCCGATGGGCGACTCGATGCGGCCGGTCTTGTTCTCGTCGTTGATCAGCACCCACTCCGCATCGTCGTTCGCGCGGTGGAAGAGCTGGCTGGCATTGCCGCCGTCGACACCCACGGCGACGCGCACCCGGCTGGCGTTGTCGGTGAAGAAGCTGGCGTACTTCGCCGACACCCGGGTCACCGGCGTGCGCCGGCCGTTGCGCACGTCCATGCGCTCGAGCCGGGTGTAGGCGTCGGGCACGAACGGCCGCACGCCGATCAGCACGTAGTTGTCCTCCTTCGGCAGGTCGTCGACCAGGAAGGCGATGACCGCGTCGGCGTTGGCGGTGGTCAGGCGCGAGGCCTGCGGATTGATCTCGGCGCGGTAGCCGACCAGCATCCGCTGGTTGCGGCCGTCGGCGTCGACGCCGAACAGCTCGCCGGTCAGCGACGGCTGGTCGCGGCTGCCGTGCGCTTCGGCGATCGACGCGAGCAGGCGCTCCGGGCTGACCCAGGTCAGGTCGAGGAAGTGGGTGTCCTTGCCGAGGGTGAAGCGGGCGGTGACTTCCAGGGTGTCGCGGCGGAGCACGACCAGGCCGGTGCGGTCCTCGAGCGGCACCGTCGCGGCGAGGTACTGGCCGGTCGGCGAAACGACCATGTCCTCGAAGCTGTGGCGGCGGATGTAGGGACCGACGTCGACCGCCGGTGGCGCCTGCGCCGCGACGGTGACGGGAATGAGCAGCAGGGCTGCGAGCAGGAAGCGAAGATTCGGCATGGCGACTCCGGTGAGGTTCGGCGCAGCGACGCGGGCGCCGGCGGCGGGCAAGGCTACCCGATATCGGGGACCTTACTCGACCGCGCCGCGCAGCAGTTCGTTGACCGACGTCTTCGCCCGCGTCTTCGCGTCGACCTGCTTGACGATCACCGCGCAGTACAGCGAATGGCTGCCGTCGGCGGCCGGCAGCGAACCGGAGACGACGACGCTGCCGGGCGGCACCCGGCCGTAGCCGATCTTGCCGCTGGCACGGTCGTAGATGCGGGTCGACTGGCCGAGGAAGACGCCCATGCCGATCACGCTGCCCTTGCCGACGATCACACCCTCGACGACCTCGGCGCGGGCGCCGATGAAGCAGTCGTCCTCGATGATCGTCGGGCTGGCCTGCAGCGGCTCGAGCACGCCGCCGATACCGGCGCCGCCGCTGATGTGGCAGCGCTTGCCGATCTGGGCGCAGGAACCGACGGTGGCCCAGGTGTCGACCATCGTCCCGGCACCCACATACGCACCGATGTTGACGAAGCTCGGCATCAGGACCACGTCCTTGCCGATGTGGGCGCCGGCACGGACGATCGCGCCCGGCACGACGCGGGCGCCGAGATCGCGGAAATCGCCTTCGTCCCAGCCCTCGAACTGCAGCGGCACCTTGTCCCAGTACGGCGCCGGGTAGCTTTCGGCGAGCGCCATGTCGTTGATGCGGAAATACAGCAGCACGGCCTTCTTCAGCCATTCCTGCACTTCCCAGCCCTTGCCGGCCGGCACCGCCACGCGCGCCTTGCCGGACTCGAGCAGTTCGATCGCCTCCTCCACCGCCGGCCGCGTCGAGCCTTCGATCTCGGCCAGGCTCAAGGTCGCGCGGCGCTCGAAGGCGTCCTCGATGATCGTGCGCAGCTGTTCGGTGTCAGGCTTCTTGCGGGCCATTGGCTTCCTCTCCGTCGACGCAGGCGCGGATCGCCCGGGTCAGTTCCTCGATCAGGGCCGGGTCGGCGAGCGCGCGGTCCTGCGCGTCGGTGACCAGGAAAAAGTCCTCGACCTTCTCGCCGAAGGTCGCGATGCGGGCGTCGTGCACGCGCAGACGGTGCCGGCGCAGCACGTCGGCGACGCCGGCGAGCAGGCCCGGGCGGTCGGTGCAGACCAGGGCGATGCGGGTGCCGCGGCCGTCCTGCACCGGGTCGAACTCGACCCGCGCCGGAAAACGGAAATGGCGCAGCAGCCGCGGCGCCGCACGGCGGACCGGACGCACCTTCAGCGGATCGCGGCAGGCAGCGGCGAGCGCCGCCGCGACCGCCTCCGGTTCCGGCACCGGCGCCTGCCGTGCCAGCACCTGGAAACTGTCGAGCGCGAAGCCGTCGGCGGAGCCGAGCACGCGCGCCTCGAGCACGTTCAGGCCGAGCCGGTCGAGGGTGGCGACCAGGGCCGCGAACAGGCCGTCGCGGTCCGGCGTGCGCACGAAGACCTCCATGCCCTCGTCGACCAGATGCCGGCGCACCAGCGTCACGGTATCGGCGCCGCCGGCGGCGAGGATGCCGCGGGTCTGCCAGGCGACCTGCTCCGGCCGGTAGCGCAGGAAGGCGACCGGCGGCCACGCCGCCCACGCTTCGGCCACCGCGGCGGGATCCACCCCCTCGGCATCGAGCAGCGCCGTCGCCGCGGCCCGCGTCTCGGCGATGATCTCGTCGGCGTGCACGCGGTTCTCGAGTCCGCGGCGCAACGCCGAACGCGTCGCCGCGTGCAGGTCGGCGAGCAGGCGGTCCTTCCACGCATTCCACAGCTTCGGGCTGGTGCCGGCGATATCCGCGCAGGTCAGCAGGTACAGGTAGTCCAGATGCTCGCGGTCGGCGACGCGGGTCGCGAAGCGGGACACGACATCCGGATCGGAGATGTCCTGGCGCTGCGCGGTCACCGACATCAGCAGGTGTTCGCGGACCAGCCAGGCGACGAGGTCGGTATCGGTTTCCGGCAAGCCGTGCCCGGCGCAGAACTCGCGCGCGTCGATCGCGCCGAGCTCGGAATGGTCGCCGCCGCGGCCCTTGGCGATGTCGTGGAACAGGCCGGCGAGCAGCAGCAGATGCGGCTTGCGCAGGCGCGGCCAGACCTCGTGCGCGACGCTGAAGCGCGGATCGGCGCCGCGCGCGAAGCCTTCCATGTTCGCCAGCACCGCCAGCGTGTGCTGGTCGACCGTGTAGACATGGAACAGGTCGTACTGCATGCGCCCGGATACGCGTCCGAAGGCCGGCAGGTAGCGCCCGAGCACGCCGAGCCGGGCCATGCGCGCCAGCGTCGTCACCGCCGCCGGGCCCTCGAGCAGGGCCATGAAGCGCTGGCGCAGTTCCGGCGGCTGCCGCGACCACGGCGCGATCGCGCCGAGCGACTCACCGAGCGCGCGCGCGGTCTCCGAATGCAGGCCACGCGCCTCCGGCTGCGCCGCCCAGGCCGCGAAGAGCTCGAGCACCGCCGCGAGCCCGCTGCGCAGCCGCTGCGGCTCGGCCATCGCCAGGTAACCGTGGCGCAGCGCATAGCCTTCGCCGGCCGGCACCGGTGCCTCGTCGCCGCTGAGCTGTTCCTCGAAGCGCTGCAGCAGGCGGTCGCAGATCCGCATCACCGTCGCGGCGGCGCGGAAGAAGCCCTGCATCATCTGCTCGACCGCGAGGTTGTCGCGGTGCTCGTCGGCCAGGCCGAGCCGGCCCGCCAGCGCCTTCTGGTGGTCGAAGCCGAGCCGGTCTTCGCGCCGGCCGGCGAGCAGGTGCAGGCCGAAGCGCAGCCGCGCCAGCACCTGCCAGTCGCGTTCCAGCGCCGTGCTCTCGTCCTCGCCGAGCAGGCCGAGCGGCACCAGCGCGCGCAGCCCGGGAACGCCGTACAGGCGCATGCCCATCCAGGTCGCGGTCTGCAGGTCGCGCAGGCCACCGGGACCTTCCTTCAGGTTCGGCTCGAGATTGTGCGCGGTGTCGTCGTAGCGGGCGTGGCGGGCGCGCTGTTCCTCGCGCTTGGCGGCGAAGAAGTCCGCCGGTGGCCAGACCGCCGGCGGCGCGAGGGCGTCGGCCAGCGCCGGCAGCATCGCCGGATCACCGGCGAGCACGCGGCATTCGAGCAGGGCGGTGAAGACGGTGAGGTCGTCGCGGGCGGCGTAACGGCATTCGGCCAGCGAGCGCACCGCCTGCCCCGGCGCCAGGCCGGCATCCCAGAGCCGCGCGAAGAATTCGCCGATCTCGGCGGCATGCGCCTGCTGGGCTTCCGGCTCGGCCAGCACCAGCAGGTCGATGTCCGAATGCGGGTAGAGCTCCCCGCGGCCGTAGCCGCCGGTGGCCAGCAGGTGCAGCGGCGCGTCCGCAGGGATGCTGCCCGCCCAGCCGGCGCGCACCAGGGCATCGGTACCGGCACAGCAGGCGGCGACCAGGCGCTCGGCCGGATCACCGGCGGCGAAGCGCTCCGCGAGACGGGCGCGCAGGGCGACGAGATCGGCGCGGGCGGCGTCGCGCCAGGCGGCCGCGTCGGCGGCGGCCGGCGGCGTCACAGGTCGTTGTCGTCGCCGGGCACGCGGGTGAGGATCTCGACCCCGTCGGCAGTCACCGCGACGGTGTGCTCCCACTGCGCCGACAGCGACTTGTCACGGGTGACCACGGTCCAGCCGTCGTTGAGCAGCTTCGAATGCCGGCTGCCCTCGTTGATCATCGGCTCGATCGTGAAGGTCATCCCCGGCTGCAGCACCACGCCGGTCTGCGGGTGGCCGTAGTGCAGCACCTGCGGATCCTCGTGGTAGACCCGGCCGATGCCGTGGCCGCAGTACTCGCGCACGACGCTGAAGCGCTGGCCCTCGGCGTACTTCTGGATGGCGTGGCCGATGTCGCCGAGGGTGGCGCCCGGGCGCACCTCGCGGATGCCGCGGAACATCGCCTCGCGGGTCACGTCGACCAGGCGCTTCGCCTTCACCGACGGGGTGCCGACGCAGTACATGCGGCTGGTGTCGCCGTGCCAGCCGTCCTTGATCACGGTGACGTCGATGTTGACGATGTCGCCGTCCTTCAGGATCTTGGAATCGCTCGGGATGCCGTGGCAGATCACGTTGTTCACCGACGTGCAGATGGTCGCCGGGAAGCCCTTGTAGCCCACGTTCGCCGGGATCGCCTGCTGCACGTTCAAGATGTGGTCGTGGCAGATGCGGTCGAGTTCGGCGGTGCTGACCCCCGGCTTCACGTGCGGGGCCACGACCTGCAGGACTTCGGCGGCCAGGCGGCCGGCGACTCGCATGGCCTCGATCTCGGCCGGGGACTTGATGGTGATCATGGGGCGGGATTATCACCCGCTTGCCCCTGTTCCGGCCAGCCGCGTATACTCCCGCGGCTCGAACTCCGCCCAGGCGGACCGAACCGCCCACGCCGGGCGTCACCGGCGAATACACACACCAGGCATTCCCCCGTCCCGGGGTGCCCCGCCCTGCCCTCCGGCAGCCGGGGTTCGAGACGGCGGCCCGGTGGAGGCCCAACCCCGGAGCTCCGAAGCCGCCGACGCGCGGCCGGCTCCCTTTCGTGAAGGAAACACCATGAGCCAGATCACGATGCGCCAGATGCTGGAGGCCGGCGTGCACTTCGGCCACCAGACGCGCTACTGGAACCCGAAGATGGCGCCGTACATCTTCGGCGCCCGCGGCAAGATCCACATCATCAACCTCGAGAAGACCCTGCCGCTGTTCGTCGACGCGATGAACTTCATCTCGGCGATCGCGCAGAAGCGCGGCACCGTGCTGTTCGTCGGCACCAAGCGCTCGGCGCGCGAGGCGGTGAAGGAAGAAGCCACCCGCTGCAACATGCCCTACATGAGCATGCGCTGGCTCGGCGGCACGCTGACCAACTTCGCCACCGTGAAGAAGTCGGTCGCCCGCCTGAAGGAACTCGAGGCCGCCGAGACCGACGGCACCTTCGAGAAGCTGGTCAAGCACGAGGTGCTGGGCCTGCGCCGCGAGCGCGAGAAGCTGGAAGCCTCGCTGGGCGGCATCAAGGACATGAACCGCCTGCCGGACGCGCTGTTCGTGATCGACATCGGCCACGAGAACATCGCCGTGCAGGAAGCCCGCAAGCTGGGCATCCCGGTGATCGCGGTCGTCGACACCAACTACGACCCGGCCCTGGTCGACTACGCGATCCCGGGCAACGACGACGCCATTCGCGCCGTGCAGCTGTACGTCCGCGCCGCCGCCGACGCCGTGCTGGAAGGCAAGGCCGCCGCCCCGCAGGCCGCGGTCGCCGCCGACGACTTCGTCGAGCTGGACGCCGAAGGCAACCCGGTCGCGAAGGAAGACCGCAAGGCCGCCCCGCGCCGCGCCCCGCGCAACGACGACAAGCGCGGCCCGCGCGCCCCGCGCGGCGACAAGCGCTGACCCCGTTCCGGCGCC
Source organism: Arenimonas composti TR7-09 = DSM 18010 (assembly GCF_000426365.1). Lineage (GTDB taxonomy): Bacteria > Pseudomonadota > Gammaproteobacteria > Xanthomonadales > Xanthomonadaceae > Arenimonas > Arenimonas composti. The sequence continues at coordinate 104,042 of NZ_AUFF01000001.1, read as the reverse complement.
CCGCGCCGGGACGTTGGCTACTGCTTTGCTTTTCGCTGTTGGAGCCCCCCTTCAGTTAAGGGGGGCGGCCGATGACGGCCTCACCGTCATCGGCCAGGGGATATGGAGGCCTGACGAAGTCGCGGAGTTCCGTGACGAGGCCCCCAGCGTCCTCCAGCAGCCGACGACACCTCACGCATAAAGGAAACACGATGACCACGAACATCTCCGCGGGCCTCGTCAAGGAACTCCGCGAGCGCACTGGCGCCGGCATGATGGAGTGCAAGAAGGCGCTGGCCGAGAACGGCGGCGACATCGACGCCGCCGCCGAGTGGCTGCGCAAGTCGGGCCTGGCCAAGGCCGACAAGAAGGCCGACCGCGTCGCCGCCGAAGGCCGCATCGTCACCGCCCAGGACGGCGGCAAGGCCGTGCTGGTCGAGATCAACTCGGAGACCGACTTCGTCGCCAAGGACGAGAACTTCCTGGCCTTCGCCGACGCCGTCGCCCAGGCCGCGCTGGTCTCCGGCGCCGCCGACATCGACGCGCTGAAGGCCGCGAAGGTCGCCACCGGCGAGACCGTCGAGGAAGCCCGCGCCGCCGTCGTCGCCAAGGTCGGCGAGAACGTGCAGGTCCGCCGCATGGCCCGCATCGACAGCAGCGACAACGTCGCCGCCTACATCCACGGCGGCCGTATCGGCGTGCTGGTCGAGGTCAAGGGCGGCGACGCCGACCTGGCCCGCGGCATCGCGATGCACGTCGCGGCGATGAACCCGCCGCACAACAAGGCCGCGGACGTCCCGGCCGAGTTCATCGCGAAGGAGAAGGAGATCGAGTTGGCCAAGATGTCCGAGAAGGACAAGGCCAAGCCGGCCGAGATCCTCGAGAAGATCATCAGCGGCAAGATCAACAAGATCGTCAACGAGGTCACCCTGTACGGCCAGCCGTACGTGCTCAACACCGACCAGACGGTCGAGCAGGCGGTGAAGGCCGCCGGCGCCGACGTCGTCCGCTTCGTCCGCCTCGCGGTCGGCGAAGGCATCGAGAAGGTGGTCGAGGACTACGCCGCCGAAGTTGCGAAGGCCATGCAGGTGTAACCAGCGCACAGCGCTGGTTACACCCCCGCGATTTCGCGGAAAAGTGAGGGCCCCGCGATGCGGGGCCCTCTCGTTTCCGCGAAATCGCGGGCCCCAGGCTCATCACTCCCAATCCCCCGCGCCTTCGGCGGGTGGGGGCGTTGTTCCGCATTCGCGGAACACCCCCACGATTCCGCCTGCGGCGAAATCGCGGGCCCCGGGCTCATCACTCCCAATCCCCCGCGCCTTCGGCGCGCCCCCCTTACCAAGGGGGGCTTTACTCCAGACGGGTCGTCGTTTCTGGTGGAGGTGGAAAGTGGGAGTGAGGACTACGAACTACCTCGTACGAACTACGAACTGAAGAAGAGGGGCGCTGCACTCCCGCGCAGCGCCCCACTCGTTACTCGTTACTCTCCACTCTCCACTCGCCTCAGAATTCCCATCGGAACCCCAGCGTCAGCATGTCCTGCTCGATGCCGGAACGGCCGACGATCCGTTCGTAGGTGATGAAGCCGGAGCGGCCGCCGGTGAGCACCATCGACATGCCGAGACCAACGCGGAAGTACTTGCTGTCCATGTCGTCACCGAGCACCAGGATCGGCGTGCCGGTCGGATCGTCGATGAAGTAGCCGCGGAAGGCCTCGGCGTCGCTCTCGAAGTCGTTCTGCCACTCGACCTCGAGCTGCGGGATCAGCACGCCCCAGCTCGCGCTGTGCACGTAGCCGATCTTGCCGCCGAGGATCGCCGAAGTGCCGGTGACGTCGCGCGACTCCACCCGCAGCGCCAGGCCGGCGCCGGGCTTGGTCGGGTCGACGCTTTCCTCGAACGCGTCGAAGGACATCCGGTTGTACTGCGCCCGCCCGTACAGGCCGAGCTGCCACGGACCGTTCTGCCAGTCGCGGCCGAAGGTCAGCGTCGCGCTGAGGTCCTGGCCGTCGGAACTGGCCACCGCCACCTGGTCGACGATGACGCCCGGCAGCACGTAGGCGATCCGCCGCTCGTGGTCGTAGTCGTTGCGGGCGAAGGTCAGCACGCCGTCGAGGTACCAGGCGTCGTGCACGTACCAGGTGCCGTAACCCGACAGGCTGAAGCCGCGGGTGTCGACCGAGCCCTGGGCGTTCGCCAGGTCGGTGTCCTGGCTCGTGTAACCCAGGGCGATGCCGAGCACGAGGTTGTCGTTGACCCGGTAGTCGAAGCCGGCGGTGAGGCCGTTGACGTCGAAGTCGTACGCCGGCGTCAGGCTGGTCGGGTCGGCTTCGCCGCGGCCGATGTTGCCGGACACGAAGAAGCCCCACTTCGCGAAGCCGGTCTCGTCGGTCGCCGACGCCGCCGGATCGGCGTCCATCAACAGCGCGCCGAGCGTGGCCAGCGGCACCTGGCCGCCGGCCATCGCCAGGTTGAGCCCGTTGAAGGACACCTTCGCCAGCGGCATGCCGCTGCGCAGCTGGACGATGCGGCCCTGCAGGTTCTCGAACTGCGCGCCGACGGCCGCCTGGCCCGCGTCGGCCTGGGTCTGGGCGACGTCGGGTAGCATCGCCGACAGCGCCTCGCCGACCGCGACCGGATCGCTGCCGGAAGCCGCGGCGAGCGCGGTGCACTGCGCCACCAGGTCCTGTTCGCCCGGCGTGCTGCCGCCGCCGCCGATCGCGCCGCAGGCGGCGTCGAGGGCCTCGGCGACCGAAGCTTCGTTGACCGGCAGGTTCGGCACCGCGGCCAGCGGGCCGTTGTGATGGAAGACGACGCTGGTGCCGTCGTACTGGTCGACCGTCGGGAAGCTCGCGGTGACGGTCGCCGGACCGGCCGAGCTGATCGTGACCGTATTGCTCGTCCGGCCACTGGTGTCGGTCACCGTGGTAGCGTTCGCGAGCGTGCCGTTGGTCGTCGACCAGTGCACGGTGACGCCGGCCAGCGGCGCGCTGGTGCCGGTGTCGATCAGCTCGACGATCATCGGCGCCGAGGGCACCCCGATCGCCAGTTCCTGGCCGTCGCCGCCGACGATCGTGCTGCCGGACACCACCACCGTGCCGGTGATCGTCAGGGTGAAATCGTGGCTGATGCCGCCCGGGCCGGTGGCGCGCACGATCACCGTACCCGGGCGGGTGCCGAGGGTGACGATGGTGCTGGCCTGGCCGCCCGTGTCGGTGACCGTGCTGTAGGTCGACAGCGTCGCCTGGCCCTGGATCACCGCGAAGGTGATCGGCACGCCGGCGGTGGGGCTGCCGATGTCGACGACCAGCGGCTGCGGCAGGGTGTCGCCGGGATCGCCGGTCTGGTTGTCGCCGCCGGCCGGCGCGAGCGCGCCGGGGGCGAGACTGGTCGCCGAGAACATCGCCGTCGCCGCCCCCGAGAACGCCGAGGCGCGGATGCTGACCGGTCCCGGGCTCGGCCCGAAGGTGAAATCCACCTGCGCGAAGCCGCCGGTGTCGGTGATCGCCACCGTCGACGACAGCGTCGCCGAGCCCGACATCACCGTCCACTGCACCGGCTGCCCGGCGATGCCGTTGCCGAGCGCGTCGCGCAGCTGGACGACGAGCGGCGCGGCCGCGGGGGTGCCGGCGAGGCCGGACTGGGCGTCGCCGGAGACGACGTCCAGCACTGGCGGATCGATGGCGATCGTGAAGCTGACCGACAGCGAAGGCACGTCGGCGCGGCTGGCGAAGACGGTGACCGGGCCGGTGCCCATGCCGACGTCGGTGACCGTGACCTGGGCATTGCCCGCGCCGTCGCTGACGCTGCTGGTGGCGCTGAGCACGGCGCCGCCGGTCGCGCTCCAGAGGATCGTCACGCCGGGGTCCGGGCCGCCGTTGTCCAGCGCGCGCACGACCAGCGGCGCCGGCGCGGGCTGGCCCTGGGCGGCCGACTGGCCGTCGCCGGACACTTTCACGAGGTCGCGGGTCTCGATCGACTCGATGGAGAAGGTCTGGGTCGCGCTGGGGGCGTCGACGCGGCTGACCACCACCGAGATGTTGCCCGGGAACGGCCCGGCATCGACGAAGGCCTGGGCGAAGCCGGAGGCGTCGCTGACCGCGGTGATGCCGGAAAGACTGCCGGCGCCCGATACCTGCCAGTTGACCGCGACGCCGGCCTGGGGATTGCCGTTCAGGGTGGTGCGCACCCGCAGTGGGACCGGTGTGGTGCTGTCGACCGGAATGATCTGGTTGTCGCCGGACACCTTCTGCAGGCCGGCGACGTTCGCGGTCGCGGTGAACTGCACGCAGGGCTGCGCCTCGGTGTCGAGGCAGGCGGTGATCGTGACGTTGCCCGGGCCGGGGCCGACGCTGAGCACGTCGACACTGGTGCGGCCATTGGCGGCGACCGTGGTGCGGTTCGCCGACAGCTGCGCGCCCCCGGTGGCGGTCCAGACCACCGACTTGCCGGCCGCCGGGCCGCCGCCGGAACCGGCGTCGACCACGAGCGGTTCGGGCAGCGGGTTGTTGGCGAGCGCCGACTGGTTGTTGCCGGAGACGATCACCAGCCCGTCCTGCGGGCGGTCACCATCGTCGCCACTGCCGATCAGCGCCATCGCGGCGACCGCGCTGCCACCGATCAGCAGCAGGTCGCGGGCGCCGGGACCGCTACCGGCCGCGGGCGCAGCCGCGAGCACGACGATGCGGCGGGTGAACATGCGGCAGTCGGCACCGGTGCAGCCGGGGTCGACCGGGGTCGCGACGGTGATGCCGTGACGGCCGCTGCGGGCAGCGGTGAAGCGTGCACGGGCGGAGCCGGCGGTCACCCCGTCGCCGCCGGCGCGGGTCACGTCGTCTATCGGATCGATCCGCCCCGAGGCCGGATCCTCGAGCTGCCAGTGCACCTGCTCGCCGACGGCGGCACTGCCGCCGCGGGTCTTCACGACCTGCAGCTCGATGCCCTGGCCCGTCACCGCGTCGAGTTCGCCGGCCGGCACCTCCAGCGCGACCTCACCGAGTCCCTGCCCGGCCGCGGCCGTCGCCGCCAGCAGGCCGGAGCACGCGAGCCGCTGAAGCCACCACCGCAATCCGTGTCGTGCAACCGTCATCGTCTTCTCCCCGTGTCCGTGAACCGCCGTCAGGCGGTGAAATCAGTCGGCGAAGTGCGGGCCGTCCTGCGGGACGCTAACGAGTGCGCTTCCCTGCGGCGGCCAGTTTTCCCCGGGCCGCCGCCGGCCGTGGCGCAAGCATCGCGCCAATCGCGGTCGATTGCAGCCCTCGCGCCAACGCGCGGTGAAGGTGCCGGGTCGGGTAGAATTCCGCCGTTTGCCCGCCCGGAGATCCCGATGACCGATACCCCGCTGAAGTACCGCCGCGTGCTGCTCAAACTTTCCGGCGAAGCGCTGATGGGGGACGAGGACTACGGCATCGACCCCCGGGTGATCGCCGCGATCGCCCGCGAGATCGTCGATGCCGAACGCGCCGGCGCCCAGATCGGCCTCGTGATCGGTGGCGGCAACATCTTCCGCGGCGCCGGCCTCGCCGCCACCGGCATGGACCGCGTCACCGGCGACCACATGGGCATGCTGGCGACGGTGATCAACGCGCTGGCGATGGCCGACGCGATCGAGAAGGCCGGCGGCGTCGCCCGCGTGATGAGCGCGATCAAGATCAACGAAGTCTGCGAGGACTACATCCGCCGCCGCGCGATCCGGCACATGGAGAAGGGCCGCATCGCCCTGTTCGCCGCCGGCACCGGCAATCCGTTCTTCACCACCGATTCGGCGGCGGCGCTGCGCGCGAGCGAGATCGGCGCCGACCTGCTGCTGAAGGCGACCAAGGTCGACGGCATCTACGACGCCGACCCGAAGAAGAATCCCGACGCGAAGCGCTTCGAATACCTGAGCTACGACGACGTGATCGCCCGCAACCTGCAGGTGATGGACACCGCCGCGTTCGCGCTGTGCCGCGACAACGGCGTGCCGCTGCGCATCTACGACATGATGCAGGCCGGGGCGCTGATGCGGATCCTGCGCGGCGACTCGCTGGGCACCCTCGTCGGGCCGTGACCGGCGCCGCTGCGCCTATAATCCCGCCCTCGCCGGATCCGTCCGGCCGACCAGGATCCCGGAGCCACCGATGCTCAACGAAATCAAGAAAGACGCCCTGACCCGCATGAACAAGTCGGTCGAGGCCCTGCGCCACGACCTGACCAAGGTGCGCACCGGTCGCGCCAGCACCGCGCTGGTCGACCACCTGAAGGTGAACTACTACGGCTCCGACGTGCCGCTGTCGCAGGTGGCCACGGTGGCCGTCGCCGATGCGCGCTCGCTGACGATCACGCCGTGGGAGAAGCAGATCGTCGGCGCGGTCGAGAAGGCCATCCTCGCCTCCGACCTCGGCCTGACCCCGAACACCGCCGGGCAGGTGATCCGCATCAACCTGCCGCCGCTCACCGAGGAGCGCCGCAAGGACCTGACGAAGCACGTGCACCACGAAGGCGAGAACGCCAAGGTGGCGGTCCGCAACGTGCGCCGCGACGCGATCCAGCAGGTGAAGGAACTCCTGAAGGACAAGCAGATCACCGAGGACGATGCCCGCCGCACCGAGGACGAGATCCAGAAGCTGACCGACAAGGCGGTGAAGGACGTCGACGACGTGGTGAAGGCGAAGGAGCAGGAGCTGATGGCCGTCTGACGGCCTCGCTCATGACTGCCGCCATCGCCCCCTCGCGCAAACCGCGCCACATCGCCGTCATCATGGACGGCAACGGGCGCTGGGCGCAGCGTCGCCAGCGCCCGCGCACCCTCGGCCACCGCGCCGGCGCCCGCGCGGTGCAGGTCTGCGTCGATTTCTGTCTGGCCGAGGGCATCGAGGCGCTGACCCTGTTCGCGTTCTCGTCGGAGAACTGGAACCGGCCGCCCGAGGAAGTGGGCGCGCTGATGAAGCTGTTCTTGCGCATGCTTTCGCTCGAGGTCGACGAACTGCACCGGCGCGGCGTGCGGCTGGCCTTCATCGGCGAGCGCCGCGGCTTTCCGGAAGCGATCCGCGACCGGATGGCGGAAGCCGAGATTCGCACCGCCGGCAATCGCGCGCTGACGCTGACGATCGCCGCCGGCTATGGCGGCCGCTGGGACATCGCCCAGGCGGCTCGCAAGCTCGCCATCGAGGCCGCCGCCGGCCGGCTCGACCCGGCCACGATCGACGAGACGCTGCTCGGCAGCCATCTGAGCCTGGCCGGGCTGCCGCCACCGGACCTGTTCATCCGCACCGGCGGCGACCTGCGGATCAGCAATTTCCTGCTCTGGCAACTGGCCTATACCGAGCTGTGGTTCACCGAGACACTGTGGCCGGACGTCGACGCGGCGCTGCTGCGCGCGGCGGTCGCCGATTTCGCCGAGCGCGAGCGCCGCTTCGGGCTGACCAGCGCCCAGGTCGCCGGGGGCGCGACGTGAGCCGGCGCCAGCGCGTGGTCACGGCGCTGTTCCTGGCGCCGCTGCCGATCCTCGCGATCCTGTTCCTGCCGACACCGTGGCTGGCTGCGTTCGTCGCGGTCGCGCTGCTGTACGGCATGTGGGAATGGACCCGCTTCGCCGGCCTGGAGGAGTCGCTGCCGCGGACCGGCATCGTCACCGCGAACGCGCTGGTGCTGGCGGCCATTGCCTGGCTGGCCGGCACCAGCCCGGTACGTCCCCTGGTGCCGCTGCAGATGGTCACCCTCGTCGGCGTGCTGTTCTGGCTGCTGGTGCCGCTGTGGCTGGCGCGTCCGCAGTTCGCGCGTGCCGACAACCACGCCGGCCGGGTGCTGAAGCTGCTCGCCGGCAGCCTGGCGGTGATCCCGGCCTGGTGCGCGGTCGGCTGGCTGCACCACGGCGACCCGGTAGACCCGTTCGGGCCGCGCTGGACGCTGTTCGCGGTGGCCCTGGTCTGGGTCGCCGACAGCGGCGCCTATTTCGCCGGTTCGAAGTTCGGCAGGCACAAGCTGGCGCCGGCGATCAGCCCCGGAAAGTCCTGGGAAGGCGTCGCCGGCGGCCTGGCCGCCTGCGCGCTCTACGCCGCCGCGGCGGTGCCGGTGCTCGGCCTGACCTGGGAACAGTTGCCGAAGCTGGTGGCCGTGGTGATGGTGGTCGCCGCGGCCTCGATCGTCGGTGACCTGTTCGAGAGCCTGATGAAGCGGCATGCCGGCATGAAGGATTCGGGCAACCTGATCCCCGGCCACGGCGGCGCGATGGACCGCCTCGACAGCCTGCTGGCGGCACTGCCGGTGTTCGCGGTCGGCAAGGCGCTGGCGGGCCTGTGATCCGGCGATGGCCAGCGCCCTGAAGACGATCGCCCTGTTCGGCGCGACCGGTTCGATCGGCGGTTCGACCCTCGACGTCGTCGCCCGCCACCCGGACCGCTTCCGCGTCGGCGCGCTGAGCGCGCATACCCGCGTCGACGAAATGCTCGAGCTGTGCGCGCGCTTCCGCCCGGACGTCGCCGTGATCGCCGATCCGGCGCGCTATCCCGCCCTGCGCGACGGCCTGCGTGAGCGTGGCCTGGCCACGTGCGCGCTCGCCGGCGCGGACGCGCTGGTGGACGTCGCCGCCGATCCGGCCTTCGACACCGTCGTGGCAGCGCTGGTCGGCGCCGCCGGCGTGCCGTCGACGATCGCCGCGGCCCGCGCCGGCAAGCGCCTGCTGCTGGCGAACAAGGAATCGATCGTGCTCGCCGGCGACCTGCTGATGCAGGCGGCGCGCGAAGGCGGCGCCGCGATCCTGCCGGTCGACAGCGAGCACAACGCGATCTTCCAGTGCCTGCCCGCCGACGGCGGCCGCGCCGGCGTGCGCCGGCTGCTGCTGACCGCCTCCGGCGGCCCGTTTCGCGGCCGCAGCCGCGACAGCCTCGCCGGGGTGACGCCGGAACAGGCCTGCGCGCATCCGAACTGGTCGATGGGCCCGAAGATCTCGGTCGACTCGGCGACGCTGATGAACAAGGGCCTCGAGGTGATCGAGGCGCACCACCTGTTCGCGGTCGCGCCGGGAGCCATCGAGGTGGTCGTGCACCCGCAGAGCATCGTCCACTCGCTGGTGGACTACGTCGACGGCTCGGTGCTGGCCCAGCTCGGCAATCCCGACATGCGCACCGCGATCGCCTGCGGCCTGTCCTGGCCCGAACGCATCGACGCCGGGGTCGCGCCGCTCGACCTGCCGGCGCTGGCCCGCTTCGACTTCACCGCCCCCGACCACGCCGCCTTCCCCTGCCTGCGCCTGGCTTGGCGGGTGCTCGATGCCGGCGGCGCCGCGCCGGCGGTGCTCAATGCCGCCAACGAAGTGGCGGTTTCAGCCTTTCTTCAGCGCCGGATCGCTTTCCTCGACATCCCGGCGCTGATCCAGGCCAGCCTGGACGCCCTGCCCGGCGGCCCGGCCGGCAGCCTCGACCAGCTGCTGGCCATCGACGCCGCCGCCCGCCGCGTCGCCGCAAGCCTGGTCGCGAGGATGGAGACGCCGTGACGGACATCGTCGGCTACGTGTTCTGGATGCTGGTGACCCTCGGGGTGCTGGTCACCTTCCACGAATTCGGTCACTTCTGGGTCGCGCGCCGCTGCGGCGTGCGCGTGCTGCGCTTCTCGGTCGGCTTCGGCAAGCCGCTGTGGCGGCGCACCGGCCGCGACGGCACCGAGTACGTGGTCGCGGCGCTGCCGCTCGGCGGCTACGTGAAGATGCTCGACAGTGGCGAGGGCGAGGTGCCGGCGCACGCACGCCACCAGGCCTTCGACGGCAAGCCGGTCGGCCAGCGCATCGCGATCGTCGCCGCCGGGCCACTGGCCAACCTGCTGCTGTGCCTGGCGGCGATGTGGCTGGTCTTCGTGATCGGCCGCCCGGACTTCCTGCCCGAGATCGGCCGCAGCGAAGGCCTGGCCGCGGAAGCCGGCCTGGCCGCCGGCGACCGCCTGCTGGAGATTCGCGGCGAGGCGGTCGAGACCTGGACCGGGGCCGGCATCGCCCTCGCCACCGCGGCGATGGACCGCGAACCGGCGCCGGTGCGGGTGCGCCGCGCCGACGGCAGCGAGGCCGTGCTGACGCTGCCGCTCGACCGCCCGCAGGCCGTGCTGCGCGAGGAACGTGTACTGCAGGACCTCGGCCTGCGCCCGGCGCAGTGGTCGCCGGACACCCTGGTCGGCACCGTGCTCGGCGCGGCGGCCGCCGCCGGCCTGCAGCCGGGCGACGTGGTGCTGGCGGTCGGCGACCGGCCGGTCGAGCGCTGGGAACAGATCGGCACGGCGGTGCAGGAACTCGCCCGTCCCGGCGAGGCGCTCGTGCTGCGCGTGCGCCGCGGCGACGGCGAGCTCGACCTGGCGGTCGACCCGCGCCCTGCCGAACGTGAAGACGGCAGCCGTTACTGGCAGCTCGGCATCGGCCAGGGCTGGCAGGAACCGGCGCCGGATGCGCTGCTGCGTTACGGCCCGCTGGCCGCGGTGCCGGCGGCGTTCGCCGAAACCTGGTCGGTGACCCGCAATACGCTCGGCGTGCTGCGGCGGATGCTCACCGGGCATGCCTCGCTGCGCAACCTGTCCGGACCGGTGACGATCGCGAAGGTCGCCAGCCACAGCGCCGAACGCGGCGTTCCCGACTTCCTGTACTTCCTCGCGATCCTGTCGCTGAGCCTTTGCATCATGAACCTGCTCCCGATCCCGGTGTTGGATGGGGGGCACCTGCTGTATTACCTTATCGAGCTTGTCAAAGGCAGTCCGGTGGGCGAATCCGTCCGCGTGGCCGGCCAGTTCGTCGGTCTGGCCCTGCTCGCCGGCCTGATCGGGCTGGCCTTCTACAACGACCTGTTCCGACCCAGTTTCTGACCCCCCGAACAACCCCACGCGGCGCCACCGGCGCCCGCCCCAGTACGGATCGAAGATGACGCGACCCATTGTCCGCCGCTGCCTCCTGAGCCTCGCGCTCGCCGCCGCCCTCGCGGGCCCGGCCCAGGCCCAGAACTTCGATGCCTTTCAGGTCGCCGACATCCGTGTCGAGGGCCTGCAGCGCATCGCGCCCGGCACGGTCTTCACCTACCTGCCGGTCGAGCGCGGCGACCAGATCGACCGTCGCAAGACCGCCGAGGCGATCCGGGCGCTGTTCCGCACCGGCTTCTTCAGCGACGTCCGCCTCGAGCGCCAGGGCGACATCCTCGTCGTCGTCGTCACCGAGCGCCCGGCGATCAACACGATCACCCTCACCGGCAACAAGGACATCCAGACCGAGGACCTGCTCAACGGCCTGCGCGGCATCGGCCTGTCCGAGGGCGAGACCTTCAACCCGCTGAACCTGGACCGCGTCACCCAGGAACTGCTGCGCCAGTACAACAACCGCGGCAAGTACAACGTCTCGATCGTGCCGACGGTCAGCAACCTCGACCGCAACCGCGTCGACATCAGCATCGTGATCGCCGAGGGCAAGGCCTCGCGCATCCGCGACATCAACATCGTCGGCAACGAGACCTTCGGCGAGGACGTGCTGCGCCGCAACTGGGAATCCGGCACCAGCAACTGGCTGTCGTGGTACCGCCGCGACGACCAGTACTCGCGCGAGAAGTTGTCGGGCGACCTCGAGAAGCTGACCAACTTCTACCTCGACCGCGGCTACGTCGACTTCAACGTCGAGTCGACCCAGGTCGCGATCAGCCCCGACAAGCGCGACATCTTCGTCACCGCCAACGTCGCCGAGGGCCCGGTCTACACGGTGTCGTCGGTGAAGGTCAGCGGCGAGACGATCCTGCCGCAGGAAGAGCTCGAGCGGCTGATCATCCTCAAGGAAGGCGACACCTTCTCGCGCGGCCTGGTCGAACTGACCTCCGACGCGATCATCGCCACCCTGGGCAACGTCGGCTACGCGTTCGCGCAGGTGAACCCGGTTCCGGAGATCGACCGCGACAACCGCACGATCGGCCTGAACTTCTTCGTCGATCCGGGCCCGCGCGTGCAGGTGCGCCGCATCGAGTTCTCCGGCAACACCACGACCGCCGACGAGGTGCTGCGCCGCGAGATGCGCCAGTTCGAGGGCTCGTGGTTCTCGCAGGCGGCGATCGACCGCTCGAAGATCCGCCTGCAGCGCCTGGGCTTCTTCGACACCGTCGACGTGGAAACGCCGCCGGTGCCGGGCCAGCCGGACATGGTCGACGTGAAGATCACCGTCAAGGAGCGCAACTCCGGCCAGTTCACGTTCGGCCTGGGTTACCAGCAGAGCTACGGCCTGATCACGACCCTGCAGCTGGTGCAGAACAACTTCGTCGGCACCGGCAACCGCTTCGCGCTGAGCCTGCAGCACAACAGCTACTCGGAGCAGTTCGCGCTGAGCTTCACCGACCCCTACTTCACCGACGACGGCATCAGCCTCGGCTTCAGCATCGCCCACAGCGACTTCGACTACTCGGATCGCGACGCCAACCTAGCGAACTTCAACAACGCGGTGTCGTCGGCCGAGTTCTTCTCGCTGATTCCGCTGACCGAGACCGACGCGATCAGCGTCTCGCTGGGCATCGACCGCAACCAGATCACCACCGACGACTTCAACACGCCGCCGATGCTGATCGACTACCTGGTCGATTCGCTCGGCGACCGCGCACGCTACCCGCAGTACCACGTCGACAACGACGGCAATCCGCAGACGGATCCGTCGAACGACGACGACGATCCGAGCACCACCGACCCGCTGACGCTCGGCCCGTACCGCAAGTGGAACATCAATGCGTGGCGCCTGCAGCTCGGCTGGCAGCGCGACTCGCGCAACGACTTCCTGATGCCTACCCGCGGCCTGTACCACCGCATCGGCGCCGAGATCGTGCTCCCGGGCAGCGACCTCGAGTACTACCGCATCAACTACAACTTCGAGCACTACTGGCTGATCCGCTCCTGGCTCGGCCTGCGCACGGCGGCCGAGATCGGCTACGGCGACAGCTACGGCGATACCCGCAAGCAGCAGTGCCGCGTGTACGACGAGCTCGGCGAGCTGACCACCGAGTTCGAGAACTGCGGCCTGCCGTTCTTCCGCAACTACTACGTCGGCGGTCCGAACTCGGTGCGCGGCTTCGAGGCGAACTCGATCGGCCCGATCTACACCTTCGGCGACAGCTACCAGCAGGCGCTCGGCGGCTCGTTCAAGACCGCCGGCTCGTTCGAGCTGTACTTCCCGACCCTGTTCGACAACCGCGGCACGCGCCTGTCGGCCTTCTTCGACTGGGGCAACGTCTACCGCGGCCCGGACGTCTGGGAAGCGAAGACGCTGCGCCTGTCGGCCGGCATCTCGCTGACGTGGCAGTCGCCGATGGGCCCGATCGCGATCAGCTACGCGGCGCCGCTGCAGTACGAGCGCCACGACCAGATCGAGCGCCTGCAGTTCACCTTCGGCGGCTCGTTCTGAGGCCGGGGCGGCGCCCGTGCCGGCGAATGCCTACCGGCTGGCCGAGCTCGCCGCCGACTTCGGTCTGGAGCTGCGCGGAAACGCCGACGTCCTGATCGACGGCGTCGGCACCCTCGCCAGTGCCGGCCCGGGCCAGCTGAGCTTCCTCGCCAATCCCGCCTACCGGCGCGAGTTGGCCGCGACCGCGGCCGGCGCGGTGGTGCTCGCCGCCGGCGACGCCGACGCCTGCCCGGTACCCTGCCTGGTCGCGCGTTCGCCCTACGCGGCCTTCGCGAAGATCGCCGCCCGCTTCGAAACCGTGCCGGCCGTCGTGCCCGGCATCCATCCCAGCGCCGTGGTCGCCGCCGACGCAGTGGTGGACCCTACCGCCTCGGTCGGTCCGCTGTGCAGCATCGGCAGCGGCAGTCGCATCGGCGCCGGCGCCCTGCTCGGCCCGGGCTGCATCATCGGCGACGACAACGAGATCGGCCCCGGCTGCGTGCTGGTTGCGCGCGTCACCCTGGTGACGCGGGTGCACCTCGGCGCGCGCGTGCGCATCCATCCCGGCGCGGTGCTCGGGGCCGATGGTTTCGGACTGGCGATGGACGCCGGCCACTGGCTGAAGGTGCCGCAGCTCGGTGGCGTGCGTGTCGGCGACGACAGCGAGATCGGCGCCAACACCACGATCGACCGCGGCGCCCTCGAGGACACCGAACTCGGCGTCGACGTCCGCCTCGACAACCAGATCCAGGTCGGCCACGGCGTGCGCATCGGCGACCACACCGCGATCGCCGGCGCCACCGCGATCGCCGGTTCGGCGCGCATCGGCGCCCGCTGCCTGATCGGCGGCGGCGTCGGCATCGCCGGCCACCTGCGGATCGCCGACGGCGTCACCGTCACCGCGATGAGCCTGGTCACCGGCTCGATCGACCAGCCTGGCGAGTACTCCGGCGCCCTCGGCGTGCTGCCGACCCGGACCTGGCGCCGCAATGCCGCCCGCTTCCGGCGCCTGGACGAGCTGGCGCGTAGAATGTCGGGCCCCGCCGACGACTGAGCCGAGGACCCCAGGATGAGCGACGACGCCATCAAGATGCCCGTGGATGTCTCCTGCATCCTGCACCTGCTTCCGCACCGCTACCCGTTCCTGCTGGTCGACCGCGTGATCGAGCTCGAGCCGCACGCGCGCATCCGCGTCATCAAGAACGTCACCTACAACGAGCCCTTCTTCCAGGGCCACTTCCCCGGCCGGCCGGTGATGCCGGGCGTGCTGGTGATCGAGGCGATGGCGCAGGCCGGCGGCCTGCTGACCCAGCTGTCGACGCCGAAGGACGAGCACAAGGAAGGCCAGCTGTTCTACCTGGTGAAGGTCGACAACTGTCGTTTCAGCCGCATGGTCGGCCCCGGCGACCAGCTCGACATGGAAGTGAAGCTCAAGCGCCTGATCCGCAACATGGCCCTGTACGAATGCTGCGCCCGCGTCGACGGCAAGACCGTCGCCAGCGCCGAGATCCTGTGCGCCGAGGGCAAGGAAGCATGATCCACCCGAGCGCGCAGATCGATCCGGGCGCGCGGGTCGGTGAAGGCGTCCAGGTGGGCGCCTATGCGGTGATCGGCCCCGAGGTCGAGATCGGCGACGGCTGCCGCATCGGTGCGCATGCGGTGATCACCGGGCCGACGCGGATGGGCCGTGGCAACGTGATCCATTCGCACGCGACGATCGGCAACGACCCGCAGGACAAGAAGTTCCGCGGCGAGCGCACCGAGCTGGTGATCGGCGACGGCAACACCTTCTTCGAGTTCACGACGGTCAGCCGCGGCACCGCCGACGGTGGCGGCACCACCCGCATCGGCGACGACAACTGGATCATGGCCTACGTGCACATCGCCCACGACGTGCGGATCGGCGACCACTGCATCCTCGCCAACAACGCCACCCTCGCCGGCCACGCGGTGCTCGGCGACTGGGCGATCCTCGGCGGTTTCGCCGGCATCCACCAGTTCTGCAAGATCGGCGCGCACGCGTTCATCGGCATGGGCAGCCTGGTGAATGCCGACGTGCCGCCATTCGTGATGGTCGCCGACCGTTACGCCTCGCCGCGCGGCATCAACAGCGAAGGCCTGAAGCGCCGCGGCTTCGAACCCGAACGCATCGCCGCGATCAAGCGCGCCTACCGCGCGCTGTACATGTCCGGCAAGCCGCTGGCGGAAGTGCGCGAACAGCTGGCCGATGCCGCCGGCGATTCCGCGGACGTGCAGCTGATGCTCGACTTCATCGAGCACAGCGAGCGCGGCCTGCTGCGCTGACGGCGGCCGTGGCCGACCCGGTCCCGCCCGCCGCCGCGAACGCCGCGCCGGCGCGGCCGCTGCGCATCGCCCTCGTCGCCGGTGAGGCTTCCGGCGACCTGCTCGGCGCCGCCCTCGTCGACGAACTTCGCAGCCGCTTCCCCGATGGCGAATTCGCCGGGGTGGCCGGCCCGGCGATGCGCGCGGCCGGCGTCGACGCCTGGCACGACAGCAGCGAGCTCGCGGTGATGGGCCTGGTCGAAGTGCTGCGCCACCTGCCACGCCTGCTGCGCCTGCGCGGTGCGCTGTTCCGCCGCTTTCGCGACTGGCGGCCCGACGTCTTCATCGGCATCGACGCCCCCGACTTCAACCTCGGCCTGGAGCGCCGGCTGAAGGCCACCGGCATCCGCACGGTGCACTACGTCAGTCCCTCGGTGTGGGCCTGGCGCCAGGGGCGCGCCGCGAAGATCGGCCGCAGCGCCGACCGCGTGCTGTGCCTGTTCCCGATGGAACCGCCGATCTACGCCGCGCACGGCATCGAAGCGCGCTTCGTCGGCCATCCGCTGGCCGACGCCCTGCCGCTGCAGCCCGACCGCGCGGCCGCGCGCGCGCGTCTCGGCATCGCCGCCGGGGGCGAGGTGCTGGCCGTGCTGCCGGGCAGCCGCCTCGGCGAGATCCGCCGGCTGTGGCCCGAGTTCCTCGAGGCCGCGCGCCTGGTCGCGCAGCGTCGCCCGGGCCTGCAGCTGCTGGTGCCCGCGGCGACACCCGGCTGCCGCGCCGCGATCGAGGCCACGCTCGCGCAGGCGCCGCTGCCGGCAGTGCGCGTGCTCGACGGCGACGCGCACACCGCGATGATCGCCGCCGACGTCGTGCTGCTGGCCTCCGGCACCGCGGCGCTGGAAGCGATGCTGGCGAAGCGGCCGATGGTCGTCGGCTATCGCATCTCCGCCCTCACCTACCGGATCGTGATGGCGCTCGGCATGCTCAAGGTGAACCGCTACAGCCTGCCGAACGTGCTCGCGAACGAACCGGTGGTGCCGGAGCTGATGCAGGACCAGTGCACGCCGGACAACCTGGCCGCCGCGCTGCTGCACTGGTTCGAGGATGCGGACGCGGTCGCGACCCTGCAGCCGCGTTTCCAGGCGATCCACACGCGTCTTCGCCGTAACGCCTCGGCCAGTGCCGCCGACGCGGTCGCCGAGCTGCTGGCGCCGGTCGCCGCCGGCGCCGGCGGGGAGGCCGGGCGATGACGCGGCCGCTGCGCACCGCCGGCGTCGACGAAGCCGGGCGCGGCCCGCTGGCCGGGCCGGTGGCGGTCGCCGCGGTGATCCTGCACCCACGCCGGGTGCCCGAGGGCCTCGACGATTCGAAGGCACTCGCGGAATCCCGCCGCGAGGAACTCGAGCCGCAGATCCGCGCCGCCGCGATCGCCTGGCACGTCGAGTTCGTCGACGTCGCCGAGATCGACCGCCTGAACATCCTGCACGCGACGATGGCCGGCATGAGCCGCGCTGTGCACGCGCTGCTGCCCTGCGCCGAACGCGTGCTCGTCGACGGCAACCGGCTGCCGCCCGGGCTGCCGTGCAAGGCACGCGCGATCGTCGGCGGCGACGCGCTCGAGCCGGCGATCATGGCGGCGTCGATCCTCGCCAAGGTCGCGCGCGACCGGCTGATGCGCGAACTCGACCGCCAGCACCCCGGCTACGGCTTCGCGATGCACAAGGGCTACGGCACCCCCGAACACGTCGACGCCCTGCGCCGCCTCGGTCCCTGCCCGTTGCACCGGCGCAGCTTCGCGCCGGTGCGGGCGCTGCTGCAGCCGGAACTCGAAGGCATTTGACAGCGCCGCGGGGCGAAGCCCGCAGCGAGAAACGAGGAACGAGAAACGAGTTGGGCGCGCCGTGCGCGTGAGGGTGCGGCGCGCTCGGAACTGCAGACGCCGTCGCGGCTGAAGCCGCTCCTACAGCTTTCGCGGGAAGCGCGGGCGTGGGAAAAGCGAGCAGCTGCCGAGCCCCCGCCCGCCTCCCTGTGACAGAGGTCAGTGGGCCTTTCCGTAGTCGCGCGCGTCCGCTGCAACGCGCGACCCTGTCCGCGCATCCAGAGGGATGCCGATCCGCGGAATGGTTCCGTGGACGCCGCACACGGAACGGCCATGAACCTCCCCCTGCACGCCGAGACCCCGCTCTTCCCCTCCCCCTTGCCACTCGACCTGCGCCACGAGGCCTTCGCGCGCCGGCGCCGCATCGGCGACGTCGAGCTGTCCGACGCCGCGGTCGACGACTTCAATGCGCTGCTCGCGCGCCTGGCCCCCGGCACCGCCCCGGTGAGCGCCGACCAGATCGTCACCCTGGCCCGCTGGCTGCAGTCGCTGCCCGCCGAGCGCGCCGCGGCGATCGTCGGCGAGCGCCTGCGCCGCGCGGCGCGTGTCCGCGACATGCTCGCCGACACCGACTGGATCCTCGACGGCAACCTGCGCGAACGCGCGCGCCTGCTGGTCGACTACCTGCAGCGCGTCGACGACCTGATCCCGGACGACCAGCCGCAGGTCGGCCACCTCGACGACGCGCTGCTGGTCGAGCTGAGCTGGCGCCAATTCGCCGCCGAGGCCACCGACTTCGGCGACTTCTGCCGCTTCCGCGCGCTCGAACGCCCGCGCGGCGACGGCCGTGCCCGCGTCGCCGCCTGGGAGGCCGCCTGCGTCGCCGAACTGGCGCTGCTGCAGCAGCGCCGCGACGTGCGCGCGCACCGTTACGCGACCGGCGGCGACCTGCCCGAACGGATCCGCGTCCGCTAGTTCCCCGGCACGGGCGACGACGGCCGGCGTCAGGGACTCGCCGGCGCCGTCGTCCGTGCTTTTCGGGCGATAATCGGCGGGACCTCTGCAGGGCCCGCCATGTTCGATTCCGCCGTGCGCGCCGCGCTGGCCGCACACGCCGAAACTTTCCGCACCGCGACGCCGTTCCGCCACGTCGTCATCGACGGCTTCCTGCGCGACGACGTCGCGCGGGCGATGCTGCAGGCCTTTCCCGGCTTCGATCCGCGGTACGCGAAAGACGAACACGGCCGCGTCGGCGGCAAGGCGGTGCGCGAACACGTGCGCGAGCTGCCGGAGCCCTATCCGCAGCTCGATGCGTGGCTGGCGAGCGCCGACTTCCTCGACGCGATCTCGGTGATCACCGGGATTCCGGACCTGCGGCACGATCCCGATTACGTCGGCGGCGGCACCCACGAGAACGTCGACGGCCAGGCGCTCGAGGCGCATGTCGACTTCAATTACCACCCGCGCACCGGCCAGCACCGGCGGCTGAACCTGATCGTCTACCTGAACCCGGAATGGGACGAGGCCTGGGGCGGGGTGCTGGAACTGTCGGAAGACCCGTGGTCGGCGAACCCCGCGAAGAAGCGGATCGTGCCGCGCTTCAACCGCGCGGTGCTGTTCGAGACCAGTGAGCAGTCCTGGCACGGCTTCCCGCGCATCACCCTGCCGGTGGAGCGGCGCGGCCTGAGCCGGCGCTCTTTCGCGATCTACCTGTACACCGACGAGCGGCCCGCGGAAGAGACCGCGCCGCCGCATGCCACCGTCTACGTGCCCGAGGCGCGGCCGGAACACCTGGTGGCCGGGCATGTCCTCGCCGCGGCCGACGTCGCCGAACTGGACCGCCGCTTCGCCGCCGCCCGCGGCCAGCTGCAGTTCCTGTACGGCCGCGAGAAGGAGGACGCGCAGCGCCTCGCCAACCTGCAGCGCGAACTCATGGAGGCACGCGCCGCATGGCGGCCGCCGCTGCTCGGCCATGCCCGCGCGCCGCAGCCGCCGCAGGGGCTCTGGCCGGACGGCTGGTGCGAGCGCGAGGCGGCCCTGACGCTGGTGCCGGCGCAACCCGTCACCGGCCTCGAGGTCGTACTGTGGGTGCCGCCGGCGCTGCACGGCGCGCGCCTCTCCGTGCGCGCCGGCGAGGTGGCGGCGGAACTCGTGCTGCAAGCCGACACCACGCCGACGCTGTCGCTGGCGCTGTGCGCCGGGGCCGACGCGCCGCTGCCCATCATCCTGCGCACCGACAGCGACTGGCAGCCGGACGGCGACGCCCGTCGCCTCGCGGTGCTGCTGCGCGAATTGCGGCTGCACCACGCATGAGTGCACCGATGACGCCGCGCTTCGTCCACCTGCACCTGCACAGCGAATATTCGCTGACCGACTCCACGATCCGCATCCCGGAACTGGTGTCGCGCTGCGCCGCGCTCGGCCTGCCGGCGGTGGCGGTGACCGACGTCAGCAACCTGTTCGCGCTGGTGAAGTTCCAGAAGGCCGCGGAAGGCGCCGGGGTGAAGCCGATCGCCGGCGCCGACCTCTGGATCGCCGGCGACGGCGGTCCACCGTCGCGCCTGACCCTGCTCTGCCTGGACCGCAGCGGCTACCTGTCGCTGTCGCGCCTGATCAGCCGCGCGTTCCTCGACGGCCACTGCGGCGACCATGTCGAGGTGCAGCCCGAGTGGCTGCATGCCGACAGCGCCGGCCTCGTCGCGATCGCCGGCCGCGAGAGCGCGCTCGGCCAGGCCCTCGCCGGCGGCCGCGACGAGCAGGCCGCGCGGGTGTTGCGCGAATGGATCGCGACCTTCCCCGACCGCCTGTACCTGGAACTGACCCGCACCGGCCGCGACGGCGAGGAAGCCTTCAACACCGCCGCGCTGGCGCTGGCCGCGAAGCACGACCTGCCGGTACTGGCGAGCAACGACGTGCGCTTCCTCGCGCCCGACGATTTCGAGGCGCACGAGGCGCGCGTCTGCATCGCCACCGGCCGCGTGCTCGACGATCCGAAGCGCCCGCGCGAATTCAGCCGCGAGCAGTACCTGAAGTCGCCGGAGGAGATGGCCGAGCTGTTCGCCGACCTGCCCGAGGCGCTCGAGAACACCGTGCAGCTGGCGATGCGCTGCAATCTCGAGCTGAGCCTGGGCAAGTACTACCTGCCCGACTTCCCGGTGCCCGAAGGCCACACGCTCGAGAGCTGGATCCGCGCGCAGGCGCACGATGGCCTGCAGCGCCGTCTGGAGAGGATCGAGCCGGCACCGGGGCGCACGCCCGCCGATTACGTCGCGCGCCTCGACACCGAGCTCGACGTGATCGTGACGATGGGCTTCCCCGGCTACTTCCTGATCGTCGCCGACTTCATCGTGTGGTCGAAGTCGCATGGCATTCCGGTCGGCCCGGGCCGCGGATCCGGCGCCGGCTCGCTGGTCGCCTACGCGCTCGGCATCACCGACCTCGACCCGCTGCGCTACGACCTGCTGTTCGAGCGCTTCCTGAATCCCGAACGCGTGTCGATGCCCGACTTCGACATCGACTTCTGCATGGACGGCCGCGACGAGGTGATCGACTACGTCGCCGGCAAGTACGGCCGCGACAAGGTCAGCCAGATCATCACCTACGGCACGATGGCCGCGAAGGCGGCGATCCGCGACTGCGGCCGCGTGCTCGGACATCCCTACGGCTTCGTCGACGGCGTCGCCAAGCTGATCCCGAACACGCTCGGCATCAGCCTCGACGACGCCCTCGGCCTCAGCGACGCGGCGCGCAAGGACAGCGAACTGGCCTCGGCCGAGCTGATCCAGCGCTACCGCGACGAGGAGGACGTGCGCGACCTGATCGACCTCGCGCGCAGCCTCGAGGACCTGACCCGCAATGCCGGCAAGCACGCCGGCGGCGTCGTGATCGCGCCGACGCCGCTGACCGACTTCAGCCCGCTGTTCGCCGACCCGCCGGCGAAGGACCAGGCGCGCTCGATCGTCACCCAGTTCGACAAGGACGACGTCGAGGGCGTCGGCCTGGTGAAGTTCGACTTCCTCGGACTGCGCACGCTGACGATCATCCACTGGGCGGTGCAGGCGATCGACGCCCGCCACGCCCGCGCCGGCCTGCCGCCGGTCGACGTCCTGGCGCTGCCGCTCGACGACCCGGCCACCTATGCGCTGCTCTCGAAGGGGCAGACCACGGCGGTGTTCCAGTTCGAATCGCGCGGCATGAAGGAGTACATCCGCAAGCTGCAGCCCTCGACCTTCGAGGACCTGATCGCGCTCGCGGCGTTGTACCGCCCCGGTCCGCTCGGCGCCGGCATGGTCGACGACTTCATCGACCGCCGCCACGGCCGCGCCGAGGTCTCCTACCCGCACGACCTGCTCGAGCCGATCCTGAAGCCGACCTACGGCGTGATCGTGTACCAGGAACAGGTGATGCAGATCGCCCAGGTACTGGCCGGCTACTCGCTCGGCGGCGCCGACCTGCTGCGCCGCGCGATGGGCAAGAAGAAGCCCGAGGAGATGGCCAAGGAACGCGTGAAGTTCGAGGCCGGCGCCGCCGAACGCGGCATCGACGCGGACACCGCGACGCGCATCTTCGACCTGATGGAGAAGTTCGCCGACTACGGCTTCAACAAGTCGCACTCGGCGGCCTATGCGCTGGTCGCCTACCAGACCGCGTGGCTGAAGGCGCATTACCCGGCCGAGTTCATGGCCGCGACGCTGACCTCGGACATGGACAACACCGACAAGGTGGTGACCTTCCTCGAGGAAGCGCGCGAGATCGGCCTGACGGTGCTGCCGCCGGACGTGAACGCCTCCGACCATGCGTTCGTGGCGCTGGACGCGAAGACGATCCGCTACGGCCTCGGCGCGGTGAAGGGCGTCGGCTTCGGCGCCTGCGACGCGATCGTCAGGGCGCGCCTCGCCGGCGGCGAATACCGCGACCTGCTCGACTTCTGCACGCGGGTCGATTCGACGAAGCTCAACCGGCGCGTGCTCGAGGCGCTGGTGCACGCCGGCGCCCTCGACGGCCTCGGCGCCAACCGGCCGTCGCTGCTGCTGCAGGTCCCGGAAGTGATGCGCGCCACCGAGCAGATGGCGCGCGAGCGGGCGGCCGGCCAGGCCTCGCTGTTCGGCGGGGGCGGCGACGCCGCGCCGCCGCTGCGGCTGGACCTGCCGGAGGTGCCGGACTGGCCGCTCGAGACCAAGCTGCTCGGCGAACGCGACACCCTCGGCCACTACCTCAGCGGCCACCCGGTCGACCCCTGGCGCGACGAGTTGCAGGGCCTGGTGGGCGTCGACCTGCGCGACCTCGACACCCTGTGGAGCCAGAAGAAGGACCGCCGCGGCGAGGCGGCCGTGGTGCTCGCCGGCCTCGTCACCGCGGTGCGCCGGCGCGGCGACACGATGGCCTTCGTGCGCATCGAGGACGGCCGCGGCCAGCTCGAGGTCGCCTTCTTCCGCGACGCCTTCGCCGAAGCGGCGCCGATGCTGTCGCGCGACCGCCTGCTGCTGATCGAGGGCGGCCTCGGCGAGGACCAGTTCTCCGGCGGCCTGGTGCTGCGCGCGCGCCAGTGCTGGGACTTCCGCCAGCTCTGCGCCCAGCACGCGCGCCGCCTGGCGATGACCATCGACCTGCGCCGCCCGGGCGTCTGGGACGCCGTGCAGCAGCTGCTGGCCCCCTACCGCCCCGGCCCGACCCCGCTGCGCCTGGACCTGCTGACCCCCGGCCGCGCCCGCGGCACCGTCGACCTCGACGGCCCGCTCGGCGTGCGTACCGAACCCGAACTGGTCGGCCAGCTGCGCGCCCTGCCCGGCGTCGACAAGGTCCAGCTGAGCCTGCACCGGCCCTGGGCGCAGGGCGGTTAAGGCGAGTAACGAGTGGAGAGGAACGAGCAACGAGTGCAGGAGCGGCTTCAGCCGCGATCCGCCCTTCGCGCGCCATGCGCGCGGGCGGTCACTCGTTGCTCGTTCCTCTCCACTCGTTACTCGCTTCCGCTGGTAGACTCGCGCCTTCCTAGAGCCATTGCTCAATCTCCGGCCCCTGCCGGAACCGGCAGCCCGACCCGATGAACCCGAACTTCCTCGATTTCGAACAGCCCATCGCCGAACTGGAAGCGAAGATCCAGGAACTGCGTCGTGCCAGCACCGGCCCGGCGGTCGATGTCGAGACCGAGGTCAACGGCTTGCAGGAGAAGCTGAAGGTGCGCACCGCCGAGATCTTCAAGGCGCTGACGCCCTGGCAGATCTCGCAGCTGGCCCGGCATCCGCAGCGGCCGTACACCAACGACTACATCGGCCTGATGTTCGACGAGTTCCACGAGCTCGCCGGCGACCGCGCCTTCGCCGACGACGCCGCGATCGTCGGCGGCCTGGCCCGGCTCGACGGCCGCGCGGTGATGGTGATCGGCCAGCAGAAGGGCCGCGACACCCGCGCCAAGATCCGCCGCAACTTCGGCATGCCGCGCCCCGAGGGTTACCGCAAGGCGCTGCGCCTGATGAAGATGGCCGAACGCTTCCAGCTGCCGCTGCTGACCTTCATCGACACCCCGGGCGCCTACCCCGGCGTCGGCGCCGAAGAGCGCGGCCAGTCCGAGGCGATCGCCCGCAACCTGCTGGAGATGGCGGAGCTGAAGATCCCGATCGTCTGCACGGTGATCGGCGAGGGCGGCTCCGGCGGCGCGCTGGCGATCGGCGTCGGCGACCGCACGCTGATGCTCGAATACAGCACCTATTCGGTGATCTCGCCGGAAGGCTGCGCCTCGATCCTTTGGAAGTCCGCCGACAAGGCGCGCGACGCCGCCGAAGCCCTCGGCCTGACCGCGAAGCGGCTGAAGGAACACGGCCTGATCGACGTGGTCGTGCCGGAGCCGCTCGGCGGCGCCCACCGCGACCCGGCGGCGATGGCGGCGACGCTGAAGCAGGCGATCCTCGGCGAGCTGACGACGCTCGATGCGATCGACGCCGGCACCCGCCTCGAGCAGCGCTACCGCCGCCTGCGCAGCTACGGCGCCTACGAGGCGGCCTGAGCCTCGACCGATTGTGAAACAGCCGGCTCCGTCCCGGCGCCGGCACGGACCAGGGGAGTCAACGCGATGGTGATCAAGCGGATCGGCGTCATTTCCTGCGCCAAGGTCATGGGCGTGCTGTATGCCGGTATCGGCCTGCTGATCGGCCTGCTGTACGCGCTGTTCGCGCTGGTCGGCGGCGGCGCGATGATGGCCAGCGGGGCCTCCGAAGCAGCCTTCGGCGGCGGCGTGATGATGGGCATCGGCGTGGCGATGGTGGTGATCGCGCCGATCGTTTACGGCCTGATGGGATTCCTCGCCGGGCTGCTGACCGCCTGGCTGTACAACCTGGCGGCCGGATTCGCCGGTGGCATCGAGATCGAGGTCGCGTAAGCGGCCTCCGGCCGCGCGCGAATCGCGATGACCGTGATGCTGCCGCCGGCGCCCGGCGAGCACGGGATCGCCGTCGCCTTCAGCGGCGGCCTCGATTCCACGGTCCTGTTGCACCTGCTCGCCGGCGATCCGGCGGCGCGCGCGCGCGGCCTGCGGGCGCTGCATGTCGACCATGGCCTGCATGCGGATTCGGCGGCCTGGGCCGAACACTGCGCCGGCATCTGCGCGGCGCTGGGTGTGGACTTCGCCAGCCGCCGGGTCGGCGTCGTCGCGACCGGCGAGGGCCTGGAGGCGGCGGCGCGGCGGGCCCGGCACGGGGCCTTGGTCGCGATGCAGCGGCCGGGCGAGGTCATCGCCCTCGCCCACCACCGCGACGACCAGGCCGAGACGGTGCTGCTGCGGCTGCTGCGCGGCGCCGGCGACGGTCTCGCCGGCATGCGCGTGCTGCGCCCTTTCGGCAGCGGGGCGCTGTGGCGGCCGCTGCTGGCGGTTGCGCGTTCCGACATCGAAGCCTGGGCGCGCGCGCGCGATCTGGCGTGGCTGGACGATCCGGCGAACGACGCGCTGCGGCATGACCGCAACTTCCTGCGCCACGAAATCCTGCCGCGGCTGGCGACGCGCTGGCCGCAGGCGTCGGCCGCGCTGGCGCGCAGCGCGGCCCTGCTGGCCACGCAGGCGGACCTGCTCGGCGGCGAGGATGCGCAGCGGCTGGCGGCGCTGCGTGGTGGGGATCCGGCCTGGCTCGACCTCGCCGGGCTGCGCGCACTGGTGCCGGAATGGCGTGCGCGGGTGCTGCGGGCCTGGCTCGCCGCGCTCGGCCTGCCGCCGGCCCCGGCCGCGCGACTGGCGACGATCGGACACGATCTGGTCGCTGCCCAGGCCGCGGACGGAAACGCGGCGGCGGATGGCGCCGATGGCGGCGACGCGGGCGACAGCGGCGACGGCGGCCTGGTCGAATGGCCGGGGGCACAGGTGCGCCGCTGGCGGGGTCGACTCTGGGCCGGACCGCCGCCGGTGACGCTTCCCGCGGACTTCGAAACCAGGTGGGACGGACGCGCGCCGCTGCCGCTGCCGACCGGCGTCACGCTGGCGCTGGTGGGACCCGGCACGGCGCCACCCGCCTGCTTTCCGGAACCGCTGTGCGTGCGCGCCCGTCGAGGCGGCGAACGCCTGCGCCTGCCGGGACGGAGCCACTCGCACGCGTTGAAGCACCTGCTGCAGGACGCCGGCGTACCGCCCTGGGAACGC
Organism: Arenimonas composti TR7-09 = DSM 18010; assembly: GCF_000426365.1. Taxonomy (GTDB): domain Bacteria; phylum Pseudomonadota; class Gammaproteobacteria; order Xanthomonadales; family Xanthomonadaceae; genus Arenimonas; species Arenimonas composti. The sequence continues at coordinate 77,991 of NZ_AUFF01000001.1, read as the reverse complement.
GCGGCGCTACCGCTGCTGTTCGCCGCCGACGGCGAACTGCTGGCCGCCGGCGACCGCCTCGTCTCCGCCCGCCTGCAGGCCTGGCTCGGCCGCAACGGCCTCGCCCTCGTAATCATTAACGGTGTCGGAGACAGTTCCGCGGAAAACGGTCTCTGACACCGTTATCACACCGGTCGCGCGGGGACGGCTACACTTGCCGCATGGCCGCCAAGACCCCCGATTCGCCGCCTTCCCCGGTCGCCCCGTTCGAAGCGTCGCTGGACGAGCTCGAGCAGCTCGTCCTGAAGATGGAGAAGGGCGACCTGTCTCTCGACGACTCCCTCGCCGCCTACGAGCGCGGCGTCGGCCTCTACCGGCAGTGCCGCGCGGCGCTCGACCAGGCCGAACTGCGCGTGCGCCTGCTCAGCGATCCGGCCGATCCGGACGCCGGCACGCCTTTCCAGGCCGCGCCGAACGATGGCGGCTGACGCGCGCCTGGCGCCGTGGCGCCAGCGTGTCGAAGCCGCCCTCGAGACCGCCCTCGCGGCCTCGGCCGACACCGGTTCCGCCCGCCTGCACGCGGCCATGCGCCACGCGGTGCTCTCCGGCGGCAAGCGCCTGCGCCCGCTGCTGGTCTACGCCGCCGGCGCGGCGACCGGCGCCGACGAGACCCTGCTCACCGCGCCGGCCGTCGCGGTCGAACTCGTGCACGCATTCTCGCTGGTGCACGACGACCTGCCGGCGATGGACGACGACGACCTGCGCCGCGGCCGCCCGACCGTCCACGTCGCCTTCGACGAGGCCACCGCGATCCTCGCCGGTGACGCCCTGCAGGCGCTCGCCTTCGAGGTGCTCGCCGAGGCCCCGGTCGACGCCGCACTGCGCGTGGCCTGGCTGCAGTCGCTGGCGCGGGCCACCGGCGCCGCCGGCATGTGCGGCGGCCAGGCCCTCGACATGGAAGCCGGTGGCCGCCGCATCGAAGTCGCCGAACTGCAGCAGTTGCATGCGCTGAAGACCGGCGCGCTGATCCGCAGCGCGGTGCGCATGGGCGCACTCGCCGGCGGCGCCGGTCCCGGCGTCAGTGCGCGCCTCGACGACTACGCCGCGGCGCTCGGCCTCGCCTTCCAGATCCGCGACGACCTGCTCGACATCGACGGCGACAGCGCCTCGCTCGGCAAGACCGCGGGCAAGGATCAGGCCCAGGACAAGGCCACCTATCCCGCCCTGCTCGGCCGCGACGGCGCCGGGGCGGCGCTGGCCGAACAGGTCGCGCGGATGCGCGATGCGCTGACCGGCTGGCCCGGCGACGTCGGCGCGCTCGAGGCGCTGGCGGTGCTCGCGGTCGAACGCCGCAGCTGATCGCCCGCGGCGCGAATTCCGGACACGAAGAAGGCGGCCCGCGGGCCGCCTTCTTCGTACGCGCGATACGCCTTACTTGATCAGGCGGATCGCCACCGGGTAGCGGTAGTACTCGCCACCGTTGGCCTTCACCGCCGCGAGGATCATGAACACCAGCGAGGCCAGCCAGACCAGCGGCATCAGGAACGCGCCGATGAGAACGAAGGTCAGGATCACGCAGACCACGTAGGCGATGATCAGGGTGATCTGGAAGTTCAGCGCTTCCTTCGACTGGTCCGTCAGGAAGCCCTTCTCCGGCTTGTCCTTGTTGATCAGCCAGATGATCAGCGGAACGATGAAGCCGGCGACGATGCCGGACAGATGGGTGATGAGGGCAAGGGTCTTGTCTTCCTGCGGAACAGCGGTGTCGTTCATGGGGTCCCCCGGGGCTTCGATCGGATGACGCGGCGCCGGGCGGCGCGCGACCCGGCTACTGTCCGGCCACCCCGGGGACGTGTCAAGGCGACGTGAGTCTCAGGACTCGCCGGCGACCGTCATGCGGCCGACCAGCAGCGCGCCGATGCCGATGTGCGAACGCGGGTCGACGTCGCTGCCGACCGCCTCGATCGCCAGGAACATGTCCTGCAGTTTTCCGGCGATCGTGACCTCGGCGACCGGATACGCGATCTCCCCGTTCTCGATCCAGAAGCCGCCGGCGCCGCGCGAATAGTCGCCGGTGACGGTATTGGCGCCCTGCCCCATCAGTTCGGTGACCAGCAGGCCGCGGCCCATCGCCTTCGCGATCGCGCGCAGGTCGCCGGCGTTCGCGCGCACCTCGAGGTTGTGCACCCCGCCGGCGTTGCCGGTGCTCTGCAGGCCGAGCTTGCGCGCCGAATAGCTGCCGAGCAGATAGCGCACCAGCACACCGTCGCGCACCAGCGGCTGGTCGAGCGTCGCCACACCTTCGGCATCGAAGTCGGATGAGCGCAGGCCGCGCATCAGGTGCGGGCGTTCGTCGATCTGGAACCAGCCGGGGAACAGGCGCTCGCCGCAGCGGTCGACGAGGAAACTGGCGCCGCGGTACAGCGCACCGCCGGACGCCGCATTGAGCAGATGGCCGATCAGCGAGCGCGCCATTTCCGGCGCGAACAGCACCGGGTAGTCACCGGTCGCCAGTGGCCGCGGATCCAGGCGCGCGACGGTACGCTCGGCGGCGCGGCGGCCGACGGCTTCCGGTGCTTCGAGATCCGACGCCGCCAGCGCGCTGGTGTACCAGTAGTCGCGCTCCATGCCGTCGCCGCTGCCGGCGATGAACGAGGCGCTGAGCGAATGGCTGGTGCCGCGCTCGCGCCCGAGGAAGCCGTGGCTGTTGGCGTAGACGGAGATGCTTTCGGCGGTGCTGGTCGAGGCACCCTCGGAATTGCTGATGCGCGGATCGGCTTCGCGGCCCGCGTTCTCGGTGCGCAAGGCCAGCGCGATCGCCGCGTCGGCATCGAGCGCCCACGGGTGCCAGCCGTCGAACTCGCGCGGCGCTTTCGCCATGCGCTCGGGGTCGGCGAGGCCGGCGGCGGGATCGACCTCGGTGTGGCGGGCGATCGCGCAGGCCATCGCCACCGTCGCGGCCAGGCTCTCCGGCTGCAGGTCGGCGGTGCTGGCGCTGCCCTTGCGGCCGTCGATGTAGACGGTGACCGCGACGCTGCGGTCGTGGGTGCGCTCGACCGTCTCGACCTCGCCGAGGCGGACGTCGACGTTCAGGCCGCGGTCCTCGGACAGGCTCACCTCGGCCTGGCCGGCGCCGCGGGCGGCGCAGTCGCGCAGCACGTCGCGGGCGAGCTCGGAAAGCCGGTCCAGGCGCGCGTGCGAATCGTCGCGGGCTGGGGTGGTCACGGTCATGGGCGTATCCTTGCCGGAATGGTTTGCGGATGCCGCGGATGCACGACGAAGACATCGACGACGAAGAGTTCGACCGCGGCCCGAGCCGCGGCGAGCAGCGCCGGCAGGCGCTGGCGGTGCTGGCGCTGGCGCAGCAGCTGGTGACGCTCAGCGAACCGGCGCTGGCGCGCATCCCGATGGACGACGACCTGCGCGAGCTGGTGCTGGCCTCGCGGAAGATCACCGCGCAGATCGCCCGCAAGCGGCAGATCCAGTACCTGGCCAAGCACATGCGCCGGCGCGAGGACGAGGCGCTGGACGCGATCCGCGCCGCGCTCGAGCACGACAAGGCCGACGGCCGCCGCGCCGCGCAGGCGCTGCACGAGGTGGAGTACTGGCGCGACCGTCTGGTCGACGAGGGCGACGAGGCCCTGGCCGAGCTGCTCGCGGCGTTTCCGCAGGCCGACCGCCAGCACCTGCGTCAGCTCGCCCGCAACGCCCGCCAGGAACGCCTGCAGAACCGGCCGCCGCACGCCTACCGCGACCTCTTCCGCGACCTCCGCACCCTCCTCTCGACCTCTGACGACGTCGAGGGCTGAAAGATCCGGTTCCTTGCCGCGGACGAGCGCGGACGAGCACGGACGAACACGGATAAAGCGCTGATCTGTTGTGTCCCGGGTGATCGGAGCAACCGGCCTCGATAGCGAACCAATGAACAAGGCTCTGTCCGTGTTCATCCGTGCTCGTCCGCGCTCGTCCGTGGCAAAGGCCATTTGAAGCGTCACGCGCGGGTACCGCCGACGGTCATGGCGTCGATCTTCAGCGTGGGCTGGCCGACACCTACCGGCACGGACTGGCCGTCCTTGCCGCATACGCCGACGCCTGCGTCGAGTTGCAGGTCGTTGCCGACCATCGAGACGCGGGTCATCGCCTCGGGACCGTTGCCGATCAGGGTCGCGCCCTTGACCGGGCGCGTGAGTCTGCCGTCCTCGATCAGCCAGGCCTCGGTCGCCGAGAACACGAACTTGCCGCTGGTGATGTCGACCTGGCCGCCGCCGAAGTTCGGCGCGTACAGGCCCTTCTTCACCGAGCCGATGATCTCCTCCGGCGCGTAGGACCCAGCGAGCATGTAGGTATTGGTCATGCGCGGCATCGGCCGGTGCGCGAAGGATTCGCGGCGGCCGTTGCCGGTCGGCGCCACGCCCATCAGCCGCGCGTTGAGGCTGTCCTGCAGGTAGCCGCGCAGGATGCCGTCCTCGATCAGCGTCGTGCACTGCGTCGGATTGCCCTCGTCGTCGATGTTCAGCGAGCCGCGGCGGCCGGCGAGCGTGCCGTCGTCGACGATCGTGACGCCGGGCGCGGCGACGCGTTCGCCGATGCGGCCGGCGTAGACCGAGGTGCCCTTGCGGTTGAAGTCGCCCTCGAGGCCGTGGCCGACCGCCTCGTGCAGCAGCACGCCCGGCCAGCCGGGACCGAGCACGACCGGCATCGAGCCCGCCGGCGCGTCGACCGCATCGAGGTTCACCAGCGCCTGGCGCAGCGCTTCCTGCGCGACCGCGTCCGGGCGGCCGTCGGCGAACAGCTCGGCATAGCCATAGCGGCCGCCGGCGCCGGCATAGCCCTGCTCGCGGCGGCCGCCCTGCTCGACGATCACCTGCACGTTGATGCGCACCAGCGGCCGCACGTCGGCGGCCACCGCACCGTCGCTGCGCGCGACCAGCACCGTGTCGACCCCGCCCGACAGGCTGACGGTGACCTGCTTCACGCGCGGATCGGCGGCGCGCAGCGCGGCCTCGAGCTCGCGCAGCACGGCGATCTTGGCGTCCGCCGGCATCGCGTCGACCGGGTCGTGCGGTGGATACAGATCGCGGCCGGCGACGACGATGCGCTGGCCGCCTTCGCGGGTGGCGCCGTCGCGGCTGATCGCGCGCGCCGCCGCCGCCGATTCCAGCAGCGCCTCGGCGCGGATGTCGTCGGAATAGGCGAAACCGGATTTCTCGCCGCTGACCGCGCGCACGCCGACGCCCTGCTCGATCGAATGCGCGCCGTCCTTGACGATGCCGTCCTCGATCGTCCAGCTCTCGCGCCGGCTGTGCTGGAAATACAGGTCGCCGAAATCGATGCCGGGCCCGAGCAGGCGCGAGAACGCGCGGTCGAGCCCGGCCAGATCGAGGCCGGTCGGCGTGAGCAGGCGGTGGGTGGCTTGCGCGAGGGTCGTTGCAGTCATCGGCACGAAATGGGCCCCTGGGGCGTGAAATGCAAGGAAATCCGGGAAAACGGACGGCGTCGGAAGCGAGCCGCGAGGACGGCTATTCGCCGCGCCTGCCGGCGTCGCCGCGCTCGACCACTTCGACCACCGGCTCCTCCCAGGGCCCGGTGACGCGGTAGACGGTGCGGCCGGCCTGCTTCAGCGGCTTGTTGAGCACGGCCTGCGCGACCGCACCGACGGCCGCGCCGACCGGGCCGCCGGCGAGCGCGCCGATCGCCGGCAGCACGCCGCCGGTCTTGGGCAGCACCTCGATGCGCTGGTCGTATTCGCGGGCGCGCAGATCGGTGGCGCCGCTGATGCGGATCTCGGCGGCGGGGCCATCGATGCGCAGCAGGTCGGTGCTGGCGCGGCCGTCGGCGAAGACGAATTCGCCGCTCATCGTGTTGAAGCCGAAGCCCTTCTCGAAGAAATCGCTGAAGTCCAGGCTCAGCCGGCGCGGAATCTCGGCCAGGCTCAGCAGGCCGAGCACGCGGCCGCCACCGCCGGGTTCGAGTTCCAGCAGCGAGCCCTCGCCGACCTCGACGTTCAGCTTGCCGTCGAAGCGCGCGAGGCTGAAGTTGCCCGGCGAACCCGGCCAGCGGCCATCGAGACGCCCACGGGTCGGGCCGTCCTGGACCATGCCGGCCAGACCGAACGCCGTCAGCAACTCGCCGAGGCGGTCGGCGGCGAACTCGAGTTCGAACTGCGAACGGCTGTGCCCGGCGCCGGCAGCGCGCCAGTCGCCGGTCGCCAGCAACTGCAGGCTCGGCGAGCGCGTGGTGAAGCGCTCGATGTGCAGGCCGCCCGGGATCTGGCTCGCCTTCAGCTCGGTGTGGCCGAGCACCAGACTGCCGTGCCGCAGGTCCTCGACGACGATGTCCAGCGGCGGCACCTTGCCGGGGTCGTCGCTCTCGCCGGCGTCCGCCGCGGCACGTGCCGCCGGGTCCGGCTCGGGCGCCTCCGGCCAGTGCAGCCGGGCGAAACGCGCATGGACGCCGGCTTCGAGCCGCTGCGGGATGTCGACACCGCCAGCGATCGCCGCCGCTTCGACCTCGACCCGGGTACCGCCGCCGGCCGGGCGCCGCATGCGCAGGGCGGCATCGGGAAAGGCGCTGCCGAGCAACTCCAGCCGGCCGACCTGCAGGTCGACGCTGCGCAGGTTGCCGGCGCCGGCACCCGCCGGCGGCGCGCTGCCGGGCGGGGCCTCGACGCCGGCATCGGCATGCTGGCCGTCGTTCGCGGCGAAGGCGATCCAGCCGGCGGCATCGAGCACGTCGACGACGCCGTCGACCTGCAGCCCGGTCGCGTCGGGAATGCGGTCGGCCTCGGCGCCGAAGCGCAGCAGGCCGCGCAGGCGGCCCTCGGTGTCGCTGCGTGCGCGCAGGCTCAGCAGGTCCTCGCCCCAGGCCAGCCGGGTCTCGCCGGCGTGCAGCGGCAGTGGCGCCTCCAGACGCAGCAGGCGCGACACCTCCGCCGGCTTGGCCAGCGGTGCCGGCAGCGCCACCGCGATGCCGGCGAGGTCGGACGACACCTGCAGCCGCGCCGGCGGCGCCGGGCCGGTCTCGGGCTGCACCGGCACGTCGACGCGCAGGTTCCATTCGGCCCTGCCCTGCAGCCAGGACTGCAGCCAGGCCAGCGGTTCGTGCCGGCGCAGCAGGGCCGAGGCCGGCAGCTCGCCACGCAGCACCGCGACCGCCGCCAGCGCCGGGTCGCCGGTGTGGTCGGTACCGACGCGCAGGTCGAAGACGGCGGGCGCCGCGTCGACCTCGACCGCCAGCGCCTCGACCGCGAAGCCGCGCTCGCTGAAGCGGGTCGCGCCGGTCGCGGCGGTGAAGTCGACGCCCCAGCGAGGATCCACGAGGTGCGCACCGTCGAGTTCGAGCACGCCGTCGATGCGGTTCTCGCCGAGCCGCGCGGACAGCGGCAGCTGCAGCTTCAGCGCCAGCGCCGCCGGTCCCTCCAGCCGCACGTTCTGCAGGTGTTCGTCCCAGTTCTGCCGCAGCGGGCTGGCCAGGAGCAGCTGGCGCAATGGCTCGCCCTCGACCGGCGTGGTGATGTCGAGCACGAGGATCGGATCGCGGAAGTCGCTGATCGTGCCGGTGAAGTGCTCGACGCGGTTGCCGAGCACGCTGCCGGCGCCGGCCTCGAAGGACATGCCGGGACCATCGAAGCCGACGTCGACATCGAGGGCCTCGGCCTGCGGCCATTCGCGGTGGAAGTCGACGCGGGCACCGACGACGCGGGTGCGCGCGTCGAAACGGCCACCGCCGTCGCGAAACGGCCAGTGCCCGAGCTCGCCGGCGAGCACCGCCCGCCCCCGGGTCACCCGGCCGGCGAGCAGGCCGCGGTCGAGCCAGTCGATCGCCGCGGCCGACATGCTGCCGGGCACCCAGAACAAGCCGGCGACCGGCACGTCCGTGTCGTCCACGAGCGCCGCCAGGTCGAGCCGCGGCGCGACGTCGCCGGGCAGGAAGTGCAGTTCGGCGCGCACGTCGGCGCCGTAGCCGTCGCCGTCGATGCGCAGGCCGGCGGCGCCGGCGTGCCATTCGCCGGCCTCGTCGCGCCACCAGCCCAGGGTGCCGCGCAGGCCGATGTCGAGCGGCTGGCGGAAACCGCGCCAGTCGAAATGGCTGCGACCGGCCTCCGCGAGTTCGAAGGCGCCGCCGCTCTGGTCGAACACGGCTTCGCCGGACAGGCCGCCGAGACCCGGCCGGCGTCCGTACGGTGCCCAGCCGGCGTCGACGAGGCGGGCGCGGCCCTGCCACTCGCCACCGGTGCCGGCGAGTTCGACATCCTCGATGCGGCCATCGGGCGCGGCGCGGAACAGCCATTGCCGCAGCCCCGGCGGCAGCGCGTCGACGAGGGTCGCCAGCGCCCGCGCCGGGCCGAGGTCCAGCCGCGGCGCGGCGGCGGCGAAGCGCTCGCCCTCGCGGGCGATCCACAGGCCGTCGAAGCGGCGGGTGGCGCCGTCGCCGGCTTCGTCGATCTCCAGTTCGGGGATGTGCAGCTGCCAGCCTTCGCCGGCGACCTGCCAGCGGCCGAGCAGGCGCGCGCGTTCCCAGGCCACCGGCGGCGAGCGGAGTGGCAGCGGTTCTGCGGCCGCGACGGATTCACCGCCCGGGGTGCCCGCGCCGGGCGTCGCGGCGTCGTCCGCCGGCTGCGGCAGCCACGGCGTCAACGCGACGAGCGCCAGCGGCTGCAGGTCGGCGCGGCAGCGCACGTCGACGACACGCTGGCCGTCGATCGTCGCCCACAGGTCGAGGTCGGCCTCGCCGGCGATCGCGACGCCGGTGCGGTGCAGCAGCGGTCCCCACTGGCGCAGCTGCAGGTCTTGGCCACCGGCCCACAGGCTGCCGGACCAGTCGCTGCGGCGCAGGTCGGCGACCACGGTCAGCGGCGGGCCGCCGGCGTCGGCCCAGACGCGCACGCCGGCGCGCAGCAGCTCGCCGTCGACGCGCAGGCGCAGGTCGACCCGCGGCAGCTCGCGCGGCGCCGTCAGCAGCGGCGAGACGATGGTCAGGCGCGCGCGTTCGACCTGCAGTTCGCCGAGGCGCTCGAGGGTGTCGAGCGGATCGACGGCCGGGTCGGGTTCGAAGGGCAGGCCGGACAGGCGCCAGCGGCGGTCCTCGCCCTCTTCCAGGCTCAGCGCCAGGTCGTGGATCTTCAGCTCGGTCAGCGGCTCGCCCGGCAGCAGCCCGGAATACACGGCGACAAGCAGCTCGGCACTGCCGACGTCGAGCACGCGCTCGCCGTCGCCGATGCGCAGGCCGTCGAAGCGGAAACGCGGGCCGCGGCCGGTCCATTCGCCGGTGGCGCGGTCGAAGCGCACCGGCTGGCCGGCGCGTTCGCTGAGCCAGCCGGCGATCTTCTCCGGGTGGCGTTCGACCAGCGGCAGCAGCTGGCCGAGGACGCCGACGACGGTCGCCAGCAGGATCAGCACGACCAGCACGCCGTAGCCCAGCAGGCGACGGGCGTGGCGGATCCGGCGGCGCAGCGGGTTCGGCATGGCGCCGGTTACAGCAGCACCACGTCGTATTGTTCCTGCGCGTACTGCTCGTCGGGCTGGAAGCGGATCGATTTGCCGAGGAACTCCTCGAGCTCGGCCACCGCCGCCGACTCCTCGTCGGTGATCTTGCCGACGACCTTCGGCGAAGCGATCACCAGCAGCTGCTGCGCCTCGAACTGGCGCACCGCGCGGGTGATCTCACGGAAGATCTCGTAGGTCAGCGTCTCCGGCGTCTTCAGCGTGCCGCGGCCATTGCATTCGTGGCAGGGCTCGCAGAGCTGGCGCTCGAGCGATTCGGTGGTCCGCTTGCGAGTCATCTCGACCAGGCCCAGCGGCGAGAAATCGTGTACCGACGTGCGCGCGTGGTCGTGCGCCAGGCCCTTCTCGAGCGTGCGCAGCACCTGCCGCTTGTGCTCGTCGTCGGTCATGTCGATGAAGTCGATGATGATGATGCCGCCGAGGTTGCGCAGCCGCAGCTGCCGCGCCACCGCCTGCGCCGCCTCGAGGTTCGTGCGGTACACGGTCTCCTCGAGGTTGCGCTGGCCGAGGAAGCTGCCGGTGTTGACGTCGATCGTCGCCATCGCCTCGGTCTGGTCGATCACCAGGTAGCCGCCGGACTTCAGCGGCACTTCCTTCTGCAGCGCGCGCTGGATCTCGTCCTCGACCCCGTAGAGGTCGAAGATCGGCCGCTCGCCGGTGTAGTGCTCGATGCGCTGCGCGAGTTCGGGCATGAACTGGCGGGCGAAGCCGCAGAGGCGCTCGTAGGCCTCGCGAGAATCCACCTGCACCGCCGTGACTTCCTTGCGCATCAGGTCGCGCACCGCGCGCAGCGGCAGCGCCAGGTCCTCGTAGACGCGCTGGCCGACCCTGGTGGTCGCCATCGCCTGCTTGATCACGTCCCAGGCGCGGCGCAGGTAGGCGACGTCCTCCGCCAGGGCTTCGGCCGGCTGCGCCTCGGCATTGGTGCGCACGATGTAGCCCTGGCCGCTGCCGTTCGCCAGTTCCGCAATCAGCGTCTTCAGGCGTGTGCGCTCGGCCTCGTCCTCGATGCGCGCGGACACGCCGAGCACCCGCGACTGCGGCAGGAACACCAGGTAGCGCGACGGGATGCTGAGCTGGGTCGTCAGCCGCGCGCCCTTGCTGCCGATCGGGTCCTTGACCACCTGGACGACGATCTCCTGGCCCTCGTGCACCAGCGAGCTGATCGCCGGGGTCGGCTGGCTCTTCTCCAGCACCGGCGCATCGGCGGCGTCGGTGCCCTGCACCTGCGGGCGCAGGATGTCGGAGGCGTGCAGGAAGGCGGCGCGCTCCAGGCCGATCTCGACGAAGGCGGCCTGCATGCCCGGCATCACCCGCTGCACCCGGCCCTTGTAGATGTTGCCGACGACACCGCGGCGGGAGGCGCGCTCGATGTGCAGCTCCTGCAGCATGCCGTTCTCGACGACGGCCACGCGGGTCTCGCGCGGGGTGACGTTGATCAGGATCTCTTCGGACATCGCGGCCTCGTCAGGGGATCAGGGCGAAGGCGCGCAGCAGTCGCGCGGTCTCGTGCATCGGCAGGCCCATCACGCCGGAATGGCTGCCGGCGAGATGTGAAACGAAGGCGGCGGCGCGGCCCTGGATGCCGTAGGCGCCGGCCTTGCCGCGCCATTCGCCGCAGGCCAGGTAGGCGGCGAGCTGGGCGTCGTCGAGGTCGGCGAACGTGACCTGCGATTCGCTGCTCAGGTGCTGCTCGCGATCCGCCGACACCAGCCAGACCGTCGAGATCACCGTGTGCGGCCGGCCGGACAGGCTGCGCAGCATCGCCAGGGCATCGGCTTCGTCGGCCGGCTTGCCGTAGACGCGGTCGCCGAGCACCACCTCGGTGTCGGCGCCGAGCACGACCGCGCCCGGGGAACCGACGACTTTCAGCAGGCCGGCGCCGGCCTTCTCACGGGCGACGCGGCTGACGTAGCCGGCGGGCGGCTCGCCTGGCAGGCGTTCCTCCGGCACGTCGACATCGAGGAGACCGAACTCGACCCCGAGCAGGGTCAGCAGTTCACGGCGGCGGGGGGACTGCGAGGCGAGATGGAGCATCCGTGAAGCATAGCGGCTGCGGTGTCGCGGCCGCATGGATCGGGCCGTATCCCGGCAGCTGCCGGCGGGCGCGGTTCAGGACCGGAGGTAGCCCGGCAGTTCGTCGGGCCGAGAACGGCCGCCCCGGCGACCACGCGCGAGGGCCGATCCAGGCGCACGGCCTGCCGGCACGCATCGCGGCATTGAAACGACCGCAAGAGCGAGGAAAGCCAGAACAGGTGTTCCTTTCATCCGCACCCTCCGACACAGTCATGAGCCCCAGGCCCTGGAGCCTTCGGGAAAACCGGATCAATCAGGTGACGCCTCGTTGCACGCCACCCAATGAAAGCGATCGTCCGCCACCACATACTCGAGGCGAACGACATCGCAGCCGCCATCGAATACCCGCGGCATCTCCCAAATCCGACGGCTTGATCGCCCGCCGACGTCGCGCATGAGGAACCCGACGATCGTTCCCGCCGCCGAGTCCGACGCGTAGATTCGCGAATATTCCTCGAGTCGATGCGCGCCGGCAGGCAGTTCGATCGACGCTTCCAGACGATCGAGCACTTCTTCGGAAGGCATCGGCGTGTCCAACTCACGACGCACGAGGCGGGTGGCCAGCGCAAGCGCGACCCGACCATCCGGATCCGCAGTCAGGCCTGGCGTCGCCGGCCATTCGACACGATCTTCGACGACCCTCAATGTGCCGAATTTGCCGTCGACCGGCGAAACGAAGACGTCCGTTCCAACGGGAGGCGGATCCGAACCGGCCCCGGGGTCGAAAACGTGATAACCCCGCTTCGAGAACAGCAGATAGCGCGCGCCTTGTTCGCAACAGCCGGGCGACGAGCCCCAGCCACCGCCGTCGACGGCCAGCATCGTCGCCGCGCGCCCCTTCAGCACGCGCTCCACCCGGATCGACCAACCGCCGATCGCGAAGCCGTCGACGATGAATTCTTCACGCGACTCGGTGACCACGATGCCGATGAAGTCCGATTCGGCCACCCTTTCGGACAGCAATCACGGGATCTGCCTTGAGGCAAACGCGGGGCTGGTCGCGAGTACCAGTACCAACGAGGAAATCCAACGCATCCTTGATCTCCTTCAGATCTTCCCGGCATTCTTCCCCTCGTAATATTCTGTTCTAAGCCCGATGAATGCAGGCCCTGAAATAGTCACCGTTCGGACGTTTGCACCTGAGTTGAGCGCGACGTTCAATGCACGAACCATCGAACTTCTGAGCGCTAACGTTTCGAAGACGCCGCGCATCTCCGAATTCAGCATGTTTGTTGCCAAGAGAACCATATCGTCGAACATAGGTTCCGCCGCCATGTCAAGCTCGTGCCAAACTCCATCACGGTCCCGAACGTGAAAGGTTCCGGGAAGGCGCAATCCTTCCACGGCCCGGAGAAGCACCCATCCGAAAGCCTCAGGAAGCCACTCCCTTATCCGCGCCTCTTGCGTCCTGTCCTTAGCGTACGCCGCGAGCTGACATCGACGCTCGTGTTCTGACAGCTCGGTATCAGCTAAGGCAATCGCGGACATCGCTAGTGCTCTTTCAAGAGGCTGTTCTGTTGACATGATGCACTCCCGCCGTTGACCTCCTATGGTGGAGGAGTCTCTACAAGTCGCACGCCAAGCCTATCCGCTAGCCGTTGGCAGGTGGGACAACCATCAAGAATGTCTTTTCCTACTGTCCGAACAGTTGCCATGACGCCACCCTCAACCCGCGCACCAGCATTTAGTGCATTACTGAGGGCGCCTACCTCACCACATTGGCCGTGATAGCAAGACCTCAGGGCGGGAGCTATTGAGTCGAGCGCACGCTGGACTATCGGATTCGTCGCAAAGCCGGCCCCTCCTGCGTTTGTGCTGGCTCCCGTGAATACCTGCCCTGTGGGCAACGCGAGACCACTGGTGGCCCCACTGGTGGCGCCAGCCGCCTCCGCGGCGCTGGCCGCACTACGCGCCGCGTTTATCGCAACCCATGAGTCAGCGGTCGCGAGACCTCCTGCCTCAGGCATCAAGAACAGTGCTGGAGGCCCAACCAACATTGCAGCAGTGACAACGAGAGCTGGAACGCGAAAACTATCGTAATCCGAAATGTTTCCCGCCTCCGCATCTGCCTTGAACTGGTCTCCGAACCTGTCTGCAGCCTCGCGTCGCCCATCCGGGTCTGTGAAAGTGAACGGATTATTTGCCGCGTACTTGAATCGGCCGAAGTTCCTGCCGGACTCTTGCGCGACGCCATAAGGGTCAACTGAGAGGAATCCAGCGATGCCAGCGTCGTAATAGCGCTGCTGCATATAGACCAAGCTGGTCCGCCCATCCTCTACATGACCGGTATATCCGAGTCCGTCCACCACATCGCCCACCGCGCCCCCGTATGGGTCGTACACCGTCCGATCGACGACTGCGCCCGCGGTATTGGTCACCGCCACCGGACTCCCTAGCGCGTCGGTGTGCTGGTACAGGCTTTTGATGACGGTTCCTGTCGACGCCACCGCCTCGACAGTCGCCACGATCCGCGAGCCGAGATAGATGTTCGCGTGCGTCGTCGGCACGTGGTCGCCGCGATGCGACAGGATCGGCTGCCCCGCCCGGCTGTACATCCACAGCGTCGTGTGGCCGGTCGGATATTCGACGGTCGGGGGCCGGTAGACCAGCGCGCGGCGCCCGAGGGCGTCGTAGCGGTAGTACTCCACGCCGGTGACGCTGCGGAGGCGGTTGCCGAAGTCGAACTCGTACTCCTGGCCGTCCGTCCACCGCAGATTGCCCTGCACGTCGTGCGCGAAATTGCGCAGCACCGCACCACCTGTTGCGCGGATCCGCTGGAGGCGGTTGTTCGCGTCGTACTCGTAGCTCGCATAGTCCTTGACGCCGGCGAGCGTCCACGACCGCAGATTGTCGAATGCGTCATACGAGAAGCGATGCCAGTGATCGCCGCCGAACGACGGTGACGTCGCGGTCAGCAAGCGGTCCAGCGGGTCGTAGGTCATCGTGCGCGTGCGCGTGGCCGCGAGCCCGTCGATGATCTGCGTGACATTTCCGTTCGCATCATAGACATGGTCCTGCCGCAGCGTGCCGCCGTTGTCGTTGATGCGCAGCGGCAGCCCGCGCGCGTTCAGGGTGAGCGAATGCGTACGACCGTTGCCGTAGGTGAAGGACTTCACCGCGCCGCTGGGGTGGTACTGCACACCCGTGGCCCACGTGCCGGCCTGGGTCGGCTGGCCGAGCGCGTTCGGCGCGTAGGCGACGACGAGCCCGTTCGGATACGTGTGCGACGCGAGGTGCCCGGACGGTGTGTAGCTGTAGTCGAGCGTCCAGGTGAACCAGCCGGCATAGCCAGTGGTCTCGGCCTTCAACAGGCGAAGCCGGTTGTAGCTGTAGGTATTCATCAGCGTCGTGCCGCCGGCGTCATTCTTCGTCTCGACGGTCGCGGGGAGGCCATCCGCGGTGTAGGTCAGGACCTGGTCGCCGTTGCCGTCGGGGAACGTCAGCTGCACGAGCCGGTTGCGCGTGTCGTAGGCGCGGTCGACGCGGCGGCCGGAGGTGTAGGCGACGGCACGGTCGGATTCGCAGAGTGAGGACGAGGTCGAGGGCAGTGCCAGACCCGCCGCGCTCCACAGGAGGTTTCCTGCGGCATCGTATTGCAGCACCGTGGCGCCGGTTTCCGGCTCCACCGTCTTGCAGAGTCGGCCGTAGGGGTCGTGATTTCCCTCCGCGCGAACCTCAGGCGCGGTGATAGGGATGGTTGGCGAGCAGCGAGGCCGCGCGGTAGAGCTGCTCGGCGACGACCAGCCGCACGAGCATATGCGGCAGCGTGAGCGGGCCGAGTGACCAGGATTCGTCGGCCGCGGACAGCACGTCGGCGGCATGGCCCTCGGGACCGCCGATCAGGAACGCGAGGTCGCGGCCCTGCTGCCGCCAGTGTTCGAGGCGCGTCGCCAGCTTCTCGGAACTCCATGCCGCGCCGCGGCCGTCGAGCGCGACGACCAGCGCGTGCTTCGGCAGCGCGGAGAGCACGCGCGCCCCCTCGTCTGCGGTCGCTCTGGCCGCGTCGCGGCCCTTGCCGCGCTGGCCGGGCGTCAC
Organism: Arenimonas composti TR7-09 = DSM 18010; assembly: GCF_000426365.1. Taxonomy (GTDB): domain Bacteria; phylum Pseudomonadota; class Gammaproteobacteria; order Xanthomonadales; family Xanthomonadaceae; genus Arenimonas; species Arenimonas composti. The sequence continues at coordinate 62,398 of NZ_AUFF01000001.1, read as the reverse complement.
TTCGACCAGTTCCAGCGGCAGCCAGTGCGACAGCCGCTTCTGGTATTCGGCGAAACCTTCGGCGACCCAGCCGGGTGCCTTCTCGCCGACGGCGATCAGCTTCGCCTTCATCGGCGCGGCCGGGAATTCAGGCCGGGAGGTCTTCCGGCGGCTGGTCGCCGACGGTCCACAGGCGCTCGAGCGCGTAGAACTCGCGGACGCGCGGCAGCATCACGTGCACGATCACGTCGCCGAGGTCGACGAGTACCCACTCGGCCTCCCGCTCGCCCTCGACGCCGAGCGGCATCACGCCGCACTTCTTCGCGAACTTGATCACCTCGTCGGCGATCGACTTCACGTGGCGGGTCGAGGTGCCGGAGACGACGACGAGGAAGTCGGCGATGCTGGTCTTGCCGCGCACGTCGATTTCCACCGCGTCCTTCGCTTTCATCTCCTCCAGGCCCGCGTGCACCTGCTTCAGGAGGGCTTCCGGCGTCGGCGCCGGGTCGGGCATGCGGGTCTTGATGACGTGGGCCTGGGTGGACAAACGGGCGTGCTCGCGGGTGGGAATGGCCGCGGATTATACGCCCGGGTCCGGGTGACGGCCGCGATAAAGCCCCTGTCCGGCGGCATAGGTACTGACCGCCGGTGGCAGCCAGGGGCTGGTGCGGCCGGCCGCGAGGTCGGCCCGGACCGCCGTCGCCGAGGCCGGATGCGGCGGCATCGGCAGCCGCCAGACACCGCCGGCGGGGGCCATGGCCAGACCATCGGGAGCCAGCAGCCAGCGCCCGGCGCAGGCGGCTTCGAGCGCGGGCGGCAACACCGCCAGGTCGTGCCCGGGGCGCACCGCGACGATCAGGTGCGCCAGCGCGAACAGTTCCTGCCAGTGGTGCCAGGACGGCAGGCCGGCGAAGGCGTCGGCGCCGAGCAGCCAGGCCAGCGGCGCGTCCAGGCCGAGTTCGGCGCGCAGTTCGCGCAGGGTATCGACGGTGTAGGACGGGGTATCGCGCCGCAGCTCGCGGCGATCGACCGTCAGGCTCGCGTGGCTGGCGACCGCCAGCTCCAGCATCGTCGCGCGCTGTTCCGCGCTCGCCCCGGGTGCGGCGCGGTGCGGCGGATCGGCGGCGGGCACGAAGGCCAGCTCGACGCCACCGGGCAGGTCCGCGAGCGCCGCGCGCGCCGCCTCCGCGACCGCGAGGTGACCGACGTGGACCGGGTCGAAGGTGCCGCCGTAGTAGACCCGCAGGCGCACCGGCGGCCGGCTCAGCTGGCGAGCAGGCGGCGCCCGCGGGCGTCGGCGATCGCCACCAGCAGGCGCTCGAGCTGCAGCCACGGATCGCCGTCGCCGCGGCCCTTGGCCGTGCGGTCGATGCGCCCGCACTCGGCGGCGAAGCGTTCCCAGCGTTCCGGCGGGTGGCGCTCGGCGGCGCGCTTGTAGGCGGCCATCTTGCTGTCCCAGATGCGCGCCTCGCGCATCGCCGCCTGCAGCCGGCGTTCGGCGGCGGCGCGCGCGAGCCCGCAGAGCGTCAGCACTTCCTTCGCGATCATCGGCATCAGCCCGGCGACCTGCTCGCCCTCGCCGCGCAGCGCATGCAGCATGCGCACGGCGCGCGCGCTCTCGCCGGACAGCGCCGCGTCGACCAGCTTGAACACGTCGAAACGCGAGGAGTCGGCGACCAGTTCCTGCATCCGCGCCGCGTCGATCGGGCCGGCGTCGCCGCCGGCGGCGAGCACCAGCTTGTCGATTTCCTGCGCGGCCGCGAGCAGGTTGCCCTCGACGCGGTCGGCGAGCAGCTGCACCGCGTCCGGGGTCGCCACCAGGCCGCGGCTGCGCAGGCGCTGCAGCAGCCAGTCGCCGAGTTCATGCGTCTTCAGCGGCCAGACGATCACGCTGTGACCGGCGCGCTGGATCGCCTCGCTCCACTTGCCGCCGTGCTTGCTGCTCCAGTCGTTGGCGACCACCAGCAGCACGGTGTCGGGCGGCGTCTTCTCGCAGTACTCGCGGATCGCCTCGCTGCCGTCCTTGTCGGGCTTGCCGCTCGGCATCCGCAGCTCGAACAGGCGGCGGCTGGCGAACAGGCTCATCGTCGCCAGGCCCTGGGTCAGCTGGTTCCAGTCGAAGCCCTTCTCGATGTCGTAGATCTCGCGCTCGCCATAGCCCTCGGCGCGTGCCTTCGCACGGATCGCGTCGGCGGCTTCCTGCACCCGCAGCGGCTCGGTGCCGGCGACCAGGTAGACCGGGCGCAGCGGCTCGCCGGCGAGCTGGCGTTCGAGGCGGTCCGGGCGCAGCTCCATCGTCAGTCGGCGCGCAGCACCGCGTCGATGCGGCGCAGGATCGCCGCCACCATGTCGCGGCGCAGCTCTTCCTGCAGCAGTTCCTGCTCGGCGGGGCTGCCGGCGGGCTGCAGGGCGTCGTAGGTGTAGTCGCGGCTCAGCTCGACCTCCTGCGCCGGCACCCGCACCTGGCCGTCGGCGCCGCGCACTTCGAAGCGCACCGTGTAACGGGTCTCGTACTCGCGCACCCGCACCACCGCGTCGACGGTCAGTGGCCGGGTGTGCATCTTCTCCTCGAGCACCTGCACGGTCGCACCGGGCTGGCCGTCGGCCGCGGGGGTCGCGCCGGCACGGCGAAGCGCGGTCGCCAGTTCGTAGGCCAGCGGGCTGTAGGGATCGGCGGCGGCGACGCGCACCGGGCCGAGGCCGTCGGCGACCGCCAGGGTGCCGCGCGGGTGGAAGCCGCAGCCGGCGAGCAGCACCAGCAGGGCGAACGGCAGGAGCTTGCGGATCATCGGCCTCACCCCGCGACGATGTTGACGATCTTGCCCGGCACCACGATCACCTTGCGCACCGTCAGGCCCTCGAGGAACTTGCCGACGTTCGGCTCGGCCAGCGCCTGCGCCTCGATCGCCTCGCGGGCGGCGTCGGCGGCGACCTCGAGGGTCGCGCGCAGCTTGCCGTTGACCTGCACGGCCAGGGTCACCGAGTCGCGCACCAGCGCGGCCGGGTCGGCCTGCGGGAAGGGCACGTCCTCGATCGTGGTCTCGGCGTGGCCCAGCACCTGCCACAGCGCATGCGAGGTGTGCGGGGTGATCGGATTGAGCAGCAGCACCACCGCTTCCCAGCATTCCTGGCGCAGCGCGCGGCCCTGCGGCGAGGCGTCGTCGGTCTTCGCGATCGCGTTCAGCAGCTCCATCACCGCGGCGATCGCGGTGTTGAAGGTGTGCCGGCGGCCGTAGTCGTCGCCGACCTTCTGGATGGTCTCGTGCAGCTGGCGGCGCAGCGCCTTCTGGTTCGCGTCCAGCGCGGCGACATCGAGCTCCGGCGCCGGCCCGTCGGCGGCATGGCGATGCACCTGGGTCCACAGCCGGCGCAGGAAGCGCGCCATGCCCTCGACGCCACCCTCGTGCCATTCCAGGCCGAGTTCCGGCGGCGCCGCGAACATCGAGAACAGGCGCACGGTGTCGACGCCGTAGCGGTCGATCATCAGCTGCGGGTCGACGCCGTTGTTCTTCGACTTCGCCATCTTCTCGACGCCGCCGATCAGCACCGGCTGGCCGTCGGCGCGCAGTACCGCGCCGGTCGCATGGCCCTTGGCGTCGCGCACCACGTCGACGTCGGCCGGGTTGAACCACTCGTGCGGCTGGCCCGGGACTTCGCGATAGAAGGTGTCGGCGACCACCATGCCCTGGCACAGCAGGTTCGTCGCCGGCTCGTCGCTGTGCACCAGGCCTTCGTCGCGCATCAGCTTGTGGAAGAAGCGGAAGTACAGCAGGTGCAGGATCGCGTGCTCGATGCCGCCGATGTACTGGTCGACCGGCAGCCAGTGGTCCGCGCGTGCATCGACGAGGCCGTCGGCGCCGGGCGAGGTGTAGCGCGCGTAGTACCAGCTCGACTCCATGAAGGTGTCGAAGGTGTCGGTCTCGCGTTCGGCGGCGCCGCCGCATTGCGGGCAGGTCGTCTTGCGCCACTGCGGATCGGACTTGATCGGCGAGCCGGTGCCGGTGAACTCGACGTCCTCCGGCAGCACGACGGGCAGCTGGTCCTCGGGCACCGGCACCGCGCCGCAGCCGGCGCAGTAGATCACCGGGATCGGGCAGCCCCAGTAGCGCTGGCGGCTGACGCCCCAGTCGCGCAGGCGGAAGTTGACGCGGCGCCGGCCCTGCCCGCTGGCCTCGAACTTCGCCGCCAGCGCCTCGAAGGCGGCCTTGTGGCCGAGCCCGTCGAGTTCGCCGGAATTGACGATGCGCAGGCGCTCGTCGGTCTTGTCGGCATACCAGGCCTGCCACTGCCCGGCGTCCCAGCGCTCGCCGTCGATCGCGATGACCTGCTTCAGCGGCAGGCCGTACTTGTTCGCGAACTCGAAGTCGCGCTCGTCGTGGCCGGGCACCGCCATCACCGCGCCGGTGCCGTAGCCCATCAGCACGAAGTTGGCGATCCACACCGGCACGCGGTCGCCGGTGAGCGGATGGATCGCGTACAGGCCGGTGAAGATGCCGCGCTTCTCCTGCGTCTCGAGCTCGGCCTCGGAGACGCCACCCTTTCGGCAGTCGTCGATGAAGGCCATCACCGCCGGATCCTTCGCACCGGCGGCGAGCGCCAGCGGGTGTTCGGCGGCGACGGCGACGTAGGTCACGCCCATCAGGGTGTCCGGGCGCGTCGTGAACACCGTCAGCGGCTCATGGCCGGCGACGTCGAAGCGGATCTCCAGGCCCTCGCTGCGGCCGATCCAGTTGCGCTGCATCGTCTTCACCGCGTCCGGCCAGCCCGGCAGCGTGTCGAGACCATCGAGCAGTTCCTGCGCGTAGTCGGTGATCTTCAGGAACCACTGCGGGATCTCGCGCTTCTCGACCAGGGCGCCGGAGCGCCAGCCGCGGCCGTCGATTACCTGCTCGTTCGCGAGCACCGTCTGGTCGACCGGGTCCCAGTTCACGACCGCGTTGCGGCGGTAGGCCAGGCCCTTCTTCATCAGCCGGGTGAACATCAGCTGTTCCCAGCGGTAGTAGTCCGGGTCGCAGGTCGCGAAGGTGCGGGTCCAGTCGTAGGCGAAGCCGAGCCGCTCGAGCTGGGCGCGCATGTGTTCGATGTTGGCGCGCGTCCACTTCGCCGGTGCGGTGCGGTGCTTGATCGCGGCGTTCTCGGCCGGCAGGCCGAAGGCGTCGAAGCCCATCGGCTGCAGCACGTTGTGGCCGGTCATGCGCTTGTGCCGGCTGATCACGTCGCCGATCGTGTAATTGCGCACATGGCCCATGTGCAGCGCCCCCGACGGGTAGGGCAGCATCGACAGGCAGTAGTACTTCGGGCGCGGGTCGTCCTCGCGGACGACGAAGGCGCGGGTGGACTGCCAGTGGGCCTGCGCGGCGGCTTCCGCCGCCTTCGGGTTCCAGGCGGCGTGATCGGGGGTGTCGGACATGGGGTCGGAGCGGAGAAATACAGGCGTACAGCCTAGCAAACTCGCCGCTTCCGATGCCGAACGCGGGCGCCTTCGCGGTTAGGATCGGCGGCACCGCCCTTGACCAGGAAGCCCCGATGCGCCACGCCGGAAGCCCGCTGCCGACCCTGCTCGCCGCCGCCCTCCTCGCCGCCGCCGCGGCCGCCGCCCCAGCCGGGGCCCAGGAAGACGCACCGGCCCCGGCCGTCACCGTCCTGCACTGCGAGCGGATGTTCGACGCCGTCGACGGCCGGAACCGCGGGCGCACGACGATCGTGGTCGCCGAGGGCCGCATCCGCAGCGTCAGCGACGGCTATGCCGACGTGCCCGGCGCCACCGTCGTCGACCTGAGCGGCCACACCTGCAGCCCCGGCTGGATCGACCTGCACGTGCACCTGGACGGCGAGTCCGGCCCACAGAGCTATACCGAGGGCTTCCGCCTCGAGCCGGAGTTCATCGCGCTGCGCTCGACCGTCTACGCCCGCCGCACCCTGCTCGCCGGCTTCACCAGCGTGCGCGACCTCGGCGGCCAGACCACGTTGGCCCTGCGCGATGCGATCGACCAGGGTTTCGTCGAGGGTCCACGCATCACCGCCGCCGGCAAGTCGATCGCGACCACCGGCGGCCACGCCGACCCGACCAATGGCATGAACCACCTCATCGCCGACGCCCTCGGCGAACCCGGCCCGGTCGAAGGCGTGATCGACAGCCCGGACGAGGCGCGCGCGGCGGTGCGCCAGCGCTACAAGGAAGGCTCGGACGTCATCAAGATCACCGCCACCGGCGGCGTGCTGAGCTGGGCCGCCAGCGGCGACGCCCCGCAGTTCACCGTCGACGAGGTCGTGGCGATCGTGCAGACCGCGCGCGACTACGGCTACCGGGTCGCCGCGCATGCGCACGGCAAGGAGGGCATTCGCCGGGCGATCGTCGGCGGCGTCGACTCGATCGAGCACGGCACCTACATGGACGCCGAGATCTTCGCGCTGATGCGCAAGCACGGCACCTGGTACGTGCCGACGATCAGCGCCGGCCGCTTCGTCGCCGACAAGGCGAAGATCGACGGCTACTTCCCCGAGATCGTGCGCCCGAAGGCCGCGCGCATCGGCGCCCTGATCCAGGAAACCTTCGGCCGCGCCTGGCAGGCCGGGGTGAAGATCGGCTTCGGCACCGATTCCGGCGTCGGCCGCCACGGCGACAACGCCGCCGAGTTCGAATACATGGTCGAGGCCGGCATGCCGGCGGCGATGGCCCTGCAGACGGCGACCATCAACGCCGCCGAAGTGCTCGGCGTCGACGACCGCGGGCGCATCGCCCCGGGCCTGCTCGCCGACATCATCGCGATGCCCGGCGATCCGCTCACCGACATCCACGTCGTGCGCCGGGTCGACTTCGTCATGAAAGACGGCCGCATCGTCGCTGCCCCGTAGATTTTCCCAGGCGCTGGCGGTGACGCTGGCCCGCCTGTGCCCGCGTGACCGAAAGCTTTTTCCTCCTCGTGGCTCGGAAAAACTTTCGGCCCCACAGGCCGGCGGCCCGGTTCGCTGCCGGCGCCTGGGAAAGTGCCTTCGCCGTGAGCGGAGGTACGTCGGCTTCCTCGACGATGGCTTGCCTAGCGGCCTCGCTGGCACCATTTTCGTCCCCAGTCCCCCTCACCGGAAGCCCCACGATGACCACCGCCCATCCCCACGTGTTCGATGCCGGCCTTGCGCGCTTCGAGCAGGACGTGCTGCTGAAGTCGAAGGAAGTGCCGGTGCTGGTCGATTTCTGGGCCACCTGGTGCGGTCCCTGCCAGACGCTCGGGCCGATCCTCGAGAAGCTCGCCGGCGAGTACGGCGGCGCCTTCCTCGTGGCCAAGGTCGACGTCGACCAGGAGCGCGAGCTCGGCGGCTATTTCCAGATCCGCTCGGTGCCGACGATGGTGCTGTTCAAGGACGGCCAGATGGCCGACCACATCCCCGGCGCGCTGAGCGAAGGCCAGATGCGCCAGTTCCTGGCCCACCACGGCATCGAGCCGAAGCCGGCCGAACAGGCGCCCCCGGTCGACGTCGAGGCGGCGCCGGTCGATCCGCATGCCGAGGTCGTGCGGCTGCGCCATGAACTGCAGGACAAGCCCGACGACGACGGCCTGAAGCTCGACCTGGCGCTGGCGCTGCTGAAGACCGGCGGCGACGCCGAAGCGCGCCGCCTGCTCGACGCCCTGCCGGCCAACCTCGCCCAGGACGACCGCGCCCTGCGCGCGCATGCGCGCCTGGAGTTCATGGCGATCCTGCGCGATGCGCCGCCGGCGGAAACGCTGGAAGCCGCGCTCGCCACCGACCCCGGCGACCTGCGCGCCCGCCACCTGCTGGCGGTGCGGCGGATCCTCGAGGGCCAGGCCGCGGCCGGCCTCGAACACCTGCTGGAGATGCTGCGCCGCGACCGCGGCTACGCCGACGGGCTGCCGCGCAAGGCGCTGGTCGAGGCCTTCCGCATCGTCGAGGACGAGGACCTGGTCGGCACCTACCGGCGGAAGATGGCATCGCTGCTGTTCTGAACGGCGCTCAGGTCAGCGCGAAGGTGATCAGGAACAGCAGCGGCCGGTAGATCAGCAGGTTGGCGGCGACCACCGCGGCGTTCAGTGCGAACGGCCACAGGATCGCCGCCGCCCACGAGCAGGCGTGGACACGCCGCAGCGACAACGTGATCCAGACGGCCATCGGCAGCACCAGCACGATCTTCAGCCAGCCGCTGCGCGGGATGCCGAGCCAGTACAGCAGCCAGCCGGCCGGGTGGATCACCAGCTGGATGTAGAACAGCACGAAGGCGAACTGGTGCACCGCCACCACCAGGTGTTCGGCGAAATACAGCCGCGAACGCCGGAACGCCAGCATCATGCCCAGCGCCAGCACCGGCACGTGCACGAAGATCAGCGCCTTGCCGACGTTGCTGGTCTCGGCGTCGTAGACCGGCGCGTAGTCGGCGCGGGTGTAGGGCCCGTCCTGCGCGCGCGCGGCGATGCGCGCCTCGATCATCTCCCGCGCCAGCGCGCCGTACATCTGCCCTTCCTGGTTGTGCAGCGGCAGCGCGAAGTCGGTCAGCCCGGGCGCCAGGAAATAGAGCACGTTCGCGAGCAGGAACAGAGCGGTCGGCGTCATCCAGCGTGCGCGGCGGCCCGCGAGGTAGTCGCGGCTCAGGCGGCCGGGTTCGAACAGCAGGGCGCGCAGGCTGCCCCAGAAGCGGCCGTCGAGGTCGGTCAGCGCCTCGAAGGACTGTGCCACGAGATGGCCGAAGCGGCGATCCCCGTCGGCGAATCGCTTCTGCCCACATACGTGGCAGTACGGACCGCGCAGGACTTCGTCACAATTGCCGCAACGCTGGTCCATTCCCCCTCCTCTGCGCCCGAGCTTAGCCCACCGATGAAGCCCGCTACCCGCCTTCGCCTGCTGATGGCGATCTGGCCGCCGTTCCGTTTCGCCGGCATCCGCGTCCCGACGATCGCCGAGGACTTCAGCCACGCGCGCGTCGAGCTGCGCCTGCACTGGTACAACCGCAACTACGTCGGCGCCCATTTCGGCGGCAACCTGTTCTCGATGACCGACCCGTTCTGGATGCTGCTGCTGATGCAGCGGCTGGGCCCGGACTACATGGTCTGGGACCGCGCCGGCGAGATCAGCTTCGAGAAGCCCGGCCGCGGCACCGTGCACGCCGAATTCCACGTCGACCCCGCGGTGGTGGACGCGATCCGCGACGCCGCCGCCGGCGGCGACAAGGTGCTGCGCTGGTTCGAGACCGAGGTGCGCGACCAGGCCGGCGACGTGGTGGCCCGCGTCCGCAAGCAGATCTACGTGCGCCGCAAGCGCGGCCGCTGAGCGTCGGGAGGCTTGCCCGCTCCGGCGGCTGCCGTATGCTGGGCAACTCGCCTCCGCGATCCCGTCCCGCGCCATGCAGCAGGAAGAAGAGCTTTCTCCCGAGGAACTGAGCGCGCTGCTCTCCAGCTTCATGCCGGAGATCCCGGGCTATCGGGTGCTGCGGCGGATCGGCAAGGGCGGCATGTCGCAGGTCTATCTGGGCGTGCAGGAATCGCTCGATCGCCAGGTAGCGGTCAAGGTGATGTCGCCGGAGGCGCTGACCGACGAGATCAGCAAGCAGCGCTTCGAACACGAGGCGCGCACGATCGCCAAACTCGAGCACCCGTGCATCGTCGGCATCCACGAGGTCGGGCGCACACGCCAGGGCCTGCTGTACTACGTGCTGCCCTACCTCGCGAAGGGCCACCTCGGCCAGCGCGACTTCACCCACGACGAGAGCCGCGTCGTCGAGGTGCTGCGCTCGCTGCTGTCGGCGCTGGAGTACGCGCATGCGCGCGGCATCGTCCACCGCGACGTCAAGGCCGAGAACGTGCTGTTCGACAACGCCGACCGGCCGCTGCTCACCGATTTCGGCATCGCCCTGAGCAAGCGCGACACCACCCGCATCACCACCGCCGGCCTCGCGGTCGGCAGCGGCGGCTACATGGCGCCGGAACAGGCGCGCGGCGAAGTCGTCGACGGCCGCGCCGACCTCTACAGCGTCGGCGTGCTCGCCTATGAACTGCTGATGGGCAAGCTGCCCTACCAGGCCGCCGATCCGCTGGCGCTGGCGCTGATGCACGCGCAGGACCCGGTGCCGCGGCTGCCGCCCGAGAAGCGGCACTGGCAACCGTTCATCGACCGCGCGATGGCGAAATCGCCGGACAATCGTTACCGCAATGCGCAGCAGATGCTCGGCGCGCTGAACCAGATCGCCGAAGCCGGGCCGCCGGCGGAGCCGGTGGTCGATCTCGGCAAGGCCCAGGGCTGGCTGCGCGCGCGCTGGAAGCCGGCGGTGTCGATCCTCAGCGGCCTGGCGATCGCGGCGATGGTGCTCGTGTGGTGGGCCGGCCGCGAGCACGGGCCGGACTTCCTCGATCCCGGGCGCGACGGATCCGCGGCGCGACCGTCGACGCCGCCGCCGCGGCCGGCCCCGCCCCCCGAAGCGGCGCCGCCTCCCGAACCGGCGCCGCTGCCGCCTGCGCCCGCCGCGGAAGAACCGCCGCCGGTCGCGGTCGATGCCGCCACCGGCGAGCCGGTGCCGCTGCCGCTGGCGGCGGACGCGCCGGCACCGGCCCTGCCTGACGCCGTCACCGACCTCGCCGACGTCGCGGCCACCGACGCCGGCACGCCTGCCGCGGACGCCGCCGCCGCGGACGCCGCCCCGGTCGTGCCGCCGGCGACCATTTCGGCCTTCGGTTCGGTCGCCGCCGAGGTCGCGGTGTACACCCTCGACTACGACCCGACCCGCCCGGGCGCCCGCGAGTTCGCCGCCGCCCGCCGGCAGATCGACCGCCAGCGGCTGAGCCTGCCGCCGGGCGACAACGCGGTCGAATCGCTGCGCGCGGCGCAGAAACTGGCGCCGGCCGATCCCGCCCTCGCCCGCCTCGCCGACGAGGTGATCGGTTTCTACGCGGCGCGTGCGCACGCGGCGCTGCAGGAGCGGCGCGACGATGACGCCCGCGCCGACCACGCGAAGGCGGCGCCGCTGGTCGCCGAATTCGGCCGCCAGGACGGCAAGCCCTGGGCCGACTATCGCGCCGCGCTGCTGCCACTGCTGACGGCCCGGCTGCAGTCCGCATTCGACGCGGTCGATGCCGCCGCGGTGGCGCGCGCCAAGGCGCTGGCGACCGCGCTCGAGGTGCCGTCGGACCAGCTCGAACCGCTGTGGTCGCAGGCGATCCGGCTGCCGGCGCCGGGCGATCGCCTCGACGCCGGCGGCACCGCGGTCGTGCTGGTCAAACTGCCCCACGACGGCCGTCCCGGGCTCGCGGCGACCCGCAGCGAAGTCACGCGCGGCGAGTACGCGGCCTTCGCCGCCGCCAACGGGCGGGCCGCCGCGCGCTGCCGCAACCGGCTCGCGCCGATCAACCTGAAGAAGCGCAGCTGGGACGAGCCCGGCTTCGCGCAGAACAACAGCCACCCGGTGCTCTGCGTCAGCCACGACGACGCCCAGGCCTATGCGCAGTGGTTCAGCCGCCGCACCGGCCAGAGCTGGCGCCTGCCGACCCGCGCCGAGTGGCAGCAGCTCGCCGATTTCCGCGGCGCCGCCGCCTCCTGCAACACCGGTCGCCTGGCCTGCGGCAGCGAGGGCACGGTCGCCGCCAGCCAGGGCCCGGCGACACCGCTCGGCCTGACCGGCCTGTTCGGCAATGCCCGCGAATGGCTCGGCGACTGCGCCCGCAGCTGCAACCGCCGCATCGTCGCCGGCATGGGCTGGCGCGACAATCCGGCCCGCGCGACGCCGACGCAGGCCGACGATTTCGACGCCGACACCGGTTACGACGACACCGGCTTCCGCCTGGTCCGCGAGGTCGGCGCGGCGGAGCTCGGCATTCCGTGATGCGCCGGCTGCGCGCCTGGTTCCTGACCGGCCTGCTGACCCTGCTGCCGATCTGGCTGGTGTGGGTGGTGTTCAAGTTCGTGCTGGTCGGGCTGTCGCGGCTCAGCGAGCCGGTGGTCGGGCCGCTGTCCGGGCAGCTCGCCGACGCCTGGCCGCGCGTGCTCGGCTGGCTCGACGATCCCTGGGCGCAGTCGACGCTGGCAGTGCTCGCGACCGTGCTGTTCATCGTCGCGGTCGGCGGCCTAGCCCGCCGCGTCGTCGGCCAGCGCCTGCTGGCCTGGCTGGAGGCGCTGATCGCGCGCATCCCGCTGGCGAAGACGATTTACGGCAGCGCCCGCAAGCTGCTCGACCTGCTGCAGGCCAAGCCCGACGGCACCCGCCGCGTGGTGCTGATCGATTTCCCGCACCGCGAGATGAAGTGCGTCGGTTTCGTCACCCGGGTGATGCGCGAGGAAGGCAGTGGCCGCGAACTCGCCGCGGTCTACGTGCCGACGACGCCGAACCCGACCTCGGGTTATCTCGAAGTCGTGCCGGTCGACCTGCTGACGCCGACCGACTGGACCGTCGACGAGGCGATGACCTTCATCATTTCCGGGGGCGCGGTGAGCCCGGACACGATGCCGTTCCGGCGCGGCGGCGAAGCGCCGTGAACACGCCGGCACCCGTCGCGGCCTCCACCGCGGGCGCGCTGCCCGACGTCAGCCACCATCCGCGCACGCAGCGGCTGTTCCTGGTGCTGGCGACCTTCTTCGTCGCCAACGCGCTGCTGGCCGAGTTCATCGGCGTCAAGATCTTCGCGCTCGAGGACACGCTCGGCATCGACCCGCTGAGGTGGAACCTGTTCGGCGAGAGCGGCTCGCTGAACTTCACCGCCGGCACGCTGCTGTGGCCGATCGTGTTCGTGATGACCGACGTCGTGAACGAATTCTTCGGCAAGCGCGGCGTGCGCTTCATCAGCTGGCTGGCGGCGGCGCTGATCGTCTACGGCTTCGTTTTCGCCTACGTCGCGATCGCGCTGGCGCCGGCGGCATGGTGGGTCGGCGTCGCCACCGGCCAGGGCGTGCCCGACTACCAGGCGGCATTCGCGGCGGTGTTCGGCCAGGGCCTGTGGACGATCGCCGGCTCGCTGGTCGCATTCATGATCGGCCAGTTGATCGACGTCGGCGTATTCCACCGCATCCGCGCGGCGACCGGCGAGCGCATGGTCTGGCTGCGCGCGACCGGCTCGACCGCGGTGTCGCAGCTGGTCGATTCCTTCGTCGTGCTCTACATCGCCTTCGTGCTCGGCCCGCAGCAGTGGCCGACCTCGCTGTTCCTCGCCGTCGGCAGCCTCAACTACGTCTACAAGATGGCGGCCGCGATCGCGCTGATCCCGCTGCTCTATCTGGTGCGGCGGGCGATCACCGGCTGGCTGGGCGCGGACACGGCGAAGGCGCTGCGCGAGCACGCCGCGCGGGACTGAGGCGCCACCGCACCACGACATCTTCACCCCGCGGGCGCGACCCTGCGACGCATCACGATTCCGGAGAACCGCGATGCTCGAAGGCCCCGTTGCCGATGCGACGATCTGGATCGACGCGCAGCCGGACGACGTCTGGATCGCACTGACGGATCCGGCCCGCATCCGCCGCTACCTGTTCGGCGCCGACGTGCGCAGCGACTGGCGCACCGGCAGCCCGATCCGCTGGTCCGGCGAGTACGCGGGCCGGCGCTTCGAGGACCACGGTGAGGTCATCGAGGCCGCGCCCGGCGTCCTGCTCGAGTATCGGCACGTCAGCGGCACGGCGAAGGACGGCGGCGACGACCTTGGCCACATCGTCCGCATCGACCTCGCCGGGGAGGACGGCGGCACCCGCGTGACGCTTCGCCAGGACGGCGCGGCCGACGTCGCCGCGCGCGAACACGCCGAGGCGAACTGGCGGCAGGTGCTGGCCGGGTTGAAGGACGTCGTCGAGGGCGAACACGGCGTCTCGACCCGCAGGTAGCACGACGGTTCGCTAGTTCCTGGTCGCTGCCCGCCCGTTCCCCCGCGCCAGGAACCGTCGCAGCGCCGCTTCCCATTGTCGCCCACCCCGGCAACGTGCGGCGAAGGCCGCGAGCCGTCCGTCCTCCCAGCCGGCGAATACCCGCGGATCGATATAGGCCTTGCGGCAGACGGCGACGGTGTTGCCGAGCGCGGCGGCGACATCGGCGACGACCTGCTTCTGCGCCGCGGCGATCGCGCTGGCGGCGATGCGGCCGTCGCGGCCCGGTTCCGGCAGCGGCGTCGCCGCGAGCAGGCGGAAGGCCAGCAGGGTGCCGCCCCAGGTGCGGAAATCCTTGGCGGTGAAGTCCTCGCCGCAGACGGCCTGCAGCCAGGCATTGACGTCGGCGGAATCGACCGGCACCACCGCACCGTCGTCGTCGACGTACTGGAACAGGGCCTGGCCCGGCAGTTCCTGGCAGCCGCGCACCAGCTTCGCCAGGCGCGCGTCTTCGACCTGCAGGTCGTGCTCCTTGCCGGCCTTGCCGCGGAAGCGCAGGCGCAGCCGGCCGCCACGCAGGTATTCGGCGTGGCGGTTGCGCAGCGTGGTCAGGCCGTAGGAACGGTTGCTGCGCGCGTATTCGTCGTTGCCGACCCGGCACAGCGTCTGCGCCATCAGCGCGACCACGAGGGCCAGCACCTTCTCGCGTGGCCAGCCGGGACGGCGCAGGTCGGCGCGCAGCCGGCGGCGCAGCTTCGGCAGGGCGTCGGCGAACGCGACGAGGCGGGCGTACTTGTTGTCGTCGCGCACCTGCCGCCAGCGCGCGTGGTAGCGGTACTGCTTGCGGCCGCGGGCGTCGCGGCCGGTGGCCTGCAGGTGGCCGCGCGGGCTGCGGCAGATCCACACGTCGGTCCAGGCCGGCGGGATCGCCAGTGCCCGGATCCGTGCGAGCGTGTCGGGGTCGCGCACCGGCCGGCCCTCGGCGTCGCGATAGTCGAAACCGCGGCCGGCGCGTTTTCGCCGGTAGCCGGACTCGCCGTCGCAGACCCAGCGCAGGCCGGCGCCGGCCGCATCGGCGAGCGCGTCTTCGGTGGCGGAGGCCGGCGTGGACATGGCGCGCAGGGTGGCGGCGGCCACGTGCACGTGACGACAATCCCTAGCCAGGCGAGCCGCGCCGGGCGCAGCATCGCTGCAATTCCCAAGGAGGCCGACGATGATCCGATTCCGCCGCTTCGCTTTGCTGCCCGCCCTGCTGTTGGCCGCCAGTGCCGTGATCGCGACCTCGCAGGTGCCGCCGCCCCCGGAAGCGCCGGCGGCCGATGCCTTCGGCGATCCCGCCCTCGTCGCCGCAGTGCGGGCCGCCGAGACCGCCTTCGCGCAGACGATGGCGGACCGCGATTTCGACGCGTTCGCCGCGCACATCGCCGACGACGCGATCTTCGTCAACGGCGCCCGGCCGCTGAACGGCAAGGCGACGATCCTCGCCGAGTGGCGCAACTACTTCGCCGACGCCGAGGCGCCGTTCTCCTGGCGGCCCGAGACCGTCGTCGTGCTGTCCAGCGGCCAGCTCGCGCAGACCAAGGGTCCGGTGTTCGCGCCCGACGGCAACGTGGTCGCCGAGTTCCGCTCGACCTGGCGCCGCGACGCCGATGGCACCTGGCGCGTCGTGTTCGACGACGGCGCCTGTGCCTGCCGCCGCGCCGCGCCGGCGGAAGCCGCGCCGGCCGCGGCGGAGTGAGCGCCTGATGGCCGCCGCCGGCAGCGACCATCTGGTCGACGTGGTGGTGCTGCTCGGCGCCGCGGTGGTCGCGGTGCCGCTGTTCCGCCGGCTCGGGCTCGGCTCGGTGCTGGGCTATCTGGCGGCCGGGCTGGCGATCGGTCCGTTCGGGCTCGGCCTCTTCGCCGATCCGCAGACCATCCTGCATACCGCCGAACTCGGGGTGGTGATGTACCTGTTCGTGATCGGCCTGGAGATGCGGCCGAGCCACCTGTGGGGGCTGCGCCGGGAGATTTTCGGGCTCGGCACCCTGCAGATCGCCACCTGCGGCCTGCTGCTGACCGGCCTGGGCATCGGCTATGGCCTGCGCCCCGGCGTCGCCTTCGTCGCCGCGTTCGGCTTCGTGCTGACCTCGACCGCGATCGTGATGCAGCTGCTCGCCGAGCGCGGCGACATCAATCTGCCCTCGGGCCGTCGCATCGTCGCGATCCTGCTGTTCGAGGACATGCTGATCGTGCCGCTGCTGGCGATCGTCGCCTTCATGTCGCCGGCCGATGCCGCGCCGGCGGCCGCCGGCGAGCGCTGGCTCGCGGTCGGCACCGGCATCGCCTCGCTGGCGGCGCTCATCGTCGCCGGCATGTTCCTGCTCAACCCGCTGTTCCGGGTGCTGGCGGCGGCACGCGCGCGCGAGGTGATGACGGCGGCGGCGCTGCTGGTCGTGCTCGGCGCCGCGCTGCTGATGCAGCTCGGCGGCCTGAGCATGGCGATGGGCGCCTTCATCGCCGGCGTGCTGCTGTCGGAGTCGAGCTTCCGGCATCAGCTCGAAGCCGACATCGAACCATTCCGTGGCCTGCTGCTCGGCCTGTTCTTCCTGGCCGTCGGCATGGCCCTCGACCTCGCGCTGGTGGCCGCGAACTGGCCGCTGATCGTCGCCGGCGTGCTGGCGATGATGGCGGTGAAGGGCGTCGCGATCTACGCGGTCGCGCGGCTGCTGAAGACGCCGCATGCGGAAGCCTTCGACCGCGCGGTGCTGATGGCGCAGGGCGGCGAGTTCGCCTTCGTGCTGTTCGCCGCCGCCGCGGCAGAACGGGTGATCGACACCGGCACCGCCGCCAGGATGACCGCGATCGTCGTGCTGTCGATGCTGCTGACGCCGCTGTTCGTGCTCGTCGGCAAGCGCCTCGTGCGCAAGCCGGCGCCGTCGCTGGAGGGTGTCGAGGCGGCACGCGACCTGCGCGCGAACGTGCTGCTGATCGGTTTCGGCCGCTTCGGCCAGGTGGTGAGCCAGCCGCTGCTGGCGCGCGGCTTCGAGGTCACGATCATCGAGACCAATCCCGAGGACATCCGCAACGCCGCCGACTACGGCTTCAAGGTGCATTACGGCGACGGCACCCGCCTCGACGTGCTGCACGCGGCCGGCGCCGGCCACGCCTGCGCGATCCTGGTCTGCATCGACGACCGCGCGGCCGCCGACCGCGTCGTCGCGCTGGCGAAGCAGCACTTCGCGCAGGCCAGCCTGCTGGTGCGCGCCTTCGACCGCGAGCACGCGTATTCGCTGGTGCGGGCCGGCGTCGATTTCCAGATCCGCGAGGTGTTCGAGTCGGCGCTGGCCTTCGGCGCGGCCGCGCTGCGCGAGCTCGAGGTGCCCGACGAGGAGGTCGAGCGCGTGCTCGCCGAGGTTCGCCGCCGCGACGGCGAGCGCTTCCAGCTGGAACTCGCCGGCGGTGAGTTCGCCGGGCGCGCGCTGATCTACGGCAACGCGAGGAAGCCCAGTTCGTAGGAGTGGCTTCAGCCGCGATGCCTTCCACGTTCAAGGCATGTGGCGGAAGAGAAGAGAAGATAAAGAAAAGAAAAGAAAGAAAAGAAAGAGAAGAAAAGGCGTATCGCGGCTGAAGCCGCTCCTACAGGACGTCGGTCGTGAGTCCCGGGCGCGCGAGGGTCACGTCGCTGCCGAAGCGTTCCTGCAGCGTGCGTGCGAACGCCGTGCGTGCGCGGTCCTCGCCGTGCACCAGCACGACCGGCGGCGCGCCGTCGATACGCCCGTACCATTCCGCGAGGCCATCGCGGTCGGCATGCGCGGACAGGCCGCCGACGGTGTGCACATGCGCACGCACCGGAACGCGTTCGCCCATCAGCATCACCGCGTCCGCACCGTCGACCAGCCGGCGGCCGAGCGTGCCCTCGGCCTGGTAGCCGGGAAAGATCAGCCGCGTCTGCGCGTGCCCGAGGTTGTGCCGCAGGTGGTGGCGGATGCGGCCGCCGTTGCACATGCCGGAGCCGGCGATGATGATCGCGCCGCCGCGCACGCCGTTGATGCCGCGCGACTGCGCCTGGTCGACGGTGAGGCGCAGGTTCGGCAGCCGGAACGGCTCCGGACGGTCGCGCCAGGTGCGCTTCGCGGCCTCGTCGAACAGGTCCGCGTGCTTCGCGTAGACGCCGGTGACCTTCGCGGCCATCGGGCTGTCGACGAAGATCTTCCAGCGCGCCAGTTTCCATTCGTCCCAGTGGCGCGCGAACCAGTACAGGAGTTCCTGGCTGCGGCCGACGGCGAAGGCCGGGATCAGCACATTGCCCTGGTCGCGCCAGGCGTCTTCGAGGATCCCGCCGATCTCGGCGACGGTGGCGGCGCGGTCGCGGTGGCGACGGTCGCCGTAGGTCGATTCCAGCAGCACGAGGTCGGCGCGCGGCACCGGCGCCGGATCGCGCAGGATCGGCGTGCCGCGCGGGCCGATGTCGCCGGAGAACACCAGCACGCGTTCGTGCCCGTCTTCCTGCGCGCGCAGTTCGACGCTGGCCGAACCGAGGATGTGGCCGGCATCGCGCAGCGTCAGCACGACGCCGGGCAGGATTTCCGTGGCTTCGTCGTAGGCGATCGCCCGCAGCTGCCGGATCGTCGCCTCGACGTCGTCGCGGTCGAACAGCGGCCGGTGGTCGCTGCGGCCGTCGCGGGCCTCGCGGTTGAAGCGGGCGGCGTCGGCCTCGGCCAGCGAGGCGGCATCGAGCAGCATGATCGGCAGCAGGTCGGCGGTGGCCTTCTGGGCCCAGATCGGGCCGCGGTAGCCGCGTGCGACCAGCAGCGGCAGCCGGCCGCAGTGGTCGATGTGGGCGTGGCTGAGCACGACCGCATCGAGCCCGTCGACGGCGAACGGGAACGGCTCGAGATTGCGCCGTTCCTGTTCCCGGCTGCCCTGGATCATGCCGCAGTCGAGCAGCAGCCGGTGGCCGCCGGCCTCGACCTCGTGGCAGGAACCGGTGACCTCGCCTGCCGCTCCGTGGAAACGAACACGCATAATCACCGGCTCCTGGTCGCGGCCCCTACTGGCCCATTTCCTCGAGCAGGCGCGGCGCCGGGAAGACGTCGCGCATCACCCACAGCATGAAGCGGTGGTCGACCGAGATCATGCGCGTCATCACCGGGTCGAACACCCAGTTCGAGCTGACGCTCTCCCAGTTGCCGTCGAAGGCCAGGCCGACCAGGCGACCGCGGGCATCGAGCACCGGCGAACCGGAGTTGCCACCGGTGATGTCGAGGTCGGACAGGAAGTTCACCGGGATGCGCGCCTTCTCCTCGGCGCTCATCGCCGCCGCGGTGTCGATCAGGGCCTGCGGAGCGTCGAACGGCTCCTCGCCGGTGTGCTTGGCGACGAGACCGTCGATCGAGGTGAACGGGGTGTGCTCGACGCCGTCGCGCGGCACGTAGCCGACGACGTTGCCGAAGGTGAGGCGCAGGCTGAGGTTGGCGTCCGGATACACGGACTCACCGCGGCTGCGCTTGTAATCCTGCACCGCCGCCAGGTAGACCGGGCGGAAGCGGTTGTTGTCGCCGGCCCGCGCGCGGCCGACGTCCTCGAGCGCCAGCAGTTCCGGCATCAGCGCCACCGCCAGCTTCGCCAGCGGATCCTCGCTGCTCTCGAAAGCGGCGCGGTCGGACTGCAGCAGCGCCAGGCGAGCGTCGGTGGTGGCGAGCGTGGTCGAGGCATAGGCCGCATCCAGCGCACGCGCGACCGCCGCGGCGTCGTTGCCGCCGATCCAGGCGTCGACCGCCGGGATGCGCTGCCCGGCCGGCAGCTTCAGGTACTCGGCGAACCAGTAGGCGAGCAGCTGCTTCTCCATCTCCGGGTGGAACCGGCGCTCGAGCTGGCGCACGCCGCCCTCGAAGGCCGGCAGGTCGCGTTCCTGGTAGCCCTGCGCGCGCTCGGCATTGGGCTTCGCGCGCTCGATCGAAAGGCGGTACAGCGAGCGCACGTTGCCGAGCAGGCCGGTGTTGCCGAGCTGGCCGATCACCAGGTCGCGCTCGCGCGTCTTCGCGGAATCGGCGGCGATGCGCACCAGCTGCGCGTGCGCGTCGAGCGCGGCGCGGCCTTCGCGGCCCCGGCTGCGCAGCCAGGCGAGCACCGCCTGTTCCTCGCGCTGCTTGTGGCCGGCGGCGTCGGTGCGGCGGAAGCCGTTGAGCTGGCCGTCCCAGTTCTTCGTCGAATTGTTCCAGCCGCGCACGGTCGTCGCGTACTTCACCGCGATGTCCGGGTTGGTCGCGCTGGCGGCGTCGATCATCGCGATCAGCGCCTTCAGGTGGGCGCCGACCACCGGATACTGCCAGTCCTGCACGGCGCGGAACTCGTCGTACAGCGCGTAGCGCGCGGTCGAGCCCGGGTAGCCGGCGACCATCACGAAATCGCCCGCCTCGAGCGGCTGGTCGGCGAGCTTCAAGTACTGGTTCGGCTGGAAGGGCACGTTGTCTTCGGAATACGGCGCCGGCTTGCCGTCCGGACCGACGTAGGCGCGGTAGAACGAGAAGTCGCCGGTGTGGCGCGGCCACATCCAGTTGTCGACGTCGCCGCCGAAGCTGCCGACGCCGCCCGGGGGCGCGTAGACCAGGCGCACGTCACGGATCTCGATCTGCCGGAACAGGCGGTAGGTCTGGCCGCCGAAGAAGTTGTAGACGGTGCAGCGGTAGCCGGCGTCGGCCTCGCACTCGGCGATGATCGCCTTCTGCGTTTCCTCCAGCTTCTTCTGGCGCTCGAGGCCCTGCAGGTCGCCGGCGGCGCCGCGCATGCGCTCGGTGACGTCGCTGATGCGGTCCATCACGTAGACGCGGGCATTCGGGCCGGCCGAGACCTCATCCGCCATCGTCGCGGCGTTGAAGCCGATGTCCATCAGATTGCGCTCGGGCGTCGAGTTCAGCTGGATCGCGCCGTAGGCGCAGTGGTGGTTGGTGACGACCAGGCCCTGCGGCGACACGAACGAGGCGGTGCAGCCACCGAGCGCGACGACGGCGCCCATCGGATCGCCGGTGAGGTCGGCCAGCTGCTGCGGGTCCAGTTCCAGGCCGGCCTGGGCCAGCGGCCCGGCGATCTCGGGCAACTGCTGCGGAACCCACATGCCCTCCTTCGCCTGCGCGGCGAACGACAGCGATAGTGCGGCGGCGAGAACGGTGAAGCGCATGGCGGGACCTCGTGCGGGTGGAAAGACCCCAAGCCTAGCAGCGGCCGACACCCTTGGTCCGTGACTTGCGGCTAGACTTCCGGCATTCGACAGGGGAATGGGACATGCGCGAAGGCCTGGCTTTTCCGACGCTGCTCGTGCTGTCCCTGGCAGTGGCGCCGACAGCGCGCGCGCAGTCCCCCGACGATGCCCTCGCCGCGCAGTGGAACGCGATCTGCGCCGGCGCGACCGGCGACCTGGTGACGCGCTGCGCCGACATCCTCGCCGGGGGCCCGGGCAGCCGCGAAGCGGCGGCCGCAGGCAACGCGCTCGACGAGATCCCCGGCCAGGGCCGCGCGGCGACGCGCGACGGCGCCCCCGACGACGCCGTCGCCGGCATCGAACTCGCGCCGGGCTGGTCGCTGTTCTTCTCCGCCGACCGCGGCCGCCTGAAGCGCCGCGACGGCGTCAACGAGGCGCCCTTCGACGGCGACACCGGCAGCCTCACCGCCGGCGTCGACTGGATGCCGGCCGAGGGCTGGCAGCTGGCGCTGCTGCTCAGCCATACCCGCGACGACCTCGCCTTCCTCGGCAGCAGCGGGCGCATGCGCACCGGCTTCACCGGCCCGGTGCTCGCCGCCGGCTGGACGCCGCATCCGGCCTGGTCGGTCGACGCCTACGCCGGCCGCCTCGCCGGCGACTACGACCTGCGCCGGCACATCCTCTACCGCCTGCCTTCGGGCATCGCCGTCGATGCCGTCGCGAGCGCGGCGATGGACGCCGAGCGCGAGCTCGCCGGCGGCGGCGTCACCTGGACCCTGCCCGCCGGGGGCTGGGAGTGGCAGTTCGGCGCCGGCGTCGACTGGCAGCGCACGACGATCGACCCCTACCTGGAGAGCGGCGGTGCCGGTTTCGCGATCCGCATCCCCGGCCGCGCGGTGGTCAGCCGCCGCGGCCGCCTCGATGCGACGCTGAGCCACACGATCTCCACGACCTGGGGCGTCTGGCAGCCGATGGCGCGGCTCGGCTGGCGGCACGAGTACGCCAATCCGTCGCGGCCGGTACGGGTGACCTTCCTGCAGGATGCGAACGCGACCCCGGTGATCTTCGCGACCGACGACGCCGACAGCGACTGGGGCGAAGCCGGCCTCGGCGCGGTGTTCGTCTTCACCGGCGGCCATTCCGGCTTCATCGAATACCGCCAGCGCATCGGTCATGCCTTCCTGCAGGAGCGCGTGCTCGCCATCGGCTGGCGCGTCGAACTGTAGGAGCGGCTTCAGCCGCGATCGGTGCAGGTTGACGAGGGGAGTTCAGCCCCCGGGCGTATAATCGCCGCCCTCCCCGCCGCTCCCGGAACGGTTCGAAATGACGCAGCAGACGATGAAAGCGCTGGTGAAGCGCCATGCGGAAAAGGGCATCTGGATGGAGCAGGTGCCGGTGCCGGCGCCGGGCGCGAACGAGGTGCTGATCAAGCTCGAGAAGACCGCGATCTGCGGCACCGACCTGCACATCTACAAGTGGGACGAGTGGAGCCAGCGCACGATCCGGCCGGGACTGGTGATCGGCCATGAATTCGTCGGCCGCATCGTCGAGATCGGCCCCGGCGTCACCGGTTACCGGATCGGCGACCGCGTCTCCGCCGAAGGCCACATCGTCTGCGGCCACTGCCGCAACTGCCGCGCCGGCCGCCAGCACCTGTGCCCGAACACCGTCGGCATCGGCGTCAACCGCGACGGCGCCTTCGCCGAATACATCGTGATGCCGGCGACCAACCTGTGGCCGATCCCGGACTCGATCCCGTCGGAACTCGCCGCCTTCTTCGACCCCTACGGCAATGCCGCGCACTGCGCGCTCGAGTTCGACGTGGTCGGCGAAGACGTGCTGATCACCGGCGCCGGCCCGATCGGCATCATCGCCGCCGGCATCTGCAAGCACATCGGCGCCCGCAACGTCGTCGTCACCGACGTCAACGACTACCGGCTGAAGCTCGCCGCCGAGATGGGCGCCACGCGGGTGGTGAACGTCTCGAAGCAGTCGCTGAAGGAAGTGATGAAGGACCTGCACATGGAGGGCTTCGACGTCGCCCTCGAGATGAGCGGCAATCCGCGCGCCTTCAACGACATGCTCGACTGCATGTACAACGGCGGCAAGGTCGCCCTGCTCGGCATCCTGCCGAACGGCGCCGGCATCGACTGGGACAAGGTGATCTTCAAGGGCCTGGTGCTGCACGGCATCTACGGCCGGAAGATGTACGAGACCTGGTACAAGATGACGCAGCTCGTGCAGTCGGGTTTCCCGCTGCAGAAGGTGCTGACCCACCAGGTCCACATCGACGACTTCCAGCGCGGTTTCGAGCTGATGGAGTCCGGGCAGTGCGGCAAGGTCGTCTGTTCCTGGACCTGACGCCCGCCGCCGCCGCGCGCCGTCCGTCCCTGCTGCTCCGCCTGCTGCCGGCCGCCGTGTCGGCGGCGACGGTGGTGGTCGCGCTGGCGGCGCTGGCGCCGGTTCCCGCGCAGGCGCGTGGCGTCGCGACGGTGATCGAGCGGGTGCCGGTCAGTGATCCCGCCGACGCCACGACCGAGCTCGAGCCGGTGTTCGCCGCCGAGACGCTGCTGCCTCCCGAACTGCTGTCCGGTCCCGGCTGGCGCGTCGATCCCGAAGTGCCGATCCGCGGCCACCAGGCGCGCTTCACGATCCGCAGCCGCTGGGGCGACGTCGAGGCCGACAGCGTCGCCCTGCTGGCGGTGCGCGTGCGCGAAATGCCGGCACTCGCGCGGCTGGACGAGTCCGGCATCGCCCGCGTGATCGCCGATGCCGCGGTGGACCGCGCCGGCGAGCCGGTGCGGGACCTGCAGGCGATCGCCACCTCGCCGGTCGCCAGCGTCACCGGCCTGCCGCAGGGCGTCGGCCGCTGGTTCAGCGAGAAATGGCAGACGCTGCGCGAACGCACCCGCCGCCTCGGCGATCGCGGCCATGAGCTGGTGATGGACAACGACGACGCCTGGGAGGATCCCGCCGGGCCGCTCGGCGCCGCCGGCGACGAGGAGGACGATCCGTCACGCGGCTGGTGGCAGCGCCGCGGTCGCGACGTGGTGCGCGAAGGCAAGCGCCAGGCTGCGTTCCCGGACGCGCGCCGTCAGCTCGCCGCCCGCCTCGGCGTCGATCCGGATACCGGCAACCGCCTGCTCGGCGACCGCCTCGACCAGCTCGCCTGGGCCGAGGCCAGCGGCCGCCTCGCGACCGGCGAGGCCCTGCGCCTGCTCGGTGGCGACGCGATCGCGGTCGCCGGCCACGCCGCCGACGTCAACCGCTTCGTGCTGCAGCCACCGCCGCGCGAAGTGCGCCGGGAGACACTGGCCGCGCTGACGCCGCATTGCGCCGACGATCGCCTGCTGCGGACCTTCGTGCACGCCGGCGCCTGGACGCCGGCACTGCAGCAGGAATTCGTCGCGATCTACCTGCGCCTGCAGCCCGGCGAAGGCTGCGAGGCCCTGCTCGAGACCGCCCTGCTCGCCGGCGACGAGCCGCAGGCGCGCTTCGTGATCGACAGCCTGCGCCTGCTCGCCGCCCACGTCGGCGCCGATGCCACCGGCGGCCGCCTGCTGCCACAGGGCGCGCTGCTGGCCTGGGAGTCCGCGCAGGGGGAACTGGTGCTGCCGCTGGCGGTGGACTGGCTGGCCTGGACCCCGGAAATCCGCCGCTGGTTCGAGCTGCCGGCCATCGACCGGCGACCGCATCGCCTGCTGCTGCTGTCGGGCGGGATCAGCGATACCGCCGCGCGCGAGCTGACGGGCCGCGGCTGGAGCCTGGTGACGGCGATGCCCTACGAAGGCGCCCCGCCCTATCTGCGCCCGTTCTCGCCGCAACCGGTGGCGACGCGGGCGGAAGCGCCGCCGCCGGAGAGCCCGGCGGACGGCGCCGGACGCTGAATCAGCCGCCGATCGAGAAGGTCAGCACGACCCGGCCGTCGCCGGTATCGCCGAAGTTGTAGTCGCCGGCCTTGCCGGTGTCGTAGTAGCCGAGGGCGATGTTGACGGAACCGAAGTCGCGGTTGATGCCGATCATCCAGTCGGCGTAGTCCTCGACCCCGGTGGCGTCATCGAACGCGCTCCAGCCGCCACCCAGATCGAGGTTGAAGCCGTTGCCGATCCCGACGCTGGTGTTGATGCCGTAGTACCAGCCGTTCTCGCCGGTCGCCCAGACGTCGTTCGAGTAACCCAGGGTGAAGGTCAGCATCTCGGCGTACGTCAGCGCGCCGATCAGCTCGAGGTAGTCGGAGTCACCGTAGGCGCGGTCCTCGCCGAAATAGTTGTAGCGGTTGAGCATCAGGTCGAAGTTCCAGGCGTCGCTGATGTCGTGGTTCCAGCCGATGTAGGTGTCGATCTCGACCGACGGGCTGCCCGGGCCGAAGTCGACCGTCGAGCCCCAGACGCCGACGTAGAAGCCGCTGCCGAGCTCGTAGTCGAAGCCGAGCTGGATCGCCGGGTTCTCGTCGCTCTGCGAGGCGCCGCGGAACACGTAGTCGCTGGTGATGGCGGCGTTCCAGCTGAACGGGCCTTCCTCCTCCTCTTCCTGGGCCTGGGCGGCCACCGGCAGCGCCAGCAGCAGCGCGGCGGCGAGGGCGAACGGCGTCTTGCGGTAGCGGCGGGTCATGGCGAACTCCTGGGCTGGGTTAGGAAAAGGTGAAGCCGGGATGGCATTGCAGCACGAGCCGGGCCCAACGTCGATAATGTGCCCCTCCCCGAAAGCAGAGTCCGTCGCATGTCCGCCAACGCCCTCGCCCGCTACGCTGCCGAACTGGACGCGATCCGCGACCAGGGGCTGTTCAAGTCCGAACGGATCATCACCGGGCCGCAATCGGCCGAGATCGTGCTGGCCGACGGCCGCCGGGTCCTGAACTTCTGCGCGAACAACTACCTGGGGCTGGCCGACCATCCGGACGTGATCGCCGCCGCCAAGGAGGCGCTCGACAGCCACGGCTTCGGCATGGCCTCGGTGCGCTTCATCTGCGGCACCCAGGACCTGCACAAGCAGCTCGAGGCGAAGATCGCCGGCTTCTTCGGCACCGAGGACACGATCCTCTATGCCGCCTGCTTCGATGCCAACGGCGGACTCTTCGAGCCTTTGCTCGGCGAGGAGGACGCCATCGTGTCCGACGCCCTGAACCACGCCTCGATCATCGACGGCGTGCGCCTTTGCAAGGCCAGGCGCTACCGCTACGCCAACAGCGACATGGCCGATCTCGAGAGGCAGCTGCAGCAGGCCCGCGCCGATGGCGCCCGCACGATCATGATCACCACCGACGGCGTGTTCTCGATGGACGGCTTCATCGCCCCGCTCGTCGAGATCACCGCGCTGGCGGCGAAGTACGACGCGCTCGTGCACATCGACGAATGCCATGCCACCGGCTTCCTCGGCGCCACCGGCCGCGGCAGCGCCGAGGTGCACGGGGTGATGGACCGCATCGACGTGTTCACCGGCACCCTCGGCAAGGCGCTCGGCGGCGCGCTGGGCGGTTTCACCACCGGCCCGAAGGCGGTGATCGAGATGCTGCGCCAGCGTTCGCGGCCCTACCTGTTCTCGAACTCGCTGCCGCCGCACGTGGTCGCCGCCGGCATCAAGGTGTTCGACATGCTCGCCGCGGCCGGCGACCTGCGCGCGAAGCTGGCGGAGAACACCGCCTACTTCCGCGCGCGGATGGCTGCCGCCGGCTTCGAACTCAAGCCCGGCGTGCACCCGATCTGCCCGGTGATGCTGCACGACGCACCGCTGGCGCAGAAGTTCGCGGCGCGCCTGCTCGAAGAGGGCATCTACGCGATCGGCTTCTTCTTCCCGGTGGTGCCCAAGGGCCAGGCGCGCATCCGCACGCAGATGAGCGCCGCGCACACCCGCGAGCACCTGGATCGCGCGATCGCCGCGTTCGTGAAGGTCGGCCGCCAACTGGGCGTCATCGCCGGATGAGGACCCAGGGCGTCGTCGCCGTGCTGATCGCAGTGGTCGGTGCGGCCGCGGCGGCCTGCTGCGGCTTCCAGTTCCTGCTCACCCTGGCCTACGCGCTCTGGGGCCTGGCCCTGCTGTACGGCCTCGGCCTGGGCTTCGGCTGTGGCCTGCTGCCGGTGCTGCTCTGGCGGGATCGGGCGGCCTGAGGCCCGCCACCAGGGCCTCGGCTTCCGCTGCCGACAGCCGCCGCCAGCCGCCCTTCGCGAGCTCGCCGAGCAGCACGTCGCCGATGGCGACACGCACCAGTCGCAGCACGCCGATGTCGAAGGCCGCGAGCAGGCGGCGGATCTGCCGGTTGCGGCCTTCGTCGAGCACGATCTCCAGCCACGCGGTGCGGCCGCCGCTGCGCAGCGGGCGCACGGATTTCGCCGCCAGGAACTCGCCGGCGTCCTCGATGCCGGCCTGCAGCGCCGCCAGCAGGGCGGCATCCGGCACCGCATCGACCTGCACGTGATAGGTCTTGTCGGGGCCGCTGTCCGGGTCGGTCACCGCTGCGGCCCATTGCGGATCGTTGGCGAGCAGCAGCAGGCCCTCGCTGGCCTTGTCGAGGCGGCCCACCGGCGCCAGCCAGGGCAGGCCGGCACCGTCCAGGCAGCGGTAGACGGTGTCGCGGCCCTGCTCGTCACGGGCGGTGGTCACCAGGCCGCGCGGTTTGTTCAGGGCGATGACGATGCGTTCGGCGGCCGTCACCGGCAGGCCGTCGACCGTGATCGCAGCCTGGCCGGGCGAGACCGGGAAATCGGGATCGCGAACGATGCGGCCGGCGACCGCGACACGGCCGCCGCGCACCCATTCCGCCGCCTGCGTGCGCGAACAGAGTCCGAACTTCGACAGCATCCGGGCGATGCCATGGCGGCCGGCGGACTTGCCGGCAGCGACCGCTCCGGTCCCGTCGCGGCGGGGACCCGTTCGACGGGGTGGGCGGCGGTACGGCGTACGCGGGTTCAGCAGGCGGCCGTCGTCACGACGGTCGGCGGCGCGCAGCCGACGGTTTGCGGCGCCGGCGCCGCGCCGCCCGGGACCGGCTGGCTGGTGGCGCCGCTCTCGACCGCGGTGCCGGTGGTCGAAGCCGGGCGACCGGTGGCGACGCGGATGCCCTTCGCGGCCATCCACGCGTCGAACTCGGCCGCGGTCATCTGGCGGCCTTCCTGGGTCATGTAGAAGCGGTAGGCCATCTGGTCGTCCGGCGCCGGCGTCGGCGCCGCCGGCCGCCGCACGCGTTCGACGTAGGACAGCAGGTTGATGCAGGCGACGACTTCGGGCTGCGGGCGCGCCATTTCCGGCGTCGGCACCGTGGCCGGCATCGGTGCGAGGGTCGCGGCGCCGCAGGGTGCGACGGCGGGCGACGACGCCACCCCGACCGGCGCGTGCGCGAACAGCGGCAGCATCAGGGCGAACAGGAACGGACGACGGAACATCAGGCTTCCCCGGAAGTCGAACGACGCGCGCAGCTTAGGCGCGCACGCCGGAAAAAAGAAGCCCGGCGCGAGGCCGGGCTTCCCTGTTGCTTCGCTGCGTCCGATCAGTTCAGGACGTTCAGCTCGGTGCGGCGGTTGGTCTCGGACTTGCAGCCCGGGAACGCATCGCCCAGCTGCTCGATCGGGCGGCTCTCGCCGTACGCGTTCGGGCCGGAGATGCGGGCCGAGTCGATGCCCTTGCCGATCAGGTAGTCGTACACGACGCGGGCGCGACGCTCGGACAGACGCTGGTTGTAGGCGTCGGTACCGCACTCGTCGGTGTGGCCGGCGAGCTCGAAGCGCATCTGCGGGTACTTCTGCAGGATCGACACGGCCTCGTCGAGGATCGCGATCGCGTCCGGACGCAGGGTGGCCTTGTCGAAGTCGAAGTTCACGCCACGCAGGTCGATGCGGACCACGACCGGGCAGCCGTCGGCGCCGATGGTCTGGCCAGCGGTCGAGTTCGGGCAGCGGTCGTTGCAGTTGTTGACGCCGTCACCGTCGTCGTCCAGGTCGGCGCAGGTGGTCTGCGGCGGCTGCGGCTCGACCGGCGGCGGGGCCACGGCGCGGTCGCCGAGCTTCAGCACGAAGGTCAGCTGGCCGATCAGGTCGTTGAAGCGGTCGGAATTCGGCGAACGGACGCTGCTGTCGTCCATCACCGAGCGCGACAGCAGCTCGGCGCGAACCGCGTAGCGGTCGTAGTCGGCCTGCAGGCCGACGCCCAGGTTCACGGTCAGGAAGCTGTCCTCACGCTGGCCGGTGCCCGGGAACGGGAAGAAGCTGTACTCCTCTTCCGCACGCTGCACGCCGAGGCCGACGCGCACGAACGGCCACCAGTTCTTGCCTTCCTTGATGAAGTGGTAGCGCGCGTCGAGCGAGGCGCCCCACTGCGTCCAGTTCAGGTCGGTGCCTTCGATGCCCGGATTCTGGTAGTTGAACTCGCCTTCCAGGCTCCAGTTCGGCGAGATGAAGCGGCCGAAGCCGAGGTGGCCGAACAGCACGTCCTCGGTTCCCCGGTCACTGTCCTGCCAGTTCTGGCCGACGCCGCCAGTGACGAACCAGCGATCGTCGTAGTCTTGCGCCGACGCGGACTGCGCCATCGCGATGGCGCCGAGCAGGGCGCAGCACAGGAGTTTCTTCTTCATGGTTTGCTCCAAATGAACTAGGGGGAACGACTCACGATCGGGGGACCTGGCATGCCGGGCATGCGCGCTCACGAAACTTTACCGCTGCTAACGGGTTAACGGGAATCTAACAAGCCAGCCAGGGCTTGGCAAGCTTACGCCCTCAGGATGTGAACAAATCGATAAAACGGTGGATCGGCGTCGCCTCGAAACGTGAAGTGTCACTGGTGAGGGCCAGGATCTGCTCGACCCGGCGGGACGGGAGCTGGCCACCGATCGCCGACTCGAATTTCTGCAGGAGGGCCGTGATGCCCTCGCCCCGGCGCTCGCGATGGCCGATCGGCACGTCGACCGCGACCCGCTCGCTGCGGGTGCCGTCCTTGAAGTGGACCTGCACCGCGTTGCCGATGAAGCGCTTGTCGGGATCGAAGTAGTCGGCGGTGAACTGCGGGTTCTCGCTGACCTCCATCTTCGCCCGCAGGGCGTCGATGCGCGGGTCGGCCGCGACGGTGTCGGAATAGTCGTCGGCGGTCAGGCGGCCGAAGATCAGCGGCACCGCGACCATGTACTGCAGGCAATGGTCGCGATCGGCGTAGTTCGCCAGCGGCCCGGTCTTGTCGATGATGCGGACCCCGGCTTCCTGCGTCTCGATCGTGATGCGCTCGATCTCGTCGAGCCGGCCGGCCACCTCACCGTGCAGCTTCATCGCGCATTCCACCGCGGTCTGCGCGTGGAATTCCGCCGGGAAGCTGATCTTGAAGAGGATGTTCTCCATCACGTAGCTGCCGAAGGGCCGCTCGAACTCGAACTCGCGGCCCTTGAACATCACGTCGGCGAAGCCCCAGGTCTTCGCGCTCAGCGCGCTCGGGTAGCCGACGCAGCCCTTCACCGCGTTCAGCGCGTGGGTGACGGCGCGGCGGCAGGCGTCGCCGGCGGCCCAGGACTTGCGCGGGCCGGCCTGCGGGGCGTGCCGGTAGGCGCGCAACGTGCCGCCGTCGATCCAGCTGTGGCTGACCGCGTTGACGATCTCGTCCTTGCTGCCGCCGAGCATGTGCGTGGTCAGCGCCGTCGACGCCAGCCGCACCAGGATCACGTGGTCGAGGCCGACCCGGTTGAAGCTGTTCTTCAGCGCGTAGCAGCCCTGGATCTCGTGCGCCTTGATCGCCGCGGTGAGGATGTCGCGGACGGTGATCGGCTTGCCGTGCTCGCGCTCGGCCTTGCGGCTGAGCCAGTCGCCGACCGCGAGGATCGCGCCGAGGTTGTCGGACGGATGGCCCCACTCCGCCGCCAGCCAGGTGTCGTTGAAGTCGAGCCAGCGGATCTGCACGCCGATGTTGTAGGCCGCCTGCGCCGGGTCGAGTTCCCAGGACGTGCCGGGAACGCGGGAACCGCCGGGCAGCACCGCACCGGGCACGATCGGGCCGAGGTGCTTGACGCATTCGGGATGGCGCATCGCCAGCATCGCGCAGGCCAGCGAATCCAGCAGCATGTAGCGCGCGGTCGTGTAGGCCTCGGACGAGCCGATGTAGTAGTCGGCGACGTAGTTGGCGATGTCCACCATCGCCTGGTCCGGATCGGTTCGTTTCGCGGAACGGCTGTCGTGCGTGCTCATGGGCATGCAGCTCCCCTGCTGCGGTGTCGACCGGCGAATCTTGCCAGATCACCCCGTCACGTGCAGGTCGCCTTCTCCGGGATCAGGCGGCGCGTGCGTCCAGGAAGTCGACGATCTGGTCGAGCACCGCCGGATCGCGCAGTACGTTGCGGTGGCCGAGGCCGCGGGTCGCCAGCAGGCGGGCGCGGGTCGCGCCGGCGATGCGCTCGGCGTCGGCGAACGGGATCACCGCATCCTCGTGGTCGTGCACCACCAGCAGCGGCTGGCCGATGCCGCCGGCGAGGCGGTCGATGTCCAGCGCTTCCGGCGGCATCCCGCTGCGCTGGCTCATCGCCGCGAAGAAGCGGCGGCGCGCGGTCTCGCCGAGGCCGAGCCGGCCGGCGATCCGCGCCAGCACGCCGCCGACGCCCGCCGGCGCCGCGATCGCCACCGAACGTTCGCTGCGCAGCCCCTGGCTCACCGCATACAGCACCGAGGCACCCCCCATCGAATGGCCGACCACCGCGTGCAGCGGCCCGAGTTCGGCGGCGGCCTCGCGCAGGGCATCGGCGAACACGACCGGATCGGCCTCCCGCCCCGGCGAGCGCCCGTGCGCCGGCGCATCGAGTGCCACGAGCCGGTAACCGCGCGCGGCGAGGCGCTCGCCGAGCCCGCGGAACTGCGCGGCGCGGCCTTCCCAGCCATGCAGGGCGAGCACGGTCGGGCCACCGGCGCCCCAGCGCAGGCCGGCGAGCCCGAAGCGGAACGTGACCGGCTCGGCGCCCGCCGGCTCGGGACGCCGGCGCGCCGGGCTCGGCCGGGTCGCCACCCGGCGCGCGAAGTCGGCGGCTACGGCCGGGGCGACCAGGCCGAGGGTGCGGATCAGCGGCGGCAGCATACGCATGGCGACCTCCGAGGTTTCTTCATGCAACCTGGCGGCACTCTGGCACCTCTGGTTGCATTATGCAACTCCACTCGGCGATGCTTGTGCGATGAAACGGGTCTCCTATGCCGACATGCCCTGCCCCGTCGCCCAGGCGCTGGAACGCGTCGGTGAATGGTGGAGCCTGCTGATCCTGCGCGAGTGCTTCCAGGGCACCCGCCGCTTCGCCGACTTCGAACGCCGGCTCGGGATCGCCAAGAACATCCTCAGTTCGCGCCTGAAGCGCCTGGTTGAAGTCGGCATCCTCGAACGCCGGCCGGCGAAGGACGACCCGCGCCAGATCGAGTACCGCCTGACCGAATGCGGCAAGGACCTGGCGCCGGTGCTGATCGCGCTCGCGCAGTGGGGCGACCGCTGGATCTACGGTGGCAAGTCGCCGGTGCGCTTCGTCAACCGGCACAGCGGCGTGCCGCTGGCGGCGGTGGGCCTGTTCGACGCCGCCGGCGAACCGCTGGCGCTGCGCGACCTGGCGATGCGCGCCTGCGACGAGCCACCCGCCTGACCGAACCCCGACGCCGACTTGTCCGCGTGAAGGCTTGCGGGCAAGGTTCGGCAACCGCCAGGACCCGCCTGCCCGATGAGCGAGACGCCCTACCCGCACCTCTTCCAGCCGCTGGACCTGGGCTTCTGCACGCTGCCGAACCGTGTGCTGATGGGCTCGATGCACACCGGCCTCGAGGACCACGCGCGCGATTTCCCGAAGCTCGCCGCGTATTTCCGCGAGCGCGTCGAAGGCGGCACCGGCCTGATCGTCACCGGCGGCATCGCCCCGAACCTGGTCGGCTGGCTGAAGCCCTTCGCCGGCAAGCTCGGCTGGCCGTGGGAAGTGCACAAGCACCGCATCGTCACCCGCTCGGTGCACGAGGCCGGCGGCCGCATCTGCCTGCAGATCCTGCATGCGGGCCGCTACGCCGCGCATCCGCTGCTGGTGTCGGCCTCGAAGCTGAAGGCGCCGATCAGCCCGCTGACGCCACGCGCGCTGTCGTCCTGGGGCGTCGAACGGCAGATCGGCGCCTTCGTCACCACCGCGAAGCTGGCGCGTGACGCCGGCTACGACGGCGTCGAGGTGATGGGCAGCGAGGGCTATCTGATCAATCAATTCCTGGCGCCGCGCACCAACCGCCGCGACGACGCCTGGGGAGGCACGCCGGAGAAGCGGATGCGCTTCGCGGTCGAGATCGTTCGCCGCATCCGCGAGGCCGTCGGCCCGGACTTCATCCTGATCTACCGGCTGTCGATGCTCGAACTGGTGCCCGAGGGCTCCGACTGGGACGAGATCGTGCTGCAGGCCAAGGCGATCGAGGCGGCCGGCGCGACGATCATCAACACCGGCATCGGCTGGCACGAGGCGCGGGTGCCGACGATCGCGACCTCGGTGCCGCGCGCGGCCTTCGCCGGCGTCACCGCCAGGCTGAAGCCGCATGTGAGGCTGCCGCTGGTCGCCACCAACCGCATCAACATGCCGGAAGTCGCCGAGGCGATCCTCGCCGCCGGCCAGGCCGACATGGTGTCGATGGCGCGGCCGCTGCTGGCCGATCCGGAATGGGTGAACAAGGCGCGCGCCGGCCGCCGCGACGAGATCAACACCTGCATCGCCTGCAACCAGGCCTGCCTCGACCACGTGTTCGTGAACCGGCGCGCCAGCTGCCTGGTGAACCCGCGCGCCTGCGCCGAGACCGAGCTGAACTACGCGCCGGCGGCAGTGCGGAAGAAGGTCGCGGTGATCGGCGCCGGCCCGGCCGGCCTCGCCTGCGCGACGGTCGCCGCGCGACGGGGCCACGCGGTCACCCTGTTCGACGCGGCCACCGACATCGGCGGCCAGTTCAACCTCGCCAAGCGCATTCCCGGCAAGGAGGAGTTCGCGGAGACGCTGCGCTATTTCGACCGACTGCTGCAGCTCACCGGCGTCGAGCGCCGGCTCGGGCAGCGGGTCGACGCGGCCGCGCTGGCCGGCGGCGGCTTCGACGAGGTCGTGCTCGCGACCGGCATCCTGCCGCGCCGGGTGGACTTTCCGGGCAGCGACCACCCGAAGGTGGTCGGCTACCTCGACGTACTGGCCGGCCGGGTCGTGCCCGGCGGCAAGGTCGCGATCATCGGCGCCGGCGGCATCGGCTTCGATGTCGCCGAGTTCCTGGTCGCGCCGCCGCCATCGTCGACCGTCGACGTCGGCCGCTGGATGCACGAATGGGGCGTCGACCCGGAATTCCGCGGCCGCGGCGGCCTCGCCCCGCCGTCCCCGGAGCCGCCGGCGCGGACGCTGTGGCTGCTGCAGCGCAGCCCCGGCAAGCCTGGCGCCCGCCTCGGCAAGACCACCGGCTGGATCCACCGCGCGGCGCTGAAGGCCAAGGGCGTCACCGCCCTCGGCGGAGTCGAGTACCTGGGCGTCGACGACGCCGGCCTGCGCATCCGGGTCGACGGCGCCGAGCAGCGGCTCGCGGTCGACCACGTGGTGGTCTGTGCCGGCCAGGAGCCGCTGCGCGAACTGGTCGAACCCCTGCGGGCCGCGGGCTTCCAGCCGCACCTGATCGGTGGCGCCGACGTCGCCGCCGAGCTCGATGCGAAGCGCGCGATCGACCAGGGCAGCCGGCTGGCGGCGGCCCTCTGAGCTTGCCGGCGGGCGGACCCTGCGCCGCCGCATTACGGGGTTGGCCGCCCCCGCCCGGAACGTGATCCACGCCCGATCCGGCCACGTTCCACGCTGATTCGTTTGTCGAATCAGATACTTGCTGAACCCCGTTCAGGCGGGGTTCGATCCGGCCCCGTACCATGCGCGCCTTCGCCCCGGTCGTGAAAGTGACGACCGGGTCACGACGAGGCCCCGGCTGCATGGCTGCGCGGGGTTTCCGGCGGCGCCCTTCGAGAACGCCCGCGCCCCGGAAAACGAGCCCGGCTCGTCCATCCCCAAAACGCCAGGCCACGCTTACGGCGGGAAACCGCCACCGCAGCGATGCGGACCCCCGCGTGGCGCAACGGAGCAAGGAGTTCCGCCATGAAGTTGTCTTTCCTGCTGTGGCTCGCCTCGATGCTGCCCCAGCCCGCCGCCGATCCGCTGTGCCTGGCGACGACGGTCTACCTGGAAGCCCGCAACCAGTCCGAACTCGGCCAGCGCGCCGTCGCCGAGGTCGCCATGCGCCGCTACGAGAGCGGCCGCTGGGGCGACTCGGTCTGCGAGGTCGTGACCGCCCGCCGGCAGTTCGCACCGGGCATCGTCCATCCCGGCATGCGCCTGCGGAATCTCGAGGCCTGGCAGCGGGCGGTCGAGGTCGCGTTCGCGACCCAGGCCGACTGGCAGCTGCCGCCCGGCGAACGCAACGAGGTCGTGCCCGGCGCCAGCCACTTCGCCGCGCTCTCGATCGCCTCGCCGGAATGGGCCTCGGCGCCCCAGGTCGCGACCATCGGCGACCACACCTTCTTCCGCGTCACCCGCCTGGCGCCTCCCGGCGGCCCGGTCGTCGCCCAGCAGCGCATGGCCCCCTGAATGAAGAAGGCCACGCGGGAGCGTGGCCTTCCTGGTGCCGGCGCGATGATCCGCGTCAGCGCTTCTCGATCGGCACGAACCCGCGGTCCTCGGGACCGGTGTAGTTGGCGCTCGGGCGGATGATCTTGCCGTCCATGCGCTGCTCGATCACGTGCGCGGACCAGCCGCTGGTGCGGGCGATCACGAACAGCGGCGTGAACATCGCCGTCGGCACGCCCATCATGTGGTAGGCCGAGGCGCTGTACCAGTCGAGGTTCGGGAACATCTTCTTCAGGTCCCACATCAGCGTCTCGATGCGCTCGCTGACGTCGAACAGCGTCTGGTTGCCGCCCTCGGCGCAGAGCTTGCGCGAGATCTCCTTGATGATCGGGTTGCGCGGGTCGCCGACCGTGTAGACCGGGTGGCCGAAGCCGATGACGATCTCCTTGCGCTCGACGCGGGCACGGATGTCGGCCTCCGCCTCGTCGGCGCTGCGGTAGCGGGCGATGATCTCCATCGCGACCTCGTTGGCGCCGCCGTGCTTCGGTCCACGCAGCGCGCCGATCGCGCCGGTGATGCACGAATGGATGTCGCTGCCGGTGCCGGCGATGACGCGCGCGGTGAAGGTCGAGGCGTTGAACTCGTGTTCGGCGTAGAGCACCAGCGACTGGTCGAGCGCGCGCGCATGCGATTCGCTCGGCGGTTCGCCGTGCAGCAGGTGCAGGAAGTGCGCCGCGATCGTGTCGTCGTCGGTCTCGACGTCGATGCGGCGGCCGTTGCGGGTGAAATGCCACCAGTACAGCAGCATCGAACCGAAGCTCGCCATCAGGCGGTCGGCGATGTCGCGCGCCTCGTGGTGCGCGTGTTCGTCGCGCTCCGGCAGCACGGTACCGAGCACCGAGCAGCCGGTACGCAGCACGTCCATCGGATGCGCGTTCGCCGGCACCAGTTCCAGCGCCTCGGCGACGATCGCCGGCAGGCCGCGCAGGCGGCGCAGCTTGGCCTTGTAGGCGCGCAGCTGGTCGGCGGTCGGCAGTTCGCCGTGCACGAGCAGGTGGGCGACTTCCTCGAAGCCGGCCTTCGTCGCCAGGTCGTGGATGTCGTAGCCGCGGTAATGCAGGTCGTTGCCGCTGCGGCCGACGGTGCACAGCGCGGTGTTGCCGGCGGGCGTGCCGCTGAGGGCGACGGACTTCTTGGCCTTCGGCGGATTCGGGGAAACGTCGCTCATCGTCTTGCTCCGTTCGGGGTCGTGTTGCGGTTGATCCTAGTTCTGGAAGCGGCGCTCGGGCGGCAGTACCGGACAGGCGTCGACCTCGACCTGACCGTCGTCTTCAGGCGCAGCGAGCCAGCAGTCGCGCAGCGCCGAGCAGTAGCAGACCGTCATCGAAATGCGCTGCGTCTCGGCACGGATCTGCGCGAAGGCTTCCTGCCCGGATGGTATGAGGTAGGCCAGATGCTCGCCGGGCGACAGCACCGCGCCCCAGAGGCTGCTGTAGAGCTGGCCGGGGTCGCTCAGCCCGAGGCGGGCGGTGACTTCCGCCCAGTCGCGCACCGGCACGCCGTCGATGCTCACTTCCACGGTCTCGATGATCGCCGGGCCGATGCCCTTGTTCGAGACGCGGAATTCGCCGTCGACACCGGCGTAGTAGAAGTCGAGCCGCGGCCAGACCTCGGCGCGCACCTGTTCGCGCTGCAGCAGCACGGTATAGACCGACACCAGCACCGCCGCCAGGCCGATCAGCACGGCGGCGATCGCGGTGATGCGGTCCCAGTCGCGACCGGGGCGGGACTCGCGCGGCGGCGCGGCGGCTTCCACTCCTATTTCGCCTTCTGGAACAGCGCGTCGAGGCGCCGCTCGAAGTCGTGGTAGCCGATGCGGTCGTACAGCTCCTCGCGCGTCTGCATCGTGTCGAGCACGGCCTGCTGGTGGCCGTCGCGGCGGATCGCGGTGTAGACGTTCTCGGCGGCCTTGTTCATCGCCCGGAACGCGCTCAGCGGATACAGCTGGATCGCGACGCCGACCGAGGCGAGTTCCTCGCGGCTGAACAGCGGCGTCTTGCCGAATTCGGTGATGTTGGCGAGCACCGGCACCTTCACCGCTTCCACGAACCGCGCATAGGTCGGCAGATCGTAGGCGGCCTCGGCGAAGATGCCGTCGGCGCCGGCCTCGACGCAGCGCTGCGCGCGCTCGATCGCGGCGTCGACGCCCTCGACCGCGATCGCGTCGGTGCGCGCGATCAGGAAGAAGTCCGGATCGGCCGACTTCGCGTCGGCGGCAGCCTTGATGCGGTCGACCATCTCGTCGGCGGAAACGATCTCCTTGCCCGGACGATGGCCACAGCGCTTGGCGCCGACCTGGTCCTCGATGTGGCAGGCGGCGGCGCCGGCCTTGATCAGCGACTTCACCGTGCGCTCGATGTTGAAGGCACTCGGGCCGAAGCCGGTGTCGATGTCGACGAGCAGCGGCAGCTCGCAGACGTCGGTGATGCGACGGGTGTCGATCAGCACGTCCTCGAGCCCGGTGATGCCGAGGTCGGGAATGCCGAGCGAACCGGCGGCGACACCGCCACCGCTGAGGTAGATCGCGCGGAAGCCCGCGCGCTGCGCCAGCAGGGCGTGGTTGGCGTTGATGGCGCCGACGACCTGCAGCGGCGATTCGGCGGCGAGGGCGGCGCGGAAGCGCGCGCCGGGAGAGGTCTTGGCCATGGGAACTCCTTGCGAGGCGCGCATTCTACCCAGCCGCCCGCGGCATCCGGAAACACGAAGGGCGGCCGATGGCCGCCCCCCGTGACGGAACGCTTCGCGCGCGTGCTCAGAGCAGGTGGGCGACGCCGGCGCGCTCTTCCTCGAGTTCGGCCAGGGTCTTGTCCATCATCGAGCGCGAGTAGTCGTCGATCTCCAGGCCCTGCACGATCTCGTACCTGCCGTCCTTGCAGGTGACCGGGAAGCCGTAGATCACGTCCTTCGGGATGCCGTAGCTGCCGTCCGACGGGATGCCCATCGTCGCCCACTTGCCGTTCGTACCCAGCACCCAGTCGCGGACGTGGTCGATCGCCGCGTTCGCCGCCGACGCCGCCGAGGACAGGCCGCGGGCGTCGATGATCGCGGCGCCGCGCTTGCCGACCTTCGGAATGAAGGTCTCGCGGTTCCAGGCCTCGTCGGCGACCTTGTCCTTCAGCGACGCGCCGGCGACGGTGGCGAAGCGGTAGTCCGGGTACATCGTC
Organism: Arenimonas composti TR7-09 = DSM 18010; assembly: GCF_000426365.1. Taxonomy (GTDB): domain Bacteria; phylum Pseudomonadota; class Gammaproteobacteria; order Xanthomonadales; family Xanthomonadaceae; genus Arenimonas; species Arenimonas composti. The sequence goes on along the minus strand of NZ_AUFF01000001.1, from coordinate 23,703 downwards.
GGGCTGTGGTTGCCCCACACGACCAGCTTCTCGATCTCGGCGACCGCGACGCCGGCCTTGATCGCCAGCTGCGACAGCGCGCGGTTGTGGTCGAGGCGCAACATCGCCGTGAAGTTCTTCGGGTCCAGCTCCGGCGCCGACTTCATCGCGATGTAGGCATTGGTGTTGGCCGGGTTGCCGACCACCAGCACCTTCACGTCGCGCGCGGCGACCGCGTTCAGCGCCTTGCCCTGCACGGTGAAGATCTCGGCGTTCTTCAGCAGCAGGTCCTTGCGCTCCATGCCCGGTCCGCGCGGCATCGCACCGACCAGCAGGGCGACGTCGGCGTCCTTGAACGCGACCATCGGATCGTCGGTGCCGACCATGCCGGCGAGCAGCGGGAACGCGCAGTCCTCGAGCTCCATCATGACGCCGCGCAGCGCCGCCTGCGCCTTCTCCATCGGCAGTTCGAGCATCTGCAGGATGACCGGCTGGTCCTTGCCGAGCATCTCGCCGGAGGCGATGCGGAACAGCAGGGAGTAGCCGATCTGGCCGGCGGCGCCGGTGACTGCGACACGGACGGGGGTCTTCATGGGGATCTCCGGATTTCGCGCCTGAAGGCGCTGCTACATGGGTGGTGGATCGCGCCTGAAGGCGCTCCTGCAGATGAGGGGGAGGGTCAGGCGAGTTCGGCGAAGAACTCGCGGATGCGTTCGAGGCCCACGGGCAGCTGCGCTTCCGGGCAGGTGTAGCTGATCCGCAGCGAACGCGGCTCGCCGAAGGCCGAGCCCGGCACGCAGGCGACGCCCTTGGCCTCCAGCAGCACGTTGCAGAAGTCGACGTCGTTCGCGATCTTGACGCCCTTGTGCGACTTGCCGAAGGCGCAGCTGATGTCGGGGAACACGTAGAACGCGCCCTGCGGCTTCGGGCAGACCACGCCGGGGATCGCGTTCATCGTGGCGACGACGAGGTCGCGGCGCGCCTGGAACTCGGCGCGCTTCGCGGTCGGCACGTCCTGCGGGCCGGCCAGCGCGGCGACCGCGGCGGCGGTGACCACTTCCGGCAGGTTGGTGATGTGGGTCGAGTTCAGCACCGTCAGCGCCTTCGCGACGACCTCGGGACCGGCGATGAAACCGGCGCGCCAGCCCGGCATGCCGTAGGTCTTGGAGATCGAGTCGACGAAGATCACGCGGTCGCGCAGTTCCGGCCGCAGCATCACGAAGTTGTGGTAGCCGATGCCGTCGAACACCATCGTGTTGTAGATGTCGTCGGTGATCACCCAGGTGTCCGGGTGCTTCGCGATCACGTCGGCGAGCGCGGCGATCTCGTCGCGCGTGTAGACCATGCCGGTCGGGTTGTTGGGGTTGTTGAACAGGAACACCTTCGGCTTCGTCGCCAGCGCGGCGTCGAGCTGGGCCGGCGTCAGCTTGTAGTCCTGGCTCGACGGGCACGGCAGTTCGAGGATCTTCGCGCCCAGCACCTCGGCGATGTCGGCGTAGGTGGTCCAGAACGGCACCGCGTACGCGATCGTGTCGCCCGGATCCAGCAGCGCTTCCGCCAGGTTGTAGAGGATGTGCTTGGCACCGATGCCGGTGGCGCAGTTCATGCGCGTGTAGCCGGTGAAGCCGAGCGCCTCGATGTGCTTCAGGAAGGCGTCGAGCAGCGCGTCGGCGCCGCGGTTGCTGCCGTACTGGCCGCTGTCCTTCGCCAGCGCCTCGCGGGCCGCGGCGTAGACGTGCTCGCCGGGCAGGAAGTTCGGGACGCCGATCGAGAAGCTGACGATGTCGCGGCCTTCGGACTTGAGCTTCTTCGCCTTTTCGGCGACGGCCATGATGGCGCTGGGCTTGGCATTGCCCATGCGCGTGGCGAGCTGGGGCATCGGAATCCTCGCGGCTGGATGACGGTCGGTTAGCCGCCGAAGGATACCACGCCGCCCTTTCCCGGCCTCGCCGGCGCTGTGCGGGGAAGCCGGTTCGGGCATGCTGCGGCGATGCCGTTCGCCGCGTTCCTGCGCCGTTTCCTGCTGCCCGTGCTGCTCGTCGCAGCGGCGACGCCGGAGCGTTCCGCCGCGGTGGACGGGCTGGTCGTCGTGCGCGCCGATGTCGAGATCGTGCGCGGTGCCGGCCCGCTGCCTTCGGCGCGCGACTCGGAACGCGCGGTCAGGCACTGGCCGCAGGCGGTGGCCGCCGCACTGGCACTGCCGGAGCCGCCGGTTCCCTGGGCGCCGCCTCCCGATCCCCGCGACGACCCGGCGCTGGAACAGGCCCTGCTGCGGGTGGATGCGATCGCGGATGCGTTGCTGCCCGGGCCCGGCGAACCGCGATCGCGGCAGCCACGGCTGGACATCGGTGCCGACGCGGCGCAGGCGCTGCGGCAGGCGATGCCCGGGCGGCTGGCCCTGTTCGCGCGCCTGCGCGCCGGTGGGGCTTCGCCGCAGGCGGTCGCGCTGCTGCTCGACCTGGAGAGCGGTGTGGTGGTCGCCCGGCGCGCACTGTCGCGGCCCGGTGGCGACCCTGCCCGCGCCGCCGACCTGGAGCGGCTCGCCCGCCAGCTGCTGCGCGGCTTCCCGCTGGCCGGGGTTACCGCGGCACGATTGCCGGGCGCGCCGGCGACCGCGCTGCCCGAGGCCGACGTCGACGCCGACCTCGACCGCGCCGTCGCCCGCTTCGAACGCCAGCTGCTCGCCCACCCGGGTCGCGAGGACGACGCCGACCTGCACGCCTATCTGCGCGGCATCGCCTGCCGGTTGGCGCCGGAGCGCTGCGACACGCTGCGGCTGCACCTGCTGCGCGAGCCCGGCTTCAACGCGTGGTCGATCCCCGACGCGCTGCTGGTGCTGCGCACCGGCACCCTGCTGCGCTGCCGCGACGAGGCCGAGGTGGCCTTCGTGCTCGCCCACGAACTCGCGCATGCCCGCCGTGGCGACGCCCGCGAGCGCTGGCGCCGCGGCGAGGCAGGCGGCGACCCGCAGGCCGGCGACCCGGCGATCGAACGACGCGCCGATGCCGATGCGCTGGCGATGCTGGCGGCCGCCGGCTATCCGCCGGCAGCCGGGCTGCGCCTCTGGAGCCGCCTGGTCGTGGAGGCGGATGCGGCGCCGGTGCCGGCGGCGCGCACGCACCCGCCGCAACGCGAGCGGGTCGCCGAGCTGCGGGCGCGACTGGGAACTTCCGACGTCGACGTCGACGCCGGCGATGCGGGCGCCGCGCGCTGGCTGGCCGTGCTCGCTCCATTCCACGCGCGCTGGCTGGCGACGGAAGTCGCATTCGGCCGGCCCGAGGTCACGGCGGCGATGCTGGCCGGCGCCGCCGATGCCGCCGACACCGCCGACACCGAAGCCGCCTCCGGAATCGCCGGGAGCGAGGCCGCGGCGCGGCGCGCGCTCGCCGGTGACGGAAACGCGCTGGCGGCAGTGCTCGCCGCCATGGATGCTGCGGAGGCAGTGGCCGATCAGGAACGTCATGAGGTTCCGGCGGTGAGCGCTCCGCGCCAGCGCCGCGTCTTCGGCCTGCGCCTGCTCACCCGCCAGGACTGGGCCCGCCAGCCGGGGGCCGGCTTCGAGCAATGGACGCGGCACGGGCTGCCGCTCGATCGGCTGCTGATCGTCTCCGGCGTCGACGCCGGCGAGGCGCTGCTGCACGATGCCCGGCCCGGGGCCCGTCGCTGGCGACCCGGGCGCGGCCGTGCCGGGCTGCAGCTGGACCTCGCCGCCGCCCTGCACGACGCCGGCTGGCGCGAGATCCGCTACGCGGCGGCGGACCCGTGGTCGGCGGCGGGTGAAAGCGGGTGGCGGGCCGGCATCCGCCTCGCCGGCACCAACGGCCTGCGCCATCGCGGCCTGGTCGCCGCCGGCGAACAGGCGGGTCGGCTGGTGCTGCTGCTCTGGATCGCGCCCGAGCCCTGGTATCACGCAGAGGCCACGGCGACCGCGGCGCTGCTGGAGGGTGCGCGTTTCACGCGCTGAACGGCGCCGCGGCTGCGGCGCCGTCCTGGCCGGGCTTCAGCGGCCGGCGTCGAGCGCCCGGTTCCAGTCGGCCACCCGGGCGGACTGCGCCTGCAGCAGGGCCGAGGCATCGCCTTCGATGCGCACGCTCTCGATGCGGTCGCCGCCGCGGATCGCGTCGACCACTCTCTGGTCGTCCGCGCCCTCGACCTCGCCGAACACGGTGTGGCGGCCGTCGAGGTGCGGGGTCGGCACGTGGGTGATGAAGAACTGGCTGCCGTTGGTGTTCGGGCCGGCATTGGCCATGGACAGCACGCCCGGCTTGTCGTGGCGCAGGCCGTTGCGGGTTTCGTCCTCGAAACGATAGCCGGGGCCGCCGCGGCCGGAGCCTTCCGGGCAGCCGCCCTGGATCATGAAATCGGCGATGACCCGGTGGAAGTTCAGGCCGTCGTAGAAACCGCGCTGGGCCAGGTTGACGAAGCTGGCGACGGTGACCGGGGCCTTTTCCGGGTTCAGGCGGACGCGGATCGGGCCGCGGGCGGTGGTGAAGACGGCGGTCAGGCTCATGGGGATCTCCGGTTCATGGCGGCCGGCGGGTCGCCGGCGGGCCGTCAGGATGCCACAGGCGCGATTCCGCGGGCGGAGGCACCCCGTTCCGGGCTATACTCGCCGGCTTCCTTTCGCCTCGAGAACGCGCCCCCGGCGCCCGCCCGCATGTCCATCGAAAACCTCCGCAACATCGCCATCGTCGCCCACGTCGACCACGGCAAGACGACCCTGGTGGACCAGCTGCTGAAGCAGTCGAACACCCTGGGCGAGCGCCAGCAGCTGGCCGAGCGCGCCATGGACAGCGGCGACATCGAGAAGGAACGCGGCATCACGATCCTGGCGAAGAACACCGCGATCCGCTGGACCTCGCCGGACGGCCAGGACTACCGCATCAACATCGTCGACACCCCGGGCCACGCCGACTTCGGCGGCGAGGTCGAGCGCGTGCTGTCGATGGTCGACTCGGTGCTGATCCTGGTCGACGCGATGGACGGCCCGATGCCGCAGACCCGCTTCGTGACCCAGAAGGCGTTCGCGATGGGCTTCAAGCCGATCGTGGTGATCAACAAGGTCGACCGCCCGGGCGCGCGTCCGAGCTGGGTGCTGGACCAGACCTTCGACCTGTTCGACCGCCTCGGCGCCACCGACGAGCAGCTCGACTTCACCGTCGTCTACGCCTCGGGCCTGAACGGCTACGCCGGCATGGACGAGTCGGTGCGCGGCGGCGACATGACGCCGCTGTTCCAGACGATCGTCGACAAGGTGTCGCCGCCGCCGGTCGACCTCGACGGCCCGTTCCAGATGCGCATCACCTCGCTCGACTACAGCAGCTACGTCGGCATCATCGGTACCGGCCGCGTGCAGCGTGGCCGCGTGCGCACGAACATGCCGGTCACCGTGATCGACCGCGAGGGCAAGACCCGCAACGGCAAGGTGCTGCAGGTGCTCGGCTTCATGGGCCTGGAGCGCCACGAGGTGAAGGAAGCGCAGGCCGGCGACATCATCGCGATCTCCGGCATCGAGGGCCTCGGCATCTCCGAGACCGTCTGTGACCCCTCGGCGCCGGAACAGCTGCCGGTGCTCACGGTCGACGAGCCGACGATCAGCATGACGTTCCAGGTCAACGACTCGCCGTTCGCCGGCAACAAGGAGCGCAGCGGCGGCAAGTTCATGACCTCGCGCCAGCTGCGTGACCGCCTGCTGCGCGAGACCCAGCACAACGTCGCGCTGAAGGTCGAGGACACCGACGACGCCGACAAGTTCAAGGTCAGCGGCCGCGGCGAGCTGCACCTGTCGATCCTGATCGAGACGATGCGCCGCGAGGGTTACGAGCTGGCGGTGTCGCGTCCGGAAGTGATCATCAAGGAGATCGACGGCGTGCTGTCCGAGCCCTACGAATCGCTGGTCGTCGACCTCGAGGAGCAGTACCAGGGCGGCGTGATGCAACGCCTCGGCGAGCGCAAGGCGCTGCTGCAGAACATGGAACCCGACGGCAAGGGCCGCGTGCGCATGGACTTCATCATCCCGGCGCGCGGCCTGATCGGCTTCCAGACCGAGTTCCGCACCATCACCGCCGGCACCGGCCTGCTCTTCCACGTCTTCGACCATTACGCGGCGAAGTCCGACGGCGAGATCGGCCAGCGCCAGAACGGCGTGCTGATCTCCAACGGCACGGGTCCGTCGCCGGCCTATGCGCAGATCGCGATGCAGGAGCGTGGCCGCCTGATGATCGAGCCGGGCGAGGAGATCTACGAAGGCCAGATCGTCGGCATCCACGCCAAGGACAACGACCTGACGGTGAACGCGCTGCGCGGCAAGCAGCTCACCAACTTCCGTGCCGCCGGCAAGGACCAGGACGAAGGCCTGATCCCGCCGGTGAAGTTCTCGCTGGAGCAGGCACTGGAGTTCATCGACGACGACGAACTCGTCGAGATCACCCCGCTGGCGATCCGTCTGCGCAAGAAGCACCGCACCGAGAACGACCGCAAGAAGGCGTCGCGCGGCTGACGGGTCACCCGTACTGGCGGAAACGAAACGCCCCGCGAACGCGGGGCGTTTTCATTGCTGCCGGCGAAGTTGCGACCGCGAATGCAGCCGCCCTCGACCGCCGATGCTCAACCCGGCGCGACCGGCGCCTTCAGCTGCGCGTGCTTGCGCACGATCAGCATCGCGATCTCCAGCGACTGTTCGTAGTTCAGCCGCGGGTCCACCGTCGAGCGGTAGGCGCGGCCGAGGTCGGTGTCGGTGAGGTCGCGGGCGCCGCCGGTGCATTCGGTGACGTTCTCGCCGGTCAGTTCCAGGTGCACGCCGCCGAGGCGCGTGCCGGCCGCCGCGTGCAGCTCGAAGGCGGTCTCGACCTCGTCGCGGATGTTGGCGAAGCGGCGGGTCTTGTAGCCGTTGCTGGTGGTCTCGGTATTGCCGTGCATCGGGTCGCAGATCCACAGGACGCGGCGCCCCTCGCGGCGCATGGCCTCGAGCAGCGGCGGCAGCTTGTCCGCGATCCTGGCGGCGCCCATCCGGTGGATGAAGGCCAGGCGCCCCGGCTCGTCGTCCGGGTTCAGCCGTTCGGCGAGGCGCAGCAGCTGGTCCGGCGTGAGCGACGGCCCGACCTTCACCGCGACCGGGTTGCGCAGCCCACGGAAGTATTCGACGTGGGCGCCGTCGAGATCGGCCGTGCGCATGCCGATCCACGGGAAGTGCGTCGACAGGTTGAACCAGCCCCACTGCCGCGGCACCTGCCGGGTCAGCGCTTCCTCATACGGCAGCAGCAGCGCTTCGTGCGAGGTGTAGAAGTCGGCGCGCTCGAGGTTGTGCAGGGACTCGCCGGAGATCGTCTCCATGAAGCGCACCGCGTCGCCGACCGCGGCGACCATGCGCGCGTAGTCCGCCGACAGCGGCGAATGCCCGACCCAGCCGAGGTCCCAGTACTCCGGGTGATGCAGGTCGGCGAAGCCACCATCGATCAGCGCGCGGACGAAGTTCATCGTCATCGCCGAACGCGCATGGCCTTTCACCATCCGCCGCGGATCCGGGGTGCGCGCCTCGGCGGTGAAGGCCGGCTGGTTGATGAAATCGCCGCGATAGCTCGGCAGGCTGACGCCGTCGCGTTCCTCGCTGTCGGCGGATCGCGGCTTGGCGTACTGCCCGGCGAAACGGCCGACGCGGACGACGGGAAGGCGCAGGCCGTGCACGAGCACCAGGCTCATCTGCAGCAGCACCTTCAGGCGGTTGGAGATCTGCGCCGACTCGCAGTCGTCGAAACTCTCGGCGCAGTCGCCGCCCTGCAGCACGAAGCGGCGGCCTTCCTGCGCCTCCGCGAGCTGCTTCTTCAGCACGAGGATCTCCCACGACGTCACCAGCGGCGGCAGCCGCCGCAACTCCTGCTGGACGTCGGCCAGCGCCCCGGCGTCCGGATAGACCGGCTGCTGGGTCGCCGGACGCGTGCGCCAGCTGTCCGGCGCCCAGCCCACGGGCAGGGCCACGGTCTGCAGGCCGCGGTCGCCGGCGCTCATCGGACGCGCCTCACACGGAACGCGGCGAACAGCGCCCACACGCCCAGGAGGACGAACCAGATCAGCGCCCACCACGGAATCGACAGGCCGAAGACCGCGTCGACCTTGGCGCACTCGCCGGAGCCCTGCAGCGCCGTCTGCAACGCCTTCAGCGGACCGAACGCGTCGACCATGAAGTCCAGGCTCATGTTCGTGCATTGCGGCACTTCCGATGGCGGCAGCGACTGGATCCAGACGTGGCGCCCGGCGGTGTATCCGCCGAAGCCGGCGGGAACCAGCGCGAGCAGGCCGTAGACGCGACGACCGACGGCCCCCTTCGGGCCATGCAGCGCCCCCAGCAGGAACACGCCACCCAGCACCGCGAACGCCAGCCGCTGCAGCATGCACAGCGGGCACGGCAGCATCAGCATGCCGTGCTCGATGTAGAGCGCGATGCCGATCATTCCCCAGCTCAGCACGGCGCCGAGCAGGAACTGGAGACGGAAGGACCAGGCGAAGGGATTGGCTTTCATCGGCAGCTGCGAAAAGACGTTGTGCTCAGGTTAGCGGACCGCGGTGCGCGCGCGAAGTTTCAGGTGCCGGAAAAACGAAACCCCGGCCGGAGCCGGGGTCGCGCTTGTCTCGGTGTGCCGGCGCGCGGCCGGACTCACTCGGCCGCTTCGGCGACCTGCGGGCGGTCGACGAGTTCGACGTACGCCATCGGCGCGTTGTCGCCGTCGCGGAAGCCGCACTTGAGGATGCGCAGGTAACCGCCCGGGCGGGCCTTGTAACGCGGGCCGAGTTCGACGAACAGCTTGCCGACGGCTTCCTTGTCGCGCAGGCGGGACATCGCGAGGCGGCGGTTGGCGACGCCGTCGGTCTTGCCGATGGTGATCAGCGGCTCGGCGACGCGGCGCAGTTCCTTCGCCTTCGGCAGGGTGGTGCGGATCAGCTCGTGCTTGATCAGCGACGCGGCCATGTTCGAGAACATGGCTTCGCGGTGGGCGCTGGTGCGGCCGAGCTTACGGCCGGATTTCTGGTGGCGCATGGTCGTGGTTCCTTAAATGTTCCGGGCCGGGATCAACCCAGCATGCCCTGCTGCAGACCGGCCGGCGGCCAGTTCTCCAGCTTCATGCCGAGGGAGAGGCCGCGCTGGGCGAGCACTTCCTTGATCTCGGTGAGCGACTTCTTGCCCAGGTTCGGGGTCTTCAGCAGCTCGACCTCGGTGCGCTGGATCAGGTCGCCGATGTAGTAGATGTTCTCGGCCTTGAGGCAGTTGGCCGAGCGCACCGTCAGCTCGAGGTCGTCGATCGGGCGCAGCAGCACCGGATCCACGCCCGTCGTCTGCACCTGCTTGGTGCCGCGCTCGCGCTGGGTGAAGTCACCGAACACCGACAGCTGGTCGGTCAGGATGTCGGCCGCGGTGCGGACGGCGTCCTCGGCGTCGATCGTGCCGTTGGTTTCGATCTCCAGCACCAGCTTGTCCAGGTCGGTGCGCTGCTCGACACGCGCCGCTTCCACGGCGTAGGCGACGCGGCGAACGGGCGAGAACGTGGCATCCAGGACCAGGCGACCGATCGCACGGGACTCTTCGTCCGGGCGGCGGCGATCGGCGGCCGGCTGGTAACCGAAGCCGCGCTCGATCTTCAGGCGCATGTTCAGCGCCGTGTCCTTGGTCAGGTGCGCGATCACGTGGTCGGGATTGACGATCTCGACGTTGTGGTCGGTGCGGATGTCGGCGGCGGTGACGACGCCCGGGCCCTTCTTCTGCAGCGTCAGCGTGGTGTGGTCCACGTTGTGCATGCGGATGGCGACGTCCTTGAGGTTGAGCAGGACTTCGAGCACGTCCTCCTGCAGACCCTCGACGGTCGTGTATTCGTGCAGGACGCCGTCGATCTCGACTTCCGTGATGGCGAAGCCGGGGATCGACGACAGCAGCACGCGGCGCAGGGCGTTGCCCAGCGTGTGGCCGTAGCCGCGCTCCAGCGGTTCGATGACCACTTTGGCGCGGTTGGAGCCGAGTCGTTCGATGTGCGGGCCGCGGGGGCGCAGCACCTGGGTGGCGGTAACCGTCATGGTCAAGGCGTCTCCTGGAGGATTACTTCGAGTACAGCTCGACGATCAGCGCTTCGTTGATGTCCGACGGGAGGTCGGCGCGATCCGGAACTGCCTTGAACACGCCGGCGAACTTCTTGGCGTCGACTTCGCACCAGCTCGGAACCAGGTCCATCTGCTGCGACAGGTTCAGCGCTTCCTGCACGTTGAGGTGCTTCTGGGCGCGCTCGGTGAGCTGGATGTTGTCGCCGGCCTTGACCTGGTACGACGGCAGGTTGACAGCCTTGCCGTTCACCAGCACGCCGCGGTGCGAGACCAGCTGGCGCGCCTGCGGACGGGTGACCGCGAAGCCCATGCGGTAGACGACGTTGTCGAGACGCTGCTCCAGCATCTGCAGGAGCATCTCGCCCGTGTTGCCGCTGCGGGTCGAGGCCTTCTTGTAGTAGTTGCGGAACTGACGCTCCAGCAGGCCGTAGATGCGCTTGACCTTCTGCTTCTCGCGCAGCTGGTTGGCGTAGTCGGACAGCTTGCCGCGCTTGGCGACGGGACCGTGCTGGCCGGGCTTCTGCTCGAGCTTGCACTTCGAGTCGATCGCGCGGGCCGGGGACTTGAGGCTGAGGTCGGCGCCTTCACGGCGCGCGAGCTTGCAGGTGGGACCGATGTAACGAGCCATTTAAGTAGTCTCCTGTTCCCGTTAGACGCGGCGCTTCTTCGGCGGCCGGCACCCGTTGTGCGGGATCGGGGTGACGTCGATGATGTTGGTGATCTTGTAGCCGACGGCGTTCAGCGAACGCACGGCCGACTCGCGACCCGGACCCGGACCCTTGATCCGGACTTCCAGCGTCTTCACGCCGTAGTCGAGCGCGGCCTTGCCGGCCTTCTCGGCGGCGACCTGCGCCGCGAACGGGGTCGACTTGCGGGAGCCGCGGAAACCCGCGCCGCCCGAGGTCGCCCACGACAGGGCGTTGCCCTGGCGGTCGGTGATCGTGACGATGGTGTTGTTGAAAGAAGCCTGGACGTGGGCGATGCCGTCGGTGACGACGCGCTTGATCTTCTTCTTGGGCTTGTTGGCCGGCTTGTTCATTGGGCGTCCTTACTTCTTGATGGCCTTGCGCGGGCCCTTGCGGGTCCGGGCATTGGTGCGGGTGCGCTGGCCGCGCATCGGCAGGCCGCGGCGGTGGCGCAGGCCGCGGTAGCAGCCCAGGTCCATCAGCCGCTTGATCGACATGCCGACCTCACGACGCAGGTCGCCTTCGACCGTGTACTTGGCCACCTCGGCGCGGATGCGCTCGATTTCCGGCTCGGACAGGTCGCGAATCTTGGTCGACGGGGCGATGCCCGCCGCCTCGCAAACCAGCTTCGACCGCGTGCGGCCGATACCAAAGATACTCTGCAGGCCCACCCAGACATGCTTCTGGACAGGCAGGTTGACACCCGCGATGCGCGCCATCAGGCGATCTCCAAAACTAAATTGAGCGCAGTGAATCGGAAATTGTACTAGGGCTCGGGGTTTATTGGTAGCCCGCCGGGTCCATGAAAGACCCGACCGGCTACGGCATGGGGAGTGTGCCCATGCTCCGGCGCCGAACCGACCCTGCCCTGCCCCTTCCTGGGACCGGGCGCCCGCGCTCCTCAAGCGCAGGACGGGGTCGGTTCATCCGCGCGCCAAGCCGCCGCGCGGACCGCCCATCGTTGGCCTCAGCCGCGGGTCAGACCGCGGCTTCCGCCTTTCAGATTCGCCTTCTTCATCAGGCTCTCGTACTGATGCGACGTCAGATGAGCCTGGATCTGGGCGGTGAAATCCATCACCACCACGACCACGATAAGGAGCGAGGTGCCGCCGAAGTAGAACGGGACGTTCCAGAACGCCCGGATCATTTCCGGCAGCAGGCAGACCAGCACCAGGTACAGCGAGCCGATCAGCGTAAGACGGGTCAGCACGCCGTCGATGTAATCGCCGGTCGCCTTGCCCGGGCGGATGCCCGGAACCAGCGCGCCCGACTTCTTCAGGTTGTCGGCGGTCTCCTGCGAATTGAAGACCAGCGCGGTGTAGAAGAACGCGAAGCCGATGATCATGGCCCCGTACAGGATCATGTGCAGCGGCTCGCTCGGCGCGAGCATCTGGCTCAGGTCCTGCAGGCCGGCCATCAGGCGGTCACGCCAGCCGTCGCCCGTCGGCGCTTCCTGACCCGCGAACCACTGCGACATCGTCGCCGGGAACATGATCAGGCTCGACGCGAAGATCGGCGGGATGACGCCGGCCATGTTGAGCTTCAGCGGCAGGTGCGAGCTCTGGTTCATGTAGGCCTGGCGGCCGCCCTGGCGACGCGCGTAGTTCACGGTGATGCGGCGCTGGCCGCGTTCCATGAACACCACGAAGTAGGTCACGCCGAGGATCAGCGCCGCGATGACCAGGATCACCAGCTCGCTGAGCTGGTCACTGGCGACCTGCTGCAGCGTGTTGATGACCGCGCCCGGCAGGCTGGCGACGATACCCGCAAAGATGATCAGCGAGATGCCGTTGCCGATGCCGCGCTCGGTGATCTGCTCGCCGAGCCACATCAGGAAGATGGTGCCCGCGGTCAGCGCGACGATGGCGGTCATCACGAAGCCGGGGCCCGGCTCGTACACGACACCACCCTGGTTCTGCAGCGCCGAAGCGATGCTGCCCGCCTGCACGATCGCCAGCACCACGGCGCCGTAGCGCGAGTACTGGGTCAGCTTGCGGCGGCCGGCCTCGCCTTCCTTCTTCATCGCCTTCCACGGTTCGTACACCTGGCCCATCAGCTGCACGATGATGGACGCCGAGATGTACGGGATGACGTTCAGCGCGAACAGGCTGAAGCGGTTCAGCGCGCCGCCCGAGAACATGTTGAACATGTCCACGATCGTGCCGCGCTGATCCTCCATGAGCCGCAGCATCGCGTCCGGGTCGATGCCCGGGACCGGGATGAAGCTGCCCAGGCGGTAGACGATCAGCGCGAGCAGCACGAACATCAGCCGCTGGCGGAGCTCGGTGAACTTGCCGAGCCCGCCCAGGGCACCCGCAGCAGGAGTGGACTGCGCCAAGGTATTACTCCGTGATGCTGCCGCCGGCCGCTTCGATCGCGGCACGGGCACCAGCGGTGACCAGCACGCCCTTCAGCGTGAACTTCTTGGTCAGCTCGCCCTTCTTGACGACCTTGGCCTGCTTCGCGGTCGACGGGACCAGCTTGGCGGCGCGCAGCGCGGCGAAGTCGATCTCGCCGGCCTCGAGGGTGTCGAGCTTGTACAGCAGCACCTCGGCGGTGTCCTGCTTGATCTTCGAGCGGAAGCCGATCTTCGGCAGGCGACGCTGCATCGGCATCTGGCCGCCTTCGAAGCCCGGCTTGATCTTGCCCTTGCCGGTGCGCGCGAACGAACCCTTGTGGCCGCGGCCAGCGGTCTTGCCGAGGCCGGAACCGATGCCGCGACCGACGCGGACGCGATCCTTGCGGGCGCCGTCGGCGGGCTTGAGAGTGTTGAGCTTCATGTCTGGTTTCCTCCGGGCGCTCAGGACTCGACGCGCACCAGGTAGTGCAGCTGGTTGATCAGGCCGCGGACGGACGGGGAATCCTTCAGCTCACGGACGTCGTTGACCTTGTTCAGGCCGAGCGCCTTCACCGACAGACGGTGACGCGCCTGGGTACCGCGCAGGCCCTTGACCAGGCGGACCTTGATGGTCTTCTCAGCCATTGACGATGTCCTCCAGCTTCTTGCCGCGCTTGGCCGCGATGCGGGCCGGCGAGGTGGTCGCGGTCAGGCCCTTGACCGTCGCGCGGACCAGGTTGATCGGGTTGCGCGAGCCGACGGCCTTCGCGAGCACGTTCTTGACGCCGACCGCCTCGAGCACGGCGCGCATCGCACCGCCAGCGATCACGCCGGTACCCTGCGAGGCCGGCTGCATGAACACGCGCGCCGCGCCGTGGTTGGCCTTGATCGGGTGCCACAGGGTGCCGTCGTTCAGGTCGACCTGCACCATCGACTTGCGCGCGTATTCCATCGACTTCTGGATGGCGACCGGCACTTCGCGCGCCTTGCCGTAGCCGAAGCCGACCTTGCCGGCGCCGTCGCCGACGACCGTCAGCGCGGTGAAGGTGAACTGGCGACCGCCCTTGACGGTCTTGGAGACGCGGTTGACGGCGACCAGCTTCTCGATGAAGCCGTCGTCGCTCTCGCCGCGATTGCGATCGCGTTCGTTGCTGCTCATCTTTCGATTCCTGTTTGAAGGGGTTTGCTTGCGGCTCGTGCCGCTTGTAGTTGTGGTCTTTCGGTCGGGCCGTCACCGGCCCGTTTCAAGCGGGATGCAGCTTAGAACTGCAGGCCACCCTCGCGGGCGGCGTCGGCCAGGGCCTTGATGCGGCCGTGGAAGCGGTAGCCCGAACGGTCGAAGGCGACCTTCTCGACGCCCGCGGCCAGCGCCTTGGCGGCGATGGTGCGGCCGACCTTGGCGGCAGCCTCGACGTTCTTGGTGCCCTTCAGGCCATCCTTGACGTCGGCTTCGACGGTCGACGCCGAAGCGATCACCTTCGAACCGTCGGAGGTGAACAGCTGGGCGTAGATGTGCTGGCCGGTGCGCAGCACCGACAGGCGGGCGACGCCGAGATTGCGGATGTGCGCACGGGTCGACTTGGCGCGGCGCAGGCGGGCGATGTTCTTTTTCATGGTCTCTACCTCGAGGAAGCTGAAGTGCCCGATCAGGCCTTCTTGGCTTCCTTCATGATGATCTTCTCGCCGGCGTAGCGGATGCCCTTGCCCTTGTACGGCTCCGGCTTGCGATACGCGCGGATCTTGGCCGCGACCTCACCCACCAGCTGCTTGTCGGCGCCGGAGACCAGGATCTCGGTCTGCGTCGGGGTCGACAGCGTGATGCCTTCCGGCGCGACGTAGACCGTCGGGTGCGAAAAGCCCAGGCTGAGGTTCAGGTCCTTGCCCTGCATGGCGGCGCGGTAACCGACGCCGACCAGCTCGAGCTTGCGGGTGAAACCCTCGGAAACGCCGTGGACCATGTTGGCCAGGATCGCGCGGGCGGTGCCGGCCATCGGAACATTGGCGGCATCGGCGGCGCTCAGCTGCACCGCACCATCCTCGACCTTGAAGTCGACGCCGGCGGGACGGGCGAAGTTGAGGCTGCCCTTCGGGCCCTTGACGGTGATCTGGTCGTCGGTGGTCTTGAACTCGACGCCCTTCGGCAGCGCGATCGGCTTCTTTGCAACGCGGGACATGGGGCGTGCTCCTTAGGCCACGAGGCAGACGACTTCGCCGCCGATTCCCGCAGCGCGGGCCTGGCGATCGGTCATCAGACCCTGGGAGGTGGAGATGATGGCCACGCCGAGACCGGCGAGCACCTTCGGCAGGTCGTTCTTGCCCTTGTACTGGCGCAGGCCCGAACGGGAGACGCGCTCGAGGCGCTCGATCACCGGCTTGCCTTCGTAGTACTTCAGGGAAACCTCCAGCGTCGCCTTGGCGCCTTCGCCGGAGACGCGGAAGTCGCCGATGTAGCCTTCGTCCTTCAGGACCCTGGCGATCGCCAGCTTCATCTTCGAGGCAGGCATGGAAACCTGCGGCTTGCCGACGGCGAGCGCATTCTTGATGCGCACCAGCATGTCGGCGATGGGATCAGTCATGCTCATTTGATCATTACCTTCTTGGGTTCGAGAGCACCGATATCCGCGCATCCCCCGCGAACGGGGGACGGGCGATTACCAGCTGGCCTTGCGCAGGCCGGGGACGTCGCCGCGCATGGTCGCTTCGCGCAGCTTGTTGCGGCCCAGGCCGAACTTGGCGTACACGCCGCGCGAGCGGCCGGTCATGGCGCAGCGGTTGCGGACGCGGCTCGGGCTCGAGTCGCGCGGCAGCTTCTGCAGCTTGGTCGCAGCGTCCATCTTGTCCTCGTAGGACGCGGTGGCGCTGCTGATGATCTTCTTCAGTTCAGCGCGCTTGGCGGCGAACTTCGCGACGAGCTTCTTGCGCTTGACGTCGCGATTCACCATCGAAGTCTTGGCCATCTTGGTCGATCCTCGGAATCAGTTGCGGAACGGGAAGTTGAAGGCCTCGAGCAGCGCCCTCGCCTCGTCGTTCGTCTTCGCCGTCGTGGTGATGGCGATGTCCATGCCGCGGATGGCGTCGACGGCGTCGAAGTCGATCTCAGGGAAGATGATCTGTTCCTTGACGCCCATGTTGAAGTTGCCGCGGCCGTCGAACGAGCGGCCCGAGACGCCGCGGAAGTCGCGGACGCGGGGCAGCGAGATGTTGATCAGACGGTCCAGGAACTCGTACATCTTCGCACGGCGCAGGGTGACCTTGCAGCCGATCGGCCAGCCGTCACGGATCTTGAAGCTCGCGACGGAGACGCGGGCGTTCGTCGTGATCGGCTTCTGGCCGGCGATCCTGGTCATGTCCGCGACGGCATTTTCCAGGATCTTCTTGTTGCCCACCGCCTCGCCCACGCCCATGTTCAGCGTGATCTTGGAAATGCGCGGCACTTCCATGACGTTCTTGTAACCGAAGCGTTCGATCATCTTCGGTACGACGGTTTCCTTGTAGATCTTTTCGAGACGGGTGCTCATTGCATCATTCCTCAGGCGTCGATCGCCTCACCGCTCGAGCGGAACACACGCACTTTGCGTCCATCCTCGAGCACCTTGAAACCAACGCGCTCGCCCTTGCCCGAAGCCGGGTTCAGCAGCATGACGTTGGAGATGTGGATCGGCGCCTCCTTCTCGACGATGCCGCCGGCGATGCCCGCCTGCGGATTCGGCTTGGTGTGGCGCTTGACCATCTTGATGTTCTCGACGAAGACGCGGTCGCCGGCGACGCGAGTCACCTGGCCCTTCTTGCCCTTGTCGGAACCGGCGATCACGATCACCTGGTCGCCCTTGCGGATACGGTTCATGTCCTGTCCTTCCCTCAGATCACTTCGGGAGCGAGCGACACGATCTTCATGAACTTCTCGGAACGAAGCTCACGGGTCACGGGCCCGAAGATGCGGGTGCCGATCGGCTCCTGCTTGTTGTTCAGCAGAACGGCCGCGTTGCCGTCGAAACGGATCAGCGAGCCGTCCGGACGGCGGACGCCCGAGCGGGTGCGGACGACGACGGCGTCGTAGACCTCGCCCTTCTTGACCTTGCCGCGCGGGATCGCGTCCTTGACGGTCACCTTGATGATGTCGCCGATGTGCGCGTACCGGCGCTTGGAGCCGCCGAGCACCTTGATGCACATCATTTCCTTGGCGCCGGAATTGTCGGCGGCCTCGAGGTAGCTCTGTACCTGGATCATTTCGTGGCCTCCTTACTTCGCCGCGCGCGTGACGACTTCGACGACGCGCCAGTTCTTCGTCTTGGACAGCGGCCGGCACTCGGCGACGCGGACGACGTCACCTTCGTTGCAGCTGTTGTCCTCGTCGTGCGCGTGCAGCTTGGTCGAACGCTTGATGTACTTGCCGTACAGCGCGTGCTTGACCTGGCGCTCGACGAGCACGGTGACGGTCTTGTCCATCTTGTTGCTGACGACGCGGCCTTCGACCGTGCGCAGCTGTTCGTTGTTGTCGCTCATGGCTCGCCCTTACTTCTTCGCGGACAGCAGGGTCATCGTGCGCGCGATCTCGCGACGAACCCGCTTGATGTTGTGGGGCTGACCCAGCTGGCCGGTCGCCTTCTGCATGCGCAGGGCGAACTGCTCCTTGTGCAGGTCCAGCAGATGCGCCTTCAGCTCGGCGGCCGACTTCTCACGCAGTTCCTTGAGTTCCATATCAGCGCACCGTCCGGGTCACGAAAGTGGTGGTCACCGAGAGCTTGGCGGCAGCCAGGCGGAAGGCCTCGCGCGCGGTCGCCTCGTCGACGCCCTCGATCTCGTAGATCACGCGGCCGGGGGCGATCTGCGCCACCCAGTACTCGACGTTGCCCTTACCGGCGCCCATTCGGACTTCGATCGGCTTCTTGGTGATCGGCTTGTCCGGGAACACGCGGATCCACATCTTGCCGCCGCGCTTGACGTAGCGGCTGATCGAGCGGCGGGCCGCCTCGATCTGGCGCGCGGTCAGCTGGCCGTGCGAGGTGGCCTTCAGGCCGTACTCGCCGAAGCTGACGGCCGAGCCGTTCCAGCTCAGGCCGTCGTTGCGGCCCTTGAAGACCTTGCGGTACTTGGTTCGCTTGGGTTGCAGCATGGCCGATTACCTCGCGTCCTTGGCGGCCTGGCGGGACGGGCGCTCGTTGCGCTCTTCCTGCTTCTCCTGGCCGACCTGGCTGAAGTCGAAGACTTCGCCTTTGTAGATCCACACCTTCACGCCGATGATCCCGTAGGTCGTCGACGCCTCGGCGAAGCCGTAGTCGATGTCCGCACGCAGGGTGTGCAGCGGCACGCGACCTTCGCGGTACCACTCCGAACGGGCGATCTCGGCGCCGTTCAGGCGGCCGGCGACGTTGACCTTGATGCCCAGCGCGCCGAGGCGCATCGAGTTGCCGACGGCGCGCTTCATCGCGCGGCGGAACATGATGCGGCGCTCGAGCTGCTGCGCGATCGACTCGGCGACCAGCTGCGCGTCGAGCTCCGGCTTGCGGACCTCGGCGACATTGATGTGCGCCGGAACGCCCATGATGTCGGAGACTTCCTTGCGCAGCTTCTCGATGTCCTCACCGCGCTTGCCGATCACCACGCCCGGGCGGGCGGAGTGGATCGTGACGCGGGCGGACTTCGACGGCCGCTCGATCAGGATCTTGGAGATGCCCGCCTGCGCCAGCTTCTTGCGCAGCATCTCGCGGACCTTCAGGTCGGACGTGAGGTACTGGGCGTAGTCGCGCTTGTTGGCGAACCACTTGGAATTCCAGTCCTTGGCGATGCCCAGGCGGATTCCGGTCGGATGAACTTTGTGACCCATAGTCTTCGTCCCTGCCTTACTTGCCCGAGCCCACGACCACGGTGATGTGGCTCGTACGCTTGAGGATGCGGGTGCCGCGGCCCTTGGCGCGGGCCATGAAGCGCTTCAGCACCGGGCCCTCGTCGACCATGATGGTCGCGACCTTGAGCTCGTCGATGTCGGCGCCGAGGTTGTTTTCGGCATTCGAGATGGCGGACCACAGGACCTTGCCGATCAGGTGGGCAGCCTTCTTGTCGGAGAACTTGAGCAGCTCGTGGGCGCGGGACGCCTGCATGCCGCGAACCTGGTCGGCGACCAGGCGCGCCTTCTGCGGCGAGATCCGGGCCGTGCGGAGAATGGCTTTGGCTTCCATAGTCATTGCTCCTTACTTGCCCGACTTCTTGTCGCCGCCATGACCCTTGAAGGTCCTGGTGAGGGCGAACTCGCCGAGCTTGTGGCCGACCATGTTCTCGTTGATGAGAACCGGGATGTGGACCTTGCCGTTATGGATGGCGATGGTCAGACCGACCATCTCCGGCAGGATCATCGAACGACGCGACCAGGTCTTGATCGGCTTCTTGCTGCTGCCCTGCGCGGCCTCCACCTTCTTGACGAGGTGGTGGTCGATGAAGGGACCTTTCTTGAGAGAGCGTGCCATGGCCTATCAACCCCTACGGTCGCGCACGATGAACTTCTGGGTGCGCTTGTTCTTGCGAGTCTTGTAACCCTTGGCCGGCGTGCCCCACGGGGACACCGGATGCGGATTGCCCTGTCCAGCCTTCGCCTCACCACCACCGTGCGGGTGGTCGACCGGGTTCATGGCGGCGCCGCGCACGGTCGGCTTGACGCCGCGCCAGCGCTTCGCACCCGCCTTGCCCAGCTTCTCGAGGTTGTGCTCGACGTTGCCGACCTCGCCGATCGTCGCGCGGCAGTCGGCCGGCACCTTGCGCATCTCGCCGGAGCGGAGACGCAGGGTGGCGTAGCCGCCGTCGCGGGAGATCAGCTGGGCGCCGGCGCCGGCGGCACGCGCCAGCTGGGCGCCGCGACCGGGCTTCATCTCGATGCAGTGCACCGTCGAACCGACCGGCATGTTGCGCAGCGGCAGGCTGTTGCCGGTCTTGATCGGCGCATCCTTGCCCGCGATCACCTGGTCGCCCTGCGCCAGGCCCTTCGGAGCGATGATGTAACGGCGCTCACCGTCGGCGTAGCACAGCAGCGCGATGTGCGCGGTGCGGTTCGGATCGTACTCGAGGCGCTCGACGCGGGCCGGGATGCCCTCCTTGTCGCGCTTGAAGTCGATGATGCGGTAGTGCTGCTTGTGACCACCGCCGATGTGGCGGGTGGTGATGCGGCCGTGGTTGTTGCGGCCACCGGTCTTGCTCTTCTTCTCGACGAGCGATTCCAGCGGGCCGCCCTTGTGCAGGCCGGCGGTGGAGACGCGCACCATGGCGCGGCGGCCAGGCGACGTCGGCTTGAAAGTCATCAGTGCCATGGGATCAGCCTCAGGCCTTGGCCATCACGTCGATCGACTGGCCTTCGGCCAGGCGAACGTATGCCTTGCGCCAGTCGCCACGGCGGCCGGCACGGTTGCGGAAGGACTTGGTCTTGCCCTTCACATTGACCACGTTGACGGCTTCGACCTTGACGTTGAACAGCGACTCGACGGCGGACTTGACGTCGGCCTTGGTCGCCGTCTTCGCCACTTCGAAGACGTACTGGTTGCTCAGTTCCTGCAGCCGCGCGGTCTTCTCGGAGACGCGCGGGGCGCGGATCACGCCGAGGACGTTGATGTTGCTCATGCCAGCCACTCCTCGATCTTCTTGACCGATTCGGCGGTCATGATCACGGTGCCGGCGCCGACCAGGGCCACCGGATCGATGGTCTGGGCGTCGCGCACCTGGACGTACGGGATGTTGCGCGCGGCGAGGTACAGCGCATCGCTCGGCTCCTCGCTGACGATCAGCGGGCGCTCGGCCTGCATCTCGGCGAGTTTGGCGACCAGCGCCTTGGTCTTCGGCTCGGCGACGTCGAACGCGTCGACGACCTTGAGGCGACCCTGGCGGTTCAGCTCGGAAATGATCGCGGCGACGGCGGCGCGATACATCTTGCGGTTGACCTTCTGCGCGAAGCTGCGCGGCTTCGCCGCGAACGAGACACCACCACCGACGAAGATCGGCGCACGGTAGTCACCGTGACGGGCACCACCGCCCTTCTGCTTCTTGAACTTCTTGGTCGTGCCGGAGACTTCCGAGCGCGTCAGCTGGGCCTTGGTGCCTGCACGGCCGGCGTTGCGGTAGGCAACGACCACCTGATGCACCAGATCCTCGCTGAATTCACGACCGAAGACGGCGTCGGAGACCGACAGCGTCTGGCCGCTTCCAATGACGGCGAGTTCCATGTTTCCTGCTCCTTAACCCTTGCTCGCCGGACGGACGACGACGTCGCCGCCCGGGGCGCCCGGAATCGAACCCTTCACCGCGATCAGGCCGCGCTCGGCGTCGACCTTGACCACTTCCAGGTTCTGCATGCTCTGCTGCACGGCACCCATGTGGCCGGCCATCTTCTTGCCCGGGAACACGCGACCCGGCGTCTGGCGCTGGCCGATGGAGCCCGGCGAGCGGTGCGACAGCGAGTTACCGTGGGTGGCGTCGCCCATCTTGAAGTGGTGACGCTTGATGGTGCCCTGGAAGCCCTTGCCCTTGGTGACACCCGCCACGTCGACGAGCTGGCCGACGCTGAAGATGTCCGCCTTGATCTCGGCGCCGACTTCGAACTTGCCGGCATCCTCGTCGGCGATGCGGAACTCCCAGAGACCGCGACCGGCCTCGACCTTCGCCTTCGCGAAGTGGCCCGCCTGCGGCTTGTTCACCAGCGAGGCGCGCTTGTTGCCGGCGGTGATCTGCACGGCGGCGTAACCGTCGTTCTCGACGGTCTTGATCTGGGTGATGCGGTTCGGGGTGGCCTCGATCACCGTGACCGGGATCGAACGCCCGTCATCGGTGAACAGGCGGCTCATGCCGGCCTTGCGGCCCACGATGCCGATGGTCTTGATCGTCATGGTCGTCGCCTCAGGTCAGCTTGATCTGGACATCGACGCCGGCCGCGAGCTCGAGCTTCATCAGCGCGTCCACGGTCTTGTCGTTGGGGTCGACGATGTCGAGCACGCGCTTGTGCGTGCGGGTCTCGTACTGGTCGCGCGCGTCCTTGTCGACGTGCGGCGACACCAGCACGGTGTAGCGTTCGATCTTGGTCGGCAGCGGGATCGGGCCGCGCACCTGCGCGCCGGTCCGCTTGGCCGTCTCCACGATTTCGGAGGCCGAGCGATCGATGAGGCGATGATCGTAGGCCTTGAGCCGAATCCGGATCTTCTGGTCCGCCATGGCGATGTCCTTGTTGCGGTAAAGAGCGTCGGAATCAGGGGCCTGGGGCCCTGGTTCCCGTGGAAAACAAACTCGGCGGATCGTTTCCGATCCACCGAGCCGAAAATTCTAGCCTGTAAGTGATCGCCCCGTCAATGCGGAGCCGCTCATCGAACTGGCTTCGACCCTCCTGGTCGCGAACACGAGGAACATCCTGTCCCTCATTTCGGTATGTTCGGTCGCCCACATGGGGCGACCGGGCCGCGCATTATAGGCTTACTTGATGACCTTGGCAACCACGCCGGCGCCGACGGTGCGGCCACCCTCGCGGATCGCGAAGCGCAGGCCCTCGTCCATCGCGATCGGGGCGATCAGCGTCACCACCATCTTGATGTTGTCGCCCGGCATGACCATTTCGACGCCTTCCGGCAGCTGCACCGCACCGGTCACGTCCGTCGTGCGGAAGTAGAACTGCGGGCGGTAGCCCTTGAAGAACGGGGTGTGGCGGCCGCCCTCGTCCTTCGACAGCACGTACACCTCGGCCTCGAACTCGGTGTGCGGGGTGATCGAGCCCGGCTTGGCCAGCACCTGGCCACGCTCGACTTCGTCACGCTTGGTGCCGCGCAGCAGCAGACCGGCGTTGTCGCCCGCCTGGCCCTGGTCGAGCAGCTTGCGGAACATCTCCACGCCGGTGACCGTCGTCTTGACCGTCGGGCGGATGCCGACGATCTCGATTTCGTCGCCGACCTTGATGATGCCGCGCTCGATGCGGCCCGTGACCACCGTGCCGCGACCCGAGATCGAGAACACGTCCTCGACCGGCATCAGGAACGGCTTGTCGACGTCACGCTGCGGCTCCGGAATCCAGGTGTCCAGCGCGTCCACCAGCTTCAGGATCGACGGCACGCCGATGTCCGACTGGTCGCCTTCCAGCGCGGCGCGCGCCGAGCCGGTCACGATCGGGGTGTCGTCGCCCGGGAAGTCGTACTTGCTCAGCAGCTCGCGGACTTCCATCTCCACCAGCTCCAGCAGCTCGGCGTCGTCCACCAGGTCCGCCTTGTTCAGGTAGACCACGATGTACGGCACGCCGACCTGGCGGGCCAGCAGGATGTGCTCGCGCGTCTGCGGCATCGGGCCGTCGGCGGCCGAGCACACCAGGATCGCGCCGTCCATCTGCGCCGCACCCGTGATCATGTTCTTCACGTAGTCGGCGTGGCCCGGGCAGTCCACGTGCGCGTAGTGGCGGGTCGGGCTCTCGTACTCGACGTGCGCCGTCGAGATCGTGATGCCGCGCGCCTTCTCTTCCGGCGCCGCGTCGATCTGGTCGTAGGCCTTGAACTCGCCGCCGAAACGCTCCGCGCCGATCTTCGTCAGCGCCGCGGTCAGCGTGGTCTTGCCGTGGTCGACGTGACCGATGGTGCCGACGTTCACGTGCGGCTTGGTGCGCTCGAACTT